>CBDCOZ010000003.1:1850000-2046636 GCA_965220085.1 Candidatus Oxydemutatoraceae bacterium | reverse complement strand
GCTGTTCTGTGAGTGCCCATAATGGGTATTATAATACCCATTATGGGGTTGGCGCCGAGGAGAAAGCTTGAGTCTCCATGGGATTGCTCCCACTGCCCTTTAGAAATAACGTGTCTACCAATTTCCACCGCCTTGGCCTTGGGGCTCTAAATTTCCTTGATTTTGAGACGCCAGATACGTTGTCTGCTTCCGCTTCGCCAACGGTCTAGACAATCTGGCCCTGACCAGACTGCATAATGCCAGAAACATTCTGGATTCTTGGCTTCAACAACAAACGTAGCCGACATGCAATATCAACACATCGGCTACGGCGTCAAAGGTTTCTATAAAATAGCTGCTTTTTCAATAGACGAGGCAACTATGAGCTATAAAGCAAAACAGAAACTTGAAGCCCTTATATTATGGGAGAACCACAACATAAAAGCCAGCATGGACGCTTACCACATCAGCAAATCATCACTCTATGAGTGGCGGAGACAATATCGGCTTTATGGCATTAACGGCTTAATCAATCAGAGCACTTGCCCGCGCCAGCCACGCCGGCGCGACTGGCCTGAGGAGATTATCGACGAGATTCGGCGACACCGCGAAAACTATCCCTACGGCGCACCCAAGATATACCTGCTGATTCAACCGTGGTGTGACGAGCGCGGCTTGCGTTGTCCCAAGCCGCGCACCATCGCGCGACTGATTGCCGGCGAAGCCGATAAGATGCGCTGGGTGCCCGCAAAACCGCGTCGGCAACGCACAACGCAAAGCAAGAGCAAGGAGCGTCTTGAAAAGGGTTTCAATGCAAAGCGTATCGGGCATTGCATCGCTATGGATACCGTGCAACGGTTTATTCAAGGTCAGCGTCGCTATCTGTTCACGGCCGTAGATTTGTATAGCCGGTTTGGCTTTGCTATCGGCGTCCCTCGTGGCAACAGCATCGCTGCCGAGTTCTTTATGAAGCTGATGATGGAAGTGTTCCCCGCCAAGATAGAGCAAGTGCTCACCGACAACGGCTCCGAGTTCTGCGGCGCGTTTGATCGCTGCCTGCAAGAGCAAGGTATCCGGCACTGCTACACGTATCCCAAATGTCCGAAGATGAACGCATTCAATGAACGCTTTAACCGCACGCTCCAGGAAGAATTTGTGGAGTTTGAAGAGGGCTTGTTGCTGACCGATATTCGGGAATTCAATGAGCGTATGATAGACTACCTGCTATGGTTTAATACCCAACGACCACATTATGGATTGAGGCTCCAAACACCTATGGCACAAATTACACAATATTTGCCCAGAGTTTCCAATATGTGCTGGCATCATACACAGACTTGCGAGGCCTACCCTACTTTTGCTACAATTTCTTGTGATTGGGCACAAAGCTCCCACTAGATGTGGGACTCCGCCAGCGTATAGGAATGGAATAGATGACGACACACCGCAATGCCGCACTGGCCATCAGCGAACCACTCGGGGTACAGATTCCGTTTGATGTGGCGGAGCCTCCGCACATATCCGCCGTAGTAAGCCAGGAGATTTTGGTAGGCGACTGCCGCGAGGTGCTGGCAGGGATGGGAGATGCGAGTGTCCATCTGGTGCTAACGGACCCACCCTACTTTCTCGATGGCTTGGATGGGGGCTGGTCCAAGGGCGGGGCAGAGCCAAAGGCTACAGGGTCTGTCGGCGGTCTGCCTTGCGGGATGCGGTTTGATCCAGCGCAGGGGCGCAGGTTGCAAGAGTTCTTGCAACCGGTTTTTGCGGAGTGTCTGCGGGTGCTGAAGCCAGGGGGCTTTCTGCTGGCGTTTTCAGCGCCTAGGCTGGCGCACAGGATGGCTGTGGCAGCGGAGGAAGAGGGTTTTGAGGTGCGAGACCAGTTTGCTTGGCGCTACCGTGGTCGGGCGCAGTTCAAGGCATTTTCGCTGGCGCACTTCGCCCGCAGACTTGGCAAGCAGGCGGAGGATGCTTTGGGTAATCGCAAAACTCCGCAGTTGCGCCCGCAGTTTGAGTCCATCATCTGCGTCCAGAAGCCACGCGAGGGAACCTTTGTTGACAACTGGTTGCGTTACCGCACGGGCCTGATTGACGCCGCCGAATCGCTGGACGGAAAAGTTCCCAGTACCGTAATGGAGGTGGAAAAGGATCCCAGGCAGGGACACCTTACGCCCAAACCTGTGCAACTGTGCGAGCACCTGATTCGCATCTTCACAGAGGAGGGGCAGAGGGTTCTCGATCCCTTTTTGGGTAGCGGCACCACTTGCGTGGCCGCAGCTTGCACTGGGCGTAGCGGCATTGGTATAGAGATCGAGCCTGCCTACGTGGAAATTGCCAGACGGCGGGTGGGGGAGGCCCTTGCAAGCTCCACCGCCGATTGAGAAACGGCACGGTGCCAGAGGGGTTGCGCACCTGCGCGTGGCCGTGCTGGAAGTGCTCTATCAGGCGAAGAAGCAGGGGGAGTGCTTGGGCGGCGCCGAGATAGGGCGCAGGGCTAGCATCTTTGCGGAGGCGGGCTACGCCACCAAGCAGGGCAACGACTACATCGTTTGGGGGGTGTTGCATTCCCTCGTCAAGGACAAGTTGCTGGGCAAGTGCGACCAGCCCAACAGTCGTCATGAGGGGTGGTGCCTGACCGAAGAGGCCTTTGCCAAGCGTGACAGGGAGGTCGCCGACACGCCGGATTGGGGCGGCGACAAGCGTATCATAGAAGCTTACAGAATCAAGCAGTGGGGGTTTTGCCCCGGCTGTCTGGCGGTGTTGCCCAAGCGGCCCGATGTTGACCATATCCGGGCCAAGAAGGCGGGCGGTTCTGACGATGCTTCCAACAAGCAGTTGCTGTGCCCTAATTGCAACCGCAGGCGTGGGGCCATGCCGTTTGACGAGTTTGTGCTGGCGCGTCTTGCGGATGGTAACGAATGGACGGATTATGAGCCTTAGGTAAACTTCCGTATCAAGGGGGAGACTAACCCCACAGGACTTCTTCCGCTTCTCCCATCATGCTCATAGTTAGGTTTGTATCGCTCTCTAATGAGAATAGGAGAGGGTATATCCTGCCACTTTTGCTAACTCCGGCGGCTTGCACTCGCGCAAGCATTGCGCCAGTCGTCTGCGGATAGTTTCTGCAACAAGTCGTTTAAGGACAGCGGTATGGCTTCGGGCAGCAATCCCGCATCGGCGGCCAAGTAGCCGATGAGTGCTTGCGCTGTGTTGCCGTCAGCCCGCCATTCGGCAAGCGATGGTGAGCCGTAGCGTTTGCTCATGCGTTTGCCGTTGGCATCGTACATCAGCGGTACATGCCAGTAATTCGGGATGCGATTGTCGGCACCGAGTTGCCGGGCCAGATAAATCTGTCGGGTGTTGCTGTCCAGCAGGTCTTCCCCTCTGACGACATCGGTAATTCCCTGTTGCAGGTCATCAACGATTACGGCCAGTTGATAGGCAAACAAGTCATCCGCACGCCTTACGACGAAGTCGCCACAAGTTTTGCTGAGCTGCTCGGCGTATTCACCGATGCAGCCATCAGTGAAGCTTGTTGTTTCATTGCCGACCCGCACCCGAATGGCGGGCTTTTTGTGTAGTCGCTTGTTTGCTATGGTTGCCGCGTCCAAGGCGGCGCAAGTGCCGGGGTAGGCGGGCGAAGATTTATGCGGAGCGCTGGCGGCGAGCCGGATATCCTGACGCGAACAGAAACATTCGTAGGTCAGGCCTTTCTCGCTCAATACCAAGAGAGCTTGTGCATACAGTTCGTGTCGCGCGGATTGGCAGACTACTTCGCCGTCCCAATCCATCCCCAGCCATTCCAAGTCGGCCAGAATTTGCCCGGCGCTGCCGGCCACTACTCTGGGGGTGTCAAGGTCTTCTATGCGTAACAGGAATTGCCCTTTGTGCAGGCGGGCGTGAAGCCATGCGAGCAGTGCGGTTCGCATGTTGCCAAGGTGCAACGGGCCGGTCGGGCTGGGCGCGTAACGACCGACATAGACCGGCGGCAATCGGCGCGTCAGTTTTTCAGCAACCAATTATCCAGAGAAAATTTTCCGCCGCCGTATCCCCACAGCATGGCCAGAATGATCATCCACAGATAGTGCGCATCGAGTTGCAGCGCCCAGACTTGAATGACGACAGCCATGATCAACAGACCGAATGCGGCAAGGCGGGTAAAGAAACCCAAGATTAACAGTATCGGCAAGATGAGTTCGCCGACCATCGCCAAGAATGCGGACGCGTGCGCGGGCAGGAAGGGAAGCGCCCAATCGTCCTCAAAGAGTTCGATGGTGCCTTCAAAGTCATTCAGTTTGGCCAGACCCGACACAAAGAATATGAAATATCCCATGTAGATTCGGGCTATCAAGTTTGCCAAGGATTCTATTGTGTCGGTCGATAAAGCGGTAAAGGGTTGTTTCACGGTTGCGCCTCTGTTTTGAATTATGAAAGTATTAGTTTATCGCATCACCGGCAATTGGTCGGCTAACGCAAATGCCAGCACTTCGGACAACACTTCGGCGGGCAAGCGCCCCCGCAGTGCGGCGAGGGCCTGCGACAAAGCGGCAAAGGGTTGTTTCACGGTTGCGCCTCTGTTTTGAATTATTGAAAGCATTAGTTTATCGCATCACCGGCAATTGGTCGGCTAACGCAAATGCCAGCACTTCGGACAACGCTTCGGCGGGCAAGCGCCCCCGCAGCGGCGAGGGCCTGCGACAAAGCGGCAAAGGGTTGTTTCACGGTTGCGCCTCTGTTTTGAATTATGAAAGCATTAGTTTATCGCATCACCGGCAATTGGTCGGCTAACGCAAATGCCAGCACTTCGGACAACGCTTCGGCGGGCAAGCGCCCCCGCAGCGGCGAGGGCCTGCCCATTTGTCCATGATGTCCGCCCTCCCGAAGCGGGCAGGCGCCCCCGCAGCGCGGCGAGGGCCTGCGACAAAGCGGCAAAGGGTTGTTTCACGGTTGCGCCTCTGTTTTGAATTATTGAAAGCATTAGTTTATCGCATCACCGGCAATTGGTCGGCTAACGCAAATGCCAGCACTTCGGACAACGCTTCGGCGGGCAAGCGCCCCCGCAGTGCGGCGAGGGCCTGCGACAAGCTGTCGCTTTTTTCCAGTTGCATGAAAAATTGCTTCTCTTCTTCATTGAGACATCGGCAGATCACTTGCTGCTCGCGCTTATAGACCAATATTGCATCGCGGCTTTGGTCGAGGCTGATGTCAACCTTG
Organism: Candidatus Oxydemutatoraceae bacterium; assembly: GCA_965220085.1. Classification (GTDB taxonomy): domain Bacteria; phylum Pseudomonadota; class Gammaproteobacteria; order Poriferisulfidales; family Oxydemutatoraceae; genus CBDCOZ01. The sequence continues at coordinate 2,041,446 of CBDCOZ010000003.1, read as the reverse complement.
CCCGCATAGTCGGGAAGCGACTGGCGATGAATTTCATAGATCGGATATTCGGAGCACACCAGCCATGCCTGTAGTCTGATTGGAAGGGACAATAATTCTTCGCGCGACAAACGCGCGGGATCAAGCGCCTCTTTGACGGGCGCGAAGTAGGCGTGATGTTGCGCCCACTCATACGCGATCAAGTCGGACAGATACGGCACGTCCCGCAAGCCTTCAAACTGCTCGACGACCTGCGCAAAATCCGCCCCGTACAAATGGATGTCGCCTTGCTCCGGCGGGCAGTCCCGAACATAGCGATGCGTCATCTGCTTAAAGAACCGCCCGCCGACAACGCCGCACACCGCCGGAAAAAGCTCTTCAAGGTATTGGTGCGTCGCCACAAACACATTGTTGCGATAGACAGAAAGCCGCTGTTCGTGACCGGCTTGAATCCCGACCGGCGCCGCATCCGCCAGCAACAGCGCGTCCAGAAAATCGCGCTGCAAAGCAGCGAGCCCGTTGCCGTTAGCGGCCGGTTGCGGCGATTGCCGCTTGGCGGGACATTCAATGTGGTTGACAATGGCAACATTAGCGACTGGTCGCGGCAATCGCCGCTTAGCGGGCGAAGGGCGCGCGCTCGTCGCCGCCCGCGCTTGCAAAATCCGGTCGGCCTTTTCACACTCCCCGAGCAGGGCAGCAAAATCGGGAAAATCGCTGTCCCACTCAAACAAGGTCGGTCGCGCCCCGTGCCGCTCAATCGCATGCGCAAACAACTCCCAGACTTTGTCGTGAACAGGCTTGTTGTGGGTGTCAATCAATAGCGGCTCGCTACAATCTTTTGCCGGAGCGTGTCCGGCCAGATGAAACTGCTCGATACGCTCCGTGTCCAAACTGTCGATGTAAGCGCAGGCGTCGCGTCCGAGGTTGGTCGCGCTGACATAGATGTTATTGACATCGACCAGCAACCCGCACCCCGTATGCGACGCCAACGCATTGAGAAACTCCGGCTCGGGAATCTGCGCCTTGTCGAACAGCAGATAGTTGGACGGATTCTCCACCAGAATCCGCCTGCCGAGCGCCTCCTGCATCCGACTGACATGCCGGCACATGACGGACAAAGAAGCATCCGTCAGCGGCAGCGGCAACAGATCGGGCACATGACGGTGCGAGTAGGCGCTCCAAGCAAGGTGTTCGGAAACGAACAACGGCTCCACCTCGGCTGCCAAATCACACAACTGCGCAAGATGCCCCGCATCGAGATCATCCGCCCGCCCCAGAGACAAGCCGACACCGTGCAGCGAGATCGGATAGCGCTCGCGCAACTCGCGCAGGCGCTGACGCAAGCGCGAAGAACCGAAATAATTCTCCGAATGCGCCTCCAGAAAATGCAACGCAGGGCGGTGCGTTGCGACGGCCTCAAACAGTTCGGGGCGTATCCCAAGCCCGGCTTTCATCGCGGCAAAAAGTCCCGCCGGCAGAGTCTCTGCGGCGTGTCCGGCTCAGTATTTTTTCGGCAACGACTCGCCATACTTATCGACCAGACACCCGCCCATGACCCGGCTTTCATCGTGGCAAAAAGCCCCGCCGACGGAGTCTCTGCGGCGTGTCCGGCTTAGTATTTTTTCCCCAACGACTCGCCATACTTGTCGACCAGACGCCCGCCCATGATCTCAGGGTCGGTCTGTGCGGCAACTTTCGCGCAAGCTTTTTCTATAGCCTTTGCTTCAACCCCTTTGGGCGGCTTGGCCTTGTCGGTGCAGATTGCGACGATCTCGTTACAGGTGCCGGTCGGAACTTTTATCCACGCGCCAACTGTGTTGTCTTCGCTGGCGTGACCGTGACAAGAAGTGCCCAGCCGCTTAATCGCACAACCGTTCTTGCCGCCTTTGACGATGTCGGCACACCTTTCGGTGTGATGTTTTGCCATCGCCTCCGACGCCACCAACGTTGTCGCCAACACCGATGAAGCAAACGCCGCCGCAATGGTTTTCTTCGTAATGATCTTTTCTTTTTTCATGTCGTCCTCCTAATTGGGAATGATTGGATGTAAAGGAAAAGTGTACCTGCTAATTGGCAAATTGAACAGAAATTATATGGGTCATCCGACAAAGCCTGCCGGAGTGGGCGAAATAGAAGCGTTGTGCGGGCGGGTGTGCAAGCAAACGGTTTTGAACTCATGGGGGAATGCTGTTAGCAAAACTGTCTGAATATCAAGTGCTTGTGCGGGAATGATATACTAAAAATAGGGAATTATGTATTTAACTTGACAGAGGTATTATTTCTCAATAATTGTGGGTTTGCCTTGACGGTCTACCCGCATGACAAACTTACGGTTTAAGTCTGCTTTTGTCGGTATCGGGCAATCTTTATCCTTCGGCGGTTTCCCTGCTTTAAGTAGTGCCGTAGCCGCTCTGTCTAAGTCTTTCTGTTTCATATTTGCATATCTGACTGATTAGATGTGTCATGCTCTACATTGTCTATTTCATACTCAAAGGAAGGATAGCACCACCGATAAATCTATTTCAAAGGAACCCTTTTTGAATTATCTACCTTCACCGAAACTGTAGTTATGCTGTGGGTGGTTTTCATCCTGTCAATTCCTTATAAGTAATCTGCTTGCCGTGCATACCGGCAAACAAACTGTTTAATCTGTCTTGGGTATCTATCTCACAATTGCCATCGTTAAGACGGAAGGAAAACTCATTGACATAAGCCCTGCAATGCTTCTTACTCCAGTTGTGATACACACCGCTAAAACCTCTCTTGAGTACAGCCCATACGGATTCTATGCCGTTAGTGTGCGCCATACCATTTACATATTCCTTCGCAGAATGATTAACCGCATAGTGGCGATTGGCAACACCATTGTATGAGGGGTTTTCATCAGTAAAAAGGGTAGAACCCTTGCGGACATTTTTATGTACGGCGGTCTGTAGTGTTTCCTTTGTAGTGTTCTCTACTGGCATGGCCTTTACTCTGCCTTTACGCTCTCGCATACCCAGTATAGCAGTCTTGCCAGCACCACCGCGACCCGCCCGCTTTTTCTTGTTGGGATGGCGGTTTTTCTCCTTGCCGCCGATATAAGTTTCATCTGTCTCTACTTGCCCATGCAGCGCCTGCATATCCCCGCCACATATAACCCGCAAGCGGTGAAGCATATACCACGCTGTTCTTTGTTGCACTCCAATCTCTTTGCTTAATTGCAGACTGCTTATCCCTTTGCGTGAAGTGAGCAGGGTATAGGAAGCATAAACCCATTTTCTGGCATCTACTTTATTCCGCTCTAGCGGTGTATTGGTGAATACATTGAAGTATGAACGACAGCTACCGCACCAATAATCGCCAGCTTTCTTTTGCTCTGTAATTTTGTTATCACATCCGCATTTAGAACATACCGGCTTATCACTCCATGCCAGACTTTCAAGGTATCGTATGGTCGCTTCATCGGTCGGGTATTGCTCCATAATCTGATATAGGCTTAATATTTCTGCTTTTCTCTTACTCATAGTCCTAATCCCCAAAGTGGTTTAACAACGAATTAAGATATAGGTATATAGCGTACTGGTATCTTTGTCAAGTTTCCTGCCTGACATAATCTGCCTCTGTCAAGTTAAATACATAATTCCCTAAAAATAATGAGTGTACCTAACTGGACACATGAACAGAAAATCTTGGAAGTGACAGTGTGCAAACATCCCAAGTTAATATCTACGCTTTTTACCGATGAAAATCCGTCGCACGTCAGAGTTGTCGTAAAGGAGCTTGTTTCCTAATGAACGATATGTTCAACCGCATACATACCGGGGACTTTCTTACAAAGTCAAAATTATTAGGCCGTCGCTCGTTTGATGTCGTCATTGCCGACCCGCCGTATAACATTGGAAAAGACTTCGGCAATGACAGCGACCGACAAAGCCTGCGGGATTACATAGATTGGACGCAACAGTGGATAGATGTATGTATGCGTCGGTTAAGCAGCGAAGGCATTATGTACGTGTATGGTTTCCCCGAGATACTGGCGCATATCGCGGTCAATTATCCGCTGGAAAAGCAACGATGGCTGGTTTGGCATTACACCAACAAGGCTGTTCCGACTTCAAAGTTTTGGCAACGAAGCCACGAAAGCATACTTTGTTTGTGGAAGGACAAAAGACCCGCCCTGTATGTTGACGAAATAAGAGAGGAGTACACGGACAATTATAAGAAGTGCATCGGCAAAGAGCGCAAAGAGACAAAGTGCCGTTTTAACGGTCGCGGGAAAAAGACCGTCTACAACGGGCATGATAACGGCGCGCTGCCTCGCGATGTGTTAAAAGTGCCGGCATTAGCGGGCGGCGCCGGACGCAAAGAGCGGTGGTTTCTATGCCGTGACTGCGGCAACAAAATATATCCGCCGTCGGAACTGAATCAACATCGGGACTGCGACATATTGAAACACCCGACGCAAAAACCCATGGAACTGACCGGCAGACTTATCAAGTCTGTTGCCAACGGCAAGGGCGTATTGATACCGTTTGCCGGTTCGGGTTCGGAGTGTGTTGTTGCGCAGCAATTAGGGCATAGGTTTTTTGCCACGGAAATAAACCGCGAATATGCCGAATTTGGCAACAAGTGGATCAAAGCATCGTGTCGTCTGATTTAAAAAACTTCGATAACTTTCTCGGAAGCATAGATGTCGATGCATTACGGGCAAAGTATAAAGACATAAAAATTGTTGAACCGGATATGCCTAAGAAGGTGCAAGCATTATCGTGTCTGTATGGGCGATATTGGGATAAAAGAACTGGCTGGCCGCAGTATGAGGATTTTTATAAGATCTATAAAAGTTCGCTATCTGCGGAACTTGAGGAGTGGCGGCAACGTTGCCGATTTAGCGAAGAGACTTTTTATCTCGGCTTGCCGGCAAGAATATATAGAACATGGGCAAGCATTTTGACACAGATACAAGGTGCGTATGTGGCAGAATCGATATGCGGCAAAGGCAAAGTGGAGATGGGAGTAAATAACGACTACAGGGGCAAGGATATTGTCGTTGAGTTAGGCACAGACATGAGATTGCCTTTGCAGATTAAGAAGTTATCCGCCAGACCGGAAGCAAAACGAGTCACCAGCCCCAGGCACAGATATATTCAGGTGGATTATGCCGTCCCCCCTTGCGGGAAATATACAAAGGGAGGGGAAATACGCATCCCGTATAAACGTTGGGAGGATGAATGGGGAGACCGGCTTGAAGCTCTGGGCAATGGGTTTGTTCTATTTAAGAAAGAGATGTTTGGCAAACAAAATCTTTTGCGGGGAATCATAGAGTGAAACAGCACAAGACATTCACCGTGTTGCAGAGGCATTCTGATGGTGTTGTATAATTCACCGCCTTGGCGGCTATGTAGCTCAGTCGGTTAGAGCACGGCATTCATAATGCCGGGGTCGGTGGTTCGAGCCCACCCATAGCCACCGCTTCCGTTGCAAGCCACGCGGCTTTGTCGGTCAACTTGGTGGTTCGAGCCCGCCCATAGCCACCGCTTCGCGCTACAGCAACGGCAAGAAGTGATACCAGGGGCGGGTCAGTTCATGCCCGCACTGCTTGAGTTGGCGCTCATAGGTCGCCGCATTCCGCTTCACTTTTCCGGCCGCCTTGAGCAGCCATTTCTTTTTGTTATGCGTCTTGCGTTTATAGCCGCCCCGTCCTTCGTGGTATGCAAGGTAGAGCGAGTACGCATCGTCGCGCGATATGCCAAGGCTTCGCGCCGTCTTATCGTTATACCAACCGATGAAGTCTGCCGAATCGGCAAAACTGTTGCGGCGGGCCAAGATGCCCCCCGTCTCGTCCTTGTATTCTTGCCAACTCTGGTCGAGCGCTTGCGAATAGCCGTAAGCCGAAGAGGCGCGGAACCACGGAATAAAGCCGAGCAACTTGCGCCGCGGCGGCTTGGCATCGTGCTTAAAAGACGACTCCTGATGGATGAACGCCAGAATCGTCGTCATCGGAATTCTCCAGCGTTGTTCCGCATCGAGCGCCGCAGAATACCAAGACTGTCTGTCTTTGAGCATACCGCAGGCATCGCCGATATTGCTCGGTTGCGGCTGGGCGCAACCGGCGGCGACCAAAGCGACCATCGATATAAGCGCGAAGAGACGGCCCGATGCGCGCGCGCGCCCGTGACTGTCCGCGGACCTATTCCGCATCATCCGCCGCGGGCGCTGTCAGAACTGCTCCTGACACACGCACAGTTTGAAGTTGCGCTTGCATGCTTCGCCTTCCGCATCATCCGCCGCGGGCGTTGTCAGAAATCTTCCTGACACACGCACAGTTTGAAGTTGCGCTTGCATGCTTCGCCTTCCGCATCATCCGCCGCGGGCGTTGTCAGAAATCTTCCTGACACACGCACAGTTTGAAGTTGCGCTTGCATGCTTCGCCTTCCGCATCATCCGTCACAAGCGTTGTCAGAAATCTTCCTGACACACGCACAGTTTGAAGTTGCGCTTGCATGCTTCGCCTTCCGCATCATCCGTCACAAGCGTTGTCAGAAATCTTCCTGACACACGCACAGTTTGAAGTTGCGCTTGCATGCTTCGCCTTCCGCATCATCCGTCACAAGCGTTGTCAGAAATCTTCCTGACACACGTACAGTTGGAAGTTGCGCTTGCCTGCTTCGACTTCGGCGGCGGGCGCCACGGTGTTCGCTCCGATGCGCGCGGCAAAATTACGCGCCGCTATTTCCAGACGCTCCGCAACCTGTTCGGCAGCGAGCACTTTCGCCTGGGCATCGTGCAAAGAGACTTTCGTGGTTCCGAGCAAGCGGCATGCGCGCACATCGTCCATGCCGCCGACAACGGTTTTGCTACCGCTGTAGGACAGTTGTTGCCCGCACCCGACCAGCAAGGCCGTCAATGCGCAAATCAGTATCAATTGTTTCATAGCGCCCGTCATCATAGCATACTGTCACCGTCGGCTGTCGGCATTGATGATGTCGCACACCGCCGCCGCACAGTTCTCAAGCGGCACCATCCGCGCCTCCGTCTGCCGGCGCATCTTCAACTCCGCCTGCCCGTTGCGCAACCCCTTCGGGCTGATGACAAGACGGTACGGCAGCCCGATCAAATCGCTGTCGGCAAACATAATGCCCGGCCTGATATCGCGGTCGTCCAACAGCGCCTCAATTCCGCGCGCCGCGAACTCGCCATAAAGCCGGTCGGCCGTTTTGCGCACCGCCTCATCGCGCAGGTATTGAATCGGCGTCAGCATCAATGTAAACGGCGCAATCGCCTGCGGCCAGACGATGCCGCCATCGTCATGATTCTGCTCGATGGCCGCCGCGACTATGCGCGAGACGCCGATGCCATAGCAACCCATCTTGGGCGTGATCGCCTCCTCGTCTTTGCCCGACACGGCAAACCGCATCATCCGGCTGTACTTGTCGCCCAGTTTGAATATATGCCCGACCTCGATGCCGCGCTGAATCGCAATCCGCCCGCTGCCATCCGGCGCCGCCTCGCCCGCTTCTATGTTGCGCAAGTCAAACGCTTCGGGGCGCGGCAGGTCGCGCTCCCAATTCACGCCGGCGAGATGTTTGCCCTCCTCGTTCGCGCCCGTCACGAAGTCGGCGAGGACGCCGGCGGCATGGTCGATCAACAGCGGCGTATCCAGTCCGATCGGGCCGAGCGAGCCGGGCGGGCAACCGACGGCGGCGATGATCTCCTCGCGCGATGCGAATTCAAGCGGCGCCGCAACAGCGGGGTGCTTTGCCGCCTTGATGGCATTCAAAGTATGGTCGCCGCGCAAGAACAAGCCGACGATGCCGCCATCCGCGCCCTTGACAAAAAGCGCCTTCAAGCACCGCCGCGGTTCGATATCAAGCAACTCGCTCAGCGCCTCTATGGTGGTCACGCCGGGCGTATCAACGGCGCGCATCGGCTCGCTTGCGGCGGGGCATTCGGCATCCGGCGCCGGCGCCGGCGCGACTTCTATGTTGGCCGCATAGTCGCCGGCGAGGGAGTAGGCGATGGCGTCCTCGCCCGACTCGGCGAGCACGTGAAACTCGTGCGAGAAGTCGCCGCCAATCGCGCCCGTATCGGCGCGCACGGCCCTGAAGTCAAGTTGCAAGCGCTCAAAGATGCGGCAGTAAGCCTCAAACATCGCCCGATAAGTCTCATCAAGCGACGCATCATCGGCGTGAAAAGAGTAGGCATCCTTCATCAGAAACTCCCGCGCGCGCATGATGCCAAAGCGCGGACGGACTTCATCGCGGAACTTGGTTTGAATCTGATAAAAATTAACCGGCAACTGGCGGTAACTGGTCAACTCGCGGCGGGCGATGTCGGTGATGACCTCTTCGTGTGTCGGCCCGAAGACAAAATCATTGTCGTGGCGATCACGGATGCGCAGCAACTCCGGCCCGTACTCATCCCAGCGTCCGGATTCCCGCCACAACTTGGCCGGCTGCACGGAAGGCATGCTCAGCTCAATCGCGCCGGCGGCATTCATCTCATCGCGGACGATGGCGCCGACCTTGCGCAAGCAGCGCAACCCCAGCGGCATCCACGCATAAAGCCCCGACGCCAAGCCGCGTATCAGCCCGGCGCGAATCATCAGCCGATGACTGATGACGCTGGCGTCAGCCGGCGTTTCTTTGAGCGTAAAAAGCGGAAAATTTGAAATGCGCATTGTGGTCGTGGTTGCCGATTTAGCGCATTTTATCATGCCACAGGCACATCCGCTTCTGCCCCTTCTCCGGCGGCTGCGGTTTGCGCAACGCCGACACAGCGCTGCATAATGCCAGAAACATTCTGGATTCTTGGCTTCAACAACAAACGTAGCCGACATGCAATATCAACACATCGGCCACGGCATCAAAGGTTTCTATAAAATAGCTGCTTTTTCAATAGACGAGGCAACTATGAGCTATAAAGCAAAACAGAAACTTGAAGCCCTTATATTATGGGAGAACCACAACATAAAAGCCAGCATGGACGCTTACCACATCAGCAAATCATCACTCTATGAGTGGCGGAGACAATATCGGCTTTATGGCATTAACGGCTTAATCAATCAGAGCACTTGCCCGCGCCAGCCACGCCGGCGCGACTGGCCTGAGGAGATTATCGACGAGATTCGGCGACACCGCAAAAACTATCCCTACGGCGCACCCAAGATATACCTGCTGATTCAACCGTGGTGTGACGAGCGCGGCTTGCGTTGTCCCAAGCCGCGCACCATCGCGCGACTGATTGCCAGCGCACCCGATAAGATGCGCTGGGTGCCCGCAAAACCGCGTCGGCAACGCACAACGCAAAGCAAGAGCAAGGAGCGTCTTGAAAAGGGTTTCAATGCAAAGCGTATCGGGCATTGCATCGCCATGGATACCGTGCAACGGTTTATTCAAGGTCAGCGTCGCTATCTGTTCACGGCCGTAGATTTGCATAGCCGGTTTGGCTTTGCTATCGGCGTCCCTCGTGGCAACAGCATCGCCGCCGAGTTCTTTATGAAGCTGATGATGGAAGTGTTCCCCGCCAAGATAGAGCAAGTGCTCACCGACAACGGCTCCGAGTTCTGCGGCGCGTTTGATCGCTGCCTGCAAGAGCAAGGTATCCGGCACTGCTACACGTATCCCAAATGTCCGAAGATGAACGCATTCAATGAACGCTTTAACCGCACGCTCCAGGAAGAGTTTGTGGAGTTTGAAGAGGGCTTGTTGCTGACCGATATTCGGGAATTCAATGAGCGTATGATAGACTACCTGCTATGGTTTAATACCCAACGACCACATTATGGATTGAGGCTCCAAACACCTATGGCACTAATTACACAACATTTGCCCAAAGTTTCCAATATGTACTGGCATCATACAAGCGCTTGTCAGAATCCCTGATAAGGGGTAGTATCTTATCCGCACCCGATGCATGCAGGCGGCAATGACTACGATTCTTAAAAACTGGTTTGAACGCACTTTCTCCAACCCGCAGATTGTGGTGTTGTTTTTCCTCCTCTTGCTGGGCGCATTTGTCATCAGCCTCGCCAGCGACATTCTGGCGCCCCTGATCGTCGGCTTGGTCATCGCCTACCTGCTCGACGGGATAATCGAAGCGCTCAAGCGTTACCGCTTTCCGCACCTTGTCTCCATGCTCTCGGTGTACATTCTGTTCATCAGCGCGGTGCTGTTTGTTCTGCTATTTATGTTGCCGATGATGACATTGCAGATTGCGAACTTCCTGCAAGACTTGCCCGCAATCATCGAACAAGGGCAAGCGCTGTTGCTGCAACTCCCGCAGTCCTATCCCAAGTTTGTCGATGAAAACCAGATTACCGAATTCATAGGCAGCCTGCGCAATGAAATTTCGGGCATCGCGCAAGCGGTGCTGAGCGCCTTGCTAACATCGCTTGCCGGGTTCATCACGGTGCTGGTCTATCTCGTTCTCGTTCCGCTGCTCATATTTTTCTTCCTCAAAGACAAGGAAGCGCTGCTCAAGTGGTGGTCGGCTGTCCTGCCGCACAAAGAGAATCGCGATTTGACGCTTGAGGTATGGCGCGAAGTCAACCAAAAAATATCCGGCTACATACGCGGCAAGATGATAGAAATTGTCATCGTATGGATTGTCAGTTGGATCGTGTTTCAAGCGCTGGGGTTGCAATACGCGGCGTTGTTGTCATTGTTGGTCGGGCTTTCTGTGGTGATTCCCTTTCTCGGCGCGGCGGTCGTGACCATCCCGATTGCCATGGTGGCGTATGCGCAGTGGGGGCTGACGAGCGACTTCCTGTACCTGATGATTGCGTATGCAATCATCCAGTTTCTGGACGGCAACTTATTGGTGCCGCTGTTGTTTTCCGAAATCGTAAACCTGCATCCGGTCGCCATCATCTTGGCGATTCTGATTTTCGGCGGCATTTGGGGAATCTGGGGCGTGTTTTTTGCCATTCCGCTTGCCACATTGGTCAATGCGGTACTGCGCGTCTGGCTTGTCCAGACCCAAGCCCGCTAAAAACGGGGGTGGGCCAAGGAATGAGACCGATACAAAAGCGCTCGCAAAGGACTCGCATTTTGTGGTAGAGTACATCAAATGAGGGAAACAATGAACAACCCAACTCTTATAAATGACTCGCGCTTCGCGGACGAGCACACAGCGCCAAACAATCCGCAAACAGTTTGTGTCTCATCAAGCAGTCACAAACAGCAAATCAAGGACACACAAACAACGAAGTTGTCTGTGCCTCTCATCATGTGCCTCTCATCATGTGCTTCTCATCACTGTGCTCTCATCAAACTGTTTGCGTGCATATACCGTGCAACTGCATTCATCAGGAGTAAAACCATGATCCGACAAAACAGCATGAACTTACAAACTTTTAACACTGCCCCCCCCCCCCCCCCCCTCTATTGGGCAGGGAGCAACAATGACGCGCCGCGCCCTGCGGGCACTGGCCCTGCTCGTTGTTGTCACCTCATGCCCCCTTAGAATTTGCGGGATTTGCGCGGCAATAACTTTCGCGCTCGTCGCAAACAGCGCGCAAGCGCAAACGATGTGTCCGGCAGGACAGGAAAATATTCGCGGTCATTGCCAAACTATCTGCTCCCAAGGGCAAACCCGACTCACTTCCCCCCGCGTCCTTGAGGAGACAAACACCGGATGCTTTGACAACGCCTTGATCTCAATTCTGGACGACTGCGAAGCCGCGGGATGGGAAGGACGCGAAGCGGCGGCGTTGTATTCTTCGGGACATCTGGCTTGTAGGATTCCCTCCCGATTGCGGACAACATCAGGCAGTCACGCCTCTGATAGTTGCCACATTGCTCGGGGAGGCTCAATCTCCACGATTCCCTGCACGGACATGTATGGCGACCCGCCGGTTTTTCCGAAGGCGGAAGACCATCTCACCGTCCGCCCCCAGGTCGTTGACGCCGATATTTTTGTGGCAAACTGCGACCAAGATGGGAATGTCCCCGGCGGTTATCCGCCAGACCATAACCTGAACGGCGAAACCGAATGCACCTGCAATCGGGCCTCGCACATCGGCACATGGCCGAACTGCACGGCTTTTCCGACCGGCTTAACCCCCGCCGAGCGGGAGGGGATTCACACATGTGCGGATCAAGGGTGGACTATTTCCACCGACACCGCCTTCTTCAAATGCGACATCCCGCTGATCTCCGGCGAGGAGACTTTTGACGAGTGCTTTTTCGGTCCGGGTACGCCGCAGTGCGCGGATGTCTTCGGCGCAGCAGAGCTCGCCTTTCCGAAAAAGGAGGATTCGGTGACGGCTCGGTATGTTTTCAACTGCGGGGCGGGCATGATTCCGGCAGGTGCGAATCTGAATGGCGCGACGGAATGCATTCGCCAACCGTACTTGCGCTTGCGCTTGCGCCTTTTCTTAGAAGGCCCGTTGCGGTAATGCGAGTAACTACGACAGAGAAGGAGAGTGTCATGAGGCGCGCGAGGATGAGACAGGATGTGGTGCGACGCACTGTGCAACCGCATTCGCGAAATACAAACCATCAGGAGAAATACGATGAAACGACAACTTATTAATACTGCCGCTCCCCTCCTTAAAATTTGCGGGATTTGCGCGGCAATGAATTTCGCGTTCGTCGCAAACAGCGCGCAAGCGCAAACCATGATGTGTCCGGCAGGACAGGAAAATGTTCGCGGCATTTGCCAAAATGTCTGCTCCGAAGGGCAAACCCGAATCACTTCCTCCCGCGTCCTTGAGGAGAGACAGACCGGATGCTTTGACAACGCCTTGATCTCAATTCTGGACGACTGCGAAGACGCGGGATGGGCCGGACGCGAAGCGACGGGGGTGCCATTCGGCGGTGGGACTTTGGGCTGCGAGATCCCCTCCGTACTTATTCGAGGTGCGGCGAGGGACAGAAGGTCAGCCGGCGATTTATGCTACATCGTTCAGGGTGGCGGGGGTACTATTTCGCCAATCACCTGCGCGGCCATGTATGGCAACCCGCCGGTTTTTCCGAAAAAGGCGGACCATCCCGATGTTCGCGCTGGCAATAGCGCGAGCGCCTTTATCGCAAACTGCGACCCCGACGGCGCAGTCCCCGGCGGCTATCCGCCCAACCACAACCTCAACGGCGAAACCGAATGCACCTGCAATCGGGCCTCGCACATCGGCACATGGCCGAACTGCACGGCTTTTCCGACCGGCTTAACCCCCGCCGAGCGGGAGGGGATTCACACATGTGCGGATCAAGGGTGGACTATTTCCACCGCCACCGCCTTCTTCAAATGCGACATCCCGCTGATTTCTGGCGAGGAGACTTTTGACGAGTGCTTTTTCGGCCCGGGTACGCCGCAGTGCGCGGATGTATTCGGCGCAACAGAGCTCGCCTTTCCGAAAAAGGAGGATTCGGTGCGGTATGTTTTCGACTGCGGGGAAGGCATGATTCCGGCAGGTGCGAATCTGAATGGCGCGACGGAATGCATTCGCCAACCGTACTTGCAGTTGCGCTTGCGCCTTTTCTTGGAAGGCCCGTTGCGGTAATGCGAGTAACTACGGAAAAGGAGAGTGTTATGAGGCGCGCGAGGATGAGACAGGATGTGAAGACACTTGCAGATGACTTGCGCTTTGTGAGTTATGCACACAAACAACGTTTTCATGAGAAATACGATGAAACGACAACTTATTAATACTGCCGCCCTCCTTAAAATTTGCGGGATTTGCATTTTTGATATGGCCCCCCGGCGTCGGCGGGCAACGATGACGCGGCGCAACCTCCGGGCACTGGTTCTGCCGGCCCTGTTTGTCTTGGTTGCCATCTGCGCCCAGGCCCAGGCGCAACGGCCGTTTGCCTCCAGCAGCTTCGTATTTGTGCATAACAATGCCGACGCCGACAATGCGCATGCCTTCAAGGCAAGTGACTTCACTTTTGTGGATGCGGACGGCGGCACCCTGACCTTGGACAGCGTAATCGTAGAAACCTTGCCGGCCCTCGGCACACTGCGGGTGGGCAGCGCCGCCCTCATAGACGATGGCAGCGCCAATGACAATGTGCCCTACACTGTGGCGGCCGCCAGCATAGGCGACCTCACTTGGTATCCGCCGACGGGCGCGGCCGCAAAGAATAGCTACGCCTCGTTCAAATTCAATGTGGCGGCCGGCGGCGCGTCATCCCCTTTCAGTGGCGCCAATATGTTTATCCATCTGCTGGAGGGCGTGCAAATGCCCGCAACCGGCATGCCGGAACTTCTTGCTACCGGCGCCGGAGAACTGTTTGACGAGGACACCAGGATACTGGTCAATTCTTATGGCACTATCATGGACCCCAATGGAAGGCCGAGACGGATTGAGGATCCCACCTACGCATGGCAACAATCCGCCACTCAGGGCGGTCCCTATGCCAACATCCCCGGTACCGGCGGCACTGGCCCCAACGCGCGCCTCCTCACTCCGGCTCAAGAGCACGTGGGACTGTATCTCCGCGTCTGCCTCACCTTTGATGACCTGCTGGGCCACGAGGAGACAGTATGCACCGAGGGTACCCGCGTAAGCAATATCAGCGATGCGCCCGTCGGCCGCAGCACCATTGTTAAGGTGGCGAACACTGCCAGGTCCGCCAGACCGCACCGCTTTTCACGCTCAAACTTTCCCATCAGCGATGAGGATGGCGACACCATCAACGGCATCCGCATAACCTCCCTGCCCACGGCCGGCACCCTGGTGCTGGCGGGCGGTACCGGCCCCGCCATAGTCGCAGGCGCCGCCCTGACCCTGACCGAACTGGACGACTTGGCATACTACCCGGATGACGGCGCCCCCGTCGGCGCCGGCTATGCCGCTTTTACCTACCGGGTGCGCGACACCGGCGCCGACGGCCCGGCCACCGAGGCCAGCCGCGATGCCACCCTGACGATAGATCTGGTGGAAGGGCCTTCGAATCTGAACTTGCGCTTGCGTCTCTTTCTTGAAGGCCCGTTGCGGTAATGCGAGTAACTGCGGAGAGGAGAGTGTGATGAAGCACGCGAGGATGAGACAGGATACGGAGATACTTGCGGATGTCTTTGTGGCAGAAGCGCTCATTGCGCAACCGCATTCGCGAAATACAAACCATTAGGAGAAATACTATGAAACGACAAATTTTTGATACCGCCCCCCGCAATCGCCGGATAACCGCCGGCATCCTCTGCCTGCTGGCATTTCTGTGGCATTGGGCGCAACCCGGACTCAAGCTGCAGTTCCCATGGCGGAGGACAGCAGCGTTGATGTCCCAATTGGCGGCAACTACAATTTCACAATCAGTGATTTTCCTTACAGAGATGATGATGGGGATGCTTTCAACGCGGTCATTGTCCAATCGTTGCCCAGCACAGGCACTCTGACTCGGGCTGATGGCATCTCAGTTGCTCCCCTGGACGCAATACCCTTCTTTGCTTTCAGATTGGCATACGCCCCCCCTGCGGATGGCATCTCCGTTACCAGCGGCTACGCCAGCTTCACTTACATAGTGGCTGTCGGGGACGGCCTGATTATTTCCGGCCCGAACAGCGACTACAGCGACACCGTCACCATGACCATCGATCTGGTGAGCGCATCCACGCAGACGGCCGCCGCCGGCGCGCCCACAATCACCGCCGATGCCGGAATCACAGCTTCCATCGCCGGTGTGACGGATATCAACGGCATTGATATCAGCACCCTAATCTGGCGGTGGCAACAGGCCGACACCCCCATGGGCGCCTACGGCGACATAGCGGGCGCCACTTCTTCCGACTTCTTCGCGCCGCAGACCGAACAACTGGACAAGTACGTGCGCGCCTGCGTTTCTTTCATGGATCAGTTTGACACGCCCGCACAGGAAGGGCTGGACGGGTCGCTGTGTAGCGATGGCGAACTGGTGACAGAAGCCAATCTGGTGCCTGAGGTGCGTCTGCGCTTGCGCCTTTTCCTTGAAGGCCCCCTGCGGTAATGCGAGTAACTGCGATGGAGAAGGAGAGTGTTATGAGGCGCGCGAGGATGAGACAGGATACGGAGATACTTGCGGATGTCTTTGGGGCGGAAGCGCTCATTGCGCAACCGCATTTACGAAATACAAACCATTAGGAGAAATACTATGAGACGACAAATTTTTGATACCGCTCGCCGGCGCCGGGGCGCAACGATGACGCGGTTTAGCCTCCGGGCGCTGGTTCTGCTGGCCCTGGTTGCCATCTGCGCCCAGGCCCAGGCGCAACGGCCGTCCGCATCCCACAGCGCCGTATATGTGAAGAACAATGCCACCGCCGACAGCCCGCACGCTTTCAAGGAGAGCGACTTCCTTTTTGCGAATGCGGACAGCGGCGCCCTGACCCTGAACAGCATAAGCATAGAGACCTTGCCGGCCCTCGGCGCTCTGCGGGTGGGCAGCACCGCCCTCATCGATGACGACAGCGCCGCTGACAATGTGCCCTACACTTTGGCGGCATCCAGCATCAACACCCTCACCTGGTATCCGCCGGCGGGCGCGGCCGCCAAGGATAGCTACGCCTGGTTCACATTCAATGTGACGGCCGGCGGCGTGGCATCCCCTTTCAGCGCCGCCACCATGAATATCAATCTGCTGGAAAGTGTGCAGATGCCCGCCACCGGCATGCCGGAACTTATCGCTGCCAGCGCCGGAGAACTGTATGACGAGGATATTTTGATACTGGTCAATACTATCGGCACTATCATGGACCCCAATGGAGCGCCGAGCGGGCTTAGCAGGCTCCTCCATACATGGCAGCAATCCGCCGCCCAGGACGGCCCCTACTTCGACATCCCCGGTGTCGGCGGCACTGCCAACCAAGAGCGCAACTTCGCTCCGACTCAAGCGCAGGCGGGCATGTATGTGCGCGTCTGCATCACTTTTGATGACCGGCTGGGCCACGAGGAGACAGTATGCACCGATGGGGGGCTGATACGCAATGTCAGCGATGCGCCCACAGGCGGCCCCAGCACTGTCTCAGTTCCGAACAACGCCGACTCCGCCAGGCCGCACCGCTTTGCAAGGGGCGACTTTCCCATCACCGCCGATGAGGATGGCGACACCATCAACGGCATCCGCATAATCACCACGCCCACGGCCGGCACTCTGGTGCTGGTGGGCGATGCCGACACCACCATAGCCGCAGACACCCCCCTGAGCCTGGCCCAGCTGGACACTCTGGCATACTATCCGGCTGACGGCGCCCCCGTCGGTGAGAGCTATGCGACCTTCAGATACCGGGTGCGCGACACCGGCGCCGATGCCCCTTCCCCCACACAGACGAATCCGACACCGGCGCCGGCCAACGAGGCCACAGCCGATGCCACCCTGACGATAAATCTGGTGGAAAGTACGGACCTGTTCTTGCGGCTACGCCTCTTCCTTGAGGGGCCCCTGCGGTAATGCGAGTAACTACGGAAAAGGAGAGTGTTATGAGGCGCGCGAGGATGAGACAGGATACGGAGATACTTGCGGATGTCTTTGGGGCGGAAGCGCTCATTGCGCAACCGCGTTCGCGAATCACAAACCATCGGGAGAAATACTATGAAACGACAACTTATTAATACTGCCGCCCTCCTTAAAATTTGCGGGATTTGCGCGGCAATCACTTTCGCGCTCGTCGCAAACAGCGCGCAAGCGCAAACGATGTGTCCGGCAGGACAGGAAAATGTTCGCGGCATTTGCCAAACTATCTGCTCCGAAGGGCAAACCCGAGTCACTTCCCCCCACGTCGCTGAGGAGAGAAACACCGGATGCTTTGACAACGCCTTGATCTCAATTCTGGACGACTGCGAAGAAGCGGGATGGGACGGACGCGAAGCGGTGGCGTTGTATGGTTCGGGACATCTGGCTTGTATGATTCCCTCCGTATTGTGGACGGGAACATCAGGATTAGACCGTGCCGCCGCTGATAGTTGCTACATTGCTCGGGGAAGCACAGTCGCCAATGTTTCCTGCGCACTCATGTATGGCGACCCGCCGGTTTTTCCGAAGGCGGAAGACCATCCCACCGTCCGCCCCCAGGTCGCCGGCACCGATGTTTTTATTGCAAACTGCGACCAAAACGGAAACGTCCCCGGCGGTTATCCGCCGGACCATAACCTGAACGGCGAAACCGAGTGCTCCTGCGGTTCGGACCCGTACATCGGCGTATGGCCGAACTGTGTTGCCATGCCGACTTTGACCCGCGGCCAACGGGAGGGGGCTCGCGCATGCATACGCGAAGGGTGGGATATTTCCACCGCCACCGCCGCCCCCCAATGCGAAATCCCGCTGACTTCGGGCGGGACGGATTATGACGGTTGCTTTTTTGGCGAGAGTGCGCCGCGGTGCGCCGATGTGTTCGGCGCGGAATACGCCTTTCCCGACGCAGCGCCTCCGCCGCTGGTGCAAAGTCTTTTTAACGGCTTTAACGCCATTGCCGCCGATGCCGCAAATCCCGCGCATATCAAAACCGCGGCGGGCGTTTATCGGGATGCGGTTTTGGCGCGATACGAAGGCGACTCGGCCTCGGACTACCTTGCCGGCCCGCTTGCTAACATAGAGGCCAACTCCGACGCTAATAATATAACCATTGTCGTTTCGGTGCTGGAGAAAGTGTTCTTCACAGACAACGCGATTCCTTTTGATTTTGACGCAAGCGGGGTAACTCAGGCGGCGCGTTTTGCGGCGTTGCCCGGATTGATTACCGCGGCGTTTGCCATGATCCCGGTTCGGCAGCCGTATGTTTTCAACTGCGGGGAGGGCGCGACACCGGCGGCGGCGAATCCGAACGGCGCGACGGAATGCGCCTGCAATTTGGTCTCGCATATCGGCGAATATCCGAACTGTGTTGACGTTGCGACGATCCCGACGGCGGCCACCGGCACGCCCACCATCACCGCTGCGGCCGGAATCAGGGCTTCCATCGACGGGGTGACGGATGTCAACGGCATCGATGTCGGCACCTTGCAATGGCAGTGGCAACAGGCCGACACCCCCATGGGCAACTACGGCGACATAGCGGACGCGCCTTCTTCCGACTTCTTCGCACCGCAGGCCGAACAAGTGGGCAAGTATGTGCGCGCCTGCGTTTCTTTCATGGATGAACTTGCCATGCCGGAACAGGAAGGGCCGCTGTGCAGCGCGGGCGTTCTGGTGACAGAGGCCAATCTGGTGCGCGAGTTGCGCTTGCGCTTGCGCCTTTTCCTGGAAGGCCCGCTGCGGTAATGCGAGTAACTGCGATGAGAAGGAGAGTGTTATGAGGCGCGCGAGGATGAGACAGGATATCAGGATACTTGTGGATGACTTGCGCTTTGTGAGTTATGTGCACAAACAACGCTTGATGAGGCACAGTGATGAGAGCACAGTGATGAGAGCACAGTGATGAGAGCACAGTGATGAGAGCACAAACAACTTCGTTGTTTGTGTATCTTCGATTCGTTGTTTGTGTATCTTCGATTCGTTGTTTGTGTATCTTCGATTCGTTGTTTGTGGCTTCTTGAATTGCTTGCGGATGTCTTTGGGGCGGAAGCGCTCATTGCGCAACCGCATTTACGAAATACAAACCATTAGGAGAAATACTATGAAACGACAAATTTTTGATACTACCCCTCGCAATCGCCGGATAACCGCCACATGCCTTGCGCTGTCCTTCTGGGCATTGGGCGTAACGTGCGCTTATGCGGCTCCCATCATGGTTCGGGATGCCAGCGTTGCTGTCGTTATTGGCAGCAGTTACACGTTCAGAGTCGCTGATTTTCCTTTCGAGGATGCGGATGGCGACTTGCTAGGGGGGCTTCACATTGAATCCGACACCGAACACGGCACTTTAAAAAATAGGGTAGTCTCCGCTTTTCCTGCTCGCCCTAATAATATATCATCTGTAATTCAACTGGATCAGGGCCATATTGTATACACTCCGTCCACCGCTGCCATCTCTGTCACCAATAGTTATGACAGTTTCACCTACCGTCTGACTGTCGGTGTGGGTGTCCTTACTTCCGGCCCTGATAAGCAAGTATCTGACATCGTCACCATGACCATCAATCTGGTGAGCGCATCCACGCAGACGGCCGCCGCCGGCGCGCCCACAATCACCGCCGCGGCCGGAATCACAGCTTCCATCGCCGGTGTGACGGATCGCAACGGCATTGATGTCGACACCCTGAGTTGGCAGTGGCAACAGGCCGACGCACCGCCCGGCGGCGCCGACACCCCCGCGGACAGCGCCTATAGCGACATAGCGGACGCCGCTTCTTCCGACTTCTTCGCACCGCGTGCCGCCCAAGTGGGCAGGTATGTGCGCGCCTGCGTTTCTTTCATGGATCAGCATGACACGCCCGCACAGGAAGGGCTGGAAGGGTCGCTGTGTAGCGCGGGTCATCGGGTGACAGAGGCCAATCTGGTGCCTGAGGTGCGCCTGCGCTTGCGCCTTTTCCTGGAAGGCCCGTTGCGGTAGCGGGGGCTACCGCCATTGCTTCACCGTAGCGAAGAGGGAGGAGTGTGGTTAGTGCGAGCATGGAACTTTCTCCTCGCCGCATCATCCGGCGCTTGTGACTCGGACTCTGCGACTCTCAAAAAAAGTTGGGAGTCATAGCGGACTCTGCGACTCTCTCGGCGAGGGAAGCGCCATGACGGCGCTCGCGCAAATGCTTCTTTTAGACCGTTCGTCTGATAATCTACACCGCCTGTCCTATTCACTTGACTGTAGCTCCTAAAGTAGTGTTACTATCCGGCACGAGGCTATTGATCATAGATTTTAATTAGTGTTATTATGCGACCGGGAGGCGCAATGATTATGAAAAAATCCAAAACCCTAAAAGTAGAAGATGCGGCGGCGGTTGCTTATGACCCCGTCGAGAACTTGACCGCCGCAGGCTTTGACGAACAAAAAGCACACGCGATTGCCAACGAGCAATTGGCAGTGTTGCACAAACACTTGAGCGCTTTGATGACGAAAGGCGAATTTGCCGAGTTTGAGTTAGCGATGAAAAAAGCATTGGCCAAGTTAGCGACCCAAGAAGAGTTAACCCAGTTTGAGTTAGCGATGAAAGAGGCATTGGCCAAGTTGAAAGAAGAGTTTGCCAATTCCGTGACGAAAGAAGAGTTTGCCGAATTCAAGTCGGCGCTCGAAGAAGCATTTTCCAAGTTTGAATCGGCGACCGAAGAAGAATTGGCCAAGTTGAAAGAAGCGGCAGCCAATTCGGTGACGAAAGAAGAGTTTGCCGAGTTCAAGTCGGCGATCGAAGAAGCGTTGAATCAGTTGAAAGCGGAGTTTGCTAATTCGGTCACTAAAGAAGAGTTTGCCGAGTTCAAGTCAGCGATTGAAGGAGCATTGAATCAGTTGAGAGCGGAGTTTGCCGAGTTCAAGTCGGCGATCGAAGAGGCATTGAATCAGTTGAGAGAAGCGGCAGCCAATTCGGTGACCCAAAAAGAGTTTGACAAGTCTGAGTCAGCGACGAAAGAAGCATTGAATCAGTTGAGAGCCGGGTTAGCCAATACAGTGACCAAAGAAGAGTTTCACAAGTTTGAGTCAGCGACGAAAGAAGCATTGGCCAAGTTGAAAGCGGAGTTTAACAAGTCTGAGTCAGCGGTGAAAGAAGCATTGGATCAGTTGAGAGAAGCGGTAACCAATTCAGCGACCAAAGAAGACTTAAACAATCTGGCGACCAAAGAAGACTTAAAGCGGTTGGAAGAAAAGGTAGCCAATATGGCGACCAAAGAAGACTTAGACAATCTGGTGACCAAAGAAGAGTTGAGAGCTGAGTTGGCTGAACATCGCGCAGAAATGATAAAGTGGTTTGTAGCAACCGCACTTGCATTAGCGGCTGTGATTGTTACAGCGATAGCCACATTGATTACACTCTTCGCTTAGGACTGCGCCGTATCTTGTTCGCGCCGGCAGGGGAGTGTGCTTCACCGACAACACTCCCTCGCTGCATCGTCCGGCGCTTGTGGTTCGGACTCTGCGACTTTCAAAAAAAGTTGGGAGTCATAGCGGACTCTGCGACTCTCTCGGCGAGGGAAGCGTCATGACGGCGCTCGCGCAAATGCTTCTTTTAGACCGTTCGTCTGATGATCTATAACCGCCTGTCCTATTCGCTTGACTGCAGCTCCTAAAGTAGTGTTACTATCCGGCACGAGGCTATTGATCATAGATTTTAATTAGTGTTATGATGCGACCGGGAGGCGCAATAATTATGAAAAAACCTAAAAACTTAAAAGTAAAAGATACGGCGGGGGTTGCTTATGAGCCCGTCGATAACTTGACTGGCGCAGGCTTTGACGAACAAAAAGCACACGCGATTGCCAACGAGCAATTGGCAGTGTTGCGCAAACACTTGAGCGCTTTGATGACGAAAGGCGAATTTGCCGAGTTTGAGTTAGCGATGAAAAAAGCATTGGCCAAGTTAGCGACCCAAGAAGAGTTAACCCAGTTTGAGTTAGCGATGAAAGAGGCATTGGCCAAGTTGAAAGAAGAGTTTGCCAATTCCGTGACGAAAGAAGAGTTTGCCGAATTCAAGTCAGCGATTGAAGGAGCATTGAATCAGTTGAGAGCGGAGTTTGCCGAGTTCAAGTCGGCGATCGAAGAGGCATTGAATCAGTTGAGAGAAGCGGCAGCCAATTCGGTGACCCAAAAAGAGTTTGACAAGTCTGAGTCAGCGATGAAAGAAGCATTGAATCAGTTGAGAGAAGCGGCAGCCAATTCGGTGACCCAAAAAGAGTTTGACAAGTCTGAGTCAGCGACGAAAGAAGCATTGAATCAGTTGAGAGCCGGGTTAGCCAATACAGTGACCAAAGAAGAGTTTCACAAGTTTGAGTCAGCGACGAAAGAAGCATTGGCCAAGTTGAAAGCGGAGTTTAACAAGTCTGAGTCAGCGGTGAAAGAAGCATTGGATCAGTTGAGAGAAGCGGTAACCAATTCAGCGACCAAAGAAGACTTAAAGCGGTTGGAAGAAAAGGTGGCTAATTCAGCGACCAAAGAAGACTTAAACAATCTGGCAACCAAAGAAGACTTAAACAATCTGGCAACCAAAGAAGACTTAAACAATCTGGTGACCAAAGAAGAGTTGAGAGCTGAGTTGGCCAATATGGCGACCAAAGAAGACTTAGACAATCTGGTGACCAAAGAAGAGTTGAGAGCTGAGTTGGCTGAACATCGCGCAGACATGGTAAAGTGGCTTGTAGCAGCCGTACTTGCATTAGCGGCTTTGATAGTTGCACTTTGATAGCGGCGCTTATGTGACTCTTCGCTTAGGACTGCGCCGTATCTTGTTCGCGCCGGCAGGGGGAGCGTGCTTCACCGACAACACTCCCTCTCGCCGGCATAGCGCAGTTTTGCCGACTCCCGCGCGGGGCGAATATTGCGTGCGTCACATGCGCGAAAATAGCGATTAAACGTCGCCGTTTTACAACGACTTCCGTTGTTGCTCAGGCGAGTCCGGCATGTCATTCCCTGCGTTCGCCGGATAGTTGACCGGCGGGTTTATAGCTCCTTGGCGGCGGCCAGCACTTCTTCGGCATGACCGCTCACTTTGACTTTGCGCCATTCCTTTCTCAGATACCCTTTGCCGTCTATCAAAAATGTGCTGCGCTGAATTCCGAACACTTTGCGCCCGAACATTGTTTTTTGTTTGATGACATCAAATATCTCGCAGGCTGCTTCGTCCGCATCCGATAGCAACGGAAAGGGCAACTTCTTTCCTTCTTTGAATTTTTCATGCGATTTGATGCTGTCGCGCGATACGCCGACGATCTTTGTGCCGCAGCGCGAAAAGCTGCGCGCCAAATCGCGGAAGTCTTTGCTTTCCATCGTACAACCGGGCGTGTTGTCTTTTGGGTAAAAGTAGACGACGAGTTTGTCTCCTTTGAAGTCGGACAGAGAAATGTCTTTGCCGCCGGTGGCGGGCAATGTAAAGTCGGGGACTTTTTTGTCAAGGGTTGCTTTTGCCATTTGTTCTATTGCATGTTTAAGTTTATCGGGAGTATGATTCTAGCACGATAACAAGGTGTCCGTTGCCGTTTTTATGCGATTGCCCGAGCGGCGCGCTATTTATTGTGGGAAACGAATCGCTAACATTGTAGAATAGGCACTGATATCACACTTTTTATAGTAACGGAGGGAATGCGGGAATGTTTCGCGGCAGTATGGTTGCGGTGGTTACACCGATGAATCCGAATGGGGAAATAGACTACTCTACATTTGCCGACTTGATCGAGTTCCATATTGAGAACGGCGCGCATGCGCTGGTGCCGGCGGGCACGACGGGCGAGTCCGCAACGATGGATTTTGACGAGCATTGTGAGGTGATTCGTTTTGCGACGGAGCGGGCGGCGAAACGTATTCCGGTCATCGCCGGCACCGGAGCGAATTCGACGCGCGAAGCGGTTGAGTTGACGCGTTGCGCGAAAGAGCACGGCGCCGACGCCTGTCTTTTGGTCACGCCCTATTACAATAAGCCGACGCAGGAGGGGCTCTACCTGCACCATAAGCACATCGCCGAGGCGGTTTCCATTCCGCAGATACTGTATAACGTGCCCGGACGCACCGCTTGTGATATGCGCGCCGAGACGGCTGTGCGCTTAAGCGAGGTCGCCGGGATTGTCGGTATCAAGGAGGCGACCGGCACGGCAGATCGAGGGATTGAAATTATGCGACATTGCAAAGAGGGTTTTGAGGTCTATAGCGGCGAGGATGCGGCGGCGGCCGAGTTGATGCTGGCGGGGGCGCAAGGGGTGATCTCGGTGACGGCCAATGTCGCGCCGCGGAAGATGAGCCGGATGTGTGAGGCGGCGCTGGCGAAGGATGCCGCGCGGGCTCGGGAATTGGACGGCGAGTTGCAAGGGTTGCACAAACAGTTGTTTGCAGAGTCCAATCCGATTCCGGCCAAGTGGGCGTTGCAAGAGATGGGTTTGATCGGCGCGGGCATCCGCTTGCCGCTGACACCCTTGTCGGAGCAATATCACGATGCGGTTCGCGATGCGATGAAACAGGCGGGCGTAAGTTGATGCGCAAATTTGCGGGCGCATCACATGCCTTTGTGTTTGGCTGCGCTGTCTCTTGTGTGTTGCTGTTAACGGCGTGCGGTCTGAACATGAATCGGGCCTCGCTGTTGGATAAGGATTTGGAAGTCGCTTCCCTCGGTTGCGATGCGTTTGTCAGCGGCGAGGGGGGCGAGCTGGAGGTGCCGCCCGATCTGTCGTTGCCCGATAATTCCGATAGCCTGATGGTGCCGCAGAGCGGTCGCGTCAGCGCTGTCGGCGCGGCGTTTGATAGCTATGTTCTGCCCGCGCGCTTGGACATGGAGGTTCGTCGCGAAGGCGATGTGAGTTGGCTGGCGGTCGATGTTGACCCCGCCGCATTGTGGCCGTCGCTCGGCGAGTTTCTGGAAAAGAACGGTTTTGCCATCGCGCAAAGCAATGCGACACAAGGGTATATGGTCACCGCTTGGCGCGACCGCAAGCTCCCCGTATCGGATGCCGGAGAAGAGTTTGTTGCGTTGCGCACCCGTTTGCATGTGCGCGTTGAGCGCGAGCCGGACGCTGTGACAAATGTATTTTTTGCCGCTCAAAACGCCGGACGCAAAGCCGACGCGTGGCAATTGCTGGCGCCGTTCCCCGACCTTGAGTATCAAGTCTTGATGCGCTTTAGGGCGCACCTTGCTTCGGGTCGCGAGGCGGCGGGGCCGCGGATGGCTTCGTTGCGCGATATAAAAACGCGGCTTGATATCAGGGACCTCGGCGGCGTTGCGGTATTGGTCATCGGGCAGCGCTACAGCCGGGTATGGCGGCGTCTGGGGGCGGTACTCGGGCGCGACAATATGGATGTGCGCGGCGATGACCGCAGTCGGGGCGTGTATTTGATTGCGTACGATGACGAACCCGCCTTCGCCCCCGCCGCCCCCGCGCGCCGCTTGTTGCAGTTGCGCTTGCTGGCAAAAACCGACGGCGAGACGCTGGTTACGGTACACCCCGGCGGCGGGAGCGATGCGCCTCTGTCGTATGAGTTGTCGCACCGGGTGCTCAAACGCTTGTTGATGGCGTACGCTCCGCGCGCCGTTGTATCGCGGTAATCCGCGCGGTTGTGTTATCATGCCACCTCACGCGTTATGATTAATGAACTTCGATAGTGCCGACGATGGAAGATACTTTGCACCACCGGGATGATGAGCGCGGCTTCGTTATCGGGTGGCGATACAAATACAAATTTGAAGCCGGTTATTACGATGAAGAAATGACCTATGGCGAGGCCCGAACGCGCGCTGAAAAACTTCACGAAGAACACCCCGATATGACTTTTTGGCCGCATAAGAAGCGCATTGATTCGGCTTTCTATAATCCGGATGCGCATTAATCTCCTATAAGCACACCGGTTAGCAAAGCCCGGTTACCCGGGCGAGCGTATTCATAGCGTAGGAAGGGTAAGGTTTCACAATGGCATTAACGCTTTATGACAAACTCTGGAGGGACCATGTCGTCCACGAAGAAGCGAACGGCAACACCCTCATCTATATAGACCGTCACCTCGTTCACGAGGTTACATCACCGCAGGCGTTTGAAGGTTTGACACTTGCAGGCCGCACGCTGTGGCGCAAGGACACCATTATCGCCGTGCCCGACCACAATGTGCCGACGACCGACCGCGCGCTCGGCATCGATGATCCGGTATCGCGCATCCAAGTCGAGACTTTGACGCGCAACTGTTCGCAGAACGCGCTGGAGTATTACTATCTGGATGATATCCGTCAGGGCATCGTGCACATCATCGGTCCTGAGCAAGGTGCGACACTGCCCGGCATGACTTTGGTCTGCGGGGATTCGCACACTTCGACCCACGGCGCGTTTGCGGTGTTTGCATTGGGCATCGGCACATCGGATGTCGAGCATGTGTTTGCGACACAATGCCTCGCGATGAAAAAACTGGCCAATATGAGAGTGACGGTGAACGGCGAGTTGCCGTCCGGAGTCACCGCCAAGGATGTCATTCTGGCCATCATCGGCAAAATCGGAACGGCGGGCGGCGCCGGCTATGCGATTGAATACGGCGGTGATGTCATCCGCAATTTTTCAATGGAGCAGAGGATGACGGTTTGCAACATGACGATAGAAGCGGGCGCGCGCGCCGGCATGGTTGCGTTTGATGATACGACCGCCGCGTATTTGCAAGGCCGCCCTCACGCGCCAAGTGGCGCAATGTGGCAGCAGGCATTGGAGGCGTGGGGCGACTTGCATTCCGATGACGGCGCGGTGTTTGACCGCGAAGTGTCGCTTGATGCAAGTGCAATTTACCCACAGGTCAGTTGGGGCACATCACCGGAGATGGTGGCGCCGGTGGATGCCAGAGTGCCATCGCCCGATGAGGCCAAAGACCCGGTGCAATCGGAGAGTTGGCGCCGAGCGCTTTCTTATATGGACTTGGAGCCGGGGACTGCGATTGAGGATATCGTATTGGATAAGGTGTTTATCGGCTCCTGCACGAACTCGCGGATTGAAGATTTGCGGGCGGCAGCGACGGTCGTTAAGGGCAAGAAAGTCGCACCCGGTATCAAACTGGCGATGGTCGTGCCGGGCTCCGGGCTGATTAAGCGTCAGGCCGAAGACGAAGGCCTTGACAAGATTTTCAAGGATGCCGGGTTTGAGTGGCGCGAACCGGGTTGCTCCATGTGCCTTGGAATGAATGCCGATCGCTTAGCCAAAGGCGAGCGCTGTGCCTCGACTTCTAATCGCAACTTTGAAGGTCGTCAGGGCCAAGGCGGGCGCACCCATCTGGTGAGCCCGGCGATGGCCGCCGCCGCCGCCGTCGCGGGGCATTTTGTTGATGTGCGAGGGTGGGAGTGATGCGGGCTTTCAAAACACATCGGGGGATTGTGGCGCCGTTAGACCGTGCCAATGCGGATACCGATGCGATTATCCCGAAGCAATATCTGAAATCGGTAAAACGCAGCGGTTTCGGTCCCAACCTGTTTGATGACTGGCGTTATCTGGAGCCCGGTGAGCCCGGGCAGGATCATTCAAAGCGCAAAATCAACGCCGAGTTTGTATTGAATCAGCCGCGCTATCGCGATGCCAGCATATTGCTGGCGCGTGAGAACTTTGGTTGCGGCTCGTCTCGCGAACACGCAGTGTGGGCGCTGATGGATGCCGGCTTCAGGGTGGTTATAGCGCCGATGTTTGCCGACATATTTGCCAGCAACTCATTTAAGAACGGTTTGCTCGCGGTGGTATTGTCTCCCGATGCGGTAGACACATTGTTTGAGCGGGTGGCAAAGACGGAAGGATATGGCCTGACGGCTGATTTGTCCGAACAGACATTAAGCGATGGCGAGACGGTGTGGAAGTTTGAGGTTGATGCGTTTAATAAGTCCTGTTTGCTGGAAGGTCTGGATGAGATTGGTTTGACCTTGAAGCATAGCGACCGGATTCAAGAATATGAGAACGCCAAGCGCAAACTGACACCGTGGTTGTTCAATAAGAGTCCGGCATAGGGTTTATGGATAACCACAATCACAGCATTCTGTGTCTGCCGGGGGATGGAATCGGGCCTGAAGTCACTGCCGAAGCTTGTAAGTTGCTTGATGCTATCTGCCAACACGAGGCTTTGGATATTCATGTTGAGCAAGGATTGATTGGCGGCGCGGCATACGATGCTTGCGGGACGCCACTGCCGGAGGAGACATTGTCTTTGGCGCGCGCTTGCTCTGCGGCGTTGATGGGTGCGGTCGGCGGGCCGCAGTATGAACAGCTTGAGCGCGATAAACGCCCGGAGCGCGGCTTGCTCGGTATTCGCAGCAGTTTGAATCTGTTTGCGAACTTACGTCCGGCCGTGTTGTTTGAACCGCTTATCGACAGCTCCAGCCTCAAGCGCGAAGTGATTTCAGGTCTGGATATTCTGATTGTGCGCGAGCTCGTCGGCGGTATCTATTTCGGTACTCCGCGGGGCATACAGACCGGCGATGGAGGGGTCAGAGAAGGAATCAACACGATGGTCTATCGTGAAGACGAAATTGAGCGCATCGCCCGCGCGGCGTTTACCGCCGCTACCAAGCGCGGGTGCAAAGTATGTTCGGTTGACAAAGCGAATGTGCTTGAGGTGTCGGAGTTGTGGCGCGAGGTCGTAGAAAGTGTGGCGCAGGACTACCCCGATGTGCGCTTGAGCCATCTCTATGTGGATAACGCCGCGATGCAGTTGGTGCGCGACCCGACACAGTTTGATGTGATCGTCACCTCTAATATGTTCGGCGACATTTTGTCTGACTTGGCGGCAATGCTGACGGGTTCAATCGGTATGCTGCCGTCGGCGTCTTTGAACGCGGACGGTTGGGGTCTGTACGAACCGGCGCACGGTTCCGCGCCTGATATTGCCGGTCGCGGTTTGGCCAATCCATTGGCTACGATTCTATCGTTGGCGATGCTTTTGCGTTATTCTTTGAATATGAAAACGCAAGCGGACAGGATAGAGACCGCAGTGGGGCGCACGCTTGAAGAAGGATTGCGTACGGCGGATATTGCGGCGGGCGGAGCGCCTGTGACGACATCCGAACTTGGTGATGCGGTCGTCAGGCATTACATCAGCCTGCTGTAGCAACATGTAATCAATAATTCCGAGGTATTTCGCGATGGCACGTAAAATCAATGTGGCAGTTGTCGGGGCAACCGGTGCGGTTGGACGCACGATCTGCCGGATACTCGAGGAGAGGCAGTTCCCCGTTGCCAATTTGTATCCATTGGCCAGTGCGCGCTCGGCCGGGAACAAGATAACTTTTAACGGCAAGGAGTTGGAGGTTATAAATCTGGCTGAGTTTGACTTCTCCAACGCGGAACTCGGTTTGTTTTCAGCCGGGGGGTCTGTGTCCGCGCAATATGCGCCGCTTGCCGCCGGGGCGGGTTGCGTTGTGGTCGATAATACTTCGCACTTCCGTTATGAGGATGATATTCCGCTCGTAGTGCCGGAAGTCAACCCGCATGCTCTGGCAGGTTGGAGCAACCGCCGCATCATCGCCAACCCGAATTGTTCGACGATACAGATGGCGGTTGCGTTAAAACCTCTGCACGATCTGTTCAAAATCAAGCGGATTAATGTCGCGACTTATCAGGCGGTTTCCGGCACCGGTCAGTCTGCGATTGAAGAAATGCTTGAGCAATCGCGCGCGATATTGGGAG
This sequence comes from Candidatus Oxydemutatoraceae bacterium, assembly GCA_965220085.1. GTDB lineage: Bacteria > Pseudomonadota > Gammaproteobacteria > Poriferisulfidales > Oxydemutatoraceae > CBDCOZ01. The sequence continues at coordinate 2,011,381 of CBDCOZ010000003.1, read as the reverse complement.
GTGCTGCGGTTGAAAGCCGGGTGTATCCCAAGCAGATTGCTTTTAATGCGCTGCCGCAGATAGATGTCTTCATGGACAACGGGTATACGAAGGAAGAAATGAAGATGGTGTGGGAGACGCAAAAGATATTTGAAGACGAATCTATTCTTGTCAATCCGACAACGGTCAGGGTTCCTGTGGTCTATGGTCATTCCGAAGCGGTACATATTGAATGTGCACAGCAGATAGATGTTGAACATGCGCGGGAAGCACTCGCAACCGCCGCCGGCGTTGTCGTCATCGACGAACAGGCCGACGGCGGTTATCCGACCGCGGCAACCGAAGCGAGCGGTTGCGACGATGTCTTTGTCGGCCGCATCCGCAAAGACATTTCACATCCTAACGGCCTCAACCTTTGGGTTGTCAGTGATAACCTGCGTAAAGGTGCCGCAACTAACAGTGTGCAGATAGCGGAAATCATGTTGCGCGATTACATTGATGGGTAAAGTACACAGGCACACGAGCATATTGCTGTGTTTATCGCTCGGGTTCTCGTTGTTATGGCAGACTGCTGCCGCTGTTGAGTTGGGTGAGTTGCGGGTTGAAAGCCTGCCCGGGCAGACATTGGATGTTCACATTCCGCTGTCTTCTGCGGAGGATCTCTCCGCAATCAGGCTATTGCCGCATGGAGCGGCACTGTATCAGAAGGTCAATATTGAATACTCTGACTTGCATGAGCGTATCGTGACAGAGCTTGTCATGACCGCCGCTAATCCGCATATCGCGGTGAGCAGCATCGGCGCGGTCAATGCGGAGCGTTTCAATCTGGTGGTCGGCCTGGTTACGGCAGAAGGTGAGCTCGTTAAAAGATACGCCGTTGTTTTGACACCGCCCGCCCCGCCGCCACCGGATGTATTAACCGCGGCCGAGGTTTTGTCGCAGATTCTAAATCGCATCGCAGATGCGACAGGTCTGACTCGCATTGAAGTGCTTGGCAGCCTGCGCCGACTCATCACCGACGATGCCGGGTTGGAAACAAAATACATCGTGTTCAGATTAGGCGGCACTCAGCCGGACGAATCATTTGTCAACGGTTTTCAAGCCTTGCTCAGCGCCGATGCCAAGGCTGAATTTGCGAAAGACACAAAGACACACGGTGCCTTGCGTGCGATGGGCCGCGTATTGTTTGCGGATCGTGAGCGAGCGCTGTTGAAAAAGCTTTTAGCCGGTGATCTTACAAGCGATGTTTATGTCGATGGTGGTTCTGACGATCAGATGGGCGCGATAAAAAACAGAATGGCAGCGATGGAAAATCAGATTACCGCGCTCAAGCATCAATTATTGGAGGAGGCTGCGCAAAAAGATACGGAGCAACAGCCGCAGGGCATCGCTTCGTTGCTCGACCGTGCGCGGGAGTATGCCAGAGGAGAGGGTTGGGACAAGCGGGCTTTGTTGTCGCGCCAATTCTGGTTTGGTTTGGCGGCCTTTTGGCTTGTGTTGCTTGCGCTGATGGTGGTGCGTCAATACAGGCATAGGCGTCTGACGCGGCAGCAGGAGCGGCAGCGCAAAACGGCATTGCCCGGGCAAGGCGAGCTGGAAAAAGAAATCGGATATGTCGCGCCCGCAGAGAAGCTCAGTGATGGTGAGAGTGAGATTAACAATCAGCTTAACCTCGCGACCACATATATTGAAATGGGCGATCACATCGAGGCGCAGGAGATAATTGATGCGGTAATCAAGCGCGGCACTCCGTCACAAGTCAAGCGCGCTCATGCGCTCAAGGACAAAGTGAGAGGTGATCCCGGATGAGGATATGCGCTGCTGTCGAATATGACGGCACAGATTTTTTTGGTTGGCAAAGCCAGTCGCACGCGCGCAGTGTGCAGGACTGCGTGCAAGGCGCGCTTTCTAAAGTGGCCGACCATCCGGTGGTAGTCGCGTGTGCCGGACGTACCGATACCGGAGTACACGCGTGGCGGCAAGTAATACATTTTGATACCGCCGCATCGCGCACACCTCGCGAGTGGTTGCGAGGTGCCAATGCAAACTTGCCGGACGATGTATGCTTGCGCCGGGTGCAGGCGGCCAGCGATGACTTCCATGCCCGTGTCAGCGCAATCCGCCGCCACTATCGCTATGTGATACTGAACGATGATGTGCCATCCGCCTTACTGCGTAATCGTTGTACGCGCATCAGTCAAACACTCAATGCCGATGCAATGCACGATGCCGCGCAAGCACTCGTTGGCGAGCACGACTTTTCCGGCTACCGCAGTGCGGGTTGCCAGTCGCGCTCGCCGATGCGCACAGTCGAAAGCCTGCGGGTGTGGCGCGACGGTTGCTTCATATATATTGATATCTGCGCAAATGCGTTTTTGCAGCACATGGTCAGAAACATTGCCGGGGTGTTAATCGAAGTCGGGCACGGCGAGCAGCCGTGTGACTGGCCGGCACAAGTTCTGGCCCAACGCGACCGGCGCTCCGGCGGTGTTACAGCACCAAGCAAGGGCTTATATCTTGTTGGGGTAGAATATGACGCAAGTCATTCCTTGCCGGAAGGCATTACTTTCCCGCAGATTTTGAGATAGCAGCATGCCCCTGATAGTAAAGAAATTTGGTGGGACTTCGGTCGCCTCGCCGGAGATGATTCGCCATGTCGCATCACTGATTGCGGCAGATCACAAGCAAGGCACCAAGGTTGTCGCCGTTGTGTCCGCAATGGCCGGTGAGACCGATCGCCTTATCAAGCTTGCCGGTGATATCAGCAACGGCTACTACGGGCGTGAGCTTGATGCATTGCTTGCAACAGGCGAGCAGGCGAGTGCCGCGCTGCTTGCGATTGCGTTGAACAAACTGGGCATAGATGCCGTATCAATGAACGGTGTGCAAGCGTGTATCGCCACCGATGATGTTTATAATCGTGCGCGCATCATGTCGATTGACCGCCAGACGATTGACAGTCAGCTTGATAAGGGGCGTGTCGTCGTCGTTGCCGGTTTTCAGGGGGTTGATTCCGCGGGCAATATCACCACGCTCGGACGCGGCGGTTCCGATACCAGTGCGGTGGCACTCGCTACTGCATTACAAGCGCAGGAATGTCAGATATACACCGATGTCGATGGCGTTTATACAACCGACCCGCGCATAGAGCCCAAAGCGCGGCGGCTCAAGCGGATTACCTTTGAGGAGATGCTTGAGATGGCAAGCCTCGGTTCCAAGGTATTGCAAATCCGCTCGGTTGAGTTGGCCGGCAAGTATAATGTGCCGCTCAGGGTGCTTTCCACCTTTAACAAGGGGAAGGGGACACTCATCACTTATGAAGGCGAAGAAGAATTGATGGAAAACGCAAAGATAGCGGGGATTGCATTCAATCAGGATGAAGCGCAGTTGACCGTGCGCGGGGTGCCCGATCAAGTCGGTATCGCAGCGCAGATACTGGGGCCTGTGTCCGATGCCAACATAGAAGTGGATATGATTGTGCAGAATGTCGGTTCGCAAAGCGGCGAAGCTGACTTTACTTTCACCGTACACCGCAGAGATTACAAGCGTGCGCGTGAGATACTTGAGCAGAGTGTCGCTACTTTTGGATCGGGGCGGGTACGCGGCGACGACTCCATTGTTAAGGTGTCGGTAGTCGGTGTCGGCATGCGCTCACACGCCGGCATCGCTACGAAGATGTTTCAGACCTTGGCAAATGCGGGCATAGATATCCGAATGATATCAACTTCAGAAATAAAGATTTCTGTTGTCATAGAAGAAAAATCTATGGAGACGGCAGTGCGCGTGTTGCACGATGCGTTCGGCTTGGATCAAGCGGAGACGGACGGGAAATAGTCGCCATACCTCTGTCATTTGTCATGCCGGGCAAATTAGTGCATTATCGCAATACAGGTCTATGCGAGTAATGAGGATGACAACCCACGGTTTTATCGGACGCGCCATGCTTGGTGCGTTACTTTTCCAAGCCGCTTTGCCACTGGTCTTTGCTTTACCGGGGGGCGGTGTTTGCGCAGAGGCACAGATTCACTCGCAGCAACAAGCCGAGAGTGACCATGCCGGGCATATGTCCCACACAAGCGAGCAGTTGGCTACGTGTTTGTGTGCGTTGATGGAAGTCGGCCGGCTGGCTGATTCAAACGCTTCATCCGATGCGCCGATGATAGTCAAAAGCGACTGGCATATTGTCGCCGGGACTGCGCTATCGCATGTCCAACCCGATACCATTGCAGCTTCTTACCACTGGGCTTCGCGCGCCCCGCCCATAGTCTCCTGATTCCGGCCGTTCGCGTCGGAGATTACTTAAATCCGGGTAATCGCGTCCCGCCTGATGAACGGGATGTACTTCAGGATATTTTATTGAGAATACAGGAGACTAAAATGTTTTATAAATTTTTACTATTACTCGTTGCCGTATTGTTTGCGGCGACAGGACACACGGGCACCATAACAAAGCCCGACGACCATGCGCCGCTGGGTGTGATGGGTGACCATACACACGACACAGGTGAATGGATGTTTTCATATCGCTACGCAACCATGCATATGGATGGCAATCGCGATGGCAACAGCCGGCGCAGCCGCGAAGAAGTATGGCGAGAGCCATTTGTTGTCGCACCGTACGAAATGGACATGGAAATGCATATGTTCGGTGCCATGTACGGCTTTGAAAACAACTTTACTTTTATGGCGATGCTCCCTTATGTGCGCAAAACCATGGAGCACGGCGCTTGCCCGCCGCCCGCTCGCGGCACCGGAGCGACAGCGCTTGCTAATTGCCCTGCGGCCGAGTTCACTACGCGCACGCAAGGCCTCGGTGATTTGAAACTGTCCTTATTATGGCCATTGATGGATGGGCATGCATCAGGTCATCACAGTCAATTGCAAGTCAACATCGGTTTAAGTTTGCCTACCGGCAGCACCGATAAAAAAGACCAGACCCCTATGGGGCGTAGCAAATTGCCTTATGCCATGCAGCTGGGGTCGGGAACTTATGACCCCATGCTGTCTGTTGTATGGAAGCATTTCCACGACCTCTGGTCGTGGGGCGGACAATTGCACGGGACATTCCGCATCGGTCACAATTCCGAAGGGTATCGTCTGGGCAATGAATACGGAGCGACAGCGTGGATGAGCTACACCTGGCAACCCAGCCTGAGCACCTCGCTACGCCTTGACGCGCGACAGTGGCAAGACATCAAGGGGCGTGACAAAGATCTCAACCCGGCGTTGGTGCCGACCGCACGCACGGACTTGCGCGGCGGCAAACGGGTTGATTTGCTCGCCGGTATGAATTGGTTATGGCACGAAGGGCCTTTGGCTGACCATCGCCTTGCGCTGGAATTCGGCATGCCGGTTTACCAACATCTGGATGGCCCGCAACTGGAAGTAGATTATCGTACAACCATCGGTTGGCAATACGCTTTCTAAATACCGAAGCTGCGCAGTTCAGCCGGGCTGCGCAGTTTTATCGGGTGTAATAACTATCTGATTGATAAACTCCGCCACAAACAAACCTTTTTATGTCAAAAGCAAGGGTCTTGTATAATAGGCGGGCTAAATTAACAGGAGGGATACTGTGTTAATTCTAACTAGAAGAGTGGGAGAATCTTTTATGATCGGTGACGATATCACCGTAACCGTTCTGAACATCAGTAGCGGTCAGGCACGGCTGGGTATAAATGCCCCGCGGGGTGTTTCTGTCTATCGTGAAGAGATTTATGAAAAGATCAAGAAAGAGCAACTTGGAAAAGTCACCACAGACTAGACAGATTCCAAGGAATAAAATACTGATTGATAGGAGAGGTGGCCGAGTGGCTGAAGGCGCTCCCCTGCTAAGGGAGTATGGGGTTTGTAGCCTCATCGAGGGTTCGAATCCCTCCCTCTCCGCCATTTACTACAACGTCAACATCTCCGGCATGGTGCCACTCGTTGCGTCGCTCAATTCTTCTTATAGGAAGGTTCAGCGGCGTTTTTTTGATTAAAGTTCAAACTTTTCACGAGTAAAATCGATAGGGTTTTGATTAAAAAAACGAAACGATTGAAACTTGTGCATATCTCACGCCTTATGAAGCGTGAACGACAACAACTCCATTACGCTTTGGGTGTGTTCTCTCAGTCGTGCAAGCAAAATGAAAAAATCCCTTGAGTGCATTAGTGAAATAAACATGGCAAAGATTAAAGATATTCCAAAAGTTGATAGACCAAGGGAAAAATTTCTCAAGAAAGGTCCAGAGGCACTTTCAAAAAGCGATCTTTTGTCAATCCTGCTTGGAAGTGGAATCAAAGGGAAAAATGTTCAGCAGCTCTCACGACAAATTATCAAGAGATTTAGTAAAAACTTTTTGAATATTACAGTAGATGACTTGAAAAGCGTTGCAGGAATTGGCGAAGCCAAAGCCTTACAAATTGCGTCAGCAATTTCTCTCGTTAAAAGGTTTTATGCAGACAATCAAACAAACGAGGTTGTGATAAAAAACTCTCAAGATATTGCTTCACTAACCTATGATTTGCGAAGTAAGAAAAAGGAATATCTTGTTTGTTTGTATCTAAATGCACGAAATGTCTTGTTGAGAAAAGAAGTTGTAAGTATTGGACTTGCTGACAAGACATTACTTCATCCAAGAGAAATTTTTTATTCTGCGATAGAACTCAATGCCGCGAGTGTAATTTTGGTACACAATCATCCATCTGGCGATTCGTTGCCCAGTAAAAAGGATATTGAGGTTGTAGAGAAAATCGTGCAAGCGGGAAATATAATGGGAATACCTGTTATTGATTTTATTATCGTTTCATCAAAAGGAGATTTTAGTTTTTACGAAAAACTAAAAGACCAAAACGAAAGTTTTGATTATGTTGCGGACGGAGCGCAAGGAACACTTTTTGATTTGTTAGAAATTGAAAGGCCTGCTTATGGGGCTAGTGTTCAAAAAAACTATAAGCATTATTTCCAACCGCGGGGTTCAAAAAACGGATATTTTCAACTTCAAAACAGACGTTATTTAGGTAATAAATATAAATTACTCGGGTTTGTTGAAGATATAATCTCCGAGAAGTGCGGATTAGTAGGCTCGTTTTGCGATATCTTTGCGGGAACCGGTGTTGTCGGGGCAAGGTTCAATAACCCAAGCATAAAGATTATTTCCAATGATTTTCTTTTTGCAAACTATACTTGCCTACAAGCATTCTTGGGAGTAAGCAAAGAGCCTCAAAAAAGTATTTCTGAAAAAATAAAATATCTCAACAATTTGCCAAGCGACAAGGAAAATTATTTTTCAAAACACTTTGGCGGAACATACTTCACAGAAGAAAATGCAAGGAAAATAGGTGTGATTAGAGAAGAGATTGACAGAAGCATAGAAGGCAAAGATGAGAGAAATCTCTTGATTTGTTCTCTTATTTACGCAGTTGATAAAGTGGCAAATACTGTTGGGCATTATGACGCTTTTCGTAAAAGGCTAGATATGCTCCAACCAATAAAGTTACTTGTTCCCGATATTGATTATTCACGCAACATAAATAATGAGATTTATAAAGAAGATGCAAATACACTTATACGAAAAATCTCCTGTGATGTTTTATATATTGACCCGCCATACAATTCGCGCCAATACTCGGATGCATATCATCTTTTAGAAAATCTTGCAGAATGGGAAAGGCCGCAAGTTGTTGGAATTAGTAAAAAGATGGCTCGTTCACACATCAAGAGCGATTATTGCCTCAAGAGCGCAACGAGTGCACTTGCAGGTTTGATAAGAGATGCCGATTGCAAACACATTTTACTATCATATAACAACACTGGAGATTCAAAAGACGGACGTTCAAATGCACGGATACATGATAACGACATTTTGCAAATCCTGAATGATAAGGGCGATGTCGAAATTTTTGAAAAAGATTACAAAGCCTTCACAACAGGAAAAAGTAACGGAAGGAATAATGCGGAACGTATTTTCTACTGTGAAGTAACAAAATAATTATGAAAAAGCCTTGGTCAATTACAACAACGCTACGAAATCCAGAGAGGTTGAGAAGGTTCTTGATTGTTTTGAAACAACTAGAAGATTCCGAATGGAATTCTGAGAGCCAAAAGAGATATCAAATCTTATTGATTCAAAATCGAGCATATGGCTACGGGCAAAGACAATTTTATAAGGATCTTCCCGAAGACAAGATTGCTCTGATGGAAGATTCGTCAAAAGATATCTCTTTTGAACAAGCAGAAGAAATCTTCAATATAAAAGGCTATGAGGATCCTGCGATGCGCGGAAGGCAATCAATGAACCCTCTCAAAAAAATTGGGTTGGTCGCCATTGAGGATAAGAGGGTGAAAATAACAGAATGGGGCAGGCTGTTTTTGAAAGGCGACTTGGATTTTGGAGAGTTCCTTTTTAGGAGTTTCTTGAAATGGCAGGTTCCAGGGAAGGGTAACCAAGGTAATCTAGCTGATGTAGATGACAATATAAAGCCATTTATCGGAACATTACATTTGATTAACGCAGTGAATCAAAAAGAAGTTGCTCGCGGGAACAGTGCAAAGGGCATTAGCAAAAAAGAGTTTTCTCTTTTTGTGCCAACCTTAGTGCATTATCAAGATATTGACTCTTACGCAGAAAAGGTTATTGCGCTACGAGATGAGTTATCAGGCAAAACAGAACAGGAACGAAGCGTAGTTTTTGATTCCCATGAAAAGCAATTCGCTGGTGAGTTTTTAGAGACTGACAACAAAAATGAGATAAGAAAATTGTTGAAGAATTTGCAAGATTATGGCGATAATGTGATTCGTTATTTTCGTCGTACAAGATATATTTATATCCGAGGCGGCGGATTTTACATTGACTTAGAACCGAGGAGATTAGTTGAAATCAATTCTTTGCTTGATTTTGATAATGCACAATCAAAAGCTTTTGCTTCTGAGGAAGAGCGCCTCGCCTATATTTCTGATATTTCGGAGCCAAAACTACCTTGGGAGACAATAGAAAAACATGTCGAGATTATTGAGAAATTGATTGAGGAAATACAGGGGTATGAATCTGCTTTGCAAAAAGAAAGCCTTGTGATTAAAAATTTCCAATTGCTGCAAAATGCCGAACTAAAAAACTATATTTCAGAGTTAAGAGAATATCGCCGAGAGTTGCAGGATGAAGAAAGCCACAAGAAATCTCAGGAGGTTAAGCGAATTGAATCTTATATCAAAGATTTGGGTAATATTTTTAGTTTTAAAGACAGGCCAATTTTACTTGAGAAACTATCGGCACTTGGATTATATGCCCTAAACGATGCATTGAAAATTCAGCCTAATTATCCTGTTGGCGATGATAATGAGCCAACATTTACCGCGCCAGCAAACACACCAGATATAGAATGTTTCTATGAGAGTTTTAATGCAATTTGTGAAGTCACGATGTTGAGTAGTCGCACTCAGTGGTATAACGAAGGGCAGCCAGTAATGCGCCACTTGCGTGACTTTGAACAAAAATACGGTGACAAGCCTTCTTATTGCTTGTTCATTGCTCCAAAGTTACATAGAGACACAATAAACACTTTTTGGATGGCAATAAGGTATGAATATGAGGGGCAATCGCAAAAAATTATTCCTCTCTCAATAGACCAATTTATTTCTATTTTGAAAGTTTTAGTGCAAATGAAATCACAGAAAAGATTCTTGCGGCATACAGAAATTTCACGTTTATATGATGAAATCATAGACTTATCAAGGTCATCTAATGACTCAAATGGGTGGTTACAAAATATTCCAAGTGCGATTTCTGCATGGCAAGCAAGTCTTGTCCCTCAAACATAAAATATGAAAACAAATATTATTTACAGCGGGAATTGTATTGATGTGCTCAACAAGAGAGTTGATGAGAATTCCATTGACCTAATTTTTGCAGACCCACCTTACAACTTGTCTGGAAATGGACTGAAATGGAAAGGAAATGAGACTGGTGGTGATTGGTACATGGTCAATGAGCAGTGGGATAAGATGACAGCGCCAGAATATTTGCAGTTTACAAGAAAGTGGCTTGGTGCGTGTGATAAGGTTCTGAAAGAAAAAGGTTCAATTTATGTTGCGTGTAGCTACCACAATGTTGCAGAAGTAATGATTGTTTTGAAACAGCTTGATTTCAAAGTGAATAACCTCATTACTTGGTATAAAACAAATGCGATGCCAAACATGACAAGACGAGTGTTCACACACTCAACAGAATTTGTTGTTTGGGCAGTAAAAGGAAGTGGTTGGACTTTTGATTACGAAAAAATAAAAGAAATAAATCCTGATAAGAAAAAGGATGGGAGTCCTAAGCAAATGCGTGATCTTTGGGAGTTGTCGCTTGTGCAGGGTAAGGAGCGCTTACATGGTGGTAATGGGCGTGCATTACACCCAACACAAAAACCGGAAGAAATGCTGAAGCGTATTATTTTGGCAAGTTCCCGAAAAGGGGACATAGTTCTTGATCCGTTTTTGGGAAGTGGCACCACGGCCTTTGTAGCAAAAAAGTACAATCGCGAATGGATTGGAATTGAGCAAGACAAAGAGTATGTAAAAATCGCTAGGAAACGAATAAGATAATAAGAATTGAAAGCTTTATTTAAGAGAACATGACCGAAAGTGTAATTGAGAGGTACGAGGCGCAACTTGCTATGCACATGGTGTCTTGGGTCAACACAGGCAACGGCAAGGAAGCCTTTGGGTCTTTGTTCTATAGTGGCTGACACACTGCGAAATAATTATGGCAATTTTTAATATACAAAAACAGAAGCTGTCCCTGATAAAGGAAAAGCGTATTGACCTTGAAAGAGACATCCAAAGATTAACCGAGGGTAATTTGGAAACCGTTTTTGGCTTGCGGTTTATCAGCACGGAATTCCCCGTGCAAAGCTTTCGCATCGATACGCTCGCGTTTGATGAAGAGACCCGTTCTTTTGTCATCATCGAGTACAAGCGGAATAGAAGTTCCAGTGTCATCGACCAAGGGTTTTCCTACCTCGCCGCAATGCTTAACAACAAGGCCGATTTCATTCTGGAATACAACGAGAAGACCAAGGAGAAGTTGGGGCGTAAAGATGTGGATTGGTCGCAGTCAAAAGTTTTGTTTCTGGCGCAAAGGTTTACTACCTATCAGAAAAATGCCATCAACTTCCGGGATTTAGCGATTGAGTTGTGGGAAGTCAGGGCTTACGACAATTCCACAATTTTATACAACCAGTTGCTTTCATCCGATGCAAAGGAATCGATCAAAACCACTTCTAAAAACAAGGCGACCATTGAGAGTGTCAGCAAAGAAATAAAGGTTTATACGCTCGATGACCATTTGAGTACCGCGGATGAGCCGGTAAAAAATCTGTTTTTTGCATTACAAGAAAAGATTCTTGATTTTGACGATGGCATAGAAGAAAGGGTACGGAAAAACTATGTCTCGTACATAACACAAGTTACCTTTGCATTCATAGAGCTGCGGAAGAAAAAAATAAGAATCGTGCTAAGGATTCCACCGGAAAAATTACATGACCCGAAACAGATTTCAAAGGAGATTTCCATAAGCGGGGGACAACAAGGCGGATATGTGCAAGTATTTTGTGCCAAGCAAGAAGATTTGCCCTATATTTTGACCTTGATAGAGCAGGCCTATCAAGCGGCAAAGTAACAAACACCTGCGCACAAAGCGCCTTAAAATATCAACATAAGAATTACTTGCCAAATATTTTATGAAACAATTTAATCTTTTTCTGGGCCCGGTTCTGGCAGCATTGGCAATATGGGTCTGCGATGTATCGGGACTTGAATGGTCTATCGCCGCAACGGCGGGCGTGACGACGCTGGTCGTCGTGTGGTGGGTGACGGAAGCCCTGCCGATTCCGGTCACATCGTTGGTGCCGTTGGTATTGTTCCCGGCGTTCGGGGTGTTGGATTACAAAGTTGCCGCGAGTTCGGTGGGCAATCATCTGATCATCCTGATGATGGGCGCGTTCATGTTGTCGCGCTCGGTGGAGAAAAGCGGCGTCCATCGCCGTTTGGCGTTGTACATGGTCAATGCGTTCGGCGCCAACAAGCCGGTCAATATCATTCTGGGCTTTATGGCGACCGCCGCCATTTTGAGCATGTGGATGAGCAATACCGCGACGGTATTGATGCTGTTGCCGATCGTATTGGCGGTTGTGACGGCGACCGAGAACCCGCGCTTTGCTACCGTATTACTGCTTGGTATCGCCTATGCGTCAAGTATCGGAGGTGTTGGCACACCGATCGGGACACCGCCTAATGTCGTTTATATGGCGGTTTATCAGGAGCAGTTTGGCGCCAGTCAGGATTTTCTGGATTGGATGAAAGTGGGTGTGCCCGTCGTGTTGCTCGGCATACCGCTGGCAGCATTTTGGCTGACCCGCGGCTTGCATATTGAGAAGCGTATTAATTTGCCTGTGGTCGGCACATGGGAGATTGCCGAGCGACGGGTGTTGTTGATCTTTGCGCTGGTCGTGTTCGCATGGATTTTCCGCAAAGCGCCGTTCGGCGGCTGGACCGGCTTGGTCGGTGCGCCACAGATTGGCGACAGCACGATCGCTTTGGCGGGTGTTGTGCTGATGTGTTTGGTGCCGGACGGAAAGAAGGGACGGTTGTTGGATTGGGAGTCTGCCAGCTCTATTCCGTGGGGAATCATTTTGCTGTTCGCCGGGGGGATTTGTATCGCCAAGGCATTTCAGGCGAGCGGTTTGAGTCATGTGCTGGGCACCCATTTGTCTATACTGGCAGAGTGGCCGGTGTTTGCGATGATCTTAATCATCTGCCTCGGTGTCACTTTCCTTACCGAAGTAACCAGCAATACCGCAACGACTACTCTGTTGATGCCCATCCTGGCGGCAGCCAGTGTCGGGGCCGGCATTGATCCGAGACTGATAATGATTCCGGCGGCAATCAGCGCGAGTTGCGCTTTCATGTTACCGGTTGCCACGCCTCCGAATACAGTCGTTTATGGGGCGGGGAAGTTTGATATCAAAACGATGGCAAGGGAAGGGTTCGCGCTGAACCTCATGATGGCATTCGTTATCTCCGGTGTGTGCTATTTTATTATTTGACGATGCGGAATAAAACGACATTAACCGGTGTATTGACCGGTGCGAAACCGGCTCTCATTGCAGTGGCAACAATATGCGCGCTGGCAACGCTCTGCTATGCCGTTGCGCAAACCGCATCGGCAACGTGCTCGCATCCCGAATCGCGCGTATCTGTCATCACGCAATCGCCGCTGGAGGCGACAGGCCCGAACCCCCGTTGCACGACGGAGATGTGCGAGGCTTTGAAAAAGCTGATCGATGATGCGCAAACCACCATTGACTTCGCGCTGTATGGCGTACGCGGGCAGAAAGAGATCGTACAAGCCTTGATCGATGCGGAAAAGCGCGGCGTGCGGGTCAGAGGCGTCGTGGACAGGGACGCCGACGGCGGCAGTTACTATTCCGATACCGACTATTTGCAGAACATCTTGGGGGATGTGCGGGATGACCGCGCGGCGGACATAGAAGCGCGCAAGAAATACGAATACAAACAACGCGCGCGGGAGAAAAGAGACAAAGACCTCAGGAGCAAGCCTTATTGCAAGGTGCCCGATGACGACAGCCTGGGCCCGACGCAGTGTTTCGGCGGCAGGGGTTATGCGAGCAAAAAGAAGATAAACTTCAGAGGCAATTTGATGCACAACAAGTTCTTTGTCATCGACGGGCGCTGGGTATGGACGGGCTCGGCGAACGTGAGCGATACTGGAATCGGGGGTTACAACGCGAACACCGTCATCGTGATTGACTCGGAAGAAGTCGCGGATTTCTATGCCGGCGAGTTTAATCAGATGTTTGGCGGCAGATATCATCGCAACAAGGCGCGCTATAAAACGCAACACTTGACGGCCAAGGTCGGCGCGCAGAATTTGCAGTTGTATTTCTCACCGCAGTCTCCTGCGATGAGCCGTGTGCTCGGGCTGATTCACGGGGCGAAGGAATCCATCGACGTGATGATTTTCTACCTGACCCACAAAGAAGTTGCGAAGGAGCTGCGTTTTGCGCAAGAAAGAGGCGTGCGAGTGCGGGTGATACTGGATGCGACGGCCGCAAAGAACTCTTACAGCAAGCACGAATACCTGCGCAATCACGATGTCAAACTCAAGGTTGAGTCGTGGGGCGGGAAGATGCACGCGAAGACCGCGATCATCGACAACAAACACATCATCATCGGTTCCATGAATTGGACTAACGCGGGGGAGAGGTATAACGATGAGAATACCATTATTCTTTTGGATGCGTCGGCAAAGGCCGCCTGCCTGACCGCCTTTTTTAACGAGTTGTGGGAATCGATTCCCGGCGAATGGCTCCACGGCAATCCGCCGCCGGAATCAGAGTTCTCGCGCGACTCTTGTAGCGACGGCATAGATAACGATTTTGACAAGAAAAAGGATCGCGAAGACGAAGACTGCAGGTAGTCATCCGCCGCTGATTTTCCGCTCCCCTTCAAGCGCTCGCGGGCCGAGCGCGTCCATGTCAATCGTCGTCAATGTGCGGTTCCGCAACAGCCGCCGCCCGGCCACCCAGACATCGCTGACTTGCCGCCTGTCGGTCGCGTAGACCAGATGCGATGCGATATCGTACAGCGGTCTCGCTTCCGCTCCGCTCAGGTCTGTGGCTATCAAGTCCGCGCTTTTGCCGACTTCAACCGAACCGATACGGTCATCCAGTTTGAGCGCGCGCTCGCGGGCCGAGCGCGTCGATGTCAATCGTCGTCAATGCATGGTTCCGCGAAGAAGACTGCGCGTAGTCATCCGCCGCTGATTTTCCGCTCCCCTTCAAGCGCTCGCGGGCCGAGCGCGTCGATGTCAATTGTCGTCAATGCATGGTTCCGCGAAGACGAAGACTGCAGATAGTCATCCGCCGCTGATTTTCCGCTCCCCTTCAAGCGCTCGCGGGCCGAGCGCGTCGATGTCAATCGTCGTCAATGCATGGTTCCGCGAAGAAGATTGCGCGTAGTCATCCGCCGCTGATTTTCCGCTCCCCTTCAAGCGCTCGCGGGCCGAGCGCGTCGATGTCAATCGTCGTCAATGTGCGGTTCTGCAACAGCCGCCGCCCGGCCACCCAGACATCGCTGACTTGCCGCCTGTCGGTCGCGTAGACCAGATGCGATGCGATATCATACAGCGGTCTCGCTTCCGCCCCGCTCAGGTCTATGGCTATCAAGTCCGCGCTTTTGCCGACTTCAACCGAACCGATACGGTCGTCCAGTTTGAGCGCGCGCGCGCCGGCCAGTGTCGCCATTTCCAATGCGCGATGCGCGGGCATCGCGGTCGCATCTTTGCCGACGCCCTTGGCCAGCAAACTCGCGGTTTGCATTTCTCCGATCATGTCAAGATCATTGTTGCTGGCCGCGCCGTCGGTGCCGAGTGCGACACACCCCCCGCGTCCGCTAACTTTTGCGCCGGACAAAAACCGCTGGCCAGTTTCAAGTTGGATTCGGGGCAGTGAATCACCGCCGCACCGGCTTCGGCCAGCGCGCGGATTTCATCGTCTTGCAAGTGCGCCGCGTGCACCGCCAGCAACCGCGAAGACAATAAGCCGAGCGCGGCCACCCGCCGCAACGGACGACTGCCATATTGCTTGAGGGAGTCTTCTATCTCTTGCGCAGTCTCGTGCAGGTGCATGCAAATTTGCAAGTCGAGTTCGTCGCCGAGCGCGGCGATGCGCCGCAGGTATTCATCGGACACCGTATAAGGCGCGTGCGGCGCCAACACCGGATGCACGGTCGGGTGATCATGAAATTGTGCGCGCAATTCAAGCCCTTTCTCCAGATACTGCTCCGGATTGTCGGCGTAGGCGGTTGCGAGATCCATCACCAGCATGCCGATACAGGCGCGGATGCCCGTCTCGTCGGCAAGTTGCGCGCTGACCTGCGGAAAGAAGTACATATCGTTAAAGCACGTCACCCCGCCGCGCAAAAGTTCGGCATAAGCGAGGTGCGATCCGGCGCGCACGAATTCGCGGCTGACCCAGCGCCGTTCCGCCGGCCAGATGTAATCGCGCAACCACGACATCAGCGGCATATCATCGGCGAAGCCGCGCAACAAACTCATCGGCGTATGCGTATGCGCGTTTACCAACCCCGGCATCAGGACATGGCTCGGCAAGTCAACAGACTGTTGCGCCCGCCAGTTGCGACGCGCGTCGGCGCTCGGCATCACGGCGGCAATCCGGCCATCGCGCACCGCTACGCTGTGGGCATTCAACACCGTGTTTGCCGGATTAATCGGCAGGACTCGGTGCGCATGGATTAACAGGTCGGCGGTTCGCATAAGGCGGTTCGCTTCAGTTTGTGCAACGCCGCCAGTTGCGGCGCGCGTCAGCGGGCGGCATCACAGCGGCAATCCGGCCATCGCGCACCGCTACGCTGTGGGCATTCAACACCGTGTTTGCCGGGCGGATCGGCAGGACTCGGTGCGCATGGATTAACAGGTCGGCGGTTTGCATAAGGCGGTTCGCTTCAGTTTGCGCAACGCCGCCAGCCAGTTGCGGCGCGCGTCAGCGCTCGGCATCACAGCAGCAATCCGGCCATCGCGCACCGCTACGCTGTGGGCATTCAACACCGTGTTTGCCGGGCGGATCGGCAGGACTCGGTGCGCATGGATTAACAGGTCGGCGGTTCGCATAAGGCGGTTCGCTTCAGTTTGCGCAACGCCGCCAGCCAGTTGCGACGCGCATCGGCGCTCGGCATCACGGCGGCAATCCGGCCATCGCGCACCGCTACGCTGTGGGCATTCAACACCGTGTTTGCCGGGCGGATCGGCAGGGCTCGGTGCGCATGGATTAACAGGTCGGCGGTTCGCATAAGGCGGTTCGCTTCAGTTTGTGCAACGCCGCCAGCCAGTTGCGACGCGCATCAGCGCTCGGCATCACGGCGGCAATCCTGCCGGCGCTTACCGCCACGCTGTGGGCATTCAACACCGTGTTTGCCGGATTAATCGGCAGGACTCGGTGCGCATGGATTAACAGGTCGGCGGTTCGCATAAGGCGGTTCACTTCAGTTTGTGCAACGCCGCCAGCCCGCCGGATTTTTTTCTGGCAAACCGACCGGCGGGTCGTTCCTTCGCGGTTTCGGAGCAGGCTTGCAACGCCGTCCACATCTCCTTGCCGCTCCAATCGCTGTGCTCGGAATAAAGCGCCTCATCCAATCGCCTGATCTCTTCGACCAGCGCGGCATCATCGGCCAACAGCGCCAACTGCCCGAGAGACTTCGTATCCCTGTCGGGCCACATCAGTTTGGCCCAGCGCAACATGGTATTTCTGGTTGCCAGGCGGTCGTCGTTCGCGCATGCTTTTTCCAACTGCCTGCGACAGCGCCGCAAGTTCGCCGCCTGCTTCTCCTCTTTGCGCCGGTTATCGGTCGCAGCAGCCGCATGAGCCGCGACGATGCCCCGCTGTTTCCATACCAGCGCGCCGGTCGCGCTCCACCCGAGCAACATCAAAGCGCTGACCCACGCCCACAGATTGCTGTCGTCGCTATCGCCGACGGGCGCTGCTTGCTGCGATGCGACAACCGGTTCGGGCGTGATAATCAACCCCGCCGCCGCTTCCTCAACCGACAGAGTCCGCGCCGGCAAGGTGGCATATTCGGTCTTATCGGTTTTGGTATTCCACCACGGGATGCGAATCTCCGGCAGCCTGTACTGCCCCGCCTGAGACGGAATCAACACAAACTTTTGGATGCGTTCCGAGTCCAGCGTATTCCCCGTATTGTCTTTGAGCGTCGCCTGCTCGGGATAGAGCCGGAGATTATCGACCTCATCCTGTTTGATTTCCGGCAACTGCGCGCTTGAAATGCCGCGCCCTTTGATGGCTATCGTGCGCACAAGCGGCGCGCCCGCCTGCAGGGACGCCAAATCTTCCGACCACGTTTCGGACAGCCGTATCCTTTCGGCGGGCAGCCACGCAACGCCGGTAAAAGAAGCGGGCGCCGGGCGCACATTGAGGGTCACCGGCGCGGCCGATTTGCGCACCGTATAACGCCGCCCCCGCTCGGTGTACTGCGCGTCCAGTTGCGGCGGCTTGATCTTGACAGCGCCGCTGTTTTGCGGATAAACGAAGTAGCGGTTTTCGTGTATGTTGTAGTTGCGTCCGCGATGCGCCTTCCTGTAGTTCTTCGCATCGCCGACCTTCTTTATGATGGCATCGCTTTCCGCCGCAATATCGCTGATCGACCCGCGCAGGCTCTTGATCGTATACAGGCGCGTAATGACCAGAACCTGCGCCTGCACATAAGGCGACAAGGGTTGCGCTGTCATCTCCATAAAGATGTCCTCCGCCTTGCCGGGCGCCGCAGGTTTTGCTTTTTTCACCCGCACAAACGCTTCCCGGCTCTTCGCATTGCCAAAGTTCAATGCCGGAATTTTCAGCCGCCCGGCGCGCTTGGGCGATAACTCCACGATCCACTTCTTCTCTATTTTCACGACCCCGTTGATGATGCTTTGCGTGGATTTTTGATTCCTCCCCAACACCCGGAAGTCTTTGTTAAGCGGCGAAAAATCCGGCGCGCCCGTGTCTTTCTTGTTGCTTACGAATTCCACCTGAAACGATTCGCCGATCTCAATCTGGTTGCGTTTGACGACCGTGCGCACATCCGCCGCCATCGCCGTGACCGCGAGCAGCGATATGCCGATCAAGACCGCTTGGGCAACTCTCATCACCATGGGTTTTCCCCCTCCTCGGTATTTTTGTTTTCCTTTCTCTGCTGATAACGAAACTTGCGTTGCAACATCCGCGACGGATTGTCCTCAACCTGACGCAACCACTGTTCTATCGCCTGCTTGTCCTCGGGCATCGTCTCTCCCTCGTTAGCGCCGGTTTGCGCTTCCTCATCGTCTTGCTCGTCGGCGGCGGACTGTTCCTGCTCCTCGTTTCCTTGCGCGCCGGAGTCGGCCTGCTCTTGCTCCTCTTTGCCGGCTTCTTGCTCGGAAGCATCATCCGGATCGTTTTCATCGCCGGAGCTGTCCGCCTGCCCCGCCTGTTCCGCCTCGGAACCGTCTTGTTGTTCGGCTTCGCCCTGTTGTCCTTCCGCTTCTTCTCCTTCGGCGTCCTCCTCATCGCCTTCGCCGGCTTGCGCCTGTTGCTCTTGCAACAACTGTCTGACGATGCCCATGTTGTGTTGCGCATCTTCCATCGCAGGGTCAAGCTCAATAGAGCGCTTGTACGATTTGATCGCCCCCTCAAAATTACCCCCGTGCGCTTGCGCATTGCCAAGGTTATACCAGTCGCCGGCGCTCTGCGGTTTCTCAAGCGCCTGTTGCGCCTGCCGATAATTGCCGCTGCGAAAACTGCTCGCCGCCCGCCACCTCGGGTCATCAAACAGTTCGGCGGCGGTCTCGGTGTCGCCCTTTTCAAATGCTTCCATCGCTTGCTGGTCGCCGCGCTGCCACAGATCATCCCACCAGTTGGCCGTCGCCGGTTGTGGCAGAGGGAGCGTGATAGCAAGCGCGGCGACTAAGAGCCCGCGCCTGAAACCGAGAGCCGCCAACGGCAATAACAGCAACACCAACCACGGCCCCTGTTCTTTCCAGGCCTCGCCGAACACCTGCGATGAGCCGTCTTCCGCCGGCAATTTCGGCGCGGACTCAAACAACTCGTTGAGCGCGGCGATATCGCTCTCGCCGGTGGGGTCTAACTGCCTGTAGATGCCGTTGCCGAGCTTGGCAAGTTCGCGCAAAGGCGCCGCATCAAAATGCGCGACGACGGTCTTGCCGTTGTGGGTGAAGATGTTGCCGTTCACCCGAATCGGCGCGCCTTCTTTGCTGCCGACGCCGAGTACCGAAATGCGGTATCCCCGCTGCGCCAGGTCCTTGGCCATGGCGTGACTGCGGTCGCTGTCGACATAATCGCTGACCAGCAGTATGTCTCCCCGCTCCAAGCCGGCCTGCTCGACCAGCGCGGCGGAATGTTCCAGCGCCAGATCGGGGCGGCTGCCTTGTTCCGGCAGCATACCGCTATTCAGGGACGACAAGTACATTTCAAATGCCGCGGTGTCGTCGGTAAGCGGCATGACAGTAAACGCATCGGCGGCATACGTCACCAGCGCAAACTGCCCGCCGCTTTGGTAACGATTGATCAGGTCGCTGATCTTATACCGCGCGCGCACCAGACGGCTCGGCGGTATGTCCACCGCATTCATCGAGCGCGACAGGTCAAACACGACGACCAGAGCGGATTCGTTTTCAAACACCTGCTGCTGTTGTTTTTCCGCAGCGGGCCCGGCAAGGGCGAGAATGGATACCGCGCCGATCGCGGCGGCAAGCGCGAGCATAAATTTTTTGCTGCTCGTCGTATCGCGCCCGATCAGGATGTGCGGCAGCAGGTGGCGGTCGCAGATCGTCTCCCAACTCTTCTCTCCCGACTGCATCTTAGCGAGCAACCAGAGCGCGACAGCCAGCGGCACGATGGCGACAAACCACCACGGCCGCAAAAAATGAAAATCGCTCAAGAACTCCATGACAGCCCCCTTTGCAATATATTGGCCAGCAACAGCAGAAACGCGATCAGACCCGCCAGGGCCAACGGCCACGGGTACAACTCGGTATAGAGCGCGACCGTCTTTTGATCGCGTTCTATCACCTCCAACTTGTCCAAGATAGCGTAGATTTCTCTGAGCTCTTTGGTGTTGGTCGCGCGGAAATACCGCCCGCCGGTTTTTTGTGCGACCTTTTTCAGCGTGTCCTCGTCCAGTTCGGGCGCCGGTTGCAGAGAGAACACGCTTCTCCCTACCGAGCCGATGCCGATGGTATAAATCTTCATGCCTTGTTGCGCGGCGACATCGGCGGCATCCATCGGGTTGATGTTGCCGGCGTTGTTGATCCCGTCGGTCAGCAGTATCAGCACACGGTTGCTCTCCTCGTACGCGCGCAAGCGTTTGATCGCCAGACCGATAGAGTCGCCTATCGCGGTCGCCTTCTCGCCGGCGAGGCCGATAAAAGTCGAGTTGAGCATATCCCGCACCGTCTCCAAATCAAAACTCAGCGGCATCTGCAAGTACGGTTCCGCGCCGAAAACGATGAGGCCGATGCGGTCTCCCTCGCGCTGCTTAATGAAATCGGCAGCCACCGAACGGGCGACTTGCAGCCGCGTCGCGCGGCGATTGTTCAATGCGAAATCTTCGGTCTTCATGCTGCCGGAAATATCGACTGCGAGCATCAAGTCGCGACCGCTCGCTTGTATCTTGGTAATCTCATCGACCCACTGCGGACGGCTGGCGGCGATGACCAGAAGCAACCACGCCGCTCCCGCCGATATCAGTAACCAACGGTGCGCAGGGCCGAAGCCGCCGCGTTCTGTGTCGCCGAATGAGAAATCGTCGATGAAAGAAATACGCAAAGCGGCGCGGCTATGCGTCGGCGCCGGCTTCATCAGCCAGCGTATCAACAGCGGCAGCGGCAGCAGGAACCAGACCCAGAGCCATTCAAAGTGCAGCATCGCTTTGCCCCCGCTTGCTCTCAAGCCCTTCGGCCCATTCTTCGCACGCCCGCAGTATCGCCTCGGCATCGCTTTGCGCCGTCGGGCGATACGGCGCATCGATCAGAGTCCGCGCAATGTTTTCATCAAGCGGCGCGCCGCTCGTATGTCTGTTAATCCAATCAAGCCACTGTTCGCCGGTCAGCGAGGCGACTTCCCGTCGCGGCCCGATGCTCAGCGCGACGCGCCGCATCAGAGCGGAGATGTCTGCCAGCAAGCGCTGCGCATCATGGTCCGCGCGATAGCGCGCGCGCAATATATCAAGTTGCTCAAGCGCCAGATAGCGCGGCGAATTGATATGCGCGATGTGTTGCCGCCGCCGCCAGATACCGCCCGCAATCGACGCTGCCAGTATCGCTGCCAGGATCCACCAACCGGGCGCCGGCGGCCACCAACCGGGAGGTTCGGGCAAGCGAATATCGCGCAGTTGCGCAAGGAGTTCGCCAATCGCTTCCGGGTTCATCGGCTGCGGGCTCCAAACGTTCCTTTCAACACGGTCAGAGGATTATCGCTTGTGCGACACCGAAGATAAGCAGGACGCAGTTTCTTTGCCAGACTCATCGTCAGTTGCGCAAGGAGTTCGCCGATCGCTTCCGGGTTCATCGGCTGCGGGCTCCAAACGTTCCTTTCAACACGGTCAGAGGATTATCGCTTGTGCGACACCGAAGATAAGCAGAACGCAGTTTCTTTGCCAGACTCATCGTCAGTTGCGCAAGGAGTTCGCCGATCGCTTCCGGGTTCATCGGCTGCGGGCTCCAAACGTTCCTTTCAACACGGTCAGAGGATTATCGCTTGTGCGACACCGAAGATAAGCAGAACGCAGTTTCTTTGCCAGACTCATCGTCAGTTGCGCAAGGAGTTCGCCGATCGCTTCCGGGTTCATCGGCTGCGGGCTCCAAACGTTCCTTTCAACACGGTCAGAGGATTATCGCTTGTGCGACAGCGAAGATACGCAGAACGCAGTTTCTTTGCCAGACTCATCGTCAGTTGCGTGCGCTGCGCAAACGCATCGCGATAGGTTTTGCGCAAGGCGCTATCGCGCGAAGCAAACCGCACCTCGTTGCGCCCGTCGCTGACCCGATAATCCCCCGGCGGCGGCAGTTCTTGTTCGAGCGTGTCATACACCTGAAGCATAACCAACTCGCTGTGCGCCGCAAGGCGCCGCAGATTAGTCTGTGCCCGCTCATCGCACTGGCGAAAGTCGCTGATCAGGATAACCAGACTGCCGGGGCGGGCGATGCGCGACATTCTGTTCAGCGGTATGCCGAGTGCTGTGTCACTGATCCCGTCAAGGGGCGGTTGCGACAGGTAATGGAGCAAGCGCAGGATGCCGCGTCGCCCGCGCATGGGCTTTACCTCGTGGTGTTCTTCACCGAAAAATACCGCGCCGCCGACGCGATCGCCGCGGTGTGTGGCGCTCCAACCCAGCAGCGCCGCTATTTCCGCCGCAACAACCGATTTGAATTTGCCGCGTGTTGCAAAGAACATCGGCCCGCGGTTATCCACCCACAAGAACACCGGTCGTTCGCGTTCTTCCTGAAATGTTTTCGTATAGGTCGCATTGCTTCTCGCTGTCACGCGCCAATCCAGATGGCGCACATCATCACCCGGTTGATAAGGGCGCGACTCGTCATATTCCATGCCGCGACCCTTGAAGCGGGATTGCATCGTATCGCTGGTGCGCGCGCGGATCTGTTTGGGGTTTAGCGAGAGCCCGCGCGCGGCGTGTGCCAATGCAATCAGCGAGGTGGATGAGACTGCGACAGCCTCATTATCGGTTGATTGCGGTATTGTGGCCGCATCGGCAGACATGGTTAAGGAACCGCGATGCGGCTGATCAATTCCGATATTGTTTTGTCGGCTGTAATGCCTTCGGCTTCCGCTTCGTAATTCAGAATCAAGCGGTGGCGCATTACATCCGGCGTGATTGCCTGCACATCATGCGGCGTGACATAGTCCCGTTCATTGAGCCATGCGTGTGCGCGTGCGCAGCGGTCAAGTGCTATGGTCGCGCGCGGACTGGCGCCGTATTGCAACCAATGGGCGATGTCGTCACCGTAAGCCGCCATATTGCGGGTTGCCAGTACCAACTCAACGATGTAGCGTTCAATTTCGTCCGACATATGCAGGTTCACAATCTCTTTGCGTGTATCAAAGATACTTTGCTGGGAGATTTTGCTGATGGTCTGCTCGGTGTTCTGCATTTCTTCAAGCTGTTCGCCGCGCACCAGTCGGAGGATGGACTGCTCCTGATCAACCGACGGGTAATCCACCGTCACGTGCATCAGGAAACGGTCAAGTTGCGCTTCCGGCAGAGGGTAAGTTCCCTCCTGTTCAATCGGGTTTTGTGTTGCCATCACCAGAAACAGTTGCGGCAGTGAGAATGTTTGCCCGCCGACCGTTATCTGCCGTTCCGCCATCGCTTCAAGTAATGCCGATTGGACTTTTGCCGGTGCGCGATTAATCTCGTCGGCAAGGATGATGTTGTGGAATAAAGGGCCTTGTTGAAATGTGAAGCTACCATCCTGAGGGCGGTATATCTCGGTTCCCGTCAAGTCGGCCGGCAACAGATCGGGAGTAAATTGGATACGGCAGAAATCGCCGTCTATGCTCTCGCCAAGCACCCGGATGACTCTTGTCTTCGCAAGCCCCGGCGCACCTTCAACGAGCAGATGCCCGTCGGCTAACAGCGCGATCAGTAACCGCTCGACTAACTGCTCCTGACCGACAACGCGTTGCGTGAGTTGCTCTTTCAGGTTGTTGATTTCTGTTTGATGTACCATCTGTCGATAACCGGCATAAGGTGCGCTATTTTAACATGTATCTATTAGCGTATATTGCCAAGCGTATGACTTTTATATCAAGGCGTTTCGCGCTTTGCTTTCTTAACGAGGGTGCGTCATTTAAGGAATGCCCGGGGCCGGAGTCGAACCGGCACGGGCATACGCCCGAGGGATTTTAAGTCCCTTGCGTCTACCAATTCCGCCACCCGGGCATGGAGGCTAGTGCCGGAATCGAACCGGCGTCCACGGCTTTGCAGGCCGCTGCATAACCACTCTGCCAACTAGCCAATGTTGCGGCATATTATTTCCGCAGCGCATATTATCCAGTATTTATCGCAGCTTGTCTTGTTTATCAGTACACCGGCCGGCATATCTATCGGCCCATAACAGGATAAACCGCCTGACACCGGCTTTATCCGGCGTTGCGTTTTCTGAAACCTGCGCCGACCCACAACAGGGAGAGCCACCCGCCCATCAGTGCGATGCCTCCCAGCGGGGTGATGGCGGTCACTTGCGGTATTCCTGTTGAGACGGAGATATAGATACTGAATGAGAATAGAATGGCACCGACACAGAATATTGTCCCCGCTACGGAGAGTCTTTTCACAACCGCAGCGGGCATATCGGTAAAACGCATCAGCGCCAGTCCGATTATCAGCACCGCATGGACGATGCCATAGTGGGTGGCCACACCCAAGCTGCCGGCTTGCTTGGCGGATAGTTCCAGCAAGTGGCTGCCAAGCGCGTCGTATACGACGGATACCAGCCCCAAAACGGCAGCGCCGGCAATCAAGCCATATTTATCCGCGCGTTTGTCGGTCATCAGGCGGGGCGGCATATGCGCCGGGCATGCGGAAACGAGAATGGGCTGGTAAAAACGCGCAAGAAGCAATAGAATATGGCGACGGCGCGGGAATAGCTCAGCTGGCAGAGCGCAACCTTGCCAAGGTTGAGGTCGCGAGTTCGAACCTCGTTTCCCGCTCCACCTTCTCTTTTGCTCAACACTAGTCCGACCACTTCACGTTCTTTGACACAATCTTTAGGTATGTCGCCATGGATGTCAGCGTCAGGGTCGCGGAGATGTACAGCAGTGCCAAACCGGTTTGGTACACGTCCCACTCGCCGATGGGCTCGCGATAGAACATCAGCGTGATCGCAATCGCCTGACTGATTGTTTTCATTTTTGCGACCATCGTGACCGCGACCAGTTCGCGTTGTCCGATTCCGGCCATCCATTCGCGCAAGGCCAGCATGGTGATCTCGCGACAGATGATCACCAGCGAGGGCAAGACGACGAAGACGGACGGGTTGGCGCTGACCAACAAGATGATCGCAACGCTGACGATGAGTTTGTCGGCGACCGGATCAAGAAACGCGCCGAACGAACTCTCTTGATCGAATTTGCGCGCCAGGTAGCCGTCAAACACATCGGTAAGCATCGCGAAAGCAAAGATAATCGCACACCACAAATGTGTCTGTGAGAAGGGCAGGTAAAACACGATTACCAGCAGCAGTACTGCGGCGATGCGTGTGAATGTTAAGACAGTCGGCAGCATCAGTCGGTCTCCTTGCGGTGCATCGCTTCGTAAATCAGCCCGGCGATGCGTTTGCTGATTCCCGGCACTTTGCCGATCTCGTCTATGCCGGCCGCTTCAATCGCCTGCGCGCCGCCAAAGTATTTAAGCAAGTTGCGCCGCCGCCCCGGGCCGATGCCCGCAATATCTTCCAGCGTTGATCTTTTGCGCGTCTTTGACCGCCGCAGCTTGTGTCCGGTGATGGCAAAGCGATGTGCCTCATCGCGGATTTGTTGAATCAGGTGCAAGGCGGCAGAATCGGGAGGCAGTTTCATCGTCTCGCCAAAATCCCCGCAAATCAGTGTCTCTTCACCGGCCTTGCGTTCTACCCCCTTGGCTACGCCGATCACTTCAACATTTTCAATTTCCAACTCTTTCAGAACAGCCCTCGCTTCCCCGGTTTGCGCTTTACCGCCGTCGATGAGCAGGACATCGGGAAGTTTTGCCTCGCCGCGTTTGAGCCGCCGGTAACGGCGCGTGACCGCCTGACGCATGGCGGCGCAATCATCGCCGGGCGTGATCCCGCTGATGTTAAAGCGGCGATACTCCTGTTTGTTAGCACCTTGCTGATCAAACACGACACACGAGGCGACTGTTTTCTCGCCCATCGTATGGCTGATATCAAAACATTCAATGCGTCGCGGCAGGTCGGGTAAATCCAGCGCTTCTTGCAGGCTTTGCAATCGTTCGTGTATCCCTTTGCGCGATGTCAGGCGTGTTTTCAATGCGTTTTCGGTATTCTTGATTGCAAGTAGCAGGCAGCGCCGCTTCTTGCCCGCCGGCGTATTCGTCAGCTTCACATTTTTGCCCGCTTTTGTACTCAACATCGCTGCCAGCGTTGCCTCATCAGCCGGTTTGTCGCTGAAGATAATCTCATCGGGCGGCTTGTGGGTCAGATAATATTGTCCGGTAAATGCTGTCAGAATTATTCCGACATCAACATCGCTATCCGGCAGTTGCGGGTAGAAAGTTTTATTGCCGATGTTTAAGCCGCCGCGGATATTGAACACCTGAACGCAGGCACACCGCCCCTCAAAACGGCAGGCGATAATGTCGCTGTCGCCGCCGTCGGAGCTGACCGATTGCTGTTCGGATACTTTTCTGAGCAGGGCGATTTGATCGCGGCGGGCGCCGGCTTCTTCGTATTGCATATCGCTTGCCGCCGTTTCCATTTTGTTTATCAGGGTTTCTATTACCTTGCGGCTGTTGCCGGACAGCAACTCGACCGCAAGTGACAACTGTTCGCGGTAATGCTCCGTGCCGGTCAGGCCGACACAGGGGGCGTCGCAACGTTTAATCTGATATTGAAGGCAGGGCCGCGAACGGTTTTTAAAAAAAGAATTTCTGCACTGGCGCAACTTGAATAATTTTTGCAACAGGTTCAAGGTTTCACGCACCGCCAGCACATTGGGGTAGGGGCCGAAGTAGCGACCGGCGCTCTTGCGGTTGCCGCGGTAGAAGGTCACGCGCGGAAATTCGTCGGCGGATATATGGATATACGGGTAGCTTTTGTCGTCGCGGAAGAATACGTTGTAGCGCGGCCGGTGCTTTTTTATCAGGTTGTTCTCAAGCAACAAGGCTTCCACTTCGGACTGCGTGATCACGCAGTCGATGTCGTGGGTTTGCGCCATCAGCGCTTTCGTCTTCGGACTCAGTTTGCTCTTGCTAAAGTACGAACCGACGCGTTTTTTCAGATTGCGCGCCTTGCCGACATAAATGATCGTGCCTTGCCGATCCAGCATCCGGTACACGCCCGGGTCGTGTCCCAGTGTTTTGACACGTTCCTTTAATGTCCGCTGTGTGTCCGTCGTCGCAAGCATAGTCTGTATATTATGCCCGACGTCCGCGGGCTGTCGCGACGCGTTCGCCCGGCGCGGGTCAGAAGCGCAAC
Source organism: Candidatus Oxydemutatoraceae bacterium (assembly GCA_965220085.1). GTDB lineage: Bacteria > Pseudomonadota > Gammaproteobacteria > Poriferisulfidales > Oxydemutatoraceae > CBDCOZ01. Next base: position 1,983,632 of record CBDCOZ010000003.1, on the reverse strand, counting down.
AACGCCGAGCCCCACGTGAAACCGCCGCCGAACGCTTCCAGCAACAGCTTGTGCCCGCGTCGGATGCGACCGTCGCGCACCGCCCCGTCCAGAGCCAGGGGAATGGAAGCCGCCGATGTGTTGCCGTGCTTGTCGACGCTCATGATGACTTGGTCAAGAGACATGTCCAGTTTTTTTGCGGTCGCCGCCAGGATGCGGGAGTTTGCCTGATGCGGCACCAGCCAATCGATGTCCCCGGCGGTGAGGTTGTTTTCTTGCAGCGTTTCATCGACGATCTGCCCCAGCGTTCTGACGGCGATCTTAAACACCTCGCTGCCTTTCATTTCCACTTTGTCATCCGCGCGAAGCAGTTCCTCATAGCGCCCGTCGGCGTGCAGGTGGGTTGAGCAGATGCCCGGCTCATCGCTTGCTTGCAGCACGACAGCGCCGGCGCCGTCGCCAAACAACACGCATGTCGAGCGGTCGTTCCAATCAAGAATACGCGACATGACTTCGGCGCCGATGATCAGCGCGCATTGCGCGCCGCCGGTTTTGATGAAGCGGTTGCCGATGTCCAGCGCGTATACGAATCCGGTGCAGACCGCCTGTATGTCAAACGCCGGACATTCGCCGAGCCCCATGCGCTTTTGCAACAGGCAGGCGGTGCTCGGAAACACTTTGTCCGGAGTCGTCGTCGCAAGAATGATCAGGTCTATGTCTTCGGCTTGCGCGTGCGCCGCCTCCATCGCCCGTTCGGCGGCAAGGCAGGCGAGGGCGCAGGTCGTCTCGTCGTCGCCGGCGATGTGGCGCTGCTCAATGCCGGTGCGCTCGCGTATCCATTGGTCGCTTGTTTGCACCCGTTGCTCGAGCTCGGCATTGGTCATGATGCGTTTTGGAAGACAGGAGCCGGTGCCGGCGATGCGCGAATATATTTCCATAATTACTTGCCGATTAATGTGGACTCCAGTTGATGGTCTATCTGTTGCGGCACTTGTTTGATCGCTTCTATGCGCGCAATTTCAATCGCATTCTTAAACGCCATTTTATCCGCATTGCCGTGACTCTTGATCACCACGCCTTGCAAACCGAGCAAACTCGCGCCGTTGTAGCGGCGCGGGTCGGTGATGCGGGCGACTGTTTTCAATACCGGCAGGGCGGTGATGGCCGCTGCGCGCGTCAGGATGTTGCGCTTGAAATTTTCCTTCAATGCGGTCGCCAGAAAATTCGCCGTGCCTTCCATGGTCTTGAGCGCGACATTGCCGGCAAACCCGTCGGTGATGATGACATCGGCGACATCGTTGAGCAGATCGCTGCCTTCGACATAGCCGACATAGTTTAACGAGCTGTCTTGCAGTTGGTTGCTCGCTTCTTTGATTTGGTCGTTGCCTTTGATTGCCTCGCTGCCTATGTTCAATAGCCCGATGCGCGGATTGGCAATGTTGTCTACGACGCCGGCTAACACCGACCCCATGACGGCAAATTGAAACAGGTGTTCGGCTTTGCAATCTATGTTCGCGCCGAGGTCCATGATGTGCGTCTGTCCCGATCGCTTCGGCAGGGTGGCGGCGATGGCGGGACGGTCTATGCCGGCGAGGGTGTGCAACAAGTAGCGGGAGATGGCGAGCAACGCGCCCGTATTGCCGGCGCTGATGCACGCCTGCGCGCGGCCTTCTTTGACCAGATCGATCGCCACGCGCATGGAGGAGTCTTTCTTGGCGCGCAATGCGGTCGCCGGGTGTTCGTCCATCGCGACGACTTCCGTGCTGGCGACGGTTTGCAGGCGGTCGCCGCGCGCCGCGCCAATCTGCGAGAGGCCGGCGGCGATGCGGTTCTCATCGCCGACCAGTATGAGTCGCACATCGTCAAACTGCTTCAGCGTGTCCAGCGCGGCGGGAATGGTTACCTCAAGCCCTCTGTCCCCGCTCATCGCGTCGATTGCAACGCTTACTGTGGCACCCATTTAAAGACCCTTGTGATATCGGGCTCCGCCTTACGCTTCTTGATTTTCTTCGTCGTCGTCAATAACGGGTTGCGCGATGACTTCTTGTCCGCGATAAAACCCGTCTTCGCTGATGTGATGCCGTCTGTGTTTGGTCCCGGTAATCGGGTCTTCGGACAGCGTCGGCGGCGCGAGCGCGTCGTGCGAACGGCGCATATTGCGTTTGGACCTTGTTTTGCGATTCTTTTGAACAGCCATTGGTTTCTCCTGTTAGTCAAGTATTATAAATTCTTTAGAGCCGAAAACGGATTTTTGCGTTGTTTTGCTTCCGCCTGCGCATATTGTGCCATCTGTCGGTCACATTGTTCCATATTTTTGTGCGCCAGTATATCCGGCAGGGCCAGCAGAATCTCATCTTCTGCCAACTTTTTGAGGTCGATATGCCCCTCGCGGCAGATAACGATATCGCGCGCAAAGGGGATGGTTTCCGCCTCCGCCTCATTTTCCGCGATAATCAGGCGGCTGCGCTGCGAGAGTTCGTGCTCCATCGGGGCCAGACAACGCTGGCATTTCAACGCCAAAGTCGCTTGGGTTTCCACGGTCACCAGCGGGCGCTTGCTCCCCGGCTCGGTTGCAAATTCCAACGCCACCCGGATTTTGGCATCGGCGGACAGACATAAATCGGCAAGTCTAGGCAATTCATGGCAGAATACATAAGCGGCGATGCGTGTCCGGCTTTGTATCAGATGCGCCGGGCGCACCCGCGAAGGAAGTTTGTCGTTCATCATGACGGCTATTGTATAAATTGAATCAGAAACGGTCAAAGTCTCATCCGCCATTGGTATTGGCATCCAGTTCCCGCAGCCGCCGGATGCTGTTGTCGCGCCTGACCGACGATTTTCTGACCCGCTCGCCCGACATTGACGAGACCCCGCAAGCGGACGAGAAAGCGGCGCAACTGGTCGATCGCTTGTCGCGACAAAAAGCGCGGGCGGCGATGAGCGCGTTCCCCGACGCGCTGATTATCGGCTCCGATCAGGTGGCGGCTTTGGGCGATCGCATCTTCGGCAAGCCCGGAGGTTTTGAGCGCGCCTGCGAACAACTGATGATGTGCGCCGGGCGCGAAGTCATCTTTCATGCCGGTCTGTGCGTTCTGGACGCGCGCGACGGCGCCGAGCAGTTCGTCAATGTGCCGACCCGCGTCGTCTTCCGTTCCTTCTCCGCGGGAGAGGCGAAGGCGTATCTGCATCGCGACGCGCCGTGGGAGTGCGCCGGCAGCTTTCGTTCCGAGAGTCTCGGCATCGCATTGTGTTCTTGCATTGAGAGCGCCGACCCCAGCGCTTTGATCGGTTTGCCTTTGATCGAGTTGCGCCGGATGCTGGCGAATGCCGGCAGAGAGTTGCTATGAGCCGGCCCCGCGCTTACGCGCCGTGGGAGTGCGCCGGCAGCTTTCGTTCCGAGAGTCTCGGCATCGCATTGTGTTCTTGCATTGAGAGCGCCGACCCCAGCGCCTTGATCGGTTTGCCTTTGATTGCGTTGCGACGGATGCTGGCGAATGCCGGCAGAGAGTTGCTATGAGCCGGCCCGGCGCTTACGCCCCGCTGCTCCGCGCCCGTTCGCGGCGCTGTTCGACGGGCGATTTGTGCAGACTGCGGTAAATTTCCACCCGGTCGCCGGCGCGGACGACTTTGTTCAGCGCGACCGGCCGTCCGTAAATGCCGACTTGATTGCGGCGCAAGTCTATCTGCGGAAACAGCGTCAGCAGCCCGGAGCGTTTGATGGCATCCTCGGCGGTGGCGCCGTCTTCAAGCCGCAGGGTGACTTTTTTCTGCGCATCCGCTTGGGCGTAGATGACTTCGACGGTGTTCATCCGTATAACTGCCGCGCGCGTTTGGCAAAGGCGTCGGTCAAAGCGGAAGACAGCTTGCCCAGCAGCTTTTCGGCGGCGAACTGATGCAGCGCGCCGGATACCTCAAAGTCGAGCGTGAAACGGACGTCGCAACCGCCGCTGCCGAGCGGCTCAAACGTCCACAGGCCGCGCAGTTTCTTGAACGGCCCTTCGTTGAGCTCCATGCGTATGGATTCGCAGGGCGTGTTGCGGTTGGTCGTTGAGAACGAGAGGGCGATGTCGTTTTGACGGATGTCGAGTCTGGCGACGACCGTATGCTCGTCTATCGTTTCGGTCACGGCGCCGCGGCACCACGGCAGGAACTCGTGGTAAGAATTGACATCGCCGACCAGCCGGTATATTTGCTCCGGCGCGCAGGGAACGATGGCGCGGCGTAATACCCGGGGCATTGCATCAGCCCGCCGTTCGCAACAGATTGACAAGTATGATGACGATAGCGACCGGACACAGATAGCGCACTATGAATTGCCAGATTTTCTGCCACGTCTTGTTGCGCAATCCGATTTCATCGCGCAAGACGGAAGCCGGCAATACCCAGCCGGCGAACAGCACGATCAAAAACCCGCCGACCGGCAGCATGATGTTGCTGCTCACATAGTCCAGCAGGCCAAACATGGTTTTGTCAAACAGCGTGACCTCTTCCCATTCGTTAAAAGAGAGCACGGTCAGGAGTCCGAGCGACCATACCGCCGCGCTGGTCGCGATGGCGGCGGCAGAGCGGTTCCAGCCGCGGTGTTCCACGCACCAGGCGACAAACGGTTCCAGCAGGGACAGGGCGGAAGTCCAGGCCGCGACCAACAGCAGGAAGAAGAACAGGAAACCGAATACATGCCCGCCCGGCATTTGCCCTATCGCCAGCGGCAGGGTTTGGAAAATCAGTCCGGCGCCGCCTTCGGTCGGGTTCAGATCAAAGGCAAATAGCAGCGGGAATATCGCAAACCCCGCGAGCAAGGCCACCGTGACATCGGCGACGACAATGGCCGATGCGGTGCCGAGAATCGGTTTGCTGCCCGGCAGGTACGAGCCGTATATCATCATCGCTCCCATGCCGAGGCTCAGCGAAAAGAACGCCATGCCGAGCGCGCGCAGAATGACTCCCGCCGTGATTTTGTCGGGCTCAAAGGAGAACATGAATGCGAGGGTGCTTTGCATGTCCCAGGTGAAAGCGTTGTATGTGACCAGCCCGATTAAGAGGACGAGCAGCAACGGCATGAAGTATCGGACAACCCGCTCTATGCCGTCGCGCACGCCGTGAGCCAGCGTTGTCGCGGTCAAAACCATGAAGGCGGTATGCCATAGAAGCAGTTGCTCGGGGTTCTCCAGCAACGCCCCGAAGATATTGCCGATGGCTTCCGCGGTCATGTTGTCAAACGCGCCGGCGGCGGATTTAAATATATACGCCGCGACCCAGCCGGCGATGACGCTGTAGAAAGACAAAATGATGATGCCGCTGGCGATGCCGAGCCAGCCGATGACGCTCCATCCGAGCGGCGTCGCGTAGTCGCGGCGGAAGCGGCGGAATATGCTGACCGTGTTGCGCTTGCCGTGGCGTCCGAGCAACACCTCGCAACACAAGACCGGCAACCCGATTAGAAAGATACAAGCCAGGTAAATCAGTATGAAAGAACTGCCGCCGTTCTCGGCGGCCGTATACGGGAATTTCCAGATGTTGCCGAGACCGACGGCCGAGCCGGTCGCCGCCAGAATAAAAGTGAGGCGCGACGACCACTGTCCTCTGCCATATGCCACTTGTTGATTGTTTCCAAGCATAATGTTGTCCGTGTTTGTTTTTAATTCGGTATTTGTTCTTGGGTGCGCTGTAATGCTTCTATAATATCAGGATAATGAAAGATAATAAAACCGCAGGCAGTTTGATTGCCCGCAATGCGCGGGCGACACACGATTACTATATCGAGCAGCGACTGGAAGCCGGCCTCGCTTTGTGCGGCTGGGAAGTCAAGGGGCTGCGCAATCATCGGGCGCATATCAAAGAGAGTTATGCGCTGATCAAGGACAACGAAGCGTGGCTGATCGGCTCCCACATCACCCCGCCGCCGGGGTGCTCCTCTTCGCGCGAAGTTGATCCGACGCGCACCCGCAAATTGTTATTGACCCGCCGTGAGATCGCAAAGCTTACCGGCCTGCTCGAGCGAAAAGGTTATGCTCTGGTGCCGATCAAGCTCTATTGGAAACGCCATATCGCCAAGTTGGAGCTTGGCATCGGCAAGGGCAAACACGCGTACGACAAGCGCGCCGATGCGCGCAAGCGCGACTGGCAGCGGGAAAAAAAGAGACTCCTTAACAAACTGTAAAAAGAGAGAGCCGACAGACGATGAAAGATTTTCAGATTCTAAGCCACCGCGGGTGGTGGAACGATGCGGCGGAGCAAAACACCCTCGGCGCTTTTGCGCGCGGGTTTGCCGCCGGGGTCGGCGTTGAAACCGATATCCGCGATGCCGGCGGCGGTCTGGTCGTGAGCCACGATGCGCCGGTCGGCCCCGCGCTGCCCTTCGCCGATGTCGTGGCGTTATGGAAAGAGCGCGGGCAAGCGGGAATGTTGGCGCTCAACGTCAAAGCCGACGGCTTGTGCGAACGGGTGGCGCAAGCGATGGCGGGAATCGACCCCGCCGCCTATTTCCTTTTTGACATGTCGGTCCCCGATATGCGTCATTACTTGGATGCGGGTCTGCCCGTCTATACCCGTCACAGCGACTGCGAACCGACTCCCGCCTTTTACGCCGCGGCGGCGGGAGTTTGGCTGGATGCCTTGTGCGCGGATTGGGCGACGCCGGACGCATTGCGCGCGCATGCGCAAGCCGGCAAGCGCGTGGCTTTGGTCTCGCCGGAGTTGCACGGTCGCGAACATCGGCGGGTATGGGATAATTGGAAACTATGGCGCGAAGAAATACATGCCGCGATACTTTTGTGCACCGATTTTCCGCAACAAGCGAAGGAGTTTTTTGATGTCTGAAATAAAAGCCGTGCTGTTTGACATGGACGGCGTTCTGGTCGATGCGCGCGAGTGGCATTACGAAGCGCTCAATCGAGCGCTGGCGTTGTTCGGGATGGAGATTAGCCGCGATGACCACCTCGTGACGTTTGACGGTTTGCCGACGCGCAAGAAACTGGAGATGCTGTCGGATACCAGGGGTTTGCCGCGCGCCTTGCACGGGTTTCTGAATGATTTGAAGCAACGTTATACGCAACAGATCGTGGCGACAAAATGTTATCCGATCTTCCACATTCAATACGCCGTTTCCCGTCTCAAACAGGACGGCTATGGCATTGCGATCTGTTCCAATTCGGTGCGCGATTCCATGACGCGGATGCTGGAGTTGTCCGGCCTGACGGAATATGCGGATTTTTATCTCTCCAACGAGGATGTGCAAAAGCCCAAACCGGATCCGGAGATGTATCTGACGGCGATGAAGCGATTCGGTTTCAAGCCCGATGCGTGCCTGATCATCGAGGACAATGAGCGCGGTCTCGCCGCCGCCCGCGCCAGCGGCGCCCATGTGATGGAGGTCGCGGGGGTGCGCGATGTGATTTACCCGCATATTTGCTCCCGCATCAACGCGCTACAAAACCGTTCGCAGGAGGCGCGATGAATATCGTCATCCCCATCGCCGGCGGCAGCGAGTTGTTTCCTCGCGCCGAGTTTCATTTTCCCAAGCCCTTGATCGAGGTGACCGATACGCCGATGATCGAATCCGTATTGAAAGGGTTGGCGCCGCTTATGGGCCGCCGGATATTTATCGTCAACGACGAGGAGTGCGAACAATTCAGCCTTGATCGGACGATCAAAATGTCGTGCGCGGAGGACCCGATCATCGTCGGGTTGCGTTACCCGACCGCGGGCGCGGTGTGCTCGGTGATGATGGCGGTCGACCACATAGACAACGACGAGCCGTTGTTGATCGTCAACGGCGACCAGATCATCGACGCGGATTTGCTCGCTATCATCGCCGGTTTTGAAAGCCGGCGACTGGATGCGGGGGTGATTACATTCTCCTCTACGCACCCGCGGTGGTCTTATATCCGCAGCGATGAGCCGGAGACGGTCAATGAAGCGGCGGAGAAGCGGGTGATCAGCCGCGATGCCATCGCCGGGTTTTATTATTTCCGCAAAGGGCGCGATTTCGTCGCGGCCAGCAAGCAAATGATCATGCTGCAAGACACCCACGAGGGGTCTTTTTATATCGCGCCCTCTTTGAACCAGTTGATCATTGCCGGCAAGAAAGTCGGTTTCCATCGCATTCCGGCGAGTTGTTACCACAGTTTTTATTCGCCGAAAAAGTTGCAGGAGTATAACCGCCGTTTTTCCCGTCAGAAGCGCGAGGAGAGCGTCGGCAATTTGCCGGTGACGGTGTTGATTCCGATGGCGGGCGCGGGCAGCCGTTTTGTCGATGCCGGTTACAAGGAACCCAAGCCTTTTATAGATGTCAAAGGCATGACGATGGTCGAGCGGGTGATGGATAATCTGCGGGTCGCCGACGGCCATAACGTCCTGATCGCGCAGAGCGAACACCTGCAAGCATACCCCGATATGGTCGATATGCTGGAGCAAAAATGGAAAGCATCCTTCGTCCCGATCACGGGTCTGACGCAGGGGGCCGCTTGCACCGCGTTGTGCGCGCATCGCAAAATAGATTGGCGCGCGCCATTGTTGTTGGCGAACTGCGACCAGATCGTCGACTTTGATGCAAACGCTTTTGTCGCCGATTGCCGACAGCGGCAGTTGGACGGTTCCATTCTTGTGTTTCGCGACGAAGCGCGCGACCCCAAGTGGTCGTTTGCCCGTGTCAGCGACAACGGTTTGGTTACCCAAGTGCGGGAAAAGCAACCCATCTCCGATCTCGCGACGGTCGGCATTTATTTGTTCATGTCCGCCGGCGACTTCTTCGCCGCGGCGATGGATATGATCGTCAAAGAAGACAGAACCAACAACGAGTTCTATGTCTGCCCGGTTTACAACCATGCGATTGCCGCCGGTTGTCACATCGGCGTGTACGAAGTGCCGGCGAGCGCGATGCACGGTTTGGGCGCCCCGCAAGACCTGAAGCGCCACATCGATTTCCTGTCGCAATGATCTGCGTGGTTCCTCTGGCCGGCGCCGATATCGTTCGCGCAAACGGTTGCGTCAAGCCTTTGTCGGAAGTCGACGGAACGCCGCTGATAGAACGGGTTTTGACATCGCGGCCATGGTGGCGCGATGGCGTTGTGGCGAGCGCCGACCTGATTTTTGTATTGCGCGCCGATGTGCCCGAATCGGCTGCCATCGCCCGCTTTCTTGACCGCTGTTTTGTCGGCGCGCAGAAGGCATATTTGAATAGCCCGACGCGCGGGGCGCTGCTTTCCGCCGTCGCCGGCGTGTCGGCCAGCGCGCGCTTGGAGGAGCCGCTGTGCATAGACCTCGCCGATATCATCTACGATGCGGACGCGGAGCAGATCGATGTCTGGTTGGCGGATGCCGATTCGTCGGGTTTGATTCCGTGGTTTCGCGCCGATGATGCCTGCTACAGCTATCTTGCGATTGACGCGCGCGGGCGTGTGACCGCGACGGCGGAAAAGCGCGTGATTTCCGAACACGCTTCCGCCGGCACCTATTTTTTCCGCGATGTCGCGACATTTCTGGAAGCGGCCGCCTTTTCAATCCGCGAACAACGGCGCCTCGCGGTGAGTGGCAATCTGTTTGTGTGCCCGTCGTTTAACGGCCTGACGCAAGCCGACAGGCGCGTCGATCAGTTTGAAGTGAAAAACGTCAATCCCGTTTCCAAGCTGTTCCGCTCGCCGGCCGCATAGCGGTTCGGTTCAGCGCAGGTAGTCGCCGATGACATCGGTGTCCGGCGGCAACCGGAGTTTGAACCGGCTTGCCGCGAATGGCAACCTGTTTGTGTGCCCGTCGTTTAACGGCCTGACGCAAGCCGACAGGCGCGTCGATCAGTTTGAAGTGAAAAACGTCAATCCCGTTTCCAAGCTGTTCCGCTCGCCGGCCGCATAGCGGTTCGGTTCAGCGCAGGTAGTCGCCGATGACATCGGTGTCCGGCGGCAACCGGAGTTTGAACCGGCTTGCCGCGAATGGCAACCTGTTTGTGTGCCCGTCGTTTAACGGCCTGGCGCAAGCCGGCAGGCGCGTCGATCAGATGGAAGTGAAAAACGTCAATCCCGTTTCCAAGCTGTTCCGCTCGCCGGCCGCATAGCGGTTCGGTTCAGCGCAGGTAGTCGCCGATGACATCGGTGTCCGGCGGCAACCGGAGTTTGAAACGGCTTGCCGCGAATGGCAACCTGTTTGTGTGCCCGTCGTTTAACGGCCTGACGCAAGCCGGCAAGCGCGTCGATCAGATGGAAGTGAAAAACGTCAATCCCGTTTCCAAGCTGTTCCGCTCGCCGGCCGCATAGCGGTTCGGTTCAGCGCAGGTAGTCGCCGATGACATCGGTGTCCGGCGGCAACCGGAGTTTGAAACGGCTTGCCGCTATCGCCGGGTTGATCTTCACATTGTCAAAGCGTATGTCTATGCGTTGATCAAAGCGATCGAACAACGCCATGCGGCTGATCCCGTGCCCGGCAAAGCCGACTTCAAAATGCGTGAATTCGGTGTCGTCCACTTTCGGAGTCAAGCGTACCCACTTCAGTTTGTCGGCGCGCGCAACCGGTTCCAAATCAAAATCATCAAAGACCCGGCGGCGGTCTAACAGCAGGCGCAAAGGCGCGGTGCCGAGCGCTTCCATCGTCGGGCGAACATAGGCCTGAGACAAAGCCGGGTCATAGACGAGCAGATTGATGCCGTCGGTCGTGATGATGTAACTTTCGGGCGCGCGGTATTCCCAGCGGAATTGCCCCGGGCGGCGGAACAGCACAAAGCCTTGGGAAGTCTCCAGCAATTGATCTTCATCGTCATAGACTTTCTGCGCAAAGTCTGCCTCAAATGTTGTCGCCTGAAAAAAGTGGTAGAGGTCGTCGAGTGCGCCGGCGGAGCCGACACACGGCAGCCACAAGAGCAAAAGTCCGAGGCGGCGCATCATGATTCGCGACCTTCGCGCGGCGCCAGCGCTTCGCGGTTGCCGTTGGATTGCGCTGCGCTGACAATGCCGGCGGCTTCCATGTCCTCTGTCATTCTGGCGGCGCGGTTATAGCCGATCTTGAGGCGGCGCATCATGATTCGCGACCTTCGCGCGGCGCCAGCGCCTCGCGGCTGCCGTTGGATTGCGCTGCGCTGACAATGCCGGCGGCTTCCATGTCCTCTGTCATTCTGGCGGCGCGGTTATGGCCGATCTTGAGGCGGCGCATCATGATTCGCGACCTTCGCGCGGCGCCAGCGCTTCGCGGCTGCCGTTGGATTGCGCTGCGCTGACAATGCCGGCGGCTTCCATGTCCTCTGTCATTCTGGCGGCGCGGTTATAGCCGATCTTGAGGCGGCGCATCATGATTCGCGACCTTCGCGCGGCGCCAGCGCTTCGCGGCTGCCGTTGGATTGCGCTGCGCTGACAATGCCGGCGGCTTCCATGTCCTCTGTCATTTTGGCGGCGCGGTTATAGCCGATCTTGAGGCGGCGCATCATGATTCGCGACCTTCGCGCGGCGCCAGCGCTTCGCGGCTGCCGTTGGATTGCGCTGCGCTGACAATGCCGGCGGCTTCCATGTCCTCTGTCATTTTGGCGGCGCGGTTATAGCCGATCTTGAGGCGGCGCATCATGATTCGCGACCTTCGCGCGGCGCCAGCGCTTCGCGGCTGCCGTTGGATTGCGCTGCGCTGACAATGCCGGCGGCTTCCATGTCCTCTATCATTCTGGCGGCGCGGTTATAGCCGATCTTGAGGCGGCGCATCATGATTCGCGACCTTCGCGCGGCGCCAGCACTTCGCGGCTGCCGTTGGATTGCACCGCGCTGACAATGCCGGCGGCTTCCATGTCCTCTATCATTCTGGCGGCGCGGTTATAGCCGATCTTGAGGCGGCGTTGCAGATGCGATATGGAGGCCTTGTTGGATGCGGTGACGATGGCGACGGCTTCGTCAAACAGCGGGTCATCGCCTTGTCCGCCGCCCGCGCCGCCCGCGCCGGCTGTCGGCGCAGCGAGCAGGTCTTCGTATTGCGGCGTTCCCGTCCGGCGCAGAAAATCCGTCACCTTGGCGACTTCCCGATCGCTGACAAACGCGCCGTGGATGCGTTCCGGCAAGCCGCCGCCGGGGGCGAGGAATAACATGTCGCCTTTGCCGAGCAGTTGTTCGGCGCCGTTTTGGTCCAGGATGGTTCGCGAATCGACTTTGGACGACACCTGAAAAGCGATCCGCGCCGGAATGTTTGCTTTGACCAGACCGGTGATGATATCGACGGAAGGCCGTTGGGTCGCAAGAATCAGGTGCAGGCCGGCGGCGCGGGCTTTTTGCGCCAGGCGGATAATCAGTTCCTCGACTTTTTTGCCGGCGACCATCATCATGTCCGCAAACTCGTCTATGACGATGACGATATAGGGCATCGCTTCCAGCAGCGGCGCCTCATTCGCTTCCCCCTCTTCGCCGTCGCTATTCTCAAGCAACGGGTCGCGCAGCGGCTGCCCGCGGTTCTGCGCTTCGGCGATGCGCTGGTTCAGCCCGCCGATATTGCGCGCGCCGACGCTTGCCATCAATTGATAACGCCGTTCCATTTCGGCCACCGCCCAGTTCAGGACGCCGGCTGCTTCGTTCATATCGGTAATCACCGGCGTCAGCAAGTGGGGGATGTTTTCGTAGGTTTTGAGTTCCAGCATCTTGGGGTCGATCAGAATCAGGCGCACCTGTCGGGGAAGATTCTTAAACAAGAGACTGAGCAGCATGACATGTACCGCCACCGACTTGCCGGCCCCGGTCGTGCCCGCCGCCAGCAGATGGGGCAGGCTTTCCAGATTCACCATCGTCGCTTCGCCGGTAATGCCTTTGCCGAGCGCGAGCGTCAGAGGCGATTTGGCTTCGTCGTATTTTTGCGAACCGAGAATTTCTCCCAGCCGCACAACGGACGGTCGCTGATTCGGAATTTCTATGCCGACCACCGATTTGCCCGGAATCACTTCAACGACGCGCAGACTCGGAACCGACATGGAGCGCGCCAGGTCCTTCTCCAGATTGCTGATAGAGGACGCTTTGGTGCCGGGCGCCGGCAACAATTCAAAGCGCGTGATGATCGGGCCGGGCTGCGCTTCGGTGACCTCCGCTTCAATGCCGAAGTCCTGCAACTTGATCTCCAATTGCTTCGCCATTTGGTTGAGCTCTTTTTCGGAATACGCCGCGACTTCTTCGGCCGAGGCATCCAGCAAACTCAGCGCCGGCAACTCATCGGACGATTTCACTTGGGGCAATCCGATCTGCCGCTCGCGCCGCTGGCGTTTGCTCGGCCCGACCGATTTGACCTGCGGTTCAATCCGCGGCGGCGTATCAATAGACAACTTTTTCTTCCTTTGCACGATTCTCTTCTCTCGGTCTTCCGCGGCGAGTTGCGTGGCGCGGCGTTCGCGCAGCTCTTTGCCCCAATCCAGCAGGCGGAATATCGAAGCGCCGATGGCATCCATGACTTTGAGCCACGAAATGCCGGTCATCAGGGTGAAGCCGGTGACCGCAAGGCCGGTCAATAGCACCGTGGAGCCGACCATTCCGAATACGCTGACAAAATTGCGCGCCGCCACCTCGCCGACCCGCCCGCCCGCCGTCAATGGCAGTTCGTGGCCGACAAAATGCAGCGATGCCAGCCCGCAACACGCGATGATCGTCAGCACAAATGTCAGCCAGTTGATCAGGTGCTCGTTGAGAAAGGACGGGGCGCTCTCTTCCTGCTTAAAGTAGTGCCACGCGCTCAGGCCGATGGCGAGCGGGAACAAAACAAGCGCCGGGCCGCCGAGGAAAAAATACAAGGTGTATGCAATCCATGCGCCGATGACGCCGCCGGGATTGCGGGTTTGGTCGGCAGGAACATTGTTTGCCCACGACGGGTCGTCGGGGTGGTAGCCGAGCAATACCAATAACAGGTAAGCGATGATGACAACCAGCATGGCGCCGATGGCGGTGCGCAGGCGTTTGAGCAACCCGGAGCCCGGCGGTCGTGTCTGCGGTTTTTGTAACCGTTTGGCGGTTGCTTTGGAGATGACTTTCTTTTTCAACGGTGTTTCGGCGTCGGCGTTTCGGCGGAGACAAATACTTTGGGCATGGTTCGTGCGCTATTATATCAGCATGCCCGATTTTCAAGTTTGCTTGCCGCAGGTTTCTGCGCCGCCCGCCCCGGATAATGCCGCAAACATTGCGGGCTCCCGGCAGCAACGCGGGATAGAAGCCGGCATGGACGCCTGCCGCCCCAGCCGCTCATCACGCTATGCGCGGCGGCGCAAATATCCGCGCGATGGCATGAACGGCTTAACCGGCGCTGTCATGCGCTGCTCCCGCCGCCCTGTGCCCGCGCCTTTTTCTGGAAGGCCCGTTGCGATAGCGCGAGTATCCTGCGGCGGAGCAGGGGAGCATATGGGGCGCAGACAAGGGGAGCAGGGCAGGAGGCGCTTGCAAATGACCCGTACTCTGTGGTAGAGTACGCCAAAGGAGGGAAACAATGAGCAACTTAACTCTTGTAAATGACTTGCGCCTTGTGGCAGAGCACACGGCGCTAAACAATCCGCAAACAGTGATGGAACGCAAACCATACTCAATTGTTTGTGCTCCATGCAAAAGCTACAAACAACGGAGTTGTTTGTGCACATACTACATGCAACCGCATTTACCAGAAACATGACATATGTTACATCAGTATAGATAGATATGAAGCAACAAAATGTTAATACTACCCCCCCCCCCCCCCCCCTCCCCCGTGCGCTGTGTAAATAGGGGGATTGCGGACTCCCGGCTATATCGCCTCGCCGCTCGCTTTCTGCCACCCGCACACCGCAACTCGCCATCCGCAACGCGGATGCGTCTTCCGGCGGCGCCTCGGCTTGCGCTATGGTTTGCGGCGCTCTTCGCACCCGCGCGGGCGGCGGCGCGTCGCATCGTCGCGGTTGCCATACATTGCCTGCCCCTTGACGCAGACGCGGGTTACGCAATTTTGCGGCGCATCGGCGCGGCCGCGCTGTGCCTGGCATTGGGCGCAACCGGGGCGAACGCGCAAACCGCCCAAGACAGCAGTGTTGATGTCGAACTTGGCGGGGACACTTATACTTTCCGGTTGGCCGACTTCCCCGGTTTCACAGGCGGCACCCTGTACATCGAAAGTTTGCCTGATCTTGGCACCCTTTTCTATGAGGACGATGGCACCTTCAATCTCTTCATCGGCCAGCTCGGTCGTGATAACCAGAGGGGTCGCTCATTCCACATGCCTCATTTTTCACCTGCCAACTCCGAAAACAAACTCCGATACACCCCGCCAACCGATGACATCTCTGTCACCGCTACCAGTTTCCGCTTCAGCATCGAAACATTTGGAACATCGCCAGTTGCTACTGAGGCCACGATGACCATCAACCTGGCAGGGGCATCCACGCAGACGGCCGCCAGCGGTGTGCCCACGGTAGCGACTGCTACGGGCGCCGCCACCGCCTATTACGTAGGTGTGCCGCTTACGGCATCGATAACCGGTGTGACAGAACCCAACGGCATCGATGTCGCTACCCTGGCCTGGAAGTGGCAACAGGGCGCTTCCCCCGACAGAGGTCGCGCCCCTTTAACCAGTGATTACAGCGATATACCCGGCGCCACTGCCACAGGCATCACTTTCTCCGACTTCACACCGCTTGCGGCCCAGACCGGCAAGCACATACGCGTCTGCGTTTCCTTTATGGATCAGTTCTCCCCTCCGGCCTCCGAGGAGCGATGCAGCGTCGGCAGGCTGGTGAACAGTGTGCCCGCCTTTGGCGATGCCTCGGCGGATGATCAGGTTTGGATCATCGGCGCCGCCATCACCGATGTGGTGTTGCCTGCGGCCAGCGGCGGCGATGGCGCGCTGACCTATGCCCTGATTCCGGCGTTGCCCGCGGGTCTCGCCTTTGATGCCGACACGCGTACTATCAGCGGCACACCTGCCTCCGCTACAAGTGTCACCTATGCCTACCGGGTCTCCGATGGCGACAGCAATACCATGATCAACGATACCGATACGCTGACCTTCGGCATAGAGGTAAGTACGGATACGGCGCCGGCCTTTGCCGCCGATGCCGCCATCGCCGACCAGAGCTGGGTGACCGGCGCCGCCATCACCGACCTGACCCTGCCTGCGGCCAGCGGCGGCAATGGTGAGCTGACCTATGCCCTGACCCCGGCTCTGCCGGCGGGCCTAAGCCTTGAGCCCGCCACCCGCACCATCAGCGGCATCCCCAGAGCGGCGGCGACTTCCGCTACCTATATCTGGACAGTGGCGGATGCCGACAACAACACCGAAAGCGACGATACGGCCAGCCTGCCCTTTGGCATAGCAGTGGAAGGCGCGGACCCGGGTCTGCGCTTGCGCCTGCGCCTTTTCCTGGAAGGCCCGCTACGATAATGCGAGTACCCGGCGGCGGAGCAGGGGAGTATTACGGGACACACAAGGGGAGTAAGGCAGGATACGCAGGAATGCATTCAATGAGCGCTTGTCACCTCTTCGGGAAGGATTTGCGGAATTTGAAGCGGGTTTGTTGCAGATTGGCCTGCGGGCATTCAATAATTGACGGATAGACTATCCGCTATGGTTTTGCATCCCCACGAAGGAATCACACTAGCGAAGCTCCGAGCGCCCGTGACACGGCACAGCATTTGCCCCTGTGTCCGATAGTGGGCGCGATAGCAAGCAGGCGGCGGCGCGTGACACGGCACAACATTTGCCCCTGTGTCCGATATGTCATGGCTTCCCGCGCTCGTCGCGCGCAACGGCACATTGTGCTACAATCGTCATCGCCAAAATATTTGACCCCAAGCATCCGGACTGTTATGAATGATACTCGTCATTGTCGCCTCATTATCGTAGGCTCGGGACCGGCGGGCTATACCGCCGCCGTTTACGCCGCCCGCGCCAACCTGTCGCCGGTATTGGTCAGCGGTTTTGAGCAAGGCGGGCAGCTGATGACGACCACCGATGTGGACAATTGGCCCGGCGGCGAAAGCGGATTGCAAGGCCCGCAGATGATGGAGCAGATGTTGGAACACGCCGCGCGTCTGGATACCGAAATCGTCAATGACCAGATCACCGCCGCCGACTTGAAGCGCAACCCGTTCTCGTTGCAAGGCGAGTTCGGCGCCTACGCCTGCGATGCTTTGATTATCGCCACTGGCGCATCGGCGATGTATCTCGGTCTTGAGTCCGAAGAAGCATACAAAGGGCGCGGTGTTTCCGCGTGCGCGACTTGCGACGGCTTTTTCTATAAGGGCGAACGGGTCGCCGTCATCGGCGGCGGCAACACCGCGGTCGAAGAAGCGCTGTATCTCTCCAACATTGCCGAACATGTGACTCTGGTGCATCGCCGGGACAAATTGCGCGCCGAGAAAATCCTGCAAGCAAAGTTGTTTGAGAAAGAGCGCGGCGGCAATGTGACGATAGAGTGGAATTGCGAGTTGGACGAAGTGCTCGGCGATGATGCGGGGGTCACCGGCATGCGGATACGCAACAGACTCGACAAGTCAAACAAGGAGATAGAACTCAAAGGGGTCTTCATCGCCATCGGCCACCGACCGAATACCGACATATTTGCCGGTCAGTTGGATATGTCGCATGGTTACATACATGTAAACGGCGGCCTCAAGGGCGATGCGACGATGACCAGCGTGGCGGGGGTTTTTGCCGCCGGTGATGTGATGGACCCGGTCTATCGTCAGGCGATCACATCGGCCGGCAGCGGTTGCATGGCGGCGCTGGATGCCGAGCGCTATCTTGACAGCCTCGATGCCGAAGCATAAACTCCGGCGCACCGCCGATGAACATGGCGCTTGACAAGAAGGGCTGTGATAGCTCCGCCGCGACTCACAGACCTCCCGGCAGAGGCAGTTGCGGGCCATGACGCCGTATAGACGCAAAGACAGAAACCTGTATTTCTCCATGATAGCTTCCTTGAAAGAGGAGCAAGTGCGGAAGGTTCTGGAGATAGGTTGCTGTGACAAGGAAGCCATATTTGCTCTGAAGCAAACATTCCGCGACGCTGAGATTCACGGCATAGATTGCGAAGGCTGGGACGGAAAGTATCCCAAGCAACACCGCTTGGCTTCTCTGGAATTTTTGGACTTGAACAAAAGCGACCTGCCGTTTGCTGCGGAATCGCTGGACATCGTATCGTGTAATCAGGTGTTAGAACATATTTATGAAGTGGATCACGCGCTCGATGAGATCCACAGAGTGTTGCGCAAAGGCGGACACTTTGTCTGCGGCACTCCCAATCTGGCCGCTTTACACGAGCGGCTTTCTCTGCTGTTCGGCCTGAACCCGACCACGTTTCATACCGCCAATATCCAGTTGGGGGTCGGCTATCCGAAATCGACGAATAACAGAACCCACTGCAACGGGTTCACCGTCAAAGGGCTCAAGCGCTTGCTCCGTTACCACGGATTTACGCCGCTCAGGTATGCGACTACCGAGGTGTATATAGGAGTCAGCGTTTACATTCCCCTGTTAGCAAGGCTTTTCAAAAATCTGGCGTTAAGCCAGTGCTGGATAGCAAGGAAATAACCCGCGGGCTGATACGTGACTCCGCCCAAGCCTCCGCGGAGGCTGTTGTAAAGCGGCGATGTTTCATCGCTATTTTCACGCATGTAACGCGCGCAATATTCGCCCGGCGCGGGAGTCGGGGCAGCGCAAACCGGAAGCACGATGCGCAACAGGCGATCATTCGCCCGGCGCGGGAGTCGGCGCAGCGCAAACCGGAAGCACGATGCGCAACAGGCGATCATTCGTCCGGCGCGGGAGTCGGGGCAACGCAAACCGGAAGCACGATGCGCAACAGGCGATCATTCGCCCGGCGCGGGAGTCGGGGCAACGCAAACCGGAAGCACGATGCGCAACAGGCAATCATTCGCCCGGCGCGGGAGTCGGGGCAGCGCAAACCGGAAGCACGATGCGCAACAGGCAATCATTCGCCCGGCGCGGGAGGCGGCGCAACGCAAACCGGAAGCACGATGCGCAACAGGCGATCATTCGCCCGGCGCGGGAGTCGGGGCAACGCAAACCGGAAGCACGATGCGCAACAGGCGATCATTCGCCCGGCGCGGGAGTCGGGGCAGCGCAAACCGGAAGCACGATGCGCAACAGGCAATCATTCGCCCGGCGCGGGAGTCGGGGCAACTGCGCTATGCCGGAGGGGGAGCGCTGTCTGCGAAGCGCGCTCCCTCTGTCGGCGCGAACAGGATACGGCACAGGCCTAAGCAAAGAGTTACATAAATGCGGCTATCACAGCCGCTAACGCAAGTGCGGTTAATACAAGCCACTTTATGATTCCTATTGTCGCCTTAGCCACGTCTTCTTTGGTCGCCATATGTTCCAAGTCTTTTTTGGTTGCCAGATTTTTCAGGTCTTCTTTGGTCGCCATATTTTCCAATACTTTTTTCATTTCTGACTTGAACTCGTCCAACTCTTTTCTCAACTCGGTTATGTCCTTTCTCAACCGCTCCAGATCTTTTTTAACTTCTGACTTGAACTCAGCAAACGCTTTTTTCAACTCGGCCAATTCCTTTTGCAACTGAGCTATGTCTTTTTGGGTTTCTGACTTGAACTTGGCTAAGCCTTCTTTTATTGCCAATTCAAACTGGGTTAACTTTTCTCTCAACCGAGCCAATTCTTTTTCCAACCGATCTATGTTTTCTTTGGTTTCCGACTTGAACTCGCCTAACTCTTTTTTCGTCGCCAGATCGTCCAACTCTTCGCCCAACTTGGTCAATTCTTTTTCCAACCGCTCTATGTGTCCTTTGATCGTTGCCTCAGACTTGTCCAGTTCTTCTTTCGTCGCCAGATTGGCTAACGCTTCGCTCAACTTGGTCAGCTCTTCTTTCATGACCGATTCAAGATTGGCCAATTCTTCTTTCGTCGCTAACTCGGCCAGCGCTTCTTTCATGGCCGACTCAAACTTGTCCAACTCTTCTTTCCACTGAGCCTTGTTTTCTTTGAGCGCTAACTCAAGCTCGGCTAATCTTTCTTCGATCACCACTTTAAACTTGGCAAATTCTTCTCTGGTTAGCAGAGTGTTCAAGTGTTTGCGCACCAGCGCAAGTTGCTCGTCGACAATCGCGCCTGCTTTCTGTTTGTCAAAGCCTGCGTCGGTCAAGTTATCGACGGGGCTATAAGCAACCCCCGCCGTATCTTCTACTTTTAAGTTTTTAGGTTTTTTCATAATTGTGCCTCCACACCGCATGATAACATTAACTCAAAGACTATATTCAAAGCCTTCATGCCGGATAGTAGCGCTACTTTAGGAGATGCAGTCATCGGATAGGACAGGCGGCATAGATTGTCTGACGAACGGTCTAATCGCACAATTCACGGTGTGATTTTTTTGCGCAAAGAAGCGTTTTTAAGAGCGCTGTCATGATGTTCCCTTGCAAGAGAGTCGCAGAGCCCGCTATGACTCCAATCTTTTTTGAAAGTCTCAGGGTCCGAGCACAAGCGCCGGACGATGCGGTGAGGAAGGATGGTGACCGATACCCACGACCATTACCGTAGCGCCGTCATGGCGCTCCCTCGGCGAGAAAGTCGGCAGAGCAGAGTCCGCCGTACGGACGGTATGCGTTGCTTATCCTTTCCAACTCTCCCCTCGCGGGAGAGTCCTGGGCACACATAGTTATATTTATATAACTATTTATAAATACTCCCCTCGCGGGAGAGTCCTGGGCACACATAGTTATATTTATATAACTATTTATAAATACTCCCCTCGCGGGAGAGTCCCGGGCACACATAGTTATATTTATATAACTATTTATAAATACTCCCCCTCGCGGGAGAGTCCCAGGCACACATAGTTATATTTATATAACTATTTATAAATACTCCCCCTCGCGGGAGAGTCCCGGGCACACATAGTTATATTTATATAACTATTTATAAATACTCCCCTCGCGGGAGAGTCCTGGGCACACATAGTTATATTTATATAACTATTTATAAATACTCCCCCTCGCGGGAGAGTCCTGGGCACACATAGTTATATTTATATAACTATTTATAAATACTCCCCCTCGCGGGAGAGTCCCGGGCACACATAGTTATATTTATATAACTATTTATAAATACTCCCCCTCGCGGGAGAGTCCCGGGCACACATAGTTATATTTATATAACTATTTATAAATACTCCCCCTCGCGGGAGAGTCCCGGGCACACATAGTTATATTTATATAACTATTTATAAATACTCCCCCTCGCGGGAGAGTCCTGGGCACACATAGTTATATTTATATAACTATTTATAAATACTCCCCTCGCGGGAGAGTCGCAGAGGACGAGCCGCAGGCGAAGGACGATGCGGTGAGGGGGAAAGGTTCGGGCCTTGCTATCGCCGTTTCCCTGCCGTCTCGCCTTCGGGGATGGTGCGCGAGATGAGTGTGGTTTATCCCCTCTCCAGCGAGCGAAGCTCGCTGACTCTCCCACAAGGGGAGAGTATTGCTTGCCACAAGGGAGCGTGTTAGCGCAAGTCTTGCGATGGGACTGCTCGCGCTATCGTAGCGGGCCTTCCAGGAAGATGCGCAGACGCAGGTTGATATCGCCGGACACGCAGGTATTCGTCGCCTCGTCCAATGCCATCGGCGCGGCGCATTCCGCAACATCAACGCAATCCGTCGTGCCAACGTCAAAAAACTTTGCCGGTGTCTGCGCCGCGCACACTTGCGCGCTCGGCGCCCTGCAATCCGAAGCCGTCCCTATGTTGGGCGCATTACATTCGCACCGGTTCGCGTCCGTGTTCAATGTCGCCGCCCCGGCGCAAACCGGAATATCAACGCATGCCATCTCCGTCTGGTCAAAGAACTTTGCCGGCATCAAACCCTCGCACACTTCCAGGCTCGGCGCATTGCAATCCGAAGCCGTCCCTTCGTTGGGCGAAGCGCATGCGCACTGGCCCGTCTCCGCGTTCAATGTCGCCGGCGCATCGCACGAAATAGCATCGACGCAAGCCTGTGCCGCGGCGTCGTAAACCTTGCCCTGCGCGTCGCATTCGCAGCGGTGCGACTCCGCGCTGGCATGCGTTGTCGCCGGACATCTGTTAGCGGAGACGCAGGTCGTCCCGTCAAAAAACCGCATGCTCAGCGCCCCGCTCAGTTCCCTGCAAACCGCCGGCGACGGCATCTGGCAACCCGAGGATGTTTTGACATACGAAGAAACGCACTCGCAGGTGTTGCTTGTCTCGCGCAATTCCGTCGGATGTTCGCAGGTCAAAAACGGATCGCACCGCGCAGCCGCCGCGTTGAAAAACCGCGGCGGCGTAAAATCCGCGCACACCTCCGTGCTCGGCACTCGGCAGTCCGCCGCATTGCCCGTGTTGCATTCGCAAACATTCGTCGCCTCGTCCAATGTCGCTTCCGTTGAGCACGTCGCAACGCAAACAAACCCGTTGTAAACCTGCGGCGGATCCAAACTGCCGCAAACTGCCCCGCTGGGCGCTTGGCATTCGGTCGCGCCGTTGGTGTTGAATCCGGACGGCTCCATGCCGTTCTGACAATGCGCCACAAAACAATCGTCGGCGTTTTCCGCCGTCCATTGCGGAAGATGTTGCAGGGCGGGACCGAAGTAATAGCGAAGGGCTTGATTGCCCACAAGGCTGAAGCGGGAGGAATCAAAGGGTTCGCCGCAAGCATGATGGTTTTCCACATCCCGCACATTGATGTCGCAGTGGCATACCTCAAATCCGGAGTCAAAGGAGGGGTGTTTTCTCGCCGCCCATCCTTTCTCCATGCACACATCAAATTGCCGCTCAATTTGCGCCCTGCTCTGCGTGCTGGTATGTGCGGCAAATTCCAAATCGCCGAATGCGCACGCTTGCGGGTCGGGAGCGCATTCGGTCGCGCCGTCGGTATTTTCCCGCGGCGGGATCATGTCCAGACCGCAGTCGTAGACAAACCGCGCGGCGGTGTCGGTCGAAGGGTTTGGAAACGACAGCTCCGCTCCGAACACATCGGCGCATTGCGGACTGCCGTTGCCGGTCAAAAAGCATCCGTTCTCCTCGCCGTCCGGGGAAAGCAGGGGGACGACGCATTGGTTGTCGGCCGAGACCGTCCATCCCGCCGCCTTGCATCGGTTTTCCGGCGTATCGGCAACGCAAGCCTCGCCCAGCAGGACGGTTTGCGCCGGACAAGCGGCGCAAACGCCGTCCGCGTTTTCCGTCTTGCCGGCGGGACATTCGCACATCGTGCGTCCATCAACGAAAGTCGCCGGAAGGTGGCCGGTGGTTCCGTCCGGGTCGCAGTTGAAAACATAGCGCGGGTCGCTTTCGTCCTCCGCTGTTGCCGGGTCGTCCGCCGGACGTTGCGGAAAGTCAAGGTTCGGACCGAAAATGCTCGGGCAACCGATGTTGAGAATGCAAAATTCCGTGGAGCCGCTTCGCACCCCTTTGTCTTCGGTTTTTATGTTGCAAATGTTAAAGGTGAAGCTGCCGGTCAACACCAGCCGCGTCGTCCATCCGTACGCTTCGCATTTGTTCGCGCCGTCGATGCGCGCGGCCTCAATGCACACGCGGTCTTGGGTTGTGGCAGTAAATCCGGCGGGGCATGCGTCCATGCATTCGGTGCCGTGGATGACGGTCGCACAGCTGTTGGTTTGTGCGTGTGCGGTGTTCGTGGCGAAGATGCAAGCGCAAGCGAGCATCACCGCGCAAACCCTAGCAAAAATCAGGGGGGGGGGGGGGGGGGGGGGCATATGGAAGCGCCTGCTGTGCCGATGGAAGCCCTTGTTTTGCAGGCAGAGACTTCATGCGCATCGGTTCTGCTTGCAGACGACTCGCAGGCAACTTTTTAATCAGCTTTTTAATCAGGCTTCGCATAAAACTTCAATCATAATGACACCAATATATCAAACACCACAACAGTGGCAGACGAGGCGAACCAACCAAAAAGCAAGTTTGCCCACCCCAAGGACACCAGTGTGCCGGACACCGCAATGGCGGCGGACGGGGCAAGCCTGAGGAATGTTTGCTCGCCCCGAGGACACGAGTATACCACACATCGGAATATGGCATGCAACAAGCCCCCGCAAGGGCATCCGAGCAACACGCACACCTGCGCCTGCGGGGTGCGAGCGCTTCCGGTGGGCAATGCGCAAAACCCCCGCAAAGGCATCATCACAGTGGGCTTGGGCGGAGCACTGCGGGTTACCGCAACGGGCCTTCCAGGAAGAGGCGCAACCGCAAGCGCACGGCAGGAGGCACTATGGCGAAGGTGATGGTGGCGATGTTGGAACTATGTTGTGTGAGGCGAGTAGGAGATTCTCCAGTGGAAACCCGGTATCTGAAACTGGCATAGTTGGGGTTGGGCATGGCGGTGCCGGGCAGGTTGTATACGAATGAGGGGAAAGAGGCATGGGCCACATAAGGCCCTAAGCCGTTTCTTCCCAATGACAGTGAAAGCAACGAATCATCCAGCGTGACAGCGCTGTACTCAAGTGTGCCGTTGGCAGGCAGGGACTCTATATGAATGGCCTCGGCAAAGGCATCGCCATCATCCTCATCGGTGAACGGAAAGTCGGCCGCCTTGAAACGGTATCTGGTGGTGCCCGCTGCTATGCGAATGGTGTGGTTCAGTGAAACCGGGCGGTCGTCGACATTGGCCACGGCGGCGGCTATCTGCAGGCATCGCTCTTCGTCATTGTTGGCGCTGTCTCGAAAGCGCACGCAAACCTGCAGAAACTTGCCGACATGGGCCTGCAAGGGGGTGAAAGTGGGTGCGAGAGGGTGAACGAGAGTGTAGGCGCCGCCATGGGTGTCGGCCTGGCTCCAGATCCAGGTTGTGGAGCCGAGGTCGGTGGTTGGCATATTGTCCGGGTCTTCTATGGTGCCTTGGGCTGCGGTGATGGGGGAGTCTTCGGTAGGAGCGGTTATGCTGCCGGCATAGGTGACGGCGGGTACGCCGGTAGCCGGATTGTTCTGTGCCTGCGCCTGAGCGCAGACGGCAAACAGGGCCGGCAGAACCAGCGACCAGAGGCTAAGCCGGGTGAGTGTTGCCCGCCGGCAGGGGGCAATATTAAAAATTTGTCGCTTCATAGTATTTCTCCTGTTGGTTTGTGTTTCGTGAATGCGGCTGTGCAATGCGTTGCGCCATAAACAATCCGCAAACAGTGTTTGTGCGCATACCCGGTATCCTGTCTCACCCCTTGCATAACACTCTCCTTCTCCGCCGCGAGCATTTGCGCTACCGCAACGGGCCTTCCAGGAAGAGGCGCAGCCGCAAGCGCAC
Organism: Candidatus Oxydemutatoraceae bacterium; assembly: GCA_965220085.1. Classification (GTDB taxonomy): domain Bacteria; phylum Pseudomonadota; class Gammaproteobacteria; order Poriferisulfidales; family Oxydemutatoraceae; genus CBDCOZ01. The sequence continues at coordinate 1,958,469 of CBDCOZ010000003.1, read as the reverse complement.
GGCAGGAGGCGCCAAAGTGATGGTGGCGATGTTGTTACTGTACTGCGGGCGGCTAAGAGTTCCGGTGATAACCCGGTATCTGAAACTGGCATAGTTGGGGTTGGGCGTGGCAGTGTCGGGCAGGTTGTATACGAATGAGGGAAAAGAGTCGGTGTCCACATGAGCCCCTAAGCCATTGTTGGAGTTTCTTGCCAATGAAAGTATTACATCATCAAGCACGGTAGCGCTGTATTCAAGTGTGCCGTTGGCAGGCAGGGACTCTATATAAATGGAGTTGAGAAAGCTGTCGCCATCCTCATCTTCGAACGGAAAGTCGGCCGCCTTGAAACGATATCTGGCGGTGCCTGCCGGTATGTGAATGGTGTGGTTCAGCGCAACCGGGCGGCCGTCCACATCGACCACAGCGGCGGCTATCTGCAGGCATCGCTGCTCGGCATTGCCGTCATCGTCATCAAAGGATGCGCAGACTTGCAGAAACTTGCCCGCATGGGCTTGCCGGGGCGTGAATATGGCGACAGGCCCCGTGCTGGCGCCGGTGACGGCGGTGTAGGCGCCGCCATGTGTGTCGGCTTGGCTCCATATCCAGGTTATGGAGCCGAGGTCGGTGGTTGGCGTATTGTCCGGGTCTTCTATGTTGCCCTTGTTTGCGGTGATGGCGAAGTCTTCGGTGGGAGCGCTTATGTTGCCGGCATAGGTGACGGCGGGTTGTCCGGTGGCCGGATTGTTCTGTGCCTGTGCTTGGGCGGATGCGATGCAAACCGCGAGCAAGCAGAGGATATTATTGATTATCCAACGATTTCTCGGACAGGGGGGGGGGGGGGGGGGGGCAGTATTAAAAGTGGTCGATTCATGATTTTACCTCTGTTCATGGTTTTACTCCTATCAAATTGTCTCGTGAATATAGTTGCACGATGACTGCTGGCTACTCTGCCACAAGTGCGGGTTATTTGCAAATGCCTTTGTCTCCTGCATCTTAGTAAATATAGTTATTTGGTTAAGTATCGCACTATATCACAAAGCGAAGGCTATTTGCAAGCGCCTGTCTCACGCCTTGCATAAGACTCCCCTCCTCCGCCGCAAGCACTTGCGCTACCGCAACGGGCCTTCCAGAAAGAGGCGCAGCCGCAAGCGCATAGCAGGAGGCGCTATGGCAAAGGTGATGGTGGCGATGTTGGCGCTGTACTGCGAGTGGGCAAGAGGTCCGGTGATAACCCGGTATCTGAAACTGGCATAGTTGGGGTTGGGCGCGGCAGTGTCGGGCAGGTTGTATACGAATGAGGGAAAAGAGTCGGTGTCCACATGAACCCCTAAGCCATTGTTGGAGTGTCTTGCCAATGTAAGCAATGTATCATCCAGCACGGTAGCGCTATATTCAAGTGTGCCGTTGGCAGGCAGGGACTCTATATAAATGCTGTCGGCAAAGGCGTCGTCATCCTCATCGATGAACGGGAAGTCGGCCGCCTTGAAACGGTATCTGGTGGTGCCCGCCGGTATGCGAATGGTGTGGTTCAGCGCAACCGGGCGGTCGGCGGCAGGGGCCACGGCGGTGGCTATCCGCAGGCATCGCTGCTCAGCATTGTTGGCATCATCTGCAAACGCTGCGCAGACCTGCAGGAACTTGCCGACATGGACCTGCAACGGGGTAAAAGTGCGTGCGAGGTGAACGACGCTATAGGTGCTGCCATGGGTGTCGGCCTGGCTCCAGATCCAGGTTATGCGCTTGATGGAGGCAGGTGGCGTATTGTCCTGGTCAGCAATGGCGCCTTCGGTTGCGGTGATGGCGGAGTCCTCAGTGGGGGCGTTTATGTTGCCGACATAGGTGACGGCGGGTTGCCCGGTGGCCGGATTGTTCTGTGCCTGCGCTTGGGCGGATGCGATGCAAACCGCGAGCAGGCAGAGGATGCTACTGATTATCCAACGATTTCGCGGACAGAGGGGGGGGGGGGGGGGGGGGGGCAGTATTAAAAATTGTCGATTCATGGTTTTGCCTCTGTTCATGGTTTTACTCCTATCAAATTGTTTCGCGAACATAGTTGTACGATGACTGCCGGCTACTCTGCCACAAAGTGCGAATTATTTGCAAATGCCTTTGTCTCCTGCATCTTAGTAAATGTGGTTATTTGGTTAAGTATCGCACTATACCACAAAGCGCAGGCTATTTGCAAGCGCCTTTGTTTCCTGCCATTCCTCGCGCCCTATAACACTCTCCTTCTCCGCCGCGGGGTACTTATATCGGGGGTATGGTAGCACAGCGGCCTTGCGACCCCCGCAGCCATTACGATGTGTGAAAATAGCGATGACACAGCGCCATTTCACAACAGTTGCCGTTGTTGGCCGGGCGGAGTCAAAAATACCCATAGCCCGCGCTCTTACGATACTTTGCCGGTCGCCGTCTTAGCGGAAGCGCACCTTGCGCAGGGGTATCAAAAAGAAAAACGCCAGCGCACCGACTGCGGCCGATAACACAAACACCAGCGCGCCGCCGAGCGGTTGCCACAGCGCGCTCGCGACATAGGCGCCGATGCCGCCGCCGATTCCGAAACTCACCAGCGAGTACAGCGCTTGTCCGCGCCCCTTCAGGCCTTCGGGCAGGCGCGCCGCCAGCGCATACATCATCGTTGCGTGATAGACGCCGTAGGTGATGGCGTGCAGGAACTGGGCAAAGATGATCACGCCGAGTTGTTGCGGCAGATAGGCGACGAGCATCCAGCGCAAGACGGCGCAGGCGATGGCCAACCCGAGCAAGGCGACCGGGCCGGAACGCCGCAACATCGGGCTGACAATCGCCAGCAAGATGATCTCAAACACCACCGACAGGCTCCACAGTTGGCCTATCAGTGTTCTGCCGTAACCGTTTTGTTCCAGAAATAATGTGAAGTACGCATAGTAAGCGCCGTGCGAGAGTTGGACGAGGCAACTGATGACCAGCAAAGCCATGACGGACATATCCATTGCGCGATACAGGCTGGGTACCGGCGCGTCGCTTGTCGCGCGCGGCGGACTCAGTTTGATGCCGGCGAGCCAAAGCAGAGCAAAAATTATGGCGATGACCCAGGGGACGATGACGGTGCCGAAGGCGGCGATCAGAACCGAGCCGGTCGCGGCGGTCGTGACAAAGCCGATGGAGCCCCAAAGCCGGATGCGGCCGTAGCAGTGGGATTGATAGCGCAGGCTGTCCAGCGTGATCACTTCGAACTGCGGCAGCAATGCGTTCCAGAAGAAGCTGAACAAGGCGATCGTCGCGGCGATCCACATATAACCGCTGTCAAAGAATATCGGGACAAATGTGACGGCGGTCAGAAACGCTCCCCAGCGCACGAGCGCCAGTCGCGCTTGCCAGCGATCGCCGATCCAACCCCACAAGTACGGCGCCAGAATCTTGGTCGCAAAGAGAATCGCCATCAACTCGCCGATTTCGGATATGGAAAAACCCAGGTCTTTCAGATACAGCGGCCAGTAAGGGATGTATGCCCCCAAAAACCCGAAGTAGAAAAAGTAAAAGACCGCCAGCTTGATAAAGCGAGGGCGCATAAGCTTACCCCGCAACAGGCAGGTTTTGCGCTTTGTGTCTGAGCCAGTGATCCGTCAGAACGATGGCAAGCATTGCTTCGACAATCGGCACGGCGCGGATGCCGACACAAGGGTCGTGTCTGCCGGCAGTCGTTATTTCGCATGGCTCGCCTGCTTCGTTGAGCGTTTGTCCGGGGATGAGGATGCTGGATGTCGGTTTGAAAGCGATGTCTACTTCCACGTCTTGCCCGCTTGAGATACCGCCCAGAATGCCTCCCGCGTGGTTGCTGAGGAAGCCCTCGCGGGTCATCTCATCGCGGTGTTCCGAACCCTTTTGTCGCGCGCAATCAAAGCCCGCTCCGATAGCGACGCCTTTGACCGCGTTGATGCTCATCATCGCATGGGCAATGTCCGCATCGAGGCGGTCAAATACCGGTTCGCCGAGCCCTGTCGGCATGCCGCTTGCCGTCGCGTGTACGCAAGCCCCGACAGAGTCGCCGTCCTTGCGCAATTGATTGATGCATTGCTCAAGTTCGGGCACGCGCTCGGGTTCGGGGCAAAAGAAAGGGTTGTCGTTGACCGCCTCCGGCGCGAGCGGGCGCAACCGTATCTCTCCCATCTGCGCCAAGTGGCCGCGTATGCGGACGCCGCACTGCCGGCTAAGGCAGGCTTTGGCAATCGCTCCGGCCGCCACCCGCGCGGCGGTCTCGCGCGCCGAAGCGCGTCCGCCGCCGCGGTAGTCGCGGATGCCGTATTTCTTGTGATACGCGTAGTCGGCGTGACCCGGGCGGAATTTGTCTTTTATCTTTGAGTAATCTTTTGTCTTCTGGTCTTCGTTGCGGATCAGCAATGCGATGGGCGCGCCCGTAGTCAGTCCTTCAAACACACCGGAGAGGATGTTGACTGTGTCGGGTTCGCGGCGCTGTGTCGTATAGCGGCTGCTGCCCGGACGGCGCCGGTCCAAATCGGTTTGGATGACTTTCTCATCCAATGCGATATTGGGCGGGCAACCGTCGACAACACAGCCGATCGCGGGGCCGTGGCTTTCGCCGAAACTGGTGACGCAAAATGATTTTCCTATCGTATTGCCGGACATGTCTATGATTGTATCAGGGATATGCGCGCCCGCATAACATCAGAAGCGCTTATGTTTTGCCGCTGTTTGCGCCGCACAGGCCGGCATAGCGGATGTTGCGGCGGCGGCGGCGGACGGCGGGCATGGCGGAGCCTTTTGGTTTATAATCTGCGAGATTTAATTTGCAAAATTAATTTGCGAAATCGATTGCCCATGAATCGCAGAGAAAAAAATGGATGATATAACCCGTTGGCAGAAGATAAAGAGCCGCCTTTTTTATTTTTTCCCGCACCACTGGGTGTCGCGCGCGATGTTTTTCCTGAGTCGGATAAACAGTTCGCTCGCGGTTCGCCCGATTAATTTCTTTATCCGCCGCTTTAACGTCGATATGAGCGAGGCCGAATACGAGGAGCCTTTCTCATACCCCAGCTTCAACGCCTTTTTTACCCGCGCCTTGAAACCGGGCGCGCGCGAAATCTGTTTGGACCCGCAGGCGCTCGCTTCGCCGTGCGACGGCACGGTGATGCAGGTCGGCGACTGCGATGACGGACAAGTCATACAAGCGAAAGGTCGCGAGTACGCGATCAGAGACCTGCTCGGAATACGCCATGTCGGCTGTTTTGACAAGGGCAAATTCTGCGCTTTGTATCTGTCTCCGCGCGACTATCACCGCGTCCACATGCCTTTGAGCGGGGCGCTTGAGACGATGGCGCATGTGCCGGGACGCCTGTTCACTGTCGCGCCGTACGCAACGCGCGCGATCGATAAGGTGTACGCCAAGAACGAGCGTGTCGTGTGTCTGTTTGATACCGAGCTTGGCAAGATGGCGCTGGTGATGGTCGGCGCGGTCAATGTCGCGGCGATCGAGACTGCGTGGGCCGGGCTTGTCACGCCGCGCGGCTGTGCGATAACCCGCTTTGACTATGGCGGCGACAAAGAAACAGTCAAGTTATTGCGCGGCGATGAGTGCGCGCGTTTTAACATCGGCTCAACGGTCGTGTTGTTGCTGGCGAATAGCGAGTTTCAATGGAACCCGCTGTATTATCCGGGCGAGGCGGTCAAGATGGGTTGCGAACTCGCCCGCATCAACCGATAGATCGGTCGCTCACCGCAGGCCCCGGCGCGTCAGTTTGATGATGACCGGCATCAGGAGTGTCAGGGCGATGAGGTTCGGCAGCGCCATCATCAACCCGCTTTGACTATGGCGGCGACAAAGAAACAGTCAAGTTATTGCGCGACGATGAGTGCGCGCGTTTTAACATCGGCTCAACGGTCGTGTTGTTGCTGGCGAATAGCGAGTTTCAATGGAACCCGCTGTATTATCCGGGCGAGGCGGTCAAGATGGGTTGCGAACTCGCCCGCATCAACCGATAGATCGGTCGCTCACCGCAGGCCCCGGCGCGTCAGTTTGATGATGACCGGCATCAGGAAGACCAGGGCGATGAGGTTCGGCAGCGCCATCATCGCGTTTAAGGTGTCCGACAACAGCCATATAAAATCAATGCCGTCGCGCATGCCGCCTTCCCAAGTCAGCGCCCAGGGGCCGATAAATATCGCCGCCAACCATATCGCTCGGTACAGCATGATGCTTCGCAGTCCGAAGATATGCTGCCAGCACCTTTCCCCGTAATAGCTCCAGCCGATGATGGTCGTGAAGCCGAATACCACCAGCGCAATCGTGACGATGTAATCGCCGCCGGGCAAGGCTTGTTGAAAAGCCATTGAGGTCAGGCGCACGCTGGTCATGCCGCTGTCCCAGACTCCGGCGGCGATGATCACAAGTCCGGTGATGGTGCAGACGATGAGGGTGTCGATAAAGGTTCCCATCATTGCGATATGTCCCTGACGCACGGGGTCATAGGTCTGCGCCGCGGCGTGCGCAATCGGCGCGCTGCCGAGCCCCGCTTCGTTAGAGAAGATGCCGCGCGCCACTCCGAACTGCAGCGCCGCCCACACCGACGCCCCGACAAACCCGCCGCTTGCGGCGGTGTCGGTGAAGGCGCTCGATACGATGAGTTTGAAAGCCGCCGGTATTTCGTCGGCGCGGATCAGCAGCACGATCAGTCCGGCGATGATGTACGCAATGATCATGGATGGCACCAATTTGTTCGCCCAGCTGCCGATGCGTTTGATGCCGCCGATTACGACGATGCCGATGAGCACGATGAGCGCGCCGGCGACGGCCAGCGGCGGCAGCGCAAACTTGTTGTTGAGGGCGTCGGCAATCGCGTTTGATTGCACCATGTTGCCGATGCCCAATGCCGCCGCCGCGCCGAAGAGCGCGAACAGAAACCCAAGCCACTGCCAGTTCTCGCCGAGCCCGTTTTTGATGTAATACATGGGTCCGCCGACGAATCTGCCGGCCTTATCGGTCTCGCGATAGCGCACCGCACAAACCGCTTCGCTGTATTTGGTCGCCATGCCGACCAGCGCGGTAATCCACATCCAGAACAGCGCCCCCGGCCCGCCGATCGCGATCGCCGTGGCGACACCGGCTATGTTGCCGGTGCCGACGGTCGCCGATAGCGACGTCATCAACGCGCTGAAGCCGGTGATGTCTCCTTCCCCGCGCGCCTTGCGCCCGCGCCACAGCAGCTTAAAACCGGCGCCGATGCGGCGCAAGGGCAGACCCGCCAGAGCGATACTCAGCGCCAAGCCGACGCCCAGCACCAGTATGATCATCGGCAGGCCCCAGACGACGGAATTGAGTTGCTGTACTTGGTCGTTGATGGATTGAAACATGGCAAAGGTTTGTCAGTGTCCGCACATTATCCGACACATCGGAGAATTATACCCTCATTACCTGCGACTCTCCCCTTGCGGGAGAGTCGCAGAGCCATCGCATCCGGCGCCGGCAAACAGATTGCATCCGACACTCTCCCCTTGTGGGAGAGTCGCAGAGTCCGAGCCGCAGGCGATGGGCGATGCGGAGAGGGGAAAGCGCTTGCATCTGACACTCTCCCCTTGTGGGAGAGTCGCAGAGTCCGAGCCGCAGGCGATGGGCGATGCGGAGAGGGGAAAGCGCTTGCATCTGACACTCTCCCCTTGCGGGAGAGTCGCAGAGTCCGAGCCGCAGGCGATGGGCGATGCGGAGAGGGGGCAAGTAGTTTTGAGCACATTGTTAGCATCGCCCCCTCACGGCTCGCCTGCGAGCTTCGCTCTTGGCTTGCCTACTCTCCCGCGAGGGGAGAGTGTTGCGCTGTGCGCAAGGGTCGGGTTTGTGCTCGCGCAGGAATATCTCCCGCGAGGGGAGAATGACGCGAGGTGCGATCCGGTGCGTACGAATTCGTTGCGTGTGCCTCTCGCGAGGGGAATGATTGTAGGCATCGTGCTGGAGGTCTTGGACGAAGCATGGCTTGCCTCTCGCGAGGGGAGAGCGCTCGTGTTGCGGGCGGCGTGCCCCGCGAGGGGAGAATGACGGGATGGCGCGAGCGTTATGCTTTGCAATCGTTTTTGTCGGGATATTGGCACAGGTCACGGATGATGCAATCGCCGCACAGCGGTTTGCGCGCCAGACAGGTATAGCGCCCGTGTAGTATCAGCCAGTGGTGCGCGTGCAATTTGAATTTGTCCGGTACGCGCTTTAAGAGCGTGTCCTCCACCGCCCGCGGCGTCTTGCCCGGCGCCATGCGGGTGCGGTTTGCCACTCTGAAAATATGCGTATCCACGGCGATAGTCGGCTGCCCGAAGGCGTTGTTGAGCACGACATTCGCCGTCTTGCGCCCGACGCCGGGAAGTTTTGCCAGCGCCTCTCTGGTATCGGGCACCCGCCCGTTGTGTTCGTCGATTAGCAGGCGGCACGTTGCCATGATGTTATCGGCTTTGGCATTGAACAGGCCGATGGTCTTTATATGACTTTTTAATTTGCGCTTGCCGAGCTTGAGCATTTTCTGCGGAGTGTTCGCTTCTTTGAACAGCTTGGCGGTCGCTTTGTTGACGCTGACATCGGTCGCTTGTGCCGACAGGATGACGGCCACGAGCAGTTCAAAGTAAGAATCGTAATTGAGCTCGGTCAGCGGCTTCGGCTTTTTTCTCCGGAAGCGCGCGAAGGCTTTTTCAATGTCCGCGGTTTTCATCGGTTGCTGTGCGAGGCAACGGCTCTTTGCAGGATAACCAACAAAGCCAGACAGAAAAACCCGCCGGCGGGCAAGACCGCGACCAGAAACAGCGGCTGGGCGAGCGCATCGCCCGCTGTCAGGCTGCCGGCATGCAGCAGTTCGCGCAGGGCGCCGACGGCGGATAGCGCCAACGTGATGCCGATGCCGCAGCCGATGCCGTCGAGTGTCGCCGCCAGCGGCGGATTTTTTGCCGCAAACGATTCGGCGCGGGCGGCGATCGCGCAGTTGGTCACGATAAGCGGGATGAATAAGCCGAGCGCGCGATGCATCTCATAGAAGAATGCTTCAAGCCACAGATCGATACAGCCGACAATCGCCGCGATGATGACGATACACGCCGGCAGGCGGATGAGCGGACTGAGTTTGTATCTGAGCAGCGAAGCGAGCAGACAAGCGATGGTTACCGTCACAGCGCTGGCAAGCCCGAGCACAATGCCGTTATTCAAAGTAGTCGTTACCGCCAGCAAAGGGCAGAGCCCCAGCAGGCGGATAGTGGCCGGGTTCTCCGACCATATCCCGCGCAGCAGAATGGCATGCCACGATGTTTCTTGCGCGGGTTTTAGCGGATAGACGGCATGATTCGTCGTTCTCATCGGTTGTCCTCTTGCGACAGCGCCATCCGCACCCGATTGCGCACCGCGCGCGCGGTGATGCTGGCGCCGGTCAGGTTGCCGAGGCGTCCGCCGTCGCTCATCAGCGTCCAATCCGCATCGCCTAATCCGCCGTGCATGCCGTTGAAGCCCCTCATCCAACCGTCTGTCGCATCGATGCGGTCGCCGAGCCCCGGTGTTTCCCGGTGCGCCAACGCCCGCACCGATAGGATTCTATGGTTTTCATCCAGCGCGATGAGCAGGCGTATATCGCCGCTATAGCCGTCTTCCGCGACGGTTTCAATGGCATAGCCTATCAAGTCGTCGTTGCGGTACAGCGGGTAGATGGCGTCGCCGTCGGCGCGCCGCGCGGCTTCTTTGACCGGGTCGTTGTCAAAGCCGGCGGGAAAGGCTTGGGCAATGACTTTGAGCCGGTAGTCGTCGCGCGCGAGCGTCCGTCGCTCCTGACTGAGTTGTGCCGTCCATATCAACAAGGCCGCGGCGCCTATGGTCAGCGCGGTCAGGGTCAGCGCCGAGCGGATGATGTCTTTATGTCGCATGGCGCGATGATATCCGCTCCGACAGGGGCACGAGCGTGTTCATGATTAATACGGCAAAGGCGAGGCCGTCGGCGTAGTCGCCGAAACTGCGGATTAACACCAGCAACGCCGCCGTTCCGATGCCAAACAGCAACATCGCATGGGGGGCGCGCGGCGATGTCGCGGGGTCGGTCGCGATAAAAAACGCGCCGAGCATGGTCGCGCCGCTGAGCAGATTCAACTTGAGCGAGTGCAAGTCGCCTTGTATCAGCAGCGCCATCAGCGCGACGGTGAGCGCCATCGCCGCCGGTATGTGCCAACTGATAACGCCTTTGAAGATAAGCCACACGCCGCCCAGCGCAAAAGCGACATTGATCAGATTCCACTGCAGCGCGGCGGTGACCGCATCATAAGGCGCCGGCGCTGTGCTGCGCCAGCTTTCAAGCGGCGTCGCGCCGGTCATCGCCGCCGCGAGTATTTCCCCGCTGTGGTTGCCGGCGTATTGAACGGCCAGAGCGAGGTCAAAGCCTTGCGCCATGGCGGATTGGTCGGGCCAGGCGGTGAGGTGCAACGGCCATGCGATTAAGACGATGCAGTAGCCGAGCATCGCCGGATTGAACAGGTTGTTGCCGAGGCCGCCATAGATTTGTTTGCCCAGTCCGATCGCCGCGACCGCCGCGATCGCGGGTATCCACCACGGCAAGTGCGGCGGCAGCGCCAACGCGAGCAACACGCCGGTGAGCGCCGCGCTGCCGTCGCGCAGAAAATGCAACGGCGGTATTTTTCTCAGTTTGAGCGCGATCGCTTCGGCGGCGACGGCGGCGAGGATTGCGATCGCGAGATTGATGGCGACGCCGTATCCGAAGGTCGCACACATCGCGATGGTTCCCGGCGCCAATGCGAGCAGCGTGAGCCGCATCATGCGCTGTGGCGCTTGCAACGGTGCGGAAGCGGTCATCGGTGATCAAACAGTATCGGTTTTTGCATGATCTTTTCTTTCAGCCGGCGCTTTTGCGCTTGCGCCGCCTCTTGCGTCTCGCTCTCTTGCCGTGCCAGCCGCGCATTCCGCGCTTCATAACGTTGCTGCCGGATGTTTGCCTGTCGCTGTCGTTGCGCGGCCGCATCGGCTTGCGCGCGGGTGTGGCGAAAGAAAGCGAGCAACGGTATTTCGCTGGGGCATGCTTCCTCGCACGCCTCGCATTCGATGCAGTCGCCGAGTCCGGCATCCGCCGCCGCTTGCGCTTGCCCGCCCGCGGCGAGTTGATACAACCGTTGCGCATCGAGCGCCGCCGGACACGAAACAGAGCAGGCGTCGCAACGGATGCACGGCAACGGCGCGACCGGCGCCGCAGTCTGTCGCGCTTCGCGCGTTTCCATCTCAATGCAATCGACCGGACACGGCGCGATGCACAGCTCGCAGCCGGTGCAGTCGGCTTCGATCACGGTGTGCATCCATTGCGGCGCGCCGACAATCGCATCGACCGGACACGCTTGTGCGCAAAGCGCGCAACCGATGCAGTCCTGTTCGCGAATTTTTGCGACCGCTTCGGCGGCATCGCCCATGGCCGCCCGCGCCGGCTGTTCCTTGTCGAGCAGCCGTTGCAATGCCGACACTGTCGCCGCGCCGCCCGGCGGGCAGAGGTCTATCGGCGCTTGTTCTCGCGCGATGGCTTGCGCATAAGGCCGGCACCCGGGATAGCCGCACTGGGCGCATTGGCTTTGCGGCAACAGTTGATTGACGCGCTCTGTCAGCGCATCATCGTCGCCGGCGAGGCGGCGCGATGCAAGCCCCAGTATCAGCGCCGTGACAAACGCGAACGCGCCCAATGTGAGAACAGCGATCAGCATCAGGCAAGCCCGCCAAAGCCGGCAAACGCAAGCGACATGATCCCCGCGGTAATCAGCGCTATCGGCGCGCCTCGCAACAGGGCGGGGATGGCGCTGTATTCCAGTTTCTCGCGCATGCCGGCAAAGGCAACGAGCACCAGCGCGAAACCGAGCGACGCGCCGAGGCCGGTCAGCACGGCTTCGCCGAAACCGCTCGCCGCGCGGGCGTTGAGCAATGCGATGCCGAGCACCGCGCAATTGGTGGTAATCAGCGGCAGGTAAATGCCGAGCCGGTTATGCAACAGGGGGTCGGCGCGGCGGATGAGGGTCTTTATCAGTTGCACGACCATCGCGATGACCAGAATGAAACTCAGGGTCTGCAAAAACTCCAGTTGATTCGGCGCCAGCACGAAGCGGTTCAGCGGATAACTGATGGCGGAAGCGGTCGTCAGCACGATCAGGGTCGCGCCCGCCATGCCCAGCGCGCTGTCGAGCCGCCGCGAGGTTCCCATCAGCGGACACAGCCCGAGAAACTTAACCAGCACAAAGTTGTTGATCAAGGCGGCGTTGATGATAATCAGAACGGCCTCTGTCATTTTCAATCCGCGGCGTTTGTCAGCGCGGCAACCTGCGCCGCTTCTATTCTGGAGATCAACGCGGCGAAGCGTTTTATCGCGTGCGTCGTTTTGCCCGCAAACGGATTGTCGTCCCATCTCTCAAACCGGCACTGCAAAAAGTCTTCGCATTGGGCGCAACTGCGCGGCAACACGGGCTTCAGGCACAACACGAGGCGCGCGAAAAGGAGCAGCCCGAGGCTGCAAATCTCATGCAGTTGCGCGTCGGCGCCGTCGCGTTTTGCGACTTCCCACGGCTTGTTGCGCTCGATGTAGCGGTTGGCATCGTCGGCGAGCGCCATGATTGCGCGGATTGCCGCCGCGTAATCGAGCGCGTCATAGGCCGCCGCGATGTCTTCGCCGCGGCGGACGCTTGCGCGATAGAGTTCGTGTTGCAGCAACGCATCGCCGCACAGTATGCGGTCGTCAAAGCGCTTGTTGATAAAGCCGGCGCATCTGCTGGCGATGTTGATGAACTTGCCGACCATGTCGCTGTTCACGCGTTGCCTGAAGTCGTCCAGATTGAGGTCGATGTCTTCTATGCTGCCGTTTATGTGCGCGGCGAAGTAGTAGCGCAGATAATCGGGGCGCAGATGCTCCAGATACGCCCGCGCGGTGATGAAAGTGCCGCGGGACTTGGACATCTTCTTGCCGTTGATGGTGAGAAAGCCGTGACAGCGAACGGCGTTCGGCAGGCGCAAGCCCGCGCCTTTGAGCATGGCGGGCCAAAACAGCGTGTGGAAATACGCGATGTCTTTGCCGATAAAGTGGTGTAGCTCGGCGTCGCTGCCTTCGCGCCAAAAGTGATCAAAGTCCAAGCCGGTGCGGTTGCAGAGGTCCTTAAAGCTCGCCATGTATCCGATCGGCGCGTCAAGCCAGACATAAAAATACTTGTCGTCATAGCCCGGAATCTTGAACCCGAAGTAGGGGGCGTCTCTGGAAATATCCCAGTCCTGCAAGCCGACTTCAAACCACTCGCTGATCTTGTTGCTGATCTCGTTTTGCACCGAGCTGCCGCGCACCCACTCCCTGAGGTCGGCCTCAAAGTCGCTGAGCTTGAAAAAGAGGTGCTCCGATTCGCGCTTGCTCGGCGCGTCGCCGCTGAGAACCGAAACCGGGTTAATCAGGCTGTCGGCCGCATAGGTCGCGCCGCACGCTTCGCAGCAGTCGCCATACTGATCTTCGGCGCCGCACTTGGGGCATTGCCCGCGGATGAAGCGGTCGGGCAGGAACATGCCGGCCTTCTCATCGTACGCCTGCCAGATGGCGCGCTTTGTGATATGCGGTCGCAGGCGTTCAAAAATATCGCGCGAGAATTCGTAGTTCTCCTTTGAGTGCGTCGTGTAGTAGTTGTCAAAGCCAATGTCAAAGGCTTCAAAGTCGCGGATATGGGCTTTGCGCATTTTTGCTATCAGTTCCTCCGGCGTGATGTCGTGTTGCCGCGCGTACAACATGATCGGCGTGCCGTGCGCATCATCGGCGCAGACGTAGTAGCAACGATGCCCGCGCAGTTTCTGAAAGCGCGCCCATATGTCGGTCTGGATGTATTCGACCAAGTGCCCCAGATGTATCTCGCCGTTGGCGTAGGGCAGCGCGCTGGTTATCAGAATGTCGCGGGTATCTTGGCTCATCATGGTCGGTATGTCCTGCTCGTTTGCGGTGATGCGGGGCGCGTGGCGACACCCGCTTTGAGCGTCTATTCTACATGATGCGCATCCGCCCGCAATGATTCGCAGGATGCACAGGACATGGCGGGCGCTTGGGGAAAATGCTGTGCTGCGGCATGGGCGCTTGCGCGGCAGCCGCGGCAGTGTGCGGGATGCGCGATCTGGAAACCTGTATCGGCGCAAGGGTTGCGGAGGCTTGGCGGCTTGAAGGTCAAGCGGGTGTGGGATGCACAGGACATGGCGGGCACATGGGGCAAATATCGTGTGTGGCATGGGCGTTTGCGCGGCAGCCATAGCCATGCGCGGGATGCCTCGCCTTAAACCCCTGCAAGACGGGGCGGGCGTTGTGCTCTGCCGCCAGCGGGGAGGGGAGCAGGGGCGCGAAGGAATGCGGCAAGATACAAAGACATTGCGGACGGGGCAGGCTATGCCGCCGCAGGGAGAGGGCGAGCGTCGGGGGCGCACAAGGAATGCGGCAGATACAAAGACATGAGCGGATGACGCGCGTTTTATGGTATAGTAGGGCACTAATCGTGCATGCATGAAACATGTCGTTATTAAAACCGTAAATATGAACTGTCAAAATTCCGATATGACTCCGCGCAACGGCGCGGCAACACGGATCCGCGGGAGTCTTTGGTCGCTGATGTTGCCGGCGCTGTTTGTTGTCTGCGCTCAGGCGCATGCGCAGGACACCGCGCCGGACTTTGGCAACGCGGCGGTCACTGGTGCGGACCTGATCTGGCTGACCGACCGGGACCTCAATCTGGTCTTGCCCGCGGCCACCGGCGGCAATGGCACCATCACCTACAGCCTGTCGCCGACTCTGACGTCTGCCACAGGACTCAGATTTGATGCGGCCACCCGCACTATCAGCGGCCGACCGGTGTTGTCTTTGGCCACCGCCACTTTCACGCTCACGGCCACCGACGCCGATGGCGATACCGATACGCTGACATTCCGCGCCGCGGCGCAGGCCGATGTGACGCCGGTCTTTGCCGATGGCGCAACCATTGCCAACCAGACCTGGACATCGCATAGTGCCATCACCGCTCTGGTGTTGCCCGGAGCCAACATAGGCAATGTCCTGTTCAACACTGCTGCGACCGCGCTCGTGATTCCGTACACCTATACCCTGACCCCGTCCTCGTTGCCTGCGGGCCTCAGCTTTGATGCCGCCACCCGTACCATCAGCGGCACACCGACCGCCACCGCAACTGCGCTATCCTATACCTACACGCTCGCCGATGGTGACAGCAATACCCTGTCCAGCGATGAAGCTACCCTGACTTTCACCATCACCGTAACTTGCGCCAGCGGCGAAACATGCACCGCCACGGATCTGGTACCGGACTTTGGCAGCGCATCTGTTGAGGATCAGGCCTGGGAAGTGGGCACGGCCATCACCGACCTGACCCTGCCTGCGGCCAGCGGCGGCAATGGCACTCTCTCGTATGCACTGTCCCCGGCCCTGCCCGCTGGTCTCAGCTATGTGCCGGCCACCCGCACCATCAGCGGCACACCCACGGTTGCTACCGCTGCCGCCACATACACATACACAGCGAGGGATGCCGATAGCAACACCGCGAGTAGCGATGCGGACACCCTGACCTTCGGCATAGCAGTGGCCAGTGTGGACATACGCTTGCGGCTGCGCCTCTTTCTTGAAGGCCCGCTGCGATAGCGCGAACCATCCTCGGCGCTGGCGCCGACACGCTCCGTGACGGGGCTGACTGGCGGGCAGTCTGGCGGCAACCGCGCGCTTTCCGCATCTGTCGCGTCGTTTTGATGCGCGCCGCAGACATCCCAAACCGCAATGAACAGACTATCTGTTATGGTTTAGCGCCAAAACACCGCGAACGAATCACACTGCGGACTGAATCTTCGAGCGCCCGCGGCACACGATGTTTGCCCCATGTGTCCAATGTGTCATGGCTCCTGCGGTTTTTGTCGGTGTCAGGAATCCGGAATATTTCCGGCATTATGCGGCGCCGGTTTGAGCCGGAAAGGGGGGATGGCCGTCGCCGCCGTGCTATCCTTGTTATTGTATACACTGGCATGATGGAACAAAGAGCAATATCGCAACCCGCGCGGCGGTTTATGGTGTCTGTTATCGGCGACAGCGGCACGCCCGAAGACGCGCCCAACTACCGCATTGCGCATGATATCGGCCGCCGCCTGATAGCGTCCGGCTTCCGCGTTTGCAGCGGCGGGTTGACCGGTGTCATGGCGGCTGTCTTTGCCGGCGCCCACAGCGCGCATAACTACCGCGAAGGCGATACGGTCGGCATCATTCCGACTCTGGATCGCGCTCATGCCAACGCCCGCGCCGCCAGCATAGGGCAGTCTGTGCCCGTCGCTGACATCATGGGCGGCGCCATCACCTATTATCCCCCGGGCAACTCCGCCGGCGGCCCCAACTTCGACAGTTTCGCCTTCACCGTAAACGATGGCACCACAGACAGCGAAGACGACTATACGATGACCATCAATTTGGCGGAGCGCCTGCGCTTGCGGCTGCGCCTCTTCCTCGAAGGCCCGCTGCGGTAGCGCGAGCGCTTCGCGAGACTTGCGCCAACAACGCACTCTCCTTGCGAGAGTCGGCAAGGGCGCAGCCGCCGCTCCCTTGCGAGAGTCGCTTCTCACACTTCCGTTGCGGCGGAGTCGGCGCTGGCGCCGACACGCTCCGTGATGGGCTGACTGGCGGGCAGTCTGGCGACAACCGCGCGCTTTCCGCATCCGGCGCGCCGTTTTGCTTCGCGCACCGGACATCCCCGCAATGCACAGACTCTCTGTTATCGTGTGACACCCGGCGACCACGGTGCGGATTGCATCTTCAAGCGCCCATGCCGCACACGCTGCCCGATGTGTCCGATGTGTCATGGCTCCCGCGGTTTTTGTTGCCGCCTGACATCCGGAATATCTCCGGCGTGATTCCTGATTGCCCGCCGTTGGCAGTGCGAGGATTGCGCACATTCGACGGTGCGCGGCGCAATGTCGCGTATAGTATAATGGTCGCACCTTACTTGATATTGACCCGACAGACTTGATAACCAATGGCAGAGTTAGCCCGCGATAAGATTGAAGATGCGATTAACGAGATTGTTGATCCCAATGCCGATGCGACGCTCGGCGCACTCAAGGCGGTCAAAGACATCGCCATCGAAGGCGACAGGGCGCGCATCACCGTCCGCCTCGGCTATCCGGCCGCAAGCTACCTGCCGCAGTTAGAGCGCCAGATTGCCGAAACGGCGCGCGCGCTGGGCGCGGCTGCTGCGGAGGTCGATGCGGGCGCGACGATTACGGCGCACTCGGTGCAGAAGACCCTCAAGCCGATGGAGAAGATAAAGAATGTCATCGCCGTGGCATCGGGCAAAGGCGGGGTCGGAAAGTCGACGACGGCGGTCAATCTCGCGCTGGCCATCGCCGCAGAGGGCGCGGCGGTCGGCATCCTCGATGCGGATATCTACGGGCCGAGTCAGCCGAGCATGCTCGGCATCAAAGGCCAGCCCGACTCGGAAGACGGGCAGCGGTTGGAACCGATGGAGCAGTTTGGCATTCAGGCGATGTCGATCGGCTTTCTGATCGACGAGGAAACGCCGATGATCTGGCGCGGGCCGATGGTCACTCAGGCGCTGGAGCAGTTGCTCAATTTCACAAACTGGCGCGAGATGGATTATCTGATCGTCGACCTGCCGCCCGGCACCGGCGATGTGCAACTGACGTTGGCGCAGAAGATACCGGTCAGCGGCGCGTTGATCGTGACGACTCCGCAGGACATCGCGTTGCTCGACGCGCGCAAGGGGGTCAATATGTTCAAAAAGGTCGATGTGCCGATTCTTGGCATCGTTGAGAACATGAGCACGCATGTGTGTGGCAAGTGCGGTCACGAGGAGCACATTTTCGGCAGCGGCGGCGGCGAGAAGATGGCCGCCGATTTTGATTTGAGGCTGCTCGCCAGCCTGCCGCTCGATGTCGCGATACGCGAGACGACCGACAGCGGCAACCCGACGGTCGTGGCCGCGCCCGATGACAAGTTGGCGCAGACATACAAGGAGTTGGCGCGGCGCGCGACGGCGCAACTTGCGATGCAGAACAAAGACTATTCGGCAAAGTTCCCCAAGATTGTGGTGTCAAGCGGCAGTTGAGCCCGCCGCGCAACGGCCATGGCGATCAAGAACGACAAGTGGATACGCAAGATGGCGCAAGAGCGCAATATGATTGCTCCCTTTGAGCCGAAGCAAGTCAGCGCGATCGATCAGAGCAGGGTGATTTCTTACGGCACTTCGAGCTATGGTTATGATGTCCGTTGCAGCAGCCACTTTAAGGTGTTTACCAATATCAACTCGGCGGTTGTCGACCCGAAAGAGTTTGATGAAAAAAGCTTTGTCCCTCTTGATAACGATGTTTGCATCATCCCGCCCAACTCGTTTGCGCTGGCCAGCACGGTCGAGTACTTCCGCATTCCGCGCTCGGTGCTGACGGTGTGCGTCGGCAAGTCGACGTATGCGCGTTGCGGCATCATCGTCAATGTCACGCCGCTCGAACCCGAATGGGAAGGGCATATCACGCTGGAGTTTTCCAACACGACCCCGCTGCCGGCGAAGATCTATGCCAACGAGGGGGTCGCGCAGTTGCTCTTCTTTGAATCCGACGATGTGTGCGAAACGTCCTACAGCGACCGCAGGGGCAAATACCAGAAGCAGGTCGGGGTCACCCTGCCCAAAGCCTGATGCTATAAGCTATTTCGCTCAGGCACTATACTGATAGGATGTCCGATTCGATGAAAAGATTACGCCATGACGATGCAAGCGCGGTGCGGGCGTCCGCTGGCGCGCCGGATGACCGAGGCGCTATGCTGTTACAGACGGAGAAAGAACGATGAAGATGATTGTTGCCATTATCAAGCCGCCCAAGTTTGAAGCCGTGCGAGAGGCATTGTCAAAAGCGGATATCAAAGGGATGACCGTTAGCGAAGTGAAAGGCTTCGGTCGTCAGAAAGGGCATACGGAAATCTATCGCGGCGCCGAGTATCTGGTGGAGTTCATTCCCAAGTTGAAACTTGAAATCGCCGTGAGCGACAAAGATGCGGGCGTTGTCAAAGACGCGCTGGTCAAGGCGGCTAACGAAGGCGAGACCGGCGATGGCAAGGTATTCGTATTCAACCTTGAGGAGGCGACTCGTATCAGAACCGGCGAGTCGGGCGACGATGCCATCTGAGGGCGTCGGGGGAAGCGGCATGAAAAGGCGATTGCTGGCGGCTTTTGCCATGCTGTTCTGCTTGCCGGCTGTCGCCGTTGCGGCGAACGGCGCGGACAGCGGCGATACCGCCTGGCTGCTTGTCGCCACCGCGCTGGTCAAGGCGGCTAACGAAGGCGAGACCGGCGATGGCAAGGTGTTCGTCTTCAACCTTGAGGAGGCGACTCGTATCAGAACCGGCGAGTCGGGCGACGATGCCATCTGAGGGCGCCGGGGCAAGCGGCATGAAAAGGCGGTTGCTGGCGGCTTTTGCCATGCTGTTCTGCTTGCCGGCTGTCGCCGTTGCGGCAAACGGCGCGGACAGCGGCGATACCGCCTGGCTTCTTGTCGCCACCGCGCTGGTCTTGTTCATGACGATTCCGGGTTTGTCCCTGTTCTACGCCGGGCTTGTCAGAAGCGGCAATGTGCTATCCATACTGATGCAGTGCTTCACCATCACGTGCATCGTATCAATCCTGTGGCTGATATACGGCTATTCGCTTGCGTTCTCAGACGGCGGGGCGTTTCATGCGTGGCTGGGCGGCTTGAGTAATATCTGGCTCAACGGCGTCGGCCGCGATTCGGTGAGCGGCACCATCCCCGAGTCGGTCTATGTCATGTTTCAAATGACCTTTGCCATCATCACTCCGGCGCTGGTCATCGGCGGTTTCGCCGAGCGCATGAAATTCTCCGCCGTTGTTATCTTCACGATACTGTGGGTCACGCTGGTCTACATCCCGGTATGCCACTGGGTTTGGGGCGGCGGCTGGCTTAGCGAGCTGGGGTTGCTCGACTACGCCGGCGGCACCGTCGTGCATGTAACCGCTGGCACCGCCGCGCTGGTCGCGGCGCTGGCGCTTGGCAAACGCAAAGGCTTTCCGCATACCATGATCTTGCCGCACAACCTGACGATGACGGTCACCGGCGCCGGAATGTTGTGGGTCGGCTGGTTCGGTTTCAACGCCGGCAGCGCGGTCGCGGCAAACGGCGATGCCGGCATGGCAATGCTCGTAACCCACACCAGCGCCGCCACCGCCTCTTTGGTCTGGGCCGCACTGGAATGGGTCAAGTACGGCAAGCCGAGTGCGCTTGGCATCGTGACCGGAATGGTCGCCGGGCTGGGTGCGATCACACCCGCCTCCGGCTTTGTCGGACCGGCCGGCGCACTGATTATCGGCCTCAGCGCCGGCATCCTGTGCTTTTTCATGACCGGCTTCATGAAGCAGGCGCTGAAGATAGACGACTCACTGGATGTGTTCCCCGTCCACGGTGTCGGGGGCATTCTCGGAACCATTCTGGTGAGCGTATTTGCTACGCAAAGCTGGGGCGGCGCCGGCCTTGTAGAAGGCATGACGGTGGGCAGCCAGTTTCAAGTGCAACTCATCGGCGTGATAGCCGTGCTGTTGTGGACTGCGGTCATCAGCTTCATCATTCTGAAAGTAACCGGGATGCTAGTCGGCGGCCTGCGCGTCAGCAACGAACAAGAAGTGCAAGGCCTGGATATCAACCAGCACGACGAGAAAGGCTACAACTTCTGAGAAAAATATATCCAAAGAGGCATCGTGTATCATGTCTACCATGACCAATCTGTTAGCGCCGGAAATCTGCCATGGGGACGCACTGAAGGTGCTATCCGATATGGGCGGCGACACGGTCGACTTGATAGTGACTTCCCCTCCCTATGCGGATCAACGCAAATCAACTTATGGTGGTGTGTCTCCCGACAAATATGTTGACTGGTTTATGCCTTATACAGACGAATTCTTACGGGTCTTAAAACCTACAGGCAGTTTTGTCCTCAATATTAAGGAGCGGGTCGTTGCCGGAGAGCGGCACACTTATGTACTGGAACTCATTCTCGGTATGCGCGAACGGGGCTGGTACTGGACTGACGAATATATTTGGCACAAACGCAACTGTTATCCGGGCAAGTGGCCGAATCGTTTCCGCGATGCATGGGAAAGGTTGCTACATTTTAATAAGAGTAAGCAGTTCAAGATGAATCAGGAAGCTGTCATGGTGCCGATGGGCGACTGGGCCAATACACGCTTGAAAAACCTCAGCGATACCGACAAGCGGCGCGACGAGTCCAAGGCCGAGAGTGGGTTCGGCAAGAACATATCCAATTGGCTGGGGCGCAGCATGGCCTATCCGACAAATGTTCTTCACATGGCTACAGAATGTGCAAACCGTAACCACAGCGCTACATTCCCACGCCACCTTCCCGAGTGGTTCATCAAGTTGTTTACCGATGAGGGCGATACGGTGTTGGACCCATTCATGGGATCGGGCACAACGATATATGCGGCCATGGACCTGAACCGTCATGCCATAGGGATTGACATCGTTGAAGAATATTGCGACATGGTTTTGGAAAAGATCAATTCCTGTCGCCTAACGACTCCGGCGTATATTACCCAATAGCATAGAATGCTCTCGGTGTGCGAGGAAAGATGTACATTACTCCGATGGCTATCAGAAAGGTTATCGCTATGTGCTCACAGAGCTTGTCACCATTCACAAAATGCCACCCCTTGATTTAGAAATTGTATATATCTATACCAGTTTGTTACCTTAATTAATATGCGTTACCAAAGTAGTCTAGAAAAGGAGAAACTTTCTACCAGAGCTTTGAAGCACGGGGAGCATAACTGCCATCGAAGACGACTCAAGAGGCTCAGAGATAAGGCTAAGGCGCAATCACCGCGTAAGGAAAAGAAAAGCAGGGATGCTATCGTAATCAGCGCGCCAAAGGCTCTCAGCTTTTCACCAGAGAATTACAAGGAAACTGTTAAATTCCTATATAACCTTAAGAAATACACACAAGGGGAATGGAGGAATAAACGGGTCATGATTAATCTTGTGCCTATCCGTGATATGTCTGTAGCCGCTACCCTAGTCCTTGCAGCTGAAGTTGATCGATGGCGCAAGAAAATGAGAATATCTCTCGGGCCAGTAGATGTTGACAAATGGGACCCTAAAATTGGACGAATGTTGGTTGAGATTGGCTTTTTTGAGTTGCTTGGTATAAAGCCACCCAATTTATTTGATAGGAGTAACTCAGAGAGTAGTGTGACTACTCTCAAATTAACAACCGGTAACACACTCAATAAAGAGAGCATCGGTCAAGTGGAAGATCGTTTGCAGGAAATAGCGAATATTGCTAGGTAGGACCCTTCTATTTATGGGGCATTAATAGAGGCGGTATATAACAGCGTAGAGCATGGGTATCCTGACAAACACAAGTACAACTTTCCCCCTATTAAAAACCAATGGTGGGTAACCGGGAGTTTGTCGGAAAAGAAATCAGCGGTTAGGTTTATTGCTTACGATCAAGGTGTTGGCATTGCTGCGACATTGCCAAGATGGAAGCGTTCGCAGGAGTTACAGAGGTGGCTTGCTCAGAGATTTCCACTTTCTGATAAAGTGCTACAAGAGCATGCAAAAATGATTGAGGCAGCACTGGATATTTCCAGAACATCTAGGGAACCAAAATCGGGACATGGTAAAGGGCTGAAAGATATTGTATCTCCTGTAGATCAGCTTAAGAAAGGCAAAGTACGCATATTGAGCGGCAAAGGTCAGGTCACATGCATAATGCCAGAAACATTCTGGATTCTTGGCTTCAACAACAAACGTAGCCGACATGCAATATCAACACATCGGCTACGGCGTCAAAGGTTTCTATAAAATAGCTGCTTTTTCAATAGACGAGGCAACTATGAGCTATAAAGCAAAACAGAAACTTGAAGCCCTTATATTATGGGAGAACCACAACATAAAAGCCAGCATGGACGCTTACCACATCAGCAAATCATCGCTCTATGAGTGGCGGAGACAATATCGGCTTTATGGCATTAACGGCTTAATCAATCAGAGCACTTGCCCGCGCCAGCCACGCCGGCGCGACTGGCCTCCGGAGATTATCGACGAGATTCGGCGACACCGCGAAAACTATCCCTACGGCGCACCCAAGATATACCTGCTGATTCAACCGTGGTGTGACGAGCGCGGCTTGCGTTGTCCCAAGCCGCGCACCATCGCGCGACTGATTGCCGGCGAAGCCGATAAGATGCGCTGGGTGCCCGCAAAACCGCGTCGGCAACGCACACCGCAAAGCAAGCGCAAGGAGCGTCTTGAAAAGGGTTTCAATGCAAAGCGTATCGGGCATTGCATCGCCATGGATACCGTGCAACGGTTTATTCAAGGTCAGCGTCGCTATCTGTTCACGGCCGTAGATTTGTATAGCCGGTTTGGCTTTGCTATCGGCGTCCCTCGTGGCAACAGCATCGCTGCCGAGTTCTTTATGAAGCTGATGATGGAAGTGTTCCCCGCCAAGATAGAGCAAGTGCTCACCGACAACGGCTCCGAGTTCTGCGGCGCGTTTGATCGCTGCCTGCAAGAGCAAGGTATCCGGCACTGCTACACGTATCCCAAATGTCCGAAGATGAACGCATTCAATGAACGCTTTAACCGCACGCTCCAGGAAGAATTTGTGGAGTTTGAAGAGGGCTTGTTGCTGACCGATATTCGGGAATTCAATGAGCGTATGATAGACTACCTGCTATGGTTTAATACCCAACGACCACATTATGGATTGAGGCTCCAAACACCTATGGCACAAATTACACAATATTTGCCCAAAGTTTCCAATATGTACTGGCATCATACATCACATATGAAGGAGAAGGGAAAATTGATAGAATAGAGTTGCCTCGGCATATAGGAGGCACCCTTATTGAATGGACTATACCGATATGACGAAAATAATTAACATTGCAGAAGATTTCAATCAGCACCCGGGCGGGCGTTCCCGGGCGGGCGTTATCCGAAAGATGGGAAGGGTAACGGAACTGACTTCCGAGAGAAATTCCTTATCCCAAAAATTAAATCTGGTGAGAAGGTAAAAATTATTCTGGACGGTGCGCGTGGTTACCCGTCTTCGTTTCTTGAAGAGGCTTTTGGTGGTCTTGTCCGGAAAGGTTACTCTGCAGAACAGATTGAATCAACATTTGAGTTTGTTGCCAAAGAGCCCGGCTACCCGCGTTTCATTACCCTGATTAAAGACTATATCCGCATGGCCGAAAAGGTTGCTAAGGCTAAGGCTGAGTAGAATTTCTTAAAGGCGTTGTATGGTGTTAGATGCCATTGCTCCATATTTATCTCCGGTTGTCCTTGTTATCATTGGCGTTGCCATAAAAGTGGGTTTTGACTACTTTGTAAGGGGGGCTTCTCTGCAAACTATTCAGCAGGATGATAATCTTAATACGATTGTCGAAGCAACATTTGATATTCGTGACCGAGCAATAACTTATTGGGCGCAGGATGCTAAGGATAGTGCTCTGCTGGTTTCAGAAGAAGTATCAATATCCGCAAGGTTGACTTTTATCGGGAAGGCAGTCGATGATCTTTTCAAGCAGGAAGAAAGCTTAAATGAAAGGGTACAGGAAAAGGTGAATCATTTTCACGAATCTATAACAAAAGGTAATTTTAGGGTTGTAGGCAGGGATGCAGAAAAGGGCCGTTTGGAAGAAATTGAAGATGCTGCGTATGAACTTGTCTATCACGCTCGGCGTTTCAGGCGACAGTTAAAGCGGCCTGTGCTAAGGCCTTGAAAGCATTTTAGGTTCGCAGATAGTCACGCTATGAAGCCACTCTTTCCGGTTGATAGTTAATAACCAAAAGCATATCGGCGAATTGCCAATTATCTCAATATGGTAAGAACAGTATGCTACTCCGATAGCTATCAGAAGGGTTATCGTTATGTACTCACGGAGCCTGCCGGTAAAAGCTTTGCCAAAGAGTTTAAGCCCGAACTGACACCCAAGGAGATGCTTGTGCTTGGCGTATTCGGCGGGCTGTACTTCAGTGACAAACCATCTGACTTGCCGCAGAGTTGGTTCAAGGATGCAAGGTTGTCACCCGATGGCCTGCGCCACAAAGAGTTGAACTTCTTCGGTGTCAATGCCAGCCAGCCGCTCAGCGTGTGGCGCGACAAGGGATGGATTCACCCGCAAGACCCGCGCGGCTGGTTTCAATGGTATTGCCGCTATTATCTTGGGCGGCGCCGGCTTTGCGGAAGGGATGACAACGGGCGGGCAGTTTCAAGCGCAACTCATCGGCGTCATAGCCGTGTTGCTGTGGACTGCGCTCATCAGCTTCGTCATTCTGAAAGTGACCGGGCTACTGGTCGGCCTGCGCGTGAGCAGCGAACAAGAAGCGCAGGGCCTGGACATCCACCGGCACGACGAGAAAGGCTACAACCTCTGACAAGTCTGAGTGCGGAGGCATCGCGTATTATGTCTGCTATGACCAAATTATCGAGGCCGGAAATCCGCCACGGGGATGCGCTGAAGGCGCTGTCTGATATGGGCAGCGACACGGTCGACTTGATAGTGACTTCCCCTTCCTATGCCGATTAACGCAAATCGACTTATGGCGGTGTGCGCGTGAGCAACGAACAAGAAGCGAAGGGCATGGACATCCGCTGGCGCGCCAAGCACAGCTGTTCCGGCTATCGCCGCTTGCGCTTTGTATTATGGTGCCCTGCCATCAACTGATTTTATGACTCAGCGGCGATGTTGGCGGGGGTGCGCCAATCGGCTACATAGCGCAGGGGGCGTCATACAGATGAGCCTGTCCGCATCCCCCGCCTCCACATGCGGTTGAAATAGCCGTACTGCTTCATCGGGGAAACGCGATTAGTCAGGCGGCGCAAGCACGTCGCATGCTCCGGCGCATCCCGCCGAATCACGGAAAGGCGCATCTCGTCGCCGTTGCGGCGGACAACCAAAATGTCGCCCTTGTTTCCGCGGCGCTTCACAATCTCGGACTTCAGGCGAAACTCGGTCTTGTCCGGATAGTCGTAAAGCCGCACCTGCTCCGGATGCGTTTCGCCGTCCATGTCCACCGACGAATCCAAATGCATGCCGAGCAGCTTTTTTTCGCGCTGGAAAAAATCCGGCCAAAACCAGAATCTCGGGTCCTCGTCGCGGGCGCTCACCGGAATGAGAACGACCGGATCCGCGCCTCGCTTGCTGGTGTCAAAGCCGCTGAGCGTCATGGCGAAAATTCCATGCTGCGAAACGGCGGCATCTGCCAGAATCCGGGACAACGCTTCCTCAATTACCTTCGGAGTCGCCGCGGCCCTTTTCGCCGATTTATTTTCGTCAACCAGCGCGCCGCACTCCAGCAGGGCTTTCAGGATGTCCGGATTCGCCCGAATGGTGGCGAAGTTAGCGCTGTTGACGCGCAGTCCCTCCCAGAAATCCCCGACCGACTCGGCAAACTCCCTGTCGTCGCGCGTTGAGAAGTTTTCCAGCAGCGCGTCGCATTCCTCGTTGCCCTGCAGCCCGCCGCGGGTCAGGTTGGAGGAGCCAACCACGACCGATGCGGGCGCAACTTCCCCGGCCGCGTCGCCGAAGAAATACAGTTTCGGATGAAAAATCGCGCCGCCCTTTCGTGCGCATCGCAAATGCAGCCCGTCGCCGATGACATCGGCCAGCAGCGCCAGCCCCTGATACGAGGTGTTGCCCTGATTGACTCCCACAATGCCCTGCGCCGCGCCGCCGCCGCTGATGAATTGCCGGAGCGGCTTTTCCAAAATCGCCGCCCCGGACGCGCGCGCGTAGGCGACGGCAAAGCGGAAGTCTCGCCGGATTCCGCCCTCAAGAATTTCGGCGAGGGCCGCGCCGGTCCTCCTTTCGCCGCGCAGCAGGGTCGCCCTCATTTTTCCGCCTTTTGCAGAAAGGAGACGGTCTCCCGCCGTATGGCGTTGCGGGAGTATATGTTGTAGGCGGTCGGCGGCGCGGTGGAGACGGCGCGGCGCAGGCGAAAGCCGTTTTGCTCCGCAATCAGATTGATAAAGCGGGCGGTGGGAATCTCCATCCGCCGCCCGCCGGCGACGGTGAAGTTGTCGCCGACCACCAGCGCCGCCGGGCCGCGCGGCTTCAGCGCCCGGCGCATTTCCCGCAGGGCGTCGCGCATGTCCAGAAAATACTTGCACAGCAATGCGGCGGTGTTGCGGCGGCGAAAGCCGGAATCCGACGCGGCGTTGCGGTCCCGCACCTCCTCCAAAAAGTCCAAAACCTCCCCCGGCAACTCCGAATCCGCCCGGGCGCGCGCGATTCGCGCCTCCCAGGCCCGGCGGTCGCCGACGGATATTTCGCGGTTGCCGATGGAGCGCCGCTCCAGGTCGGCGAATGTTTTGCGGTCCGCCAGGCCGAAGAAAAACAGCGACAGGCGGTCCGCGTCTATGTACGGCAACGCCGTCGCGTAGGGCGGCGAGGTCACCACAAAGTCCGCCGAGCCCGAATCCACCGGCAAACTGCGCGCGTCGCCCAGCCGCGCGTCCGCCCGCGGCGGAGTCGTCCGCCGCGTCCGCCGCAACGCGTCCGTCTTGGCGAGGTGAAAGAAAAGCCGCTCGCGGAAAAACGCCCGCACATTGTCCGGCGGCGAATCTTTTCTGCGCCGAACGCGTTGCTCGCCCGGGGCCTGCCATGAAAAGCGCTTCAGTGATTCGCTCAAAACCACCCGCAGAAAAAGCCGCGCCGCGCCGGAAAACGCCCCCTGAATTTCCGCGTCCAGCCGCAGGATTTCCCGCAGATTGGATTCGGGAAACCAGCGCCGCAGGTATTCCATGTTTGCGCCGTCCGGAATCGGGGGCGCGTCGGCGGGCGGCTTTTCGCCGGCGAAGGCGTCGCGCATTCTTTCGGCGCTTTTTTCGCCCAGGCGCAGGGCGGCGATTTTAGCGCGCGCAATCATCCAGCCCACCGGATTGATGTCCACTCCGACGGCCGGCGTGTTGTTCAGCGCCGCCTCCAGCAGCAGCGTTCCGCATCCGCAGAAAGGGTCCAGCGCCGCGCCTTGTCCGCCGCCCGCCGCGTTCATCAGCGCCTTGCCCAGTTGCGGGTAAAAGCGCCCCTTGTATTCGTGCAGTCCGTGCGCCAGATAGCGAATGTTGCGGACGCCCGGACGCCCGCCGTCCAGCGCCTCCAGTTCGCGTTGCGCCGTGAAGCACCAGCCCCCGTCGCCGCGAAAGCGGGAAAAAAACGCCAGACGGCGAATTTTCTCGTCCGCGTCCGGGTCGGATGTTTTCAGCAGCAACGCGCCGCCGCCGCCCCGAATGCGCGCGTCCGGCAACAGTCCGCGCAACTCCATCAGCGCCAGTTCGCGCTCGTGCGGGCGAAGCGGATACTCCGCAAAGATCAGTTCGCGCTCGCGCGGGCGAAGCGGATGCTCCGCAAAGATCAGTTCGCGCTGAATCATCGCCTCCGGTCGTTTCGCAGAATCACAATGTCCTCGGCATGGATGTTGCCGTGCGCGGGGTTGAAGGATTTTTTCCGCGAATCCATCCGGCGGCGGAAATCCGCGACCGGCGAAAATCCAGCCGCCGCCGCCGCCGCCTTCACCACCTCGCTGTTGCGGACGCGCCGCCCGTGCAGAATGGAGTCGCCCACCACCAGGGCGAAATGCCGCCCGCGCTTCAGGATGCGGGACGATGCGCGAAAAACCTTCTCCATGTCGCGGCGAAAGTCGTTTTCGTCCAAGCCGTTCCGGCGCGAGTAATGCGCGTGCGCGCCGATTTCGCGCCGCTTTAATTCGGCGGGGTCCATGCCCAGCCACAGCAGGCGGTGGCGGTGATACAGATGATAATCGTAGGCGTTCGGATACGGCGGGGAGGTCGCGACAAAGTCCGCGGAGTTTTCCGCAAAGGCGCCGGGGACGCGGCTGTCGGAAACGCGCGCGCGGGTTGTCCCCCGCGAAAGGGCGTCGCGGGCGGAGTCCATCAGGCGCAGCATTTTTCGCAGTTGCCGCCCGTAGCGCGCCACCGCGTCGCCCGACGACAAATTCTTGCGGACGCGGACATACCGCGTGTCGCTGTCCTGCCTGGAAACGCCGACCAAAATCGCCGAAAGCGCGACAAGGCAAAATTCCCGCGGGACGCTCGGCAGGCGCATAATCTCCCCCTTGACGGCGGCGATTTCGCGCGCGACAAAACCCTCAAACCATTCGGCGGACGGCGCGGGCGTCTCCCAAGATTCGCCGTTTGAGTTTTCCACGCGCTTGCGCGCGCGCTCGGCGGTTTCCAAAATCGCCGCAACGGCGCCCTCCGGCAACGGGCGGGTTTTAACGCGCGAGACAAGAACGGCGAGTCCGTTCACATCGCCGCCCAGCGCGTCGCGGCCGGCCAGATTGGCCTCCACGCAGGTTGTTCCGCCGCCGACAAACGGGTCGTAGACAACCTCCCCCGGCCGGGTGAAGGCGCAAATCAGGGCGGCGGGAATTTGAGGGATAAAGCGGGCCGGATAAGGATGAAAGCCGTGGGTAGCGCCGCCGGTGCTTGCGCCGCGAAAATCCCAGTCGGTCTCCGCCAGAGCCGCCAGCGCGCGCCTTTCCGCGTCAACCTCCGGCGCGGAAAGCGCAGGCGGCGGCAAAACCCCCGGCAAAACCCCCGGCGTTTCCAAAGCGGCGTTCAAAGCGGTCGACATCGGCGGCAATTATAACGCAAAACGACGGGGGGCGGATTTTAATTTCATTTCAGGCGCGACGGCGCCATAATCCCGTCATGCGCAACCGCACGATGTCCAAGCGAATCGCCGCCCTTGCGGTTGCGATGGCCTGCGCCGCAATCCTCGCGCCCGAAGTCCGCGCCTGCGACAAAATCCGCCTCCGCAACAACAGCCAAAACCCCGCCCAATTCCGCGCCATCCCCCCCGGCGCAACCTATGGCGTCAACGCCGAGTGCCTCCAAAAACCGCAAACCGGCGAAGCATTCGCCATTCTCGTCACGCTTGTTTGCATCCGCCCCCTCAGCGACCAGGCGGACAATATCGGCGGGGGTGCCATCCTTGGCGGCTTCATGCAGGGGAGCATCCGCACTGGCAAACGGCACTGGCAACAGGGCGCAGACAATCAAGACAAAACGGCAGACAAACATAACAAACTCCATAAAACAACAGGTGCGCACATTGTACTACAGATGTGGCATCATGCATCACATATGAAGGAGAAGGGAAAATTGATAGAATAGAGTTGCCTCGGCATATAGGAGGCGCCCTTATTGAACGGACTATGCCAACATGAATCAAACGATTAACATTGCGGAAGATTTCAGTCAGCACCCGGGCGGGCGTTATCCGGAAGATGGGAAGGGTAACGGAACTATATTTCGAGAGAAGTTTCTTGTCCCGGCAATTAAATCCGGCGAGAAGGCAGAGATTATTCTGGACGGTGCGCGCGGTTACCCGTCTTCGTTTCTTGAAGAGGCTTTTGGCGGTCTTGTCCGCGAGGGTTACTCTGCGGAACAGGTTGAATCAACATTTGAGTTTATTGCCAAAGAGTCCGGCTATCCGCGTTTCATTGCCCTGATTAGAGAGTATATCCGCATGGCCGAAAAGGTTGCTAAGGCTAAGGCTGAGTAGAATTCCTTCGGCGTTCTCGGCGACAGTTAAAGCGGCCTGTGCTAAAGCGTTGAAAGCATTTTAGGTTCGCAGATAGTCACGCTATGAAGCCACTCTTTCCGGTTGATAGTTAATAACCAAAAGCATATCGGCGAGTTGCCGATTATCTCAACATGATGAAGACAGTACGCTATTCCGACGGCTATCAGAAGGATTATCGTTATACACTCACGGAGCCTGCCGGTAAAAACTTTGCCAAAGAGTTTGAACCCGAACTGACACCTGTGCAGATGCTTGCGCTCGGTGTATTCGGCGGGCTGTACTTCAGTGACAAGCCATCCGACTTGCCGCCGGATTGGTTCAAGGATGCAAAGCTATCGCCTGATGGCATCCGCCACAAAGAGCTGAACTTCTTCGGTGTCAATGCCAGCCAGCCGCTCAGTGTGTGGCGCGACAAGGGATGGATTCACCCGCAAGACCCGCGCGGCTGGTTTCAATGGTATTGCCGCTATTATCTTGGGCGGCGCAGCGAAGATGACACGCGCCAGATTAAACGCTGGAAAGCATATCGCCGCCACCTGATGCAGATAACCAAGAACTGCCGGAGCAAAGACTTTGCTTGCCGGCCCCGCCAACGCCAGTCGCTACTGCACTGGGCATACGATGCGCGGCGGGTTTAGCCATGCAACCTTGTTAGATTAGCAACCGCTAGAGTCGCAAGTTTCTGTGGGATGATTCTGCCATCAGTAGCTTGTGGCAAATAACCCTAATAGAGTCAAGAACCTAGCAATTAACATACCACTGCTGTGCCAAGATAATTGCTAAGTCCCCGCCAGATATCGCAATATGTGGGGGGTTGCATAATTTTCAAAACTAGATATAGTATCCGACGCACCCCTGAAGGGGGCACTAATTAGTGTTAGTGAACACTAAATATAGGTTAAGGCAAGAGCTTTAATCTGACAGTACTCTACCTATGTAGAAGTCTGTTGC
This sequence comes from Candidatus Oxydemutatoraceae bacterium, assembly GCA_965220085.1. Classification (GTDB taxonomy): domain Bacteria; phylum Pseudomonadota; class Gammaproteobacteria; order Poriferisulfidales; family Oxydemutatoraceae; genus CBDCOZ01. The sequence continues at coordinate 1,926,896 of CBDCOZ010000003.1, read as the reverse complement.
TACGATGCAAGAATTGCGATTCATAAAGTATCGGGTTCGTGTATTGTAACGAGGGCGTGAAAGCGAGTCAGGACAATACGACGAATTCCGTTTGCTACATGGCATTGCGAAATACTTGTGTCAGACCTCTGTTGTTAAAACAGCAGAGGCTTTACATGGTGGTGGCGAGTATCCCGTTCGTAAGCTGAGTGTTCACACTGAGATATTTCACAAGAGGCTTTTGTCTCATTGTGAGACAACTCAGATTGACCTGACTGAGTTAAGTTCAGGCTAACCTAATTAGGAGGTATTATTATGAAAATAATAATATTAACCGAACGGGGTAGACTGATATATATCAGGATTGAGGAGGCTTTTATTAGGCTCCTTACCAAGATAGCAATTAGTTTACTCGCCATCATCATTTACCTGAGGACAAGATATGTATCAGCTGTACTCACATAGACCTATCCGCTCTGTGCGTAGCCTTGGAAAATGCTTGGGTTACGAAGAGGCATCTTTGAGGTGTATAGCTACTAACTCTGCAAGTTATTATCATACATATATGAAAGGTGCCCGTGCAATTACACCCTCAAAGATGCCTCTAAAGCCAATTCAGTCAAGAATCAAAGATAAAATATTAAGGAGAGCAGAATACCCACCTTTCGTTTGTGGCGGAATAGAAGGTCGTTCAGTACAAGGAAGTGCTTCTATTCACTTGCGCTCAACCGTTCTAATTACTATGGACATAGCAAATTTTTTCCCGTCTGTAACGAGTGATATGATTTGCCACTTATTTAAGTATCATTTCCGCTTTTCCCCTGAAGTGGCTGAACTTTTGACACAACTGACGACATATGATGGGGGACTTCCACAAGGAGTTTCTACCAGTTCTCACCTTGCTAATCTTGTGCTATTAGCCGGAGGTGAAGAGCATAAACTTTTTAAGGACTTAGAAAAGAACGGGTGCACATACACACGCTACATAGATGATATTGCGATAAGCTCTAAGCGTAATCTTAGTTGTGGTGAGAAGACAGACATAATAAAAAAGGTTACCGGGTTGGTGAAGGAGAAAGGGCTAAGAATAAAAAACAAGAAGACCAGGGTACAAGGATCTCAGGATAAGAAAGAGTTACTTGGGTATAGGCTTGGTCGATATAGCTTAAGGAAGCCGGATAAATATACGAACGATTTAATCAAGGATTGCAAAGAGAAGAATATTTCTCAATCTTCTGTAAAAGGTAAGCTAGATCATATTGCTTTGACTGAACCTAAGAAAGCGGATAAGCTCAAAAAAGCTGACGCAATTAAGAGTTGCTTACATTTATAACTCCTATGTTATTCGAAAAACAGGAATATCAGGAAAGTTGCGTCAGCAATATTCTGCAGGTGCTTGAATACAGCGATGCATTCAATGGTCGCGTATCGCTAAGAGAGGGGCTTGAGCAACTGTGCGGCGAGCAGAACATTCCGGTTTCGGATTTGAAGGACGATTTCAGGCTGGATATTCTCATGGAGACCGGCACTGGAAAAACCTTCACCTATCTTAAAACCATGTATGAGATAAATCGGCGGCACGGGGTGACAAAATTTTTAATCTTCGTACCGCGTCTCGCTATTCGTGCCGGTATCATCCAGAATATAAACTTGACCGCCGACTATTTTTTCCAAGAGTACGGCAAGCGACTCAAGCAGTACGTCTATGGTGACAAAAACGGACTTCATCAAGTTGAGAATTACATCAGTAATGAGCGGGAGTTTTCGGTGCTGATTTTAACCAGTGCGTCCATAACAGGGCAAAAAAAACAGAGCAAAATACTTACCAGAGCGAATGAAAGCCTGTTAGGCGCAGTAGCACCGCTTGAAGCAATTAGTAAGTTGAAGCCGATTATGTTTATTGACGAGCCACACCTATTGAAAGGAGAGGGGTTTACTAACACTTATGATAAATATTTTTCTGAATCATTACTTTTGCGCTTTGGCGCTACTTTCCCGCAGGAGGCAGAAAACCAACTATCCAATGTTGTTTACACTTTGGATAGTATCACCGCCTTTCGTGATTATCTGGTTAAACGCATCAGCGTATCCACCGTTACGGATGAGAATTCAAGCATTAAGTTTTATCGTGGTGGCCGCAACGGTCTGAGTCTGTATTATTTCAAAGATGGCATAGAGCATAAGGCTAACATCACGCACGGTCAGAACATATCCACTGTCACTGGTGATAAAGCACATGATTTCCACAGCCTTAGAGTAAAACAGGATAAGGTTATTTTGAGCAATGGTACCAAGCAGGATTTATCCTCGCCGAGTTACGATATTGCTGACGATACTGTGCGAGAGATGATAAAGGCAACCATAGCGCTCCACTTTGAAAAAGAAAAAGATCTGTTTGATCGGGGTATTAAAGCCCTATCCCTCTTTTTTATCCCCAGTGTTGCGGACTTCAGGGGTGATAACCCTCGTATCAAAATCATATTTGAAGAAGAATATACCAAGCAAAGGCAAGAGAAGTTACAAGAGCCCTTGTCTGATTCCTACCATGAATATCTAAATAAGGACTACGACAATGAACATCGGCTATGTGTCCACCAAGGTTACTTCTCTGGCGACAAAGGGACTAATCAGGAAAAAGAGAATTATGGTATTAATCTTATTCTTAACGATAAGGAACGGTTACTATCTACTCAGGAACCACTCAGGTTTATTTTTTCCGTGTGGGCGCTACAGGAAGGTTGGGACAATCCGAATATTTTGACTATCTGCAAACTTGCTTCAACAAGTAAGGAGACCACGCGTCGACAACAAGTCGGACGTGGCCTGAGGCTTGTAGTAGATCGTAATGGCAGAAGGCAAACTATCAAGTCCTGCGAGGACAGTGAAAGTAGGTTTTATGAAGTGAATACGCTGGATGTTGTCGTTTCCGGGCAGGAAAAGAATTTTATTGAAGGTATTCAAAATGAGATTACCAAGGGCAGTTTGACCGCTGAGAGGCTGACTCGTGCGGGTTTGCTCAAATTAGGTTTAAATGCATCGCAGGTCAATCGGCTTTCTACATGGTTGGAGGATGGACAAGTCATCAGCCTAGATGAAAGTGGGGACGAAGCATGGCATATCAATATGCCTGTTGCTGACTTTCTTGTAGAGAATAAAGATAATCTCCCCGACAAGCTCAGTGGTCTTAAGGAAAAATACGATATGTTGGTGGATGCATTCAAAAAGTCTGTACGTCCGCCCGTAGTTAATCGTAATCGGAAGCAAGACAAGGTTGGCATTAGAGCCGACAAATTTAAGGAATTTGAATCCTTGTGGCACACCATCACTAACAAGGCAGAAATCATCTATCGCAATGTAGATGATGATAAGTTGATAGCGAATGTCAAAGCGTCTTTTGAAAACGAATCTGTGCCTGTGATTGAAAGAAAGGTTGAAAAAAGAACCTATGACCACCAGAACAATCAGATTGTGTTTGAAAAGCAAACTTTTCTGGGCAGGGCGGATATCTTTAGTGAGGACCAGTATGCCGAATTTGTTGCGAATTTTGCCGAGCAAGAAAAATTGCCTTTGCAGTTTTGCCTGAAGTTGTTCCGGTCATTGGATAAGGAAAAGATTTCTTCGAATCCGAAGCGGGCATATGAACTTATCTCAAAATTCGTTAAAGACCATATCCACAGCAATGTAATCGAGTCGATAGACTATGAATTCAAAGGTGAAATAGCGATTGATACGAGAAGTATTTTTTACAGGGACAATAAATGTAGTGAGTTGAAAGAACAAATGGAAGCTTCCTACTTAGGCAAGTACACGGATACCAGTTCTGAACCAAAGGCCGCCTATCTTTATGACAAGATTTGTTATGACTCCAAAATTGAGCGCGACATTGTTAATGATGATCCTGAGCGGGTTGGGGATGACAGAATCGTCGTGTTCGCTAAATTGCCACGGCTGTCTATCCCGACTCCGTATAAGTCTTATAGCCCTGACTTTGCTTACTATATACGGACAACTGCAGAGAAAAAGCTATTCTTAGTTGTGGAAACAAAGGGCTATGACAGTGAAAGCGATATTCCCGCAGACGAGAAGAAAAAAATACAATACGGCGAACGTTTCTTTAATGCGTTGAGTCAATATGCCGCTCAAACTTCCGAAGCCAAGGTACTGGTAAAATTTAGAAAACGCATCAACAAACAGGAGCTTGCCTACTTGTTGAAAGATATAGGAGCAAACGAATGATTGATAAAAAGGATGCCGAGCAGTCTGGGTTTAAGACCATTGATTCTAACGTAGAGACATCAATATGCAGGCAGGATAAATTGGAGCAATTACATTCTATTTTTCCCGAGCTGATTAATGGCGATGGCTTGCTGGATATTAAAGCCCTCAAAAACCTGCTGGGTGTTGCCGGCTATGCGACGGAGAATCAGGGTTATGGTTTGAATTTTGCCGGCAAAGGGCTGGCGAGAATCAAAGCGGATGAACCTACACATAAGGAGTTACAGGTAGAAAAAGAGCAGTCGAAAGATTTCGACACGACAGAGAATATTATCATCCGTGGCGATAATCTGGATGCGTTGAAAATTCTGCGCCAAAACTACGAAGGCAAGATTAGGTCAATCTACATTGACCCGCCTTATAACACAGACACTGCAAACTTTGTCTACAACGATAGCTTCAAGGAAAGTGAAGCGGAACTGATAGAAAGGTACAGTCTGGATGAAGACGCGGTTCAGTTCTTTGAGAATGTATTCGGTACAAAGAATCATTCCGGTTGGCTTTTTGCCATGTACCCGCGATTGAAACTGGCGCGTGACTTGCTAACCGAAGACGGTGTTATCTTTATTTCCATTGGTGATAACGAGCAAGCTAACTTAAAAATCATGTGTGATGAAATTTTTGGGGAATATAATTTCATTTCGCACCTTTTTGTGGAGATGTCTGTTACTCAAGGGATGAAAGTTGCTACAGCCCAGAAAGGTGAGATTGTAAAGAATGGCGAATTTGTTCTTGTTTATGGAAAAGATAGAAATCTTAAGCAACCATTCCAACTGCTTTATGAAAAGCGTGAATGGGATACACACTACTCTATATATTACGATTCGGTCACCGGTGACCGGCGGACCCTGAAGGAATATCTAAGAGAGAAAATTGATGCGGGGAAGATTCCGTCTGTTTCTAAAAATAGTTTGGATAATATTTCTCACTTATATGAGAGAAATGAGCAATTCCGCCAGTTTGTGCATGAAGATGCAGAGCATATCTGCCGAGATGCTGTGTGTCAGGTCAAGTTGAATTTTTCTGAAGAAGAGAAGAAGCAGTTGGAAGAAGGGAAGATTATATCTGTAAGTAAGTTAAATAAAAGCTATACAATTTTTAAAAACTCCAACGGGGTGATTCGGCAATTGATTAATTTAGCCCAGTCAATAGGTGACACGCATGACTTTCAACCTTGGTATGGACTGAGAAAAATCCGTGGTGATTGGTGGAAGGGATATTACAAAGACATGATGAATATAGCTACTGAAGGTGGGGTAGAATTTAAGAATGGCAAGAAACCAGTGCGGTTGATTAGAGATATATTAAATATGGTAACTAGTGAAGGAGATATTGTGCTGGACTTCTTTGCCGGTTCCGGCACGACTGCGCATGCGGTGATGGACTTAAATAAAGAAGATGGCGGCAAGCGTAAATTTATTCTTGTCCAGCGCGATGAAGAAATTGATTCCAAAACGAGTAAGTCTATTTTTGATTTTTGCAAGAAGAATGATCTGCAACCAGTTATATCCTCAATATGCATAGAGCGGGTTAATCGGGCCGGCGACAAAATAAAAGAAGAGGCAGGCCTATTGGAGAATGGTCTTGATATAGGTTACAAGGTTTTTTCTCTTACTGAAAAACCGAAAACAAAGACAGATGAAGATGGCAAGTTACGCTTGCATATTGATCGACAAACTGCAACCGATACTCTGTACAACATGATGGCGGCAAGTGGCGAAGTATTACTTGACGACGCGATTGAAGAAATTGAAGCGGATAAGCTTTATAAAGTGCGAAGCTCATACTTTGTTCTTGGCGAATGCGAAACCGACTTGAGAAAAGTATCTGTCAACAGCCGCGTTTATATAGATGGCTACGCACAGATAGGTTTATTGAAGTGGCTTAATATGTTGGGCTTGAACAAAGATCTGGTTCGGATTTTGTATTGAGAATGATATGGTCGCCACAAGCGACGAGGCTATTTAATAAATTAGCCAAGCGCGTCCAGCCATTCCCCAAGCGGCAGGACTTTGATGCCGGCTTTCTCTTGGGCGCGGTCAAGGTGTAGCACCAGTTGTATGGATTCCTTCGGCTTCAGCCGCTTCGTGTAATAGCTAAGGCCATTGCCGATGGCATCGTCCGACTTTTTGACTTCTATCAGCCAATGTACCCGTCGGTTGAGTGTCACGACAAAATCCACCTCTCGTTTTTCTTTGTCACGCAGATAGAACAAATCCCAGTTCTCACCTGTAGTGTCTTTTTTGAACTGAATGTATTTGAGCAGGCAGCATGCAACCAGATTTTCCAGTTGCGCGCCTTGCGTGTCGTCGTATGCCGCGGCGCAATCATAGAAAAATGCTCGTTTCTCCTTGCGTATGCTACGCGTGAGATAGCGCGAGTAAGGCGGTATGAGAAAGACGATATAGAGATTCTCAAGCAGCGTAATCCAATTCCTGACGGTCGGAGGAGAGATACTCAGGTCTCGTGCGAGGCTGCCGTAGTTGATCGGCTTGCCCACGGAGGCGCGCAATAATTCCACCAAATCAACCGCGCCGCGCCAGGAACTGATTTGGCTTAAGCTGTGACTGTCTTCTTTCACGATTAGCTCCATTCTGTCATTACGCAGCCGCAGGCTTTCCTCAGGATGGAGGAAAGCTTCGGGAAACCCGCCGGTGTGCAACAGTCTCTGTATTCGTTTGGCAAGCGGCATCTTGGGCAGAAAGAGACGGGACTCGGCGATGTCAATAGGATGTAAGTGATAGAAATAATGGCGCCCGGTTAAAGCATCTCCGGTTTTGCGCAAAGCATTCAGGCGGGCACTGCCAGTGACTAGAATCGGCGGGGTGTTGGCAAACTCATCCGCCACGCCTTTCAATAAGTTTTTCCACTTGGGGGCTTTGTGCAACTCATCCAGTACGACGAGGGATGCATCTTTGGGCCAGGCAATGTCGCGGATAATTTTGCGGTCGGTTGCGATGTCCCAATTCAGGTACTCACCGTTTTTATTGAGCAGGGATTTGGCCAGAGTGGTTTTGCCGCATTGCCGGGGACCGGCCAATATAACCATCTTTTTCTTCAGATCTTTTTGCAGATTGGGTAGTAGATAACGCATCCGACCATTATAAACTATACTTTAGAATAGTCTTGACTATTCCAAAGTATGGTTTGCTTCAGTCAGAAAACCTGCCGTTCGCCTTTATATCTCTTGGGTTTCATAGCGAGTCAACGCTTGGAAATCCTATAATTCAGTTGAATTATAGGAATACAATTCCCATAATTTTGCTAAATCATAGGAATTGTGTGATAATCCGCCCATGATTCCAAGGCAACTCAACATAGAGGATTACTTGGAGAAAGGCAAAATCCTCATCATCTACGGGGCGCGTCAGGTTGGCAAAACGACTCTGGCGCAGGCGTTTCTGCAGACGACCGACTTGCCCTACAAGGCGTTCACTGCCGATGAGCTTGAGTTTGCCGACACCTTCGCCAAGTGTGATTTGCACCTGATGAAAAACATGCTCGGCGATGCCCGCCTGCTGTTCATTGATGAAGCACAAAAGATACAGAATGTCGGCAGGGCACTGAAGCTGTTGATCGATCAAGTCCCCGATATTCATATCGTCATTACCGGCTCTTCCTCTTTTGATCTGGCAAATGTTGCAGACGAACCGTTGACCGGCAGGAAAGTCGTGATGACGATGTACCCGCTCTCGCTGAGCGAGTTGCACTCGGTTCACACATGGCATGAGATTGAGCAGCGTCTTTCCGAGTATCTGATTTACGGGTCATACCCTGCCATCGTCACTGCTGAGAACAATGCGCACAGGCAACGACGGCTTGTTGAGATCAAGGACAGCTATCTGGTCAGGGACATCCTTGAGTTTGACCGGGTCCGGCGTGCTAAGCCGCTCATTGACCTGCTGAAGCTCCTCGCCTTTCAGGTAGGAAGCAAGGTATCTACTTCCGAGCTGGGCTCAAGCCTTGGCATGGATAACAAGACCGTCACCCGCTATCTCGACTTGCTGGAAAAGTCCTTTGTGATATTCCGGCTTAACAGTTTCTCGCGCAACTTGCGAAAAGAGATCAGCAAGATGGGCAAGTACTATTTCTATGACTTGGGTATTCGCAACGCACTGATTGCAAACTTCAATGAACTGGAGTTACGAAACGATGTCGGACAACTGTGGGAGAACTTCATGGTCGTGGAAAGACTGAAAGCGAACGCCTACGGCGGGGTGCATGCGAACTATTACTTCTGGCAGACTTACGACGGCAAGGAGATTGATTTGATTGAAGAGCGCGGCGGCCGTCTGCACGGCTACGGGTTCAAATGGAAAGCAACTAAGAAGGCACCGCCTAAAGAGTGGCTTGCTACCTATGACAATGCAAGCTACGAGACAATCACGCCGGAAAACTACCGGGATCTTTTGCACAGCCCCGATGCGTGATGTTTTAAGCCGTTGGCCGCATGAGTGTTTGCATAATGCCAGAAACATTCTGGATTCTTGGCTTCAACAACAAACGTAGCCGACATGCAATATCAACACATCGGCTACGGCGTCAAAGGTTTCTATAAAATAGCTGCTTTTTCAATAGACGAGGCAACTATGAGCTATAAAGCAAAACAGAAACTTGAAGCCCTTATATTATGGGAGAACCACAACATAAAAGCCAGCATGGACGCTTACCACATCAGCAAATCATCACTCTATGAGTGGCGGAGACAATATCGGCTTTATGGCATTAACGGCTTAATCAATCAGAGCACTTGCCCGCGCCAGCCACGCCGGCGCGACTGGCCTGAGGAGATTATCGACGAGATTCGGCGACACCGCGAAAACTATCCCTACGGCGCACCCAAGATATACCTGCTGATTCAACCGTGGTGTGACGAGCGCGGCTTGCGTTGTCCCAAGCCGCGCACCATCGCGCGACTGATTGCCGGCGAAGCCGATAAGATGCGCTGGGTGCCCGCAAAACCGCGTCGGCAACGCACAACGCAAAGCAAGAGCAAGGAGCGTCTTGAAAAGGGTTTCAATGCAAAGCGTATCGGGCATTGCATCGCTATGGATACCGTGCAACGGTTTATTCAAGGTCAGCGTCGCTATCTGTTCACGGCCGTAGATTTGTATAGCCGGTTTGGCTTTGCTATCGGCGTCCCTCGTGGCAACAGCATCGCTGCCGAGTTCTTTATGAAGCTGATGATGGAAGTGTTCCCCGCCAAGATAGAGCAAGTGCTCACCGACAACGGCTCCGAGTTCTGCGGCGCGTTTGATCGCTGCCTGCAAGAGCAAGGTATCCGGCACTGCTACACGTATCCCAAATGTCCGAAGATGAACGCATTCAATGAACGCTTTAACCGCACGCTCCAGGAAGAATTTGTGGAGTTTGAAGAGGGCTTGTTGCTGACCGATATTCGGGAATTCAATGAGCGTATGATAGACTACCTGCTATGGTTTAATACCCAACGACCACATTATGGATTGAGGCTCCAAACACCTATGGCACAAATTACACAATATTTGCCCAGAGTTTCCAATATGTACTGGCATCATACATCAATAGAGATAAAGGCGACTGAGAAGTAAGCCTTTGCAAAGGTTTTGTCTCTCCGTAGATTTCATATACTTTATTAAAAAGGTATTTTAGTTTGTAGCAATGCTCTCCCACATTATTATTGATTAACAAAAATTTGAAAGTTTAAGATGATGAATAGAACATTAATGGAATTCACTAACAAGTTTAAGGTGAACAAGACACTGCGGTTTGCACTTAAGCCGATTGGCGAGACGCAAAAGCATATAGATAGTAAAGGTCTGCTTAAGCAAGATGAAGATCTTGCCGATAAATATAAACAAGCAAAAAAGATTATTGATGAATATCACAAAGATTATATCAATCGCAAGTTATCTGGCTTTAGATTCAAGGAAGAAGATCTGTGCGTATTCCAAAAAGCGTACAGAGATCTCAAACAAGATAAGTTGGATACAAAAAAGCGGCATAGTTTTAGCAATCAACAAAACAAGCTTCGCAGAGAAGTAGCAAATATATTCAAAGGTGAAGATATATTTAAAGCGAGATTTATCAAGGATACACTTCCAAATTGGCTAAAAAAGAACTCTGTTTCCATTGAGGGTGTTGACAACCCGGAAGAGATTATTGATAGCTTTAAGAACTGGACGAGTTATTTTGGTGGCTTCAATGAAAACAGGGAGAATATTTATACAAGTAAAGATCACAGTACATCTATTGGCTACCGCCTAATACATGACAATCTACCGAAGTTTCTGGATAACATAGAACGCTATCAGGAAGCTAAAAGCTTTGGTGTTGATTTTTCTGAAGTGGAAAAACATTTAGAAAAGCATTCTAATATGAAGTTAGATGACCTTCTTACTATTGCAGGTTTTAACCACTGTTTAACTCAGGAGGGCATTGATAAGTACAACTCAATTGTGGGTGGAATTAGCTTGGAAGGCAGTGTTAAACAAAAAGGACTCAATGAAAAGATAAACCTCTATGCACAAAAACAAAAAGACGGCGTAAAAGCCAAGAAAATCAGGTCGTGTAAGCTGGAGGCCTTATACAAACAGATTCTTAGTGATCGCAATACGCTTTCTTTCCGCATTGAAAATATTGAGAGTGATGCTGATCTATGTAAAAAACTGGAGCATGTCAGAGAAATTACAAGGGAGGTTCAAGAGCAAGTAGAGGAGGCCTATCTGCAATCCCTTGAGAAAGCGGATCCTAAGAAAATCTATATTAGAAATGATCGTGCTATAGAGAGTATTTCACAACACTTGTTTGGCAATTGGAATACGATAAATGATTGTCTGGAATACTATGCCGAAGTAGTAAAGTTTCCTAAACCTGCTAATAAAAAAGAAACAAAGAAGCTTCAAAAGGCTAGAGAAACGTGGTGTAAGCAGTCCTATTTTTCCTTTCATGAAATTCATGAAGCATTAGCAATATACTTTGACCGATATACGGACGATGAGCTAAAGGAGGAAAAGGGTGACAAACAAGAGAAGATAGCCGGAGAAAAAGACATGAAACAACAAAAAGAGATCGCCACAAGCGAGCCCCTATTTAATTATTTTGCAGAACTCTCCATTCGCAAAAAGAACGAAAAGAAGAATTTATTTGAACCCAAAGAACTACTTGAAGAAATAGAAATAGCGTATAAGGCCGCTTTGCCCATAATGGAAAAGTATAAGTGTATTGAAGAAAAGAGACTCAAGGCTAAGAAAGAAGAAGTGAGCAAAATTAAGGCTTACCTTGACGCACTTAAAGACTTACAGCTTTTCCTGCGACCGCTATATATACAACTTAGAAAGAAAGATCAAAAAAAGATTGAGGCATATGAAAAAGACGGTGGTTTCTATAGCACATTTGATGAACTATACCGAGAGCTTAGCCAGATTATCCCACTCTACGATAAGGTGCGTAATTACCTTACTAAAAGGCCTTATAGCATTGAGAAATATAAATTAAATTTTGAAAACCAAGAACTTGCAGGTGGGTGGGACAAGAATAGGGAAACAGCTACCACTTGTGTACTTTTAATGAAAGACGGGCAATATTTTCTTGGGGTTATGGACAAGGGTCACAAAAAGTTATTTGCAAATAAAGATAAGTTGCCTAGCGATGGAAAATGTTATCAAAAAATGGTTTATAAACAGACGAGAGCTGCTATAAATATTCAAAATTTAGTCAAGGTGGAAGGACAGTTTATAAAATACACAAAACATTTAGAGGAATTGAAAGAGCAGCACATCCCTGGTATAGCAAGAATAAAGCAAGAAGAATCTTATAAACCAGGCAAACATTTTAGTAAGAGCGATTTATCAATATTCATTGATTACTATAAGGAGGCAGCAGAAAGTTACTGGCCGTGGGCTAATTTTAATTTTCGCTCAAGTGGCAATTATGATAAGTTCAAAGACTTTACCGACGATGTAGATAAACAGGGTTATAAAATCACTTTTGTAGATATTTCGGAAAACTATATTGATAAATGCGTAAGCGAGGGTAAGTTATACCTATTCCAAATTTATTCCAAAGATTTTTCTCCGCAGTCAAAGGGGAAGCCGAACTTGCAAACCCTTTACTGGAGAGCTCTATTTGAAGGACAGAACCGAAAACATGTCATTTATAAACTTGACGGAGAGTCCGAACTATTTCATCGCAAAGCATCAATAGAATACTCCGATGCAATTCGCAAAAAGGGTCACCATGCGAACGACCCAAAAAAGAAGCAAAAATATCCCATCATTAAAGATCGACGCTATGCGCAGGACACATACTTATTTCATGTGCCGATTACGTGTAATTTCAAAGCAGATGGACTTAGCAACATCAAAGATGAAGTTAACCAATTTTTGAAAAACAATTCTGACATTAACATCATTGGTATTGACAGGGGTGAAAGGCATTTGGCGTATTACACGGTTATTAATCAGAACGGAGAAATACTGAAAGATAAAAACGGCGATTATCTGCAGGACAGTCTAAATAATCCGTTTGGAGAAAAAGATTATCAAAAACTTTTAGATCAGCGGGAAGGAGAAAGAGACGAGGCCAGAAAGTCGTGGGGAACCATTGAAAGAATTAAAGACTTGAAAGAGGGTTATCTTTCTCAAGTCGTGCACAAAATTTCTCAACTCATGGTTGAATACAATGCTATCGTTGTATTTGAAGACTTAAACTTTGGCTTTAAGAGAGGGCGATTCAAAATAGAAAAGCAGGTCTATCAAAAGTTGGAGAAGACGCTCATAGATAAGTTGAATTATCTGGTATTTAAGGATAAGGAAAAAGATGAAGCGGGAGGGCTATATAGCGCTTTGCAGTTAGCCGCTCCTTTCGAAAGCTTTCAGAAATTGGGCAAACAGACTGGGTTCATCTTCTATGTTCCTGCGTATCATACTTCTAAAGTTTGCCCAACGACTGGATTTGTCAATTTGCTTTGCCCAAAGTACGAGACGATAGAAAAAACAAAAGATTACTTCGGGAAGTTTGAGAAAATATCTTTCAATGAAAGTGGCGACTACTTTGAGTTTCAATTTAATTACAATGAATTTACGAATAAGGCAGAAGGAAGCAAATTAGATTGGACTGTATGTAGCCATGGCGAAAGATTGGAAAACTTTAAAGACACGGACAACAATAATCAGTGGACATCCCGAGAAGTTAATTTAACGAAGGAATTGAAACAATTATTTCACAACTCTTCTATCGATTATTCTAATGAGCAGTGTATAAAAGATCTAATAATTGAGCAGAGCGATAGCCAATTCTTTAAGTCTATTATCCGCTTACTCAAATTAATTTTGCAGATGCGCAATAGTAAGATAGGAACAGATGAGGATTGGCTAATTTCACCGGTGAGAGATAAAAGCGGAAAGTTTTTTGATTCCCGTGTAGCAGATGGCTCTATGCCGCAGAATGCGGATGCGAATGGCGCATACCATATAGCATTGAAATCTTTGATGATGCTTCGACAACTCAATAAGCACGAAGAAGAAATTAAAAAGTTCAAACCTGATTTAAGCAATAGGGCTTGGTATGAGTTTGTTCAGAGCAGAGATAAAAATAGCTGAAGCAAAATACCATTGGAAAACTATATCCCAATATCATTCCTGAATGATTTTATTTTCTGTCCTCGCTCCATTTACTTCCACCAGCTTTATTCAAAGCGCGAGCAACTGGGTTATCAGGAAAAGCCCCAAATTGAAGGCCGACAGGCCCATCAGGCTATTGATTCCCGTGCATACAGCACAAGAAAGTCAGTTTTGCAGGGGATTCCTGTTTACTCAGAACGCTATAGGCTGCATGGAAAGATTGATATTTTTGATGAAGCGAAAGGGCTACTTACAGAGAGAAAGAAGCTTATAAAACAGGTATATGATGGATATGTGTTTCAACTGTATGGTCAATTTCATTGCCTAACAGAGATGGGCTATAACGTTAGAAAGTTACGCTTATATAGTCTGGACACCAACAAAGTTTATCCAATCAAATTGCCAAAGGATGACAGACTTATGCAACAGAGATTTGAAAGGTTGATTCAAGATATTAACTGCTATGACTTGACAAGTTCATTTCATGCAAATCCTCACAAATGTGCCAGATGCATATATTCAAACCTTTGCGATGAGAAAGCTGAGATATGATGAGTCTGCCTGACTTTATGGAAAAGCAACTCGTGTTCGTATTTGCTAATAATGGAGAGAAGCTAACTTTCAAGAACGACAACATCATTGTAAAAGACAAGGAGGGTGAAACTATCCATCAGTCAACATGCTATAGGTTATTTGCAGTTTATATCGTTGGGAACCTGACAATCACATCAGGGTTACTTCAACGGTCTGACAAGTTTGGTTTCACACTAATCTTTATGACAAGTTGGTTGCGACCATACGGGATATGGGGAGCAAAAACAGAAGGGAATTTTCTGTTAAGGGAGAAACAATACAGCTATTCATCGCTTGCAATCGCTACACATTTAATAAGGAATAAAATAGACAATCAAAAAAGTGTGCTCAAAAAGATTCGCAATAAAGATGGTGAGATGAAAAAGACTATTGAAAGGTTGGGAGAGTATAGTGTGCGTCTTACCAGAGATAAGCCGGATTTGCAGGGAATATTAGGGCTTGAGGGAATTGCTTCCAGAGAGTATTTCAAAATGTTGTTTGGGGGATGTAACTGGACAGCACGCAGGCCAAGAGTCAAGCATGATCCCACAAACTCGTTGCAAGATACTGGTTATACGATATTATTTAATTTCATTGAGGGTTTGTTGGGCCTCTATGGTTTTGATATTTATAAAGGCGTCTATCATCAGTGTTTTTATCAAAGGAAATCCTTAGTGTGCGATTTAGTTGAACCATTTCGGCCAATTATTGATGCCCGCATTAAAAAAGCCCACACTCTTAATCAGATAAAAAGCGAAGACTTTACCATTGTAAATAAGCAGTATCGTATTTTGGGCAAGACTGGGAAACCCTATATAGAGTGGCTATCAAAGGAGATACTGAACTATAGAAAAGCTATGTTTATTTTTGTACAACAATATTATCGGTGTTTTATTCGACAAAAGGCGGTGCGGGAATATCCAGTCTTTGCTCTTTGAGATAAACAAGGTGCTCATTGTTTCATACGACATAAGTGACGATAAGGTTAGAGGAAAGCTGTCTAAATTTTTAGGGAAATTTGGCTATCGTTTACAGTACTCTATGTTCCAGATTCGAAATAGTGATAGAGTATTAAACAACATTATTTCTGAGATAGAGGGTCGTTTTTCCCATCATTTTTCTCAGAACGATAGTGTCATAATTTTTGCTCTTAGCAAAACTTGCAAGCAATGGAGGTTCGGATATGCAAAAAATGACGACGAGAGCTTAATTTTTGTTGATTAAATGCTATAGTCCTTGTATAGTGTGAGTCCCAAATTGCAAACCTTGGTCTTAATGGCCTCAAAAGAGGATATTTAGATAAAATGAGTCTGCTTAGTCAAAATAGTTTTGTTGCTTTATGCAGGCAGGAAGATATTTTTTATGCCATTTGGTCAATTTATCTGTCTAAGATGACTCATTAATTTCTACTCTAGTAGATAGTTGAGATGAGCGTTAGCGGCTCAGGGGTCTAAGATGACTCATTAATTTCTACTCTAGTAGATCTCTCCGTGCCGGCGGTGTCGGCAAAGTCTAAGATGACTCATTAATTTCTACTCTAGTAGATTTTTTTCATGTTTATCTCCTGTGTTGTGTCTAAGATGACTCATTAATTTCTACTCTAGTAGATTTTGCTCATGTTTTTTGCCTCTAAAAGTCTAAGATGACTCATTAATTTCTACTCTAGTAGATATTTTACAACTCCTTGAACAACCTCGGTCTAAGATGACTCATTAATTTCTACTCTAGTAGATTACCTCGACGGCAACAGACACCGTTTGTCTAAGATGACTCATTAATTTCTACTCTAGTAGATTACAGTAAGTTGTTATTATTGTATGTTGTCTAAGATGACTCATTAATTTCTACTCTAGTAGATAGATCGATTTTGTCCGGATTGATCACTTGTCTAAGATGACTCATTAATTTCTACTCTAGTAGATATGATTGGACCTCGCATGCCGCCGATGGTCTAAGATGACTCATTAATTTCTACTCTAGTAGATTCGCCGGCAGACAGAACAGGTTGCGGGTCTAAGATGACTCATTAATTTCTACTCTAGTAGATAAGAAGGCGTTAGAGAGGGTGCTGAGTCTAAGATGACTCATTAATTTCTACTCTAGTAGATTCTCTGCGCGAGTGCGAAGATTCGCAGGTCTAAGATGACTCATTAATTTCTACTCTAGTAGATCTACAGAGCCTGCTCGCATGAGCACGCCGTCTAAGATGACTCATTAATTTCTACTCTAGTAGATCGGAAGCTCAACGCGATGGTATGACGTCTAAGATGACTCATTAATTTCTACTCTAGTAGATTAACAGCTGATGCACAAATCTTCGACTGTCTAAGATGACTCATTAATTTCTACTCTAGTAGATTGTCGGCGAACGCCGCGATCGCCCCAGTCTAAGATGACTCATTAATTTCTACTCTAGTAGATTTGGGAAGATCTCGAAAAAATTGTTTTGTCTAAGATGACTCATTAATTTCTACTCTAGTAGATATTAGATCACTCCCGGGATTTTCGTGGTCTAAGATGACTCATTAATTTCTACTCTAGTAGATCGCAGAAAATGTGGGGGCATGCTAGGGTCTAAGATGACTCATTAATTTCTACTCTAGTAGATTTTGAGCGCGTGCTCGCGACGCCAAGGTCTAAGATGACTCATTAATTTCTACTCTAGTAGATCAATCGGTTGAGATTGTGCACACGCTGTCTAAGATGACTCATTAATTTCTACTCTAGTAGATCAATCGGTTGAGATTGTGCACACGCTGTCTAAGATGACTCATTAATTTCTACTCTAGTAGATGATTTTATATCATTAACCCCTGTTTAGTCTAAGATGACTCATTAATTTCTACTCTAGTAGATTGGAGCTTACAGCGCAGACCATAAACCGTCTAAGATGACTCATTAATTTCTACTCTAGTAGATTGAAAGACATCTGCGTAATCACCAGAATGTCTAAGATGACTCATTAATTTCTACTCTAGTAGATGTTTCATGGATTCCGCAATGGTATCGGGTCTAAGATGACTCATTAATTTCTACTCTAGTAGATCAGGCGGGCGGGTTTCTGAAAACTTCGTCTAAGATGACTCATTAATTTCTACTCTAGTAGATGTCAGTAGAATTCTCGAATTCGTTCTTTGTCTAAGATGACTCATTAATTTCTACTCTAGTAGATATTGGGCATAGGTCTGGGGCACAGATATGTCTAAGATGACTCATTAATTTCTACTCTAGTAGATACGAGTATTCACATATTGAAATAAGGGTCTAAGATGACTCATTAATTTCTACTCTAGTAGATTGTTTACTAGCCGATGTCGCCAAACTGTCTAAGATGACTCATTAATTTCTACTCTAGTAGATGCGTTCGGCGCTCTTGGCGCCGGCGACGTCTAAGATGACTCATTAATTTCTACTCTAGTAGATGGTGTTGCCATTCTATTAATCCTTGGGTCTAAGATGACTCATTAATTTCTACTCTAGTAGATGCGACTCTCGCGCTTGGGGCTGCAAGGTCTAAGATGACTCATTAATTTCTACTCTAGTAGATGGCGGGCTGATCGGGATGGATTATCCTGTCTAAGATGACTCATTAATTTCTACTCTAGTAGATTGCAGGTCGATGCGGATGCGCCGAACGTCTAAGATGACTCATTAATTTCTACTCTAGTAGATGGATTTCGAGCATCGCATCCGATGCCTGTCTAAGATGACTCATTAATTTCTACTCTAGTAGATAACGCAATCTCAGCCTCGTTCAACGTGTCTAAGATGACTCATTAATTTCTACTCTAGTAGATGTTTATGTGCCGCCAGTCAGCGGTACGTCTAAGATGACTCATTAATTTCTACTCTAGTAGATCAGCGCCTCTTGCGCTCGGCGCGAATGTCTAAGATGACTCATTAATTTCTACTCTAGTAGATCAAATGACGGCCGCCGCTGACGACATGTCTAAGATGACTCATTAATTTCTACTCTAGTAGATGGGCGGTGAGGAGGCTGTCGTGCGTGAGTCTAAGATGACTCATTAATTTCTACTCTAGTAGATAGGCCGATCCGCCGAATCGCCCGCCGGTCTAAGATGACTCATTAATTTCTACTCTAGTAGATATCGGCGCCGAGGCCGTGCACCACCTCGTCTAAGATGACTCATTAATTTCTACTCTAGTAGATCGCAGGCCGATGAGCAGCGCATCGGAGTCTAAGATGACTCATTAATTTCTACTCTAGTAGATCTTGATTCGGCGGAAAGCTTTGTATTGTCTAAGATGACTCATTAATTTCTACTCTAGTAGATTGGGCGCGGTGGGATCGGGCGTCGTCGCAGGTCTAAGATGACTCATTAATTTCTACTCTAGTAGATCTGCCATCGCCGCCCGTCCAGTTTGTTGCGTCTAAGATGACTCATTAATTTCTACTCTAGTAGATTGGGTGGAATCTGACGACGACATCGCGCGTCTAAGATGACTCATTAATTTCTACTCTAGTAGATTGAAATGAAGCGCCGGCGCAACGAAATGTCTAAGATGACTCATTAATTTCTACTCTAGTAGATATCACCGCGCCGTCAAATAACGATCGGTCTAAGATGACTCATTAATTTCTACTCTAGTAGATATTCATTGTTTTTTCTCCTGCGGGCGGGCGTCTAAGATGACTCATTAATTTCTACTCTAGTAGATTGAGGCACTTTGCGCAGGGTCATACGTGTCTAAGATGACTCATTAATTTCTACTCTAGTAGATGCGGCATCATCAAATCGGTCGCGCAATTGTCTAAGATGACTCATTAATTTCTACTCTAGTAGATCGCAAAGGATCATATGTCTACATCGAGGGTCTAAGATGACTCATTAATTTCTACTCTAGTAGATAGCGCCTTGAATGTCTTGGCTGTTGGGTCTAAGATGACTCATTAATTTCTACTCTAGTAGATCGGTACATCAGTTGGCCTCCGTCGATGTCTAAGATGACTCATTAATTTCTACTCTAGTAGATGCATACACTAACCTCGCAACAAATGTCGTCTAAGATGACTCATTAATTTCTACTCTAGTAGATGGATGTCCTCAACCTCGGAGCCGATAGGTCTAAGATGACTCATTAATTTCTACTCTAGTAGATTTCTCCGCCGCCTCTACGGCGTCCATGTCTAAGATGACTCATTAATTTCTACTCTAGTAGATTTCTCCGCCGCCTCTACGGCGTCCATGTCTAAGATGACTCATTAATTTCTACTCTAGTAGATTTAATTTCAATACAGTCGCCTGTAAGCGTCTAAGATGACTCATTAATTTCTACTCTAGTAGATTGCGCGTTGTGATAATATACAGTCCATGTCTAAGATGACTCATTAATTTCTACTCTAGTAGAATAAGAAGAACCTAAGCAGAACAAGAAAAGTGTCAAAGGAAGAGTATCTCAGGGCTAAAAGGGCATACGAGTCAATCTCGCAATCCATTCGCCATACCAAATTGGGAAGTTAGGGAGGAGGATCCACCTGTCTAAATTTTTCGGCGATATGTTGGAAGTGTTCGCCGTAGGAGTACACGTTGTTTTTGCTTCGCATCTTGAGGATGAACGGTTCGATTCGCTCGTAATTTTTAATAAACATTGACCGTGCGCATCCGCAAATGATTTCCTCGTCATAAATGTTTTGGCGGATTCCAACGCTGACCGTCTCAAAGAAATTAACCATCGCGCGCAATGCGCTTCGCTTTTTTAACCACTTGTTCTTTTGTTGCACAGTCAGATTTTCTGGCGGGGAGTGGGCATACTTTTCGGACGAATCATTCGGATCGTCCTCAATTTCAGAAATCATGCTTGAAGCATCGTAAAGGTCCTTGTCACTACAGAGTGCCAGCATAACTTGGATGCTGTTAGTTTGTTTTTTTAATTTGCGTTGCTGATTTATCTGCCACAAGACACAAAACAACGCCAGTGCCGCCGACACTAAAATAGCGAGGGGTACCAGTATTGCTTCAGGCATTCTCAGATAGGAAGGGTATCTTTATAGTTCATGCTATGCTCGTTTCTTTCTCGCCCTTTAACGGGCTGGAATCCTTTAGGGAGAAATTATATAGGTTCAGAGAAATCCCCACATTAATCAATCACTTTCATCATTGCACCCGCTCGCTGACAGGGCAAACACTGCGGCGCCCTGTTGCAACCGCATTTCACATATTGCCTTTTCAGGCGGGGTCTTGACCGAGTCTAAAATGACTCATTAATTTCTATTCCGGCAAATGCCTAACCCAACTTGTCTTTAATCTCCGGCAACGTCAGGCGTTGTTTCTTCAGCGCATGGATCTTCTCAATGCGCGCAATCATTTCAGGGGCATAAAGCCGGTATCCGCTCGGCGTAATCTCGGCAACCTCCAGCAACCCTTCCTTGGTCCAGTGACGAATGGTCGAAGGGCTCTCGCCTGCTTGTCCGGCGAGTGCGCCAATCTTCAGCAACCTCTCCCCCTCCGCCGGTTCGGCGCCTTCCCCGGCAACCGCTGTCAGATAAATATCCAATGAGCGGTTGACGGCTTGCGCAATCAATCTGTGATAGTCGTCAATCGCCCCTCCGGTCTGCGCTGTCTCAAGCGCATCGATGTAAGCGAGGCGGTCGCGCTTGCGGATAATGGCCGCAGGGTAACCGGCCCTCAGCAGAATCATATTCATCAGCAACCGCGCGGTGCGGCCATTGCCATCGACAAACGGATGAATAGTGACCAGCCGGTAATGGACTTCGGCGGCCCGCCGCACCGGGTGCGCCCTGCTTGCGCTAAGCCATTTGATAAATGCCCCCATCAATTCGGGAACCTTGCGCGGGTTCGGCAACACGATGGTCGAGCCGGCAATGCGCGCCGACACGCGACGGTAACGCCCGGCATTGGCATCGTCAATACCGTGCAAGATAACATTATGGATGTGCAAAATATCCTTCGCAGTCGGGCCGGCGGGTTTGCGCTTAACCCGCTCTTTGACCCAGTCCAGCGCGCGGGCATGGTTGGTCGCTTCAAGATGTTCTGTCACAGACTTGCCGCCAACGCTCAGCCCCTTTTCAACGACCAACGCCGTTTCCCGCCGGGTGAGCGTATTCCCCTCAAGCGCATTGCTGGTGTAGGTCAGCTCAATGCGAAACCACGCGTCCAGATTGCGGACAAGCGCATCTGGCAACGGGCGTAACGCGTCCAAGCGTTTTTTCTTCTCGGTCAGTCGGTCATAATTCATCCGCAAACCATAAACCATAACGTTACGCTTTTCAAGCCTGCGCCGATGCCATGGCATATTGAACATACGGGGCAAATATTGTGCTGTGTGGCATTGGCGCTTGCGCGGCGCCCATAGCAATGCAATGACCGGGATGCGCGGCCTTAAAACCCTGCCAAGACGGAGCTTGCGCTGGGGGTCTTTTGATGCCGTGGCCGATGTGATGATATTGCGTGTCGTGTTGAAACCGGGAATCCGGAATGCTTCCGGCATTATGCAACCTGCGCCGATAGGCGCAACCTGATTCCGAAATGAAAAAGTGCCAGAGCCGCACGCGGGATTGTGCCTCTCATCTCTCAGAGAACCACGCACCACTTAGAAGGATACGTGCGGATGGCGTGTTTTAAAGAAATCGCTTCATCTCCTTGAATTAGCTAAGGTACAGTATAGTGTATGTTCACGAGCATTTCAAATCCGAGGAAAATACTCCCGATAGCCCGTAGAATCGGGGCAAAATGCGAGTTACGAGACAATCACGCCGGAGAACTGCCAAGCGTTTGTGCATAGCCCCCGTGATACTCCGGGCTTTGGTCGCGCGAGCGTTTTGTTGTCTGCGCAGATTGTTATATACTGTAGCATTACTGTTACAAGCCACACAACGGAGATAAAAAATGTCCAGACCTATTAAAGAAACACCTGTCCTTACCGGGAAAGGATGCTCGGCGCTTTGAGGAAGAGCTCAAGCGGAACAAGAAAGTGTCAAAGGAAAAGTATCTCAGGGCTAAAAGGGTATACGAGTCAATAGAGATAAAGGCGACTGAGAAGTAAGCCTTTGCAAAGGTTTTGTCTCTCCGCAGATTTCATATACTCTTGCATTTGCCAGAGGCCATAAGGAGTCATAGCATGAATCGACAAGTTTTTAATACTGCTACCCCCCCGCACTGGCGAGCAACGATGTCCCGGCGTAGCCTCTTGTTACCGCTGGTGATGCGGCGCAGTCTCTGCTCGCTGATGTTGCCGGCGCTGTTTGTTGTCTGCGGTCAGGCGCAGGCGCAACAAGCCACTGGCGAGCCGGCCGTCGCCTACGCCAGCGGCATAACCGTCCCCACCCAGGGCAGCCCCATCACCGCATCCCGCGGTAGCATCGAGGATAGCCATGGTTTAACCACTTTCATCCCCACCCTCTGGGAATGGAGAGTGGCCGACACCCACGGCGGCGCCTATGCCGCATACCGCCCCGCCGATTCCCTGAATGTCGCGACTGCCACCTTTGCCCCGTTGCAGATCCATGTGGGCAAGTTCCTGGAAGTCTGCGCAGCTTTCAATGACGATCGCGGCTTCAACGAAAAACGTTGCCACCGGATAGCCACCGCCGTGGCCAATGTCAATGATGCCCCCAGCGCCAAAGATGTGACCCATCACATCGCCCGCACCGCAGGCAGCAACACCGCCGCCATCCCGGTGACGCCATTTGTGACGGCATTCAGCGATCCCGACGGCGCCGGCGACATGCTGGGCGCTGTCATCATCGCCGAGTTGCCCGCCGATGGCAGCACCCTGCAACTGGCCGGCGCCTCAGCGACCACAGATTTGGCTGTCAACGCCTCCCTCGCCCTTAACACCGCCCGCGATGGCTTCGCCGGCGGCGCTTTCAACATAACCCTGCCCAATGGCGTGCACAGAACCTCCTTCAAATTCCGCCTCTCCGACGGCTCGCTCAGCAGCAACGATGCCACCATCACCATCGGCCTGATATCCGCCACCCAGACCGCCGCCGCCGGCGCACCGACCGTCGCCGCCGCCGACAGCACGGCCACCGCCTATCAACGAGGAGTACAACTGACTGCCACGATAGACGGCATCATAGAACCCAACGGCATAAACGAGAGCACCCTGAGCTGGCGATGGCGGTTTGCCGCCGCATCGGCTACCGGCGCCCCGGCGGACGGCGACTATGCGGACATAGCCGATGCCACCGCCGCCACATACACCCCCATTTCAAGTCAGGTGGGCGGATACATCCGCGCCTGCGCCAGCTATATGGACCTGCACAGCAGCGCTCCCGCCAGCGAGATGCGATGCAGCGCCCCCGCTGTCATAACGCCCGCCGTGCAGATGCCCCCCACTGGTCAGCCCGATCTGGGACATGGTGTTGTCGCACCGGGTCAAACCCTGGCCATTAACTTAGGCACGGTGAGTGATCCCGACGACATAAACATCAACACCCTTGAATTGCAATGGCAGTCTGCCGCCGCACCGGCCGCCGGCGGGCGCCCGGCAGACGAGGACTATGCCGACCTGGAGGGCGAAACCATAGCGGTATACATGGTCACCCGGGCCCAGGTGGGCAGATACATCCGCGCCTGCGTCTGGTATATGGACCTGCACAGCACCCCCGTCCGCGAAGGCCCGGTCTGCTCCAACGGCCGCCTCGTCAACGCTCCCCCTACCAGTGTCGATGCAGCTGTGAGCGTATCCACCACCGCGACCGAAGCCGAGCCATACGTCTTCAAGGAATCCGACTTCCCGTACAGGGACGCGGAAGGCGACAGCCTGGCCAGTGTGACCATAAGCAGCCTGCCAACCGCCGGCACCTTGCGGGTGGGCGGCGCTGACGCCCGTGTCAACCAGATTGTGCCCGCCGCCGACATCGGCACGATAACCTACTGGCCGGCGGCCGGGCAGAGCGCCCAGACTGGCTACGCCACATTCAGATTTAGAGTAAGCGATGGCAATGCGGGCAGCGCCTTCCGCACCATGACCATACATCTGGGGTTCCTAAGCCTGCGGCTGCGGCTCTTCCTTGAAGGCCCGTTGCGGTAGCGCGAGCGCTCACGGAGAAGAGGAGCGCTATGGGGCGCAAGGGTGAGACAGGCGAACCATGCCGGAAACATTCGGGTTTGCCGGCTTCGGCGCGAACTGTCATGAACCATGCCGGAAGCATTCCGGCTTGTCGGCTTCGGCACGAACTGTCATGAACCATGCCGGAAGCATTCGGGCTTGCCGGCTTCGGCGCGGGTTATCATGAATCATGCCGGAGACATTCGGGTTTGCCGGCTTCGGCGCGAACTGTCATGAACCATGCCGGAAGCATTCGGGCTTGCCGGCTTCGGCGCGGGTTATCATGAATCATGCCGGAGACATTCCGGCTTGCCGGCTTCGGCGCGAGTTGTCATGAATCATGCCGGAAACATTCCGGCTTGTCGGCTTCGGCACGAGTTGTCATGAACCATGCCGGAAACATTCGGGTTTGTCGGCTTCGGCGCGGGTTATCATGAATCATGCCGGAAACATTCCGGCTTGCCGGCTTCGGCGCGAGTTGTCATGAATCATGCCGGAAACATTCCGGCTTGTCGGCTTCGGCGCGAGTTGTCATGAATCATGCCGGAAACATTCCGGCTTGCCGGCTTCGGCACGAGATGTCATGAACCATGCCGGAAACATTCGGGTTTGCCGGCTTCGGCGCGAACTGTCATGAACCATGCCGGAAGCATTCCGGCTTGTCGGCTTCGGCACGAGTTGTCATGAATCATGCCGGAAACATTCGGGTTTGCCGGCTTCGGCGCGAACTGTCATGAACCATGCCGGAAGCATTCGGGCTTGCCGGCTTCGGCACGAGTTGCTACCGCAATAGCAACACACCGGCAACGCCGACGCAACCGCCCGCCGGAAGGGGTCGCAGAGGTTTGACAAAAAGACATTTGCGAATGACTTGCGCTTTGTGGTAGAGTACAGCACTAAGAGTGCCAGCATTCATCGTACAACTGCATTTACCGGATATAGGCCATAAGGAGTCATAGCATGAATCGACAAATTTCTAGTACTGCTGCCTCCCCGAACCGGCGAGGCGGCAATGACCCGGCGTAGCCTCTTGCTACCGCCGGTGATGCGGCGCAGTCTCTTGTTACTGGTTCTGTCGGCGTTGCTTGCTCTCTGCGCACAGGCCCAAGCGCAGAACAATGCCGCCACCGGCGCACCGGCGATTACGGCGGCGAACAGCGCCGACCTGACCACGGTCGGCCCCACTGAGGACAGCGCGCTGACCGCCGCCCAGGGCACCATAATGGATGACGATGGCATCACCACTTTCGCCCCGACTTGGCAATGGCAACAGGCCGATGCCCCGACTGGCAGCAGCACCCCGACGGGTAGCGCCTACGATGCCATCGCCGGAGCCACCGCCGCCACCTTCACGCCCTTGCAAGAGCATGTGGGCAAGTTTCTGCGTGTTTGCGCCGCCTTCAACGATGATGCCGACAACCGCGAGACCCGATGCCGCGCCTCCGTCGCCGCCGTCGTCAATGCCGCTGACAGCCCGGTTGCGCAGGACAACACCGTCTATGTGCCCGTGGGTCGCGCCTATACTTTCTCGGCAGACGACTTCCCGTTTGCCGATGAAGATGGCGATGCTCTGAGTCGCATAACCATTGGCTCCTCCGTACCCGCCAGAGGCGCTTTGAGTCTGTCCGGAACAACGGTTGCCGCGGGCTTTGCCATTACGCTGGCACAGCTGGATGCGCGTCTCCTGACCTACACTCCTCCCACTGATGCCACCGCGGCCATGGCCGGCTATGCCAGTTTTAATTTCAAGGTGCGGACTGGCGAGAGCGGTTTCAATGTCAAGGACAGCGCAACCCGCGTCATGACTATAGACCTGGTGACGACCGTGCCATCGGCGGCAAGCGGCGCACCCACTGTGACGGCGGTAACCGGCACCGCCCACAACGAGGATGTGGAACTGACCGCCACCGTCGCCGGCGTCACCGATGCCAACGGCATCCCCAACGCCGGCCGCAGATGGCAATGGCAATCCGCTTCCGCCCCTGCCACCGGCGCTCCGGCGGCCGGCGCATACGCCGACATCGCCGGCGCCACCGCCGTCACCTTCACCCCTGGACGGGCGAATGTCGGCCAATACATCCGCGTCTGCCTCAGATTCACCGATGGCATAGGCACCGCCGAGGGCACGTTCTGCTCCGACGGCGCCATCATCAACCATACCCCCCTCAGCGCCGATGCTTCTGTGAGCGTATCCACCACCGCAACCGCGGCCAAGCCATACGTCTTCAGGGTATCCGACTTCCCGTTCAGGGATACCGGCGGCGACCGCCTGTCCGGAATAACCATAGTTTCCACCGTAGAACCCGGCAAGGGCACACTCCGCTTTTCGAGTCTGGAGGTTACCCCCAGAGGCATCATCATAGACAGGTCTTCAATATCACGGCTCACCTACTACCCTCCGGCGGGCAACGGTATCACCTCCGACTTTGCCACCTTCGCCTTCAGAGTAAACGATGGCAAAGCGGATAGCGCAATCCACACCATGACCATACATCTGGGGTTCCTGCGCTTGCGGCTGCGCCTCTTCCTTGAAGGGCCGTTGCGGTAGCGCGAGCAATTCCTTCGCAGGACTTGCGCCACACGCTCCCCTGATGGGAGCGTCGGTAAGCGAAGGGGGCTGACTGGCGGATTGCCGGTAGCCGCCCGACACGCTCCTCTCGCACCACCCCCGCAGGCGCATCAGCGGGGCATGAGGCAATGTTGCCGATGATCCGAATCGTGCGCCACCCCCGCAGGCGCATCAGCGGGGCATGAGTCAATGTTGCCGATGATCCGAATCGTGCGCCATTCCCGCAGGCGCATCAACGGAGTATGAGGCAATGTAGCCGATGATCCGAATCGTGCGCCATTCCCGCAGGCGCGGCGGCGGGGCATGAGTCAATGTCGCCGATGATCTGAATCGTGCGCCATCCCCGCAGGCGCGGCGGCGGAGTATGAGGCAATGCCGCCGATGATCTGAATCGTGCGCCATTCCCGCAGGCGCATCAGCGGGGTATGAGTCAATGTAGCGATGATCTGCATCGCGCACCATTCCCGCAGGCGCATCAGCGGGGTATGAGTCAATGTCGCCGATGATCTGAATCGTGCGCCATTCCCGCAGGCGCATCAGCGGGGCATGAGTCAATGTTGCCGATGATCCGAATCGTGCGCCATTCCCGCAGGCGCATCAACGGAGTATGAGGCAATGTAGCCGATGATCTGAATCGTGCGCCATCCCCGCAGGCGCATCAGCGGGGGCGGTGCGGGTGTTGGAGAATACGCGCGGGTTTGTGCGGCCCGCATCCGAGCGGAAGGCGAGCAAGAAGCTGTCACCGCAAAGAGTGGCTTTCTATCATGACAATGCAGGGAGCATTGCGCAGATTGCCAATCCTCAGTATCATGGAGGCATCAGTGATTCGTTTTATGCCCGCACTTGCCAAAACCAACCTATGCATAGCCGTGGCGATGCTCGCCTCGGCATGCGCCGCAACCGGCGGGCAGTTTCAGCCGCTTGAGATTGACTTTGATGTTGTGTGGGATGATGCGGCGCATCCGTTCACGGGTGCTGCGGCGATTGACATTGACGGCGACGGTCGCGATGAGGTGTTCATCGGCGGCGGCTTGAATCAGCCCGACCGTTTGTATCGCTTTGCAAACGGTGCGCTGACCGATGTCATCGCCGCCGCCGGTCTTGCGGATGACGATGCCGCTCACGGCGCGGTGTCTATTGACATGGACAACGATGGCGATGTGGATCTCGTCGTCGCGCGCGCCGGCGGGGTATATATGTATCTCAACGACGGGCGCGGGCGCTTTGAGAGCGCGCGGGTTGCTGTCGATGCGCCGCCCGCATCGGAGCCGTTTCAGGTTTCGCCAAGCGACTACGACCGCGATGGCGATGCGGACCTCTATGTGAGCTACTTCGTGGACTTTCCGAATTTCAAGAGCGCGACCTTCAATGACCCAAGCCACGCCAAGCGCAACCGACTGTTGCGCAACGACGGCAATCTGACATTCGCCGATGTGACAGAGGCGGCGGGCGTTGCGGGCTCGGCCAATTCCTTCGGCGCTGTCTTGCTGGATTTGAACGGCGATTTCTACGATGATCTGGTTATCGCGCAGAACACTTGGCAGGCGGAGGTTTTCAAAAACAACCGCGACGGCACCTTCGCCTTGCAGCCTGTTGATACCGGCTACGGGTTCTGGATGGGCGCGGGTGTCGGGGACATCGACAACGACGGCGACCAAGACCTGTTCTTTCCCAATGCCGGCACATCGATTCCGATGTGGCTGACGCGGGGCGATATCAGAGACGACCAGCGCCACACCCACGACTGGTCGCTGTTGCGCAACGACGGCAATTTCAACTTCGCCGAGGTCGCGCCCGACTGGGGCATCAAAGATGAAGGCTTTGGCTGGGGCGGTGTGTTTGAGGATGCGAACCTTGACGGGCGGCTTGACCTGTTTGTCGCGCAGAACTACATCAAGTGGCCGATTCACAAACTCTGCAAGTTGGACGGCCGGGCGTTTTTGCAAACCGAGCGCGATGGCAAACCCGCCTTCCGACACGCGCCGCAACTCGGCCTTGATAATCCCTACTACGGGCAGTCGTCCCTGTTTGTCGACCTCAACGGCGATGCGCGGCTTGACTATTTCTGGATCAATATGGGCGGCCCGCAACAAGCCTACCTCAACACCGGCGACGGTAACTTCGTCTCGTTCCGGCTCCCCGATGACATCAGACATCTGGGCACTTCCATCTTCATTGAAACCGCCGCCGGCAGGAGTTACACCCGACAGCTCATCGCCGGGCAAGGCTATCTCACCGACCAGGCGCCCGAGCTCGTATTCGGACTGGGCGATGCCACCGAGGTGCAAAGAGCCGTCGTAACATGGCCTACCGGCGAGCAGCGCATCATCAAGAATCCGCAAATCAACACCCGCTACCGCATCGCCCGCTAGGGCATAGTTCACCGGCAGTGCCAGCAATGCCGAGCAGGTACGTTCGCTATCGCCCGGTAGGCATCGGGCTCTTGCAGACCGAATCCATGGGCGGCGGTACGCCCGCCACCGCATCGCCGGGCAAGGCTATCTCACCGACCAGGCGCCCGAGCTCGTATTCGGACTGGGCGATGCCACCGAGGTGCAAAGAGCCGTCGTAACATGGCCTACCGGCGAGCAGCGCATCATCAAGAATCCGCAAATCAACACCCGACAGTTCATCGCCGGGCAAGGCTATCTCACCGACCAGGCGCCCGAACTCGTATTCGGACTGGGCGATGCCACCAATGTCCAAAGAGCCGTCGTGACATGGCCCACCGGCGAGCAACACATCATCAAGAATCCGCAAATCAACACCCGCCACCGCATCGCCCGGTAGGCATCGGGTTCTTGCAGACCGAATCCGTGTGCGACGATACGCCCGCCACCGCCCGATAGGCATCGGGTTCTTGCAGACCGAATCCACGGGTGGCGGTACGCCCGCTACCGCCCGCTAGGGCAAGGGCTTGCCGAGGGCAATATCGTAGAGTTGGTGTCGTCAATCACCGGCGGGCTTGTCGCAATTGCTCGTATAGCACCGGATGTATCACCATCTTGCTATTTTGTATCATTTGTAGCACATATTGCTACTTGCGGGCCTTCTGCGGTTTGTGCATAATATGTAAATTACGCAATTTATGCATTATGGGAATATGGGAGGTGCGTTATGTCGCGTGTGACATCATCAGAGTTTCAGAAGAATTTTGGGAAGTACAAAGAACTCGCCCAGCGCGAGCCAGTCAGCGTAACTAGCAATGGCAGACCAAGCGTTGTTTTGCTATCGGCGGCTGAGTATCGGGCATTCCTTGAATACAAAAATAGCCGCTATGCCTATCAGGGCAAAACATCCGATTCATTCAAAAGCGATGTTGACAGCTTTATGAACGACCACGCCGATGTGTTGGACGGGCTGGCTAAGTGACCCGCGCGCCGGAATGGATAAGCAAAGACCAGGCACTGCATATTCATGAGCGCTCTATTGAGCGCCATGGCGGAAGCGCAGGCATAAGAGATGCGGGCTTGCTTGAATCGGCATTGGCACGGGCTGAGAATTTATTTGCTTATGGCGAAGCGGATATATTCCGGCTTGCGGCGGCTTATGCGATTGGCATTGCTCGCAACCACGCCTTTATTGACGGCAACAAGCGCACCGCATATTCGGTCGCCGGTTTGTTTTTGCAGGCGAATGGATACAAATTGCCAGTTTCTGATGTATCCGCGCAAATCACCCTTTTTGAGAATGTCGCCGCCGGGCGGGTATCTCAGGAAGATCTGGCCGCTTTTTACAAAGGCAATTGCGCGCCGCGCTGATAGTTTGGGGCGGGCTAACCTGCCAAATGCGGAGGGTTTGCCGGGACGCGCGCAGGTCCCGCAAGACCTTTGCTATAAAATCATTTTTGCATAATGCCGGAAGCATTCCGGATTCCCGGCTTCAACCGAAAACATAGCCGGCATGCAACATCAGCGCATCGGCTGCGGTGTCAAAGGTTTCCATAAAATAGTTGCTTCCACACGAAAGGAGGCAACTATGAGTCCTGCGACCGAAACTTGAAGCGCTTACGCGATGGGAGAAACATGGCATAAAAGCCGGTATGAACACTTGTCATATCGGCCGCTCATCACGGTATGCGTGGCGGAAAAATATCAGTGCGATGGCATGAACGGCTTAACCAATACTGTCCCATACCGCCCTCGCCGCCGCAACTGGCCGCCGGAGGCGGTCGCCGAGATTCGCCGACGATGAGAACACTGTCCCCCGAAGCTATCCCTGCGGCGCGCACCAAATATTGTTTGCGTACCATGTTTGCGTACCATGTTTGCGTACCATGTCCGCGTACCATAACCGCATAGCCGCTTCGCTATCGCCGCCTATTGTGGCAGTAGCGCCGCCGCCAACTTCTTTATGGAACTGGCGAGGCAAGTTTTTCCCGGCAAGACAGAGCAAGCGCTCACCGACAACGGTTCGGAGTTTTGCGGCGCGTTTGATCGCTGCCTGCGAGCAGGGTATCGCCGTTGCCACACATGCCCCGGATGCCCGAAGATGAAGGCTCAAGGAACGCTTTCACCGCGCGACTCAGGAAGAGTTTGCAGAGTTTGCAGAGTTTGAAGAGGGTTTGTTGCGGACCGAATATTCGGACAATCCGCGCTCGTCACGCGTCTGCGCGGAATGCGCGTTAAGTTGCGGACCAAATATTCGGACATTCCGTGCTCGTCGGATAAAGTATCTGTCATGGTTTCACACCCAGAGACCACACTACGGACTGAGGCTTCAAGCGCCTATGGCACAAATTACAAAACATCTGCCCCAGGTGTCCAATATGCCATGGCATCGCACGCCGGCTTGCTATTTTGTATCATTTGTAGTACATATTACGGGAATATGTAACACCGGTAATACGAATGCCCGCTCCAGTATTGAAAACCACCCCCGCCGTGAAGCGCAAGTTGCGAACGCTTGGCATGCGCTTAAAGACTGCGCGCCAACTTCGGCGCCTGCCGATGGAGCTCGTCGCCGAGCGCGCCGGAACGACGCGCAGCACACTCTATAGAATGGAGCGCGGCGACCCGAATGTGCGCATCGGCTCTTACCTGTTGGCGCTCCATGCGCTCGGCCTGCTCGGGGAGTTTGGCGATATCAAAGACCCGCTGGGCGAGCAACTTATCGCCGAGCGACTTCCGAAACGGGCGCATCGGCGTGCGTAATATCGAAGTCTTTCTAAACGCCTGCGGTCGGAGCCGCCGAGTGGGTTTGCTCAGACGTTATGCGGGCGCGCGCCGGGAACGTGTAACTTACGAGCACGACCCCGACTGGCTGGCTTCCCCGGATGCGTTTCAGTTTGACCCTGCTTTGCCACTGGTTCAAGGCCCCACCCCCGACAGCAAAGAGATGTTCGCAGCCTTTGGCGATAGCGCTCCCGACACATGGGGGCGCGAGCTCATGCGCCGCGCCGCGCGTCGCACCGCAGACCACGAAAGTCGCCCGTTCAGAACTTTACAAGAGACTGACTACCTGCTTGGTGTATCTGATGTGGCTCGTATTGGTGCTTTTCGGTTTCGGTTTGAAGGCGAGGAAGAATTTCAGGCGCCGCAACCGCATGGTGTGCCAACCACAACCGCCCTTGGCGATCTCTTGCTGGCTTCGCAACGGGTGTTGCGCGGCGAGGAGGCCGATGCGGATCTCCTTTTGATTTTTGCGCCGGGTTCTTCTCTTGGCGGCGCCCGCCCGAAGGCTTCGATCATCGATCGGCACGGGCATCTTTCCATTGCAAAGTTTCCCAGAGAGACGGATCAATATTCAATCCCGCGCTGGGAGGCGATTGCCCTTGATATGGCCAAGGATTGCGGCATCACGGCAAACGAGCACGATTTGGTAGAAAGCCCGTATGGGCCAATCTTTATGACCAAGCGTTTTGACCGCGCCGGAGCGCGGCGCATCCCGTTCGCCAGCGCTATGACCATGACCGAGCACAGCGACGGCGACGAAGATGCCAGCTATCTTGAGATCGCCGATGTGATTGCCCATCACGGAGCGGCGCCGGCCCGCGACAGGGCGGAGCTCTTTCGCCGGATGGCTTTTGGCATTTTGATTAGCAACGCGGACGACCATCTGCGCAATCACGGGTTTCTCCGCTTCGGGCGCCGCGGTTGGACGCTCAGCCCCTGTTATGATTTGAACCCGGTTGCGAATGCGCCGCGCATTCTCAAGACGCGAATTAATTTTGACGATGCGACAGCTTCTTTGCAATTGTTGCAGGATGTCGCGGAATATTTCCTGCGCCCGTCCGATGGCAATCGCGTGATACGCGAATGCGCCGCGGTGGTTCGGGACTGGCGCGCATACGCCAAGCGCCGACAAGCCCCCGCGGCGGAAATCAATCAGATGGTTTCCGCTTTTGAGCACGAGGACTTGAGATATGCGCTGGCGTTGTAGCCGCCGGCAATATTCGGGCTTGATAATGCCGGAGACATTGCGGCTTGTCGGTAGCCTCCCGACACGCTCCTCTCGCACCACCCCCGCAGGCGCACCTGAGGAGGGGAGTGTTGTGGGGCGCACAAAGGGGAGGCAGGCGAGCAATGCCGCAAACATTGCGGATTCCCGGTAGCGACAAGAAACGTAGCCGACAAGCATTTTGCGGGGCTCTGGTCGGAGCCATTAGATTGCTGGTAGCGACAAGAAACATAGCAGACAGGCAATAGCAACACATCGGCAACGACGCCGCAACTGGCCGCCGGAGGCGGTCGCCAAGACTTGACAAAAAAGCGCTTGCAAAGGGCTTGCGCTTTGTGCTATAGTGCGACTCAATCGCTGGCAAAACCATTGTCGGGTTGGCGCAACTTGCAAAGGGCTTGCTTTGTGGTATAGTGCGACACTCGTTGTAAATTGCGTTTAAACACGGGAGGTACCGGCATTTGCAAATGACTCGCACTTTGTGATAGGGCACGGCGCTAAGAATATCGGCGCTCATTAATATATATAACTGCGTTTACGAGATGCAGGATAAACATCTGGAGTAAAACCATGAGCCAAGAAAACAGCATGAAAAGACAAATATATAATAATACCCCCCCCCCCCCCCTCGCATTGGTGGGCAACAATGACCCGGCGCAGTCTCTGGTCGCTTATTCTGCCGGGCCTGTTTGTTGTCTGTGCGCAGGCGCAGGCTAATAGCCTCGCCACTGGCGCACTGGTCGTCACGACGGCGGACAGCGCCGACTTGACGATAGTGGGCCCCATTGAGGACAGTGCGCTTGCCGCCGCCCAGAGTGCCCAGGGTGCCCAGGGTGCCATGGGTGCCATGGGTGCCATGGGTGCCATAGCCTATGCCGATGGCACCGCCACCCTCAGCCCCGCCCGGGGCATGACAAGCGGCGAGATTGACGGCGCTGCCAACTCTGTCAACAATCCCCCGACGATCATCTATACCGCTGACACCGGCGAGGCTCCGCACCGGCAAGCGCCCGGCAAAGACGGACAGGCCGGGCCCGTCGACGACGACATACGGGCGATAGCGACAGATGACGACAGAGCCACTGCAATCGCAGTAACATTGGGAACCCCGGTATCAGGGGCCATCTCACCGGGGGGAGATGTTGATTTCTACAGTTTCACGCTGGCCTCGCCCTCAGCGGTCACTATTGAAACCACAGGCGCAACTGATACGGCAGGGCGACTGCAGAACAGCGCGGGCAGCCTCGTGGAATTTGATAGTGATGACGGCACAGGCAGCAACTTCAGGATTGAATGGACTCTTGGCGCCGGCGCTTATTTCATAAGAGTTTCCGGCCAGAGCAGCTCGGTAACAGGAAATTACAGCCTGAGCGTAGCAGCCACAGCCGATAGCGACTTCACAAGAGATGGCGCAATCGCAGTAACAGTGGGAACCCCCGCATCAGGGGCCATCTCACCGGCGGATGTTGATTTCTACAGGTTTACGCTGGCCTCGCCCTCAGTGGTCACCATTGAAACCACAGGCGCAACTGATACGGCGGGGCGACTGGAGGACAGTGCGGGCAACTCCTTGGAATTTGATGATAGCGACGGTGCGGGCAACAACTTCAGGATTGAAAGAGTTCTTGGCGCGGGCGCTTATTTCGTAAGAGTCCAAGGCCAGGGCAACAATATAACAGGAAATTACAGTCTGAGCGTAACAGGGGAGAGTGCGACCGCAGTAACATTGGGAACCCCTGCATCAGGGGCCATCTCACCGGCGGGGCATGTTGATCTCTACAGTTTTACGCTGGCCTCGGCTTCAGCGGTCACTATTGAAACCACGGGCGCAACTGATACGGCGGGGCAACTGCAGGACAGCGCGGGCGGCCTCTTGGAATTTGATAGTGATGACGGCACAGGCAGCAACTTCAGGATTGAATGGACTCTTGGCGCCGGCGCTTATTTCATAAGAGTTGCCGGCCAGAGCAGCTCTGTAACAGGAAATTACAGTCTGAGCGTAGCGGCCACAGCCGATAGCGACTTCACAAGAGATGGCGCAACCGCATTAACAGCGGGAACCCCCGCATCAGATTCCATCTCACCGGTGGGGGATGTTGATTACTACAGTTTTACGCTGGCCTCGCCCTCAGTGGTCACCATTGCAACCACAGGCACAACTGACACAGCGGGGCAACTGCAGGACAGCGCGGGCACAGAATTGGAATCTGATAGTGATGACGGCACAGGCAACAACTTCAGGATCATCAGATATCTTGGCGCCGGCGCTTATTACATAAGAGTTGCCGGCCAGACTGCAACAGGAGCTTACAGTCTGAGCGTCACAGAGGAGAGTGTAATCGCAGTCACAGCGGGAACCCCCGCATCAGGGGGCATCTCAGCGGCAGGGGATGCTGATTACTACAGTCTTACGCTGACTTCGCCCTCAGTGGTCACTATTGAAACCGCAGGCGCAACTGACACATTTGGATTGCTACAGGACAGCGCGGGCACAGAGTTGGCATCTGATGACGATGGCGGCACAGGCGTCAACTTCAGGATTGAAAGAGCTCTTGGCGCCGGCGTTTATTACATAAGAGTTGCCGGCTGGTTCTCCGCAACAGGCAATTACAGTCTGAGCGTCACAGCGGAGGATGCAACCGCAGTCACAGTGGGAACCCCCGTATCAGGGGCCCTCTCGGCGCCGGCGGAGGTTGATTACTACAGTTTTACGCTGGCTTCGCCCTCAACGGTCATTATTGAAACCACAGGCGCAACTGACACATATGGAGAACTGCAGAACAGCGCGGGCACAGAATTGGCATCTGATGATGGCAACGGCACAGGCGATAACTTCAGGATTGAAAGCGCTCTTGGCGCGGGCACTTATTTCATAAGCATTTCCGGCCAGAGCAGCTCGATAACGGGAGCTTACAGTCTGAGCGTCACAGCCACAGCCATACGCTTGCGGTTGCGCCTCTTCCTCGAAGGCCCGCTGCGATAGCGCGAGCCATCCCCTCGCAAGACTTGCGCCCACGCTCCCTTTGCGGGAGCGTCGGCGAGCCAAGGGGGCTGACTGGCGGTAGCCTGGCGGCAACTACCCCGATACGCTCCTCTCGCACTGCCCCCCGCAGGCGCACCGGAGGAGGCGAGCGTTGTGGGGCGCACAAAGGGGAGGCAGGCGAGCAATGCCGCAAACATTGCGGATTCCCGACAGCAACAAGAGGAGTGCATACTTGCGGGAATATGTGGCGCAGGCACTGCGAATGCCCGCGCCGGTACTGAAGGCTGCTCCCGCCGTGAAGCGCAAGTTGCGAACGCTTGGCATGCGCTTAAAGACTGTGCGTCGGCTCTGCGCCCGCCGATGTGGATCGTATCGGCGCCTTCTGTTATATGCTGAGATTCGCAGATGGTTGGGGAAAAATGTGTTGACAATGTAGTGACATTCTGTTACATATTGGATTCGCAGATGGTTGGGGAGAGTCAAACGGCGCGGTTTATAAATTGTTTCCGCCGGAGTTTGAGTGTGACCACTGTCAGGGGCGGAAGAGCCGCTCACAAATACCAATGCATACAAAAGAGGAGAATATGATGGCCATGCCTATTAAAGAGACGCCTATTCTTACCGGAGAAGATGCCCGGCGTTTTGACGAAAGAATGAAGGAGGCCGAAGCCGGAAAGCGCAAGGTGTCCCGAGAGGAATATCTCAGGGCTCAGAAAGCATACGAGTCGATAGAGATAAAGATACCCGAGAAGTAGCCTTTGCAGTTAGAGCGGCTCAACAGAAGACAAAGATGCCGATGCTCGGATGATGTATTTTGATCTGATTGAGTTCTGAGCGAGGACGGAAGCGCCAAACAGAAGAATTATCCCCAAATGAAACACAAAGGAGAAGCCAATGACTAAGATAGCCGATGAAGTAAAGAGGATTGTGAAGGAAAGAACCGTGCATGATCCGGAGAAACTTAAGTCGCAAGAAGCGTATTACAAACGTCTGTGTGAGGAGGGCATAGCAAAAAAGCAGGGTTATAACCTAAGACCTGCTTCGGCCTTTGCAAGACAGTAGTTTCCGGTTGCCGCGCAAGCAAGCCAATAAATTGGCGCCGTTCGCGTGTCGCTAGCCGAGGCTTTTGGAATAGCACGATGAGCCGATGCTGAAACATGGCTTTCAAGAGATGAACGAACGGCGCATTCACCTGTCGCGCCAATCGGAGAATCGTCCGGATTGCGACCGCTTGAAACAACACTTTGACACGTTTTTAAGCGCTGGCTGAGCAGCGAGTTTGAGCCAAGCATTGAGGCTTAGAAGTTTGACAGCATAGCGGCAATATTTGATAATCATCTAGAAACTTCCCAAGGCCTCCGGCCGCGGGTGCCACGGCACCGAGTTGTGACCGTGGCTTTTTTTTAATTTCTCATAATAAGAAACAAGGAGAATCCAATGCAAATAAGATTAACTAATATTTTAGTTGCGACTATCTTATTAACCGGTTGTGCCACTTTGACAAATGATCCGATGGTTCCGTTAGCAATCAGCTTTAGCGATGGTTCGGAAGGGGAATGCACTTTGAGCAACGAGCGCGGTGTTTGGTCGGCTAATGTTCCTAGCACATTGTATGTTCGCAGGGATGATGAGTCGCTGATGTATAGGTGCAAGACGGATAACGGAGATAACGCCACCGGTGCCATACCGAGTTCTATTGAGGGCGCTAAATTCGGCGCAAGCGTATTGTTCCTAGATTTAGGGATCACCGATGCTATCACCGACAAGCACAGAGCCTATCCGGCAAGCTTTGTAGTCCCAATACAATAATAAGCATCTTGCTTTTCTATACTGCCAGCGCTATTCGCGCACTGTTGCGGCGAATATCTGGGCGGATACTAAAATTGGGTGTGTTGGGTTAGTAACGCTGAAGGGTTTCTTCTTGAAGCAACACTACGAAATATTCTTAAGTGCTGGTTAAGTAGCAGGACTGTGGCTTCTAAGGTTTCTGGCCTAAGGCTTTCTTTGCAAAGGCTGACGCTATCTCTTCTATTCGTATCTCTTCTATTCGCTCTTTCTCCGCTTGTTCTTTGCAAAGACGTGCAAAGCTATCATGTGGATTAATCTTGAGTGCCTCATTGAAGTCAGCAATGGCTTCTGTGTATTGCTTGAATAGCCTTTTTACATCTCCTCTGCTGACATAAGCGAAGCTACTTTTCGGATCAATCTCTATTGCCTTATCGTAGTCATCGATAGCCTCTTCGTATTGTTTTAGTTCTCTTTTTATATCTCCTCTGTCGGCATAAGCGAAGCTATCCTGCGGGTTGAGCCTGATTGCCTCATCGTAGTCGGCGATGGCTTCTTTGTATTGCTTGAGCGATCTTTTTGCCAATCCTCTGTCGGCATAAGCGAAGCTATCCTGTGGGTTAAGTCTGATTGCCTCATCGTAGTCGGCGATGGCTTCTTTGTATTGCTTGAGCGATCTTTTTGCCAATCCTCTGTCGGCATAAGCGAAGCTATCCTGCGGGTTGAGCCTGATTGCCTCATCGTAGTCGGCGATGGCTTCTTTGTATTGCTTGAGCGATCTTTTTGCCAATCCTCTGTCGGCATAAGCGAAGCTATCCTGTGGGTTAAGTCTGATTGCCTCATCGTAGTCGGCGATGGCTTCTTTGTATTGCTTGAGCGATCTTTTTGCCAATCCTCTGTCGGCATAAGCGAAGCTATCCTGTGGGTTAAGTCTGATTGCCTCATCGTAGTCGGCGATGGCTTCCTTGTATTGCTTGAGCGATCTTTTTGCCAATCCTCTGCCGGCATAAGCGAAGCTATCCTGTGGGTTAAGCCTGATTGCCTCATCGTGGTCGGCGATGGCTTCTTCGTATTGTCCGAGTAATCTTTTTGTCTCTCCTCTTCGGGCGTATGCCAAGCTATCCTGTGGGCTAAGCCGGATTGCCTCATCAAAGTCGGCGATGGCTTCCTTGTATTGCTTGAGCCACCTTTCTGCCACTCCTCTGATGACATATGCGTAGCTATTCTGTGGCTCACGCTCGATTGCTACCGTAAAATATTTCTTGGCTTCCTTCATGTCATTTTGCTGAAGTCTCTCTATTCCGGATGCAATATATTCCTTCACAGTCTGTGGTCCGTAAGGGATGTCATAGCTATTATTCTGAGCAAACCCGTAAAAGTCCGGAAACAATGATTCCTCTGAGAAGGCCGCTGTATTTTTCAATGATTCGCGAATCTTCTCTTTACAATCAGGCGGAATGACAAGTATTTTTTGAAACATTGTGGTATCTAACTTCCCTGTTTTATTAAAGATAAAGAGACTGTCCTGCTTTATTATTCTGTTGTTTGCCATCGCGGGTTCCCATATTGCCGTAGCCTTATTTAAATCTCCGTCCAGAGGCATAGAATTATCATCCCCATCCTTTTTCTGGAACTTCAACTCTAAAACTTCACGGATAGGCCTGCTTTCCTGCTCTTTTCCTTTCAACTGTAGGAACCTTCGGGTGTCAGAGACATCTAGGCAAAATACTTTTCCATCCATTTCATCCATTTGATCTTCACTATCTCTTTTGCTCTGTTGGCAGGCGAACCATAAGGCAATCAAAGCAGACTTAGTGAAATCAAGCAGACTGGTTGCCGCTCCATAATGTTGTAATTCTGACAGTACGGTGATGGCGGACATGTCGTTTTTAATCTCTATGTCGTATTGCCTGGCTTTGTGAATAAGGTCTTCCTGATATTTCACTAAATCATCTGCGGATGGTTCTGAGACATTGCTATGAAGCCGCCGATATGCGCTTGATTCTACTTTCCAGTTTCCAGCCTGACCGCGGTAAACAATCTTTGAGGTTGTCGTTGATTCTTCCTGTGGCTTTTCAACTTCAGCGACGAATTCCTGAAGGCTCTTTACCTTTGCCTCATTATCTTTTAATGCATTGCTTGCCATAAATCTAGCTTATACGGCTGTGCTATTAAGTCAATGCTTCCTAGTATGCTTTTCCATACTGCGATATACTTTTGCTTTGAGTAAATGGTTCTTTGCCTTGAGGGGCTGAGATGACCCGCCGGATTTCCAAAGTTCTAAAAATAAAGAAACCACATGCCGCGCATCTTTGACAACATAGAAACATCTCTGCTGCCTGCGTTGCAAGAGACATTGCAAGTTGCCGAGCGCGCCGATTTCTGCGTTGGCTACTTCAACCTGCGCGGCTGGCGACACCTTGCGCAGTATGCGGATCGATGGTCTGGTGGTGAGGGCAACTGTTGTCGCTTACTCATCGGCATGCACATTACTCCCAGCGAGGAATTGCGACAGGCGTTGCGCGGCAACGAGCAGGGCCTTAGTCTCGACAACAAAACCGTTACTCAGGAAAAGAATCGGATTGCCGAGGAGTTCCGCAACCAGCTGACGTTTGGTGCACCAAATAACGCAGATGAATCTGTTTTGCGGCAGCTTGCCCAACAGATTCGGCAGAAAAAGCTCTTCGTCAAGGTCCATCTGCGCCATTCCTTGCATGCCAAACTCTACTTGTTACATCGCAAAGACCCGTCAATCCCGTGGTAGGTTACCTCGGCAGTAGTAATCTCACGCTAGCCGGTTTGTCCAAGCAAGGCGAGCTAAATATTGATGTGTTGGACTCCGACGCTACTGACAAACTAGTCCAATGGTTTGAAGATCGCTGGCAGGATCGGTGGTGTCTCGATATATCAGACGAGTTGGCCGACATCATTGACGAGAGTTGGGCCGGCGAACGCCTCATCCCCCCGTACCATGTCTACCTCAAAATGGCTTATCACTTGTCGCAGGATGCGCACTCCGGCTTAGCGGAGTTCAATATCCCGAAGATATTTGGTGATACCCTATTTGATTTTCAGGTCGCCGCCGTCAAGATTGCCGCCCACCATCTGAACAAGCGCGGTGGGGTACTAATCGGTGATGTAGTCGGGCTGGGTAAGTCCATGATGGCAACAGCACTTGCCAAGGTGTTTGAAGAGGATTTCCACACC
Organism: Candidatus Oxydemutatoraceae bacterium; assembly: GCA_965220085.1. Classification (GTDB taxonomy): domain Bacteria; phylum Pseudomonadota; class Gammaproteobacteria; order Poriferisulfidales; family Oxydemutatoraceae; genus CBDCOZ01. The sequence continues at coordinate 1,885,486 of CBDCOZ010000003.1, read as the reverse complement.
GAAACACTCATTCTCTGTCCCAAAAATCTGGTATCAATGTGGAAAGATTATGTCCACAATTACCAACTGCGCGCAAAGGTGTTGCCTATATCCAAGGTGATAAATAAATTGCCCAAGACTCGGCGCTACAAAGTGGTCTTGATTGACGAGTCTCACAACCTTCGCAATAAAGAAGGAAAACGGTGGCGTGCCATCCGCGACTATATTGAGCACAACGAAAGCCTGTGCATCCTGCTCTCTGCTACCCCATACAACAAGACCTATCTAGACTTGGCGGCGCAACTTGGCTTGTTCCTGCGGGAAGATCAGGACTTGGGCATCCGACCGGAAAAGCTCATTGCGGAGATAGGCGGGGAACCCGAATTTATTCGCAACCATCAGTGCCCCGTGCGCTCCATCGCCGCTTTTGAGAAGAGCGAGCATCCGGATGACTGGCGTGATCTCATGCGCTTATATATGGTGCGGCGTACGCGCGGTTTTATTGAGCGGCATTACGCGCAACAAGATACGCGCGGCAAGTATCTTGAATTTTCCAGCGGGGAAAAATCCTATTTCCCGCAGCGCGTTCCCAAAACCCTCAAGTTTGAGATTGACGAAAACAACCCCGACGATCCTTACGCCCGTTTCTATTCGGATGATGTGGTGAGCGCAATTAATTCTTTGAGCCTTCCGCGCTACGGCTTGGGTCTCTATCTCAAGGAGGGTTTGGAAACGTCACCAGAGCAAAAAAATATTATCGCCGATTTATCCCGTGCCCAGACCCGCCTGATGGGATTTTGCCGCACTAATTTGTTCAAGCGTCTGGAGAGCGCCGGCCCGTCGTTTCTGCTTTCGCTCGAACGACACCTTCTGCGCAACTTCGTTGCAATTCATGCCATAGAGAACGGCTTGAACATTCCACTTGGCCCGCAAGATGCCGCATTGCTTGATGAACGTTTCACCGATAAGGACCAAGATGGTAGCTCATTGATGAACGCGACTGATGACGAAGAAGGGCCGGACGACATTTCGGTAGCAACCATCAATAATTCGTCTGGCTTGTACAACGCAGATGATTATCGCAGCCGTGCATCATCTCTTTATGAGATTTATAGTGGCGAAGATTTCCATAAACGTTTCAGATGGCTACCAAGCAATTTCTTTGAAAAGAAGTTAGTTGAAGATTTGCGCGCAGATGCCAGTGTATTAATCAAAGTACTCAACGATTGTGGTGTTTGGCAATCGGGGCAGGATACCAAATTGGATGCGCTAATCTCGCTCTTGCACGATAAGCATGCAAACGAGAAGGTGTTGGTATTTACCCAGTTTGCCGACACCGCCAGATACCTGAAGGAGCGACTGGATGCGCAGGGCATCCGACAGACGGCGCTGGTGACAGGGGACAGCGAAGATCCGAGCGAACTGGCGTGGCATTTCTCTCCGCAATCCAATGACAAGCGCGACGCTGTGCCGGAGTCGGAAGAGTTGCGGGTGCTCATCACTACCGATGTGTTATCCGAAGGTCAAAACCTTCAAGACTGCGCCATCATTATCAACTATGATCTGCCTTGGGCAATCATCCGTTTGATTCAGCGCGCCGGTCGTGTGGACCGCATCGGTCAGCAATCCGAAAAGATTCTCTGCTATTCTTTTTTGCCAACCGATGGCGTGGAGCGTCTTATTCGCTTGCGCTCGCGGGTCAAACAGCGTCTTGATGAAAATGCCGAAGTGGTGGGCTCGGATGAGTCATTCTTTGACGACGAAGAAGAGAAACAGGTCATTCTCAACTTGTATAACGAAAAGAGCGATGTTCTGGACGACGAAGCCGAAGGCGACGAAGAAGTGGATCTTGTCTCTTATGCCTATCAGATATGGAAGGATGCCATCGATGCTGATCCCGATGTGGCGGCAAAGGTCAAGGCCATGCCGAATGTGGCGTATGCCACCAAAGCCCGCGAAAACAAATCGATCGCCAAAGGGGTGCTGGTGTATATGCGCACCGGACAGGACAACGACGTGTTGACTTGGATGGATGAGTCCGGCAATTCCGTCACGCAATCCCAACTTGCCATTTTGAAAGCGGCCGCTTGTTCTAAAGACACTGAAGCAATGCCTCGGGCGGAGCAACATCATGACCTCACGCAAAGGGGGCTGGAACATATCGTGGAAGAAGAAAAGACTACCGGCGGCGCATTGGGTCGTCCTTCTGGTGCGCGCTTCAAGACCTACGAACGACTCAAGCGCTACCGCGAAAAACTGGGAAAGCATCGTGATATGTTTATTACCGACGACTATGTGCGCCAGATTGACTCAGCAATGGAGGAAATTTACCGTCATCCTATTTATCAAGATGCCAAAGACACTCTGAACCGTCAAATCAAATCAGGCATTGAAGATAAAGATTTGGCGGAACGAGTTATTAGTTTCCGCGAGTCTGGTAGTTTGTGCATAATCGACGAAATTAATCAGCAACGCGAACCCAGTCTTATTTGCTCTATGGGATTAGTGTAGCAACAAAGAAAATTTCCGCATGACTATCAACGCCACTAACTTTGAGAGACTGCTTTCTGAAGCTAATCTTGAACAATTGTTCATTGAAGAACTTGGCTGGAATCGCGCTCAACGTCCGCCACAAGGGATCAATGTTGATGACCGGACATTTGAACTAACCGCTATTGCCGAGAAGCATGACGTTTTCATCTTCTTATGCAGTCCGGATGCGCAAGGCAGTATCCCTGCTTACCCAGTGCAGTTAAAGATTGAAAGAGAAGTCACTCGCATTGCTCACGAACACCTGTTGATTTTTGCCAATGCCGACAAGACGACCCTCACTTGGTTGTGGGTTTTGCGCTCGCCGGGCAAGCCCATATCCCCCCGCACCCACACTTGGCATAAAGATACCAGCGGCGAATCTCTGCGGCAAAAGTTGGAAGCCATCGTCTGGAAGTTGGAAGAAGAAGAGGACATCATGCTGACCGATGTCACTACCGGTCTGCGCAGCGCTTTTGACCGTGACAAGGTTTCCAAAAAATTCTACGACCGCTTTAAGGCCGAGCACCAGGTTTTTTCCAAATTCGTCGAAGGGTTGAAAGACATAACGCACAGAGAATGGTATGCATCTCTGATGCTCAACCGCATGATGTTCGTCTACTTCATTCAGCGCAAAGGCTTCCTTGACGACAACATCAATTATCTGACCGACAAGCTGAAAACGGTTCGCGATCAAAAGGGCAAAGACCAATTTCATTCTTTCTACCGCACCTTCTTGCGCCGGCTGTTCCACGAAGGTCTCGGCACTCCGGAGGACGAGAGAACCGCCGATTTTGCGCAATTGGTAGGCAAGGTTCCCTACCTCAACGGCGGCTTGTTTGATCTGCATTTGCTGGAACAATCCAACAAAGACATCGACATCCCCGACGAGGCCTTCGAGCGACTGTTTGCATTCTTTGATGAATACGATTGGCATTTGGACGACCGCCCGCTGAAGAAAGACAACGAAATCAATCCGGATGTGCTCGGCTATATCTTTGAGAAATACATCAACCAAAAGCAGATGGGCGCCTACTACACCAAAGAGGACATCACCGAATACATCGGTCAGAATACGGTCATCCCTTGTCTGCTAGAGCAGGCGCGGCAACGTTGCAAGGTGGCTTTTGATGGCGATGAGTCTGTCTGGAACCTGTTGCAAGATGATCCTGTCAGATACATTTACTCGGCGATGAAAACCGGAGTGATCGATGCCGCCGGTGAGGTCGTGCCGGAATCGGCGCTGCCGGACTTTGTCCAAGCCGGCATGAATGACGCCAATGCGCGCATGGCCGACAAACGCTATAACTTGGATGAGGCGAGTTTCCAAACAGGCGATGGCGAGCCAGGCGCATTGCCCACCGAGACCTGGCGCGAATATGTCGCGCGGCGCAAACGCTGTCTGGAGATACGGCAGAAATTAGCCGCCGGCGAGATTAAAAGCACAGATGACCTCATCACCCACAACCTGGATATCCAACAGTTCATGCAGGATATCATCGTCACCAGCGCTGGTCCGCAGTTGTTGCGCGCCATATGGCAAGCCATCGTCGGGCGAGTGCCGGAAAAGTCCAATCAGCATTTCCGTCACGGCATCAGCATTCTGGACCCCACCTGCGGTTCCGGCGCTTTTTTGTTTGCCGCTCTGAATATATTGGAACCGCTGTATGAAACATGTCTGGATCGCATGGAAGGTTTTATTGAAGATGCCGGCAAATTGGGCAAAAAACCGGAGGCTGATTTTGTCCGGATACTTGAAGAGGTCAACAGTCACCCATCACGCCCCTATTTTGTCTATAAAAGTATCATCCTGCACAATCTCTACGGCGTGGATATCATGGCCGAGGCGGCGGAGATTTGCAAACTGCGCTTGTTCCTCAAGTTGGTATCGCAAGTGCGGACGACCGATGATTTGGAGCCATTGCCCGACATTGATTTCAACATTCGCACTGGCAATGCGCTGGTGGGTTTCGCCACTGAGAAGCAGTTTGATGAGTCAGGTGACTTGTTGCCCAGCGGTAAAGAAAAGATCAAGACTGATATCGCTGATGCAGCGGATATTTTTAATCGATTTAGAGAACAACAAACGGCGCTTGGAGGCAAGGTCACTTCGGAAGACAAGGACGAACTGCGAACAACACTAGACAACCTGAGTCTGAAACTGAATCGGTATCTGGCGCAGGAGTACGGCAAAGACTCGTCGTTTGACAGTTGGCGCAAAAGCCATCAGCCGTTTCACTGGTTTGCGGAATTCTACGGGGTGATGCGCGAGGGCGGGTTTGATGTGGTGATTGGGAATCCGCCTTATGTGAATTCACGCAAAGTGGATTATTTTGTCAAAGATTATAAAACGAAGCTCTGTCCGGATATCTATGCTTGGTGTTTGGAGCGAGTCATTGATATAGCCGGGCCTAACGCCCGTACCGGCATGATTGTTCCGCTGAGTCTTTCATTCAATAGGCGCTTTGGTAAACTGCGCGACTCTCTACATGAGAGATATAGCCGAAATTGGTTTTCACACTTTAGTAGAAGACCGACGACTCTTTTTTCTGGTGTTAGTATCCGACATACGATTCACCTCGGGTCTGTTGCGGGACAAGGCAATATTCAATATACATCACGGCTTCACCGCTGGGGGATTAAAGCGCGTGACCATCTATTCACAACGCTATCCTATGCGAGTTATAACCGGAAGCTCTGGGACGGTCGCATACCAAAGGTCAACACGCAGGAACTAATACGCGCATTTCAGCATTTAATAGGAACAAGGCGCACATTGGAGGCCGCAGTGAATCAATCAGGGGCGCCGTATGAACTACACTTCCGAAATGTAGCAATGTACTTTCTCTCTTTCACCCATCAGCAGGCCCCCTGTTTTGATGCGAATGGCCGGCAGATACCGCATACGGGATACAATACAATTTACTTTAATAGCAAGGATGCACGAGATATAGCGTTTCTTGCTCTGAATGGAAAGATAGGTTACGCATTCTGGATTGCCATAGGCGACGACTTTCATGTAACGCAACAGTTTTCCTCCTCCTTTCCTTGGAACCCTAATCACTTGCCATCCGATGTGCGACAGCAGTTGCTTGCCTTAGTACCCGAACTAAAAAAAGCAGTTAAAAAGGAGATTCAGTTTGAGCAAAACGCTGGCTTACGCGTTGGAAATTACAACTTGGTCAAGTGTCGCAATATAACTGATAAGTCTGATGCCATCATTGCAAAGCATTTAGGGTTTGATGCTGTCTGGGACGATATTGAACTTTTCTATACGCAGACGGCATCAAGGGCGAATATTGAGAGTAGCGAAGATAACGAAACATGAAGCCGTCCGCTTTGCCTTTGCCCGCCGCCCTGCTCGCCAAAGTCGGCGCACAAGCCAAGCAAAATTGGACGGCCATCGGCGATCCGGACTTGCTACAAGAACCTCTGCTCGGCTTAATCGCCTCTCGTCAATGTCCGGGCAGTGTCTTTCTAAAAACCATCGACCGCATTCCTCAGTGGACAAAAGAAGGCCGCGTTATCCTAAGCGGCTTCCACAGCCCCCTTGAGCAACAAGTGCTGCATTCCGCCCTGCGCCGCAAAGGTCGCGCCGTCAAACTCCTCGCCCGCGGCCTCGCCGCCAACTACCGAATCCCCCCCAAAGAACGAGCCCCCCTGACCGAAGGCCGCCTTCTCATTCTCACCGCTTGCCCGCCGGAAGTTCGCCGCATCACACGCGCTACCGCTCTTGAACGCAACCGCCTGATATTGGCGCTGGCAACGGATGCCGAAATCCCCCATGTGGCGGAGAACAGCCCTCTGGCCGCACTCATAGCGGAGCGCCATGCCGCCAAGCGATAAGCACACTACTGGTGAGGAGTTTATAATTAGCGAATTGATTTAATCCAATGACAAATGAAACTCGCCGGAATCGATTTCCCTGACCCAGTACTGGATGCCTTGCGCGATGGCAACTTAGTAGTCTTTGCGGGTGCCGGCGTGTCAAAGCCAGCCCCGGCTGATTTGCCGGACTTTAAGGACTTGGCGAAAGAAATTGCCGAAGGGTCTGGCGAGACCTTACGAGATGAAGAATCTCTGGATCATTTTCTCGGCAGGTTAAAGCATCCTGGGGCAGAGGTTCATAAACGGGCCAAAGACATACTTACACGGCGAGATTCGCAACCCACAGAATTGCACAAAAATCTTTTAAGGCTTTATCCGAATGCTAAATCGGTTCGGATAGTTACAACCAATTTTGATTGCTTATTTGAACAGGCTGCTAAGGAAATTTTTGATTCGGTGCCAGAGGTATTTCGAGCGCCTGCTCTTCCTTTGGGGCAGGATTTTAAGGGAATAGTTCATGTGCACGGCTCCGTTTCTCATCCTGACGGGATGGTTCTTACCGATGGAGACTTTGGAAGAAGTTATGTGACCGAAGGGCGGGCCAGCCGTTTCTTAGTCGATTTGTTTCGTCGCTTCACCGTTCTCTTTGTAGGCTATAAACACGATGACACAATTATGAACTACTTAGCCCGTGCCCTATCGGAAGCAGAAACAACCCAACGCTTCGCCCTTGCGGCAGAAGCAGAAGGTGTGGAAGAGAAATGGAACATGCTTGGGATTAAGCCGATTCTGTTTCAAAAGTCAGAACCGGAAGATTATGACCAACTCTATAGAGGCATTGAAAAACTAGTTCAGCAAGCAAGTTTTAGAATCCTAGATTGGAAACAAAAAATTGAAAATATTGCTAAAAGGGAACCTCCTCCCTCAGACAACGAGGATAGCGATCTTCTGAATCGCGCGTTGAAAGACGATGTAGCGAATGTCCGCTTTTTCACGGCTGCCACTCGGAATCCGGCATGGATTAAATGGCTTGATCGCGAAGGTCATTTAGCCAATCTTTTCAATAATAGATCTTTCAATGACAAAGATAATGAACAAGATGCTGAGTTCAGTCGGTGGCTGGCAGAAAATTTTGCCTATCAGTATCCTGATGAAGTGTTTCAATTGATTGGCAAGCATAAGATGCAACTACATCCGTCTTTTTGGTTTGCTCTGGGAAGAGTCATTGGGCTAAAAGATTTGCCTGATGAGAATGTTTTGTCTCGCTGGGTGTCGGTGTTGCTAGATACTGCTCCCAAGGATGCTATCTCTACTAAGGATGCTGTTCCAACGGTTCTATTGTGGTTAGGGGAGCGTTGCGTCAAGCATAAATTGCCAGACGACTTACTACGAGTTTTTGATGCTTTGGCAATGTGGCACATACAGATTTCCAAAGATCCATTGGCACTTCTGGTGCAGGAGGACAACATTCCGGAGTTCAAGGCGGATATGGTGTCAATCGGTGATTACCATAATCTCAGCGAACTTTGGGAGGGCTTGAAGTCCGAGTTGGCGGAAGTAGCCGAAGATGTACTTGAGAGATTGGTGCCTCGTTGGGAAGAGATGCACTCCACCCTATGCGTTTGGGGACAGGCACATAGAGAGTGGGAACCTTTATCTTTTGACAGGTCTGCTATTGAGCCTCATCCGCAAGATCGGTATCCTGAATCCGTTGATGTGCTAATTGATGCAATGCGTGACTGTCTTGAATGGTTGGCTAAAAATAAGACACAGAGGGCTGAGTGCTGGTGTGCTCGGCTTGCTGATTCTGACGCTCCGCTATTGCGGCGTCTGGCGGTGCACGGGTTGTCTGTGCGAGAAGATTTAAACGCCGATGACAAAGTTGATTGGTTGTTAGGGCATGTTAATTTTCACGACATCGGAATACACCATGAAATCTTTCAGGCAATGAAGTCAGTTTACCCTGAAACAAGCCTAAGTCACCGAGAAAGAATCATAGCAGAGGTGAAAAAGTTCCAATGGCCTAAAGAAGAAGACTCTGATAAAGATAAGAAAGTTGCATATGAACATTTCAATTGGTTGGCTTGGCTTAATCAGGTTGATCCTGATTGTGAGTTGCTCAAGCGAGAATTGGATGATATCCGCAAGCAATATACGGACTTTAAGATGCGTAAGCACCCTGACTTTACTTCTTGGAGTGAAACATGTCGTAGTGCGCTTCGACCGCAAGGTCCGTGGAGTGTGGAAGAATTGCTGTCCAAACCAGCTACTAATCGGCTTGATGATTTGTTGTCTTATCAACCTACGAACCCTTTAGAGACTAGGCTCCATGGCCTTTTGCAGACAGTAACGGAAGCATCGAAAACAAAATTTAAGTGGGGCATCGGTTTGGCAGAAGCATTAGGCACTGCCGAGAAATGGGATGCCGATCTCTGGGGCGCAATGATACGGGCGTGGGCAGAGATGGATTTGGATGAAAATGAATATAAGCAAATTCTCCGATGGCTGGCGCAACCAGAGTTGTATTCTGAACATAGCCGAGAAGTAGCCGATGCGCTTTATTCGCTGGTGAAGGATGGGGGGAAGGATTATGCGATGAGATTACTTCCGCAGGCTGAAGAGATTGCCAGTAGGCTCTGGGGTCATCTCAAGCAGGAGGACATGTGTGAGCAGTTTGAAGGTTGGATATATTGGGCACTTGATCACCCTGCGGGAACGCTCGCACTTTTCTGGCTAAGCGCTATTTCACGTTGGCGAAAAGAACAGAACTCTGCGCCCGATAAGCTTCCTGAGAACTATCGTCATGAACTTTCAAACATCGTGGAAGATGCGACACTGTGCGGCAGGCTTGGTCGGACTATTCTTGCCAGAGGCTTACACTTTTTGGTAGCCGCTGATGAGGCATGGACTAAAAAACACTTGCTTCCGCTATTTGAAACAGATAATCCTGATGAAGGCTATCAGGCTGTCTGGGACGGTTTTCTGTATCAGGGGCGTATTACCCCGACAGTAGCAGATTTATTGGCAGGGCCTTTTCTAAAGGCGGTCGAGTATCTCGGTGATATTTTTAAGGATGGGAGTATGGGAGACAGACAAAATAGATTTATCGCCGACTACCTATTCATGATAAATCATTATGTTCCCAAGCCACTCGACGAATGGATTCCAAAGTTCTTTGAGCACGGAGATGAGGATGCCAGACGTATTTTTGCAGAGCGAATGTGGTTTGTTTTAAAAGACTCGGATGGGGAAAAGCAGAAAAAGATCTGGCAACATTGGCTTAAAGACTATTGGAAAAATCGACTGGATGGGATTCCCAAGTCGCTAGAACCTGAAGAAGTAGCGCATATGATTAGATGGTTGTCAAACTTGGCAGAGGTGTTTCCGGAAGCCGTCGGGTTAGCTGTTAAGATACGACTCTCTGAGACCGGAAGGGAGGTGATATACAATCTTGACGATCTTAACAAAGGTAGTCTATGTGCGCATCACCCGGAAGAGGTAGCACGATTGTTAATATGGTTGGGGAGGTCAAAATCACCCTCTTACATGTGGCACGAGTTGCCGAAACTTGTTCAGAAACTACGTCAAGCGGGCATTTCTCAGGAACTTGAAAAAGGCCTTCAAGAGCTTCTTGCCAAGTTGGGGCTAGACCCCCAATCTTAATGGTTGCAACCGTGTTGCTTCCATTCCCGGATTATGCCTGTCTTGTCGGCAAAGTAGCTTGTTCGTGTGCACCAGTTGCTGGAGGTCGTCTCTTGAGTCCATCCCCCATCATTCATGACATCAATCGTCGGCGCATTCCCGACAAAGGGGTTCCATGACTGAGTTTATTATTTCCTTGAAGCCTGAGTACCTTGACTTGATGCTTTCCGGCGAGAAGACCATAGAGTTAAGAAAGCGTCCGTTGCATCTATTGTCGGAAAACTCAAATGTGTGGGTGTATGGAACTCTTCCGCTTGGTGCGATAGCGGCTCTTGCGACGGTTAAGAATGTATTACGCATGTCTCCGGTTGCGGCTTGGAAAAGTTACAGAACTCAGATTGCTATAACTAAAAAGGAATACTCGGATTATGTGGCAGACTCAGAGCATGTGTCATTAGTATTTTGGGAGAAGGTTAAGCCCCTTTCTAAGGACTTTTCATTATCTGAGATACGTCAAAAAGACCCTTGCTTCCAGCCGCCCCAATTCTATTCGCAGTTTTCACCACCTCGCATATTAAAGCAACGAAGAAGATAAGCAGTTTCATAAATGAAGGTTGTTACGGCAGTCAGTGCGCCATATGCCGCTTGAAGCGCGAGAGCCTGCCGGATGTTGCGCACATCATTCCCGGCGTGCGCGACGGCAGAACCGAAGTGCCGAACGGACTATCGTTGTGCTGCATTCATCACAGTGCCTACGACCAGAACATCCTCGGCATTGACCCGGACTACCGGATTCATATCAACCGCGACATGCTGGAAGAGCACGATGGGCCGATGCTGAAACACGGCTTTCAAGAGATGAACGAACGGCGCATTCACCTGCTACGGCAATTGGAGAATCGTCCGGATTGCGACCGCCTGAAACAACGCTACGAAATATTTTTAACTACTGGCTGAAGTGATATACTGGGCGAGTGGTTTTGTTTTTTATGGCTTAGATAGATTTTAAGAGTTTCTGCAATCTGCTTTCTCAGCTTTTTATCTCCTAAAAAGAAAGCGTTTTTTATTATGAAGAAAAGTAGCATGCAGATTCTAGTATGGAAATGAAATGTTTGAGTCGTGTGAGCGATATGGGGAATAATCGATGAGTCTGGAGTTGTCTTCTTTATATATTACTATCGGTGGGAAAGTCCCCTCCATTGAGGACTTAGAAGATATCGATGAGGGTCACGTTCACGATTTAAGTGATAGTGTTGCTTACCAGATTTATACAGAGATTGTTGAAAATAAGTATTTTTGGTTGCATGCTCGCTACGGTAGGCCCTTACCGCGTAGTAAAATTGTTATCAACACTAAAACCGAGACAGAAGAGAGTAACCCTCGGGATGCTTATCAGATTGAGCCTGACAAAGAGTTGTTTGGTCTTTATCATGCTGAGGCTTGTGTTCTTTACCTTTCTAATACGAGGCAAAAATCGTGGTTTGAAAAGTATTTAAATAGAAAATTGAAACAGGGAGTTGTGATAAAGAATATTTTTAAAGATCCTGAAGACTTTGTAAGGCATCTGGCTAAGGTTAATAAAGTAAAGCTTATAGTTACGAGAGATTTGCTTAGCCAGCAAGCTAAAATCATGGAGATTTTCCCAAATCACAAAGATATGTATGGTCTTGGAGAACCCGAAGATTTTACGCTTGAAGCAAACTTTAAGAATGCAAGGCTAACGGACAAGTTTGTTGCATGTTTTATGCAGATGGTGAGATGGAAGCAGGAATCAGAAGTTAAATCTCTGACTTGTATCGGAGAAGATGACCAGAATTTTGAATCAGTATTTAACGTTGACACATTTACACAAAAAGTAATAGTGGAGGTTGCTAAGGATGAAGATGGGTTCCACGATCCTAATGAGGTCAAACAGAAGCTAATCGAAAGGATTGAGGAGTAGGATGCGAAAGGTGCACAAAAATATAGCTTGTGGTATTTTCTTGCTTGTGGCGGTACTGGCTTTCTTTTTCGATGCTCGCATAACTGATATAACAGCGCAGAGTCTTGTGGTGTTTTTTTCAATTGTGTTTGGGTTCTACATGACATCTATTACCGTTTTGTATGGCTCTTCTTACACAAAGTACCTGCACAAGCGCATTGATGAAGAAGCAAAAAAAAGAGGCACACATATTTTAAAATCTTACTTACTAATAAGTAGCTATTGGTTAATATTCTCTATTTCTTTTGTTATTTTTTATACGACAATAGCTTTCACGTCTAAAGTCGGCGTTCTCGTCACAACCCTTCGCGACTTTGCTGGAATTAGTTTAGACCAACTCCTAATATCAGCACTGTTTGGGGTTTCTGCGGTAAATATTCTTTTTATATTGTTGCTGTTGCAGACTATCATTGATGCAATGGTTGAGGAGGCTCGTGAATGATGATAAATCTTCCTACTAACCAGTTGCTTGAAGAGTTTGCAGCAGGCAAACATATACCAGGGGCTGGATCAGCTGTTGCATTGAGTGGGCTACTATCTTGTGCTTTAATTCAAACAGTAATAAAAATTACACGAGAACATAAGGAAAGAAAAAATCAGGAAATAGACCCTAAATTACAGGAAATTGAGACTGAAATCGACAAGATTAAACCATCACTAGAGGAGGCTTTTCAGAGGGATGCCGACCAGTTTGACCGTGTTTTTCAGGCACGATCAATGCGAGATAGAGTAAAGAATCAGGACTTGGGATGTTGTTTGCAAAGAATGAATCTAGAAGCACTTAAAGGTGCAACGGAAACAGTTCTTGAGATTGCAAACTTGTGTGTAGAGCTAGCAGAGTATGGAGAAGGTATATTTGAGAAAGGATATAGAGCAGTACGCGGGGATGCAAGTGTGGCAAATAATTCTGCAACGTCAGGAGCTTTAAGTGCGTTGGCAGTTGTCAATCTGAATCTGGGATGCTATAGAGATGTGCTGTGGTGGGAGGATGGAGACTGGTTGGCAGGGGTGATGCAAAAGGCTGATTTTCTGAAACGACGCTTAAACAAAGCGCAGAGCAGGGCAGGCGATGTTCTCAGAAAGCTTCAAGAGGAGAAGTCTCTTCGCTCAATGAAATATGACTATAAGCCTAGCGCACGATTCTCTGATAAGCAAATAGAAGATATTGCTATTAGTCTACAAGATGTAATCGATAACCTAAATCAAAGTACTAATGAACGAAGAATGATGCCTGCTTTGGATGCATTTAGGCTTTTTAAATACGAGGTACACGACAAAGAACCATTAGGAGAGCATAACCAACAAGAAGTGGCTGGTCTGATTGATAAAAAGGAATATCGTGTTTACATATCGTCACAATTTTCTAGTCCGATTAGAAACTTTACTGCTGCTCATGAATTGGGGCATGCACTGTTACACAACATTAGCGGCTTGCATCGTGATCGCCCACTTGATGGTTCACGTACTCAAAAAAGGCGAAATCATATTGAGCAGGAAGCAGATAAATTTGCGGCATGCTTTCTCATGTCGCCAGAAAGAGTGCGAAGATCTTTTAAGGCTATATTTTTGACAGACAAGTTCGTTATTAATGAGGCAACTACTTTTGCATTGTCTTCTGGAGAAAGTTCTGAGGGTTTGAGGAGGAAAGTTCGAAACCTGAGAGGGTTAACTAAGCTCTTGGCTGGGTGCAAGAGCTATAACTATCGGCATTATGAATTCTCATTGGCAGATTTCTTTAATGTGTCAGTTGAAGCTATGGCAATTAGGCTTGAGGAATTAAGGTTAGTTGAGTTTTAGTATATAGTTAGTTAATATATCAGTCCTTCAGCAACAGATGCCGAAATCCGCAATGTGAATAAGTTGACATCTTTGCAACGCCGCCATGACTATTAAGGAGATAACACTATGAACACAATAGACAATATAGAGTGTCCTCACTGTGGATTTAAAGTTGCTGTTAGCACGTTGCGGAACCGATCTTTTTACACCTATGGTCATCAGAATATCTTCTTTCACGGAGAAAATGTATCCTGTGTAGTTCTTCGGTGTGCGAATGCTGTCTGCAACAAAGAAAGCCTATGGTTCACGTACTCCCCTGAGGAAGGTGGTAAACTAGTGCGCAAGCGATTGGTTCCTAGGAGTTCGGCAAAGCCTTGGCCAGATTATATTCCCAAGAAGATCCGTGACGATTATGAAGAGGCTTGCCTTATTTTAGAGGACAGCCCTAAGGCGTCGGCTGCTCTGGCACGCCGTTGCTTGCAAGGAATGATTCGTGATTTTTGGGACATAAACAAAAATAACCTGTATAAAGAGATTGAAGCTATCCAGAGCGATGTAGGAAATGAAGTATATCAAGCCTTGCTAGGCCTGAAAAATATCGGAAATATAGGTGCTCATCCCGAAACGATTGCAGATGTTACGGCGGATGATGCTCAAGCCCTTGTTGGCGCCCATCCCGAAACGATTGTAGATGTCACGGCGGATGATGCTCAAGCCCTTGTTAGCCTGCTTCATCTGCTTGTTGAGATGTGGTACATTGACAGAGAGAAACGCAGTCAACAATTAGCTAAAGTCACCAAATTAGGTAAAGGTAAAAAGCGGAAAAAAGAGGAGGCGGATATCAATGGCACGGGATCCTGATTTTCTGCTCTTCTTGCATAAGAGAACAAATATTTCAGCGACAGCACTATGGGTCTGTTAGAGGTCGCGCTATGAAAATAACTCTGCAGAGTATTCGGCATGATGTGCAAGGTTTTCAGACATTGGCGCAGTTACATGCACAAACTGAGCGCTTCCTCTTTGAAGACATTGATATCGTATAAACTTAGTTCTAAACCAAATCCCCAAGATATTTTCTGAGGTAACGTTATGGAAAATGAACTTGAAATATCCGTGTATGAAGCAGTGGGCGGCGACTTATGTGTTGCGTCTGATGACGGGCAAAAAGTTTATGACCGTCTGCAAGCGGCGATAGGCGCGGAGAAGAAGACGGTCTTATCGTTCCGGAATGTTTCTGTTTTAACTCCCGCATTCTTGAATGCCGCTATCGGTCGGTTGTACGGCGAGTTTGACGAGAACAAGATAAAGGAGTTGCTCGAAGTGCAAGAGATGTCCCCGGAGGACAGGGAGTTGCTAAGACGCGTTGTAGAAAATGCCAAAGTTTATTTTAGAGACCCGGAGAGGTTTAAGCGGGTGTTGCGGGAGGAAACGGAGTAAGAGCGGAGCGCAATTCCCATAAGAAAGCAACACGATGCCATTGCCCCTGTCAGAACTGCCAAGCAAGCGGAGACAGTCCTTAGAAGAAAAGGATGCGCCCAACAAAGCAGCGGAATATTGATTGCTCTCATGTTCCAAGATTGATGATACGAAATATTAAGCCTGATTTGTCTGCCAGACCTCTTTCTTCTTGTAGAATATTAGACATCTTATCGGAAGCCAACACATGAGCTCGCAAAATCAATGCCCTGTGACACCGTCTGTGCTGGCATGGGCAAGGGAAACCAGCGGTTATGAAGAGGCCATTGTTGCTGATAAATTTTCAGCGAAAAAAGTAACGCCAAATACTATTCGCCAATGGGAGTCCGGCGAGTCGCAACCAACTTATTCCCAACTTGAGAAACTGGCCAATCTATACAAGCGGCCAATTGCTTTGTTCTTTTTTCCGGCCCCGCCGGAAGAAGAGCCTATTGAAAATGATCTTCGCGCGTTGCCACAACACATTGCCCAAGATACCCCTCCTCATATTCGCTATCTTGTGAGAAAAGCAAAAGCAAGGCAGATAGGGTTATCTGAGCTTCATAGCGGGAATCCGATTCAAACACCGATCACAGCATCGCATGCAACGGCATCCGAATCCCCTAAAAGTTTGGCTGCTCGCATTCGCAAACGGGTTGGCATCTCAATAGACGAGCAACGCAAATGGGGGGATGCGGCAACCGCCTTCAAAAGATGGAGGGCCGCGCTGGAAGGCTTGGGGGTATGGGTATTCAAAGAGGCTTTTAATGATGATGCATATTGTGGATTTTGTGTGTATGACGAAGCATTTCCGGTTATCTACGTTAATAATAGTCAGCCCGATCAACGTCAAATATTCACTTTGTTTCATGAGTTGGGGCACTTATTGACCGGCAAAGCGGGCGTTGATTTTCGCAATACGACTGATTGGAGCGGCAGCTATCAGGCCGAAGAAGTGTTCTGCAATTCCTTTGCAGGAAATTTTTTAGTGCCGGATGATGAATTAAAAGACTATGCACATTTGCCCGATGATGCAGATATAGAAAATTTAGCGAAAACCTATAATGTAAGTTTTGAAGTTATCTTACGAAAATTTCTTGATAAGAAACTTATTTCTGACGAAAATTATAAACGCAGCATTAGGGGGAGAAAGTTTTTCCGAGGAGGAGGCAGCGGGGGAGATTATTACAACACCCAGCAAGCGTACCTAGGCCACAAGTATATGGGGCTTGTCTTTGAGCAATATTATCAGAACCGTATCACCCAACGACAGTTAGCAGATTATCTTGACATCAAAGCCAAATCCATAGCAGGCCTTGAAGATGTGTTCCACCGCTATTATCCGATATGACACAATATATTCTCGACACTGGCTTTTTTGTCTTAATACGCGATTGTTATCCGACCATTCGCCGAACCTTGTCCGCGACCGACGAGGAACCGGATATAAGTTCTGACAAATCGTTGCCCCTGAGCGCCTTTCGCGAATACAAGACTGAGCGGCTTAGTTCTTGCGAACCGATGCGAGTGCGCAGATTTGTCCTCAGCAATGTCAGTCGGGTGCGATAATCCGATATTTAAGTGTCGCCGCGACTCCCCGCGAACACGCGCACGGTATACAGCAGAGCAATGCTCGCACCTATATATAACATCGCTTGCCCCAGCAGTTGCTGTTCGTTAATCAGGTAGTAGTTGCAAAGGCGCACCGGCGCTTCAATGTAGAGCCAGCCGAGCACGATGAGCATGCTCAGCAGGTTGGCGATGACGAATGCGCGGGTAATCGCCCCGACATGGCGCCAGCCAAGTGCCAGTGGTGCGCCAAGCAATAGCGGTAGCGATATGAACTTGCCTGCGGCATACGCCTCGCTCTCAAGCGCTGCGTCAATGGACTTTGGAATCATCCAGAACATGGCGGTGGTCAGTGCGAGGATAACCAGCGGCAATGCGTGGTGATAGGCAAGCTGTATGCGATATGCATCGGCAATGCGCAGTGCCGCCCATCCGCCGAGCAGGGCGAGCAGCGGCAACTGGATGAGGATGTGACTGAGCATTGACTGCTCAAGCAGGCCCCTTGCCGTTGGTGTGGCGAGTGCGAGCAGGGCGGCGGGTAGCGCAAGCCACAAATGCTTCGCACCCGGCTTAAACGGCATCGGCAATGTTTCGTTGCATGGCTTGCAGGTCTTTGAGGATGCCCGCACTCGCTTGATAGTCATACACTTTTGCGAGCTTGCCTTCGGGGTTGATCCAGTGAATCGCCCCGTTGTGTTCAAACTGGCCATCGGGTGCGGGGATGACGACGACACCGAAGGCATCCAGCAATGTTTGCAGTTGCGCATCATCGCGCACGGTGGCAAAGCGCCATGACTTGGTATCGGCCTTGGCGGAGCGGGCATAGCGCGCCAGCGCTTCGGGCGTATCGCGTTTTGAATCAAAGCTGATCGTCAGTAGCGCCACATCATCGCGCAAAGCATCGGCGCGCAAAGCCTCGTGCAACGCGCGCATGCTCGCGGTTATCGCATGGCAGATACTGGTGCATGAAGTGAAGATGAAATCGACCAGCACGACCTTGCCTTTGTAGTCGCTGAGTGCGAACGGGCGGTGTTTGGAGTCGGTCAGTTGTACAGCGGGCAGTGCGACCGGGTTTTGTTCGATCGCAAGTCGTCTCGCACCTTCGGAGGTGAAAGTTTGCAGGCTGTCGGTTGCTGCGAATAAGACGAGTGCGGCGAACACCAGTGCCACCACCGCATTCACAAAAGCCTTCATGCCGGGTTCAAAGATGCTTATGTCTTTTTCGGTCGCAAACTGATAAGGAAGTGCACTGTAAAGGCCGCAGCTGCGATGACGATGAGCAGCGCAAACCATGTCGCAACCGTTGCATAGCCTTGCCACTCTGTGAAGTGCACGGCAAAGCGTCGCGCAACTCCTTCCTTGCCGGAGAAGAGGAAAGTCATCACAAAGATCGTGCCGCCGACTGTATATAGCCAGAAGCTTGCGCGATCGATGATGCAGTCATTACTTGTGCGTTCGGTCTTTGCAAGGTAATACATAAACCCGAAGACCATCGCCGCAACACCCAAGATCAAGTAGAAGTGGAAGTGACCCGGCACCCACATCGTGTTGTGCATCACCTGATTGATTGAGATTGTCCCGTCAATCACCGCCGGCACCACTCCCGCAGCCCAGCCAAAGACCGATAAGAACAGCAGAGACGGTGCCATATCCCAGCGGATGCCCGAGCGATACACGATTGCCAGTGTGCCGATGGCGGTGACCAGAATCACCGGCAGGGCACTGGTATAGGAGATGACTTGCCCCATGACCAGCATCCAGGTCGGCATCGCAAAGTCCATCAACAGGTGGTGCGGGTAGACGACCAGCACCATGAGCAAAGACGCGGTCCAGGCGGCTAAGAAAACTTTGTTGACCTTCCACTGGCGGTTGGTGTATTCCGACATCACTTCGTATACCGCAATCACTGCCATATAAATGGTGGCGTTGATGAAAGTGTGCCCGAAGAAGAAAATCAGGTTCTTGGCAAACAGCGCGTCAATCTGGAATGCGGGAACCAGAATGTTGATAATCATCATCACCAGAATCGCAGCGCCTGCGATGAGCGCCAGCGTATTGATAATGGTGACCAGTGTGCCTGCGACGACTGCCGGCGGCGGCGCATTGCCGTCATCGTGGCCGAACAGTTGCGGCCAGCCGAGTGACTTGGCGAAACTGCCGTAGCGTTTGAGGATGCCGTAGCCGGTATCCAGAAACAGGAGCAGAAAGCCGACGCCGATGATCAATAAGCCCGCCAGAAAGGTAACGGCTGCTCCGGCAGACCATACTCCGGCCGATTGCCCGGGCAGCGGGAAGAGGAAAGTCCAGCCGGCGGCAAACCCGCCCACAAAGATAGACCCCAGAATCAAAACCACGCCGGTTAAGAACAACAACAGGTTCACGACCAGCATGCCGGTGTGCAGTTCAACATGCCGGCGCAGGAAGTACCACATAACCGCAGCCCCGCCAAGCCCCGCAATGCCGACCATGCCGACACCGTGTGCTGTCATCACCTGGTAGAACAGGTCTTCACCGAGTGCGACCATGCCGCCTTGGGTTGCGCGCATCAACACGCCGAGTGCCATCATCAGCACGACGACTATGCCAAACAGCCCCACATAGGTGAAGATCATCTTTTTAGCAGTTTCAGGAATCGTTAATGTACTCATGGCAATCTCCTATTCGGTTACGGTAATCTCAGCGACCATCGCATGGTGCGCCAAACCGCAATATTCAAGGCATAAAATCTTGTAGGTGCCGGGGGTCTGAAAGTTAATCTTCAGCGCATTGGTGTAGCCTGGCATCGCTTGCGTCTGGCTGACGATGTTGAAATCGGGATCGTAAACGGCAAAGCCGTGGTTCACATCCGTGGATGTCACCTTATAAAGTACCGGCTCACCGACCTTGGCGGTCGTATCATCAATAATCCACGCCCACTGCTGAGCCGTGACATTGACCGTCTTGCTGACGTTGGCTACCGACTCGGGAGTCGGGTAGGGCGTCTTGGTCAGGGTGTAGCCGATAATCGGGACGATAATCAGAAGGATGAGAAAGAACAGCGTCTTGCGAACGCCCATCGCCTTTTGCTGAACACCCGCGTACTCTGCGGAGCCGGCGCTTTTGAGAGCGAATGTGGCAAAGATGATTGCCACCAAGACTACCAACACCAAGCTTATTGTCCATGAGACTTCTTGATACATAAACGACCTCCCTTACAGTTTGAGCGTCGGTTCCATTATACACCCGCGCGCTAGCAGGGGCGCTGTCCGGCTTTGGGGCGCAGGCCGCCGTAGCCGAGGTCCCAAAGGCCATACCCGCGCCGCCATTGCCTTTCCCGCCGCTGGCGGTAGCCGCTCATGAAGACTTACATCCGCGCCAAATTCGTAATCAGATTGTAGATGAACCAGCTATCTTCTGTTATAAAAGTTTGTGGCTTTGCGGTCATCGCATCTCTTTGTATGCCGATGCCATCTGAAAATGGTTCAAATGCCATGATTTTCTCGTATTTGATTCGGAAGCGTTTGGATTCTCCCGCAAAATAGATGTGCTTGTTGGTAATCCCCATCGCGCCTGTGTCCAGATACATGTTCTCCGATGTGTGTACCGGCTCGGCCTTGAATCCGCCGAAGCGATAATATACGCCTTTTGCGATGCGAATACTCGCGCCCTGAGAACCTCCTCTATAGTGAGTGCGAGTTCTCTCTTCATAGTAATCAACCCCCGAGAGCAGCCACACTAACTGCTCTGTTTTCTGCAGGTTAAAAGGATGAAAATCGGTTTGTATCGCCTGAGGTATTTTGCCTTCGAGCACTTCTCGGATTACCGCGCCTTGCGCGACTCTGGTGTAAGCTCCGTTATCATTGAGCTCTTGTTGAGTCAAAGAGAAGTTCTGTTGCAGAACCATCAGCGCATGTTCCTCCTCAGGGCTTAACACATCATCGGCCAGAGCCGTGTCAACCGCTTTCTTCCAGCCCGCCGCCAGAATTTCCCTCTTTGCCTTGTCGGTGATACGGCTGGATGACGCAATGTCCTTAATCGCGTCGGTCAGTTGCTCCGGATTAGCGTCCGCTGTGCCGACTTGGCTGATGAGGCTAATAATCTCGGACTTCCCTTGCAGGTAGCGTTGATGGCATTCCTTATGCCGTCGCCGCAGAAAGCCGGCCGGTTGTTTGCAATAAATACAAGTTCCCATATCGTATCGCTCTTGATGCGTTTGCCATTTGCTTTGCCGCCCCATAACATAGAGAGGCAAGGCTATCTATTCTAAACTATTTGTTTGCGGCAAGTTGATGTTTTGCAAGTATCGCTTAAAAGACATTCGTGATTATTTCCTAAAATGAACTTGCGGGTAAAATGAGCCTATGTCCAAACTCAAAGAACATATCCGCACCGTCATTGATTTCCCCGTCAAGGGCGTGCATTTTCGTGACATCACAACATTGCTGCTTGAACCGGCAGCGTTCAAGATGGCCATCGATGAGATGCGGGCGCGTTGCGAGCAAGTGGAGTTTGACGCATTCGTTGCCATTGAGTCGCGCGGTTTTATCTTTGCATCAACGCTCGCCTACCACTTGGACAAGCCGCTCGCATTGGTGCGCAAGCCCAACAAGCTGCCGGCCGCTACGATCTCCGAGAAGTACGAATGCGAATACAGCGCCAACACGCTGGAGATTCACTCCGATGCGCTGAAAAAAGGCGCTCGCGCATTGGTGGTCGACGATTTGCTCGCGACCGGCGGCACGGTTGTCGCAACTTCCAAGCTCTTGCGCAGAATGGATGTCGAAGTCGCATTGTGCATGTTCTTGATTGACCTGCCCGACCTCAAAGGCGGGGAGAAGCTTGCCGGGCAAGACCTTGCGTATCACGCATTGATGGAATTCGCCGGTGACTAGCTACATTTGTATTGCTCGGGGTAATTTTCTGTAATACCCTATTTAGGAGATTTATTACATGAGGGTTGTAGGCGCGGATGGCGAGAAGAGGAAAGCAATGGAGCAGGGAAGAGTTGTGCGTTGCGCTTTACCTTTATCGTGTAATACCGTTTGGAAAAATCCATCGCCGCAACCCCAAGATAATAAAACTCGCAACTCTTTTAGAGAGGACGCCGTCTTCTCTGTCAATGAAGCTTGCCAATTTCTCAAGCATTGATCCGGATGTCACTTCCGCAGGGAAGAGCGGGCTTTCTCACGCTTCCAGACAAGATCGGGAGGTTTGGCAAGAAATGAAAGAAGATTGGATAGGGTTTCTTAAGAATTGCAACGAAGCCGAAGAATACCTGAAGCTGATTCCGGAGGACAGTAGTCAGCGTCCACAAAGGTCAGTCCGGGATTTGTCAACCAGCACAGTAGCAGAAGTGAATGTACGTAAGAATCAAGGGCTCTTTCGTGAGGCAATGATTAATATGTATAGTGGCAAATGCTGCATCACAGGACTTTCGGAACCCAAACTGTTGGTTGCCAGTCACATAAAGCCTTGGCATAAAGATTTGAGAAACAGATTGAATCCGACGAATGGGTTATTACTCTCTGCCCTGCACGACAAGGCATTTGACAGAGGCCTCATCACGATCGAAGAAGACCTCTCTATTGTTGTGTCAGAGCATATGTCAGACGATATGTACGCGAGAAGTTCTATTAAATCTTATGAAGGGAAGAAGATAACGCCGCCCTCAAGACATCCGCCAGATCCAGAGTTCCTTGCGCATCATCGAGATAAGATCTTTGAATCCTGGCTCCGAGCCTAGCGGCTAGCTACGCAACTCAGCCTTTTCCGGCAAGGGCGGAGTAGGCATATTTTATCTCGCAGGCCGAAGCACAGTCACAAGGTTAGGTATGATTTGTTGTTGTGGTAGAAGAGTTTCCCGCCATTCTATAGTACGGGTCCAGTCCGCGATTTGCTGATTGCCAGTGTTCATAAATTTTCATAACCTCGCGCATCCCGGGCTGTTGCAAGGCTTTTTTCAGCATCTTTTCTTGATTTGATTGCCGTTCTGATTTTTGTTTGGAACGCGTTCGTTGGTGTTTGGATTTATTATGCATATGATTTGTCCCTCCTAGTTTGTCTGATTCTTTCCTATGTTATTCCGCAGGATAGTTTTTGGGCGCTATTGTCCACCCGTAAACATCCATGACCTCTTGCGTCCCTGGTCGACTTAGCACTTCTTCCAAGGTAAGCTTCCGGTTTGGTTGTTTTGATTTTTTCTTATCTGTTTCTGAGTTATGTTTTTTCGTTTCTTTTGACATAAGTTCATCAGTCCTCCGTCGGTTGTGTCATTATGTTTTTCGGAAAAGCCCGTAATGACATTTTGTAAGTCTAATCCGCAAAGAGTCAATGAATTCCTCTCTCAATTAGGGTCGCGCCATTATAACAATATCGGGAATCAGGTTGCGGCAAGGGCCGATTGCCCATAGTCCGCTTGCAGCAATTCCTTGAATATGCCGGCGCCTTTGGCCACATTTTCCTGCCAGTCGCCGCCCGCATCGTCATCGCCGCTGTCGGTCACATACTTGTAGCAGTCAAACCCAACGCCGAGCTCGCGACAGACTTCCTGCAGCGCGAAGCCCTCCATGTCAACGAGGTCAATCGCAATGTCCAGCCCGTCCAATTCTTTTTCGGGGTTGGACATGAAGCAATCGCCGCTGCCCAATACGATGCCATCGGCCACGGGCAACTCCTCGTCGGAGAAGGGCGTGACCCCGCGCGCAAACCCGAGCGGTCTGGCATCCATGTCGCGCTGGACGATGGTTGAGACTTTCAGAAGACCGCTGTGCCCTTTCAGCGCGCCGGCGGTTCCATAGTTAATGACCAAATCGGGGCGATACCGCAGAATCGCCTTATACAAACGAATCGCGGCATTGATTTTGCCAACGCCGGTGTAAACCAGCGGTGCGTAGCTCTCCAGCCCTCGCAGTTCAAGTTCAAGAGCGGCCACAATGATGTAGTTTCTTTTGTCCATTGGGAATAGTTTTGCTTGAAAATAATGTGCGCTATTATAGCGGCAATCGCTCCCGTGCCCGCAGTTCCGACCTGTGCTAATATATTTTCCCTTGCTCATACGATAATCGGAGAAAACACACCAATGAAAATCAGACTTTTACTTTTGCTTTGCGCTACATTCCCCGTCGCCTCTCAAGCCGGGCAGTGGCTGGATTTGACGCACGAGTTTTCCATGGAGTCCATTTATTGGCCCACCGCGGAAAGCTTTCACCTGGAATCGGTTCATGACGGCGTCACCGAGGCGGGCTTTTACTACGCCGCCAATCAATTCAGCGCGGCGGAGCACGGCGGCACCCACATGGATGCGCCGTCGCACTTCGCCAAAGGGCGCCACACTACCGAGCAGGTGCCGCTGGATCGGCTGATTGGCCCCGGCGCGGTCATCGATGTTTCGGAAAGAGCGCTAAAGAACCCCGACTATCAGGTCAGCGTCGAAGACATACGCGGGTGGGAGAAGCAACACGGCGAGTTAGCCGACAACATCATCCTGCTCCTGTACACCGGCTACTCCCGATACTGGGGGGACAAGGAGAAGTACATGGGCACCGCCCGGCGCGGCAAAGATGCCGTGCCGCTGTTGCATTTCCCCGGCCTGCACCCCGACGCCGCCAAGTGGCTTGTTGAGAACAGGAACATCGCATCCATCGGGCTGGACACCCCGAGCATAGACTACGGGCAGTCCAAACTGTTCATGACTCACCAGATACTTTTTGACAAACAGATTCCGGCCTTTGAGAATGTCGCCAACATGGACAAGTTGCCGCCCAAAGGGTTCGTCATCTATGCGTTGCCGATGAAGATCAAAGGCGGCAGCGGCGCGCCCCTGCGCATCATCGCCAAGCTTCCTTGACATTGTCTGCGCCAGCAGAAATGACAGCAGAGGAAAAGGCTATCTATGAGCGTGCCATTAAGCATGCTAAAAAGATAAAGGGGAGCTTTGCCAAGAAGCAGGTAGATGGAATTGAAGAAGATTCCAGCCCTATTTCTACATTTATGGCAGGCTCTCCCGGGGCTGGAAAGACAGAGACAGTTAAAAGTATTATTGCAGAGGAAGTTGAGAGAAAGGAGGAAGTTTTAGTTATTGATGCGGATGAGTATCGCAAAGAGTTTGAAGAATATGACGGCTCTAACTCTTACTTGTTTCAACACGCGACTTCTATCCTCGTAGATGCGGTGCATGACCGGGCACTCAAGAAGAGTATCAACTTCATTATGGATAGTACCCTTTCTAATGAGGAAAGGGCAAGGAAAAATATAGAAAGATCATTGTCGCCCAAGCGTAAGCATAAGCGCGAAGCAAAAATAGTATTTGTGTATCAAGAGCCATTGAAGGCTTGGGAGTTTGTATGTGCGAGAGAGAAGGCAGAAGGGCGACATGTATCGTCAAAGACATTCGCTGAAAGCTATATCAATTCTTGGCAAGTAGTTAATAAAATGAAAGAGGAGTTTAAATCTGATATTTCTTTGTGGCTGGTTGTCAAGAATATAGAGGGAGGAAACAAGCGTTTCTTCAGGGGGGTTGAGCGTATAGAAAGCTACCTATCAAGGAAACACAACACAGTAGAGGAAGTTATGGCTGTTATTTAGCCTGTAAAATGACTAATTGCCAACGGGCAGATTTTGGCTAAAATACGGCGACAGTTTCGATTGTTAAATTTATAGGAGATTAAAATGGCGAAAAAAGACAAAGGTGGGAACTCTTTTTCCAGATTTATGCGGGCAAGCGCCGGAGAGCAAAATAAGGCATTCAAAAGGATTATTGAAAGGTCCATCAGAGAGCAAAATAAAGTTATTGAAGCCGCCGCAAAGCTTTCTAAGAAAGACAAGTAAGCCTGCATACTTATTAGTTGTTGCCCCTGTTTCGCAGGGGCAACAAGCGCTGTGGTGCGTATGCGGGTGCCTTAGTGCGATTTGTTAAAAGGTGTCACAGTTCTGAGCGGGCACTGTTACCGTTGAATCGGCTAATCGGTTCTGGCACGGCCATTGCTATTTCAGAGAGAGTTGAAGGTATGCGCGGGCGGTAGTGGCGCATTATCGCCAAGCTTCCTTAGCGCCGGTGTTGGATGCCATGACATATTGGACACATGGGGCGGATATGGTGCGTGTCATGGGCGCTTGGAGCTTCGGCCCGCAAAGAACCCCCTTCAAGTTCCGCAGACGCTTCCTGCCTGTGCGGCTACGGCTTTTCCTTGAAGGCCCGCTACGGTGGTGCGAGTGGCCTGCGGCGGAGAAGGGGGGTATTATGGGCGCACGAAGGGGGTGAAGGCAGGCGCATAATGCCAGAAATATTATGGATTTCTTGTATCCGCGCGACAGGCGGTATCAGCACATTGGCTACGGCACAAAACAGGCACTTGCAAATGACTCGCACTGTGGTATAGTGCGACACGTAAGGGTGTCAGGCACTCATTATATAATTACATTTGTTAGAAACAGGAGATATAAACACTTGTAGATGACTTGCGCTTTGTGATACGGTTATATACACAAACAACGTTTAATGAGGCACAAACAACACTCAGTTGTTTGTGGCTTTTTCATGGATCACAAACAATATTTAATTGCTTGTGGTTTCTTAGTTGTTCGTGCTCCATAAATTGCTTGTGGATTGTTTATAGTGCAACACTAACCGTACAACCGCATTCATGAGATACAAACTGTCATAGAAACAATGGATATGAAACGACAAATGTTTAACTCTACCCCCCTCCCCCCCCCCCGCGCCATGTAAATAGGGGGATTGCGGTTGCTTGGCTCTACGGCCTCGCCGCCCGCTTTCTGCCGCCATCCCATATAGACTCGCCATACGCCGCAGCGCAGTTGCGCTACCCGATTTCGCCCGGGCTTTCGCTGTGGTTGCGGCTTGTGGCGCTATTCGCACCCGCACGGGCGGCGGTGCATTGCCTGCTCGCCCTGTGCTTGGCATTGGGCGCAACCCGTGCCGACGCTCAAATCCGGGACACCAGTGTTGATATTGTCCTCGGTAGCGGCAGTTATACCTTTGTATTGGCCGACTTCCCCGGCTTCACAGACGGCGGCGCCCTGAGTTTTGAAAGTTTGCCCGATCGTGGAACCCTTCTCAGGGGGGATGGCCGTAGTTTTGTCGGCCGGCTTGGCCATAGCAACCCGCAGGGTCAGCAATTCTTCGTAGATAATTTTGCATCCACTCTCGGGCGCGATCGCTTCGAATATATCCCGCCGGATGATGCCATCTCTGTCGCCGCTGGCTTCGCCAGTTTCAGATTCTCCAATCTCATAATCACCAATGTCACCATGGCCACCATGACCATCAACCTGGTGGGGGCATCCACGCAGACGGCCGCCAGCGGCGCGCCCAGAATCGCCGCCACAGACACGCACCAAATCAGCGCTTCCATCGCCGGTGTGACGGAGCCCAACGGCGTTAATGTCGGCACCCTGAGCTGGCAGTGGCAACAGGCCGCCGCACCCGCCAGCGGTGTTCCCGCACCCAGCGCCTACATTGTTGACATAGAGGATGCCACTTCTTCCCTCTTCGCACCGACTGCCGCCCAACTGGGCAGGTATGTGTGCGCCTGTGTTTCTTTTATGGATCAGTTTTCCATGCCCGCATCGGAAGGGCCGCTGTGTAGCGACGGCCGTCGGGTGACACAGTTGCCGCCTGATATACGCTTGCGCCTGCGCATCTTCCTTGAGGGCCCCCTGCGATGATGCAAATACTTCGCTCTCCGCATCGGCGGTCAGCAATGACCCGGCGCAGCCTCTGCCCGCTGGCCCTGCTCGTCCTGTGCCTGACATTGGGCGCAACCCGGGCCGACGCTCAAACCCCGGCTCAAGACAGCAGTGTTGATGTTGAAATCGGCAAGACTTATCACTTTCGGGCATCCGATTTCACCGGCTTGCGTGAGTTAATTACGCTGTCCCTTGAAAGTTTGCCCCGTGGCACCGTCACCGACCACCGTGGCAGGCTTATAGAAACCGACGAGCTTGGCGCTACTAACCCACAAGGCAAAGTCTTCTTCTTTGGTGATCTTGTAGATGACGAGGGTCCCCGATACACGCCACCCGCCGATGCCATTTCCATCGCCACTGGCTATACCAGTTTCATCTTCAATTTTAGAGAGTCTGTGAATGAAGTAGCGGTTACCACAATGGCCATCATGACCATCAATCTGGTGGGCGCATCCACGCAGACGGCCGCCACTGGCGCACCCACAATCGCCGCCACGGACACGCACCGAATCAGCGCTTCCATTGCCGGTGTGACGGACCCCAACGGCGTTGATGTCGGCACCCTGAGCTGGCAGTGGCAACAAGCCGACGCACCCGCCAGCGGTGTTCCCGCAACCAGCGCTTACATTGACATACCGGGCGCCACTTCTTCCTCCCTCTTCGCACCGACTGCCGCCCAACTGAGCAGGTACGTACGCGCCTGCGTTTCTTTCAAGGATCAGTTTTCCATGCCCGCATCGGAAGGGCCGCTGTGTAGCGCAGACGCTCATCAGGTGACACAGTTGCCGCCGCCTGATATACGCTTGCGCCTGCGCCTCTTTCTTGAGGGCCCCCTGCGATGATGCACATACTCCGCTCCCCGCATCGGCGGTCAGCAATGACTCGGCGCAGCCTCTGCTCGCTGACCATGCTGGCCCTGTGCTTGGCATTGGGCGCAACCCGTGCCGACGCTCAAATCCGGGACACCAGTGTTGATGTTGTCATCGGCAGCGGCAGCCATACCTTCGTATTGGCCGACTTCCCCGGCTTCACAAGAAGCAGCCTGAACTTTGAAAGTTTGCCCGATCGCGGAACCCTTCGCAAGGGGAATGGTGTGGCAATAACCCGCATTGGCAATCAACACCCGCAGGGTCAGTTCTACTTCGTAGGTGATTTTTCAGCCGCTGCCGGGTCGGACGATCGTTTCAAATATGTCCTGCCGGATGATGCCATCTCTGTCGCCACCCCCGGCTTCACCAGTTTCAGATTCGCCAATATCGTAGGTGACGATATCCACATGGCCACCATGACCATCAATCTGGTGGGAGCATCCGCGCAGATGGCCGCCACCGGCGCGCCCACAATCACCGCCATGGACACGGGCCGGATCAGCGCTTCCATCGCCGGTGTGACGGAGCCCAACAGCATTGATGTCGGCACTCTGATCTGGCAGTGGCAACAGGCCGCCGCACCCGCCAGTGGCACCGGCACTCCCATGGGCAGCGCCTATAGCAACATACCGGGCGCCACTGCAACGGGCGTTATCTCCCCGAACTTCGCCCCGCTTGCCGCCCATGTGGGCAAGTTCGTCCGCGCCTGCGTTTCTTTCAAGGATCAATTTTCCCCGCCCGCATCGTCAGGGCCGCTGTGCAGCACAGACAGTCATCGGGTGACAGAGGACAATCTGCCGACGCACCTGCTCCTGCGCATCTTTCTTGAGGGCCCCCTGCGATGATGCAAGTACTCCGTTCTTCCCCGCATTGGCGGACAACACTAACCCGGCTTAGCCTCTGCTCGCTCGTCCTGCTCGCTCTGGTTGCCGTCTGCACTCAGGCGCAAGCGCAAAATACTAGTCCCACTGCGCAGCCATCCAGCGTTGATGTGTCCACAGACGCCACCGCCGCATCCCCGTACTACTTCAAGCTATCCGACTTCCGCTTTGCTGACATGGAAGGTGATGCCCTCACCGAGGTGGGATTGCGGGCGCCTGCAAATGGCACTCTGCGGGTAGGCAACACCGTCGTCGTCGGCACCACCGCAATAACCAGAAGTATTGTGGCCGCAAATGCCATATCCACCATCAGCTACTATCCGCCCACGGGCCAGGCGCAGACGCGCAACTACGACACATTCTTCTTCTATGTCACCGCCGCAGGAACTCCCGCCAACATCGCGCGGGGCACCATGACCATCCATCTGTTCAATCCCACTCAGGAGGCCGCCACCGGCAAGCCCGCAGTGTCCGCCGCCGCCGGCACCACAGTCTGGAACGAGGATGTGACCATCACCGCCGCCATCGGCGCCATAGCCGACAACAATGTCATAAACACCGGCACCCTGCGCTGGCAATGGCAATCGGCCCCGGCCCCGGCCAGCGGCGCCCCGGCCGCCAATGCCTACGCCGCCATCAGCGGCGCTACCTCTGCCAGATTCACTCCCCGGCAGGCAGATGTGGGGACATACATTCGCGTCTGCGCCTCTTTCAGGGATCTGCATCCCACCCCGGCCAGCGAGATGCGATGCACCGACGGCAACATCATAGCCAATGTCAGCGATGCGCCGGAGGGCCGCGACACCGCCGTGGATGTGCCCATCACCGCCAACGCCGCTAATCCGCACGACTTTGACATAAACGACTTTCCCATCACCGACGAAGATGGCGACACCCTCAAGGGCATACGCTTGGCCAGTCTGCCGACGGCGGGCACTCTGGTGGTGGCGGGCGAGACCCGGACCCTGACCGCCAGCAGCCAACTGACCCTGACCGAACTCAACGCCCTGGCATACTATCCGAATCCCGGCGCCTCGGCACGGAATAACTACGACAGCTTCGACTATAGGATAGAGGACACCGGCACGGGCTCCGACAGAAGATCTGTGGATGCCTACACCCTCACCATCAATCTGTTCACCGACCAACAGATTAAAGCTACCGGCGCGTCCGGCATCACCCCGGCCACCAGCGCTCAGAACCCCACCCACGCCGAAGACACCGAATTGACTGCCAACACCGCCAGCATAGTGGAACCCAATGTCATAAATCAGAGTACGCTGCAATGGCAGTGGCAGTCCGCCCCGGCCCCGGCCAGCGGCGCTCCGGCCGCCGATGCCTACGCCGCCATAGCCGGCGCCACCAGCCGCACATTTACTCCATTGCAGGCCCATGTGGGGTTGTACATCCGCGTCTGCGTCTCTTTTATGGACGAGCACGCAACCCCCGCCGAAGAGGGGCCGCTGTGTTCCGCCGTCGCCCGGGTGCGCAATGTCAACGATGCGCCGATGGCTCTGAACAACAGAGTTTTTGTGCCTTCGTCCGCAGACAACTCTAACCCCCACTGCTTCAGCCCGTGCGACTTCACCTTTAGCGATGAGGACGGCGACAACCTTGTGGAATTGACCGTGTATCCTGAGATCGGCACCGAAGGATTTGGGGTCCCGCTGGGAGAAGACGGCTTGGCACGAAGCCTCTCAGGTTCGGGGACCCCCGTACCCCTAGACGCCACAGGAGACTTCGCAGGCGCAGGCGGCATCTGCTTCGCCCCCAATGCCAACGCCGTGCCGACCATGGGCTACAACAGTTTTGAATTTCGCGTGACTACCGCCGCCGCCGATGGCAGCGCCAGAGCGACCAGCGCCAACAGAGGTGTCATCACGGTAGACTTGGCGGACCCCTCGGAAGTCCCGGAACCCCCGGAATGCATTCGCCAACGGGACCTGCGTCTGCGGTTGCGCATCTTCCTTGAAGGCCCGCTGCGATAGCGCAAGCGCCCTGCGGCGGAGAAGGGGGTGTTATGAGGTGTGCAAGGGTGAGACAGGATATAAATGAATGCATCCAATGAGTGCTTTAACCGCACTCTTCGGGAATAGTCTGCGGAATTTGAAGCGGGTTTGTTGCTGACGACCTGCGGACATTTAATGATCGTCGGATAAGTATCCGTTATGGTTTGACATCCGACGACCACGCTATGGGGCTGAAGATTCAAGCGCCCATGCCACGCGCAATATTTGCCCCGGGTGTCCGGTATGTCATGGCATCAAACATCTAATTGTCAACGGGCGGATTTTGGCTAGAATACAGTTTCAATTGTTAAATTTACGGGATATCAAAATGGCGAAAAAAGACAAAGACGGGAACTCTTTTTCCAGGTTTATGCGGGCAAGCGCCGGAGAGCAAAACAAGGCATTCAAAAAGATTATTGACAAATCCATCAGAGAGCAAAATAAAGTGATTGAAGCCGCCGCAAAGCTTTCTAAGAAAGACAAGTAAGCTTCCACACATTTTATTTGGTCGCGCTCTTGGTTAACTTATAATCGTATTCCACTTAGTCATAAGGTTTGGAGGAGTAAACATG
The DNA here is from genome assembly GCA_965220085.1 of Candidatus Oxydemutatoraceae bacterium. GTDB lineage: Bacteria > Pseudomonadota > Gammaproteobacteria > Poriferisulfidales > Oxydemutatoraceae > CBDCOZ01. The sequence continues at coordinate 1,853,707 of CBDCOZ010000003.1, read as the reverse complement.
TCGAAAGAAGTAGAACAAAGCCTGAAAGAGTTAAAAGAAAAAATATTAAACCTGAAGAAGTCTAGTAGCAATATCTCCGAGATGGATACAAGACAGGGCCTGATTAACCCTTTGTTCAGGGCTATGGGCTGGGATTTTGGAGACTTTGAGTCTGTGAAAAGCGAGTGTAAGTTCGGCAACTATAAGGATCCGGCAGACTATGCCTTTTTCTCTCAGAAAGACAAAGAAACTCCTCTGTTAATTCTGGAAGCTAAGGCATTTGGTAGCGATTTAAATAATCCTAAATATATTAAGCAATTGTGTACTTATCTGGGAGAGGCGGGGACGCAATGGGGTGTTCTGTCAAATGGAAGTCGCTATGTAATGTACAACTCTAAAGCGGGAGGTTCTTATGAGAGTTGGAGGTTCATGACTTTATCTATTGAAGATATGGATACCGATGATGGATTGCCAACTCAAGAGTTAGCAGAAAAGTTTGTGGGTCTTCTAAGCAGAGGATGTCTGGAAAATAAAGATATACAGAAGACATATAAAGAGCACATGGTTGACTATCAGATTGAGAATGCAATGGCATCGCTCATGTCCGAACCTTTTGATACTTTGGCTAAAGCTATCAAAAAGGAGTTTAAAGAAGAAAGGGTAGGTACGGTTGAGGACATTAAGATTCCTGTAAAGAGAATAATCTCTTACTTGGAAGACATTGCAGATGAAGAGGGAAAGATACAAATAGATATGTCTTCTGGTACTTTGGAGGATGACGATACGGTAATAGCTAGTGTTGCTCATAATAAAGAGGGAAAGGATGATTCAGAGAGCAATGTAAAAAAGAAGAAAAGGGTTTCCATTGCAGATTTAATTTCCTCCGGCTTAGTAGCCGAGGGAGATAGTTGGAAGCTTGTTAGCAAAGGTGAAGTTTTTTGGGGTAGGGTTACGGGCAATGGTGAAATTGAAGTTGATGGCACTTCCTACGGGACCCCCTCCAAAGCAGCATGTATTGTAGTACAAAAGGTTAGTCCAGAAGCTCGTTCTAGAAACGGGTGGTCTAAATGGCAATACAAAAATGAGAGCGGCGAATGGACAGAGATTTGTCACCTGAGAGATACATACAGCACTCGTATGAGGGAGAATAATTAAAAGGCATCTTGGGGCACAGGGATTTGCCTGCCGCCAGTTTTCTATATCGCATCTCTGGAGGGAGTGCATAGCGGTTATCTATCTGTTGTTGGCGATGTTGCATCTTGCAGCTTATTACTAATCAGTGCCGAAAAGTCCGGTTCAACAGTTCAAGAAAAATCAATAGTTTGTGTTTGTAATTACTAATTATCTACTAATTTCTCTGAAATTAGTAGATAATACGGTCTCAACTAATCAGTAATCAAAAGATTCAACTATGAAGTGTGTGTCGCCACCCACATTTGAAGAATTGGTACAAGCTACCCCATCGGCTCGCCTCCTTGAAATTTTAGGAAAGCAACCTGTTTCGCAGTCTGAAAAATATCTCCATTGGAATGAGTTGCGGCATAAGAATCCGCCGCAAGGTCTCAGCCATGAGGAATGGTGGCTTGCGACTAAATTGTTGCGCAAGGCAATGTACAAGGAGATACCGCATCGGGACAAAGAGGGCAGGCCTTTTGTTTATGCGGAACCCGATGCGGTGCGACAGTCTTTGCACCGTCTTGACATTCAAATAGGTCCCGGACTGCGGGATCTTTCGCTGGCAAAAGACCCTGCTACCGGTCATCAATACCTTGTCAATTCGTTGATAGAGGAATCCATTGCGTCAGGCCAGTTGGAGGGGGCTTCCACAACGCGCGAGGTTGCCAAAGAGGTATTAAAGCGCGGAAAGAACCCAAGCGATATCTCACAGCAAATGATCGTCAATAACTATGCTGCCATTCAATTTGTGTGCGAGGTTAGGGATGACGATTTAACGCCTAAAACCATATTGCGGATTCACGAGATGATTACCGAAGACACATTGGATAACCCGCAAGACGCCGGCAAACTGCGCCGTTCCGATGACATTATCGTTGCCGCGCCAACAGGCAGTCCCAAGTACTACCCGCCCAAAGCGGCCGAATTGAAAAAGCGGTTGAACAGCCTTTGCCGGTTTGCAAACCAACGCGCGGGGAAGGCGTTTCTGCATCCGATTACCCGCGCCATCATCCTGCACTTTCTGCTTGGCTACGATCACCCGTTTGCGGATGGCAACGGCAGGACGGCCAGAGCGTTGTTCTATTGGTCGTTGCTGAGGGATGGCTATGATGTCGCGCAATACATCCCGATTTCGCGCAAGATAAAGCTTGCGCCGGCGCAATATGCCAAGGCGTACTTGCGCACGGAGAACGATGAGGGCGATATGACTTACTTCATCATCCATCAACTTGGCATTATGCAAAAGGCGTTGGCAGATACATGCGCATATCTGGAGAAGAAAAATGCCGAAATGGCCGAGGTCGATAAAGCCATTCGGCGGTTGCGTTTGGAGAAACTGTTAAACCATCGGCAAAAGGCGCTGCTCAGCCGCGCCCTGCGCAAACCGCAGGCGTGGTTCACGGTGGAAAGCCACCGGCATTCTCATGATGTCGTTTATCAAACGGCGCGCACCGATTTGCTGGAGTTGGAGCGGTATGGCCTGCTCGAAAAGCATCGGCAAGGAAAGGAGTTTGTATTTATGCCGGTCAAAGACATAAAGCGCAAGTTCAAAAAAGTTGCCGCATAGCCACACCTTTTAGAGCCCCTGTAAACAACTGATATCACAAGCTTTTCTCTAAGATATAAAAGGGTGTTATCTTATTTTTTTCTGATAACAGAGCATATGTACAATATGCGAACGCTCTGTTGCCGGGAACTCTGTGCATCAGGCATTTATATCATTAAGTCAGGAGGCTATATTAAATAGCGCCTGTCTGTGAGACTAGGAGGATGGCATGAAAAAAGATGTGCAACCATATCACTATACTTTCTGCGGCCTAAAGAATGTTTACATCTCCGGCTTGTATGCGGAAGATGATGGCGGAGAGTCCATTGTACGCATCCCCGCAACGCAATAACTGCACAAGCTGATAGCTCGTGATCTCATCTCTTCGGAGGAAAGAGTTAACGGCGATGAAATTCGCTTCTTGCGTTCAGAGATGGGGCTTACTGCAGAGGATTTATCAGGGCTTATGGATGCGTCTGCTGATGTCGTGCGACAGTGGGAAGAAGACTCGCGCCCAATGAGCGCTGTTGAAGAAGCATTTTTCCGCCTCTTGGTCGTGAAGAAACTTGGATTGCCTCAGGAAGACCCGCGTCAGGCTGTGCAATCTTCTTACGAAGATAATGCGTCCGCAAAAAGCAGAATTGAAATAAAGGCTATGTGCGCCGAAGACCGTTCTGGCAAGCCTTTTGTTGAATACAGAGCCGCCTGACACTCGCTACTATCTTGTAGCAAAGGGCATGGCGCAATACCTTGGCATACGCAGCGTAATAACCGGATGCGGGAGGCCATACGCTTTTGACAACCACAAACCAGAAAAATAACAATCCACCCTTAACCGAAAGCGAACTGGCAAAGCTTCTGGCTGACTACCTAAGCGATGATTGTTTTGAGCTCGCATGGACCAATCATGCCGCAGAGCGGGGAGAAGAGAGAGGCATCTTTGCTCCTGCCATAATGCGCTTGCTTCGAAAAAGGCCTACATATGAAACAGTAGAGCCAGCTGCCA
>CBDCOZ010000003.1:0-1847500 GCA_965220085.1 Candidatus Oxydemutatoraceae bacterium | reverse complement strand
CCGGCTTCAACCCCAATCATATAATCCACTAAATTCTTAATCTTCTTACTGACAATCAGGTGTTTTAAGCCTGTCTCTTTTACAAAATGTAAATATCTTTCTATATCTGTATCGGAAATATCCTCTTTGGAGAAGTCATAGTCTTCATAAACAAATGTCTTGTTTTGGTAGTCTACGAGAATCTTGGACTTTCCCGTGTTAGCTCCGCCTCGAACTACTAAGGCAGGAATGACTTTCGCAACGCTTGGGTTCTCTTTCAACAAAAATTTAAATGCTTTGTCAAAATCACTTTTCCCAATCAAATAATTCAGATTGTTTAAGGCAATTTCAACATGGCTGACATTCTCAAAGACCTTCTCCCAATTAACAAAATATGACCAAGTCACATTGCCCGGCTTCAAGTTTGAAATCAGAAAATCAAAAACTTGCCTTTTCGTCTTGCAATTTAAGACTGTTTTATAAAAGGGCAGGTTTTGCATCGTAGTACTCTTTGGCGCGCTTACTTTCTATATTCTTATTTAGCTCTTTAAATCTCTGTATTGACAAGTCCAAGTACTTTTTCTCATTGTCTATGCCAATAAACCTTCTCCCGAATAAGTGAGCGGCCAAACCTGTAGTTGAACTTCCGGCGAACGGGTCTAAAACCAAATCATTTTCATTCGTGCTTGCCAAGACGACTCTTTTTAGTAGCTCTGATGATTTCTGCGTTGGGTGCTTTCCAAATCTCTTTTCACTCTTCTGCGGTGTAGTGATGGCCCAGACGCTACGCATCTGCTTTCCCTTCTCGTGCAAAATTTCATAGTAGTCGCTTTCCCCACAGTGTTTGCATCTGATTCTTTTCTGATAGTTATTTTCCCATTCAACCATAGTTTTGTAATTAAATGTATGCTTCGATTTTTTCTCTTTTCTTGCCCAAAGCAAGGTTTCATGGCTGGCGGTAAAGAAACGGCAGCTTAAATTTGGCGCGGCGTTTGGCTTAAACCATGCGAAATCGTTTAAGAGATGGAATTTTTCTATTTCCAGAGCAAAGCCACACTGGTAAATTGAATGATAAGTTCCGCTAATCCAAATTGTTCCGTTTGGTTTCAGAAGTCGCCGACATGCTCTGATCCACGCAAGGTGGAACTCAAAGTTCTCTTGTGCTCCTTTGCTGAGATCCCAGTCGCCTTTTTTCACGCTTACTCTTTTCCCGCTCTGGCAAGTGAAAGAGCCGGACGATAAGAAATAAGGCGGATCGGCAAAAATCATATCAACCGAGTTTTCGGGAAGGTCTCCCATTAGTTCCAAAGAATCTGCGTTGTACAGGGTGAAATCTGATTTTTCGTAGTACGGTTTTTGCATAACTATTTATCGCTCCCGCTGAATATCTTTGCTAAAATCGGTCGCAATACTCTCGGCTATCATATTAAGATATGTGGCATTATAGATTAGAGTTTCGCGATTCTATGGTTTCCTAGAGTAGCGGAGCATGCCTGAGATGACAAAGTGTATCAAATAGACGACCAGCTACAGCGAATATTTGTATTTACCGAATTCTAGTCATAGTCAAGGCAGCGAAAACAATGAGCAGTGCCCGCGTGAGCAAAGAGAGAAGTATCCTGTACTCTGGTAAATTTGATACTATGCTGTCAAACCTACCGGCTTGCATGATTGGGGACTCGCACAGATGGAATCAAACGACATAATTCAAATCGCGCTGCCCCAGCTTGCAATTCCGTTCCTGCTGGTGCTGGCGGTGCTCGCCGTGTTCTACATGTGGTCTTACAAGTGTGGCACGGTCGTATATGCATTCGTGCGCATGGCCGCCCAGCTGATACTCGTTGGTTATGTGCTGACATATCTGTTCGGCACCGACCACTCGCTAATTGTCGTCGCCATACTTCTGTTGATGATGACAATATCAAGCTGGATTACTCTGCGCCCTCTCAAAACGATAACCCCGGCGATTTATCTCAAAGCGCTGATTGCGATTGCAAGCGCAGGTACGGTGACCTTGCTGGTCATCACCGAATATGTCATCGGCCTTGACCCGTGGTTCCGCCCGCAGTACATGATTCCGCTCGGCGGCATGGTCTACTCCAATGCGATGAACACGGTGAGTCTGGCTGCCGAACGCTACGAAGCGGCCATTGACAGCGGCACCGACTACTACAAGGCGCGCTACGATGCCTTGAACGCCTCAATGATACCGATAATCAACACGCTGCTCTCCGTAGGTCTTGTCGCACTACCCGGCATCATGACCGGGCAAGTCCTCTCCGGCGTATCACCGCTGGTTGCAGTGCGCTACCAGATTGTCATCATGTGCATGGTCTTTGCCGCCGGCGCCGGTGCTACAATCATCTACCTCTACTTGCTCAAACCAAAAAGCACTGACACCGATGAATAAAGTAACCGAACGAATGAAGAAGCCCTTTTACTCAAAAGACGGTTCTTTAACTTGGGGAGCACGGATTATTTTGTATTTCCTATCTTTACTTTTTGCAAGTGGGGTCGTCTATTTTGGGGGAAATGAAATAGTTTGTTTCGTTACAGACCGATTAAAAGAAGTGGAAAGTCAGCATTTCCCCATTGTCATATTGGTGACTGTGTTTGGGTTGATTGCAGGTATCGGAAGATTCATTGTTAAAACAGCTGATGTCAAGAAGGAATTCAAAGATGAATGGAATAGAAATAATGAGCAAAGGTTTGAGCGTGCAGTTGATTTATTTGCAAGTGAAAACACGCATTCAAGATCTTTGGGATTAAGGTTTTTAGGTAAGTTGAGGAATGATAGGAATTCCTCAGAAGAAACGAAAAACGAGATTGATCGCATCACTTCATCCGATTCCGCACTCAAACGAGTCTATCTGGTGGGAGCGGATTTGCGGGGAGTGGATTTGCAAGGAGCGGATTTGCAGGAAGCGGATTTGCAGGAAGCGGATTTGCAGGAAATGAATTTGCAGGAAGTGAATTTGCAGGGAGCGGATTTGCAGAGGGTGAAATTGCGGGGAGCGAAATTGCGGGGAGCGAAATTGTGGGAAGCGGATTTGCAGGAAGCGGATTTGCAGGGAGCGGATTTGCAGGAAATGAATTTGCAGGAAATGAATTTGCAGAGAGCGAATTTGCAGAGAGCGAATTTGCGGGGAACGGATTTGCGGGGAGCGAATTTGCGGTTAGCGATTTTGCAGGGAGCGGAGTTGCAGGGAGCGAAATTGCAGGGAGCGAAATTGCAGGGAGCGAATTTGCAGGAAGCAAATTTGCGGAAAGCGAAATTGCAGGGAGCGAAATTGCAGGGAGCGAAATTGCCGGGAGCGAAATTACCGGGAGCGGAGTTGCAGGAAGCGGAGTTGCAGGAAGCGATATTAGTGAAAGCGGTATTGGCGAAAGCGAAATTGCAGGGAGCGAAATTGCCGGGAGCGAAATTACCGGGAGCGAAATTGCAGGGAGCGGATTTGCAGGGAGCGGATTTGCAGGAAGCGGATTTGCAGGGAACAAATTTACGGGGAGCAAATTTGCGGGGAGCGAATTTGCAGGAAGCGAATTTGCAGGAAGCGAATTTGTGGTTAGCGAAATATAACTCAGCCACGAGTTTTCCGGATAAGTTTGAACCAGAAAAGCATAGTATGAAGAAAGTTGACGAGTAATGTTGATGCTTGGTCTTAATCTCAAGTAAGTAGCGTGCCGTTGTAGATAGCGCTGGCGGCGAGTGCGCCGTCAATGCCGAGTTCGGCAAGCGCTTTGAGATCATCGCCACTGCGCACACCGCCGCCGGCAATTAACTTCCCCCCGTAGCAAGCGCGTAGTTGTTGCAGCGCTTTCACATCCGGCCCGCCGCCGCTGCCGACGGCATCAAGTGACAGCGCGATCACAGTCGCCGGCCAGTCGTCATGGCGTGCGAGCACATCGTTGCCAAGCAACTTGCCGTCTTTGAAATCAAGCGACAGGATATAATCATTTAGCAGGGCGATGTCATCGCGCAATGTCTCGGTGCCGATAACGGCGGTTATGCGGTCGGTCTTCTCAAGTGCGCAAGCGGTTTGGATGCCGCTGTCTACCCACAGTTGCAGCGCCGGGAAGCGCTCATGGATTTGTGCTATCGTGGCGGCGTTGTCACCTGTGCCCTGTATCGCATCAAGGTCTGCGATATAGACAGTGTCGGGGGCGAGCAGTTCGGCAATAGCGGCAATTAGTATAAGTGGTGCGGCATCGTTAAAATGCTCGGTGCACACGGGTTTATAGTCATCGCGCTGTCCGCCGCGCGCGTGGACGACAAGCCCTTGTTTGAGATCAATAGCGGGTATCAGTTTCATTGAGGTGTCTTAAAAAAAAGCATGGCAACAAAGATTATTTTATTTGAGTATATGACCAGCGGCGGGCTTTGTCAGCAACCGATGCCGTCGTTGGCCAGAGAAGGCGAGCTGATGTTGGAGACGATGGGGCAGGGCTTAGCCCGTATTGACGGCGTATCGTTGTTGACTTTGCGCGATGCGCGATTACCGCCGCCCGATTTTGATACCGAGGTGGTGTGGATCGGGCAGAACGACGATTTCTCTTTATTTCTCTTTGACGCGCTGGATGATGCCGACGCGTTTTGGCCGGTCGCACCGGAGACCGCCGGTACGCTCGCAACATTATGCCGTCTTGCCGAGAGCAAAGGATGCCTGTTGCTGAATGCCCCTGCGACAATCGTTGAGCAAGCGGCGAGCAAGCTGGCGACATATCGGCACTTGTCGGATCACGCCATCGCCGCCGTTGAAACATCGCCGTTTGATGCGCACCGCTTCCCGTGCGCAAGCGATATGGTCGTCAAGCCCGATGACGGTGTCGGCTGCACGCAAACATTTCTCGTGCCGGCCGGTGAGATGCCGGCGCACGATGCCGCCGCGCAGAGCGTATGTCAGCCGCTGGCCAAAGGGGTGCCGGGCAGCATCAGTGTCGTGTACGCACGCGAGGCGATGTGCGTACTGTCGGTCAATCGTCAACGCGTCGTCATCGACAGCGCCGGGCGGTTTGAGTTGCGTTCTTGCGAGGTCAATGCATTGTCGGATATGATGCCGCAGGCAAAGGCGCTGGCTGCCGACATCCACCGCGCCATGCCCGACCTGATGGCGTATGTCGGCATTGATTTCATCGCAACCGATGACGGCTTGCTCGTGCTGGAGATCAACCCGCGCGTGACGACCTCGCTGGCCGGCATTGAACAATCGGTCGGCAGCAACCCCTGCGAACTGATTTTTGATGCGGTGTGCGATAAAGAATTAAAATGCCCCGAGGGCAAGCGCGTGGTTGAGCTTGTATTTGACGATGACAGATAAGACGACACATATCGGCTGGGATGTCGGCGGCGCGCATATCAAAGCGGTGTGTGTGGCGCACGATGGCGCGCTCGAGTGGGTAGCGCAGGAAGCATGCCCGTTGTGGGAAGGTATGGATCGGCTTGATGGCGTATTGGGTGCTATTGCGGATGCGCGCGATCTCAGCGCGAGTCGGCACGCCGTGACGATGACCGGCGAGCTGACCGATGCATTTGTCGATCGCAACACCGGTGTCGCAGAGATTGTCGCCGCAATGGCAAGACGGTTGCAACAGGATTTTGCCATCTATGCCGGTGCCGCAGGCTTCGTTAAGCGCACGGTGGTAGCGCAATATGCACCGGATATCGCATCGGCGAACTGGTATGCGACCGCATCCTTTGCCGCCGGTCGTCTTGCCGAGGGTGTCGTGGTTGATATCGGCAGTACGACTTGCGATTTGATTCCGTTTCAATCGGGGCGGGTTAAAACATCCGCACTGACCGATGCCGATCGCCTGCTCGCCGGTGAGCTCGTTTATACCGGTGTGGTAAGGACGCCGGTGATGGCACTCGGCGACCGCTTCAATGTGGATGGGCGGGAACAAGCGGTCATGGCTGAGATGTTTGCCACCGCGGCCGATGTTTATCGGGTGCTGAAGCAGCTGCCCCCGCACGCGGATATGTATCCAACTTGTGATGGTGCCGACAAAGACGAACACGCAAGTGCCAGACGGCTCGCTCGCATGTTCGGGCACGACTATGCCGGGGAGTTTGATCTGTATCGTCGGGCGGCGGCTGCGATTGCCGATGCCCAGCAACAAAAGATTGCTGAAGGCCTTGAGAAAGTCAGCGCGTCATCAATGATCGGCAGCGATGCACCGCTGGTCGGTGCCGGCGTCGGCAGCTTTGTGGTCAAGGCCATTGCAAAAAAACTGGCGCGCCCGTTCATCCGCTTTGATGAATTACTGCCTGCGCACACAGGAACGGATAGTGCGCAACTCGCAGAGTGTGCTACGGCGTTCAGCCTGGCGCAACTCGCCCGCGCGCAAGGTTGTGTGCAATGAAAGCTTTCCAACCGCAAGCATTGCCGTATGAAAGAGACAGCACCGGTCTGTTTGACCGGCTGGCAGGGGAGCGCAACATTGTCTTTCTGGACCACGGCGGGTTGGATAGCACCGGGGAGTGTTGTGACATTCTGGCGGCTAACCCCCGCCGGCTGATACGCAGCCGTGACGGCGAGACTGTGGTCACCGAAGCCGATGGCAGGCGGGCGATATATAAAGACAATCCGCTTGATGTCGTGCGCGCGCACCTGCCGCAAATCAAAGATAAACCGCATACACTTTTCAGTGGTGGTGCGATCGGCTATTTCTCTTATGACCTCGGGCGGCGCATAGAACATCTGCCCGAACTGACATCCGATAAGGAAAACATACCGGAGATATTACTTGGCATTTATAACTGGGCAATCGTTGTCGATCATCGCCGTAGCGAGACACTGCTGACAGGATATGCGGATGATGACTTCGGGCAAAAGGAGTTTGATGCTGTGCACAAGATGCTGTCGGCACCGCCCCCCGCCGCTGTCGCCCCCGCTCCGTGTCGCGTGCTGGGCGAGTTGGTATCAAATATAGACAAGGACGAATACGTCAGATGTTTCAACAAGATAAAGCACTATATAAAGGAGGGTGATTGTTATCAGGTCAACCTGGCACAGAAGTTCTCTGTGGAAGTAGCGTGCGACCCGCGCGAAGTGTACAAAGAATTACGCACGTTAAATCCGGCACCGTTCTCCGCCTACCTCGGCTTTGATGAATTGCAAGTGCTGAGTGTGTCACCCGAGCGGTTTCTCTACCTGCAAGACCGCACAGTACAGACCCGACCGATCAAGGGCACACGTCCGCGTTGCGAGAATGCATCGGAGGACGAGCGCGAGAAGACAGCCTTGCGGACAAGCGACAAAGACCGCGCTGAAAATCTGATGATTGTGGATCTCTTGCGCAATGACATCGGCAAGGTCTGCAAGATTGGCTCGGTTGTAGCCAGCCGCCTGTTTGAAGTGGAAAGTTTTGCCAATGTCCACCACATGGTCAGCACGATTGAGGGCGAGCTCGCCGCGGATAAGGACGCGATTGACCTTTTGCAGGCGTGTTTCCCCGGCGGCTCCATCACCGGCGCGCCGAAACTGCGGGCAATGGAAGTGATTGAAGAGTTGGAACCCGACCGCCGCGGCGTATATTGCGGTGCAATCGGTTACATCGGCGGTGGCAACGAGATGGATCTGAACATTGCCATCCGCACGGCGGTCTACCGTGATGGCAAGTTCGTATTCTTCGGCGGCGGCGGTATCGTTGCCGACTCCGAAGCCGACTCCGAGTATCAGGAGACGCTGGATAAAGTGTCTTCTATCGTTAAGCTTTTCCGCCAACTGGCCAAAGCCGAAGGATAAGTTGCAGTGGCGGCGGGCAATGACGCAATCACAGTCATTAAAGTTGGCGGCAGTATCTATCGCCAGCCATCGCTTGCGCACGTGATGACGCATCTTGCACATCTGTTTGCTGAGCGTAAGGCATTGGTCGTCCCGGGCGGCGCGGTGTTCGCCGATCAGGTACGCAGTGCGCAAAAGCGCTGGGGATTTGACGATGCGACCGCGCACAATATGGCGTTGCTTGCGATGCGCCAATATGGCTACCTTTTGTCCGCCAAATCAAACCTGCCGACCACAGAGCGCCTTGCGACCGACACCTGCGCTATCTGGCTCCCGTCTGAAAACCAGGGTATCTGGCAGCCGGACGACGCAGCGGATATGCGGATGGACTGGCAACTCACGTCGGATTCTATCGCTTTGTGCATCGCCGCCCGTGTGCGGGCACAGTGGCTTGTTTTGATAAAGCCCGTATCAGCGCGGCGGGTTTCTTGCGCGCGTGATCTGGTTGATGAGCGCTTCCCTGCGTTGTGCGCGCGGTTTGGTTCGCGCGTTGTTATTGTGACTCCGCAGGAATGGCTTGACCTGCGCTCAGCGAATGATTTTGCGGACTACGAAGCGACTGCGGCGTTTGTTTGAAAGCGGCAATCCGCGTCGCAATCTCGCCGACGGCAGCGGCGCTGACAGGCGCCGACCGCGCGCCCTGCTCGCATAAAGCGCTTCTAAACCCCAGATAATCGGGCCTCAAAGGCATCAACGCATCTATGTCGTCGGCCCGCAAGGAACCGGCGAGGCCGCACAGCAGGTCAAGCCGACGCGCTTGTGCCACAAAGTCAGACAGTACCGAACGGCCAATGATTTCAAGCAGGCTGCCCGCTTGTTTATCCGCGGTGTCAATCATCGCACCGTGGAAGCCGGCGGCTTTTAACAGCCGGCAAGGCCCGTCAAACTGCTCGAAGTGCCCGGCAAACAACACGCCAATCAGTTTTGTCTGCGTTGCCAGTTGCCGCAAAGCGGCAAGGCATTCGGACAAGTAATCGCTGCCAAACAATCCGACTTTGACATAAGTAACATTTAGCGCGATAGTTTTTTGTACCGCATCAAACATCAACTCCGGTTGCGGCGGCAAATCCCCGACGGTGGCGCTGGTCGCGCACCGCCCGTTGGCGATGGCATTGATCTCTGTGATGTCCTCGGCGGCTAAGGCGCCGAGGGCGCCCGCATCCGGCTCTTTCATATCAAGCACGCCGATATCAGCTGCATCAAGCACGGTCTGAGCTTCTTGTGCGTTGCGCACGCTGGCAAGCATCTGTGTTGCGGTCATGGTCAAGCGTATCTGAGGTATTTATTGTGGTTTGAAACCGCCTCAATATAGCATATGACCGAAATATGAGGCACTGCCTTGCTACTGGCCGGATTTAGCCTTGGAACATGGCTAATCAGGGAAAAAACATAGTAAAAACAAGCAGATAAGTAACTTATTAGTAAGATGTTAATAATGTGTGCATAATATGTTAATAATATGGTAGTATGTTTCCTCTTTGTTTAGGGATACATAACTAACTTAAGAAAAACATTTAGTAAGAATAAATAATTTTAGACAACTTGATTAACTTCAAGTTGCTATGCCAAGGAGGCATTTTTCATGAGAGGTAAAAGCATTAAGAGGGCAAAGATAGGAGGGCTGATAACCCTACTTAAATTTGTCGGGACTCAGTTGCCGACTTTTTCAAAGACGGCGACATCACAGTATAAGCGAATCGGCAGACTGTCTTTTGTCGCACCTATTTTAGGTTTCACACTGTGCAACATAGTGCAAGCGCAGCAGTTCATTGATTATGATAGCGACAACAACGGTCTGATAGAGATCAGCGCTTTGGAGCAACTTGCCGCAATCCGGTTTGACCTTGACGGTGACGGAGTGCCCGGCGAGAGCACACCGACATATGTAGCGGCATTCCCCGATGCCGCCGACAACATGGGTTGCCCCGGCACCTGTATCGGCTACGAGTTGATGAACGATTTGGACTTTGACGATGCCGCCAACTACGCCTCGGGCGCTGTTGACCAAGGTTGGAGCAAGGGCGAAGACAGGAGCGGCTGGCACCCGATCAGCGCATATTCCGCAGGCGATATAAGCGCTCGTTTTACCGGGGTATTCAACGGCAACGGTCACACAATCCGCAACCTTTACATCAAGAGGGATGTCACAAGCATCTCCTCCCTCGGCTTGTTTGGCGGCACCGACAATGCGACGATTCGCAACATCGGCATAAGCGGAGAAGTCAATAGCGAGAACAGCTCTCCTTGGGGCGGAGGCGGCTTAGCCGGCGATGTTGTCGGCACGAGGATTGAGAACAGTTATTCAGCGGTATCGTTGCGCACGGCCCAAAGCGCGAACTCTTATATCGGTTCGCTGGTTGGTTTCAGCTTGGATAGCGCGGTGCTTGCGAGTTATGCGACCGGCAGCGTATACGATGCCGCATATCAAAGCGGTTTGATTGCGTTTAGCTATGGCGGAGACAGCGCAGAGCATGTCTATGCGACCGGGCATGTCCATGGCGGGATCGAATCGGGCGGCTTGTTAGCTTATGCGGGGAATCTGGATATCAGGCACAGTTATTCCACCGCCCTGATCCGCGCCGAAGAAACAGTAAGCGGAGGCGTTATCGGACTGGTCAGTTCTTTTGCGTTGAATAACTTTGACTTTGATTTGGACTTTGCTTCGGTTTATTGGGACACGGACACATCCGGGCAGGCGCGGGCGATTGGGACGGATGCCTCGACCGCGACCGGCATCATCGGCGCGACGACCGCCGAGTTGCAAGCGCCGACGGACTATAACGGCATTTACGACGAATGGAACGACAATCGCAGCGATTACTGGGACTTCGGCAGCGCCAATCAATACCCGGCATTGAAGGTTGACTTTGACAACAGCGGCACGGCGAGTTGGGAGGAATTCGGTTATCAGTTGCGCGAAGGCCCGGCGGTGACGATAACCGGCAGCACCGCATCCAGAACCTTGAGCTGGACAGCGCCCGACACAAGCCACTGGAAGTCGCCGCCGGAGATTACGTATAACGTGTATCGCAACGGTGTTGCCACTGCCGCCATTGACATTACAAGATTGACCTATGACGATGATACCGAAGTTGCCGAAGGTTCTGACATCAGCTACAGCGTTGCCGCTGTTGTCAACGGCGGCGAGGCGGTTCGCAGTGCGGTTCAATTTGCCGTGCCGATTACGATAGTCTATGATCAAGACCAAAATGGCTTGATTGAAGTGACAACTTTAGAGCAACTTGCTGCAATCCGGTTTGATTTGGACGGTAACGGGATACCTAGCGAGAGTACGCCGACATATGTAGCGGCATTCCCCGATGCCGCCGACAACATGGGCTGCCCTGACACTTGTATCGGCTACGAGTTGATGAACGATCTGGATTTTGACGATGCGACTGACTACGCATCGGGCGCTGTTGACAAAGGTTGGAGCAAGGGCGAAGGCGGGAGCGGCTGGCACCCGATTAGCGCATATTCCTCCGGAGGTAATCTAAGCGGTGTTTTTAGTGGGGTATTCAATGGTAACGGTCACACAATCCACAACCTATACACCAAGCGGGATGTCACAAGCATCAACTCCCTCGGCTTGTTTGGCGGCATCGGTGATACGACGATTAGTAACATCGGTATAAGCGGAGAAGTCACCAGTGAGAACAGTAACTTTTGGGGCGGCGGTGGCTTAGCGGGCACTGTTTCTGATACGGTTATTGAGAACAGTTATTCAACGGTATCGTTGCGTCCCGCCCAAAGCGAGGGAGCTTATATCGGTTCGCTGGTCGGTTTCAGCTTGGATAGCACGGTGCGTACGAGTTATGCGAGCGGCAGCGTATACGATGCCGCATATCAAAGCGGTTTGATTGCGTTTAGCTATGGCGAAGACAGCGTAGAGCATGTCTATGCGACCGGGCATGTCCATGGCGGGCTCGAATCGGGCGGCTTGTTAGCTTATGCGGGGAATCTGGATATCAGGCACAGTTATTCCACCGCCCTGATTCGCGCCGAAATGCCAAGCGGAGGCGTTATCGGACTGGTGAGTGCTTTGGCACTGGGGCCTCCCAATAACTTTGACTTTGATGTGGCCTTCACTTCGGTTTATTGGGATACGGACACATCCGGGCAAGCGCAGGCGATTGGGACGGATGCCTCAACCGCGGCCGGAATCATCGGTGCGACGAGTGCCGAGTTACGAGCGCCGACCGGCTACAGCGGCATCTACGCCGACTGGAATGCGAATGACTCTCATGGCAATCCCACCGACTACTGGGACTTCGGCGATGCCAATCAATACCCGGCATTGAAGGTTGACTTTGATGGCGACCCCAATACGGATCCGAGTTGGCAGAGATTCGGTTATCAGTTACGCGAAGGCCCGACGGTCGCAACGACCGGTACCAGCGTATCCAGAACATTGAGTTGGACGGCACCCGACACAAGCCACTGGACGCCCCCGCCGGAGATTGCTTATAACGTGTATCGCAACGGTGTTGCTACTACCGCTATTGCTATCACAACATTGGGCTATACCGATGATACCGAAGTTGCCGAAGGTTCTGACATCAGCTACAGCGTTGCCGCTGTTGTCAACGGCGGCGAGGCGGTTCGCAGTGCGGTTCAATTTGCCGTGCCGATTACGATAGTCTATGATCAAGACCAAAATGGCTTGATTGAAGTGACAACTTTAGAGCAACTTGCTGCAATCCGGTTTGATTTGGACGGTAACGGGATACCTAGCGAGAGTACGCCGACATATGTAGCGGCATTCCCCGATGCCGCCGACAACATGGGCTGCCCTGACACTTGTATCGGCTACGAGTTGATGAACGATCTGGATTTTGACGATGCGACTGACTACGCATCGGGCGCTGTTGACAAAGGTTGGAGCAAGGGCGAAGGCGGGAGCGGCTGGTACCCAATCAGCACATATACCAGAGATGATATAAAGGATCGTTTTACGGGGGTATTCAACGGCAACGGTCACACAATCCACAACCTTTACATCAAGAGGAATGTCAGAGTCACCGCCTCCCTCGGCTTGTTTGGCGGCATCGGTGATACGACGATTAGTAACATCGGTATAAGCGGAGAAGTCACCAGTGAGAACAGTAACTTTTGGGGCGGCGGTGGCTTAGCGGGCACTGTTTCTGATACGGTTATTGAGAACAGTTATTCAACGGTATCGTTGCGTCCCGCCCAAAGCGAGGGAGCTTATATCGGTTCGCTGGTCGGTTTCAGCTTGGATAGCACGGTGCGTACGAGTTATGCGAGCGGCAGCGTATACGATGCCGCATATCAAAGCGGTTTGATTGCGTTTAGCTATGGCGGAGACAGCGTAGAGCATGTCTATGCGACCGGGCATGTTCATGGCGGTGTCGAATCGGGCGGCTTGTTATCTTATGCGGGGAATATAGATATCAGGCACAGTTATTCCACTGCTCTGGTTCACGCCGAAGCGGTAAGTGGCGGTGTTATCGGACTGGTCAGTTCTTTGGCACTGGCTCCTAATAATTTTGACTTTGATGTGGCCTTCACTTCGGTTTATTGGGATACGGACACATCCGGGCAAGCGCAGGCGATTGGGACGGATGCCTCAACCGCGGCCGGAATCATCGGTGCGACGAGTGCCGAGTTACGAGCGCCGACCGGCTACAGCGGCATCTACGCCGACTGGAATGCGAATGACTCTCATGGCAATCCCACCGACTACTGGGACTTCGGCGATGCCAATCAATACCCGGCATTGAAGGTTGACTTTGATGGCGACCCCAATACGGATCCGAGTTGGCAGAGATTCGGTTATCAGTTACGCGAAGGCCCGACGGTGACGACAATCGGCAGCGCCGCATCCAGAACATTGAGTTGGACGGCGCCCGACACAAGCCACTGGTCGCCCGCGCCGGAGATTACTTATAACGTGTATCGCAACGGTGTTGCCACTACCGCCATTGGCATTACGACATTGAGTTATGCCGATGATACCGAAGTGGCCGAAGGTTCTGACATCAGCTACAGCGTTGCCGCTGTTGTCAACGGCGGCGAGGCGGTTCGCACTGCGGTTCAATTTGCCGTGCCGATTACGATAGTCTATGATCAAGACCAAAATGGCTTGATTGAAGTGACAACTTTAGAGCAACTTGATGCAATCCGGTTTGACCTTGACGGTAACGGAGTACCTAGCGAGAGCACATCGACATATACGAAGGCATTCCCTGATGCCAGAGCCAACATGGGCTGCCCCGATGTCTGCCTCGGCTACGAGTTGCTGAATGATTTGGACTTTGACGACGATGCCAGCTACAGCGATGCCGCCGAGAACAAGAGCGGCTGGACGAGTGACCCGGGCTGGATACCGATAGGGGATGACTCTGATAACTTTATGGCAACATTCAACGGCAACGGTCACACCATATATAGCCTCTATATTAACCGCGGCCCCGGAAGAAATCTGAGTTTATTTGATTCTATTGGCCGTAACAGTACGGTGTCAAATATCGGCGTGACCGGTTCGGTCTTGGGCGATGGCGACAGTGTCGGTGGCTTGGTCGGAGAGTTGGGCGCAGGCACGATAGAGCAATCGTACTCAACGGTGTCGGTAAGCGGCACAAATGCTGGTTCGCTGCTGGGTCTTAACGATGGTGGCACAGTGCGTTTGAGTTATGCAAGCGGTATTGTAAGTGGCATCGACAATATGGGTGGCCTGATAGGTAATGCTCAAGGTCGTTTGTCCAGTGCTCAAGTAGAGCATGTCTACGCGACTGGTTTTGTCAGTGCGCCGGATACTTTGAGTGTGGCTGGTGGTCTGTTAGGCAGTATAGGGCAGTTGCAACTGAAGTACGCTTATGCCACTGGATTGGTTGTCTCTGACACAACGGAGGGTGGCGGTTTGGGCGGAACGAGTATCAGCAGTAACTTTGTAACGACGGCGATATATTGGGATACCGAAACATCGGGCAAGACGGTTGCGATTGGTGAGATATTGCTTGGCTCTGCATCCGGAATTGAGGGCAAGACGTCCGCCGAGTTGCAAACACCGACCGGCTATGACGGCATTTACGTCGGTTGGAACGACGGCGGGAACAGCGATTACTGGGACTTCGGCAGCGCGAGCCAATACCCGGCGCTGAAGGTTGACTTTGACAACGACGGCATGGTGAGTTGGCAAGAGTTCGGCTACCAGTTGCGCGAAGGCCCGCAAGACCTGGTCGCGCTTGAGAGCAGCGGGCGGGTGACAGTGGATTGGACCGCACCGACGATACCGCCGGAATGGAACCCGCCGCCGACGATTACGTACCACATCTACCGCGACGGGGCGGCGCTGGCGAATGGCACTGCCGGGATGCCGTCAACGAACACAAGCTATATTGACGACAGCATCACCGCGAGCGTCGGTCAAACCTATCATGTCGCGGCGGTCATTCGCGGCGGCGAGATAACCCGTTCCGCAACGGTTAGCGTCGAGGCGCTGAAGGTGGTCGATACCGATACGACGGGCGATGCCAACACAGCGACGATAGCGGAGTCGGCAACGGGAGGCACTGCGATAGCGGATGTGATGCTGGCGGCACAAGGCCCCGATGGCAATGTTGTAAGCGGAGTGACCTGGAGCCTGAGCGATCCGGCTGACCCCGACCTATTTACAATAAACAGTACCAGTGGCGCAATCACTTTGATTGCGAGCGACACGCTGGACTACGAAGACACCGGTGCGCGTAGCCATAGCGTAACGGTAACAGCCGAAGCCGGCAGTTATCGGTCTGCCACGCTGACCCTGACAATAAATGTATTGAATGTATTGGAGACGCTGACAGTAGCAAACAGCGGCAGCGGTGCGATAGAGCTTGCCGAGAATGCGACCGCCGGCGCCGTGGTGCCGGGCATTGCTCTGACGGCGAGTGACGAAGGCAACAACGCGGTAACCGACCTGACATGGAGTCTGCCTGATAACGCTGGCGGCCTGTTTGCGATTAGCGCCGGCGGCGAAGTGACGGTGGCTGGCGCATTGAATTTTGAAGCGGCTGGCGGGGAGAGCCACACATTAATGGCGCAAGCCGCGAAAGACGGAGTGACTTCGGTCGCATTCTCAATAACGATAACTGTGGAGAATGTGCTGGAGACATTGACGATAGCAAACGGCGGCAGCGGTGCGATAGAACTGGCTGAGAATGCGCCCGTCGGCACCGTGGTGCCGGGCATTGCTCTGACAGTGAGCGACGAAGGTAGCAATATGGTAAGCGGAGTGGTCTGGAGCCTGACCGATGACGCAGGCAGCTTGTTTGCCATCACGAGTAACACCGGCGTGATAACCGCAGAGGGCGCATTGGACTACGCGGCGGCAACGCAACACACGGTCAGGGCGCAGGCGAGCAAGGACGGCATAGATTCCAATGAGCTATCTCTGACCATCGCCGTAACAGATATTGACGAGACCTTGCCGCAGTTGCAGATTGCGGACACCGATGCGGCGGGCGATGCCAACACAGCGACGATAGCGGAGTCGGCAACGGGAGGCACTGCGATAGCGGATGTAACGCTGGCGGCACAAGACGCTGATAGCAATGTTGTAAGCGGAGTGACTTGGAGCCTGACCGATCCGAGCGGCTCATTTGCAATAGACAGCGCTAACGGAGAGATTACATTGATTGCGGGCAAGACACTGGACTACGAAACCGCGCGCAGCCATAGCGTAACGGTAACAGCCGAAGCCAGCGGTTATCAGTCTGCGACACTGGCACTGACAATAAATGTATTGAATGTACTGGAGACACTGACGGTAGCGGATAGCGATACTGGCGACAATGCCATTGCGGAGAATGCAACGATCGGCACTGAAGTGAGCGGCATCACTCTGACGGCGAGTGACGAAGGCAGCAATGCGGTAACCGACCTGACATGGGGTCTGCCTGATGATGCAAGCGGCCTGTTTGCGATTGCGACTGACACAGGCGTAATCAGTGTGGCCGGCGATTTGGATTTTGAAGCGGCTGGCGGCGAGAGCCACACATTAATGGCGCAAGCCGCGAAAGACGGAGTGACTTCGGTCGCATTCTCAATAACGATAACTGTGGAGAATGTGCTGGAGACATTGACGATAGCGGATAGCGACACTGGCGCCAATGCCATTGCGGAGAATGCGCCCGCCGGCACCGTGGTGCCGGGCATTGCTCTGACAGTGAGCGACGAAGGCGGTCGTCCGGTAACCGACCTGACATGGAGTCTGCCTGATAACGCTGGCGGCCTGTTTGCGATTAGCACTGGCGGCGAAGTGACGGTGGCTGGCGCATTGAATTTTGAAGCGGCTGGCGGGGAGAGCCACACATTAATGGCGCAAGCCGCGAAAGACGGAGTGACTTCGGTCGCATTCTCAATAACGGTAACTGTGGAGAATGTGCTGGAGACATTGACGATAGCAAACGGCGGCAGCGGTGCGATAGAACTGGCTGAGAATGCGCCCGTCGGCACCGTGGTGCCGGGCATTGCTCTGACAGTGACCGACGAAGGCGGTCGTCCGGTAACCGACCTGACATGGAGTCTGCCTGATAACGCTGGCGGCCTGTTTGCGATTAGCACTGGCGGCGAGGTCACGGTGGCTGGCGCATTGAATTTTGAAGCGGCTGGCGGGGAGAGCCACACATTAATGGCGCAAGCCGCGAAAGACGGAGTGACTTCGGTCGCATTCTCAATAACGGTAACTGTGGAGAATGTGCTGGAGACATTGACGATAGCAAACGGCGGCAGCGGTGCGATAGAACTGGCTGAGAATGCGCCCGCCGGCACCGTGGTGCCGGGCATTGCTCTGACAGTGACCGACGAAGGCGGCAGGCCGCTGACAGAAGGGCTGATTTGGAGCTTGGCGAGCGCCCCGACCGGTTTGTTCGGGATTGATACCGGCGGTGTCATCACAGTGACAGGCGAACTGGATTACGAGACATCAACGCACCACACGGTTATGGTACAAGCGACAAAGGACGGCATAGATTCCAATGAGCTATCTCTGACCATCGCCGTAACGGATATTGACGAGAGCCTGCCGCAGTTGCAGATTGCGGACACCGATGCGACAGGCGATGCCAACACTGCGACGATAGCGGAGGATGCGTCGGCAGACGCTGCGATAGCGGATGTGACACTGGCGGCACAAGACGCTGATAGCAATGTTGTGAGCGGAGCGGTCTGGAGCCTGACCGATCCGAGCGGCTTGTTTGCAATAGACAGTGCCAACGGCGAGATTACTTTGGTTGCGAGCAACACGCTGGACTACGAAACCGCGCGTAGCCATAGCGTAACGGTAACCGCCGAAGCCGACGGTTATCAGCCTGCCATAGTGACACTGACAATAAACGTAACGAATGTGCTGGAGACGCTGACGGTAGCGGATAGCGACGCCGACGCCAATACCATTGCGGAGAATGCAACGATCGGCGCCGAAGTGAGCGGTGTCACTCTGACGGCGAGTGACGAAGGCAGCAATGCGGTAACCGACCTGACATGGAGTCTGCCTGATGATGCAAGCGGCCTGTTTGCGATTGCGACTAACACAGGCGTAATCAGTGTGGCCGGCGATTTGGATTTTGAAGCGGTTGGCGGCGAGAGTCACACATTAATGGCGCAAGCCGCGAAAGACGGAGTGACTTCGGCCGCATTCTCAATAACGATAACTGTGGAGAATGTGCTGGAGACATTGACGATAGCAAACGGCGGCAGCGGTGCGATAGAACTGGCCGAGAATGCGCCCGTCGGCACCGTGGTGCCGGGCATTGCTCTGACAGTGAGCGACGAAGGCGGTCGTCCGGTAACCGACCTGACATGGAGTCTGCCTGATAACGCTGGCGGCCTGTTTGCGATTAGCACTGGCGGCGAAGTGACGGTGGCTGGCGCATTGAATTTTGAAGCGGTTGGCGGCGAGAGCCACACATTAATGGCGCAAGCCGCGAAAGACGGAGTGACTTCGGTCGCATTCTCAATAACGGTAACTGTGGAGAATGTGCTGGAGACATTGACGATAGCAAACGGCGGCAGCGGTGCGATAGAACTGGCCGAGAATGCGCCCGCCGGCACCGTGGTGCCGGGCATTGCTCTGACAGTGAGCGACGAAGGCGGTCGTCCGGTAACCGACCTGACATGGAGTCTGCCTGATAACGCTGGCGGCCTGTTTGCGATTAGCACTGGCGGCGAAGTGACGGTGGCTGGCGCATTGAATTTTGAAGCGGCTGGCGGGGAGAGCCACACATTAATGGCGCAAGCCGCGAAAGACGGAGTGACTTCGGTCGCATTCTCAATAACGGTAACTGTGGAGAATGTGCTGGAGACATTGACGATAGCAAACGGCGGCAGCGGTGCGATAGAACTGGCCGAGAATGCGCCCGCCGGCACCGTGGTGCCGGGCATTGCTCTGACGGCGAGCGACGAAGGCGGTCGTCCGGTAACCGACCTGACATGGAGTCTGCCTGATAACGCGGGCGGCCTGTTTGCGATTAGCACCGGCGGCGAAGTGACGGTGGCTGGCGCATTGAATTTTGAAGCGGCTGGCGGGGAGAGCCACACATTAATGGCGCAAGCCGCGAAAGACGGAGTGACTTCGGTCGCATTCTCAATAACGGTAACTGTGGAGAATGTGCTGGAGACATTGACGATAGCAAACGGCGGCAGCGGTGCGATAGAACTGGCCGAGAATGCGCCCGCCGGCACCGTGGTGCCGGGCATTGCTCTGACAGTGAGCGACGAAGGCGGTCGTCCGGTAACCGACCTGACATGGAGTCTGCCTGATAACGCGGGCGGCCTGTTTGCGATTAGCACCGGCGGCGAAGTGACGGTGGCTGGCGCATTGAATTTTGAAGCGGCTGGCGGGGAGAGCCACACATTAATGGCGCAAGCCACGAAAGACGGCGTGACTTCGGTCGCATTCTCAATAACGGTAACTGTGGAGAATGTGCTGGAGACATTGACGATAGCAAACGGCGGCAGCGGTGCGATAGAACTGGCCGAGAATGCGCCCGCCGGCACCGTGGTGCCGGGCATTGCTCTGACAGTGAGCGACGAAGGCGGTCGTCCGGTAACCGACCTGACATGGAGTCTGCCTGATAACGCTGGCGGCCTGTTTGCGATTAGCACCGGCGGCGAAGTGACGGTGGCTGGCGCATTGAATTTTGAAGCGGCTGGCGGGGAGAGCCACACATTAATGGCGCAAGCCGCGAAAGACGGAGTGACTTCGGTCGCATTCTCAATAACGGTAACTGTGGAGAATGTGCTGGAGACATTGACGATAGCAAACGGCGGCAGCGGTGCGATAGAACTGGCCGAGAATGCGCCCGTCGGCACCGTGGTGCCGGGCATTGCTCTGACAGTGAGCGACGAAGGCGGTCGTCCGGTAACCGACCTGACATGGAGTCTGCCTGATAACGCGGGCGGCCTGTTTGCGATTAGCACCGGCGGCGAAGTGACGGTGGCTGGCGCATTGAATTTTGAAGCGGCTGGCGGGGAGAGCCACACATTAATGGCGCAAGCCGCGAAAGACGGAGTGACTTCGGTCGCATTCTCAATAACGGTAACTGTGGAGAATGTGCTGGAGACATTGACGATAGCAAACGGCGGCAGCGGTGCGATAGAACTGGCCGAGAATGCGCCCGTCGGCACCGTGGTGCCGGGCATTGCTCTGACGGCGAGCGATGAAGGCGGTCGTCCGGTAACCGACCTGACATGGAGCCTGACCGATGACGCGGATAGCTTGTTTGCCATCACGAGCAACACCGGCGTGATAACCGCAGAGGGCGCATTGGACTACGCGGCGGCAACGCAACACACGGTCACGGCGCAGGCGAGCAAAGACGGCATAGATTCGAATCAACTAACCCTGACCATCGCCGTAACAGATATTGACGAGACCCTGCCGCAGTTGCAGATTGCGGACACCGATACGACAGGCGCTGCCAACACGGCGACGATAGCGGAGGATGCGACGGCGGGCACGGCGATAGCAGGTGTGACATTGGCGGCACAAGATACCGATGGCACTGCCGTAAGTAGTGCGACCTGGAGCCTGACCGATCCGAGCAGCTTGTTCGCGATAGGCAGTACCAGCGGTGTCATCACTTTGGCAGCGAGCGACACGCTGGACTACGAAGACATAGGTGCGCGCAACCATAGCGTAACGGTAACCGCCGCCGCCGCCGGTTTTATGACAGCGACGCTGGAACTGACAATCAATGTATTGAATGTGCTGGAGACATTGACGATAGCAAACGGCGGCAGCGGTGCGATAGAACTGGCCGAGAATGCGCCCGCCGGCACCGTAGTGCCGGGCATCAATCTGGTAGCGACCGAGAATGACGAGGTGATAACCGGAGCGGAATGGATGCTGACCGATGACGCAGGCAGCTTGTTTGCCATCACGAGTAACAGCGGCGTGATAACCGCAGAGGGCGCATTGGACTACGCGGCGGCAACGCAACACACGGTCAGGGCGCAGGCGAGCAAGGACGGCATAGACTCAAACGAATTGTCGCTGACAATAACTGTGCAAGAGGCAGCCAGCGTGCTGAGGTTGCGTCTGCGCCTCTTCCTGGAAGGCCCCCTGCGATAATACTCTCCCGCAGGGAGAAGGGCTGTGGAGTCAGTCGGATAGCCATACGGAATATGCCGATGTGAGCCGCTTTCCTCGCTCTGAAGCACAACGGATTCCATTGCGTCGTTGCAGTGTTCGCTCAATGCTCCATGCGCCTTCCGCCACAAATCAAGGTACAATGACTCCCATTGCATCGTCGCAGTGTTCGCCCCCCGAAGGGGCGGGGAGAAAATCGTCATCATCACCATCATCATCAGCATAGCCGTTCGCCCCCCGAGGGGCAGGGAGAAAGTGTCCGGAAATTTCATGCAAGTAATGGCTAAAATCAACCGCGCAAGGCGCATATTCCATGCCCTCTCCGGATTCCTCTGCCTGTTGCCGAAAACGGGCGCGCTGATTCTGGCGCTCGCAGTCTCATTCTTTCACACATCCGCGGTCGCGCAAGCGCCGAGAGACTACGACATTGACGACGACGGTCTGATAGACATCACAACGGTGGAGCAACTCAATGTAATGCGCTTTGACCCTGCGGGGACGGGCCTGAGCAAAGATGATTCCTCCTCTTATCGTGTGTGGTCAAGAGAGTTCGGCAACAACCAGAGCAGTTGTCCGGGCGGGGCCGGCGAATGCCTCGGCTATGAATTGACAAAGGATTTGGATTTCACCGATCCGGCCAGTTACGGCGGCGGCATAGTCCTCCCGTACTACACAGACGCGGATCGCGGCGGGCCCATAGAAGGCTTTCAGCCCATTGGCGATGCGTTTGCCCGATGGGGCGGAAAGCTTGAGGGCAATGGTCACACGATTTATAACTTGTTCCAGAACGATATCGCCGGGCGCGGTAATGCCGGCTTATTTGGCGGAATTTCAGGGGGAACCGACGGCGCCGCCGGTGCGTGTGACAAAGGATGTGTTTCCAACCTCGGCGTAACCGGCTCAATAACTTCGGGCAGTGGCGCTTCGGTTCCTGCCAGCGGCACCAATGCGAACCGGATTGGCGGCATAGCGGGTTTGATGAACGGACAAGGCGGTCTTCGCGCGCGGATTGAGAACAGTTGGTCGGCGGTCAGGATAGAGGGCGGCAACGAAGTCGGTTCTCTGGTCGGCTTCGGGCGCGGTCTTGAAGTGGTCGCGAGTTATGCCACCGGCAGAGCGCGTGTGTATGGCGACGGCGCCGCAGCACAGGTCACTACCAATTGGGCCGGCGGTCTGATTGGCAATCTGGACGGAAGGGGTGGTTCCTTTCTGGAAGATTCTTACGCCACCGGTTATGTCGATGCATCGGATGGCGCGATGCCCGCCTCCGGCGGCTTGCTTGGCACAAACAGTCGGACATCTGTCCCGATACGCCGCAGTTATTCCACCGCCCGGATCGCGCCCGCCGACGAGAACGGCGGCGGCGTCATCGGCGCTTATGTCGGCATTGACGCAACCGCCGTCGTCTGGGATACCGAGACATCGCGCAAGGACAATGCCGCCGGCAACGGCATCGCCATCGCCGGCATCAGCGGTCATGCGACCGCCGAGTTACAGGCGCCGACGACGCGCGCCGATATCTATGCGAACTGGAACCCGACCGCCAACGAACGCTGGGATTTCGGCGCCGCCTCGCAATACCCGGCGCTGAAGGTTGACTTTAACGGCGACGGCGAGCCGACCTGGCAAGAGTTCGGTTTCCAACTGCGCGAAGGCCCGCGAGACCTGATTGCATTTGGGATCGGCGGGCATGCGGCATTGGCTTGGACCGCGCCGCCGATACCGCCGGAATGGGACCCGCCCCCGATTATTACATACCACATCTACCGCGACGAGGCGGCGCTGGCGAATGACACTGCCGGAACACCGTCAACGAACACAATCTATGTTGACGACAGCATCACCGCGGGCGCCAGATACGCCTATCATGTCGCGGCGGTCATTCACGGCGGCGAGGCAGCCCGTTCCGCAACGATTAGCGTCGATGTGTTGAGGATAACCGATACCGATGCGACGGGCGATGTCAATACGGCGACGATAGCCGAGAACGCAACGGCGGGCGTTGCGGCAACGGGTGTGATGCCGGAGGTGCGAGACCCCGATGGCAATGTCGTAAGCGATGTGACATGGGGCCTGATCGATGCGGAAGACTTGTTCGAAATAAGCAGCGCCAGCGGTGTCATCACTTTGATTGCGGACAACACGCTGGACTACGAAACATCAACGCGACACACCGTAACGGTGACCGCCGAAGCCGACGGTTATATAACGGGCGCGCTGGAGCTGACAATAAATGTATTGAATGTGCTGGAGGAGTTGAGGATAGCGAACAGAGGCAGCGGCGCGATAGCGATTGCCGAGAATGCGACAGCCGGCGCGGTGGTGCCGGGCATCGCTCTGACGGTGAGCGACGAGGGCGGCGCTGCGGTAAGCGGAGTGACCTGGAGCCTGCCCTATGCAAGCGGTTTATTTGCAATAGACAGCGCCAGCGGCGTGATCAGCCTCATCGCTTCGGGCTCATTGGATTACGAGACACTGCCTAATCACTACGCGGTGGTAGCGCGGGCCGCTAAAGACGGCGTGATTTCAATCGGCCTGGGCCTGACCATTGCCGAAGCGGATATTGACGATACCCTGCCACAGTTGCGGATTATAGACACCGATACGACGGGCGATGCCAACACGGCGACGATAGCCGAGAACGCGACGGCGGATACGGCGATAGCGGGCGTGACATTGGCGGCACAAGACCCCGCCGGCGTTGCCGTGAGCAGTGCGACCTGGAGTCTGACCGACCCGAGCGGCCTGTTTGCAATAGACAGCGCCGACGGCGCCATCACTTTGGCTGCGGACAACACACTGAACTACGAAGCATCAACGCGACACGCCGTAACGGTAACCGCCATGGCGAGCGGTTATGCTTCGTCGGGGGTGACGCTGACAATCAATGTATTGAACGTACTGGAGACTTTGACGATAGCGAACGGCGGCAACGGCGCGATAGAGCTTGCCGAGAATGCGACAACCGGCACGGCGGTGCCGGGCATTGCTCTGACGACGAGCGACGAGAGTGGCAATGCGGTAAGCGGAGCGGAATGGAGCCTGACCGATGACGCGGGCGGCCTGTTTGCAATCACGAGTAACACCGGCGTGATTACCTTAGAGGGCGCATTGAACTACGAGGCAGCAACGCAACACGCGGTCATGGCGCAAGCGACAAAGGACGGCATAGACTCAAACATATTGAGCCTGAGCATCGGCGTAACCAATGTGGGCGCGCCTAATGCGCCGGAGACCCTGACGATTGCCGATAGCGATACCGGCGATAATACCATCGCCGAGAATGCGCCGGTCGGCACAGTGGTGCCGGGCATCGCTCTGACGGCAAGCGATGAAGGCGGCAATCTCATAAGCGGGGTGGAATGGAGCCTGAGCAATGATGCCGGCGGGCGCTTTGCGATTACGACCGGCGGCGAAGTGACGGTGGCGGGCGCATTGGATTACGAGACGGATACGAGCCATGCGATAGAGGCGCGAGCTTCGACGGCCACCGCGGTAGCGACTCTGTCGCTGACGATAGCGGTGGAGAATGTGCCGGAGACGCTGACGGTCAGAGACAGAAACGCAGATGCCAACACTATCGCCGAGAACGCGGGCGCCGGCAGTCGGGTGTTGGGCATATCGCTGGAGGCAAAGGACGAAGCGAATGTTGCGGTGACGAGCGGTCTGGTCTGGAGTCTGATCGATAACCCGAATGGTTTGTTTTCTGTGGACAGCGCCGGCATTATCAGGTTGGTTGCCGCGAATTCATTGGACTACGAGGCATCATCGCAACACACGGTGACCGTGCGAGTTTCAAAAGAGGGCATCCATTCAAACATAGCGAGTCTGGTTATCAGCGTGGGAGACATCAACGAGGACATTGCGATTGTTGACATAACGGACAATGACAATCTGGCGAGGGTATCGGAGTCGGCGGCGACCGGCACGGCGGTATCGGGTCTGGAGTTGGTCGCAAGAGGCGCCGATGGCGCTCGCCTGAGCGTGATTTGGAGCCTGCCGAATAACGCGGGCGGTCTGTTTGCGATAGATGGGAGCAGCGGTGTCATCGCTGTGGCAGCGGCGCTGGACTACGAGACGGCCCGCGAGCATAGATTGAGAGTGCGCGCGACGCTGGGAGGGGTGAGCGCAGAGATTGAAGCGGAAGTGCGAGTAGAGAATGTGCTGGAGGCTTTGACGATAGCGAACGGCGGCAGCGGCGCGATAGAGATTGCCGAGAATGCGCCGGTCGGCGCGGTGGTGCCGGGCATCGCTCTGACGGCGAGCGATGAAGGCGGCAATCTCATAAGCGGAGCGGAATGGAGCCTGAGCAATGATGCCGGCGGGCGCTTTGCGATTACGACCGGCGGCGAAGTGACGGTGGCGGGCGCATTGGATTACGAGACGGATACGAGCCATGCGATAGAGGCGCGAGCTTCAACGGCCACCGCGGTAGCGACTCTGTCGCTGACGATAGCGGTGGAGAATGTGCCGGAGACGCTGACGATTACGGACAGCGACACTACCGACAATACCGTCGCCGAGAATGCGCCGGTCGGCGCCGTGGTAGCGGGCATCGCTCTGACGGCGAGCGATGAAGGCGGCAATCTCATAAGCGGAGCGGAATGGAGCCTGAGCAATGATGCCGGCGGGCGCTTTGCGATTACGACCGGCGGCGAAGTGACGGTGGCGGGCGCATTGGATTACGAGACGGATACGAGCCATGCGATAGAGGCGCGAGCTTCGACGGCCACCGCGGTAGCGACTCTGTCGCTGACGATAGCGGTGGAGAATGTGCCGGAGACGCTGACGATTACGGACAGCGACACTACCGACAATACCATCGCCGAGAATGCGCCGGTCGGCGCCGTGGTAGCGGGCATCGCTCTGACGGCAAGCGATGAAGGCGGCAATCTCATAAGCGGAGCGGAATGGAGCCTGAGCAATGATGCCGGCGGGCGCTTTGCGATTACGACCGGCGGCGAAGTGACGGTGGCGGGCGCATTGGATTACGAGACGGATACGAGCCATGCGATAGAGGCGCGAGCTTCGACGGCCACCGCGGTAGCGACTCTGTCGCTGACGATAGCGGTGGAGAATGTGCCGGAGACGCTGACGATTACGGACAGCGACACTACCGACAATACCGTCGCCGAGAATGCGCCGGTCGGCGCCGTGGTAGCGGGCATCGCTCTGACGGCAAGCGATGAAGGCGGCAATCTCATAAGCGGAGCGGAATGGAGCCTGAGCAATGATGCCGGCGGTCGCTTTGCGATTACGACCGGCGGCGAAGTGACGGTGGCGGGCGCATTGGATTACGAGACGGATACGAGCCATGCGATAGAGGCGCGAGCTTCAACGGCCACCGCGGTAGCGACTCTGTCGCTGACGATAGCGGTGGAGAATGTGCCGGAGACGCTGACGATTACGGACAGCGACATTACCGACAATACCGTCGCCGAGAATGCGCCGGTCGGCGCCGTGGTAGCGGGCATCGCTCTGACGGCAAGCGATGAAGGCGGCAATCTCATAAGCGGAGCGGAATGGAGCCTGAGCAATGATGCCGGCGGGCGCTTTGCGATTACGACCGGCGGCGAAGTGACGGTGGCGGGCGCATTGGATTACGAGACGGATACGAGCCATGCGATAGAGGCGCGAGCTTCAACGGCCACCGCGGTAGCGACTCTGTCGCTGACGATAGCGGTGGAGAATGTGCCGGAGACGCTGACGATTACGGACAGCGACACTACCGACAATACCGTCGCCGAGAATGCGCCGGTCGGCGCCGTGGTAGCGGGCATCGCTCTGACGGCAAGCGATGAAGGCGGCAATCTCATAAGCGGAGCGGAATGGAGCCTGAGCAATGATGCCGGCGGTCGCTTTGCGATTACGACCGGCGGCGAAGTGACGGTGGCGGGCGCATTGGATTACGAGACGGATACGAGCCATGCGATAGAGGCGCGAGCTTCAACGGCCACCGCGGTAGCGACTCTGTCGCTGACGATAGCGGTGGAGAATGTGCCGGAGACGCTGACGATTACGGACAGCGACATTACCGACAATACCGTCGCCGAGAATGCGCCGGTCGGCGCCGTGGTAGCGGGCATCGCTCTGACGGCAAGCGATGAAGGCGGCAATCTCATAAGCGGAGCGGAATGGAGCCTGAGCAATGATGCCGGCGGGCGCTTTGCGATTACGACCGGCGGCGAAGTGACGGTGGCGGGCGCATTGGATTACGAGACGGATACGAGCCATGCGATAGAGGCGCGAGCTTCAACGGCCACCGCGGTAGCGACTCTGTCGCTGACGATAGCGGTGGAGAATGTGCCGGAGACGCTGACGATTACGGACAGCGACACTACCGACAATACCGTCGCCGAGAATGCGCCGGTCGGCGCCGTGGTAGCGGGCATCGCTCTGACGGCAAGCGATGAAGGCGGCAATCTCATAAGCGGAGCGGAATGGAGCCTGAGCAATGATGCCGGCGGTCGCTTTGCGATTACGACCGGCGGCGAAGTGACGGTGGCGGGCGCATTGGATTACGAGACGGATACGAGCCATGCGATAGAGGCGCGAGCTTCAACGGCCACCGCGGTAGCGACTCTGTCGCTGACGATAGCGGTGGAGAATGTGCCGGAGACGCTGACGGTCAGAGACAGAAACGCAGATGCCAACACTATCGCCGAGAACGCGGGCGCCGGCAGTCGGGTGTTGGGCATATCGCTGGAGGCAAAGGACGAAGCGAATGTTGCGGTGACGAGCGGTCTGGTCTGGAGTCTGATCGATAACCCGAATGGTTTGTTTTCTGTGGACAGCGCCGGCATTATCAGGTTGGTTGCCGCGAATTCATTGGACTACGAGGCATCATCGCAACACACGGTGACCGTGCGAGTTTCAAAAGAGGGCATCCATTCAAACATAGCGAGTCTGGTTATCAGCGTGGGAGACATCAACGAGGACATTGCGATTGTTGACATAACGGACAATGACAATCTGGCGAGGGTATCGGAGTCGGCGGCGACCGGCACGGCGGTATCGGGTCTGGAGTTGGTCGCAAGAGGCGCCGATGGCGCTCGCCTGAGCGTGATTTGGAGCCTGCCGAATAACGCGGGCGGTCTGTTTGCGATAGATGGGAGCAGCGGTGTCATCGCTGTGGCAGCGGCGCTGGACTACGAGACGGCCCGCGAGCATAGATTGAGAGTGCGCGCGACGCTGGGAGGGGTGAGCGCAGAGATTGAAGCGGAAGTGCGAGTAGAGAATGTGCTGGAGGCTTTGACGATAGCGAACGGCGGCAGCGGCGCGATAGAGATTGCCGAGAATGCGCCGGTCGGCGCGGTGGTGCCGGGCATCGCTCTGACGGCGAGCGATGAAGGCGGCAATCTCATAAGCGGAGCGGAATGGAGCCTGACCGATGATGCGGGCAACTTGTTTGCAATCACGAGTAACACCGGCGTGATTGCCGTAGCGGGCGAATTGAACTACGAGGCAGCAACGCAACACGCGGTCATGGCGCAAGCGACAAAGGACGGCATAGACTCAAACATATTGAGCCTGAGCATCGGCGTAATCAGCGTAGGCGTAACCAATGCGCCGGAGAGCTTGACGATTGCCGATGGCAATGCCGGCGACAATGCCATCGCCGAGAATGCGCCGGTCGGCGCCGTGGTGCCGGGCATCGCTCTGACGGCGAGCGATGAGGGCGGCGCTGCGGTAAGCGGAGTGGAATGGAGCCTGACCGATGATGCCGGCGGCCTGTTTTCAATTACCATCGGCGGTGAGGTGAGGGTGGCGGCTGCGTTGGATTTTGAGACGGCACAGAGCCACACGATAACGGCACAAGCCTCAACCGGCACTGTCGTGAACACGCTAGCGCTGACGATAGCGGTTGAGAATGTGCCGGAGACATTGACGATAGCGAATGCCGACGCTGATGCGATAGAGCTTGCCGAGAATGCGCCGGTCGGCGCGGCGGTGCCGGGCATCGCTCTGACGGCGAGCGACGAAGGCGGCGCTGCGGTAAGCGGAGTGGAATGGAGCCTGACCGATGATGCGGGCGGCCTGTTTGCAATCACGAGTAACACCGGCGTGATTGCCGTAGCGGGCGAATTGAACTACGAGGCGGCAACGCAACACGCGGTTGTGGCGCAAGCGACAAAGGACGGCATAGATTCGAATCAATTAACCCTCGCCATCGCCGTAACGGATATTGACGAGAGCCTGCCGCAGTTGCGGATTACGGACGCCGATGCGACGGGCGATGCCAACACGGCGACGATAGCCGAGAACGCAACGACGGGTACGGCGATAGCGGATGTGACGCTGGCGGCACAAGACCCCGGCGGCGCTTCGGTGACCGGAGTGACATGGAGCCTGACCGATCCGGCGCACCCCGATTTGTTTGCAATAGACAGCGCCGACGGCGCAATCACTTTGGTTGCGAGCGACACGCTGGACTACGAAACCGCGCGCAGCCATAGCGTAACGGTAACCGCCGAAACCGCCGGTTATCAGCCTGCCGTAGTAACACTGACAATAAATATACTGAATGTACTGGAGACATTGACGATAGCGAATGCTGGCATCGGCGCGATAGAGATTGCCGAGAATGCGACAACCGGCACCATGGTGCCGGGCATCACTCTGACGGCGACCGACGAGGGCGGCAATGCGGTAAGCGGAGTGGAATGGAATCTGACCGATGATGCGGGCGGCCTGTTTGCAATCACGAGTAACACCGGCGCGATTACCACAGAGGGCGAATTGAACTACGAGGCATCAACGCAACACCCGGTTACGGTGCGAGCGACAAAGGACGGCATAGACTCAAACGAGCCAAACCTGACTATCGTCGTAACCAATGTAGCGGAGCCCTTGACGATTATTGATAGCGATACCGCCGCCAATGCCATCGCCGAGAATGCGGTGGCGAACATGCCGGTAACCGGCATCGCCTTGCAAGCCCTCGATGAAGCGGGTGATGCGGTGAGCGCCGTGACCTGGAGCATAGCGAGCGCTCCGCCCGGCCTGTTCGCGATAGATGCCGACGGCGCTATCAGGCTGAGCGCCTCAAACACCTTGGATTACGAGACATCGACCGCCCACACGGCAGAGGCGCGGGCCACGGCAAGCGGCATACGGTCCGACCCATTGCCGCTGACCATCATGGTGACCGACTTTGATGAGACGATTGTCCCGCCGACCGTAAGCGATGCTGATCCAGCCCCCAACGCCATCGCCGAGAACAGTACGGACACGATAGTCAGCGGAATAATGCTGGCGGCGACACGAGACGGCAACCCGCTAAGCGGCATCGCATGGATACTGACCGACGATGCCGACGGCTTGTTTGCGATTGCCGCCGCCACCGGCGTTATCAAAACCGCGACCGACCGTGCGCCGGATTACGAAGCGGCTGCGAGCCATGGCGTAACGGCGGTCGCCATCGCCGCCGACGGCAGCATCGTCGCGCTCGATCTGCCGATAGAGGTGCGAAATGTAGCGGAGAGTTTGACGATTGTTGATAGCGATACGGATGCCAACGCCATCGCCGAGAATGCGCCGCCCGGCACGGCGGCAACCGGCATCGCCCTGCGAGCGCACGAAGACGGTCTGCCTCTGACTGCCGGCGAAGGTTTCCTCTGGAGATTGAGCGACGATGCCGGCGGTCTGTTTGCGATTACCACCGGCGGCGAAGTAACGGCGGCGGGCGCATTGGATTACGAGAGCACGCCGACCCATAGCGTGACGGTGCGGGCTGTGGCGGGCGCCGTGGTATCCGATGACCTGACCCTGACCATAGCGGTTGGGAATGTGCCGGAGAGCTTGACGATTATTGATAGCGATACGAGCGCCAACACCATCGCCGAGAATTCCGCAATCGGCACGGCGGTGACCGGCATCAATCTGCAAGCGCACGAAGGCAGTTTGCCTCTGACTGCCGGCGAAGACTTCCTCTGGAGCTTGAGCGACGATGCCGGCGGTCTGTTTTCGATTACCACCGGCGGCGAAGTAACGGCGGCGGGCGCATTGGATTATGAGACGGCAACGAGCCACACGATAGAGGCGCGGGCATCAACCGGCGCCGTTGTCGACACCCTGACCCTGACGATAAACATTTTGAATGCGCCGGAGCCCTTGACGATTATTGATAGCGATACCGCCGCCAATGCCATCGCCGAGAATGCGGTGGCGAACATGCCGGTAACCGGCATCGCCTTGCAAGCCCTCGATGAAGCGGGTGATGCGGTGAGCGCCGTGACCTGGAGCATAGCGAGCGCTCCGCCCGGCCTGTTCGCGATAGATGCCGACGGCGCTATCAGGCTGAGCGCCTCAAACACCTTGGATTACGAGACATCGACCGCCCACACGGCAGAGGCGCGGGCCACGGCAAGCGGCATACGGTCCGACCCATTGCCGCTGACCATCATGGTGACCGACTTTGATGAGACGATTGTCCCGCCGACCGTAAGCGATGCTGATCCAGCCCCCAACGCCATCGCCGAGAACAGTACGGACACGATAGTCAGCGGAATAATGCTGGCGGCGACACGAGACGGCAACCCGCTAAGCGGCATCGCATGGATACTGACCGACGATGCCGACGGCTTGTTTGCGATTGCCGCCGCCACCGGCGTTATCAAAACCGCGACCGACCGTGCGCCGGATTACGAAGCGGCTGCGAGCCATGGCGTAACGGCGGTCGCCATCGCCGCCGACGGCAGCATCGTCGCGCTCGATCTGCCGATAGAGGTGCGAAATGTAGCGGAGAGTTTGACGATTGTTGATAGCGATACGGATGCCAACGCCATCGCCGAGAATGCGCCGCCCGGCACAGCGGTGACTGGCATCGCCCTGCGAGCGCACGAAGGCAGTCTGCCCCTGACTAGCGGCGCGGGCTTCGCATGGGAGATGACAGATACCGCCGCCGACCTGTTCGCGATTGACCCGGTTAGCGGTGAGATAACGGCGGCGGGCGCGTTAGATCACGAGAGTACGCCGACCCATAGCGTGACGGTGCGGGCTGTGGCGGGCGCCGTGGTATCGAATGACTTGGCGCTGACGATAAATATTTTGGATGCGCCGGATGCATTGACGATAGTCGATAGCGATGCCACGACCAATACGGTTGTTGAGAATGCGGCGACCGGCACGGCGGTGACCGGCATCACACTGCAAGCCCGCGATGAGATGGGCATGCCGGTGACTGCCGTGACATGGAGCGTAGCGAGCGCCCCGGCCGGCTTGTTTGCAATCAGCTCCGCTAACAGCGCGCTACTCATCGTGGCGGGCGCGTTAGATTACGAGAGCGCGCCGACCCATAGCGTGACGGTGCGGGCTGTGGCGGGCGCCGTGGTATCGAATGACTTGGCGCTGACGATAAGCGTTTTGAATGTGGCGGAGGCGCTGACAGTAGCAAACAGCGGCAACGGCGCGATAGAGCTTGCCGAGGATGCGCCGGTCGGCACGGCGGTGCCGGGCATCGCCCTGCGAGCGCACGAAGACGGTCTGCCTCTGACCGGCGGCACAGACTTTATATGGGGGCTGAGCGATGACGCGGGAGGCCTGTTTGCGATTGCCCCCGATAGCGGCGTGGTCACGTTGGCGGGCGAATTGGATTATGAGACAACGCCGACGCATACGATAACGGCGCGCGCCTCAACGGGCGCTGTCAGCGCCACAATAGACGTAATCATTGCCGTAATCGATATTGACGAGACCCCGTCGCCACAGGTCGCCTACACGGCGACGATAGCGGAGGACGCAACGTCGGGCACGGCGATAGCGGGCGTGGCGCTGGCGGCACAGGTTGTCGGCGGCGCTACCGTAGGCAGTGTGACGTGGAGTTTGGGCGACCCGAACGACCCCGACTTGTTCGCCATAAGCGCCGGCGGCGGCATCATCACTTTGATTGCGAGCGGCGCGCTGGACTACGAAACCGCGCACAGCCATAGCGTAACGGTAACAGCCGCAGCCGCCGGTTATGAGCCCGTTACCATGCCGCTGAGGATACGCGTGATCAATGTGCTGGAGAGTCTGGCGATTGCCGACAGCAATGCCACGACCAATACGGTTGTTGAGAATGCGGCGACCGGCACGGCGGTGACCGGCATCACGCTGACGGTGCGCGATGAGGGCAATCGCGCGGTAAGCGGAATGACTTGGAGCCTAGCGAGCGCCCCGAACGGTTTGTTCGCGATTGACCCCGATAGCGGCGAGGTGACCGTGGCGGGTGCGCTAGATTACGAGGCATCAACCGCCCACACGGTAATCGTGCGGGCGACAAAAGACGCCGTGGCATCCGATGATCTGGAGATGACAATAGAGGTTTTGAACGACCCGACCGACGACGACGGCACAGAGCCGCCCGAACCGGCGCTCAAACTCCGCTTGCGGCTCTTCCTTGAAGGCCCGTTGCGATAAATCACTCTTTTCCTCAGGGGAAGCGCTCGCGCCGTACGCTCCTTTGGGGCCGACTGGCTGCCGTCAAGCCCCCTTATAGCCCGCATATCAACCGCGCCGCGGATTGTCGGGCGTTGTTTGACCATGCCCATGGCGCGACGATCAGCAAACTCCTCTTTGGCATCCGGCTTGCGCTCGGCCAGCTCCCTCTTGGTCGCCAACTTGACCGGTTCTTCTTTGGTCGCTCATTTGGCCATTGCCATTGGCGCGAATGCAACGACCGACACGACAGCATCCGGCATCAGATTGACAGCGCGCGATGAAGCGGGTAATCCGGTGACTTCTGTGACACGGAGATTAACCGACCCGGCCGACCCCGCCCATTTGCAATAGACAGCGTCGCGCTCAGCCTCATTGCCCGTCCCCATCGAACTGCGCAACATCATCGCAACACACAGTGACGGCGCAAGCGAATAAGGACGGCGAGATTCAAACGAGTCAGCGCCGGCAATCATAGCGAGCGCGGTGTCGCGCGGGAGATGATGACAGAACCAACCCGCCCGATTCCGAGCCGGCGCCAAAGCCCTGCCCGCGTCTCTTCCCGGAAGCCCCCCGGCAATACCTCCCGCAGGGGGCAAGGCCGCAGAATCAGTCAGATAGCCATACGGAATGTGGCGGCATACACATCTCCTCGTTTTTAGGTACAATAACCCCCTATTGCATCGTTGCGGTGCTCAGCCTTGGGAGAAGGCGCCTGAAATTTTTATGCCAACAATAGTTACAATCAACCACGCGAGGCGTATGTTCCATGCGCTCTCCGGATTCCCTTGCCCGTTGCTAAAAACGGGCGCGCTGATTCTAGCGCTCGCAGTTTCGCTCTTTCACACATCCGCAATCGCACAAACGCCGGCCGACTACGATACCGACGACGACGGTCTGATAGAAATCACGACACTGGAACAACTCAATGCGTTGCGCTTTAACCTTGCGGGAGCGGTTCCGTCCTCGGGCACTTCCGCTTATTTTGCTTGGGAGCGACAGTTCGGCACGAACGGGGACAGTTGCCCGGGCGGGGTCAGCGGTTGCATCGGCTATGAATTGATGAATGATTTGGATTTTAACGATCCGAACAGTTACGGCGATGACGCAGTCAACACGGCATGGACAAGCGGAGACGGCTTTCCGCCCATTGGCACCGCAACCAACCGGTGGAGCGGAAAGTTTGAGGGCAATGGTCACACGATTTATAACCTGTTTCAGGCCAATATCACCGGGCGCGGTCAGGGCGGCTTATTTGGCGCGGTTACGGGGGGGACTAGCGCCGCCGGCGCATGCGACAAAGGATGTATTTCCAACCTCGGCGTAACCGGTTTGATAACCGCGGGCACGGGCGATGGGGGTCCTGCCGGCAGCACCAATGCGAACCGGATTGGCGGCATAGCGGGTTTGATGAACGGACAAAGCGGTCTTCGCGCACGGATTGAGAACAGCTGGTCGGCGGTCAGGATAGAGGGCGGCAACGAAGTCGGTTCCTTGGTCGGCTTTGGTCGCGGTCTTGAAGTAGTCAGGAGTTATGCCACCGGCAGAACGCGCGCGTATGGCGACGGCAACGGATCAACACAGGTTCGTACCAATTGGACCGGCGGTCTGATTGGCAATTTGGACGGAAGGGATGGTTCCTTTCTGGAAGATTCTTACGCCACCGGTTATGTCGATGCATCGGATGGCGCGGCGCCTGCCTCCGGCGGCTTGCTTGGCAGGAACAATGAGGCGGCTGTCCCGATACGCCGCAGTTATTCCACCGCCCTGATCGCGCCCGCGGCTGACGGCGGCGGTGTCATCGGCGCTTATTTTGGCCTTGATGCAACCGCCATCGTCTGGGATACCAAGACATCGGGCAAGGACAATGCCGCCGGCAACGGCGTTGCCATCACCGGCATCAGCGGTCATGCGACCGCCGAGTTACAGGCGCCGACGACGCGCACCGGTATCTATGCAGACTGGAACCCGACCAGTAACGAGCACTGGGATTTCGGCACCGCCTCGCAATACCCGGCGCTGAAGGTTGACTTTAACGGCGACAGCACGGCGAGTTGGCAAGAGTTCGGTTTCCAACTGCGCGAAGGCCCGCAAGAGTTGCTTGCGTTTGAGAATCGCGAGGAGGTGGCATTGGCTTGGCTCGCACCGTCGATACCGCCGGAATGGAACCCGCCGCCGACGATTACGTACCACATCTACCGCGACGGGGCGGCGGTGAGGAGTGACACTGTCGGCAGGACGCCCACAGCGGACAGAGGCCATCTTGACAGAACTATCCCCGAGGGCTTTGTGGTTCCCTTGGCCTATCATGTCGCGGCGGTCATTCACGGCGGCGAGGCAGCCCGTTCCGCAAAGGTGAGCGTCAATATACTGACGATAGTCGATGCCGACCCCGCCGGCGATGCCGACACGGCGACGATAGCCGAGGACGCCACGGCGGGTACTCCGGTGGCGGATGTGGATCTGGGGGCATTCCTCCGCAATAACGCGGTTGCAATCGATGCGGTATGGTCCCTGACCGATGATGCCGACGGCTTGTTTGCGATAGCGGCTGACACGGGCGTAATCACTTTGGCTGCGGGCAAAATGCTGAACTACGAAGCATCAACGCAACACACCGTAGTGGTAACCGCCGATACGGTCAGTTCCAATTCTTTTGTCAGGCTTACGCTGACGATAAATGTGCTGAATGTGGTCGAGGCTCTGGCGATTACCGATAGCGACCCCGACGCCAATGCCATCGCCGAGGATGCGCAGATCGACACAGAGGTAGCGGGCATCAATCTGGTAGCGACCGAGAATGACGAGGTGATAACCGGAGCGGAATGGATGCTGAGCGATGACGCGGGCGGTTTGTTTGCAATAGATGCCGTCGGCGCGATTACCGTAGCGGACGAATTGGACTTTGAGACCTCAGAGCAACACACGATTACGGTGCAAGCCTCAAAGGACGGCGCAACCTCGACACTGTCCCTGATCATCGACGTAACGGATGTGCCGGAGACACTGACGATAGTCGATCGCGCCGACGGCGACAATACCATCATTGAGAATTCGCCGATGGGTACGGCGATAGCGGGTGTGATGTTGGCGGCAAGAGGCCCCGACGGCGCTGATGTGAGCGATGTGACCTGGAGCCTGAGCGATGATGCCGACGGCTTGTTTGCAATAGCGACTGACACGGGCGCAATTACTTTTATTGCGAGCGACACGCTGGATTACGAAGACACGGATGCGCGCACCCATGCCGTAACGGTAACCGCTGCCGCCGCCGGTTTTGCGACGGCGACGCTGGAACTGACGATTAATGTATTGAATGCGCTGGAGAAGCTGACGATAGAGAATACCGGCAGCGACGCGATAGAACTCGCCGAGAATACGCCAGCCGGCACAGCAGTGACCGCTCTGACGGCGAGCGACGAGAGCGGCAATGCCGTAACCGGAGTGACCTGGAACCTGAGCGATGCGAGCGGTCTGTTTGCGATTAGCGCCGGCGGCGAAGTAAGAGTCGCAACCCCGCCGGACTTTGAAACGGCACAGAGCCACACGATAACGGCGCAAGCCTCAAAGGACGGCATAAACTCAAACGAGTTGGCGCTGACGATAACAGTGACCGATGTTGATGAGCCGCAGTTACAGGTTGCGGATACCGATGCGACGGGCGGTGCCGACACGGCGACGATAGCCGAGAACGCAACGGCGGGCACGGCGATAGCGGGTGTGATGTTGGAAGCGCAAGACCCCGCTAGCGTTGCGGTGAGCGGAGTGACAGTGACCTGGAGCTTGAGCGATCCGAACGACTTGTTTGCAATAGCGACCGACACGGGCATCATCACTTTAATCGCGGACAACACGCTGGATTACGAAGATACGGGCGCGCGCAGTCATATCGTGACGGTAACCGCCGAAGCCGCCGGTTATGAACCGGGCCCGCCGCTGGAACTGACAATCAATGTATTGAATGTGCTGGAGAACCTGACGATAGAGAATGCCGGCAGCGGCGCGATAGCGCTTGCCGAGACTGCGACAGCCGACGCCATGGTGCCGGGCATCGCTCTGGTCGCGACCGACGAAGGCGGTCGTCCGGTAACCGACCTGACATGGAGTCTGCCTGATAACGCTGACGGCCTGTTTGCGATTAGCACCGGCGGCGAAGTGACGGTGGCTGGCGCATTGAATTTTGAGACGGCGCCGAGCCACACGATAATCGCACAGGCAAGCTCGCAGACTGTGGTGTCTAATGCGCTGACACTGACAATCGATGTCACCAATGTATTGGAGACACTGACGATAGCGAATACCGACAGCGGCGCGATAGAGCTGACCGAGAATGCGCCAACCGGCACAGCGGCGCCGGGCATCACCTTGACCGCGACCGACGAGGGCGGTGACGCAGTGAGCGATGTGACTTGGAGTTTGACCGATGCCGCTGGCGGCTTGTTTGCGATTAGCGCCGACGGCGAGGTAACGTTGGCGAGCGCATTGGATTTTGAGACGGCGCCGAGCCACACGATAATCGCACAGGCAAGTTCGCAGACTGTGGTGTCTAATGCGCTGACACTGACAATCGATGTCACCAATGTATTGGAGACACTGACGATAGCGAATACCGACAGCGGCGCGATAGAGCTTGCCGAGGATGCGCCGGCGGGCGACACGGTGCCGGGCATCACTCTGGTCGCGACCGACGAGGGCAATAACGCAGTGAGCGATGTGACTTGGAGTTTGACCGATGCCGCTGGCGGCTTGTTTGCGATTAGCGCCGACGGCGAGGTAACGTTGGCGAGCGCATTGGATTTTGAGACGGCGCCGAGCCACACGATAATCGCACAGGCAAGTTCGCAGACTGTGGTGTCTAATGCGCTGACACTGACAATCGATGTCACCAATGTATTGGAGACACTGACGATAGCGAATACCGACAGCGGCGCGATAGAGCTGACCGAGAATGCGCCAACCGGCACAGCGGCGCCGGGCATCACCTTGACCGCGACCGACGAGGGCGGTGACGCAGTGAGCGATGTGACTTGGAGTTTGACCGATGCCGCTGGCGGCTTGTTTGCGATTAGCGCCGACGGCGAGGTAACGTTGGCGAGCGCATTGGATTTTGAGACGGCGCCGAGCCACACGATAATCGCACAGGCAAGTTCGCAGACTGTGGTGTCTAATGCGCTGACACTGACAATCGATGTCACCAATGTATTGGAGACACTGACGATAGCGAATACCGCCAGCGGCGCGATAGAGCTGACCGAGAATGCGCCAACCGGCACAGCGGTGCCGGGCATCACCTTGACCGCGAGCGAAGGCAGTCTGCCTCTGGTCGGCGGCACAGACTTCACATGGGAGTTGAGCAATGACGCGGGCGGTTTGTTTGCGATTAGTTCTGATAGCGGAGTCGTCACGTTGGCGAGCGCGTTGGATTTTGAGACGGCAGAGAGTCACACGATAACGGCGCAAGCCTCAACCGGCGTTGTCAGC
Organism: Candidatus Oxydemutatoraceae bacterium; assembly: GCA_965220085.1. Classification (GTDB taxonomy): domain Bacteria; phylum Pseudomonadota; class Gammaproteobacteria; order Poriferisulfidales; family Oxydemutatoraceae; genus CBDCOZ01. Next base: position 1,808,245 of record CBDCOZ010000003.1, on the reverse strand, counting down.
GGCGCCATAGCAGTGACCATTGCCGTGACGAATGTATTGGAGACGTTGACGATAGCGAATAGCGGCAGCGGCGCGATAGAACTTGCCGAGAATGCGCCAACCGGCACAGCGGCGCCGGGCATCGCTCTGACCGCGACCGACGAGAGCGATAACCCGGTGAGCGGGCTGACATGGACTTTGAGCAATCCGGATGTCCCCGACCTGTTTGCAATAGGCAGCGCCAGCGGCGCAATCACGGTGGCGGGCGCATTGGACTACGAGGCGGCAACGCAACACACGGTCGGCGCGCGCGCGTCAAAGGACGGCATAGATTCGGATGAATTAACCCTGACTATCGCCGTAACCAATGTGCTGGAGACACTGACGATTGTCGATGAAGATGCCGACGACAATGCCATCGCCGAGAATGCGGAAGCCGACACGGCGGTATCGGGCATTGCTCTGGTGGTGGCCGACGAGATTGGTGACACAGTGAGCGGCGTGACATGGACTCTGAGCGATCCGGCCGACCCCGACCTGTTTGCAATAAACAGCGCCAGCGGCGCAATCAGCCTCATCGCTTCGGACAGATTGGATTACGAGACACCGCCGAATAGTTACGCGGTGACAGTGCAAGTCACAAAAGGCGACATCACGTCAAGCGAGGAAACCCTGACCATCGCCGTAACGAATGTGCTGGAGGCGCTGACGATCAGAGACAGAAACGCCGCCGCCAATACGATAGCCGAGAACGCGGCCGCAGGCAGTCAGGTTTTGGGCATAGCGCTGGAAGCAAAAGACGAAGCAAATAACGCGGTGACGAGCGATCTGTCATGGACTCTGACCGCTAACCCGAATAATTTATTTTTGATAGACTCCGCCGGCGCTATCATTCTGGTTGCTGCGAACTCGTTAAACCACGAGACATCCCCGCAACACACGGTGACAGCGCGAGCTTCGGGAGACGGCGTAAATTCAAACGAAGTAAGTCTGGTGATAAACGTGGGAGAAATCAACGAGAACCTTGTGATTGTTGATTTGCCGGATATGGACAATCGGACAGAGATATCGGAGTCGGTGACTTCGGGCACGGTGGTATCGGGTCTGGGTCTGGAAGCGAGAGATGCCGATAACAACTCTCTGAGCGGAGTGACCTGGAGCCTGAGCGATGATGCGGGAGGCCTGTTTGCAATAGACAGCGCCAGCGGCGCAATCACGGTGGCGGGCGCATTGGACTACGAGACAGCCCGCGAGCATGTCTTGACGGTGCGCGCGACGCGAGGGGCGGATAGCGCGGAGATTAATGTACAAGTGGAAGTGGTGAACGTGCTGGAGACTTTGACGATAACGAATACCGGCAGCGGCGCGATAGAGCTGGCCGAGGATGCGGACGTCAATACGGCGGTGCCGGGCATTGCCCTGACGGTGAGCGACGAGAGCGGCAGCGCCGTAAGCGACGTGCTCTGGAACCTGATCGATCCGAGCGGCTTGTTCTTAATAGGCCCCGACGGGGTCATCAGCCTCGCTTCGGACACATTGGATTATGAGACACAAACCGGCTATCCGGTGAGAGTGCAAGCCGATAAAGGCGATGTGAGTTCAAGCGGCCTCGACCTGACCATCGCTGTAACGAATGTGCTGGAGATACTGGGGATAAAGAACACCGGCGTCGCTATGATAGAGCTTGCCGAGGATACGGCAATTGGCACGACGGTATCGGACGTTGTTCTGGAGGCGACCGACGAGAATGAGGTTGCGGTAAGCGGAGTGACCTGGAGCCTGAACAATGATGCGGGCGGCCTGTTTGCAATAGACAGCGACAGCGGCGAGGTTACCGTAGAGCGCGAATTGGATTACGAGGCGGCGACGCAACACATGGTCACGGCGCAAGCCTCAAAGGACAGCGTATCCTCAAACGAGGAGTTCCTGCTCATTGCCGTAACCAACATACTGGAGATGCTGACGATAGCGAACGGCGGCAGCAGCGCGATAGATCTTGCCGAGGACGCGACGGCGGGCGCCACGGTGCCGGGCATCGCTCTGACCGCGACCGACGAGGGCGGTAACCCAGTGAGCGGCGTGACTTGGAACCTGACCGATGCAAGCGGCTTATTTGCGATTGCGGCTGACACGGGCGCAATCAGCCTCGCTTCGGACGCATTGGATTATGAGACACCGCCGAATAGCTATGCGGTGACAGCGCAAGCCTCAAAGGGCGGCATAAACTCAAACAATCTGGGCCTGACTATCGCCATAACCAATGTATTGGAGACGCTGACGATAGCGAACAGCGGCACGGGTGCGATAGAGATTGCCGAGAATGCGCCCGTCGGCGCGCCGGTGCCGGGCATCGCTCTGACAGCGAGCGAAGGGAGCATACCGGTGACAGGCGTGACCTGGCGCCTGACCGATGATGCCGGCGGTCTGTTTGCGATTGCCGCCGCCGGCGAAGTAAGCGCCGCTGCCCCGCCGGACTTTGAAACAGCGCGGAGCCACACGATAACGGCGCAAGCCTCGGGGGATGGCATAGATTCAAACGAATTGGCGCTGACGATAGCGGTGACCGATGTCGATGAGCCGCAGCTACGGATTGCGGATACCGATGAGACGGGCGGTGCCGACACGGCGACGATAGCCGAGAACGCAACGGCTGGCACGGCGATAGCGGGTGTGACGCTGGCGGCACAAGCCCCCGATGGCGCCGCGGTGAGCGGAGCGACCTGGAGCCTGAGCGATCCGAACGACTTGTTTGCAATAGCGACCGACACGGGCGCAATCACTTTAATCGCGGACAACACGCTGGATTACGAAGATACGGGCGCGCGCACTCACGCCGTGACGGTAACCGCCGCCGCAAGCGGTTATGAGCCGGACCCGCTGGAACTGACAATAAACGTGACGAATGTGCTGGAGACTTTGACGATAGCGGATAGCAACGCCGGCGACAATACCATTGCGGAGAACGCAACGATCGGCGACGAAGTGACCGGCGTCACTCTGACGGTGCGTGACGAAGGCAATCGTTTGGTAACCGACCTGACATGGAGTCTGACTAATGATGCCGGCGGCTTGTTTGCGATTGGCGCCGGCGGCGAGGTAACGGTGGCGGGCGCATTGGATTTTGAGACGGCGCAGAGCCACGCGATAACGGCGCAAGCCTCAACCGCCGCCATCGCGAACACGATAGCGCTGACGATAGCGGTGGAGAATGTGTTGGAGACATTGACGGCGGCGAATAGCGGCAGCGGCGCGATAGAGCTGGTCGAGAATGCGACCGCCGGTGTGCCGGTACCGGGCATTGCTCTGACCGTGACCGACGAGGATGGCAATGCGGTAAGCGGAGTGACCTGGAGCCTGACCGATGCAAGCGGCTTATTTGCAATAGACAGCGCCACCGGCGCGATCAGCCTCATCAATTCGGGCTCATTGGATTACGAGACCCTGCCGAACAGCTATGCGGTGACCGTGCAAGCCGGCAAGGACGGCGTGGATTCCGGCGACCTCAGCCTGACCATTGCCGTAACCAATGTATTGGAGAGACTGACGATTGCCGATAGCGATGCCGTTGCCAATGCCATTGCCGAGAACGCGCCGATTGGAGCCGAAGTAACCGGCATCGCTCTGTCGGCGAGTGATGAAGGCGGTCGTCCGGTAACCGACATGACATGGAGTCTGACCAATAATGCGGGCGGCCTGTTTGCGATTAGTTCCGCTGGCGGCGAAGTTACGGTGGCGGGCACATTGGATTTTGAGACGGCACAGACGCACACGATAACGGCGCAAGCCACAACCGACACGGTGGTATCAAGCCCGCTGTCGCTGACGATAGCGGTGCAACGGGCGCGTGATAGCGACCGCGACGGCCTGATTGAGATTACGACGCTGGAACAATTGGACGCGATGCGCTGGGACTTGGACGGCGATGGCATTGCTTCGACAAGCACCGATGTGTATCTGATGGCTTTCGGCGCCGGCGCTTCGGGTTGCCCGACGCCCGCGCATCCGGCTGACGACGACCCGACGATTACGTCTTGCATCGGCTACGAATTGGCGAATGATTTGGATTTTGATGCCGGGGACGACTACGCCTCCGGCGCCGTTAACAAAGGCTGGAGCGCAGGCGAAGGCGGAGCGGGTTGGAAACCGATCGGGGTTTCGGGCCACCGTTTTGCGGCGCGGTTTGACGGCAATGGCAATACGATTGACAACCTCTACATCAACAGCGCCGCGACGGAAGGGGCGCTTGGCTTGTTCGGTGTGATTGGCGTGGTCGGCGATAGCGCTGCGGAGCTTGGCAATGTCGGCGTGACCGGCTCGGTGACGGCTGCGGGCAGCGATGCTCAAGTCGGCGGTCTGGTCGGCGCGGTGACTGGCGGTCAGGCCGAGGTTGCAAACAGTTGGTCTTCGGTAACGGCACAAGGCGGCAGCGCAGCCGGCGCCTTAGCCGGGCGGCTTGTGGGGAGCGGGTTGCGGACGAGTTATGCGAGCGGCAATGTATCGGCGCCGGCGGGTGCCGGCGGCGGTTTGGTCGGTTTGGTAGCGCCGAGCATCAGCAGGGTTGCCAGAATGGATCATATCTATGCGACCGGCAGCGTCAATGCGGATGATGGCGGCGGTTTGATTGGCGTGAGAGTTGACCGAGAGATGCTGAATTACGGTTATTCCACCGCTCTGGTTCGCGGTGATGATGAAGATGGCAATCAAGGCGGCATTGTGGGCGACCGGTCTCAAACCACACGTCTCTCATACGTTGCGGTTTATTGGGATACCGAGACATCCGCTGCGACTCAAATCATTGGGAACTTCTACTCCGGCGCCATAAATTATCAAGCCGGTCGGACGACCGACGAGTTGCAAACCCCGCCCGGCTATGACGGCATCTACGCCGATTGGAATGCGGACGGCGCCGATAATTGGGACTTTGGCAGCGCGAGCCAATACCCCGCGCTGAAGGTTGACTTTGACAACGACGGCACGGCGAGTTGGCAAGAGTTCGGCTACCAGTTGCGCGACTTGCCAGAGCTGACAGCGAGCGGATTTGGTTCGTCCAGAGAATTGAGTTGGAGTGCGCCGAGCGTTCCCGCCGAATGGACCAACCCGCCGGCGATTACGTACAGCGTCTATCGTGACAAAGTCCTGTTGGAGAGTGGTTTAAGTGACACGAATTATGCCGACGCCACCGCGCGTACCGGCGCCGGATACGCATACCATGTCGCGGCTGTCATCAATGGCGGAGAGGCGGTGCGCAGTGTGGCTACGATTGCCGAACCGGACATAGAGATTGTGAATGCATTGGGCGGCACGACTGGCACGATAGCGGAAACCGCGGCGGTCGGCGACGCGGTGGCGGGCATTGCGTTGCAGGTGCGACTGAGTGACGGCACGAACACCGAGACGCTGACAGAGGACATCGCATGGGAGCTGAGCGATGATGCCGGCGGTCAGTTTGCGATTAGCGAGATCGGAGCCATCACTTTGCTGGCGGCGGATCACGCGCTGGACTTTGAATCAACGCGCACATATGCATTGCGGGCGCAGGCAACGGCGGGTGGTTTGCGCACGGCAACCATCGACCTGACTGTCGAGGTGGCAAATGTGACAGAGGCGGCCAATATCGCTCTGACAGACAACGACGAGGGCGCAAACGAGATAGCCGAGAATGCGGCGGCGGGCACGGCGGTGAGCAATGTGGATTTGGCGGTGAGCGAGCGCGGCGAGTTGATTAGCGGAGTGACTTGGAGTCTGACAGATGGCGGGCCGTTTCGGATAGACGAGAATGGCGCGATTCTGTTGATGACAGCGGGTGAGCTGGATTTTGAGATGTCGGCGAATGCCAGTTACAAGGTGACGGTATCGGCTACGGTGCCTGCCGAGCAAATTCCGGACAGCGACGATCCGGTTACGGTTACGTTAGAAGTGACCATCGCCGTAACGAATGTACTGGAGACACTGACGATAGCGGATAGCGGCGCCGGCGACAATGCCATTGCGGAGAACGCAACGATCGGCGCCGAAGTGACCGGCGTCACTCTGACAGTGAGCGACGAAGGCAGTCGTCCGGTAACCGACCTGATCTGGAGTCTGCCTGATGATGCAAGCGGCCTGTTTGCAATTGCGACTGACACAGGCGTAGTCAGTGTGGCCGGCGATTTGGATTTTGAAGCGGTTGGCGGCGAGAGTCACACATTAATGGCGCAAGCCGCGAAAGACGGAGTGACTTCGGCCGCATTCTCAGTAACGGTAACTGTGGAGAATGTGCTGGAGACATTGACGATAGCGGATAGCAACACTGGCGCCAATACCATTGCGGAGAACGCAACGATCGGCGCCGAAGTGACCGGCGTCACTCTGACAGTGAGCGACGAGGGCAGTCGTCCGGTAACCGACCTGACATGGAGTCTGCCTGGTAACGCTGGCGGCCTGTTTGCGATTGCGACTGACACAGGCGTAGTCAGTGTGGCGGGCGATTTGGATTTTGAAGCGGCTGGCGGCGAGAGCCACACATTAATGGCGCAAGCCGCGAAAGACGGAGTGACTTCGGCCGCATTCTCAATAACGGTAACTGTGGAGAATGTGCTGGAGACATTGACGATAGCGGATAGCAACGCCGGCGCCAATGCCATTGCGGAGAACGCAACGATTGGCGCCGAAGTGATCGGCATCACTCTGACGGCGAGTGACGAAGGCAGCAATGCGGTAACCGACCTGACATGGAGTCTGCCTGGTAACGCTGGCGGCCTGTTTGCGATTGCGACTGACACAGGCGTAATCAGTGTGGCGGGCGATTTGGATTTTGAAGCGGCTGGCGGGGAGAGCCACACATTAATGGCGCAAGCCGCGAAAGACGGAGTGACTTCGGCCGCATTCTCAATAACGGTAACTGTGGAGAATGTGCTGGAGACATTGACGATAGCGGATAGCAACGCCGGCGCCAATGCCATTGCGGAGAATGCAACGATCGGCACTGAAGTGAGCGGCATCACTCTGACGGCGAGTGACGAAGGCAGCAATGCGGTAACCGACCTGACATGGAGTCTGCCTGATAACGCTGGCGGCCTGTTTGCGATTGCGACTAACACAGGCGTAATCAGTGTGGCGGGCGATTTGGATTTTGAAGCGGCTGGCGGCGAAAGCCACACATTAATGGCGCAAGCCGCGAAAAACGGCATAGATTCCAATGAGCTATCTCTGACCATCGCCGTAACGGATATTGACGAGAGCCTGCCGCAGTTGCAGATTGCGGACACCGATGCGACAGGCGATGCCAACACTGCGGTGATAGCGGAGGATGCGTCGGCAGGCGCTGCGATAGCGGATGTGACACTGGCGGCACAAGACGCTGATAGCAATGTTGTGAGCGGAGCGGTCTGGAGCCTGACCGATCCGAGCGGCTTGTTTGCAATAGACAGCGCTAACGGCGAGATTACTTTGGTTGCGAGCAACACGCTGGATTACGAAGACAGCAGTGCGCGCAGCCACAGCGTCACGGTAACTGCCGAAGTCGACAGTTATCAGCCTGCCGTAGTGACACTGACAATAAACGTGACGAATGTGCTGGAGAAATTGACGATAGCGGATAGCGACGCCGGCGCCAATGCCATTGCGGAGAACGCAACGATTGGCGCCGAAGTGATCGGCGTCACTCTGTCGGCGAGAGACGAAGGTGGCGCTACGGTAACCGACCTGACATGGAGTCTGCCTGATGATGCAAGCGGCCTGTTTGCGATTGCGACTAACACAGGCGTAATCAGTGTGGCGGGCGATTTAGATTTTGAAGCGGCTGGCGGCGAGAGCCACACATTAATGGCGCAAGCCGCGAAAGACGGAGTGACTTCGGTCGCATTCTCAATAACGATAACTGTGGAGAATGTGCTGGAGACATTGACGATAGCGGATAACGACACTGGCGACAATACCATTGCGGAGAATGCGCCCGCCGGCACCGTGGTACCGGGCATTGCTTTGACGGTGAGAGACGAGGGTGGATCTACGGTAAGCGCAGTGGTCTGGAGCCTGACCGATGACGCAGGCAGCTTGTTTGCCATCACGAGTAACACCGGCGTGATAACCGTAGAGGGCGCATTGGACTACGCGGCAGCAACGCAACACACGGTCAGGGCGCAGGCGAGCAGGGACGGCATAGATTCCAATGAGCTATCTCTGACCATCGCCGTAACAGATATTGACGAGACTCTGCCGCAGTTGCAGATTGCGGACACTGATGCGACAGGCGATGCCAACACAGCGACGATAGCGGAGTCGGCAACGGGAGGCACTGCGATAGCGGATGTAACGCTGGCGGCACAAGACGCTGATAGCAATGTTGTAAGCGGAGCGGTCTGGAGCCTGACCGATCCGAGCGGCTCATTTGCAATAGACAGCGCTAACGGAGAGATTACATTGATTGCGGGCAAGACACTGGACTACGAAACCGCGCGCAGCCATAGCGTAACGGTAACCGCCGAGGTCGACAGTTATCAGTCTGCCACACTGACCCTGGCAATAAATGTATTGAATGTGCTGGAGACATTGACGGTAGCGGATAACGACACTGGCGACAATACCATTGCGGAGAATGCAACGATCGGCGCCGAAGTGACCGGCGTCACTCTGACAGTGAGCGACGAGGGTGGCGCTACGGTAACCGACCTGACATGGAGTCTGCCTGATGATGCAAGCGGCCTGTTTGCGATTGCGACTGACACAGGCGTAATCAGTGTGGCCGGCGATTTGGATTTTGAAGCGGTTGGCGGCGAGAGTCACACATTAATGGCGCAAGCCGCGAAAGACGGAGTGACTTCGGTCGCATTCTCAATAACGATAACTGTGGAGAATGTGCTGGAGACATTGACGATAGCGGATAGCAACGCCGGCGCCAATACCATTGCGGAGAACGCAACGATCGGCGCCGAAGTGACCGGCGTCACTCTGACAGTGAGCGACGAGGGCAGTCGTCCGGTAACCGACCTGACATGGAGTCTGCCTGGTAACGCTGGCGGCCTGTTTGCGATTGCGACTGACACAGGCGTAATCAGTGTGGCGGGCGATTTAGATTTTGAAGCGGCTGGCGGCGAGAGCCACACATTAATGGCGCAAGCCGCGAAAGACGGAGTGACTTCGGCCGCATTCTCAATAACGATAACTGTGGAGAATGTGCTGGAGACATTGACGATAGCGGATAGCGACACTGGCGGCAATACCATTGCGGAGAATGCGCCCGCCGGCACCGTGGTACCGGGCATTGCTTTGACGGTGAGAGACGAGGGTGGATCTACGGTAAGCGCAGTGGTCTGGAGCCTGACCGATGACGCAGGCAGCTTGTTTGCCATCACGAGTAACACCGGCGTGATAACCGCAGAGGGCGCATTGGACTACGCGGCGGCAACGCAACACACGGTCACGGCGCAGGCGAGCAAAGACGGCATAGATTCCAATGAGCTATCTCTGACCATCGCCGTAACAGATATTGATGAGACCCTGCCGCAGCTACAGATTGCGGACACCGATGCAACAGGCGCTGCCAACACGGCGACGATAGCGGAGTCGGCAACGGGAGGCACTGCGATAGCGGATGTAACGCTGGCGGCACAAGACGCTGATAGCAATGTTGTAAGCGGAGCGGTCTGGAGCCTGACCGATCCGAGCGGCTCATTTGCAATAGACAGCGCTAACGGAGAGATTACATTGATTGCGGGCAAGACACTGGACTACGAAACCGCGCGCAGCCATAGCGTAACGGTAACCGCCGAAGTCGACAGTTATCAGTCTGCCACACTGACCCTGGCAATAAATGTATTGAATGTGCTGGAGACATTGACGATAGCGGATAGCAACACTGGCGCCAATACCATTGCGGAGAACGCAACGATCGGCGCCGAAGTGACCGGCGTCACTCTGACAGTGAGCGACGAGGGTGGCGCTACGGTAACCGACCTGACATGGAGTCTGCCTGATGATGCAAGCGGCCTGTTTGCGATTGCGACTAACACAGGCGTAATCAGTGTGGCCGGCGATTTGGATTTTGAAGCGGTTGGCGGCGAGAGTCACACATTAATGGCGCAAGCCGCGAAAGACGGAGTGACTTCGGTCGCATTCTCAATAACGATAACTGTGGAGAATGTGCTGGAGACATTGACGATAGCGGATAGCGACACTGGCGGCAATACCATTGCGGAGAATGCGCCCGCCGGCACCGTGGTACCGGGCATTGCTTTGACGGTGAGAGACGAGGGTGGATCTACGGTAAGCGCAGTGGTCTGGAGCCTGACCGATGACGCAGGCAGCTTGTTTGCCATCACGAGTAACACCGGCGTGATAACCGCAGAGGGCGCATTGGACTACGCGGCGGCAACGCAACACACGGTCACGGCGCAGGCGAGCAAAGACGGCATAGATTCCAATGAGCTATCTCTGACCATCGCCGTAACAGATATTGACGAGACTCTGCCGCAGTTGCAGATTGCGGACACTGATGCGACAGGCGATGCCAACACAGCGACGATAGCGGAGTCGGCAACGGGAGGCACTGCGATAGCGGATGTAACGCTGGCGGCACAAGACGCTGATAGCAATGTTGTAAGCGGAGCGGTCTGGAGCCTGACCGATCCGAGCGGCTCATTTGCAATAGACAGCGCTAACGGAGAGATTACATTGATTGCGGGCAAGACACTGGACTACGAAACCGCGCGCAGCCATAGCGTAACGGTAACCGCCGAAGTCGACAGTTATCAGTCTGCCACGCTGACCCTGGCAATAAATGTATTGAATGTGCTGGAGACATTGACGGTAGCGGATAACGACACTGGCGACAATACCATTGCGGAGAATGCAACGATTGGCGCCGAAGTGACCGGCGTCACTCTGACAGTGAGCGACGAGGGTGGCGCTACGGTAACCGACCTGACATGGAGTCTGCCTGATGATGCAAGCGGCCTGTTTGCGATTGCGACTAACACAGGCGTAATCAGTGTGGCCGGCGATTTGGATTTTGAAGCGGTTGGCGGCGAGAGTCACACATTAATGGCGCAAGCCGCGAAAGACGGAGTGACTTCGGCCGCATTCTCAGTAACGGTAACTGTGGAGAATGTGCTGGAGACATTGACGATAGCGGATAGCGACGCCGGCGCTAATGCCATTGCGGAGAACGCAACGATCGGCGCCGAAGTGAGCGGTGTCACTCTGACGGCGAGTGATGAAGGCGGTCGTCCGGTAACCGACCTGACATGGAGTCTGCCTGATAACGCTGGCGGCCTGTTTGCGATTAGCACTGGCGGCGAGGTCACGGTGGCTGGCGCATTGAATTTTGAGACGGCAGAGAGCCACACGATAACGGCGCAGGCGAGCAAGGACGGCATAGATTCCAATGAGCTATCTCTGACCATCGCCGTAACAGATATTGACGAGACTCTGCCGCAGTTGCAGATTGCGGACACTGATGCGACAGGCGATGCCAACACAGCGACGATAGCGGAGTCGGCAACGGGAGGCACTGCGATAGCGGATGTAACGCTGGCGGCACAAGACGCTGATAGCAATGTTGTAAGCGGAGCGGTCTGGAGCCTGACCGATCCGAGCGGCTCATTTGCAATAGACAGCGCTAACGGAGAGATTACATTGATTGCGGGCAAGACACTGGACTACGAAACCGCGCGCAGCCATAGCGTAACGGTAACCGCCGAGGTCGACAGTTATCAGTCTGCCACACTGACCCTGGCAATAAATGTATTGAATGTGCTGGAGACATTGACGGTAGCGGATAACGACACTGGCGACAATACCATTGCGGAGAATGCAACGGTTGGCGCCGAAGTGACCGGCGTCACTCTGACAGTGAGCGACGAGGGTGGCGCTACGGTAACCGACCTGACATGGAGTCTGCCTGATGATGCAAGCGGCCTGTTTGCGATTGCGACTGACACAGGCGTAATCAGTGTGGCCGGCGATTTGGATTTTGAAGCGGTTGGCGGCGAGAGTCACACATTAATGGCGCAAGCCGCGAAAGACGGAGTGACTTCGGCCGCATTCTCAGTAACGGTAACTGTGGAGAATGTGCTGGAGACATTGACGATAGCGGATAGCGACGCCGGCGCTAATGCCATTGCGGAGAATGCGCCCGCCGGCACCGTGGTACCGGGCATTGCTTTGACGGTGAGAGACGAGGGTGGATCTACGGTAAGCGCAGTGGTCTGGAGCCTGACCGATGACGCAGGCAGCTTGTTTGCCATCACGAGTAACACCGGCGTGATAACCGTAGAGGGCGCATTGGACTACGCGGCGGCGACGCAACACACGGTCAGGGCGCAGGCGAGCAAGGACGGCATAGATTCCAATGAGCTATCTCTGACCATCGCCGTAACAGATATTGACGAGACTCTGCCGCAGTTGCAGATTGCGGACACTGATGCGACAGGCGATGCCAACACAGCGACGATAGCGGAGTCGGCAACGGGAGGCACTGCGATAGCGGATGTAACGCTGGCGGCACAAGACGCTGATAGCAATGTTGTAAGCGGAGCGGTCTGGAGCCTGACCGATCCGAGCGGCTCATTTGCAATAGACAGCGCTAACGGAGAGATTACATTGATTGCGGGCAAGACACTGGACTACGAAACCGCGCGCAGCCATAGCGTAACGGTAACCGCCGAGGTCGACAGTTATCAGTCTGCCACACTGACCCTGGCAATAAATGTATTGAATGTGCTGGAGACATTGACGGTAGCGGATAACGACACTGGCGACAATACCATTGCGGAGAATGCAACGGTTGGCGCCGAAGTGACCGGCGTCACTCTGACAGTGAGCGACGAGGGTGGCGCTACGGTAACCGACCTGACATGGAGTCTGCCTGATGATGCAAGCGGCCTGTTTGCGATTGCGACTAACACAGGCGTAATCAGTGTGGCCGGCGATTTGGATTTTGAAGCGGTTGGCGGCGAGAGTCACACATTAATGGCGCAAGCCGCGAAAGACGGAGTGACTTCGGCCGCATTCTCAGTAACGGTAACTGTGGAGAATGTGCTGGAGAAATTGACGATAGCGGATAGCGACGCCGGCGCTAATGCCGTTGCGGAGAATGCAACGATTGGCGCCGAAGTGATCGGCGTCACTCTGTCGGCGAGAGACGAAGGTGGCGCTACGGTAACCGACCTGACATGGAGTCTGCCTGATGATGCAAGCGGCCTGTTTGCGATTGCGACTAACACAGGCGTAATCAGTGTGGCCGGCGATTTGGATTTTGAAGCGGTTGGCGGCGAGAGTCACACATTAATGGCGCAAGCCGCGAAAGACGGAGTGACTTCGGTCGCATTCTCAGTAACGGTAACTGTGGAGAATGTGCTGGAGACATTGACGATAGCGGATAGCGACGCCGGCGCTAATGCCATTGCGGAGAACGCAACGATTGGCGCCGAAGTGATCGGCGTCACTCTGTCGGCGAGAGACGAAGGTGGCGCTACGGTAACCGACCTGACATGGAGTCTGCCTGATGATGCAAGCGGCCTGTTTGCGATTGCGACTAACACAGGCGTAATCAGTGTGGCCGGCGATTTGGATTTTGAAGCGGTTGGCGGCGAGAGTCACATATTAATGGCGCAAGCCGCGAAAGACGGAGTGACTTCGGTCGCATTCTCAATAACGATAACTGTGGAGAATGTGCTGGAGACATTGACGATAGCGGATAGCGACACTGGCGCTAATGCCATTGCGGAGAATGCGCCCGCCGGCACCGTGGTACCGGGCATTGCTTTGACGGTGAGAGACGAGGGTGGATCTACGGTAAGCGCAGTGGTCTGGAGCCTGACCGATGACGCAGGCAGCTTGTTTGCCATCACGAGTAACACCGGCGTGATAACCGTAGAGGGCGCATTGGACTACGCGGCGGCGACGCAACACACGGTCAGGGCGCAGGCGAGCAAGGACGGCATAGATTCCAATGAGCTATCTCTGACCATCGCCGTAACAGATATTGACGAGACTCTGCCGCAGTTGCAGATTGCGGACACTGATACGACAGGCGATGCCAACACAGCGACGATAGCGGAGGATGCGTCGGCAGGCGCTGCGATAGCGGATGTGACACTGGCGGCACAAGACGCTGATAGCAATGTTGTGAGCGGAGCGGTCTGGAGCCTGACCGATCCGAGCGGCTTGTTTGCAATAGACAATGCCAACGGCGAGATTACTTTGGTTGCGAGCAACACGCTGGACTACGAAGACAGCAGTGCGCGCCGCCACAGCGTCACGGTAACTGCCGAAGTTGACAGTTATCAGTCTGCCACACTGACCCTGGCAATAAATGTATTGAATGTGCTGGAGACATTGACGGTAGCGGATAACGACACTGGCGACAATACCATTGCGGAGAATGCAACGATCGGCGCCGAAGTGACCGGCGTCACTCTGACAGTGAGCGACGAGGGTGGCGCTACGGTAACCGACCTGACATGGAGTCTGCCTGATGATGCAAGCGGCCTGTTTGCGATTGCGACTGACACAGGCGTAATCAGTGTGGCCGGCGATTTGGATTTTGAAGCGGTTGGCGGCGAGAGTCACACATTAATGGCGCAAGCCGCGAAAGACGGAGTGACTTCGGCCGCATTCTCAGTAACGGTAACTGTGGAGAATGTGCTGGAGACATTGACGATAGCGGATAGCGACGCCGGCGCTAATGCCATTGCGGAGAACGCAACGATCGGCGCCGAAGTGAGCGGTGTCACTCTGACGGCGAGTGATGAAGGCGGTCGTCCGGTAACCGACCTGACATGGAGTCTGCCTGATAACGCTGGCGGCCTGTTTGCGATTGCGACTAACACAGGCGTAATCAGTGTGGCGGGCGCATTGAATTTTGAAGCGGCTGGCGGGGAGAGCCACACATTAATGGCGCAAGCCGCGAAAGACGGAGTGACTTCGGTCGCATTCTCAATAACGATAACTGTGGAGAATGTGCTGGAGACATTGACGATAGCGGATAGCGACACTGGCGGCAATACCATTGCGGAGAATGCGCCCGCCGGCACCGTGGTACCGGGCATTGCTTTGACGGTGAGAGACGAGGGTGGATCTACGGTAAGCGCAGTGGTCTGGAGCCTGACCGATGACGCAGGCAGCTTGTTTGCCATCACGAGTAACACCGGCGTGATAACCGTAGAGGGCGCATTGGACTACGCGGCGGCGACGCAACACACGGTCAGGGCGCAGGCGAGCAAGGACGGCATAGATTCCAATGAGCTATCTCTGACCATCGCCGTAACAGATATTGACGAGACTCTGCCGCAGTTGCAGATTGCGGACACTGATGCGACAGGCGATGCCAACACAGCGACGATAGCGGAGTCGGCAACGGGAGGCACTGCGATAGCGGATGTAACGCTGGCGGCACAAGACGCTGATAGCAATGTTGTAAGCGGAGCGGTCTGGAGCCTGACCGATCCGAGCGGCTCATTTGCAATAGACAGCGCTAACGGAGAGATTACATTGATTGCGGGCAAGACACTGGACTACGAAACCGCGCGCAGCCATAGCGTAACGGTAACCGCCGAGGTCGACAGTTATCAGTCTGCCACACTGACCCTGGCAATAAATGTATTGAATGTGCTGGAGACATTGACGGTAGCGGATAACGACGCCGGCGCCAATGCCATTGCGGAGAACGCAACGATTGGCGCCGAAGTGATCGGCGTCACTCTGTCGGCGAGAGACGAAGGTGGCGCTACGGTAACCGACCTGACATGGAGTCTGCCTGATGATGCAAGCGGCCTGTTTGCGATTGCGACTAACACAGGCGTAATCAGTGTGGCGGGCGATTTAGATTTTGAAGCGGCTGGCGGCGAGAGCCACACATTAATGGCGCAAGCCGCGAAAGACGGAGTGACTTCGGTCGCATTCTCAATAACGGTAGATGTGGAGAATGTGCTGGAGACATTGACGATAGCGGATAGCGACACTGGCGGCAATACCATTGCGGAGAATGCGCCCGCCGGCACCGTGGTACCGGGCATTGCTTTGACGGTGAGAGACGAGGGTGGATCTACGGTAAGCGCAGTGGTCTGGAGCCTGACCGATGACGCAGGCAGCTTGTTTGCCATCACGAGTAACACCGGCGTGATAACCGTAGAGGGCGCATTGGACTACGCGGCAGCAACGCAACACACGGTCAGGGCGCAGGCGAGCAGGGACGGCATAGATTCCAATGAGCTATCTCTGACCATCGCCGTAACAGATATTGACGAGACTCTGCCGCAGTTGCAGATTGCGGACACTGATGCGACAGGCGATGCCAACACAGCGACGATAGCGGAGTCGGCAACGGGAGGCACTGCGATAGCGGATGTAACGCTGGCGGCACAAGACGCTGATAGCAATGTTGTAAGCGGAGCGGTCTGGAGCCTGACCGATCCGAGCGGCTCATTTGCAATAGACAGCGCTAACGGAGAGATTACATTGATTGCGGGCAAGACACTGGACTACGAAACCGCGCGCAGCCATAGCGTAACGGTAACCGCCGAGGTCGACAGTTATCAGTCTGCCACACTGACCCTGGCAATAAATGTATTGAATGTGCTGGAGACATTGACGATAGCGGATAACGACACTGGCGCCAATACCATTGCGGAGAATGCAACGGTTGGCGCCGAAGTGACCGGCGTCACTCTGACAGTGAGCGACGAGGGTGGCGCTACGGTAACCGACCTGACATGGAGTCTGCCTGATGATGCAAGCGGCCTGTTTGCGATTGCGACTAACACAGGCGTAATCAGTGTGGCGGGCGATTTAGATTTTGAAGCGGCTGGCGGCGAGAGCCACACATTAATGGCGCAAGCCGCGAAAGACGGAGTGGCTTCGGTCGCATTCTCAATAACGGTAACTGTGGAGAATGTGCTGGAGACATTGACGATAGCGGATAGCGACACTGGCGGCAATACCATTGCGGAGAATGCGCCCGCCGGCACCGTGGTACCGGGCATTGCTTTGACGGTGAGAGACGAGGGTGGATCTACGGTAAGCGCAGTGGTCTGGAGCCTGACCGATGACGCAGGCAGCTTGTTTGCCATCACGAGTAACACCGGCGTGATAACCGTAGAGGGCGCATTGGACTACGCGGCAGCAACGCAACACACGGTCAGGGCGCAGGCGAGCAGGGACGGCATAGATTCCAATGAGCTATCTCTGACCATCGCCGTAACAGATATTGACGAGACTCTGCCGCAGTTGCAGATTGCGGACACTGATGCGACAGGCGATGCCAACACAGCGACGATAGCGGAGTCGGCAACGGGAGGCACTGCGATAGCGGATGTAACGCTGGCGGCACAAGACGCTGATAGCAATGTTGTAAGCGGAGCGGTCTGGAGCCTGACCGATCCGAGCGGCTCATTTGCAATAGACAGCGCTAACGGAGAGATTACATTGATTGCGGGCAAGACACTGGACTACGAAACCGCGCGCAGCCATAGCGTAACGGTAACCGCCGAAGTCGACAGTTATCAGTCTGCCACACTGACCCTGGCAATAAATGTATTGAATGTGCTGGAGACATTGACGGTAGCGGATAACGACACTGGCGACAATACCATTGCGGAGAATGCAACGGTTGGCGCCGAAGTGACCGGCGTCACTCTGACAGTGAGCGACGAGGGTGGCGCTACGGTAACCGACCTGACATGGAGTCTGCCTGATGATGCAAGCGGCCTGTTTGCGATTGCGACTGACACAGGCGTAATCAGTGTGGCCGGCGATTTGGATTTTGAAGCGGTTGGCGGCGAGAGTCACACATTAATGGCGCAAGCCGCGAAAGACGGAGTGACTTCGGTCGCATTCTCAGTAACGGTAACTGTGGAGAATGTGCTGGAGACATTGACGATAGCGGATAGCAACACTGGCGCCAATACCATTGCGGAGAACGCAACGATCGGCGCCGAAGTGACCGGCGTCACTCTGACGGCGAGTGACGAAGGCAGCAATGCGGTAACCGACCTGACATGGAGTCTGCCTGATGATGCAAGCGGCCTGTTTGCGATTAGCACTGGCGGCGAAGTGACGGTGGCTGGCGCATTGAATTTTGAGACGGCAGAGAGCCACACGATAACGGCACAAGCCTCAACGGGCGCTGTCGTTAACACGCTAGTGCTGACGATAGCGGTAGAGAATGTGTTGGAGACACTGACCGTCACAGACAGCGACAACACTGACAATACCATTGCGGAGAACGCAACGATCGGCGCCGAAGTGAGCGGTGTCACTCTGACGGCGAGTGATGAAGGCGGTCGTCCGGTAACCGACCTGACATGGAGTCTACCTGATAACGCTGGCGGCCTGTTTGCGATTAGCACCGGCGGCGAGGTCACGGTGGCTGGCGCATTGAATTTTGAAGCGGCTGGCGGGGAGAGCCACACATTAATGGCGCAAGCCGCGAAAGACGGAGTGACTTCGGTCGCATTCTCAATAACGATAACTGTGGAGAATGTGCTGGAGACATTGACGATAGTAAACGGCGGCAGCGGTGCGATAGAACTGGCCGAGAATGCGCCCGTCGGCACCGTGGTGCCGGGCATTGCTCTGACAGTGAGCGACGAAGGCGGCGTTGCGGTAAGCGGCGTGGTCTGGAGCCTGACCGATGACGCGGATAGCTTGTTTGCCATCACGAGTAACACCGGCGTGATTACCGTAGAGGGCGCATTGAACTACGCGGCGGCAACGCAACACACGGTCACGGCGCAGGCGAGCAAAGACGGCATAGATTCGAATCAACTAACCCTGACCATCGCCGTAACAGATATTGACGAGACTCTGCCGCAGTTGCAGATTGCGGACACTGATACGACAGGCGATGCCAACACAGCGACGATAGCGGAGTCGGCAACGGGAGGCGTTGCGATAGCGGATGTAACGCTGGCGGCACAAGACGCTGATAGCAATGTTGTAAGCGGAGTGACTTGGAGCCTGACCGATCCGAGCAGCTTGTTCACAGTAGGCAGTACCAGCGGTGTCATCACTTTGATTGCGGGCAAGACACTGGACTACGAAACCGCGCACAGCTATAGCGTAACGGTAACCGCCGAAGCCGCCGGTTATCAGCCCGCCGCAGTGACCCTGACAATAAACGTGACCAATGTGTTGGAGATGCTGACCGTCACAGACAGCGACAACGCTGACAATGCCATTGCGGAGAACGCAACGATTGGCACTGAAGTGAGCGGCATCACTCTGACGGCGAGTGACGAAGGCAGCAATGCGGTAACCGACCTGACATGGAGTCTGCCTGATAACGCGGGCGGCCTGTTTGCGATTAGCACCGGCGGCGAGGTCACGGTGGCGGGCGCATTGAATTTTGAGACGGCAGAGAGCCACACGATAACGGCACAAGCCTCAACGGGCGCTGTCGTTAACACGCTAGCGCTGACGATAGCGGTAGAGAATGTGTTGGAGACACTGACCGTCACAGACAGCGACAACACTGACAATACCATTGCGGAGAACGCAACGATCGGCGCCGAAGTGAGCGGTGTCACTCTGACGGCGAGTGATGAAGGCGGTCGTCCGGTAACCGACCTGACATGGAGTCTGCCTGATAACGCTGGCGGCCTGTTTGCGATTAGCACCGGCGGCGAGGTCACGGTGGCGGGCGCATTGAATTTTGAGACGGCAGAGAGCCACACATTAATGGCGCAAGCCGCGAAAGACGGAGTGACTTCGGTCGCATTCTCAATAACGGTAACTGTGGAGAATGTGCTGGAGACATTGACGATAGCAAACGGCGGCAGCGGTGCGATAGAACTGGCCGAGAATGCGCCCGCCGGCACCGTGGTGCCGGGCATTGCTCTGACAGTGAGCGACGAAGGCGGCGTTGCGGTAAGCGGCGTGGTCTGGAGCCTGACCGATGACGCGGATAGCTTGTTTGCCATCACGAGCAACACCGGCGTGATAACCGCAGAGGGCGCATTGGACTACGCGGCGGCAACGCAACACACGGTCACGGCGCAGGCGAGCAAAGACGGCATAGATTCCAATGAGCTATCTCTGACCATCGCCGTAACAGATATTGACGAGACTCTGCCGCAGTTGCAGATTGCGGACACTGATACGACAGGCGATGCCAACACAGCGACGATAGCGGAGTCGGCAACGGGAGGCGTTGCGATAGCGGATGTAACGCTGGCGGCACAAGACGCTGATAGCAATGTTGTAAGCGGAGCGGTCTGGAGCCTGATCGATCCGAGCGGCTCATTTGCAATAGACAGCGCTAACGGCGAGATTACATTGATTGCGGGCAAGACACTGGACTACGAAACCGCGCGCAGCCATAGCGTAACGGTAACCGCCGAAGCCGCCGGTTATCAGCCCGCCGCAGTGACCCTGACAATAAACGTGACCAATGTGTTGGAGATGCTGACCGTCACAGACAGCGACAACGCTGACAATGCCATTGCGGAGAATGCAACGATTGGCGCCGAAGTGAGCGGCGTCACACTGTCGGCGAGTGATGAAGGCAGCAATGCGGTAACCGACCTGACATGGAGTCTGCCTGATAACGCTGGCGGCCTGTTTGCGATTAGCACTGGCGGCGAAGTGACGGTGGCTGGCGCATTGAATTTTGAGACGGCAGAGAGCCACACGATAACGGCACAAGCCTCAACGGGCGCTGTCGTTAACACGCTAGCGCTGACGATAGCGGTAGAGAATGTGTTGGAGACACTGACCGTCACAGACAGCGACAACACTGACAATGCCATTGCGGAGAATGCAACGATTGGCGCCGAAGTGAGCGGTGTCACTCTGACGGCGAGTGATGAAGGCGGTCGTCCGGTAACCGACCTGACATGGAGTCTGCCTGATAACGCTGGCGGCCTGTTTGCGATTAGCACCGGCGGCGAGGTCACGGTGGCTGGCGCATTGAATTTTGAGACGGCAGAGAGCCACACATTAATGGCGCAAGCCGCGAAAGACGGAGTGACTTCGGTCGCATTCTCAATAACGGTAACTGTGGAGAATGTGCTGGAGACATTGACGATAGCAAACGGCGGCAGCGGTGCGATAGAACTGGCCGAGAATGCGCCCGTCGGCACCGTGGTGCCGGGCATTGCTCTGACAGTGAGCGACGAAGGCGGCGTTGCGGTAAGCGGCGTGGTCTGGAGCCTGACCGATGACGCGGATAGCTTGTTTGCCATCACGAGCAACACCGGCGTGATAACCGCAGAGGGCGCATTGGACTATGCGGCGGCAACGCAACACACGGTCACGGCGCAGGCGAGCAAAGACGGCATAGATTCCAATGAGCTATCTCTGACCATCGCCGTAACAGATATTGATGAGACCCTGCCGCAGCTACAGATTGCGGACACCGATGCAACAGGCGCTGCCAACACAGCGACGATAGCGGAGGATGCGACGGAGGGCACGGCGATAGCAGGTGTGACATTGGCGGCACAAGATACCGATGGCACTGCCGTAAGTAGTGCGACCTGGAGCCTGACCGATCCGAGCAGCTTGTTCGCGATAGGCAGTACCAGCGGTGTCATCACTTTGGCAGCGAGCGACACGCTGGACTACGAAGACATAGGTGCGCGCAACCATAGCGTAACGGTAACCGCCGCCGCCGCCGGTTTTATGACAGCGACGCTGGAACTGACAATCAATGTATTGAATGTGCTGGAGACATTGACGATAGCAAACGGCGGCAGCGGTGCGATAGAACTGGCCGAGAATGCGCCCGCCGGCACCGTAGTGCCGGGCATCAATCTGGTAGCGACCGAGAATGACGAGGTGATAACCGGAGCGGAATGGATGCTGACCGATGACGCAGGCAGCTTGTTTGCTATCACGAGTAACAGCGGCGTGATAACCGCAGAGGGCGCATTGGACTACGCGGCGGCAACGCAACACACGGTCACGGCGCAGGCGAGCAAAGACGGCATAGATTCGAATCAACTAACCCTGACCATCGCCGTAACAGATATTGACGAGACTCTGCCGCAGTTGCAGATTGCGGACACTGATGCGACAGGCGATGCCAACACAGCGACGATAGCGGAGTCGGCAACGGGAGGCACTGCGATAGCGGATGTAACGCTGGCGGCACAAGACGCTGATAGCAATGTTGTAAGCGGAGCGGTCTGGAGCCTGACCGATCCGAGCGGCTCATTTGCAATAGACAGCGCTAACGGAGAGATTACATTGATTGCGGGCAAGACACTGGACTACGAAACCGCGCGCAGCCATAGCGTAACGGTAACAGCCGAAGCCGCCGGTTATCAGCCTGCCATAGTGACACTGACAATAAACGTAACGAATGTGTTGGAGATGCTGACCGTCACAGACAGCGACAACGCTGACAACACGATCACGGAGACGGCGGCGGCTAATACGGCGGTAGCCGGTATCGCATTGACAGTGACCGACGAAGGGGGCTCTGCGGTGACGACCGGTCTGACATGGACTTTGACCGGCGGCGGCCTGTTCGCAATAGATGCCAACGGCGCTATCAGCCTGATTGCTTCGGACACATTGGATTACGAAGACACCGATAGCCACACAGTTGAGGCGCAAGTCTCGGTCACCGGAGACGGCGCCACCGTGCGGTCGGACACATTTGAGGTGACGATAATGGTCGTGAATAGCATATTTGAGCTGGTAATTGCCGATGACGATGATGCCACCAATCTGGTTTTGGAGAACGCGCCGGCCGGTACGGCGATAAGCGGTCTGTCGTTGGCGGCATACGAGCGAGATGTGCGGAATGGCGATTTAGTCCGGAGTCTGGCATCGATTATGTGGAGTTTGGATGCGAACGATATGCTGACCATTGATAGCGCTACCGGTGAGGTCAGTCTGACACGGGCGGTGGATTATGAAACAGACGGGGGCGATGCTCGCAAGGCGGATGTTGTCGTGACTATTAGTGCGACCGACCCTGCGACAAGGGCGGAGAGAATCGATCAGCATCGCATAGGGGTAGAGATTGTCAATGTAGTGGAATCCATAACCGTGACGGATAGCGATAGTGATGCCAGCGCGATTGCCGAGGATGCGACGGTCGGCACCGTGGTGCCCGGCATCAGCCTGACCGCAAACGAAGGCAGTCTGGGTTTGATTGATGGCATAGACTTCACATGGAGGTTGAGCGATAACGCAGGCGGCCTGTTTGCGATTAGCACTGGCGGCGAAGTAACGGTGGCTGGCGCATTGAATTTTGAGACGGCACAGAGCCACACGATAACGGCGCAAGCCTCAACGGGCACTGTCGTTAACACGCTAGCGCTGACGATAGCGGTAGAGAATGTGCTGGAGACATTGACGATAGCAAACGGCGACAGCGGTGCGATAGAACTGGCCGAGAATGCGCCCGCCGGCACCGTGGTGCCGGGCATTGCTCTGACGGTGAGAGACGAGGGTGGATCTACGGTAAGCGCAGTGGTCTGGAGCCTGACCGATGACGCGGGTAGCTTGTTTGCCATCACGAGTAACACCGGCGTGATTACCGTAGAGGGCGCATTGGATTACGAGACATCATCGCAACACACAGTAATGGCGCAAGCGACAAAGGACGGCGTGGATTCCAACGAATTGTCGCTGACGATAGCGGTGGAGAATGTGTTGGAGACGCTGACGATAGAGAATACCGGCAGCGGTGCGATAGAGATGACCGAGAATGCGCCAGCCGGCACCGTGGTGCCGGGCATCGCTCTGACGGTGGGCGACGAAGGTGGATCTACGGTAAGCGGAGCAGTCTGGAGCCTGACCGATGACGCGGATAGCTTGTTTGCCATCACGAGCAACAGCGGCGTGATTACCGTAGAGGGCGCATTAGACTACGCGGCGGCAACGCAACACACGGTCACGGCGCGGGCGAGCAAAGACGGCATAGATTCGAATCAACTAACCCTGACCATCGCCGTAACGGATATTGACGAGACTCTGCCGCAGTTGCAGATTGCGGACACCGATACGACAGGCGATGCCAACACGGCGACGATAGCGGAGTCGGCAACGGGAGGCACTGCGATAGCGGATGTAGCGCTGGCGGCACAAGACTCTGGCGGCGCTACGGTGGCCGGAGTGACTTGGAGCCTGACCGATCCGAGCAGCTTGTTCACAGTAGGCAGTACCAGCGGTGTCATCACTTTGATTGCGGACAACACACTGGACTACGAAGACACCAATGCGCGTAGCCATAGCGTAACGGTAACAGCTGAAGCCGACGGTTATCAGCCTGCCGCACTGACCCTGACAATAAATGTGACGAACGTGTTGGAGACTTTGACGATAGCGAACGGCGGCAGCGGTGCGATAGAGCTCGCCGAGAATGCGCCAGTCGGCACCGTGGTGCCGGGCATTGCCTTGACCGCGAGCGAAGGCAGTCTGCCTCTGGTCGGTGGCACAGATTTCGCATGGGAGTTGAGCGATGCCGCGGGCGGTCTGTTTGCGATTGACTCTGAAAGCGGAGTCGTCACGTTGGCGGGCGCATTGGATTATGAGACGGCACAGAGTCACACGATAACGGCGCGAGCCTCAACGGGCGCTGTCAGCGAGACAATAGCAGTGACCATTGCTGTAACGAATGTTGATGAGACCTTGCCGCAGTTGCAGATTGCGGACACCGATGCGACAGGCGATGACAACACGGCGACGATAGCGGAGGACGCGTCGGCGGGTGCGGCGATAGCAGGTGTGACATTGGCGGCACAAGACTCCTCTGGCGCTGCCGTAAGTGTGACATGGAACCTGAGCGCCCCGAGTGAGATTGACCTGTTTGAGATAGACTCTGCGAGCGGCGAGATTACCTTGATTGCGGACAACACGCTGGACTATGAAACCGTGCGTAGCCACACCGTAGCGGTAACCGCCACAGCTGACGGTTATCAGCCTGCCGCAGTGACCCTGACAATAAACGTGACGAATGTGTTGGAGACATTGACGGTAGCGAACAGCGGCAGCGGTGCGATAGAACTAGCCGAGAATGCGCCAACCGGCACCGTGGTACCGGGTATCATTCTGACTGCGAGCGAAGGCAGCCTGGTTCTGACCGGCGGCACAGATTTCGCATGGGAGTTGAGCGATGCCGCGGCCGGTCGGTTTGCGATTGACTCCGAAAGCGGAGTGGTCACGTTGGCGGGCGCGCTGGATTATGAGACAGCGCAGAGCCACACGATAACGGCGCAAGCCTCAACGGGCACTGTCAGCGAGACAATAGCAGTGACCATTGCTGTAACGAATGTTGATGAGACCTTGCCGCAGTTGCAGATTGCGGACACCGATGCGACAGGCGCTGCCAACACAGCGACGATAGCGGAAGACGCAGCGGCGGGTACTGCGATAGCGGATGTAACGCTGGCGGCACAAGACTCCGCTGGCGTTGCCGTAAGCAGTGCGACCTGGAGCCTGACCGATCCGAGTGGCTTGTTCACAATAGGCAGTACCAATGGTGTCATCACTTTGATTGCGAGCGACACGCTGGACTATGAAACCGCGCGTAGCCACACCGTAGCGATAACCGCCACAGCCGACAGTTACCAGCCTGCCATAGTGACGCTGACAATAAACGTGACGAATGTGTTGGAGACGCTGACGATAGTAAACGGCGGCAGCGGTGCGATAGAACTGGCCGAGAATGCGCCCGTCGGCACCGTGGTGCCGGGCATTGCTCTGACAGTGAGCGACGAAGGCGGCGTTGCGGTAAGCGGCGTGGTCTGGAGCCTGACCGATGACGCGGATAGCTTGTTTGCCATCACGAGTAACACCGGCGTGATTACCGCAGAGGGCGCATTGAACTACGCGGCGGCAACGCAACACACGGTCACGGCGCAGGCGAGCAAAGACGGCATAGATTCGAATCAACTAACCCTGACCATCGCCGTAACAGATATTGACGAGACTCTGCCGCAGTTGCAGATTGCGGACACCGATGCGACAGGCGCTGCCAACACAGCGACGATAGCGGAAGACGCAGCGGCGGGTACTGCGATAGCGGATGTAACGCTGGCGGCACAAGACTCCGCTGGCGTTGCCGTAAGCAGTGCGACCTGGAGCCTGAGTGGTCAGAATGAGCTTGACCTGTTTGAGATAGATTCTGCGAGCGGCGAAATTACTTTGATTGTGAGCGACACGCTGGACTACGAAACCGCGCGAAGCCATAACGTAACGGTAATAGCCGAAGCCGCCGGTTATCAGCCTGCCATAGTGACGCTGACGATAAACGTGACGAATGTATTGGAGACGCTGACGATAGAGAATACCGGCAGCGGTGCGATAGAGCTGACCGAGAATGCGCCAGCCGGCACAGTAGTGCCGGGCATCGCTCTGACCGCAAGCGACGAAGGTGGCGCTACGGTAAGCGAAGTGGTCTGGAGCTTGACCGATGCAAGCGGTCTGTTTGCAATAAACAGCGCCAGTGGCGTGATTACCGCAGAGGGCGAATTGGATTACGAGGCATCATCGCAACACACAGTAGCGGCGCAAGCGACAAAAGACGGCGTGGATTCCAACGAGTTGTCGCTGACGATAACGGTGACCGATGTTGATGAGACCCTGCCGCAGTTGCAGATTGCGGACACCGATGCGACAGGCGTTGCCAACACAGCGACGATAGCGGAAGACGCGTCGGCGGGCACGGCGATAGCGGGGGTGACATTGGCGGCACAAGACCCTGCTGGCGCTACGGTGACCGGAGTGACATGGAGCCTGACCGATCCGAGCAGCTTGTTCACAGTAGGCAGTACCAGCGGTGTCATCACTTTGATTGCGGACAACACGCTGGACTATGAAACCGCGCGCAGCCATAGCGTAACGGTAACAGCCGAAGCCGCCGGTTATCAGCCTGCCGCAGTGGCGCTGACGATAAACGTGACGAATGTGCCGGAGACACTGACGGTGGCGAACAGCGGCACGGGTGCGATAGAGCTCGCCGAGGATGCGCCCGCCGGCACCGTAGTGCCGGGCATTGCTCTGACCGCAAGCGAAGGCAGTCTGCCTCTGACCGGCGGCATAGACTTCACATGGGAGCTAAGCGATGACGCCGTCGGTCGGTTTGCGATTGACTCTGAAAGCGGAGTGGTCACGGTGGCGGGCGCATTGGATTATGAGACAGCGCAGAGCCACACGATAACGGCGCAAGCCTCAACGGGCACTGTCAGCAGCACAATAGAAGTGACTATTGCCGTAACGAATGTGCCGGAGACATTGACGGTAGCGAACGGCGGCAGCGCTGCGATAGCGCTTGCCGAGAATGCGACCGTCGGCACCGTGGTACCGGGCATCACCTTGACCGCGAGCGAAGGCAGTCTGCCCCTGGTCGGCGGCACAGACTTCACATGGGCGCTAAGCGATGCCGCGGGCGGTTTGTTTGCGATTGACTCTGAAAGCGGAGTCGTCACGTTGGCGGGCGCATTGGATTATGAGATGGCACAGAGCCACACGATAATCGCACAAGCCTCAACCGGCGCTGTCAGCGAGACAATAGAGGTGACCATTGCCGTGACGAATGTGCCGGAGACACTGACGGTAGCGAACAGCGGCAACGGTGCGATAAATCTTGCCGAGAATGCGACAGTCGGCGCCGTGGTGCCGGGCATCACCCTGACCGCGAGCGAAGGCAGTCTGCCTCTGACTGGCGGCATAGACTTCACATGGGAGCTAAGCGATGACGCCGTCGGTCGGTTTGCGATTGACTCTGAAAGCGGAGTCGTCACGTTGGCGGGCGCATTGGATTATGAGATGGCACAGAGCCACACGATAATCGCACAAGCCTCAACCGGCGCTGTCAGCGAGACAATAGAAGTGATTGTTGTCGTGACGAATGTGGCGGAGACACTGACGGTAGCGAACGGCGGTAGCGGTGCGATAGCGCTTGCCGAGAATGCGACCGTCGGCATCGTGGTACCGGGCATCACCTTGACCGCGAGCGAAGGCAGTCTGCCCCTGGTCGGCGGCACAGACTTCACATGGGCGCTAAGCGATGCCGCGGGCGGTTTGTTTGCGATTGACTCTGAAAGCGGAGTCGTCACGTTGGCGGGCGCATTGGATTATGAGACAGCGCAGAGCCACACGATAACGGCGCAAGCCTCAACGGGCACTGTCAGCAGCACAATAGAAGTGACTATTGCCGTAACGAATGTGCCGGAGACATTGACGGTAGCGAACGGCGGCAGCGGTGCGATAGCGCTTGCCGAGAATGTGCCAACCGGCGCCGTGGTGCCGGGCATTGCTCTGACCGCGAACGACGAAGGCAACACTGCCGTGACCGGTGTGAGATGGAGTTTGGCGAGCACCCCGACCGGTTTATTCGCGATTGACTCCGATAGCGGACTGGTCACGGTGGCGGGTGCGCTGGACTACGAGACATCATCGCAACACATAGTAATGGCGCAAGCGACAAAGGACGGCATAGATTCCAACGAGTTGTCGCTGACGATAACGGTGACCGATGTTGATGAGACCCTGCCACAGTTGCAGATTGCGGACACCGATGCGACAGGCGATGCCGACACGGCGACGATAGCGGAGTCGGCAACGGCGGGCATGGCGATAGCGGGTGTGACATTGGCGGCACAAGACTCCGCCGGCGCCGCCGTAAGTGGCGCGACCTGGAACCTGACCGATCCGAGCGACTTGTTCACAATAGGCAACGCTAATGGCATCATCACTTTGGTTGCGAGCGACACGCTGGACTACGAAGACACAGGTGCGCGTAGCCATGCCGTAACGGTAACAGCCGAAGCCGCCGGTTATCAGCCTGCCGCACTGACACTGACAATAAACGTGACGAATGTGCCGGAGACACTGACGGTAGCGAACAGCGGCAACGGTGCGATAAATCTTGCCGAGAATGCGACAGTCGGCGCCGTGGTGCCGGGCATCACCCTGACCGCGAGCGAAGGCAGTCTGCCTCTGACCGGCGGCATAGACTTCACATGGGAGCTAAGCGATGACGCCGTCGGTCGGTTTGCGATTGACTCTGAAAGCGGAGTCGTCACGTTGGCGGGCGCATTGGATTATGAGATGGCACAGAGCCACACGATAATCGCACAAGCCTCAACGGGCGCTGTCAGCGAGACAATAGAGGTGACCATTGCCGTGACGAATGTGGCGGAGACACTGACGGTAGCGAACGGCGGCAGCGCTGCGATAGCGCTTGCCGAGAATGCGACCGTCGGCACCGTGGTACCGGGCATCACCTTGACCGCGAGCGAAGGCAGTCTGCCTCTGACCGGCGGCACAGACTTCACATGGGAGCTAAGCGATGACGCCGTCGGTCGGTTTGCGATTGACTCTGAAAGCGGAGTGGTCACGGTGGCGGGCGCATTGGATTATGAGACAGCGCAGAGCCACACGATAACGGCGCAAGCCTCAACGGGCACTGTCAGCAGCACAATAGAAGTGACTATTGCCGTAACGAATGTGGCGGAGACACTGACGGTAGCGAACGGCGGCAGCGGTGCGATAGCGCTTGCCGAGAATGCGACCGTCGGCGCCGTGGTACCGGGCATCGCCTTGACCGCGAGCGAAGGCAGTCTGCCTCTGACCGGCGGCACGGACTTCGCATGGGATCTAAGCGATGCCGCGGGCAGTTTGTTTGCGATTGACTCTGAAAGCGGAGTCGTCACGTTGGCGGGCGCATTGGATTATGAGATGGCACAGAGCCACACGATAACGGCGCGAGCCTCAACCGGCGCTGTCAGCGAGACAATAGCAGTGACCATTGCCGTAACGAATGTGTTGGAGACATTGACGGTAGCGAACAGCGGCATGGGTGCGATAGAGCTCGCCGAGAATGCGGCGGTCGGCGCCGTGGTGCCGGGCATCATCCTGACCGCGAGCGAAGGCAGTCTGTCTCTGACCGGCGGCACAGACTTCGCATGGGATCTAAGCAATAACGCGGGAGGTCGGTTTGCGATTGACTCTGAAAGCGGAGTCGTGACGTTGGCGGGCGCATTGGATTATGAGACAACGCAGAGCCACACGATAATCGCACAGGCTTCAACGGGCACTGTCAGCGACACAATAGAAGTGACCATTGCGGTGACCGATATTGACGAGACCCTGCCGCAGTTGCAGATTGCGGACACCGATGCGGCAGGCGATGCCAACACAGCGACGATAGCGGAGGACGCATCAGCAGGCACTGCGATAGCGGATGTAACGCTGGCGGCACAAGACTCTGGCGGCGCTACGGTGAACGGAGTGATTTGGAGCCTGACCGATCCGAGCGGCTTGTTCACAGTAGGCAGTACCAGCGGTGTCATCACTTTGGTTGCGGACAACACGCTGGACTACGAAACCGCGCGCAGCCATACCGTAACGTTAACAGCCGAAGCCGACGGTTATCAGCCTGCCGTAGTGACACTGAGGATAAACGTGACGAATGTGTTGGAGACGCTGACGATAGCAAACGGCGGCAGCGGTGCGATAGAGCTAGCCGAGAATGCGCCAGCCGGCACAGTAGTGCCGGGCATCGCTCTGACCGCAAGCGACGAAGGTGGCGCTACGGTAAGCGAAGTGGTCTGGAGATTGATCGATGCGAGCGGTCTGTTTGCAATAAACAGCGCCAGTGGCGTGATTACCGCAGAGGGTGCGCTGGACTACGAGGCATCATCGCAACACACAGTTATGGCGCAGGCGACAAAGGACGGCATAGATTCCAACGAGTTGTCGCTGACGATAGCGGTGACCGATGTTGATGAGACCTTGCCGCAGTTGCAGATTGCGGACACCGATGCGACAGGCGCTGCCAACACAGCGACGATAGCGGAAGACGCAGCGGCGGGTACTGCGATAGCGGATGTAACGCTGGCGGCACAAGACTCTAGTGGCGCTGCCGTAAGCAGTGTGACCTGGAACCTGACCGATCCGAGCGGCTTGTTCACAGTAGGCAGTACCAGCGGTGTCATCACTTTGGTTGCGGACAACACGCTGGACTACGAAACCGCGCGCAACCATACCGTAACGTTAACAGCCGAAGCCGACGGTTATCAGCCTGCCGTAGTGACACTGAGGATAAACGTGACGAATGTGTTGGAGACACTGACCGTCACAGACAGCGACAACGCTGACAATGTAATCGTGGAGACGGCGGTAGCCGATACGGCGGTAGTCGGCACCGCATTGACAGTGACCGACGAAGGGGGCTCTGCGGTGACGACCGGCCTGACATGGGCTTTGTTCGGTGGCGATGGCCTGTTCGCAATAGATGCCAACGGCATGATCCGCTTAATTGTCGGCGACAGTCTGGATTTTGAGACCTCGTCGAGCGCCACGGTGATGGTTCAAGTTGAAAAAGACGGAGTGACTTCGGCTATGTTTGAATTGATGATCACGATACTGGACGTCAATGAAAATGTTCTGATTGTTGACACCGATGGCAATGACACCTCCGCGGCGATAGACGAGGATGCGGAGGCGGGCGATGCGCTGCCCGGTTTGGCTCTTGTCGCAAGAGATGCCGACGGCGCTGAGTTGAGCAGCGTAAGTTGGGAATTGACAAACACCGCCGGCGGCCTGTTTGCGATAGGCACGACCAGTGGCGAGATTACGTTGGCCGGCATGTTGGATTATGAGGCGACCCCGACCCACACGTTGGTGATTCGGGCGACGACCGGGGAGAATTCAAGTCACTTTGTATTGCGGGTGAATGTGGGGAATGTCTTGGAGAGCCTGACTGTGACAGACTCCGATAGCGATGACAACACGATAGCGGAGAACGCGACTTCGGGTAGCGCGGTGAGCGGCATCGCATTGGTCGTGACCGACGAAGGCGGCAGACCAGTGACAGAAGGGCTGGATTGGAGCTTGGCATCCGACCCGAGTGGCTTGTTTGCGGTCGCTTCCACCAACGGCGAGATTACATTGACCGGCGCGGCGGACCACGAGACGACCCCGACCCACACGGTGATGGTTCAAGTCGCAAAAGACGGAATCACTTCGTCGGCGGTTGAACTGACGATACATGTGACGAATGTGTTGGAGACGCTGACCGTCACAGACAGCGATACCGCTGAGAACACAATCGCAGAGAACGCGACTTCGGGTACCGCGGTGGCCGGCATAGCTTTCGCAGTGACCGACGAAGGCGGCAGGCCGGTGACAGAAGGGCTGACTTGGAGTCTGGCGGCGAACCCGGGCAACTTGTTCGCGATAAGCACGACCGGCGGCGAGATTACATTGGTCGGCGAAGCGGACTATGAGACGACTCCGACCCATATGCTGACGGTGGCGGTAACGGCAGCCGGCATAAGCGATGAGTTTGAGTTGACGGTAGAGGTTCAAAACGCGCTGGAGGCGCTGACGATAACCGACAGAGACGACGTTGCGAACGAGATTGTCGAGAATGTGGCAACGGCCACGGCGGTGTCGGGCATAGATTTGGCGGCGCTTGACGAAGCGGGTAATGCGGCGGCAGACGGGTTGGTCTGGAGATTGACCGAGAATGCGGACGGCAGGTTTGCAATTGATCCGGATAGCGGCATCATCACCGCAGACAGGACGCCGGATTATGAGACGTCAACTCAGACGAGTTTCACGGTAACGGTTGCGGTCACAAAAGACGGGGTGGATTCGGCCCCGCTGAGTCTGTCGATAGCCCTGAGGAATGTATTGGAGAGCCTGATCTTGGAAGACATTAACGCGGCGGCAAACGGCATTGATGAGAATGCGTTAGCGGGCGTCATAGTGTCGGGCATCGCCTTTGCGGTGCGGGATGAATCGGGCAATGAGGTAACCGACGGCCTGACATGGACTCTGCCCGAAAGCGCCGGCGATTTATTTGTGATAAATAACCAAGGCGTAATCAGCGTAACGAAGGTAACGAGCGAGGCTCTGGATGCCGAGAATGTTGCCGACTATGCATTGCAAGTGCGGGTATCAAAAGACGGGGTGGATTCAAACGCAACGGATGTGCCTGTCGTTGTGCGGAATTTGTTGGAGGAATTGAAGATAGCGAACGGCGGCAGCGGCGCGATAGCGCTTGCCGAGGATGCGACAACCGGCGCCGTGGTGCCCGGCATCGCTCTGACCGCGACCGATGAGGGCGGCAATGCGGTAAGCAGCGCGACCTGGAGCCTGACCGATGCGAGCGGTCTGTTCGCAATCAGCGCCGATACGGGCGTCATCAGTCTGATTGCCGCAAACACATTGGACTATGATATTGAGGCATTGCGGAGTCATACGGTGAGGGCTCAAGCGAGCAAAGACGGCGTGATTTCGGACCCGTTTGCGCTGACGATAGATGTCACGGACGTGTTGGAGACCTTGCAAATTGTCGATAACAATCCCGCCGAGGATACGATTATTGAGAACGCGGCGAGCGGCACGGCGGTGTCGGGCATAGATTTGGCGGCAGAAAATGAAGCGGGCGATTCGGTGCGCGATGTGCTTTGGAGTCTGACCGATAATGCGGGCGGCTTGTTTGCGATTTCAACCGCCGGCGCAATCACCGCGACCGCGCCATTGGATCATGAGACGACCCCGACCCACGCGGTCATAGTGCGAGCCGCGAAAGACGGAATAGATTCCGCTCCGTTCGCGCTGACGATAGCGGTCGGGGATGTGTTGGAGAGACTGACGGTTGCCGACGGCAACGCCGACGCGAACAGGATTGCCGAAGATGCGACGTCCGGCACGCAAGTTCTGGGCATCACACTGAGCGCAAGCGACGAAAAATCAGAGGCGGTGACCGATGTGACCTGGAGCCTGAGCGATGATGCCGGCGGTCGGTTCGCGATCAGCGCCGATACGGGCGTAATCAGTCTGGTTGCCGACGACAGGTTGGATTTTGCGACCTCGTCGAGCGTCGCAGTGACGGTTCAAGCCGCAAAAGACGGCGTGACTTCGGATGCGTTTGATTTGCCAATCACGATACTGGAGGTCAATGAGAACATTCGGATTGTTGACACCGATGGCTTTGACGCCTTTGCGACGATAGACGAGGATGCGACGACAGGCACGATGCTATCCGGCGCGCGTCTGGTCGCGCGAGATGCCGACTCTGCCGAGTTGATGACCGGCGTGACTTGGAGTCTGAGCGATGCCGCCGGCGGCCTGTTTGCGATTGCGACTGACACGGCCGTGATTACGTTGACCGGCATGTTGGATTACGAGACGACCCCGACCCACACGGTGGTGATTCGGGCGACACACGAGGGGAATTCAAGCAACTTTGTATTGCAGGTCAATGTCGGGAATGTCTTGGAGAGCCTGACTGCGACAGACTCCGACGAGGATGCCAACACGATAGCGGAGACGGCGACTACGGGTACCGCGGTGGCCGGCATAGTTTTCGCGGCGACCGACGAAGGCGGCAGGCCGGTGACAGAAGGGCTGACTTGGAGCTTGGCGGCTGATCCGAGCGGCTTGTTTGCAATCGGTTCCACCGGCGGCGAAGTGACATTGATTGGCACGGCGGACTACGAGACGACCCCGACCCACACGGTGATGGTTCAAGTCGCAAAAGGCGGCACCACTTCGTCGGCGGTCGCACTGACGATAGATGTGACGAATATTCCGGAGACACTGACCGTAACAAATGCCGACAGCACGGGGACAGCCATGATTGCGGTCGCGGAGAACGCAATCATAGGCACCAGGGTGCCGGGCATCCGGCTTATCGTGACCGACGAAGCGGGCACGGAAGTGACGGAAGGGCTGACTTGGAGTTCAACCAGCACCTTGTTTATGGTCAATCCGGCTACCGGCGTGATTGCGACAGGCGCCGCATTGGATTATGAGACTGCGACGAGCCACACGATAACGGTAACGGCGGCTTCCGGCGGCGTCAGCGGCAGCATCGGCTTGCCGATAGCCGTGGAGGATGTGCTGGAGACGCTGATGATTACGGACGACGATCCTGCCGCGAACAGAATCCCCGAAAATTCGCCGCTAAGCGAAGCGGTGTCGGGCGCAGAATTGATCGTACGCGATGAGGGCGGCGATGAGGTGAGCCCGATGACATGGGGTCTGCGCGATAACGCCGTCGGCAGGTTTGCGATAAGCACGATCAACGGCGAGATTACGGCGACAGCGGCGTTGGATTATGAATCATCGACGAGTTTCGTGATCATAGTTCAAGCCACAAGCGGCGGAGTGACTTCGGCCCCGTTCCGGATGACGATAGAGGTGGCGAATGTATTTGATGAATTTGCCATCAGCGATACGAACGCGGAGGCCAATACGATTGCCGAAAATGCCGACGCAGGCGCCATAGTGGACGGTGTTGAGCTGGCGGCAACCTTTGCCCCCGGCGAGGGAAGGCCCCAAGTATCATGGATGTTGGTCGATGACGCCGCGGAGCTGTTCCGGATAGGCGCTGACACCGGCGTCATCAGCCTGACGCGCGGTGGCGCGCTGGATTACGATGCGGCAACGCAACACACAGTCATGGCGCAAGCGCGGGCAGGCGGCGGTCTTGAAGGCGGCGAGGGCGTGCTGTCCAATGTGTTGGCAGTGACCATTGAAGTGATAAGGGCTCCCGCGTCGGAGACAGACTACGACCGTGACGACGACAATCTGATAGAAATCACGACACTGGAACAACTCGACGCGGTGCGCTACGATCTGGATGGCGACGGCAAGCCGTCTACGGGCAGCCAGACTACTTATGAAATGGCATTCCCCGACGCCGCCGTTGCCATGGGTTGTGCCAGCACCTGCACCGGATATGAATTATTGAACGGGCTTGATTTCGCCGGCACGACGAATACGGCATGGACAAGCGGCGAAGGTTGGGAGCCGATTGGCGATGGCGGCAATCACTTTACGGCGATATTCAACGGCAATGGCAATACGATTGCCAACCTGCACATCAACCGCAACGCGGACAGCCAAGGCTTGTTCGGCGTGATTGGCGACGGCGGCACAATAACAAATGTCGGCGTGACCGGCTCGGTTTTGGCCGGCGCGGGGGGCAACACCGGCGGTCTGGCGGGGCAACAGGCAGCCGGCGGCGCGATAGAACGCTCCTACTCGGCGGTGTCGGTGCAAGGCTATCGTGCCGGTTCGTTACTCGGTCAGGACAAAGGGGGCACGGTTCGCTTGAGTTATGCGAGCGGTCGCGTAAATGGCGATAATACGGCGGGCGGGCTGATTGGCAGCGCCTTCTTCCTCACCACGGTCAAGCCCAGAGCGGAGCACGCGTATGCTACCGGTTATGTAAATGCGACAAATGCATCCGCTAGCGTGGCCGGCGGCGTGGGCGGCGGCTTAATCGGTCACTTCAGAGATGCGCGCCTCAGCTATATCTATTCCACCGCGTTCGTAGACCCCGCTACGCGATTCGCCGGCGGCATTGGCGGAAGGAATAGCACCGACGATCCTGAGTTTATTGCGGTCTACTGGGATACCGAGGCATCCGGCGTGACTGCCGCGATCAGGTCGGGCACTTCCGCCGGCATTACGTCGCAGACAACCGTTGAGTTGCAGGCTCCGACCAGCTATGCCGGCATCTATGCCAACTGGAACGCGAATGATGCCGATGGCAATCCGACCGACTATTGGGACTTCGGCGCCGCCGATCAATACCCGGCGTTGAAGATTGACTTTAACAATGACGGCATGGCGAGTTGGGAGGAATTCGGTTATCAATTGCGCGAAGGCCCGCAAAATGTGGAAATCTCCGCGACCAGCGCCACCGGCATAACACTGAGTTGGACTGCGCCGGACATCTCACACTGGCCGGTCGTCCCGCCGTCTGTCGGCTATGCCCTCTACCGCAACGGGGCGGCCCTGAGCCTGGCGGCGGATGACATCACCGAGGAGAACGGCGAGAACGGCGTTACCTACTCCTATACGGACTCGGCTACGTCCGCCGCCGCTGTCTATCACATCACGGCGGTCGTCAATGGCGGCGAAGCGAGCCGTTCCGCGGCGTCTCTCCCATCGCTGACGATTACCGATAGCGACCCTGCTCCCAATGCCATCGCCGAAGATGCGGCGGAAGGCACGGCGGTGACCGGCATCACGCTGATGGTGCGCGATGAGAACGGCAATGCTGTGACGAATGCGATCTGGGAGTTGACCGATAACGCGGGCGGAATGTTCGCAATAAGCAGCAATACGGGCGTAATCACTGTCGCAGGCGAGTTGAGCGCAGGAGAGCAAACGATAACGGTTCGCGCCAGAAGAGGAGAACTCGCTTCAAACGAATTGACGCTGACGATAGTAGTTTCCAGTCCGCTTGCCCCCGCGACACTGACGATTACCGATAGCGACCCTGCTCCCAATGCCATCGCCGAAGATGCGGCGGAAGGCACGGCGGTGACCGGCATCACGCTGATGGTGCGCGATGAGAACGGCAATGCTGTGACGAATGCGATCTGGGAGTTGACCGATAACGCGGGCGGAATGTTCGCAATAAGCAGCAATACGGGCGTAATCACTGTCGCAGGCGAGTTGAGCGCAGGAGAGCAAACGATAACGGTTCGCGCCAGAAGAGGAGAACTCGCTTCAAACGAATTGACGCTGACGATAGTAGTTTCCAGTCCGCTTGCCCCCGCGACACTGACGATTACCGATAGCGACCCTGCTCCCAATGCCATCGCCGAAGATGCGGCGGAAGGCACGGCGGTGACCGGCATCACGCTGATGGTGCGCGATGAGAACGGCAATGCTGTGACGAATGCGATCTGGGAGTTGACCGATAACGCGGGCGGAATGTTCGCAATAAACGCCGAGGGCGTAATCACTGTCGCAAGCGCGTTGACCGCGGGAGATCAAATGATAACGGTTCAAGCCGAAAGAGAAGGAATAACTTCGGAATTGGAGTTGACAATAACTGTGGAAGCCAGCGTGCTGAGGTTGCGTCTGCGCCTCTTCTTGGAAGGCCCGTTGCGATAAATCACTCTCCCCTGCGGGGAAGCGCTCGCGCCGTACGCTCCCTTGTGGGCTGACTCGCGAATGGCTTGGCGGCTACTCCAAACTTTCTCCTCGCGCTCGTGAGGGCAGAGCAATCTCGCGCAAACCTTCGCCCCCCTTCGCCGATTCGCTTGCGGGCTTCGCCCTGAGTTTGCCGACTCCCCTGCGAGAGCCGACCGACGGCAGTTGCTCCAAAACTTTCTCCTCGCGCTCGTGAGGGCAGAGCAATCTCGCGCGAACCTTCGCCCCCCTTCGCCGATTCGCTTGCGGGCTTCGCCCTGAGTTTGCCGCCTCCTCGC
Source organism: Candidatus Oxydemutatoraceae bacterium (assembly GCA_965220085.1). Taxonomy (GTDB): domain Bacteria; phylum Pseudomonadota; class Gammaproteobacteria; order Poriferisulfidales; family Oxydemutatoraceae; genus CBDCOZ01. The sequence goes on along the minus strand of CBDCOZ010000003.1, from coordinate 1,770,140 downwards.
GAGAGCCGACCGGCGGCAGTTGCTCCAAAAGTTTCTCCTCGCACTCGCGAGGGCAGAGCAATCTCGCGCAAACCTTCGCCCCCCTTCGCCGATTCGCTTGCGGGCTTCGCCCTGAGTTTGCCGACTCCCCCGCGAGTGCTGTCCGGCGGCAGTATGCCGGAAGGGAGCGTCATAATCGGCGCGGATCAGCCCGCTAAGGGGAAGGCGATAGTTTGTGCGAGGGGAGCGGCGTGTGTTAGCGCGGTGCGATTGCGCTGTGGTCGGGGTGTTGCCTGATTTTTTCGATGAGCCAGCCCCAGGCTTCAAGCTCTCTGGCTCCGGCGGTCTTTTCAATCGCTATTTGAAGGTAGTTTAATTCCTGTTCTATCTTGTCGCTATCAAGCATATTCAAGCGGCTGACGAGTATCGCAAGTTCTATCACCGCGGCTTGCGCGCGGTTAAAGCCGTTGAACGGCGCGTGGGTTTCTTCGCGCACCACCTCGCAACGGAGCTTGGGTCGCAGTTCGTCTTCCTCAACGCCGATTATGCGCACTTCGCTATGGCTCAATGCGTCCGCAAGCCGTTCAAGCGGCAGCTCCGCCGCCGCCGTCAGGGGCCAGTCGCGACGGCCGGTCAGACAGCCGGCGAAGACCCGCACATCGTCGGTGCGGTTGATGACCGCAATCTTCTCGCGCATCAAGTTGTCAAGCGTCGCCGACGGCCTGAAAGGCGCCAGTATCGGTTGCGCCATATCGTCCGCCCAGACTCCGAGCGGCGCGATATGCGGGCTGCCGTCGGGATTGCGCGTAGTGACGACGGATTCAAGTATCAGCATCGCCGTCTCCTTTCTTGTTGCGCTTGCGCTGGGTGGCGCCCGCCTGCTTGAATGTCGTCAAATCCTCCTGTTCGCGTTCCACGGCACAGCCCCCAGTCCGGTTCCTCGTCCCGGGCATAGCGCTTGCCGAGCGGCGCGATATGCGGGCTGCCGTCGGGATTGCGCGTAGTGACGACGGATTCAAGTATCAGCATCGCCGTCTCCTTTCTTGTTGCGCTTGCGCTGGGTGGCGCCCGCCTGCTTGAATGTCGTCAAATCCTCTTGTTCGCGTTCCACGGCACAACCCCAGTCCGGTTCTTCGTCCCGGGCATAGCGCTTGCCGAGCGGCGCGATATGCGGGCTGCCGTCGGGATTGCGCGTAGTGACGACGGATTCAAGTATCAGCATCGCCGTCTCCTTTCTTGTTGCGCTTGCGCTGGGTGGCGCCCGCCTGTTTGAATGTCGTCAAATCCTCTTGTTCGCGTTCCACGGCACAGCCCCAGTTCAGTTCCTCGTCCTGAGTATAGCGCTTGCCGAGTTGGCATGCGATCTGCGCTCTGGCAAGTTCCACCCCCAAGTAAAAAGCATGACCGCCGTCGTCTTCTACGCCGAGATGGGGGTAGAACTCGAACGGGTCGGCGCCGACCCGGTAGAGGTCGCGGTTGTATACGTGAATGCCTTCGGCGCTGGCCTGTATGCGCATGCCGGGGTCTTTGATCTTATCCGCCAGATCTTTAATTTCGTCCGCATCGGCGGGAAAAGGCTTGCGCTCGTGCAACATCATCAATTGCCCGCCGACGCCGATTGGCGGACTGCTGTCTTTGCGGGCGGCAAACATGATGCGGCGGGCGATGTCGGTTTCCCGAATCGCTTTGCGACAATGTTCGCTGACTTCGGTGGTCAGCACATGTTTGATGCCCATCTCCGAGACGATTCCCATCAGGATTGCCGTCGTGCCGGCCGAGTCGGCGTGGGTCAGCTCCGTCAGGTTGCCGATGCCCATCATGATTTCGGCTTGCGGGTATCTGCGCTGTATTTCGCGGTAGCGCACGATGGATTCGGTAAAGCCGCAGTGGATGGGGTCCAAGATCGGGTCGGCGACGAAGGCGCGTTTTTTATCGAGCAGAGCGTCCATTGATTCGCAGAGCGTTTCAATCTGTTGCGGGGCGTCCGGAATGATAATCGGAATGGCGTCGGTCTCATCGGCAACCCACAATGTATCGCGTTTTAAGCTCAGAAGGTAGTCGGCGCCGTCGTGTGCCGCCCGAAGCAGCGTATCGGGGTCGTGGGTGTCGATGCTGACTTTGAACGCATTGTGTTTGAGCAATTTGATGGTATCGCTAAGATGGGGGAAAGGCGTGTCGGGCAGAAAGCCGATATCTATCACGTCGGCGCCGTCATTGCGATAGCGTTGCGCGATGGCAAGAGTTTGTTCGGGGGAGCGGCTCGGCGCGTCAACGATTTCGGCAAAGATCATGACATCGTATTGGTCCAGCCGCGGCGGCGCTTTTTGATAGCCGAAGAACAGCGGCAGGTCTTTGAATTCTTCCGGCCCGCGTTCGACCGGTATGCCGAAATGTTCGCTCAATTCGTCGAGGCGACCGCGAAACCGGCCGGGCAGGATGATGCGGTCGGCGTTGTCGGTCTCTTTCAGTCTCCGTTTGATCATGGCGGTCGTCATCAATGCGGCGACGCTGAGGCCTAATTCGCGCACCGTATAGCTGAAGTCGGGGCGCATAGCGTCCAGTACGCCGGTGAGCCCGTCACAGGCCAGTTTGCCGGTAATAAACAGGATATGTTCCGATTTGGCAGCAGAGTCGGTCATTGCATCGTCCGTAGTCACCCCATTATACAAATTGTCCCGCCCCGCTGTCATGGGGCGCGCATATTGACGAATGCGATGCTTGTATTGACAATAGGGGTTTATCAGCCGTCCGTATTGAAGAACAAGCGGCTGTTTTTGAAACCAAGATGGAAATTAACCCGATAAAAAATGCTTTGGACGGCCTCAGCGAGCGTGTTGAAACGCTTAGGGGGTATCTTTGACTATGCCGATAAGGTAGTCCGTTATCAGGCCGTGTGTCGCGAGCTCGAACAGCCGCAAGTGTGGCGAGACCAGACGCGCTCCCAGAAGTTGGGACGCGAGCGGGTGACTTTGGAGCGGGCAGTCGGCGGGATTGATCGCATCAGCGCGCGGCTGAAAGATGCCCGCGAGTTGCTCGAACTCGCCGAGGAAGACGGCGATGCCGCGGTCATTGAAGGGATACGCGATGATGTCAAGACACTTGAGGCCGATGTGGGCGAGCTTGAGTTCCGGCGGATGTTCTGCCGCGACGCCGATCCCAATAACGCGTTTTTGGATATCAACGCCGGTTCGGGGGGCACCGAGGCGCAGGACTGGGCGGAGATGCTGTTGAGGATGTATTTGCGCTGGACCGAGGCGCGCGGGTTTGTGCGCGAGGTGATCGAGGTATCGCCCGGCGAAGTCGCCGGCATCAAAAGCGCGACCATCAAGGTCGAAGGCGAATATGCTTATGGCTGGTTGCGCACCGAGACAGGGGTTCACCGTCTGGTCAGGAAATCGCCGTTTGATTCGGGCAATCGTCGCCATACTTCTTTTGCTTCGGTATTCGTCTCGCCGGAGATTTCCGATGACATTAACATAGAGATTAACCCCGCCGATTTGCGCATCGATGTGTATCGCGCGAGCGGCGCGGGCGGGCAGCACGTGAACAAGACCGAGTCCGCGGTCAGGATTACCCATGTGCCGACCGGGTCTGTTACGCAGTGTCAGAACGACCGTTCGCAACACAAGAACAAGGCAACCGCGATGAAGCAACTCAAAGCCAAGTTATACGAGTTGGAGATGCGCGACAAATACAAGGAGCAAAGGGCGATAGAAGAATCCAAAGACGACATCGGCTGGGGCAGTCAGATACGTTCTTATGTGCTGGATCAGTCGCGGATTAAGGATTTGCGCACCAAACACGAGACGACGAATACGCAGGCGGTGCTGGACGGCGACTTGACGCCGTTTATGGAAGAAAGTCTGCGGCAGGGGGTTTAACGATGAGCGAGGAAGACAAATATGGCAAAGGTCGGCGCGACTGGGTCGCGGCACGGCGGTCTGCGGGGCAACAGCCGTATCCGAATGATTTTCGCCGCAGCGATCTGATCGCCCAAGTGCGGACGGCGGCTGCAGACCTGGACCGCGACGCGCTTGAGACCGCCGACCGCGCAGTCGCTGTTGCCGGTCGGCTGATGTCTTTGCGCCGGATGGGGGCGACGGCCTTTGCTGTCGCGCGCGATATGAGCGGCGACCTGCAGCTGATGGTCGGCGCCGATTTTACCGCTGCCGACGCATTGGAGTCGTTCGCGCAGGCGGATGTCGGGGATATTGTCGGCGCGCGCGGACGGGTGACCCGCACAATGAAAGGCGAACTCACGATCCGTGTCGCCGAATTTTCCATACTGGTTAAGTCGCTGCACCCGTTGCCGAAGGAATTCTATGGCTTGAAGGATATCGAACAGCGCTACCGCAAGCGCTATCTGGACTTGATTCTAAATCCCGCCGGCAAGAAGATATTTGAGGCGCGGGCCGCAATCATTTCCGCCATCCGCGATTTTCTTGAGCAGAGGCAATTTATTGAGGCGGAGACGCCGATGATGCAGCCGCTCGCCGGCGGTGCGACAGCGCGACCATTTGTGACCCGCCACAATGCGCTGGATATTGATCTGTATCTGCGCATCGCCCCCGAGTTGTACCTCAAGCGGCTGGTCGTCGGCGGCATGGAGAAAGTCTATGAGATCAACCGCAATTTCAGGAACGAGGGCGTGTCCGCAAAGCACAATCCCGAGTTCACGATGCTTGAGTTTTATCAGGCCTACGCCGACTACAAAGACTTGATGGTTTTGAGCGAAGAGATGTTGCGGCGGGTTTGTCGGCGGGTCAATGATGACGACGGGTTTGAGTATCAAGGCGCGCGCTGTGATCTGTCAAAGCCCTTTGCGCGCCTGACGATGGACGAGGCCTTGCTGAAGTTTAATCCGCAACTCGGCGCCGGCGCGCTGGACGATCGGGAGCGCCTTGCCGCGTATGCCGCAAGTCATGCGATTAAGGATGCGCAGATATTGACAACAGGCTTGCTGAAAGCAGCGTTGTTTGAAAAGACGGCAGAGGAGCGGTTGCAACAGCCGACATTTATCACCGCTTTCCCGCTTGACGCATCGCCGCTTGCCCGCCGCAGCGACAGCGCGCCCGATACCGCCGATCGCTTTGAGTTGTTCATCTGCGGCATGGAGATTGCCAACGGGTTTTCCGAGCTCAACGATGCCGACGATCAGAAACAGCGTCTGCAACAGCAGGCCGCCGCCAAAGCCGCGGGCGACGATGAGGCGATGCTCTATGACGGCGATTATGTGGAGGCGCTGGAGTACGGCTTGCCGCCGACCGCCGGCGAAGGTATCGGCATCGATCGCCTCGTCATGCTGTTGACGGACTCGGCGTCTATCCGCGATGTTATTTTGTTTCCCTTGCTGCGGCCTAAGAAAGCGGAGGATTAGGCCGCTGCGAATCGTCGCTGAGCGGCGTCGGGCTGTCGCTGTCCTCGCTGTCTTTTAGCATGGATTCGGGCGGTTCTTTTGTAGTCTTCGCGCCGAGTTGCTTGATATCTTCGGCGCGGCGAATCAGGTTACCGCGTCCGGTAGCCAGTAACTTATAGGCCTCGTCATAGGAGCGCGATGTCCGCTCCAACTGCTCGCCGACTGTCTCCATCTTCTTGGCAAAACCCGCAAACTTGTCGTAGAGCCCGCCCGCCTGTTCGGCAATCTTTCTGGCGTTGGTGTTCTGGGCTTCCAGTTGCCACAGCGCGTGTATCGTCCTGAGAATGGAGAGCAAGGTCGACGGGCAGGTCAGCACGATATTATCGCGCAATGCGAGGCGAAGGATGTCGCGCTCGTGTTGCAAGGTCAGAAGGTGCGCGGCTTCTATCGGGGTAAACATCAGCACGTAGTCAAGGGTCTGTTTCATCGGTATGTTTTGGTAGTTCTTTCCGCTCAGGTCCTTGATGTGTCTTTTCACCGATTTGATATGCCGCCCGAGCGCCGCTTCTTTTTCGCTCGCGTCGTCGGCGGACGAATATGCTTCGTAGTCCGCCAGCGATACCTTCGCATCGATGATGATGGCCTTATTGTCGGGCAGATAGACGATGGCATCGGGAATCTTGCGCGCGCCTTCTCCGTCCGCATAGGACTTCTGCATTTCATAATCAATGTCTTTGCGCAGTCCCGATACCTCCAGCGTTCTTTCAAGCAGCATCTCGCCCCAGTTGCCTTGTTGCTTGACATCGCCCTTGAGCGCGGTCGTCAGGTTTTTCGCCTGTTCGCCGATGTTTTTATTGAGGTTGGAGAGCCCTTCAATCTGTCCTTTGAGCTCGCCGAATTTGCCCGACAGGCTTTTGTCGGTATCGGCGAAAGTCTTGCTGAAGTTTTGTATCTGTTCGTTTAAAGGGCCGAGGATATTCTTTAATTGCTCTTTGTTCTGCCGTTCGAGCTTTTCGCTCCGGTTTTCAAAGATGCGATTGCCCAGGTTTTCAAACTCCTTTTTGAGATGCTCTTCCGCATTCTGCAGCAGGGCGATTTTCTTGTCGTCTTCCTCGCGGCGGGTTTTCAGCTCCGTGACGCGCTTTTCGAGCTCCAGATTTTTGTCGCGCAGGCTTCGCGCCTCGTCTTGCGAGGTTGTGTCTTGCGGGGTTGTCGGGCGGCGCAAGAAGCATACAACCGCGCCGCCCGCAATCAACCCGCTTACAAATATCAGAACTTCCGACATGATGCTTGCCTGCTATCCAGCCACCCCAGTATATCGCAGGTCTTATCCAGAACCGCATCGGCCGACCACCGCAAGACTTCTTCGCGCAAGGGGTTGGTTTGCATGACCGCGACGGTGGTGGCGCCGGCGCGGTTGCCCGCTATGATGTCGTTTTCGGTATCGCCGACAAATATGCAGCGGTCGGTCGCTATTCCTATCTGTTCGGCGGCATGAAACAGCGGCTCGGGCGACGGCTTTTTTTCTGTGGTGTCGCCGAAGACGAGACAGGCGGCATGGTCCGCCAAGCCCAATTTTCTAATCAGCGGTTTGCCGAGATGACCGAGCTTGTTCGTCACGATGCCCCAGCTGATACCGCGCGCGTTAAGCGTTGCCAGCATGTCTTCGATGCCCGGATACGGGCGGGTGGTCTCGCACATGCGTTGGGCGTATGTCGCGGAGAATTGTTCCGATAATGCGTTGATTTGATCGTCCTCCATGCGCTTTTCGCCGAGCGCGGTTTGGAGCAGGCTCGCGCGTCCCTCGCCGGCCGCTTGAGTCAAGGGTTGCGACGGCTCAAGCCGCATGCCGTTGGCTGTAAAGACTTCTATCAGCGAATTGACGATGTCCTTGGCGCTGTCGATCAGAGTGCCGTCGAGGTCAAATAGCAGCGCTTGTTGCGGGGCTTGTGTCATCGTCATGTTTTGCGGCAGTGCATCAGGTAATTAACCGCCGGGTTCTTGTCAATGGCCGCATATTCGGCGAACGGGTTATAGCGCATGCCGCTGATATCACAGACTGTCAGCCCGCATTTGCGCGCGCTGTCCGCCAACTCGGACGGTTTGATGAATTTCGCATATTCGTGGGTGCCCTTGGGCAGCAAGCCGAGGGCGTATTCGGCGGCGACGATGGCCAGAGCATAAGACAGCGGATTGCGGTTTATGGTTGAGAAAAACACATCGCCGCCGGGTTTTGCCAGCGCCGCGCACGCTGCGACGATAGCATCGGGCGAAGGCACGTGCTCGAGCAACTCCAAGCACGTTACGACATCGTATGCGCCCGGCGTCGCGGCGGCCATATCGCTCGCATCCGCGACTTGGTAGTCCGCTTCGAGCCCGGACACATGGAGGTGGAGTTTTGCCACCTCAATGGCGTTTTTTCCCATATCAATGCCGCTGACCCGACCGCCTTGGCGCGCCATCGCTTCGCTGAGCAGGCCGCCGCCGCAACCGACATCCAGTATCGTTTTGCCGGCGAGCGGCGAGCGGCTGTCGATGTATTCAAGACGCGCCGGGTTGATTGCGTGCAAGGTCTTAAAGTCCCCTTGCGCGTCCCACCAATGCGTTGCCGCGGCTTCGAATTTTTCCAGCTCCGCGGCATCTGTGTTTTGCGTCTGTGATTTCATCTTATCAGCTTGTTGATCTTGTCGCTCCATCTTTCGGTCTTTTCCATCAGCGCCTGTTCGTCAATCGTCGTGAATGCGCGCTTGCGTAACAGGCATTGACCGCCAACCCAGACATATCTTACATCGCTCGCGCGCGCCGAGTGTATGAGATAGTCTGCCACATTATGCGCCGGTATGGTATCAATGTCGCCATATCGCACCGCAATCAGGTCGGCGGCCTTGCCTTTTTGCGCCGAACCGATGATATTCTCAAGCCCGAGCGCTCGGGCGCCGCCGAGTGTCGCCATCTCAATGAGGTCAAAAGCGGCGGGTTGGCAGCGGTTCAAACGAGCGAGCAGAAAAGCGTCGCGCATGATGCCAAACATATCCGACGTTCCGGTCTTAGTCGGACTGCCGCTGCCGAGCGATATTGTAACTCCTTGTTTTATCAATTCTTTCATCGCGAACTCGGATTGCCCCTCGCGCATATTGAATTGCGGACAATGGACGATTTTCACGTGGTATTTTTGCAACAGGCCGATTTCTTTCTTTTCCAGATGCAACGCGTGTGTCGCCAGTAAGGCGGGAGATACCAGCCCCAACCTATCCAGCCGTTGCAGCGGACGACAGCCGTGGTGTTCCAGAGCAAACTTGATTTCCCGCTCGTTTCTGTGCAGATTTATATGCACGGGCAGGTCCAACTCGGCGCGGATTACGCGCACGTGCTCCAGTATATCGTCGGGCGCCGCCGGTGATGGCGCGAGCGCGAAGCGGATGCGGGCGCTGTCTTTGTAGCGGTCGTATATCTCCGCGCTTTTGGCTATGTAATCCTCGGCGTCTTTGGCATAGGCGCTCGGGCGGTCGAGGATGATCAGGCCGAATACCGCGCGCATCCGCGCGTTGCTCATAGCGTCAATGCTTTCTTCGGGGAATAAATAGGTGTCGTTAAAGCAGGTGATGCCGGCGCGCAACATCTGCGCGACCGCGAGTTCGGAACCGGCTCTGACGAATTGCGAGGAGAGCAGCTTTGACCGCAGCAGGCCGGACAGTTTGGCGGTTGCCGCCGGCGCGGTCGCGAGTCCCCGCAACAACCCCATCGCCGACTTGGTGTGCGCATTGACCAGACCGGGCATGACGATGTGGCGCCTGAGGTTTATGACCTCGTCGGATTTGAATCTTTGTGCCGCCTCCGCTTGCGGGATGAGCGCTGCGATATGTCCTTTGTCTATCGCGATCGTGTAATCCTCATAGACGGTGTCGCGGGGCCTGACGGGAATCACCCGGCGCGCACGGATCAGAGAGTCGACAGTTTTCATTGCCCGAATAGTTACATATATAATCTGTTCATTATGCACGATACATCCCGCAAAGCGACAAACCGTTCGCCGCTATTTCAATTAAGACGCGCGGCGCGGGCATTTATGCTTGCGGCGCCGGCCGTTTGCGCATGCGGCGGATATGCCGCCGCCGATAGCGAGGCGCCGTTGCTCGCTTACGAAGTGAGCGAGACTTTCCCTCACCGCACGAGCGCTTTTACGCAAGGTCTTGTCATCGGCGACAAGGGTTATTTAATCGAGAGCGTCGGTCGCTACGGCAAGTCGGCTTTGGCGATCATGGATTTGGCAAGCGGCAAAGTGTTGCGCGAGCGCACATTGCCCGATCGCCTGTTCGGCGAAGGGGCGACCGTTTTTGACGGTCTCATATATCAGTTGACGTGGCGCGCCGGCGAAGTGCGGATGTATGACCCGACTACCCTGATGCTGCGCAAAACGGCGAAGTATTACGGCGAGGGCTGGGGGCTGACCCACAATGGCAAGCATCTGCTCATGAGCAACGGTTCGTCCGAATTGATTTTTCGTTCCGCCGATAACTTTCTTGAGTTGAAGCGCCTGACGGTGACAGAAGGCGGCAAGCCGCGCGCGCGATTGAACGAGTTGGAGTGGGTGAACGGAACGATATTTGCCAATGTCTGGCAGCAGTGTCGCATCATCGCCATCGATGAGCGCAGCGGCAAGGTCGTCGCTCAGATTGATATTGCCCCGCTGTGCAGAGGGCAACGGGGGGTGGCCAACGGTCTTGCGTGGCGGGAGAAGGAGCGGGATTTGCTCGTCACAGGCAAAAATTGGGATCAGATTTTTGCGCTCAAACTTGACTATTTCCGACCCTGATTTGCGCCGCTGTCATCCGCTTGGCGGGGCAGGGGGCCGAAGGGTCTGAAAAGGGCGACGAACGGAAGCAAAATACCTCTCTTTTTTTGCGCAAAAAGGGGGCATAGCGTGGTAAAATACAAGACATTATTTTACTGTTAAATTCTGTTTGTAACCCCTCATAAATTAAGGTCTGCGAAATGGCAGAGCATGCGAAAGAGATCCTCTTAATCAATATAGAAGACGAGATGCGCAAGTCCTATCTGGACTATGCGATGAGCGTCATCATCGGCCGCGCATTGCCGGATATTTGCGACGGTCTCAAGCCGGTGCATCGGCGCGTTCTCTACGCGATGAATGTCCTTAATAACGATTGGAACAAACCGTATAAAAAGTCCGCGCGGGTTGTCGGCGATGTTATCGGCAAGTATCACCCGCACGGGGATACGGCGGTGTATGACACGATTGTGCGGATGGCGCAACCGTTCTCTCTGCGCTATATGCTGGTTGACGGGCAGGGCAACTTCGGCTCGGTTGACGGCGACGCGCCGGCGGCCATGCGCTATACCGAGGTGCGGATGGCAAAGATCACGCACGAATTGCTCGCCGATCTGGATAAGGAGACGGTCGATTTCATTCCGAATTATGATAATTCCGAGCACGAACCGGAGTTGCTGCCGACCAGAGTGCCGAATCTTTTGGTCAATGGTTCGTCGGGCATCGCGGTCGGGATGGCGACCAATATTCCGCCGCATAATCTTGGCGAGGTCATCGATGCGACGCTCGCCTTGATCAAGAACCCCGATATCACGACCGCCGAACTGATCGAACACCTGCCCGGACCGGACTTCCCGACCGCCGCCATCATCAAAGGACGGCGCGGCATATACGATGCGTATGAGAGCGGGCGCGGACGGGTGGTGGTGCGGGCGCGCGCGCATGTCGAGACCGAGAAGCGGAGCGGGCGCGAGATGATTATCGTTACCGAGCTGCCGTATATGGTCAATAAGGCGCGCTTAGTAGAGAGGGTCGCCGAGTTGGTGAAGACCAAGAAGATCGAAGGTATCGCCGAGTTGCGCGACGAATCGGACAAGGACGGGATGCGGATGGTCATTGCCTTAAAGCGCGACGAGCCGAGCGATGTGGCGCTGAATAATCTGTATCACCAGACCCAGTTGCAGACTTCGTTCAGCATCAATATGGTTGCGTTGGACGCGAGGCAGCCCAAGCTGATCAACCTGCGCGAGGCCATCAACGCGTTCGTTCGTCATCGCCGCAGCGTGGTCACGCGGCGAACGCTGTTTGATTTGCGCAAGACCAAGGAGAAGGCGCATATCCTTGAGGGGCAAGCGGTCGCGCTCGCGAACATCGATGAAGTGATCGCGCTGATCAAAGCCTCCAAGAATCCGGCCGAGGCCAAGGTCGCTTTGATCGCCAAGCCGTGGCAGCCCGGCATCGTTGAGAAGTTGCTCGAGCGAGCCGATAGCGATATGACCCGTCCCGACGATGCGGCGGCGGATTTGGGTTTGCGCGACGGCGCGTATCGTCTGTCGCCGATGCAGGCGCAGGCGATACTCGATCTGCGCTTACACCGCCTGACTTCGCTCGAGCAGGACAAGATCGTCGATGGCTATAAGGATCTGACCGCCAAAATTCTTGAGTATATTGAAATACTGTCAAACCCCGACCGTTTGATGGCGGTGATATGCGCCGAGTTGGCGGAAATCAAGGAACAGTATGCCGACCCGCGCCGCACCGAGATATCTGACGAGGCCGTCGAGATGACCGACGAGGATTTCATCGCGGATGAGGAAGTGGTGGTCACCGTGTCCCACGCCGGTTATATCAAGTCGCAGGAGTTGGATACCTACCGCGTACAGAAGCGCGGCGGCAAAGGCAAGGTCGCCACGACCGTCAAAGACGAAGATTTTGTCGATACGCTGTTTGTCGCCAAGACGCACGACATGCTGTTGTGCTTCTCGTCGCTGGGCAAGGTACATTGGCTCAAGGTGTACCGTGTGCCGCGCGCCGGGCGCACCGCCAGAGGCCGTCCGTTGGTCAATCTTCTCAGGCTGGATGACAATGAGCGGATTACGACGGTGTTGCCGATCCGCGAGTTTGCCGAAGATCTGTCGGTTATCCTCGCGACCAAAGACGGCACGATTAAGCGCACCGCTTTGAGCGGGTTTTCAAAGCCGCGCAGTAACGGCATTCGCGCGCTGACATTGCGCGACGGCGATCAGCTGATAGGCGCGGCGATTACCGACGGCAACTATGATATTTTTCTGTGCAACGACACGGGGCGGGTCAATCGCTTTGCGGAGAGCGAGTTGCGTTCGCTCGGACGCGCCGCCGCCGGTGTCCGGGGCATACGTCTGCAAGAGGGACAGCGGGCCATTTCTTTGATATGTCTTGCGCCCGATCAGTCGGATAAAACGATCATGCTGGCGACAGTCAATGGCTATGGCAAACGCACCCAAGCGGATGAGTTTCCGGCGCGCAAGCGGGGCAGTTTGGGTGTCATCGGGATTCGCACCGAAGAGCGCAACGGGGATGTTATCGGCGCGCAACCGGCGGACGATGACGATGAGGTGATGTTGATTACCGACGGCGGCACCTTGGTGCGCGCGCCGGCGGATAGCGTTCCCATTGTCGGCCGCCGCACCAAAGGGGTGCGCTTGATCCGGCTGCGCGACGGGGAAAAACTGTCAAAGTTTGTTCGCATCGCGAAAGGCAAAGACGAAGAGGATGCCGAAGGTGGCGAGCCGGCCGACGATTAATTGGCGCGCGTCGGACGCGTAAGAAAATACGGGTATGGCCGGCGCCTATAACTATTCCGCAGGCCCCGCGGCGCTGCCGTCGGCGGTGCGCGAACGCCTCAACCGCGAATTGAACGCGAGCCGCAAGATCCCCTTGCCGGAACTGGGGCACCGTACGCCCGAGTTTGATGTGATTGCAGAGGATTGCGAACGCAATTTGCGGGAGTTGCTGGACATTCCGCCCGAGTATGCGGTCTTGTTCATGCCGGGGGGGGCGCGCGCGCAGTATTTTGCGGTGCCGATGAATCTGGACGGCGAGCGCCGCGGCGCCAATTACTTTGATACCGGTTATTGGTCGTCGTGCGCTATCAAACAGGCGCGCAGCTATATTCCGGTGACGGTTGCGGCGCGCGCCGATGCAAGCCGGCTGTGGTCCTTGCCCCCGCAGACGCAGTGGCAGCTTGCCGGCGATGCCGCTTATACCCACTACGTGTCCAACGAGACCCTGACCGGAGTTGAGTTTTCCCCCGCCGCGATTGCCGACGGCAGTCTGGTCGGCGATATGACCTCAAGTTTGCTCACGCAACCGACGGATATCCGGCGCCACAGCTTGATCTATGCGGCGGCGCAGAAGAATGCCGGCATCGCCGGGGTGACTATCGTTATCGCGGCGCGTGATAGAATCGGACGGGCGCAGCCCGAAACGCCTTTGATTTATGATTATGCGGTTCAGGCCGATGCCGGTTCCCGCTACGGTACGCCGGCGGTCTTGTCGTGGTATGTGTGCGGTTTGGTACTGGAGTGGATCAAAGAGGAGGGCGGTGTGGAAGAGATGTATCGGCGGAGCGCAGACAGAAGCCGGCTGATTTATGCATGTATAGACGAGTCGGACCTGTATGAGAGTCCCGTGCATACGGATTGTCGTTCTCGGGTTAATATATTTTTTCGCATCAAGCCGCGTGAACTGGAAACGATGTTTCTTGACCGCGCCGAGGAACAGGGCTTGCTGGGCTTGCGCGGACATAGCGCGACCGGCGGTATTCGCGCGAGCTTATACAATGGTATGCCGGCGGAGGGCGCCAGAGCGCTGGAAATGTTTATGCGAGAATTTGAAAGGACGATAGGATGAGCGATAAGGATGACATTAAAAATGTGCGCGCACAGATAGACGCGGTTGATTTGCGCTTGCTCGAGCTTCTCAAGCAGCGGGCGGATCTTGCGCGCCATATCGGTCGGCTGAAGGAAGCCGACAACCCCGCCGGCGAAGTGTATTGCCCGGCGCGCGAGACGAGCCATTTGCGCGAGTTGTTGAAGCGGGACAAAGGTCTGTTACAGGATGCTTCGATCGTTGCTGTGTTCCGGGAGATTATGTCCGCGTGTCGCGCCTTGGAGCGCAAGACCACCGTGTCTTTCTTGGGGCCGCGGGGGACCTTTACGATGGAGGCGGTATTTCATCAGTTCGGTCATTCCATTGCATGCCGGGGGCAGTCTGCGATAGAGGAAGTGTTTCGCTCGGTGGAAGTCGGGGAATCCGATTATGGCGTGGTGCCGATTGAGAACTCCAGCGAGGGCGCGGTCACGGGCACACTGGATTGTTTTGTGTCTTCCCCGCTGCGTATTGTCGGCGAGGTGGAGCTGCGAATAAGCCACTGCCTGCTCGGCAAGGAGCGGGATTTGCAGGCGGTAAAAACGGTCTATGCGCACCAGCAATCTCTGGCACAGTGTCGCGGTTGGCTGGCCGCACATCTCGCGCATTGCGACAGAGTCGGTGTGGAGAGCAACGGGCTGGCGGCGCAAAAGGCGGCGCAGGAAAGCGGGGCGGTTGCGATAGCCGGCAAGGTGGTCGCCGAATCCGAAGCGCTGCCTGTGATCGCAGAAAACATTGAGGATCACCCGAATAATACCACCCGCTTTCTGGTTATCGGAAAACAGGGCGTGGCGGCCAGCGGTTGCGATAAAACCAGTGTTATCGTCTCGGCGCATAACCGCCCGGGGGTGTTGGCGGAGTTGCTACGGACCCTGTCCGAGCAAGGCCTCAGCCTGACCCGGATTGAGTCAAGGCCCGCGCACACGGCGAACTGGGAATACTTGTTCTTCCTTGATATTGCGGGACATTGTGACGATGGGAAGGTTGCGCGCGGTCTGGATGAGTTGGCGCAGAAGGCGAGTTTTTATAAGTTACTCGGCTCCTACCCCTGTTCGGTCAAATAGGTTCTCTGACGCTCGCCGCTTCTTGCGGTGTGCCTGTCGCTTGCCCTTGTTCGGTCAAATAGGTTCTCTGACGCTCATCGCTTCTTGCGGTGTGCCTGTCGCTTGCCCCTGTTCGGTCAAATAGATTTTCTGACGCTCGCCGCTTCTTGCGGTGTGCCTGTCGCTTGCCCCTGTTCGGTCAAGCAGATTTTCTGACGCTCGCCGCTTCTTGCGGTGTGCTTGTCGCTTACCCTTGTTCGGTCAAGCAGATTTTCTGACGCTCGCCGCTTCTTGCGGCGCGCCTGTCGCTTGCCCCTGTTCGGTCAAGCAGATTTTCTGACGCTCGCCGCTTCTTGCGGCGCGCCTGTCGCTTACCCCTGTTCGGTCAAATAGATTTTCTGACGCAGGTGGCGCAGCATCGCAAAAATCCACGGCCAAGCCAGCATGCCGGTCAGTACCGGAATCATGTCTTCCCAGCGGGGGGTCATGAAAGAATAGACCATGCCGTTAATCCATATCTCGATAATCTTGCACAACAGCAGCATAAGAAATATCGGAATGACTTGCTGGTGCGGCGGGTAAAGGCGGATGCGTTGGTGGAAAGAACTCGCGATATAAGCGGCTGCGGTATAGAACAAGGCGTGGTAGCCGAGCAGCGACGACTGTAATAAATCCGCCAAGATGCCGGTCGCCCAAGC
The DNA here is from genome assembly GCA_965220085.1 of Candidatus Oxydemutatoraceae bacterium. Taxonomy (GTDB): domain Bacteria; phylum Pseudomonadota; class Gammaproteobacteria; order Poriferisulfidales; family Oxydemutatoraceae; genus CBDCOZ01. The sequence goes on along the minus strand of CBDCOZ010000003.1, from coordinate 1,754,366 downwards.
GTACCTGATATTGACTTTTGACGGTATCGCAAGACACCAGTAGATGACGGTCAGCAGCGTCCAGTCCGGCCAGTAGATGTGCGCCCAGCGGGACGGCAGGATACTGAGCAGGATGGCAAAGAGCGTGGTGGTCACCACCAGAGAAAAGATTCTTTTTTCATAGCTTGATTTGGCTCTCATGGCAGTTGTCCTATATCATTTTCATCGGGCCACACGAGCAACATTTGGTAGCTGTAGCCCAGGTTTGCGGTCGGTTTTGCATAGACGGTTGAAAATATATCGCCGTCTTCTTTTTTGATGTCGGTAATGGTCGCTACCGGATAGCCCGCCGGGAAGCGGTCTCCCAGACCCGATGCGAAGACTTCGTCTCCGACACGAACATTGGCGGCTACCGGCACGTAATTTAACTCAAGGCGCTCCGAGCTACCGGTGCCGCTGACCAGAACTCTGACCCCCGAGCGATTGATCTGACCGAGCAGCGAATGGCCGGGATTGGATATCAGGGTGACAGTCGCATTGAGATACGTAACCGATGTGACCTGACCGATGATGCCGTTGGCATCGAGTACCGGCTGATCGCGATAGACCCGATCTCTTTCGCCCTTATTGATGATGATCTTTTGTTCCAGCATGGTCGGGCTGACCCCTATCAATTCGGCGACCAGCACCCTGCGCTCTATCTTTTTGCGCGGCGATTGCAGCAGATCGCGCAACACCGAATTCTCATGTTCCAATGTAAGGGTCTGCATGAGTTTTGCCCCGATCCTGAGGTTTTGCTGCCGCAAGCGCTCATTTTCGGCTATCAATTCGTTGTTGCTCCTGATGTGGTTATAGAGAAAGTGCGCGCCTTCGTTGGGCAATTTTATGAGGTAGTGCAGCGGCTGGACGAAGCTGGCCAGATAGCGGCGGGTGTCTTCCAGATATTGATAGCGGTAGTCAAGGATCAGCAACCCTGCGGAGAGCGATGAGAACAAAAACAGCTTCGGTATCAGGCTGTGTAAAGTGAACAGTTTTTTAATGGCCGCTCTCCTTGCGTGTTACTCTTTGGCGAGGAAATTTAAATTCTTTTTTTGATCAATCAAGTCAAGCGCTTTGCCGCCGCCTTGTGCGACGCAGATGAGCGGTTCGTCGGCGATGACTACCGGTATTCCCGTTTCCTGCATAATCAGCTTGTCGAGATTTTTCAACAACGCGCCGCCGCCGGTCAGCATGATTCCGCGTTCGGCGACATCCGAGCTCAGTTCCGGCGGCGTTTGTTCCAGCGCCGCTTTGACCGCGGCGGTGATGCCGAGCAGCACTTCTTTCAGCGCTTCAAATATTTCGTTGCTGTTGACGGTGAAGTTTTTTGGCACGCCTTCGGACAGGTTGCGCCCGCGGATATTGATTTCTTCAAGTTGCGCGCTGGGATAGGCCGTGCCGATGGCGTGTTTGACTCTTTCGGCGGTGGCTTCGCCGATTAAAACGCCATAATTACGCCGTACGTGGTTGATAATCGCCTCATCCAGCTTGTCGCCGCCGATTCTCACCGAGGACGAGTAGACGATGCCGCTGAGCGACAAGACCGCGACTTCCGATGTGCCGCCGCCGATATCCAGAATCATGGAACCTTGCGCTTCGCTGATGGGAAGTCCGGCGCCGATTGCCGCGGCTATCGGTTCTTCGATCAGATATACTTTTCGCGCGCCCGCGCCGATCGCCGATTCTCTGATCGCGCGGCGCTCGACTTGTGTCGCGCCGCAAGGAACGCAGATTAAGACTTTCGGGCTCGGTTTTAGAAGTTTGTTGCGGTGTACTTTGCGGATGAAGTATTGGAGCATTTTTTCGGTGGTGGTGAAGTCGGCGATGACACCGTCTTTCATCGGGCGGATTGCGTGGATATTGGCCGGTGTGCGGCCTAACATTTCTTTGGCTTCCTGACCGACGGCTTCTATGACATTGTTGCTGTTATAGCCGTCCGAGCGGATGGCAACGACGGAGGGCTCGTTTAATACGACCCCTTTGTTTCTCATACAGATAAGCGTGTTGGCGGTGCCCAAGTCAATGGAAAGGTCGTCGGACAGGAATCCAAGCAGGTGGTTAATCATTTTTTATCAAGCCTCAAAAAAGCAATCCGAGTATGATACCGGTTTATGGCATACTACTCTTATCAATATCTCTATTATAACAAGATAAATGAATCGTGAGGAAGTAAAAAAACTGGCGCGGCTTGCGCGGCTTGATATCAGCGACAAAGAGCTTGACGAACTCGGCGCGGATTTGGGGGAGATCCTGCATTTCATCGAACGCTTGTCGGCGGCGGATTTGCGCGGGACGGAGCCGCTGGCCCACCCGTTGGATATCTGTCAGCGTCTGCGCGCCGATGTCGTCACCGAGGATGATCAGCGCGAATCTTTTCAACAAACCGCTCCGGACAGCCGCGACGGTTATTATCTGGTGCCGAAAGTAATTGATTGAAACAGACGACATTTTGAATCATTCCGTGGCCGGATTATCGTCCGCTTTGCACAGCGGCGAGATATCCAGCGCCGACCTGACGCGTTTCTTTTTGGATCGTATTTCCTCCCGCAACGGGGAGCTGAACGCTTTTATCACCGTTGCCGAAGAGCGCGCGCTGGAGCAAGCGCGGCGTTGCGACAAAATGCTTCGTGACGGCGGCGCAAAAGCCTTGACCGGAATTCCGTATGCGCACAAAGATTTGTTCTGCGCCAAAGGGGTTCTGACGAGTTGCGGTTCCGGGATGTTGCGCAATTTTGTTTCTCCTTATGATGCGACGGTGACCGAAAAACTGAACGCTTGCGGAATGGTGATGCTGGGGAAGACCAATATGGACGAATTTGCGATGGGCTCGTCAAACGAGAACAGCTTTTACGGCGCGGCGCGCAACCCGTGGCGGGCGGATTGTGTCGCCGGCGGCTCATCGGGCGGTTCGGCGGCGGCGGTAGCGGCCGGTTTGGCGCCTTGTGCGACCGGCACCGACACCGGCGGCTCGATCCGCCTGCCGGCGGCGTTTTGCGGGGTTACCGGCATCAAGCCGACTTACGGCAGGGTGTCCCGCTACGGGATGGTCGCCTATGCTTCCAGCCTTGATCAAGGCGGTGTGTTCGGGCACAGCGCTTTGGATTGCGCATTGCTGTTGCGTGAGATTGCCGGCTTTGACGCGCGCGATTCGACGAGCGTTGAGCGGGCGGTGCCCGACTATGCCGCGCAGATCGATGCCGATGCGAAAGGTTTGCGCATCGGCATTTTGCATCAGCATTTTGACGACAAGCTCGATGAGGGTATCGACAGCGCGCTCAAAGATGCGCGCAAAGCGCTTGAAGATTGCGGCTGTGAGGTGATCGAAGCGGACTTGGAAACGACATCGCTTGCAATCGCGGCCTATTACATCATTGCATCGGCGGAGTGCTCGTCAAACCTGGCGCGCTACGACGGCGTGCGTTACGGCCACCGTTGCGAGAACCCGCGCGATCTGGAAGACCTCTATATGCGCAGCCGCGGCGAAGGGTTCGGCGCCGAAGCCAAGCGCCGCATCCTGATCGGAACCTATGTCTTGTCTTCGGGCTATTACGATGCGTATTACCTGCAAGCGCAAAAGGCGCGGCGCTTGATACGCGATGACTTTAGCGCCGCGTTTGAAAAGGCGGATGTGTTGCTCGCTCCGGTCGCCCCGACTACGGCGTTTCAACTGGGCGAAAAGCCCGACCCGGTGGCGATGTATATGTCGGATATCTATACGGTGGCGGTCAATATGGCGGGTTTGCCGGCGATGTCGGTTCCGAGCGGTTTCAGCGACGGCTTGCCGATTGGCATGCAGTTGATCGCGCCGCACTTTGAAGAGCAACGTCTATTGCGCCTCGCGCATAGCTATCAACAGGCGACGAATTGGCATCGCCGACACCCGCGGGATTGGCAATGACGGCGCTCGTATTCCAAGCCGCGGCGGTCGCCGCCCTTGCCATCGCAACCATCATAGCCGCCCGCTCGGGCGGCTTGCCGGCGGCGCTTGGTCGCGGCGGTTATCAGGAAACTATGGAGGGAGCAAAAGCATTGTGAACAGCGAATGGGAAGCGGTCATCGGCCTTGAGATACATATGCAACTCAAGGCGCAGAGCAAGATATTTTCAGCCGCCGCTACGGCGTATGGCGCTGCGCCGAACACGCAAGCGTGCGCGGTAGATATCGCCTTGCCCGGCGCGCTGCCGGCGCTCAATATCGCCGCCGTCAGGATGGCTGTCGCTTTTGGCTTGGCGATCGATGCCGAGATTGTTCTGCGCTCGGTGTTTGAGCGCAAGAACTATTTCTATCCCGACCTGCCCAAGGGCTATCAGATCAGCCAATATCAGATGCCGATTGTCGCCAACGGACATTTGGATATTACCGCGGATGACGGCGCGCGCAAGACCATCGGCATTGAGCGCGCCCATCTGGAAGAGGATGCGGGCAAGTTGGTTCACGATTATGTGCCAGGCATGAGCGCGGTGGATCTCAATCGCGCCGGAGTGCCTCTGATGGAGATCGTATCGCGTCCGCAATTGTCGCATCCCGCCGAGGCGGTTGCGTATATGAAGAAGATTCATGCCATCGGTCGCTACCTTGATATCTGCGACGGCAATATGCAGGAAGGGTCGTTGCGTTGCGATGCCAATGTGTCGGTGCGCCGCAAAGGGGAGAGCAAATTGGGAGTGCGCGCCGAAGTGAAGAATCTGAATTCTTTCCGCTTTGTCGAAAAGGCGATTGCTTACGAGATCAAGCGCCAGATCGCGTTGTGCGAAGAGGGCGGCGAAGTCACGCAGGAGACCCGCCAGTATGACGACGACAAGAATCAGACGCGCGCGATGCGCGGCAAGGAAGACGCGCATGACTATCGCTATTTTCCGGACCCCGATCTGTTGCCGGTGGAGATTGATCCGTCGCTGATCGAGCAAGTGCGCGGCGCTCTGCCCGAGTCGCAAGAGCGGCGCCAGCGGGTGTTCATTGACGAATACGGTCTGTCCGAAGAGGTCGCCGGGCAGTTGCTTGTCTCCGCCGCTGTGGCCGATTATTTTGAATCCTGTTGTGCGGCGGGCAGCGTGGCGCCCAAGCAGATCGCAAATTGGATCATCATGCGGGTGTTGGCTCATCTCAATCGACAGGGCATCGCGATTGAAAACGCGCCGCTGTCGCCGCGGCAGTTGGCGACTTTGCTTGCGCGCGTTGACGATGGCACGATTGCGGCGAACGCCGCCAAACAGGTGTTTGATCGGGCATGGGAATCGGGCGGCGAAGCGACGGATATCGATGCGCTGATAAAGGAGCGCGCGCTTGAGTCTCTCTCCGGCAGCGACGAGTTAGAAAAAGCGATTGACGAGGTGATCGCCGCCAGCCCGAAACAGATCGAACAGTATCGCGCCGGCAAGACCAAGATGTTGGGCTATTTTGTCGGGCAGGTGATGAAGGCGACCGCAGGGCGCGCCGACCCGGCGCAGGCGAATCGTTTGCTCAAAGCCCGGCTGGACGCGTAATCAGGCGCAGGCCACCGCGACGCGCGGATGCCCGGCGCCATCGCTGAGTTGCTCGCAGTCTTTATACCCGGCTGCGACAATCATGGCGCGAACCGCGCTTGCTTGGCGGTGACCGTGCTCAACTATCAGTCGCGCATCGGCTTTCATGAAGCCGATCCCCGCAGCGATTATTTCGCGCAGGCAGGCCAGGCCGTCGTCTTTTGCAAACAGCGCCGTTGCGGGCTCGTATTGCGCTACTTGCGGCGCCACATCCGGGTCATCCTTGGCGATGTAAGGCGGATTGCTGACTATCAAGTCAAACGTTCCGCTCAGCGCTGCGAACCAATCGCTTTGGATGAAGCGGATGTCGCCGAGGCGATGGCGTTGCGCGTTGTCTTGCGCGATGCGGAGCGCGGCTTGCGAAACGTCGGTCGCGGTGATCGCCCAATCGGGTCGCTGCGATCGGAGCGCCAGCGCGATGTTGCCGCAACCGGTGCCCAGGTCAAGCGCCCGCAAGCCGGGTTTGTGACAGCGCAACGCGCGCTCGACCAACAACTCGGTCTCGGGGCGGGGAATCAGTGTGTCGGCGGTGACTTTCAAGTCCAGCGAGAAGAATTCTTTGCGTCCGCGCAAATATGCGATCGGCATGCCGGCAAGAGACGATTCCAGCGCGCGTTCAATCCTGCTTTTTTCGGTATCGCTCAAGCGCCTTTCGGGGCGGGTGTAAAGCCAGGCGCGGCTTTTGCTGAGCGCGTGGCACAACAGGCAGTCGCCATCATCCGCTTGCGCTAATGCGCGTATCTCCCGGCGCACGGCGGCGATCGTACGCGCTTGCAAACGAACTTTTTTGGCCACGGCGGTCATATGCCTTCGGCTTCGACCGCCGCCAGCAGGTCGGCGCGATGCTCGTTGATCAGATTGTCTATCAAGGGGTCCAGATCGCCTTCCAGTATCTGCGGCAATTTGTATAGCGTTAAGTTGATACGGTGGTCTGTCACCCGCCCCTGTGAGAAATTGTAGGTGCGGATTTTCTGCGAACGGTCGCCGCTGCCGATCAGGTTGCGCCGGTTCTCGGATTGCTCGCGCTCTTGCCGCCTGCGCTCTATGTCGAGCAGGCGCGCGGATAATAATGCCATCGCGCGGTTCTTATTGCGGTGCTGGGAACGTTCGTCTTGGCACTCGACGACGAGACCGCTCGGAATATGCGTGATGCGAATCGCGGAGTCGGTTTTGTTGACGTGCTGCCCGCCGGCTCCCGATGCGCGGAAGGTATCGATGCGCAAATCGTTCGGGTCTGTCTCTACGTGATTTATTTCATCGGCCTCGGGCAGCACGGCGACGGTGGCGGCGGAGGTGTGAACCCGTCCTTGTGACTCGGTTTCCGGCACCCGCTGTACCCGGTGCCCGCCCGATTCAAATTTAAGCCGCGCCCAGACATTTTCTCCGCTGATCTTGATGATGATCTCTTTGAACCCGCCGTGCTCGCCTTCTTTTGAGCTGATGACCTCCGTTTTCCACGATTGGTTTTCTTCGGCATAGCGGCAGTACATCCTGAGCAAGTCGCCGGCGAAGAGCGCCGCTTCGTCGCCGCCGGTACCGGCGCGTATTTCCAGAAACACACTGCTGTGGTCGTGGCGGTCTTTGGGTATCATCAACTCTCTCAATTCCGCTTCCAGCGCCGCAATCTGTTCGTTCAACATCGGGATTTCTTCTTGCGCAATCGGTTTGAGTTCCTTGTCATCGCCCGCCGCTATCTCTTTTGCCTGCTCAAGGCTCGATGCCGCTTGCAGATATTTCTCAAGGCAGCGCGCTATCGGATACAAGTGCGCGTGTTCGCGGCTCAGTTTGCGGTAGTTCTCCAGATCATCGGTCACCCCGGGCTGCGACAAGAGCGCGGATACTTCGGCGTGGCGATTCTGCAAGGCGGACAATTTTTCAATGACGGAATGTTTCATGGTTGCGCATCGTTTTGTGCGAGGGCGGCTTCTATTTCCTTGAGCAGTTCGCGGTTGCCCGTCGCCCCGGCCGCCGCTATGATCTCGGTAGCAGGGTGCATCAAGCGCTTGCCGATGCCGCGCGTCAGTTCGCGCATGACGGTTTCCGCATCCTGCCCCTGCCGCAGTTTTGTCAGGGCCCGTAGCAAGGCCTGCTGACACTGCTGTTCGGCGCTACTGCGGTAGTGTGTTATCAGCGGTATCGCATCGCGGGCGTTGAGCCATTTGACGAATTCCGCAACGCGACGGTCGATGATGACTTCGGCTTCTTTGCCTGCCGTCATCCTCTTTTTCTGATTGTCGCTGATCATTTTTGCGAGGTTATCCAGAGTATACAGATAGACGCCTTCCAGTTCGGCCACCCGCGGATCAATGTCGCGCGGCAGCGCGAGATCGGAAATGTGAACGGGCCTTCCCTTGCGCTTTTTTAGCGCGCTTGCGACCATCGAATGATCGAGTATATGCGCGGGACTTGCGGTGCAACTGATGATGATGTCGTAACGGTGCAGGATATCCTCAATGTTTGCAAGATCGGCGATCTCGGCGCCGACTTCGGCGGCGAGGTCTGCGGCATTCTTCGGCGTCCGGTTCGCGATGGTCAGGGCTCCGACATCGTGTTCCTTGCAGTAGCGCGCCGCCAGTTCGGTCATTTCGCCGACCCCGATGATCAGCGCCTGCTTTTCGGCGAGGTTTTCAAACAATCTCTTTGAAATGTCCAGCGTGATGGACGCATACGATATCGGATGCTTGCCGAGCGCGGTGGTCGAGCGCACTTCTTTGGCGACGGAGATGGCGTGCTCAAACAGACGGTTGATGACGGTCTGCGTGTGCTGATTGTCGCGCGCAATCCGGTAAGCCGATTTGATCTGCCCCAGAATTTGCGGTTCGCCGATGATAACCGAGTCCAGACCGCACGCGATGCGCGTCAGGCGATGGGTCACGCTGTCGCCGCGCGACTCGCGCCAGTATTTGTCCGCTTCGTCGTTTGTGATTTTGAATCGCCGCCGCACCCATTCTTTGATCGCCTGTCGCTTATCGCCGGCGCCGAAGGAAAATATCTCAAAGCGGTTACAGGTGGATAGGATTACCGCTTCGTCAAGCCCGGCGCGGGCGCGCAGATCCGTGAGCGCGTCATGCAGAGCGCTCGCTTCCACTGCTGTTTTCTCACGCACTTCCAGCGGGGAAGTATGGTGACTTAATCCGACACTGATGGGTTCCATAGTTTTGAGTCATGTAAGATAAGAAATCCGCCTGCGGGCGGGACGTCTGTGTCGTTGTATCGCCGACACCGTTGTTTTGCGGATAGCTAATATGTGGAAAAAAGCATCATCTCAAACAAATGTAGGCGGATAGTCTAACAGATAAGCGTAATATAATAGACTAGGGCGCAGTTTGTTGCGGATTATCGGTTGTTGATAGACAGAAAGATGAACAGTCATTTGAACAGAATTTTATTGCCGATATTGGTATCGGTTTTGCTCGGCGGTTGCGCCGCGATGCGCTCGCACAGCGCAGCGCCCGAGACGCGCGCATTGTCCGGGCAGATCTATGAGATTCTGGCCGGCGAGTTGGCTTTCAAGGAAGCGGATTTTGAAAGCGCTTTTAAGCACTATCAAAAAGCCGCCGAGCTCTCCGGCGACTCGGAGGTGTTCGCCGCCGCGATCACACTCGCGTTGCACAACGGCGATTACCCGCAAGCCGCGGCGGTCGGCGAGCAATGGCACCGCGTCGATCCCGATAACACGACATTGCATCAGATGATGATCGTCATCTATCTGGAGCTCGCCGAGCACGAAAAACTGATTCCGCATATTGAGTTCTCGGTCGACAACAATGACAATATTTTCCGCCAGAGCGAGGCGCGACCGTCGGAAGCGGCGCATTTCGGCATCGCGCCGAACGGCGCGACAGCCCTTGACAAGTTGCTTGAGACAGAGCCGGACAATACGCGCCTGCATCTGGTTCGCTCCATGGTGGCTTTTCACGCCGGCGAATACCGGCTTGCGTTGGAAGCGGCGCAATATGCCATATCGCGCGACCCCTCCTTCGCCAAGGCCTATGCGGCGATGGCCGATGCCTTGTTCGGTCTGGATCGGGTCGAAGCGGGTTTGAGTACGTTGCATGCGCAATCGGCGCTGAACCCCGGCCACTACGAACTGCTTCTGAAAACTGCGCGCGCTTATTTTCTTTATGACCGCGCGCAGTTGGCGCTGGAGTTGTATCGCAAGGCGCACGCCATGGATGATACGGAGCCGGAGAGTATTTACGCATTGGGAGTATTGAACTTGCGGCGGGAGGAATTTGATACCGCGCGTTCCTTTTTTGATCGCCTGTTGCGGATGGCCCAAGCAAGGGGCGATGTTGCCGAGTCCGAGCGCGCGACCTATTACCTCGGTCGTGTCGATGAGGATGAGGGGCATTATGCGCGGGCGCAGGCGCGTTATCAGAGCATCGGTCAGGGCGCGATGTTCGGCGAGGCGCGGACGGGAATTGCGCGCGTGCATGGCAAGATGGGGCGGTCGGATCTGGTCGATTTGGAGTTTGACAGCGCGCGCGCGCAACTGCGCACCGAGCGCGAACGCGTCGCTTTGTTTATCGCGCAAGCGGGGATACTGAAAGACTTTGCCGCGCAGAGCATGGTTTTCAATGTGTATGCGCGGGCGTTGCGGGAATATCCGAACGACCCCAACTTGCTGTATTCAAGAGCGTTGTTTGCCCACGATGCGGGGCGTATCGATCTGGCGGAAAGAGACCTCAAACAACTGATCAAGAGCGATCCCTCCAATTGGCGCGCACTCAATGCCTTGGGCTACTTGCTGGCGGACACCAATATCAAACTACAGGAGGCCAAAGAATATATTTTGCGGGCTTACGAATTGCAGCCCGACAGTTCGGCGATACTGGACAGTGTCGGTTGGGTGGAATTCCGGTTGCATAATCTGCCGGCGGCCGAGAAGTACATCCGGCAAGCCGCCGATATGCGCCTGCAACCCGAGATACTGGGGCACCTCGCCGAAGTATTTTGGTCGCAACAAAGAGAAGCCGAAGCGTTTGCCGTCATCAGGCGCGGTCTGGACAAGTTTCCCGATAACGAATACTTGCAAAAGTTGTACGAACTCAAGGTCAAATGACTTTGCGACCTTTTGCAATGCATGTTTGCCGGCCAGTCGCGCTAAGTTGTTTTGCCTGTTTTGTGTGCTCCGGTTGCGCCACATTGCCGCTGCCGGATGAGTCGTCACAGATCGCATCGGAGCCTTTTGTTTCCGCTTTGCAAATGCGCGCCGAACTGGCCCGCGACTGGAACCTCCGCGGCGAAGTGATCGCGCATTACCGACAGCACGAAGCGCGCATCAAATTTGTCTGGCGCCAGCGGCCGGATCGCTATCAACTGCGCATAGCGAGCGTTAGCGGTATGACTCTGGCGGTCATCGATACCCAAGCGGACGGCGAGACGACCGCTATGGATGCGCGCGGCAACCGTTATCGTACCGCGACGGCGCGGCAGATGGTCGAACAGTTGCTGGGGTTTGAGTTGCCCGTTGAACACCTGAGATATTGGGTTCTCGGCGTCCCGTCGCCGCACAGCGCCTATCGCGCCGCCCGTCGGGAAGGCGACAGATTGGTGTCTTTTCGGCAACAAGGGTGGCAGGTGCGGTATCGCGCCGACGAGGCGGACAGCGCAAGCCCGCCCTATGTCAAGCGGCTTGAGATGACATCCGGCGATATGCGCGCGACGGTCAATCTGCAACCGCGGGTGGCTCGCAATCGCCAAGTTCTGTAGCATTGGATATGGATGATGCTGTTAAAACCTCCGCCCGCCGTCCGTTTAGCGGAGAGCTATTGGTTTTGCCCGCCCCCGCGAAGGTCAATTTATTCCTCCACATTACCGGCCGTCGCGCCGATGGCATGCACGAGTTGCAGACCGTCTTCCAGTTGCTGGACTATGGCGATGAGGTAGCGCTCTGCGCTCGCGACGACGGAGAGCTCAACCTTCGTTGCAACGAAGACATTGCGGACAATATCGCGTTACGCGCGGCCTTGTCATTGCGCGAGCGCCATGGCGACAGCGCTTGCGGCGCCGATATTACATTGCGCAAACGGATACCGGTCGGCGCCGGCTTGGGCGGCGGCAGCTCAGATGCGGCGACGGTATTGCACGGTCTCAATCGCCTGTGGCGGACGGGTTGCAGCGAGGCCGATTTGCTGCGGCTTGGCGCCGGGCTCGGCGCCGATGTGCCGGTCTTCGTCAAAGGCCGCAGCGCGTGGGCGGAAGGTATCGGCGAGCGCTTGGTCGCGATGGATTTGCCGCCGCGGTATTTTGCGGTTTTTGTGCCTCCGATATCGCTATCGACATCGGCCATGTTCGGCGCTCCGGAGTTGCGCCGCGATTATCCGCGCATGACCCCCGCCGACTATCGTATCGGCGACGGCGCGAATGCTTTTCAAGCGCTTGCAAGCGCGCGTTGCGCGGAAATCGCCGCCGGCATGGCGTGGCTTGCCGGTTACGCCGCTCCCCGCCTGAGCGGTACCGGCGGCGCATTTTTTGCTTGGTTTGATGACGCACGGCAGGCGCGTCAGGCGCTTGCCCAAGCGCCGGCTAATCTGCATGGCTTTGTCGCCAAAGGCTTGCGAGCGTCTCCGTTACATCTCGCTCTGGCCGCGCTCCCCGCCTGAGCGGTACCGGCGGCGCATTTTTTGCTTGGTTTGATGACGCGCAACAGGCGCGTCAGGCGCTTGCCCAAGCGCCGGCTAATCTGCATGGCTTTGTCGCCAAAGGCTTGCGAGCGTCTCCGTTACATCTCGCTCTGGCCGCGCTCCCCGCCTGAGCGGTACCGGCGGCGCATTTTTTGCTTGGTTTGATGACGCGCAGCAGGCGCGTCAGGCACTTGCCCAAGCGCCGGATAATCTGCATGGCTTTGTCGCCAAAGGCTTGCGAGCGTCTCCGTTACAGGTCGCTCTGACCGCGCCCCCCGCCGCCGGCGAAGAGCCGTCTATATATTGAACAGCCCGCTGATGGACTGTTCTCGATTGATATGTCGGATGGTGCGCGCGAGCATCGTTGCGATGCTGACAACCCGTATGCGTTCGCATCCTTCGCCCGCCGCCGACAGCGGAATCGTATCGCTTACGACCAGTTCGTCCAGTTGCGAATCGTTTATGCGCGCGATGGCTTCGCCGGACAGCACCGGATGGGTCGCATAGGCGATGACTTTCGTGGCATTGCGCTGTTTGAGCGCGCGCGCCGCTTCGCACAAGGTGCCGGCGGTATCGACGATGTCGTCGATGATGACGCAGGATTTGTTATCCACATCGCCGATGATATTCATCACCTCGTTCTTATTCGGTTGCGGACGGCGTTTGTCTATGATCGCCAAGTCGGCATTGTCCAGGCGGCGGGCAATCGCTCGCGCCCTGACCACGCCGCCGACATCCGGCGAGACGATGATCATATTCGGGTGGGCCTGTTCTTTGATGTCCTCAAGCAACGCCGGCGAGGCATAGATGTTGTCGACCGGCAGATCAAAGAAGCCCTGAATCTGGTCGGCGTGCAGATCCACCGTCAGTATCCTGTCGGTCTGTGCGCTACGCAACACATTGGCGACCACTTTTGCCGATATGGGCACCCGCGCGTAGTAGGCGCGGCGGTCTTGACGGGCGTAGCCGAAGTACGGAATGACCGCGGTGAGACGTCCGGCGGAGGAGCGGTGCAGGGCGTCAATCATGACGATTAACTCCATCAGGTGGTCATTCACCGGCATACATGTCGGTTGGATGATAAAGACATCTTTGCCGCGTACGTTTTCAAGAATCTCAACGCGCGCTTCGCCGTCGCTGAATTGATCGACCGTTGCGTTGCCGAGAGGGACACCCATCGCGTCGCTGACCTTTTGCGCAAGCGTCCGATTCGCGTTGCCGGTAAAGACAGCCAGTGATGTGTTTTCAGGTTGTTCCGATTTCATTGTCTGTTGGCTGGGCCGGCAGGATTCGAACCTGCGAATGTCGGGATCAAAACCCGGTGCCTTACCACTTGGCGACGGCCCACCAGTTACCAGTGAGCCCGAATTATAGCCTTTATTTGCCCCGATCGCACACCCAATCGCACACCCGAGCGCTCCAAGCCCGCCTGTCTTTTGCCCGCGCCTATGCGGGGTTTGCGCGACCCGCGCTATGTTTTCAACTGCGACCCGGCTTTTGCCCGCGCCTATGCGGGGTTTGCCCCAGATAATCGGGCAGCGGTGTCCGTTGCCCGCCGCATTCGGCGCGCATCCGCGCGGAATATCCGGCAAGTTCGCGCGCCCGAAAGCGGTCGCAAGCGGAGTCCTCGCCGTATGCCGATGATGACATTATCCGCGCAATAGGGTATCATTACGCGCTTCAATTCGGGTATACATGACTATGCAGGAATTTTCAATCAATGCGCAGTTGCGCTCCGCAGCCGGCAAGGGCGAGAACCGCCGTATGCGTCGGTCGGGCCGGGTGCCGGCGGTTATTTACGGCGGCAACGGCGAAGCGGTGTCGCTGTCTCTTGATCACAACGAGGTATCGCACCACCTTGAGAACGAGGCTTTTTATTCGCACATCCTGACGATGGATGTGGATGGCAAGGAGGAAATGGTCATCCTGCGCGACCTGCAAAGACACCCGAGCAAGCCGCAGATTCTGCATATGGATTTTTTCCGCGTCACCGCCGATCGGGAGATCACGGTGAATGTGCCGCTGCACTTCCTCAACGAAGAGACGTGTATCGGCGTCAAACAGCAAGGCGGCATCGTCAGCCACCTGCAGAAAGATGTGGAAATTTCCTGCCTGCCCAAACACCTGCCGGAGTATCTTGAGATAGATATCAGCGGGTTGGAGCTCGGCCATTCCCTGCACCTGTCCGATGTCGTGTTGCCCGAAGGTCTGACCATCGTCGCTTTGACGCACGGCGGAGCGTCCGACCACGCTATCGTCGCCGTCATCAAACCGAAGGTGGCGTTGCGGGAAGATGAGGCCGAGGCCGAAGCCGGCGAAGGCGAAGGCGAAGGCGAGGGCGCCGAAGGAGCGGGCGATGAGGCGGCCAAAGCGGAGTCTGAGGACGGCAAAAAATCCTGATTGCCTGTCTCAAAGGTCGGGATGTCTGAAACCGGTATTTGTTTGATTGCGGGGCTCGGCAATCCCGGCGCAAAATACGACAACAACCGGCACAATGTCGGCTTTCGGTTAGTCGATCATCTCGCGCGGCAACACAATGTTGCCTTCGCGCCACAAAGCAAATTTCACGGCGATGCTTGCCGGATTGAGACCGCGGCCGGTTTGCTGTGGTTGTTCAAGCCCGGTTTGTTCATGAACAGAAGCGGGCAACCGCTGGCAAAGTTTGCCCATTACTACAAAATTCCGCCGCAGCGGGCGCTGGTCGCACACGATGAGATCGATTTTGCAGTGGCCAAAATACGTTTGAAAAAAGGCGGCGGCGCCGGCGGCCACAACGGTTTGACCGACATCGTGCGGTGTCTGGGCGCGGATTTCTGGCGTTTGCGTATCGGTGTCGGCCATCCGGGCGCGCGCAGCAGAGTAGTCGGCTATGTCTTGTCCGACCCGCCCGCGCAAGAAGCCGAGTTGATCAACGGCGCGATCTTTCGCGCTATTGAAAAATTGGATTATCTCTGCGCCGGAGAATTTCAAGCGGCGATGAATGATTTGCACAGAGAGGGGGGCGAAGATGGGGTTTAAGTGCGGTGTCATCGGCTTGCCGAATGTCGGCAAGTCCACATTGTTCAACGCGTTGACGGATGCCGACATTCCGGCTGAAAACTATCCCTTCTGCACGATCGATCCCAATGTCGGCATCGTGCCGGTGCCCGATGATCGGCTTGCAAAACTGGCCGCAATCAACGCGTCAAAAAAAGTGATTCCGACAACGCTTGAGTTTTTTGATATCGCGGGACTGGTCGCCGGCGCCGCAAAAGGCGAAGGTCTGGGCAACAGGTTTCTGTCGCATATTCGCGAGACCGACGCGATAGCCCACGTCGTGCGTTGCTTTGAGAACGAGGACGTAACGCATGTCGCCGGACGGGTCGACCCGTTGGCGGATATTGAAACGATAGATACGGAGTTACTGCTCGCCGATTTGGAAACGACAGAGCGCGCGCTGGAGCGGGTCAAAAAAGTCGCCAAGTCGGGGAACAAAGAAGAGATTGTCAAGCAAGGGGTGTTGGAAGCGTTGCATGATCACATCGCGCGGGGCGATGCGGCGCGGCACATTGAAACGAGCGATGCGATGCGCCAATGCGCGCGCGAGTTGCGCTTGATCACCGCCAAGCCGCTGATGATCATCGCCAATACCGACGAAGTCAGTCACGGCGACGACAATCCGCACTGCGTCAACGTGCGCGCCTATGCCGCCGAGCGCGGCATCGTAGCGGTCGAAGTCTGCGCGCATTTTGAGTCGGAATTGGTCGGCTTGGAAAGCGCCGAACGCGATGAATTTCTGCGCGAAGCCGGGCTTGAAGAATCCGGCCTGAGCGTCATCACTCGCGAAGGTTACCGCCTGTTAGACCTGCTGACCTTTTTCACTTCCGGCCCGAAAGAGTCGCGTGCCTGGACCATTGCCCAAGGCGCCACCGCACCGCAAGCGGCGGGGCGGATTCACACCGACTTTGAGAAAGGTTTCATTCGCGCCGAGGTCATCGCCTACGAAGACTATATCGCCTGTGGCGGCGAGCAACAGGCGCGCGAAGCGGGCAAATGGCATCTTGAAGGCAAGGATTATCTGGTGCGGGAGGGCGATGTTGTCTGCTTTCGTTTCAATACATAAGCCCGCCGTGATTGACTCGCCTGTGGCAAACCCGTATACTGGCGGTCGCTCGGGGCATGAGCCCCGTTACATTTGGATACGACAATGGCAAATATAGCTTCGGCACGAAAACGCGCCCGTCAGGCGAACAGAAACAGAGAGCACAATATGCGTCTGCGCGCGCGCCTGCGCACGCACATCAAGAAAGTGATCAAAGCGGTTGCGGAAGAAAACAAAGAGCAGGCTGTGGCAGCCTACAAGGAGATGACGCCGTTGCTCGATTCAAGCGTGAACAAAAACCTGCTGCACAGGAACAAGGCGGCCAGACACAAGTCGCGCCTTAACCGCCTCATTCGCAAAATCTGACGATACCCCCGCGCATCGCTTCGGCGCCCAAGCATGGCGGCGCGTTAGATGATGCGCGCGAGGTTATCGCGGCGAATCAGTTCCGGCTCGCAAGCCTCGCCCATCAACTCCTTGACCGCATCGCCGCTTTTCCCGATGATGCGGCGCGCATCCGTGAACAAAAACCTGCCGCACAGGAACAAGGCGGCCAGACACAAGTCGCGCCTTAACCGCCTCATTCGCAAAATCTGACGATACCCCCGCGCATCGCTTCGGCGCCCAAGCATGGCGGCGCGTTAGATGATGCGCGCGAGGTTATCGCGGCGAATCAGTTCCGGCTCGCAAGCCTCGCCCATCAACTCCTTGACCGCATCGCCGCTTTTCCCGATGATGCGGCGCGCATCCGTGAACAAAAACCTGCCGCACAGGAACAAGGCGGCCAGACACAAGTCGCGCCTTAACCGCCTCATTCGCAAAATCTGACGATACCCCCGCGCATCGCTTCGGCGCCCAAGCATGGCGGCGCGTTAGATGATGCGCGCGAGGTTATCGCGGCGAATCAGTTCCGGCTCGTAAGCCTCGCCCATCAACTCCTTGACCGCATCGCCGCTTTTCCCGATGATGCGGCGCGCATCGGCATCCGCGTAGTTACTCAAGCCATAGGCGATGGGGTCTCCCGCCGCGTTTTGGCAGACGACCATATCGCCCTTTTCAAAATGACCGCTGAGGTCGGTGACGCCGACGGGCAGCAGGCTGCTGCCGTCGCTTTGCAGGGCGCGACAGGCGCCGTCATCCAAGGTCACGCTCCCCTGCGGCTTGAGGTTCATAATCCACCGCTTGCGCAACGCCTGCGGTTCGGCATCGGTCTTGAGGTACGTGCCGTGCCGTTCGCCAGCGGCAATGCGCGCGATGATGTTGTCCTCGTCGCCTTTGGCAATAATCGTTGAGGCGCCCGACAAGCGCGCGCGTCTGGCCGCTTGCACCTTGGTAATCATCCCGCCGCGTCCCAACTCGTTCGCGCTGGGGCCGGCGACAGCATCCAGCATCGGGTCATCGTGACCGATCCGCTCTATCAGTCGGGCGTCGGCGCCCGCCCGCGGGTCGCGATCAAACAGCCCTTCCCGGTCGGTCAGAATCAACAACACATCGGCGTCGATCAGGTTGGCCACATGCGCCGCCATCGTATCGTTGTCGCCGATCTGTATTTCCTCGGTCGCTATGGGATCGTTTTCATTGATGACAGGCACGACATGCAATTTCAGCAATGTCGTCAGGGTCGCGCGCGCGTTGAGATAACGCCGGTGGTTTTTGAAATCTTCATGGGTCAGCAACACCTGCGCGGTATGTATCCCGTGGGCGGAAAAGGCTTCGTTATAGGTTTCCATCAAGCCCATCTGCCCGATCGCCGCCGCCGCCTGCAGGTGGTGCAAATCTTGCGGGCGTCTGTCCCAACCGAGTTTGTTGATGCCATCGGCGATAGCGCCGGATGTGACCAATGCGACCTGCTTGCCGTCTCGCAACAACTCGGAAATCTGCGCCGCCCACGAGCGGATAGCGTCGCGGTTGAGGCTGCGCCCGTCATCGGTTACCAGCGCGCTGCCGACTTTAACAATCCAGCGTCGCGCTTTGGCGAGTTCTTTGTTTGTCATCTTCCAGTTTGTCCATAATCGCCCGCTTCATATCATCCAGCCCCTTGCGCGCGACCGACGATATGAGAAACCACGGTTGCCCCCATTGTATCGCTTTGATGATATCGGCGCAGCGCCGTTGTGCCGTCGCCGCATCCAGCGTATCGCTTTTGGTAAATACGAGCCAGCACTCCTTGGCGGCCAGGTCTTTGTCAAACAGCGCCAACTCCCTCGCCACCGCCTCATAAGCGTCTTTGCCGTGTTGCGCCGTTTCACAATCATTGAGGTCCAGCAAGTGCAGCAACAGATTGGTTCTCTGCAGATGGCGCAGGAAGCGGATACCGAGGCCGCTGCCGCCGGCAGCGCCTTCGATCAAACCGGGAATATCGGCGAGGACAAAACTGCGGTAATTGTCCGACTCTGCCACGCCGAGTATCGGATGCAGGGTCGTGAAAGGGTAGTCCGCTATCTTCGGGCGCGCGCCGCTGACCGCCGCCAGCAGAGTGGATTTGCCGGCGTTGGGTTTGCCGAGCAGGCCGACATCGGCGAGCAGTTTCAATTCCAATTTGAGCGCGCGCCGCTCGCCTTCGTCTCCGGGAGTCGCGCGGCGCGGCGCTTTGTTGGCGGCCGATTTGAAGCGGGTGTTGCCGACCCCGCGCTGTCCGCCTTTGGCGACCAGAAGCGCGCGCTCGCAGGAATCTATATCGCCGATCACCTCGCCGGTCTCGTCGTTGTATGCGACGGTGCCGACGGGAACCGCTATGATCAAATCTTTCCCCTTGCGTCCGTTGCGGTTTTTGCCTTCGCCGCGGGCGCCGTTCTCGGCTCTGAATGTTTGGCGGTTGCGAAAGTCGGCCAAAGTATTCATCGACGCGTGTCCTTGCAGCCAGACCGAACCGCCGTCGCCGCCGTCGCCGCCGTCGGGGCCGCCGCGGGGAATAAAACGCGCGCGCAAAAAGCTGACGCAACCGGCGCCGCCGCTGCCGGCTGCGATGTTTATTTTGGCCTCATCAACAAATTTCATGTGCTTGTCATGATGTCACACCCGCCCAAGCGCGAGCGGGTATGGTTACCGGCCCGGCCGGATTTATACGGGGACGACGCTTACGTAACGTCTTTTGTGGCGGGTCTTTTGCTCAAACACGACACGCCCGGCGGCGATAGCGAACAAGGTATGATCCCGCCCGCAACCGACATTGTTGCCCGGATGAAAGTGGGTGCCGCGCTGTCTGATGATGATGTTGCCGGGTTTGACAACCTCACCGCCGTATTTCTTCACACCCAGTCGTTTGGATTCCGAATCGCGTCCGTTTCGTGTGCTGCCGCCGGCTTTCTTATGTGCCATGGTATCTCTCCCTTACGATATGCCGGTAATTTCAATCTTGGTCAATAACTGGCGGTGTCCCGCCTTGCGCGTGTGGCGCTTGCGCCGGATGAACTTGATGACATCGATCTTTTTATCGCGCTCTTGGCGAACTACCTTTCCTTCGACGGCGGAAGAATCCAGATAAGGAGCGCCGACGCTGAGTTTGCCGTCGTTATTGATCAGCAACACTTTGTCAAAGGTGACGGTATCGCCTTCTGCGCCGTCAAGTTTTTCCACCCTGATGGTATCTCCGGGAGTCACCCGGTATTGTTTGCCTCCGGAGGCGATGATTGCGTACACTGTTTTATACTCCGTTCATTTGATATTCCGGCTTGTCCGAGCCCGCCGCATCGCGCGCAAGCCCCGACAGGCGACCTATTCTACGGCTTGGCGGCTTGAAGGTCAAGCGGTTGTATGATGCCAGGACATGGCGGACGATGGATTCGCCGATGGCGCGGCCCAATGCCGGCGGCACCGCATTGCCGATGTGTCTGGCCATGGCCGTGACGCTCGGGTCTTCGCCTGCGTCCAGAAAGGCATAGTCCGGCGGAAAGGTCTGCAACAGGGCGGCCTCGCGGACAGTGATGGTGCGGTCTTCCTCGGGGTGTCCGAAGCGCCCGCAGCCGTAGTAGCAGAACTGCGTGGTAATCGTGGGAGCGGGGGCATCCCAGCGCATCCGGCCGTACGAGGCGGGGTACGCATGCCCGCGCTCGCCGTGACATGGCAGGACGAGGTCGGGATCCCAATCGCGCCAGCTGCCCCCGGGGCCGGATTGCCGGATGCGCTCCAGATTCTTCTTGCTCAGGGGGACATGGATGTCGGCGGGGTCTTGCGCAGCCATCGGAGGCGACAGCGCCTCGCGCACGGTTTGGCGTCGCCCGCTCTGCTTGGGCGGGGTCAGACGAATCTCCCCGTGGCGCGATGCGAGCGCCACCAGACGGCGGCGTGTCTGGGGCACGCCGTAGTCCGCGCAGTTGACGATATCGCTGAAGCCGATATGGTAGCCGGCCTGTTTGAGTTGCCCGAGGAAGTCTTGATAGACCGGTTGCTTGCGAAGGTCCGGGACATTCTCCATGCTGACCACATCCGGGAGCACATCACACACGAGGTTTCCGAAATCTTGCAGCAGGCCCCAGCGGGCATCGGCGTTGTTGCCCTTCCGCTGTCGTCTGCGCAGGGCCGAAAACGGCTGGCAGGGCGCGCAACCGACCATCGCGCTGACTTCGGCATCCGCAAGGTGCGAGCGGATGGTCTCCGCCGTGATATCTTGAATGTCAGCCCTGACGAAGCGCGCCCCGTCGTTGTTGGCCGCGAAGGCAAATTCGCAAGATGCATCCAGATCAAAACCTGCCCGAACATCTATGCCGGCTTGCCGCAAGCCGCAGGTCAGCCCGCCGACCCCGCAAAAGAGGTCAACCGCGGCTAAGTTGCGAGGCGATGGGTGCGTGTGCATGGGGGGGATTGTGCCACAGAGGATACCCGGTGGCAAGCGGTTGTGGGATGCACAGGACATGGCGGGCGCTTGGGGCAAATGCTGTGCTGTGGCATGGGCGTTTGCGCGGCATCCATAGCCATGCGCGGGATGCGTTGCCTTGAAACCTCTATCGGCGCAAGGGTTGCGGAGGCTTGGTTCATTATTCATAACGCGGGATGCGCGGTCTTGAACCGTGCCAAGGCGGGGCACCGGGGAGAAGGAATGTCAGGGGGTACAAGGGTTGCGGAGGTTCGATTCATTATCCATAGAACGGGATGCGTTGCCTTGAAACCTTGCCAAGACGGGGCTTGCGTTGCGGTGTGCTATGCGGCGCAGGGCGAGGGCGAGCGTCAGGGGGCGCACACGGGATGCGGCAAGATACAAAGGCATTAGCCGGATACGGATGCTGCTTATGGGGGCACAAGGGATGCGGCAAGATACAAAGACATTAGCCGGATACGGATGCTGCTTATGGGGGCACAAGGGATATGCGGCAAGATACAAAGGCATTGCGGACGGGGCAGGCTATGCCGCCGCAGGAGAGGGCGAGCGTCAGGGGGTGCGCACGGGATGCGGCAAAATGCAAAGGCATGAGCGGGTGACGCGCGTTTTATGGTATAGTACGGCACTAATCGTACATGCATGAAACATGTCGTTATGAAAGCCGTAGATATGAATTGTCAAATTTCTGATATGACTCCGCGCAATGGCGGGCAACACGAATCCGCGGGAGTCTTTGGTCGCTGATGTTGCTCGCCCTGATTAAAGCAAGAGTATGAACTGTCAAATTTCCGATACGACCGTCGCGCAACAGCGGGCGACACGAATCCGCTGGAGTCTTTGGGCGCTGATGTTGCCGGCGCTGTTTGTTGTCTGCGCTCAAGCCTGGGCCGCTCAAGGCGATGCCACTGGCGAACCGGCGGTCACGGCGGCGGACGGCACCGACCTGACGATGGTCGGGCCCAACGAGGACAACGCACTGACCGCAACCCAAGGCACGATAGACGACGACCCCGATGGCCTCGCCGTGTTCACGCCGACTTGGCAATGGAGCGCCGCCGACAGCAGTACCGACACCTACACCGACATAACCGACACCACGGCGACCGCCGCCACCTTCACACCGTTGCAGGCTCATGTCGGCAAATTCCTGCGCGTCTGCGCATCTTTCAAAGATGATGCCGAAAATGACGAGGAGCGATGCCTGCAAATAGGCCGCGCAGTAGTGAATGTGGATGATGCCCCGGTTGCGACGGACCGCACCATTGAGGTCACACTGGGCGGCAGTTATCTCTTTGAAATTGCGGACTTCCCAGCCACCGATGAGGATAAAGACACCATCATCGGCGTCCGTATTAAGACCTTGCCAACCGCCGGAACCCTGACTTTTCCCAATGGCACTCCTCCTGCTTTGAACACAGTTTTTTTCTATGGCTCAGACTTCGCTGTCGGTGGTAGAAACAGAATCACATACAGACCCGCCTCTGATGCTACGCCTGCTACGGGTTACGACACCATCACTTTTATCGTCTCCACCCGTAATTTCGCGCCTGCAAACTCGGATGATCTCACCATCACCATAGATCTGGTGGGGGCACAGACGCAGGAGGCGGCAACCGGCGCGCCCACTGTGACGGTGCCCACGAACAACGACATAGTCTGGAACGAGGATGTGGTCCACACCGCCGCCATTGCCGGTGTCATGGAACCCAACGGCATAAACAGCGGCACCATAGCATGGCAATGGCAGCAGGCCGCTGCCCCCGGCGGCGACTACGCCGATATTGCCGGCGCCGGTACCGCCACTTTCACGCCCCTGCAGGCACATGTGGGCAGGTATGTGCGGGTGTGCGCATCCTTCAGGGACCATTTCACGCCGCCCGCCGAAGAGATGCGTTGCACCGCCGGCAATCGCATCGCCAATACCCATGATGCCCCGGTGACACAGAACAACACCGTCTTTGTGCCGGTGGGCGGCAGTTATACCTTCCAGACCGGCGACTTCCCCTTTACTGATGAAGATCGCGACATTTTGATGGGCATCAATATTCTCAGTCTGACCACCGCCGGTACCGGCGAATTGTCTTCCGAGACTGATGACCTCAGGAACCTTAATCCGCCCCACTCTTTTGGTCGATCCAATGTGCCGGGACCGGGCGCTCAAATCGGTGAGGTGATGTATACGCCTCCGAACACCGCCACTGTTGCCGCCGCCGGTTATGCCAGTTTTACCTACAGTGTCACCACCGGTCGTTTCACAGCGGCACGGGATAGCGACATCTCCACCATCACCATTGATCTGGTGTCGGCCACAAATATACCGGCAACCGGCGCGCCGACTGTGCCATCCGCATCGGGCCGCCCCTACACCGAGGGTGTGGAACTGACTGCCAGCACAGGCACCGTGGCCGATGACAACGGCATACCCACCCGTAGCCGCCTTATGTGGCAATGGCAACAGTCCGCCACTACGGCTACCAACACATACGAAAACATCGACGGGGCCACCGCCGCCGCCTTCACACCCCTGAATGAACATGTGGGCCAATACATCCGCGCTTGCCTCAGTTTCGCCGATGGCATTGGCGCCACCGAGACGCGTTGCTCCGCCGGCGCCCTCATCGCCGAGGGCAATTCGGTGAATGTGCCGGGTACCGCCAGCGAAGATATGCCCTACGCTTTTGAGGCATCCGACTTCATGCTCACGGGCGATGGCACGCTGACCAGCATCACCATAGTCACCCCCATAGCATCCGACAAGGGCACATTGCGCAAGGGCAGTACCGCAGTGACCGCCAACACCGAAGTGACCGCCGCCGAGTTACGCAACGGAGACCTCACTTACTATCCCCCGGGCAACTCCGCCGCCGCTTCCAACTTCGCCAGTTTCACCTTCACCGTGAACGATGGCAACGCCACCCGCACCATGGTTATCAATCTGGCGGTCAGTAGCTTGCGCTTGCGGTTGCGTCTCTTTCTGGAAGGCCCGCTGCGATAGCGCGAGCCATCCTCGGTGCTTGCACCGACACGCTCTTTGGGCGCTGACGAGCGCGTAGCCCGACGGCAACTACCGCACACTCTCCGCACACCTGAGTGGCAAGCGTTCATAGTGGCTTTTGTGCCGGGTTTCTCCGATAATGCAAGGCTTCAAGTTTTGGTCGCAGGACTCGCGGATGCCTGTCAGTCGGAAGCGGCTATTTCATAGAAACCGTTGATGCCGCAGCCGATGTATTGCTATTGCGGCACACCGTGTTGATGCCGACAATCCGCAATGTTTCTGGCATGATTCGGCGGTCGCGGGCTTGTGGCGGCGGTGATTCGGTAAAATGGTCGGCATGAACGGCGCCGGTTGCGGCTGAACCGGCGTGTTTAATGATTATGACTGATATGGCACATATATTCTCTTCGGTACGGCGCGAGATGGAGCGGGTGGATGCGACGATTGCGACGTATCTGAAGTCGGACTTGAGTGTCATCACGGATATTGGCAATCATGTCACCGACGGCGGCAAACGTTTTCGTCCCGCCCTGACGTTGCTGTCGATGTTGGCGTGTTCGTACAAGGGGGATGCGCATATCAAGTTCGCCGCCGCAATTGAGTTTATCCATACCGCCACGTTGTTGCACGATGATGTGATCGACGGGGCGGCCAAGCGCCGCGGCAAAGAGTCGGCCCAGGCGGTATGGGGCAATAACATGAGTGTCTTGGCCGGCGACTTCTTGTATTCGAGATCGTTTCAGATTCTGTGTGAGATCGGCAATTTTGAACTGGTCGGTGTCATGTCGGATGCGACCAATGTGATTGCCGAAGGCGAGGTGCGGCAGTTGTCAAACATCGGTTGCGGCACGATTGACGAAAGCGAATGTCTGCGGGTTGCGGAGAAGAAGACCGCAAAGTTGTTTGAGGCGGCTTGTCGCGGCGCGGCGATACTCGCTGGCGGCGATGCCGCGCTGCGCGATGATATGGCGGCTTTCGGTCTCAACTTCGGTCTGGCATTTCAATTGACAGACGATTTGCTCGATTACGCCGAGGGCTCCGGCAAGCGCATCGGGCAGGACTTACTGGAGGGCAAGCCGACCTTGCCTTTTGTGCATGCTTTGCGGCATTGCGACGCCGAAGAGCGGCGCTTTCTTGTCGAGGCGCTCGGCAGCGACAAGGCGCGGGAAGCGGCGGCGTTGCTTGAGGCCGCCGGTTCGTTTGATTATGTGCGCGAGAAGGCGCGCGCGTATATGTCGCTTGCCGCGCGAAGGCTCGCGCGGTTGCCGCCGTCTCGGTATCGGCGGGCGCTCGAAGAGTTGCTGCCGCTCGCTATTGAGCGCGATCATTGAGGCGGGTTATGCAAAAGCCGCGCTATTGGTCGCAGGCGTGCCGAGAACTGGCCGCCGGCGATGAGGTGATGGCGCGGTTGATCAGACGGCATCGCGGCAGTTACTTGCGCGGCAAGAGCGATGCCTTCGTGACGCTGTGTCGCGCGATTGTCGGCCAGCAGATCAGTGTGCAGGCGGCCGATTCCATCTGGGACAAACTCAGCGCGCGCTGTGTTCCGATGGCTCCGCAGACCCTGCGCAGAAAACGCGCGACGACCTTGACCGCCTGCGGCTTGTCAAAACAAAAGGCGGCGTGTGTGAAGGAGGTCGCGGGGTTTTTTCTCCGCGAGAACATCACGCCGCGCTCGCGTTATTGGCAGAGGATGGAACCCGCCGATGCTTTTGCGGCTTTGACCGCAATCAAGGGGGTGGGGAAGTGGACTTTTGAAATGTTTGCCATCTTTTATCTGCGATCGCCGGATGTGCTGCCGTTGACCGATCTTGGTCTGATTAAGGCGATTGCCAAGCAGTACGGATACGATGAGTTGCCGACGCGCGATGAGATTGAGGAGATTGCCCGCGGCTGGCAACCGTGGCGGACGGTTGCGACCTGGTATCTG
This sequence comes from Candidatus Oxydemutatoraceae bacterium, assembly GCA_965220085.1. Lineage (GTDB taxonomy): Bacteria > Pseudomonadota > Gammaproteobacteria > Poriferisulfidales > Oxydemutatoraceae > CBDCOZ01. The sequence goes on along the minus strand of CBDCOZ010000003.1, from coordinate 1,728,375 downwards.
TGGCGCAGCATAGACCCTGAGCCGGTCGTCTATTAACGGCGCGGGCGTATTAGCCGTTCGGAGGGTGTTCGCTCATTTCAAAGCGGGTTTGCGGTGCCTGAGCGTCAAGGGCCGTGCCGCGTTTGGTCTCGGTGTTCGCTTATTTCAAAGCGGGTTTGCGGTGCCTGAGCGTCAAGGGCCGCGCCGCGTTTGGTCTCGGTGTTCGCTTGTTTCAAAGCGGGTTTGCGGTGCCTGAGCGTCAAGGGCCGCGCCGCGTTTGGTCTCGGTGTTCGCTTGTTTCAAAGCGGGTTTGCGGTGCCTGAGCGTCAAGGGCCGCGCCGCGCTTGGTCTCGGTGTTCGTTTATTTCAAAGCGGGTTTGCGGTGCCTGAGCGTCAAGGGCCGCGCCGCGTTTGGTCTCGGTGTTCGCTCATTTCAAAGCGGGTTTGCGGTGCCTGAGCGTCAAGGGCCGCGCCGCGTTTGGTCTCGGTGTTCGCTCATTTCAAAGCGGGTTTGCGGTGCCTGAGCGTCAAGGGCCGCGCCGCGCTTGGTCTCGGTGTTCGTTTATTTCAAAGCGGGTTTGCGGTGCCTGAGCGTCAAGGGCCGCGCCGCGTTTGGTCTCGGTGTTCGCTCATTTCAAAGCGGGTTTGCGGCGCCTGAGCGTCAAGGGCCGCGCCGCGTTTGGTCTCGGTGTTCGCTTGTTTCAAAGCGGGTTTGCGGTGCCTGAGCGTCAAGGGCCGCGCTACGTTTGGTCTCGGTGTTCGCTCATTTCAAAGTGGGTTTGCGTGCCTGAGCGTCAAGGGCCGCGCCGCGTTTGGTCTCGGTGTTCGCTCATTTCAAAGCGGGTTTGCGGTGCCTGAGCGTCAAGGGCCGCGCCGCGTTTGGTCTCGGTGTTCGCTCATTTCAAAGCGGGTTTGCGGTGCCTGAGCGTCAAGGGCCGCGCCGCGTTTGGTCTCGGTGTTCGCTCATTTCAAAGTGGGTTTGCGTCATGTCGCCGTCTGTTGCGATATCTACGCGGGTCACGCCCGGCAGGCGCGACAATATGTACGCCGCCGATATTTGCACCATCTGTCGGTTCTGTTTGTGTAATGCGGTGAGGGCCTTGTCGGCGAGAATCTGACAGCGTTGCAACGTGTCGGGATTGTCCGCCCAAGTGCGGCTCATCTGCCAGCCGCGATCCATGTCGGCGTCTATTTTTTTGAAGATGTCTTCGGCTTCGGCGATGAGGGAGTCTGGGACTTCAACCGCGTAGATTTGTTCGCCGACCGCCAGCTTCAACAGCATGCGTTTCGCTCAGCCTTTTGAGCCGATTTCTTTGTGCGCGTCTGCGACCACGTCCATCGCGGTGTTGATGTACTCTTCGCGGTAGCTGTGCAACTCCGACCCTTCTTCGGGCAGAAAGTATTCGCGCATGGAAACCCCTTCGCGCTTCTCCTTTTCAAGGAAGTTTTTTTGCATCGCAATCAGTTTTTTGATTTTTTCCTGTTTCGTCATTATGTTTGCCTCAGTCGCCCGCTTCGTCACGGGGCGTATGTTCCGCCATTATAGCAACTCCTGCTCTCAGCGCGCCGCGTCAAGAAATTCCCAATCCGAAAAGCTCGCCGCTTGCCCCGCATACCGCCCGCTGTCGTCTTTTAGGTTCCAGATAATCGCGTTTTTGACGCGAAACCTCCTGCCGCGCGCCGAGATGCGGATGCCGCTGTAATTGTCCATATAGCCTTTCTCGCTGACTTGCTCGAGCAGGCGCGCGCGTTCGGTCTGGTGTGCCGCTTCGGCCGATTGCGCGGAGGGGGTGCGCACGAGTTGCCGCCAGTCCATCGCAAACAGTTCCAGCGCGATGCGGTTGGCATACGCGAACAGCGGGTTCGCATCGGTGTTGTGTGATGCGACGACAAACGGCGCGTGCCATATCGCTTTTGCGGTCTCATAGCCGTCGTTGCCGGGCGCGATCAATGTGCGTCCGGTGTGGCGCTGGTAGCTGTCGCAGAGGAGGGCGATGTGGCCGGCCAAAAAGGCGTTCTCCTCGGATGGTTGCGGCAATGCGGTTGTGGTTTTATCGGGCATTCTTTGATGGCCGCGTCACGGGGCGCGGGAATTGTTTATAATACCAGAATATTTTCCGATAATACGCTCATGGATGTAATAACCAGACCCAGCGGTCGCGCTTTTGACGAGTTGCGCCCGATTTCTTTTGAACTCGACTATATCAAGAACGCGACGAGCTCGGTCTTGGTCGGTTACGGGGATACCCGGGTTGTGTGCGCCGCGACGATAGAAGAACGCGTGCCCCAGTTTCTCAAGGGGCGAGGGCGCGGCTGGCTGACGGCCGAGTACGGGATGTTGCCGTGTTCCACCCTGTCGCGCATGAGCCGCGAGAGCGCGCGCGGCAAGCAGACCGGGCGCAGTCAGGAGATTCAGCGCTTGATCGGGCGGTGCTTGCGGGCGTGTCTGGATTTCGCCGCTATCGGCGAGCGCACGATTACGGTGGATTGCGATGTGCTGCAGGCCGATGGCGGCACGCGCACCGCTGCTGTCAGCGGCGGGTATATCGCCCTGCGCGGCGCGATCGACAGCTTGCCGCCGGATGTGGCGGCGCGCAATCCCGTGCACGGGATGGTGGCGGCGGTGTCTGCGGGGATATACAAGGGGGCGGCGGTGGTGGACCTTGACTACGAAGAGGACAGCCATGCCGAGACCGACCTCAATGTCATCATGAACGATGCCGGGCATTACATCGAAGTGCAGGGTACCGCCGAGGGGCATGCTTTTCGGCAAGATGAGTTGGAAGCGATGCTGAAACTCGCGCGGCGGGGGACGGCGGAGATCGTCGCTTTGCAAAAGAATTGCCTCGGGTTGTAGGCGGTTGTGGGCGGTTGTGGGCGGGAGGACGGCGGTGAGGTTGGTGCTTGCAAGCATTGCAAAAGAATTGCCTCGGGTCGTAGGCGGGAGGACGGCGGTGAAGTTGGCGCTCGCAAGCGGCTCCGGAGCGTCGCACGAACGCGCTCTGGCGGGAGGACGGCGGTGAGGTTGGTGCTTGCAAGCGGTAATCGACACAAGTTGGATGAGATTCGCGATATATTGCCCGAGTTGGCCGCCGATTTGCGACCGCAATCGGACTTTGATCTGGTGTCTCCGCCCGAGACCGGCACGACTTTTTTGGAAAACGCGCTGATCAAGGCGCGGCATGCGGCGGCGGCGACGGGTTTGCCAGTGATTGCCGAGGATTCGGGTTTGGAAGTGGCCGCGCTTGACGGCGCGCCGGGGATATATTCGGCGCGCTATGCGGGGGAGCATGCCGCCGATTCCGACAATGTAAACAAGTTGTTGCTTGCCCTGCGGGGAGTGCCGGATGAGCGGCGCGGGGCGAGGTTTTGTTGCGTTGCGGTGTGCCTTCGCGGCGGCGAAGACAGCGCGCCGGCGCATGTCAGCGCATCTTGGGAGGGCAGGATCGCTGCCGCTCCTGCGGGCGCGGGCGGGTTTGGTTATGATCCCGTTTTTTATTTGCCCGAGTGCGGTTGTACCGCCGCAGAGTTGTCGGCGCAAGAGAAGAACCGCCGCAGCCATCGGGCACAGGCATTTTCCGGCTTGTATAAGCGTTGTTTGTCATGAGCGATTTGCAAGCGCAGTCCGCAAGCAATTTGCCGCCGCTTGCTCTGTATGCGCATCTGCCGTGGTGCGTATCAAAATGCCCGTATTGCGATTTCAATTCGCACGCCGCCGCCGGCGCGTTGCCCGAAGAGGCGTATGTCAAAGCGTTGCTTGCGGATTTGGAATCGGAACTCGCCTATGTCGGCGGGCGTTCTTTGGCGAGTATTTTTATCGGCGGCGGCACGCCGAGTTTGTTTGGCGCCGATGCCATACGCGGGTTGCTATCGGGAATCCGCCGCCTTGTTCCGTTGGCGGGGGATTGCGAGATCACGCTGGAGGCGAATCCGGATAGCGCCGATGCGGAGCGCTTCAAGGGCTTTCGCGCCGCCGGAATCAACCGGTTGTCCATCGGTGTTCAGAGTTTTGACAGCGCCGCTTTGCGGCGGCTTTCCCGCGCTCACGATGGCGCCGAGGCGCGGCGGGCGGCGGCGCTGGCGCAGCAGGCGGGGTTTGATAACCTGAATCTCGACCTGATGTTTGGTTTGCCGCAACAGACAGCGCAAGAAGCTTTGGCCGATGTGCGTTGTGCGATACGTCTCAAGCCTTCTCACATTTCTTACTATCAACTGACGCTTGAGCCGAATACGGTGTTTTACAAGTTTCCGCCGTCGCTTCCCGCCGACGATGACGTGTTTCGGTTTCAGGAAGCCGCGATGTCTTTGTTGCAAAGCGGCGGATATTCGCGTTACGAAGTGTCGGCGTTCGGCAAGCCATGTCGGCATAATCTGAATTATTGGCGCTTTGGAGATTACCTCGGCATAGGCGCCGGGGCGCATGGCAAATTGAGTATTTCCTTGCCCGATAAGGTTATCCGTCGGCGTAAGACACGCATGCCCGAAGCGTATATGGAGCGCGCGCGCGCTGGTGATTGCTGTGCGCAGGAATGGGTCGTCGATCGCGATAGCATGGTCTTTGAGTTCCTGATGAATGCGTTGCGCTTGCGTGACGGCGCGGAGCTCGCCACATTTGAGCGGCATACGGGTCTGCCCGCCGAGTCTCTCAAGCGGAAGGTTTCCCTCTTGGCGGAGCAGGGCAAATTGCGATACGATGCGGGGCGTCTTCGGACGACCCAATATTCGTATTGGTTTCTCGACCAACTGTTAGAGGAATGTCTGCCTCAGGGCGCTGCCCTGTCACAAAATATGGAGGCAACCGAGATAGTCTATTCACAGGTTGGCGCATTTGGGCCCGATGGCGGTTAGGCAAGCCGGATAATCATCGGGGGGGCTATTGTTTCCACAGGTATATCATGACCTTACGGCTAAACTCGCATAATACCGACATTATTTTATATGTTATTGATAATCGCAAATTTTGCCCGCAGATGCGGAGTTACTAACAGAATTGTCCACAAGCCCTTTGTCGGCAACCCGAGGCGGCGCGGAAATGGCGATGTTCTTGCATGGCGAGGGGCTTTCTATTATCATGCGCCACCTGACAGAGTTATATTTGAAAGTTTGCAAATCCGATGAAAACCGATATCCACCCGAAATATCACGAGGTCAAGGTGACTTGTACTTGTGGCAATAGTATGACTATCCATTCCACCTATGCCGAGGATACGCTCGCAGTTGAGATCTGTTCCGCCTGCCATCCGTTCTATACCGGGCAACAGAAGATTTTGGAGAGCGTAGGTCAGGTAGACAAATTCCGCAAGCGCTACGGCAAGAAAGCGAAGGCATAAGTTGTCGTCGCTTGCGCCGCTCTCGTTCGAGCGAGGCCGCATGGGCTGACACTTCGTTCGGGAAGCGCCGGCCAGAACGATTCCGAATTCATGACGATGCACACCGACAAGCAGCCTGTTTATCTTGTTGATGCGAGCATCTATGTCTTTCGCTCGTGGTTCTCGGTGTCGGATACTGTTACCGACTGCGACGGCAATCCGGCCAATGCGGTCTATGGCTTTTGCGAATTCGTAACCCGCCTGCTGCGCGAGAAAGCCCCGTGTCCCATCGTTTTTGCTTTTGACGAAAGCTTTGAAACGTCTTTTCGCAATCAGATATATCCGCCGTATAAGGCGAACCGCGAACCCGCGCCGGCCGAACTCAAAGCGCAGTTTCAAATGTGCCGGGAATTCGTCGCGGCGCTCGGTATCAGCGAGATATCCGACCCGCTTTATGAAGCCGATGACTTGATAGGCACCTTGTCGGCGCGCGAGAAGGCGAAGGGGCATTCCATCGTGGTGGTTAGCGGCGACAAAGACCTCGCGCAGGTGGTGGGCGAAGGCGATTACTTCTGGAATTACGCACAGCGGGTATTGTTGGACTATGACGGCATCTGCGAAAAGTTTGGCGTCTATCCCGAACAGATTGCGGATATGCTCGCCTTGGCCGGCGACCCGGTGGACAATATCCCCGGTGTGCCGGGTATCGGTACGGTGACCGCTGTCCGTTTGTTGCGACATTTCGGCTCTCTGAGCAAAATCTTTGAGAATCCGGACGAGGTCGGCACGCTCAAGATACGCGGCGCAAAGCGCATCGAGGCATCGCTGCGGGAATATAGCGAGACGGTGCGCTTGGCGCGCCGTTTGACCGAGATATATTGCGATGTGGATATCCCCGCCGATTGCGCAACCGCCGTGGGGGCGGTTGATGGCGAGCGTCTGGAGCGGTTCTTAGACCGCCTCGCTTTTGGCGATTGGCGGCGGCGTCAGTGCCGAGGGTTGGCGCGGACCTTGAGCGGAGATTGAGTCAATCAGCGCCGAGCGCTTGTGCGCGTTCCAGTTGCATGGCGCGCGTTTCGCTGTCGTTGTCGGGGTTTTCCCAGCCCTGCAAATGCGCGCGAACGAGTGCGTCCAGCGCGGCGATGTGTTCTTCGCAACCGTTTAGGGCCGGGATGTATTGAAACTCCTTGCCGCCCGCATCGGCAAAGACATCACGGTTTTGGATGGCGATCTCTTCGAGTGTTTCCAGGCAGTCGGCGGCGTCAGTGCCGAGGGTTGGCGCGGACCTTGAGCGGAGATTGAGTCAGTCGGCGCCGAGCGCTTGTGCGCGTTCCAGCTGCATAGCGCGCATGGCGCTGTCGTTGTCGGGGGTTTCCCAGCCCTGTAGATGCGCGCGAACGAGCGCGTCCAGCGCGGCGATGTGTTCCTCGCAGTCGTTTAGGGCCGGGATGTATTGAAACTCCTTGCCGCCCGCATCGGCAAAGACATCGCGGTTTTGGATGGCAATCTCTTCGAGTGTTTCCAGACAGTCGGCGGCAAATCCGGGGCAGAAAACAGAAACCGACCGCTTGGATTTTTTGCCCAACTCAATCAGCGTGTGGTCGGTATAGGGTTTGAGCCATTCGGCCGCACCGAAGCGCGATTGAAAAGTGACAGTCCAGTCGTCATCCGCGAGTTGTAATGTTTCGGCGATCAGGCGCGCGCTCTTGTGGCATTGGCAGTGATACGGGTCGCCGTTGAGCAGGTTGCGCTTGGGCAAGCCGTGAAAGGACAGGATCAGCTTGTCGTTGTGCTTGTTGTTGCGCTGCGCCGCAATCTGTTTTGCGCACGCGGCGATGTATTGCGGGTGGTCGTGATAGCTGTTGATGAAGCGCAGTTCCGGCAGCCAACGTTGTTTGCGCAGGGCGCGGGTCACGGCGTCAAACACCGCGCCTGTCGTGGTCGCGGAGTATTGCGGGAAGAGCGGCAATACGAGCAACTTGCGGACATTGGCTTCGCGCAATGCGTCCAGCGCCCCGGCGATGTCGGGAGAGCCGTAGGTCATGGCGACAGAGACGATGATGTCGGGGCGCGTTTGTTTGAGCTTTTGTTCGAGTGCGCGGGCGATGTTGCGCGTGTGCGCCAGCAACGGAGACCCTTCCGGAGTCCAAATCTTTGCATATGCCCGCGCGCTTTTGCCGGAACGAAACGGCAGTATCGCAAGGCGCAGAATCAGCCACCACACCATGCGGGGAACCTCAATCACCCGTCGGTCGGACAGGAATTCTTTGAGGTAACGCCCGACCTCGGATGTCGTCGGGGCTTGCGGCGTGCCGAGGTTGACTAGGAGCGCTCCGGTGCGCAACGGCGATAAGTGGTTGTAGTATTTGTCGTTGATGTAAGTCACTTGCCGCCGGACTTGCCTCAGCTGTTACGCAGACGGCTGGTTCTCGGAAAGTGCGCTTTCAAAAAATCCATTTGGTCGGCAAGGACATTGCGCGCTTGCAAGTAGATGTATTCGGCGTGGGTCGGCACAAACGGGATGGCCAGCAATTTCATCTCCGCTTGTTCCGGCGTGCGACCGGCTTTTTGGTTGTTGCAGCGTTTGCATGCGGTGATGACATTGCTCCATTCGTCCGTGCCGCCTTGGCGCAGCGGGATAATGTGGTCGCGCGACAGTTTGCAACGGGGCATGTGCTCGCCACAGTACATGCAGATGAAAGAGTCGCGGCGAAAAAGAGCGAGGTTGTTGAGCGGCGGCACATACGATTTTTCAATGTGCGGATTTTTGCCGCGGGTCGCGAGGATAGAATTAATTTCTATCACACTGCGGCGACCGGTAATCGCATTGATGCCGCCGCGAATGTTGAACAGGCGCCGCCCCAGACTGTAGGCCGCGTGTCCGGCGCAGTGGAATTTAACCGCATCCTGATAGCCGATCCAATCGATCGGCATGCCGCCAATATCAACGCGCAGAATTTTTTGCTCAAGATGTTGCATGGTGCGAAACGTTCGTTCAAGCCTATTAGTATCCTGATTTTTCCCTGTCTGTAAAGGGCGGCGAACAGCTTGGGGATTCTATGCGTAAGCGGCTGGATGATTCTATCTAAGTCTGTAAAGGGCGGCGAGCAGCTTGGGGATTCTATGCGTAAGCGGCTGGGTGATTCTATCTAAGTCTGTAAAGGGCGGCGAGCGGCTTGGGGATTCTATGCGTAAGCGGCTGGGTGATTCTATCTAAGTCTGTAAAGGGCGGCGAGCAGCTTGGGGATTCTATGCGTAAGCGGCTGGGTGATTCTATCTAAGTCTGTAAAGGGCGGCGAGCGGCTTGGGGATTCTATGCGTAAGCGGCTGGGTGATTCTATCTAAGTCTGTTAAAGGGCGGCGAGCAGCTTGGGGATTCTATGCGTAAGCGGCTGGGTGATTCTATCTAAGTCTGTAAAGGGCGGCGAGCAGCTTGGGGATTCTATGCTTGACTCCGCCTGACCGGCGACGGAGGGTGTTGTGAAACGGCGCTGTTTCATCGCTTGTTTCATCGCGCTCAAACATTGCCGTTTCACGCATGGTAATGGCGGCGGCTTCGCCCTATTCCTGCCGACTCTCGCGGCGAGGGGAATGTGCTAGGCACCCGCCTCGCGAGAATTGCTCGCGCTACCGCAACGGCCCCTCAAGGAAAACGCGCAACCGCAGGCGGATTGTGTTTATCAGGTCTATGGTGAGGGTGGAATCGGTGTCGGCCTCGTTGGTGCTGCCAGCATATTGACTGCAATCAGTCCCTATGCATCTTAAGACCTGGGTGCTTACAGTGCCAGTATCCCGCACTCTGTATGTGAATGTCGCATAGCCCGCACCAGCGGGGGCATTGGGTTCCGGATAGTATGCCAGGGCATTCATCTGGGCCAGGGTCAGCTCGGCGCCTATGGCTATGGCGGTGCTGGAATCGCCCGCCCGCACCACCAGGGTGCCTCTGGTGGGCGGGGCGGTTATGCGAATGCCATTGATGGTGTCGCCATCCTCATCGGAAAAGGGAAAGTCCGTCCGCGCAAAGCGGTGCGGCTTAGTGGGTATGGCATTAGTTGGCACCTTAACAGTGCTGGGGCCGCCCACGGGCTGGTCGCCTCTATTCGTTACCTGACCAGCTGCGGAGCACACCGTCTCAAGGTTGGGGGTGGCATGTCCGTCCAGAAAGACGACACAGCCGCGTATGTATGTGCCCACATGGATTTGCAGAGGGGTGAAATTGGGGTTTCCGAGACTGGTATCAGTGATGTCTGTGAATTGGCCGCCCCGGGTGGCGGATTGTTGCCATTTAAATTTGAGGCTTGTCAGTGCGCCGCTAGGTATGGTGTTGAGGTCGACAATGCTGAAAAAACCTGATATGCCTAATGGTATATCCTCCTCTAATGGCGTATCCTCATCTAATGCGCTTGTATCGCTGCCGTGCAGTAGAAATAGTGCGAGCGAGCCGGTGGCTGGGACTTGCTCGGTTGCGATAAGATTGATGGTGATTGTGCCATTGCCGGATTCCTGACCGCCAGCCGTGACGCTGAATGTGAAGCTGGCGTAGTTGGCCTGTGCGGACTGTCCCGGTGCCGGATAGTATTTGATGGTGCCGATGTCGGCGGTTGCCACATTCTGCCCCTGAGTGGCGGCGGAACCGTCCACCAGCATGGTTCCGGCGGATGGCAGGCTCTTTATGGTGACCCTGGTCAGGGTATCGCCGTCACGGTCAAAAAAAGGAAAGTCGTTCGTCTTGAAAGTGTACGGGCTGTCGGCGGTGGCAGTGGGCAACACCCATACATTTTTATTGCTGGCGTTCGGCTTAATCAGACCCAGAACAACCGGGCTGTCGGGAGCGTGGTTGCTGTGCGGTTGGGCCTGGGTGGATAAGATGAAAAGGGCGAGCAGTGCCAGCGACCATAAGTGGTGCAGGCTCCTGCGCCGGGGGGGGGGGGGTATTAAAAGGCTCTCGTTTCATAGTCTCTCTCCTCATGGTTCGTGTTTAGCGAATGTTTATGCAATGCGTGTTGCTACTCTTAGTGCCGTAGCCTGCCACACAGTGCGCGTCACTTGCAAGTGACTTCGTATCCTGTCGCACCTCTTGCGTTCCCTCTGACACTTTCTTTCTCCGCCGCGCGGTACTCGCGCTGTTGTCATCGCAATGGCAATCCGGAGGTCTGTTTGAAGCGGGCGGGTTCATTTGTTGTCAGCCCATTTCTCGTAGTTGGCAGTGTTCTTTTCCTGTCCGTCGGCATATCCCGCAAGATAGGCTTCCGATGCGCGCTGTTTTTCACGGGCGGGATGACCGAGGTAACCTCCTTGCCATCCGATTATGTAATCCGAGTCCGCTCCGGCTTCTTCCATCGCGGTCGTAGTGTTTCTGTATAAATCGTCCATTATTAAGTTTGTAAGTTGGTTGTTTGCATAAGTCTCATTATATCAGGATGCGAGGGCTTTTTGAAAGCAGGCCAGGGCTTCCCCTTTGTCTATCTGCTTTTCGGCCTCCCGATACGCTTCCCGCGAGGGAGCGTGCTAGGCGCAAATCCTGCGAGGCGGCGCTCGCGCTATCGCAACGGCCCTTCGAGGAACAGGCGCAGCCGCAAGCGCAGGCGCTCCGCCAGATTGATGTTCATCGTGCGGGTGGCGGTGTTGGCGCCTCCATAGTTCACGGTATAGGTGAAACTGGCAAAGCTATCGGCGGCGGCGGTGTTGGCCGGGGGATAGAAAGTGAGGTCGCCGTTGCGCAGGCCGGCAGCGGTCACTGTGGTGTTGGCGGTTACTGCGGCGCCGTCGTTGCGAAATATGCCCTTGCCCGATGCTATCGTGGTGACTATGGTGATGCTGACCAGATTGTCAATGTCATCGCCCGGAAATATAAAGTCGGATAGCTTGAAAGTATAGGGCGCGTTTGCGTCGGCGGTAATCGGCACACTCACCGAATTGACTCTGACAATGATGTTGCCGGCGGAGCAGCGCATCTCGGCGGCGCCTATGCCGTCGGTGAAACCGAGGCAGGCGCGGATGTATTGGCCGACATGTTCCCGCCCGGGCACGAAGGCGGCGCCGGTGGCTCCGGCTATGTTTTCGTATGTGTCGGTGGCCGTGGTGGCGGACTGTTGCCATTGCCACGTCATCTGACCGTGGGCAGGGATGCCGTTGGCATCGGCTACGTCGCCAATAGCTGCGGTCAGTTCCGCGCCTTCGTTGTAGGCGGCGCCCGATGCCGCCGTCACCGTCGGTGCGCCGGTTGCCGCCGATGGCGCGGACGGCACCAGGTCTATGGTCATGGCGGCGGTGTTGGTGCTGTTCTTGTTGCTGACACCATCGTTGCCGGCGTCAACCACATTGAATGTGAAAGTGGCGTAGCCTGCGCTCGGGTTCTGACCGGTCGCTGTGTAGCTGATGGCGCCTATATCATCCAGCGCTACAGTTCTGGGAACCTGACTGCCAGTCAAAGCCGTGCTACCCCTGCTCAGGGCGCCGTTGGCGGGTATGGTCTGTAGGACAACTCCGTCCAACGCATCGTCGTCTTCATCTGTGAACGGGAAGTCGCCCGCCGAGAAGGCATAACTGCTGCCTACCGGCACAAAGATGGTGTTGTTCTGCGCAACCGGGGCATCGTTGACATTGGCGATGACATTGCCTGCGGTGCAACGTCGCTCGCGGACGGCCGGTACGATGCTGTCCGGGAAGGATGCGCACACCCGTATGTAGTTCCCCACATGTGCCTGTAGCGGTGTGAATGTGGTGGAGAGAAAGGTGGCGGTGTCCGCGGCAATATTGGCGTAGTCGCTGTCCGCCGGGGTTGCCCCGTCGGCGACGACGGCCTGTTGCCACTGCCAGGTGACTTCTGTGACGCTAAAGCCATTGGGGTCTCTGATACCGCGAGCAGTGGCGGTGTGGAGCGCATCCTCGTCCCAGACTGTGTTGCCCATCGGCGCCGTCACAGTGGGCGCGCCGGTTGCCGGCATCTGCGTCTGCATCCTCGCCAGGTTGATGGTGATGGTGGCGGTGTTGCTACGGGTAGCGCCCTCATCGGCCGAGTAGCTATAGGTGAAAGTGGCATAACCGCTGACAACATTCGTGGCACCGGGGGACAACTCGTACCTGAACTCGCCTGCCCGGAGGCGGGATTCGGTGGCGAAATCTCCCGTGCTTAAAACTACGCGGGCGCCAAGAGGCGCAGTGACCAAGTTACCTCGTGCGTTACTGCCGGAAACAGGCAAGCTCTCCACGTATATGCGACTGCCAACTGCCAGACCATCATCACCGTCTGCATCGGTTATCGGGAAGTCATCCGCCGTGAAGGTGTAAAACGTATCGCCCACCTGAACATCGATGGTTTTGTCCTGAGCCACAGGCGCGCTCTGTGCCTGAGCGCAGATAACAAACAGGGTCGGCAGAATGAGCGACCGGAGGCTAAACCGGGTTAGTGTTGCCCGCCCGTTCAGGGGGGGGGGGGGGGGGGGTATTAAAAGACTCTCGTTTCATGGTATCTCTCCTCATGGTTTGTGTTTAGCGAATACTTATGCAATGCGTGTTGCTACTCTTAGTGCCGTAGCCTGCCACACAGTGCGCGTCACTTGCAAGTGACTTCGTATCCTGTCGCACCTCTTGCGTTCCCTCTGACACTTTCTTTCTCCGCCGCGCGGTACTCGCGCTGTTGTCATCGCAATGGCAATCCGGAGGTCTGTTTGAAGCGGGCGGGTTCATTTGTTGTCAGCCCATTTCTCGTAGTTGGCAGTGTTCTTTTCCTGTCCGTCGGCATATCCCGCAAGATAGGCTTCCGATGCGCGCTGTTTTTCACGGGCGGGATGACCGAGGTAGCCTCCTTGCCATCCGATTATGTAATCCGAGTCCGCTCCGGCTTCTTCCATCGCGGTCGTAGTGTTTCTGTATAAATCGTCCATTATTAAGTTTGTAAGTTGGTTGTTTGCATAAGTCTCATTATATCAGGATGCGAGGGCTTTTTGAAAGCAGGCCAAGGCTTCCCCTTTGTCTACCTTCTTTTCGGCCTCCCGATACGCTTCCGGCAGGGAGTCGCAACGGCCGATATGCGTCAGCACGATGGCGGCGGCGTAGAGCAGACTATCGCGCGCGGGGCCGGCTTTGCCTTGCAATGCTTCGAGCCCCGCTTGCGCCGCGCACTGTGCGAGGCTGTCGGCATCTATCTTGGATTCTATCTTGTCGCCGACGGCCTGTCGCGGGGTCAGCGTGTCCGGAATCGGCACCGCTCTGCTGTCTTGCCGGATAGCAAGCGCGGTCGGGTCCAACTCCCGTTTTTGCATCTGTTCCTCGATATCGTCATCGCTTACGGCGCTCTCGGCGGTGTATTCAAACAGTCTTGATCGCTGTTGTAGCGAAGGAATGATTCCTCCTTCGCACCCGCGTATTACGGCGGCGGATTTGAAGCCGGCGCATTTTGCCAGATCAAGGTAGATTGGCGGATAGGCTTTGTGGACATAACCGGTGATTAGGCGCGTGCTGCGGCGGCCTTTGATCGGGCCGGTCAGGACTTCAAGCGTGGTTAAAAGGGGGCGTTTGACGATGCGCGCGCGCAATGAGATGAGCGCGTACAGCGGCGGGCAGAACGCGCTCTGGTCAATGTAGGTCCAGCCAATGTCATTCAACTGTGCCAACGCCTGTTGCGGCGACAGGTCGACAGCGACGCCGGCTGCGCGCAGAACTTTGGGGTGCGTCGCCCCGTATTTCGGGCCAACGCTGTCCACCCCGTGGGCGAACGCTGCGAGACCCAAGCTCGCAAGCAGCGCCGGCAGGAAGGGGGAGACCGGCAAGCCGCGCGCAAAGCCGTCATAGGGGTCGGCGATGTCTATCACTTGGTCGGCATCGGCGGTCAGGCAGTCGATGACTTCGCAGATTGCTTTCAGGGCGCCTCTGTTTTCCGGCTGTGTTTCGCGTTTCATTCTCAAGCCGATGAGCAAGACGGCGGCTTGTACCGGGTCGCTGCCGGGCTTTAGGATTTCTCTCATCGCTGCGCGGGCTTCGTCAAAACTGAGGTCTTTGCTGTATTCGGGGCCGGTCGCGACCTTTTGGATGCAGTCGCGCATGACGGTGTTTTGTTTCGCTGTTGCCATGATGTTTGCCATGATGTTTGCCATGTTACAAAGTTTTGATGACGGAAGCAGTCATTATATCCGCGCCGGTCGCGGTGTCTGTGCCAGCGCGGCCGACATTTTTTCCACCATGTCGGGGTTGCCCGCGAGTATGTCTCCGGAGTCAAGCGCCCCTTTGCCGGCTTTGCTCGCTTCTTTGACTAGGCCGCCGGCTTCGCGCACGAGCAGGATGCCGGCTGCGATGTCCCACGGCTGAAGCCCGAATTCCCAGAAGGCGTCAAACCTTGCGCATGCCACATATGCCAAGTCCAAAGACGCCGCTCCCATGCGGCGGATATTGACGCCTTGTCGTACGACGGTGTTCAGCGTTTTCATGTAGGCATCTATATCGTGACTTTCGCAATACGGGATGCCTGTTGCCAGCATCGATCCGGCGATGGTTTTATAGGCGCCGACCCGAATTCTTTTTTGGTTCAGGTGCGCGCCGCCGCCTTGCTCGGCACAGAACATTTCTTCTTTGATCGGGTCGTATACGACGCCGACCAGAATGTCTTGTTTGTTCGTCAGGGCCAGCGATATGGCGAAATGCGCAATGCCGCTGGCAAAGTTTCTGGTGCCGTCTATGGGGTCTATCACCCAGCGCATGTCGGCTTGTCGGTTGGCGGTCGTGTCTTCTTCCGACAGGATGCCGTGATCGGGATAGGCGCGGGTCAGTCTGTCGACGATTTCTTTTTCGCATTCCAAATCCGTTTCGCTGACGGGATCATTTTTGTTTTTTTCCCAGACGCGGATTTTGTGTCCTTGTCTGGCGCTATGGCGCAATATGCGGCCGGCGGCAAGGGCGGTTTCTTGGGCGATTCTGAGATAGGGGGACATGGCAGCGTTTTCCTGAGTTGATGCGTTGCGGGCGGAGAACCTCGGTCGGTTAATAGCCGCTTTTCCTGACCGTTAAGACCCAGTTTTTTACCAGCCGTCTCAGTAAGATGTGTACCGCCATCCATGCGAGATTCCTGCGCGCAACGATGCTCCATGCCAGCGCCCGGCGGATGCATTCTTCCGATTCGTCGTACCGCCCTTGGGTAAAGAGTTGCTCTCCCGCGTGGCGCCACCTTTTGGCCATTTCTCTGCGTATGAGCCGGAGTTCTATGTTTTCTCTCATGCCGAAATTCTCAATGCAATTTTCAAAAACCAGCGCCCACCGTCTGAGATAATCGTTGTGCAGGTTGCGCAGGTGGACTAAGTTGCTCTTTTGCAGGTACTTCACCGGGGCGCCGATGGCATACGCCCATTTGCCGTGGTTTGCAATTTGGCAGAAGAATTCGGTGTCTTCGGCTGTTTCCAAAGTGGTATTGAAGCCTCCGACTTCGCGTACCGTTGCCATACGCAACAAGGTGCATGATGCGACTCCCGCACCGCGAATCAAAAACCATCGCCAGGGGTTTTGCATGATTTCCGACTGATCGAGATAGGTCTCATCGGTATCCGAGATGATAATCCGGTCGGTGGTCGCGGCGACCGCGCTCGCATCCGCCGCGAGGGCGGCGCGGGTTGCTTCGAGGAACTTCGGAGGGGGCATATCGTCCGAATCAAGGAAGTATACGAACTCGCAATTCTTTCCTTCGAGCGCTTGGATGCCGCTGTTGCGAGCTTGCGATACGCCGAGCGTTCGGGGATGGCGAACATACTCGATGTCAAATGACTTCGGGTTGGCGTTTTGCCACTCGCGGATGGCGGCATCGGGCGCGTCGTCGGAACCGTCGTCGATGATAATCACTCGGTCCGGTAACAGAGTCTGGTTTGCCATAGCGGATAGCAAAGGCGGTATAAAAGGCGCCCGGTTTAGTATCGGGGTGACGATGCTTATATTGGAGGGTTCGGTACTCATGGCTTAATTCTCCGGGTGTATGATTTCGGGGTGATGTTTGTCTTTACCAGTATTTTTTGTATCTCATAGTATGCTTTCCCGGCCAATCTTCTCAGCAGCAGAACGATGAACGGGAGTTTTTTTCGGCAAGGCGGCTTCGCCTTGTCGCCATGTTTGCTGCCAACCAGAGAGTTATCCCTGTATCTGTCTTCGCACAGCAGGCACGGCGGCGTGATCAGGCGCAAACGCGCTCCGGCTAATTCCGCATTGGCGGTCACCCAGTCGGCGGGCATGCGCAAAGGGTAGGCAAACCGTCTCAGTTTCTCCGCCGCCGATTTCTTGATCATATAGCCGAGGGTCAGGAAAGGAAATTCGGCGGGTTTGGCGATGTAGTGGTCTGCGCAGACCTTGCTTTTCCAGAACCCGGTCTCGGCGCCGCGCTCAAGCGACCGATGGCGCATGGAGTAATGCCCCAGCAACAACACTTCCCAGGCGCTGTTGCGCAGAGCCGACGATTCCATAATTTGAGCGAAGCCGGGCAATATTTTGGCATCGTCTTCCAGAATACAAGCGATTTCAATATCCCGTTCAATGATCACATCATAGAGCTTGAGATGGCTGAGCAGACAACCGACGGCGCCGGGCGTCATGATCTGTTGGTTATAGGGGTTCACATTAAAAAGCTGTTCGCCATATCGTTCGCGCATCTCGGGCTCTGTCAGTCGCTGACCGTCCACCGCTTCCGCCAACTCGTAGTTCATGCCGAGTTGCCGCAGCTGTTTGTCAATATACTCTCTGCGCTCCCGCGAGCGCGGCAGGTTGATGACGAAAATCGGATATGGCGAGGCTTGCATGAGATGTCGCTTTTCGGTTGTCTGCGGGGCTATAACTTTGCGAAGATGGATTTAATCCATGACGAAGAATCCATCATGCGCATAATGGCGGCGGAAGGCAGCGCTCTGATGACCGGAGATACGATGAGGAGGAAAACGAGCGACCAGTTCCTTTTGAATTTCCAAGCCAAGGATCTGCGAAAACAATCATTCGCTTCGGCGATTTTTCCGTGTCGCAGGAGTTGTGCTCCCGCCACAAACCAGCGCCACGATAATAACGCGCCATAGGTGTCTTTTGATATATGCTCTCTGCCGCCAAAGTTGTTGATGCAGTCTTCGTAAATCAGCGCCCATCTGCGCAGGTAATCATGATATTTGGAGCGCAGATGTCCTTGCTTTCTGTACAGGAATGACACCGGACAGTCGGGCATATAACCCCACTTGCCCATGCCGGCGAGGCGGGTAAAAAGTTCGGTGTCGTGTCCCGTCGGCAGAGTAGGGTTGAAGCCGTTGAGCTCTTTGATGGCATGCGCCCGAAACAAAGTGCACGAGGCGATGCCCGCTCCGTTGCACAAAAACCACTCCCAAGGGTTATCGCTTATCGCCGACTGACAGATGGTTTCTTGAGAGTCTTCATAGTACATAGTTCTATCGCTGCTGACCGCTACCAATTCGGGGTCTGAGGCCATTTTCTCCGTTACTTTTTCCAGAAACGAGTCCGGCGGATAGTCGTCTGAGTCAAGAAAGTAGACGAATTCGCAATCTCCGATGTGTTGTAATCCCCGGTTTCTTGATGCGGGCGCGCCCATATTCTTTTCGTTGATCAGCAGTTGCGTCTCAAACGATATGTCGCTCTCTTTGATCCAGGTGTCGATGGTTTGTTCGCTGCCGTCGGTAGATGCGTCATCAATGATGATGAGGCGATGCGGCGGCAATGTTTGCGCTTTCACGCAATCGAGTGTTTTGATAATGATGCTTTTGCGATTGAAGTTCGGTATGATGACAGCGATTTTGGCAGAGTTATCCATTTGTTGCGGTGACTAAAGCTTGGAACATAGGGCTGTATTATAACAACAGTTTGTTACCGATACAGCATGTGACGCATCGGCCTATCGCATGCGCCGGTTTATGCTCGGCGGGGTTCGTTGTGCGGGCGGTATCGGGGCATGTCCGCCTGTCGGAGATGCTTTTTACGCCGCTTTGCGGATGCCGCAAAGCAATGAATATCCCTGCTATTACAACGGTTTCGGCACTCGGGAGTGACAATATCTAAATCTTGTGTAAAATGGTCAATTATTACTTGGGAGTTAAAAAGTATGCACCTAACAACCAGAGGGAGATATGCCATAACCGCCTTGGCCGATGTGGCTTTGCACGAGGGTCAGGGAGCGGTCTCGCTATCCGCTATCGCGACGCGCCAGAATATTCCGCTTTCTTATCTCGGGCATTTGCTTGCGCAGATGTCCAAATGCGGTTTGGTCAGCAGCCAAAGAGGACCCGGCGGCGGCTATCGTCTCGGCAGGAGCCATGATCAGATATCGCTGGCGGATATCATTAATGCGGTGGAAGAGAAGGTTGACAACACGCGTTGCGGCGGGCAACAAAATTGTCAGAACAACGAAGTGTGTCTTACGCACGCGTTATGGGAGGATTTGAATGATCGTTTTGACAGTGTGTTTAACGGCATTCGCTTATTTGATATTATTTCGCAAAGTCGCGTTCGTTCCGTTGCCAAAAGGCAGGATCGCCTGCTGGAAATCAACGCCGGTTCGGCAAACACGGCATAGTCTGCGAGGAGGTTACACCATGTCCGAAGTTCAATTACCTATTTACCTTGATTATAGCGCGACCACGCCCACGGATGAGCGGGTCGCCGAAAAGATGAAGCGCTACATGACCATCGGCGGACTATTTGGCAATCCGGCGTCGCGCAGCCATACCTTCGGGTGGGAATCGGAAAAGGCGGTCGACACCGCGCGCGCGCAAGTTGCCAAGCTGGTTCATGCGGATGCGCGTGAAATCGTTTTCACCAGCGGCGCGACCGAATCCAATAATTTGGCAATCAAAGGCGCGGCGCATTTCTACCATAAAAAAGGCAAGCATGTCATCACGGTCAAGACCGAGCATAAGGCGGTGCTGGATACCTGCCGCCAGCTTGAGAAGGAAGGATACGAGGTGACCTATCTGGAGCCCTTAGCCGACGGCCTGTTGGACTTGGATGTTCTCAAAGACAGTTTGCGCGAGGACACCGTTCTGATATCTGTCATGCACGTTAATAATGAGATAGGCGTCATACAAGATATTGCGGCGATCGGGGAGATTGCGCGCAGCAAAGGCATTTTGTTCCATGTTGATGCCGCGCAGAGCGCCGGCAAGATAGCGATAGATTTGCAAGAGCTGAAAGTCGATTTGATGAGTTTCTCGGCGCATAAGGCATACGGCCCCAAGGGAATCGGCGCATTGTATGTGAGACGCAAGCCGCGGGTGCGGGTGGAAGCGCAGATGCACGGCGGCGGACACGAGCGCGGCATGCGCTCGGGGACGCTTGCGACGCACCAGATTGTCGGCATGGGCGAAGCGTTTATGCTTGCCGGGCAGGAGATGGCTGCGGAGAGCGCGCGTCTTTTGAAGTTGAGAAACCGCTTGTGGGACGGTCTCAAAGGCATTGAGGAAGTGTATTGTAACGGCAGTTTGACGCAACGGGTTGCCGGCAATTTGAATGTCAGCTTCAACTATGTCGAAGGCGAGTCGCTGATCATGGCGCTGAAGACGATTGCGGTTTCCAGCGGTTCGGCGTGCACTTCGGCGTCACTCGAACCGAGTTATGTGTTGCGCGCCTTGGGCCGCGACGATGAGTTGGCGCATAGTTCCATCCGCTTTTCTGTCGGACGCTATACGACTGCCGAAGAAATTGATTATACGATTGATTTGGTAAAATCATCGGTTGCCAGATTACGGGATCTCTCGCCGTTGTGGGAGATGTACAAAGACGGCGTTGACCTCGCTTCAATCGAGTGGGCGGCGCATTAAATTTACAAACAGGGGGAGAAAAATGTCATATGGAAAAAAAGTGTTGGATCACTATGAAAATCCGAGAAATGTGGGCTCTTTTGCCAAAGACGACACCAGCGTCGGCACCGGCATGGTCGGCGCTCCGGCGTGCGGCGATGTCATGAAGCTGCAAATCAAAGTCAATGACGAAGGGGTGATAGAAGATGCCAAGTTCAAAACCTATGGTTGCGGTTCGGCAATCGCTTCATCCAGCTTGTTGACAGAGTGGGTGCGCGGCAGGACCTTGAGCGAGGCGGGAGAGATCAAGAATGCGGACATAGCCAATGAGCTTTCTTTGCCGCCGGCGAAGATTCATTGCTCGATACTGGCCGAAGACGCAATCAAAGCCGCGGTCAAAGACTATCGCGACAAGCAGGCGGTTGTTGAAAGCGAGTAAGCGCGCGCATTGTGTCCATTACTCTGACTGACAGCGCGGCTGATCGTTTTAAGCGGCATATCGAGTCGCGCGGCAAGGGCATCGGGGTGCGCCTCGGCGTCAAAACGACCGGCTGTTCCGGGCTTGCGTATACGATTGAATACGCCGATGAGGTGCGTGTCGATGACAAGGTGTTTGAAGACAAAGGAGTCACGCTTGTCATCGATGCGAAAACATTGGCGTATTTATCCGAGGATACGCGACTTGATTTCGCTAAGGAAGGCCTGAATGAAGGGTTTAAGTTTATCAATCCCAACGAAAAGGCTCGTTGCGGTTGCGGTGAGAGCTTCTCTGTTTGACAGTCGCATCCGCCGCTTCATTTCGGCGGATGTGCGATGACGGTTGCGCAAAATCACTTTGAATTGTTTGAGTTGCCGGTCGCGTTTCGTATTGACGAAAGCCTGCTCGAGAGCAGGTATTTGGGTTTGCAAGCGTTGCTACACCCGGACCGTCATATCAATGCCGGCGAACGCGAGCAACGTTTGATGGCTGTCAAATCGGCCGCTGTGAACGAAGCCTATCGCGTGCTCAGCGATGCGTGCAGCAGGGCGGCTTATCTGTTGCAGACCGCGGGCCTGGCGCTTGATTCGGAGAAAGACACGACCGCTGACGGGGAATTTCTTTTGCGGCAGATGGAGTTGGAGGAGGCGATTGAAGCGGCCGCTGACAAGGGCTCTGTCGCGGATGCCGCGAAACTGCTGGACGATATTTCGCAACGCCTGACCGACATGCGGGATTGCTTTGAGCTGGCATGGCAAGCGCGTGATTTGGAGGCGGCGCGCGAAGCGATGTTGAAGATGAAGTTTCTGGATAAGGCGCGGGCCAAAGCCGCCGGACTGGCCAAGCGGATGGGAGCAAAAGATGAGCTTGTTGCAACTGGTTGAGCCGGGAGAGCCGCAACCGACCGACGGCCTCAAAGCGGTTGTCGGCATAGATCTCGGCACGACGAACACGCTTGTGGCGACCGTGCGCGATGCCAAGCCGGAGGTTCTGCTTGATGCGCAAGGGCGCGGCGCCATACCGTCCGTTGTTTGCTATCGCGATAGCGCTCCCGTTGCGGTCGGTTACGATGCCACAGAGATGCCGGCCGATGATTCTTCGAGTGTCATCGCATCGGTCAAACGCATCATGGGGCGCGGTCGCGAAGAGGTCGCTTCCTTCGCCGATTTGTTCGGGTGCCGTTTGGCCGATGACGAATCCGGCGTTCCCAGATTGCAAACTCGCGCCGGCAAAAAGACCGCGGCGGAGGTATCCGCGGAGATCCTGCGCGTCTGCAAAAAACGCGCCGAAGACGCGTTGCGGGCGGAATCCATCGACGGGGCGGTCATTACGGTACCGGCGTATTTTGACGATGTGCAACGGCAGGCGACGCGCGATGCGGCGCGGCTGGCGGGCATTCATGTATACCGTCTGATCAACGAACCGACTGCGGCGGCGGTGGCTTACGGGCTTGAACGCGGCAGCGAAGGGGAGACGATAGCGGTGTTTGATCTTGGCGGCGGGACATTTGACGTATCGGTGTTGAAACTTGAGAAAGGCGTGTTGCGGGTGATTGCGACCGGCGGCGATACGTTGCTCGGCGGCGATGATTTTGATCGCGCGGTGGCGGATTACTGGACGGACAATGCCGCGCACGACCGCCGCCTCGGCGATACGGAACAAAGGCGCTTGTTGGGCATTGCCCGCCGCGCAAAGGAAGCGATTTGCGACGGGCGCGAAACATACGCTGCCTGTTTGGCGGTGACCGGCGGCGATGATTGGGAGCTTAAAATATCTTGCGCCGAGTTTAATCGGCTGATCGCTCCGTTGGTCGATAAAGTCGCCAAAGTCGGCGCCGATGTGTTCGCGGATCTCGATCTCAAACCGTCGGACATCGACGATGTGGTTCTGGTCGGCGGTTCCACCCGCATTCCGGCCATAAGACAGCGGGTGTCCGAGATATTTGAGCGTCAGCCGCTGGAGGGCGTCGATCCGTATCAAGTCGTCGCCATCGGCGCCGCGATACAGGCGGATACGCTGTCCGGCAACCGCAGCATATGCGATGATCTGCTGTTATTGGATGTGGCGTCGCTGTCTCTCGGAGTGGAAACAATGGGCGGCTTGACGGAGAAGATTATTCCGCGCAATAGCGTCATTCCTTTTGCAAAATCGCAAGAGTTTACGACCGCGTGTGACGGGCAGACCGCCATTTCTTTTCATGTCGTGCAAGGCGAACGCGACTTAGCGGCCGATTGCCGGTCTTTGGCGCACTTTGAACTGAAAGACATACCGCCGCGGGTTGCGGGCGCGGCGCGTGTGAAGGTGACCTTTCGCATCGATGCCGACGGCTTGCTGACCGTGGAAGCGCAAGAGACGGAAACGAATGCGGCCGCTTCGGTCGAGGTCAAGCCGACATACGGTCTGTCGGAAAAAGAAGTTACGGCCATGATTCAAGACTCGGTCGCGCATGCGGCGGACGATATGGACGCGCGCGCGCGCGCCGAAAAGCTGGTCGATGCGAAGCGCTTGCTCGATTCCATCGAGTCGGCATTGGCCGAAGACGGCGATGCGTTGCTCAGCGCGGAGGAATACGACACGATTTGTGCGGCAAGAGATGCCTTGCGCGAGCAAGTTGATACGGGCGATAGCGATGCGATAGGGCGCGCGATGACCGAGCTCGAATCGCGCAGCGAGTTCTATGTCGAGCGGCGCATGAATCGGAGTATCCGCCGCGCCTTGCGCGGACAGAGCGCGGAAGAGATCGGCCGAGGGTAGGAGCGCGCGATGCCGAAGATAACGTTTCTCCCTCACGAAGAGTTGTGCCCGAGCGGCAAGGAAGCGGATGTCGAGTCGGGCGTTAGCATTTGTGATGTCGCGCTGGACAACGGCATAGAGCTGGAACACGCATGCGAGAAGGCTTGCGCTTGCACGACTTGTCATGTGTATGTCCGCGAAGGTTTTGATTCGCTTGCGGAGCCGACCGAGGGCGAAGAGGATTACCTGGACAAAGCGTGGGGGTTGGAGCCCGATTCGCGTCTGAGTTGTCAGGCCAGAGTCGGCAACGAGGATCTCGTGGTTGAGATTCCAAAATATACAATTAACTTGGTGTCCGAGGCACACTAGGCGATACTATAAGAGGAGGGAAAAATGGGATTGAAGTGGACTGACAGTCTGGATATTGCGCTGGCGCTTGACGAGAAATATCCGGATACGGACCCGCAATATGTGCGGTTTACCGATTTGCACGGCTGGATTTGCGGCTTGGATGACTTTGACGATGAGCCGCAGAAATCCAATGAAAAGATACTGGAGGCAATCCAGATGGCTTGGTTGGATGAAAAAGATTGAACATGCTATACAGAAGCGGAGGAAAAAATGGCAAGCGAACGAACATTATCCATTATCAAACCCGATGCGGTTGAAAAAGACCTGATCGGGAAAATTTACGCGCGGTTTGAACAGGCCGGGTTGCATATCGTTGCGGCGAAGATGTTGCATTTGACCGAAGAGCAAGCGGGGAAGTTTTATGCGGTGCACAAAGATCGCCCCTTCTATGAAGAACTGGTCAAGTTCATGACTTCGGGGCCGATCATGGCACAGGCGCTTGAAGGGGAGAATGCGATCATGAAGAATCGCGAATTGATGGGGGATACGGACCCGGCCAAGGCGGCGGCGGGCACCATCCGCGCCGATTTCGCCCGCAGCATCGAGGCCAATGCGGTACACGGTTCCGACGGGGCGGATACCGCCCGTGCTGAGATTGGGTTTTTCTTTAAGGATGAGGAGATATGCGAGCGCAGTTAGCGGCTTTCGGTCGGCGCCGCCCGCCGCGCGAGAATAGCCCCGGCGCGGATATATGCCGGTCTTTGAGGGCATGCTGTTCCGCTAGTATATAATCAATGCATTCTTATGATTTGACAATTTCAACAAGGGTTATTTTCAGAATGTTATAAATCAATTGAGGGAGGCGCCATGCTAATAAAAAGTCGTACAAAACTATCAATACAATCGTCTGAGATTACGCCGCAATCGGTTTATGCCGAGCGGCGCGCGTTTATCAAGAACGGGGTCGGAGCATTTGCCGGTATGGCGTTTGCAAGCGCGGCGCCCGCCGCTTTGCCAAAGAAGTTCGGCGACTTGCCGGATAGCCGTTTCAACACCGATGAAGAATTGACGCCATACGATAGCGTCACAACGTATAACAATTTTTATGAGCTCGGCACCGGCAAAGCGGATCCGCACAAGAACGCCCATCATCTGAAGACAGATCCGTGGACTGTGCGGGTATCGGGTCTGTGTGAGAAGCCGGGACAATATGCGATTGAGGATTTCGTCAAACCGCATAAGTTGGAAGACAGGATTTACCGCCTGCGTTGTGTGGAAGCGTGGTCTATGGTCATCCCGTGGGTCGGTTTTGAGTTGGCCGAAATAATCAAGCGCAGCCAGCCTTTGTCCGGCGCCAAGTATGTTGCGATGACCACCATTGTTGACAAGAACCTGCCGGGACAAGCGCGGCGGGTGCTGGACTGGCCGTACCGCGAAGGCCTGCGCATGGATGAGGCGATGAATCCGCTGACGATTTTGGCGGTGGGTTTGTATGGCGAAGTGTTGCCCAATCAGAATGGCGCGCCGTTGCGTTTGGTCGTGCCGTGGAAATACGGCTTCAAAAGCATCAAGTCCATTGTTGAGATCAAATTTACCGCGGAGCAGCCGCCCACATCGTGGGGGCGTTCGGCGCCGTCGGAGTATGGTTTTTACTCTAACGTCAATCCGCAAGTCAATCACCCGCGGTGGTCGCAAAAAAGAGAGCGCCGTATCGGCGAATTTGCGAAACGCAAAACGCTGATGTTCAACGGTTATGCCGAAGAAGTCGGCGCAATGTATGCCGGCATGGATTTGAGCAAGTACTACTGAGTCGGAACGAATGGGCATTCACAGCGGGCGGCGGGTCATAGCGAAGTCATCTTGTTTCTCTCAGGCAAGGCGTTTGAATCATGCCGGAAACATTCCGGATTCATGGCATCAAACAGGCGCTTGCACATGACTCGCGCTGTGTGGCAGAGTACCGGCATTGATTACGCAACTGCATTCGCGAGATGCAGATTGCCATTTAAGAGTAATACCATGAACAGAAAAAATTTAATACTGACCCCCCCCCCCCCCCCCCCGCAGCTTTGTAAGTAAGGGGATTGCCGGCGTTTCGCCGTATCGCCTTTTCACCCGTTCTTTATCACCCGCGCATAGCAACCCGCCATCCGCAAAGCGGTCGCGCCGCCCGGTTGTGCGCGGTTTGTTGCTGTGGCTGCGGTCTGTTGCGGTGCGCCCGGTCGCCGGGTTGCGGTCGGGTTCGCTCATGCGCTGCCTGCCGGCCCTGTGCTTGGCATTGGGCGCGACACAGGCCAACGCTCAAGCCTCGGACACCAGCATTGATGTCGCTATTGGAAGCAGCGGATATGCGCTCAGGAAAACAGATATCGGCGGTTTTGTCTCCCAAACACTGTTGTTCCAAACCCGACCCGCTCATGGCAGGTTGTTTGATACCATACCTCAGCGAGACGTGTCGCTTTCAAGCGGAGGTGGCGGTCAGCTAAGCACATATGTCGCGAGTGACTTCTCCGCCGGAGTCGGACCCGTCGAATACAGGCCCCCGATTACTGCCATCTCTGTCGTCAACGGTTATGACAGCTTCATCTTTGAGTTACATGTCGGTGGCAGCCATACCACGGGCACCGTGACCGTCAATCTGGTGGCAAACAGCGCGCCCGATTTTGGCGATGCAACGGCGGGCACCCGTATTTGGCCGCCCGGCACGACCGCGCCTCTGATATTGCCCGCAGTCACCGGCGGCAATGGCCCCATCACCTATACAGTCGCCCCGGCTCTGCCCGACGGCCTGACCTTTGATGCCGACACCCGCACCATCAGCGGCACACCCATGGCGGAATCCGCTGCCGCCGAATACACCCTCACCGCCACCGATGCGGATAGGGAGACCGATACGCTGACCTTCGGCATAGACCCGATGCGCCCCGTGCGTTTGCGGTTGCGGCTCTTCCTTGAAGGCCCGTTGCGGTAATGCGAGTGACCGGCGGCGGAGGAGAGTTATGAGGCGCACACGAGGATGGGACAGGATACCAGATGTGTGCGCAAACAACTCAGTTGTTTGTGCTCCATTAACTGTTTGCAGATTGTTTACAGTGCAACGCATTGCGCAACCGCATTCGCGAAACACAAACTATTAGGAGAAATACTATGAAACGACAAATTTCTAATACTACCCCCCGGCGCTTGCGGACAGCGCTCACCCGGCTTAGCCTCTGGACACTGGCTCTGCCGGTCCTGTTTGTTGTCTGCGAACCGGGGCAGGCGCAGAACGTCACTGTGATTAACAGCCTGCCCAGCAGTGTCGACTTCGCGGTTGGTCGCACATCGCGTTTCCGTCTCAGCGACTTTCGTCATGAAGCCGAAGATGGCTCTGATTATCCGCAACCCGACTTTATCCTTCCAAATCTTCCTGCCGATGGCACTCTTAGAATCAAGGGAGCTATTGCCCAAGGAGGCCAAAACACATTCGTCTCTCTGTTCAGGGTCGAATTCGCTTCAAGCGAGGGAATAACATACACACCGCCCGCCGATGCCACTGTCGGCAGTGATTACGCCAGATTTGTCTTCGGTGCGGAGGCTCAGGGCACAAGATTAGGTACTACTGCCACCATGACCATCAACTTGGTGGCCAATAGCGCGCCCGACTTTGGCGATGCAATGGTGGGCACCCGGATTTGGCCGCCCGGCACGACCGTACCTCTGGTATTGCCCGCAACCACCGGCGGCAATGGCGCCATCACCTACGCAATCACCCCGGATCTGCCCGACGGCCTCGCCTTTGATGCCGACACCCGCACCATCAGCGGCGCGCCCACGACGGCATCCGCCATGATCCGACACACCCTCACCGCCACCGATGCGGATGGGGAGACCGATACGCTGACCTTCGGCATAGACCCGATGCGCCCCGTGCGTTTGCGGTTGCGGCTCTTCCTTGAAGGCCCGTTGCGGTAGCGCGAGTGACCGGCGGCGGAGAAGGAGAGTGTTATGAGGCGCACAAGAGGATGGGACAGGATGCGGAGTATGTACACAAACAACTCAGTTGTTTGCGGATTGCTTAATGTACACAAACAACATTTAATGAGGCACAAAAATAAGAGGCACAAACAATTATATTGTTTGTGTTCCATAAACTGTTTGTGGCTTCTTAAGTTGTTTGTGCTCCATTAACTGTTTGCAGATTGTTTACAGTGCAACGCATTGCGCAACCGCATTCGCGAAACACAAACTATTGGGAGAAATACTATGAAGCGACAAATTTCTAATACCGCCCCTCGGCGCTGGCGGACAGCGCTCACCCGGCTTAGCCTCCGGGCGCTGATTCTGTCGGCGCTGTTTGTTGTCTGCGCACCGACGCAGGCGCAGAACGCCACCGGCACACCGGCGGTCACGGTCACGGCGGACGGCAGCGCCGTGAGCGGCGGCCCCAATGAGGACATCCACTTGACCGCGGCCCGAGGCAGCATAGCCGACACCACCGATGGCATAGCCAACTTCAGCCCCGCCTGGCAGTGGCAACAGGGCGAAACAGCCGGCGGTTCCTTCGCGGACATAGCAAGCGCCACCGCCGCGACTTTCACGCCCCTGCAGGAGCATGTGGGCAAGTTTCTGCGTGTATGTGCTACCTTTGACGATGATGCCGGCAACCGCGAGACCCGTTGCTGGACTTCCGCTGCGGCGGTGGTCAACCTCAATGATATCAATGCCCTGCCCAGCAGCGTCGACTTCCCGGTTGGCCGCACATCGCGATTTCGCCTCAGCGACTTTCGCCATGAGGACGAAGAGGGCGCTGATTATGGACAAGTCAGCCTTTTCCTTGAAAGTCTTCCCGCCGATGGCATTCTTAGAATCAGCGGAGATACTTACTCCTCGTTGCCTATCGCTGTGTTCGGACACGAATTCATTTCAAGCGAGGGAGTCACATACGCGCCGCCCGCCGATGCCACTGTCGGCAGTGATTACGCCAGATTTGATTTCCTGGCAGGAGCGGATGGGCCTTATGGCGTTGGCCCTGCCGCCACGATAACCATCAATCTGGTGGCAAACAGCGCGCCCGACTTTGGCGATGCAACGGTGGGCACCCGGATTTGGCCGCCCGGCACGACCACACCTCTGGTATTGCCCGCAGCCGCCGGCGGCAATAACACCGCCTACAGCATAAGCCCGGCCCTGCCCGACGGCCTCGCCTTTGATGCCGACACCCGCACCATCAGCGGCACACCTACGACGGCATCCGCCATAATCCGATACGCCTATGCCGCCACCGATGTGGACGGAGAGACCGATACGCTGACCTTCGCCATAGACCCGATGCGCCCCGTGCGCTTGCGGTTGCGGCTCTTCCTTGAAGGCCCGTTGCGGTAGCGCGAGTGACCGGCGGCGGAGAAGGAGAGTGTTATGAGGCGCACAAGAGGATGGGACAGGATGCGGAGTATGTACACAAACAACTCAGTTGTTTGCGGATTGCTTAATGTGCACAAACAACGTTTAATGAGGCACAAACAATACTCAATTGTTTGTGGATTGTTTAATGAGGCACAAACAATACTCAATTGTTTGTGGATTGTTTAATGAGGCACAGTAATAAGAGCACAAAAATAAGAGGCACAAACAATTATATTGTTTGTGTTCCATAAACTGTTTGTGGCTTCTTAAGTTGTTTGTGTTCCATAAACTGTTTGCAAACTGTTTGCGGGATTTGAAGCGGGTTTGTTGCTGACCGACATGGGGACATTCAATAATCGTCGGACAGACTATCTGTTATGGTTTCACACCGCCGCGAACGGATTACCCTGCGGACTGAATCTTCAAGCGCCCATGACCCGCATAATATGCGCCCCATATGTCCGATATATCACGGTAGCAAAGGCATTTTGTAAGCAAATAAGCGATGATGTATAATACTTGCCAAACTCTAAAGATAAGTTAGGAAATTTTAGAAATCAAATCAATGTCAATCGACGCAAACAAAGCCGAGACAATCTCTAAGTATGCGCAGTCTGAGAACGATACGGGGTCCCCGGAGGTTCAGGTTGCGTTGCTGACACAACGTATTCGGCATTTACAGAGTCATTTCACAGTGCATAAACACGACCATCACTCCCGTCAGGGTTTGTTAAGGATGGTGAACACCAGACGCAAACTGCTTGATTATCTGAAGTCAAAAGATAATGATCGTTATCAAGGCCTCATCTCATCTTTGGGGTTGCGGCGGTAAGCCGCTTTTTAACGATTAATTTTTTAACAAAAGAGAAAGCAGATACAAATGAAAACAATTAAACAGAGCTTCCGCTACGGAACTCACGAAGTGACCCTTGAAACAGGCAAGTTGGCGCGTCAGGCAGACGGCGCCGTTATGGTCGACATGGCGGATACCAGAGTGTTGGTGACCGCAGTATGCAAAGCGAGCGATGACACGGCGCGTGACTTCCTTCCGCTGACCGTCAATTATCAGGAACGGACTTATTCCGCCGGCAAGATACCCGGCGGCTTTTTCAAGCGAGAGGGCAGGCCGAGCGAGCGCGAGACTCTGTTCTCCCGTCTGATCGACCGACCGATACGCCCGTTGTTTCCCAAGGGCTTTTATCACGATATTCAAGTGATTGCGACGGTGATGTCGCTCAATCCCGATGTCGAGGCCGATGTCGCGGCATTGCTTGGCGCTTCGGCGGCCTTGGCTATTTCCGGCATTCCTTTTAACGGTCCCATCGGCGCGGCGCGCGTGGGCTTTCGCGACGGGCATTATATTCTCAACCCGAGCTTGAGTCAGTTGGAA
Source organism: Candidatus Oxydemutatoraceae bacterium (assembly GCA_965220085.1). Taxonomy (GTDB): domain Bacteria; phylum Pseudomonadota; class Gammaproteobacteria; order Poriferisulfidales; family Oxydemutatoraceae; genus CBDCOZ01. The sequence goes on along the minus strand of CBDCOZ010000003.1, from coordinate 1,697,994 downwards.
GAATCTCAGCTTGACTTGGTTGTTGCGGGTACCGACAAAGCGGTGCTGATGGTTGAGTCGGAGGCTAAGGAGCTAAGCGAAGCGCAGATGCTCGGCGCGGTTACGTTCGGACACGAACAGATGCAGACTGCGATTCGGGCGATTACGGAGCTTGCTGACGAAGTCGGAAAACCGATGCGGGAGGACGACTCGCTGCCGCTTGCGGACGAGGCGTTGGAAGCAGAGTGCGATAGCCGCTTCCGTTCGGCCATTGCCGATGCGTATCAGATCAGAGAGAAGGTCGAGCGGCAAAAGCGACTCAAGGAGTTGCGCCAGCAGGTCATCGATGAGTTGGCCGAGGACCAAGAAGATAACGAGATACAGCTAATCACCGCTTTTGCCAAACTGGAAAAAGAGATTATGCGCACACGTATCATGAACGGCGAGCCGCGCATAGACGGTCGCGATACGAGGGCTGTGCGCCCGATTTATGTGGAAACGGGCTCATTGCCTCGCACCCACGGCAGCGCCGTGTTTACCAGAGGGGAGACGCAGGTGATGGCGGTGGCAACTCTGGGGACAGAACGCGATGCCCAGATCATCGATGCGATTGAGGGCGAGTCCAGAGAGCGCTTTATGTTTCACTATAACTTCCCGCCTTATTGTGTCGGCGAAGTGGGTTTTATGGGCTCTCCCAAGCGCCGTGAGATCGGACACGGGCGATTAGCGAAGCGAGGTCTTCTCGCAGTGATGCCCGCTGCGGAGAAATTCCCGTATGTGATTCGTCTCGTATCCGAAGTCACCGAATCAAACGGTTCCAGTTCCATGGCATCGGTTTGCGGCGCCAGTCTGGCGCTGATGGATGCCGGAGTGCCTCTCAAGGCGCCGGTTGCGGGCATTGCGATGGGCTTGATTCTGGAGGATAGCCGTTTTGCGGTTCTCAGCGACATCATGGGCGATGAGGATCATTTTGGCGACATGGACTTCAAAGTCGCGGGCACCGAGAATGGCGTTACGGCTTTGCAGATGGATATCAAGGTTGAGGGCGTGACCTCGGAGATTATGATGGCGGCGCTCAAGCAGGCCTCCGAAGGGAGAATGCATATTCTGTCCGAGATGAACAAGGTGTTGTCCGTGCCGCGGGCGGAAATGTCCAAGTACGCGCCGCGTCTGTTGGTATTAAACGTGCGCCAAGAGAAAATTCGGGACATCATTGGCAAAGGCGGCGCCACTATTCGGGCGTTGACCGAAGAGACCGGCGCGGTTATCGATGTGGACGACTCCGGGGCGGTGACCATCGCATCGGCGGATGAGGACTCCGCAAATGCGGCTCGCAAGCGCATCGAAGAGCTGACCGCCGAAGCCGAAGTGGGCAAGATATACGACGGCAAAGTCGCGCGAGTCGTTGACTTCGGCGCCTTTGTAACCATCTTGCCGGGGCAGGATGGTTTGGTGCACATTTCTCAGATTGCCGAGGAGCGCGTTGAAAAAGTAACCGATAGGATGAACGAAGGCGATAACGTCAAGGTGAAAGTGATCGAGGTGGATCGCCAGGGGCGTATCCGCTTGAGTATGAAAGGGGTAGAGCAACAGTAGGCTGTTTTGCCCGCATATGGGGGCTTATGAAACGACCAAATCCGCCGCTATCGGCGCCTGAGTCGGCGATTTATAAGCCATACAGGATAGTATGATAAAGTACTACGCTCTCGGCGGAAGCTGAGAAAATAAATTGTTTACTTATTAATTTAGGGGGATATAACAATGAATGTTAAATGGAATGGAGATGTTTGCACCCACGCAGGCGAATGTGTGAAAGGCTTGCCGACAGTATTCAAAGTAGTTGACGGCAAATTCGTGATTGACCAAAGCGGTGCGAGCGAAGAGTCGATTCGCAAGCAGGTAGCCGAGTGCCCTTCGGGCGCATTGACTATCGAAGACTAGCGGCTATCAAGAGATATATTTCTCTTATCTCTTAACATTTTAAGAAGCTGACCCCCATCCGTTGCCTATCAGCGGGTGGGTTTCAGCTTTGCAAGTATGCGCCGGAAGGCCGGAAAGTCTGCGTATGATTGGCAACGCCAATGTGTCGGATTTTCGGGGCGTGATTTTGAATACCGGAGGGGTTTTTGAACTGGTTTCTCAGTCGCAAAAAAGATTACAACGCGACGGTTAACTCTGATACCGCCTTGCTCGTTAAGTCAGGCCAGAACCTTTTGCAGGCGGGCTTGGAAGCGGGACTGGCATGGCCTCACGGTTGCCGTGCCGGCAATTGCGGAGCATGCCAGTGCTATCTCCGCAAAGGCAGGGTCAAGCATCTGTCCGATTTTTCTTTTGTTTTAGACAGCGATCAACTCGAGGAGGGCATGATTCTTGCCTGCCAGAGCGAGTTGCGCAGTGATATTGAGGTCGATGTCAGCCTGAGTGAGACACCGCTTGTGCAAGCCGCCGCCTGTCTGGGCGAGTTAACCAAAGTTCGCTCATTGACTCACGATATTCTCCAACTGACCCTCGCTTGCGATCAGGCCCTGCCCGAGGGCATGTTGGCCGGTCAGTATGCGGAAGTGCGCTCTCCGCAATTCAAGAGTCCCAGATCATATTCTTTTGCAAAAGATCCTCGGGACGAGGAGGCTAACGAAATAACATTTTTTATACGCCATGTTCCCGGAGGGGAGTTTACCGACTGGCTGTTTGCCGCGGATCGCACCGGCGAGAAATTTGAGATCAGCGCGCCTTACGGCAACTTTTGGCTTCGCGAAGGCAGCGGGCCGATGATCTGCCTTGCCGGCGGCAACGGAGTCAGCGCGGTCAAGGCGATACTGGAACACGCCGCCAATGCCAAGGCGCCGCGCGATGCCTATTTTCTGTTTGGCGCCAGAGCGCAGCGCGATTTGTATTGCGATGAGGAGATGCGGATTATCAAGCAAAAGTGGAACCCGTCCAATACATTTGACTTTGTGAAGGTTCTGTCGGATGAGCCCGACGGCAGCGATTGGTCGGGGCCGCGAGGTTATGTGACCGACTGTTTGAAAGCCATGTATATTGACACGAATAAAATCACTCCGTCAGAATGTCAGGCTTATCTGTGCGGCCCGCCGCCGATGATAGATGTGGCCATTGAAATGCTTGTCGCATCGGGGGTGAAGGAAGACGCAATTTTTTACGACAAGTTCCTTGACGCCAGCACGATCAAAGGCGGCCGTTGATAGCCTTTGACGCGACGTCAAAGGCTATCGCACGGTTTGCGATTAAACATGGGAGGCTTGCTTTTCCATCACTTCGGCCAAGGTCTTGCAGTCTATGCACATGGTGGTGATAGGACGGGCGGTCAGCCTCGTGATACCGATCGGCGCCGCGCACTCTTCGCAGTAGCCAAATTCATGGTTGTCTATCCGCATCAGCGCTTCATTTATCTTTTTAATCAACTTTCTTTCCCGGTCGCGGCTTTTTAGTTCGCGTCCGAATTCTTCTTCTTGCGTTGCGCGGTCATTTGAGTCGGCAAAAGTCGATGACTCTTCCTGCATATGCACGACGGTTCGGTCCGCCTCTTGCATCAGTTCTTTTTTCCATGCAATGAGCTTCTCTTTGAACATCTCCAGTTGTTTTGGCGTCATATAGTGGCGAGAATGCGTTTTCCGCGCCTTCTTTGCCGACGCAATCATTCTGGCGCTTGATTTCTTTGCGGGTGCCGCCGTTGCCTTCCGGCCGGATGCGGCTCTTTTCTTCTGCGGCGCCTTCTTGCGCGTGACCCTCTTTTTGGTAGCAGAGGTCTTGCGCTTGGTTACTTTTTTGCGCGTGACCCTCTTTTTGGTAGCGGAGGTCTTGCGCTTGGTTACTTTTTTGCGCGTGACCCTCTTTTTGGTAGCAGAGGTCTTGCGCTTGGTTACTTTTTTGCGCGTGACCCTCTTTTTAGTAGCGGAGGTCTTGCGCTTGGTTACTTTTTTGCGCGTGACCCTCTTTTTGGCGGCGGAGGTCTTGCGCTTGGTTACCTTTTTGCGCGTTGCCTTCTTTTTGACGGCAACGGTCTTGCGCTTGGTTACCTTCTTGCGCGTTGCCCTCTTTTTGACGGCAGAGGTCTTGCGCTTGGTTACCTTCTTGCGTGCTACCTTCTTTGTAGCGGCAGAGGTCTTGCGCTTGGTGACCTTTTTGCGCGTTGCCTTCTTCGTAGCGGCAGCGGTCTTGCGCTTGGTGACCTTCTTGCGTGCTACCTTCTTTGTAGCGGCAGAGGTCTTGCGCTTGGTGACCTTTTTGCGCGTTGCCTTCTTCGTAGCGGCAGCGGTCTTGCGCTTGGTTGCCTTCTTGCGCGTTGCCTTCTTTGTAGCGGCAACGGTCTTGCGCTTGGTTACCTTCTTGCGCGTTGCCTTCTTTGTAGCGGCAACGGTCTTGCGCTTGGTTGCCTTTTTGCGCGTTGCCTTCTTTGTAGCGGCAACGGTCTTGCGCTTGGTTACCTTCTTGCGCGTTGCCTTCTTTGTAGCGGCAACGGTCTTGCGCTTGGTTGCCTTTTTGCGCGCCGCCTTCTTCCCGCGTGTCAATTTCTTCGTTGAGGGTTGTCTTTTGCGTACTGGTTTTCGCTTCTTTGTCGCCATGCTATTTTCCGTAAAAATGTGTCTTTTTATCAGTTTTCGGCTAAATATGCAAGGGGTCTGGCAAGAAAAGTACTAATCTTGCTTCGTATTTTTGACCTCCGCATCAAAACTTCCGTGCGCCAGCCTGACATCGACCGTCATACCGTTGCGGAGGGAACGCGATGATCGGACGATTTTCCCCTTATCATCGCGGACAAAAGCATAACCCCTTTCCAGTGTCGCATAAGGGCTCAGCGTCGTTAATTGTGTCTCGGTTTCGCGGAGCGAGCGCTTGTTATTCGCGATGACCCGATCGATGGCCGCCGTGATGCTCTGAGATCGCGCCTGCAATACATTTTTAATATTGGCAATAGACACATTCGGGTTGTAGTGCATCAACACCAGCCGATTGTGTTTGAGCGATTGTTTTGCCAAATGCAAGGAGTTTTGAATCGTCGTCGTCATCTGCTTTTGCAGCGAATCAATCTTTTGCGCAAGGTCCCGAATTTGTGTGATCGGATGAAAGCGGATTAACTTTGTTTCGGCCACATCAAGTTCGGATGTCATATGTTTGACTGTGTTACGCAACAGTTGCGCCAGTTGCCTTTCGCATTTCCCCAAGTCCGCCCGCAGCGTCTGTGCGTCGGGGCAGGCCGCCACCGCCGCCGCCGTCGGGGTGGGCGCGCGAACATCGCTGACAAAGTCGGCGATCGTAAAATCGATTTCATGCCCGATACCGCTGACGACAGGTATATCTGTCGCCGCTATTTGTCTGGCAACCGCCTCCTCATTGAATGCTTGCAAGTCCTCAAGCGACCCGCCGCCTCTGACCAGCAAAAGGGTATCGACTTCGCGTCTCTCATTTGCGGTTTTCAGCATTTTGCAAATTTCGGCGGGCGCCTCCCTGCCTTGTACCAGAGTCGGATAAATAATGATGTCGATGGCTCCAAAACGGTTTTTAAGCGTCGACAGCGTGTCGTGCAGAGCGGCTCCCTTGGGCGAAGTGATAATACCGATCGCGCTCGGCCATGCGGGTATCGTCTTTTTGCGCGCCTCATCAAACAAGCCCTCCGCACCGAGCCGCTTCTTCAGTTGCTCAAACTTGAGTTGCAATTCTCCGAACCCGGCGGGCTCCATGTGTTCGATGATCAGTTGCAGGTCGCCGCGCGGCTGATATATATCCGCCTTGGCGCAAACCGTCACTTTGATGCCGCTCTCCGGATCAAAAGCGAGCCTTTGATTCTGCTTGCGGAACATCGCACAGCGAATTTGCGAATTTTCGTCCTTGAGAGACAGATACACATGCCCCGAAGCGGCGACAAAGAGGTCGGATATCTCGCCCTGGACCCAGACCGCGGAGAACCGCTTTGTCAGTTCGTGCCTGATCTCAGTCGTGACCTGTGTAACCGTATAGATTGCGTCTTTGTCAGGAGCGAGGTTCATGGTCGTTTATTTGTGGCATTACATTATGCGGTGTGATAAAATTAGCCCCATTCTATACCCTAATGGATAATGCGAGAACACTGATGGATAGCTTGCGGGAAGGGCTCACATTTGATGATGTGCTGTTAGTGCCCGCCCGCTCGGCGGTATTGCCCGCTGATGTTGTGTTGCAATCTGCTCTCGCTCGCGACATCACCCTGAATATTCCTCTGGTATCGGCGGCGATGGACACCGTCAGCGAAGCCGCCTTGGCTATCGCCATTGCGCAGGAAGGCGGGCTTGGGTTTATCCACAAAAACATGTCCGCCGAACAACAAGCCGCCGAAATCAGGCAGGTCAAAAAGTTTGAAAGCGGCGTGATTAAAGATCCCATCACGGTCGGCCCCGACGCTTTGATTCGCGAGGTCGTAGATTTAATTCGCCGCCACAACATCTCCGGCGTTCCGGTCGTAGCGGGCAAAGATTTGGTCGGTCTGGTTACGCGTCGCGATTTGCGTTTTGAAACAAGAATGGATGCGATGGTGTCATCCGTTATGACGCCAAAAGAGAAATTGGTCACGGTCAAGGAGGGAGCGGACAAACAGGAAGTTCGCGGCTTGCTGCACAGGCATCGCATAGAAAAAGTGCTGGTGGTCAACGATGATTTTGAACTCAAAGGGATGATTACCGTCAAGGATTTCCAAAAATCAATTCAGTATCCCAACGCCTGCAAAGATGGCTGCGGTCAATTGCGCGTCGGCGCGGCGGTAGGGGTCGGAACCGAGAATATCGAGCGCGCGGCGCAATTAACGGAAGCGGGCGCGGACGCGATTGTAGTGGATACCGCGCACGGCTTCACCGCTCGCGTCATGGACACGGTTGCCATTCTCAGAAAGGAATATCCCGACCTGCCCCTCATTGCGGGCAATGTGGCGACAGGCGATGCGGCGGAGAGTTTGGTCAAACACGGCGCCGATGCGGTCAAGGTCGGCATCGGGCCCGGGTCCATCTGCACCACCCGCATTGTGGCGGGTGTCGGTGTGCCGCAATTCACCGCAATATACGAAGCGGCGCGGGCTGTCAAAGGCAAGGCCAGAGTGATTGCGGACGGCGGCATACGTTTTTCGGGGGACATTGCCAAAGCGCTCGCCGCGGGCGCGGATACGGTCATGATCGGCAGCTTGTTTGCGGGCACTGCGGAAGCGCCCGGCGAGATTGAGTTGTATCAAGGGCGCTCTTATAAGGCTTATCGCGGAATGGGTTCTACCGTCGCCATGAAAAGCGGTTCCGGCGAGCGTTATTCTCAGGACCCGAACGCAAAAATGGTACCGGAAGGCATTGAGGGCAGGGTGCCGTTCAGAGGAGATTTTGCCGAAGTTGCGTATCAATTGATCGGCGGCGTGCGGGCGAGCATGGCCTATCTGGGCTGTCGCGACATACAAGAGTTTCATCAGAATAGCCGATTCATACGCATTACTCAGGCCGGCATGCGCGAGAGTCATGTGCACGATGTTGCGATTACCAAAGAAGCGCCGAACTATCATGTCGAATAGCGACATCGCGGTCAGACATGGATGACTCGTCAAGTCGCCGCGATCGCGTCGCGATCATAGATTTCGGCTCCCAATACACGCAACTGATTGCCCGCCGCATTCGCGAATTAGCGGTGTACAGCGAAATATTCCCGGCTTCGGTCTCCGAGCAAACACTCAAAGCGTTTCATCCGCGTTGCCTGATTCTGTCCGGCGGTCCCGAATCGGTGACGGCTGCGGGCGGGGCATCGCGCGAGTTTGATTTTACAGCGCTCGATGCGCCGGTCTTGGGCATCTGCTACGGGATGCAATGGATCACGCATCGCTGCGGCGGCAAAGTGGAAGCGGCCAATCTCCGCGAATACGGATACGCGCGGGTCGCGATAAAAGACGACTCGCGCTTGTTTGCGCGTTGCGGCGCGTTTGGCGAACAGGTCGATGTCTGGATGTCGCACGGCGACCGCATCGCCGCGTTGCCCGACGGATTTGAAACGATAGGCGCCAGCGCGAATTCGCCGATTGCCGCGATGGCGGATGAAACACGCGGCTATTATGGTTTGCAATTTCATCCCGAGGTAACGCACACCGCGTGCGGCAAGGAAATTTTGCGAGCATTTGTGTGCGACATTGCGGGTTGCAAGCGCAACTGGCGGGTGAGCGACATCATTGCGGAGAGTGTGGAAAGAATCCGTCATCAGGTCGGCGATGAGGAAGTGGTATTGGGGCTTTCCGGAGGCGTCGATTCGTCGGTCGCCGCGGTATTGATTCGGCAAGCGATCGGCGATCGTTTGCATTGTGTCTTTGTGGACAGCGGCCTGTTGCGTCTTGGCGAAGGCAAGCAAGTGATCGAGACCTTTCGCGAGCGCTTTAAGACGGATTTGCATGTAATCTCCGCCGCGAAGGATTTTTTGCGAGCGCTGGAAGGCGTGGCAGACCCGGAAGAGAAACGCCGCCGCATTGGAAATCTGTTTGTGGAGTTGTTTGAGAAAGAGGCGAAGCGCATACGAGGCGTGAAATGGCTCGCGCAAGGCACGATTTATCCCGATGTCATCGAGTCCGCCGGTCGCGAAGGAGCGCACTTGATCAAGTCGCACCACAACGTCGGCGGCTTGCCGGAGAAGATGGATTTGAAACTGCTGGAGCCCTTGTCCAACCTGTTCAAAGACGAGGTGCGCATGGTCGGGGAATCGTTGGGGTTGGACAGAAAGCTAATCCTCAGGCATCCGTTTCCGGGGCCGGGCTTGGCAGTGAGAGTAATCGGCGAAGTCACCGAGGAAGCGCTGGAGTTATTGCGACCGGTGGATGCGATATTCATTCGCGAACTTGAGCGCGAAGGCTGGTATCACAAAGTCGCGCAGGCGTTTGCGGTGCTGTTGCCGGTGCGCTCGGTCGGCGTCATGGGCGATCGCAGGCAGTACGGCAATGTCGTCATTTTGCGCGCGGTTGAGACCGATGATTTCATGACCGCGCATGTCGCCAAACTGCCGCCGGATTTTATCGATCACATCGCGCGGCGCATCGTCAATGAGACAGACGGCGTATCGCGTGTGTGCTATGACATCACCGGCAAACCGCCGGCAACGATCGAGTGGGAATAGCGAGGGCGTATCCGTGGACGATGAAGTTTGCATGCGTCATGCGTTGGAGCAAGCGCAACGCGCCCGCGTTGCCTGCGAAGTGCCGGTCGGCGCGGTAGTCGTGCTTGCGGGAGAGGTTATCGCCGCCGGGCATAACCAATCGGTCGCCAGTCACGACCCTTCGGCACACGCGGAAATAATCGCCCTGCGTCAGGCCGGACAGCATCTGGGCAACTACCGCTTGTTACAGAGCGCGCTCTATGTGACTCTTGAACCCTGCGCCATGTGTTTTGCCGCCGCTGTTCACGCCCGCATTGCGCGCTTGGTTTACGGCGCATCGGATCCGCGCACAGGCGCTTGCGGCGGCATGATTGACTTGCGCAACTGCGGGCTATTCAATCACGTGTTTGCAGTGACGGGCGGTGTTCTTGCCGACGAGTGCGGGGCGCTCTTACAAGATTTTTTTGCGGTCAGACGTTGAGTGCTTTGAAGTGGCTTTGAAGGGGCCTGGCTTTGAAGGGGCCTTGAAGCGGCTTTGAAGGGCCTTTGAAGCGCCTTTTAACGCGGCGGGGTGTAGTCGCCCAAATCCGTATCTTCGGGGATGTCGGTAGAAATATCCCCCTCCAGACGGGCAAGGAGATTATGGTACAGCCGGACATTGCGCACATATGCGGTGCCATCGCCGCCTATCGGTTTGCCATGCCTCGCCTTGTCATACCACTTCTTTTGTTGCAACAAATCAAGCGATTTTGCGACATCCGTCCAGACCGAGGCATCGCCGCCATTCTTTTTGGTCAGCACGAGCGCGTCCTGCAAATGGCCGCGCCCCAAGTTATAGGCCGCAAGCGCCATCCAAGTGCGATCGGGTTCGGGCGTATCCGGCCGTACGCGCTCTTTTATCTCATGGAAGTATTTCACGCCGGCGAAGATACTGGAGCGCGGGTCAAGTCGGTCTTTCAAGCCGTATTTTTGAGCGGTGTCCAGAGTCAGCATCATCAAGCCCTTGACGCCGGTCGGCGAGGTCGCGCGCTTATTCCAGCGCGATTCCTGATAAGAGATGGCGGCGATGAATTTCCAATCAAGCCCGTACGGCTTTGCGGCGTCTTTAAAATATTGCTCGTACTGCGGCAGGTATTTGTCCCGGCGCTCAATCAGGGTGACCTTGTCGGGGTAACTCAAAGCCGCTCCCGGATGATACTGCGTATCTATCATCCGCTCCAAACTGCGATCGGATTGTATGGCGGCGAAGAAAGTGTTCACCGCGCCGACAAGAGCGGTATCCGCCGACTTTTTCAGCAACCACACGACCGGCTTCTCGTCTTCCAGAGTGGCCGCGACCTTGACATACGGATAGGACGGGCGCGACATCGCCAATTCGTTGGAGTCCGCAATGGTGTAGCGAATCAAACCGGCATTGAGAAGCGCGATCAGACGGTGCGAATCAAGCTCGGAGTTGACGGCCCAAGTCTCGGAGCTATTGCTTTTCCGCTTGATTTGATTGAGCGTTTGCATATGCGCCGGGTGAGAGCTGATTTCAAATCTCCCCAAAGGCAGAGCGGATGTGTCCGGCGGCAATGCGTTCGGAGAGTAGTGGTAAAGCACCTGCTGACGAAGGCCGTAATACGGCGAAGAAGCGACAAACTCCTCGCTCAATTCGTCTGCGCCGGTCAGCGACCCGGCGGCAATGTGCGCATCGCCCGCCGCAAGCAAGTCCAGCGCATCGCGCACGGTCGCAACGGGTATGACGACGAGCTCCTTGTCGTATCTTTCCGCAAAGGCCCGCAGCAAGCTGTGATCCAGTCCCGTTGCCCGACCGTTGTTCCAGTAGTAACTTGCGGGGTTGATGCGCACCGCCGCTCGAATGACCGACGGCTGCGGCTCATCCTGCTCCAGTTGCCCGTCACAGCCGGCGGCGCCGAGCAGGGCGCACAGGAGCGGGAGAACCGGCGCAATGCGGGACATTTGCTGTGGCGATGTATAGTTTGTATCCAAAGTGCCCAAGCCGTGTTTTATAATCTTGTCGTTTGTCTTATCATACTTCATGATGAGTATGTCAGTTGTCAATATTTGCGATGCAGGGGGTATTTTATGATAGGGGGTATTTTATGAGGAAGTTGATAGCCACGGTCGGCATAGCCGCGATGTTTCTTGCCTCGGCGGCGCCCGCTGCGGAGCCGTACTATATTCCGATGCCGGTGTATCGCACCGGCCCTTACGCAGCCGGCGGCGCCGGATATTTCGGCGGCGTCATAGATTACTTCACGCTTTTGAATGACCGCGATGGCGGTATCGGCGGAGTCAAACTCGTTTGGGACGAATGCGAAACCGAGTACAACCGCGCCAAAGGCATCGCATGTTATCACCGCCAAAAGAAAAGTCGCCAAGGCAATGCGCTTTACTTTGATCCTCTGAGTGTCGGCATTTCCGCAGGGCTCATCGAACAAGCGCGGCGTGACAAAGTGCCGATTATCAGTGTCAACCACGGCTTGACCGAGACCGAGCGCGGCGATGTCTTTCCGTATCAGTTTCCGTTGGGCACGAACGCGTACGACTTTGCTTACGCGGCCATCAAGCGGATGGGGGCGCAGATGGGGGGCATGTATAAGCTCAAAGGCGAGACCATCGTCACGTTGCACCACGGTTCCCCCTACGGCCGCGAAGCCAATGCGTTCCTGGACAGGCTCGGCGAGAGGTACGGCTTCAAGCACGAAGCGATCGAAGCGCCCCATCCGGGGAACGAACAAAGCGCGCAGTGGCTGACAATTCGCAAACTCAAACCCGCGTATATCTTTTTGCGCGGCTGGGGCGTTATGAACCCGGTGGCGCTGCAAACCGCAGTTCGCAACGGCTACAGCGTATCCAGAATCATCGGCAGCGAGTGGAGCAACTCCGACGAGGATGTCATCCCCGCCGGCCAAGCGGCCGACGGCTATCAGGCGGTAACCGTAGCGCGCGCGGGCAAGGATTACCCGATTGCCGAAGAGATCATCGCCCGACTTTATAACGAAGGGAAGGGCAGCCTGGAAGACCGGAACCGCATCGGCAGTGTGTACTGGAACCTCGGTGTGTGGGCCGCCGTGATGTCGACCGAAGCGATTCGTGTCGCGCAGAAGCGTTTTGGCAGGAATCTTCACAGCGGGCATATGCGCTGGGGCTTTGAAAACATTGAGTTGACCCGGGACGATCTTAAGCGGATGGGGATGGCCGATGTGGTTCCTCCGATCAAAGTCACATGTCGGGATCACGCCGCCGTTCACTTGGCGCGTTTCCAACAATGGGATGCGCAACAGCGCAAATGGAACCTGACGAGCGACTGGATAGATGACAGCAGCGGCTTTGCGCGTCGGGTCGCGAATGAAAAGGCCGACAAATATGCGGCGGAACACCCCGAGTTTCCCAAGCGCGATTGCGACGACCCGAGCGACCGCGACGATTTTGACCTCTAGGGCATCAAGCCCGGCAAATCGGGCGGCGGCGAAGGTCGGGAGCGGTTGTCCGAGTTTATTCCGGTTTGTCCGGCGATAGAACGATGCCGTCGGCATCGGCAAACAGCCAGTGACCGGGCACAAAGCGCACATCGCAGAATTCCACCGCGACATTGTGTTCGCCGACATTGTTTTTGACGCTTTTAAGCGGGTTTGTGGCAAGGGCTTTGACGCCAAGCGGCAACTCCCCTATCAGTTGCGAATCCCGAATACAACCATTGACGACAATGCCGCGCCAATGATTCTTAACCGCCAGCGCGGCGAGGATGTCTCCGAGCAAAGCGCAACGCATAGAACCGTCGCCATCGACGACCAGCGCCTTGCCGGTACCGTCGGTTTCAAGCGCGCGGCGCACAAAAGAGTTATCTTCAAAACACTTGACTGTTTCAATAACACCGCTAAAAATATTTTTGCCGCCAAAGTCTCTCATCCGGCCGGGGCTGGCAACGGAGAGGGTGTCGGAGCGCCGGTCGCATAAATCCGCAGTTTTGTAATCCATGATTGAGATGTCCCGTAGTGGAAAATGTTATCGCCATTATATACCCGTACTCAGAGTCGGGACCGACATACCCGACGCTACCCGGCCAACGGAAGGTGTCGCAAAACGGCGATGCCGAATCGCTATTTTCACACGGCAAAAGCGGCGGAGGTAGCAATACCGCCTATTTCCGCGCTATCCCCGCCGGAGGTGCCCGCCCCGAAAGGCCGCTGTGTAGCACAGGCAGTCTGGTGGCAGAGTTGCCGCCTGATATACGCTTGCGCCTGCGCCTCTTCCTTGAAGGTCCCCTGCGATAATGCGAATACCCGGCGGCGGAGCAGGCGAGTATTCTGGGGGCGCACACAAGGGGAGAGAGGCAGGATACAAAGGCACTTGCATGATTCGCACTTTGTGGTATAGTGCGACACAAACCTAGATAAAACCTAGATTTCAATCCAATTTGCAAATGACCGAACTTGTGGTATAGTGCAATATTAAACAGTCTGCAAACAGTTTGTGGACATATAACGTATAATTAAATTTGCTAGAAGCAGGAGATACAGAAACTGATAGATGACTTGCATTTTGTGGCAGAGTGCGCAGAACTCATCGCACGACTGCATTCACGATATACAGACTGTCATAGGAGAGATAGATATGAAACAACAAATTTTAATACTGATACCCCCCCCCCCCCCCGCAGCCTTGTAAGTAAGGGGATTGCCGGCGTATCGCCGTATCGCCTTCTCACCCGCTTTTTATCACCCGCACATCGCAACCCGCCATCCGCAAAGCGGTCGCGCCGCCCGGCTGTGCGCGGTCTGTTGTTGTGGCTGCGGTCTGTTGCGGTCCGCCTGCCCGCCGGACTGTGGTCGGGTCCGCTCATGCGTTGCCTGCTGGCCCTGTGCCTGGCATTGGGCGCAACCCAGGCCAACGCTCAGGCTCAAGCCAGCAGTGTTAATGTCCCGATTGGCGGCGCATATGTATTCAAGCGTACGGATTTCGGCGGTTTTGGATCCGGCAGAAGTTTGTTTCTCTACACCCAACCCACTCATGGCAGGGTGTTTGATGTCTCTCTTAACGAAAACTTGGCCGTTTCAGGTGTTGATGATGGCTTTTTGGATACATATTTCTGGGGCGATTTCTCTGGTTCTGGCGGAACCGGTGATATCGAATACAGGCCCCCGACCGCTGCCATCTCTGACGTCAACGGTTATGACAGCTTCATCTTCGTGATACTTAGAGGTGGCGTCGAGACCACGGCCACCATGACCATCAACATGGTTGGGGCATCCACGCAGACGGCCGCTACCGGCGCGCCCAAAATCACCACCGCCACAGACACGCACCGGATTAGCGCTTCCATCACCGGTGTGACGGACCTCAACGGCATTGATGTCGGTACCCTAATCTGGCAGTGGCAACAGGCCGACGCCCCCGCCAGCGGTGTTCCCGCACCCATCGCCTACATTGTTGACATAGAGGATGCCACTTCTTCCCTCTTCGCACCGACTGCCGCCCAACTGGGCAGGTATGTGCGCGCCTGTGTTTCTTTTATGGATCAGCATGACACGCCGGAACCGGAAGGGCCGCTGTGTAGCGCCGGCACTCGGGTGACAGAGCTACCGCCTGATATACGCCTGCGCCTGCGCCTTTTCCTTGAAGGCCCGTTGCGGTAGTGCGTAGCTGCGGAGAAGGATAGTTATGAGGTGCACAAGAGGATGAGACAGGATACAAAGATACTTGTGGATGACTTGCGCTTTGTGAGTTATGTACACAAGCAACATTTAATGAGGCACAAACAATTAAGTATTGTGCTCCATCAGCTGTTTGCGGATTGTTTATGGTGCGACTCATTGCAACCGCATTCACGAAACCCAAACCATTAGGAGAAATACTATGAACTGCCAAATTTTTGATACTGCCCCCCGGTGCTGGCGGACAACGATGACCCGGCTTAGCCGCCGGTCGCTTATTCTGCTGATTCTGCCCTTGGCATTGGGCGCAACCTATGTTTATGCCCAGGCGACGGACCAGAGTGTTAATGTCCCGATTGGCGGCAGCACATATTACTTTACTGCCGCAGATTTCGGTCTTACCAGTGGCGCTGTGCGGTTCTTCTCCCACCCCGCCAATGGCAGGCTGATAGATATCCGGAACAATATCATGGTGGCACTCGCAGGTGACGGTGATGGTCAGACGTTTGCATACTTCGCTTTTGACCTCACCGGAACGGCTAACAGCCAGGGTGTCTCCTACACACCCCCGGCCACTGCCATCTCTGTCGCCAACGGTTACGACAGTTTTACCTTTTCGATACTGACTGGGGGTGTCGATACGATGGCCACCATGACCATCAACCTGGTGGGAGCATCCACGCAGACGGCCGCTACCGGCGCGCCCAAAATCACCACCGCCACAGACACGCACCGGATTAGCGCTTCCATCACCGGTGTGACGGACCTCAACGGCATTGATGTCGGCACCCTAAGCTGGCAGTGGCAACAGGCCGACGCCCCCGCCAGCGGTGTTCCCGCACCCAGCGACTACATTGTTGACATAGAGGATGCCACTTCTTCCCTCTTCGCACCGACTGCCGCCCAACTGGGCAGGTATGTGCGCGCCTGTGTTTCTTTTATGGATCAGCATGACACGCCGGAACCGGAAGGGCCGCTGTGTAGCGCCGGCACTCGGGTGACAGAGCTACCGCCTGATATACGCCTGCGCCTGCGCCTTTTCCTTGAAGGCCCGTTGCGGTAGTGCGTAGCTGCGGAGAAGGATAGTTATGAGGTGCACAAGAGGATGAGACAGGATACAAAGATACTTGTGGATGACTTGCGCTTTGTGAGTTATGTACACAAGCAACATTTAATGAGGCACAAACAATTAAGTATTGTGCTCCATCAACTGTTTGCGGATTGTTTATGGTGCGACTCATTGCAACCGCATTCACGAAACCCAAACCATTAGGAGAAATACTATGAACTGCCAAATTTTTGATACTGCCCCCCGGTGCTGGCGGACAACGATGACCCGGCTTAGCCGCCGGTCGCTTATTCTGCTGATTCTGCCCTTGGCATTGGGCGCGACACAGGCCAACGCTCAAGCTCAAGCCAGCAGTGTTAATGTCCCGATTGGCGGCGCATATGTATTTAAGCGTACAGATTTCGGCGGTTTTGGATCCACCCATGGAACTTTGTATCTCTACTCCCAACCCACTCATGGCAGGGTGTTTAATGTCTCTCTTAACCGAGACGTGGACGTTTTAGGTGATGATGATGGCGGGGATGCACATTTCTGGAGCGCCGATTTCACCGGCTCCGGCGGAACCGGTACTATGGAGTACAGGCCCCCGGCCGCTGCCGTCTCTGTCGTCAACGGTTACGACAGCTTCATCTTTGAGACACGTTCCTTCGGCAACCATATCAGGGCCACCATGACCATCAATCTGGTGGGCGCATCCACGCAGACGGACGCCAGCGGCGCGCCCAAAATCACCACCGCCACAGACACGCACCGGATCAGCGCTTCCATCACCGGTGTGACGGACCTCAACGGCATTGATGTCGGCACCCTAAGCTGGCAGTGGCAACAGGCCGACGCCCCCGCCAGCGGTGTTCCCGCACCCAGCGACTACATTGTTGACATAGAGGATGCCACTTCTTCCCTCTTCGCACCGACTGCCGCCCAACTGGGCAGGTATGTGCGCGCCTGTGTTTCTTTTATGGATCAGCATGACACGCCGGAACCGGAAGGGCCGCTGTGTAGCGCCGGCACTCAGGTGACAGAGTTGCCGCCTGATATACGCTTGCGGTTGCGCCTCTTTCTTGAGGGCCCGTTGCGATGATGCGAGTAACCTACGGCGGAAAAGGAGAATGTTATGAGGCGCACAAGAGATGGTGCGACTCATTGCACAACCGCATTCACGAAACCCAAACCAGAAGGAGAAATACGATGAACTACCCAATTTCTGATACCGCCCCCCGGCACCGGCGGGCAACGATGACGCGGCTTAGCCGCTGGTCGCTGATTCTGCCCTTGGCATTGGGCGCGACACAGGCCAACGCTCAAGCCTCGGACACCAGTGTTGATGTCGCTATTGGAAGCAGTGGGTATACACTCGAGAAAACAGATATCGGCGGTTTTGTTTCCCAAACACTGAGATACCAAACCCAACCCACTCATGGCAGGTTGTATAATACCAATGATATGCGAGACGTGGCGGTTTCAAGTGTTTATGGCGATCAGGCGGATGGATATTTCCCGATCGATTTCTCTGGCGGAACCCATCGTGTCGAATACAGGCCCCCGGCCACTGCCATCTCTGTCGTCAGCGGTTATGACAGCTTCATCTTTGAGTTGCATGTCGGTGGCAACCATACCACGGCCACCGTGACCATCAACATGGTGGGGGCACTCACGCAGATGACCGCTACCGGCGCGCCCACTGTTGCGGCCGCCACAACCGCCACCGCCTATAACACCGGTGTGCCGCTGGTTGCCTCCATCACAGGTGTGACTGAGCCCAACGGCATCAATGTCGGCACTCTGGCATGGAAGTGGCAGCAGGCCGATATTATAGGCATTGGCGCCAATGCAATCAGCGCCTACAGCGATATAACCACTGTCACAGGCACAATTTCCTCAAACTTCACACCCCTTGCCGCACACGCGAGCAAGTACCTGCGGGTTTGCGCCGCATTCATGGACCAGTTCTCCACGCCCGCATCGGAAGGGCCGCTGTGTAGCGCTGGCGTACTGGTATCCAATGTGCCCTTCTTCGACAATACATCGGTGGCGGATCAGGTCTGGGCGACCGGCAAGGCCATCACCGACCTGGTTCTGCCTGCGGCGACCGGCGGCAATGGCGCTGTCACGTACAGCCTGACCCCGGCCCTGCCCGCGGGACTCAGTTTCACCGCAGCCACCCGCACCATCAGCGGCACCCCCACCGCTACGGTTGCCAAGACCGCCTATGCTCTCACCGCCACCGACGCAGACGGCGATACAAGCACGCTGACCTTTGGCATAGAGACGGGCGCGGATCGCGGCATCTCAAATCTGCGCTTGCGGCTGCGGCTCTTTCTTGAGGGTCCGTTGCGATAGCGCGAGTAATCTGCGACGGAGCAGGCGAGTATTCTGGGGACCGGCATAGCACACCGCAAGCCCCGTCTTGGCAAGGGTTTTAAGGCAACGCATCCTGAGATTGCATTGCCATGGATACCGTGCAAGCGCCAATGACACACAATGTCTGCCCCAGATGTCCGCTATGTCATGGCATCAAACAAGCGCTTGCATGATTCGCACTTTGTGGTATAGTGCGACACAAACCTAGATAAAACCTAGATTTCAATCCAATTTGCAAATGACCGAACTTGTGGTATAGTGCAATATTAAACAGTCTGCAAACAGTTTGTGGACATATAACGTATAATTAAATTTGCTAGAAGCAGGAGATACAGAAACTGATAGATGACTTGCATTTTGTGCAGAGCACACCGCACTCATCGCACGACTGCATTCACGATATACAGACTGTCACAGGAGAGACAGATATGAAACAACAAATTTTAATACTGATACCCCCCCCCCCCCCCCCCGCAGCTTTGTAAGTAAGGGGATTGCCGGCGTTTCGCCGTATCGCCTTCTCACCCGTTTTTTATCACCCGCACATAGCAACCCGCCATCCGCAAAGCGGTCGCGCCGCCCGGCTGTGCGCGGTCTGTTGTCGTGGTTGCGGTCTGTTGCGGTCCGCCTGCCTGCCGGACTGTGGTCGGATCCGCTCATGCGTTGCCTGTTGGTCCTGTGTCTGGCATTGGGCGCGACACAGGCTAACGCTCAAGCCTCGGACACCAGTGTTGATGTCACTATTGGAAGCAACGGATATGTGCTCAGGAAAATAGATTTCGGCGGTCTTGACTCCCAAATACTGATGTTCCAAACCCAACCCACTCATGGCAGGTTATTTGATACCAGTCTTGTGCGAGACGTGGGCGTTTCAAGTGTTGATGACGATAATACAGATGCATATTTCCCGATTGAGTTCTCCACTGGAGTCGGAACCGTCGAATACAGGCCCCCGACCGCTGCCATCTCTGTCGCCAACGGTTATGACAGCTTCATCTTTGAGTTGCATGTCGGTGCCAACCATACCACGGCCACCGTGACCATCAATCTGGTGGGAGCATCCACGCAGACGGCCGCCAGCGGCGCGCCCACTGTTGCGGCCGCCATGGGCGCCACCGCCTATAACACCGGTGTGCTGCTTACGGCATCCATCGCCGGTGTGACGGAGCCCAACGGCATTGATGTCGCCACCCTGACCTGGAAGTGGCAGCAGGCCGATGTGATAGGCGTTGGCGCCAATGCAATCAGTGCCTACAGCGATATAACCGTTGCCAGAGGCACAATTTCCTCAAACTTCACACCCCTTGCCGCACACGCGAGCAAGTACCTGCGGGTTTGCGCCGCATTCATGGACCAGTTCTCCGCTCCGGCATCCTCAGAGCTGTGTAGCACTGGCGTACTGGTATCCAATGTGCCCTTCTTCGACAATACATCGGTGGCGGATCAGGTCTGGGTGACCGGCAAGGCCATCACCGACTTGATTCTGCCTGCGGCGACCGGCGGCAATGGCGCTGTCACATACAGCCTGACCCCGGCCTTGCCCGCGGGCCTCAGTTTCACCGCAGCCACCCGCACCATAAGCGGCACCCCCACCGCTACGGTTGCCAAGACCGCCTATACCCTCACCGCCACCGACGCAGACGGCGATACAGGCACACTGACCTTTGGCATAGAGACTGGCGCGGATAGCGGCATCTCAAATCTGCGCTTGCGGTTGCGTCTCTTCCTTGAGGGCCCCCTGCGATGATGCAAGTAACCTACGGCGGAAAAGGAGAGTGTTATGAGGCGCACAAGAGATGGTGCGACTCATTGCACAACCGCATTCACGAAACCCAAACCATCAGGAGAAATACTATGAACTGCCAAATTTTTGATACTGCCCCCCGAACACTAACCCGGCTTAGCCGTCGGTTGCTTATTCTGCTGATTCTGCCCTTGGCATTGGGCGCAACCCATGTTTATGCCCAGGCGACAGACCAGAGTGTTGATGTCCCGATTGGCGGCGGCACATATTACTTCACCGCCGCAGATTTCGGTCTTACCAGTGGCGCTGTGCTGGTCTTCTCCTACCCCGCCAATGGCAGGCTGATAGATATCCGGACCAATATCATGGTGGCACTCGCAGGTGACGGTGATGGTCAGACATTTATATACCTCGCCTCTGACCTCACCGGAACGAGTAGTAGCCAGGGTGTCTCCTACACCCCCCCGGTCACTGCCATCTCTGTCGCCAACGGTTACGACAGTTTTACCTTTGCGATACAGACTGGGGGTGTCGATAGCAAGGCCACCATGACCATCAATCTGATTGGGGCCCTCGCGCAGACGGCCGCCAGCGGCGCGCCCGCAATCGCCACCGCCACAGACACGCACCGGATTAGCGCTTCCATCACCGGTGTGACGGACCTCAACGGCATTGATGTCAGCACCTTGAGTTGGCAGTGGCAACAGGCCGACGCCCCCGCCAGCGGTGTTCCCGCACCCAGTGCTTACAGCGACATAGCGGGCGCTACTTATTCCTCAGATTTCGCACCGACTGCCGCACAACTGGGCAGGTACGTCCGCGCCTGTGTTTCTTTCAAGGATCAGTTTTCCATGCCCGCATCGGAAGGGCCGCTGTGTAGCACAGACGCTCATCAGGTGACACAGTTGCCGCCTGATATACG
Source organism: Candidatus Oxydemutatoraceae bacterium (assembly GCA_965220085.1). GTDB lineage: Bacteria > Pseudomonadota > Gammaproteobacteria > Poriferisulfidales > Oxydemutatoraceae > CBDCOZ01. The sequence goes on along the minus strand of CBDCOZ010000003.1, from coordinate 1,677,166 downwards.
CTTGCGGTTGCGCCTTTTCCTGGAAGGCCCGTTGCGATAGCGCGAGTAATCTGCGGAGCAGGCGAGTATTCTGGGGGGCGGCATAGCACACCGCAAGCCCCGTCTTGGCAAGGGTTTCAGGGCAGCGCATCGCGCGCATTGCCATGGATAACGAATCAGGCTCCAGAACCCTTGCGTCGGCATGGGTTTTAAGGCAACGCATCCTGAGATTGCATTGCCATGGATACCGTGCAAGCGCCAATGACACACAATGTCTGCCCCAGATGTCCGCTATGTCATGGCATCAAACAAGCGCTTGCATGATTCGCACTTTGTGGTATAGTGCGACACAAACCTAGATAAAACCTAGATTTCAATCCAATTTGCAAATGACCGAACTTGTGGTATAGTGCAATATTAAACAGTCTGCAAACAGTTTGTGGACATATAACGTATAATTAAATTTGCTAGAAGCAGGAGATACAGAAACTGATAGATGACTTGCATTTTGTGGCAGAGTGCGCAGAACTCATCGCACGACTGCATTCGTGATATACAGACTGTCATAGGAATAATAGATATGAAACAACAAATTTTAATACTGATGCCCCCCCCCCCCCCCCCCCCCCCCGTGCCGAATTGACCTGAGCGGGTGCGGTCTCTGCCCGCTCTTGTTGCTCGCTTTCCTCATCGTATCTACTCAAGCACAGGCACAGGACAATGCTACCGGCATGCCGATGGTCGCCTACGCCAGCGGCATAGCCGCTCCCACCGAAGACTCCGCCATCACCGCATCCCAAGGCGGCATAGAAGACCCGGACAATACGCCAACCACCACGGTCGGCACCCTGGCCTGGCAGTGGAGTGCGGCCGATAGCAATGGCGGCATCTATACCGACATCGTCGGCGCGGACAGGGCCGCCTTCACTCCGGGCGATGACGAGGTGGGCAAGTTTCTGCGGGTCTGCGCATCGTTCACCGACAGCGGCGGCAATGACGAGCAGCGATGCAACCAGATAGCCACCGCCGTGGCCAACATCAATGACCGGCCGATGCCCACCGCCAACTTCATTTCGGTGGCGACCACCGCCACTTCCGCGAACCCCTATGTGCTCCCGTCAACCGACTTCACTTTTGAGGATGCCGATAACGACATGCTGGCCAGTGTCACCCTGAATCGAGTGCCCAATAATGGCACCCTGGCCCTGAATGGCACGGCCCTGACCGCCGTCCCCGAAAACCCCATAACTGTGGCCCAACTGAATGCCGGCGCTCTGACCTATTACCCGGAGCCGGGCCAGCAACCCACCGACCCTGATGATGCCAATGCCTCGTACGATATCATCGCTTTCGGTGTGACCGATGATGGCAGCGATGGCACCAGCAACATGGCCTCCAGAACCACCAACCAAATCTTTATCCGTCTGGTATCGACAGCCCAGGTTGCCACCAGCGGCAGGCCCACCATAGTCACCAACCCCGGCAACCCCACCGCTGTTGAAGCCCCGACCTACGCCGAAGATACCGCACTGTTTGCCAGAAGAGAGGGCATAGTGGAGCCCAATGGCATAGACTTGCGCACACTTGAGTGGGAATGGCGGTCATCCGCCGCCATAAACGGCACTTTCACCGCCATACCCGGTACCACTGGCGATTCATTCACCCCCATGCTGGAGCATATCGGCCTGTACATCCGCGTCTGCGTCAGTTATAGAGATCTTCACGCCATGCCGGAGACTGTGACGGGGCTGTGCTCCGCCGCCGCCCGGGTGCACAACGCCAGCGATGCGCCCATACCCCGGGACCGCACGATAAATGTGTCGGCGGATGCCACGATGAACCGGCCTTTCAGGTTCGCAATCAGAGACTTTCCCTTTGATGATGAGGACGGCGACAACTTGGCCAGCGTGGAGATTGCCAGCCTGCCGGATGCCGGCACCCTGCGGGTAGGCGGCGCCGACGCCACTGTCGGTCAGCGCGTGGCCGCCGCCAACATCGGCGCCATCGCCTACTGGCCGGCGGACGGGCAGAGCGTCCAGAGCGGCTATGCCGCATTCACCTTCAAAGTAACCGACGATGGCGATGAACCGAGCGGCGACCTTGATGACGCTGGCCAACCCATCACCCGCAATACCAGCGCCCATGCCGCCACCATCACGATAAATCTGGAGCAACGCTTGCGCTTGCGCCTGCGCCTTTTCCTGGAAGGCCCGTTGCGGTAGCGCGAGCCGCCGGGACTTGCGCCACATGCTCCTCTCGCGCCCGCCCGCAAGCGCACCGGCACGGTCATGGAAAGATGTGATTACGGAACCGGCCATAGCGGCGATGTGTTGAGTCGTGACCGCCGGGAATATCCGGTTTGCAATTTGGCGGGGTGTCACACAGATCGGCGCGGTTTGTGTCGCGCCGCATCCGCGAAGCATGCGGTCATGACGGTTCTGTGTCGGTCGCTTTGTTGCGATCGATGAAACTTGGCGGCAAGCCGTCTGACGGGCATGAATCCGGCGGCATCACGGGGGGCGACGCCGGGAAACAGGCGGTCGGGGATGTATCGGCGCAACGGGGTCGTCAGAGGGTTTGCGCTTTTCCGTTGCTGCGCGGGCGGAGTCGGGCATATCATTCCGGTCGGATTTTGGCAGGCGACAAATATCGGTATGTTTGCTAGAATATGCGGCAAGTCGGCCTCATCGGTTTGCCAGAGGCCGCAGTTAATAAAGTATTTCTAATTTTCCTTGGAGTATGTCACTGTGGATAGAAAACAATTAGTTGCCGCTATTGAAAAAGATTGGGCGGAAAACCCTCGTTGGAAGGGTGTCAGGCGCGAATATACGGCCGAAGATGTCGTCAGGCTAAGCGGGTCTGTGCAACCCGAATTTACTTATGCCAAAAACGGCGCCGAGAAATTGTGGCGCTTGTTACACGACGAGCCTTACGTTAACTGTCTGGGCGCGTTGACCGGCGGTCAGGCATTGCAACAGGTAAAGGCCGGGGTGAAGGCGATTTATCTGTCGGGTTGGCAGGTCGCGGCCGATGCGAACCTTGCCGAATCCATGTATCCCGATCAGTCCTTGTATCCGGCTGACTCGGTGCCGGCGGTCGTGAGGCGGATCAATAACTCGTTTGCCCGCGCCGACCAGATCGCTTGGGCAAAAGGCGAGTCTGGCAAAGACTTTTTTGCGCCCATCGTCGCGGATGCCGAAGCGGGCTTTGGCGGGGTGCTGAATGCTTTTGAGTTGATGAAAGCGATGATAGATGCGGGCGCCGGCGGGGTTCATTTTGAAGATCAGTTGGCGTCGGTTAAGAAATGCGGCCACATGGGCGGCAAGGTATTGGTGCCGACCGGCGAGGCCGTGCAGAAGTTGGTTGCGGCGCGTCTCGCCGCCGATGTCTGTCGTGTGCCGACATTGTTGCTCGCGCGCACCGATGCGAATGCGGCGGATTTGCTGACTTCCGATGTCGACCCCAGAGACCAAGAGTTTGTCACCGGGGAGCGTACGGCGGAAGGTTTCTACCGTACCAAGGCCGGTTTGGATCAGGCGATATCGCGCGGTTTGTCTTACGCTCCGTATGCGGACTTGCTCTGGTGTGAAACCGCTGTGCCGGATTTGGATGAGGCGAAGCGGTTTGCCGATGCCATCCGCAAGGAGTTTCCGGATCAGATGCTCGCATATAACTGCTCGCCGTCGTTTAACTGGAAGCGCAATCTGGACGATGCGACTATCGGGAAGTTCCAGCGCGAGTTGGGGGCGATGGGCTATAAGTATCAGTTCATCACCTTGGCCGGTATCCATAATATGTGGTATCACATGTTTGACCTGTCCGCAGGCTACGTCGAGCACGGCATGAAAGCCTATGTCGAGATGGTGCAAGAAAAGGAATTTGCCGCTTTGGAAAAGGGCTACACCTTCTCAAGCCATCAGGCGGAGGTCGGCACCGGCTACTTTGACGATGTGACAACCGTCGTGCAAGGCGGCGCGTCGTCTGTCACCGCGCTATCCGGCTCGACAGAAGAGGATCAGTTCTAAGTTGTAGTCGCAGCGCTACCTTGCTTACGACACTGCGAGATACCGATGGTTCGGCAAAAGGTCAACAGACCGGCGCAAGGTTATCCGATTAAGGCGTTTGGCGACGGCAGGTTGGAAGTCCCCGACTGTCCGATCATTCCTTTTATCGAAGGCGATGGCATCGGTTCCGATGTGACGCCGGTCATGCGCTTGGTCGTGGATACGGCGGTCAAGAAAGCCTATGCGGGCGAGCGCGCCATCGAATGGTTGGAGATCTACGCCGGCGAGAAAGCGGTGGCGGTCTACGGCGACGGACACTGGTTGCCGCAAGAAACCTTTGACTTAATCAAGGAGTATGCGGTCGCCATCAAAGGCCCTTTGACGACGCCGGTCGGCGAAGGGATGCGCTCGCTCAATGTGGCTATTCGTCAAGAGTTGGACCTGTATGCCTGCGTCAGACCGATTCGCTACTTCCCCGGCACGCCGACGCCGTTAAAAGACTCGGAGACGACCGACATGATCGTATTCCGCGAGAATACCGAAGACATCTATGCCGGGGTCGAGTGGCCCGCCGATTCCGCTGAGGCGAAGAAGGTTCTCTCTTTTTTGATTGAGGAGATGGGGGTGACCGAAATCCGCTTTCCGCAATCTTGCGGCGTCGGTATCAAACCGGTGTCGCAGGAAGGCTCGCAACGCTTGGTGCGCAAGGCGGTGCAATATGCGATCGATAATAATCGCACATCGGTATCGCTGGTGCACAAGGGCAATATCATGAAATATACCGAAGGGGCTTTTCGCAACTGGGGCTATGAGGTGGTTACCGATGAGTTCGGCGCGCAACCGATAGACGGCGGGCCGTGGTGCCAGATTATTAATCCGCTGACGGGTTGCGAAATTGTGATCAAGGACATTATTGCCGATAACTTTCTCCAGCAGATATTGCTGAAACCCGATGAGTACGATGTCATCGCGACTCTAAACTTGAATGGCGATTATATTTCCGACGCCCTCGCCGCGCAGGTCGGAGGGATCGGAATCGCGCCGGGCGCCAATATGTCGGATACGATCGCGGTGTTTGAAGCGACGCACGGCAGCGCTCCCAAGTATGCCGATAAGAATCGCGTCAATCCGGGCTCCATTATCCTCTCGGCGGAGATGATGCTCAGGCACATGGGGTGGGACGAGGCCGCGGATTTGATTCTCAAAGGTGTCGCCGCCGCTATCGCCGCCAGAACCGTGACCTATGATCTGGCGCGCGTGCGCGGGGGCATATCCGCGGGCTGGCGCCATGTCGGCAGCCGCAAAGATTTGGATACCGAGTTGCAACGTTTGATGCCGGGGGCCAAGCTGGTAACCACCTCGGGCTTTGGCGATGCGATTGTGGAAAACATGTAAGCCCGTGCGCCGTTTGACTGCTGCGCATAGTTTTTGAGAATGGCGTTATTGCTTCATAAACCTTGTTGCTGTACTATTAGCGCTGATTTTAATTCTTGCGGAGGCTACGCCCGATGAAAACTCTATTTTTCCATTCGCTTTTTATCCTAGTGTGCGGTGTTCTATTGGCTGGTTGTGCCGGCTCGCCGAATGTTGAGTTTTCCCCCGCAGAAGTGGGAATGGAAGAACCGACAGAAACCATGCCCGAAGTCATGCCGGAAGAGATACCGGAAGAGGCGCCGGAAGAACCGGAAGAGCCGGAGACAATCGTTGCGGTGCACACGTACCCGTCTACGCTCGTCAGCAGCGCGGAGAAGTTATACGGCGAGGATCCGGGCGGCGACAGTCCGGCGTATCGCGAGGCGGTCAAAAAGAATCCTAATTTGGGCTACAGCGTTATCTACTTTGATTTCAACTCGGCGCATGTCAATTCCGAGTTGCACGAAGTGCTTGCCATGCACGCCGTGTTTATGCAAGAGCATCCCGAAGTGAAATTGGTGTTGGAAGGGCATGCCGATAAGCGCGGCACCGCGGGGTATAACCTCGCTTTGGGGGAGCGTCGCGCATTGGCTGTCAAAGCCATCCTGCAGGCGAATGGCGCAGAGAGCGCGCGTATCAATGTGGTCAGTTATGGCGAAGAGCGTCCGGCGGTGGACGGCGATGGCGAAGAGATATATAGCCGCAATCGCCGCGTTGAGATGATTTACAAGTAGGGTTTTGTCCCGACTTCAAGCGGCGCAATATTCCGAAGGCATCGCTGTGCCGGTTGCGGTCTCCGCAAGTCCCGCTTGTTTCCGCAGTCAGTCCGGAGCGGGCAGTTTCTTTTTTACCGCTGTGTTTTTCAGCCGGACATAGTTCGGCAGCGACTTCGGCATCGCTGTGCCGGTTGCGGTCTCCGCAAGTCCCGCTTGTTTCCGCAGTCAGTCCGGAGCGGGCAGTTTCTTTTTTACCGCTGTGTTTTTCAGCCGGACATAGTTCGGCAGACCGTTTTGATACGGCGGATAATCTTCGCCTGCTATCAACGGCAGCAGGTAGTCACGGCATGCCGGCATGATAAAAAACCCTTCGTCGTCAATAAACTCGCGCGGTATTTTCTTTTCCTGATTTGCAACCGCTTCTAGCGGCACCGTGTCAATGTGCCACGTGTAAGGCGCGTCGGAGTCGCGTACGATTGCGGCCATCACGGCATGTTTTCCGTCCAGCGCGGCCGTGATGGCGTATTGCCCCAGCGCGTAGGCTTGTTCGACATCGGTGCGCGAAGCGATATGGCGCGCCGAGCGCTGCATGTAATCGGCGACCGCCCAGTGATACTTATAGCCGAATTCGTTGCGGGTCATCTCCGCGATAATCGGCGCTACGCCGCCGAGTTGGGCGTGGCCGAATGCATCGGTGGCGCCGGTCTCGGACAAAAACTGCCCCGCTTCGTTGCGGATGCCCTCGGATGTGACGATGACGCAATGCCCGTTGCGCTCAACGCAATGTTTGACCTTTGCCAGCATCTTTTCCCGATTAAACGGAATTTCCGGAAACAGGATGAGATGCGGCGCATCGGCGCTTTCTTCGCGCGCAAGCCCGGTTGCCGCGGCGATCCAGCCGGCGTGTCGTCCCATCACTTCCAGCACGAAGACTTTGGTGGATGTCGCATCCATAGACGCGAGGTCCAAAGCGATCTCACGAGCGGAAACGGCGACATACTTTGCGGTGGTGCCGAATCCGGGGCAGCAGTCGGTCAGCGGCAGATCGTTATCGACCGTTTTGGGGATGCCGATACAGGTCAGAGGGTAGCCGCAGTGTTTGGCAAACCGCGCAATCTTGTTTGTGGTGTCTTGCGAGTCGCCGCCGCCGTTGTAGAAGAAGCAGCCGATGTTGTGCGCTTTGAATACTTCTATGAGCCTTTCGTATTCGCTCCTTTTTTCATCCATGTCTTTTAGTTTGTAGCGGCAGGATCCGAATGCGCCCGCCGGCGTGTGCCTCAGAGCCGCGATCGCGCTATCGCTTTCCGCCGAGGTGTCGATGAGTTCTTCCCGGATAGCGCCGAGAATGCCATTGCGCGCGGCATATACTGTGCCGATACGGTCGGTGTGTTTGCGGGCGGTTTGTATGATGCCGCAGGCGGTTGCGTTAATGACAGCGGTGACACCGCCCGATTGGGCATACAAGGCGTTATATTTTTGCATTCACAGATTATAATCTCTTCCTACGAACATTCAATATGAGACCCGTGTCGGGGTCTGATGATTATTTACGCGGGGGGTTGGAAATGAGAATTATTTTGCTCGGTGCGCCCGGGGTCGGCAAAGGCACGCAGGCCCGGTTTGTCTGCGCTCGCTATCAGGCGCCGCAAATTTCAACCGGCGATATGTTGCGCAACGCGCGCGCCGCCGGCAACGCGCTCGGCCGCAAGGCGGCAGAGTATATGAGCAACGGGCGGCTCGTGCCGGATGAACTGGTCAATGCCTTGGTCGTCGAACGTATCAAAGAGGACGATTGCGGCAAGGGGTTTCTGTTTGACGGTTTCCCGCGCACGCGCGCGCAAGCGGAAGCGCTGCGCAAACACGGGGTCAAGATCGATTACGTGATAGAAATCACCGTCGCCGAGGAGGAACTGATCAGGCGTCTGTGCGGGCGGCGTATCCATGCGCCATCCGGTCGGATATACCACATTGAATATAACCCGCCGCAAGTCGAGGGCAAGGATGACGAGACCGGCGAGGACTTGGCGCAAAGAGAGGATGACTACCCGGACATTGTCAGCCAGAGGTTGCGCGCGTATCGCGAACAGACCGCCGAATTGACCGACTATTACCGCAATCTTGCGGCCCAAGGCGAAGTGCGCTACCGCGAGATTGACGGCGGACAGACGGCCGAGGCGGTGCGGGAGTCCATCGTGCGGGCTCTGAGCGCATAAGCGACCTGCCGGCGGCGGTCTCAAATGAAAAAGCGACTCTTTTTTGCAAGTTATCCCGATTTGCCGGTGCGGCGGGCATTGTGCGATCTTCAGTTGCAAATCGATTGCGGCGGCAGAGCCGTCGCGCCCGAGAATCTTCACTTGACGCTGGCGTTTCTCGGCGCGTGCGAAGCCGCGATGGTCGAGCGCATTCACACCGCCGCAAGCGGCGTGCGCGCAGCGCCCTTTTCGTTGCGGCTCACGCGCTGTGAGATGCTTGCAAAGCAACGCTTGCTCGTCGCCGCGCCGACAGATGTTCCGCCGGAGTTATTGTCTTTGCGCAAACGCCTGTTGCGCGCTTTGCAGGCTTGCGATATATGTTTGAAGGGGCGCTTTTATCCGCATGTGACATTGTTTCGGAATGCGAAGCCGCCGTTGCCGCTAAAAGAGTTGCCGCAGGAAATCGAATGGCGTATGACCTCGTTTGCGTTGACGGAATCCGCCTTGCGCTCCGACAGGGCGCATTACAAGAATCTATGCGAATATCAACTCGATGCGTGACGGTTCTCGCGCCCTTTGTCCCGCTCTATGCATAAACCTCCGGTGACAGCGCCCCGCAAAAAGCCGCCGTGCGCGCCCGCAAAGCGGCATCGGGTCAGCTGTCACGGCGTTGCGCGCGATGATGCGTACGCTTGGTTGCGCGCCGATAATTGGCAAGAGGTGATGCGCTCTCCCGCCGCGCTCGCTCCGTCCATACGGCAATATCTCGAAGCCGAAAACAATTACACGGAAGCGTCCATGCGAGATACCGAGGCATTACAGCGGCGGCTGTTTGCCGAACTCAAAGGGCGCATGGAAGAGGATTACCAATCGGTACCCGTTGCGGACGGGGATTATGCGTATTACATTCGTTATCGCAAAGACGGGCAGTACCCAATCTATTGTCGCCACCGCATCGAGGCGGAGGAACAAGAAGAGATACTCTTTGACGGCAACGCTGAGTCTGCAAAACATGATTATTTTTCTATCGGAGATTTGGAGCACAGCCCCGATCACCGCCTAATCGCTTATTGCTTGGACACCGACGGCTCGGAGTTCTACACCTTGTATGTTCGCGATTTGCAGAGCGGGCGCTTGGTCAGCCGGCCGCTTCCTCGCGCGCAAGGCGAGATCGCTTGGGCCGAGGACAGCAAGCACATATTTTATATTGTGCTGGATTCGGAACACCGTCCGAAGGAGGTATGCCGACACCGTTTGGGTACGCAACCCGACGCTGACGTCATGGTTTATCGCGAAGACGATTCCGGCTTTTTTATCAACCTCAATAAAACCCGCTCGCGCCGATATGTCTCCATCAATATTCACGCGCACGATACGACCGAATGCCGCTTGATAGATATGCAAAATATTTTTGCGCCGCCAACGCTCGTGCGGCCGCGGCTTGCGGGGGTTGAGTACGATGTCGAACATCAGCGCGACCGTTTGCTGTTGCGCACCAATATTGACGGCGCGCATGACTACAAAATCATGCAAACACCGTGTGAGTTGTCCGACGGCGAATGGCGGGATTGCTATCTCCCGCCGCGCGGGGTTTTGCTGGAGGACATCGTCGTATTTGACCGCTGGCTGGTGCGTTGCGAACGGGAGGACGGCCTGCCGAGGTTGGTCGTAACGGATCTGCGAGGGGATGAACATGTCATCGCCTTTGACGAGGAATGTTATGAGTTGGAGGTCGAGGAGGATGACGATTACGCCGGCGACATACTGCGTTTTTCCTACTCGTCTATGACGACGCCGGAAAGAATATACGACTACGACATGAAGACCCGGCAGCGGGTGTTACGCAAGGAGCAACGGGTGCCGAGCGGACACGACCCCGACGACTATGTTGCAAAGCGCTTTCTGGCGAAGGCCGATGACGGCGAGGAAGTGCCGATCAGCGTGTTGTATGCCAAAGCGACGCCGCCTGGCCCCGACTCGCCTTTGCTGTTGTACGCTTACGGCGCGTACGGGCATTCGGTGCCCGCGGTCTTTTCGCCGCTGCGTTTGTCGCTGGCGCAAAGGGGGTTTGTGTTCGCGATTGCGCATGTGCGCGGCGGCATGGAGAAAGGCTATCACTGGTACGCCGCCGGCAAACTGCGACACAAGCAAAATACTTTTGACGATTTCATCGCTTGCGCGCGTTATCTGATTGACAACGGTTTTACGTCGCCCGCGAAGCTGGCCATCCACGGCGGTTCTGCGGGCGGTATGCTAATCGGCGCGGTTTTGAACATGCGACCGGAGTTGTTTGCCGCCGCTATCGCCGATGTGCCGTTCGTGGATGTCTTGACGACGATGTCGGATGAAACCCTGCCGCTCACTCCGCCCGAATGGCCGGAGTGGGGCAATCCGCTAAGCGACATTGATGCCTACCGCCGTATCGCCGCGTATTCGCCGTATGACAATGTTGCCGAGCGGGCGTATCCGAACTTGTTGGTCACCGCCGGTTTGAGCGACCCGCGGGTGACGTATTGGGAACCGGCCAAGTGGGTCGCCAAATTGCGCGCCCTAAAAACGGATGCAAATTTGTTGTTGTTGAAGACCGATATGTCGGCGGGGCATGCCGGCGCGTCGGGGCGTTATGATTCGCTCAAAGAAGTCGCGTTGCGGTATGCTTTTTTGCTCAAGGTCTTCGGACTGCGTTAAATTTCAAACTGGTCTCCCAGATACACCTCTCGGACGGTCTTGTCGGCCAGAATCTCCTCCGGGGCGCCTTGCGCGATGACCTGCCCGTGGTGGACGATATAGGCGCGGTCGCAGATTTTCAGCGTCGCTTGGACATTGTGATCGCTGATCAAAAGGCCAAAGCCGCGCGACTTGAACTGCCGGATTAATTTTTGCAGCTCGTTGATAGAAATCGGGTCAATGCCTGAGAACGGTTCGTCCATCAGCAGAAAAGTCGGCTCAATCGCCAGCAATCTTCCGATCTCGGTACGCCGTCGTTCGCCGCCGGACAGGGTATTGCCAAGTTGCGCGCGCACTTTGTTGAGGCGCAGTTCATCCAGCACTTCTTGCAACTTGCTCTCCAGTTTTTCTTTCTGCTTATAGCCGAGCGACTCCAAGGCGATCCTGATATTGTCTTCGACGCTGACTTTCTTAAAGATAGAAGGTTCTTGCGGCAGGTAACCGAGACCGCTTTCGGCGCGACGGGATATGGGCCAGGTCGATATGTCGGTGCCGTCTACTTCGATCGTGCCGTTATCCGGCTTGATCAAACCCGCGATCATATAAAAAGCGGTGGTTTTGCCGGCCCCGTTCGGCCCGAGCATGCCGACCACCTCTCCTTCGCACAGCTCCAGCGACAGCGACTTCACGGCCTGACGCCGCTTGTAACTCTTTTGAATATCGGTAACTTTCAGCAAATGTCCCATCGGCCTTATTCTTTTTTGCGAGCGCGCCGCAAATTTAACTTGATGCGTTTCTTCTGCTTTTTGGCGACGAAGGTTTTCTTGCCGATGTTGTAGATGACATGTTCTCCGGAGAAGGTCTTGTCGTTGTCTATGATGCGCACCTTGCCGGTCAGTTTGATGATGTTATCGACGAGATGATACTCAATTTTCAACGCTTCCGCTTTGAGCACATTGTCTCCGTCTCGTTGGGCAAAGCGGCTTGGCTTGGCGCTGGCAATCGCTTTGGTCACCTCGCCCTCGCTGGCGAACACTTCGACGGTATCGCCGGTCAAAGTGATATCGCCGCTGGTCACCTTGACATTGCCGCGATAGATGCTGATGCCGCTTTCGTGGTTGTAACTCGCTTCATCCGCTTCCAGATTGATTGGCGGCGACTCGGCCGCACAGGCCAGCGCTGTCAGCAGGCCGATGGCGGCGATGCGGAGAGAGGCTTTAGTCTTCATAGCGCGTTCGTGTGCGGGATTGCAGGCGTATCTCGTTCTTATCCAGATCCGCAAACATCCCGACTCCCTGCGTCGTATGGTTGTCGTGTGCCAAAGTAGCGGGCTGATCGGTATGCGCAACTTTTCTAGTCAGAGAAACGGTTACATCGCGCGTGTCCAGCGTCAGCCCGTCCCGGCGTTCCAGCGTCACGCGGCCATCCAGATAGATTTCATTTTTGGCTTTGCTGGTCGTGCCTTTTTCCGCCGACGCGCGAAGGCCCGGGTCGGACTGCGGGTAATATTCAAATTCAACCTTGGCAAACCGCATATTGCCGGAATCGGAAAAGTGCCACAACTCCGGGCTTTGCAACCGGTAGGTCAATTTGCCGTCGGCGGCGTAAGCGCTCATCGTGGTTTGCTGCAACAGGTTTCTGCTTTCTTGCGTGTTCCGGGCGCGGTCTTGAGCGGGCGGCGGACGGTCATCGGTCAGATACTCCAATGCCGCGACCGAAGCAAACAGCAACATACAGTACAGCGCGAACGGAGACAAAGCCTTCATGGTATCAGCCTCTTTCAAGTATATTTCTGATCGGGTTGCGCCCGCCGCCCGTCGGGGTATTGATTAAATACCGCACAGAATATCTCGGCGGTTACCTTGGCATCATAGATTGCCGAGTGTGCGCTGGATTCGTCCCACCGCAAGCCCGAAGCATCGGCAATTTTGGCCAGCACGGTCTGGCGATACGCGAGCGCGCCGAGCGTCACCGTGTCAAAACTGCTGAAGCGGTGAAAAGGGTTGTTCGCTATGCCGTTGCGCACGACGGCGGCGTTTAAGAACTTGAGATCAAAAGACGCGTTGTGACCGGTCAGGATCGCCCGCGAACAGCGATAGCGACCGAGCGCGGCGCGGATTTCGGCAAACAAATTCTCCAGCACAAGTTTCTCCGGTTTGGCCATGCGCAAGGGGTGGAACGGGTCGATCTGGTTTACCTTGAGAGATTCCTCCTCAAGGTTGGCATTCTCAAACGGCTCCACGTGATGGTGCAATACTTTCTCCGCGTATAACCGCATATCGTCGCTGACGCCGATCAACACCGCCGCAATCTCAAGCAATGCATCTGTTTTCGCGTTGAAACCGCCGGTTTCCACATCGACGACTACCGGCATAAAGCTGCGAAAGCGCGTTTGCATCCATTCTTTCTGCTCTTCGTTCGGTCCTTTCAGGCTATCTCTCCGTTGTCGTGTATGCGCCATTTCACCGCCTTTCCGGCAAACAAAGGCACCAGCGTTCCGTCATTGCTTTCAATGCTTTCGGCGATGACTTCCTCTTCTTGCGCCAGCGTGATGCGTTGTGTGTTGGGCTCCAGTCCGTAGAACGCCGCTCCGTGCAAAGACACGAACGCCTCCAGGCGCTCAAGTTTGTCCGCGGCCTCAAAGACAGAAGCATATGCCGCGAGCGCCGCCGGCGCGTTGAACACGCCCGCGCATCCGCAGGAACTCTCTTTCTCGTGCTTGTAATGCGGCGCGCTGTCGGTGCCGGCGAAGAAGCAGGCTTTGCCGCTGGTAGCGGCTTGTATCAAGGCTTCGCGGTGGTGTTCGCGTTGCGGCAACGGCAAGCAATAGTGGTGCGGTCGCAGGCCGCCGTCAAACAGGGCGTTGCGCGAGTACAGCAGGTGGTGCGGCGTGATCGTCGCGGCGGTCTTGGCGTCGCTGTCGCTTACGTAATCAATCGCATCGCGGGTTGTGATATGTTCCAACACAATCCGCAGTGTGTCAAAGCGCTTGCGGATGGAACTCAGAATCTTGTCTATAAATATTTTTTCGCGATCAAATATGTCGATGCTTTTGTCGGGGTGTTCGCCGTGTATCAACAGCGGCATATCGCAGTTTTGCATCTCCTCGAGTATCGGAAATACGCGCTCGATGTCTTGCACTCCGACACCGGAATGCGTAGTCGTGTTTTTGGGGTACATTTTAACAGCGTAGATGAAGCCGCTGTTTTTTGCTTTGCGAATCGTATCAGGCGGCATCGTTTCGGTCAGGTAGAGCGTCATCAAGGGCTCAAACCCCGCCGGCGCCGCCGCTTTGATCCGCTCGCGATATGCGCCGCAGGCCTCGACATCGGTAATCGGAGGGCTCAGATTGGGCATGATGATGGCGCGGCAAAACGCGCGCGCTGTCCACGGCACGACCAGCCTCAATATATCGCCGTCCCTTACGTGGAGATGCCAGTCATCGGGCTTGATCATGTTGATTTGTTTGTCGGATATTTGCATGTCGATCAGGCGCTTGTTATCAATATATCATATACGAATATAATGGCCATATTCTACTATATTTCACAGGACTGGAATGATGATGAACGGCGCTGCCAAAGTGGTACTGGCTTATTCGGGCGGACTGGATACGTCGGTCATATTAAAATGGTTGCAAAAGGAGCGCGGCTACGAAGTCTATACCTTCACCGCCGATATCGGGCAGGGCGAAGACCTCGGCCAAGTCGAGGCGAAAGCCAGAGCGTTGGGCGCGGCCGACTTCTATATCGAAGATCTGCGCGAGACTTTCGTGCGCGATTTTGTCTTTCCCATGTTTCGCGCCAATGCGATTTACGAAGGCGAATACCTGCTCGGCACCTCTATCGCCCGCCCGTTGATTGCCAAGCGCCTGACAGAGATTGCCGGGGAAGTCGGCGCCGATGCCATCGCACACGGCGCGACCGGCAAAGGCAACGACCAGATACGTTTTGAACTGGGCGCGTATGCGCTCAACCCCGACATCCGGATCGTTTCGCCGTGGCGCGAATGGGATTTTGTTTCGCGCAGTGACCTGCTGGCTTATGCCGCCGCGCACGGCATCGAAGTGGAATCCCGCAGCGGCAAATCGCCGTATTCAACGGATGCCAACCTGCTGCACAGTTCGTATGAGGGCGAGGAGTTGGAGGATCCGTGGCAGGCCCCCGCCGATGCGATGTGGCAACGCAGTTGCGCGCCGGAGCGGGCTCCCGCGCAGCCGGCTGATATTGAGATCGGTTTTCAACACGGCGACCCGGTGGCGCTGGATGGCGAAATGTTGTCGCCGGCGGCTTTGTTGTCCCGCCTCAATCAATTGGCGGGCGCGCACGGCATCGGCCGGATTGATATCGTGGAGAATCGGTATATCGGGATCAAATCGCGCGGCTGCTATGAAACCCCCGGCGGCAGCGTATTGCTCAAAGCGCGCCGCGCGATTGAATCGCTGACGCTGGATCGCGAAGTGGCGCACCTGAAAGATGAATTGATGCCGCGTTATGCTTCGCTGATCTACAACGGGTATTGGTGGAGTCAGGAACGCGCGATGATGCAGAGGATGATCGACGAAAGTCAGCGCGATGTGAACGGCGATGTGCGTCTGCGTCTATACAAAGGCAATGTGACGGCGCTCGGACGGCGCTCGCCGAACAGCCTGTTTGACCGGAAGATGGCCAGTTTTGAGGATGACGGCGGCAGTTTTGATCAACGCGATGCCGAAGGCTTCATCAAGTTAAACGCCCTGCGCCTGCGCTTGCAGAACCGAAAATCGTAAACACCCGCCGCTCTTGCTCGGCGAACGAATGGCCGCTCGGCGGAGGCGGCTGCCGAGGATCTGCTTGGGCGCTTTTGTGACGGCGACATAGCCGGCGGTCTCATCGGCTCTGGGGCAAGTGCGACCGAAGTACGCCTACGCGGTCGACCGTCTGTCAGGGCATAAGCCCTATGCGAAGGCGAATCATGCCGGAAGGATTCGGATTGCCGGCTTCAACACGAAATGAACGCTTTAACCGCTATGTCATGCATCATACGCTTTTTTTATTTCTGCGCTATCATATTTCCAACTATATCCGTTGCCGCATCCGAAGGCAACTGTAAAAAAGGAGGGAATCATGAAACGGAAAAAACCAAATGGAAGCGCGGATGATCTTGCTAATGCCTTTAGAGATGTCATTGAGGAAGCGGTCGCCCCTTTGAAGGAGGGGCAGGAGATTCTTTTGGGAGAAATTATCGCCGCCAAAGCGTCCATTGAAAAGAGCATAAAAACGAATCGGCAAAACAACAGCGCCCAATTTCGTGCAATCAACAAAAGGCTGGGCAAGATTGAAAAGCAAGTAAGCAACTTATAACCCAAACCATCATTTTAGCCATCATTGTGGTTTCTATAAAGGGTGTGGCAACACACCCTTTTTTATTTTTCGGCAGAAAGTTTGTTATCAGTCAACCGTCTGCCCGCAACTTTAGCGTCCGATTTGAGGACGCGCTCTTTCACATTCCCCTCATTTAATATGCGGGCGGAGTCAAATATGCTTCCCTCTTCGTTGCGGGGCTGTCTGCGGGGCGCGCATCAAAACGGCGCGACGGACACGATTGCGAGCGGAAAGTTTGCGGTTGTCGTCGGGCTACGCGCTCGTCAGCTCCAAGGGGTGTGTCGTGCGAGCGCCGTGGGTTGCTCGCGCTATCGCAACGGGCCTTCAAGAGAGTGTCGTGCGAGCGCCGGGGATGGCTCGCGCTATCGCAGCCGGCCTTCAAGAGTGTGTCGTGCGAGCGCCGTGGGTTGCTCGCGCTATCGCAGCCGGCCTTCAAGAGTGTGTCGTGCGAGCACCGTGGGTTGCTCGCGCTATCGCAACGGGCCTTCAAGAGAGTGTGTCGTGCGAGCGCCGTGGGTTGCTCGCGCTATCGCAGCCGGCCTTCAAGAGAGTGTGTCGTGCGAGCGCCGTGGGTTGCTCGCGCTATCGCAGCCGGCCTTCAAGAGAGTGTGTCGTGCGAGCGCCGTGGGTTGCTCGCGCTATCGCAGCCGGCCTTCAAGGGTGTGTCGTGCGAGCGCCGGGGATGGCTCGCGCTATCGCAGCCGGCCTTCAAGAGAGTGTGTCGTGCGAGTGCTGTGGTTGCTCGCGCTATCGCAGCCGGCCTTCAAGAGAGTGTGTTGTGCGAGCGCCGTGGGTTGCTTGCGCTATCGCAGCCGGCCTTCAAGAGAGTGTGTCGTGCGAGCGCCGTGGGTTGCTCGCGCTATCGCAGCGGGCCTTCAAGAGAGTGTGTCGTGCGAGCGCCGTGGGTTGCTCGCGCTATCGCAACCGGCCTTCAAGAGAGTGTGTCGTGCGAGTGCCGTGGGTTGCTCGCGCTATCGCAGCGGGCCTTCAAGAGAGTGTGTCGGTGCGAGCGCCGTGGGTTGCTTGCGCTATCGCAACCGGCCTTTAAGAGAGTGTGTCGTGCGAGCGCCGTGGGTTGCTCGCGCTATCGTAGCGGGCCTTCAAGAGTGTGTCGTGCAAGCGCCGAGGATGGCTCGCGCTATCGTAGCGGGCCTTCGAGGAAGAGGCGCAACCGCAAGCGTATATCGAAGGACTTCAGGTTGATGGTCATCCTATGGATTTCGCTTCTGGCGCCGCCGACATCGGTCACTTTGAAGGTGAAAGTGGCAAAGTTAGGGGTAGCGGTGATGTTAGGCGGGGGATAATAGGTGAGTATATTGATTGAGCCCGCGGGCAGGTTGCCGAGGGCGGCAGACCCGCTTCCAATGCGCAATTCGCCCTTGCCAGATGCGACGGTGCTGGCTATGTCTACGCCGCCCAGAGTGGTACCATCCTCCTCGTCCATGAATGGAAAGTCGGAGGTCTTGAAGACATAGGGCTCGTCTGCGGTTGCGGTGATGGGCACATCCACAAAAGCATTTTCGCTGGTGGGGGCATCATTGACAGCGGTGATGATATTGCCGGGGGAACACAGCGGCCCCTCGACGGTGCCTATGCCATCGGTGAAACGGAGGCAGACGCGGATGTATTGGTCGACATGTTCCTGCTGGGGTGTGAAAGTGGCGGCGTTGGATCCGTCGATGTTTTCATATGTGCCGGCCATGGTGGCGGACTGTTGCCACTGCCACATCAGGGTGTCGGTATCAATGTAGTTGTCATCGATTACGGTGCCTGTGCTAGCGGTCAGCTCCACATCCTCATTGTGGGCAGTGGCCATGCTGTCGGTGGCGGTCACGGCGGGGGTGCCGGTGGGGGCAGCCGGGGGCTCAATCACCAGGTTGATGGTCATGGTAGCCTCGTTACTGGTGTCGTAGAAGGTTTGCGTATTCGTCTGCTCTCTCAGAACCTGCACCTGGAACGTAAAGCTGTCGTAGCCAGTTTGCGGGGTCTGACCCGCCGCTGGGTAATAGACCAGATTACCGTCCCTGAGATCGTCTGCGGTTCTGACGTATGTCTGTTCGAGTACGACTGTTGGAGAGAGAGGATTGCGCAGGTTGCCATTGAAGTTGTCGGGGCCGGGAAATTGAAACACCACTCTAAGCAGGCTACGGCCGTTCGTATCAGTAAAAGGGAAGTCGGCTATCTTGAACCTGTATGGGTTGTTGGCGGTGTGCGTGGTGTATACATCCACGCTAGTGGAAGCTGTCACCGGATTTGTCTGCGCTTGTGCCTGAGCGCAGACAACAGCGAGCAACAGAAGCACCCAAAGACTGCGCCGTATCATTGTTGCGCCCCGTTGCGCGGGAGTCGTATCGAAAGTTTTGCAATTCATTCTATTGTTTCTTGACGGCCTGTCCGGCGCAACCATGTTTAATGCACACAAATAACATTTCATTTCAATGAGGCACAAACGATATGAGAGCACAAACAATACTTAATTGTTTGTGACTTCTTAAATCATTTGTGTTCCGCAAAATAAGTATTGCGTACTCTACCACAAAATGCGCGTCATCTACAAATGCAACCGTGGTGCCGAGCGCGGCTTGTCCTGCGCACCGTTGCGCGACTGCTTGCCGATGCGCCCCATCAGATGCGCCGAGTATGCGCGACCCGTCGGCATAGCGCCCGCCTTAGCAAGGGGCTCGCAACGCCTCTCGCGCATTGCGGTGGATAGCGCGCACGTGCCCATGCCACACAGCATTTGCCCCATGTCCAATATGTCATGCATCACGCAATCCGCTGACAAACCCCAGATAATCAATGATTTGCGCGGAATCGCCGACGAGTATGGCGGGTTGTCGCCCGCTGGATAAGAAGGGTGGTTTTATGTGGGGATTTATGTATAATGGGGGCATTGAGTGGGATATACCTATGGATTCAACATTTTTCAGAGGGGCGAGCAACGTGACCGTAGATGCCAAGGGCAGGTTGGCAATACCGGCGCGCTATCGTCAGGGCTTGAGCGTCTCGTGCAAGGGCGAGTTGGTCATCACTGCGGATGTCGACGGTTGCTTGTTGCTCTATCCCAAACCCGCATGGCCCGAAGTAGAGAAGAGTCTGCTCGATCTGCCGACGCTTGAAAAGCAATCGCGTTTTTTGCAACGGCTGATGATCGGCTACGCGACCGAATGCGAGATTGACTCGCAAGGTCGGATTTCATTGACACCCCCGCTGCGCGAACATGCCAAGCTGCAAAAGCAAGGTCTCTTTATAGGGCAGGGACATCGCTTTGAGCTGTGGGATCAAAAACGGTGGGAGCAGGAATGCGCCGCCAGAATGGAGGAAAAGAGCAGCGATAGGGAAATCGACGACACCCTCGGCAATGTTCGTTTCTAAGCAATATTCGGGCCAAGAGCCGTGAGTGATGGCGCAGGAATTCGCCGCAGACAAGCACGAGCCGGTATTGCCGGATGCGGCCATAGAGGCTTTGCGGATAACTCCGGGGCGGGTTTATATAGATGCCACTTACGGTCGCGGCGGGCACAGCCGAGAGATTCTCAAAAGGATAGGCAGACAAGGACGCCTGCTTGCTTTCGACAAGGACATACAAGCGTGCGAACACGCCAGAACGACATTGCGCAACGATCAGCGTTTCTCAATTTGTCATGCGTCGTTCGCCGCGATCGGTTCTTTGCTGACCGACGACAACATGGAGGGCGCGGTGGCGGGAATTCTCTTTGACCTCGGTGTTTCGTCGCCGCAACTCGCTTCAAATCGCGGTTTTAGTTTTGACGACGATGCGTCGCTCGATATGCGGATGGATACCAGCCGCGGTATCTCCGCCGCCGAATGGATCAATCGCGCGCCGGTTTCCGAGATCGCCAGGGTATTGACAGAGTTCGGCGAGGAGCGCAATGCCAAAAGAATATCCGCCGCCATCGCGGGCAGTCGTCCCCTCCGCACTGCTCGCGAGTTGGCGGAACTTATTGCGAGTGTGTCGGGCGCGCGCGAGCGCAAGCGCCCGGCCACTCGCGCTTTTTTGGCATTGCGCATATTTATTAACAACGAGTTGGAGGAATTGTCGCAGGCGCTGGAACACGCGAGGCGGTTGCTGCGGAGCAGCGGGCGGCTCGTCGTCATCAGTTTCCATTCGCTGGAAGACCGCATCGTCAAAAACTTTATCCGGGAGTATTCGCAACCGCGAAAAGCGCCGCTCAATCTGCCGGCGGCGGACGATTATTCCCATGTGGCGTTGCGCAAGATAGGGCGCATCGTTGCGGACGAGGCCGAATTGGCGCGCAACCCGCGCGCCCGCAGCGCCAGCCTGCGTGTGGCGGAGAAATTGTAAGCGATGAGGCAAGGGTCTGTCATGGGTGTTCTGGTCGGCGCGGTGTTTGTTTCCGCTTTGTCTCTGGTCGCGGTCAAAGACGCGAATCGCGCGGCGTTTATTGAACTCAATAATCTGCAGATTGAAAATGAGGCGCTGCACACCGAATGGGATCGGTTGCAGATCGAGTATGGCGCGCTCAGAATGGACGGGCGGATTGAAATGATAGCGCGCGCGCAACTTGATATGGACTATCCCGAAGAGATTATCGCGGTAGAAGTAAAATGAAGCCTTTCTTTTCTCCGCCCAAACAGCGCAGGAATGCGCCGGGACGGTTCCGCTATTTCTTTGTGCTGTCTCTGTTCTTTGTCGGCTTCTCGGTGATTTTGTTGCGCACCGTTTATTTGCAGTACTGCCAGAAGGAGTGGTTACAAGAGAAGGGCGATAGCCGGCATGTCAGAACGGCGGCTATTCCGGCGCATCGAGCGCACATTACCGATCGTTACGGCAACCCGCTGGCGGTGAGCACTCCGGTCTATTCGGTGTGGCTGGATCCGCAGTCTTTCAACCCGGCCTACGCCGACACAGTCGCCGCGGCGGTCTCTGTCGATGCCGATGAGTTGCGCAAGAGAATACAACGCGCCGGTCACCGGCAATTTCTCTATGTGAAACGGCATCTGCCGCCGGCGGAGGCGAATGCGCTGCATGTGTCCGGGATACCGGGTTTGTATCTGGACCCCGAATATCGCCGCTACTACCCGCTCGGAGAGATCGCGGCGCACATCGTGGGCACTACCGATATAGACGACAAGGGCATGGAGGGAGCCGAGAAAATCTTTGACTCTGTCTTGCGCGGAACGCCCGGCGCGAAGCGCATCGTGCGCGATCGCTATGCGCGCACGATCGAGCAGATTGAATTGATTAAATCGCCGCAGTATGGCCGCGCCTTGCGATTGAGCATCGACCAAAGAATTCAATATCACGCGTATCGCGCATTGAAAAAAGCGGTGCGGCAGTATCATGCCGAATCCGGTTCCATCGTCGTGTTGGATGCCAAGACCGGCGAGGCGCTTGCGGTCGCGAGTCAGCCGTCGTTTAACCCGAACGAGCGCGGCGCATACCGCCCGCGGCAACGGCGCAGCCGCGCCATTGTCGATATGTTTGAGCCGGGCTCTACGATCAAGCCGTTTGTCGTCGCCGCATTGCTGGATAACGACGTGATGGCGCCGGATACGGTGATCGATACCTCTCCCGGCTATTACCAAGTGAGCGGCAACAAGATACAAGACGCGCGCGACTTCGGCCCGCTTGATTTGACCGGCATCGTCGTCAAGTCGAGCAATGTCGGCATCAGCAAAGCGGCGATGAAGATGCAAAAAGAGGATCTGTGGAAGACCTTTGACCAACTCGGCTTCGGGCACAGTCCGGGTATCGGTTTCCCGGGCGAGACCGGCGGTCTGTTGCATGATTACACCGAGTGGCGGGAAATAGATCACGCGGTGATGTCTTATGGGTATGGGATCGCGACCTCCCTGATACAACTCGCGCACGCCTATACCGTGTTTGCCAACGACGGCTGGCAACCGTATCTGAGTTTGCTGAAAGTCGATACGCCGCCGGAGGAGATTGAAAAGCGGCGGATATTTAAGCCCGCGACCGCGCGCTATCTGCGCTCGGCGCTGAAACAAGCGACCGGGGCTCATGGCACCGGGCGCGGCGCCAAGGTGGAGTCTTACACCACTGCCGGCAAGACCGGGACGGTGCGCAAATCCTCCGACAACGAGGATGATCCCTTTCAGTATCTGTCCTTGTTTGTCGGCTTTGTGCCGGCTGACGCGCCGCGTTTGGTGGCGGCGGTGATGATCGATGCGCCGCACGGCAAAAGATACTATGGCGGCGAAGTGGCGGCGCCGGTATTTGCCGAAGCGATGACACACGCTTTGCGGGTATCGGACATACAGAACGATGATCAAGCGCGCGGAAAGTTTTCCGATGCGCAAGCCCTCAAGGGAATGGCATGGTAAGAGCGCCTTGTTTGTTGTCGCAATTGCTCAAAGGTCTGATGGAAAATAAAACTGCGGATAATTTGGTCGTGCGAGGAATAGAAAACGATAGCCGCCGGGTCTCTTGCGGCGATGTGTTTCTGGCGTATCGGGGGGAGACAGCGCACGGACTGGACTTTTTGCCTCAGGCGTTGGAGCGCGGCGCGGCGGCTGTCCTGTGGGACGATGATCGCGACGCCATCGCTTGCCCGCAATTTAATCTTGCGGTGCCGGACTTGCGCCATCGGGCGGGTATCATCGCGAGCCGTTTTTATGGCAACCCGACCGCCGCGCTGCCGGTTATCGCGGTGACGGGCACCGATGGCAAAACATCGGTCGCGCACTTTGTGGCGCAAGCGCTCAGCGCGGCGCGCAAGCGGTGCGGCATTATCGGCACGCTCGGCATGGGTTTCCTCGGCGCGCTGCGGGATTCTCCCAATACGACCCCCGACAGTCTGGTCATTCACAAAGTGGCGCGGGAGTTAGCGGACGCGCGCGCCGACTGTCTGGTATTGGAGGCGTCATCGCACGGCATCGATCAGGGCAGGCTGAGCGGCTTGGCCGTTGATGTTGCGGTGTTGACAAATATCGGCACGGATCATTCGGATTATCACGCGTCGCGCGAAGCATATGCGGCGGCGAAGTGCAAGTTGTTTGAGACCGCCGGCTTGGGCTATGCGATCATCAATCGCGATAGCGCGTATCGTGATGCGGCGGTTGCGCGCTGCGCAAAAGAGACAACGATTCTGGAGTATTCGACGCATGACAAAACCGCCGATGTGTGCCTGCAAGGCTTGTCTTCGACCCCGTCGGGTCTCACGCTTCGCTTGCTTGTCGAAGGGCGGGAGCAGGTTCTGCAAAGCGCGCTGCTCGGCGAGTTCAATGCGCAAAACCTGATGGCCGCATTGCTGGTGTTGATGACGCAAGGCTTCGCGCCTGAGCGCGCGCTGCGGCGCCTGTCGCGCGCGCGCCCGGCGCCGGGGAGGATGGAGAGCTTTGCGTGTTCGGGGCACGGCATGATCGTGCTGGACTATGCGCATACGCCCGAGGCGCTGAAGAAGGTTTTGCAGGCGTGTCGCGGCTATTGTAGCGGCCGTATTATTTGCGTATTCGGCTGCGGCGGCGAGCGCGATCGCGCTAAGCGTCCGATGATGGGCGGCGTCGCATCGCTGCTTGCCGATCAGGTGATCATCACGAATGACAATCCGCGCAACGAAGCGCCCGAGCAGATCGTGCGCGACATACGGCAAGGGATCGGCGCGCATGCGCATACGACCGTGATAGCGGAGCGACGCGACGCGATCGAGCGGGGGATTGTTGAGTCGCGCCCCGGCGATGTCGTGGTGGTTGCCGGCAAAGGGCATGAAACACAGCAGATTACCGGCAGCGGCGCGGTGCCGTTTGATGACAAGCGGGTGATCCGGGCGGTTATGGAGAAGGCGCGGTGAGTTGGCTGGATTTGCAAACTATCGCCGCTATGGCGGGCGGCAAGATATACGGGGACAATGTGGCGATTGAGTCGATTGGCACAGACAGCCGCGCAATCGAGCGCGGCGCGTTGTTCGTCGCCTTGCAAGGCGAGCGCTATGACGGACATGACTACGTTGAACAGGCGCATGGCGCCGGCGCTGTGGCGGTGATGAGTTGTCGGCAATCGGCGGTTGGGCTGCCGCGGATAGAAGTTGCGGATACGTTGTCGGCGCTCGCGCAGTTAGCGCGTCAGTGGCGGCGGCGATTGCAACTATCGGTGATCGCGCTGACCGGCAGCAACGGCAAAACGACGACCAAGAATATGTTGTTCTCAATCATGCGGCGCTGCCGCAAAACGGCAGCCACCGAGGGCAATCTCAACAACCATATCGGGGTGCCGTTGACGGTGCTGCGATTTAGAGACGCGCATCGGTGCGCGGTGGTTGAGATGGGGGCCAATCACGGCGGCGAGATTCGCGCCTTGTGTGAGATCGCCAAACCCGATATCGGCATGGTTCTGAATGCATCCGCCGCGCACATAGAAGGCTTCGGCAATTTGGACGGTGTGGCGGCGGCCAAAGGCGAGATGTACGAAGCGTTGCCGGATGACGGCATCGGCATAGTGAATTGTGACGACCCGTATTGCGAATACTGGAAGAAGCGTTGCAGATGCGAGCGCATTTTGCAATTCGGTTTTTCCGCGGCGGCGGATGTGACCGCCCGCCCGCTTGACGATGCGCGGATTATGTTACGGATCGCCGGAGATGAGAAGCCGTGCGGACTGCGGCTTGCCGGGGAACACAACATCAAAAATGCGCTGGCGGCGGCTTGTGCGGCGCACGCTGCGGGGGCGGATATGGATACGATTATTGCCGGGCTTGAAGCGGTCGCGCCGTTGCCGGGCAGACTGAACTTTGTGCGCGGAATGGGCGGCTTGTCGTTGATCGATGACAGTTACAATGCAAACCCGTCTTCTCTGCGCGCAGCGCTTGACGTCTTGAGCCAATCGCCCAAGCGCCGGTGGCTGGCGCTGGGGGACATGGCGGAGCTCGGCGCCGAATCGGAAGCGTCGCACATCGGCGCGGCTGCGGATGCGAAGTCCGCCGCGGTCGAATGTTTGTTGACTGTCGGTCGCGAGACGCGGGCGAGCGCCGATGCGTTTGGCAGCGGGGCCATCCATTTTGAGTCGCTCGATGCGATGATTCAATATGTTCAATCCGAAGCCTCTCCCGATATTTGCCTGTTGGTCAAAGGCTCGCGCGCCGCCGGTATGGACAAGCTGGTGCGCGCGCTGGAAGCAAGCGGCGACCGAGCCGCGGAGGAGGTCGCATGCTAGTCTATCTCGCCGATATTTTGAGCGGTTTCCACAGCGGATTTAACCTCTTCCAATATATTACTTTCCGCAGTGTGGCGGCGGCCATTACGGCGCTGGTCATCAGCGTGGCGGTCGGCTCCAAAGTGATCGCTTTCCTGTCGCGGATGAACATCGGTCAGCCGGTGCGCGAAGTCGGGCCGTCGTCGCATTACTCCAAACACGGCACGCCGACGATGGGAGGGCTTTTGATTATTCCCGTCGTTGTGATTGCTACGGCGCTGTGGTCGGACATATACAATCGCTATATCATCATCGCGCTGGCGACGACTCTTTTGTTCGCATTGATAGGCGGGGCGGATGATTACCTGAAGTTGAAGCGACAAAACAGCCAAGGACTCAGCAAGCGCGGCAAATTCTTTTGGCAATCGGCGGCGGGATTTTTTATCGGCGCGAGTATTTATTACACGGCGCAGAATCCGATGGAGTCCGTCTTTATCGTTCCGTTTGTCAAGCAAGCGCTCATCGACATCGGCCCGGGTTTTATCGTGGTCGCGTGGTTGACGATTGTCGGTTCGAGCAACGGGGTCAATTTAACCGACGGTCTTGACGGCTTGGTCATCATGCAGGTGGCGTTGATTGCGGCGGCGCTCGGAATCTTTACCTATGTCAGCGGTCATGCCAATTTTTCCGGCTATCTGGCGCTGCCGTATCTGCCGTCGGCGGGAGAACTGACGGTATTTTGCGGCGCGCTCGCCGGCGCGGCGCTCGGGTTTCTGTGGTTTAACGCATACCCGGCGCAAATTTTCATGGGCGATATCGGTTCTTTGTCGCTCGGCGCGGCGCTCGGCGTGATAGCGGTCTTGGTGCGTCAGGAATTGGTTCTGGTCATCATGGGCGGCATCTTTGTCGCCGAAGCGGTGTCGGTCATGTTACAGGTGACGTCGTTTAAGTCGACCGGCAAGCGCATATTCAGAATGGCGCCGTTGCACCATCACTTTGAGTTGCGCGGCTGGCCGGAACCGCACGTCATCGTTCGTTTTTGGATCATTACTTTGTTGCTGGTGTTGGTCGGACTGGCATCGTTGAAAATCAGGTAGGTCATGGCTGCGGTATCAAAACCACATGCGCAAACTCAAAAGGCGATCATTGTCGGCCTCGGCGCGACGGGTTTGTCGGTGGCGCGGTTTCTGCGCCGTCGCAACCGTGATTTCATGGTGGTCGATGATCGCGAAGACCCGCCCGGCTATGCGCAGTTGGTCGCGGAGATACCGTCGGCGGATCTGTATGTCGGGCTGTCCAATGAAGATTATTTTGACGAAGCGAATGACATCGTCGTGAGTCCGGGGGTGTCTCTGGAATTGCCCGCCCTGCGCAGAGCGGCGGAGAAAAAGAAATCTATCATCGGCGATATTGAATTGTTCGCGCGGCATGCGGGCGCGCAGAGCAAAATCGTCGCCATCACGGGTACTAACGGCAAGAGTACGGTCGCGAGTCTGCTGGCAGAGATGGCGCGCCGATCGGGCGCGGCGACGGCGGCCGGCGGCAACCTGGGCAGACCGGCGTTGGATTTGCTGGATGAAGCGGCCGATGTATATGTGCTGGAACTGTCCAGTTTTCAACTGGAGACTGTCTATTCTATGCGCCCGACGGCATCGGTGATTCTCAATCTCAGCGAAGACCACTTGGACCGCTATCCGTCTATGGACGACTATCGCAAAGCCAAGTTGCGGATTCATCGCAACAGCACATGCGCGGTGATCAACCGCGAAGAGCCTATCGGGGCGGAGCAGGCGGCGCATACGAAGACCGTCAGCTTCGGTTTGGACGCGCCGTCGGCGGACAACATCGGCGTTGTCGATTCCGACAGAGGTCCTGCTATTGCTCGCGGCGATGAGGCGCTGGTCGATTGTCGCGACCTCGCATTACAAGGCCGGGGCGGCATCCTGAATACGCAGGCGGCCTTTGCTCTGGGCTATCAAATTGGCTTGGAGCAAAGCGCGATGTGTGCCGCGGCGCGCGAGTTTGAAGGCTTGCCGCACCGCTTGCAGAAGGTCGGTGTGTTGGCCGGAGTCGAGTGGATCAATGATTCAAAAGCGACCAATGTCGGCGCGGTGATATGCGCATTGCAATCGCTGGATAAAAAAGTGATTTTGATCTGCGGCGGCCTCGGCAAGGGCGCGGATTTCACACGCTTGGCCGCAGCGGCTTCGCCTTATGCGAAGGCATTTGTCGTGCTCGGTCGCGATGCCGAGCGTATCGCCGCGGCGGCAGACGGCATCGCGCCGATTCATCGCGTCGGCGGCATGCGCGAGGCGGTCGCTACGGCGCATCGCATAGCCGACCGCGGCGATTGTGTCCTGCTGTCGCCGGCCTGCGCCAGTTTTGATATGTATCGCGACTACGCGGAGCGGGGGGATGACTTCGCCCGCCTGTTTTGGGAGCTGTGCCGATGAGCGCAAAGATGTTTTTTGAAAAGCCGGCATACATGAACATGTGGTTTGACCAAAAGCTGTTTGCGGTCAGTTTGTTGCTGCTGTGCATAGGCGCGGTCGTCGTCAGTTCCGCTTCGTTGGCTTTTGCGGAAAAAGAATTGGGCGATGCGATGTATTTTCTCAAGCGCCACTTTGCACATATTGCGATCGGTTTGATAGCGGCGGCATCCGCTTGCCTGATTCCGCCGCAACGGATACAAGCCCATGCCGGGTGGCTGATGGCGCTGGCGATCGCATTGCTGTTGGTCGTGTTGCTGCCGCAGATAGGCAAGACGGTCAACGGCAGCCGGCGCTGGATAGATTTCGGGATATTTACCTTGCAAGTATCGGAATTGGTCAAACTCTTCGTTGTCATCTATTTGGCCGATTACATCGCCCGCCGCCGCAACACCATCGTCCGCAGTGTCAAAGAGTTTTTGATGCCGTTGCTGGTCGCCGTAGTGCTGATCTCGCTGTTGTTACTGGAACCCGATTACGGGGCCGCATTCGTCATCATGATGGTGATTCTCGCCATGCTGTTTCTGGTGCGGATCAAGTTCCGTTATTTCTTTTTGTTCTCATCGATGATGGGCGGCTTGATGGTATTGGCGCTGGTGGCGTCGCCGTATCGTTGGGCGCGGCTGATCGCATTTTCGGACCCTTGGCAAGACCCGTTCGGGCATGGCTATCAACTGACACAGTCGCTGATTGCCGTCGGCAGCGGCGGATGGTTTGGCTTGGGTCTTGGCGACAGTATTCAAAAGCTGTTTTATCTGCCGGAAGCGCACACCGATTTCATCTTTTCAATCATTGCCGAAGAGTCGGGATTCGCCGGGGTTTTCGTGATAGTCGTTTTGTTCTGGTTGCTGATACAAAGGTGCTTTGCGATAGGGCGCTGCGCCGACAGGAAGGGCATGATCGCCGAAGCGCACTTTGCCTACGGTATCGGGGTTTGGTTTGGCGCGCAAGCCCTGACCAACATGGCCGTCGCCATAGGTCTGGTGCCGACAAAAGGGATTACGCTGCCGCTGGTCAGTTATGGCGGCAGCAGTTTGATCGTATCGTTGCTTGCCATCGGATTGGTGATGCGGATTCATCACGAAACCCAGAATACGCAAGACCGGGCAGCGCCCGATTGGCAAGGAGTCAGTGTCAGTGGCCGATAAAAGGAAACCGTTGATCGCGGTGATGGCCGGAGGTACCGGCGGTCATGTGCTGCCCGGTATTGCGGTTGCCAGATGCCTGCGCAAGCGCAATATTGAGATTTTGTGGCTGGGATCACGCGACGGATTGGAATACGAATTGGCGCCGGCGCAAGGGTTTGTGTTTGAGTTGGTCCATGCGCAGGGCCTGCGCGGCAAGGGTCTTAAGGCGTGGTTGTCGGCGCCGCTATGGCTGAGTCTTTCGTTTTGGCGCGCGTTGCGAATCTTTTTGAAGCAACGACCGCTCGCGGTGCTCGGCATGGGCGGCTTTGTATCCGGCGCCGGCGGAGTCGCCGCTTTTGTCGCCAATATCCCGCTTCTGATTCACGAACAAAATGCGATTCCGGGGCTGACCAACCGCCTGCTAAAGCCGTTGAGCAAACGGGTGCTGACCGGCTTCCCGAATGTGCTGGTGTCACAGCGCACATCGTATGTCGGCAACCCCGTGCGCCATGACTTTGCTTCGATGTCGCCGCATACCTATCCCGACGACGGCGGGCGGTTGCGTCTGCTGGTAGTCGGCGGCAGTCGGGGGGCCGCTGTTTTTAATCGCGTAGTGCCTCGCGCTTTGGCGCGGATGGATGCGCGCTCCCGTCCCCGCGTCAAACAGCAGTGCGGTCGCGGCCGGGCGGATGAGATGCGCGATCGCATCGCAACGGCCGGCATCGAGGCGGAATATTTTGAGTTTGAGGAACGGATGGACGAATTGTATCGCTGGGCCGACATCGTTTTGTGTCGCGCGGGAGCGATGACCGTTGCCGAGGTGGCGGCGGCGGGTGTGGCGGCAATCATGGTGCCCTTCCCGTATGCGACGGATGACCATCAAACCGCGAATGCCAAGTTTCTGAGCGATTCCGGCGCCGCGATATTGTTGCCCGAAGCGCAATTCAGCGCCGCGTCGCTTGCCGAGACTCTGACGCAGTGCGCGCACGATCGCCCGAAGTTACAACAGATTGCCCGACACGCGTTTGCCCGCGCGTCGCATGGCAGCGATGAGCGGATTGCGCAAATATGTCGCGAGGAGGCGGGCTTGTGAAAGACTACGGGTTAGAACAGGAAAATATCGGCGTCGTCCATTTCATCGGCATCGGCGGAGTCGGCATGAGCGGCATCGCCGAGGTGTTGATCAGTCTCGGTTGCAGCGTGCAGGGTTCGGATATTCGCAACAACAGCGCTACGGAGCGTTTGCGTTCCTTCGGCGCGCGGATTTTTGTCGGTCACCGCGCGGAGCATGTGGAGTCGTGCGATGTCGTCGTGGTGTCGTCGGTAATCGCGCCGGAAAACCCGGAGGTACGGCGCGCCAAAGCCTTGCAGATTCCGGTGATAAAACGCGCCGAAATGCTGGCCGAATTGATGCGCTTTCGTTACGGTATCGCGGTTGCCGGCACACACGGCAAGACGACAACGACGAGTTTGGCAGCGGCGATATTGTCAAAAGCCGGGTTGGATCCGACTTGCATTATCGGCGGCAAAGTGAACAGTTGGGGCGCGAACGCGCGCTTGGGAGAAACGCCTTATCTGGTGGCGGAGGCCGACGAAAGCGATTCTTCTTTTCTGCATTTGCAACCCATGCTGTCGGCGGTGACGAACATTGGCAGGGACCACCTCAGCGCGTATAACGACTCTTTTGACGATCTGAAACAAAGCGTCGTCGATTTTATTCATAACCTTCCGTTTTACGGCGCTGCGGTTGTTTGTAACGAAGACCCGGCGGTGCGCTCTTTGTATCCGCAAATAGCGAGGCGGCTGATCACGTACGGGTTTCGCGAAGACAGCGCGATCACGGCTTCCGATATTCGTTTTGATGCGATGCAGAGCCGCTTCAAGGTGACGTTGCCGGGGGCGGCCGGCGCTTTTGAAGCGACGCTCAACTTGCCGGGGCGACACAATATTCTCAATGCGCTGGCGGCGTGCGGTATCGCCTTTGCTCTGGGTATTTCGCGCGAGACAGTCGGCGAAGCCCTGAGAGAATTTGAAGGCATCGGTCGCCGTTTTCAACATTGCGGGGATTTGTTAGCGCCGTCGGGGAAGGTGACATTGATAGACGACTACGGCCATCACCCGCAAGAGATTCGCGCCGTATTGGAAGCGGCCCGAGACGCGTGGCCGGGCCGGCGACAGGTGCTGGTTTTTCAGCCGCATCGTTTTAGCCGCACGCAGGATCTGTTTGACGAGTTTTGCGAGGTCTTGAGCGAAGCGAGCGAGCTGATTCTGTTGGATGTTTATGCCGCCAGCGAGGAAGCGATTCCGGGGATAGACAGCGCGGCTTTGTGTCGCGCGATCAGAAAGCGCGGTTCCAATACCGTCCTCTATGCGAAGCGGATGACGGAGGTGGCGGACATTCTGCGACACATACTGCAGGACGGCGATTTGTTGATTACGATGGGGGCCGGTTCCATCAGCAAGTTGGCGCCCGAGTTGAGCGGTCATTTTCGCGCAAGCAAAAGACCGGTGAGGGTTGTCTAGCGATGCGGCTGAATTGCGATACAAACCGGCTTCAAGGCAGATTGACGTTCAATCATCCGTTGCATCGTCTCAACACCTGGCGCGTGGGCGGCAATGCGGACTGCTTCTTTGAGCCGGAGAATGACAAGGACCTCGCTTTCTTTCTGGCCGAATGCGCCCATCAGCAGCCGGTTTTGTGCCTCGGTCTCGGCAGCAATGTATTGATTCGGGACGGCGGAGTGCGCGGCTGCGTCATTACTTTGCGCAAAGGGTTTAAACAGATCACACAGTTGTCGGAATACGTCGTGCGCGCCGAAGCGGGAGTGTCTTGCGGCCGTTTGGCGCGTTATTGCGCCAACCGCAATCTGGGCGATCTGATGTTTATGGCTTGCATACCGGGCACTGTCGGGGGCGCGCTGAAGATGAACGCCGGCGCCTTTGACGGTTCTGCCTGGGAATATGTGCGCGCGGCAGAGACGATCGATTCGCGCGGCGAACAGCGGCGGTATGCGGCGAGCGATTTTGCCGTCGCTTATCGCTCGGTCGAAGTGCCGCCGGGGCAGTGGTTCACGGCGGCCGAGTTTGAGTTGTTTTCAAGCGACAAAGATGCGCGCGCCCAGATTGACGAGCAGCTGCGCAAGCGCCAACAGACCCAACCGGTCGGCGAACTCAACTGCGGTTCGGTATTTAAAAACCCCGAGAAACACTATGCGGCAAAGCTGATCGAGCAATGCGGCCTGTGCGGTCATGCGATAGGCGACGCCGTCGTTTCGGAAAAGCACGCGAATTTTATCGTGAACCGCGGCCATGCATCGGCAAGCGATATTGAATCATT
Organism: Candidatus Oxydemutatoraceae bacterium; assembly: GCA_965220085.1. GTDB lineage: Bacteria > Pseudomonadota > Gammaproteobacteria > Poriferisulfidales > Oxydemutatoraceae > CBDCOZ01. The sequence goes on along the minus strand of CBDCOZ010000003.1, from coordinate 1,644,746 downwards.
GATCGGTCTTGTCAAAGACACGGTCGCGCGCGAGACCGGAGTGTGTTTGGAGCCGGAAGTCATCATCGTGGGGGAAGAGCAATGAGCGGCTTTGGCCGGGTAGCGGTATTGGCGGGCGGGCGGTCGCCCGAGCGGGAGATCTCGCTGCAAAGCGGGGCGGCGGTCGAGCGCGCTCTCAAACAGCGCGGTATCGATGCGTTTCTTTTTGATACGAAACAACGGTCGCTTGCGGAATTGAGTCGGGACACGGCCGATTGCGCGTTTATCGCGCTGCACGGGTGCGGCGGCGAGGATGGCACGGTGCAAGGCATGTTGGAGATATTGGGCATTCCGTTCACCGGCAGCGGTGTGTTGGCGTCGGCTTTGTGTATGAACAAGGTCGCCGCTAAGCGCATCTGGCGCGATTGCGGCATTGCGACCCCCGACTTTATCGTGGCGCAAGAACTGCCGGATTTTGACTGCGTGAAAGCGGAGTTGGGCATGCCGGTGGCGGTCAAGCCGGTCTCCGGAGGCTCCAGTATCGGGGTGAGCCGAGCGGATGATGCCGATTTGCTGGAACAGGCGTGGCAGGAAGTATCGCAATCGGGAGAAGCCGTCTTGATAGAGCAGTGGATAAGCGGCAGCGAATATGCGGTCGGTTTCTTAAACGGGGAACCCTTGCCGCCGATCCGCCTTGAGCCGCGACGGCCTTTCTATGATTACATTGCAAAATACGAAGACGGTGCGACGCGCTATCACTGCCCCTGCGGCCTTGGCGATGACGAACTCGCGGAACTGCAAGCCTTGTGCTCGGATGCTTGCGCGGCGCTCGGCGCGGAAGGTTGCGCGCGCGCCGATGTTGTGCGCAGCGATGACAATTGTTTTTGCTTGCTGGAAGTCAATACCATACCGGGGATGACAGAGCACAGTTTGATACCGATGGCCGCGCGGGCGCATGGCATGGAGTTTGAACAGTTGGTGTCGGAGATTTTGTCCGCCGCCGGGGTGAAAAAACGATGAGCGGGCAACACACGCCTTTGGCACAGAGCGGTTCCCGGCGCGGTTCCGTATGGCTTGCGGAAGCCGTACTGACCCTGGTGTCGGTCGCCATAGTCGCGACGGCCGTAATAGTTATGCGTCCCGATTGGGGACACCTTATTTTCGGACAGTTGCAACACATCCGTTTTGAAGGAGCGTATAAGCATCTCGACCGCTTGGAGTTGGAATCGGTTACGGCGCCGCATCTTGGCAAGAATTTGTTTGATATTGATTTGGCGCGGCTTGAAGCGCGGTTTGCAAAACTGCCGTGGGTGCAAGGGGTTGTCATGAGGAGAATCTGGCCGGATACGCTAGTCGTTGAGATCAAGGAAAGGCAAGCGGTCGCTCGCTGGGGCAAACAGGGCCTGATAGACGATACCGGCGCGGTGTTTTTTCCCGACCATGTTGATTACCCCGAACTGTCGGTATTTCTGACCGCCGCCGACCGCAATCGGATCGCGCTGGACTTTTATCATCGTTTGGTTGACTGGTTACAGATGCCCGCAAGCGAGATCGGATATTTGATTGAGGATGCGAATCGCTCGCGGACTGCCGTGCTCAAGCGGGGCATGACACTGGTGATCGGTCGCCGCGATACCGAGGCGCGGGTGAAAAGATTTGCGCGCGCTTATGCCAACGGGCTGGGCGACATAGCGACACATATCGCGTGTGTGGATTTGCGTTATGCCGACGGCTTTGCGGTGCGCTGGAAAGAAAAGGAGAGGGTATCGTGCTGACAGCCTTGGACATCGGGACGAATAAGATCGCGGCGATCGTTTGCGATTTGAAGGAAGACGGCGGGTTTGAAGTCATCTCGATGGGCAGTTGTCCGTCGCAGGGAATGAAGCGGGGGATAGTGGTCAATATCGACGAGATGGCCGGTTCTATCAAGCAGGCTATCGAAGAGGCCGAACTGATGGGCAATTGCAAAATTTCATCGGTATATATCGGCGTGGCGGGGCAGCACATCAAAAGTGTCAACTGCCACGGGGTGGCGCCGATTCGTGACGGAGAGGTGACCGCCGGAGACATTGAGCGCGCGGTTGAGACGGCGCAAGCCATACAGATTGCCAATGACCAGAGGGTGCTCCATGTGTTGCCGCGTGATTTCACAGTCGATGAGGAACGCGGTATCAAAGACCCCAACGGTATGTCGGGGTATCGGCTTGAAGCGGCGGTGCATTTGGTGACAGGCGGCGTCCACCCGATTCAAAACATCACCAAATGTGTCAAGCGTTGCGGCTTGGAGATCGACGGAATCGTCATGGAATCCATCGCCTCCAGTCTGTCGGTGCTGACACCCGATGAGCGGGAACTCGGCATCTGTCTGGTCGATATAGGCGGCGGCACGACCGATGTGGCCGTTTTTGTCAAAGGCGCTATCGTGCATACGGTGGTGATACCGGTTGCGGGCGATCATGTGACGAACGATATTGCGATATCGCTTCGCACCCCGACCCAATATGCCGAAGAAATAAAACTCAAATACGGCTGCGCGATGCGCAAGTTGGCGGCTCCCGATGAGCAGATCGAAGCGCCGGATCCGTCAAAGCAACGCCAAGCGACCAAGTTGAAGCGGCATAACTTGGCGGAGATTATAGAACCGCGCTACGAAGAGATTTTTTCGCTGGTCCAACGCGAATTGGCCAAGCATCATTTTGACGAGGTCGTCGTATCCGGAGTGGTGCTGACCGGCGGCAGCTCAAAGTTGGAAGGCTGTGCCGAACTGGCCGAGAGCATCTTCAATATGCCGGTACGGGTCGGACACCCGGCGGTCACGGGAAGTTTTGCCAATTTGTTTCATGACCCGGTGTATGCGACGGGTATCGGCTTGCTGTATTACGCGACAGAATTGAATACTGCCGGTGTTGCCAAAAGGCAATACCGCGGCGGTGTGAAACACACCTGGAGCAGTTTTCGCACTTGGTTGAAAGAACATTTTTAAACTTAACTAAAACAGGAGGATAGCATTATGGTATTTCATATTGTTGAAGAAAATGTCCGCCCGAAAGGCGCGGTTATAAAGGCAGTCGGTGTCGGCGGCGGCGGCGGCAACGCCCTCAATCACATGGTGGCAAAAAACATATCGGGGGTTGACTTTGTCTGCGCCAATACCGATATGCAGGCGCTCGGCAATAGCAATGCCGACACGGTCATTCAATTGGGCGCCCGCATTACCGGCGGCCTCGGCGCCGGCACCGACCCCGAAGTCGGTCGCGAGGCCGCGCACGAGGCGAGCGAGCAACTGCAGGACGCTGTCCAAGGCTCCGATATGGTGTTTATCACCGCGTGTCTTGGCGGCGGCACCGGCACCGGGGCCGCCCCGGTGATTGCGGAAATAGCCAGAAATATGGGGATTTTGACGATCGCCGTCGTGACGAAGCCGTTCGGCTTTGAGCGCGCGCGGCGGATGGCTATCGCCGATGAGGGGCTCGATGAGTTGTCAAAATATGTCGATTCTCTGATCACGATCCCGAATGACAAACTGATGACCGTGCTGGGCGAAGATGTCACTTTGGTAGGGGCGTTTGAAAAAGCCAACGATGTTCTCTGCGGTTCGGTTCAAGGCATCGCCGAGCTAATCACTTGCGACGGTCTTATCAATCTTGATTTTGCGGATGTCAAAAAAGTCATGTCCGAGATGGGCATGGCCATGATCGGATCCGGCGTCGCCGAAGGCGCGGATCGCGCGCACGAAGCGACCCAAAATGCGATCAACAACCCTTTGTTGGAAGATATGGATTTGCAGGATGTGCACGGCCTTTTGATCAATGTCACCGCTTCGTCCTCGTTGAAGATGAGCGAGTACAAGGAGATCGGCGCTTGTATCACCGACATTGCGGCCGAGAATGCCGAAGTGGTGATCGGCACCGTCATCGACGAAGAGATGGGCGAGGACCTGCGCGTGACGATGGTCGCAACGGGCTTCAGCGAAGCTTTGTCGACCGAGGAAGCGGGTTCGTCGGCGGCGGAAATCAAAGCGGAGACCGACCAATCGCCTTTGCCATTGCATGCCAAGGAGTCCGGCGAGGTCGGGACAGAGCTGCCTGTGATGCATAGCAATAAGGCGGAATTAGACAGCCCTGCGGGCGAGAATAGCGAGAATAAGGAGTATGAGGATTACTTGGATATTCCGGCCTTCTTGCGGCAGCAGGTCGATTAATAGTTGAAAAAATAATGCTTTGGGAGCCCCGCCCGGCGGCGACGGCGGCAGGGGGCTCTGCCGATCGGCTCATCCGGCAACCAATAGGGCTGCCGCCGGTCGGGTCAATCTGTGGGGTAGGTATGTTGTATATTTTCCGTATTTCTTATAACATATTTACCCTTGGGCCTGAGGGTCGATAGCGGATAAGAAGCAAAAATTTACCAAGCATACTTTAAAGGCTGATCTTTTGATTAAGCAACGGACACTTAAAAATTCAATTCAAGCCGTTGGCGTGGGTTTGCATACGGGCAAAACCATTCAGCTGACACTGCGCCCGGCGCAACCCGATACCGGCGTGGTGTTTCATCGGGTGGATCTCGATCAACCGGTGAGTATTCCCGCCCACAATGACTATGTCGTAGATACCCGGCTCTCTACGACCCTCGGCAAAGAAGGCGCGCGGATCTCCACTGTGGAGCATTTGCTATCCGCGGTCGCCGGACTCGGTATCGACAACCTGCATGTCGATGTGAACGCTCCGGAAATTCCCATCATGGACGGCAGCGCCGGACCGTTTGTCTTTTTGCTCGGGTCGGCGGGCATCGAAGAGCAAGAGCAATTGAAAAAGTTTATCCGGGTGAAGAAAAAAGTGGAGGTGAAAGACGGCGACAAGTGGGTGCGAATGTATCCTTTTGAAGGCTTCAAAGTCTGTTTTGAAATTGACTTCAGCCACCCCGCATTCAGACGCCGAATTCTCAAGTCTGAGGTAGATTTCTCCAATACCTCCTTTGTCAGCAGTGTCAGCCGCTCCAGAACATTCGGCTTCCTCAAAGATTATGAGAAATTACGCGAGATGGGCCTCATTCGCGGCGGCAGCAAGGAGAACGCCGTAGTGATAGATAATCACCGCGTTCTGAACGAAGACGGTTTGCGTTCCGAGGATGAGTTTGTCAAACACAAAATACTGGATGTGATCGGCGACCTCTTTTTGCTGGGACATAATTTGATCGGTTGTTTTGAAGGTTGCAAGTCCGGACACACGCTGAATAACCACCTGCGTTCCGAATTATTGCGGGATGCCCAAGCGTGGGAGATAATCGTTTTCAATCAAGACAGCGATGCTTCCCCGGTCTCTTTCTTGCCGGCCCTCGGCAGCTAAGAATTGACAGATATGGCGAGCCCTCGCTGTTTCAATATCATACCGTTTTACTATCTGTTGCTATCGGTTCGCGGGACACATGCACGCGTATTTTGCGCCAGCGCTTGCCGGTCTTGTGGGAGAACTCTTCGCGCAGTTGCTTCAGTATTTCTTTCTGGTGCCAGCGCAGGTGAATGCCGTATGCGGAGTCATCGGTTATGAGGGTGACGGCATTCTCCTCAAATCCTCCGACCCAGCAGTGTCGCGCGACATCCGGCGGCAGACGACTGCGCGCGCTGGCAGTCATCGCTTCCAGCAGTTTAATCCGGCCCAAGAGTTTGGGGGACAAATAGGACGAAGATGCGCGAATTCTTTTTAACATGTCATCAGAGAGTATTGCCGCTATTAGGCAACCTGCGCCGCTATTATGGCTTATTGCGCGGACACCTCCAAGGCTATGTGCGGGAAGTGATTGTTTTGGGAACCGCTTTCCTGCGCCGTGATTTGCTGAAACTGTGGCGCAATGCGCGACGCGGCGAGCGTCTTTTTTCGCGCGCCGCGATTCCGCTGCGGCGGATTAAGAATCATTATTGGATAACCGGCGCGGCGCTCGGCATGTCGCTGTTAGCGTTTGCCGGCGGCTATTATGTGGCGCCGATGACATCGGATCCCCGGCAGATTGCCGAACTGCGGGAGCGGGTCTACCAATATGCCGATACTCTGGACGATATCCGGCAGATGCGCGCAGCGGAAGAAGAATTACTGCTGCGCAAGGTCGCGTTGATGCAAGCGCAAGTCACGCGGATGGAAGCGCTCGGCGATTATCTGTTGGAACAATACGGTCTCAGCAGCGCCGAGTTAAATTTTTCCAATCACCCCGGCGTCGGCGGCGTATTTGAGAACGAAGCGGATGGCGGCGAATATACCCGCCTCGGCGATGTCAGCGGCAAGATCAAATCGCGCATAGACAGCACGCGGCTTAAGCTCGAGGTGATGTCGCAACTGCTCAAGCGCCACGACCTGCGCGCCGAGCGGGTGCCGTTTGGCTGGCCTGTTTCGCGGGGGATTATTTCGTCGCGTTATGCGCATCGGATCAGTCCTTTTACCGGTCGCCGGGAGTTTCATCGCGGCATTGATATTGCCGGCAGCCAAGGCAGTCCGGTGCGCGCGGTCGCCAGCGGGATTGTGGAACAGCGTGTCGAAGGCCACAAATACTATGGCAACTTTGTCGAAATAAAGCACGCTGACGGCTACCACACTTTGTATGCGCACAATCAAAGCGTTCTCGTTAACAAAGGGGATATGATCAAAAAAGGCCAGCCGATTGCGTTGCTCGGCAGCACCGGGCGTTCGACCGGCCCCCATGTTCACTTTGAAGTGATCAAGAACGGACGCCGTATCAATCCCGAACCTTTCTTGCTCGGTTCCAAGAAATAGGCCGCGTTTTTTGGCAGTACCTCTGATGCGCACACTACTTGGCAAGCTATTACCATCGCGTAATGAGCGCTTGCTAAAGACATACCGCGGAACTGTGAACCGCATCAATGCGCTTGAGGATGCGTGCAAACAGCTCGATGATTCCGCGCTGCAAGCCAAGCAAAGCGAGTTCAAATCGCGGCTGCAAAACGGCGAGGCTATCGACCGCATACTGCCCGAAGCGTTTGCCGTTGTCAGGGAGGCGGCGCGGCGCGTTTTGGATATGCGTCCTTTTGATGTGCAACTGATGGGGGGGATGGTCTTGCATCGCGGATGTGTCGCCGAGATGAGCACCGGCGAGGGCAAGACTTTGGTGGCGACGATGCCGGCATATCTGAATGCGCTGACCGGCAAAAGCGTGCATGTCGTCACGGTGAACGATTATCTGGCGCTCCGCGATGCCGAGTGGATGGGGCAAGTGTACCGGCATCTGGGCATGTCGGTCGGGGTGATTGTTTCGGGGTTGAAACCCGCCGAACGACATGCCGCCTATCAGAGCGACATCGTTTACGGCACCAATAATGAATTTGGATTTGACTACTTGCGTGACAACATGGCATTGACGCCGGATGAGGTGGCGCAGCGCAATCACTATTATGCGATTATCGACGAAGTGGACTCGGTGTTGATAGACGAGGCGCGCACGCCGCTGATCATATCGGGACCGGGCGCAAGCGGCACCGCTATTTATTCGCAGATCGATAAACTGGTGCGCCCTCTGAAGCTTGAGCGCGAAGAAGGCGATGGCGGAGATTATACGGTTGACGAAAAATCGCGGCAGGTCATGATCACCGAAAGCGGCCACCAGCACATAGAGGATTTGTTGGCAAAGAATCAATTGTTGGAGCCGGGCGAAAGTCTTTATGATATGGGCCGTATCGGCTTGTTTCATCATGTGAATTCGGCGTTACGCGCGAATGCTATGTATAAGAAAAATGTGGATTACATAGTCCGAGGCGGCAAAGTGGTGATCGTCGATGAGTTTACCGGCCGGGTCATGGAGGGGCGGCGGTGGTCGGACGGATTGCATCAGGCGATTGAGGCAAAAGAGGGCGTGCGGGTGGAGGCGGAGAATCAGACTTTCGCATCGATCACATTTCAAAACTACTTCCGTCTTTACGAAAAGCTTGCCGGTATGACCGGCACGGCGGATACCGAAGCCTACGAATTGAACGATATTTACAATTTGGAAGTGGTGGTGTTGCCGACTCACAAGAAGATGATTCGCGATGACTTGTCGGATCTGGTGTATTTGACTCAGGGCGAAAAGTTTCAAGCGATTGTCGAGGACATTAAAAGATGTGTCGGCAAAGGCCAGCCGGCGCTGGTCGGAACCGCCTCTATCGAAACATCGGAACTGCTGTCCGCCTTGCTCAAAAAGGCAGGTATCCGCCATCAGGTGCTCAATGCCAAACACCACGAGGCCGAGTCGCGGATTATCGCTCAGGCCGGGCGTCCGGCGGTGGTTACCATCGCGACCAATATGGCGGGGCGCGGCACCGATATTATTCTCGGCGGTTCGCTGGATGCGGAATTGGCCGAGGCGGAAGAGGAAGCGGATAAGGAGGAAGCAAGAAAGCGGTGGCAGGCGCGTCACCGCCAAGTGATGGAGGCGGGCGGCTTGCATATCATCGGCACCGAGCGCCACGAATCGCGGCGCATAGACAATCAGCTGCGCGGTCGCGCCGGGCGTCAGGGAGATCCGGGCTCCAGTCAGTTCTATTTGTCGCTGGAAGATAATCTGATGCGTATCTTTGCCAGCGACAAGGTCAAATCAATTATGGATCGCATCGGCATGGAAGAGGGCGAAGCGATCGAGCACCCGTGGGTGAGCAAAGCGATTGAGAATGCGCAGCGCAAGGTGGAAGCCTACAACTATGACATTCGCAAGAATTTGTTGGACTATGACGATGTGATCAACGAGCAACGGCGCATCATCTATGATCAACGTCTTCAGTTGATGCAATCGGAGGACATCAGCGACAGCACCGAGACGATCATGTCGGAAGTCGTCGAGACATTGGTCAACGGGTATATTCCGCAATCGGAGGCCGAAGAGTGGGATATTGACGGCCTCAGCGAGCGGCTCAAGCGTGATTTTAATACGGAGGTTCCGATTGCCTCCTGGTTTGATGACAACCCTGAGATCACCAGCGGCGCGCTGAAGGAAAAAGTGTTGCAAGAGGTATATGCGGCATATGCCGACCGGCGCGCGGAGGCAGACAAATCACAGATGCGGATGGTTGAGAGCGTGTGTATGTTACAAACATTGGATCGCAATTGGAAGGAACATTTGATGCAGATCGATTACTTGCGGCGCGGCATCGGCTTCCGCAGTTTTGCGCAAAAGAACCCCAAACAGGAATACAAGCGCGAAGCATTCGGGATGTTTGAAGCCATGCTGGATCGCATCCGTCATGAACTGATCGTGCAACTGGCGCATTTGAGGATCGATGCCTTGCCGGAGAAGGAGAGCGCCGCGCCATCATTGGATACGAAGGACCTCGGCTATCAACACGCGCCGCCGGCGGATGTGCTGCGCCCGCCGTCCGCCGCTTCCGACATGCCGTTGCAACCGAGCGGCGCGCAGAAAGCCGCGCGGCCCGCCAAGCCCGAGACGGTTCGGAGAAAACACCCGAAGTTAGGACGCAATGATCCGTGCTTCTGCGGTTCGGGCAAGAAATATAAGCGTTGTTGCATGAGGAAAGCATCGTAATGGCCGGCACAGGCGATCGGCGGGATGTGCTTGCGGTCAAAGGGACGCGCCTTGCCGCCGCGGCCTCCGGCATCCGTTACCGCGGGCGCAATGATCTCGCTTTGATAGAACTCTGCAAAGGGGCTGCGCTGGCGGCGGTATTTACGCAAAACCATTTTAAGGCCGCCCCGATCGCGGTTGCGCAACAACACCTGCGCGCCGCGGCGCCGCGATATCTTTTGATCAATTCCGGCTGCGCCAATGCCGGGCTCGGCGAAGCCGGGATAGATGCGGCGCGACAATGTTGTGCCGAGTTGGCTGAGCAGGCCGCGGTGTCACAGCGGCAAGTGTTGCCGTTTTCAACCGGTGTCATCGGCGAAGCGCTGCCGGCAGAGAAAATCATAAAGACTTTGCCGCGGCTATGCCGCGGTCTGGATGCCGATAATTGGCGCGCGGCGGCTGATGCGATCATGACAACGGATACATTTGCGAAGTATGAAAGCTGTCGTGTCAAACTGCCGCAAGGCGAAGTGACGATTTCCGGGATTGCAAAAGGCAGCGGAATGATTCATCCGGATATGGCGACCATGCTGGCTTTCGTCGCTACGGATATCGCCATAGAGCGACAGGTTCTGACGCAACTGCTGCGCGCCGCTTGCGACCGCTCTTTCCACTCCGTCACGGTGGATGGCGACACCTCGAGCAATGATGCTTGTGTGCTGATTGCGACAGGGCAATCGGGCATCGCCTACGATGATTTGGGCGCTGCGGAGAAACAGCGGGCGGGCGCGGCGTTGGACGACCTGATGTGTCGCTTGGCGCAATCGATCGCCCGCGACGGCGAAGGGGCCAGCCGTTTGATCGAGATACGGGTGAGCCAAGCCGCTTCCGGCGAAGAGGCGCGCACGGTTGCGCGCACTATCGCCGCATCGCCGCTGGTTAAGACAGCGTGTTTTGCGGGCGATCCCAACTGGGGACGCATCATTGCCGCGCTCGGGCGTTGTCCGATCGCGCTCGACATGTCCAAGGTGTGTTGTTCGATCGGCGATCATTGTGTGTTTGAGCGCGGTATGGTTGCGGCGGGTTATGATGAGTCCGTCGCCAAACAAGCCATGTCCGGAGATGAAATTGTGATTCGGATAACGCTGGCGCGCGGCGATAGCGATAGCGTCGTCTGGACCTGCGACCTGACCGAGGAATATATCAAGATCAATGCCGAATACCGCAGTTAATACCGCTTCCGCGCCGCGCGACCAAAATATCTTGCCACTGCCGCCCTATTACCTTGTGACCCCTTGCTTGGCGGACAGAGATGCGAAGCGCGGCTTTGTGTCGCATTTTGCAAACAGTCTGCGCGATGATGTCAGTCTGGCGGTCTTTCGTGACTATCGGCTCAGCGATGATGACTATCTGGATGTGCTGCGGAACCTGATAACGGAAGCCGCAAAAAAGAATGCCGAGGTCTTGGCGCACAATCGCCTGCATCTCCTGCCTGTGTCACGGGCTGCGGGCATCCATTTGAGCGCGTTTGAATTGATGCGTTGTCAGAAGCGCCCGGTAGCGAATTCGCTGTGGTTTGCCGCTTCGTGTCATAACCCGGACGAATTGCGTCAGGCCGAGCGGCTAGGGGCTGATTTTGTCACTTTGGGGCCGGTGCGACGCAGCGCCAGTCACCCGCAAACAGCGCCAATAGGGTGGCATCATTTTGCGCGGATAGTCGCCCGCATAAAGTTGCCCGTTTATGCGATCGGCGGTATGGATAAAGATGCCGCGCAATGTAGCCGGCAATACGGAGCGCAAGGCATTGCCGCCATCCGCGCGCTGTGGGAATGCGCGGAAGGAGCGAAGCGCGATGACTAATGCGACGAGTGATACGACCGCCGCTGTCTTGGTCTTGACCCGAATCGGCTCGCACAATTATCCGCCGTATGAGAGAGAGTTTATTGAGTTGGCCGTATCCGCCGGGATCGAGGAGCGGGGTGTCTTATATTGCGGCAATCCTGCCGCGAACCCGACGTATTTTATCGGGCGCGGAAAATCCGAAGAGCTGCGCGCGATGGTCGAAGAGACAGGCGTGTCTTTGGCGGTGATTGATTGCGAGCTCAATCCGCGGCAAATTCGCAACCTTGAGGGGCGCATCAAAGCGCGCATACTCGATCGCACGGCGTTGATCCTTGATATCTTTGCGCAACGCGCGCAATCACACGAGGGGAAATTGCAGGTTGAGTTCGCGCAACTCGAGTATTTATCGACCCGTCTGGTACGCACTTGGACCCACTTGGAGCGACAGAAAGGCGGCATCGGTTTGCGCGGTCCCGGCGAAAAGCAGTTGGAAACCGACCGCCGTTTGTTACGTCGCCGGGTCAAAGCGCTCGCCGCGCAACTGGAGAAGATCAAACATCAACGTAACCAGCGGCGTCGCAAGCGAGGCCGGCACTTGTTGCCGTCTGTTTCGCTGGTCGGTTACACCAACGCCGGCAAGTCGACCCTATTCAATGCGATAACCGACGCGGATGTCGTTAGCAGCGGACGCCTGTTTGCGACACTCGATCCGACGGTGCGCAAATTCGGCGCACAGAACTTGAGTTTGTTGCTGAGCGATACCGTCGGTTTTATCCGTGATCTTCCGCATCAGCTGATAGATGCTTTTAATGCGACGCTGCTTGAGATTTGCGAATCGGATTTGATCTTGCGCGTAGAAGACGCCTCGGCGGAACAGAGGTTTGAGCAACGCCGGGAAGTAAACCGCGTGTTATCCATAGTCGGCGCCGATGAGATTCCCGTTATCACGGTATTCAATAAGATAGACCGCGTCGGCCTTCCCGCGCGCATCGAACGCGGAGCGGATAACAAGATAACGGCGGCATATGTATCCGCTATCGCCGGCGACGGTTTGGATTTGCTGAAGCGGGCGATTGCGGAACGGATATCATCCGCGCGCCGGATATGCCAATTATGTGTGCCCGAGGCTACGGCCGATTTGCGCTCGTTTTTATACCGCAATGGCACTGTTTTTGAAGAGCATTATGAGCCCGGCAAAGGGTGGTTTATGCGTTTTGAGTTAGCGGACGATATTCTGCTGCGCCGTTTTCAGAAGCGGGCTTATGAGAATACCGGATATGGGCCGGTATTGACTGCGTAGGCGTCGCATAGTGTTTTGCTTGTATGATTGCGGCGCTTGTTACAAAATAGGCGGCATGTATAGCCATAGAAATGGGGGACAAGAGCGGTGAAATGCCTTGAATGCGGAAGCTCTTTGAATGAGCTGACGAGCGAACACTTGATCGATTGTTGCGGACTGACGTTGCAGGAGTACGCGTTGCGGCATCGCTTGCCGCTCGATATTATTATTCCCGAGCGCTTGTTGAACCCGGTCGCGGATATTGCCGACTACCCGGAGATTGCGCTTGCTCCGTCGCCCCGCGCGCGTTTGGTTTTGAGCGCGATAGACGCGGCCGGCATGTTGCGAGTCAAGGGCGACTTTGTTGAAATTCCCGGCGAGGTGAGGCGGCTTGATCAGTTGCTGTGGCTGTTGCGGCAGGTCAAAGCGCATGGTTTTGTCTTCCGTCAAGAGTATCTGTTTACCGCTGCCAGCCACCGTGTGGTCGCGCGGAACTGTTTAAGGGCGCGCGCCGCTAACATCGACCATGGCCCGGCCGATCCGACACGTTTTTCTTCGGTCGATTTGCTGCATTTCACATCGGTCATAGCGGCTGTCGGCTCTTTTTTAAGCGCTGGTTATATCTTTGTGCCTTTTGCGAATCGCGAGCAAGGACAACAATGGAAAATGGCCGCAGAAAAGGAATTCAAGGTGTCCTTTGTGGAGCTGGAAGCTATTGATAATCAGGCATTTTTCCGCACCGAGACGATCGATGATGCAAACTGTTTCCTGAGTTTCATACGCTCGTATGTCAATGAGATTCCGCACGCTCACGAACACCTCTATGAAGATACGCCGATGGCATCGGTTACCAAAGAGGTGAGTTTTGACTCGGCGCATTTCATAACCGATCACCCGGGAGCTTGTTCCAATATGCACGGCGGGCGTTACAACCTGATCGTTACGGTAACCGATCGTATTGATCCTTATACCGGGTTTGTAACCGACTATGCCTATCTCAAAGCGACGCTTAAAAAGCGGGTTGTCAATTCGCTTGATCACGCGCACTTGAATCTGGCAGACCCGTCGTTGAGTTGGCGCTCGAGTACCGAATTGCTGAGTGTCTATGCGTGGCAACGCTTGCTTGACTACATCCCGTCGTTGACGGAAATTAATATCTACGAGACCGAGAATTCGCATTGCACATTTAACGGTCCGACACTCGAGGAATGGCAGGACAATGGCTATGCGATACTGCCTTCCCATTTCAGCAATCCCCAACTGGGGCGCTCGATCCTGCGCCGCCAGAGCGGCCTGTCGTCGTGCCCGGTTAAATTGACCGCCATCGAGAACAAGAGCCGATGAAATTATTTATCGACAGCGCCAGCCTTGCGGAGATCGCGCGTATCAATCGGACCGGAATACTCGACGGTGTGACAACGAATCCGAGCCTTCTGGCAAAAGAGAGCGCATTGCGCACGCAGCGGGATATTCGGGGCCGCTATCTGGCGATATGCGAAGAGCTTGACGGCGGAGACGTATCCGCCGAAGTGATCGGCACCGAGTATCGGGCGATGCTCGATGAGGGGCGCGAATTGGCCGCCATCCATCCCCGGATTGTGGTCAAGATACCGATGTTGCCGCAAGGAGTGCGCGCGATCTGCGCGTTGACAAAAGAAGGCATCAGGACCAACTGCACTTTGATTTTTTCTGTGTCCCAAGCTTTGCTGGCGGCGAAAGCGGGCGCGACATATGTGTCGCCTTTTGTCGGACGCTTGGATGACAACGAAGAATCCGGGGTGGGTTTGGTCGATGATATCACTTTGGCATTTGCCAATTATGATCTGCGGGCGCAAGTTCTGGCGGCATCGATTCGCAGCGCGCAACATGTCACCGAGTGTGCGCTCGCCGGGGCCGATGTGGCGAGTTGTCCGCCGGCGGTGCTGGATGCCATGTTTAAACATCCGCTGACCGATGCCGGCCTTGAGAAATTTCTCAGCGACTATGAAAAAATCGGACAGCAAAAGCAAAGCCAATAAAAAGCGGCAAGACAAACCGGAAGAGAGCCCTTTTTCAAGCGCATTCACGATACATGCAAGCGCTCCGATGCCGGTCATCATATTTGAAATTGGCGTCGCGCCGGCACAGTTGCCGGGCCGTAAGTTGGCGAGAGAGCTTGTCCGGCGTTACCAATCGGTGTGGAGTACCGCGGCGAATCGTTCGCAGATTTCCGGCAGAGTGATAGACGAGTTGGGCTTGGAACCGAAACCCGCATCGGGCAACGGCGAGGAATTGTATTCGGTGGATATGTATTTCCCCAATAAGATGCGTGTTACGGTGCGAGATGCCGGTGTGATGGATACTTCTCTGGTCAATGGCCGGGCCGATTGTGTGGTCGGCATGGATGTCATACGGCAGGGCGATATCAGCATTTCTCACAAGGACAGCAAGACCCTTTTTTCTTTTCGCGCGCCGCCGATGGGCGGCGTGGATTACGCCGAGAGACTTGCCGCCAACCGGCGGGAGAAGATCGGCGCGACCACGATGGTGCGGCGCAACCAGTTGTGCCCGTGCGGCAGCGGCAAGAAATACAAGAACTGCTGCGGCAAATTAACCTAGGCGCGGCAAATTATCCCCCTTTCATTTCTGTTTGCAAGCGCAATATGGATTTGCGCTTTTGCGTGATTCTGGCTTTGCTCACCTTGTCTAAGTTCGGCGATCTATCGGCCAACTCCAGATGCTTGAGCGCCAGGCCAAAGTTTCCGATAAGCGCGTAATACTCGGCCAGATACTCATGACTGGCGCCTTGTTTTTTAAGCATCGCCGAGGCTTGTGCGGCCATTTTAATCAGAATCGGATAGTAGCTACGCAACGAGGCAACGCTTTGTAATTGCGCCAATGCCTGTTGCGGCTGTTTGGCGCTCAAGTACAGTTTGGCCAGATAATAATTGGCGGCGGGGTTGTTCGGGTACAGATAGGTCAGGGTCTTTAGTATTTCCCGCGCCTTTTTATGATCGTTTTGCAGAGCAAAAGCTTGCGCTAATGCCAGCCTTGCCGCGATATCATCTTGATGCGCGGGGGGCATTTGCCGCAACGCCCGAACCGCTTCATAGGGGAAATTCTTCCGCATCAAATCGATTCCCTTGCGATATAAGCCTATGTGTTGCGGCCATTTGTGTGTGCCATCCTCGGCGCCGTTTATGGCATGTAACCGCGCTTTGGCATACTGAAATGCCGTATCGTCCCGGGGCGTGACCGCGGGGTACTGTCGCGCGCGTTCTTGCATATCCTTCAAGCGGTTTTTACTCAGCGGGTGCGTGCGAAGAAATTCCGGTATCGCGCGGCTGCTGCTCCCTTTGGCTTGTAACTTGGCAAAGAAGTTTACCATTCCGGCGGGGTCAAAGCCGGCCTCGCTGAGCAAACGCATGCCGGAATAGTCGGCTTCGCGCTCAAAGGCCCTGGAGTAGAAAAGCTGTCGCTCGACTACGCCGGATATGGCGGATGCAACGCCCAGCTGGGCGAACTCGGAGTTATAAGTTCCGGCAATCAGACCGGCAATCAATTGCAGCGCGCCGGTCCACTGGGTTTGGCTTGACAGATCGTAGAGCCGCGCGATATGACGATGCGTCACATGCGCTAATTCGTGCGCGATGACACTGGCGAGTTCGTCCTCGTTATCGGCAAACAGGATCATTCCGGAATTCACCGCGATCACGCCGCCCGGCGTCGCAAAGGCATTGACGGAGTCATCCTTGGCTATCAGGAAGTGGAAGTTCAGACCTTGGGTGCCGGTTTGTGCCAGCAGTCTTTGCGACAGCGACTGCAGGTAACTCTGTAGTTCTATGTCTTCTATTTGGGTTAAGCTCGAGCGCAGTTGCGCGAGTATCACCCGCCCGAGCTTTTTTTCTTCGGCATGGCTCATCGCCGAGTAAGACGGGTCGCCTATTTGCGGGAGCGACAGATGATGATTGGCATGGACAGGGTGCGCCGCCGCCATCAATAGCAGTACGATTGGTATGCGACATCGCGTTTTGGGTGACCGGTCTGCGTTCATAATACCGAGTATAATATGCTATCGGCGGAAGTTCGGTCATTGTTTGCCCGCTTTGCAACCGCTTTGAGCGCAAAGCCTTTGTCTGCAACCATATAAGCATATATGAAGAAATACCTCGCATATTTGGCAACGCCATACTCAATATGCGCCGATGCGCAAGGCCGCTTGTCTGTGCGCGAGGATGCGCATATCAGAGAGGGTCTCGGGCACGGCATCACCCATACTGTCGGAAACCTGAGCGCATTGATTGGCGAAGCGGCGATGCTGGGGCGCATCCCGCTTCTGCTGCCGCCGATATTGACCGAGACCCACAATCTGGGCTGCCGCATCGAACCGTCGTGGCGCGATTATATTGACTTGGATAACATCCGGATAGAGATTGAGTATACGGGCCTGGCATCGTATTTTTTCAAGAACCGGGTGATCAGCGGAGCGGATTTTGAGTACCTGGAGCGTGACGATTTCAATCGATTGTCTTTGTCGCCGGATGAGTCGGCGACGGTTCCGTCACAGCGCAGGATCAGCCTGAAAAAGAATCGCGATTGCCGCCTGATTATTCGTCACGACACCGCTCATCGCGAATGGCACTCGTGGAATGTCAAATGGCCTCGCTACCGCTGGGTCAAGGTGCGGCGCAAAAAATATTTTGGCTACGCTCTTAACAAGCAATGGATCAAATATTTTACGGTGTCGCTGGCCAAACTCTTTCACTATCGTTACTGGCCGACGGCGGCTGTTTCGTTACCGCGAGCGCCGGATATAAGGGAGACGGCGCGGCGTGTGCGCGCCGTATTGGGAGACGAATATTATGCGCTGCATATCAGGCGCGGGGATTGCGCCATCAAATTTCCCGACATGGACAAAGCGACGACTCCGGAAGCAATTATTGCAAGACTCAAGCGCTTGTTGCCGGACGGTGTCACGATCTACATCATGACGGATGAGAGGCAGCCGCATTATTTTGACCCGCTGAAGGCGCATTACAAGGTGTGGCAATACTCTGATTTCCCCGAATTAGCCGCTTATATCAATGCGATACCGCCGGATAACCACAAGCTGTTTATGATTGAATCGGAGATCAGAGACGGGGCGCATAAGATAGTCGAAACGGTGCGCAATAACCTGCCGCCGCCGCGCCTCAAGAAAACCGCCGCCGCCGCAAAAGAGCTTGCGTATCGGCGCAAGGTGGCATATTTGATGGATGACACGCGTGATTTGCTGCCGAGAAGAGGCGCGTGACGTGATAATATGATTGCCGGAGCCGCGCGGCACGCTTGTGATTCGGCGGCGACGATGTATAAACATGATTTAAACAAGAGGAGGAGTTATGTCGCAATTTGATCAAGAGATTGACACCAGCGGTCTGAATTGCCCGTTGCCTATTCTGCGCGCCAAAAAAGCGCTGGCGGGCATGGAGAGCGGCGAGGTGCTGCATATCATATCCACCGATTCCGGATCGGTGAAAGACTTTGAGGCATTTTCAAAGCAGACCGGAAATGAGTTGCTTGAGTCAACCGAGCGGGACGGCAAATTTCATTTCCATTTGAAAAAATCTTGAGCGCCGCCCGTACTATCGCTTTTCAAAATTTTCGGTCAGGAAAGTGGCAACACAATGACGGCGGACACTCAAAAGCATATTATTTCAATATTGCTTGCAAACGAAGCGGGGGTTTTATCGCGGGTCGCGGGATTATTTTCCGCGCGCGGGTATAATATCGCATCATTGACGGTCGCGCCGACCGCCGACTCGTCGCTGTCACGGATTACCATTGTGACCAGAGGGGAAGACGAGCAGGCGGAGCAAATCGTCAAGCAACTGCGCAAGTTGATCGATGTGGTTGACGTAGTTGATATGGGCAAGGATCAGCATATTGAAACGGAAGTGGTTTTAATGAAAGTGGCATGCGCCGATGAGCGCCGCGAAGAGCTGGATGCGTTTGTCAAACAATACGATGCCCGCGCGGTCGAATCCCACGGCTCCCAATGCGTGATTGAGATGACGGCGGCGGGAGAGAAAATTGACGCGTTTATTCTCAATCTGGGAAGGTCGTGGGAAATTAAAGAAATTGTCCGATCGGGCATTATCAGTCTTGGCAAGGGCAATTTGATTTTGGCGATTTGATTGCCCGCCTGCAACAAACGGAGAAAACAATGAAGATTTTTTATGATAAAGATGCGGATCAGAGTTTGATTCAAAAGAAGAAGGTGGCGATCATCGGTTATGGTTCGCAGGGGCACGCCCATGCCAATAACCTCAAAGATTCCGGGGCGGATGTCATAGTCGGCTTGCGCAAAGGTTCGGCTTCGGCGAGCAAGGCCGAAGCGGCCGGGATTGCGCATGCCCCGATTGAGGAGGCGGCGGCCCAAGGCGATGTCGTGATGATGCTGGCTCCGGACGAACATCAGGCACAGTTGTATGCGAACAGCGTGGGGCCCGCGCTGAAGCGGGGCGCCGCGCTGGGGTTTGCGCACGGCTTTAATATCCACTTCGGACAAATCAGGCCGCGGGCGGACTTGGATGTGTTCATGGTCGCCCCCAAAGGCCCCGGGCACTTGGTGCGCTCCACGTATTGCAACGGACAAGGCGTGCCGACTTTGATCGCGGTGTATCAGGATGCTTCCGGCAAGGCGCGCGATATCGCGCTGTCGTATGCATCGGCCAACGGCGGCGGTCGGGCGGGCGTCATCGAGACGACTTTTGAAGAGGAAACCGAAACCGACTTATTCGGCGAGCAGGCCGTGTTATGCGGCGGCGTCGTGGCGCTGATACGCAACGGCTTTGAAGTGCTGACCGAAGCGGGCTATGCTCCCGAGATGGCCTATTTTGAATGCCTGCACGAGATGAAGCTGATCGTCGATTTGATCTACGAGGGCGGTATCGCAAACATGCATTATTCCATTTCAAATACCGCCGAGTATGGCGCTCTGACACGCGGGCAACGGATCGTTGATGAGAGGAGCAAGGAAGCGATGAAGAAACTGCTCGAGCAAATTCAAAACGGCGAGTTCGCGCGCGAGTTTGTGACCGAGAACAAAACCGGAGCGCCGGTCATGGAGATGATGCGTCGCCGCCTCGACAAACATCCGATCGAGCAAGTCGGCGAGAGACTGCGCGGGATGATGTCCTGGATTGCCGAAAACCAACTGGTTGATAAAGAAAAGAATTGATGCGCGATAAGACAAACGGCTCCGGCAAGTTTCGCCGCGGTATTTATATGTTGCCGAACCTCATCACGATCTCCTCGCTGCTGTGCGGATTCTATGCGATGGCCGGCGCCCTGAGCGGGCATTTTGAAGCCGCCGCCATCGCGGTTATCGTGTGCATGATACTCGATGGCTTGGACGGCAATATCGCCCGCTGGACCAATACCGCCAGCCGCTTTGGCGCCGAGTTGGACAGCCTCACCGATGCCATCGTATTCGGCTGTATCCCGGCGCTCATCATATACCAGTGGTCTTTGTATGCGCTGGCGGAATCCGGCGGCGCGTGGGATAAGATTGGCTGGTTAATCGCCTTTGCCTATGCGGCCGCGGTGGTATTGCGCCTTGCCCGTTTCAATGTCCAAACCACATCGTCCGGCAAGAGTTTTTTCCGCGGCTTGCCGTGTCCCGCGGCGGCGGCATTGATGATGAGCCTAGTCTGGCTGTGCGAGGATTTGGGTTATGCCGGCGAGCGCCTCGTGTGGTTGGCGGCGATGCTGATGGTTCTTGCGAGCGCTGCGATGCTTAGCAACCTAAGCTACTTCAGTCCCAAAGGCATTCGATGGAAGGGGCGCATCTCTTTTGTCGTATTGCCGTTGTTAATCGGCGTTTTAATCGTGGCGACGGCGGATATGGCAAAGTTCCTGTTTCTCTTTTCGCTTATCTACTTATTGTCGGGCCCCGCGATATATCTGAGAAAGCTGTTCAAGCGCTCGGCGGCGCTGTCCGATGCCGACCGCCGTCTGCGTCATTAAATATTTCGCCGCGGCCATCCGCCGGCCCGTCGTTCATCGCTCTATCCGGCTACTTCAAGCGCGGCATCAGCTCAACCAAATTACACGGGCGCGTTCTGTGATCCAGTTGCGCGCTGATGATTTTCTCCCAGCCGTCCCTGCATGCGTTCGGCGAACCGGGCAGGCAAAAGATGTAGGCGCCGTTCGCAACGCCGGCGACCGCGCGTGATTGCAGGGTTGACGCGCCGATGGTTTGGTAGGACAGCATGCGGAATGTTTCGCCAAAACCGTCGAGCGTTTTGTCAAACAGCGGCGCGACCGCTTCCGGCGTGCCATCGCGACCGGTCACGCCCGTGCCGCCGGTTGTGATAATCGCCCGGACTTCGGGGTCGGCAATCCAGCGCGAGACTTGCGCGCGAATTTGATAGATGTCATCCGCCACGATAACCTTTTCGTGGCAACGGTGTTTGTCGGCCGTAATCAGGTCGGCCAAGAGCGCGCCCGATTTGTCGGTATCCTCGGTGCGCGAATCGGATACGGTCAGTACCGCGATGTTCAGGGCTATAAAAGTTCGTTCTTGCATATCAATCCGTAAGGGATTATATACCCGACTCCGCCTTTGCGACAACGGAAGCCGTTGCAAAGGCGATGTTCAATCGCTATTTTCACATCTGGCAACAGCGGCGCGGTAGCAATACCGCCGTGCCACCATACCCCTGACCCGCATAATAGCGCGAGTAATCGGCGGCGGAGAAGGGAGTTATGAGGCGCGCAAGCGATATGTGAACACTGCTTAAAGTACGTTTAAGCGGCGGGGAAGGTGGTATTATGGAGTGCGCACAAGGGGGTGGCGGATACACTCGTAAATGACTGAAACATGCCGGAAACATGCCGGATTGCCGGCTTTGACAAAGGCCGACAGGCAATGGCAACGCCTCGGCAACGCCGACGCAACCGCCCGCCGGAGGCGGTCGCTGATATTTGAAAAAAAAGCGCTTGCAAAGGACTCACTTTGTGGTATAGTGCACGGAATCCATCAGGGGAAAGCAACAGTTGAACTTGTAAATAACTGAATTTATAATAATGACCGAATTTATGATACAGTGCGACATTAAACAATCCGCAAACAGTTTATGGAATACAAACAATTTGAAGAAACCACAGACAATTAGATTAAACACACACAAACAACAAAGTTGTTTGTGCCTCTCATTACTGTGTCTCATTAAATGTTGTTTGTGTACATACACCGTACAACTGCATTCATCAGGAGTAGAACAATGAACCTAAAAAATAGCATGAACTTACAAATTAATAATACTCATACCCCCCCCCCCCCCGCATCGGTGGGCGACACTAACTCGGCTTAGTCTCTGGGCGCTTATTCTGTCGGCCCTGTTTGCCGTCTGCACCCAAGCGCAAGCGCAGACCAACACTGCGCCGCAGGGCGCCATCGGCATGGTGTTGGACGGGAGCGCCGACCTCATCACCACCGTGGCCCAAATGCAGACAGTCAATGCCAGCGTGACCGGCCTGAGCGATGAGGATGGCCTGCCCGCGGCAGGACAATTTGACTTCAGTTGGCAACTCAGTACTACCGTCGGCCTGGGATGGGAAGAGGCGGCTTGGGACGTCAACACATACGCCCCGCTCTCGCAAGACCATGTGAACAAGAACCTGCGCCTGTGCGTCTTTTACACCGATGGCCGGGGTACCGCCGAGGGCGGCGACCCCGCCACCGAGGACAGCCGCATACGCACCGCCAGCATCTGCTCTGCCCCCGTCAGAGTGACCGATGTCAACGACCTGCCCCAAACCTCCCTGCGCCACAGCGGTGCGGTGCCGGCATCCGCCACCGCCGACAATCCATACCGGTTTAAGGCGTCAGACTTTCTGTTCATAGACCCCGATGGCGATATGCTGGCCGCCATCACCTTTGATAGCCTGATACCGGGGGGCACCCTGACCCTGAATGGCAACCCCGTCTCTACTGGCACCGGAAACCCCGTAACCGTAACCGTGGCCCAATTGACCGCCGGCGCTCTGGCCTGGTACCCGATACCCGGTCAGCAACCCACCGGATTCTATGCCACCTTTGTCTACCGGCCGGTGGCCGACAACGATGATGGCATCAATCACACCGGAGTTAATTTCATGCTCATAGATCTGACATCGCCGGACCAGATGGCGGCCACCGGCGCGCCCACAACATCACCGTCCGCCAGCGCCGCCGAGGGCGCCCGGGTGACCGCCAACTACTTTGGCATTGCCGATCTCAACAGCATAGACTGGAGAACTCTGAGGTGGGAATGGCAATCTGCCCCGACCCCGGCCAGCGGCACCCCGGCCGTCGGCGCATACACCGCCATAGCCGGCGCCACCGCCGAAGCATTCGTCATTACGCAGGCCCGTACAGACCAATACATAAGAGTCTGCGCAACCTTTATGGATCGCCACGCCACCCCGGCAGAGGAGGGCCCGCTCTGTTCCGCCGCAGTCCGGACAACCAATGTCAACGATGCGCCGGTGGCGCAAGACGGCTTCATCAATGTGCCTATGGGTGCGACGATGGCCAGCCCCTACGCTTTCAAGGCGAGCGACTTCCCGTTCGCCGACGAGGATGGCGATGACTTGGCCAGCGTCACTCTGGAATCGTTGCCGGCATCCGGCGCCCTGCGCAACGGCTCCGCCGCCGCCATGGCGGACGACACCATAGCCGTTGCCGACATCGCGGACCTTACGTACTACCCTGCCAGCGGGCAGAGTGCCCAGAGTAGCTACGCTACCTTCAGATTCAATGTGACCGACAACGGCGATGACCCGGCGGGCACCAACAACGCCAGCGTCCGCATCGCCACCCTCACGATAAACTTGATTACCTCCGACCCGACGGATGCCACCGGCGCACCCACGGTGACTGCCGCCCTTGCCACCGACACCGCTTACCTGCAGGACATACCGCTGGCTGCATCCGCAGATGGCATCATCGAACCCAACGGCATCAACCGGGGTAGCATCCGCTGGCAATGGCAATCTGCCCCGGCCCCGGACAGTGGCGCCCCGATGGACAACGCCTACGCCGCCATCACCGGCGCTACCGATGTTATTTTTACTCCCCGGCAAGCACATGCCGGTCGATACATCCGCGCCTGCGCCAGCTTCACCGATAGCATAGGCACCGCCGAGGGGCCGCTGTGCTCCGCCGACGCTCGTGTGGTGGCAACCGCCTTGCGCTTGCGCTTGCGCGTTTTCCTTGAAGGCCCGTTGCGGTAAGCGCGAGTGCTCCGACACGTTGCTATCGCACCATCCCCGCAGGCGCACCGGCGGGAGTGTTGGGTGCGCAAGCGATATGTGAACACTGCTTAAAGCATGTTTAAGCGGCGGGAAGGGGAGTATTATGGGCGCACAAGGGGGCGGATACGCTTGCAAATGACTGAAACATGCCGGATTGCTGGCTTCGGCAAAGGCTGACAGGCAATAGCAACGCCTCGGCAACGCCGACGCAAGCGGTCGCCAGAGGCAGTCATTGCGATTTGAAAAAAAAGCGCTTGCAAAGGACTCACTTTGTGGTATAGTGCACGGAATCCATCAGGGGAAAGCAACAGTTGAACTTGTAAATAACTGAATTTATGGTATGGTGCGACATTAAGCAATCCGCAAACAGTTTATGGAATACAAATAATTTGAAGAAACCACAGACAATTAGATTAAACACACACAAACAACCGAGTGTTGTTTGTGCCTCTTATTACTGTGCCTCATTAAGCGTTTGTGTACATACTACCGTACGGCTACATCTGTCAGGAGAAAGACCATGATCCTAAAAAATAGCATGAGCTTAAAAATTAATAATACCTATACCCCCCCCCCCCCCCCCCGCATCGGTGGGCGACACTAGCTCGGCTTAGCCTCTGGACGCTTATTCTGCCGGCTCTGTTTGCCGTCTGCACCCAAGCGCAAGCGCAGAACGCCACCGGTACCCCGACGGTGACGGCGGCGGACAACACCAACCTGACCACGACGGGGCCCAATGAGGACAGCGCACTGACCGCAGTCCAAGGCATGATAGGCGATGCCGATGGCATCACCACCTTCACGCCGACTTGGCAATGGAGCGTGGCCGACACTGGCGGCGGCGCCTACGCCAACATCACCACGGCGACCGCCGCCACATTCACCCCGTTGCAGGAGCATGTCGGCAAGTTCATCCGCGTCTGCGCCGCCTTTGCCGATGACGGCGGCAACAACGAGACCCGATGCTGGACCTCGGTCGCCGCAGTGGCCAATGTGGCCGACCGGCCTGTTGGCGGCGACAGCGCCATAATGGTGCCGGACAACGCCAGTTCCGCCGCCCCGTACCTCTTTGCGCGGGCGGACTTCCCCTTTTCCGATGAGGATGGCAACACCCTCGATGGCATCTACATAGTGTCCGTGCCCACGCGGGGTATTCTGGCGGATGCGTTTTTGGATGGCTCATCTCTTAGCACTCATTGCACTGCCAACCCCAGATGTATCCGTGCCAACAATTTTCTGGATGTCACCGAAGTGGATTATCTGGCATACTATCCGGATGCCAACCCCGCCGTTGGCGCGGGCTATGCCACATTCACATACAGAGTGCGGGATAATGGCGGTCGCGCCACCCGTGCCGATGAAGCCGCCGAAGCCGCCACCCTCACCATAGACATAATAAACAGCCGGGGGCAGGCCGCCGCCGGCAAACCCACGGTATACAGACCCATTCCGCTCCTCGCCGCATTAACCCCCATCGGCGCTGTTAGCAACGAGGATGTGATGCTTACCGCCAGCGTCAGAGGCATAACCGAACCCAACGGCATAGACACTGACACCCTGCAATGGCAATGGTACCAGGCCCCGGCCCCTGCCAGCGGCGCCCCGGCGGATGCCGACTACGGTCCCATAGCCGGGGCCACCGGGGCCACTTTCACCCCATTGCAGGCCCAGGGGGGAATGCACATAAGAGCCTGCGCATTCTTCATGGACAAACACGCCGCCCCGGCATCCGAAGGCGGCACCGTAGCATCCCCTGCCCTCTGCTCCGACGCCGCCCGCATATCCAGCATCAACGATGCCCCCGTCAGTAGCGACGATTCGGTGACGGTATCTATCAGGGCAACCGAAAACGCGCCCTACGCTTTCAAGGTCTCCGACTTCCCGTACATGGACGAGGAAGGCGACAGCCTGACCGCCATCACCATAAAGACTCTGCCATCCGTCGGCACTTTGCGAGTGGGCGGTTCCCCCGCTTCCGTGGATCACATTGTGATGGCTGACAACATCGGCGCCATCACCTACTATCCGGCATCGGACCAGCTCGCACAGCCCAATTACGCCAGTTTCACCTTCACCGTGAGCGATGGCGCCTTATCCAGCGCAACCCATATGATGACCATACATCTGGCGGAGCGCTTGCGCTTGCGGTTGCGCGTCTTCCTGGAAGGGCCGTTGCGGTAGCGCAAGTACCCGTGCGCGGAATTGAGTGCGCACATTGCTAATTCGGAAGCGCTACGGCACACCGCATTGAATTTGTGCGGTGTCGGCGCGGCTATGACGGTCTGTCACAGCTTCGGCGATCGGCGCTGTCGGCGTTATGGGTGCGCTTGCGGGCTGAACGAGACATTGGCGATGTCTCCTTCGCAGCATAAAGACAACGGCATCTGCCCGCCGCTATGCCCCTGTGTGAAATAGCGCCGGAACATGGCCTTTGCAACCGCTTCCGTTGTCGGCCGGGCGGAGTCAAGCGGAGGGTTCCCGATTCGCAAGCCGAGATGCATGATGACTGTGTGTGATACACTGGCTGCGATGGAGAGAAAGTCATGTCTATGAACACATGCATACAAATTTTGGATAAGCAATTTGATCCTTGGCGCGAGGCGCAAGAGTATCAGAAAAAAAACCTCAAGGAGGGTCGCTATGGCGCATTGTCCTTGTTTGTCGGTACGATGCGGGATTTTAATCGGGGCGATGCGGTCGCTTCTATGCGCATTGAGCACTATGAAGGCATGACCGAGAAATACATCGCCGATGCGGTCGCAACGGCAGCCGACCGCCGGGACCTTGAGGGTACGCTTGTCATACATCGCATCGGCAGGGTGCGTCCCGGGGATCCGATCGTTATGGTCGCGGTGTGGGCGGCGCACCGTCGCGATGCGTACGCGGTCAATCGCGCTTTGGTTGAGGAGTTGAAATCAAAGGCGCCATTTTGGAAAAAGGAATCATTGCCGGATTCCAAGCGGTGGGTCAAGGCCGAGGGCGAGGTCGCATGAACGCATGCCGGAATACAGACCGCAGAAACAAACGATGTCCGCTCGGGGTTTCTATGCCAGCCCCGCAAACGGAATAACCGCTACGTCGTCGCCGGCTTCAATCCCTTCGCATTCGGCGGGCAATTCAATGAAGCAGTTTGCTCTGGTTACCGAACTGAGTATTCCGGAGCCCTGTGTGCCGGTTGACGTGACACGGAGTTCCCCGCCGGCATCGGCTGCCAGTATCCCGCGCTGCAACTCAACTCTGCCGCGTCGCTTGCGTAACGGCGAAGCGCAACGCGCGCGCAGTTTGAGCGGGCGGATATCCGACAGCCCCAGCATTTTATTGAGGGCGGGTTGCACCAGCGCATAGAACGTGACGACGACGGAGACCGGGTTACCGGGCAAGCCGAAGTAGAGCGCGTTTGACAGTTTGCCAAAAGCGACCGGTCGCCCCGGCTTGAGCGCGAGTTTCCAAAAGTCGATGTTGCCGGCGCGGGCAAAGACTTTTTTGGTAAAGTCGGTTTCGCCGACCGACATGCCTCCCGATGTGATAACCACATCGTAATCGGCGGACGCTTTTGCAAAGGCCGCGCCGAGGGATTCCTCATCGTCTTTGATGACTCCCAAGTCGGTTGTCTGCGCGCCGAGCCGTTGTAACATCGCAACCAGCGTATAGCGGTTGCTGTCATAAATTTCGCCTGTGTCAAGCGGCGCGCCGATCGGTCGCAATTCGTCTCCGGTCGAAAAGATACACGCTTTGATCTGTCGCAATACTTCCGCTTGGGCTATGCCAAGCGATGCCAGCAGTCCGATGTGCGCGGGCATGAGCCGAGTTCCGCCGGCAATCGCAATCGTACCCGCCGCAATGTCTTCGCCGGCTTGCCGCACATTCTGCCCGTATCGGTGGCGCGCGCCCTCGATGCGAACCTCATCGCCTTCGCGTTCGACCTGCTCTTGTATGACAACGGTGTCGCTGCCGTTTGGCATGACGCCGCCGGTCATTATGCGCGCGCACTGTCCCGGCAGCAGCGTTCCCGCAAACGGGCGACCCGCAAAGGCATGGCCGGCAAGCGTGAGGGTGACGGTTGCCCGCTTATCCAAATCATCAAAGCGCACCGCGTAACCATCCATTGCCGAATTGGGGTGTGCGGGAACGTTGATCTGCGAGCGCACCGGATGGGCAAGCGTCCTCCCGAGCGCTTGCCGTATGTCCAGCCGTGCCGATTCGGTGATCGGTGTTACCGCATCGAGAATCTTTGCGCGCGCAAGGTCCGGCGATAGCGACAGGATATCCGAACCGTCGGCGCAATTCGGTTGATGCTTTGGTGTCGGGTCTTTGTCCATTAACGCGGGCTTTTGAGCAAGACGTAAGCAGCGCCGTCGCCTCCGTCACGGAGGGTGGTCGGCGCATATCCGTTGATGTATTCGCAATCGCACAGGTATGATTGAACGGCGGGTTTCAGCACCGCTCCGGTCGGCGAACGGCGACCGCTGCCGAAGATGATTCGCACGCAACGCTTGCCGTCGGCATGCGCGGCCTGCAAAAAATTCGCCATCAGTATGAGCGCTTCGGCGCGTTTGAAGCCATGCAAATCCAGAGTATCTTCGTATCTTATTTTGCCCTTTCTGAGTCGCAGGCGGATACTTTTTTGTATTCCGCTGCGAAACCGGGTCTCTTGGGGAGCGGAATGGGTGTGCGATTTTGCCGTCTTATCGTTATAATCTCTTACTGACGATGGCGCAACGGGCCGGGCTTTTTTAACGGCGGGCGCAGGGGGCTTATGCCGCTCAAATAGCTCAGAGAAGCTTTCTTCTTGTTTTGACTTATTCAACAGACGCATTCTATCCTAATAACAGTATCCGAATATTATGCATATTTTGATCAGCAATGACGATGGCTACGACAGTCCGGGCATCGCGGTGCTGTGCGGCCAACTGGCATCCGTTGCCAGAATTACGGTAGTCGCGCCGACGGTGAATCGCTCCGCCGCAAGCAATTCGCTCACGCTTGATCGTCCTTTGCGCGCGCAGAAAATGGCGCAAAATATTTATGCGGTCGATGGCACCCCGACCGATTGCGTGCACCTTGCAATCACAGGCTTGCTGGATTCCGACCCTCCCGACATGGTGGTTTCCGGAATCAATCTCGGCCAGAATCTCGGCGATGATGTCATTTATTCCGGCACCGTTGCGGCGGCGACCGAAGGACGGTTTCTGGGATTTCCGGCAATTGCTTTTTCTCTGGTGACCGCGGGCGAAGCGAAGGAATGGGATTGCGCCGGCAGTATTGCCAAATCCATTATAGAAAAGTCCATCACACAGCCGCTGTCCTCGGAGATCATCCTCAATGTGAATATCCCCGATGTGCCGATGCGGGCCATACGAGGAATGCAAGCCACGCGCTTGGGCAGCCGCCACCGTTCCGAACCGGTGATCAAGGATCAGGATCCGCAAGGCAAGCCCATTTACTGGGTCGGCGCGGCCGGGCCCGAGCAGGATGCGGGGCCGGGCACCGATTTCCACGCGGTCAATGATCATGTTGTTTCCATCACGCCTTTGCATGTGGATTTGACGCATCACGATTCCATTGCGAAGGTCGCCGGTTGCTTTGAAGACTGAAGGCGCGGCAACGAAGGCAAACAGCGGCTCTCGCCGAGAGGCGCTTTTGCCGGTCAAGAAAAACTTGATTCGCAACCTGAGGGCCAAGGGCATTAAAAATCAGCGGGTGCTCGATGCGCTGCTGAAAATTCCGCGCGACCGCTTTACCGAAGAAGAGTTTGTCCATCTGGCTTACAAGGATCAAGCGCTTCCGATCGGTTGCGAACAGACCATCTCGCAGCCCTATGTCGTTGCGTACATGACCGAGATGCTGTTGCATAACAAAGCCTTGGATAATGTTCTTGAGATCGGCACCGGTTCCGGTTATCAGGCGGCGATATTGTCGCAACTCGTGGCGCGGGTCTTCACGGTAGAGCGCATCGCCTCTTTGCAACGCAAAGCAAAGCGGATACTGAAGGAGTTGGCTTGCGACAATATCCATTTTCGTTGTGCCGATGGCCGCAAAGGGTGGCCGCAGTTCGCGCCTTATGACAGCATCATCGTGACCGCTGCCGCGCCCCAAGTGCCGCCGCTATTGTTGCGACAACTCGCCGACGGCGGTCGCTTGGTGATTCCTGTCGGAGCCGATGGCGCCGACCAGAAGTTGATCTTGATTACCCGCCGCGGGGATGATTACATCGAGCGGTCGCTCGGTATGGTGCGGTTTGTTCCTTTGGTCGGAGGCTGAGCGATGGGCATCTTTGCCGGGCTATACGATATGACCGTACGCGGTTCCGCCGGGCCGCGGGCCGAGCGTTACCTCTACGCTTTGAGCGTCTGCGAATCGACTTTCTTTCCGATACCGCCGGATGTGATGCTGGCGCCGATGTGTGCGGTGCAACCGCACAGGGCGCTGCGTTTTGCGTTATGGACGACGGTGTTCTCGGTCGGCGGCGGAGTCATCGGCTATCTGGCCGGTTTCTTCCTCTTCGACTGGATACGCCCGTGGTTGGCGGCAACCGGGCATTGGGCCGACTATCAACAGGCGGTCGCGTGGTTTGAGCGCTGGGGCGGATGGAGCGTATTTGTTTCGGCGTTTAGCCCGATTCCATATAAGCTGTTTACTTTGAGCGCGGGCGCGCTATCACAAAACTTGTCGGTTTTTGTCTTCGCTTCGTTGCTCGGACGCGGCACGCGGTTTATGCTGGTCGCTTTGCTGCTGCGCCGGATAGGTCCGCAAGCCTTGCCGCATGTCAAACGTTGGGCGAATGAAATTGGTTGGGCGACTGTCGCGATTCTGGCGCTTGCGCTGGCGGTTTCTTTTTTTAGCGGGGAGTAGTTTATGCGCCGAACATATATTGTCTTGCTATCGGCGGTTTTCGCGAGCGCCTGCTCGGTAAGTTTTGAGCGTTGGGCGGATAGCGACTTTGAATCGGTTCGATTATCGGATACGGAATATACCGTGCGCAAGAACGATACGCTGTATGCCATTGCGTGGTTACATAATCTGGATTATCTTGCCATCGCAAAGTGGAATGATATTGCGGAGCCGTATGTGATTTACCCGGGCCAGAGTTTGCGCTTGACTCCGCCGCCGCAGGCGCGGCGCGCGCCGCAAGCGAAAACGGTCGCGGCGACTCGCCCGACAAAGCGAGATACGCTGCCGCGACCACAGTTGCGCTGGTCGTGGCCGCTTGCGCAGCTGTCCGGTTTTGCCGCCCATCTGCGCGGTATCGGCATAGACGGGCGGCCTAATCAAGCGGTGTTGGCGGCAGAGGACGGCACGGTTGTTTACAGCGGTTTCGGACTCAAGCGCTACGGCGGGTTAGTCATCGTCAGACACTCGGGCGACTTCTTCAGCGCTTACGGGTTTGTCAACAGAATCACGGTTACGGTATCCGATAAAGTGAAACGCAAGCAGCCGATCGCCTATCTGTCGCCGCAAAACGAAGCGAGACTTTATTTTGATATCCGTCATCGCGGTCGCCGCCTCGATCCGTTAAAATACCTCCCCGCGCGGAACTAGAAAATGAAAGAATTTGAAAGAATTGAACGTTTGCCGCCCTATGTGTTCAACATCGTCAACGAATTAAAACAAAAAACCAGAGAACGAGGCGGGGATGTGGTGGATTTTGGCATGGGCAATCCGGACCAGCCGGCCCCCGGCCATGTGATCAGCAAGTTGGTCGAGGCCGCTCAGCGCAAGGATACCCATCGGTATTCCACGTCGCGCGGTATTCCGCGGTTACGCGCCGCGATCTGTGATTGGTACCGGCGCAAATTCAATGTGTCTTTGGATTATGAGAGCGAGGCGATTGTCACGATCGGGTCAAAAGAGGGACTGGCGCATCTGGCATTGTCTATGCTCAACCCCGGCGATCGGGTATTGGTGCCGAATCCGGCGTATCCGATTCATCCGTACGGGTGCGTCATCGCCGGCGCCGATATCCGGTATTTGCGCTTGACCCAAGGCGAAGATTTTTTTGAAGCCTTGCTGCGGGCTATCCGCGACAGTTGGCCGAAACCCAAGTTGTTGATTCTGAACTTCCCCAATAATCCGACCGGCGTCTGCGTTGATCTCAAATTTTTTGAACAGGTCATCGCGCTGGCTCTGGAGCACGATATCTGGGTCATCAACGATCTGGCGTACGGGGAAATCGTGTTTGACGGCGGCCGCGCGCCGTCTATTTTGGAAGCGCCCGATGCCAGAAAAGTGGCGGCGGAGTTTTATTCGCTATCCAAGACATATAATATGCCGGGCTGGCGAGTCGGCTTCATGTGCGGCAATTCCGATTTGGTGTTTGCATTGTCGCGAATGAAGTCGTATATGGATTATGGCGTGTTTACGCCGATACAGATAGCCGCCATTGCCGCCTTGGAAGGGCCGCAAGATTGTGTTGAGAACAACCGCAAGTTATATATGCGCCGGCGCGATGTTTTGTGCGACAATCTCAATAAGATCGGTTGGCATTTTGAGAAGCCGAACGCGACAATGTTTGTCTGGGCGCCGCTGCCGGATCGGCGTTCGGGTTCGTTGGAGTTTTCCAAGCATTTGCTAAAGAATGCAAATGTGGCGGTGTCGCCGGGGATTGCTTTTGGCGATTATGGCGACGGGCATGTTCGTTTCAGCCTGATTGAAAACGAACAGAGAATACGTCAGGCGGCGCGCAATATTAAAAAAATATTATGAATCAAGATAAATCTGTTGCAATTGGTCTGCTGGGATTGGGGACGGTCGGCAGCGGTGTGTTCAATGTGCTAGCGGACAATGCCGATGAGATAGAGCGCCGCACCGGGCGCGCCATCCGCGTGACCCATGTCTGTGCGCGCGATGCGAACAAGCACAGGGACGTAGCGCTCGGCGATGCGCGGTTTTCGACCGATCCGACGGATGTTGTCGACGACCCGTCGATTGATATCGTAGTTGAGTTAATCGGCGGCCATCTGCCGGCGCTGGATCTGATTATGCGGGCGATGCAAAACGGCAAACACATCGTTACCGCAAACAAGGCGTTGATCGCCCTATCGGGCAATCGGCTCTTTGCCGCCGCCGCAGAAAATCGGGTCATGCTCGCTTACGAAGGCGCGGTCGCAGGCGGTATCCCGATTGTCAAAGTTCTGCGCGAAGGTCTGGCGGGCAACCGCATCGACCGCGTGGTCGGCATCGTCAATGGCACGACCAATTTTATTCTGACCGAGGTCAGCGAAAAGGGACGCGGTTTCGGCGAGGCGCTGGCCGAAGCGCAACGACTCGGTTATGCGGAAGCGGACCCGACATTTGATGTGGATGGAATCGATGCGGCGCACAAATTGACGATCATGGCCTCGATTGCGTTCGGTATCCCGCTGCAATATGATTCGGTATATGTGGAAAGCGCGACCGGCGCGGACATACAAGATGTCGCTTATGCCAAGGAGCTCGGTTATTGCATCAAACACCTCGCCATTGCCAAGCGTGTCGGCGGCCGTATCGAGTTGCGCGTCCATCCGACTTTGATTCCGCTGGGCTCTTTGTTAGCGGATGTCGGCGGCGTGATGAACGCGGTGCTGGTTGACGCTAATGCGGTCGGGCCGACGCTGTACTACGGCGCCGGAGCCGGCTCAAAAGAAACCGCTTCCGCAGTGGTCGCCGATTTGATCGATGTGGTGCGCGAGATGTCGGCGCCGGCACAAAACCGGGTGCCCGATCTCGGTTTCCGCCCGGGCGCATTGGCCGATGTGCCGGTGTCGGACAGCGCCGAGGTAAGCAGCGCGTATTATTTGCGTTTGCAAGTGCGAGACTGCCCCGGCGTATTGGCCGCTATTACCGAAGTCTTTGGCGGTCTGAACATTAGCATAGAGGCGGTGTTGCAGAAGGAAACGACAAACGACAAGACGCCGGTACCGCTGATATTGATCACTCACCCGGCAAAGGCCAAGGACATCTGTGCCGCGATCGAGCGGGCAGAACAATTTGATACGGTAGTCGGGAAGGTCGCGCGCTATCACTTGGAGTCCTTGTGATGGGTTATCAAGGGCTGATTGCCGCATACCACGACTATTTGCCGGTGCGAGATATCGCACATGCGGTATCTTTGTTTGAAGGCAACACGCCGTTGATTCGGTTGCGCAATATGCCGCGTTTGGCGGACGCCGATATTGAGGCATATGTCAAATACGAAGGGTTAAATCCGACCGGTTCTTTCAAAGACCGCGGGATGACAGTCGCTGTCACGGATGCGATAGAACGCGGTAACAAAGCCATTGTTTGTGCGTCTACCGGCAACACATCGGCATCGGCGGCGGCGTATGCCGCCCGAGCGGGTATCAAGGCCTTCGTGCTGATACCGGACGGCAAGATCGCGCTCGGCAAGCTCGCTCAGGCGATGATAGAAGGCGCTGTCGTCGTCCGCATCGAGGGCAATTTTGATCAGGGTATGGAGCTGGTGAAAGAAATTTCCGCCGGTTCGGACATCGTGCTGGTTAATTCGGTCAATCCGTATCGCTTGCAAGGGCAGAAAACCGCCGCCTTTGAGATTATCGAGCGCTTGGGAGATGCGCCCGATTATCACTACTTGCCGGTCGGCAATGCCGGCAATATATCGGCTTATTGGATGGGTTATTCCGAAGCGTCCGGCGCGGACAGTTTCTGCATAGACCAAGCCCGTGCCGCGCTTGGCGACGCGTATAAAGTCGGCAATCGCATCACCGCGACCCGGCGGCCGAGGATGATGGGTTATCAGGCCGAAGGCGCCGCGCCGATCGTGCTCGGCCATAAAGTCGCGCGCCCGGAGACGGTCGCAACCGCTATCCGCATCGGCAATCCGCAGAGTTGGGAGATGGCGCGCGCAGCGCAGCGCGAGTCACAGGGCAAGATTGCGGCTTGTTCGGACGATAAGATTCTCAGCGCGCAGCGGATGCTCGCCGAGTGCGAAGGCATATTTTGCGAACCGGCATCGGCCGCATCGCTTGCCGGCCTGCTGGAAGATGCGGGGCGCGGCGAGTTGCCGCCCGGCAGCATTGTTGTCTGCACGTTGACCGGGCACGGTCTTAAAGATCCGGATACCGCAATCTCACAGACAGCCGACGGTATCGAGCCGGTCGCCGCCGAGCTCGGTCCGATTAATGACCTCATCGCTTCGCATCTGTGATGGCTTTCTGTGTGGCTCCCCGGGACGGGCTCGAACCGCCGACCTAGTGGTTAACAGCCACCCGCTCTGCCAACTGA
This sequence comes from Candidatus Oxydemutatoraceae bacterium, assembly GCA_965220085.1. Lineage (GTDB taxonomy): Bacteria > Pseudomonadota > Gammaproteobacteria > Poriferisulfidales > Oxydemutatoraceae > CBDCOZ01. Next base: position 1,609,672 of record CBDCOZ010000003.1, on the reverse strand, counting down.
GCTACCGGGGAACAGGAGAGGGCTTCTCATCGAAACCAAACCCCATTATACTGAGCGGCCATAGCATTTCTACTATTATCTTTTGGCGCCGTATTCGGTATGCGAATACGGATGTTTGTATGACAGTTACGGTTAAAGCCTTCGGGCATGGATAGATACCTTTTATATTTGGCAACGCCGTACTCGGCGGGAGCGGGCGATGACGGCGCATTTGTGCTGCAAAAAGATGCGCGCATAGACGATGATATCGGGCGCGGTTTGACGCATTGCACGCGTAATCTGGAGGCGTTCATAGAGGAGGCGGTCATGTTGGACCGCATTCCGATTCTGTTGCCGCCGATATTACGACCGTCGCATAATCTCGATTACAGGATTGAGTCTTCGTGGAAGTGTTATTACGATCTGGATAAGATCAGCATACACGTGCGATACGATGGGTTGGCGGCGCGCTTTTTCAAGAACCGGGTCATCTCCGGCGGGGACTTCAAATATATCGAATACGATGAATCGCAACGATTGAATTTTGCGCGAGGCGAGTTCGCGCAAATCGCCGCGCACCGCAGAATAAGCCTGAGGAAAAACCGCCGCTATAAATTGATCGCCCGCGCCGATGCGTTCAACGCAGAGTGGACTAACTGGCGGTGCAGGTGGCCCGATTATTGGTGGAATAAAGTGCGTTACCCGAGACATAGGAATATAAACCTGAACCGTCCGTGGGTCAGGCGCCTGCTGATGTCGCTGCCGAGATCGCTGCATTATCGCTATTGGCCGGTTTGCATCGTTCATTTGCCGGTGGCGCAAGATATAAAGACAGCCGCACAGGATGTGATTGCCGTTCTGGGGGAAAAATACTACGCCCTGCACATTCGGCGAGGCGAGTTCGCCGAAGGCATTCCCGCCATAGACAAGGCCACATCGCCGCAAGCAATCCTCGATCGCCTTCAAACTTTTTTGCCACAAGGCGCGACGCTCTATATCATGACCGACGAGAGGGAGCCGCGCTATTTTGATCTGTTACGGGAACACTATCGTGTGTATCAATACTTTGATTTTCCGCATTTGCGCGCTTGCACCGATGTGTCGCCGCCGGATAACTACAAATTATTTATGATTGAATGCGAAGTGCGGGGCGGCGCGCATCAGGCTATTGAGACGATAAAGGTCGGCGCCGCCCCGGAAGGGCGGGCCAAGCGATCATCGGACAGCCCCGAGCGCGAACAGCGTGTGGCGTATCTGATGGAAGGGTACCGCTCCAAATTCAAATTACGGAGCAAATAATCAGAACACTTTGGCGAGTCGTTCGCAGCCGCGTTCCAGCGCATCAAATGCGACCGAGAACGATATGCGCAGGTGATTCGGCATGCCGAATGCGATGCCGGGGACTGTCGCAACATAGAGTTCTTTGAGCAGGTATTCGGCCAGCGTCAAATCGTCGGAGGCTTGGTCAAAAGTATCCAGCGCAGACGAAAAATCCGGGAAAATATAAAAACTTCCCGCGGGGACGACCAGATCAACACCCTTAAATTGCCTGAGTTGCGCAACCAAGAAGTCCCGCCGTTTGATGAATTCTTGTCGTATTTCCGCCAGGAAGTCGTTGTCTCCTTCCAGCGCGGCGCGCGCGGCTGCTTGGGATATGGAGCAGGGATTGGAGGCGCTCTGCGATTGTATTTTTTTCATAGCGGCGATAATTTCCGCGGGGCCGGCGGCATACCCGATACGCAAGCCGGTCATCGAATACGCTTTGGAAACCCCGTTGACGACGATGGTTCTCGGGCAAAGGTCGGGGCAAACATTTAAGATATTGACGAAAGGCTGATTGTCAAAAACAAAGTGTTCGTAGATATCATCGCTGCATATCAGGACCCGGGGGTGCTTCTCCAGCACCGCGCCGATGGCGGCGAATTCGTCCGCCGTGTAACAAGTCCCCGCGGGATTATTCGGGCTATTGAGCAGCAACATTTTGGTGCGCTCATTGATATGCGCCTCCAGTTGTTCGGCGGTGATCTTAAAATTTTGTGCGAGGCCGGCTGTGATGGCGACCGGATTGCCATCCGCCAACTTCACGATTTCCGGATAGGTCGTCCAGAACGGCGCCGGAATGATGACTTCGTCGCCTGCGTTCAGCAACGCTTGGCATAACAGGGACAAGCTGTGTTTGGCGCCGTTTGAAGCGATAATTTGCGCATCGGCGTAGCGCAGATTGTTTTCGCGTTTGAATTTATTTGCGATGGCGCGCTTGAGTTCGGCGGTGCCGTCTACCGCGGTATAGCGTGTCATGTTTTTGCGCACCGCCTCAATTGCGGCTTGCTTGGCGTGATCGGGCATCGGGAAATCCGATTGCCCGACCGACAAATTGATGACATCTTTTTTTTGTGCGATAAGCCGGTTACAAAGCGCGGAGATGCTAAGCGTCTGCGACGGGCTGACTTCTTGGCTACGCGAAGAGAGAGAAATTGGCACTGGCAGTCAAAAATATATGCAAATAGAATGTTATATCGGGCGGAAAATATCCGAACTGGCGGTATCATACTATGCTGATGATTGAAAGCAAAGAAAAAAATAATAAGCCGCCGCCGATGCGTTCGGCGGATAGTTCCCATTTCCTGTTAGAGAGCAATTATCGGCCCGCGGGCGACCAGCCGGAGGCAATAACGGCGCTCGTCGAAGGGCTTGAACAAGGCTGTGCCTACCAGACCCTGCTTGGCGTGACCGGTTCCGGCAAGACCTTTACCGTCGCCAATGTCATTGAGAGGGTCCAACGACCGACGATCGTACTCGCTCCCAACAAGACATTGGCGGCGCAATTATATGGCGAAATGAAAAGCTTTTTTCCCGCGGCCGCGGTGGAATATTTCGTATCCTACTACGATTATTACCAGCCCGAGGCCTATGTGCCGAGCAGCGATACCTATATAGAGAAAGATGCATCGGTCAATGATCACATTGAGCAGATGCGTTTGTCGGCGACCAAAGCGCTGTTTGAGCGGCGCGATGCGATTATTGTCGGCACCGTATCGGCCATCTATGGTCTGGGCGATCCGCGCAAATATCTGAGCATGGTTTTGCACCTTGACCGCGGAGATCACACGACCCAGCGGCAGATTCTGCGCCGCTTGGCCGAACTGCAATATGCCCGCAACGATACGGAGTTGCGTCGCGGATGCTTTCGCGTCCGCGGCGATGTCATCGATGTGCACCCCGCGGAGTCGGATCGCGAAGCGGTGCGCGTTGAGCTGTTTGATGACGAGATAGAAAAACTCGGCTACTTTGACCCGCTGACCGGCGAGACATTGCGCGAAGCGCCGCGGCTGACAATCTACCCGAAGACACATTATGTGACGCCGCGGGAAACGATTCTGCATACGATTGAAGAGGCGAAGAAAGAATTGAGCGAGCGCCTTGGCGCATTGACTCGCGCGAACAAACTGGTCGAAGCACAGCGTCTGGAGCAGCGGACTAACTTTGATTTGGAGATGATGAGCGAGTTGGGTTATTGCAGCGGGATTGAGAACTACTCGCGTTATTTGTCCGGGCGCGAGGCCGGCGAACCGCCGCCGTGTCTGATCGATTATCTGCCGCCGGATGCGATGATGGTGATGGATGAAAGTCACGTGTCGGTGCCGCAGTTTATGGGCATGTACCGCGGCGACCATGCGCGCAAGAGAACACTGGTGGAATACGGTTTCCGTCTCCCGTCGGCGCTGGATAATCGTCCGCTTCAATTTGAGGAGTTTATCGCCCTGTCCCCGCAGATTGTATTTATTTCGGCAACCCCGGGGCCTTACGAACGCAAGCACAGCGCCAAGGTGGCCGAACAGGTGGTGCGGCCGACCGGGCTGATTGACCCGGAAGTTGAAATCAGACCGGCGACGACGCAAGTGGATGATGTGCTGGAGGAGATCAATCGGCGCGCCGATTGCGACGAAAGGGTGTTGGTGACGACTTTGACCAAGCGGATGGCGGAAGACTTGACCGAATATCTGTTTGAGCACGGTGTGAGGGTGCGTTATCTCCATTCCGATATAGATACCGTCGAACGCGTCGAGATCATCCGCGACTTGAGGATGGGAGTGTTTGATGTGCTGGTCGGGATTAATTTATTGCGCGAAGGGCTGGATATTCCGGAAGTGTCTTTGGTTGCGGTATTGGATGCCGACAAAGAAGGCTTTTTGCGTTCCGAGACGTCATTGGTTCAAACCATCGGAAGAGCGGCGCGTCATATCAACGGCAAGGCGGTGTTGTACGCCGATAAAGAGACGGGTTCGATCGCCGCCGCGGTGAAGGAGACAAACCGGCGCCGCGACAAGCAGGTCCTGTTCAATGCCGAACATGGCATCCGCCCGCAGGGGGTGCAAAAGAAAGTAGCCGATATCATGGAGGGGGCTTATTCAAAGCAAGCGACCAAAAGCAAAAAGCGCCGGCGTGTGGCCGAGGCGAAACTCGCCGATTATTGCGATTTAACACCGCAGCAAGCGACGGAAGAAATCAAACAAATGGAAGATGTCATGTTCCGTCATGCGCGAAACCTTGAATTTGAAGAAGCGGCGCGCTTGCGCGATCAGATTAAAGCAATCAAAGAACGGGCTTTCAAGTGATGCGCCGATTGTGTCCGCACTCTTTGCGCAAAGACCGGTATATTTGCCTTATAATAGCGGCTGATTAATCCGATTATTTGACAGGCGCGTAGCTCAGTTGGTTAGAGCACCACCTTGACATGGTGGGGGTCGTTGGTTCGAATCCAATCGCGCCTACCATTAAGCAACCCGCAAACAACCGAGTGTTGTTCGTGTGCATTAAACTATTCGCGAACAACTGAGTTGTTCGTGTGCATTTATTTATATGAGATAAAGTTCCGATGCCCCAAATCAAACTTCCCGACGGCTCGGTCAAAGCCTTTGACCGCCCGTTGACAGTCATGCAAATCGCCGAGTCGATTGGCCCCGGTCTGGCCGAGGTTGCGCTTGCCGGCGATGTTGACGGCAAACTCGTGGATGCGTGCGTCGAAGTGAATCACGATGCCGCGGTGCGGATTATTACCCCGCGTGATCGCGAAGGTCTTGAGATCATCCGCCATTCCTTCGCCCACTTGATGGGACACGCGGTGAAGCAGCTCTACCCGGATGCGCAAATGTCGATAGGCCCGGTGACAGAGAACGGCTTTTACTACGACATTGCCTGTGAGAAACACTTTGGCGAAGACGACATGCGCGCTATCGAAGAGCGTATGCGCGAGCTTGCGGCAAAAGACTATGAGGTGGTGCGCGAGGCGGTATCGCGCGAGCAAGCGATAGAGGTGTTTCGGCGGCGCAACGAGCCGTATAAAGTGGAGATCGCCCAAGGCATAGGCGACGATGAAGCGGTTGCCTTGTACCATCATCAAGAATATATCGATATGTGCCGCGGCCCCCATGTGCCGAATACGCGCCATCTGCGGGCGTTTGCATTGACCGGTCTGGCCGGCGCCTATTGGCGCGGCGACCACAACCGCGAGATGTTGCAACGTATTTACGGCGCCGCCTGGGATTCGCAGAAGAATCTGAACGAGTATCTTGAGTTGTTGGCCGAAGCGGAGAAGCGCGACCACAGAAAGCTCGGCAGACAGTTGGAGTTATTTCACTTCCAGCAGGAAGCGCCGGGGATGGTTTTTTGGCACGAGAAAGGTTGGACACTGTATCGCACGGTGGAAGACTATATTCGTCAGTTGCTAGCGGGAGATTATTACGAGGTGCATACGCCGCAGATGCTGGACCGTTCGTTATGGGAGCGTTCGGGGCACTGGCAGAAGTTCGGCGAGATGATATTTGTAACCGAGTCCGAAAAGCGCGACTATGCGATCAAACCGATGAATTGCCCCGGGCATGTTGAGATTTTCAAGCAGAGCCTAAAGAGTTACCGCGATTTGCCGTATAGAATTTCCGAGTTTGGCATCGTGCACCGCAACGAACCGTCGGGCACGTTACACGGTCTGATGAGAGCGCGTCGTTTCACCCAGGATGATGCGCATATTTTCTGTGCCGAAGCCCAACTGCGCGATGAGTTGAGCAAGTTGATCGATATGACTTTTAACGCCTACCGCGATTTCGGTTTTCATGACGTGATAGTCGCCTTCTCGACCAAGCCGCAAGAACATGTCGGTTCCGACCGGCTGTGGAATGCCGCCGAAAATATTTTGGAGAGCGTGTTAAAAGATCATCGGTTGGAATTCATAACGCAACCCGGAGAGGGGGCTTTTTATGGCCCGAAGATTGAATTCACATTGGAAGACAGCTTAAAGCGCAAATGGCAGTGCGGCACCATTCAACTGGACTTCTCCATGCCCGAGCGGCTCGGCGCGGAATATGTCGATGAGGACGGCGGCAAGAAACCGCCGGTGATGATACACCGCGCTATTCTCGGCTCATTGGAGCGGTTTATCGGCATATTGATTGAACACTATGGCGGGAAACTGCCTTTGTGGCTGGCGCCGATACAGGCGGTCGTGATGAATATTACCGACAAGCAGGCGCAATATGCCGCCCAACTGACGGAAAACTTGCGGCGAGAAGGAATCCGGGCAAATTATGACTTGAGAAATGAGAAAATAGGATATAAAATCCGTAGCCACACTTTGCAGCGTGTTCCGTATATGTTAGTTGCGGGCGATGCGGAAGTCGCCTCCGGAACCGTTGCGGTGAGATTACTCGATGGAAAAGATTTGGGGGTTATGCCCGGCGAGGAGCTTATTAAGAGAATGCAGAAAGTCATAATGACAAGAGGTTAGTCAGATTACAGCAATAAAGAAGAATCGTCTGAACGGCGAAATCGATTGCCCCAAAGTGCGTCTGATAGATGCTTCGGGCAATAACTTGGGGATTGTTAATATTGAGGCCGCGCGCGCTTCCGCTGCCAAGCAGGATCTCGACTTGGTTGAATTGGCGCCCAATACGGAGCCGCCCGTTTGTCGTTTAATGAACTATGGCAAATTCCGGTTTGAACTGCGCAAGAAAGTGCAGCAAGCGAAGAAGAGGCAGAAGCGCACCCAAGTAAAAGAAATTAAATTTAGACCCGTGACAGAAGAGATGGATTATCAAACCAAATTACGCAGCTTGACCCGGTTTCTGGCCGATGGGGACAAGACCAAAGTCGTGTTACGTTTCCGCGGGCGGGAGATGGCGCACCGCGATATCGGGCTGGGCGTTCTCGAGCGGGTACGCAATGACTTGTCCGAAAAAGCCGTCGTGGAGCAGCCGCCGCGCGCCGAAGGGCGGCAGATGGTCATGGTTTTGGCGCCGAGGAGAGCGACAGGATAATGCCTAAGATGAAAACAAATCGCGGCGCGGCCAAGCGCTTTCGCAAAACAGCCGGCGGCGCGTTTCGCAGGAAGCAATCGCATATGCGTCATATCCTGACCAAAAAGAATTCCAAGCGCAAGCGCAATTTGCGTTCGCCGACGACTGTTCATTCTCATGATGCGCGCGCTGTGCGCCGCATGTTGCCGTACGCATAGGAGGGTTCGCCGATGTCCCGAGTTAAAAGAGGAGTTACTACCCGCGCCCGGCACAAAGGGGTGTTGAAAAAAGCCCGCGGCTATTATGGCGCTCGCAGCCGCACCTTTCGCGTTGCCAAGCAGGCGGTTATCCGTGCCGGACAGTATGCATACCGCGATCGCCGTCAGCGCAAACGTAATTTCCGCAGTTTATGGATTATCAGGATTAATGCGGCCGCTCGCTTGAACGGATTATCTTATAGCCGCATGATGAACGGTATTGCCAAGGCCGGGATTGAGATAGACCGAAAAATGCTTTCTGACTTGGCGGTTACCGATTCGGAGACTTTCGGCAAGATTGCCGAGAAAGCAAAGCAAGCGCTTGCGCGCTAGACGCGCATGTGACATGCCATGACTGAGTTTGAACGGCTTGTGTCGGAAGCATGCGCGCGGATAGAGCGGTGTGCCGATGCGCAAGACTTGGAAAACCTGCGGGTTGAATATCTCGGCAAGAAAGGTATCGTTACCGAACGCCTGAAATCCTTAAGCCAATTGCCCGCAGATCAGAGAGCGGCGATCGGTCAAGCCGCAAACCGACTGAAAGACACCATTGCCGATGCAATCCGGCGCCGGCGGCAAGCGCTTCGCGAGATTGAGTTGCGCGACCGCTTGGATAGCGAGCGGGTCGATGTGACGGCGCCCGGAGAAGAGCAGGATGTCGGTTGCGCGCATCCTGTTACGCAGGTGATAGAAGAGGTCGAAGAATTATTCTCGCGTATCGGCTTTGAAGTCAAAGAAGGGCCCGAAGCGGAGGACAGCTTCCATAATTTTGAAGCGCTCAATATACCGCCGCACCATCCGGCTCGGGCGATGCACGACACATTCTACTTGGCTAACGACCTGTTGCTGCGGACGCACACATCGCCGGTTCAAATCAGGGTGATGCGGAGCGCGCAACCCCCGATTCGGATTATCGTGCCCGGGCGCGTATACCGTCGTGATTTGGATCCGACGCATAGCCCGATGTTTCACCAGATTGAAGGGCTGGCGGTGGACGAGGCGCGGGAAGTATCGTTTGCCCGACTCAAGGGCGTCGTGAACGCCTTCTTGCGCGAGTTTTTTGAGGGCGAGGAGATACGGATACGTTTTCGTCCGTCTTACTTTCCCTTTACCGAGCCGTCGGCTGAAATTGACATTCGTCGCGAAGGCGGGCAAGCCGGGTGGCTTGAAGTCATGGGTTGCGGCATGGTACATCCGAATGTGTTCAAAGCGGTCGACACGGATGCGGAGCGGTATGCGGGCTATGCCTTCGGCATGGGGGTCGAGCGTCTCGCAATGTTGAAATATGGCATTGACGACATGCGATTGCTTTTTGATAACCACCTGGCGTTTCTTTCGCAATTTCGGAGTTAGAAGGCGATGTATTTCAACTTGGAATGGCTGTCGGAATGGTTGGGGCAAAAGCCCGATCCGCATGATTTGAGCGCGCGTTTGACGATGGCGGGCTTGGAAGTGGATGCGGCAAACGCTGTCGCGCCGCCGCTATCAAAAGCGGTTACCGCTCGCATAGAAGAGATTGATCGGCACCCGAATGCGGACCGCTTGCGGCTGTGTACGGTCGATGCCGGCAGCGCAGGCATGCATAGGGTCGTATGCGGCGCGCCGAATATCTATGTGGGAATGTGCGCGCCGTTTGCGCCGGAAGGCGCGACACTCGGCGATAAGAAGATCGGTTGCGCAAAGATCAGAGGGGTTGAGTCCAAGGGCATGCTGTGTTCGGGAAAAGAACTGGGACTGTCGGAAGACTCGGCCGGTCTGCTTGATCTCGGCGAGGTGCGAGCGGGAATGGCGCTGGCAGAGTACCTATCGCTTGATGATATGATTTATAAACTCGATTTGACGCCCAATCGATCGGACTGTTTCAGCATTGCCGGTATCGCGCGCGAGGCGGCGGCCTTGTATCAATGCGATCTGCGGGCATCGGATATCGCCGCGGTGGAGGCGCGGCACAAGCAAAGCGCCGATGTCGCGGTGGTCGAAGCGGCGGCTTGTCCGCTCTATGTCTCGCGTGTCGTGACCGGATTGGATTGCAAGACGCCGATACCGTTTCCGATCCGCGAGAGGATGCGCCGTTGCGGTATTCGCAGCGTCCATCCGGTCGTGGATATTTTGAACTACGTCATGCTCGAACAGGGGCAGCCGATGCACGCTTTTGACCGCAATAAAATCAAAGGCGCGCTGAGGGTCTGCTATGCGCAACCCGGCGAGAAGATGACGGCTATCGGCGGAGAACCATTGCAACTGAGCGAAAAAGATCTGGTTATCAGGGACGATCAGGGCGCGCAGGCGTTGGCGGGCGTCGTCGGCGCCGAGACAAGCGCGGTAGATGAGCGGACGACAGAGGCGATTCTTGAATGCGCATTTTTCGCCCCGCGGGTAATCGGCGGCCGTATGCGGGCGCATAACATCCAGACCGAATCGGCGCACCGCTTTGAGCGCGGAGTTGATTTTTGCTTGCCGCAACGCGCCATCGAACGAGCTACGAGCTTAATCTGCGAGTGGGTCGGCGGCGCGCCCGGTCCTGTTGTATGTGCGAAAGATAATCAGAGCTTGCCGCAACGCCCCAAAATTTCGCTTGCCGCCGATACGGTAAAACGCCGTCTTGGAATTGCCATCAAGGAGGATTTTATCGAACGCAGCCTGAGCGCTATCGGTTGCAAGTTGGAATCGGCGAGCGGGGCATGGGAATGCGAAGCGCCGAGTTGGCGTTTTGATCTGAACATTGAAGAAGATTTGGTCGAAGAGATCGGGCGTCTGTACGGCTACGACCGGATTCCGGAAGATTTTCACATGTCGCTCGAAGGGCTGCCGCGGCAGCATCACAGGCGGCAAGGTTTTGTAAAGCTGCGCCAGCATCTGATGGGCGCCGGATATCACGAAGCGGTGACTTATAGTCTGGTCGATGGGGCCGTACAAAAGCTGTTTTCCGACCGCCGGGCGGTGGCGTTGGAAAACCCGATATCGGGCGATATGGACGAGTTGTGTGCGACACTTTTGCCGGGCTTATTGCAGTCGCTTGCGCACAACCTGCGGCGCCAGTTTGAACGAGTGCGATTGTTTCAGATAGGCAATGTCTTCGAGCAGGAAGGCGAGAAAGCGCATGAGCGCCTTTCTCTGGCCGGCGTCGCATGCGGTACGGTGGCGCCGGAGCAATGGCATGTCGACAAAGCAGCCTATGACTTTTACCGTATCAAAGGCGACGTGGAACGTCTGTTATCGCCGTTTGACGAAGCGAATTTTGTGCCGGGCTCGCACAAAGCATTTCATCCGGGACAGTGTGCCGACATTATGCTGGGCGCGGTCAAACTCGGTTGCGTAGGGCAACTGGCTCCGCAGTTGGAGCGGACGCGCAAAATGAGTATGCCGGTATTTATGTTTGAGTTGGACGCGTCGCTGTTACCGGCGCTCGCAACGCGGCAATACAAGCCGCTTTCGAGTTATCCTTCAATCCGCCGGGACCTTGCGGTTTCCATACCGGCTAAGCATTCGGTTGATGATTTGGTAAAATGTATACGAGCGGCGGCTTCCTCCGCGCTTCAAAAAATAATAATATTTGATATATTTAGCGGTGAAGCTGTCGAGCCTGGGCATAAGAGTGTCGGTATCGGATTAATTTTTCAAGATATGGACCGCACTATGGAAAGCAAAGACAGCGATATGCTGATTGAAAAGATTACCGGCGCAATACATGAATTTGGAGGAACTCTGAGAGGAGAAAAATAGAAAGTCTATTTTAGAGGACAGAAGGATGGCAGTTACTAAAGCAACTTTGGCGAAGAACCTGAATGAAAGATTAGGGCTTAGTAATCGCGAGTCCCACGAGTTTGTTGAAATCTTCCTCAGTGAAATTGTAGAAATACTGGAAAGCGGCAAATGTGTGAAGCTTTCCGGTTTCGGTAACTTTATGTTACGCGACAAGGGGGCCCGTCCCGGGCGCAATCCGAGGACCGGCGAGCCGGTTTCCATTGAGCCCCGCAGAGTTGTCGTATTCAGGCCGGGACAAAAATTGAAGGGGAGGGTAGCTTTCCATGGCGGAGGAGAGGAGCAAGAGCAGTTTTCCACGGATCCCTGATAAGCGTTATTTGACTATCGGGGAAGTCAGCAAGTGGTGCGATATTGAGCCGCATGTCCTGCGTTACTGGGAAAGTATTTTCACGCAGCTAAAACCCGTACGCAGAGGCGGGCGCCGGTTTTACCAGTCGGAAGACCTCAATACGATACGCACCATTTACATGTTGTTGCGGGAGAAGAAATACACAATAGACGGCGCCCAAAAGAAAATGCAACAGAGAGCAAGGGACGAAGAGCCCTCCGGCAATCGCGTATTGATCAGCGGCATTAGAGAAGAACTTGAAGATATTCTGGAAATACTCAAATGAGATATCGGGGTGTGGCGCAGTCTGGTAGCGCACCGCAATGGGGTTGCGGTGGTCAGAGGTTCAAATCCTCTCACCCCGACCAATGCTTGAACAGCGCGCGCCGGCGCATCGCGTGATGGCAGTCGCCGGCGTCTTTCATGTGGAATCTCCGCTCGGGCTCCTCGCCGTAAGTATCCGGTCATCCAAAGTGACCGGATTGCGTTTTGTCGAGAGAATGACCGGCAAGGAGCGTCTGAGCGTTGCAAGCGAAACCGAGGAGTTGTTATCCGCGCAACTGAATAGCTACTTTAAAAATCCGCAATGGAAGTTTGCGGTGCAATTAGATATCGATTGCGCGACGCCATTTCGCTCTCGCGTTTGGAGTCAACTGAGAAAAACATCCGCGGGAGATGTTCTGACCTATCGGCAATTGGCCGACCGCATTAAAAATCATCCGCGAGCGGTCGGCGGAGCGTGTCGCGCCAACCCGGCGCCAATTATCATCCCGTGTCACCGGGTTATTCCTTCTGCTGCGAATCGCTGGCCGGGACATTATTGCGGCAGCGACGGCGCGCGCGCCGGCAGGGTCAAAGCGTGGTTGCTCAGGCACGAGGCCGGAAGCATTGCCGCCTGAGCGCTATGGCGTCGGCCATGCCGCAGCGAGGACAAGCGGCCCGATGGCCCTTGTAACGCCTTGAATATTGCGGAACTTTTCCCGCCGGCGAGGGCTATATTGCGCGGTGTCGCCTCCCAAACCTGCGATAGATGAAAAATCATTTGACGACTATATCCGATAATGCGATAATATCGGATTGACTGGCGGAGGGGTACCCAAGCGGTCAACGGGGGCAGACTGTAAATCTGCTGGCTTTGCCTTCGTAGGTTCGAATCCTACCCCCTCCATTGTGAGGAGGCAAGCAGCGGATAAAATAGCGAGAATGGCAGTGAGCATTGGTATTTTGAAGCGTAACTCATTAGCGGGTGTAGTTCAATGGCAGAACCTCAGCCTTCCAAGCTGATGATGGCGGTTCGATCCCGCTCACCCGCTCTGGCTAACAGGATAAGTGCGATACTTTGCGGAGATGGCATGTGCCCATATAGCTCAGCGGTAGAGCGCTTCCTTGGTAAGGAAGAGGTCACCGGTTCAATCCCGGTTATGGGCTCCGCCTGAAATTTTGAACTTAATATTAACAGGAAATAATCATGGCAAAAGAGAAATTTGAAAGAACGAAGCCGCATGTCAATGTCGGAACGATAGGACATGTGGACCATGGCAAGACGACGCTGACCGCGGCTTTGACGAAAGTGATGTCGGAGATGGGCGGCGGCGAATTCCGCTCCTACGATCAGATAGACCATGCGCCGGAAGAGCGCGAGCGGGGGATTACGATAGCCACGGCCCATGTGGAATATGAGTCGGAAGCGCGGCACTATGCGCATGTGGACTGTCCGGGTCACGCCGATTATGTGAAGAACATGATCACGGGAGCGGCGCAGATGGACGGAGCGATTTTGGTCGTGAGCGCGGCGGACGGGCCGATGCCGCAGACGCGGGAGCACATCTTGCTGGCGCGTCAGGTGGGTGTGCCGCACATCGTGGTGTATATGAACAAGACCGACATGGTGGACGACAAGGAGTTGCTGGAGTTGGTAGAGATGGAAGTGCGCGAGTTGTTGACGCAGTATGAATTTCCGGGAGATGATATACCGCTGGTATCGGGTTCGGCGCTGAAAGCGCTGGAAGGCGACAGTTCCGAGATGGGAACGGAGTCGATCAAGAAGCTGGTCGCGGAGATGGACAGATACATTCCGCAGCCCGAGCGAGCGATAGACGGAGACTTTCTGATGCCGGTAGAAGATGTATTTTCGATATCGGGTCGCGGCACGGTGGTGACGGGTCGCATAGAGCGCGGGGTCGTGAAGGTGGGAGAGGAAGTGGAGATAGTCGGCATCCGCGACACGCAGACGACGACGTGCACGGGCGTGGAGATGTTTCGCAAGTTGTTGGACGAGGGCCGCGCGGGCGACAATGTGGGCGTGTTGTTGCGCGGAACGAAGCGCGAGGAAGTGGAGCGCGGACAGGTATTGTGCAAGCCGGGTTCGATCACGCCGCACGCGGAGTTTGAAGCGGAGGTATATGTGCTGTCGAAAGAGGAAGGGGGTCGTCACACGCCGTTTTTCAAGGGCTATCGTCCGCAGTTTTACTTCCGCACGACCGATGTGACGGGCGAGGTAGAGTTGGAGTCGGGGACGGAGATGGTGATGCCGGGAGAGAATGTCAAGGTCACGGTCAAGTTGATAGCGCCGGTAGCGATGGAAGAGAGTTTGCGTTTTGCGATTCGCGAAGGCGGTCGCACGGTCGGCGCCGGTGTCGTCAGCAAGGTCATTAAATAAGTTATTTTCTATTCGTTAAAGGTTTATGTATCCGTACTCATATATTGTGTGCCTGATTAGGCCAGTAGCTCAATTTGGCAGAGCAGCGGTCTCCAAAACCGCAGGTTGGGGGTTCAAGTCCCTCCTGGCCTGCCACACTTGAGTCGGGACGGAATGTGATGGCTGCCGAGAAGACAACACCGAACAACTCGTTGCAAGATACGCTAAAGATGGCGGCGGCCGGCTTGTCGCTGGCGGCCGGCATCGCGCTTTTTTATACGCTTGACGAGAACGATCTTTTTTATCGCGTGATGTCCGTTTTTGGCGCGGTCATCATTGCCGCGGTACTTTTCTTCATGACTATGAAAGGAAGAGAGACCGCCGAATTTCTGCGCGGTTCGCGTGTTGAGTTGCAGAAAATGGTATGGCCGACCAAGACCGAAACCTTGCATTCGGTACTGATAGTATTCGCCGCCATTTTTGTAATTGCCATTTTTTTGTGGATGCTGGATCTGCTTCTTGCATGGTTCATGCAGATGGTGATCCGGTAATTGGCGCGATGTTAGCTTGGTATGCCGTATCGACATATTCCGGATATGAAAAGCAAGTCAAGCGTTCTCTTGAAGACCGCGTGGCGCAAAACAATGTCCAGGACAAGATTACAGAAGTCATGATACCGCAGGAACAAATAGTCGAAATGAAGGCAGGGAAGAAGCGCAAAGCGGAACGCAAGTTTTTTCCGGGCTATGTTTTGGTGAGGATGGAAATGGATGACGACACCTGGCATTTGATTAAGAATGTGCCGCGCGTAGTCGGTTTTGTCGGCGCCTCTATGGAGAATAATCTGCGCCCGCGTCCGCTCAGCGATGCGGAAATCGCCAACATTCAGAAGCGGATGAGCGAAGGCAGCAGCAAAGTCGGGCCGGAAATACTGTTTGAAGCGGGCGAGGAGGTGCGTGTCACCGACGGCCCGTTTAATGACTTCAGCGGCATGGTGGAAGAAGTCAATTATGAAAAGAGCAAGTTGCTGGTATTGGTGCAGATTTTTGGTCGTTCGACACCTGTCGAATTGGATTTTACTCAAGTGGAGAAAAGCTGATGGCCGCGCCGAAACAAGCGGAAGTAGTGATTAAGTTGCAAGTGCCCGCGGGCGCCGCCGACCCGGCCCCGCCGATAGGCCCGGCGTTGGGACAGCACGGCCTGAATATTCAGGAATTCTGCAAGTCGTTCAACGAGCGGAGCAAAGATCTTGAGAAGGGGATGCCGGTGCCGGTAGTCATCAGCGCATATGATGACAGGAGCTTCTCGTTTGTAATAAAATCTCCGCCCGCATCGGCGTTGCTGAAGAAGGCGGCCGGGGTCACAAAAGCGAGCGGTACGCCGAACATTGAAAAAGTCGGCAAAGTAACCCGCGCGCAATTGGAAGAGATCGTGAAATTGAAAAGCGCCGATTTGACGGCGGTTGATATGGATAATGCCGTGAGAACGATTGCCGGCAGCGCGCGCAGCATGGGTATTGAAACGGAGGGGGTACGGTAATGGCAAAACTATCCAAGCGACGCAAAGCGATCTTAGAACTATGCCGGGAGGACAAGCAATATGCGCCCGACGAAGCTTTTTCTTTGTTGAAGCAATGTCCGAAGGCCAAATTTTCCGAATCGGTGGATGTCAGCATCAAGCTCGGCGTGGATTCCCGCAAAAGCGATCAGGTCGTGCGCGGCTCCGGCGATTTGCCGCACGGCTTGGGCAAGGCGATCAAAGTGGCGGTGTTTGCGCAAGGGGAGTTGGTCGATGCGGCACAGCAGGCGGGCGCGGATGACGTCGGTCTTGAGGAGTTGGTTAAAAAAGTTGAGGCGGGAAATTTTGATTGGGATGTCGTCATCGCATCGCCGGATGCGATGCCGTCGATCGGAAAAGTCGGACAGGTTCTCGGCCCGCGCGGACTGATGCCCAACCCGAAAGACGGAACGGTAACCCAAGATATTGCCAACGCGGTGCGCTCCGCAAAAACCGGGCAGGCGAGGTATCGCACGGACAAAGCGGGGATTATTCATTGCAGTATCGGCCGCTTGGATTTTGACAATGACAAATTGGAAGAGAACCTCGGCGCATTGATTTCTCACATATGGGACTCAAAGCCGGCTTCGGCAAAAGGGACATACATGAAAAAGCTCGTCGTGTCTTCAACCATGGGCCCCGGCTTAAAGATCGATCAGTCTGTGCTTCGGAGCTAAGGAAATGACGACGAATCTGGAAAAAAAGCAAATGATAGTTGACAAGGTTTCGACTATGGCAAAGCATGCCTCGCTTGCTCTGGCGGCGGATTACCAAAGCATGACCGCCAATCAAATGAATCAATTGCGCAAGCAGGCGCGCGAAGACGGCGTCTCGGTGTGTATCGTCAAGAACACTCTGGCCAGAAAGGCCCTGTCGGACACGCCTTACGAGTGCATGACGGACGAATTGAAGGGTCCTCTGGCGCTGTTTTTCTCAAACGAGGAACCCGCCGCCGCGGCGCGGGTGATTCACACGTTTGCCAAAGCCAACGAAGGGATTGAAGCCAAGGTCATCTCGTTTAACGGAGAATTGCGCGACCTATCGGAGATCGGTCGCTTGGCGAGCCTGCCGAACCGCGAACAAGCCTTGGCCATATTATTGGCGGTCATGAAAGAACCCATCGCGCAATTGGCCAGAATTTTAGCCGCTCCGACTGCGAAGTTGGCACGTACCATAGATGCGGTGCGTATGCAAAAGCGGGATCATGAGAAATCATAAGAATTAACTTAACAGGAGAAATATTATGTCTTTATCAAAGGAAAATATAATTGATGCCATTTCCGAAATGTCGGTGATGGATGTCGTCGATCTTGTTTCCGCAATGGAAGAAAAGTTTGGTGTGACGGCGGCGGCGGTTGCGGCGGCGCCGGCGGCGGCCGCGGCCGCGGCGGCGGAAGCGGAAGAAAAAGACAGCTTTGACGTCACCCTCAGCGGTTTTGGAGACAGCAAGGTCGGCGTTATCAAGGTTGTTCGCAGCATTACCGGTCTTGGCCTCAAGGAAGCCAAGGAGATGGTCGAAGGCGCTCCGTCCGTTGTCAAAGAGGGCGCGACCAAAGAAGAAGCGGAAGCAATCAAGAAGCAGCTTGAAGAAGCGGGCGCATCTGTTGAGCTCAAGTGAGCGGGCACATAGCAATTAATCCGGGCCTACGCGGCGCCGGCGCGGGTTTCTATTTGCCTGAGAGCATCGTTCATACGTGTTAAAGGAGTGGCATAAAAGTGTATAACTTCACCGAGAGAAAGCGGATTCGCAAAAAGTTTGGCAGACAAGTCGAAAGGCTTGAGGTGCCCGACATGCTACAGATGCAACTCGATGCGTACAAGAACTTTCTGCAGAAAGGGATAGCGCATGAAAAGCGCAAGAAAAAGGGCTTGCACGGAGCGCTGGATTCTGTTTTCCCGATCGTCAGCAGTTCCGGCAACGCCGAGCTTCAATACTTGGGTTATGAATTGAGCGATTCGGAGCTCACCGTACGGGAATGCAAGATGCGCGGACGCAGTTATGCCGCATCGCTGAAAGTGCAATTACGCTTGGTGCTGATGGATAAGAAGCGCGACAAAGACCGTCCCCGCCCCACCGGCGAAATGAAGGAACAAGAAGTCTACCTCGGCGAATTACCGCTGATGACAGATACCGGTTCCTTTATTATCAACGGCACAGAGCGCGTCGTGGTATCGCAATTACACCGTTCGCCGGGCGTGTTTTTTGAGCACGATAAAGGCAAGACGCACTCTTCCGGCAAGGTCTTATACTCCGCTCGCATCATTCCTTACTTCGGTTCCTGGTTGGATTTTGAATTTGATCCCAAGGATTGCCTGTTCGTACGCATAGACCGCCGCCGCAAGTTGCCGGCATCGGTTTTGCTCCATGCGATGGGGATGAGCGACGAGGAAATCTTGGATACCTTTTTTGATACCGATCGCATCGCTTACAGCGCCGGGATCTACAAGTTGCGCATCATACCGGAGCGTCTGCGAGGAGAGATACTGCAATTTAACATCGTCGTCGGCAGAAAAGTTTTGGTGGAGGCCGGGCGCAGGGTCACAGCCGCCCACGTAAAGAAGCTCAAGGAAGCGAAGATATCGGTGATACAAGTGCCGGCGGATTACATCGTCGGCAAGACGCTGGCGCACGACATCGTGGACAAGAAGACCGGCGAGGTAGTCGTATCGGCTAACGATGAAATCACCGCCGAGATTCTGGAACGTATGGCGCAGGCGAAAGTGAAAACCTTCAAGACCATATATACCAACGAGATCGATTACGGCCCCTTTATCTCCCTGACCCTGCGATTGGAGTCAAACACCCATTCGACCCAAAAGTACGAGGAAAAAGAAGCCAACGCAAAAGTGGATATTTACAAAATGATGCGGCCGGGAGAACCGCCGTCCAAAGATGCGGCCGAAGCGCTTTTCAACAGCATCTTCATGAGTCCGGAACGTTACAACCTGTCCGAAATCGGACGCATGAAGTTCAACAGCCGGATCGGACGCGAGACAAAAGAGGAGATCAGAGGCACGCTCGACAAGCAGGATATTGTCGATGTGCTCAAAGTATTGATCGCCATCCGCAATGGCAAGGACACGGTCGATGACATCGATCATCTCGGCAACCGCCGTGTGCGCTGTGTCGGCGAGATGGTTGAGAATGCCGTACACACGGGTTTGTTGAGAATAGAGCGGGTCGTGCGGGAGCGCCTGACCTCGGCCGAGGCGGAAAACTTGATGCCGCAGGAGTTGATCAACGCCAAGCCGGTTACGGCATCGGTGAAGGAATTCTTCGGCTCCAGCCAACTGTCCCAATTTATGGACCAGAACAACCCGCTGTCCGAGATTACCCACAAGCGCAGGATATCGGCGCTGGGGCCGGGCGGTCTGACGCGCGAGCGGGCCAGCTTTGAAGTGCGCGATGTGCACCCGACACACTATGGAAGACTATGCCCGATTGAGACTCCGGAAGGCCCGAACATCGGCCTGATAAACTCGTTGGCGACCTATGCGCAACCGAACCATCACGGCTTTTTGGAGACGCCGTACCTGAAAGTAAACAAGGGGCGCCTGACCAATAAAGTCGAGTACTTGTCGGCGATCGAAGAAGGCCAATATACCATCGCGCAAGCCAACACAAAAGTGGATACCAAAGGCAATCTGATAGACGAGATAGTCTCCTGTCGCAAGCAAAACGAGTCCATGTTGTCCGCGCCCGATAAGGTTGAGTACATGGATATCTCGCCGCGGCAAATCGTTTCAATCGCGACCGCCCTGATTCCGTTCCTAGAGCACGACGATGCCAACCGCGCGTTGATGGGCTCCAATATGCAACGCCAGGCGGTGCCCACTCTAATCAGCGAGAAACCCCTGATTGGTACCGGCATGGAAAAGTTTGTCGCGTCTAACTCCGGCGCGACTCTGGTGGCGCAACGCGGCGGAGTAGTCGATAGCGTGGACGCGTCGCGCATCGTCGTGCGGGTCAATGACGAAGAAACACAGCACGACGAAGCGGGGGTTGATATTTACAAACTGATCAAATACACCCGCTCCAACCAGAACACCTGTGTCAATCAGTCGCCGCTGGTTTCGCCCGGCGATATGATTGAGAAAGGCGATGTGCTGGCCGACGGTTCTTCCACCGACCGCGGCGAGTTGGCGCTGGGACAAAACATGCTGATCGCTTTTATGCCGTGGAACGGATACAACTTTGAAGACTCCATTCTCATTTCCGAGAAAGCGGTCGAAGAAGATTGCTTTACCACGATTCATATAGAAGAGCTGACGTGCACCGCCCGCGTGACAAAGATGGGCAACGAGGAAGTCACCGCGGACATTCCGAACATCAGCGAAAGCCTGCTTGCAAACTTGGATGAGTGCGGGATTATCCGCGTCGGCGCGGTGGTGAAATCGGGAGACATCTTGGTCGGCAAAGTGACGCCGAAAGGCGAGGCGCATGTCACCCCGGAAGAGAGCCTGTTGCGGGCCATCTTCGGTCAGAAGGCGGCCGATGTAAAAGACAATTCGTTGCGGGTTTCTTCCGGCATGGAAGGCACGGTCATCGATGTCAGAGTGCTGACTCGCACCGGCATGGACAAGGACGAGCGCGCCAAGTGGATTGAGACAGATGAGATCAAAAGACTGCGCAAGGACATGAAAGACGAGTTGCGTATCTATGAGGACGATGTCTATGCCCGCGTCGCTAAACTCCTCACTAATAAGATTGCGGACAAAGGGCCGAACGGCCTGACTTCCGCCACGCAGATCAACGAAGCGTATCTGAATAGTATCAAGCGCGAGAAATGGTTTGATATCCGCATGCGCAATGATGCGGTGAGCAAGCAACTGGAAAAGTTCGCCAGGCAGTTGGAGGAACAGACCCGCCGCTCGGAGAAAGATTTTGCAAGCAAGCGCAAGCGTTTGCAGGCCGGAGACGAAATGGCTCCCGATATCTTAAAGATCGTCAAGGTATATCTGGCGGTCAAGCGCCGTTTGCAAGCCGGCGACAAACTCGCGGGCCGGCACGGCAACAAGGGCGTTGTGTCAAGGGTCGCGCCGGTTGAGGACATGCCGTATATGGAAGACGGCACGCCGGTGGATATTGTTCTCAACCCCTTGGGCGTGCCTTCGCGTATGAATGTCGGACAGGTACTCGAAACCCATCTGGGTTGGGCCGCCCGCGGCTTGGGTTTGAAGATCGGAGAGATGCTTGATCGACAGGCGGAAGTCGGCGAGCTCCGCAGTTTTGTGCAAGAGATATATGACTACGGCGACGGTGTGAGAAAAGAAGACCTGAAAAAGCTGGACGACGATGAGGTCATCACCTTGGCGAATAATTTGCGCGCCGGCCTGCCGATTGCAACGCCGGTATTTGACGGCGCCAGCGAAAAGGAAATCAAAGGGCTGCTCAAACTCGCCGGCCTGCCGGAGTCCGGACAAGCGGTACTATACGACGGACGATCGGGCGATCCGTTTGATCATCCGGTGACGGTCGGCTATATGTACATCATGAAGCTCAACCACCTGGTGGACGACAAGATGCACGCCCGCTCGACCGGCCCCTACAGCATGATCACGCAGCAACCGCTCGGCGGCAAAGCCCAGTTTGGCGGCCAGCGTTTTGGCGAGATGGAAGTGTGGGCGCTGAAAGCCTACGGCGCGGCGCATGTGTTGCAAGAGATGCTGACTGTGAAGTCTGACGACACGAGGGGCCGCAATAAGATGTATAAAGGCATCGTTAACGGGGAGCAGAGCACCGAGTTTGGCCTGCCGGAGTCGTTCAATGTTTTGATGAAAGAGATCCGTTCGCTCGGACTCAATATTGATATGCGAAGCAGCGAAGACACTTAATGCCGCCGCGCCCGATTACTTAAGGAGTTGATTACAAATGGAAGCTTTACACAAATTGCTGAAAAGCAGCGAACGCAGCAGTAACTTTGACTTTTTGAAGATTAGCCTCGCCGCGCCCGACAGGATGCGGTCGTGGTCTTATGGCGAAGTCAAAAAACCCGAAACAATCAATTACCGCACCTTGAAGGCCGAGCGCGACGGCTTGTTTTGCGCCAAAATATTCGGCCCGACCAAGGATTACGAATGTCTGTGCGGAAAGTATAAGCGTCTGAAATATCGCGGAGTGATATGCGAAAAATGCGGGGTGGAAGTGACCTTGTCGCGCGTTCGCCGCGAACGCATGGGGCATATCGAACTGGCCAGTCCGGTCGCCCACATCTGGTTTCTAAAATCGTTGCCGTCGCGCATCGGCTTGTTGCTGGATATCAGCTTGCGCGACCTTGAGAGAGTGCTCTATTTTGAGAACTACATCGTCATTGACCCGGGCACCACGGACCTCGAAGAATGCCAATTGCTGAACGACGAAGAGTACTACGAAAAATGGGAAAGCACCGGCGGGCAATTCGTTGCGAATATGGGCGCCGAAGCGGTCTTGGAATTACTCAAGCAAATTGACCTTGAGAAGACCAGAGTGGAATTAAAGGAGCAGATCACCCAGACCAAATCCGAAGCCAAGTTGAAGCGGCTGTCCAAACGCCTGAAACTCGTCCAGCATCTGATCGACTCGGAGAACAAGCCCGAATGGATGATCCTGACCGTGCTGCCTGTGTTGCCGCCGGACTTGCGCCCGCTGGTGCCGCTGAGCGACGGGCGTTTTGCCACCTCGGACTTAAATGATCTCTACCGCCGCGTCATCAACCGCAACAACCGCCTCAAACGTCTGCTGGAGTTAAACGCGCCCGAAATCATCGTCCGCAACGAAAAGAGAATGTTGCAAGAAGCCGTCGATGCGTTGTTGGACAATACCCGTTGCAGCCGTCCGGTCACCGGCAACAACAAGCGGCCGTTGAAATCGTTGGCCGATATGATCAAAGGCAAGCAAGGGCGCTTCCGTCAGAACTTGCTCGGCAAGCGGGTGGACTATTCCGGTCGCTCGGTGGTGGTCGTCGGCCCGACCCTCAAATTGCATCAATGCGGTTTGCCGAAGAAGATGGCGATTGAATTGTTCAAAGCGCATGTCTATAACCGTCTGTATATGCGCGGCCTGGTAACGACTATCAAAGCGGCCAAGAAAATGGTCGAGCGCGAAGAGGCCGAAGTGTGGGACGCGCTGGAGGAAATCATCCACGAATACCCGGTGATGCTGAATCGCGCGCCGACCTTGCACCGGCTCGGCGTACAGGCGTTTGAACCGGTGTTGATAGAAGGCAAAGCCATTCAGCTGCACCCGCTCGTTTGCGCCGCGTTCAATGCCGACTTTGACGGCGATCAGATGGCGGTACACATACCGTTATCGACCGAGTCACAAGTCGAGGCCCGTTGTCTGATGATGTCGTCCAACAACATCCTGTCGCCCGCCAACGGCAATCCGATCATCGTCCCCTCGCAAGATATCATTCTCGGCCTCTACTACATGACGCGCGAGAAAATAAACGCGCAAGGCGAAGGCATGGTATTTATGGACTTGGCCGAGTTGGAACGCGCCTATGCGGCGGGCAGCGTAGAGCTGCACGCCAAGATCCAAGTCAGGCTGAACACCGGAGAAGGCGAGGACGGCGAACCGACGATCCGCCGCGTAGAGACGACGGTCGGTCGCGCGCGCATCAGCCAAACCCTGCCCGACAGCCTGCCTTTTGACATGGTCAACCGCGTCCTCGGCAAAAACCAGATTCTGGAACTCATCGACGCGAGTTACCGCACCGCGGGGCTCAAAGCGACGGTGGTGTTTGCCGACCGCCTGATGTACATCGGCATGTATTACGCCACCCGCTCCGGCCTTTCCTTCAGCATGGACGACATGATTATCCCGGAACAGAAGCAACGGATACTGAAAGAAGCCGAAGGCGAAATCAAGAAGATCGAAAAGCAATACGCTTCCGGTTTTGTGACCAGCGGCGAGAAATACAACAAAGCGATTGACATATGGTCGACGGCAAACGACTCCATCGCAAAATCCATGATGGACACGCTCAGCACCGAAGAAGTCGCGGATCACGACGGCAACAAGACGACGCAATCGTCATTCAACTCCATATTCATGATGGCCGACTCCGGCGCGCGCGGTTCGGCGGCGCAGATTCGCCAACTCGCCGGCATGCGCGGGCTGATGGCGAAGCCCGACGGTTCCATCATCGAAACGCCGATCACCGCGAACTTCCGCGAAGGGCTGAACATCCTCCAATACTTTGTGTCGACCCACGGCGCGCGCAAAGGCCTTGCGGACACCGCGCTGAAGACAGCCAACTCGGGTTACCTGACCCGCCGGCTGGTCGACACCGCCCAGGATCTCGTAATCACCGAAAGCGATTGCGGCACCAAAGCGGGCATCATCGTGAAACCGAACATAGAAGGCGGCAACATCGTAGAGTCCTTGGCGGAACAAATACTGGGCCGCGTCTCGGCGGAAGACGTGAAGGACGAAAAGGGCAACATCCTGATTCCGGCCAACACGATGATCGATGAGAAGCAAGTTGCGATTTTGGAAGCGGCGAGTTGCGACAAAGTCAAAGTGCGGTCTCCGATAACGTGCGAGACCCGTTATGGCATCTGCGCGCACTGCTACGGTCGCGATCTGTCGCGCGGCTATCTGGTTAACATCGGCGAAGCCGTCGGGATCATCGCCGCCCAGTCGATCGGCGAACCCGGCACGCAGCTGACGATGCGCACTTTCCATATCGGCGGCGCGGCGAGCCGCTCGGTCGCCGTCAACAACATTGCGGTCAAGACCGACGGCATCATCCACCTGCACAAGGTCAAACTGTTGCCGCACTCGGACGATGAGTATGTGGTCGTATCGCGCGCGGGCGAAGTCAGCGTCATCATGAAGAATGGTTCCGAGCAAGAACGCTACCAGATGCCCTACGGCGCAAAATTGCGGGTCAAACACGGCGACACGGTCAAAGCCGGCTCCGTCATCGCGCACTGGGACGCGCACACCCACCCGATCATTGCCGAAGTCGGCGGCACGGTAAAACTGGAACACTTTGCCGAAGGCAGCACGGTCATTGAACAGACCGACGAACTCACCGGTTTAAGCTCTTACGTCGTGACAGGCGGCAAAGAAGATGCCACGCCGACCATTCATCTGTTGAACAAGAAAGGCAAAAGCATCGTCTTGCCGACCGGCCGCGACGCCTCCTATCGCTTGCAAGCGGGCACCATCGTCACGCTGGCCGACGGCATGGAAATCAACGTCGGAGACACGCTCGCGCGGATTCCCCAGGAGAGCTCCAAGACGCGCGACATCACCGGCGGTTTGCCCAGAGTGGCCGACCTGTTTGAAGCGCGCAAGCCCAAGGAAGTCGCCATCCTCGCCGAGTGCGGCGGCGTGGTCAGTTTTGGCAAAGAGACCAAAGGCAAGCAAAGGGTGGTGATCACGCCGCAAGGCAAAGGCGCCGAGCCGACTGAGATGATGATTCCCAAATGGCGCCGGGTGGAGGTCATTGAGGGCGAGCAGGTGGAAAAGGGCGATGTCATCTCGGAAGGCGAGTTGAGCCCGCACGACATCCTGCGCTTGCGCGGCATCAGCGATCTGTCCGAATATCTGGTGAAGGAAATTCAAGATGTGTATCGCCTGCAAGGCGTCAAAATAAACAACAAGCACATTGAAGCCATCATCCGCCAGATGATGCGCAAGGTTGTCATAACCGATTCCGGCGACAGCGACTACCTGATCGACGATCAAGTAGAGCGCTCGTCCCTGCTGGAGCAGAATGCCAAGTTGATAGCGTCGGGAAAAAAGCCGGCGCAGTACGAATTGTTCTTGTTGGGGATTACCAAAGCCTCTTTGGTAACCGAATCCTTCATCTCGGCGGCATCGTTTCAAGAGACTACGCGGGTACTGACCGATGCCTCGATCAGAGGCGCGCGCGACAACTTGCGCGGGCTCAAAGAGAACATCGTCGTCGGTCGCCTGATTCCGGCGGGGACCGGCATGGATCGTCGCGAAGCAGCGAGTCAGGATATGCTGATGAACCTTGAAAAAGCCGCTTTATCGGCGGTGACAGAGCAAGGAGAAAAGCCCGATGCGGCCGATGAAGCAAAGGCCGCGACCGCAAAGAGCAAAGGCGCCTGAGGGCCCTCCGCTCGGGCGATAAAGCCCCCGCGGCGTATACGCGCCGCCTAGCCGATGATGAGCAGCCGTTGTAAAACGGCATCTTGCCGTTTTTACACGGTGAGCGGCGGGTAGCCCTCCCTTGCCGCGCCGCAGTCGGCCGCACCCGCAGACCGCTGTTCAAGAAACCCATGCGACGAAGGAAGCAAACGGGACGCGCCGGCGGCTTGAGCGGAGTGATGCCGGCTATCGCAACGGGCCCTCAAGGAAGATACGCAGACGCAGGTTGATGTCTTCGGGCGCATCGACGCAGGCAGTTCCGTCAAAGCGCTTCGCCGGCGTCAAATCCCCGCACACTTCCGCGCTCGGCGCCTTGCAATCCTGCGCCGTCCCTTCGTTGGGCGAGTTGCATTCGCACGTATTCGCCGCCGCATTCAATGTCGCCGCCATCGCGCACTCCGCAAAATCAACGCAGCCCGACCCGTCAAAAAACCTCCCCGGACTCAGCCCCCCGCAAACCTCCGCGCTTGGCGCTTTGCAGTCCGCCCCCGTCCCAACATTCGGCGCATTGCATTGGCAAACATTCGCCGTCGGATGCCGAACCGCCGGCGCGGCGCAAACAATCGGATTCGGCGCCCGACAATCCGAAGCCGTCCCAACATTCGGCGCGCGGCACTCGCAGCCGTTGCGCGCCGGATTCAAAACCAACAGCCCCGCGCACTCCGCAAAATCAACGCAGCCCGACCCGTCAAAAAACCTCCCCGGACTCAGCGCCGCGCAAACCTCCGCGCTTGGCGCTTTGCAGTCCGCCCCCGTCCCAACATTCGGCGCATTGCATTGGCAAACATTCGCCGTCGGATGCCGAACCGCCGGCGCGGCGCAAACAATCGGATTCGGCGCCCGACAATCCGAAGCCGTCCCAACATTCGGCGCGCGGCACTCGCACCCGTTATGCTGCCGATTCAAAGTCAACAGCCCCGCGCAAGTCGCAAAATCAACGCAATCCGACCCGTCAAAAAACTTCGGCGGAGTCAGCTCCGCGCAAACCGCCTCGCTCGGCGTCAGGCAGTCGTTAGGATTGCCCGTGCCGCATTCGCAAGTGTTCGTAGCCGAATTCAATGTCGCTCCCGTCGCGCAACCTTCCACGCAGGCGACGCCGTCAAAATTTTTCGCCGGAGTCAAACCCCCGCAAATCGCCCCGCTTGCCGCGAGGCATTCCGTCTCCCCGTTTGTGTTGAAACCCGACGGCTCCGTCAACCCCGAACATCGCGCCACAAAACAATCGTCCTTGTTTTCCTCCGTCCGCTCCGGAAGATACTGCAGGGTCGCGCCGAAGTAAAATGGGGCGACCGTGTTGGAGTTTGTCTCTCCAAGCGAGGAAAACCCGGAGGTTCGATGCGGCGGGAGGGAGCCGTCCAAACACGACTGCCGGGCCGGGTCGCCGCTCCTCCCGTCCCACGCATTGATGTTGCAGTGGCACACTTCCGCCCCGCCGAAAATATGCTTTTGCGCCCCCCATCCTTTCGCGTTGCACGCGTCAATCTGCAGGGAGACCAACTCGGTTTGCAGCCCCGACGGAAGTTCGCTGAAAACGCACAGCGCCGACGCGAAACGAACCGTCACCCGCAGTCCGGCGCTCGCGGCCAGCGAACAGGATTTTTCATCCGTGTCCGCCGCTCCGGAACTTCCAAACCCGCCAACTTGTCCGGCGCAGGCCCCGCCGTCCCCCTCCCATCGGTCAACATACCACCCCTCCGCCGGAGTGGCGACGATGGTTGCGGTGGTGTTTGAAATCACCGAGGCGGTGGTCGCGCCCATAATGGCAGCGCTCCCGCCTTCCGCCGGCATCGCTATGGCGCGAACCGTCACCCGCGCCAACGCAAAATGCGCCGTCACAGTCAGTCCGGCGCTGGCGGGCAGCGAACAAGATTTCTCGTCTGTGTCCACGCCCCTGAAACCTTCGAGCCTGCCGGTTTGACCGTCGCAAGCGCCGCCGTCGCCTTCCCACCGATCGACATACCATCCCTCCGCCGGAGTGGCGACGATGGTTGCGGTGGTGTTGAGAATCACCGAGGCGGTGGTCGCGCCCATAATGGCAGCGCTCCCGCCCTCTGCCGGCATCGCTATGGCGCGAACCGTCACCGCCGTTGAGGGCGTTGCGCATTCGGTTTCGCCGTTCATATTAAACCCCGACGGCTCCTTCCCGTCCAAACAATGCGCCACAAAGCAGGCGTCCTTGTTTTCCTCCGTCCGCTCCGGAAGATACTGCAGGGTCGCGCCGAAGTAATAGTGGAGGTTGAAGTTGTTGTCCACGGTGGCGCTGAGTGCGGAGGTCGTCGCAGGGTGGTCGCATTCGCTCGACGAGGACGCATCCAGCACTCGGACATTGCAGTAGCAGAAGTCAAAGCCGAACCCTTCGCCGAAGAGGAAATGCTTTTGCGCCGCCCAGTCCTTGTCCGCGCAGGCCTCAAATTGCATGGAGACCTGCGCGCGCTGGGCGGAGGGAACTTGGGTGAGCGCCTCGTTGAGGGTGCAGTTGGATTGGCCGGCTTGTGCGTGTGCGGTGTTCGCGGCGAAGACACCGGCGAACAGTGTTGCGCAAACCCTGGCAAAAATGCAGGGGAAGGAAGGAGGCATGCGGAAATACTTATGCAAACTGAGATGTGACGGCATCGGCGTTGTGTGCGGGCGACTCTTTCATCGGGCTAATCGGAATGATGCCAGTATACCAGATATTGGAGCGGCGGCGGACGGGGCGAGCTAAAGGAGCAAGTTGCTCACCCCGATAGCGCAGTATACCAGATATTGGAACGATGGCGGCGCGCACGAAGCCCGCGCCTGCCGCTGTGCGAGATATTCGCCCCGCAACCAGCGCATTTGTTTGCGGCGCTGCGGGCTCCCAAGCGCTGGCGCCGGAAGCATTGCGGATTGCCGCTTTGACACGGGTTGCCGCAATATCGACACATTCTACGGCCGCAAAAGCCTGTAGAATAGCCGCTTCCGGCGTACAGGAGGCAACGATGGTCGCCAACTTGAAGCCCTGAGACGATGAACTGGCCAATGTGGAAGATTCCGGACGAGGGCGGATGTCGCCAAACCTTGAAGCTCTGAGATGATGGGAGCAACACGCTATAAAAGGGAGCGCGCTGCGGGCCGAGGCTTCAAGTACTCAGGACAGGGCACAATATTTGCCGCAGGTGTCGATATGGCATGGCATCATGCGCATTCAATGAGCGCTTTCGCCGTACGCTTCGGGAAGAGTTTGGGATTTGAAGAGGGTTTGTTGCGGGCCGAAGCATCACACACCCACGACGCACAATGTGTGGCGCCGGCGTCCGATGTGTCTTGGTATCAAAGGTGAGTCATGCCGGAAATGTTCCGGGTTGCCGGAAGTATATTGCGGGCCGAGGCTTCAAGTACTCAGGACAGGGCACAATATTTGCCGCAGGTGTCGATATGGCATGGCATCAAACAGGCATCAAGCGTAATCGGCATAGGGGGCTTGCGTACGCGACTCCGCCCGCCCGACAGCGGAAATTGTTGTAAAACGGCGATTGCAAATATCCGGCGGGGAGAAGGGAATGTCAGGGCGCACAGGGATGCGGCAAGATACAACGGCATTGGCGGGTGACGCGCGTTTTATGGTATAGTAGGGCACTAATCGTGCATGCATGAAACATGTCGTTATTAAAACCGTAGATATGATTTGTCAAATTTTCGATATGACTCCCGCGCAACGGCAGGCAACACGAATCCGCGGGAGTCTGTGGTCGCTGATGTTGCTCGCCCTGATCAAAGCAAGAGCATGAACTGCAAAACTTACGATACCGCCCCCGCGCGGCGGGGAGCAACGATGATACGGCGCAGCCTCTGCTCGCTTCTGTTGCCGGCGCTGTTTGTTGTTTGCGCTCAAGCGCAGGCGCAGAACGCCACCGGCGAACCGGCGGTGACGGCAGCCGACGGCACCAATCTGACTACGACGGGACCCAACGAGGACAACGCACTGACCGCAGCCCAAGGCACGATAGGCGATACCGCCGATGGCCTCACCGTGTTCACGCCGACTTGGCAGTGGTCACAAGCCGATGCCCCGGTAAGCGGCACACCGACGGAAAGCGCCTACATTGATATAACCAACACCACGTCGACCGAGGCCATGTTCACCCCATTGCAGGTCCATGTCGGCAAGTTCATCCGCGCCTGTGCGACCTTTGAGGATGACGCCAGCAACAGCGAGACCCGATGCTGGTCCTCCGTCGCCGCCGTGGTGAATGTGGATGATTTGCCTGTTGCCCAGGACAACACTATTGAGATTCCACTGGGTACCGCGAGCTATGCCTTCTCGTCAGATGACTTCACCTTCTTTGACGAAGATGACGATGACATTGGAGGTGTAGTAATAGAAACCCAACCTGCTACTGCGCTGGTTCTATTCATAGTGCCGCTGGGCTTATCTGGGGGGAGGGTAATAATGCACTACTCCCTGACTTCGGAGGAATTAACGGCCCAGTGTACAGGTTGCCCGAAGATGCAACGGCACCTGCTGAGGGCTATGCCAGCTTTACTTTCAGCGTATTTTCACCCACCCTCTCCCGGAGCAACATGGCCACCATCACCATAAACCTGGTGTTGCCGACGGCGCAGGTGGAGGCCATCGGTCTGCCCGATGTGACAGCGCCGCCCTGGAACGAGGATGTGACCCTGACCGCCACCACCGGCACTATCGCAGATGCCAATAGCGGTATTAACCGCTCCACCATCGCCTGGCAATGGCAACAGGCTGATCCTCCGGGCAATGACGCGCCCCTGACAGACGCCAACTACGCCGATATTGACGGGGCCACCGCCGCCACTTTCACGCCGTTGCAGGCGCATGTCGACAAGTTTGTGCGGGTGTGCGTATCCTTTGAGGACAACTTCACGCCGCCCAACAGCGAGCGACGCTGCACCACAGGCAACATCATCCGCAATGTCAACGATGCCCCTACCAGCGCCGACAATTCGGTGAAGGTGCCCACAACCACAACCTTAGCCGCGCCCTTCGTCTTCAAGGTCTCCGACTTCCCGTTCATGGATGAGGATAACAACGCCGCCCTGGTCGCCATCACCATCGTTGAGACCATAGCAGTCGGCACGGGCACGTTGCGCATCGGCGGTACCGCAGTGACCGACGACGCCTCGGTGACCGTTGCCAATCTGGACAATGGCACTTTCACCTGGTATCCCCCGATGGGCGCTCGCGCCGCCTCCGACTTCGCCAGTTTCACCTTCACAGTGCACGATGGCGTCGCAGACAGCGCAGACACCTATACGATGACCATCAACCTGGGGGTTGATATACGCTTGCGCCTGCGCCTCTTCTTGGAAGGCCCGCTGCGATAGCGCGAGCAAGCCGCAGCACTCGCACGACACACCCCTTCTTGAATGCCGACTGCGATAGCGCAAGCAAGCTGCAGCACTCGCACGACACACCCCTTCTTGAATGCCGACTGCGATAGCGCAAGCAAGCCGCAGCACTCGCACGACACACTCCCTCTTGAAGGCCGACTGCGATAACGCAAGCAAGCCGCAGCACTCGCACGACACACTCCCTCTTGAAGGCCGACTGCGATAACGCAAGCAAGCCTCGGTGGCTTGCACGACACGCCCTCCTTGAATGCCGACTGCGATAGCGCGAGCCATCCTCGGCGCTCGCACGACACACCCCTTCTTGAATGCCGACTGCGATAGCGCAAGCAAGCCGCAGCACTCGCACGACACGCCCCTTCTCGCAGGCCCGCTGCGATAGCGCGAGCAAGCCGCAGCACTCGCACGACACTCCTTCTCGCAGGCCCGCTACGATAACATCCGCTGACCGGCGCTCCTCGCGGGAGAGAAGGTTCTCAAACATCACCTTGTAAGATTGCGAGACCGCACGATAGCGTTCTTTTGCGGAAGGCCCCCCATAATCTTGTCCTTCGGAAATCTTGGCGCGGGCGGGAAAGTGGCGTGATAGGGGGGGTCATGGCCGCCATATATATAGTGTCGCCGCCCGCAAAGGGCGGTATTGTTGCCCCTATCTCTATGACGATGCGGGAAAATTGCGATTGAACCGCGCCATTTTCACAACAATTTCCGTTGCCGGCGGAATCCGGCAAGAATTCTCTTTTTTCCGCTTTACTTAGTTTCGATTCCCAATTATAATGCGCGGCTAGGCCAAAGTTTCCTGTTCGCAGGTATTACGAATGGCGGGCTGATATTTTGCAGCAAGATATTAAAAATTTATGTCTACTATCAATCAATTGGTACGCAAATCGCGTAAGCGCAAGATTGCAAAAAGCAATGTTACCGCGCTTGAACGATGTCCTCAAAAAAGAGGCGTGTGCACTCGTGTGTACACAACCACCCCGAAGAAACCCAACTCGGCGTTGCGCAAAGTCGCGCGCGTCCGCCTGACCAACGACTACGAAGTCACGACGTATATCGGCGGCGAAGGCCACAACCTGCAAGAACACTCGGTGGTTTTGATCCGCGGCGGACGGGTCAAGGATTTGCCGGGTGTGCGCTATCACATCGTGCGCGGCAGCCTGGATACGCAAGGGGTTGAGAATCGCACCCAAGGCCGTTCAAAGTACGGCGCCAAACGGGCCAAGGGCTGAGGTAAAAGCAGATGCCACGCAGACGCGAGATCGCCCCGAGAAAAATATTGCTGGATCCGAAGTACCGCAGCGAGACGGTCGCAAAGTTCATCAATGTCGTCATGGATGCGGGCAAAAAATCCGTCGCCGAAAGAATTGTCTATGGCGCATTGGAAGGGGTCGATAAGAGCGGCGACAAAGCGCTTGAGATGTTTGAGACCGCGCTTGAGAATGTCAAGCCGCGGGTGGAAGTGCGGTCGCGTCGGGTCGGCGGCGCGAATTATCAGGTGCCGGTCGAAGTCCGGGCCAACCGTCAGTTGACGCTTGCGATGCGCTGGGTCGTCGCGGCGGCGCGCAAACGCTCGGGGCGTTCGATGACAGAGAAATTGACCGCCGAATTGACCGAGGCGTTTAATAATCGCGGGGCGGCGGTGAAGAAGCGCGAAGACACGTTTAAAATGGCCGAAGCCAACAAAGCATTTTCGCATTACAGGTGGTAATTAAAATGGCACGCTCTGTTTCGCTGGATAAATATCGCAACATCGGCATCATGGCGCACATCGATGCGGGCAAGACGACGACGACCGAACGGGTGCTTTTCTACACCGGTATCTCCCATAAGATCGGCGAGGTGCACGACGGCGCCGCGGTGATGGATTGGATGGAACAGGAGCAGGAGCGGGGGATTACCATCACCTCGGCGGCGACGACCTGTTTCTGGAAGGGGATGGACCAGCAGTTTCCGGAATATCGGATCAATATCATCGACACGCCCGGGCATGTTGACTTCACGATTGAGGTGGAACGCTCGTTGCGGGTGTTGGACGGCGCGGTCGGCGTGTTTTGCGCGGTCGGCGGCGTGGAGCCGCAGTCGGAGACGGTGTGGCGTCAGGCCGAGACCTATCGGGTGCCGAGAATCGCGTTCGTCAATAAGATGGATCGCGCCGGCGCCGATTTTCTTCATGTGGTCGGGCAGATTCGCGAACGCTTGGGTTCGGTGGCGTGTCCGTTGCAACTCCCGATCGGCGCCGAAGAGAACTTTGAAGGCGTGGTGGACTTGGTCAAAGAGCAAGCGATTATCTGGAATGAGAACGATATGGGGGCGACCTATGAGGCGAAAGAGATTCCCGACGATATGAAACAGGAATGCGCGAAGTATCGCGCCGAGTTGTTGGAGGCCGCCGCCGAAGCAAACGAAGAATTGATGAACAAATATCTGGAGGATGATGCGCTGACCGAGGAAGAGATTTATCAAGGTATCCGGCAACGGACGCTGGCCAATGAGATCGTGCCGGTGCTGTGCGGGTCGGCGTTCAAGAACAAAGGGGTGCAAGCCTTGCTGGATGCGGTGGTGCGGTACCTGCCGTCGCCGGCCGACATACCCGCCGTCGAGGGGGTCGCCGACGAAGGCGAAGAGGCGCCGCTGAGAAAGCCCGACGATGACGAGCCGTTTGCGGCGCTGGCGTTTAAGATCGCCAGCGATCCTTTTGTCGGCAACTTGACCTTCTTCCGCGTGTATTCGGGCGTGCTGAAATCGGGCGACAGCATACTGAATGCGGTGCGCCGCAAGAAGGAGCGCATCGGTCGGATTTTGCAGATGCATTCCAATTCCCGTCAGGAAATAAAAGAGGTGTGCGCGGGTGATATCGCCGCTGCGGTGGGCCTCAAGAATGTGGTGACCGGCGACACCTTGTGCAGCGCCGATAACCCGGTCAAACTGGAGAGCATGGTCTTTCCGGAGCCTGTCATCTCGGTCGCGGTCGAGCCGAAGACCAAGGCGGATCAGGAGAAGATGAGTTTGGCCTTGCAAAAGTTGGCGCAAGAGGATCCGTCTTTCCGTATGAGTGTGGATGAGGAGAGCGGGCAGACGATTATCTCCGGCATGGGCGAGTTGCATCTGGAAATTATCGTGGACAGGATGAAGCGCGAATTCGGCGTGGAGGCGAATGTCGGCGCGCCGCAAGTCGCTTACCGGGAGACGATTCGCAAGATGGTGGAGCAGGAATCCAAGTTTGTCCGCCAGACCGGCGGGCGCGGGCAATACGGCCATGTCTGGCTGCGGATTGAACCGCTTGAGCCCGGCAGCGAGTATGAGTTCTCCAATGAGATCGTCGGCGGGTCGGTGCCGAAAGAATATATTCCGGCGGTGGATAAGGGCGCGCGCGAGCAGCTGCAGAACGGCGTTCTCGCCGGTTATCCCTTGGTGGATGTGAAGGTCACTTTGTATGACGGTTCCTATCACGATGTCGATTCTTCCGAGATGGCGTTCAAGGTCGCCGCATCGCAGGGCGTCAAGGAAGGGGTGACGAAGGCCGCGCCGGTATTGCTGGAGCCGATCATGCAGGTTGAGGTCGTCACGCCGGAGCAATACATGGGCGATGTGGTCGGCGATCTGAATCGCCGCCGCGGCATCATTGAGTCTATGGAGGATGGCGTTTCGGGCAAGCGGATTGCGTCTCTGGTGCCGCTCAAGCAGATGTTCGGTTATGCGACGGATTTGCGCTCCGCCACCCAAGGGCGGGCGACGTATACGATGCAATTCAAAAAGTATGACGAGGTGCCGGCGAATATCGTCGATGAAGTCATCAAGAACAAAGCAGCCGCATAGAGGAGGAAATAATCATGGCAAAAGAGAAATTTGAAAGAACGAAGCCGCATGTCAATGTCGGAACGATAGGACATGTGGACCATGGCAAGACGACGCTGACCGCGGCTTTGACGAAAGTGATGTCGGAGATGGGCGGCGGCGAATTCCGCTCCTACGATCAGATAGACCATGCGCCGGAAGAGCGCGAGCGGGGGATTACGATAGCCACGGCCCATGTGGAATATGAGTCGGAAGCGCGGCACTATGCGCATGTGGACTGTCCGGGTCACGCCGATTATGTGAAGAACATGATCACGGGAGCGGCGCAGATGGACGGAGCGATTTTGGTCGTGAGCGCGGCGGACGGGCCGATGCCGCAGACGCGGGAGCACATCTTGCTGGCGCGTCAGGTGGGTGTGCCGCACATCGTGGTGTATATGAACAAGACCGACATGGTGGACGACAAGGAGTTGCTGGAGTTGGTAGAGATGGAAGTGCGCGAGTTGTTGACGCAGTATGAATTTCCGGGAGATGATATACCGCTGGTATCGGGTTCGGCGCTGAAAGCGCTGGAAGGCGATAGTTCCGAGATGGGAACGGAGTCGATCAAGAAGCTGGTCGCGGAGATGGACAGATACATTCCGCAGCCCGAGCGAGCGATAGACGGAGACTTTCTGATGCCGGTAGAAGATGTATTTTCGATATCGGGTCGCGGCACGGTGGTGACGGGTCGCATAGAGCGCGGGGTCGTGAAGGTGGGAGAGGAAGTGGAGATAGTCGGCATCCGCGACACGCAGACGACGACGTGCACGGGCGTGGAGATGTTTCGCAAGTTGTTGGACGAGGGCCGCGCGGGCGACAATGTGGGCGTGTTGTTGCGCGGAACGAAGCGCGAGGAAGTGGAGCGCGGACAGGTATTGTGCAAGCCGGGTTCGATCACGCCGCACGCGGAGTTTGAAGCGGAGGTATATGTGCTGTCGAAAGAGGAAGGGGGTCGTCACACGCCGTTTTTCAAGGGCTATCGTCCGCAGTTTTACTTCCGCACGACCGATGTGACGGGCGAGGTAGAGTTGGAGTCGGGGACGGAGATGGTGATGCCGGGAGAGAATGTCAAGGTCACGGTCAAGTTGATAGCGCCGGTAGCGATGGAAGAGAGTTTGCGTTTTGCGATTCGCGAAGGCGGTCGCACGGTCGGCGCCGGTGTCGTCAGCAAGGTCATTAAATAAGCGGGCAATCGGAGGAGAGAGAAGTGGATGTGGGCGATAGGATAAGGATACGACTGAAAGCTTTTGATTATCGCCTCCTTGATAAATCGGCAAGCGAGATCGTAACCACGGTAAAGCGTTCGGGCGCGGCTATCCGCGGGCCTATCCCGTTGCCGACGAAGATAGAGCGTTTTACCGTTTTGATATCGCCGCATGTCGACAAAGACGCGCGCGATCAATACGAGATTCGCACGCACAAGCGGATTATGGATATCCTGAACCCGACCGAGAAAACGGTCGATGCGCTGATGAAATTGGATCTCCCCGCCGAGGTAGATGTGCAACTGAAGTAAGTAAGATGTCAATAGGAATACTCGGAAAAAAAGTCGGTATGAGTCGCATCTTCACGGAGGACGGGCGCTCCATACCGATTACTGTGATTCAAGCGTCGGTCAATCGCGTCGCGCAGGTCAAGACGGTTGCGAGCGACGGCTATGCCGCGTTGCAAGTAGCGGCGGGCGAATGCGATCCCAAGCGTCTGAACAAAGCCGCCGCCGGCCACTTGAAGAAAATGGATACGGACAAAGGCTACTCGCATCTGCGGGAGTTTCGGGTCGATGATGCCGAGGCGAAGGCGGTCGGCGATACTTTGGATGTCGGGATTTTTGAGCCCGGGCAAAAAGTAAAAGTGATTGGCATCAACAAAGGCAAAGGGTTTGCCGGAACGATTAAACGCCATAACTTCAGGGGGCAGGATAATTCTCACGGCAACTCGCTTTCTCACCGCGTCGCCGGTTCTACCGGCCAGTGTCAGACGCCGGGCAAGGTTTTCAAAGGCAAAAAGATGGCCGGTCGCATGGGCGGCAAGCGGACGACGCTGATCAATTTGGAAGTGGCGGCGGTGGATAAGGAAAAGTCCTTGCTGATGATCAAAGGTTCGGTTCCCGGCGCTCCGCAGTCGGGGGTGGCGGTAGAGCATATGCAACATATTGACCTGAGCGCCCTTGCGCAACAAGTTGCGCCGCCGGCGGACAACAAGGAGCGGGGCGACGCTGTGCCGGAGCAACAGGGCGATAAGCCGGCTGAGGAGGGGCAGGGCGATGCAAATTGAGACCAGCGCCGGGCCGATGGAAGTATCCGCCGCGGTGTTTGACCGGGCGTATAAGGAGCCGTTGGTGCATCAAGTGTTGAATCATTCGTTTGCCAAATCCCATACCGGCAGCAAAGCCCAGAAGAAGCGCGGCATGGTATCGGGCGGCGGGCGCAAGCCTTGGCGGCAGAAGGGCACCGGCAATGCGCGGGTCGGCTCAAACAGGAATCCGTTGTGGCGAGGCGGCGGTCGCGCTTTTGCGGCGACACCGGCGAAGCGCGAAATCAGATTGAACAAAAAGATGTACCGCCAGGCATTTTGTTCCTTGATATCGGAGCTCAATCGTCGCGGCGGTCTGCGCGTCATCGACACGCTCGGGATCGATCAGCCCAAGACCCGCTTGCTGGCCGCAAAACTCAAAGAGTTGTCATTGCGTTCCGCCCTGATCGTGATCGAAGAAGACGATCTGAATATTTATTTGGCGGCCAGAAACCTCCCTGCGGTGGGGGTCGCCAGAGCCGACTTGCTTGATCCGCTGAGTTTGTTGTTATTTGAAAAAGCGCTGATGACACGCGCGGCGGTTGAAAAGCTTCAGGAGCGTTTGTCATGAAAATCCCTATGCCCGGAGAAACCCTGCGCACGGTGTTACGCGCGCCGCATATATCCGAGAAGGCGACCACTGCGATGCAGGATAATCAGTATGTGTTTCGGGTTGCCGGCAATGCCGGCAAGAAGCAGATCCGCATCGCGGTAGAAAGGTATTACGACGTGAAGGTGCGCGCGGTCAATGTCGTCAGTGTGCGCGGCAAGGTCAAAGGGATGGGGCGCGCGGTCGGACGGCGCAAGGATTGGAAGAAAGCCTATGTCACATTGCAGGAAGGCAACACGATTACGATGACAGGATCAAACTAGAGCCATGGCGGTTGTAAAGAGCAAACCCCAATCACCCGGTCAGCGCTTCAAAGTCAGCGTCAAGCATGCCGGCTTGCATAAAGGCAAGCCTTTTGCGCCGCTGACAGAAGGCAAGAGCAAAACCGGCGGGCGCAATAACAAAGGTCGTATCACCACCAGACATATCGGCGCCGGCCACAAGAGAAAATATCGGCATATTGATTTCTTGCGTAACAAAGATGGTATTGAATGTCGTGTCAAACGTATTGAATATGATCCCAACCGTAGTGCCAATATTGCTTTAGTGTTATATACGGACGGAGAATATCGTTACATTATTGCACCGGATCAATTGGCGCTCGGCGCGCGCTTGATATCCGGTCCGGGCGCACCGATTAAAGTAGGTAATACGATGCCACTGTCCGATATTCCGGTGGGTACGGTCGTCCATTGCATTGAGATGAAGCCCGGCAAAGGCGCGCAGATCGCCCGCTCTGCTGGCGGTAGCGCACAATACATCGCTAAAGAAGGCGGGTATGCTTCTTTACGATTACGCTCCGGCGAAGTGCGTAAAATTCTACTCAGATGTCGTGCGACAATCGGCACGGTCTGCAATAGCGAGCATAATCTGATTAAGCTCGGCAAAGCCGGAGCAAAAAGGTGGCGGGGTATTCGTCCGACTGTTCGCGGTGTTGCAATGAATCCGGTTGACCACCCCCATGGCGGTGGTGAGGGGAAGACCTCGGGAGGCCGCCATCCGGTTTCACCTTGGGGAATGCCAACTAAGGGTTACAAAACAC
This sequence comes from Candidatus Oxydemutatoraceae bacterium, assembly GCA_965220085.1. Lineage (GTDB taxonomy): Bacteria > Pseudomonadota > Gammaproteobacteria > Poriferisulfidales > Oxydemutatoraceae > CBDCOZ01. The sequence continues at coordinate 1,570,621 of CBDCOZ010000003.1, read as the reverse complement.
GTAAGAAGAACCTTCAAACCAGCAGGTTTATTGTTCGTCGCAGATCGAAAGGGAAGTCATAATTATGCCGCGCTCACTTAGAAAAGGTCCTTTTGTGGATAATCACTTGATGAAAAAAGTTGTGAAAGCGATTGAAACAAAAGATAAGCGCCCGATCAAAACCTGGTCGCGTCGCTCCATGGTGGTGCCCGACATGGTGGGGCTGACCATTGCGGTGCACAACGGCAAGGATCATTTGCCGATTTTTATCAACGAACATATGGTAGGGCATAAGCTCGGTGAGTTTGCGCTAACGAGGACATTCCGCCAACATTCCGGGGACAGAAAGGCTAAATAATATGGAAGTGTCGGCAAAACTTAAGATGGTTCGCGCCTCGCCGCAGAAATGCCGTTTGGCGATAAACCTGATTCGCGGTCGCGCGGTCGGGGACGCGCTTGAGCGTCTCCGCTTTGGCAACACCGCCGCCGCAAAAATATTGTACAAACTGTTGCGGTCGGCGATTGCGAACGCCGAAAACAATTATGGCGCGGATATGGATGAGTTGAAGGTAGTGACCGCGTATGTCGATCAGGGGCCGGTCTATAAGCGCTTTCGCGCTCGCGCTCGCGGGCGCGGCGCGCGCATCCTCAAGCGTACGAGCCATATCGTGTTGACGTTGAGCGACGGCAAGGAAGCGGGCTGATGGGACAGAAAGTACATCCTATCGGATTCAGGTTGGGGATTACCACCGAGTGGACGTCGAAGTGGCTGAGCGAAGGCACCGAGTATCGGGAAAGGCTGTACAGCGATATTACGGTGCGCAACTTTTTGCATAAGAAATTGACCCATGCGTCGGTGAGCCGGATACAGATATCGCGGCCTTCCGCTTCTTCGGTGCGGATTGTCATTCACACCGCGCGTCCCGGCATTGTGATCGGCAAGCGCGGCGAAGACATCGAGAAGTTGCGCACCGAGATTGCCCGCATGATAAAACTTGAGGCGAAGGATGTTCAAGTGAATACCGAAGAAATTCGCAAGCCGGAGATGGATGCTTTGCTGGTGGCCGAAGGGATTGCCCGCCAACTGGAGCATCGCATCATGTTCCGCCGGGTGATGAAAAGAGCGGTGCAGAATACGATGCGGCTCGGCGCCGAAGGGATTAAAGTGAATATCGCCGGACGGCTGAACGGCGCCGAGATAGCGCGTTCCGAGTGGTATCGCGAAGGGCGGGTGCCGTTGCACACTTTGAGCGAACACATTGACTACGGGCTTGCCGAGGCCAAGACAACCTACGGAATCATAGGGGTCAAGGTGTGGATCTGTGTCAAGAAGGAAGAAAAAACCGGGCTTGCGGCGGGCGTGAGGCCGGTGCGACAGAATGCTCAGGATACGGGGGCGCAAGATGCTACAACCAAATAAGACAAAATACAGAAAGCAACACAAAGGCCGCAACCGCGGGCTTGCGTTCAATAGCAACCGGGTGAGTTTTGGCGAATACGGTCTCAAAGCGGGCACTCGCGGCCGTATCACCTCGCGGCAAATCGAGGCGGCGCGGCGGGCAATGACGCGCTACATCAAGCGCGGCGGCAAGATATGGATACGTATCTTTCCGGACAAACCGATTACCAAAAAGCCGCTGGAAGTCCGCCAAGGCAAAGGCAAAGGCAACGTGGAATATTGGGTGGCGCTGGTGCAACCGGGCAGAATACTCTATGAGATAGAAGGCGTGCGCGAGGATGTGGCGCGCGAAGCGTTTAAGCGGGCGTCGGCCAAGTTGCCGGTCAGAACCGCCTTTGCCGGACGGGGAGTGATGTGATGAAAGCCAAGGAATTAAGGGAAAAGGATGCCGAGAGTTTGTTGCAGGAGCTCGATGGTCTGTTGGACAAGAAGCTCAAACTCGGCATGGAAGGCAGCGGCCCGCAGAACAAACAGAACCACCGCTTTGGCGAGGTACGGCGCGACATCGCGCGGGTAAGAACGATACTTAGGGAGAAACACGATGAGTCAAGCTGATAACAAGGCGCGCCACTCGGCGGTGGGCGATGTCGTGAGCGACAAGCGCGACAAGACGATAACCGTCGAAGTGCGTCGCCAGTTTCGCCACCCTATGTATGGGAAGTATGTGTCTCGCTCATCCAAATTTCATGTCCACGATGCAAAGAACGAGTGCAAGGTCGGAGACAGAGTGAGAATCGCGCCGGGTCGCCCGATGTCCAAGACAAAGTCGTGGTATCTGGTCGGCATCATTGCCAAGGGGGAAGGCTGATACGATGATTCAGATGCAATCCATGTTGGAATCGGCCGATAACAGCGGCGCGCGCAAAGTGCAATGCATAAAGGTATTGAGCGGGTCGCGCCGGCGCTATGCAAACATCGGCGACATCATCAAGGTCAGCGTCAAGGAAGCGATTCCGAGGGGCCGGGTGAAGAAAGGCGAAGTCTATGATGCGGTCATCGTGCGCTCGCGCAAAGGGGTGCGCCGCAACGACGGGTCGTTGATTCGTTTTGATAAAAATGCCGCGGTGTTGCTGAATAACCAAAAGCAAATGATCGGCACCCGCATATTCGGCCCGGTGACGCGGGAGTTGCGCACCAGCCAATTTATGAAAATTATTTCTCTGTCGCCAGAGGTGCTGTGAGGTCTGTCATGCAAAAATTACGCAAAGGTGACGAAGTTGTTGTGATTGCCGGCAGGAGCAAAGGCCTGCGCGGCAGGATTTTGCGGATGCTGCCGCAAGACGGCAAAGCGCTGGTTGAGAATGTCAATATGACATACAAAGCGACGCGCCCGAATCCGAACACCAATGAGGCCGGCGGTATCGTGCAACAGGAAAGCCCGCTGGCGCTGTCTAATTTGATGCTGTATAACCCGGCTACGGGCAAAGGCGAGCGTGTGCGGATGAAGGTCGGCGAAGACAATAAGAAATCCCGCGTCTTCAAAGACGGCACCGAGGCAAAGGGCTGAGTGTGATGGCGACGCAATTAAAACAGGCATATAAGGAGACGATGGTCGGCGAGTTGATGAACAAACTGCGGCTCAAGAACCCGATGCAAGCGCCGCGGCTTAAGAAAATCGTGATCAATATCGGTTTGGGAGCGGATGCCCGGGATAAGAATATTTTGCAATCCGCCCTCAAAGAGCTCGCGCTGATCGCCGGGCAGCAGCCGAGCGTGACGAGGGCGCATAAGTCTATCGCCGGTTTTAATATCCGCGAAGGTTGGCCGCTCGGGTGCAAAGTGACCCTGCGCGGCGAGCGGATGTATGAATTTTTTGAGCGGCTTATCCAAGTCGCTATTCCGCGCATAAGAGATTTCCGCGGGTTTAGTGTCAGGTCTTTTGACGGCATGGGCAACTTGAGTATCGGTATCAAGGAGCAAATCATATTCCCCGAGATCGATTATGACAAAGTCAACAAGTTATACGGGCTGGACATTACGGTCGTGACGAGCGCGAACTCCGATGATGCGGCCAGAGAGTTGATCGCAGCTTTCAACTTTCCTTTTAAGAATTGACGGAGACAAGAGAATGGCAAAAGTCAGCGTAATTGAAAGAAATAAGAAACGGCAGCGGGTCGTCATGAGATGGCAGAAGCGTCGTACGGAACTGAAGGCGATTATCAAGAGCGCCGCTTCCGCCCCGGAGCAGGTTGAGGAGGCGATAGAGAATCTGAAGAAGTTGCCGCGCAACGCAAGCCCGTGTCGCTTGCGCAACCGTTGCGCTTTGACCGGACGCGGCAAAGGCTACTACCGGAAATTTGGTCTTGGCAGAAACAAGTTGCGCGAGTACGCGATGGCCGGAGATATTCCGGGCTTGGTGAAGTCGAGTTGGTAAAGGAGCGACGATATCATGAGTATGAGCGATCCCATAGCCGATATGCTGACGAGAATCAGGAACGCGCAACGCGCGGGCAAGGAATCTGTCGCCATTCCGTTCTCCAATATGAAACAAGCGATTGCAAAAGTGTTGCGCGAAGAAGGCTATATAGAAAGTTATCGCGTCGGGGAGGAAGACGGCTTCAAGAATATTACATGCGTCCTGCGTTATCACGAAGGGAAACCGGCGATACTGACCATCCGCCGCGTCAGTGTGCCCGGGCTCAGGGTGTATCGCAAAGCAAAAGAGTTGCCGGTCGTGATGAACGGTTTCGGCACGGTTATCGTTTCGACTTCCAAAGGGGTCATGAGCGACAGGGAAGCCCGACAATTAGGGCAAGGCGGCGAGGTGGTCTGCATAGTAGAGTGATGTGTCATGTCAAAGATTGCTAAAAATCCGGTTGTGGTGCCGAGCTCCGTTGAGGTGCAAATCAGCGGTCGGACAATCTCGGCCAAAGGCGCCAAAGGCAGCGACAGCGTGACGGTGCATGCGTCGGTTGCGTTTGAGCGCGACGGTGACAAGATTCGGTTTGAACCGGCCGAGGCGCAAGCGATGCCGCTGGCGGGAACGATGCGGTCGCTGGTGAACAACCTGATGATCGGTGTCAGCGACGGATTTGAGAAACGGCTGGAGTTGGTCGGCGTCGGTTATCGGGCGCAAGCCAAAGGCGAGACTTTGAATTTGCAACTCGGGTTTTCGCATCCGATAGATTACAAGGTGCGCGAAGGCATCAAGGCGGAGACGCCGAGTCAGACGGAAGTGGTTGTCAGCGGGGTCAACAAGCAGATGGTGGCGCAGACCGCCGCTGAGATTCGCGCTTTTCGCCCGCCGGAACCGTACAAGGGAAAGGGCGTGCGCTATGCGGGCGAACAGATTATCCGCAAGGAAGCGAAGAAGAAATAACAAACTATGAATACGAAAGAACAAAGGTTAAGAAGAAGTCGCAAGACTCGGCATAGAATCAAGCGTACCGGCAAACACCGCTTGTGCGTCAATAAAACGGCGCGGCACATCTATGCGCAGTTGATATCGGCGGACGGCATGGTCACACTGGCGAATGCTTCTACGCTGGAGAAAAGCTTGGTCGGAGCGAATAAAAGCGCCTCCGCGGTCTTGGTCGGGAAGGCGATTGCCGAGAGAGCCAAGGCCAAGCAGGTAGAGCAAGCGGCGTTCGATCGCTCCGGGTTTCCTTACCATGGTCGGATCAAGGCGTTAGCCGAAGCGGCGCGCGAAGCAGGGCTTAGAATATAAAGGCGAGGGAGAGTATGTCCAATATAGAAACAGCGGAATTAACAGACGGTTTATTGGAAAAACTGGTAGCGGTCAATCGGGTGGCCAAAGTGGTCAAAGGCGGGCGCCAATTCGGTTTCACGGCTTTGACGGTTGTCGGCGACGGTGTCGGCAAGGTCGGCATGGGTTATGGGAAAGCCAAGGAAGTGCCGACAGCGATTCAGAAAGCGATGCAGGTTGCGCGCAGACAAATGGTGGAGATACCGATCAATGACGGTACGTTGTATCATTCGATCATCGGCCGTCACGGCGCCGCCAAGGTGTATATGTCGCCGGCCTCCGAGGGCACGGGCGTCATCGCCGGAAGCGCGATGCGCGCGGTTTTTGAAGTATTGGGCGTACATAATGTATTGACCAAATGTATCGGGTCCAGAAACCCGCTGAATGTGGTACGGGCGACGATCAACGGTTTGACGGCGATGCAGACACCAGAGAAGGTGGCCGCCAGACGTAACAAAAGCACAGAGGAAATTTTGCAATGGCAGAAAAACGTCTTAAGTTAACTTTAATCAAAAGTATGAACGGTCGGCTTGAAAAGCACCGTTGTTGTGCGAGAGGGCTGGGGTTGCGGCGCATGAATCATGTGTCTTACGTCACGGATACTCCGGAGAATCGGGGCATGATTAACAAAATTAACTATATGCTAAAGGTCGAAGAAGGTGTCTGAAGAACGGCTAAAACTCAATATGTTAAAGCCCGCCGCGGGCAGTCGCCGTGTCGCGCGGCGTGTCGGGCGCGGTAACGGCAGCGGACACGGCACCACTTGCGGCCGCGGCTACAAAGGTCAAAAGTCGCGCTCCGGGGGCTACCACAAGGTGAATTTTGAAGGCGGACAGATGCCGATCAACCGGCGCTTGCCCAAGATCGGCTTTCGCTCGCGGAAAAAGGATTTGACCGCCGAAGTGCGGCTCGGCGAACTCGCAAAGCTGGGCGCGGATGCGGTTGATTTGAATGTATTGAAAGAGGCCGGAGTCGTGCCGATGGCGACACGCAAAGCGAAGTTGATCCTGTCGGGCGAGGTGAATCGCCCGATTACGGTGCGTCAGTGTTCCGCCAGCAGCGGCGCGCGCAAAGCGATTGAAGCCGCGGGGGGCAAGGTAGAGTAATGGCTGCGGTGGCTTCGGGCGTTTCCCATCTTTCGACTGCGGGAAATATGAGCGAACTGAGGAAACGTATCCTCTTTGTGCTCATGGTCATGGTCATTTTCCGGATCGGCAGTTTCATTCCGGTGCCGGGCATTGATCCGGTATTGATGGCGCAGTTTTTTGAACAACAGAGCGGTACGATACTCGCGATGTTCAACATGTTCTCGGGCGGCGCGCTTGAACGCCTGAGTCTTTTTGCCCTCGGCGTGATGCCGTATATTTCATCGGCAATTATCATGCAATTGATGACGGCGATTATTCCCTCCATGAAAGAGTTGAAGAAGGAAGGCGAGCAAGGGCGGCGCGTCATTTCAAAGTACACCCGTTACGGCACCCTCGTGTTGGCGACGTTTCAGGCGATCGGCGTGGCGATCGCGCTGCAAAGCCAGAATGTGGCGTATATAGCGGGCGGCAGCTTTGTCTTTATCGTCGCCATATCGCTTGTCACCGGAACGATGTTTCTGATGTGGCTGGGCGAGCAGATCAACGAACACGGGATAGGCAACGGCATATCGATCATCATATTTACCGGTATTGTCGCGGGGCTTCCGGCGGCCGCCGGGGGGACGCTTGAATTGGCCAATACCGGGGAATTGTCGCCGCCTTTGGTTCTGCTGATACTGTTCCTCGCGGTAGCGGTCACCAGTTTTGTGGTGTTTGCCGAGAAAGGACACCGCCGACTGGTCATCAACTACGCGAGAAGGCAGCAGGGCAATAAGATGTATGCGGCGCCGTCCAGCTACCTGCCGCTTAAATTGAATATGGCGGGTGTCATTCCGCCTATCTTTGCATCGAGCATCATTTTGTTTCCGGCGACACTGGGACAGTGGTTCGGTCGCGCCGAAGGAATGGGCTGGCTGAATCAAATGTCCAATGCGCTGTCGCCGGGGCAACCTTTGTATATCGGGTTTTATGCGCTTGCGATCGTATTCTTTTGCTTTTTCTACACCGCGATCGTATTCGATGCGAGGGATACCGCGGACAATTTGAAAAGAGGCGGCGCTTTCATTCCGGGTATTCGGCCCGGAGAGAAGACGGCGAGTTACATTGACAATGTGTTGAGTCGTCTGACCGTGATGGGCGCGATATACATCACCTTGGTTTGCTTGTTGCCGGAGTTCCTGATTCTTTCGTGGAATGTGCCTTTCTATTTTGGCGGCACATCGCTGTTGATTATCGTCGTTGTGGTGATGGATTTCATGTCCCAAGTGCAGACCCAACTGCTGTCCAACAGATACGAAGGCCTGATGAAAAAAGCCAACCTGAAGGGCGGCAAGAGGCGCTAAAAATGAAAGTCAAGGCATCGGTAAAGAGAATATGTCGGCATTGCAAGCTGGTGCGGCGCAAAGGGGTGGTCAGGATTATCTGCAAAAATCCCCGTCACAAGCAACGGCAGGGCTAATGGGTCGTTTTGTTACGAAAGCGGATATGCATTTATTGCGCAAAGAAGTTATAATAGCGGGCTTTTAATATACATGGCAAGAATCGTAGGCATCAATATTTCCGATCACAAGTGCGCTGAGGTCGCCCTGACCGCAGTCTACGGTATCGGTCGCTCTGCCGCCCGCAAAATATGCGCCGCCGCGGGCGTTGATGCAAGCGCAAAAATGGGGGCGTTCTCCGAAGCCGATTTGGAAAAAATACGCAACGAGATTAATAATTTTACCGTCGAGGGCGATCTCCGCCGTGAGATCAATCTCAATATCAAACGCCTGAGGGATTTGAATTGTTACCGCGGTGTGCGTCATCGTCGCGGTTTGCCGGTCAGGGGCCAGAGGACGCGAACGAACTCGCGCACGCGCAAAGGGCCCGTGCGCAGATTAACGAAGAAATAATCATGGCAAAGAAAGAAGGTTCCGCAAGGAAGAAAGCAAAACGAAATGTGAGCCACGGCGTCGCTCACATCAGTTCGTCTTTTAATAATACATTGGTGACCATCGCCGATTTGCAGGGCAGGGCGATATGCTGGGCGAGTTCGGGCATGGTCGGCTTCAAAGGCTCGCGCAAAAGCACTTCTTTTGCGGCACAGATGGCGGCGCGTCAGGCCGGTCAAAAAGCGCAGGAGCACGGGGTCGAGGCGCTGACTATCCATGTCAAAGGGCCCGGCCCGGGGCGCGATTCGGCTATCCGCGCGCTGCACGCCGCCGGTTTCAAGATTGTCAGCATTCATGATGTGACGCCTTTGCCGCACAACGGTTGTCGTCCGCCCAAGCGCCGCAGGATTTAATTACGATGGCAAGATACAGAGGTCCAACTTGCAAACTGAGTCGCCGCGAAGGCACCGACCTGGCGCTGAAAGGCCGCGGCATCAGAAACCTGGACGACAAATGCAATATGACCAAGATGCCGGGACAACACGGCGATCGCCGCGTGCGTCTGTCGGATTACGGCTTGCAGTTGCGTGAGAAGCAGAAACTGAAGAAAACATACGGGGTTCTGGAGCGTCAATTCAGAAACTACTACAAGAAAGCCGCCGCGATGCGCGGTTCGACCGGCGAGAATTTATTGACGATGTTGGAAGCGCGTTTGGATAATGTCGTGTATCGCATGGGCTTCGGCGCAACCCGCGCCGAGTGTCGCCAACTTGTTTCGCACAAGGCCATCCGAGTGAACGGCAACACGGTTAACATTCCTTCGTATCAAGTCAAAGTGTCGAATATCATCTCGGTGAGCGCAAAAGCCGGCAGCCAATCGCGCATCCAGGATGCCGTAAAAATTGCCGAGGAAATCGGATTCCCCGAATGGGTCAGCGTGGATTCAAAAGCGCTGAAGGGGGAACTGAAAGCTTATCCCGAGCGGTCGGAACTACCCCAGGAAATAAATGAGTCTCTCGTCGTTGAGTTGTACTCTAAGTAATACTTGTAATCGGAGGCAGAGCAAAAGTGGGCACCTATACAGATAATTTGTTAAAACCAAAACTGACAGACGTACAAAACCTGTCCGATACGCACATGGAAGTGGTATTGCAACCCTTGGAGCGCGGCTTCGGGCATACCATCGGCAATGCGATGCGGCGCGTTCTGCTGTCTTCTATTCCCGGCGCGGCCATCGTGGAAGTCGCTATTGAAGGCGTGCAGTACGAATATACCGCTCTTGAAGGCATCCGCGAAGACGTGATAGATATATTGCTAAACCTCAAAGGCGTGGCTATCGTGTTGCGCGACAAAGAGCAGTCGATTGCAAAAATTAACAAGCGCGGCGGCGGCGTGGTAACCGCCGGCGATATCCAATGCGATGGCGATGTGGAAATCGTCAACAAAGATTATGTGATTGCGCATCTGGATGACAAGAGCGGATTAAACATGATGCTGGGCATCCGTCGCGGGTTCGGATATAAGCCGGTCTCCATGAGGGACAAAATCTCGGGCACCCGGCTCTTGAGCGCCGACAGTTTGTTGCTGGATGCCAGTTACAGCCCGGTCAGGCAGGTGTCGTACGAAGTGGAGAGCACGCGCGTCGGCGACCGCACCGACTTGGACAAACTGGTTTTGAATATTCAGACGAACGGAACGGTGAGCGCCGAGGATTTGATTAAGCAGGGCGCGACCTTGCTCTATTCGCAGTTGAGCGTGTTCGTTAATTTTGATCAGGTGAATTTTGTCGCCGAAGAAAAAGGCAAAGCGCCGTTCAAGTCAATTTTGCGGCGGCCGATTGATGATCTGGAACTCACCGTCAGAGCGGCAAACTGTCTGAAGGCGGAAAAGATATATTACATCGGCGATCTGGTACAGTGCTCGGAAAAAGAGCTGCTGACGACGCCTAATTTGGGGCGCAAATCATTGACCGAGATAAAGGATGTGCTGGCGGTTCACGAGCTTGCGCTCAATATGCAGATTGAAAACTGGCCGCCGGTCGATCTGCCGCCGCCGTCGCCGGGGATGCACAGCCACAGGTTGCTCAAATGAGGCATCGCAAAGACAAAAGACAACTCAATTGTGCGCCGAGCCATCGGCGCGCGATGTTCTCCAATATGACAGTCTCTTTGATCGAACACGAGGAGATCGTGACCACGCTGACACGCGCCAAACGCTTGCGGGGAGTCGTCGAACCCCTCATCACGCTGGCTGCCAACGATAGCGTCGCTTCGCGCCGCCGCGCCTTTTCAAAGTTGCGCGACAGGTCTGCGGTGCATAAACTTTTTGCCGATCTCGGGCCGCACTACAAGAATCGCCCGGGCGGCTACCTGCGCATACTGAAGCACGGATTTCGCAAAGGCGATAATGCCCCGCTGGCGTGGGTCGGTCTGGTCGGTCGTCCCAAGCCCGAAGCCGATGCCGAGGCAACGGCTACGAGCCGGGACTGACGCCTGTTGCGGGATCGGCGATCCCGAGTCTTATATCTTTGCCGGAACGATAGCCAGAGAGCGAACCATCTCTTTTTGTTTCCGCCGACCGTCTTCTGACAAAGGAATCATTCCTTTGTCGAGGAGATAGCCGCTGTCGCCCGAAGCCCTGTCGCTGACAAACTCTTGCAGGTATTCTTTGATCCCCGGAATGAGTCCGATATGCGCCTTTTTGGCGTAGAAATATAAGGCTCTGGATATCGGATAGCTGCCGTCAACGATGGCTTCAAATTCGGGCGCAACGCCTTCTACCTCGGCGCCCTTGACGGAGTCCGTATTTTGGTCGAGAAAACTATAGCCAAAAATACCGAATGAGTTCGGGTTGGCTTTGAGCTTATGCACGATCAGATTGTCGTTTTCGCTCGCCTCAATATAGGCGCCGTCCTCTCTGATCGTATGGCAATGCTCTTTGTACTTTCTTTTATCGGTCTTTTTGATGGCTTTAATCCATGCGAATTTCTTGCATCCGCCTTCCAGCGCAATCTCAACGAAAGCGTCGCGAGTGCCCGAAGTCGGCGGCGGACCATACACCGCAATGGCGGTATCGGGGAGGCTTGCATCCATATCGCTCCATTTTTCATAAGGGTTGGCGACAAACGCTTCCGCTCCGTTCGGGGCCGGTACCTCTTTGGCCAAGGCCAGAAATATCTGCTTCAGACTGAGGCTGATTTTCGGAGACGTTTTTGCATTTGCCACGACGATGCCGTCGTAACCAAATTTTGTCTCAATGATATCGGTGACACCGTTCTGATGACACTTGTCTATCTCTTTTTGCTTGATGCGCCGGGATGCGTTTGCAATATCCGGAGTATTCTCTCCGACCCCCTCGCAAAAGAGCTTCAGACCGCCGCCGGATCCGGTAGACTCGACTTTCGGGGTTTTGAAGCGCGTCCTCTTCCCGAACTGCTCGGCAACAACCGTCGAGAAAGGATAAACGGTGGAAGAACCCACGATGTTTATCTGTTCTCTGGCGACGGCATGACTCGCGGCGATTATCAGCAAACCAAGGCTTGCATAACAAGCGCTGTGTATGAACTTTTGCATTGTATTTCTCCTCAAAAGAATAAAGATTTGGAAGCGCGTACTATGCCAGTTTATTATGACAATATTATTTCACCGCAGAGCGTGTTTTGCGCTGCGGATATACGGTCTCTCATTCCTCCAGATAAGGTTTCAGATAGCGACCGGTCCACGAGTTGCGATTCTTGGCGACCTCCTCGGGCGTGCCGACGGCTACCACTTCGCCGCCGTTTTCCCCGCCTTCGGGTCCGAGGTCGATGATCCAATCCGCGGTTTTGATGACATCCATATTGTGTTCGACCACGACGATGGTATTGCCTTTGTCGCGCAGGTCGTGCAACACTTTTAATAATTGATGCACGTCGTGAAAGTGCAAACCGGTCGTCGGCTCGTCCAGTATATAGAGTGTTTTTCCGGTATTCCGTTTTGACAACTCGCGCGCCAGTTTCACCCGCTGTGCTTCGCCGCCGGATAGCAAAGTAGAGTTTTGACCGAGTGTCAGGTAGGACAAACCGACATCGACCAAGGTTTGCAACTTGGAACGGATGACGGGGACAGCGCTGAAAAAGCTGTGCGCTTCCTCTATCGTCATGTTCAATGCTTCCTGAATATTCTTATCCTTATAGCCAATATCCAAGGTCTCCCGGTTATACCGCTTGCCCTTGCAGACGTCGCAACTGACATAAATATCGGGCAGAAAGTGCATCTCAACCCGCTTCACACCGGCGCCTTGGCACGCCTCGCAGCGTCCGCCTTTGACATTAAAACTAAAGCGACCGGGGGTATAACCGCGCGCCCGCGCTTCTTGGGTTTGGGCGAATAACTCTCTGATTGGCGTGAACACACCGACATAGGTCGCGGGATTGGAACGCGGCGTTCTGCCGATAGGGCTTTGGTCGATGTCTGCGACCTTGTCTACTTTTTCCAAATTCTTGACAGACTTGCACGGCGCGCAGTTGAGGTTGCTGCGGTGCAACATATTCGCCAGTTGTTTGTGCAAGGTTTCATTGACCAGCGTAGATTTGCCGGAGCCGGAGACACCGGTCACACAGACAAACAGGCCGAGCGGGATGCGCGCGCTTATATCTTTGAGGTTATTGCCCGACGCCTTTTCTATGACGATGTGGTTGTTGCGCCGGTATGCGGTTCTTTCCTTGGGCACCGCGATGCGCAGCTTGCGCGACAGGTACTGTCCGGTCAGAGAGTTTTTGTTGCTCTCAATTTGACGTATGCCGCCGCAAGCGACGACCTCGCCGCCGTGTCTGCCCGCGCCCGGGCCGATGTCGACAATATAATCGGCGTGACGAATGGCCTCTTCGTCGTGCTCGACCACGATGACGGTATTGCCCAGCTTGCGCAGATCAAACAGAGTATCCAACAAGCGTCGGTTATCGCGCTGGTGGAGGCCTATCGACGGTTCGTCAAGGATGTACATCACCCCGACCAGCCCGGAACCGATTTGGCTTGCGAGGCGAATGCGTTGCGCTTCGCCGCCGGACAGGGTGCCGGCGCTGCGGTTGAGCGTCAGGTAATCAAGCCCGACATTGATCAGAAAATTCAGGCGGTGTTTTATTTCCTCCAGAATTTTTGTCGCTATCTCGGTTTGCTGTTTGTCCAATTTTAAGTGTCGGAAAAAATCCAGCGCTTGCTCGGTCGACATCGCCGCTGCTTGCGGCAGGGAGGTCTCGTTAATAAAAACATTGCGAGCGGACACATTGAGGCGGGCGCCGTCGCACTGCGGGCAATCCTGCAATGACAGAAACCGCCGCAGGTGCATTCTGACTTGTTCCGAATGGGTGTTCTCGTAGCTGTCTTCCAGCGCCGGAATGATACCTTTGTAACTATGGCGGCGCGCGAATTTTCGCCCGCCCGCGGTGCGATAGTCAAAATCAATTTCCTCGTCATCGCTGCCATAGAGAATGATATCGCGGATTGCAAGCGGTAACTTCTTGAACGGGACATCGAGCGCAAAGCCGTAGTGTTTGGCCAGCGAGTTCATAGCGGCGAGGTATTGCGCATTGTGTTTATCGCGACCGTCTATCGCCCCGGTGAGCAAGGTCAGCGAGGGGTTGACGATTTTGTCGACATCAAAGTATTCAATTTCTCCGAGCCCCTCGCAGGCTTCGCAGGCCCCTGCCGGGCTGTTGAACGAGAACAGGCGCGGTTCCAGTTCGTCCAATGTATAACCGCACAAGGGACAGGCAAACTTTTCCGACAGTACCAGATGCGGGCGGTCATCGTCCATCGGTTGCGCATGCGCGATACCGTCGGTCAGTCGCAATGCCGTTTCAAGCGATTCCGCCAACCGCGACTCCATGCCGGGTTTGATCTTGAGCCTGTCCACCACGACCTCGATCGTGTGTTTGCGGCGCAGACTCAGTTTCGGGGTATCGTCTATCTCATACAACTCCCCGTCGATGCGCGCGCGCAAGAAGCCTTCCGATCTGATCTTGTCAAACAGGCGCGTATATTCGCCTTTGCGCTCGCGCACGATCGGGGCGAGTATCATCAGCCTTTGTTCCGACATCGCCATCAGGCGCTCGACCATCTGATCGATCGTATCGGCGGCGAGCGGTTCGGCGTGCTCGGGGCAATGCGGCACCCCGATGCGCGCATAGAGCAAGCGCAAGTAGTCGTGTATTTCTGTAATCGTCCCGACGGTGGAGCGCGGATTGTGCGAGGTTGTCTTTTGGTCGATGGAGATTGCTGGCGACAACCCCTCGATCAAATCGGCGTCCGGTTTTTCCATGCGTGTCAGAAATTGTCGGGCATAGGCCGACAGCGATTCCACATAACGGCGTTGGCCTTCGGCAAACAAGGTGTCAAATGCGAGCGATGATTTGCCCGATCCGGAAATCCCGGTGATGACAATGAGCTTGTCATGGGGAAGTTCAAGGTCTATATTCTTCAGGTTATGCGTTCTAGCGCCTTTTATTTTTATCATCGCTATATTGCCGCCGTTGGGTTAAACAGATATACTAAACCAAACCGACCCTTTTATCGCATATTTATTTGCATACCGACCGAAGGTTTCAATCGACATGTCAGAATCAACGATGACCGGCGCCGAAAGACGCGCAGCAGCCATATTGGCCATAGTATACGGGGTGCGTATGCTCGGCCTATTTATTATATTGCCGGTATTTTCTTTGTATAGCGGCGAATATGCGGGAGCGACTGCGGTATTGATAGGCTTGGCAGTGGGAATTTATGGCCTGACGCAGGCGGTTTTCCAACTGCCCTTGGGCAATTTGTCGGATCGCTTCGGCCGCAAACCTGTCATCATCGGCGGCCTGCTGGTGTTCTGCATCGGCGGCGTCATCGCCGCATCGGCGGAGTCCATTTATCAGGTCATTGCCGGGCGGGCATTGCAAGGCGCCGGAGCGATTTCATCCACATTGGCCGCATTGGCCGCGGACCTGAGCCGCGCGGCGCAGCGTTCCAAGATGATGGCCGTAATCGGGATAGGGGTCGCGATGGCGTTCATCTTGTCGCTGATCTTCGCGCCGTTGTTGCATGCCGCTATCGGCATGTCCGGCCTCTTTGTTCTTACGTCGGTATGCGGCGCGATCGCGATCGGGTTGGTCGGTATCGGCATACCGTATGCGCCTCGCGACCCGGCGCGCCGCACCCGTCCCGACTCCCGTCTGGCGGTGGCCTCCGCCGAGCTGGTCAGGCTCTATGTCGGCGCCTTTTTTCTGCACGCGGTGGTGGCGGCAAACTTCATGATCCTGCCGAAGATGTTAGTCGGGCGCTTGCAACTGGCAAGCGAGCAGCATTGGCTTTTTTATCTGTTTGTGTTGGGCGCGTCGTTTCTGCTGATGTTGCCGATGTTATTCCTTGGCGAAAAGAAATCGCTGGTCAAACAGATGTTTCTTTTGTCTCTCGTATTGATCATAGCCGGACAAGCGCTGTGGCCGCAGTCGGAGAACATGGCATGGTTTGTCGCCGGCGCAACGCTATTCTTTATCGGGTTTAATTATCTGGAAGCGAATCTGCCGGCATTGGTCACCCGCCTGTGTGATGAACGCGGAAAGGGCAGCGCGATGGGCGTCTTTTCGACCGCACAGTTTATCGGGGTGTTCTCCGGCGCTATGGGAGCGGGGGCTGTCATTGAGTATTTTGGCGCGGATTGGATTGCCTTATTCACCTTATCGCTGCTATTCGTCTGGTTTTTCTACGCGCTCGGCATGAAGCAGGTTGCGGCGACGAAAGAGTCGTGATAATACGGGATAGCGGCGATCGGGACGGTCGGGTTAGTTATAATAAGGCGTTCCGATTTCTGGTTTAATGCAAGTGTGTTTATGCCATTGGGTATAAATGCCGAATTTATATTTTAAGAGGATAATTTTTATGGCAAGAAGCGTAAATAAAGTAATATTGATAGGCAACCTCGGACAAGATCCCGAAGTTCGCTACACTCCGAATGGCTCGGCTATCTGCAATCTGTCGCTGGCAACGACGGAATCGTGGAAAGACCGCGAGAGCGGCGACCGTCAGGAGAAAACCGAATGGCACCGGCTGGTATTTTTTGGCCGGCTTGCCGAGATTGTCGGCGAGTATCTGCATAAGGGGTCTCAAATCTATGCCGAAGGACGTTTGCAGACACGCAAGTGGCAAGATCAGTCCGGCATCGACCGCTATACCACGGAAGTGATTGTGTTGGATATGCGGATGCTGGGCGGGCGTCCGGGCGGCAGCGCATCTACCGCCCAGTATGATCCGATGGATAACGCGGGCAACAAGGAGAGCGCCGCGGGCGACAAAGAGAAAAGCGCGGGCACGGAGAGCGCCGACAGCGGCAAAAAGCCCGCGTTTGACGATGAGATTCCCTTTTGAATACTCCTTGTTAAATGAAAGTTCTTCAGCTGGGGAGGTTTTATCCTCCGTCGGTTGGGGGAACCCAGACGGCGATACGCAACATTCGGGAAGG
Organism: Candidatus Oxydemutatoraceae bacterium; assembly: GCA_965220085.1. Classification (GTDB taxonomy): domain Bacteria; phylum Pseudomonadota; class Gammaproteobacteria; order Poriferisulfidales; family Oxydemutatoraceae; genus CBDCOZ01. The sequence continues at coordinate 1,554,037 of CBDCOZ010000003.1, read as the reverse complement.
GCTGGTCGCTCGCGGAGTGGAATGTGATGTGCTGTGTTGCGGCGACACATTTTCTTCCGTCACAGAGCGCGCCGATGGCGGGGCGATATATCGCGCCGGCAGTTTCGGCGTTTTTTTATCGACCTCTCTGTCTCCGGCAATAGTTCTGACGCTGAGAAAAATTGCATCCCGATACGATGTCATACAGATACATCACCCGGATCCGATGGCGACTTTGGCTTTGTTTTTGGCCGATACCAAAGCGAAGATAATCGTCCATTGGCACAGCGATATCGTGCGTCAGAAACTGGGTTTGAAGCTGTTTGCTCCGTTGCAAACCTGGCTGTTAAATACCGCCGCCCATATCATCGTCACGACGCCGATGTATGCGAGGTCGCGGTTTTTGCAAGCGGTGCGCAACAAGATAGCGGTCATACCGCTGGGGATAGAGACCGATCCGCCGCCGCCCGACAGCCAAATCGCGCAACGCATCGGATCGCGCCACGCCGGCAAGTTTTTGGTTTTTGCTCTGGGACGCGCGGTGTATTACAAGGGCTTTGAGTATTTGATCAAGGCGGCGTCACAGTTGGACGAACACACCCATATCGTTATCGGCGGAAGCGGGCCTTTGCTGGATGAGTTGCGCAATCTGGCGAAGCGACTCGGTCTGTCAAAACGGGTTTTCCTCCCCGGCGCTTTGTCGTCGCGGGAAGTCGCGGCGTATTACGCCGCCTGCGATGTGTTTTGCCTGAGTTCCACCCATGCCTCCGAGGCGTTTGGTATCGTGCAACTGGAAGCGATGAAGTTTGGCAAACCGATCATTGCGACGACGATTGCCGGTTCCGGCGTCAGTTGGGTGAATGCGAATATGGTGAGCGGCGTCAATGTCGCGCCTTGCAGCCCCGATGCCTTGGCGACCGCGATCAAAGCGCTGGCCGCCACCCCGTCTTTGCGCAAACGGCTGGGGCGACAAGGGCGGCGGCGTTTGCAGGATTTGTTTAGCCGCGAGCGGATGTGCGTAAAAATGCATGAAATGTACTTGCGCTAAAACGGCCATTGAAAATGCGGGGATAGACGGATGAAAGTTCTGGTAACAGGCGGAGCGGGTTATGTCGGCAGCCATACGGCGCTCAAACTGCTTGAAGACAATGCGGAAGTGGTCCTGTGCGATAACCTGTCGCGCGGTTGCCGTGAGATGGCGCTCGGGGGCGAGTTTCACCGCTGCGATATTGCGCATCCGTGTTGCGAAGAATTATTTGACAAGCATCGCTTCGATGCGGTCATGCATTTCGCCGCTTTTTGCAGTGTCCCCGAATCGATGGAACAACCGCTGCTCTATTACGCACAAAACACGGCCGCCACCTTGCGCCTGTTACAACTGTGTCAGGAATACCGCGTTGACAAGTTCGTCTTTTCTTCGACCGCCGCTGTCTATGGCGCGGCGCAAAACATCCCGATCGCCGAAGACGAGCCGCTGTTGCCGGTCAACCCGTACGGAGAATCCAAATTATTTTGCGAAAGGATGCTGGCCGCCGCTTCTCAATCCGGCGCCATAGACTATGTCGCATTGCGCTACTTTAATGTTGCCGGCGCCGATCCCGCCGCCCGCATCGGGCAACGCGAAGGCGGGCATATCATTAAAAACATCTGCCGCGCCTTGTGCGGGGAGGCTCCGCATCTGGAGATATTCGGCGATGATTACGATTCAAAAGACGGCACTTGCGTGCGCGATTACATACATGTTCTGGATATCGCCGCCGCGCATATCGCGGCGCTGGCGTATCTGCTCGCCGGCGGCGAGTCGGTCGCGCTCAACTGCGGTTACGGGCGCGGCTATAGCGTGCGCGAGGTTTGCGCCGCGGCCGAAAGAGTCGGAGGCGCTTTGACTGCGGTTATCGCGCCGCGCCGCGCGGGCGACCCGCCCGAGTTGGTTGCGGACAACAGCCGGATCAAACAAACGCTCGATTGGCAACCGCGGCACGATGACTTGGAAACAATGATCGCCGATGCATTGCGCTGGGAACGCCGGCTTAACGAGCGATAAGCGATGTTGTATGTGCTAATCGGACTGGTTGTTTTTGCCGCGGGGTGCGTGTTGACCAACCGCCTCATTCCGCTCCTGTCGCGGTATCGGATCATGGACTATCCGAACGCAAGAAGCCTGCACGTCACGCCGGTTCCGCGCAGCGGCGGCTTGTCTATCGTCATCATCTTTTCGGCTGTGTCGCTGTTTTTCATCGCCGACCCTGCGGTCAATCAATTCCATTTCACAGTCTTGTTTGCGGCCGGCTTGGCGATTGCCATCCTCGGTTTTCTTGACGATATCAGCGGTGTGTCCGTTCCTTTGCGTTTTGCCTTGCACATCCTAATCGTCGGCGGCTGTGTTTTCTTTCTCGGCACACCGTCGGTGCCGGTCGGCGAATATATATTTGAAGCCGGATGGCGGGGGCTTTATATGCTTGAATTTATCGTGTTGCTGTGGGTGGTGAACTTTTTCAACTTCATGGACGGGATCGATATGATCGCAAGCGTTGAAGCGATCTCCATTGCGCTCGGCGCGACCCTGATATTGGCGCTCACCGCGCCGGCGCACGAAATGATTGCGCCGTTGATCTGCCTCGTTGCCGCCACCGCGGGTTTCCTGATCTGGAACTATCCGCCGGCGCGTGTTTTTATGGGCGATGTGGCGAGCGGTTTTCTGGGATTGGTGCTCGGCCTGGCGACGATCATAACGAGCATCGACCAAAGTATGAATATCTGGGCGTGGTTTATTTTATTCGGCGTATTTTTCACCGATGCGACGGTTACCGTGTTGCGCCGATTGGCCGGGCGGCGTAAAATACACGCCGCACACTGCGATCACGCATACCAGCGCGCCGCGATGATGTGGCAGGCGAAGTCCGACAAAGAATATTCGCAAAGCCGCGCCGTCGCGCATCGCAATGTATCAGCGGCAATTGCCGCCATCAATATAATCTGGCTATTGCCGTTTGCGTTGGCGGCCGCCCTGCGCCCTCAATGGGGAGCCATATTGACATGTGTCGCGCTCCTGCCGCTGGTCGTGGTAGCATTTGCATTGGGCGCCGGCAGCGGGCGCGATATTAAAACGATGAGATAGTTTCATGATAGAAAAACTGGCAAGTTCTTCCCGTTCGATACGCTTACTGATTATGGTGGCGACGGACATCTTTATCGGCGTTTTCTCAATCTGGATCGCTTTCTCCCTGCGCTTTGAAGAATTCATCGCGCTGGACGGCAAGTGGTGGCCTCTGTTCGCGGCGATTCCGTTGATCACCACGCCGATTTTCATTCGCACCGGCCTCTACCGCGCGGTCATCAGACATTTCAGTTTGCATTCGGTGAAAGCCATCGTCATCGCGACCAGCGTCAGCATAGGTTTGTGGGGTTTTGTCGCCTTGGCGAGCGGCATACAAGGGTTCCCGCGCTCGGTCATATTGATCGGCTGGTTGGCATTGTTTGTGCTGACCTTCCTCACCCGCTTTATCATGCACGCCACATTTGTCGTGTATCGTCAGAACGCCGGCGCTCATGCGGTCGCGATATACGGCACCGGGCAGTCGGCGATACAGATAGCGGCCACATTGCGCAGCGCGTCCAGCTACACCCCGGTATGCTTTATCGGCGGCGATTTGACCATGTACGGCAGAGAAATTGCGGGCTTGCGGGTATATCCTCTGGAACGCTTGGGCGAGTTGATCGCAAAATACAGAATCAGAGATTTCCTCATTACCGATGATGTGGGCAACGAAGATCGCCGGACTTTGTTGAACTTTCTCAGTGTGCATCCGGTCCGAGTCGTCAATATTCCTTCGGTTTCCGAGCTCGTCAATCGTCCGCTGGAGCTCGATCGTTTCGGCCATGTGCAGATAGAAGAGTTGCTCGGGCGACAAAAAGTCGCGCCGGACCAAGAGTTGCTCGAAAGCGGCACGACCGGCCGGCGCGTCTTGGTGACCGGAGCCGGCGGCTCAATCGGCGCCCAGCTCTGTCGCCGGATATTTTCGCTGAATCCCGAAGTGATCGTGCTGGTCGAGCAATCGGAATATGCGCTGTTTGAGATACACCGGCAACTCCGACAAATTGGCGCCGGCGGCAAAGCGGATAGCGTTCCGCAGATCGTCGCCTGCCTGGGCTCGGCGGAGGACAGCGACTTCATGGCCGATAACGTCGTCAAGCATTCCATTGATATTATCTATCACGCCGCGGCTTACAAACACGTTCCTCTGCTGGAAAGCAATATTTTGGCCGCTATAAGAAACAATGCAATCGGCACCACAAATGCGGCCAGAGTGGCCGTCGAGAAACAAGTGAAGCGCTTCGTGCTCGTGTCCACCGACAAGGCGGTGAACCCTATCAGCTTTATGGGCGCCAGCAAGCGTCTTGCGGAAATAGCGGTACAAGCGCTGGCGCAGAGATACCAAGACACCTGCTTTGCCATCGTGCGCTTTGGCAATGTGCTCGGTTCGTCCGGATCGGTTGTGCCCATATTTCGCGAGCAAATACAAAAAGGCGAAGCGGTAACCGTCACCGATTCTCAAGCCGAGCGTTATTTCATGACCATAGAAGAAGCCACGGACTTGATAATCCAAGCCGGAGCCATGGCCGATAGCGGCGATATTTTTCTGCTCGATATGGGGCAACCGGTCAAGATCGTCGATGTGGCCAGAAAGATGATTCACCTGAGCGGCTTGCGCTTGAAAAACGACAATCCTAACGGCGAAGGCGATATTGAGATACGTTATACCGGTTTGCGGCCCGGAGAGAAGTTGCACGAAAGCCTCTATTCGGATACCCGGCCGGCGAAGACCTATCACCCTAAAATTATGCGAGATATACAACAGGCCACATTGAACTACGACGATTTTATGGCAACTCTTGGTAGAATAGAGTCAATGTTAGAAGCGAGAGACATAGAAGGTCTGAAACATCTTTTTGCAAAACTCATGCCCGGTTTTGATGCCCGGGACCCGGCGGCGCCCGAGAGCAAATGAAGCGACTCAAAGTGCACGTGAAAACACACGGATGCCAGATGAACGAATACGATTCCGGCAAAATCTATGATGTATTGTCGGCGGCGCGCGGAATGGAAAAAACCGACGATGCAAACGCCGCCGATGTATTGATCCTGAATACTTGCTCGGTGCGAGAAAAAGCGCAAGAGAAAGTGTTTTCCGAACTCGGGCGGTGGCGTCAACGCAAGCTCGCAAACCCCGGCATCGTCATCGGCGTCGGCGGTTGTGTTGCCAGCCAGGAAGGCGGCGCGCTGAGAACACGAGCGCCCTATGTCGATGTCGTATTCGGCCCGCAAACCCTGCACCGCTTGCCGGCGATGATAGACACGGTCAAGCGCGCGCGCGAAGCGGTCGTCGATGTCTCCTTCCCGATGATAGAAAAATTTGACAATCTGCCGCCGGCGCGCAAGGAAGGGGTTTCCGCCTTCGTTTCAATTATGGAGGGGTGCAGCAAATACTGCGCATTCTGTATCGTTCCGTACACGCGCGGGGAGGAAGTCAGCAGACCCTTGGGCGGCATCTTGGAAGAAGCGGAATCTTTGAGCCGGCAAGGCGTGCGGGAGATTACCCTGCTCGGACAGAATGTAAACGGCTACCGATACGAAGCCGCCGACGGCACGACGAACTTCGCGTTGCTGTTGTATCACATCGCCGCGATCCCGAACATAGACCGCATCCGTTATACCACATCGCACCCGATAGAATTTAATGACGAGTTGGCGGAAGCGCACGCCGAAATACCGCAGTTAGCGAATCACCTGCACCTGCCGGTGCAGAGCGGCTCCGACAGAATCCTGGCGATGATGAAACGCGGCTACACGGTCTTGGAGTACAAATCGATCGTCCGCAAACTGAGGCGGGCCAGACCCGATATGTCGCTGTCATCCGACTTTATCGTCGGCTTCCCGGGAGAAAGCGACGCCGATTTTCAACAGACGATGGACCTAATCGAAGAGCTCGGTTACGACCAATCGTTTAGTTTCTTGTACAGCGCGCGACCGGGAACCCCGGCCGCCGCCTTGCCCGATGACACGCCTCTGGCGACCAAGAAAGCCCGCCTGGCCGCTCTGCAGGCGCGCATCGACGGGATGGCGCGGGCTATTTCGCAAAACATGGTCGGCAAAGTGCGCAAGGTATTGGTCGCCGGCGTGTCAAAGAAAGACGCAGCGTGTATGCAGGGGAGGACGGAAAATAACCGCGTGGTTAATTTCCGCGCCGCAAGCGATACGGTCGGCCGCTTCGTTGACGTAGAGATAACCCAAGCGCTGAGCCATTCCCTGCGCGGCAGATTGGTTACATAAATCACTCCGTACCGCCTTGAAAAGTCAGTTAGTAAACGAAGAGTTTGTGCTGGAGCCCAAGAGCGTTACCCGCCTTTCAAATCTGTGCGGGCCGCTGAATTGCCACCTCCAAGAGTTAGAGCGCCATTTTGATGTGCGGATCAACAACCGCGGCTGCCACTTCTCGGTGGTCGGCAACAGCGAGAAAAGCCAGACCGCCGCTTATGTCCTGAAGCGCCTCTATGGCAAAGCGGAGAAACAATTGACGATGACCGATATCCACATTGATCTGCAACGGCATAATGTGCGGGAACTGGCATACGGCAACGGCCGGGGCGATCGCGGCGACGATAGCGACTTGGCAATACGCACCCAATGCCGTGTCATCAAGCCTTACGGAGAGAACCAAAGGCGGTACATCCGCAATATCGACGCGTTTGACCTCGCCTTCGGTGTCGGCCCGGCGGGAACCGGCAAAACATATTTGGCTGTCGCAAAAGCGATCGAGGCGCTGGAGAAGCAGATGGTTCAGAAACTGGTTTTGATAAGGCCGGCGGTGGAGGCGGGGGAGCGTCTCGGCTTTTTGCCGGGCGATTTGATGCAGAAAGCCGACCCGTATTTGCGCCCGATGTATGATGCGCTCCACGCGATGGTCGGGATTGAGAAAGTACAGCATCTGATCGATCAGGGCATCATAGAGGTCGCGCCGCTGGCCTATATGCGCGGTCGCTCTTTGAATGACGCTTTTATTATTCTGGACGAAGCGCAGAATACGACCAAGCAACAGATGAAGATGCTCCTGACCCGCATCGGCAGTTGTTCCAAAGCGACAGTCACCGGGGATTTGACGCAGGTCGATTTGCCGGATAACCAAATATCGGGTTTGAAGCACGCCATGAAAGTGTTGCAAGGCGTCGGCGGCATCGGTTTCAGTTTCTTTGACCCCGATGATGTGATCCGTCATCCGCTGCTGCAAAAGATTATTGCCGCCTACGACAAAGACGCGCGGTCGGAAGACTCATGATTGAGGTGTTGCTACAATACGGCGAAGATGTCGCGCCCCGAAGCGAGCGCCCGGGAGAGGAATGTTTCCGCGCCTGGGGCGAAGCCATTACGGAGATTACCGCGCGCGTGGGCGTGCGCATAAGCAGCAACGAAGAATCGGCGCGGCTCAATCAGACCTATCGCAAAAAATCGGGGCCGACCAATGTATTGTCGTTCCCGTTTGACGCGCGGCAACATACCGCCGAGGCGGCCTATCTGGGTGATATCGTGTTGGCGGAAGCGCTGATCGCGGCGGAAGCGGTCGCGCAGGGCAAGCCTCTGCCACAGCACTGGGCGCACCTTTTCATTCACGGCGTGCTTCATTTGCAAGGCTATCGCCACGACGACGAAGCGCAAGCGAGCGCGATGGAAGGATGCGAGATCGGCATTATGCGGCGTCTCGGTTTCCCGAATCCGTATCAATTGCCCGTCGCGGAAAAACCATGAAGCAATCCATCGCAAAGTGGCGTGACAAAAAGAAGCGGCTGTTTGCGCGCTGGGCATTGCGTATTCGCGCATTTTTGTCCAGAAAACCGATCGACCGCGACGGCGCGCTGGACTCCCTGCGCTGGTTGCAGAAGGAACAGTTATTGCATGCCGATACGCACGCGATGCTCGAAGGGGCATGGCGCATATCCGATATGCGAGTCAAAGACATCATGGTGCCGCGACCGAGTGTCGTTGCCATTTCCGAAGATGCCGAGCTCAACGATATTGTCAAAACCATCACCGACAGCGGCCATTCCCGATTTCCGGTCATTGATAACAATCTTGATAATGTATGCGGCGTATTGCTGGCTAAAGATTTATTGCAATACCTCAATAGCGAAGACAGCTTTGATATTCATAACCATATCAGGCAAGTCGTGGTTGTACCGGAGAGCAAGCATCTCAATGCCTTGTTGGATGAGTTTCGCAGAAACCGCAATCACATGGCGGTTGTCGTCGACGAATACGGCGGCGTGTGCGGTGTCGTTACGATCGAAGATGTGCTGGAAGAGATTGTCGGCGAGATCAGCGATGAGCACGATCTGGCCGATGATCACTATGTCTATGCCGATGACAAGGGTCGCTATATTGTCAAGGCCATGACACCGCTGGAGTATTTCAACCGTTTCTTCTCCGCCGCGATAGAAAGCAAGTCGGCGGATACGATTGGCGGAATCGTCATTGAGAGACTCGGCAGGATGCCCAAATGCGAAGAGAAAGTGTCGATAAAAGATATCACCTTTGAAGTCTTTCAGGCGGATCAAAGGCGGATATATTCCCTGATAGTCAGCCAACAGCCCGGGCCGTAAGTTTTGTGCGGGCTTTCCTATATCCAGTCCTAAATATTCTTGCCGGGGGGACGACCGTCCTGGCGTTTGCGCCGTGGTCGTGGTACCCGTTGGTATTTTTTATCCCCGCGCTGACCTTGTTCCTGTGGTCTCAAACCGCTCCGCGCCGAGCATTTTGGCACGGCTATTTGTTCGGATACGTCTATTCGCTGGGCAGCGTGTACTGGATTTATTACAGCTTGCACGACTACGGCGGCGCATCGCCGATATTTTCCGTCACAGCCGTACTGCTGATGGCGGCTGTCATCGGACTGTATTACGCGGCGCTCGCATATCTCACCGCGTTTGCCGCGCGCCGTTCCGGCATCTGGCGGCTCAGTCTGTTGCTCTGCCCGGCAGCATGGGTCTTGGCCGAGTGGTTGCGCAGTGTCACCCCGTTCGGTCTGCCTTGGAATCTGCTGGGACAAGCCCTGATCGACTCCCCGTTCAGTCCGCTGCTGGCCGTCACCGGGGTATACGGCGCGAGCTTTCTCGCTGTGTTTTGTGCCGGCACAATCGTGTGTTTCTTTTGTTGCAGAAATATCTATGCGCGGTTGTTTGCCGTCATCGGCGCGATTATTTTATTGGCGGGCAGCGCGGCCGCAAAGCTGGCGGATTGGACCGAACCGGTATCCTCGCCGGTTCGCTTTGCGCTGATACAATCCAATACCGACCAAAAGATAAAGTTCAGTCGCGAGCGCTATGAAGACATTGTCGCATTGTACAAAAGCGAAACCCTGCGACAATCGGAGCGCCGCTTAATTATCTGGCCGGAGACCGCGTTGCCGGCGCCGGTCGGCGCGCTGGAGCGGCGGCTGTTTCCGACGTTGCGCAAAGCGTTGCGACAAACCGACAGCGACCTGCTCGCGGGGGTGTTTTATCGCTCGGATGACGGGCGCTACCACAACAGTTTGATGAATGTTACCGGCGGCGATATTTATCACAAACGTCGCTTGGTGCCGTTCGGGGAGTATATCCCGCTGCGCGGAATTTTTAACTTGTTTGACCGCTTTGTTCATATGCCGATGTCCGATCTCAAGAGTTCGCAAAATGCCCCGCTGATAGAGGTTGCCGACCATGCGGTCGGCGCTTCCATATGCTATGAGTCCGTATTCGGCCATGCTATGCGCGATGCATTGCCAGAAGCGCGTTACCTTGTTAATATAAGCAACGATTCGTGGTTCGGTCGCTCCTATGCGCCGCATCAGTTGTTGCAGATAACGAGGTTACGAGCGGCGGAGGCGGGGCGTAATCTCCTGCGCGCTACCAGCACCGGAATATCGGCGCTGATTGACATGGATGGGCGGGTTATCTCCCGTACCGAATTGTTTAAACAGCAAACACTCACGGGAGAAATACAACCCCGGCGAGGGGCGACACCATATAGCCGATGGGGCGATTGGCCCGTCATCGGCTTCGTATCATTGCTGGCGCTATCATTTTTTGTGTCAGCCGGGAAAACAAGATGACCGACTACAAAAACGCTTCGCGCAGCTCTGTTGATAATGTGATACCGGTGATCGTCAGCGGCGGCAGCGGCACCCGCTTGTGGCCGCTGTCGCGGAGCAAATATCCGAAGCAGTTTGCCTTGCAAGTCAAAGGCGAGAGTCTGTTTTCCCATACCTTAAAGCGCGTCAATCGCTTGCAGAGCAAGAAAGTCATCGTCGTCTGCAACGAGTCCCATCGGTTTTTTACCGCCGAAGAGTTGAGCAAAAGCGACGGCGACCGATACGAAGTATTGCTGGAACCGTGCGCCAGAGATACCGCTCCCGCCTTTGCCCTTGCGCTGCTCGCTTGCGAGGAGGCCGACGACCCCTTGTTGCTCTTGTTGCCGTCGGACCACCTGATGACCGATGAGCCGGCGTTTGTCGAGTTGGTCAAACAAGCGGCGGCATACGCCCGCGAAGGGGCTTTTGTGACCTTCGGTATCAAACCGACGCGACCCGAAACCGGGTATGGCTACATCGTGAGCGCGGACAAATCGGACAACGGCGCGCATAAAGTAAGCGCGTTTGCCGAGAAACCCGATCTCCGACAAGCCGAGAAATATATCGCCGCCGGCAACTGCTACTGGAACAGCGGCGTCTTCATGTGCCGCAGCAGCGTCTACCGCGCGGCGCTGGAGAAATACGCGCCCGAAATCATGCGCGCGTGCTCGGCCGCCTGGGCCGACAAGCGCCGGGATCAACTGATGGGTATCAACGTCACCCATTTTGCCGGCGATCATTTTGCCGCCAACCCGGCCATATCCATCGATTATGCGATCATGGAAAAAGCGCCCAATGTCGTCGTCGTGCCGGCCGATCTCGGCTGGTCGGATCTCGGATCGTGGGAATCGATCGCCGAGTTGTTTGAGCGCGACAGCGGCGATAACTTCGTTACCGGCGATGTGCTCGCGCATAATTCGCAGGGCAATATCGTATATTCGTCTTATCGTCTGGTCGCTTTGTCCGGCATCAATAACCACATCATCGCCGAGACATCGGATGCCGTGTTGGTGGCGGACCGATCCGATTACCAAGCGGTGAAACAGCTGGTCGCAAACCTGAAACAAGAGTTGCGCGGCGAGGGCGATTTTCACCGCAAAGTGTATCGCCCGTGGGGGTCATACGAGGGCGTTGATATGGACGAAAACTTTCAGGTCAAGCGGCTGGTGGTAAACCCGGGACAGAAACTGTCTCTGCAACGGCACCGGCGGCGTTCCGAACACTGGGTGGTGGTCAAAGGCGTTGCCAGAGTGACGACAGACGAGAAATCTTTTGATGTGCGTGTCAATGAGTCCGTCTGTATCCCGATCGGCACAAAACACCGTCTGGAGAATCAAAGCGACGAACCGTTGTGGGTCATCGAAGTGCAGTGCGGCGAGTACTTGGGCGAAGATGACATAGAAAGGTTTGATGATGTGTATGGCCGCGCCAAACAGCGGGATGGATAAATACCGGGCGGCGGAGGTTGAGCGGGAAGCCCGGCTGTTCTGGGAGCGGCACGACAGTTTTCGCGCGCAGCCGGATCACAAACGGGAGAAGTTCTATTGCCTGTCGATGTTCCCATATCCGAGCGGACGCTTGCACATGGGGCACGTCAGAAACTATACGATAGGGGATGCCATCAGCCGCTACCAGCGCATGCTGGGCAAGAATGTGTTGCAACCGATGGGCTGGGACGCCTTTGGCTTGCCGGCGGAAAACGCCGCCCTGGAGCGGCGGGCGCACCCCTCGGACTGGACGCGGGAAAACATCAAGCATATGAAGGCCCAACTGAAGAGACTGGGCTATGCCTATGATTGGTCGCGCGAATTGACGACATCCGACCCGTCATATTATCGTTGGGAACAGTGGTTTTTTAATTGCTTGCTGGAGCGCGGCATCGCCTACCGCAAAGAGTCATGGGTCAACTGGGATCCGGTCGATAAGACCGTCCTCGCCAACGAACAAGTCATCGACGGCAAAGGCTGGCGTTCCGGAGCGCCGATTGAGCGGCGCAAGATTCCCCAATGGTTCTTGCGCATCACCGACTATGCCGAAGCATTGCTGGATGATTTGGCCGAGTTGGATGCATGGCCGGAACAGGCGAAGCAGATGCAGACCAACTGGATCGGGAAATCGCGCGGTCTTGAGATCGAGTTTGAACTGTCGGACTCGGACGAGCGCTTGCGTGTTTTTACGACCCGACCCGACACCTTGCCGGGCGCGACCTACCTCGCGCTGGCGCCGGAACACCCGCTGATAGAACGACTGGCTCGCGATAATGCCGCGCTAAAAGATTTTGTCAAAGCGCGCGCCAACCAGTCCACCGCCGAAGGCGAGATCGCGACGCAAGCAAAAAAGGGCGCGGATACGGGCTTGTTTGCGCGTCATCCGCTGAGCGGCGAACGGCTGCCGATATGGTGCGCCAACTTTGTTCTGATGGAGTACGGTTTCGGCGCCATCATGGCGGTGCCGGCGCACGACCAGCGCGACTGGGAATTTGCCAATGCCTATAATCTGGACATTCGTTGTGTCATTCGCCCTCAGGGCGGCGACATTCCCGATGTCACAGAGAAAGCCTTTGTCGACAAGGGCGTATTGTGCCGGTCGGGCCGCTACGATGGCATGGATTTTGCAACCGCATTCGAGCGCATCGCAAAAGACCTCGGCGATAAAGCGACGATCAAGACCCAATATCGTCTGCGCGACTGGGGTGTGTCCAGACAACGTTACTGGGGCGCGCCGATACCGGTGTTGTGGCACGGAGAGAATTTTGAGGCGGCGCCCGCCCGGCAGTTGCCGGTAGAACTCCCTCCGCAGCCCGATATTCATCGGGGCATCCTGCCGTTATCGGCGATACCCGAGTTTCGCCATACCGGCGATATGCGCGATGGGGCCGAACTGCTCAGAGAGACCGACACCTTTGACACATTCTTTGAATCCGCCTGGTACTACGCGCGCTTTTGCTGTGCCGATAACGACGATGAGATGATAGGCCAAGAAGCCGACTACTGGTTGCCGGTGGACCAGTATGTCGGCGGCATAGAGCACGCCGTTTTGCACTTGCTGTACGCGCGCTTTTTCCACAAGTTGATGCGCGATATGGGGATGGTGAAAAGCAAGGAGCCGTTCGTCCGCTTGCTGACTCAGGGGATGGTGCTCAAGGACGGCGCCAAGATGTCAAAGTCAAAGGGGAATACGGTCAATCCCGATGAGTTGATCGATCAATACGGCGCCGATGCCTTGCGTCTCTTTGTTTTGTTTGCGGCGCCGCCGGAACGGACGCTGGAATGGTCGGATGAAGGCGTCGCGGGGGCGGCGCGTTTTCTCAAACGGCTGTGGACGATGACGCTCGCGCACACGCGGCTTGAGCCCGATGCCAATCTCACCGCCGTTGCCGACACCCTGCGCGACCTCCGTCGCCGCATACACCGCGCGATTATCAAAATCGACAACGATTATCAAAATCAAACTTTCAACACCGCGATCGCAGCGGCGATGGAATTGCTCAATGCCTTAGGCAAGTATGATGATATTTCACCCGCCGGGTATGATGCCAAGGGCGAAGGTCTTGAAGCCATCATCAAGTTGCTCGCGCCGATCGTGCCGCATATCGCTCACTGCTTGTGGAATCGGTTGGGGCATAAGGAAGCGATCGTTCATTGCCCGTGGCCGCTTGCCGATGCCGAACTGGCCCGCAGCGAGCGCTGCGAGCTCGTCTTGCAAGTCAATGGCAAGCTCAGATCAAGGATCCATGTCGCGGCGGGCGAGACCGAGGATGCCGTCAAACAAGCCGCCATGGAAGACAAAAAGCTCCGGCCTTTTATCGCCGGCAAAGAGATTGTCAAGGTGGTTCATGTCAAAGACAGGTTGCTCAATTTTGTCGTTCGCTAGCCGATGTTACTGGCGCCGGGCGGCGGCGGCGTTGCTGGCCGTATCGTTGTTGTCGGCATGCGGTTACCGCCTGAGCGGCGACAACGCAGACCAAGTGCGGCAGTTTGATCCCGTTCTCAAGACCGTATCGTTGCAAGGTCTGAAGCGCTATGGCCCGTTGCGGCGGCACATCAAAGAGCATCTGCAATCATACGGCATGCGCATCCGCTCTCCGCAGAATGCTTCCGCCCGTATTGTCATTACAAAAAACTCGGCGCGGCAGAAAGATCTCGTCATCGGCGATTATGCAAAGACCAGAGAGAAGTTGCTGATTCTGACCATCGCCTTTCATGTCGAGGACAGCGGCTCCGGTCGTTACTTGTTGCCGGCTCAGACAATCCGGGTCGAGGATACCTATTTGTACGACTCGCTGGACCCGCCGCGCAATGCCAACGAACGCAAGCAGTTGATTAAATTTTTATACCAAAAAGTCAGCGAGCAAATGGTTTTTCGTCTGGCGACCATTCGTAACAAGAGGAAGGAACAAATCCATGAATGAAATTAAACTAACCAAAGAACTGGCCGACAAAGTGGTCGCGGTCCTGTGCGAACACGAACCGATGTGCGAGGATCGCCTGGTCGCGACCCAGTACATGACCGCGGTCACCGGCTATCTGCTGGCCTCGCAACCGATGTCCGATAGCGACGGACAGGAGTTGTTGGGCGAGCTGACAGCCTTTCTCCGTCATGTCTACGACGATCTGCGCGCTCCGCAACAACAGCCCGCGCCGGCGCCGGTCGATCCCGAGCAGGCTTTCGGCATCTGGAAACCGAAATAACCGCCGTCAGGTCGCTTTTTCGGGGTCGTGGCTGTTGCTGCGAATCTCGTAAGGGCAGGGCTCTAGTGTCAGCGCGGCATCCGTCTTCGTTGCGCGCAGCGGGGCGTTGTGATCGGCAATCGCGAGTGTTGCGAGCCCGTAAGAAATCGTCTCGCCCGCGCAGAAGTCGACGATCGTTCCGCAGGCGGTCGCAGAATCTGCGCGCGATACCTCATCGCCCGTTGCCAGGGCATTATCGGGCGTGGAAAATATATACGTACGTTTTTTTAGATTGCCAAGATAGTGCATCCGCGCGACGATCTCTTGCCCGGGGTAGCATCCCTTTGAAAAACTGACCCCGCCCAACAAGTCCAGATTGCCCATCTGCGGTACCAGCTTGGCATCGGTTGCGGCCAGCGCCTGTGCGAATCCGGAGCGAATATCGCATTGCCGCCACAGCTTGGGCTCCATCGGCGTGTAACCGTCGGCGACCAGTTGTTGCCACACTGAATCAATCGCTTGCGGATATATCATCCGCCGCGGGCACAAGCCGTCGTCAAGGCGTATGACCGGCACATCGGCTATGTCCGCTCCTTTTGCGTCGCCGATGACGCCGATGCCGGGCATGCCATCGCTGACATCTTCCAATACGACCTTGGCCGCCAGTACGAACATAGTCAGGCGGCGAATCGTCTTGTCGACAATCTCGCGGGGCAACGCGAGGTAATACGCATCAGCGCAACGAACCGCCCGGAATGTCGCCAGCATGCGTCCCTTGGGGTTGCATAGCGCGCCCAATGATGTCGCGCCGTCTTGCATTGCGGCAAAATCATTGCTGCAAAGGTTCTGCAAGAAAGTCCCGGCATCCTCGCCGCTGACTTTGATCAAGCCGAAAGATTCAAGCAGGCAGACTGCCGGGCAGTCGGCAGGCATATAAGTATCGGGACATTTCTGCAATTCACGTGTGTTCATCAACTATCTTGTGCTGTTTCTAATGTTACAATTTGTTCTTGGTATTTCCCCAGTTGTCTGGCAAAGGAATCCGCTTGCTCACGCTTCTTTGCGACCACCCGTTCGGGCGCTTTGTTGATAAAGTTCTCATTGCCGAGTTCGCTATGGAGTTTCTTCAGCAGGCCGTTGATTCTGGCGACTTCCTTAATCAAACGCGCCCGCGCTTCCTGTCTCGCTTGCGGCGAATCCTGAGGCCGTGCCGCCAGCGGAATCAACACTTTCGCATTCCCGACCAGCCTTGCCGTTGATACCGGTTCCGCCTCATCGTCCGCCAGCCATTTAATTTCGGCGACCCGTGTCAGCGCTGTGATCATCTCTCCGTGTTGTTGAAACAGTTGCCGATCATCTTCTTGCCATTGTTTCAGGCACAAGGTGACCGGAGTACTCGGAGGAATCTCCGTCTCCGATCGCAGTCGGCGGATCGCATCGGTATATGCCCGGATGCGTTCCATTGTTTCCAGCGCATCGGGCGCATCCCATGCCGCATCCGTTTGCGGCCACGGCCTCTGTTGAAGCCACTGTTCCTGTTGTCCGGTCAATGGCTTGAGCATTTGCCAGAGCTCTTCGCTGACATAAGGAATAATCGGGTGCAATAGCCGCAACACAGTCTCCATCACCGCAATCATATTCGCGCGACAGGCTTGCTTGTCGTTGTCCGCAACATCGCCGTTCTGTATCAGTTTGACATATTCCAGATAGCCATCGCAGAAATCGTGCCAGACGAATTGATAAATTTCATTTGCCAGCAGGTCAAAAGCAAGCGGTTCAAGCGCAGCGGCATACGCGATACGCGCGCGTATCCAGCGGTCGGGTAACAGGGAGGAAGCGGTTTCGGCGGACGGCCTCTCCCCGCACAGCATGGTGATAAAGCGGGTCGCATTCCACAGTTTGTTACAGAAATTGCGATAGCCCTCAATGCGCCCGATATCAAATCGTATGTCGCGCCCGGTCGAAGCCATCGCGATAAAAGTAAAGCGTAGCGCATCGCAACCAAAGTCCTGTATGCCATCGGGGAAATGTTTGAGGGTGTGCTTCTTAATCCGCTCCGCCATCTCCGGTTGCATCAGGTTGGCGGTGTGTTTTTCCACTAACTCTCGCGCGCCGATGCCATCGATTAAATCCAGAGGATCCAGCACATTGCCTTTTGACTTGGACATCTTCTGTCCTTCGGCATCGCGAATCAAGCCGTGGATACAGACCTCGCGGAACGGCGCCTCGCCGGTGAGTTTCAGCCCCATCATAATCATCCGCGCCGCCCAAAAGAAAATAATATCAAAGCCGGTGACCAATGCGGCGGTCGGATAAAACGTCTTCAGCGCGTCGGTGTCGCGCGGCCAGCCCAGCGCAGAGAAAGGCCACAGCGAAGACGAAAACCAGGTATCCAAAACATCTTCGTCCTGAGTCAGGGGCACATCGGGCGCGAGCCCGTTTTCTTCGCGCACCGCCGCCTCCGACGCGCCGACATATATATTTCCATCTTCGTCGTACCACGCCGGAATGCGGTGCCCCCACCATATCTGTCTGCTGATGCACCAGTCCTGAATATTGTTCATCCATTCCAGATAGGTCTTCGTCCAGTGTTGCGGGATAAAACGGATACGCCCGTCGTTTGCCGCTTCTATTGCCGGTTGCGCAAGCGCTTTTGCATCGACAAACCACTGGTCGGTCAGCAACGGTTCGATGACGCTGTTGCTCCTGTCGCCATACGGCACCGAGTGGGTGTGTTCTTCCTCGCGCTCGAGCAATCCCGTTTCTCGCAGTTGCTTGAGCAGTTTGTCTCGCGCGACATAGCGGTCAAGCCGACGGTAGTCGGGCGGAACGGCGTCGTTCAAGCTCGCATCCGGATTGAAGATATTGATCGACTCAAGCCGGTGGCGCATCCCGATCCGATAGTCGTTGAAATCGTGCGCCGGTGTGACTTTGACGCAACCCGACCCGAACTCCGGGTCGACATGCTCGTCGCCGATGATTGCAATCGTCCGCCCGCTGAACGGCAACTCAACCCGCCCGCCGATGAGCTTGCGGTAACGCTCATCTTCGGGATGTGCCGCAACGGCGGTATCGCCGAACATCGTTTCGGGCCGCGTCGTAGCGACGACGACATATCCGTCGCCGCCGCTGATCGGATAGCGGATGTGCCACAGGCGCCCTTGTTCTTCTTTGACGACGACCTCAAGGTCGGAAACCGCCGTCTTTAGCGCCGGGTCCCAATTAACGAGGCGTTGGCCACGAAAGATCAAGCCGTCGCGGTAGAGCTCGATGAAAGCGTGTCGCACCGCCGCCGACAAATCCTCATCCATCGTGAAGCGTTCGCGCTCCCAATCCAAAGACGCGCCGAGCCGCCGCAATTGCTTGCAGATGGAGTTGCCGGACTGTTCTTTCCAGGCCCAGACTTCTTCAATGAATTGCTCGCGTCCGATTTCCGCGCGCGATGTATTTTGTGCGTGCAACTTGCGTTCGATCAGCATCTGTGTCGCGATGCCGGCGTGGTCGGTACCCGGTTGCCACAGCACATTCTTGCCGCGCATACGGTGATAGCGGATGAGACAATCCATCAGCGAAACCTGAAAAGCGTGTCCCATGTGCAGGGTGCCGGTGACATTGGGCGGCGGCAACATGATGCAATAGGGCTCGCCTTCGCGGCCGCAGCGGAAGGCGCCGGATTTTTCCCACGCCCGATACAGGCGTTGCTCGATGTCGGCGGGGCGGTAGCGTTTTTCCACGACGGAAAAGCGTAATTATTTTCCGCTGCGATCGAGCAGGAAGCGGGTTAAAAGCGGCACCGGCCGGCCGGTAGACCCTTTGGCTTTGCCGGTCAGCCAAGCGGTTCCGGCGATATCAAGATGCGCCCAGCGTTGTCCTTTGGCAAAACGCGACAGAAAGCACGCGGCGGTAATCGTGCCGGCAAAGCGTCCGCCGATGTTCGCCATATCGGCAAAGTTGCTATCCAACTGCGGCTGGTATTCGTCCCACATCGGCAACTGCCACGCCCGGTCGCCGCTCGCTTTGCCGGCGGCGAGCAGCTCATCGCCCAGCTCCTGATCGTTCGTCATCAAGCCGCAGGCTTCCTGCCCCAAGGCCACCACGCAGGCGCCGGTCAGTGTCGCGACATCGACGATGCACTCCGGCTTATAGCGGCTGCTAACATAGGTGATCGCATCGCAAAGCACCAGACGGCCTTCGGCATCGGTGTTTAATATCTCGACGGTTTGACCGGACATCGTTTTCACGACATCGCCGGGTTTGCTCGCATTGCCGCCGGGCATGTTCTCGGCGCAGGCGAGGACGGCAATAAGGTTGATGTTTAATTTCATGCGCACACAGAACGCCATCGTCGCCAGCGCGCTGGCGGCGCCGCTCATGTCAAACTTCATTTCATCCATCGTCGCGCTCGGTTTGATGGATATGCCGCCGGTGTCAAACGTAATCCCTTTGCCGACCAGCGCGATCGGCGCCTGTCGCGCGGATGCGTTTTTGTATTCCAGGCAGACGATAAAACCGGGTTCCCGGCTGCCGCGGCTGACCGACAAAAAAGCGCCCATGCCGAGTTTTTCCATGTCGCTTTCCTTGAGC
This sequence comes from Candidatus Oxydemutatoraceae bacterium, assembly GCA_965220085.1. GTDB lineage: Bacteria > Pseudomonadota > Gammaproteobacteria > Poriferisulfidales > Oxydemutatoraceae > CBDCOZ01. The sequence continues at coordinate 1,534,647 of CBDCOZ010000003.1, read as the reverse complement.
ACTTTGACTTTCAGTTTTTGCGAACTGCGACCGAGCTTGCGCGCCCGCTCAACGATGTGCGACGGAGTGCAGATATTGCCCGGCAGGTTGGCGAGGTCGCGGCAGTAATCGCTCGCATAGGCGATGGCATCGGCTTCGCGCAAGGTCTGTCGCAACGCGCCGGCATCGGCCGACGAATACAAGGCGCATTTTTGCAATTTTGGTTTGGTCGCCTTCTTGGTTTCGTCGTAACGGTAACTCGCGTGTCGCAGAGCGAGCGCGAACTGACGCACCGCATCGGCTTCCGAGAACTCTTCGGATGCGACGCCGGAGAAATCGATCAGAATGTTTTGCGGGTCCATCGCCATAATATGCTCGCTCGCCGCTTTGCCGGCGCGGCCGCAGAGCGATTGATTCCATTCGCTCTTCTTGCCGAGCCCGACCAGCATGATGGCTTTGTGTCGCGATTCGGGCGTATGCGCCAGCAAATGTTTTTCAAGTTGCCCGTCAAACCCCGATTGTTCGATGATTTTGTCGAGTTGCTCCCGGCTTTTCTTATCCGCGACCTTGTCCGCAATATCCCGCTGCTTTTCAAACATCGGTATAATGAAACAAGCGCTGCTGACTTGATCGGGAGCTTTTGAAGTAATCGTAAATTGCATAGTCCGCCTCTATTATGTTGGTTAATTTGAATGGCCTATTTTACCCCGTTATTTATTTTATCTCTATATCGTGTCCGTCTTTGAGCGTTACTTTCTGCAAAAGCTGCTAGTCTGTTTGGCCGCTATCATCCCGTTATCGTTATTGATAGTCGTCGGTCGCTTGTTTGTCAGGCTGCTGGATCGCGTGATTACCAATGATTATCCGGCGGATATATTGCTTCCGTTGCTATCAATCGGGGCATTGAATGCGATGGTATATCTGTTGCCTTTCAGCGCCATGTTTGCGGTGATGTGGGCGCTGCGACAGAGTTATTATGACGGTGAGATTCATGCCGCATTCTCTGTGCGCATCAGCCGCCGACGCATCTATGCGGTGTTGATGTATTTTGGCGTGCCGTTGGCGCTGCTGCTCTTCTACCTGTTAGCGGAAACGATTCCTAACCTCAATACGCAATACCAACTGCTCAAAGAACAAGGCAAGCAACACGTCGGCATCAGCATGATTGCGCCGGGACAGTTTATAGAGACTCCCAATGACGGAATTATATTTGTTGAGCGGCGCGATGATAATGAAGTGCGCGGTATCTTCTTGTCGGACGCCGACGGTCGCACGGTGGAGACCGCGACCCACGGCCGTCAAGTCGCCGCCGACCGCGACGGCAGCACATTTGAGTTGCGCGGCGGGCGGATATATCAGGACAATGCGGACGAAGGCTATCTGACCTTCTCCTACCGCGCGCACAAAATTTGGATACCCGAGCCCAAGGTCGATATACGCATAGAGCCGGATATGATGGACTTGGCTTCGCTGTGGCAAGAACAAAGCCCGCGGGCGGTTGCCGAGTTGCAGCAACGGCTGGTCATCCCGCTGTCTCTGTTGCTGTTGCTGTTTCTTGCCGAACGCATCAGCCGTATGCCGCCGGGGCAAAGCAATTACCGGCGCTTGGTGCTCGGCGTCATCATCTTTCTGGTGTATGTCAACCTGATCTCGCTGAGTTCAAAGTTGGTCGAGGACAGCCGCCTGCCGACTGTGCCCGGAGTATGGACGGTGCCGCTCATATTATTGCTCGGCATGGTTGCGTGGTCGTGTTATCGGCGGAGGTTCGGACGGTGATTGTCTTTCGCTGCCTCAGCCGCGACTTATTTGTCGCCATCGCGGTGGCGCTGCTCGCTCTGACCGCATTGCACAGCGTGGTGGACTTCATCGGCGAGATCGACGACGCCGGCAGCGACAACTATGCCGTCGCCGATGCCGTCGCCTATGCGCTGCTGAGCATGGTCGCAAGCGCTTACGAGTTGTTTCCGATAGCGGTTTTGATCGGCAGCGTCATCAGCCTGAGCGGACTGGCGGAACGCTTTGAGTTGCTCGCTCTGGGAGCGCTCGGCTATTCGCGCTACAAACTCGGCCTGATTACAGCCGGGCTTAGCGTGATATTGATGCTGGGAATGTTTCTGTTTGGCGAAGTCGTCGCGTCGGCGGCTGCGGACAAGGCGTATGCGATCAAATTTTCCGACCGCCCGCGGCACGTTTTCCATCAGACATCAAACGGCAATTGGACACGCATCGGCAATCATTACATATTTTTCAAACCGACCGCCGAAGGCGGCGCCGATGCCAGAATATACCAAGTGGACGCAAGCCGTCATTTGGAACGGATCATCCGCGCCCGGCATATCCGTCTGGCGGGTGATCGCATATCACTTGAAGATGCAACAGTGATAGCGCTGAATGATAACGCGGCGCACGAAATATATCGCCGCCCGCGCTACGACCTCGTCATGGATGTGGCGGCGACGCGGGCGACGATTCCGCAAGCCATGAATGTATGGCAGCTATATCAACACGGCAACTTCTTGCGCCGCAGCCTCCTCAGCGACGAGATGTATGAATTGACGTTCTGGAACCGATTCGGCGCCATTTTGGCGGTGCCGATCATGCTGTTGTTGGCGCTGGCGTGGGTGACCAACCCCTTGTCCGACGGCCGTTCCAAGCCGCGCATATTTATCGCCATCTTGCTCGGCATCGCTTACGTATTGCTCAGCCGCGCCGCCGGCAGCGCGTCGGTGGCATGGGATTTTGCGCCGCAGATCGCGGCGTTTTTGCCGCCGTTCGTGTTCGGCCTGATCGGTTTGTGGATGCTCAAACATTCGCCGCGATAGGCCGGCACCGCGAGCGCTTGTCATACCAAGCGCGCTTGTCGGGATGAAACACCGCCGCGAGCAAAGCCAATGCGAAGAGCGACAGCAGTATTGCAAACAGACGCAGCCACGCATCGACAACGCCCACGCTGTCCTTATCCGCGCCGACCAAGCGCAGCCCCCACGCTTTCATGCCGGGCGTTTGCCCGCCGTGCGTCCAAAACCACACGAAGTAAAAAGCCGCGATCGCACAAGCATAAACCTGCATCGCCGGATGATAGGGATGATCGATATCGACCCCCGCAATCGTCCACGGCAGCAACGCCAGCAAAAGAATCGCCGCCGTCAATATCCAGTCATAGACGCCGGCGCCGAAACGTTTGAGCAACAACAACGAACGATCGCCCGGCCTGATACGCACCGTGTCGCCCCCCGTTATGCGTTGCGCGCGGCTACATGACGCCGGAGTTCGGCGAGCGCTTGTTGATAGCCGAAGGTCTCGATGTCTTGCCGGTAGCGTTGCGCCGCGATCTCCACGAGTTCCGGCGTGTAGTAGTCGCGATAATCATACTTTCCCGTCGAGCGGTCGGCGGCATTGGTTTCGGGCATGGTCAAGCCGAATTGTTCGCCGATACGGCGCATGTCTTCGGCAAAATTTTCCACCTTGCCGATGTGGTCGACCAGCAATTCGCCGTTCTCATGCAAACTCGCATATTGCGATCGGAAGTGCGCATCCGCGAGGTGGTCGGGCGTGGATGCGACCAAACCCACAAAGTCCGCAAACGAGTCCGGCCACTTTTGATAGCGCAAAAGATCATATAGCGGGACGGATACCAGAGCCTTTTCATATTTGGGGAGGTTCCACAACTTGTCTTCTTCGCGCAACTTGAGCGCCTTGTCACGATAGCAAGACACCAGTCTGTGAAACGGGTCTCTGACGAAGCCAAAGCGCAGAGGCATCGGCGTTTCGCGCGCCATGCGCGTTATCGCGGCGTTCAATGACGGCGGTTTCTCAAACAGGCGCATGAGGAATGAGCGCCGCATGCGGCGGTACGCGCGAGAGAAAGCGGCGCGGGCGGGTTCGCGCGCATCCGGGTGGGCGACATGCCCGCGCATGATAGTGCGTATGCTGGTGCTCGCGCATTTGTGATTGACGACATAAAACAAACCCGGATATTCCTCGCTGGTCACGACATATCTTGGCCCCAGCGGCCGTTGCTCGGTCGCGCAAGAAAACCACAACATCGCCCGCAAGAAGCAACCCAGATTGCCGACACAATAGGAAATAATGGCTCTCCTCTGTTGCGCCTTGCTCGGCGTCTTGGCCGGCGCGTCCTGGCTCTTGGCGGGCGTCGTCTGCCGCGGTGCGCGGCTCTTGAGATGCCTGCGCTCGGCGTATTGACGAAGCGCGTCCGCCGCATTGTGATACCCGAAAGCATCGATGTCTTTGCGATAACGCCGGGCCACCGAGTCGATGAGTTCGGGCGTGTACAGCGAGCGGTAGTCTGTGAGCGGGATCAGCATATCAGTCCGCTCTGTTTCGTCGGACAAAGGCCGGTTGCAAGACAAGCCGTACTGTTGTTTTATCGCGGCAATATCCCGCGCGAAAGTCTCGGAGTGGCAGAGCGTTTGGCACAACCGCCGGGCATTCTCATGCAACAAGTGATATTGCGTTCTAAGACCGACAGGCAGGGCATGGTCGGGCAGCGAAAGGATTAATTTCACCGTGGCCTTGAGCGCGCACGCGTAGTGACTGTCGACCTCTCCCGGGTAGCCCGTCACGGAAGTAAAAAGGGCTCGATCTGCGACGGGTACAAATACCGAACCAGCCGTTCAAACGGGTTATCGACGCAGGCAAAGCAGTGGTAATCGCGTTGCCCGGTACCCAACGCATCGCTCGTGTGCCAATTCGGATGTCCGCCGTCCTCGCGGCGCGGCAGCAAAGGCAAGAGCATCGCGCGCACCGCTGTCGACATGGAACCGCCGACATCGAGAAAAACCAGCTTATGCCGGTCAAAAATAAGATACTTCTTCCGTTGCCCGTCGCGCCAAGGGTTTTCCGGCGAAGCCTTATAGACGGCGCGCCATGCGCGGATGATTCTTTGCGCCGCGCTTGCGCTCGCGGCCAAAGTAGCGGCGACGCCGACTTTTTTATGCCGCTTCATGTGCTTTGAGCGGGCGGGATGTTGTCTGCATAAGGCGGGATACGCATAATAAGGGATTATACTTGATAGCGGCATCGGCGACGATTTATTTTATGCGGGAACGGCGGAGACAATGAGGCTATGCGAGAGCGCGACACTGACTTGATAGCGGGGTTTGTCACCGCGATGATTTCCGAAGAGGGGCTTTCGCGCAACACGGTGAGCGCGTATCGCTCCGACCTCAAGTTTTTTTGCGATTGGCTGGAAGCCGAGCGCGCGCCCGGGCTGACGCAAGTCAATAGCAGGGTTGTCCGATCGTATATTGCGCATCGGATACAGCGCGGTTATTCGCCGCGTTCAAACGCGCGCATATTTTCTGTATTGCGAAGATTTTACCGCTGGCTGAGTCGCGAGAATATGATCGCGGAGAATCCCTGCGCGGACGGGCATGCGGCGAAGACCGGGCGGCTCTTGCCGGCAACGCTCAGCGAGGAGGAGGTCAATCGCTTGCTCGAGGCGCCCGATGTGTCGAACGCGGCCGGGCTCAGAAACAAAGCGATGTTGGAGTTGCTTTATGCCAGCGGCCTGCGGGTGTCGGAATTGGTCGGGCTGACACGCGATCAACTCGTGACGGAGGCCGGTTATGTCAAGGTTATCGGCAAAGGCAGCAAGGAGCGATTGGTGCCGATCGGCGAGCAGGCAAGCGATTGGATGGCGCGTTATCTCGCCGAATCCCGCCCTTTATTGGCAAAGTCCGCCGCTAAGACCGAGCATATCTTTCTCTCCTCGCGCGGTCGCGGCATGACACGGCAGGCATTCTGGTATATGCTAAAGAAACTTGCGTTGCGGGCGGGCTTGAAAAAGTTTCTGTCGCCGCATACTTTAAGGCATGCTTTTGCGACGCATTTATTGAATCACGGAGCGGACTTGCGGACCGTTCAAACGCTCCTTGGTCATAGCAGTCTTTCAACGACGCAGATATATGCGCACATAGCGAATCAGCGCTTGAAAGAATTACATAAAATACATCACCCCAGGGGGTAAATATGCGATTTTTACAAATAATTTTATTGTTGTTAGCGCCGTTGGCACTGGCACAGGACGCTATCCACAAGCGGCTTGCCACACTGATGCCGGAAGGCTTCTCGGTTGCGCAAACACCGATGGAAGGGCTGTATGAAGTGACCAGCGACAGCGACAACAGTGTCTTTTATATGAGCGCGGACGGAGCCTTCCTTCTCCGCGGCGACTTGATTGATATCAACGCCGGCAAGAACCTGACCGCCGAAACAAAGGCGAAGCTACACGCCGGAGTGCTTGCCGGTCTGGACGATAGTTTCATCTCTTTCGGCAAGGAAGACGCGCCGCACCGCGCGATTGTGTTCACGGATGTCCGTTGCGGCTATTGTCGCCGCTTTCACGCCGGCATGGACAAGATGAACGAACTGGGCATCGCCGTGGACTATGTTTTGAGCCCGGTTTTGGGACAGAAATCTGCCGACCAGGCGCAGGCGGTGTGGTGTTCGGGCGATCGCGCGCAAGCCTTGACGCAGGCAAAGCTCGGTCAAGAGGTCGCATCAAAAACTTGCTCCACCCCGATCGACGCCAACCTGAGCACGATGGGCAAACTCGGCGCGCGCGGGACGCCCGCCGTGTTCCATCCCAACGGCGCCAAGCTCGGCGGCTATATGGAGCCCGAACAACTGCTGGGTCTGCTTCAGAAAGAAAAGTCGTGAATGATTCCGGGCGCTGTAAACAGAACCGAACTGCGCAACCGCAAATCCGGATACAATAAGCCGACACCGTCCCGATAGAGCCGCATCTGCCGACGGAAGCCTTCGGCGACCGCTTTGGCCGTGCGTGCGTCCACATTGTGGGTCTTGTAATCAATAATCCACGCCGTCTGCGCGCCGACGCATAGCCGGTCTATGATGCCCGCAACCTGTTTGCCGTCGGTGTCCCGGTAGAGCAGGGGCATCTCGTTATATACCCGTACATAGCGGGTGTCATCAAACAATTCCGCAAAGTCGGGGGCATTGAACAGCGCGACGGCTTCATCAAACCATTGTGCGCTTTGCCGGCAGTCGGGAAATTCCTCAAGCGCCCGCTGTTTGATGGCCGCGCTGTCATCGCCGCGCGCTTTTGCCAGCAATTCCAGCGCGCGGTGGAAGACCTGGCCATAGACGCGACCGTCGTCGCCGGTTTCGGCGCGCCGCATATTCGGCTCCCGCCGGTTGTGAAGACTGGGGCTATGCTCAACCGCTATCGTTAGCGCGGCCCCCGCCGGCGGCAACATATTGTCCGCGGCGGTGTCCGCTGGCGCCGCAGCCCCGGCAGCCGCCTCGGCGCGCGAGCGGCTGACATCCGCCGCGCCGTGTTGATACAGCGTGGCGTCCGCTTTGCCAAGCGCCGCATACCAGCAGTTCTCCTTGACCCCGCCGCTGGCGGATATGAACAGATATTGTCGGGCGCGCGTCAGAGCGACATAGAGCAGGTTGGCATTTTCCGTCGCTTCGCGTTGTTTGCGCTTCTCGTTCAGTCGTTCCATCGCCTGACTGCGTTTCTCTTTCTCGGTCAGGAGCACGAAAGATTGCGGCCTGTCGGCATCTGTCGACCAATCGGATAGCGCGTGGTAGGTATCCTTCGGCGTCACCACAGTGGCGGTGTCTGCCAGAAACACGACCGGCGCCTCAAGCCCCTTGGCGGCGTGTATCGTCATCAGCCGAACACAGTTATCGCTCGCCGCCGCTGCCGTCTTTTCGGCATTGGCGGCCTGCGAGCGGATGTGTTGCAAAAAGTCGGCGATGTCGGGGTAGCGACCGCTGCGGCAGTCCAGCGCCGCTTCCGGCAGCGCGCTGAGATTATTGCGCAGCGACTCGCGCATGGACGGCGGAGTGGCGGCGAGGTAACGCGCGACGAGGTCGGTCTGGTCGTAGATGTCATCGATCAGGTCGTGCACCGGTATCTTGTTGCAGTTGTAATTCCATTCTTTGATCTTCTTGTGTATGTCTTGCCACAGAGGTTTGCCGACGGAGAGCTTGTAAAACCAGTCGCGGCCTTTGAGGCTCGCCAATTCCAGCAAGTCTTGCTCATCCAGCGCGAATATCGGCGAGCGCAACGCTTGGGCGAGCGCGTCATTGCGTTCGGGGTTATGGATGAGCTCGAGCAGGGCGCGGATGTCCGACGCCTCCGGGCTCGCATACGGATTTGCTTCGCGCGCGCTGCCATACGGGATGCCGAGTTTTTGCAACGCCGCGTTAAAAAAGTGAAAGTGGGTTTTCTGCCGCGCAAGAATCAGCGCGTCGCCGTATCGGAAATCGCGCTCCTTCCCGTCCTCGTCTATTTGCAAACGGTCTTCTTTCAGTCCGGCAATGACAGAGGCCACCGCCTCGGCTTCTTTCTTTTTCACAAGCAAAGCGCTCCCCAGCGGTTGGCGCAACGGGTTGCGCCACGCCACGGGCTCTTCCTTTGCCCGCGGCTCAATGGCGGGCAGCAGACAAACGCCCCCCTTGGTTCGCTTAAATGTCTCGTGGGCGGCGAAAGATTCGGGGCGCAAGCGTTTGTTGGCATCGTTTTCAAACACGCCGTTGACAAAGTCGATGATCGGCGGCGCCGAGCGGTATGATTTTGTCATCTCAAACGCCTCGCCGTCGGCGTGTTCCCGCAACCACTTCTGCGCGACCTTCTGCAAAGCGGAATCGGCGCCGCGGAAACCGTAGATGGACTGCTTGGCGTCGCTGACGATAAAGATGCTTCCTTGTTGTTGCGCCGTAATCTCGTCGAGCAACGGCCGTATCAGGCGCCACTGGTTGGGGTTGGTGTCTTGAAACTCGTCTATCAGGATGTGTTTGATTCCGGCGCTGAGGCGATACTGCAGCCACTTGGCATCGCCCGCGTCGGCGCCGAGAAACTTGCGTCCCAGCCACTCCAAGTCATCAAAATCCAGCGCGCCGTGTTCCTGTTTTATCCGCTGGTATATGTCCAGCAAGGCTTGTCCCAGACGATACCAGGCCACATTCGCGCGGTAGTTTGATTGGCGCAAAGCGCGCTCTTCGGTCGCGCGCAGCCGCGCGGCGATCTGCTCGCACTCCTCGACCAGTTTTTCGGCGTTCGCAAGTCCGAGTTCCTGTCGCAAGGTCTCGCTCGCTTTTATTTGCGGGGTGTTGTTGCCGGTTAAAAAGCAATTTTTGAGTTGCTTAAATAATCCGGCGTCCAACTTTTCTTGCGCAAGGATATGCGCGAGGGTTTTGACCTGCGCGGCGGCTTTGGCTCTTTTCCCGGCGCTCGCGTATGCGCGCAGCAAGACGGCGTAGTCGGCTATGCGCCGGCGCATCTGTTCGCTCCAGAATGCATCCCGAGGCGATATGTCCGATTCGTTTATGTCGAGCAACTCCGACAGTCTGCGTTCGGCCGTTTGCGCGTCGCCGCCCGCCAGATATGCGAGCCAGTCATTTTTCTTGCGCAGAAAATCCATCAGACTCTGACGCGCATTGCCGATGCCGTTGCACGCGGCGAACAGCTCGGTCAGGGCCTTGGCCGACTCGCCGTCGGGCTCCTGCGAAACCTGTTTGAACAATATGTCGCAGGCTTTATCAAGCAGGGGGGCGGTATCTTCGGCAATCTGAAAATTCGCCGGCACTTCAAACGACGGCGGAGCGATGGCGACAACCTGCTGGCAAAAAGAATGGAAAGTCGTTATCCGGACGGGGTTGTCCGGATAGAGAATTTCCTCGTACAGGTCTTCGGCGCGCTTGCGACAACTGTCGGGAGCATCGATGCCGATCTCTTGCAAAGACCGCCGCAACTCCGCGGGCGATGCCGCGCTCATCTCAAACAGCCGTTGCATCAGCCGCTCGCGCATCTCATCGGCGGCCTTGTTGGTAAAGGTGACGGCAAGGATGGAATCCGGCTTCTCGCCGCGGAGCAACAGCCGCAAGATACGCGATACGATCAGCCAAGTCTTGCCGGTGCCGGCCGCCGCCGACACCAGACTGCTGCGCTCAGGTTCTAAAACAGCCTTTGTCATGATTACCCGCTTAACACATACTCCGCTCTGCGGAAAACGCTATTATATGCGCCCTTCCGCACAAGCGGGAATTGACCGTGCCGGTTCCGCGGCTGCGGCTGCGACAGACAAGCATAGTGCGAGTGCCCCGCGCCAGAGCAGGGGCAGTCTGGCGGGTAGCATGGCGGGCAGGGCGGCAGTTACTCTGGTACGCCCCTCGCGCGATTCCCGTAGGCGCACCACAGCGGGGGACGATGACGGGCGCAAGTGCGACTTGCGCTCGGAGAGATATTCTGTATAATGCAGGCTTCACACGAATACTTAACAGGAGACTTAACAGGATACTTAATTAAGATACTTAGCAGGATGCTTAATAGGATGCTTCGTACGGATACTTTGCAGGAGACCTAACAAGATACTTAGCAGGAGGCTTAACAGGAGACTTAAATAGCTCTTATATAAGATTTTACTATGAGGAGGAGACTCATGAATCACAAAATACTTAATATCGATACCCCCCCCCCCCCCCCTACCCCGCATTGTCGGGCAAGGGTAACCCGGCATAGCTTCTGGTCGCTTATTCTGCCGCTCCTGTTTGCGCTCTGCGGTCAGGTGCAGGCGCAGACCAACAGCCCGGCCACCGGCATGCCAGCGGTGGCCTACGCCAGCGGAATAATGGTTCCCACTGAGGACTCCGCCATCACCGCCAACGGCGGCAACGGTTCCACCGCCATAGCCGACACCGATGGCTTGGGCACATTCAGTTGGCAGTGGAGCGCGGCCGACACCAATGGCGGCGCCTACGCCGCCATCGCCATGGCGACCAATGCCGCATTCACTCCGGGCGATGACGAGGTGGGCAAGTTTCTGCAGGTCTGCGCGTCTTTCACCGACACCGCCAGCAATGCCGAGCAGCGATGCCTGCAGATAGCCACCGCTGTGGCCAATGTCAATGACAAGCCGGTGTCACAAAATGCCACTGTTACGGTAAATGCAAACGCCGATGCCGACAACCCGCATCCGTTGCGGGCATCCGACTTTCCGTTCACCGATGCCGATGGCGATATGCTGGCCGGTGTCATCATACACAGCCAGCCCTCCAGTGGCATCATGACCCTGGATGACACAGACCTGACCCAGAGCAACACGCCCACAAGAACCATAACCGTGGTCCAACTGGCCGCCGGTGCCCTGACCTATTATCCGCCACCGCCAGCCCAGAGAAGATCACCATTCACAGCATCATTCCAGGCCAGAGTGGTGGATGATGGCGACGATGGCACTGACAATAAAACCAGCGTTGGTGCCGACCTCAGGATCACTCTGACATCGCCGGACCAGACCGCCGCCACTGGCAGACCCTCAATAATCCCGGCTACCACCGCGGACAACCCGACCTACGCTGAGGATGCCGAGTTGACCGCCAGCACCGATGGCATCACCGAACCCAATGGAATAGACAACAGCACTCTGAGGTGGCAATGGCAGTCATCCCCCGCCAGCGATGGCGCTTTTGCCGACATAAACGGCGCGACCGGGGTACTATTCACCCCCCTGCAGGCGCATGTGGGACTGTACATCCGGGTCTGCATCAGTTTTAAGGATCTCCACGAGACCCCAGAGACTGTGGAGGATCTGTGCTCCGCCGCCGCCCGGGTGCGCAACGTAAACGATGCGCCTCGGGCCCAAAACCGCGCGATAAATGTGTCGGCGGATGCCACCATGAGCGAGCCTTACAGATTCACCGCCGCCGACTTTCCCTTTGCCGATGAGGACGACGACAATCTGGTCAGTGTGGAGATTGCCAGCCTGCCGGGCGCCGGCACCTTGCAAGTGGATGGCGCTGACGCCACTGTCGGTCGGATCGTGACCGCCGCCAACATCGGCGCCATCGCCTACTGGCCGGCGGCCGAGCAGAGTGCCCAGCCCGGTTACGCCGCCTTCGCCTTCAAGGTAACCGACGATGGCAGCGATGGCAGCGGCAACAAAACTTCCGCCACCGCTGCCACCATCACGATAAATCTGGCGGAGCATCTGCTCCTGCGCTTGCGCATCTTCTTGGAAGGGCCGTTGCGATAGCAGGCGCCGCCCGCCACGCCTTGGGGAAGAGCGGGAGACGGCCTATCCGCCCGCTTTTGCCGCTATTGGCACCAGAGAGGGCTGCGAATATCCCTGTTTGCACTCGCAAGCCGCTGTTGCGTCAAACTTTCCGCGCAATTGAATTTTGACGCGGTCAATTTCCCGCCGCGGCTCCGGAATGATGAAAAAGGGCGCGATGCTCTCCCAATCGGCGTCGCGAATGGTGACCGGCTGGTTCAGGTGAAAAGAAACCCAAGCGTCGCCCAGCCGCGAATTTGCCGAAATGCGGTCAACTTTGTCGCGCGCAATCTCGGCGTATTCCGGCGACAGTTCAAACCCCAAATGCCGACGCCCCAGACGCGCCGCCGCAATCGCCGTTGTTCCCGTTCCCATAAACGGGTCCAGAATCAGGTCGCCCTCGTCCGTGCTCATCAGCGCCAGCCGCTCTAGCAACGGCACCGGCAATTGGCACGGATGGTCGTCCCGATGGCGGCTGTGGCGAATGCGATGCAGGTCGGTCCACACATCCGAAACCAGCGGGCCAAACGGATGTAGCCCGTCTTTTTTTCCGCCGTAATCTTTCAGCAGCCCTCCGCAACGGCGGCAGCGCGGATGCGGAAAGCGCGTGTCGCGGAACTTGGCGCGCTCGCCGTCCTTGATGTAATACAGCACGCCGTAATGCGACGGCAGCAGCGATTTCCCCATCGGGGAGGTGGGCGCGTCCCAGGCGATCCAGTGCTTGAAAACCGCCAGGCGATTCAGAATCGCGGCGTAGAAAGTCAGCCACTTGGGAATGTTGTGGACGAAAATCGCCCCGCCGGGCTTCACAACGCGAACCATTTCGCGTAGCCACTCCTCGCACCAGCGGAGGTAGTCGTCCATCTCCATTCGGTCCTTGTGCGCCTTGTATTTCTTCCGCAGGTTGAACGGCGGATCGGCGAACGCCATGTCCGCGCACGAGTCCGGCAGGCGCGACATCCCCGCCAAGCAGTCGCCCTCGCGGATCCCCTCCTGTATCAATTTGGCGGACATTGTCATTTGCCCCCAATCTTGTCCAGCAGGGCGGCGAAGCGCGTCAACTCGTCCTTGCGCAGGGTGAACACATCGTCAAAAGCGCCAACCATGCGCTTCAAATCGGAGCGGCGAACCATCCAGCCGATTCCGTCCAGAAACCCCACAAACTTGCAAGCGGGGTAGTGTCGCGCCAGCAACTCCCGAATCGCCAGTTCGGTTTTCGCCTTGTCTCCTTGTCCGGACGAAGTGGTGGTCAGGTAGGAGCATTCAATGACGACCTTCGGATTGTTTTTGTCGGGAATGATGAAGTCCATCGTCCGCTTCGCCGAGGGTTCAAACTCCGCCAATTTGGGCAAGTCCCCCCTTTCGCAGGGGAGTCCCCGCGCCTCTATGACGCAGGGCAATCGCGGTTTCCGCATTGTTGCCGCCCTTGGCGGCATGCGGCCCTTTTTCCTTGTAACGGACCAGCGTGTCCAGCATCTCGGCGGGATCGAAATTCAACTTGCCCAGCGAAAATTTCCGCAACTCAAAGGGCGGCAGCGTCCGCGCCAAGAACGGCACCGATGCGCCCTCAAAAAACAAATTGACAATGCCCCTCCGGAATGCGGGATTTTTCCGGATGAGCCCGGCAATTTTCGCATCCTTCCACTCCTTTCCATTTGCGCCAAACTTGTCGCCGGGCCCAAGCCATTCGCTCTTATTCACTATCCGGTCAAATTCCCTGTCGTCCCGAATGCGCGCCAGCGTGACAATCCGGCGCAGGGATTCGTTGGAAAAGCCGGTCAACGCCAGCAGGGCGCGCAACCCATGTTCCCGCTCCGCCAGCATGTCGTCAAACGCCCGCTTCTTGCCTTCTTCGTCGCGGCAGGATTCGACCCGGGCTTTCAGTCCCGTCAAAATCTCCCGCAGAGCGTGAATGTGTCCCTCGTGCGAATCCTGCTCGTCGGAGTCGAAAAAGTAATAGGTGTTCTTTGCGAACACCCGGGCGCACTTTTCCTCGGCGGTCAACAGGGGGGCGGTCATTGCCGTTTTCCCCCGTTCTTGCGAAAGAAGAGGATATGCTCTTCGCTCATCGTGTTGCGCATGCCCTTGATGGGTTTCAGCACGGTTCGTATCAAGTTCATCCCTGCCGCTTCGCACCCCTCTATCACCTTGCCCTCCAGTCGAATGCCGCCGGTTTGATTGGTGTTGGAGCCGATGACAATGACGCAGTGCTTCCCGCGCTTCAAAACCCGCCCCATTTCCGCGCAGGCGCGGTTCATGTCGGCAAAGTAATTTTCCAGCCGCGCCGCTTTGCCGCGCCCGCGCAACCCGATCATTTCCTCGCGCAGAGCGGCGATGTCGCACCCCAAGTAGGAGAGTTGCGGCGAATCGTTCGCGGCGTAGTCAATGGCGAAAGAGTAGGGCGGAGAGGTGATGATTCCGTCCGCGCTTTTGTCCGGCAGCGGTATGTCCAGAACATCGCCGTTTTCGGGGATGTCCACATTCCCCAGCCCGCTCTTTGGCAAAAAATCCAACGCCCGCTCGACGGTGGCCGCGTATCGCGCCAACACCTTGGCGAACAACTCGCGATGTCCGGATTTTTTCACCCGCTCCGCATAGCCCATCGCGTCCAACTACGCGAGCATCGACAGTCCAAAAATGCGCCCCTTTTTCTCGTCGCGAACTTCGGAATATTTTTGAGCGACACCTTGCTCGCCAAAAAAGGCGAACAATTCGTCCGCCCGGGCGGGCAGAGATTCAACATCCTTGCGCCCAATGTCGAGTGACTCGCGCTTAACGCGGGTCATCAAGCGGCAAAACGGACTTTTGTCCGCCGCCACCGAATTGATTCCCAACAGCGCCGCCTCCAGATTGGCGGTGCCGCTCCCGCACATCGGATCCAGCAGGAGATGCCCCGGGCGGATGCCGATAATGTTAATCAGCGCTTTCGCCAATTGCGGGTGGAACTTTCCCCGATAGGGGAACAGCGAATGGGTGGAGTATCCGGTGGAAAACCGCCCCGCCTCAAAGTAATCCCGCGTCATGGCGGATTGTCCCTTGCGGGCGACCCCATTGGCGGCGCACATGGAAAAATGGCGGGTGGGCTTGCCGCCGATTTTCATAAAATACGCTCCGCGCTCAATGGCTTCGCGGGGCGCGAGTTGACCAAGCTCCAGCAAGGCAAGCTCCAACTCAAAAACTTCGGTCACCGACGGCAACAGCGCCGCCCGTTCCCCAAAAAGGGCGGCGGCGACGGATGGGGCGGATTCAAATGCAAGGGTGTTCATGACGGGGATATTATAACAAGTATCCCGGAGTCTGTGCCTCTCCGTAAAAAATGCAAAATTAATGCTCCCGTGCGTTTCCCATTTCGTCCGCGCCAGCCCGCGCGGAACGAGAGTTTTAATCCCCGAAGAATCCTTCCGCAAAACCGACTCCCGCTTTGTCATCCCGCGTCACCATGCGCAAAAAATAAGACGGACTCAAAAACAGCAAACACGTCACCGCAAAAGGCGGCAAAGCGTCCGCCGCAAAATGCCCCGCTGTCGTCGCCAAGGTCGCAAGCGCAATCAGTCCGAAGCCCAGCCGAGCAAAATACGCAAACCAATGCGCCGGCGGAATGTCCGCCTTGGCGCGCATCATGCAAACCCATCCCGTTATCGCGATGAAATGGCAAAGCAAAACTAATGCCGCCGCCCAATCAGCGACAGTAGCGGCGCCGTCATCGGCGCAAGGCGAAAATTAACAAATATCGCAATCGCTGCCAAACTTTCCCTTTGCGCGTAAACCTCTGCCGCCGCCGCCGCCATCACGATCAATCTGGCGGAGCATCTGCTCCTGCGCTTGCGCATCTTCTTGGAAGGGCCGTTGCGATAGCAGGCGCCGCCCGCCAGATAAGCGACACCCACAAGCGTGACAGTCCTGAGCCCGGACATAGCCGCCAGGCCCAACCAGACCGGCGGAGCGGCATAACCGCCTCTCTGGGCAGCAACTGCGACAGCCTCGGCGGCCGCCCTCAATGGCACAGCCGCACTGGTAACGCAACACCCGCAAATTCAGCCTGCAGGCCTCGCAGAGCGACCTGCGCCTGCGGGCCCGCCTGCGATGGCAGTCCGATCTCTTTGAGCGAAAGCCCGGTGGTCTGCGCCGGGTCCTTTTTTGCCTGCCCGGGCCCGGTCACTTGCAAAATGATTCCGCGTCTGTGGTAGAATAGCGAAAAGCCCGGCGCACAAACCTGTTCATCAACCCATGGAGTAATTCAATGAATATCCGCATATCCCCCGCTATCTGCGATGTCCCTCCCGGGACCTCTGGGCGACGGTTGAGCAGGCGCAGCCTCTGGCCGCCAGCCCTGCTCGCCCTGTTTGTGCTCTGCGGTCACGCACCGGTGCAACCGCATAGCGACTCAGCACCCGCAGGGGGTCCGGTCGCCCAGGCCAAGCCGGCGCCCAGTGGCGCTACCGTAGAGGTATTCACCGGTGCCACCGCAGAATTTCCGTACACTTTCAAGGCGGCTGATTTTGCATTCGAAGATGCCGATGACGATGCGCTGGAAATAGTGCATCTGGAACGTGGCACTCTGATCGGCACGCTGAGGGTGGGCTCCACCGTCATCTCCGCCTCATCCATGATGGATGTGGCACTGGCCGACATCGGCACCATAACCTACTATCCGGCAGCGGGCCAATCCCCATCCCCGCCCGCGCAACCCTACGCTAACTTTGTATACAGTGTGACCGCTGGCGGCGAGAAGTCTGCCAGTGGCGGCACCCTCAGCATCAGGCTGGTGGCGGCGCCGGCAACCACCGCCAGCGGCGCGCCCACTGTCGCCGCAGCGGGCAGCGGCACGGCACACAACGAGGATGTGGAGCTGACCGCCAGCACCGCAGGCATCAACGAACCCAATGTCATAAACACCGCCACCCTGATGTGGCAGTGGCAGCAATCCGCCACCAGCGGCGGCACCTTTGCCGCCATAGCCGGGGCCACCGACAACACATTCACTCCCCTGCAGGCCCATGTCGGCCAATATATCCGCGTCTGCGCCAGCTTTATGGACATGTTCTCCACCCCCACCAGCGAAGGCCCCCTGTGCTCCACCAGCACCATCATCGCCGAGGTTGCCGATGCCCCCATCGGCGACGATTCCACTGTGACGGTGTCCACCACCGCCACCGCTGCCAGCCCGCATGATTTTGCAAGCGGCGACTTCCCATTCATGGACGATGACGGCGACAGCCTGGACGGAATCACCATCGCCAGCCCGCCGACCGGCGGCACCCTGGTGGTGGCGGGCGATTCCAGCGTCACCATAGCCGCAAACACCCAGCTGAGCCTGACCCAGCTGAATGCCCTGGCATACTATCCCGCCACTGGTGCCACCCCCGGCAATGCCTACGACAGCTTCACCTACAGAGTGCGCGATGACAGCACCGGAGCCGCCAACACCGCGGTGGACGCATCCACCCTCACCATAGACCTGCTGGGCGCAACCCAGGCCGCCGCCACCGGCAGCCC
Organism: Candidatus Oxydemutatoraceae bacterium; assembly: GCA_965220085.1. Lineage (GTDB taxonomy): Bacteria > Pseudomonadota > Gammaproteobacteria > Poriferisulfidales > Oxydemutatoraceae > CBDCOZ01. Next base: position 1,517,125 of record CBDCOZ010000003.1, on the reverse strand, counting down.
CTCAGTGATCTCCCTGACCGGCACCGCCTACGACGAGGATGAAGAGCTGCGCGCCAGCACCATGGGCATAACCGAACCCAACGGCATAAACACCGACACCGAACGCTGGCAATGGTACCAGGCCGCCGCCCCCGCCAGCGGCACCCCGGCCGCCGCCGACTATGCGCCCATAGACGCGGCCGATGATGCCGTATTCGTCCCCGACCAACCCCAGGTGGGCATGTACATAAGGGTCTGCGTATTCTTTATGGACAGCCATGCCACCCCGGCATCCGAGGGCGGCACCATCGCCGCCCCCACCCTGTGCTCCGCCGGGGAGCAGGTGACCAATGCCAATGATGCGCCCACCAGCACCGATACCTCGGTGGATGTGCCCATCTCGGCAGATGCCGATAATCCATACATCTTCAAGATCTCCGACTTCCCATTCATGGACCAGGATGAGGGCGCGGCCCTGGACCAAATCGGCATAGCCACCACCACAAAAGCAGGCACATTCCGCTACGGCGGCGACCCAGTGGTCGGCGGAATCAGAGTGCCCGCCGACAATCTGGGCGGCCTCACCTGGTATCCCCCGGCGGGCACCGCCCCCACCGCCAACTATGCCAGCTTCATATTCTCTGTAAGCGATGGCAGCCGGTCCAGCGGAAACCGCCACATGTCCATCAATCTGACGGGGTTGCGCCTGCGGTTGCGCATCTTCCTGGAAGGCCCGCTGCGATAGCGGGCGCAGCCCGACAAGCCTCGCGCTATGATTCCCCTCGCGGAAGTCGGTAAGCGAAGGGGGGATATTCTGGCGGGCAGGGCGGTAGTGACTCCTAAGAAGCCACAAACAATTGAGTATTGTTTGTGCTCCATAACACGCCCTCGCACTATCCCCGCAAGCGCACCGCAACGGGGGACGATGACGGGCGCAAGCACGAGGCTGCATAATGCCAGAAACATTCTGGATTCTTGGCTTCAACAGCAGACGTAGCCGACGTGCAATTACAACACATCGGCTACGGCGTCAAAGGTTTCTATAAAATAGCTACTTTGGCAACAAAGGAGGCAGCTATGAGTTATAAAACCAAACAGAAACTTGAAGCCCTTGCATTATGGGAGGAACACGGCATAGAAGCCACTATGGACGCTTGCCATGTCAGCCGCTCATCACTCTATAGGTGGCGGAAACAATACCAGGACTATGGCATTAACGGCTTAGTCAACCAGAGCGCTTGCCCGCGCCAGCCACGCCGGCGCAACTGGCCTCCGGAGATAATCGCAGAGATTCGGCGACACCGCGAAAACTATCCCCCAAGCTATCTTCCATGGCGCACCCCATAAACAACCCGCAAACAGTTTGTGGAACACAAACAACTTAAGAAACCACAAACAACTAATCTAAGGACACACAAACAACTAATCTAAGGACACACAAACAACTAATCTAAGGACACACAAACAACAAATCTAAGGACACACAAACAACAAATCTAAGGACACACAAACAACAAAGTTGTTTGTGCTCTTATCACTGTGCTCTTATCACTGTGCTCTTATCACTGTGCTCTTATCACTGTGCTCTTATCACTGTGCTCTTATTACTGTGCTCTCATCAAGAAGCCACAAACAACAAAGTTGTTTGTGCCTCTTATTATTGTGCCTCATTAAACATTGTTTGCGCACCCAAGCCATACCTGCTGATTCAACCGTGGTGTGGCGAGCGCGGCTTGCGTTGTCCCAAGCCGCGCATCATCGCACGATTGATTGCCGGCGAAACCGATAAATTGTTTGCGTACCATGCTCGCATAGCCGGTTTGATGACCGGTTTAACTTCGCTATCGGCGTCCCTCATAGTAACGGTCGCTGCCGAGTTCTTTGTGAAGTTGGTGATGCAAGTTTTTCCCGCCGAGATAGAGCAAGCGCTCGCCGACAACGGCTCCGAGTTCTGCGGCGCGTTTGATCGCTGCCTGCAAGAGCAAGGTATCCGCCACTGCTGCACGTATCCGAAATGCCCGAAGATGAACGCATTCAATGAGCGTTTTAACCGCGCGCTTCAGGAAGAGTTCGCGGAGTTTGAAGATGGCTTGTTGCTGACCGATATGCGGGAATTCAATGAGCGTATGATAAACTACCCGCTATGGTTTAATACCCAACGACCACACTATGGACTGGAACTTCAAGCGCCCATGGCACAAATTACACAATATCCGCCCCAAATTTCCAATATGTGCTGGCGCCATACACGCCGTTGCGCCGACAGTGTAAACAGTGTGCAGTGGCGACCAGGTTCCGCTAAATCGCCTCCGGCTCCCGGGCTTGCGGCGACGGATTTTCTGCTAACCCGCTAACCGGAGTTCATGCCATGACCAGGCAAATCACCCCCATCCTTGCCGCCGCCGCGTACGCAGCCCTCGCCGCGCTGTTGCTTCTCGCATCCGCGGCCGATGCCCACCGCAACGATGCCCCCGACCAGTACAGAAATCAGTATCTGCAACTGATATGCGAGGCCGACGCCAGCGCCGTATCCATGGACCCGGACCCACTGAGTCCCCATGTGGCCGTAGGCGAGGTCTGTCGCGTGGCTACCAACTCTGTCTTGACCCCCTACGGCGCCGACTCACAGTACAGCCCCCACTTCTCCAACAACAAGTCCATTCATAGCACCCGCGCCCCCGGTGCCATCAACCACACGGGGCTCCCCCACGGCAACGCCAGATATCGCTGGGTCATAGAGCCGGTCGGCGACAGCGGCTCCTGCGCCGGCGACCCCGCCGCCACCGGCGCCAAGAGTGTCCCCTCCGGCAATGCCGATGCCTACGATACCGCGGTCACCAGCTCCGTGACATTCTTTGCCGCCCGCGACAGCAACCAGACCTACACAGTGGCGGCCGAGGATGAGGGCAAATGCATCTACGCCCTGGTGTACTTTGACGAGACCAGGCAAGCCGACCGCTCCACAGGTAATTACCACCACGCCACCATCAACCCAGGTAGCAATACCGGCGGTGTGCCAACCGACCTTACCGCCTTCAATGCCAATGTCATAGTGCAGGCCATGGGCACCACGCCCCCGAACACCGTCGCCACCGGCGCGCCCACAGTGACGCCCGCCGCCGCCGAGGATGTCGAACTGACCGCCAGCGACACCGGCATAACCGAACCCGATGGCATCAGCACCAGCACATTGATGTGGCAATGGCAATCCGCCGATGTGCCCGCAGACAACGCAAATGCCCCCGCCGATGACGACTATGCCCCCATCGCGGGCCAAACCAGCTCCACTTTCAGCACCACTTTCACCCCCGGCGATGCCGAGTCCGGCCGCTATCTGCGCGTCTGCGTCAGCTTCGACGACAACGATGGCAACCCCGAGGGGCCGCTGTGCAACGCCCCCGCCGCCGTCGTCATCAATGTCAATGATGCGCCGATGTCACTGACCAACAGGATTCCGGTATCCACCACCGCCACTTCCGCTGACCCCTATGTGTTCCGCCCATCCGACTTTCCGTTCGAAGATGCCGATAAAGACATGCTGGCTGAAGTCAGCATCAGCAGCCTGGACGGCCCCGGAACCATGTCCCTGAACGGCGTAGCTATCGCCAGAGCGACTACCGTAACAGCGGCGCAACTTGAGGCCGGCACTCTGACCTATTATCCGGCGCCGAACCAGTTGCCCACCAAAAATCCCGACAATCCGATGGCGGCATACAGCTTCTTCACCTTCAAAGTGACCGATGATGGCAGCGATGGCGCCAGCAACAGGATCAGCGCTAATTCCAGTTCCCTGAACATCTTTCTGGTATTGCCGGAACGGCCCTCTGCGCTCAAGCTACGGTTGCGTCTCTTTTTGGAAGGCCCGTTGCGGTAGCGGGCGCCGCCCGACACGCCCTCGCACTATGCGGCATGCTCTGCTCGCGGGAGCCGGCAAGCGAAGGAGGTAGCCTGGCGGGTAGGGCGGTAGTTACTCCGGCACGCGCGCGCGCATCCCACAAGCGCACCGCAACGGGGAACGATGACGGGCGCAAGTGCGAGGCTTGCGCTTGGGCAATGCAAACACCGTGTACAATCTGCGACGATGACGGGTGCAAGTACGAAGTTTGCGCTCGGAGAGATATTCTGTATAATGCAGGCTTCACACGAATACGTATAGAGGATATTTAAGCAATCAACTCTTACATCTGGTGTGACTTTGGATACTTAAGAGGAGACTTGACAGGAGACTTAGCAAGATACTTAGCGGAGCACTTAACAAGAGACTTAGCAGGATGCTTAATAATGTTTTTTCTATCTTTTACTATTAGGAGGAGAACTATGAATTACATAATCACTAATATAAATACCCCCCCCCCCCCCCCCCCCCGCATTGTCGGGCAAGGGTAACCCGGCTTAGCCTCTGGTCGCTCGTTCTGCCGCTCCTGTTTGCGCTCTGCGCCGAGGCTCAGGCGGCTAAGCCGATGGTCATCGATAGCAGCATAGATGTGTTCACCAACGCCACCGCAGACAACCCCTATGTATTCAAAAAGGCCGACTTTTCTTTTACCGATGCGGATGGCGATCCCCTGGATAGCGTAACCATCAGCAGTATCCCTGATAATGGTCTTGGCAGGTTGCGGGTGCGCGGCTCCGCCGCCGTTGTGAGCCAGACTGTGTTAGCGGATGACATCGGCACCATAACCTATCATCCTCTGGTCTTGCACCCTGCGACTCCCGAATTCGTCGACTTTACTTTCTATGTCAGGGCCGGCGGTGAGCTGAGTTCCGGGTCTGATGCCACCATGACCATCAACCTGGTGTCTCCCGATGTGCGCTTGCGCTTGCGTCTCTTCTTGGAAGGGCCGTTGCGGTAGCGGGCGCCGACCGGCATTCCTTCTCGCACTATGACACTTTCCCCTTGTGGGGGAGTCGGCAAGCGAAGAGGGATGGTCTGGCGGGTAGGGCGGTAGTTACTCCGACACGCCTCGCACTATCCCCGCAAGCGCACCGTAGCGGGGAACGATGACGGGCGCGAGCGCGAGACTTGCCCCCTCACCGAAACGGGGGACGACGATGGGCGCAAGTGCGAGGCTTGCCCTCGCACCGCATCACGATGGCTTCTGAGTGTGCGCACGAGACACTCCCCGGCCGGCTTCTGCGAGGAGGCGAGCGGTGGCGTCGGTATAGCGATGTGACACCCGCTGCCAGCGCCGTTGCGAGGAGGCGGTGCGCGGGCGGCGGCGTTGGTCGGAAATTCTTTCCGCTTCGTCAGAAAGCGCCGGGCATGAACCCGAAGTAAGATAAAATGAGGCAAATGGCTAAATCCGGAAATAATACGTCCTATTCGGCGCGGGATATAGAGGTCCTACAGGGGCTTGATCCGGTGCGCAAGCGTCCGGAGATGTATACCGACACATCCAGTCCGACGCATCTGGCGCACGAGGTCATAGACAACGGCGTGGACGAAGCGATGGCGGGTTTCGCCACATTGTTGCGGGTGACGTTGCACGATGACGGTTCGCTCTCGGTCGAGGACAACGGTCGCGGCATTCCGATAGATTCGCACCCGCAAAAAAAGATACCCGGCGTTGAGCTGATTCTGACGACGCTCCATGCCGGCAGCAAATTCTCTTCGGGGCAGTATAAGTTTTCCGGCGGTCTGCACGGCGTCGGCGTGTCGGTCGTCAATGCCTTGTCCGCCCGCTTTGAAGCGACGATACAGCGCAGCGGGCAGTCGTGTCAGATGGTGTTTGAGAACGGCAATAAGAAGAGCGCCGCGAAAAAGAAGAAGGGCGCGGCGCCGAAGAAGGGCACCTTGATTCGCTTTTGGCCGGATGCCAAGTATTTTGATTCGCCGCGGTTTGACGAGGCCGGCTTGCGCGACCTGTTGCGCATCAAAGCGGTTCTGTGTCCGGGACTGAAGGTGAGCTTTGCGGTCGGCGAGCAAGAGGAGACGTGGCAATACGAGGACGGTCTGACCGAATACTTTGCCGACTTGACGGCGGGTTGCGAATTGCTTTTGCCGGAGTCGTGTTGCGCCAAGCAGGCGGTTGAGTCCGGCGAATTTGCGTGGTGCTTGAATTGGTCGGCGCCCGGGCAGGCCGCCATCGGCAAGAGCTATGTCAATTTGATTCCGACCGCGCAGGGCGGCGCCCACGTCAACGGTTTGCGCGCCGGGGTGGTCGGCGCCTTGCGCGAGTTTTCCAGCATGCACAAGGTGGCGGCGGGCAAGGTCAAGATTATGCCGAACGACATCTGGCAGGATATCAATTATGTGCTGTCGGTGCATACGATGGACCCGCGTTTTGCCGGGCAGACCAAAGAACGTTTTGTATCCCAGGACGTCGGCAATCTGGTCGAGAAGACGGCGCGCGACAGTTTTAGCCTGTGGCTGAACGAGCACCCCGAAGAAGGGCGCGAGATATTGGAGCGGGCGTCGGACAACGCGCGGCAACGGTCGCAGAAGCGGCAGCCGGTCGCGCGCGCAAGCCATGGCGGAGGGCCCAAGTTGCCGGGCAAGTTGGCGGATTGTTCGTCCGGCGATCTTGCGCGCACCGAGTTGTTTCTGGTGGAGGGCGATTCTGCCGGCGGCTCGGCGCGGCAGGCGCGCGACCGCGAGTATCAGGCGGTGATGGCGTTGCGCGGCAAGATACTCAACACTTGGGAGAGCAACCCGCAAGCCTTGTTGCAGTCCAAAGAGGTGACCGATATCGTCACCGCCATCGGCGTCGCGCCCGATAGCGCCGACCTGAGCCGCTTGCGCTACGGCAAGGTGTGCATCCTCGCCGATGCCGATTCCGACGGCTTGCATATCGCGGTGTTGCTGGCGGCGCTGTTTCTAAAGCACTTTCATGCGCTGGTCGCATCCGGCGCCATCTATGTCGCTTTGCCGCCGTTGTTTCGGGTGGATCACGGCAATTCGGTATATTATGCTCACGATGAGCGGGCGCGCGCGGCGTATCTGGACAGTCTGTCCGACAGCGAAGCGGCAAAAGCCCGCACGATACGTTTCAAAGGTCTGGGCGAGATGAACCCGCGACAGTTAAAAGAATCCACCATGCTGCCGGGACAGCGGCGGCTGATACGGTTTTCCGCCGACGATGCTTCGGCGGGCATCATGGACATGCTGTTGGCCAAGCAGCGCGCCGCCGATCGCAAACAATGGTTGCGGGAAAAAGGCAACCTCGCCGAGATAGTGTGATGCAACCGTTTCCGCAGAACATCATCGCCGTCATCTGGGATTTTGACAAAACCCTGATACCGGGCAATATGCAACAGGTCATCTTTGACGAATACGGCGCGGACGGCGCAACCTTCTGGCAAGAAGTGAACGCGCTGCCCGCCAAATACCGCCGCCAAGGTTATAAGAATGTGACCAACGAGTTGCTTTACTTGAACCATATTCTGGACTATGTGCGCGACGGGCGCTTCAAAGACCTGAGCAACGACAAGCTCAGGCAGCTGGGGCAACGGTTGGAGTTCTACCCCGGGGTGATGGACTTTCTGCCGCATCTGAAGTCTGTCGTCATCGAGGGGTATGCGGATTATGAATTGAAACTGGAGCACTATGTCGTCAGCACCGGCCTGCAAAAGGTGATCGAAGGCAGCCTTGTCGCGAAGCATCTGGATGGCGTCTGGGGGTGCGAGTTTTTGGACAAAGATTTGTCGCAAGGGGGTCGGTGTCTCGATCGCATCGCCTATGTGCTGGACGATACGACCAAGACGCGGGCGGTGTTTGAAATCAACAAGGGCATCAACAAGTTTCCGGACAAGTTTCAGGTCAACGACGCGATCGAGGAGGGCAAGCGGCGGGTGCCGATCAGCCAGATGATATACATCGCCGACGGCCCCAGCGATGTGCCGGTTTTCTCCGTTATCAAACGCTATGGCGGGGTGGGATATGCCGTCTATAATTCCGCGACGAAAGACAGCTATGACAATAACTTCAATTTGCGCGAACAAGGCCGGGTGGAGCATTTCGGCAAAGCCGATTATCGCCCCGACAGCGATACCGCCATGTGGCTGGAACGAAAAGTGCGCCAACTCGCCGATGCGATTGCGAAGAGGCGGGAAGCTCAATTAGCCGCTACCTTTGGCCGCGCGCCGACCCACGCTCCCGGCGCAAAAGACAAGTAGATGCCCGCGCAAGCCGACACAGCCAAACGCAAGACCCGGCGCGCCGCCGCCCGCAAAACCAAGCTGCCGTTTGCCGATGACCAAATAACACAGGTGCCGGTTCAGCAGTTTGCCGAGCAGGCCTACCTGAACTACTCGATGTATGTGATTCTCGACCGCGCCTTGCCTTTTCTTGGCGACGGTCTGAAGCCGGTGCAACGCCGGATCATCTACGCGATGTCGGAGCTCGGTCTCAAAGCGCCGAGCAAGCCGAAAAAATCGGCGCGCACGGTCGGCGATGTCATCGGCAAGTTTCACCCGCACGGCGACAGCGCGTGCTATGAAGCGATGGTGCTGATGGCGCAAAGTTTCAGTTTCCGTTATCCGCTAATCGAAGGGCAGGGCAACTGGGGGTCGCATGACGCGCCCAAATCGTTTGCCGCCATGCGTTATACCGAATCGCGCCTGACGCCGTACTGCGATACCTTGCTCGCCGAATTGGACCAGGGCACGGTCGAATGGCAGGCAAACTTTGACGGCGCGTTGCAAGAGCCGCGGCAGTTCCCGGCGCGCCTGCCGAATATCCTGCTCAACGGCTCCACCGGCATCGCCGTCGGCATGGCGACCGATATCCCGCCGCATAATCTGCGCGAAGTCGCCGCCGCCTGTGATGCGCTTTTGCAGAACTCGCGCCTGTCGGAAGACGAGTTGTTGAAGATCATCCGCGCCCCCGACTATCCGACCGGCGGCGAAATTATCACGCCGCCAGAGGAGATTCGGCGGATTTACAAAGACGGCGGCGGCATGATTACGCTGCGCGCAACCTATGCGAAGGAGAAGGATCAGATCATCATCACGGCGTTGCCGTATCGCGTATCGGCGGCCAAGGTCCTGACCGAAATCGCCGAGGAGATGAAGCGCAACAAGAGCCTTGAGATACGGTATCTGCGCGACGAGTCCGACGGCGACAACCCGGTGCGCTTGGCGCTCGGCACAAAGCGCGCGACCGACGCCGATGCCCTGATGTCGCACCTGTTTGCGACCACTAATCTGGAGCAAAACTGCCGGATTAATTTCAACATCATTGACTTGGACGGCAAACCCAAGGTGATGGGCATCGCGCAGATTCTCAAACAGTGGATCGCTTTTAGAACCGACACGGTAGAAAAGCGCTTGCGGTGGCGGCTGCGGAAAATCCAAGAGCGGCTTGAAATTTTGCGCGGCTTTTTGATCGCCCATCTGCATATCGATGCGGTGATAGAGATCATTCGCCATCGGGACAAGCCCAAGCCGGTTTTGATGAAACGCTTGGGGCTGAGCGAGAAGCAGGCCGATGCCATCCTCGCCATGCGCTTGCGCCAGTTGGCAAAAGTGGAAGAGATTGAGATCAGGCGCGAGACCGAGACGCTGGAAGGCGAACTCGCCGAGATCGAGAAGTTGCTGTCATCGCCGCGCCGGCTGCGTACGCTGATTCGCAGCGAACTCAAAACCGATGCCAAGAACTGCGGCGACGCAAGGCGTTGCCGCGTAGTCGGCGGCGGCAAAGCGCGCAAGGCGCGGCTTATCCGACCGCATATCGAAGCGCACCCGGTGACCGTGGTGCTGTCCCGCAAGTCGTGGATCTTCGGATTCAAAACGCATGAGGCGGACGAGGGCGCGCTGAATTATCGCATCGGCGACGGCTTTGCTTCGCTGGCGCGCGGGCAAAGCGATCAAAATGTATTCTTTTTGGATGCCGCCGGGCGCGGCTATTGCCTGCCCGCCGCCGATCTGGAATTCGGCGCCAAGCAAGGCGAGCCGCTTAGCAGCCGCCTGACGCCGTCGGGCAAGGCGGATTTTGCGAGCGTGATGATGGGCGCCGACGACAGCAAATGGGCGCTCGCCAACACCGCCGGTTATGGCTTCGTAACCGAACTCGGCAACCTGGCGACCCGCGCTCGCGGCGGCAAACAAGTGATGAGTTTGCCCGCCGGCGCGGATGCGCTGGCGGCCGCGCCGGTCGCGCGGTCAAAGGATGCGCTGGTCGTTGCCATCACATCGGCCGGGCATGTCCTGGCGGTCAAAGCGCGGGCATTGGCGGAGCTCGCCAAAGGCAAAGGCACCAAGATTATTAATATTCCGCGGGCGCCGGACGATGCCGAACGCCTGAGCTATTTGTTGTGCGTTGAGCCGGGCGCGACTCTCGTGCTCGCGGCGGGCAAGCGCAAGAAAAAGTTTGCCTACAAAGATGTGCTTGAATACGCGGGCGAGCGCGGGCGGCGCGGGCGGAAATTGCCGCCCAAGTGGCGCGGCGCGGATGCCGCTTATGTCGTTTCCGCAAAAGCCGCGACGTAGCGCCGAGCATAAGAGGAGAGTGCGGAGGACTATTATGAGTGATGCCGGAAACATTCCGAACTCCCGGCATCAGCACGAGTTGCCGTAGTATCAACACATCGGCGATGCCGACGCAACCGGCCGCCGGAGGCGGTCGCAGAGATTGAATCATGCCGGAAACATTGCGGATTGTCGGCATCAGCACGGGATAAAAGCCGGCATGGATGCCTGCCGCCTCAGCCGCTCATCACGCTCTGCGTGGCGGCACAAATATCCGCGCGATGGCATGAACGGCTTAACCGACCCTGTCCCGTCGCCCCTGCGCCTGCGCCTTTTCCTTCAAGACCCTTGCAATAATGCGGGTATCCTGCGGCAGAGCAGGGGAGTATTATGGGGCGCAGACAAGGGGAGCGAGGCAGGATACGGAGGCGCTTGCAAATGACTTGCGCTTTATGGTATAGTGCGACATTAAACAATCACAAACAGTTTATGCCCTCATTAAATGTTGTTTGTGTGCATGTATCGTATAATTACGCTTGCTAGAAACAGGAGATATGACACTTGCAGATGACTCGCACCTTGTGATATGGCACGGCGCTCATCGTACGGTTGCGTTTGCCAAACAGAAACATATGTTATCAGGAGGAATAGGCATGAATCAGAAGTTTATAATACCCCCCCCCCCCCCCCCTCCCTGACCCTTGAGTGGGTTTGTGCGGCATTGTTCGCTTGCGCTTGCATCTTTGCCACGAACGCCGCCCACGCACAAGCCAACAGCTGTGCGGCGGTTATCCACGGCACCGAATGCATGGACGAGTGCCCCGCCGGATTTACCGCCACCACCCAAAACCGCGTATGCATTGAAAGTGCGCGCATCGATGGCGCGAACAAATGCGAAGCCAAAGGATGGACAACGCGACTGTCGACCGGTTTTGTCAGCTTATCCGTTTGCCTCATAAAAAACAACGACACGTCAATAAACTCCGGCTCCTTGGACTTTTGCGTTTTGGGCGGCGCCTCCGGTTGTACGCGTATTTTCGGTCCGAACCTTGACTTTCCGCAACGTCCGGCGGACGACCCGGCAACAGCGGAAGACGAGAGCGACCCGCGCTATGTTTTCAACTGCGACCCGGACGGAACCACCGGCCACCTGCCGGAGACTTTCGCCGACGGGCGCACGATGTGCGAGTGTCCCGCCGGCGAGACGGAAAACGCGGACGGCGTTTGCGCCGTTTGTCCGGCGCAAACCATCCTGCTGGGCGATGCCTGCGTTGCTAACACGCCGGAAAACCGATGCAAAGCGGCGGGATGGACGGTCTCGGCCGACAACCAATGCGTCATCCCCCTGCTTTCCCCGGACGGCGAGGAGGACGGATGCTTCTTGGACGGCAACGGCAGTCCGCAATGCGCCGATGTGTTCGGACCGGATCCATCGTTTCCAAACCCTTCGACCGACACCGCCGCGCGGTTTGTCTACAACTGCGGTCCGAACATGATTCCGCCGCGGGAAAATACCGACGGCGCGACCGCATGCGCGCGCAACCCGCAAGCATGCGAGTTCAGCGAGATAGCAAGCACATACACCGATCAGGAGAGGGCGCAACAAGTTTCCATGCAATTTGACGCTTGCGCGGCGAAAGGATGGGGGGCAAGAAAGCATCCCGCCTTTGACTCCGGATTTGACGTGTGCTACTGCGACATCAATGTGCGGGACGCAACAACCGCATCAACATGTCCCGACCCCGACCTTTCCTCCCGCTTCAGCCTTGCCGATGGCAATACCACCCTGCGCCATTACTTCGGCCCGACCCTGCAATACCTTCCGCAATGGACGGCGGAAAACGCCGATGATTGTTTTGTGGCCTATTGTCAGGACGGCATGGAGCCGTCCGGATTCAACACCAACGGCGCGACCGAATGCCAAACGCCCAGCGGGCCGGTGTGCGGGAGTTTGAATCCGCCGCAGGTTTACAACGGGTTTGTTTGCGTTGCGACGTGCTCGACGGCGGCGACATTGGCGACATTGAACGAAGCGACGAATACGTGCGAATGCAGCACGGGCAACGCGGCGGACTGCCGAGTGCCAAGCGCGGAGGTGTGCGCGGAGTTGATGCCGCCGCGGTTTTACAACGCGGGCGCGGCGCGGTGCGATCCGTTTTTGACCTGCGAACATCCGACGGAATTGCGCGAGACAAGCAACACCTGCGAATGCGTTTCTTCGTATGTCAAAACATCCTCGGGCTGCCAGATGCCGTCGCCGGCGGTTTGCGGGGAATTGAGCGGGGCGCAGACTTCGCTGTTTTTTGACGGGACGACCTGCGTCGCCGGTCACAGATGTCCGGCGACAACGCATCCCAGCACGGGGTCGCGCCGTTGCGAATGCGACGAGCAGGGCAAGGTGTACGACGCCGCGGCACAGGCTTGCGTTGTTGCTATTTCGTGTGCTGCGCCGGCGACATTGAGCGCGGAGACGGGCCAGTGCGCATGCGCTTCGCCCAACGAAGGGACGGCTTCGGATTGCCGTGCGCCGAGCGCGCAAGTGTGCGCGGGATTGATGCCGCCGAAGTTCTTTGACGTTAGCGAGACAGTGTGCGTTGATATTCCGGAATGCGCCGGGGCGGCGACATTGAACCGGGATGCGAATCGGTGCGAATGCGATGCGCCCAACATCGGGATGGCTTCGGATTGCAAAGCGCCCAGTGCGCAAGTGTGCGCGGATTTGACGCAGCCGAAGTTCTTTCGCGAGGGAGTGTGCGTTGATTTTGTTTCGTGCGACGCGCCGCTGGTATTGGACGAGGCGACGAATACGTGCGTGTCCGCCGACATCAACCTGCGGTTGCGCATCTTCCTGGAAGGCCCGCTGCGATAGCAGCGCCAACCGACGCTACCGCCTTCGCCCGCGGTTCGGACTCTGCGACTTTCAAAAAAAGCCCGGAGTCATAGCGGACTCTGCGACTCTCTCGCGAGGGGAGTGTCGCGGGCGCACAAAGGGGCGAGGCAGGATGCCGGGCATGTGCGCAAACAACGTCTAATGAGGCACAAACAACACTCAGTTGTTTGTGAATTGTTTAATGAGGCACAGTAGTAAGAGCACAAACGATATAAGAGCACAAACAATATTATTGTTTGTGGTTCCTTAAGTTGTTTGTGGATTTTTCATGGAGCACAAACGATATAAGAGCACAAACAATATTATTGTTTGTGGTTCCTTAAGTTGTTTGTGGATTTTTCATGGAGCACAAACGATATAAGAGCACAAACAATATTATTGTTTGCGTTCCATCACTGTTTGCGTTCCATAAACTGTTTGTGGCTTTTTCACAGAGCACAAATAGCGCTTAGCTGTTTGTGACTTCTTGAGTTGTTTGCAAATTGTTAACTGTTTGCGGAATTTGAAGCGGGTTTGTCGCTGACCGACCCGCGGACATTCAATGATTGTCGGACACAGTATCCGCCATGGTTTTGCCCCCCGCGAGGGGAGCGCCAGATGAGCATCGTCAAGACCGTCGCCATCTCATGGTTCCGCCCCCGCGAAGGAATCACACTGCGGCCCGAAGCGTCAAGCGCCCGTGACACCCGCAATCTTTGCCCCATGCCGGGCGCCAGATATGTCATGGCATCACACAGATTCTTGACATGCATATATAATTTCCATAACCCCTTGTGCCAAAGCATATTTACAGAGGATTGATGAGATGAGAATACTGCTGTTCATAGCGACCAACATCGCGATATTATTTATACTGAATATCACGCTGACAGTGCTCGGCGTCGAGCATATGTTGCATCAGACCGGCGCCGGAATCAACGTAACCGGCTTGCTGATCTTCTCGGCGGCGTTTGGCATGATCGGCTCCTTCGTGTCCTTGGCGTTGTCAAAGACGATGGCGAAGCGGTCGATGGGCGTGAAGATCATTGCCGAGCCATCGTCGGCGACCGAGCGCTGGCTGTTTGATATCGTATCGCGCCAGTCCCAAGATGCCGGCATTGAGATGCCCGAACTCGGTATCTTCCCGTCGGCTCAGCCGAACGCCTTTGCCACCGGCATGTTTCGCAACAAGGCCTTGGTCGCGGTCAGCCAGGGTTTGCTAAACGGCATGGAAAAAGACGAGGTGGAAGCGGTGCTCGGTCATGAAATCAGCCATGTCGCCAATGGCGATATGGTCACGCTCGCTCTGATACAGGGCATCATTAATACCTTCGTCATTTTCTTCTCGCGCGTCATCGGTCACTTTGTCGATCGCGTGGTCTTCAAGTCGCGCGGCTATGGCCCGGGCTACTTTGTCGCCGTAATCATCGCCCAGATCATCCTGTCCATTCTGGCGTCTATGATCGTGATGTGGTTCTCGCGCCGGCGCGAATTTCGCGCCGACTACGGCGGCGCGGCATTGGCGGGACGCGACAAGATGATTGCGGCATTGCGCCGTCTGCAAAAGATGAGCGAGCCCGAAAGCCTGCCCGACGAGTTTGCGTCTTTTGGCATCTCCGGAAAGTTCGGCGGCGGTTTCCGCAAGTTGTTTGCGAGCCACCCGCCGCTGGAAGCCCGAATCAAAGCGTTGCAAGCCGTTCGCCTTCCCGAGTAACCGTTGCGCCGCGCCGACGGCGACGGCGGCGCGATTGCCTCATCAATAGGCGACGATGGATTTGGCGCTTTCCCCCGCGCTTTCCCGCACCAGTTTCGGCACCAGATAGCCGGGCAACTCGGCGCTGATCGCGCGCATCAAACGGCGCGCGGCGTCGGCCTTCACTTCAAAGTGCGCGCTGCCCTCGACGCGGTCCAGCAGGTGCAGGTAATACGGCATGATGCCGGCATCAAAGCAACGCAAACTCAGCCCGATCAGGCTGTCCGCATCATCGTTGACGCCGCGCAGGAGCACGGCTTGATTCAGCAACGGCCAGTGGCGCAGCCGCATCGCCGCTTGCCGTACGGCATCATCAATCTCCTGCGGGTGGTTGATGTGCAACACCAGCACATACGGCTTCGGGCGGTCTTTGCTCCAGCGCGCGAATGCGTCGTCAATGCGATCGGGTATGGCGACGGGCAGGCGGCTGTGTATGCGCAGTCTTTTTACATGCGCAATCGCTTCAAGCCGGCGACAGAGTTCAAACAGTTTCGCGTTGGACAAGCTCAGCGGGTCGCCGCCGCTCAAGATGACTTCTTCGATGTCGTTATCGTTTGCAATCGTCGCGATCGCCGCATCGAGCCGGCCGGCAATGCTGTGCTCCCGATAGGGGAAATGGCGGCGAAAGCAATAGCGGCAATGGATGGCGCAGACGGCGGTTGTGATCAGCAAGGCGCGGCGGCGGTATTTGCGGATGATGCCGCCGTTTGCATGCGCCGCCGCTTCGCCGACCGGGTCTTTGCCGAAGCCGGCGCGCGCCGCGTTCTCTTCCGCCAGCGGCAGGATTTGTCGCAATAACGGGTCGTCGGCGACGCCGGGTCGTATGCGCCGCAACCACGCTTGCGGGGCTTTGAGCGCGAAGCCGCTCGCCGCAAGCGGCGGCGCGGCGGCGGAGTCTGGGCGCAACAGCCGCAGCAACCGTTTGTTATCGTCGACCGCCTCGCGCATTTGTTGTTGCCAGTTTGCCGAAGTATCGTTATCATTTGCCGTCATATCCGTAACCACCGAGAGATTAATCATGACTGAATATAGTACCAGCGAATTGAAGGGCGGCTTGAAAGTTTTATCCGATGGCGCGCCGTGCGAAGTTCTTGAAAACGAATTTGTAAAGCCCGGCAAAGGGCAGGCTTTCAATCGCATCAGGCTGAAGAACCTGCTGACCGGGCGCGTCGTTGAGAAGACCGTCAAATCCGGCGACAGTTTGGAAGCCGCCGATGTGCAAGAGATGCGGGTCAATTATTTGTATAACGACGGCAATGAGTGGCATTTCATGGACAACGCTACGTATGAGCAATACGCGGTCGCAAAAGCGGTTGTCGGCGATGTCGCGAATTGGTTGCGCGAGCAGAGCGAATGCTCTGTCACGCTCTATAACGGCGACGTCATCACGGTCGTACCGCCGAATTTTGTCGAGTTGAAAGTGACCGAGACCGAAGCGGGCGTGCGCGGCGATACCGCCGCCGGCGGCGCCGGCAAGGCGGTCACTCTGGAGACCGGGGCGACGCTCAAAGCGCCGTTGTTCGTCGGGCAAGGCGATGTGCTGAAGATCGATACGCGCACCGGCGAGTATGTCGGTCGCAGCAAATAAGCTTGTCGTTGCATACCGTCGATATATTGCGCTTGCGCGCCCGTGTCATCGACCGGATACGGGGCTTTTTTGCCGAGCGGGGCGCGCTGGAGGTGACGACGCCGAGCCTGATAGCGGCTGCGGCAAGCGACTTCTCAACCGCCAGTTTCCCGGTATCCGGCAAATGGTTGCGCGCCTCTCCCGAATTTGAGATGAAGTCCCTTTTGGCCCGGGGCAGCGGCGATATCTATCAGATCGGGCCGGTGTTTCGGGCCGGCGAGAGCGGGCGTCGCCACCGTCCGGAATTTACGATGCTGGAGTGGTATCGCATCGGTCGGGCCTATGAGGAGTTGCTCGCCGAGGCAAACGAATTGCTCGGCGAGTTGCTGACGCCGCGGTTATCGGCGCTCAAACCGCATGTAAGGACATATCAAACGGCGTTTGAAGAATGTTTTGCCCTCGATCCGTTTGCTTGCGATGATGCCGCGTTGATGCGGCTGGCATCCGACCTCGGTCTGAGCGCTTGCGGCGCGCGGCACGAAGCCTTGGACTTTTTGTTTGAACGCATGATTGGCAAATGCTGCGGCCAAAATCGGCTGTATGCGATAAAGGAGTTCCCTGCGCAACAGGCGTCTTTTGCCAAAATCAACTCGGCAAAACGCGCCGAGCGCTTTGAAATCTTTTATCGCGACACGGAGCTCGCCAACGGCTATCGCGAGATAAACACCGCCGACGAATACTTGCGGCGGGCAGAGAATGACAATCGGACGCGCCGCCGCTTGGGGCTTGCGACGGTCGCCGCCGATAGCGGTTTCGCGTCGCTGTTGCGGGCGCGACCCTTGCCGGAATCATCCGGCGTTTCAATCGGAATTGACAGAGTCCTGATGTGTATCGCGGGGGCGGATGCGCTCGCCGACATATGCCCGCTTGAGGGCCGAGAGCCCGGCGCATAATGCGCAGGGCGGCGCGCAACGGGAGTATAATGGACGCTTTGTCCGGCGGGAGCGCTTTGTTGAATCCCCGCGGATACGAAGATGATGCCCCTATGCGGGAGCGAAGCCGGAGGTAAACCGCAATGAAAGAATTTCCGACCATAGCCGATTGCATCGGCAATACGCCGCTGGTGCGTTTGCAGCGGATGGCCGAGGGCGCCGGCAGCGCCGTGTTGGCAAAACTGGAGGGCGACAATCCCGCCGGTTCGGTCAAAGACCGCCCGGCATTCAACATGATCGATGCCGCCGAGAAAAGGGGGGAGATAAAGCCCGGCGATACGCTGATTGAAGCGACCAGCGGCAACACCGGCATCGCGCTGGCGATGGCGGCGGCGATCAAAGACTATCGCATGATTTTGATCATGCCGGAAAACATGAGCGCCGAGCGGCGCGCCTGCATGAAGGCTTACGGCGCGGAAATCATTCTGGTCGGCGCCGAGAGCGGCATGGAAGGGGCGCGCGATATGGCGCATGCGATGCAAGCCGAAGGCAAGGGCAGGGTGCTCGACCAATTTGCCAATAGCGATAACCCCGATATGCACTATGCGACGACCGCTCCCGAAATTTGGCGGGCGTGCGACGGGCGCCTGACCCATTTTGTCAGTTCCATGGGAACGACGGGGACGGTGATGGGGGTGTCGCGTTTCCTGCGCGAGCGGAATGCCGATGTTGAAATCATCGGCGTGCAACCCAGCGAAGGGTCGCGCATCCCCGGCATCCGCGCGTGGCCGACCGAGTATCTGCCGAAGATTTATGACGCCAAGAGCCTGCACCGTGTGCTCGAAGTGTCGACCGAGCAAGCCGAGGCGCGGATGCGCGAGTTGGCAGCGCGCGAAGGCATCTTTTGCGGCGTCTCGTCCGGCGGCTGCGTCGATGTCGCCTTGCGCGTCGCCGCCGAAGCGCCCGGACGCATAGTCGTTGCGATCATATGCGACCGCGGCGATCGCTATATTTCAACCGGGGTGTGGCCGGCATGAGCATGTTGGTATTTGACATTGAGACGATTCCGGATATCGCAAGCGGGAGGCGTTTGCACGGCTTGGATGAGGACAAGGTGGCGGACGAGGATGTGGCGCGCGCGTTGGAGCAACTGCAATACCAAAAGAGCGGACATACGTTTTTGCCGCCCTATCTGCATAAAATCGTGGTGATATCCGTGCTCTTCGTATCCGGTCGCGACATCACGATCAAATCCTTGAGCGGCGATGAGGCCGATATCGTCAAAGATTTTTTTAACGGCCTGGAACATTACACGCCGCAGTTGGTCAGTTGGAACGGCACGCGCTTTGACTTGCCCGTCTTGCACTATCGGGCCTTGCTACACGGCATCAGCGCCCGCCGCTACTGGGAACTCGGCGACGGCGACCGCGACTTTCGCTTCAACAATTACCTCTCGCGCTTTCACTGGCGGCACATCGACCTGATGGATGTGCTGGCCGCTTACGATGCGCGCGCGACGGCGCCGCTGGATGTGATTGCAAAGATGATCGGCCTGCCCGGCAAGCAAGGCATGGATGGCGCCGCCGTATGGGAACACTTTGCGGCCGGCAAGATACGGGAAATCTGCGACTACTGTGAGATCGATGCGGTCAACACCTATCTGGTCTATCTGCGCTTTGAGTTGATGCGCGGCAACATAGGCGGGAAAAAATACCACACCCGCTGCGAAGAGTTATCGCTGCTGTTGCAACAATCCGATAAACAACACCTCCGAGACTACGCCGACGACTGGCAGTATTCTCCTCCCCAGCCGGGGTAGCCGCGCTACGCCAAAAGGCGCCGGAGGATGGCGTAATACATGTGCGCGAGCCGGCCGAGGTCTTCTCCGAGACTACGCCGACGACTGGCAGTATTCTCCTCCCCAACCGGCGTAGCCGCGCTACGTCAAAAGGCGCCGGAGGATGGCGTAATACATGTGCGCGAGCCGGCCGAGGTCTTCTCCGAGACTACGCCGACGACTGGCAGTATTCTCCTCCCCAACCGGCGTAGCCGCGCTACGCCAAAAGGCGCCGGAGGATGGCGTAATACATGTGCGCGAGCCGGCCGAGGTCTTCGATATCGACGTGTTCGTCGGTTGCGTGGATGCTTTTGTTACTCGGCCCGAGTTCGATGACCTGACTGCCGCTCGGCGCGATGAAGCGCGCGTCGGAGGTGCCGCCGCCGGTCGAGAGTTCGGGTTCGTTGCCGGTCAGTTCTTTGATGACCGCGCAGACGGTATCGCGCAGTTCGCCCGCCGCGCTGACGAACGGCTGCGCCGATGCGACCCAGTCGATGGCATAGTCCAATCCGGCATCATCCAGCAGGCGGCCGACCCGCTCGCGTATCGTCGCTTCGTCCAGTTCCGGCGAATAGCGAAAGTTGAACGCCGCCTCCGCCGTCGCCGGGATGACATTGCCGGCGCCGACGCCCGCGCGCAAGTCGGATACCTGAAAGCTCGTCGGCGGGAAGTCGGAGTTGCCGTCATCCCAGTGTTCTTTGCACAGCGCGTCCAGCGCCGGCGCGAGCGCGTGGATGGGGTTTTTGGCCAGATGCGCATAGGCGACATGTCCTTGCGCGCCTTTGACGGTGAGTGTGGCGGAGAGGGAGCCGCGCCGGCCGTGGCGAATCGTATCGCCGAGCGTCTCGCTGCTGCTCGGTTCGCTGACGATGCACCACTTGGGCGTCTCGCCCCGCGCTTGCAGTTGTTCCATCGCATAGCGCGTGCCGTTTGCCGATATGCCTTCCTCGTTGCTGGTCAGCAATATCCCGACGGAGCCGCCGTGCTGCGGGCAGTCGCCGACAAACGCTTCGGTCGCGATAATCGCCGCTGCGATAGGGCCTTTCATGTCGGCGGCGCCGCGCCCGTAGAGTTTGCCGTCGCGTTCGTCCGGTTCAAAAGGCGGCGAGCGCCACTGCGCTTCGTCGCCTGCGGGCACGACATCGGTATGACAGGCAAAGGCAAACAGCGGGGCGTCATCGCCGCGCCGCAACCAGGTGTTGGTGACGTCCCCGCAATTGAAGTCGCTCGCGACAAAGCCGAGTTTTGCCAGCCGTTCGGCAATCAGCCGCTGACAACCGGCATCATCGGGTGTGACCGAGCGGCGGCGCATCAACTCACACGCTAATTGCTTGACGGGCTTTCGCACATCCGTATTCACGGTCGTTCGTCGGCGCAAGAAAATCAGTCGGCTTCGCGCAGCAATTCGTTGATGCCGACTTTGCTGCGGGTCTTGGCATCGACCTGCTTGACGATAACCGCACAATACAGGCTGTGGCTGCCGTCTTTGGCCGGCAGGCTGCCGGAGACGACGACCGAGCCCGCGGGAATGCGTCCGTAGCTGATTTCGCCGCTGCGGCGATCGTAGATGCGGGTGCTCTGCCCGATGTAAACCCCCATGGAGATGACAGAACCTTCCTCAACGATGACGCCTTCGACGATCTCCGAGCGCGCGCCGATGAAGCAGTTGTCTTCAATCACAGTCGGGTTTGCCTGCAGCGGTTCCAGCACGCCGCCGATGCCGACGCCGCCGGAGAGGTGCGCATTCTTGCCTATCTGCGCGCACGACCCGACCGTCGCCCAGGTGTCTACCATCGTCGCGCTGCCGACATACGCGCCGATGTTGATAAAGCACGGCATCATGATGACGCCGGGCGCTTGATAGGACCCGTAGCGGGCGATGGCATCGGGCACTACGCGCACGCCCGCCGCCGCCATCGCGTCGGCGTCGGTCTCGGCGTACTTGACCCGGACTTTGTCGTGAAACTTGGCATAGCCGGCGTCTGTCGTGCGGTTCTCGCTCAGTATGAAAGAGAGCAGCACGGCTTTTTTCAGCCACTGGCGGGTGTGCCACTCGCCGTCCTGTTTGCAAGCGACCCGCAGGCTGCCGTCGTTCAGGCCGGCGAGGCAATACTCGACCGCTTCAAGTAATTCGGCGCCGGCGGAAGCGGGGCTTAACTCGGCGCGGTTCTCAAACGCTTGTTCAATTATCTGTTGTGGTTCCATTTCTGTTTGCGGATATAAATTGCGTACTTTATACCAAAATCACCGGCTTTGCGCGCCGGTATCGGCGGCGCCGCCCGTTTCGCGCTCGCTATCGCGCAAAGTCAGCACCTCATGGCCCGATTCCGTCACCAGCACCGTGTGTTCCCACTGCGCCGACAGCGAGTGATCTTTGGTGACCACCGTCCAGTTGTCCGGCAGCAGGCGCACTTCCTTGCCGCCGGCGTTGAGCATCGGTTCTATCGTAAAAGTCATGCCGGCTTTCAGGCGCAGGCCGGCGCCGGGAGCGCCGTAGTGCATCACTTGCGGCTCTTCGTGGAACTCGCGACCGATGCCGTGCCCGCAGTATTCGCGCACGATGCCAAAGCGGTGGCTCTCGGCAAACTGCTGGATCGCATGACCGATGTCGCCGAGTCGCGCCCCGGGTTTGACGGCATCGATGCCGCGCCACATGGCTTCGTACGTTTTTTCAACCAGCCGCTTGGCGCCGATGCTCGGCTTGCCGACGACAAACATGCGGCTGGTATCGCCGTGATAGCCGTCTTGAATGACGGTCACATCGATGTTGAGAATGTCGCCCGACTTGAGCTTGCGCGCGCCGGGGATGCCGTGGCACACCTGATGGTTGATCGAAGTGCAGATGGATTTCGGGAAGCCGCGGTAGTTGAGCGGCGCCGGAATGCAGCGGAGCTCGTTGACAATGAAGTCGTGGCAGACCTCATTGAGGCAGTCGGTATCAACGCCCGGCCTGACGTGCGCCCCCACCATCTCCAGCACTTTTGCCGCGGATTTCCCCGCCGCTCGCATTTTTTCGATTTCTTTGTTTGTCTTGATCAACGCCACCGCAGTAATATTTTGCTTGCGCAGAAGCGCAAAAGTTTATATATTTATAGTTTAACAAGCCATCATTGTATCGGAAGCGCCCGCAAGCGGGCGGATTTTGCCGTCTCTGGGATTGCTATGAAATCTTTGGGTCTGTAGCTCAGTTGGTTAGAGCGCACCCCTGATAAGGGTGAGGTCGGTGGTTCAAATCCACCCAGACCCACCAATGGCGGCGGAAGATAACGATTGGCATGGGGCCGTAGCTCAGCCGGGAGAGCGCCTGCTTTGCATGCAGGAGGTCAGGAGTTCGATCCTCCTCGGCTCCACCACCATCTTCCCGCGCCTAGTCCTCTTGCGGCAACGCTCTGATGCCGCGGCATTTTGGAAAGCGCGGACAGCCCAGAAAGCGTTCGCCGGAACGTCTTTTGGTTCTTATCACCATCCGGCAGCCGCATACCGGGCATCGCTGTGAGTCGTCGGGCGCATTGGTTGCGCTCGGGTTCTTTGAGATGCCTGTGCGTCTGCCGGCCTTGGCTTCTCTCGGGCGTTTTCTATGGGCGCGGTTGGTTTTTGAGTCGTCGGGCGCATTGGTTGCGCTCGGGTTCTTTGAGATGCCTGTGCGTCTGCCGGCCTTGGCTTCTCGCAGGTGTTTTCTATGGGCGCGGTTGGTTTTGATGCCGCGTTTTAGGCGGCTGTCGGTCAGGCGTTTGACCATATCGTCCGCCGCGCTTTTGTCAAACACTTCTTGGGCGTGGGATTTTATATAGCGCGCCAGACCGTGACCGCTGCATGCCACATTGGCGGGCATGTCGGTTTTGAGCGTCGCATCGCCGATGAATACGACCACATTGTGGATTGTGTCCCGCGGTATTTCCAGCAACTCTTGCACGGTCTTTACATGCTTGTAGTTCTGCCGCAGCGGGTTCTGGAAGCGGTAGCTGCGGCGGTATAGCTTCTGCGTCCAGCGCGCATGTTTCTCGTTGCCAAATATCCGACCTTTCATGTTCTTGGTTTCGATGACAAACACGCCGAAGCGCGATACGACCAGATGGTCAATTTGAGTGGTGCCATCGGGAGTTCTCAGGGTCAGATCTTTTAACAGTCGGTAGTCTTTCCGCCCCAGCCGCAAGCGCAACGACAGGTTGATGGTGTATTCGCCGAACAGACCCTTGAACCAGGAAGTCTTAAACAGCAGAATCAGAATCAGTATCGGAATGAACGGCCACAAAGTCGACAACGCCTTTGCCGCCACAAAATAAACCGGATTTTCAAACAGAGTGGCCATGGATTGCGTGCTTACGGGGTTTTTGCCCAGTATAACACCGTCGGCATGGCGCGGTCGGCGTTCGCCGCGCCCGCTTGCGCCGGCAGAAAAGGTTTTAACCCCAAGCGCATATCCGTTAAACTAGTAAGCGAGCGATGCCTTGGGCGGGGTTCCGACCGCGGAGCATCGTTTCCTTTAAGGATGCAATCTGACCCAAATTGACAAGCGATGAAAAGAAGCGCGATACTATTGCTGGACGATAACACGGCTTTTGAAGGTTGTTTGATCGGGCATCGCGGCGCCGCGGTCGGCGAAGTGGTTTTCAACACGGCGATGACGGGCTACCAAGAGATATTAACCGACCCGTCGTATGCCGGTCAGATCGTATGCCTCACCTATCCCCATATCGGCAATACCGGAACCAATCAATTTGATTGCGAAGCGGACGCCGTTCGTTGCGCCGGTTTGATCGTGCGCGATGTGCCGCGACGGGCGAGCAGTTGGCGCAACGAGCGACCGCTTGAAGCGTGGCTTGCCGAGCGCGGCGTCACGGCGATAAGCGGAGCGGATACGCGGCGACTGACCCGCCATCTGCGGATGCGCGGGGCTAAAAACGGCATCATCTATGACAGCGATGCGCTTTCCCGCGCCGATGCCGAAAAGAAGTTGCGCGCATTTCCCGGCCTCAAAGGCATGGACTTGGCATCGGCGGTCGGCGTTGCGGAGTCGTATCGCTGGGACAAGCCGCGCTGGCGTTTGCCGCGGGATGACGCTCGTGCGCCGTCGCCTCGTTACAAGGTGGTCGCTTATGACTACGGCATCAAGCAAACGATTCTGTCTATGTTGACAGAGGCGGGCGCCGCGGCAGAGGTGGTTCCGCCGCGCACCCCGGCCGCCCAAGTGATCGCGGCGAATCCCGACGGGGTGTTTCTTTCCAACGGCCCCGGCGATCCGCAACCGTGTGATTTTGCAATCGCCGCTATTCAAGAATTGCTGGCCGCGGAAATACCCTTGTTTGGCATCTGTCTCGGTCACCAGTTGCTGAGTCTCGCCTGCGGCGCGACGACCGAAAAGATGAAATTCGGCCATCACGGCGCCAACCACCCGGTGCTGGAGCTGGCGTCGGGCAAGGTCATGATAACCAGTCAGAATCACGGCTTTTGCGTGGATGAGAAGAGCCTGCCCGATTGTCTGGAGCCGACCCATCGCTCGTTGTTTGACGGCACTCTGCAAGGTGTCGCTCACCGCCAAAAGCCGGCATTCGGTTTTCAGGGGCACCCCGAGGCGAGTCCCGGCCCGCGCGATATCGCGCCGTTGTTTGAACGTTTTATAAAGATGATTGAAAGTTATCGGATGCATGCCAAAGCGCGATGACATCAACAGCATCCTGATCATCGGCGCCGGACCTATCGTCATCGGTCAGGCTTGCGAGTTTGATTATTCCGGAATGCAAGCCTGCAAAGCGTTGCGCGAAGAAGGGTATCGCGTGATATTGGTTAATTCCAACCCGGCGACGATCATGACCGACCCCGACAGCGCCGATGCGACATACATTGAGCCGATTACCGCCGATACGGTGGCGCGCATCATAGAGCGCGAGAAACCCGATGCATTGTTGCCGACGATGGGCGGGCAGACCGCGCTGAATTGCTCGCTGGAGCTCGGCGCAAAGGGCGTACTCAAGCGCTGCGGCACAGAGATGATCGGAGCCAACGAACAAGCGATTGCCCTCGCCGAGGACCGCCAATTATTCCGCGAGGCGATGGATGAGATCGGGCTGGAGTCGGCGCGTTCTGTCGTTGTCGGCAACTGGGAAGATGCGCGACGGGCCGCCGCCGAAATCAAGTATCCGATTATCATTCGCCCGTCGTTCACGCTCGGCGGCAGCGGCGGCGGCATCGCTTGCGACGCCGCCGAGTTTGAGACCATCGTCAAGCACGGTTTGGAGATCTCTCCGGTCGGCGAAGTGTTGCTGGAGGAATCGCTGCTCGGTTGGAAAGAGTTTGAGATGGAAGTCGTGCGCGACAAAAATGATAACTGTCTCATTGTCTGCGCGATTGAGAATCTGGACCCGATGGGCGTGCATACCGGCGACTCCATCACGGTCGCGCCGGCGCAAACGCTGACCGACAAGGAGTACCAGCGCTTGCGCGACGCCTCTATCGCCGTGTTGCGGCGGGTCGGGGTCGAGACCGGCGGTTCCAATGTGCAGTTCGCGGTGAATCCGCAAGACGGGCGCGTGGTCATCATTGAAATGAACCCGCGGGTATCGCGCTCGTCGGCGCTGGCGTCCAAGGCCACGGGTTTTCCGATTGCCAAAATCGCCGCCAAGCTGGCGGTCGGTTATACGCTCGATGAGTTGCGCAACGAAATCACCGGCGGCGCAATGCCGTCATCGTTTGAACCGACGATAGATTATGTCGTCGTCAAGATACCGCGCTTTGCGTTTGAGAAGTTTCCCCATTCAAAAGATCGGCTGGATACCCAGATGCGGTCGGTCGGCGAAGCGATGGCGATTGGCAGAACCTTCAAAGAGTCTTTGCAGAAAGCGTTGTGCAGTCTTGAAACCGGTTACAGCGGACTGGACCCGGCAAGCGCAAACCAGACGGCGGGGGAGTTGCGCAAAGCGTTGCGCGCGGGGGTTGATTCCGGACGTTTGTGGCGGGTCGCCGATGCCTTCAGGAGCGGCGCCACGGTCGAGGAGCTCTGCGCCGATACCAAGATAGATCCTTGGTTTCTCAGCCAGATAGATGAGATCATCAAAACGGAAGCGGAGATTATGGGGCGGTCTTTGCGCAGTCTTGACGCCGCCGCCATGCGCGCCCTCAAGCGCGACGGCTTTAGCGACCGCCGATTGTCACTGTTGCTTAACTGCAGCGAGGAGGCGGTGTATCAACATCGGCGCCGGTTGGGCGCGCATCCGGTCTACAAAAGGGTGGACACCTGCGCCGCCGAGTTTGCAAGCGCCACCGCCTATCTGTATTCGACCTACGAAGACGAGTGCGAATCCGACCCGTCGTCAAAGCGCAAGGTTGTCATCCTCGGCAGCGGCCCGAACCGCATCGGGCAGGGCATTGAGTTTGATTACTGCTGCGTGCATACCGCATTGGCATTGCGCGAAGAAGGGTTTGAAACGATCATGGTGAATTGCAATCCGGAAACTGTGTCCACCGACTACGATACGTCCGACCGCCTCTACTTTGAGCCTTTGAGCTTTGAGCATGTCATGGAGATCATCGCGCTGGAGAAACCCTGCGGAGCGCTGGTGCAATACGGCGGGCAGACGCCTTTGAATCTGGCCCGCAAGCTGGCCGCCGCCGGCGTGCCGATTCTCGGCACCGGCCCGGAATCCATCGATCTGGCCGAAGATCGCGAACGTTTCCAACGTCTCATCCGTGAGTTGAAGCTGAAGCAACCGCCCTGCGGCATCGCCCGTTCGGCGGACGAAGCGATCGCGCTGGCCGAAGAACTGGGTTTTCCGGTTATCGCGCGGCCGTCGTATGTGCTGGGCGGTCGCGGCATGGAAATAATTTATAACCTTAGCGATTTGCGCGACTACATTGCGCAGGCCCTGGCAGTGTCCGACGAATTTCCTCTTTTGATAGACCGCTTTATAAGCGATGCGATTGAAGCGGATGTGGATGCGGTGTGCGACGGCAAAGAAGTTTTGATCGGCGGGGTCATGCAGCACATCGAACAGGCCGGCATTCACTCCGGCGATTCGGCGTGTTCCTTGCCGCCATATTCTCTGCCGGAGGACATAACGCGACGCATCCGAGAACAGATGACGCGACTGGCGCTGGCGTTGGATGTCCGCGGCGCGATGAACGCGCAGTTTGCGATCAAGGACGAGGAGATTTATGTCATCGAGGCGAACCCCCGCGCTTCGCGCACGGTGCCGTTTGTGTCAAAGGCGACCGGTTTGCAACTGGCAAAAATTGCGGCGCGTTGTATCGTCGGGCGCAGTCTTGCGCAACAGGGCATCGATACCGCGACCGCGTCGGAGATGACCCATTCGGCGGTCAAGGAAGCGGTGTTTCCGTTCGTTAAATTTTCCGATGCCGACCCGATGCTGGGTCCCGAGATGCGTTCGACCGGCGAAGTGATGGGGGTCGGTCGCAGTTTTGGCGAGGCCTATGCGAAGTCGCAAATTGCGGCGGGCAACGAATTGCCGCATGCCGGGAAGGTCTTGATCAGCGTGCGCGATGCCGACAAAGACGCCGCGCTTGAAGCGGCAAACCGTTTCGTCGCCGCCGGATTTGCGATAGTCGCGACCGCCGGCACCGCCGCGCATCTGCGCGCCGCCGGCATGCCGTGCGAGACGGCGCACAAAATCAATGCCGACCGCCGCCCGAACATTAAAGACCTGATTGACGCGGATGAAATTCGGCTTATCGTCAATACGACAACGGGCAAGCGCGCGGTGTCGGACTCGCTGGCTATTCGCCGCGCGGCGGTGCGCCACAAAGTGTGTTACGCCACGACCATAGCCGGCGCGCTCGCGATTGCCGAAGCGTTGCGCGTATCGGAGCATGGCGTTTACCGCCTGCAAGATTTGCAAAAAGGGGATATCTGCTAGAATCCGCGATTACACATGCGAAAATAAACATGCGAAAACCACCGTTAACAAAACAAGGCGCCGAGAGGCTATGGGAGGAGATGCGGACTCTCAAGGAACGCGATCGTCCGGCGGTGATCGAGGCGATTGCGGTCGCGCGCGCGCACGGCGACTTGAAAGAGAACGCCGAATACCATGCGGCGCGCGAGCAACAAAGTTTTATTGAGGGACGCATCAAAGATATCGAAGGCTGCCTTTCCGAATCCGAAATTATTGACGTTTCAAAAATGCGCGCCGGGGATAAAATTGTCTTCGGCGCGACCGTTACTTTGCGCGACGAAGAGGAAGATGCGGAATATGTCTGGCAACTTGTCGGCGAGCCCGAGGCCGACATCGAAGCCGGGCGCGTTTCCATCACATCGCCGATTGCCAGAGCATTGATTGGCAAACTGGAAGACGACGAAGTGACGGTGCAAACGCCGGGCGGCGAAAAAAAACTGTACGCCATCGTCAAAGTGGCTTACATCTGATCGTTTCTCAACCCATGCTCTCTTGCGTTTGTCTGTGGCGCCGCCCGTCTCCGCCGGATTGCCGCAGGCGCGAGGGGCGCCGGGTCAAAAAGCGAGGCGACGAATCGCAACGGCTGCGGCCATATGCGCTGAAAAATCTTTAAACATCGCGCAAATGCAATCTGCGCATCCCTAAATGCCGCTATCTGCGCAGACACTTCTAAAAGGAATTTGCCGCCGGATAGCGGTTTCGGGCGGCAGATCTGCGCCCGACAAACCGCCGGCACCGTGGGTATCCGCGCTTGAACCGCTTCGTATCTTGCATGTATCAGATATATGGCGGTATAATTTCCCAATGCTCATAGTTAAGATGCGCATGAGAGAACTTATTTTACATACTGACACGAAGGAATGTTGCGCCGCTCCCGCCAACCCCCAGTATCCGCCTGCCCGTTGTCCTCATGTTCTGTCCTTTGTCTTTGTCGCATTGCTGTTGCCGGCATCGGCGTCGGCTGTCGATTACGACAGCGATGACGACGGCCTGATCGACATTCGTAATTTGGAGCAACTCAATGCGGTGCGTTGGGATTTGCGCGGCGCCGGCACGGCGTCAACCGGCAGCGCCGTAAGTTACGAACAAGCGTTTCCTAATCCCGATGCGAACATGGGTTGCGGCGGCGGCGGTTGCAGCGGTTATGAATTGATGAACGATTTGGATTTTGACGATGCCGGCAGTTATGCCAGCAGCGCCACCAATGCGGCATGGACGACGGGCGAAGGCTGGACCCCGATTGGCGATAGCAGCGACCGCTTCGGCGCCGCATTCAACGGCAATGGCCATGCCATCAGCAATCTGCATATCGAGCGTGACAGCAACGCGCCGCAAGGCTTATTTGGCGCTCTCGGCGCCGATGCGACGGTCTCCAATATCGGCGTAGACGGCGAGGTTCATGCCGGCGCCGCCACCGATAATGTCGGCGGCTTGGCCGGCGAGATGGTCGGCGGCGGCATCATAGAAAAGAGTTACTCAAGCGTATCGGTGCGCGGCAATGCCGCCGTCGGTTCGTTGCTCGGTTACAACGAACAGGGCACGGTGCGAATAAGTTACGCAACCGGCAACACGCTGGCTAACGCCGAGACCGGCGGGCTGGTCGGCAAAGTTCACGCCAGCGCGGCGGACAGCATTATTGAACACAGCTACGCAACCGGATATGTGGACGCGACGCGCGGCGGTGACACAAAGTGGGGCGGCGGTCTGCTCGGTCATGTCGGCAATGTACGACTGAAGTACAGTTACACGACCGCACTAATCGCATCCGCTGCGACAAACAGCGGCGGCCTCGGCGGACGCAATGCGGGCAGCGCCGCATTCGCCTCCGTCTACTGGGATACCGATACATCGGACAAGACGAATGCTATCGGGGAGGGCGGTTCCGGCGGTGCTATCGGCAATATGACAAGCGAATTGCAATTGCCGGTCGGTTATAGCGGAATTTATGATGACTGGGATGCGGCGGACGCCAGCGGCAATGTGACCGATTATTGGGACTTCGGAGATTTTGACCAATATCCGGTATTGCAAATTGATTTCAATAACAACGACAGAGTGGGTTGGGAAGAGTTCGGTTATCAACTGCGCAGGGGGCCACAAGACATGGCAGTGAGTCGCGGCAGTACGAGCAGGCAACTGAGTTGGAGTACGCCCGATGTGTCACATTGGCTGCCGCTGCCGCCGACGGTGGCGTACAGAGTGTATCGTGACGGCAGTCTCATGTCGGGGCAAAGCAATCTGACAACAACGATCTATACCGACACGTCTGTGTCTATCAACGATGACTATGTATACCATGTTGCGGCCGTTATCAATGGCGGTGAAGCAAGCCGTAGTACTTTCGTATCCTCCGGGGTTGATTACGACAGTAATGAAAACGGCTTGATTGAAGTTTCAAATCTGGATCAGTTGAACGCACTGAGGTGGGACCTGGATGGCGATGGCATACCGGCAACGGAAAACGCTTCGGATTACACAGCGGCTTTTCCCGATGCCCCGGCCAATATGGGGTGCTTTGCCGATGTCTGTATCGGTTATGAGTTGCTGAACGATCTGGATTTCAATGCGGCCGATAGCTATGCCGCCGGTAGTGCCAAAATGACGGAATGGACGACGGGCGAAGGTTGGTTGCCGATTGGAGACGAAAGAAGTCGCACCGAGTTTGCAACGGTATTTAACGGCAACGGTCATACGATTTATAACCTGCGCATCGACCGCAGAATGTCCAGATCAGGCTTGTTCGGCAGATTAACCGGCAGTGCTGCGATTGCCAATGTCGGCGTGACCGGCGAGATTACCGCTCCCGCGACCGATAACCGAATTGGCGGTTTGGCGGGTCTTGCGATGGAAGGCGCGACGATAGAGCGGAGTTATTCGGCGGTATCGGCGACGGCCGGCTCAAGTGTTGCTTCTCTACTCGGCCAGTTGGATCAAGCCACGGTCCAAACCAGTTATGCGACGGGTTCTGTGCGCGCTCTATATGAAAGAACCACTACGGTCGGAGGTTTGGTCGGACGGGTTTCCGATAATATAACAAACCCGAGCTTTATTACGCACAGCTATGCGACGGGTCGCGTATCACAAGGCGGAGGTCTGGTAGGTTATACGGGTTCCGCACAGGTCAGATATGCCTACGCTGCCGCTTTGCTCCCTCTCGGCGCTCCGGAATACGGCGGCGGGTTGCATGGTTCGCTTGGCGTTCGATCCGGGAGTTCCGATGCCTACTGGGATATTGAGACGTCAAACCGATCAAATAGGGTTGCGACGCGAGATATGCCGCAGGATGATTTTGGCGCCGCGGGGAAAACAACCGCCGAATTGCAATCCCCGACCGGCTATGCGGGTATCTATGCAAATTGGAATTTGGATGGCACCGATTACTGGGATTTTGGCACTGCCAGCCAGTACCCCGCATTAAAAGTTGATTTTAACAATGACGGCGAAGCGACATGGCAGGAGTTCGGCTATCAGTTGCGCGAAGGCCCGATTGGTCTGTCAGTGACAGGTACCGATGCCAGAAGGCGGTTGAGCTGGCAGGCTCCCTACACATTGTATTGGGGGATTGAACCGGTTGTTACTTACGCTGTCTACCGGGCCGAGGGCAGCGCCAGCACCCCGACAGAAATCGTTAAACTGGATCAGGGAATGACAGCCTATGCCGATGAGAATGCCGCCACCGGTATTGATTACACTTACTATGTTGCCGCTATTGTCAACGGCGGCGAAGCGAGCCGCAGCGTTGCTGTGTCACGCTCGGTGGATTATGACAGCGATAACGACAGGCTGATTGAAATCAGCAATCTGAATCAACTCTATGCGATACGCTGGGATTTAGACGGCAATGCCATTGCCGACAGTTCCGACAGAGACGATGACTATAGTGAGGCTTTCCCTGATGCGGCTTTCGGTCGCGGCTGCCCGACAGGCATCGGTTGTAATGGTTACGAATTGACAGCCGACTTGGACTTTAATGATGCCGCAAGCTATACGGGAGATGTTGACGAAGGTTGGAGTGCGGGTGAAGGCGGCGCAGGCTGGACGCCGATAGGCAGCAGCGCGGCTCGCTTTGTGGCAAGATTCAACGGCAACGGTCATACGATTTATAACCTGTTTATTGAGCGCAATGCCAATCAGCAAGGTCTGTTCGGAGAGACCGGCGCGACGACGATTTCCAATCTTGGCGTGACCGGTTCGGTGACGGCGGGCGGCAACGGTATGATGGACACTGGCGGTGTGGTCGGCAAGACCGTGGGCACGACGATAGAAGAGGTCTATTCGGCGGCAGCGGTAACGGGGGGGAATCTCCGCGCCTCGCCGTTGGCGGGGTGGATTACCGGCGGCGGCGCGGTGCGCCGCAGTTACACGACCGGCGACGCATCGGCCGCCCATGAACCCGCGGGCATAACCGGCGCGCTTCAGGATGGCGCCGTTGTGGAGCATGTCTATGCGACCGGTTACATCGGCGCCGATGGCGATGGGAGGTCGGGCGGTCTGTTCGGCTGGATAGGCAGGTCAACCGTCAGATATGCCTACGCGACCGCGCAGATTGCCGCCGATGCCGCGAATCGCGGCGGCATAGCCGGACGGAACAGCAATCAAGTGACCGCGTTTGACGCAGTCTATTGGGACAGCGATACATCCGACGTCAGCGCGGGGTTTGGCATCGTCGACGGCGCCGAAGATACCGGCGATGTGACCGCCAAGACGACCGCCGAATTGCAAGGGCATCAGGGTTACGTCGGCATATATGCCGACTGGAATGCGGTTGATTCTGCGGGCAATGCGACCGACTACTGGGATTTCGGCAGAGCCGATGAGTATCCGGCGCTGAAGGTCGACTTCAACAATGACGGCGCCGCAACCTGGCAGGAATTCGGTTATCAGATGCGCGAAGGGCCGCGGCTGATAGCACATGGCGGCGGCACATCGAGAACATTGCGTTGGGCCCCGCCCGACTTGTCCCATTGGCCGTCCGATGCGCCGAACTTGGCGATCGCCTACAGCGTATACCGCGACGACGAGGCGCTGGCGAAAAATATCACGGCGCAAACATACGAGGATACGGGTCTGACCGCCGGCGCCGCGCATACCTATCGCGTGGCGGCCGTCGTTAACGGCGGCGAGGCGAGCCGCGTCGTCCTCGTCTCGGACGCGACGACGATAGATTACGATAGCGACGACGACGGCCTGATTGAGATCAGCGCTTTGGAGCAGTTGAACGCAATGCGCTGGGACCTTGACGGCAACGGCAGCGTTATCAGCGCCAATCAGGCAAATTACACGGCGGCTTTCTATAATGCGGCCGATGCCCTGGGGTGTCCGACTCCCGCCAACCCCGCGACCGTCGGCGGCCAACCTATCACCGAATGCATCGGCTATGAACTGACGCGTGATTTGGATTTCACCGATCCCAGAAGCTACGCAAGCGGCAGCGTTAACCCGTTGTGGACAGAAGGGACGACGGGTGTCAGTGGCTGGAACCCGATTGGCAGTGACAGCAGTGTTTCCACCAGATTCCGTGCGAGGTTTGATGGCAATGGTTATGCGATTCACAATCTTTACATTTCCCGCATAGTCAATGAACAAGGGCTGTTCGGCGGTATCGGTTCCGGAGCGGTATTGCGTAATCTCGGTGTCAGCGGTCGGGTCAGCGGGGAACTGAGCAGCAACGAAATCGGCGGTTTGGTTGCTGTCAATAGCGGCGGTACGATCGAGCAGAGTTACTCGGCGGTCATGGCGGAAGGCGGCGGTATCGGCGGCTCTCTGCTTGGCAGGCTGGATACCGGGACCGTGCGCGCGAGCTATGCGACAGGCGGCGCGAGACTGCGCGAACAGGCGGGCGGTTTGATCGGCGCAGTGCACCGGACTCTTAACACCAGTACTGTGGAACATGTTTATGCGACGGGCCATGTAGACGACGCAGCGGGGGTGGTCGATTCGGAAAAGCTGGGCGGCTTGATCGGTTCTTTGGGCAAAGTACAACTCAAATACGGGTACTCTTGGGTTTCGCTTTATCCCGACCGGGATGAGACCGGCAGTATCGGCGGAGTCAACCCCGATACCGGCGCCGTGTTCGCCGATGTATATTGGGACAGCGAACTATCCGGTTATCCGCTCGCGGTCGGCACGGGCTCTTCCGCCGGCACAGCCGGCTATGCGACTGCCGAGCTGCGGACGCCGACGGACTACAGCGGTATCTATTTGAGTTGGGATGACGATGGCAGCGATTACTGGGACTTCGGCACGACCGGTCAATACCCCGCGCTGAAAGTTGATTTCAATAATGACGGCGAAGCGACATGGCAGGAGTTCGGCTATCAGTTGCGCGACGGGCCGGGCTCCGTAACGGTGCGTCCCGGCGACGATGATGAGACCGTAATAATCGATTGGAGCGCGCCCGACTTATCGCATTGGACGCATCCTCCGGCGATCACGTACAGAGTGTACGCCGACAGTAATACATCGGCTCCGGCATGGCTTCTGACGGAGACGGAACAGACTGCCCATACCTACGGAGCTTCCGATCCCGGGCCTTTTTCCAGTGTTCTCCGTTATCAGGTTGTGGCTGTCATCAACGGCGGCGAGGCAAGTCAAACCATTACCGTAGCCGGCACGGATTACGATGCCGATGACGATGGTCTGATTGAAATCACCACCTTGGAGCAGTTGAATGCAATGCGCTGGGACTTGAACGGCGACGGCGCCGACATACCGACGCAGTTTGAGGATCGCTATCTGGAAGCTTTTGACGGTGCCGCTACCGGCATGGGTTGCCCCGCCAGCACCGGTTGCGCCGGCTATGAATTGACGCGTGATTTGGATTTTGCCGACGCGGCGAGCTATGCGAGTGGCACGACTGCAACCACCGGCTGGATAAACAACCCCGACGACAACGATGACGAAGCGGGTTGGGAGCCGATTGGAAGCGATACGGCGCGCTTTACGGGCACATTCAATGGCAACGGTAATACCATCTACAACCTGTATATCAATCGTGAGGCATCCGACCAAGGCTTGTTCGGCGTTATTGACAGCGCGGCGATATTCAATGCCTCCGTGACCGGGGAAGTAAGCGGCGGTGATAGCAGTGTTAATATCGGCGGTCTGGTCGGCAAGTTGGTCGCCGGCACGATAGAAGGCGGTTGGTCGGCGGTATCGGTATCGGGCAATCAGTATGTCGGCGCTCTGCTGGGCTTTCACGACGGCGGTACGGTTCAACGCAGTTATGCATCGGGCAATGTGCTGGCACATAACCTATCGGGCGGTCTCATCGGCGGTGTGCACGATGATGCCCATACTGTCATAACAACTGTGAAGCATGCTTATTCAACGGGATTCATAGATGCATCGCACGGCGGCAATACCATATCATCGTGCGTGTCATCTACGGTGCCTTGTGTCGGCGGTTTTATCGGAAATCTCGGGCGGGTGCGACTCGCCTACACATATAATACCGGCCGCATTTTGTATCACCCAACTCGCAGGTCGGGGACTCTTGCCGGGCGCGCCATTGCTAACAGCGATCTCAGCGTCAATAATGTTTATCCGGCGAGCGAAGTAGTCGTCAACGAATCTAGCCCGGTTGCCGCCGGCACCGACGTCGCAGCGCGCACACATTCCATTGTAATCTTACAAGCCCCGACCGGTTACGACGGTATTTATGCGGACTGGAATGCCGACGGCATTGACAGTTGGGATTTTGGCACCGCCTTGCAATATCCGGCGCTGAAAATTGATACTAACGGCGATGGGGAAGATACTTGGCAGGAGTTTGGCTATCAGTTACGCGAGCAACCGCCCGCTTTGTCCGCGACATTTGACGGCGAATCCAGAGTTCTGAGTTGGACCGCACCCGATACCTCTTACTGGCCGAGCACGGCGCCCGTTTCTTACACTATATATCGGATTGTACGGGATGGCAGCAGCGATGAGATGTTGATAGCGGAGGGCATAGAAGGGACGGGTTATACCGATACCGACGCGGGTGAGAATCTTGTCGGCTATCTGTATACGGTGGCGGTCGTCGTCAACGGCGGTACGGCGGGGTGGCGGAGTGTCGAAGCAAGGTTAAATGATTATGACAGCGATGACGACGGCTTGATTGAAATCAACAGTCTGGAGCAGCTCAATGCGATGCGCTGGGACTTGGACGGCAATGGTATTGCAACCGAAGGTAACGCGACCTCATATACACTGGCATTCGTCAGCGCTATTGATAATATGGGGTGCCCTGACGGCAACTGTACGGGTTACGAATTGGTTCGCAATTTGGGATTTAATTATCGCAACAGCTACGATAGCTTACGAATCAATCCGGAGTGGACAAGCGGTGCGGGATGGGAACCTATCGGTGATGCCGATAATCCGTTCACGGCGACATTTGAAGGCAATGGCAACTTGATTAGCAGCCTGTATATTAACCGTAATGCGGACAGTCAAGGCTTGTTCGGATCGGTCAGCGGTGCGACTATCTCTACAGTCGGCATAGCCGGTTCGGTGACGGGTGCGAACAAGATCGGCGGTCTGGTTGCCGAATTGACCGGTGGTGCGACGCTGGCAGAGAGCTATTCCTTGGTGTCGGTGCGAGGCGGCGCCGCCGTCGGTTCGCTGGCCGGTCAGCTCAGCGGTGCGACCGTGCGCGCGAGTTATGCTCAGGGCAGGACCTTGGCGAGTGCGGAGACCGGCGGTCTGATTGGCAAAATTGTAGCGAGCGCTTCCAATATTGTGGAGCACACATACGCATCGGGATCTGTGAGCCCGACACTACCCGGCGATATGAAATGGGGCGGCGGTTTGATCGGCGCTCTTGCGAATGTGGAACTCAGCTACAGCTATGCAACCGGTCTGATTGCGCCGGCTGCGACAAACAGCGGCGGGGTCGGCGGTTATCACGACTCTGAAGATGCCGCATATACGGATGTCTATTGGGATGCGTCGACATCCGGCAAGAGCGAGAAGGGAGACGGAGTAGGCGAAGGCTCTGTTGAGGACGGCATCACCAACCTGCCGACCGCCGAACTGCAAGAACCCGAGGATTACGATGAGATATACGCCAGCTGGAACGAGCCCGATGGCAATGGCGATGCGACTACGGACTATTGGGACTTCGGCACCTCCGAGCAGTACCCCGCACTGAAAGTTGATTTTGATAACGATGCGGATACCTCCGTAACATGGGAAGGATTCGGTTATCAATTGCGCGAATGGTCGGCGGACCTGAAGGTGAGTGCGAACAGCAACCGGCACAGAGTGCTGGTCTGGGACGCGCCCGATATAAGCACGTGGTTGCGCTTTGGGCCGACACTGACATACGCCATCTATCGCGATAATGCGTATCTGGCATCGGTGCCCGAAGATTTAACTTACACCGATGCAACGGCGGATCCCGATACCGAATATACCTATCAGGTTGCGGTTGGCAGCGATGGTTCCGAAGCGCTGCGCAGTGATTTGGTGACATCAGAACCGACGCAGGATTATGATCAGAATAATGACGGTCTGATTGAAATCACGACACTGGAGCAACTCAACGCAATACGCTACGACCTTGACGGCGACGGCAGCGCCGTATCGCAAAACACACAACTCTATGACGCGGCTTTCCCCGGCGCGCCGCCCGGCATGGGTTGCCCGAGCGATAGCTCCGGCGGTTGCACCGGCTATGAGTTGAGCAATGATCTGGACTTTCGTCTCGCGACCAGTTATGCGAGCGGCGCCGTCAATGCCGACTGGAGCGAAGGGAGTACGAGCGGGGGCTGGGCGCCGCTGGCCTCCGGCGGCGGACGTTTTACGGCGACCTTTAATGGCAATGGTCGCACGGTCCATAACTTGCATATCGATCGCGACGACAGCGGACAAAGCCTGTTCGGCATCATTGGTTCCGGCGCTGTGATTACGAATATCGGCGTCACCGGCGCGGTCAGCGCGGGTGCAAGCGACAGCCTGACAGGCGGACTGGTCAGTCAGATGATTGGTAGCGCGATGATTGCGAACAGCTATTCAACGGTCGCGGTGGCGGGCAATACGGCCGCCGGTTCTCTGCTCGGCAGGCTGGTACAGGGTACGGTGCAAACGAGTTACGCAACCGGCAATGTGTCCGCCAGCGAAGCCGGCGGCTTGATTGGCAAAGTGAACGACATCGGCAATGCCATTGCCGAGCATGTTTATGCGACGGGTTATGTGAGCGCGCGCGCCGGCGCGTCCGCGCGTACGCTCGGCGGCTTGATCGGCGATGTAGGACGCGTACAACTGCGGTATGCGTATTCCGCCGCGATTGCCGACGGCGGCATTGGCGGCAACGACCTCAGCGCGGGCGGCCTGTTCGCCGCCGTTTACTGGGATACCGAGATCTCGGGCCAAAGCAACGCGCTCGGCTCGGCGCCGGCGGTCGCCGGCGCCGCCGGATTGACGACCGCCGCGTTGCAAGCGCCGACGACCTATGCCGGCATCTACGCCGAATGGAACCCGGATGAAAACGATTACTGGGATTTTGGCGCCGCCGATCAATACCCCGCGCTGAAGATTGATTTTGACAATGACGGCACGGCAAGTTGGGAAGAGTTCGGCTATCAGTTGCGCGAAGGCCCGCGTGATTTGGCGGTAGACGGGGTCGGTGATTCCAGAACATTAACTTGGACCGCGCCGGATGTATCGGCATGGCCTGATAATCCGCCGACTATCGCTTACAACATCTATCGCGACGATGAGTTATTGGTAGCGGAACCGACTACAGCGACAAGCTATGACGATGCAAATGCGGTCGTTTATGCGGAACACACCTATCGGGTCGCGGCTGTTGTCAATGGCGGCGAGGCGAGCCGTAGCAGGTTTATATCCGCACCGCGCAGTTACGACCGCAATAATAACGGGCTGATTGAGATCAGTACGCTGGAACAGCTTTATGCGGTGCGCTGGGACTTGGACGGCGATGGCGCCGTTTCCGACACGGATCGTCCGGACTACAGAATCGCTTTTGTCGGTTCGTCACCCGGCATGGGTTGTGTGAACAATGCCTGCACCGGTTACGAGTTGATGGGCGATTTGGACTTTAATGATTCGGCAAGCTATGCGAGCGGCAGTGTCAGCACGGCGTGGACGAGCGGCAGCGGTTGGGAGCCGCTCGGCGGAACCGCCGAACGCTTCACAGCGACCTTCAACGGCAATGGTTACACGGTGTATAACTTGCATATCGATCGCAACGAGAACGGACAAGGTCTGTTCGGCGCGATCGGCAGCGGCGCGGCGGTTTCAAACATCGGTGTCAGCGGCAGAATATCTGCAAGCGACACTGCCGCCGCGGAGACACAAAACTATGGCGGTCTGATCGGCGATATGTCGGGCGGTGT
The DNA here is from genome assembly GCA_965220085.1 of Candidatus Oxydemutatoraceae bacterium. Taxonomy (GTDB): domain Bacteria; phylum Pseudomonadota; class Gammaproteobacteria; order Poriferisulfidales; family Oxydemutatoraceae; genus CBDCOZ01. The sequence continues at coordinate 1,477,530 of CBDCOZ010000003.1, read as the reverse complement.
GATTGAAAACAACTATTCGGCGGTCTCTTTGGAGGCAATCAGAGCGGACAGTGTCGGCTCTTTGGTCGGGGTTATTGACGATGGTACCATTCGCACAAGTTATGCCACAGGCAATGTCTTCGCCGCTTTCACCGGCGGCGGTCTGGTCGGCAAGGGAGGGGATAACCCGAATTCGGAAATTGTCATCGAACACACATATGCCACCGGCTATATGGATGTAACCGAGAATGAAAGCAAGCAATGGTTCGGCGGTCTGTTCGGTAATTTATCCAGCCAGCGGTCGGGTAACAGCGGGAGCTTGCGGCTGAGATACAGTTATTCGACCGCCCAGATTTCTCCCGCAGCAGTGGAAAGCGGCGGTATCGGCGGGCGTAATGCGGATGCCAATGCCACATTTACCGCTGTGTATTGGGACAGCGGGACTTCGGCTAAAAGCGATGCCGTAGGTACCGGAACAAGTGCCGGCATTAGCAGCAGGAATACCGCCGCCTTGCGCTTGCCAAGAAATTACAGTGGTATTTACGCTGACTGGGACACCGACGAAAACGACTACTGGGATTTCGGCGCCGCCGCCGAATATCCCGCATTGAAAGCGGACTTTGACGGCGACGGCGAAGCGACATGGCAGGAATTCGGCTACCAACTGCGCCAAGCGCCGACTTTGGCGGTGCGCGGCGCCTCCGAGACCAGAGTGCTGACATGGAACGCGCCCGACACATCGCGCTGGTCGTCATCCGCTTTGCCGACTATCACGTATGCCATATATCGCAGCGACGCGGCGTCGGATACCGACACGGTAGTCGTCTCAAATACCGCCGCTACGACGTATGCCGATACCGCCGCCGTCGCCGCCGCCGAATATACCTATCGGCTTGCCGCCGTCGTCAACGGCGGCGAGGCGGCGCGCAGCGTATTTGTGTCCGCGCGGCGCGATTACGACAGCGACGACGACGGTCTGATAGAGATTGAAAGCCTGCGACAACTCAATGCCCTGCGCTGGGATTTGGATGGCGACGGCAGCCCCGCAGCGGATAATGAGAGCGATTATACGAGTGCCTTTTATGATGCGGTATCCGGCATGGGTTGCCCGACGGTCGGCGGTTGTAGCGGCTACGAATTGAGCCGCAATCTGGATTTTACCGACGCGTCTTCCTATGCGGCCGGCAACATCGATGCGGCGTGGACAAGCGGCGACGGTTGGCTGCCGCTCGGCGACGATACGACGGAATTCACAACGACATTCGACGGCAATGGCTATGTAATCTATAACTTATATATTAACCGCAACAGCGACAAGCAGGGGCTGTTCGGCGTCGTCGGCGCCGGCGCCGCCATCGGCAATATCGGCCTGACCGGCTCCGTGAGCGGCGACGACGGCGATCGCATCGGCGCCTTGGCGGGCGAGTTATCGGGTACGGACAGTACGATAGAAGGCGTCTGGTCATCGGCGGCGGTGGCGGGCGATGAATATGTCGGCGGTCTCGTCGGGTATGTTGATCAAGGCACGGTGACCGCGAGCTATGCGACGGGAGAGGTGACAGGCGATGCCGCCGTCGGCGGTTTGGTCGGCGCCGCCCCGACGACGACAACGGCGGTCATAGAGCACAGTTACGCGACCGGTTATGTGACACCGTTTGGCGACGATGCGAAGTGGGGCGGCGGTCTGATCGGTTCCGCCGGCGGCGCGGAAATAAATTACAGCTATGCCAGGGCCTGGATTGACCCGGCCGGCGGCGAAAGCGGCGGCGTGGTTGGAACGGTTGCCGCCGGCGATAGCCCCGCATTCGACGCGGTGTATTGGGACCGCGGCATATCCGGCAAGGATAGCGCTATCGGCGCGGGCGTTGCCGCCGGCATCACCGCTCAAACATCCGCCGAACTGCAAGCCCCCGAAGACTATAGCGGCATTTATGGCGACTGGAACGCGAATGATGGCGCGGGTAATGCGACCGACTATTGGGACTTCGGCACGACGAGCCAGTACCCGGCGCTGAAGATTGACTTCAACAACGACAGCACCGCGAGCTGGCAGGAGTTCGGCTATCAGTTGCGTACCGCGCCGACTCTGTCGGTCACCAGTGTTGAGACAAGAAGAGAACTGATTTGGCCCGCTCCCGACATATCGCACTGGTCGCCCGCGCCGGTTGTCACCTATAAGGCGTACCGCATTGAAGATTCATCACAAGCGACGTTGATAGCGTCCGACCTGATAGGAACGAGCTATGTAGACCTCGCACGGCTTGATGCTTCTCGACAGACCTACCGGGTGGCCACTGTGATTAACGGCGGCGAGGCAAGCCGCAGTACCGCGGTTGTGCCGTTGATTGACTACGACGCGGATAACAACAGCCTGATTGAAATCCGTAACCTGAACCAGCTCTATGCCATACGCTGGGATTTGGACGGCAATGGCATCGCCGCGAGTACGGCGACAGATATGTATACATTGGCATTTCCCTCTCCCGCGCGCGATATGGGTTGTCCGGCGGACAATGACGGTTGTATCGGCTATGAACTGACAGGAGATTTGGACTTTAACGATCCGGCTGACTATGCCGGTGGCAGTATGGCAACCTATGTGATGACTATCGGCCCCGATATCGCCGCAGGTTGGCAGCCGCTTGGCCAAAGTAGCGATCCCTTCACGGCGACCTTTGACGGCCGCGGCTATGAAATTCGCAACCTGTATATCAACCGCAGTTCCCCCGATCAGGGCTTATTCGGTGTCATCAGCTATGGCGGTGAGATTTATAACCTCGGCATAACAGGCTCGATAGCCTATACAGGCTCCGGCTCCGCAGACATGAGAAATAATATCGGCGGGCTGGTCGGTAAGCTGACAGGCGGTGAAATTGTGGACAGCTACTCGACAGTGTCGGTATCCGGCATTAATAATGTCGGTTCGCTAATCGGCTATGTAACCGAAGGTACCCTTGAAAGAAGCTATGCGACCGGTAATGTCAGCGCCGAGTCGGTAGCCGGTGGTTTGGTCGGCGCGGTTGTGGATGAAAGCAACATCTACTTGGTGATGATACACACTTATGCGACCGGTTATCTGAGTCTGGCACGGAATGTCGCAGACAGGCGGTGGGCCGGCGGTCTCATCGGTGATTTGGGGCAGGCATATATCACCTACAGTTACTCCACCGCCTGGCTTGATCTTGACGCGCTACAAAGCGGCGGCATCGGCGGTAATTCCAACCCGGGCGTTACGTCCTCTGATGTCTACTGGGATATTCTGACTTCGGGCAGACTGGGTGCGGTGAGTACGGGCAGGCTTACCGGTGTGAGCGGCAGAACGACTTCCGAGTTGCAAACACCGACAGGCTATAGCGGCATCTATGCCAACTGGGCCATGGATACCTATAACAATCCGGTTGACTATTGGGACTTCGGCACGGCGAGCCAGTACCCGGCGCTGAAGGTGGATTTCAACGACGACGGTACGGCGAGCTGGGAAGAATTCGGCTACCAGTTGCGCGAAGCGCCGGCATTGAATGTCACCGATACCGGCACATCCAGAATATTGAGTTGGAGTGCGCCTGATACGAGTTTCTGGCCGGACGCACCCGCACTGACATACAGGGTTTATCGCACCCCGATAGCGATCAATCAACAGACCGGGGAGACCACGACCCGCGAGCAGGGCACGACGCTGATAGAGACGGACAGCACAAGAACCTCTTATACCGACAGCGATACGGTCACAGGGCAGGTGGCATATCGGGTAGCGGCGGTCATCAATGGCGGCGAAGCGAGTCACAGCAACCGCGTCACAGTGCCCGAAATAGATTACGACAGCGATGACGACGGTTTGATTGAGATTGAAAACCTGCTCCAACTCAACGCCGTGCGCTGGGATGTGGATGGCGATGGCAACGCGAGTAATCCGCTAGACTACGATGCCGCTTTTCCGAGCGCCGTTGCCGGCATGGGCTGCCCCGCCAATACCTGTAGCGGTTACGAACTGATGCGTGATTTGGATTTTGATGCTTTTCAAAATGAGACATGGACGAGCGGCAGAGGTTGGCAACCGATAGGCGGCGGTCAAGATGCTTTTTCGGCAATGTTTGACGGCAACGGCTATAGCGTCTATGGGCTGCACATTGAGCGCAATGCGGATTATCAGGGCTTGTTTGGCAGAATCATTGATGGCGCGACAATCGCCAATCTCGGTGTGACAGGCAGGGTGCGCGGCGGCCAAGAAGCCGATCAAATCGGCGGTCTGGTCGGTGCCATAATTGGCAGCGGCAGAGTGGAAGGCAGCTATTCGACGGTAGCGGCAGAAGGCAGAAAGCTGGTCGGCTCTCTGGTCGGTTATAACCAGCAAGGCACGGTTTCTGTCAGCTATGCCACCGGCAACACCTATGCCGACGAGCAAACCGGCGGTTTGATCGGCGGGATACACCACGGTTTGCCCAATAGCAATGTGGAACATGTCTATGCGACCGGCTATGTCGATGCGACCCGCGGCGGTAACAGAAGGCACGCCGGCGGTTTGGTCGGCTACGGCGGACGGCTGCAACTCAAATACAGCTACGCCACCGCTTTGATTGCTGCCGATGCGGCGCTGAGCGGCGGTATCGCCGGCAGAGTGAATCCCAGATCTGCCTTCATCGCTGTCTATTGGGATACCGAAACTTCGGGCAAGACCAACGTGATCGGCAGTGGCTATGCCACCGGCAACGGTCACACAAGCAGTGAGTTACAAATGCCGACGACGGCTACCGGTAGCATCTACCTTGACTGGAACGACGGCGGTACCGCCGATCATTGGAATTATGGCCGGTCAGACCAATACCCCGTGCTGCAACGCGATACCGACGGCGACGGAACAGCGCAAGATTGGACCGAGTTCGGCTATCAGTTGCGCGAGACTCCGACATTGACATTGACGCCCGGCGACCCGATATTGCTGAGTTGGAGCGCGGTTGATACGAGCGCGTGGGATGCGCCGCCGGTCGTCACGTATGCCATCTATGAACAAGCGGAGAACGGCGCCACGAACGTCACGCCGGGGGCGGAGGGGACGACGGCCCTGGTCCGCGCCGGGCCGGACTTCGCCGCTTACTCGGTTGCCGCCGTTGTCAATGGCGGCGAGGCGGCGCGCAGCGCCAGGATCGCAGTCGGCGGAGATTATGACATTGATGACGACGGTCTGATCGAGATTCGCAACCTGGAGCAACTCGATGCGATGCGCTTTGATCCGAACGGCGACGGCGAGGTCGCCGCCGATGATCTGGCAAAGTATGCCGCCGCATTTCGCTTTGCCGCCGACAATATGGGTTGCCCCGCCCCTGCGCAGCAGGGAGCCCCCCATTGTCTGGGCTATGAATTAACCCGCGATCTGGACTTCAACGACGCGGCGAGTTATGACGCCGGTACTGTCAACAAAGCCTTTACGGAAGGCGAAGGCTGGACCCCGATAGGCGATTCCACGACAAACTTCACGACGACATTCAACGGCAACGGCCATATGATTTCCGGCCTGTATATTGAACGCGATATGCCCAACCAAGGGCTGTTCGGAGTTGTCGGAGCCGGTGCTACGGTATCAAACATTGCGGTGACAGGTGAGATGCGCGGTGTTATCCCTACCGGTAGCATTGTAAGCAACAGTGACAGTATGGGCGGTCTGGTCGGCTCCCTGACCGGCGCGACGGTTGAGAAGAGTTGGTCGGCGGTGACAGTACGAGGCAACCGGAGGATCGGCTCTTTGGTCGGAAGCGTGGATGAGGGCGGCACTGTTCGTACGAGTTATGCGACGGGCAATATACCCGGTAATTTTGAACTCGGCGGCCTCATTGGCCGCACCGGGGATGTCGGCGATGACAACACTGTGGAACATGTTTATGCGACCGGTCATGTCTATGTGGGAGATGAGAACGCCAGTATCAAAGGGCGTCTGGGCGGCCTCATCGGTTATGCGGGCACTGTCGGGCTTCAATATGCTTATGCGACTGCCTTGGTAGGTCAGGCGGGTGTTTACAGTGGTTTGGTCGCGGCTCAAAACGATGCCACATTGACCGCCGTGTATTGGGATACCCGAACATCCAATATAGCCGGCGGTAGCGAAGGTTCCGCCGTCGGCCTGACGAGCGCCGCGCTCCAATTGCCGACCGGCTACGGCGGCATCTATGCCGACTGGGATGCCGACGGCAACGACTACTGGGATTTCGGCATCACCGGCGAATACCCGGTACTGAAAGTGGATTTCGACAACAGCGCGGTAACAAGCTGGCAGGAATTCGGTCATCAGTTGCGCACCGGCCCGACCGATGTGACAGTGACCGATACCGGCACATCAAACCTGCTGAGTTGGACCGCACCGGACATATCGCACTGGACACCTTCACCGGTGGTCTCGTATACGATTTATCGCATCAGCGATGCGGCGAACCCGACAGCCATAGCCAGCGGCATAACGGAGACGACATATAGCGACACGGGTGCGATCGCCGGTACGGCATACACCTACGGCATCGCAGCGGTCATCGACGGCGGCGAGGCGGCGCGTGCGACCGTACGCTTCCCCAACAACGATGCCCGCCTGAGATACTTGCGCTTGTCGCGCGGCGTTTTGCAACCGCGTTTTGACCCCGAAGTCATCGGTTATACCGCCGAAGTGCTTGCCGGTACCACCGCCATTGAGGTCACGGCGGAGGTCGCGGACAGCAACGCGACAGTGGCAGTCACGGGTATCTCCGCGACCAGCCCGACGACCGTCGCGACGGTCGCCGAGATCGCGGCCACGGGTACCGCGATTATCGCGAACCGCAGCGTCTATCGAGTCAGCGGCCTGAGCGACGGCGCGGCGAACGTCATTACGATAACGGTCACCGCCGCAGACAGGACGACGACGCAACGTTATGAGATCACGACCGACTACGTAGAACCGATCGATTACGACCGCGACGACGACAATCTGATCGAAATCAGCAATCTGGATCAACTGGATTTAATACGTTGGGATCCGGACGGCGATGGAATCAGTCGAGCGAGCACGACGGTTGTCATGATGACATTTCCGAATGCCGCCGACAACATGGGTTGCGCCGACGACTGCTTCGGCTACGAGCTGGCCAAGGATTTGGACTTTGACGACGGCACAAGCTACGCCGGCGGTCGCCCCGACCGCGGCTGGAGCCGGCACGAAGGCGGCGTCGGCTGGATGCCAATCGGCGACCGTCAACGTTATTTGCGAGCGCCCTTCGACGGCAACGGTTTTGAAATTCGCAACCTCCATATCAACCGCGCCGACGACAACCCCGATGATCTCTCATATTACGGTTTGTTCGGTCGTGTCTGGGATGAGCCGGCAATTATCAGTAACGTCGGTGTAACTGGCACAATCAACGCATCGACAGATAGCAGCGTCGGCGGCTTAATAGGCAGGGATTCTGCTTCGCAAATCAGGAACAGCTTTGCCCGTGTCAAGGTCAGCGGCGGTGAGCATGTCGGCGGTTTGGTCGGTCGCTCTCGGGATGCCGGTTGCAATATCAGAACCAGCTATGCCGCCCTTGAGTTTTCCCCGTCGGAACACGAAACCGAATATGTCGGCGGTCTGGCCGGCGATTGTGACATTGGTTTCGAGATCACTGCGCAGCATGCATATGGCAGCGGTCGCATCAATGTGCCGGCGGCAGCCGTTGCGGGCGGACTATTTGGCCGCATAAACGCCGATGTGACGGTCCGATACGGTTATTCCAGAGCGGTCGTTGCGGATGGCGGAGGGCGTATCGGCGGCCTTATCGGCGTCATTCAAAGCGCCGCTCAAAATATTACCGGCAGCAGCTATTGGGACCGGAACCTATCCGACGCCGATGCGAGCATCGGCCGTTACGCCGATAGCGGCAATCCGAGGAATGACAAGGTCGCCCCCGTCACAACGCGCGAATTGCAAGCGCCGACCGCTTACGCCGGTCTCTACGCCGACTGGGACGACGACGGCGCGACGGACTACTGGGACTTTGGCGACAGCGACGAATACCCGGTTCTGAAGATTGACTTTGACGGCGACAACGAGGCGAGTTGGGAGGAATTCGGCTATCAGTTGCGCGCCCTGCCGGAATTGACGGTCAGCGGCTTCGGCAACCTCAGGTTCTTGAGTTGGACGGCGGTCGATACGAGCGCGTGGACGCCGCCCCCCGCGATCAGTTACCGGGCGTATCGCGGCTTGCCGAGGACGGGCATGGCTTCCATGTTGCCGCTGGCAACCGCGGTGGAAGCGCTGAGCCACATTGACACGGCGGCGTCCGCCGATACCCATGTCTACCAAATAGCGGTTCTGATCGACGGCATAGAGGTCGGCGCCAGCGCGCGCGTTGAGTTTCCGCCGCGGCAAGGCGACTACGACCGCGACGACGACGGCCTGATAGAGATCGGCAATCTGGAGCAACTCGATGCGATCCGTTATGACCCCGACGGCGACGGCATGGTCGCAAGCACGGCTGCCGCGACGTATGCGCTGGCTTTCCCCGACGCCATCGCCGGCATGGGTTGCGTCGGCGGTTGCGACGGTTATGAATTGACCGGCGATTTGGATTTTGAGGATGCGACGGACTATGCGAGCGGCAGCATATCCGCTTCCCCGTTGCTGGCGGACGGCGAAACCCGAGTCCAATGGGAGCCGCTCTCCGGCGGCGCCGACGGCATCACGGCGGTCTTCAACGGCAACGGTCATACGATTTATAACCTGCTTATTGACGGGGATTTTCCGCGGCGGGGCTTGTTCTCACGCACCGGCGCGACGACGATTTCCAATCTCGGCGTGACCGGGGAAATCACCGACGCCGGCCGCAATAGCGGCGGCGTGATCGGCATTGCGGATGGCACCGTGATAGAAGATGCGTACTCGGCGGCGAATATCAGAGCCTCCACCGATAGCGTCGCCTCGCTGATTGGCCATATGGAAGGGGGAGAGTTGCGCCGCAGTTATGCGACCGGCTTTGCGCAGGCCGATGCCGGCGTCGTCGGCCGCCTCGTCGGCCGCGCCGCCGCCAATGCCGTCATAGAGCATGTCTATGCGACCGGTTATGTGTGGGCAATGGCCGGCGCCGCGGGCGGCTTGGTCGGGGCCATAGAGGACATGACCCTGCGCGCCGCTTACGCCACCGCGCAGATGTTCCCCGCGCCCGAAATTGGCGGCATAGGCGGCGCGAACTCCGACAGCGAATCCGCTCAGTTTGGCGCGGTCTATTGGGACACCGATGTCGGCGGCGCGGATACGGCTTTTGGCGTCGGCGATTTTGCGGGCGATAGCGGCGCTGTGAGCGGCAAGACGAGCAGCGAGTTACAAACCCCGACCGGCTATAGCGGCATCTACGCCGACTGGAACGAGGATGCCAACGGCAACCCGGCGGACTACTGGGATTTTGGCGACAGCGGGCAATACCCGGCGTTGAAAACCGATTTCAACAACGACGGCATCACGAGTTGGCAGGAGTTCGGTTATCAACTGCGCGAAGGGCCGGTCGATGCGATAGCCACGGGCAGGGGCAGCCCCAGGACCTTGAGTTGGGATGCGCCCGACACATCCCACTGGGATCCCGCGCCGCCGGTAAGCTACCATGTTTATCGCGACGGCCTTCTGCACAAGCGCGATATCCCGACAACCACGGCCAATGATGTGTCGTCGGTGGTTATGGATGCCAACTACACATATGCGATTGCGGCGATCATCAACGGTGCCGAGGTGACCCGCAGCACAGTGCAATCGCCGTCCGATGACGCTACTCTCAGCAACCTGTCGGTGTCGGCGGTGACGGACCTGTCGGTGCCGGCGGGGACGCTACACCCCGCTTTTGACCCGTCGGTTATGCGCTACGGTTTGCTGCTGGACACACCGCCGTCGGGGGTGACCGCGACCGAAGTGACTCTCACCGCTACCGCATCGCACCCGGGTGCGAGAGTATCAATCGGCGGTGCGGGTTTGGCCATTGACGGAACGCGCATTTCCGAATTGGCGTACGACGGCGGGGAGATTCGGATAACCGTCACGCCCGAACACGCCAGCGCCGACACGAGAGTCTATGCGCTTGCTACGATTTCCAGAACCGTCATCAGCGGTCGAAACACTTTGGACTATGAGGAAAATCGGGATGCGCGGATCGAGCAATTCACGACCGGCAAAGCCGGAGTTTTCACGCTAAGCGGTACCGATGCCGCCCTGTTCAATATCAACGAGGACGGCGAGCTCTTCTTTAACGACCCGCCGGACCATGAAATGCCGCTCGATGCCGACGGCAATAATGATTATGTGCTGATGGTGATATTCAATCAGGGGCGCCTTGATGAAGAGATGACAGCAGTGTCGGTGGATGTCACCGACCAGGATCCCGAAACGCCGATGCGCCCGGACGCCCCGACCGCGGGAGCCATTGAGTGGGATCGGGCGGCGCTGAGTTGGGACGCGCCGCCAAGCGGGGACTCGGCGATCACCGACTACGATGTGCAGTACCGCTTGCTCGGCGCGAGCGCATGGACCGAATTCGCCTTTGCTTCGGCCGCTACCGCAACGACAGTGACGGGCCTTGATCCGTTTGCCGCGTATCGCTTCCGCGTCAGGGCGGGCAACGCCGCCGGCGAAGGCCCGTGGTCGCGCCCGCTCGGGGTCACGACGAGCAAGTACGGCGAGTTGACATTGACCGGTCCCGCAACGGCGGAGATAGCCGAGGGGAGCGCCGCGCGTCCGACCCAAATCGGCGCGTATGCGGTCGGCAATCTGATCGCGCAGTGCGGCGGCGCGGATGACGTAAGACTCGGCTTGGTTGCCGACCATTTGGACGCGCAATTCTTTGCCTTTGACGGCGGCATATTGACCTTCCCGACCTCCGCGGCGGATTATGAGCGACCGGCCGACGGCGATAGCGACAATGTCTATCGCGCGGTGTTGCGCGCCACCGCCGATGTGTGCGAAGCGGATTTCCCCATTGCCGTCACAATCACCGACGATATCGAGCCGCCGGCGGCGCCGGCGGCGCCGACGATAACCGTCGACTCGGAGGTGAATCTGGCGGTGAGTTGGTCGGCGCCCGCGAACGATGGCCCGGTCATCTCCGACTACGATGTGCAATACCGCGCGGCGACGACCGCCGACTGGACGGATTGGACGCACGACGGCGCCGATTTGACCGCGACGGTTGTTGCCCCGATGTTTAACACGCGCTATGCCGCGCGGGTGCGCGCGCGCAACGACGAGGGCGACAGCGAATGGTCGCCGGCGACATTCGCGACGGTCGCCGCCTACGATTTGAGCGTCAGCGGCGGCATGGCGGACCCGTCCGTCGCCGAATTTTCCGCCGCCTCAAAACCGCCGTTTGATCTGCGTTTTGCGGTTGACAATCCGGATCCCCGTTGCGTCTCGGTCACTTTCAAATTGGCGAGCGCCGACGGCGCGCATTTCGACATCGACCCGACAAGCGGCGCGGTCGATCTGCCCGCGGCGCTCGATCATGAGATGCCGCTGGATGCCGATGGCGATAACGACTATGAGATTACCGCCGTTGCCGCTTCGTCCGACGGCGCGTGCCGCGGCGAAGGCAGCGTTGTCTTGACTGTCACGGATGTCGCCGAACCGCCGCTCAAACCCCGCCTGCGGGCGTTGACCGCCACCGCTTCCGCCATCCATGCGCTGTGGCGTGATCCGGACAATTCCGCTCCGCCTATCACCGGCTACGAGGCGGAGTATCGCGCGAGCGCCGGCACGGATTGGCTGAGTTGGGAACACGCGACGACGATGCGCGCGGCGACGATCACCGGTCTGGAAACCGATACCGCATATCAAGTGCGGGTGCGCGCGAGCAATGACGAGGGCGACAGCGCCTGGTCCGAGATTGCCGATGTGCGCACCCAGACCGCAACCGGGCCGACCGCTCCCAACCTGATACCGGCGCGGACTCTGTTGCTTGCCGACAGCGAAACACTGGATATCACGCCATACTTTGAGCATCCGCAGGGCAGCGCTTTGACGCATAGCGCGCGCTCCGAAGACGAAGATGTTGCCACGGCGAGCATTGTCGCTAACAGCAGAGTGATTATCACGCCGATAGCGGCGGGCGAAACATACATTGAGTTGACCGTCAATGACGGCGACACAGACTTAATCCATTTGATAGATGTGACGGTAGCGCCCAATTTGATGATCAGCGGCGATGCGGATGTGACGGCGGACGAGGGCAGCGCCGCATTCCGGGCGGTCTATGCGGCGAATAAGGACGGCGTGAGTTGGTCGCTGGGCGGCGCCGATGAGAACGATTTTGAATTGGACGCAAGGGGCATCCTCCGTTTTGTCTCGGCCCCCGACTTTGAAGCGCCCGCCGATGCCGATTCGAACAATGTCTACGAAGTAACCATCATGGCGGAATCGGCGGCTCCGGCTCAAACCGCCATGCATCAGGTCGGGGTGACAGTGATTGATATCAACGAAGCGCCCGCGATGCCGTCCGTCGGCGATCAGTTGGCGCTTGCGGGGAGCGACTTTGAATACGTATTTGGCGCGGCGACAGACCCCGACGCAGGAAATACGGTATCGTATGCGGCGACACTGACGGATGACAGCAATTTGCCCGCGTGGTTGTCGTTTGATTCCGCTGCGCGCGCCTTCGCCGGCGCTCCGCCGATAGCGCACCGAGGCGATGATTTCAACATCAAAGTGATCGCAAGCGATGACGCGACGCCGCCGTTGTCATCGCCCCCGGCGACCTTTGTGCTGAGAGTCCGACAGGACTACGACGGCGACGACGACGGCCTGATTGACATCGGTTTTCTGGAGCAACTTCACGCGGTTCGCCATGACACCGACGGCGATGGCAATGTCGCCGCGGGTGATCAGGACGCGTACGCGAGCGCTTTTCCCGGCGCGGCGCCCGGCATGGGTTGCCCGGCGGATAGCGGGTGCGTCGGCTATGAATTGATTGCCGATCTGGATTTTGAGGATGCGGCGGCCTATGCGAGCGGCGACATCTCAACTTCCCCCCTGTTATCGCCGGGCGCGACCGCGGTGAATTGGACGCCGCTCGGAGACAGCGCCGACGACATGTTCGCGGCGACATTTGACGGCGGCGGCCACACTATTTATAACTTGTACCTTGAGCGCGCCGGCCATCAGCGAGCATTGTTCGGACAGACCGCCGGCGCGACGATTTCCAATCTCGGCGTGACCGGTTCGGTGACGGCCAGCGGCATCGACGTTGATGATGCCGCCGGGCTGGTTGGCAGGGCGAACAATACGACGATAGACGGGGTGTATTCGGCGGTCGAGGTATCGGGCGGGAGGCTTCGCGCCTCGCCGCTGGTCGGTATCATGGTCGACGGCGGCGTCGTGCGCCGCAGTTACTCGACCGGCGGCGCATCCGTCGGTCAGGAGCCCGCGGGCATCGTCGGCGCGATCGGAGGAAATACCATTGCGGAGCACGTCTATGCCACCGGCTACATAGGCGACGGCGGTGACGGACGGGCCGGCGGTTTGTTCGGTTGGATAGGTCCCTCGACAATCAGATACGCCTACGCGACCGCGCTGATTGCTTCCGCCGCCACCGAGCGCGGCGGTGTGGCCGGACATAACGCCGCTCAAACAACCGCGGTCAACGCGGTCTATTGGGATACCGACACCTCCGCTGTCGACGCGGCCTACGGCGGCATCGCGGGGAGCGTTGAGGCGGTCGGGCCGGTCGCGAAGACGAGCGCCGAGTTACAAACGCCGACCGGCTATGACGGTATCTACGCCGATTGGGACGCGAACGATTCCGCCGGCAATGCGACCGACTACTGGGACTTCGGCAGACCCGACCAATATCCGGCATTGCGGGTTGATTTTGACGGCGACGGCACGACGACGTGGGAGGAATTCGGCTATCAATTGCGCGAAGGGCCGAGAAACCTGACGGCGGTCGGCAGCGACACAACGCGGGTGTTGACTTGGGAAGCGCCGACGACATCGCACTGGCCCGACGCGCCGCCGACCATTGCCTACGCCGTCTACCGCGACGGCGCGGCGATTGCCGCCGCCGCGAACATGACGGACACGACCTATGCCGATACGGTGACCGCCAATGCCGACCACAGCTACCATGTCGCGGCCATCGTCAACGGCGGCGAAGCGACCCGCAGCGTGACGAGCTCGCCGTCCGCGGACACATCCTTGCGCGCGCTATCGTTTGACAGAGGGCTCATGTTGCCGGAATTTTATCCCGGCATCAGGAGCTATGCGGTGGGTTTGGACGCGGATGTCACCGCGGTGGAGATTACCGCCGCCGCCCTGCACCCCGCCGCGACGATAGCGTTTGACGGCATGACCGCCGACGGCGCCGCGTTGACCTTAAGCGGCAGCGCGGGCACGAGGAGCATTACCGGCTTGGCGACGGCGGGCAACACGGCGCGGGTAACCGTCACGCCGGAGAAAGCGGGCGCGGACAGCGGGGTTTATACGATCGCCCTTGTTTTCCGCAGCGTCTTTAGCGGCGACCGGACGGCAGATTACGATGAGAACGGAACCGCCGCGGTCGCGCAATATGCCACCGACGCCCGGGTGGACGGTTGGAGTCTCGGCGGCGTTGATGGCGCGCTTTTCGCTATCAGTACCGGCGGCGAAGTGACCTTCGACACGCCGCCTAACTTTGAGAGCCCGGGCGATGCCGATGGCAATAACACATATGAACTGACGGTCATCCTGAACGAAGGGCGGGCCGATTCGACAAGCGCCACCGTCACGGTCACGGTACTCGATGTGAATCCCGAACCCCCCAACCGCGTGAGCGCGCCGACAGCGGAAGCGATTGGCTGGGATCGGGTTGCCTTGAGTTGGGATGCGCCGCCGGACGATGACGGTCAGGCGACGGCGACCGCCTATGGCATCGAGCGTCAGGCGCTTGGCGCGAGCGGATGGGTCGGCGCCGGGCTGTCCGCCGGCCCGACGGCGACTGTGACCGGGCTGGACCCGCTTACCGAGTACCGCTTCCGCGTCAGAGGCATCAATGCTCAGGGAGAGGGGCCGTGGTCGCAACCGGTTCGGGCGCAGACCCTGCGCTATCCGTCGCTGACATTGGACGGCCCGACGACGGCGATGGTGGCCGAAGCCGACACCGGCGCCGCCATGGATATCGGCACGTATGCGGTTGGCAATTTCATTGCGCAGTGTGACGACGTAACGATCAGCCTGGTCGAGGAGTATGACCATGGATTCTTCGCCTTTGACGCGGCGACGGGGGTGTTGCGTTTTCCGTCATCGCCGTTGAATTACGAGCAACCCGGCAATTTCGTCGGCGATAATATCTATCGGGCGCAATTGCGCGCGTCGAGCCAGGCTTGCGAGCCGGCGGAAACCATCGTTGCGGTAACGCTCGCCGACAGCGCCGAGCCGCCCGCGGCGCCGGTTGTGTCGTTGTTGCGCGCGGCGGCAAATGCCTCTTTGAGGGCAGAATGGACGGCGGCCTCGCCAAACGGCGGCCCGCCCGTCAATGACTACGATGTGCAATACCGCGCGGTCGGCGCCGCCGAGTGGACGGATTGGACGCACGTCGGCGCGGGGTTGATGACGGAGATCAATGCCAGCCTGCGGTTTAATGCCCGTCACGAAGTGCGGGTGCGGGCGGCAAACGACGAAGGCGCCGGCGCGTGGTCGCCGGCGCGCGCCGTGAGAACCCCGGTCAGGAGGCTGGCGCTGGAAGGAGACCAGGCGCTCACCGCGATAGAATCCACGACCGAGGGATTTATGAGGAATCGTTTCTTCGTAAATCCTCCCGCTCCTTGCACCGATATAATTTTCGGGCTCGCTGGCGCCGATGCCGGACATTTTACAATCGATCCGCAATCCGGCGTGCTGGGCACACATCTGCCGGAGTTTGATTACGAAGCGCCGCTGGATGCCGACGGCGATAACACATACGATGTGATCATTACCTTCGCTTCGTCTGACAACAGTTGCCGGGGCGCGCATAATTTCCCCGTGACGATCCGAGATCGGGATGAGCCGCCGTCGGCGCCGGCCGCGCCGCAAGTGTCGCCCGCTTCCGAGTCCGGCATATATGTGCTGTGGCGCGAACCCGCCAACAAGGGGCCGGCGCTCGGCGCCTACGACGTGCAATACCGCAACAGCGCCGATACCCAGTGGATCGACGGGCCGAGTCCGGCGACGCCGTCGGCTGTCATTGCCGGCTTGGAGCCCGACACCGAATATCAGGCGCGCGCGCGCGCGCGCAATGCCGAGGGCCGCAGCGCCTGGTCGGAGGAAGGCAACGGTCGAACGCAAACCGCCGGCGGGGTGGTCTTGGTGAGCCCGGCGCCGGCGCAGTCTTTGTATGTCGGCGGCCCCGAGGTTGCCTTGGATGTGGCGCAATACTTTATGCGCTCCACGGGCAGTTTGAGCTTTGCCGCGACCTCGGACGACGACGATATTGCGACCGCGGAAATCATGAGCACGAGCACCCTGAGCATTGCTCCGGTGGCGGCGGGCGAGACCTATGCCCGCTTGACGGCGAGCGCCGGCGGCGGCGAGTTGACGCATGCGGTCGCTGTGACGGTTCGCCCGGCCTTGGCGGTCGTCGGCGCGACGACACGGACGACGGCGGAAAACAACGATGCCTTCGCCGCGGCATATGCGACCACGGCGGAGGGCGCGACTTTCTCGCTGACGGGGGATGACGCCGCCGCTTTTGTCATCGATGCTGCGCGGGGCATCCTCGGCTTTGCCGCCGCGCCGGACTTTGAAAACCCGACGGATAGCGATAACGACAATGTGTATCGCGTGACGGTGACGGCAACCGCCGACGGGATGTCCGCCGCGTTGGAGGCGGCGGTCACGGTGACGAATGCCAACGACGCGCCGCCGCCGCCGATCATCGCCGACCGGGACATTTTGACCGAGGAGGCTTTTGAGCACGTCTTTGACGAAGCAGTCGATGCCGACGGCGATACGGTGTCGTACATGGCATCGCTGACAAACGACGACAACTTGCCGACATGGATGACGTTTGATGCCGCCGCGCGCGCCTTCGGCGGGACGCCGCCGGCAACCGCCGCCGGGGACATACATATCAAGGTCATCGCGACCGATGACGCCGTCCCGCCGTTGTCGAGTGAGACGAGATTCGTCTTGCGCTTGCGGCATGACTACGACACCGATGATGACGGCTTGCTGGAAATCACGAGATTGGAACAATTAAACGCGATACGTTGGGACCGAAACGGCGATGGCAATGTCGCCTCCGATGATGAGGCAGACTACCTGGCGCCGCATGCCTTCATCGGTCACCGAAGCGACTCGTGTCCGAGCAACAATTGCATGGGTTACGAGTTGATGCGCGATCTGGACTTCAACGACCCCGATTCGTATGGCAGCGGCACGACGAATACGGAGTGGACGAGCGGGGAGGGCTGGAGTCCCTTGGGCGCGACCGCCGACAAATTGACGGCGACGTTCGTCGGCAACGGTCACACGATTTATAACCTCCATATTTCCCGTGATGCCGACAACTTGTCATTGTTCGGCCACACCGGCACGGACATGAACATTTCCAAACTCGGCATCACCGGGTCGGTGACGGCGACCGGCGCTTCAAACGACAATATCGGAGGGCTGGTCGGCATGACGCAAGACGACACCGTGATAGAAGAGGTCTATTCGGCGGTGTCGGTGCGCACAGAAGGGGAGTACGCGTCTCCGCTGGCCGGTCGGATGACAGATGACAATTCGGTGCTCCGGAGTTATGCCAGCGGCAATGCATCCGCCGGGCGTTCGCCGGGCGGCATCGTCGGCTTCGCCAACGGCGGCGCCGGCAGTCACTTTGTCCTCATATATCACAGTTATGCCACCGGTCACATGGGCGCTGCCGGCGATCGCAGAGCGGGCGGCTTGCTTGGCGAGGTGGACACCGCGTCGGTCAGATACAGCTATTCGACCGCGCAAATCGATGCCGCGGCGATCGAGCGCGGCGGTATCGCCGGACTCAATGTGCCCACGCAAACGGTCGAATGGAGGGCAATCTATTGGGATCGCGACACATCGGCCATCGCCGATGCCAACGCGCACTTTGGTTCCGGCCCTCTTGAGTCCGCCGGCGGGGTCGCCTCCAGGACGACGACCGAGTTGCAGACGCCGACCGGCTATGCCGGCATCTATCAAACCTGGAATGTGGACGGCGACGGCAATCCGGCCGACTATTGGGATTTCGGCGACTCCGGCCAATATCCGGCGCTGAAGGTTGATTTCAACGATGACGGCAAAGTGAGCTGGCAGGAATTCGGTTACCAGTTGCGCGCCGGGCCGGTCAACGCGGTGGCCGTCGGCGCTGGCACGACGAGAACGCTGAGCTGGGAGCCGCCCGATGTCTCGCACTGGGACGCGCTGTCGGCATCCGACCTGCGCTATAGCGTCTACCGCGACGGCAGGCCTTTGCCCGGCGGCATCGATATTGCGGAGCGAACGTATCGCGATGATACGGCGACGGCCGATGCCGAGCACACATACCGCATTGCCGCGCTCGTAAACGGCGGCGAAGCGGTTCGCTCGCTGGCGCTGTCGCCGTCCGATAACGTCACCCTGAGCGGCTTGGTCTTCAGCCCGGGGGTTTTGGCGCCGGCTTTTGACAGCGAAACAAGGCGTTACTCCTTGGTGCTGGAGGCGGGCGTTACGGAGGTCACCGTCAACGCCGAACCGTTGCACCCGGCCGCGCCGATCACGATCAGCGGCACGGACAATGACGGCGCCGCGCTGGAGATCGGCGGCGCGAACAATGACATAGTGCGCGGTTTGACGTCGGGTCAGAGCAACGCGATCGTGATAAGCGTCGCCTCCGAAAAGGCCGGCGCGGCGACTTCGGAGTACGAAGTGGAAACGATTTACCGAGTCGGCATCATCGGAGACAGTCAGCCGCGTTATCCGGAGAACAGAACCGCCGAGGTGGCCAGATACGGCAGCCCCGGCAAGACCGGCGCTTGGACCATTGCCGGCGCCGACAGCGCCCGCTTTGCCATCGCCGCTAACGGCGGCTTGTCTTTCAACGAGCCGCCGAATTTTGAGGCGCCGCAGGATGACAATGGCGACAATGCCTATGAATTGACCGTCGTCTTTAACGCCGGCGAGCTCGATGAGGCAAGCCTTGCGGTGACCGTGACAGTGACCGATGAGAGCCCCGAGCCGCCGCAGGCCGTGACCGGGTTGCGGGCGACCGACATCGGGCCGAATCAAGCGGAACTGGAGTGGACTATGCCGCCCGACGACGGCGGAGACGTAACGGTGACCGGTTATGATGTGCAGTACCGACGGGGGGGCGCCTCCGCGTGGACTGATTTTGACCATAGCGGGACGGCAACGACAGCGACGGTAACCGGTCTTGAGTTGTTTGCCGCATACGAGTTCCGGGTCCGAGGCGCATCCGGCGCGGGCGCGGGCGCGTGGTCGCAAATCCTCGCCGTGATGACGACCAAGCTCGCCTTGCAAGTGAGCGGCGCCGCGACGATAGCGCTATCGGAGGCGGACGCCGTTGCCAATGCCGGCATCGGCGCCTACGCGGTTGTCGATCCGCCCGCGCAGTGTGGCGACGCGCCGTTGCGCCTGAGCGGCGCCGATGCCGCGCTCTTCCGCGTTGATGCCGGGACATTGCGTCTCTCATCGCGCCTGGACTATGAGCGCCCGACCGACGCCGATGCCAATAATGCGTACCGGCTGACGGTCGTCGCCGCAACCTCCGCTTGCGAGGGCGCGCTGGCGGTCAGCGTGACGATTACGGATGCTATCGGAGAGCGCCCGGCGGCGCCGCCGGCGCCGACGGTCATGCCGAATCATGCCGAAGGCAGTCTGCTCGTGAGCTGGACCGAACCGACAAACCACGGCCCGACCATCGGCGATTATGATTTGGAATATCGGGCGGCGGGAAGCGCCGATTGGATCGATTGGGCGATCGCCAGCACATTGACGACGACGGTTCCTAACTTGCAATTCAACGCCCGCTACGAAGTTCGGATACGGGCGTCAAACGGCGACGGCTTGGGAGATTGGTCGGAGAGCGGCAGCGGGCTGATCGAGCAATATGTGTTGCAACTTGGCGGCGCGGCGGCGATAACGTTGATTGAAAGCGATGCCTTTGTCGCGCAGAGTTACGGCGTGACAAATCCCGACGACCGCTGTTTGCCGATTAGTTTCGGCCTGAGCGGGGAGGATGCCGCGCGCTTTGTGATCGACCCGCAAAGCGGCGAGTTGAACGCGGCGACGCAACCGGACTATGAAACGCCGCGCGACGCCGACGCCAATAATGTCTACCGCTTTGTTGTTGACGCCGCGGCATCCGACGGCGCATGCGCCGGATCGCTCGCTGTCAGCGTGACGGTTGAAAATGATGCCGCCGAAGCGCCGGACGCGCCCGCCGCGCCGCGGCTGGCGACCGCTACCGACGACAGCCTGTATGTTTTGTGGCGCAAACCGTCCGGCGCCACATCGCCGATCGTCGATTACGATGTCGAGTATCGGCTTGCGACCGATACCGACTGGAGCGACTTGCCGCACAGCGGTCTTGCGACCACGGCGACCATTGCCGGCTTGGAGCCCGACACCGAATATCAGGCGCGGGTGCGCGCGGTCAGCGAAAGCAATAGCGACTGGTCGCCGGCGGCTAACGGGCGCACTCAGGTTACCGGCGGCATAATGACGACCGCTTTGATACCGCGCCAATTCTTGCATGTCGGCGGCCCGGCGGCGACACTGGATGTGACGCCATACTTTGCGCACTCCACGGCCAGCCTGAGCTTTGCCGTTCTGTCGGAGGACGACGCCATTGCGACAGCGACGATCAGCTCCGACACCGGCATGCTGCGGATCAGTCCGCAGGCCGAAGGCGATGTGTATGTCGGCTTGATGGTCGGCGGCGCCGATCAAACAACGCTGGCGCACCCGGTCGATGTCAGGGTCAGCCCCGAGCTGTTAATCAGCGGCGCGGCGGCGGCGGCGGTCGCGGAAAACACTGTTGATACCGGCGAGGCATATGCGGCAACGGTAGCGGGCGCGCGCTTCACGCTCGGCGGCGCCGATGCTTCGTCTTTTGAGATTGACGCAAGCGGCGCGTTGCCGTTGCGCTTCGTCACCGCGCCGGACTTTGAAGCGCCGGCGGATGCCGACTCGGATAATGTCTATCGGGTGACGATTATGGCCGCATCGACGATGCCCGCGCAAAGTGCCGAATTGGCGGTGGAGGTGATGGTGACCGATGCGAATGACGCCCCGTCGGCTCCGACTGTTTCCGAGCAAGCAGCCTTCGTCGGCCTTGATTTTGAGTACGCTTTTGCCGCGCCCGACGACCCCGACGGAGATACGCTGTCGTATGCGGCGTTGCTGGACGACGGCTCCAGCCTGCCGTCTTGGTTGTCGTTCGGCGTGATCGGACAAACGCCGGCCTTCTCCGGCGTGCCGCAGGCGGCGAACAGCGGCGATGATATTGTCATCCGGGTCGTCGTCAGCGACGACGGGACGCCGCCGCTGACAAGCGAAGCGACATTCGCTCTCAAAGTGCGGCGCGACCACGATAGCGACGACGACGGTTTGCTCGAGGTGCATACCCTGGAACAACTCAGCGCGATGCGCTTGGACCCCAACGGCGACGGCGTCTATGACAGCGCGGCGGGCGGCAGCAACGATTATATTGAGGCGTTCTCCGACAGCGACGATGTGGCAAACCGCGGTTGTCCGAGCGCGTGCGTCGGCTATGAATTGATGCGCGATTTGGACTTCAACGACGATGACAGCTATGGCGATCTTGACAACAAGAGCGCGTGGACGATCGGCGCGGGCTGGACCGGGATAGGAAGCAACAGCAGCAGATTTTCAACGACCTTCGACGGCAACGGTCATACGATTTATAACCTGTATGTCAACCGCGTCGCGAATCTTCAGGGTTTGTTCGGCGTTGTCGGCAGCGACGGCGTGATATCAAACCTCGGCGTGACCGGTTCGGTCTCGCTCGGCGGCAGCAGCGAGCGCGTCGGCGGTATCGCGGGAGAGTTGGCCGGCGGCACGATAGAAAAGTCTTATTCAAGCGTGATGACCGAAGGGAACAAGCTGGTCGGTTCGCTATTGGGCATCAACGAGAGGGGCTTATTGCAGTTAAGCTATGCCACCGGCAATGTGGAAGCCAATAGCGAGGCCGGCGGTCTGAGCGGCGGCGTTCATTACAATCAGACGGGCAGCAGAGTGGAACACGCGTATGCGACCGGGTTTGTCAACCCAACCCGAGGCGGTGCCATGAAGTGGGGCGGCGGTTTGATCGGTTACTTGGGCAGGGTGCAACTTAAATATGCGTACTCCGTCGCGCTCGTACATCCCGCCGCCAACCTAAGCGGCGGTCTGGGCGGGGAAAATCCCGGCCAAGGCGCTGCGTTTGACGCGGTCTATTGGAACACCGAGACCTCGGGCAAGACCAATGCGACGGGAGGCGGTTCCGGCGCCGGCATCACCGCCCGGACGAGCGCCGAACTGCGGGCGCCGACAAGCTATGCCGGCATCTACGCCGACTGGAACCCGAATGACGACGACGGCAACCCGACCGACTACTGGGATTTCGGCAGCGCCACGGAATACCCGGCGCTGAAAATTGATTTTGACGGCGACGGCGCGGCGAGTTGGCAGGAATTCGGCTATCAGGTGCGCAGCGCTCCGGCGGTCACGATAAACGGCACCGGCGGCGTCAGAACCTTGACGTGGACGGCGGTCGATGCCGGCCGCTGGGATGCGGCGCGGCAACCGACTGTCACGTATGCGATCTATCGCGACGGCGCGCCGCTCGTCGACAGTGTGACCGGTTTGACCTACGCCGATACGACCGCGGTTGCCGGCGCCGCGTATGACTATCAGGTCGGCGCGATTATCGATGGCGGCACCGCGGCGATCAGCCGCGAGAGCGCGTCGCCGAATGATGACGCGACGCTGGCCGCATTGTCATCGCCCGCCGGCGAATTATCGCCGGCATTTGACCCGACGGTCAGCGCGTATGGCATGAGAGTGAGCAACAACCTTTTGCGGGTAACGATTGTTCCGACGCCGACCGATGCCGACGCGAGCGTCGTACTGACCGCGGTGGCGGCGGATGGCGTCACGACGTTGCCGGTCAGCGGCAATACCGTGTCCGGCCTGCAAGCGGGGGATAACACGGTTACGATAACCGTGACCGCCGAGGACGGGACTACGACCCAGGTCTATGCGGTGGCGGTGACCCGTCTGGCGCGGATCGCGGGTACGCAGGCGACGACGATCAATTATCCGGAGAACTCCGAGGCGGTGGTTGATACCTATAGCGTTGAGGGCATGACCGGAACGTGGAGCCTTGCCGGAGCGGACAGCAACCAGCTCTCCATTAACTCCGCGGGCGAACTCACTTTCAACGCGCCGCCCGATTTTGAAAACCCGCGGAGCGCGCTCGGCAACAACCTGTACCGCATCACGGTGGTGTTTGATACGGACCGCGGCGAGGCGGATATTATCATCATCGTGACCGATGTGATGAACGAGACGCCGTCGCAGCCCGCGCCGCCGACATTTGCGGATGAGACCGCCGCGAGCGTGACGGCGAACTGGCGCTTGCCGCCGGGCTCTGTGGCGGGCGATATCACGGGCTACGGTTTGGAGTACAGGTTGGCGGGCGCGAGCGACTGGATCGATGCCGGGCACGCCGGCACGGCGCCGACGCTGACCGTTTCCAACTTGGAGATTAACAGCGCGTACGAGTTCCGCGTGCGCGCAAGCAATGACGACGGTTTCGGGCCGTGGTCGATGGCGGCGCGCGCGATGACGTTGAAACGGACCTTGAATCTGAGCGGAAGCAATGTCGCAGACACCGTGGCGGAAGGAATGAGCGCGACACCGGCGCCTGTCGGCGCTTACGGTGTGACCGGCGACACCGCGGGTTGCGGCGCTATCACGCTGAGTTTGGCCGCCGGCATGGATTCCGCCTGGTTCGCTTTGAGCGCCGACGGCGCGTTGTCTTTCCCGTCCGCCGCGCTGGATTACGAGCGACCGGCCGATGCCGATGGCGACAATAATTATCGGGCGACATTGAATGCGAACAGCGATAATTGCCGGGGCTCGCTCGTTGTGACAGTGGCGCTGAGCGATGATCTCGAACCGCCGTTAGCGCCCGCGGCGCTCGCGCTGACAGCGCGGGCGGGCGAATTGGATGTGCGTTGGACGGCGCCGGCGAACGACGGTCGCCCGGATATCATCCGCTATGATGTCGAGTATCGCTTGCAAGATGCCGCCGATTGGAGCGACAGCGAACACAGCGCCACGACCCGCGTGACGACGATTGCCGACCTGATGTTTGACGCGCTCTATGATGTGCGGGTGCGGGCGGCGAACGACGAAGGGATGAGCGATTGGTCGGCTCCGGCGAGCGCGCGCACGTTGAAATATGTCTTCCAATTTGACGGAAACTTTGCGCTGACCTCCGCCGAGGGCGTGATTCCGCCGGCCCAAACCTACGGCATCGCCAACCCCGACGCGCGATGCGGCGATACGCGCCTGACCCTCGGCGGCGATGACATCCCCTATTTCGCGCTGACAGCCGCCACCGCGACGGGCATTGTCACGCATACGGGGCCGTTGCCGAATTACGAAGCGCCGGCGGATGCGAATGCGGACAATGCGTACGAACTCACGCTCACCGCGAGCAATGACGCCGACACCTGCGGCGCGACGGAAGCGATCACGCTGACGATAGAAGACACCGACGAAGCGCCGCCGACCCCGCAAGCTCCCAGAGTGCTGGGCGCCACCGCCGCGACGGCCGTATTGGTAATGTGGCGTCTGCCGGTTAACGACGGGCCGCAGATAAGCGACAGGATAGCGGCTTCCGAGGCGGAGTTCCGTCTCGCGGGCGATGCGAACTGGACGCCGCACAATCTTTCGGCGGACAATGCCGTCGATGTCACGCCGGCGTCGCCGCATGCCGGCGGCGTGGTCGTCACCGAGATCAGCGGCTTGTCGGCAGACGCCGAATACGAGGCGCGCGTGCGCCTGACAAACGCCGAGGGCAGCAGCGACTGGTCGCCCGTCGGCCGCGGGCGCAGCCAGCTGACGACCGCCACCGTGGCGGTCGGTTTGGCGATACCGAGCCAACTGTTGGCGGCGAACGGCGCGGATCTTGATTTGGATGCGGAGCCATATTTTGCGCGCGGCCCGGGCTCCGCCACCCTGACCTTTGCCGCCGAATCGGAAGACACGAACATCGCAACGGCGGCGAGCAGCGGCAGTGCGGTGACGCTGACGCCGATAGCCGAAGGCGAGACCTATGTTCGGGTGACCGGCGGCGCGCCCGATAGTCCGGAGTTGGCGCGCTTGCTGAGCGTGACGGTCTTGCCGGAGTTGATGATTGCGGGCCCCGCCCAAGCGGATGTCGCGGAGAATACGACGGCGACCGGCCTGCGTTACGCCGCTTCGCCGGCGGATGTTGTCTGGAGCCTTGCCGGCGATGACCAGGCGCGGTTTGTTATCGACCGCCGCGGGGTGTTGTCGTTCGCCGACGCGCCGGATTATGAAGCGCCGGCGGACAGCGATACGGATAATATTTATGAGATTATATTGCAAGCCGCCGCCGCCGCGCAGACGACGGCGACTCTGGCGGCGCGGCTGACTGTCACCGATGTCAACGAGCCGCCGGCTCTGGCGGCGCTCGCCGACCAAACGGCCGTCGTGGGCAAGACTTTCGCCTATGAGATTCCGGCGGCGCTCGATCCCGAAGGCGATACGGTCGAGTATGCGGCGAGATTGGGCGATGACTCGGTTTTGCCGGCGTGGCTTGTGTTTGACGATGCGACGCGGACTCTGCGCGGCGTCCCGCCGCTGACCGCGGCCGGCGATGCGACCGTCAAGGTTGTCGCAAGCGATGGCGCTTTGCGGAGCGAAGCGACATTCGCGCTGACGATCTCTGTCGATTATGATTTTGACGGTGACGGGCTGATAGAAGTCGCCGTCCTGGAGCAACTCAACGCGATGCGTTGGGACCTTGACGGCGACGGTAAGCCCGCGGCGGGCGCGCAGGCGCATTACGCGGAGGCGTTCCCCGCCGCGCTTGCCGACGACATGGGTTGCCCGACGGGCAGCGGTTGCGTCGGCTATGAGTTGACGCGCAATCTGGACTTCAATGACCCTGCCGACTACGGCGGCGCCGCCGCCAACATGAGCGGCTGGACGAGCGGCGAAGGCTGGGAACGGATTGGCCGGATTAGCTCAGATGCCGACAGCTTCAGCGCCGTTTTTGACGGCAACGGTCATACTATTTATAACCTGCACATAAACCGGAGCGATGTCGGCGTCGACGGTTATGGTTTGTTCGGCAGCATAGCAAATGAAATCCGCAACCTCGGTATCACCGGCGCGCTCACTTTCAGCGGCGCCGGCCAGAACTTCGGCGCTCTGAGCGGCAGAACCGCCTGCGCCGAAGGCGCCGTCATCGCCCCCCCCACCGCCATCAAGCGTGTCTATTCGCTTGCCAGTATCAGCCACACCACTGGCTTTTCGCAGTTGAGCAGAGTCGGCGGATTGGTCGGCTGGCATTGCGCCGGCCCCATCAACCACAGTTATACGGCCGCCCGCGTCGGATTTAATCAGGGGGTTGGCGGCATTGTGGGCGTTTCCGAAGCAACAAGCGCCGTTATCAAAGGAAGATTGAATCATGTGTACAGCGCGGGTCGCATACAAGGGCGAGGACGCGCGATAGGCGGCTTGATAGGGCGCGCAGTGCTCCTTACTGAGGTGCGCAGCGCCTATTCGCGCGCTATCGTATTTTCGGATGCTTCCCCTCTCGTTCGCACCGGCGGTTTTATAGGCTGGGACCAGAACCTGAGCGATTCGAATGTCTTCGAGAACGGCAATTACTGGGATATAGACGTTTCCGGCATGACTGTCGCTCTCAGCGACAATCCCGGGATTGTCGGCCAGACGACCGCCGAATTACAATTGCCGACAGACTATGCCGGCATCTACGCCGAGTGGAACCGGGAGGCAGACGGCAATAGCGACAGTTGGGATTTCGGCAGCGCACAGCAATACCCGGCGCTGAAAATTGACTTTGACGGCAATAGCGAGGCCACCTGGCAGGAGTTCGGATATCAGTTGCGTGAAAAAGTGCCGGGGATAGCGGTTGTCGGCGCCGGCACGACGAGAACGCTGAGCTGGGGGCCGGCGGATACCTCTGCGTGGAACTCGCCGCCCGCGATCACCTATGCGGTTTATCGCGATCAGACCTTGGTGACGACGGTGACCGATAAGACCTCGTTCACCGATACCGGAGCGACCGCGTCCGCGCAATACGAATACAGCGTCTCGGCGGGCGCTTACGGCGGGCATTCCGTGCACAGTGATGTCGTCGTCTCGCCGTCAAATAACGCCAATGCGGTCGCCGTATCGATCGCCGCGCCGGCGACGGCGCTGACCCCGGCGTTTGATAGCGCCGTCTTTGAATATGCGGCGACAGTCGCCATGGAGACGGAAGCGGTGACGCTTGCGGCGGAGTTTGAACACCCCAATGCGACGGCGCGGCTGCGCGGCACGGCGGCGACGGGCGATGCCTTGCAAGTTGATAATCTGACGGTCTCGGGGCTGGCCTTGGGCGTGAATACGATCGTCCTGAGCGCGCTTGCCGAAGATGCAATGACGACCACGGTTTATACATTACGGATAACGCGTGAATCGCAGATCAGCGGCGATGCCCGACGGCTTTACCCGGAGAACACAAGTGCCGCGGTCGCAACATATGGCACCTCCGGCGGGACGGGTACTTGGAGTGTCAGCGGCTCAGACAGTGCCTTGTTTAATATCGAGCAGGATGGCACGCTCTTCTTTAATGACTCCCCGGATTACGAGACCCCGGCTGATGCAAATACCGACAATATTTACAATGTGCGGGTGGTGTTTACACCGGCAAGCGGCACAGCGCAAGAGTTGAATGTTCTGGTTGTGGTAAGCGATACGGACGAACCGCCGTTACCGCCTTCGGCGCCGACCGTGACGAGCGATTCGCCGTCCAGCATCGTTATTAACTGGGGTGCGCCGATTAATACGGGCAGACCGCCGCTGACCGGCTACGATGTGGAATACAGCGATGGCATAGCGACGACAGCAACAGCAAACACCGATAACAATACGCTGGAGCTGGCGGTGAGTACTAACATAAAAGCGGGTACGACTTACAGGGCGCGGGTGCGGGCGAAGAACGACGAAGGCGCCGGTGGCTGGTCGGGTTTTGGCGAAGGCCGGACGCAACAAATAGCATTGGATATCAGCGGTTTGACAGCATTTACTACAACCGAGACGAATACGGTGGTGGGTACGCTTTATGCGGTGACAGGCTACAGTGCGGCCTGCGGTAGCGGTGACATTGAGTTCTCCGCTCACGGCATTGACGGCGGCTTGTTTAACGTTATCGAAGTG
The DNA here is from genome assembly GCA_965220085.1 of Candidatus Oxydemutatoraceae bacterium. GTDB lineage: Bacteria > Pseudomonadota > Gammaproteobacteria > Poriferisulfidales > Oxydemutatoraceae > CBDCOZ01. The sequence goes on along the minus strand of CBDCOZ010000003.1, from coordinate 1,449,125 downwards.
ATGCATGCATCGCCGGGGACAACAGTGGCATTGCAGTTTGTTGATGCGCCGAATTATGAAGTTCCGCTGGATAGTGGCGGTGATAACACCTACGATGTGACCATCCGTGCCGCTAACCCATCCGGCGGTTGTGTCGGCACTTTACCGGTTGAGATAACAGTGGATGATGTGATAGAGCGGCCGACAACGGCGACTGCGCCGATGGTAACTGCGGCGTCGAGCGACAGCTTATTAGCACGTTGGGAGCCGCCGCTCAATGAAGGTCCGCCGATTACGCATTACGATGTGCAATATCGTCAATCCACCCCAAGCGAGTGGATACCGCTCTCTACTACGCCGACCGAGCCGAGCGTCATAATCAACCAAGACACAATAAGTTCCGGCACTCTGGCAGAAAACACTTCATATCAGGCGCGGGTACGCGCTAATAGTGACGAAGGCATCGGCGGCTGGTCGCCGCCGGGTACCGGCCGCACCGCCGAAACGGACGCGCTGAGAGTGACTCAGTTGTTGCCGGATCTGGATCTGCTGCTCGGAGCTGTGCCCGCGCCGATTGTTTTGGATGACTATTTTGAAACGGGAGCCACCGGCGGGTTGACCTTTGGCGCGTCCTCCGACGATAGCGCTGTTGCAACGGCAGTAGTGAATGTCAATGACAGGTTGATTGTCACCGCGGTAGCGGTCGGCACGGCATCGATACGAGTCACGGCGGAGGATGCTGATGACAGAGTGGCCGAGCAGTCGTTTGACGTAACCGTTTCCGAACCGTTCGTGTTGAGCGAGGCCAACGGTTTGTCGGCTGTCAATGTCGCTGAGAATACCGTCGCGACCGGCTTGGTCTTCTCGGTGCCGGAGAGCTTTACGGCGGATCTGATGCTCACAGGCGCCGATGCGTCCGCATTTGCGATTAATAACGACGGCGAGTTGTCGTTCGTAACCGCGCCTGACTTTGAAGCGCCGGTCGACGCCGATGGCGACAATACATACGAACTGACGGTGACCGCCGAATCCAGAACCGATGCGCAGGAGGATGATGAGACGGTGACGGTAACGGTTACGAATGTGAACGAAGCGCCGGCGGCAAGCGATGAGCCCGAGCGGGTGCTCGTCGCCGGTCATCCGGTGAGTTTTGCCATCGCCGCCGCAACCGACCCCGAAGGTTCCGCGCTGACATATGCGGCGACGACCCTGCCGGACTGGCTGACATTTGCCGCCGATACCCGTACTTTCGCGGGCGATTCGCAAGCGGGCGATATCGGCGTCACGTCAATCATCGTTACCGTGAGCGATGACGGGACGCCGCCGCAATCGGCGCAGATAAATATCTCGTTGCGATTGGTTGCCGGACACGATACGGACGGTGATCGCCTGATCGAAGTGACGACGCTGGAGCAGTTGGATGCGATTCGCCATGACTTGGATGGCGACGGCGAAGCGGATCGCGCGGACGATGCCGCAAGCTATGAGGCCGCGTTCCCCGATATCACCGCTATCGGCGATGTGTGCGCGGCGGCGGGTTGTAGCGGCTATGAGTTGACGCGGAGCCTCAACTTTGAGACGGCGGCGGATTATGCCTCCGGCGCGGTTAATTCCGCGTGGGCGCAGTCGGGCGGCGGCGAAGGCTGGTTGCCGATCGCGAGCACCGGAACATTTGCCGCGACTTTTGAAGGCAACGGGAATGTCATATCGGATCTGTATATTTCCAGAGGCGCCCAAGACGATGTCGGCTTGTTTGGCAACATCAACGCCGCTTCCGAGTTGCGCAATATCGGCGTTGAGGGTCATGTCGAGGGCAACAGGAACACCGGCGCTCTGGTCGGCGTCAGCGCGGGCAGATTGAGCGCGGCGTACGCTGCGGCGACCGTAACCGGCAACACGTATAGCGGCGGCTTGGTCGGCTCCAATGCCGGCTCTGTCACGGTCGGCTATGCGCTGGGAGCCGTTGCCGGCCGAGGAGGAAATATCGGCGGTTTGGCGGGATATAGCGCGGGCGGTCAAGTAAGCTATTCCTACGCGTCGAGCTTTGTGAATGCGAGATTCAGCTATGCCGGCGGCTTGATTGGCTACTTGGGGTCGACGACGGCAGTCCGTTATAGCTACGCGTCTTCGGCGGTGACCGGCAATACATCTTCGCCGATGGCGGTCAACAGGGATGCGGGCGGCTTTGTCGGCTTCCTCTTCGGGGGCAGCAACATTACCCACAGCTATTGGGATAGCGGCGCGGCCGGTCTGGATGCCTCCGCCGGCTCGCCCGTCGGCAGCGTAAGCGGAGTGACCGGGCATAGCGGCGACATACTGCGCCAGCCGACCGCTTATGAGCTCATCTACGAACCCTGGGATGACGACGGCATCGATGTGTGGGACTTTGGCAGCGCGCAACAATACCCCGCATTGAAAGCCGATTTTGACAACGACAACACGGCGACGTGGCAGGAGTTCGGCTTGCAACTGCGCGAGGCGCCGACCTTGGTCGTCGTCGGCAGCGGCGCCAGCCGCGCGCTGACGTGGTCGACATCGCCCGCAAACTCGGCGCGCGCCACAAACCTGAGTTATGCCGTCTACCGCGATGGCGAGAGCATTGCGTCGGGACAAACCCCCGCCGCGCCGGGCGACTCCGAAGCGACATATGCCGATAGCGGCGCGACTGATGGCGCCGCCCACAATTATCAGGTTGCCGTCGTAGCGGATGGCTTTGAAAGAATTCGCAGCGCACAATTTGCTTCGCCCGACTCAAGGGCTACTTTGGCCGACTTGTCGCTGGATAGCGGACGGTTGGAGCCCGCGTTTGATAGCGACACCGCCGAATATGTCGCCCAAGTTGGCGTGACCGAAGCGAATATTACCGCCGTCACGACAGCCGAAGGCGCGACGGTAAGAATATTGAAGGATGAGGTCGAAATCATCGGCGCCCGTGTCACTCTGTCTGTCGGAGTGAGCAAGGTCACGGTTGAGGTCACATCGGAGGACGGGGCAAATACGCGCGAATATGTGATCAATGTAATCAGCTTGCCCGAACTGATCCCGGCGGATCAGATGGCGGAGATTGCCGAGAACAGCACCGGCACAATAGGGCAGAGGTATGATTTTGCCGGCAGCGCCGCCAGCTTTGAGATTGTCTCGTGGTCTCTTGAAGGGGAAGACGCGAGATTCTTTGCGCTGACCGAATTGGATCGCATAGCGTTGCAACAGCCGCAGGATTACGAGACGCCGCAGGATGCCGATGATAACGGCGTCTATGAACTGACCGTCGTCGCCGTATTGAGGGATACTCTGGAGAGGCTGGAAGCGGGCAGAACTTTTGAAGTGCGTTTGTCGGCGACGGTTACGATTACGAATGCGGCCGAGCCGCCGGATGCGCCGGGCAGCGTGGCGGCCCAACCGAGCGGCGACGGCACCTTGCTGGTTACCTGGACCGAACCGGATACCGCCGACAGACCGAATGTTTCCGGCTATGCCGTCGAATATCGCCGCAGCGGCGAGAGCGATTGGCGCTTGCACGGCGCCGGAATGGCGGGCGCGCCCGCGATTATTGCCAACCTTGTCGCCGGCGCCGGATATGACGTGCGGGTACGGGCCGATAACAGCGAAGGCGAAGGCAAGTGGTCGGCTCCGACCCAAACCAGAACCGACAACTTTGCATTGACCGTAGACGGCGCGGCGTCGTCTACGGCGACCGAAAACATGCGGACTATTGCCGCCGACGCGTATCGCATCGGCGCTCACTCCGCGTCATTGTGCGGCGATATCGGATTCTCGCTCGGCGGTGTCGATCGCAGACTGTTTGAGATTGACGCCGCAAGCGGCCGACTGATGTTTGCGGACGCGCCTGATTTTGAAAGACCGCAAGATGAGGGCGCGGACGGAACGCATGAGATCATGATAATGGCCGCCGACAGCAATGGCGGGTGTTCGGGCGAGCTGGCCGTGACGGTGACCCTGGTTGATGATGATACCGAAGCGCCGGGAACGCCGGCGGCGCCGACAGTCGCGGGCGCCGGTCCGACGGAGGTGGAAGTGAGGTGGAATGCGCCGGAGAATCAGGGCCCTGCCATCGACGACTACGATGTGGAATATCGCAATAGTACCGATACCAATTGGACCGAGTGGCCGCATACCGGCGCCGGTGAAAACGCCAGAATTACAGGTCTGACAGCGGATACCGAATACGCTGCGCGGGTGCGGGCGACGAACGCCGAAGGCACCGGCGACTGGTCGGATGCCGGTACCGGACAAACATTGTCTGCTAGGGCGCCAAGATTTGGTACGCTCTTGGAGGATGTGCGCATTCTGCAAGGCGGCTCAGAGACAATTTCCATAGCAGATAGCTTTACAGATCCTACTAATAACGGTTTGACTTACTCGGTCGCATCGGCGTCGACAGATGTCGTTTCGGCAACGCTGGAGGGCACGGATATGGCACGGCTTGAAGCACATCAACAGAGTACCGCTGCGGTCGTGATTACTGTGACAGCGACCAATCAAGACGGTGAGACGGGCAGGCAACAGTTTGAAGTCAGCATCGTCAATATATTACGGGTTGACGGCCCGCGGGCGATAACAGTCGCAGAGAATACCGCCGACACCGGCATCTTTTATGCGACGCCGGGCATTGACGGCGCGACTTTCGGCATCGCCGGAACCGATTCCGCCGTGTTTGGCATTGACGCAAATAGCGGGCGCTTGTCGCTGGCGGGAGACGGCCTCAACTTTGAAGCCGAAGGCCGCGCCCCTGTCTATGAGGTCATAGTCACCGCGACTTCGCAGGACCCCGCGCAGAGCGCGGAACTCAACGTGACGCTCACGGTGACTGATGTCAACGAAGCCCCGCAATTGCCGGCACTGAGTCCGATTTCGGTAACCGCAAACACCGAAATGCTTGACTATCAAATTCCGCCGGCGGTTGATCCCGATGCCGGTGATACGGAGGAGACGCTTGCCTATAGCGCGGCGCTCCCAGGCGGAGGCATCTTGGAGGGAACATGGGTGACATTTGATCCCGAGACGCGCACCTTCGGCGGTCGCCCGGACGATGACGATGTCGGAGATACTGAGATAGTCGTAACGGTGACCGACAGCGGCGGTTTAACCGATACCGATGCCTTTATTATCGAAGTGTCGGAAGATGAGCGCGTCGCGCCCACCACGCCGACCTTCGCCAGTTCGACCGCAACGCAGAACACGATCACGGTAACGTGGCCCGCGCCGTTTGATGGCGGCGCGGATATTACCGGATATGAGTTGCAGTATTGCCTTGCGAGCGACTGTGACGAGGCCAACGATTGGATGCCGGTAACGCTTAGCGCCAACCTCGCCCTCACGGCGACCATCGCCGGCTTGACGATTGAAACTGCTTATAAGGCGCGGGTACGGGCGGCGAATGTGCGCGGTGTGAGCGCTTGGTCGGCGGAGCTTCCGGTTGCCACCCAGCCTGCCATTCGCTTGGTCATAACCGGCGATCAGGCGCCCGAGGTTCCGACGACAGATACCGCGGTGGGTCGCTATCAATACCATGTGTCAGGCATGAATCCGGGGGATCCTGTGCCGGCAGAATGCAGTGACGTTGAATTTCATCGGATCGGCCTCGGCGCCCATAATTTTAAGATTGATTCCGACGGCAATCTTTCTTTCACGGGAAGCCAGCCAACACCCGAATTCATTGTGTCACCTGGGCAATACATGGTGAGATTGGGCTTGGCCAATTCCGGCGAAACCTGCCTGACCGCGGACGAGTTTCCGGTAACGGTTACCGTGGCAGACAATCGTAATCCGCCGTCCGCGCCGCAAAATGTTACCGCGACTCCGACCGCGACAAGCATTGATGTGACGTGGCAAATTCCCGCGGCGGACCCCATGCGTCGTGTGCCGGCTCGGGATTATCGACTCTTTATCTGTTCCGGTCCTGACGTAGCGACCTGCGATCAGGACTCAGACAACGCCATGATGGTCGAGAAGAGGGTAACGGCAACAAAGTACACCTTTGGGGACTTGATTCCTGAGACAGCGTATGGGATAGGGGTACAGGCAAGAGGTGAGCGGGGGACGGGACAGGAGTCACTTTATGGCGACTGGGCATATGTCACGACCACGACAGAAGTATCCGCGGACTTTATGGTGATAATCAATGACCCCCTCGGCAATACCCCCCTTGACAGGGTCGCGGTTACCCCTCCGGAGACTTTTGTGGCAACGGTAGGGCTATTGAATACGGGGACTTGCGCCGACGATAATTTTGTTTTCGCTGTTGTGAATGACGACGGCGAGCAAGAGAATACGCTGTTTGCTGTCAAAGAACAGGACGGCACATTTAACCTTGCATTCAAAGCTGCCCCGGAGCCCAATCAGATGCATAGGGTAAGGGTAAGCGCGACCGATGGCGCGCAGTGTGAGAGTACCAGCGGCACAATCAGCATAGAGGTCGGAGGTACCGCCGGCATTCGCCTGCGCTTGCGGATCTTCCTGGAAGGACCGTTGCGGTAACTCGAGGGTTCCGTGTTTGCTTTGCGACAGAAGGTATTATATCGGCGATGAAAGGCAGAAGATTTGAAGAACATAAGCACAAAAAAAGAGTGGAAAAGAGGGGGGAAGTAGCAACATATCTTACGGCTTAATTGCCGTGCAGCCGGTGGCGGTTGCCCGTAACAATCGCCCATATCGAAACCCGAACAGGAGAAACAGATGGGCACATTAAACTTAGAATATATTGTTAGCGGGGTTGTTGTAATCATCCTATCTAATATTATAGTTAACTTGATATTCTTCCATATGCAGAAGCGTTCGGTTTTCAACACGGAATGGAGAGACAAGCTTGACGCAGTGATAAAAGATGTCAACGACATCAAACTTTTCCTCAGCCTTCGGTTCCCCGAAGCCGCATTTTTGCAAAAACAAAGTCCCGCAGCCCTGACGGAAAGCGGCAAGCAGCTTACCGATACGGTGGGCGCCGATGCGATTGCCGACAAATATGCGGATCAAGCAGCCGTTCCGGAAAATCCGAACGCCTGCCAAATGCAACGGGCTTGTTTTGCTTTTGCCGAACAAGATTTGTTGGGCAAGTTGGATACGGAAACAAAGGATAAGATAGAAACAGAGGCATACGAACAGGGGATAGAGGTTGATAGCATCCTCAGGCTCATCGGGGTCGTTTTGAGGGATAGACTCCTCTCCGAATACGGCATGAACCCCAAACAGGCGGATGAGCGCGACGCGCGACCTGCAAACACGGGGCGTTCCTCAGTGACCGCAAGCCTATGCTACGGGCAGACCGGCAACAAGCCTGCCACAAAGAGCCGAGGGGAGATCGCCGACCGGCTTGCCAAACCAAACCGATAATTCCGAGGCTTATATGTGTGACTCCGCCACACAAGGCGAGAGATCTTCGGGCTTGCGCCAAACCACACACTCTCCGGTGTGCTTGCGAGGATGGTGCGCGAGGAGCGTGTCGGAGCAACCGCGCAACGCCGGAGAGGGGGAAGAATAATGAGCGTTGCGCCATATTCCCTCCCTATGCGCTACGGGCAATGAAAAAGCCTTAAGCCGCCATGAGGATGCCATAAGCGATTTTAGGTTATACCGTAATGGGTTATATCATTAGAACTATATGATGGCATGAGAAATTCTGTTTACACAAAAGAGTATCAAAATGTGATAGAACGCCTCAAAGAGGCGCGTTTTGAAGCTGGCTTGAAACAGGCAGATGTTGCCAAAGTACTTGGCAAGCCGCAGTCTTATGTTTCAAAAATTGAAAGGGGCGAAAGGCGGGTTGATGTTGCAGAAGTAAAACTGTTTGCAAAAGTTTATCAGAAGCCAATAGGTTATTTCATAAATTAAATTATGAATTTAAGCATTAGATTTTTAGAAAAAGAGCTTATTGGCATGCTTGTGCCAAAGCCAGTTTCTGGTACTCTTTCAGGACACGCAGCAGGTGAGCCATTTGACAAGCATGTTTACCGACTTATTAAAGAAAAGTACAATGAGAAGACATTTCGTCAGTATGAACTATTAAATAAGATTTATTCCGAGGCTCCAAAAGTTGTTTCCGTAGAGGATCGTTTGAATTTGATTAGCCCGCCCGCACTTGCTTTCCTTCTTAATCGGGGAAAGGATGCGACCGAGACATGGAGTCCAAAAAACCTGTTTGTAGAAAAGCAAAACGATACGGCGGATATCATTGTAATCGGAAAGGATTTTTTTAATCTGATTGATGTGAAGACACATAACCTTGATCTTGGCGGACAACCGCCAAATATCATTTCTTCGTATAAACTCGCAAAAATGGCGGCTTTTATGTTAGAAACAAGAAATTTTTCATCGCATGATATAACCTATATTGATATAACTTGGAGAGTTGAAGGTGAAAATCTGAAATGTTTCGGAGCATCAATTAAGGAACTATTCAAAACGGATCCTGTTTCGCTTTACATAAATTGGGCTGCCGCCATGCAGATTCAATTTCATGTTAAAGATCTTGACCAGTCATACAAAAGGAGTCCAAAGCGGTGGTGCAAAGACTATCTGCATAGATTTGTGTCACAAGCAGAAAAACGTAGAGATAAAATGCTAACGGAATTTATAGAGCCATTCCAAAAGTTCTTAAAATAGGGTAGCGACTCCCTTGTTCAAACTCTTGAGAGTATTATTGTCTGGGCTTGCGATGTAGTCTTTGCACCATTTTGCTATTTCGTCGTGCAATTGTACTTCTTGATTATTTTCCCAATCAATCCGCTTTATTGGGATACTTGCCAGTGGTCTCTCTGAGAATTCCACAATATTACCTTTAACGACTCCTTTGTATTTTAGCCACTCAAAGACATATTCGCTGTTTAATAAGGCGAGTATGTAGTAAATGCTTTCTTTTGTATCCGGTTTAAGGAATATCGCGGTTACATCCTGTGTTGGAAAAATCCCCTGAGTAACATAAGAGAATCGGAAATAATTCTTGTGGGATATTCGTTCTTTGCAGGGAACAAAAATTTTATCTTGTCTTTGCTTGAACAAGTCAATGCTCCGCAAAAACACCCATTCCCAGAAGTTGATTTTACGATTATAGCTGTATCTTTTTTCTAGTTTTTCGCGGTGCTCAGCGAGTAGTTTGTGAAATGTGGGATACTTCTCTTTTAGGTCTTTCTCGGTTTTAATATCTCCATTAAGGAAAATGTAATCTGTGAGTTTGCCATGTACATATTGCTTAATATTTTTGGCTTTCAGCACGGAAATAATTGATTTCTTCTCTTCTTCTGTCAGTTCCATATCTTCAGGAATCTGGAAAGCGCGATCTAACCCGCTTACCATTCCGTTGCCAATATCCGCAATATCACCAAGCGTAAAACATTTCCTTTTGTCACCAAAGAGCGATGTAGTGAATGCGACTGCACATTTGTTCTCAAATTCTTCCAACTGTTTCTCTATTTTTTGAGGTGCAAGAAGCCATCTCTCTCTCGGCAGAAACTGGTTCCTATCAAATCTCTTTATTCTTTTGTCTGAACTCTCATTCTTAATTTTTTCCAGAACATCCTCGGCTAATTTCTGGGTTGAAAGGTATTTAACCACTCTAATTTTCTGATTGGAGTTTCTCTTTTTTACGAATCTGAAAATTAAAATTGAAGAAGCCACCTTGTCAAATATCGGTGTTTCGTTGAAATGAATAATATCCCCAAAATAGCCGTTCTCGACAAGGAAGTCACGCAAAACTTGAGCATGTTTTGTATTGACCCAATATTCGGGGGTGATAAAGATTAACTCACCATTATCTTTAAGCAGTTCAACTGATTTCAGAATAAATATGCAGAGATAATCACAAAGACTATTAAAATATCTTTGCCAAAGCTTGTTATTCTCTAGCTCGCCCTTCAATTCTTGGTCTAGATTTTTCCAGCGAATATATGGTGGGTTCCCAATTATCAAATTATATTTTTCTGTAAAATTTTCATTTATAAAACTTTTGTAATTAATTTTTGCATCTGTTACAGCATTGAGCGAATTGTCAATCTCGTATCCTAGAATATTCCGATATCCTTTTTCTTGAAGAAGCTTAAGGAAAACACCCTCGCCACAGGCAGGTTCTAAGATTTTTGCGCCCTTCGATGCATCGGAAAGACTGATCATAAAATCAGCCACATGTTCGGGGGTAAAATATTGCCCCAGATTTTTTGCTCTTTCCATGGTGATATTGATTGTATAAAATTTTGTTGACTATGCAAAGCCTTGTCAAATTCCACAAACTCTTCCCAATGCCGCTTAAAAACTCGCCGACAAACATAATCGGCGCATTGGAGGAGACCATGCGCAAAGAAAGCATTGTTATCCTGAGAAAAACCAAATGAGTTTCGCCTTTTCCTCAAAGCAATCATAGAGTTGTTTGATTTTGACCCTAAAGCCGGCGCCATGATTGCGCACTGATCCGTTCGCGCGATAATACATCCTGAAGTCAACCGCGATTGCGTCTTTTCTCGCCATGCTTTCGAAATGCGCAAAGTCAAAGCCTTTGAGAAAGTATGCCTCATTGAAGTGAAAGCACTCGACACCTTTGACTCTCTTTGAGTCTGCCAACGCACAGACAAGCGCGGGGAGTTTCGCTGCAAACTTTTTCTCTTTGAGGTGTGTCTTTAACAAAACCGAGCGCTTTGACTTCTTCCAGTTGCTTTTTGAGTCGGCCTAATGTCATATTACTTTAAGAAGCAACCAATCGGCTTCTTGTAAATTTCCGTGTGATGGAAAACTAATGATGATGTGATACGCATTGTAAAATTCCGCTTTAGTCAGCCTCGTTTGTCATGCCGCCCTGTTAAATTATTTTTTATTCTGCCAATACTTTTTGACTTTCTCAAAGTGGTCCATCCGCTCGTTAATCTTGAGGATTTCCTTAGGGTAAAAATCCAGAAGGTTATCGCACATTTCAATCATCCAGTTTTTGCGCTTGTTCTTTGGCATGAGGGTAACCGTATTTGCATTAGCAATTTGAATTTGTCCCCACCCTAATGCGCCGAGCGTTAGGCAATCCCAAGAAATAAATTCTATCGGGACAAAGGTAACTTTATCAATCACTACTTTTAGATTTTCTGCTTTGTAATTTACTTTTAGCATGCAGAAATAATTTTTATCATCCTCATAAAAGCGTGACAGCCTCTCAACTGAAGTAATATTTGGCATATTAAACTTTGTATCAAGGCGATGGGTCTTTACATCCACAACATAGTAGAAATCGTCTTTATCAGCGAACGCAAGATCAGCCATTGCGCGACGCGCAAATTGTGAAGAGTACTCTTTTGATAAATTGCCTAAAATCGCACCAAAGTTTTCAACGAGGATATTTTCTATTGCGTCACCAACAGCGCGAGGACTCTGGATTGTTCCGGAGGAGAGAAAGTCTGCTTGCTGATTGAGAAAACTTTTGATTTTCTTTTCAAGGTCTTTATAAGTATCGCTGTGGAAAATCTTGCTTTTTGACATTACAGAAGCCTATTATCGGACAGTGGCACCGTATTCTTGTTACCAGTCTTTCTGTTCTTTCCATCTCCGTTTAACTTTCCATTGAGTGTGTTTCGTTCCCAAAAGACGCCATTAGAATATCCCTGAATTGTTTTGTCCGAGTCCGCCATCTCAAGTCGCTTCTCGGCAAGGCAACCGTATTGCTCATCAACTTCTATGCCGACATAGTTCCTCCCCAGCTTTTTGGCCACAACCGATGTAGTGCCGGAACCGAGGAACGGATCAAAGACAACATGTCCGGGCTTAGAACTTGCAAGAAGTATTTTTGCGACAAGCTTTTCCGGCTTCTGTGTCGGATGGTCGGTATTTTCAGGCATAGACCAGAATGGGATAGTAATATCGGTCCAGATGTTTGACGGGTGTGTCAGCCGGTATTTGCCATTCTCCTCTTGATTCCAATCTTTTGCATTGCCGGAAACATCGCGATACGGCGCAATGACTTTCCTTTTGACTTTTACTGCGTCAACATCAAAGTGATAATCTTTTGACATTGTGCAAAACCAAATATCCTCCGAGTTGCTTTTCCAATTTGTCTTTGCGCCGCGACCTTTCTCCCGCTCAAATGTTATGCGATTTTGAATTTCAAAATACTTGCCGGCGACATTAAAAATCGCTCCCGATGATTTCCAATCCCCGCAGATATAAACAGATGCCGTTAATTTCAAAAGCCGTGCCATCTTGCTCACCCAAGAATCAAGCCATTGTTCGTATTCCTCCGGGTTCATTTTCTTAAATGCTGTAAGGTTGAATGCCTTGTTGAGATTGTAGGGCGGGTCGACAAAAACAATATCAATAAACTTGTCGGGCAAATAGTCCAGAACGTCAAAAGAATCCTGACATATCGTTTTATTCAGAATCGTATCAGCGCTGACCGGCGCCTCGACTTTGATAAGCCTTTGTTTGTATTTTGCTTGCTCGCTCTCGCTCAGGCAGATGGTGCGATTGCAAGGCGCACGTTGTTTCATCATGTTATTGCCCATATTTTCTGTTTTCGTAATGGTTGCCAATTCTATGTTCTCGCAGAGAGACTAGTGCGATATTGTGGCATACTTCTCTGTAGGCATCGCTATTTGCGCACTTTCAAGGCGCTTACTATACTAACAGAGAATTTGAAACAAATTTGAATGTTAGCAAATGATTGCCAAGAAACAACAAGAGGTTCTCGCTATGCGCTCCGGGTGCGCGGGAATAGCATGATTGACGAAGGTATTTTTGACGGGGACATTGTTGTCATTCGCAAACAGGAAACGGCGGACAACGGGCAAACTGTCGTCAGCGATTATAGATGATAACGAAGCGACACTAAAAAGGCTTTATCGAGAAACCAACCGCATACGACCGCAACCCGCGAACCTCTCGCTCTTTCCGATATGTCGGAACAAAGCAGAAGCGCGCGGTATTTCGCTATTGTGATTGGCAATCGACTCGTCAAACAAGTCCGCATGCCGACCGACTACATCGTGGCGGAGCTCGGGGAAAATATCGGCTTCTCTTGCAACGACATTTTTGTGCGGAATATTCCGGGCAAAAGAATGCCGCTTAAAAACTCGCCGACAAACATAATCGGCGCATTGGAGGAGACCATGCGCAAAGAAAGTATTGTTATCCTGAGAAAAACTAAATGAGTTTCACCCTTTCCTCAAAGCAATCATAGAGTTGTTTGATTTTGACCCTAAAGCCGGTGCCATGATTGCGCACTGATCCGTTCGCGCGATAATACATCCTGAAGTCAACCGCGATTGCGTCTTTTCTCGCCATGCTTTCGAAATGCGCAAAGTCAAAGCCTTTGAGAAAGTATGCCTCATTGAAGTGAAAGCACTCGACACCTTTGACTCTCTTTGAGTCTGCCAACGCATAGACAAGCGCGGGGAGTTTCGCTGCAAACCTTTTCTCCAACTCATCGGTGTCCCAATAGATATTCAAACGCTTTCCTCTGCCGACAACGCGCAGCTTGTTCTTCTCCGCTCTGAGTTTGAGCCCGTGTTTGTTATACCGCTTGCAAGACAATGTGCTGCGCAATTCTTTGGCGCGATCATTTTTGCGCTTTGAATATCCAAAGTTGTCCAGCAGCGCTCTGTCGCGATCGCCGCCTTGCGGTTGCGGTTCAAGAGTAAAAAGCGTGAGCATGGGAGCCGCGCGCTTGCGGTACGCTCGGAGTTCCGCAACCCCGCGGATGTCGGGAAGCGGAATGCTATTTTCCCGAAGCCCAAGGAGGTCTTCAAGGGTTTTGCCGACACCGGTATCGCCTTTGCGGCGTGTCTTAACAAAGCCAAGCGCTTTGACTTCTTCCAGTTGCTTTTTGAGTCGGCCTAATGTCATATCATTTTCGGACGCTCCCGCAAGGGGAGGGCGCCTCTAAAATCCGGCGGAGAGAGAGGGATTCGAACCCTCGATACGGGAGAACCGTATACGCGCTTTCCAAGCGCGCGCCTTCGACCGCTCGGCCATCTCTCCGTAAGTTTGTCAAGAAATCAGCTATTGTTTGCGTCGGTGTAAATGGACTGCGGGAGCTTCACCACTTTGTCGGCTTCAATCTCGGTAATCTTGGCGACGCCTTTCTCCCTCACTTCGTCCACCCGCACGATGTTGTGCATCGGGATATAGCATCGCTCGACATTTTCAAACTCGCTCTTCAGCCGCTCCTCGGACGGGTCTACCACCAAACCGCTGTCGCTGAAATCAAACTCCTCCAGCGTGATGAAGCCGAACATATCCGACGGATAAATCTTGCGGACATACACTTCGAACAGTTCGCCCTGATTGATAAAGGTAACTTTGAATGGCATAGCGGAAGTATTATGACCAAATCGCGCTTCTAATACAACCGTCGGGCATCAAGGGGCAGCAATGGCTTGACAAACCGAGCGCATCGGAGAGGGGGAAACCCGCGCGCTAACTAACACTCCCCCCTCGCGGGGGAGTCGGCGAACCAAGGGCGAAGCCCGCAGGTTGCCGGAGAGGGGGCGCGCTCCCGTCTTTTTCGGCGCAAGTCTGCTTTCCCCCTTGCCGCATCGTCCTTCGCTGCGCTTATGTGGCTCGGACTCTGCGTAAGCCAGAAACTTTCCCATAAGGGATATTAGTCGGCGGAGCGACTCCCCCGCAAGGGGAGAGCGTTGCTTGGCGCAAGCGCTTTCCGCGAGGGGGAGAGTGTTCATGCGGGCGCGGTCGCCGCTTCCAGCTTCAAGGCGCAGAACTTGAACTCGGGAATCTTGCCGAACGGGTCCAGCGCCTCGTTGGTCAGCAAGTTGGCCGCCGCCTCGTGATAGCAGAACGGCATGAACACCTGTCCCGGAATCAAACCGCGGTCGGCGCGCGCATGGCACTCCACCGCGCCGCGCCGCGAGATCAAGCGCACCGCATCGCCGGCGGTCACGCCGAGTCCGGCGAGGTCGTCGGGGTGCAGCGACGCGACCGGTATCGGCTCTATCGCATCGAGCACGCTCGCGCGGCGGGTCATCGCGCCGGTATGCCAGTGCTCCAGTTGCCGCCCGGTAATCAGCACATACGGATACTCGGCATCGGGCAACTCGTCGGCCTGCGTAAACGGCGCCGGCACAAACTTGCCATGGCCGTCGGCGGTCGGAAAACTTTCCCGAAACAGCACCGGCTGACCGGGGTCATCCGCATCGTCGCAAGGGTAGGTCACCGAGTCGGCCTCGCGCAACCGCTCCCAACTGATTCCCTTAATGCTGTCCATGCCCTGTTGCATCTCGGCATACACCTCGCGCGGCCCGGCATAATCCCAATCAAGCCCCAGCCGTTGCGCCAGCTGCTGAATAATATCCAAATCCTGTCGCGCCTCACCCGGCGGGCTGATCGCCTGCCGCCCGAGCTGCACCCGTCGGTCGGTGTTGGTAAACGTTCCGGTCTTCTCGGGAAACGCCGAAGCGGGCAGAATGATATCGGCGAAGAGGGCGGTCTCGGTCATAAAAATATCCTGCACGACGAGGCACTCAAGTTTCGCCAGCGCCGCCCGCGCGTGTTGCAGGTTCGGGTCGGACATCGCCGGGTTTTCCCCCATCACATACATACCGCGAATCTTGTCATCGGTAACCGCGCGCATAATTTCCACCACCGTCAGTCCGGGCTCAGCATCCAGCTTTACGCCCCACAACTTTTCAAACCGCGCCCGCGCCCGCGCGTCATCGACCCGCTGATAATCGGGAAACACCATCGGAATCAAGCCGACATCGGACGCCCCCTGCACATTATTCTGCCCGCGCAGCGGGTGCAAGCCGGTACCCGGCCGCCCAATCTGCCCGCTCATCAACGCCAGCGCGATAAGGCAACGCGCGTTATCGGTGCCGTGGATATGTTGCGAGATACCCATGCCCCAAAAGATAATCGATCCGCCCGACGAGGCATACAAGCGCGCCACCTCGCGCAAAGTCTCGGCGGGGATGCCGCAGACCGAAGACACTTTCTCCGGCGCGTAATCCTCAAGGTGCGCCCGCAACGCGTCAAAGCCTTCGGTGCGGGTCTTGATGAACTCCTCGTCAATCAAACCCTGCTTGAGGATGGAATGCATAATCGCATTAAGCATTGCCACATCGGTATCCGGCTTAAACTGCAAAAAGTAATCGGCGTGTCGCGCCAACTCGGTGCGGCGCGGGTCCATCACAATCAAAGTCTTGCCCGCTCGCGACGCATTCTTGATAAAGGTTGCCGCCACCGGATGATTCTCAGTCGGGTTGGCGCCGATTACGACAATCACCTCAGCCTCCGCAACATCGCGCACCTGATTGGACACCGCGCCGGAACCGAGCCCTTCCAACAGGGCGGCGACCGAAGACGCATGGCACAGCCGCGTACAATGATCCACATTGTTGCTGCCGAAACCGGTGCGCACCAGTTTCTGAAACAGATACGCCTCCTCATTGGAACCCTTGGCCGAACCGAACCCGGCCAGCGCATTGCGTCCGTCGCGCTCGCGGATGCGCCGCAGACCGTTCGCCGCCGCATCCAGCGCCTCGTCCCAGCCGACTTCGCGGAACATGGCGCCGACATCCGCCGCCGTCAGGTTCTCTATATCGGCGCGCTTGACGACGCCCTCGACCCGCATCAGCGGTCGCGTCAGCCGCTCGGGATTATGCGCATAATCAAATCCGTAACGTCCCTTGACACACAGCCGCCCGTGATTGGACGGCCCGTCGCGCCCGGTCACATACGCGATCTTGTCGTCCTTGACGTGATACGTCAGCAGACAACCGACCCCGCAATAAGGGCAGACCGAATCGACCGTCTTATCGATCTCTTGCAAACCGGCGTCGCCCGCCGGCATCAGCGCGCCGGTCGGACAAACCTGCACGCACTCGCCGCAGCCGACGCAACTGCTTTCGCCCATCGCATCGGCAATATCAAACACGATCGCGGACGCCGCGCCGCGCCGCGCGTAACCGATGACATCGTTGTTCTGTTCCTCGCGACACGCCCGCACGCAACGCGTACATTGAATGCAAGCATCCAGATTGACACTGATAGCGGGGTGCGAATTATCCGCCGCCGGATTGGCGCGACTCTCAAACCGCGGCAAGCCGACATCCAACTTCTGCGACCAAAAGTCCAGCTTGTTGCGCAGCGTATATTTGCGCTGTGCCATATCGCTCTGCAACAACTCCAGCGCCATCCGTTGCGAGTGCAACACACGCTCGCTATTGCTGTTCACTTTCATATCGGGCGTCGGCGCGCGCGCGCAAGCCGGTTGCAACACGCGCTCGCCCTCGATCTCCACCATGCACGCGCGGCAGTTGCCGTCGGGGCGCAAGTTTTTCGCATAACACAGGTGCGGGATTTTGACGCCGGCGCGTTTGGCCGCCTGCAGGATCGTCTCCCCCGCATAGGCCGTCACCGTCTCGCCGTTGAGAGAGAAGTCAACGGTCATCGCTTCGTATTCCGGGTTTGTTGCCATTCTAATCAAGCTCCTCTAATCAAGCTCCTCAGGGAAATATTTAATCACACATTGCAGCGGGTTCGGCGCCGCCTGTCCGAGCCCGCAGATAGACGCATCCGCCATCACCTGCGACAACTCGTTCATCAGCCCGACATCCCATGCGGGTTTCTCCATCAACTTAACCGCCTTCGCCGTGCCGACCCGACAAGGCGTGCACTTGCCGCAAGACTCATGCGAGAAAAACCGCATCGCATTGACCGCCGCCGCCCGCGCGCTGTCCTTATCGGACAGCACGATGACCGCCGCCGACCCGATAAAGCACCCGTGCTCGTTGAGCGTGTCAAAGTCCAGCGGAATATCGCCCATCGATGCCGGCAAGATACCGCCCGACGCGCCGCCCGGGAAATACGCATAGAACGCATGACCGTCTTGCATGCCGCCGCAATGCTCGTCTATTAACTCGGTCACCGTGATACCGGCCGGCGCCAGATGCACCCCGGGTTTCTTGACCCGCCCGCTGACAGAAAACGAACGCAGGCCGACCCGCCCGTTGCGCCCGTGCGATGCAAACCACTCGGCGCCCTTATCGATGATCTCCCGCACCCAATACAAAGTCTCCATGTTATGCTCCAGCGTCGGTCGCCCGAACAGACCGACTTCGGCGACAAACGGCGGGCGCAGACGCGGCATCCCGCGCTTGCCTTCGATAGACTCAATCATCGCCGACTCCTCGCCGCAGATATACGCCCCCGCGCCGCGCCGCAACTCAATCGCCGGCAGCGGGGCGGGCGGGTTCGCCCGCAGACGCGCCAGCTCCTCCTCCAACAGTGCGCGGACAGCGGCGTACTCATCGCGCAGATAGATATAAACCCGTTCGGCGCCGACTGCCTCCGCCGCAATCAACATTCCCTCCAGAAAGCGGTGCGGGTCGCGCTCCAGATAATGCCGATCCTTAAACGTGCCCGGCTCGCCCTCGTCGATATTGACCGCCATATAACGCGGCGCGTCTTGCCCCGCTACGATCTTCCACTTGCGCCCGACGGGAAACCCGGCGCCGCCCAAGCCGCGCAAACCCGACTGCTCCAACCGCGCGATAATCTCCGTGCCCGTCGTCTCGCCCGCGCACAAGCGCCTCAGCAAAGCATAGCCGTCGTGTTCCGCGCAATAGGCATCATACAAAACCGCGCGCGCGTCCGCCGCGAGAGTCGGCGAGCTTTGCTCGCCGGAGAGGCGGAGCGCTCGCTCGGAAACACTCTCCCCTCGCGGGAGAGTCGGCGAGCTTTGCTCGCCGGAGAGGGGGAGCGCTCGCTCGGAAACACTCTCCCCCTCGCGGGAGAGTCGGCGAGCTTTGCTCGCCGGAGAGTCGGAAACACTCTCCCCTCGCGGGAGAGTCGGCGCAGCTTGGCTGCGCCGGAGAGGGGGAGCGCTCGCCCCGACACGCTCGACCGCCTCCCGCACCGTAGCCGTCGTCGCATGGCACACCGGACGTGTGCCGACGACCGCCACCGGCGGCGTCTCGCACCGCCCGACGCAAGGAACCCGTTGAATCCTGACCCCATCCCCGCACACCGCGCCGAGATCTTGCAACAGCGCCTCCGCCCCGTACATCTCACACGTAATAGAGTCGCACACCCGCACGGTCAGCGCCGGCGGCGGCGCACCGCCCTCGCGGACGATATCGAAATGATGATAGAAACTCGCGACCTCATAGACCTCGGTCGTCGCCAACCCCATCGCCTCCGCCAGAGCGGCGATGTGCGCCGCGCTGATATGCCCGTAACCATCCTGTATCAAATGCAGATACTCGATCAAAAGATCGCGCCGAAGCGGACGCTCGCCGAGCAAGTCGCAAACTTCTTTGTATGCGACGGGATCAACCGCGCGGCCCTTCTTCTGCCCGCGCCGCTTGCGGCGTTTATCGCGAAATGTTGTCTTGTTCATTTAATCTGTGCCGGCATCTAACTTGTGCCGGCGCCTATCGGAGTTACAATTATAAAGCATCCCTGCATCGCAACGCCAACCGACGCGCTCCCTTGCGGGAGGAGCGATAGGATAAGCCGCCGCCAAGGCATTCGCTCATCAGCCTCTGCGAGAGGGGATATCAGACTTCGGGGAACAGCCGGGTTTGGCGGCTGTTTTTGTTATAATCCCCCCTAGCCCTAGCCCTAGCCCTTAGCCCTTGGCTGTCAGATGAAACAAACGAATTTGTTAATGAGCGGTTTGCAAAGTTCGAAGCATAAGGCAGGTTGCTTAGGGGCATGCAGATAAGACTGAATTTACCGGTAGTTTATGTTAAAACCTCAACCACGTCATAACAGGGTTTCCGTTCCCGCATTTGCCGTCGTATCGATTTGCGCTGTGGCAATCCTTGCCGCAATGTTTGCCTCGTCCGCACAGGCGCATGTCGGCAATTGCCCGGCCGGACAACACTCTGCTATCGAGAGTTTCGGCTGCTTTCTTGAAGCTGATTTGGAATTCGCAGAATGGTGTGTGGCGAACGATTATGGTTCCTTCGCCCCCAATGCGGCCACAGGGGGACTGCGTGACTGCTTCTTCGAGCCCGCATTTTCATGCGCTCCGTATAGCAGGAGAGACCTTGTTGCCGACAGAGGCAACATGCGGAGATGCAGGAATGACGGAAGCAGCAGCAGCACCTGTCCCGCAGGGAGGCATTTCAGCGTTGCCGCTCACGCATGCGTGTGTAATTCCGGGACATTTGACGACAACGGGCTTTGTGTTCCCGCGTGCCCGCCAAACAAAGTGGCGCAAAACAGCCGCTGTGATCTCTGTGACCCGGGTCAGGCGGTGGACGACAACATGTGCGTCGCTTGTTCGGCGGGACAAGCGGCGGACAACGGCGCTTGCGTTGATGCCTGTCCGGCGAACAAAGTGAAAGACGAAAACAAGGACTGCGTTTTCTGCTCGGGGAGCGCCCCGTTAGCGCACAATGGCGCTTGCGTGGCGACATGTCCGTCAGGCTATGAGGCATCAGGCAAGACTTGTGTGTATTCCTGCCCCGCCGGACAATCCGCTGTTGTCGGAACAACCGCCTGTGTTGCGGACGCCGATTTGGAATTCAGCGACTGGTGCCAGAACAAAGGCGGAACCGTGTCAAGCAACGGGCAATGCTCGGGATCATTTTCCGGCGCTCCCGATTCCGTCTGCGCCCCGTATGCCTACGAGGGGTCGGACTCCGGCGCCGGCATCGTCACATGCGGAGACACCGGCGTAAGCCAATGCGCCGCCGGGGAAGAATACTCCGCCGAGGCGCATGCGTGCGTCGGCATTGACTACGACAGAGACGACGACGGCCTGCTGGAGGTCGCCAATCTGGAGCAACTCGATGCGATGCGCTGGGACCTTGATGGCGACGGCTCTATTGCGACGGATAATCAGGCAGACTACGATCTGGCATTTCCCACCGCTCTTTTCTATAAGGGTTGCGCGGGCCTTTGTGCGGGCTATGAATTGATGGCCGATCTGGATTTTGAAGATCCGGCGAGCTATGCATCGGGCAGTGTCAATACCGCCTGGACAATCGGCGAGGGCTGGTCGCCGATAGGCGACCTTGCCAATCCCTTTGCGACGACATTCAACGGCAACGGCAACACGATTGCGAACCTGTATATCCATCGCACGGCGGATGGCAATGACCGGCAAGGTTTGTTCGGCGTTATCGGCGAAAGCGGCGCAGTGTCAAATCTTGGCATAAGCGGTTCCGTTTCGGCCGGCAACAGCAATGACAGGGTCGGCGGCATAGCGGGCGAGTTGGCCGGCGGCACGATAGAGAAATCCTATTCGACGGTATCGGCGGACGGCAACGTACTGGTCGGTTCGTTGCTCGGCATTAATAACGCCGGCATGGTGCGACTGAGTTATGCGAGCGGCAATGTCGAAAGCGCTGCCGAGGCCGGCGGCCTGATCGGCGGCGCCATTCATGATGCCAGCAGCGATGCGGAGCATGTCTATGCGACCGGCTTTGTTACCGCGCGCTCCGCAGGCACACGCTACGGCGGTATCAGCGGCGGTCTGCTTGGCTATATGGGGCGGGTGCGACTGAAGTACGCATATGCGACGGGGTTAATTGCCTCTGCGGCGACGAACAGCGGCGGCTTGGGCGGTCGTCTTGACAGCAATGCTTACTCGGCGACAGCGGCGTATTGGGACACCGGGGCATCGGGCAAAACGACCGCGGTCGGTTCGGTGGGAAGCGGCGTGACCGTAGCCGGCATCACCGGGCACACTATATCAATGTTGCAAGCGCCGACGGGTTACAGCGGCATCTACGCCGATTGGGACGATAGCGACACCGTCGACCATTGGGATTTTGGCACCGCTTCGCAATACCCGGCATTGAAGATTGATTTTGATGGCAATGGCGAGGAGGCGAGTTGGCAGGAATTCGGCTGCCAAGTGCGTACGCCGCCATTTTTGGCAGCGACCGGCGCCGGCACATCAAGAGATCTGTCCTGGGCCGCGCCCGATGTGTCGCACTGCGCGGGCGCGCCGGCTGTCACATACGCCCTCTACCGTGACGGGGCGGCGATAGCGAACGCATCGGGTTTGACGGCAACGACATACGACGACGACGGCGCGACCGACAACGCAGCGCATGTCTATCATGTCGCGGCGATTGTCAATGGCGGCGAGGCGAGTCGCCATTCGTATCTGTCGGGCCCGCGCGATTACGACAGCGACGACAATGGCTTGATCGAGATTGAAACGCTGGAGCAACTCGATGCGGTGCGCTACGACCTTGACAGCGACGGTTCGGTCGCCGCCGGCGATCAGGCAAACTACGCCGCGGCGTTTCCCGATGCCGCCGACAACATGGGCTGTGTGAACGGCGTTTGCATCGGCTACGAATTAAAAAACAAACTGCTTTTTAATTCGGCCGCCAGCTATCGCAACGGCGTTGTCAATGCCGCCTGGACAAGCGGCGAGGGCTGGACGCCGATTGGCAATGACGCGACGAACTACACCGGCACATTCGACGGCAATGGCAATACGATCGAGAACCTGCATATCGATCGCGCGGCGGATGACAATGACCGGCAGGGCTTGTTCGGCGTTGTCGGCAGCACCGGCACGGTGACAAACATCGGCGTCACAAACGGTTCGGTCAGCGGCGGCGATGATAACGATCGTATCGGCGGCTTGGTCGGCGAGTTGCGCGGCGGCACGATAGAAAAATCGTATTCGACGGTCGCGACGACAGGCGGCGCGCTGGTCGGTTCGCTGGTCGGTTTTAACAACGCCGGCACGGTGCGACTGAGTTATGCGAGCGGCAGTGTCGATAGCGTCGCCGAGGCGGGCGGTCTGCTTGGCGGCGCCGCTCATGATGTCGGCAGCAATGCGGAGCATGTGTATGCGACCGGCTTGGTCACCGCATCGCGCCCTGCGGCAACGAGGGATGGCGGCGTCAGCGGCGGTCTGGTTGGCAATATGGGCATGGCGCAACTGAAGTACGCCTACGCGACCGCATTGCTTGCCAGCTCGGCGACGAACAGCGGCGGTTTTGGCGGCCGTCTTGATAGCAATGATTACTCGGCGACGGCGGCGTATTGGGATACCAAGACCTCGGGCAAAGCAAACGCGGTCGGCTTAAAGACATTTGCCGAGTCCATAAGCGGCATTGAACCCAAGACGACCGCCGAGTTGCAATCTCCGACCGGCTATGGCGGCATCTATGCCGATTGGGACGACAATAACATTACCGACCATTGGGATTTCGGCTCCGCTTCGCAATACCCGGCTCTGAAGACAGACTTCGACAACGACAATACGGTTACTTGGCAAGAGTTCGGCTATCAGTTGCGCGAAGGCCCGCCGAATTTGGCAGTGCGCGGCAGTGCCGCGCGGGTATTGACGTGGGACAGACCGACCGTATCGCATTGGTCGCCGGCGCCGGATATCATATATGTCGTATATCGCGATGGCGCGGCGGAGTCGGATTTGGCGGCGGGCTTGACCGCCGAGACGCATACCAGCATAGATAGCGACGGGGTCGGCACGCATGTCTTCCATGTTGCGGCTGCCATCAACGGCGGCGAGGCAAGCCGCAGTTTCTTTTCGTCTCAAGAAGCGCAAGATTACGATAGCGACGATGATCGCCTGATTGAGATCAGCGCGCTGGAACAACTCAACGCGATACGTTGGGATTTGGATGGCAGCGGCGAGGCCGACAACAACAGTAATATGGCAAACTGGCTGACTGCTTTCCCGTCTGCCGCCGACAATATGGGTTGCCCGGCTCCCGCCCAACAAGGAGACCCGCATTGTATCGGTTACGAGTTGAGCAATGACCTGGATTTTGACGATAGCGGCAGCTATGCATCGGGCAGTGTCAAAACCGACTGGACAAGGGACGAGGGCTGGACACCGATAGGCGACTCTGCCAATTTCTTCGCGGCGACCTTCGACGGCAACGGTCATACGATCGCCAACCTGCATATCAATCGCAACGAGAATCGGCAAGGACTGTTCGGAGAGACCGGCAACGCGACGATTTCCCGACTGGGCTTGACCGGGTCCGTTACCACAAGTAACAACGATACCGGCGCTCTGATCGGCAGGATGAGCGGCGCGACCGTCATAGAAGATGCGTATGTGGCGGCGGATGTAACGGGGGCTTTGCGCACCGCTTTGTTGGTTGGCTTTATCAGCGAGGGAGGCGCGGTGCGCCGGAGTTATGCGACCGGCAGCGCGCGGGGCCAAAGCGAGGCGGGCGGCATCAGCGGCGCCATTCAAAGGGGCGCCACCGCGGAGCATGTCTATGCGACCGGTCATATCGCCGTGCCTGCCGGCAATAAGAGGCGGCCGGGCGGTCTCTTCGGCTGGTTCGGCGATGCGACGCTCAAATACGGTTACGCAACCGCGTTGATCGGCAGCGGCGCCGCGCGCGGCGGCATCGGCGGCATCAATAGCAACCATCACACCGGCGTGTTTGACGCCGTGTATTGGGACAGAGAGGCGGCCGCTGTGTCCGCGCCTTTTGGCAACGATGCCTTCGAAGGCAATGTCACTGCCAAGACAACCGCCGAACTACAAACACCCGGGGGGTATGTCGGCATCTACGCCGGCTGGAACGCCGCCGATGCCGCCGGCAACGCGACCGACTACTGGGATTTTGGCGCCGCCTCGCAATATCCCGCGCTGAAGATTGATTTTGACGGTAACGATAGGGTCACATGGCAGGAATTTGGCTATCAACTGCGCGCAGGTCCGACAGTAACGGCAGCGCGCTCTGTCGGGGGCGTGGTCCTGAGTTGGAGCGCGCCGACGATGCCTTCCGAGTGGTCGCCGCCGCCGACTATTGCTTACGGCATATATCGCGACGGAAACCTGTTGAGCGGCGATGTCAGCGGCACAAGCCATACCGATGGCAATGCGACGGATTACAGAGTGTACGAATACCATGTTGTGGCTGCTGTCGATGGGCATGAGTCACATAACAGTTTTGTCAGCGTGGCGGCGGATTATGACATCGATAACGATAACCTGATCGAGACAAACACTCTGGAACAGCTCAATGCGATACGCTGGGACTTGGATGGCAATGGCATCGCCGCGAGCGCGGCGACAGATATGTATACATTGGCATTTCCCAATGCCGTCGCCGGCATGGGTTGTCAGAGCGATTGCGTCGGCTACGAGTTGACGCGGGGTCTGGATTTTGACAGGAGAAACAGCTATGCGGGCAATGTGGACGAAGGCTGGAGCAAGGGCGAGGGTCGTCAAGGGTGGCCGCCGATAGGCGACTCCGCCAATCCCTTCGCGGCGACCTTCGCCGGCAACGGCCACATGATTGCGAACCTGCATATCGATCGCGCGGCGGATGGCAATGACCGGCAGGGCTTGTTCGGCGTTGTCGGCAGCCGCGGCACAGTGTCAAATGTCGGCATCAGCGGTTCGATTTCAGCCGGCGACGACAATGATATGGTCGGCGGCTTGGCGGGCGAGTTGGCCGGCGGCGCGATAGAGAAATCTTATTCAACAGTGTCGGCAGATGGCGGCGCAGGGGTCGGTTCGTTGCTCGGTTTTAACAACGCCGGCACGGTGCGACTGAGTTATGCGACTGGCAATGTCGGCAGCGTTGCCGAGGCAGGCGGCTTGATTGGCGGCGTTGCTCAGAATGTTGCCAGCGATGCGGAGCATGTCTATGCGACCGGCTTTGTTAGCGCATCGCGCACCGCGGGCAACGGCGGCAACGCCGGCGGCCTGCTTGGCCATATGGGCATGGTGCGACTGAAGCATGCTTACGCGACCGCATTGATTGCCGCGGGCGCGACGAACAGCGGCGGTCTGGGCGGTCGTCTTGACAATAGCAGTTACTCGGCGACAGCGGCATATTGGGACACCGCAATCTCGGGCAAAACGACCGCGGTCGGTTCGGCGGAAAGCGGCGTAACCGTAGTCGGCCTGACCGGACAGAGCACATCGGCTTTGCAAACTCCGATTGCTTATAGCGGCATCTACGCCGAATGGGACGAAGGCGATACCGCCGACCATTGGGATTTCGGCAGCGCTTTGCAATACCCGGCGCTGAAAGTTGATTTTAACGGCGACGGCACGGCAAGCTGGGAGGAGTTCGGCTATCAATTGCGCGCCGGTCCGGCGCTGACCTCGGGCGTTGGCGACGATATAAATAACAGAGCGCTGTATTGGACCGCGCCTTCCGCGCCTTCCGCATGGTCGCCCGCGCCGACCATCACATATGCCGTGTATCGCGACGGGGAGAAATTAAGCGGCAGCGCGGACAGCGTCACGGAGAACAGTGTGACGACGTACGCTTATGCCGATACGCCGCCGTATGCGACGGGCGAATACGCTTATTATGTCGCGGCGGTCATCCATGGCGGCGAAGCCGGCCGCAGCACGACCGTGTTAGGCCCGGATTATGACCTCGATAACGACGGTCTGATTGAAATTGAAACGCTGGAGCGACTCAATGCCGTGCGCTGGGATTTGGACGGCGACGGAACCCCGGCGACGGATAACGCAAGCGATTACGAATCGGCTTTTGTCAATATGGATCCTGTCGCAAGTTGCCCGGGCGGTTGCGCCGGTTATGAACTGGCAAACGATTTGGATTTTGAAGACCCGGCGAGTTATGCCGGCGGCAGCACATCGACCCAAGATTGGATAGACAACCCTGACGATAGCGATGCGGAAACCGGCTGGGCGCCGATCGGAGAAGATGGCGCCGCGAATTTCACGGCGGTATTCAACGGCAACGGTCATGCGATCTACAATCTGTATATCAACCGCGCCGCGGATGGCAACGATCGGCTGGGCTTGTTCGGCGCCATCGGCGGCGGCAGGGTCCTAAACCTCGGCGTGACCGGCGCGGTTTCGGGCGGCGATAACAACGACCGCATCGGCGGCGTGGCCGGCGAATTGTTCGGCGGCGCGATAGAGCGGTCTTATTCGACGGTATCGGCGGAAGGCAGCGCGCTGGTCGGTTCGCTGCTCGGCGTCAATAATGGCGGCGCGGTATCGGCGAGTTATGCCACCGGCATTGTCGACAGCGTCGCCGAATCCGGCGGCTTGATTGGCGGCGTCGCGCCCGACAAGAACAGCGCGATAGAGCATGTCTATGCGAGCGGTTTCGTCAGCGCGTCGCGCACCGCGGACAACGGCGGCGCCGCCGGCGGCCTGATCGGTTTCATGGGGATGGCGCAACTGAAGTATGCCTATGCGAGCGCGATGATAGCCACGGCCGCGACGCATAGCGGCGGCCTCGGCGGACGTCTTGACAGTACGCTCACGGTGACGGCGGCATACTGGGACAGCAGCGTCGCCAACAAGAGCAGCGCGGTCGGTTCGCTGCGACAAAACCAAACTATCACCGGCGCGCAGCGCAAGACGCGCGCCGAGTTGCAAGCCCCGACCGACTACGACGGCATCTATGAAGGCTGGAACCTCAATGACATCGATGGCAACGCGAGCGATTACTGGGACTTCGGCGCGCCATCGCAATATCCCGTCTTGAAAGTTGATTTCAACGGCGATGATACGGCGAGCTGGGAAGAATTCGGCTATCAGTTGCGCGAAGCCCCGGGCAATTTGTCAATAACAGCCAGCGGCGAGCAGATAACCGTGAGTTGGGAGGCGCCGAGCGCGCCTTCGGCGTGGACAAACGCGCCGCCGATTGCGTATCGCGCGTATCGCGACGGCGCGCGAGTCCGCGCCCTGGATGCGGCGACATTGTCCGTGACCGAAACGGTAAGCGACCTGACCGCTTCGCTTGTCTATCACATCGCGGCGGTCATCCATGGCGGCGAGGCGAGCCGCGCTATCATCACAGCGGCGCCGACAGACTATGACAGCGACGACGACGGTTTGCTTGAGATTACGACTTTGGAACAACTCGATGCCGTGCGTTATGACTTGAACGCCGACGGCAAGACAGACAGCCAGAGCGACGCAACGGCATATCAGGCGGCATTCTCGCCTTTCTCCGTGAGCAATCTGGGTTGTCCTTCCGCCTGCGTCGGCTACGAGTTGATGAATGATTTGGATTTCGCCGCCGACGCCAGTTACAGAGATGCCGCCGCCAATAAGAGCGCTTGGACGAGCGGCGAAGGCTGGACGCCGATCGGAGACAGCAGCGACAAGTTTGCCGGCACACTCAAGGGCAACGGTCATACCATTTATAACCTGCGCATTGAGCGCGACGGGAATCAGCAAGGATTGTTCGGTCATGCCGACGGCGCGACGATTAGCAATCTCGGCGTGACCGGGTCGGTGACGGCGACCGGCAGCTCTAACACCGATGTCGGCGGCCTGATTGGCAAGGCCGATGACACGACGATAGAACAAGTCTATTCGGCGGCAACGGTGACGGGCGGGGAATTTCGCGCCTCGCCGCTGGCGGGCTTTTTGACCAATGGCAGCGCGGTGCGCCGCAGTTATGCGACCGGCGCCGCATCCGCCGATAACGGAGCCGCGGGCATAGCCGGCATGATTCAAGGGAGCGCCGTCGCGGAGCACGTCTATGCCGCCGGTTACATAGGCGACGGCGATAGCGCGCGGGCGGGCGGTTTGTTCGGTCGGATGGGCGCTGCAACCGTCGGATACGCCTATGCGACCGCGCAGATTGCTCTCGGCGCCGCCGAGCGCGGCGGTATCGCCGGATATAACGATGATCAAGTGACCGCGTTTAACGCAGTCTATTGGGATACCGATGTGTCCGCCGTCAGCGAAGCCTATGGCGGCATTCAAACCGCCGCCGAGGCGCTCGGGCCGAGTTCCAAGACGACCGCCGAACTGCAAACTCCCGGGGGATATGTCGGCATCTACGCCAACTGGAACCCGAATGACGCCGACGGCAATCCGACCGACTATTGGGACTTCGGCGACGCCTCGCAATATCCGGCGCTGAAAGTTGATTTTGACGGCGACGGCGAGGCGAGATGGGAGGAATTCGGTTACCAGTTGCGCGAAGGCCCGCGCTATTTGAGCGCGGTCGGGCGCGGCGCCGATCGCACATTGACTTGGGTCGCGCCCGATGTGTCGCACTGGTCGCTGCCGCCCGCCGTCGCCTACAATGTTTACCGCTCGGGCGCGTCAACCGAACTGCTGGTCGCGGGCATCGGCGCTCTGAGCTATGGCGATGCGACGGCGACGGCGAACGCCGATCACACATATCATGTCGCGGCGGTTGTTAACGGCGGCGAGGCGGCGCGCAGCGTTATCGTATCCGGAGGGATAGATTACGATACGGACGACGACAACCTGATCGAGATCAGTACGCTGGAGCAATTGAACGCGATACGCTGGGACTTGGACAATGGCGACGGCGGCGCCAGCGCGGGCAATGCGCCGGCGTATGGCGAGGCTTTTCACTCGGCTCTCGACGGCATGGGCTGTCACAGCGCCTGCGCCGGTTATGAATTGACGCGCGACTTGGATTTTAACGACCCGGGAAGCTATCGCAGCGGCGTCGTCAATGCGGAGTGGACGAGCGGCGACGGCTGGGCGTCGATCGGAGGCAATAACAATCGCCTCAAGACGACATTCGATGGCGCCGGTCATACGATTTATAACCTGTATGTCAACCGCGTCGCGAATCTTCAGGGTTTGTTCGGCGTTGTCGGCAGCGACGGCGTGATATCAAACCTCGGCGTGACCGGTTCGGTCTCGCTCGGCGGCAGCAGCGAGCGCGTCGGCGGTATCGCCGGTCAGTTGAACGAGGGCACGATAGAAAAGTCTTATTCAAGCGTGATGACCGAAGGGAACAAGCTGGTCGGTTCGCTATTGGGCATCAACGAGAAGGGCACATTGCGCTTGAGCTATGCCACCGGCAACGCGGAAGCCAATAGCGAGGCCGGCGGTCTGAGCGGCGGCGTTCATCACGATCAGACGGGCAGCAGAGTGGAACACGCGTATGCGACCGGGTTTGTCAACCCAACCCGAGGCGGCGCCATGAAGTGGGGCGGCGGTTTGATCGGTTACTTGGGCAGGGTGCAACTTAAATATGCGTATTCCGTCGCGCTCGTACATCCCGCCGCCAACCTAAGCGGCGGTCTGGGCGGGCAAAATCCCGGCCAAGGCGCTGCGTTTGACGCGGTCTATTGGAACACCGAGACCTCGGGCAAGACCAATGCGGTGGGAGGCGGTTCCGGCGCCGGCATCACCGCCCGGACGAGCGCCGAACTGCGGGCGCCGACGACCTATGCCGGCATCTACGCCGACTGGGACGAGGGCGACACGACCGACTACTGGGATTTCGGCAGCGCAAGCCAATACCCGGCGCTGAAGATTGACTTCAACAACGACAATAAGGTTACTTGGCAAGAGTTCGGCTATCAGTTGCGCGAAGGGCCGATGACCGCCATAGCGGTGCGCGACGGCAATTCCAACGCGCTGAGCTGGAGTGCGCCGGATACGAGCCATTGGAGCGCCGCGCCGCCGACAATTACCTACAATGTGTATCGCAACGGAACCGCTCTGGCTAACGCCTCGGGGCTGGCCGCCACAAGTCACACCGACGCCGACGCGCCGTTAATCGGCGGCAACGAATACGCCTATCACGTAGCGGCGGTCGTCAATGGCGGCGAAGCGAGCCGCAGTCTGGTCGCGCAATCCAACCCGCAGGATTACGACAGCGATGACGATGGTTTGATTGAAATTTCCAATCTGGAACAACTCAATGCCATGCGCTGGGATTTGGACGGCAATGGCGCTGTCGCCGCCGGCGATCAGGCAAATTATGATGCCGCTTTTCCCGAGGCCATCGCAAACATGGGTTGCGGCGGCGGCGCTTGCGGCGGTTATGAGTTGGAATTCGATTTGGACTTTGATGACCCGGCGGACTATGCGAGCGGCAGCATGGCGGTTTCTCCCTTGCTGATGCAAGGCGAGACGAGGGTTAATTGGCTGCCAATCGGAGATGCGGGCGACAAATTTACCGGGACACTCAAAGGCAACGGTCGCACCATTTATAACCTGTACATTGAGCGTGACGGGAATCAGCAAGGATTATTTGGCTATGCCGACGGCGCGACGATTGGCAATCTCGGCGTGACCGGGTCGGTGACGGCGAGCGGCAGCTCTGACACCGATGTCGGCGGCCTGATTGGCAGGGCAGATGATACGACGATAGAAGAAGCGTATTCGGCGGCAGCGGTGACGGGAGCGTCCCGCTCCGCTCCGTTGGTCGGCCGGATAACGGGCGGCGCGGTGCGCCGCAGTTATGCGACCGGCAACGTCTCTGCTGACAACGAACCCGCGGGCATAGCCGGCGCCCTTCTGGGTGGCGCCGTCGCGGAGCATGTCTATGCCGCCGGTTACATAGGCGGCGACGGTGACAAACGCCCGGGCGGCCTGTTCGGCCGGCTAGGCGAATCAACCGTCAAGTACGGCTATGCGACCGCGCAGATTGCTTCCGGCGGCGCCGAGCGCGGCGGCATAGCCGGACATAATGACAGTCAAGTGACCGCATTTGACGCGGTCTATTGGGACGCCGACACATCCGCCGTCGGCGCGGCCTATGGCAGCATTCAAACCGCCGCTGAGGCGGTCGGGCCGGCCGCCAAGATGACCGCCGAGTTGCAAGAGCCGACCGGTTATGACGGCATCTACGCCGACTGGGACGATGGCAATGCCGCCGACTACTGGGACTTCGGCGACGCCTCGCAATACCCCGTATTGAAGATTGATTTTAACGGCGACAGTATGGCAAGGTGGCAGGAATTCGGCTATCAGCTGCGCGAGGGGCCGCGCGATTTGATTATAGCGGGTCCCAGCGGCGAGTCCGGCGCGCCTGTCGCTTGGACCGCGCCGGAGACATCACACTGGACGACTCCGCCGACTGTTGCTTACAACGTGTATCGCGATGATCAGGCGGCGGCGCTTGCGACGGGGATAACTGCGCTGACTTATTCCGATACATCGGCGATAGCAACCGCCACATACGCCTACTATGTCGCGGCGGTCGTCAATGGCGGCGAGGCCGCGCGCAGCGTCGTTGAGTTTGATCCGGTTGATTACGACAGCGATGACAACGGTCTGATAGAAATCAGCAATTTGGAGCAACTCAATGCGCTGCGCTGGGACTTGGATGGCGACGGCGCTCCGACCGCCAACGGCTATTACGGCGCTTTTTTAAACCCTATGGCTGATATGGGTTGCGGTGCCGGCGTTTGCGTCGGCTATGAATTGGAAAAGGATCTGGACTTTGACGATGCGGCGAGCTATGCCGGCGGCGTTGACAATGGCTGGAGCAAAGGCGAGAGCGGGGAGGGCTGGTTGCCGATAGGCGCCGTCGCCAACCGATTTTCCGCGACATTCAATGGTAACGGCAATGCCATCTACAACCTGCATATCGATCGCAGCGCCGCGACCGAGCAGGGCTTGTTCGGCAGCGTCGGCAGCAACGGCACGGTATCAAACGTCGGCATCACCGGTTCGGTATTGGCTTCGATGGATGATACCGACGAGGATAGCGCTATCGGCGGCTTGATCGGCGAGTTAGCAGCCGGCGGCACGGCGGAGAAGAATTGGTCGTCGGTATCGGTGCGGGGAAATTTTGCGGTCGCCCCGCTCGTCGGCGGCGCGACCGGCGCCACGGTGCGTTTGAGTTATGGCACCGGCAGCGCAATAGCCCGGCAGCAGGCCGCCGGTCTGATTGGAGGCATAGGCGGGAGCAGCGCGATAGAGCATGTGTATGCCGCCGGCTATGTCAATGCGGCGACTATCGGCTTGCAGCGTTGGGGCGGCGGTTTGTTGGGCTATTCGGCCGGCTCGCGCCTGCGTTACGGCTACGCGACCGCGGCTGTCTTTGCCTCCCCCGACGGCAGGCACGGCGGCATAGCCGGTGTCAACGACGATGGACAGATGGTTTATGCATCGGCGTATTGGGACCTTGAGACATCCGCCGTGAGCAGAGGGGTCGGGCAAGGACCGAGTGCCGGCACCGCCGGCTATGCGACCGCTCAGCTACAAGCCCCGACCGGCTATGAGGGCATCTACGCCGACTGGGACGAAGGCGGCTCGACCGATTATTGGGACTTTGGCTCCGCTTCGCAATACCCGGCGCTGAAGATTGATTTTAACAACGACGGCATGGCGAGTTGGGAGGAATTCGGCTATCAGTTGCGTAGCGGGCCGGGCAATGCGCTGGCAATCGGCGATGCGTCAACCAGAACCGTAACCTGGGACGCGCCGGACACATCGCATTGGTCGTCGCCGCCCGCCGTCACCTATGCGGTCTATCGTGACGGGCATGCCTTAAGCAACGCCACAAGCATCGTCGGCACGACTTATGTTGACAGCGAACAACTGAGCGCGGATGCCGCCCCCGACTATGTCGTGGCGGCGATTATCAACGGCGGCGAGTCTGTCCGCAGCGTTGTCGACACAAGAATGACAGACTACGACAGCGACAGCGATGGTCTGATAGAAATCAGCACGCTGGAGCAACTCAACGCAGTGCGTTGGGATTTGGGCGGCGGTGGCGCGGCATCCGCCGACAACACGACGGCTTACGAGGCCGCTTTCAGCGGAGCGATTCCGGACATGGGTTGCGTCAATGACGCCTGCGTCGGTTATGAGCTGGTCGCCGATTTGGACTTTGATGACAGCGGCGACTATGCCGACGGCGCCGTCAGCGCGGCATGGACGACGGGCGAAGGTTGGCCGCCGATAGGCAATCGCGCCGCCCCGTTCGCAGCGACATTCGACGGCAACGGCAACGGCGTCGCCGGATTGCATATCGACCGCGCGGCGGATAATAATGACGGCCAGGGTCTGTTCGGCGCCATCGGTAACGGCGCCGTGGTGTCAAACTTCCGCGTAGGCGGTTCGGTCTCGGCCGGCGGCGCCAATGACCGAATCGGCGGCATAGCGGGCGAGCTAATCGGCGGCGCGATAGAACGGTCTTATTCGGAGGCGACGGTATCGGGCGGCGGGCATACGGGTTCTCTGCTAGGCCATATTGACGGTGGTACGCTGCGCATAAGCTATGCGACAGGCAGTGTCAATGCGGCTGTTTCGGGCGGCGGTCTGGTCGGCGGCAGTGCAAGTACTGCAGCAACAGTTGAACATGTCTACGCGACCGGCTCGGTGTCTGCGGCTGCCGTGGGCGGATTGATCGGCGTCGGTGTCGGCGCGACCGTGCGCTATGCTTATGCAACGGCGCTGCCGACGGGGGCTTTCGCGGGCGGCGTCAGCGGCGATGGCGCGGGAACATTCGAGGAGGCGTATTGGGATACCGTCGCGTCCAACGGGGCCGATGCGTCCGGCGTCGGCGCTGTCTCCGGTATCACGGGTCTTATGACATCGGCGTTGCAAGCCCCCGCGGGATACGACGGCATCTATGCCGACTGGAACGCGAATGATGCTAACGGCAACGCGACCGACCATTGGGATTTCGGCACGGCAAGCCAATATCCGGCGCTGAAGGCCGATGTCAATCGCGATCATGCGGCGACCTGGCAGGAGTTCGGTTGCCAGCTGCGCGCCGGGCCATTGTCTTTGATAGCGGTCGGCACTGCCACAACAAGAACGCTGTCTTGGATCGCGCCGGACACATCACACTGTGCGCCCGCGCCGACCCTCGCATACAACATCTATCGCGACGGGGAGGCGATAGCCGATGCGACGAATATCTCCGAGAGAACATACGCCGATACCGGTCGCCAAGCCGGTTCGGAGTACGCATACTTGGTGGCCGCTGTCATCAACGGCGGCGAAGCAAGCCGCAGCTTTGTCCGCTCGGGACGAACAAACGACTATGACGATAATGATGACGGCTTGATTGAAATTTCCAACTTAGAGCAACTCAATGCGTTGCGTTGGGATCTGGACGGCGATGGCAGGGTCAGCTCCGATACCCGCGGCGACTACATGCGGGCATTTCCCGACTCCCAAGACGGCATGGGTTGCCCGAGCGAAGTTTGTGCCGGTTATGAATTAACCAAGGGCCTGGACTTCAACGAGGCCGCCAGTTACATATTTGGCGCTGTCGATGCGGCATGGACGACGGGCGAAGGTTGGACGCCGCTGGGAGACAACGCTGATCGCTTTGCGACGACCTTTAACGGCAACGGCCATGCCATATACAACTTGCATATCGACCGTGCCGCCGGCGAGCAAGGTTTGTTCGGCGTTATCGGCAGCAGCGGCACAGTATCAAACATCGGCGTAACCGGCATGGTGCGCGCGCCGCACGGCGATACCGGGCATGCCAATATCGGCGGCGTGGCGGGGCGTGTTATCGGCGTTTTGGAGAAGAGTTGGTCGTCGGTATCGGCAGAGGGCAATAGCGCGGTTGGCGCGCTTGCCGGCAGCGTAAGCGGCAATGGCACAGTGCGTTTGAGTTACGCGACCGGCAACGCATACGCCCGGCAACAAGCCGGCGGTTTAATCGGAGGCGCGAGCTCCGCCTCTGTCGCGAACATCATAGAGCATGCGTACGCGACCGGCTATGTGAATCCGACAGCCGGCGAGCCCAAGCGTTGGAGCGGCGGCATAGCGGGTTACATGGACGATTTGCGACTGCGTTACAGTTACTCGACCGCGCTCATCCATGCCGATGCGGCAGCCAGCGGAGGTGTCGGCGGTTTTAATGCCGGCGCGACCTTCGCAGCGGCGTATTGGGATACCCAAGCATCCGGCGCGAGCGCCGCGGTCGGCGCAAACAGTTCCGACGGCATCGCCGGACAGACAACCGCGGAGTTGCAGGCCCCGACCGCTTATAGCGGTATCTATGCCGGTTGGGACGCGAATGATTCTAACGGCAACGCAACTGACTACTGGGATTTCGGCGCCGCTTCGCAGTACCCCGCGCTGAAGATTGATTTTGACAACGACGGCATGCCAAGTTGGCAAGAGTTTGGCTATCAATTGCGTCAGGGCCCGACGAACTTTGGTATTACCGGCTTTGGCGGGGCCGCCCGCGAGCTGTCGTGGACCGCGCCGGATATATCGCACTGGGATAGCGACCCCGACCGCGCGCTGTTGGCGTCCGACATAAGCTACGTTGTCTATCGCAACAAGACGCTATTGGCCGGCGCCATAGGCAGCGCTATCGATAACGGTGTTATGACTTATGCCTACGCCGATACGGTATCAGACGCCACAGTGAAACATGGCTATCGGGTCGCGGCGATCATCCATGGCGGCGAAGCAGCCCGCGCCTACGGGCGGACGCTGCATGATTACGACAGCGATGACGACGGTCTGATCGACATTCGTAATTTGGAGCAACTCGACGCGATCCGTTATGACCTCGATGGCAATGGCAAGATCTCCTCGAGTAACGAAGCCTCGCACATAAGCGCTTTCCCCGATGCCCTTGCCGACATGGGTTGCCCGGGCGCTTGCGGCGGCTATGAGTTGATGAGCGATTTGGATTTTAACGACGATGATGACTACATCGATGCCGCCGCCAACAAATCCTCTTGGACGGTCGGCGCCGGCTGGGCGCCGATCGGCGATACCACGGCCGGCTTTGCGGCGATTTTCAACGGCAACGGCCGTACGGTCTCCAACCTGCGTATCAACCGCGCCGCTGCCGGCGCCAACGATCAGGGCTTGTTCGGCGTTATCGGCAATGGCACGGTATCCAAGCTCGGCGTCACCGGTTCGGTGGCGATTGAGACCGGCGGCACAGGCAACAATCGGGCCGGCGGCATCGCCGGCACGTTATCCGGCGGCGTGATAGAAGATTCTTATTCGGCGGTGGCGGTGACCGGGCTCCGCTTCAACGGTTCGCTGCTCGGGCACAACGACGGCGGCGCGGTGCGAAGGAGTTACGCGAGCGGCGTCGTAAATTCGCGATCCGAGGGTGGGGGCTTGATCGGTCGCGTTCATGATGCCGCCGGCAATAGCACAGCGTCGCACGTCTACGCCACCGGTTACGTCATCTCAGGCGGCCGATCCGGCGGTTTGATCGGCGAGTTGGGCAATATGCGACTGCGATACGGCTACGCGGCGGCTTTGGTCAGCGGGCCCGCAAGCGGCAACGTCGGCGGCTACCTTGCCGACAACGCGTACTCGGCGAGCGCGGCATACGGGGACAGCGTGATATCGGGCCAAGCGAATGCAATCGGCGCGCCGGCGGCGGGCGCAAGCGTCAGCGGCATCGAAGCCAGAACGACCGCCGCATTGCAAGGGCCTCAGGGGTATGTCGGCATCTACGCCGATTGGGACGCGAATGACGCGAACGGCAACGCGACCGACTACTGGGATTTCGGCACGGCATCGCAATACCCGGCGCTGAAGACAGACTTCAACAACGACAATAAGGTTACTTGGCAAGAATTCGGCTATCAGTTGCGCGAAGGGCCGCAAACCCTCGCCGTAAGCGCCGGTCGCATGTTGTCATGGACGGCGCCGGACACATCGCATTGGTCGAAGAACCCGCCGACCATTGCCTACGCCGTCTATCGCGACGGGCTGGCGGTGACGGGAGCGCTCGCGGCAACTGCCTACAGCGACACCGGGGCAACCCCCGATGCGACTCACACCTACCACGTAGCGGCGGTTATCAATGGCGGCGAGGCGAGCCGCAGCAGTATTGCGTCGAGGGAAAAAGATTATGATCCCGATGACAACGGTCTGATCGATGTGAGAACACTGGAACAACTCAACGCCATGCGTTGGGACTTAGACGGCAATGGCAGCCCGGCAGCGGGCAACGAGGACGATTACGCCCTCGCTTTTCCCGATGCGGCTTTGAATATGGGCTGCCGCGACGATACGTGCAGCGGCTATGAGTTAAAGAATGACTTGGATTTTGCAGATGCGGCGAGTTATGCCGGCGGCGACACGTCGGCGCGCGACTGGACAGATAATCCCGATGACGGCGATAGCGAAGCGGGGTGGATGCCGATAGGCGACACGACGGCACAGTTCGCGACGCGCTTCAACGGCAATGGCAACACGATTTATAACCTGTATATTAACCGCGATGCCAATCAGCAAGGGCTGTTTGGAGAGACCGGCAGGACGACGATTTCCAATCTCGGCGTGACCGGATCGGTCACAGCGCTCGGCAGCGCCAATGAGGATGTCGGCGGACTGGTCGGCAAGACGAATAATACCGCCATAGAAGAAGCGTATTCGGCGGTATCGGTAAGCGGCGGCTGGCGCGCGTCGCCGCTGGTCGGTTTTATAACCGGCGGCGGCGCGGTGCGCCGGAGTTATGCGAGCGGCAATGCGTATGCCGACAGGGAACCCGCCGGCATCAGCGGCGCCGTTGAAGATGATGCGATTGTGGAACACGTCTATGCCACCGGTTATATGAACGCGACCCGCGGCGGCAACAAGAAAAGCCCGGGCGGCCTGTTCGGTTGGTTTGGCGATGCGACCCTCAAGTACGGCTACGCGACCGCGCAGATTGCCCGCGGCGCGAGCGCGCGCGGCGGCATCGTCGGCACGAACGGCAGATTTCACAGCGGCACATTCGACGCGGTCTATTGGGACGCCGACACATCCGATGTCAGCGCGGGTTTCGGCGCCGGCAGCGGCGCGGAAGATACCGGCGCGGCGGTGGCCAAGACGAGCGCCGAATTGCAAGCGCCGACGACCTATGCCGGCATCTATGCCAAATGGGATGAGGGCGACGGCGACTACTGGGACTTTGGCAGCGCGAACCAATACCCGGCATTGAAGATTGACTTTGACAACGACGGCGACGCGAGTTGGCAAGAGTTCGGCTATCAGTTGCGCGAAGGGCCGAAGGAATTGAAAGCGATCGGCGCGCGCGCCTTGTCTTGGGCGCCGCCGGACACATCGCATTGGCCGAAGAACCCGCCGACCGTTACTTATGCTGTCTACGGCAACGGGGTCGCCGCAGCCGCCGGATTAACCGCAACAACGCATGCCGATAATGCGCCGCTTGGCGGCAATGCGACGGATATTGCCTACCATGTGGCGGCGGTTATCAACGGCGGCGAGGCGGGTCGCAGCGCCGTCAGAGCGGTCAATTACGATGCCGATGGCGATAACTTAATCGAGGTCGGCAATCTGGAACAACTCAACGCCATGCGCTGGGATTTGGACGGCAACGGCGAGCCGGCGGCGGGCAATGCGAGCGCTTATGCGACCGCATTCCCCGATGCCCCCGCCGGCATGGGTTGCCCGAACACATGCGACGGCTACGAATTGACGACCGATTTGGATTTTGAAGATGCGGCAAGTTACGCCGGCGGCGACACATCGGCGCAAGACTGGACAGACAACCCCGGCGACGGCGACAGCGAAGCGGGCTGGCCGCCGATTGGCAATAACACGGCTAACTTTATTGCCGCCTTTGACGGCAACGGTCATGTGATTGCAAACTTGCATATCAATCGCGCGGCGGATAACAATGACCGGCAAGGGCTGTTCGGCGTTATCGGCAACGGCGGCAGGATAGCGAATCTCGGCGTGATCGGGTCGGTTTCAATCGGCGCCGACAACGACCGCGCCGGCGGCATAGCGGGCGAGTTGGCCGGCGGCGCGATAGAGCGCTCCTATTCGGCGGCGTCGGCGGCCGGCGGCAAATTGATCGGTTCGTTGCTCGGCGTCAACGCCGGCGGCACGGTGCGCGCGAGTTATGCCACCGGCTATGCGGATGGCGTTGCCGAGACCGGCGGCTTGTTTGGCGGCGCGAGTGATAACGCGGATAGCGTCGCGGAGCACGTCTATGCGACCGGCTTTGTAAGCGCATCGCGCGCCGCCGGCGCCGGCGGCAACGCCGGCGGTCTGCTCGGTCTTATGGGCCGCGCACAACTGAAGTACGCCTACTCCGTCGCGCTGGTTGCTTCGGCGGCGACAAACAGCGGCGGGCTGGCCGGTCGTCTGGACAACAATAACTACTCGGCGACGGCGGCGTATTGGAACAGCAGCGTCGCGAACAAGAGCGCCGCGGTCGGTTCGGTATCGGGCGCGACCGTCGCCGGCATCAGCGGTCAGAGCACATCGGCGTTGCAAGCCCCGACCGGCTATGACGGCATCTACGCCGACTGGGACGCGAATGACGCTACCGGCAATGCGACCGACTACTGGGACTTCGGCGCCGCCGCGCAATACCCCGCGCTGAAGGCGGACTTTGACGGCGACGACGAAGCGAGTTGGGAGGAATTTGGCTGTCAGTTGCGCGCCGGGCCGTCTTTGAACGCGTCCGGCGCCGGCGCATCGCGAAAGTTGGTTTGGTTGGCGCCGGATGTGTCACACTGTGCGTCGGCGCCGACCGTCGCCTATGTCGTCTATCGCGACGGCGCCGCGATTTCGGGCGCGACGCCGATAAGCGCGACAACATACTCCGACACCGGGCGCGTTGCCGCCGCGCCGCACACCTATCAGGTGGCGGCGATAATCAACGGCGGCGAGGCGAGTCGCTCCGCGGGCATGACGGGCGCCGCGGAGGATTATGACAGCGATGACGACGGCCTGATTGAGATTTCCAATTTGGAGCAACTCAACGCCGTGCGCTGGGACTTGGGCGGCGATGGCGCTCCCGCGACGGGCAAGGAGAGCGATTACAGCGCTGCGTTTTCCGATGCGGTTGCCGGCATGGGTTGCCCGAGCGGCAGCGGTTGCATCGGCTATGAACTGATGAGCGATTTGGATTTTGATGACGCGACGAGCTATGCTTCGCGCACTGTCAATGCGGCATGGGCGGCATCAGGCAGCGCTGCCGGCTGGATGCCAATCGGCGATGCCACGGCAAACTTCGCCGGGACATTTGACGGCAACGGTCATACGATTGCCAATCTGTACATCAACCGCGCCGCCGCCGGCAATAACAACCGGGGCTTGTTCGGCGTCATCGGCGCCGGCACGATATCAAATCTCGGCGTGACCGGTTCGGTGACAGTCGCTGACGGCGCTATCGGCAATAACCAAGCCGGCGGCATCGCCGGCAGATTGTCCGGCGGCACGATAGAGGACTCCTACTCGACGGCAGCGGCGCGAGGGCTCCGCTTCATCGGTTCGCTGCTGGGGCATAACCACGGCGGCACGGTGCAAAGGAGCTATGCGAGCGGCAGCGTAGACGCGCGCTCCGAGAGCGGCGGCTTAATCGGTCGCGTGACCGACGATGCGGGCGCCAGCAAGGTGGAACACAGCTACGCCGCCGGTTATCTCAGCGCGGCAGCTTCGGGCGTCACCGGCGGCTTATCCGGCGGCTTGCTCGGAGAGTTAGGCAATGCGCAATTGAAGTACGGCTATGCGACGACTCTGGTCAGCGGCTCCCGCAGCGGCGGTTTGGTCGGCAAGGGCGGAGCAAGCAGCGATGTGTCGGCATCTTACTGGGATACGATAACGTCGGTCAGAGCGAACGCGATCGGCAATGGCAGCGTCAGCGGCATCAGCGGTCTGACGACAACGGCGTTACAACTCCCGACGACCTATTCCGGCATCTATGCCGAGTGGGATGAGAGCGGCGGCGACTACTGGGACTTCGGCGACAGCGACGAATATCCCGTCCTGAAGGTTGATTTTAACGGCGACGGCAACGCGAGCTGGGAAGAGTTCGGTTACCAGTTGCGGCAAGGGCCGCAGAACTTGAGCGCGACCGGCTTTGACGCGACGACCCGCGAATTGACATGGACGGCGCCGCGTGTTCCCGCGGCGTGGTCGCCCGCGCCGACCATCGCGTATGCCGTCTATCGTGACGGGGCGAAATTGAGCGGCACGGTGAGCAGCGCGACCGACAACGGCGTGACGACATATGCCTACGTCGATAGCGGCCGCGTTGCCGGAGAGAAATATGCGTATCACGTCGCGGCGGTCATCGCCGGCGGCGAGGCAGCGCGCGCCTATGCGGAAGCCTTGCGCGATTATGACGCCGATGACGACGGCCTGATAGAGGTTTCCGACTTGGAACAACTCAATGCCGTGCGCTGGGATTTGAACGGCGACGGCGCCCCCGCGACAGGCAATGAGAGCGATTACGCCGCTGCCTTCCCCGATGCCGCCGCCGGCATGGGTTGCCCGGGCGCTTGCGCCGGCTACGAGTTAGCGAACGGTTTGGACTTTGACGATGCGGCGAGTTATGCGAGCGGGAGCACGGCCGCCTCCCCGCTATTAATAACGGGCGACGACCGGGTCGAGTGGATGCCGATTGGCGACGATGCGAATGCCTTCGCGACAACCTTCGACGGCAACGGCAAAACAATCGCCAATTTATATATCAATCGCGCGGCGGATGACAATGACCGCCAAGGTCTGTTCGGCGTCATCGGCAGCGGCGGCGCGGTATCAAACATCGGCGTCAGCGGATCGGTCAATGGCGGCGACAACAACGACCGCATCGGCGGCATCGCCGGCGAATTGACCGGCGGCGCGATAGAGCGGTCTTATTCCGCGGTCGCGGCAAAGGGCGGCATGCTGGTCGGTTCGTTGCTCGGCTTTAATAATGCCGGCGCGGTGCGTACAAGCTATGCCACCGGCTATGTGACCGGCGCAGCCGAGGCGGGCGGTTTGATTGGCGGCGCGATCGATAACGCGAATAGCGTCGCGGAGCACGTCTATGCGACCGGTTTTGTAACCGCATCGCGCGCCGCCGGCGCCGGCGGCAACGCCGGCGGTCTGCTCGGCTCCATGGGGTCGGCGCGGCTGAAGTACGCTTATGCGACCGCGTTGATTGCCGGCGCGGCGACGAACAGCGGCGGTTTTGGCGGCCGTCTTGCCGGCAATAATTACTCGGCGAGCGCGGCGTACTGGGATACTCTGGCATCGGGCAAAACGACCGCGGTCGGTTCGCTGGAATCCGGCGCGACCGTAAGCGGCATCGAAGCGAAGACGACCGCCGAGTTGCAAACCCCGATCGATTACGCCGGCATCTACGCCGACTGGAACGAAGGCGGCACGACCGACCATTGGGACTTCGGCGCCGCCTCGCAATACCCCGCGCTGAAGGCTGATTTTAACGGCGACGGCAACGCGAGCTGGCAGGAATTTGGCTGCCAGTTGCGCGAAGGTCCGGCTGTGACATCAAGAGCGGGCGCCGGATCGAGAGACTTGTTCTGGTCGGCGCCCGTCACATCGCACTGCGCGGGCGCGCCGGCCGTCGCTTACGCCGTGTATCGCGACGCGACGGCGATAACGGGCGCGCAGGCCGTCACGCGGACAACCTATAACGACGCAAGCGCGACCGTTGGCGCGACGCATGTCTACCACGTAGCGGCGGTCATCGACGGCGGCGAGCCGCGCCGCGGCAGGGCCGTATCCGGGGCAACAGACTACGATAGCAATGACAATGGTTTGATTGAAATCAGCAATCTGGAACAGTTCGATGCGATGCGTTGGGACCCGGATGGCGACGGCGACACTGCGGCGGACCGCAGGGACGATTATGCTCGCGCATTCCCCGATGCTCCCGTCGGCATGGGTTGTCCGGGCGCTTGCGCCGGCTACGAATTGACGACCGATTTGGATTTTGATGATGCGGCAAGCTATGCCTCGCGCACTGTCAATGCCGCCTGGACAAGCGGCGCGGGCTGGATGCCGATTGGCAATGCCGCGATAAAATTCACAGCGACATTCAACGGCAATGGTCACACCATTTACAACTTGTACCTTGACCGCAACGGCCACCGGCAGGCATTGTTCGGCTATGCCGATGGCGCGACGCTTTCCAATCTTGGTGTGACGGGGTCGGTTACGGCGTTGCTCAGCAATAATACGGATACCGGCGGGCTGGTTGGCCTTGCGAATAATACGACAATAGAGGAGGCATATTCGGCGGTCGCGGTAACGGGCGGACTGCGCGCGTCGCCGCTGGCAGGCTTTATAACCGGCGGCGGCGCGGTGCGCAGGAGCTATGCGAGCGGCAATGTGCATGCCGACAGGGAACCTGCCGGCATAAGCGGCGCCATACGGGATGGCGCCACAGCGGAGCATGCGTATGCCACCGGTCGCATGGACGCGACCCGCGGCAGCGAGAAGACCAGTCCGGGCGGTCTGTTCGGCTGGTTTGGCGATGCGACGCTCAACTATGGTTATGCGACCGCGCAGATTGCCCGCGGCGCAAGCGCGCGCGGCGGCATCGCCGGAACCAACAGCGGCTCCCACGCCGGCGCCTTCGCCGCGGTCTGTTGGGACAGCGACACATCCGATGTCAGCGCCGGATTCGGCAGCGGCAGCGCCGCCGGCGATAGCGGCGATGTGGCCGCCAAGACGACCGCCGAGTTGCAGGCCCCGACGACCTATGCCGGCATCTATGCCGGCTGGGATGCGAATGACTCCGCTGGCAATGCGACGGATTATTGGGACTTCGGCACGGCCTCGCAATACCCCGCGCTGAAAATTGATTTTGACGGTGACAGCAACGCGAGTTGGCAGGAATTCGGCTGCCAGTTACGCGACGGCCCGCAAGGATTGAACGGCAACCTGCCGGACTCCGATGATACGACCGTGGTTACCTTGGCCTGGACACCGCCCGACACATCGCATTGGACTGACGGCGCGTG
The DNA here is from genome assembly GCA_965220085.1 of Candidatus Oxydemutatoraceae bacterium. GTDB lineage: Bacteria > Pseudomonadota > Gammaproteobacteria > Poriferisulfidales > Oxydemutatoraceae > CBDCOZ01. The sequence goes on along the minus strand of CBDCOZ010000003.1, from coordinate 1,404,842 downwards.
TGTCGATGCGGCAGCGGATATGACTTACAGAATCTATCGCAACGGGGCGGCGCTATCGGGCGCATCGGGGTTAAAGACCGCGACATATGCGGCGACCGGCGCGGCGAACGGAGATGCATACCATGTTGCGGCCGTCATCAACGGCGGCGAAGCGAGTCGCAGCGTCTACCATTACGAGTTGGCGGGGATCTTGTCAATCAGGGATCGCGAGGGCGCCGCCAATGCGATTGCCGAGAATACGACGACGGGCACGGTGATATCAAGCGTAGTGCTGGCGGCGCAGGTCGCCGATGGCTCTGCCGTAAGCGGAGTGACATGGGGATTGGCCGAGCCAAGCGGCTTGTTCGCGATAGACCGCGACAGCGGCGAGATAACGGTGATTGGCGCATTGGACTTTGAGACGGCGCAGAGTCACGCGATAACGGTGACGGCCATGGCCGCCGGTTATGCGACAGCCGCATGGGAACTGACGATACATATTGCCAACACAGTGGAATCATTGACGATCGAAGACAGCGATAGCGCCGCCAACATGATTGCCGAGGACGCATCGTCGGGCACGCGGGTATCCGGCATCGATCTGACGGCAAACGAAGGCGAACTGGAAGTGACAGAAGGTCTGAGGTGGGCTCTGACCGACGGTGCGGGCGGCTTGTTCGCAATAGACCGCGACAGCGGCGAGATTAGATTAATCGGCGCATTGGATTTTGAGACAGCGGAGAGTCACACGATAACGGCGCAAGTTTCAATGGCTGCGTTCGTGAGAACCCTGACGCTAACGATAGACGTCAAGGATGTGGCGGAGATCTTGATGATTACGGACAGCGATAGCGCCGCCAATGCGATTGCCGAGAACGCGCCGGCGGGCGCGGCGGTATCGGGCGTGGCGCCGACGGCGCGGGACGTTGATGGCGCTGTCGTAAGCGGAGTGACATGGGGGTTGATCGATCCGAGCGGCTTGTTTGCGATAGACCGCGACAGCGGCGAGGTCACGGCGGTTGGCGCATTGAATTTTGAGATAGCGGAGCGTCACGCGATAACGGTAACGGCCGCGGCCGATGGTTATGAGACGGCCGCATGGGAATTGACGATAACGATTGAAAACGCGCTGGAGGCCCTGGAGATTACGGACAGCAATAGCGCGACCAATGCCATCGCCGAGAATGCGACCGCCGGCGCGCAAGTGGATGGCATCATGTTCGTTGTCCGCGATGAGCGTAACGAACCGATAACGACCGGCTTGGCCTGGAAACTGACGGATAACGCCGACGGCTTGTTCGCGATAGATGCCGCTAGCGGCGCCATCAGTCTGCGCGCTTCCGCTGCGCTGGATTACGAAAGCACGCGAACATATGCGGTGATGGCGACGGTCGAAGTCGGCGATGTCGCATCCGCCGCCTTGTCGTTAGCGATAACGATTGAAAACGCGCTGGAGACCCTGAAGGTTACGGACAGCGATAGCGCCGCCAATACGATCGCCGAGAATGCGACCGCCGGCGCGCAAGTGGATGGCATCGCGCTCATTGCCCGCGATGAGAATGCCGAACCGGTAACGACCGGCTTGGCCTGGAAACTGACGGATGACGCCGACGGCTTGTTCGCGATAGATGCCGATAGCGGCGCCATCAGTCTGCGCGCTTCCGACATGCTGGATTACGAAAGTACGCGAACAACCTATGCGGTGATGGCGGCAGTCGAAGTCGGCGATGTCGCATCCGCCGCCTTGACGTTAGCGATAACGATTGAAAACGCGCTGGAGACCCTGAAGGTTACGGACAGCGATAGCACGACCAATACGATCGCCGAGAATGCGACTGCCGGCGCGCAAGTTGACGGCATCGCGTTCGTTGTCCGCGATGAGAATGACGAACCGGTAACGGCCGGCTTGGCCTGGAAACTGACGGATGACGCCGACGGCTTGTTTGCGATAGATGTCGATAGCGGCGCCATCAGTCTGCGCGCTTCCGCCACGCTGGATTACGAAAGCACGCAAACCCATGCGGTGATGGCGACGGCCGAAGTCGGCGATGTCGCATCCGCCGCCTTGCCGTTGGCGATAACGATTGAAAACGCGCTGGAGACCCTGAAGGTTACGGACAGCGATAGCACGACCAATACGATCGCCGAGAATGCGACTGCCGGCGCGCAAGTTGACGGCATCGCGTTCATTGTCCGCGATGAGAATAACAAGCGGGTAACGACCGGCGTGACCTGGAAACTGACAGATGACGCGGGCGGCTTATTTAAGATAGCTGCCGATAGCGGCGAGATTACGCTGGCAACAGCCGCGCTGGATTACGAAAGCACGCAAACCCATGCGGTGATGGCGACGGCCGAAGTCGGCGATGTCGCATCCGCCGCCTTGCCGTTAGAGATAACGATTGAAAACGCGCTGGAGACCCTGGAGATTACGGACAGCAATCCCGCGACCAATGTCATCGCCGAGAATGCGACCGCCGGCGCGCAAGTTGACGGCATCGCGTTCATTGTCCGCGATGAGAATAACAAGCGGGTCACGACCGGCTTGGCCTGGAAACTGACGGATGACGCGGGCGGCGTATTTAAGATAGCTGCCGATAGCGGCGAGATTACGCTGGCAACAGCCGCGCTGGATTACGAAAGCACGCAAACCCATGCGGTGATGGCGACGGCCGAAGTCGGCGATGTCGCATCCGCCGCCTTGCCGTTAGAGATAACGATTGAAAACGCGCTGGAGACCCTGACGGTTACGGACAGCAATCCCGCGACCAATGTCATCGCCGAGGATGCTGCCATCGGCGCGCAAGTGGATGGCATCGCGCTCATTGCCCGCGATGAGAATGACGAACCGGTCACGACCGGCGTGACCTGGAAACTGACGGATGGCGCGCGCGGCTTGTTCGCGGCGGATGCGGTCAGCGGCGCAATCAGTCTGCGTACTTTCGCTATGCCGGATTACGAAAGCATGCCCATGCATACGGTGATGGTGACAGCCCAAGTCGGCGATGTCGCATCCGCCGCCTTTCCGTTAGAGATAACGGTTGAAAATGTGCTTGAGACCCTGACGGTTACGGACAGCAATCCCGCGACCAATACGATCGCCGAGAATACTGACGTCGGCGCGCCAGTGGATGGCATCGCGCTGATGGCCCGCGATGAGAATGAGAATCGGGTAACGACCGGCGTGACCTGGAAACTGACAGATGACGCGGGCGGCTTATTTAAGATAGCTGCCGATAGCGGCGAGATTACGCTGGCAACAGCCGCGCTGGATTATGAAAGCGCGCAAATATATACGTTGTGGGTGGCAGTCGAAGTCGGCGGTGTCACATCCTCCGTCTTTCCGTTAGAGATAACGATTGAAAACGCGCTGGAGACCCTGAAGGTTACGGACAGCAATAGCGCGATCAATGCCATCGCCGAGAATGCAACCGCCGGCGCGCAAGTTGATGGCATCGCGCTCGTTGTCCGCGATGAACGTAACGAACCGGTAACGACCGGCTTGGCCTGGAAACTGACGGATAATGCCGACGGCTTGTTCGCGATAGATGCCGATAGCGGCGCCATCAGTCTGCGCGCTTCCGCTGCGCTGGATTACGAAAGTACGCAAACAACATATGCGGTGATGGCGGCAGTCGAAGTCGGCGATGTCGCATCCGCCGCCTTGCCGCTGCCGATAACGATTGAAAATGTGCTGGAGGCCCTGAAGGTTACGGACAGCAATAGCACGACCAATACGATCGCCGAGAATGCGCCCGCCGGCGCGCAAGTGGATGGCATCGCGCTCGTTGTCCGCGATGAGCGTAACGAACCGGTCACGACCGGCTTGGCCTGGAAACTGACGGATGACGCGGGCGGCGTATTTAAGATATCTACCGATAGCGGCGCCATCAGTCTGCGCGCTTCCGACACGCTGGATTACGAAAGTACGCGAACAACCTATGCGGTGATGGCGACGGCCGCAGTCGGCGATGTCGCAGCCGCCGCCTTGACGGTAGAGATAACGATTGAAAACGCGCTGGAGACCCTGGAGGTTACGGACAGCGATCCCGCGACCAATACGATCGCCGAGAATGCGCCCGCCGGCGCGCAAGTGGATGGCATCGCGCTCGTTGCCCGCGATGAGAATGACGAACCGGTAACGACCGGCGTGACCTGGGAACTGACGGATAATGCCGACGGCTTGTTCGCAGCGGATGCAATCAGCGGCGCAATCAGTCTGCGCGCTTCCGCCGCGCTGGATTACGAAAGCACGCAAACCCATGCGGTGATGGCGACGGCCGAAGTCGGCGATGTCGTATCCGCCGCCTTGCCGCTATTGATAACGATTGAAAATGTGCCGGATACCCTGACGGTTACGGACGACGATGGCGCGAGCAGTATCATCGCCGAGAACGCGGCCGCCGGCGCGCAAGTCGGCGGCATCACGTTCATGGTCCGCGATGAGAATAACGAACCGGTCACGACCGGCTTGACATGGACGCTGACGGATGACGCGGGCGGCTTGTTTGTGATAGATGCCGAGAGCGGCGAGATTACGCTGGCAGCAGCCGCATCGGATTACGGAGATGCCCGAGAACACACATTAATGGTCCAAGTGACACGGGACGGAGAGACTTCCGTTCCTTTTCCCGTGCGGGTATATGCGGGGGGCATGTTTGGTTTGGACAGCACAGATGCCCCCCGGATCAAGTTGCGCCTGCGCCTCTTTCTCGAAGGCCCCCTCCGCTAACTTCGCGCCAACCGTCGCGCGCCTCGCGGCAGGAGCGCTCGCGCCGAGTGCGGAGTCTGAGCCGCGGGCACAAGGCGGCGCACCCCCGGCAAGGGGGTACGCAGGCAAACAGCGCGATGACGACAATCGCCAGCAGGGCGTAGCGCCTCCTCCCGGCAAGGAGGGTACGCAGGCGTTCAAACGCCGTTTGAACGCGCTTCGTACGGCGGCACAATTCCCCGGCAAGGGGGTACGCAGGCAAACAGTGCGATGACGACAATCGCCAGCAGGGCGTAGCGCCCCCTCCCGGCAAGGAGGATGCGCAGGCGTTCAAACGCCGTTTGAACGCGCTTCGTACGGCGGAGCAACTCCCCGGCAAAGGGGGTACGCAGGCAAAGTGTCAGTGCGCTGGCGTCGCGTAGTGGGCGGAGCAACTCCCCGGCAAAGGCGGGGCTTGTCATTTCCCCTCCCGGCTTGCCGCATTCGGCGGATTTTCCCGCGAGGGCAGAATATCAGCGGCGGAGGGCTTCTATTCTCCGGGGAATATATGCCTGTGTATGCAATCAGACCATTGAATAGGGGTATTTCAATGGCAAAGAGAAAGGCAAAGACAATCGGATTATTTGAACTGTATAAGATGTCTGAAACAGAGCGCAAAGCAGCGCAATGGCCGGAGTCAATTTTAGGATTGCGGACTGACAGGCTGTTTTGCATACACAGGCATATAATTCCCATTGGTCGGTACCCGCGCCATGCCATGCTACACTGACCGCTTAATATATACTGTCGCGCGCATTGGAATTGCATCAGAGAAACAATACGTCAGAGAATATGGCAAAGAAGAAAGCAATGGCTTCGGGCAATGGCTCTGGCTTGTGTTTGAGTTGTAATACTATAAAGAAGTATGAGAAACAATATGGCAAAGAAGAAAGCAATGGCTTCGGGCAATGGCTTCGGGCAATGGCTTCGGGCAATGGCTTCGGGCAATGGCTCCGGAGGAGATAAATGAGCATAACCACGCAACAAATTGACCGCTGGTTAGGTTCATCAACCGAAAACCAACAGTTGGAATTCAAAGAAGCTAAGTCGCAATTTGATACCAACAGGCTCTGTAAGTACTGCGTTGCCATAGCCAATGAAGGCGGCGGTCATCTGGTATTGGGAGTGACTGACCAAAAGCCGCGCAAGGTAGTAGGCACCCGGGCATTTATAAACCCTCAAAAAATAGCATCCAAGATATATGAGCTCATCAAGTTTCGAGTAAATGTCACCGAAGTCACACATCCTGACGGCAGGGTGCTGGCTTTTGCGATTCCGTCTCGTCCCCAAGGCACAGCATATAGCCATGAGGGCGCTTACCTGATGCGCATTGGCTCAGAACTGAGGCCGATGAGCGAGGACCGACTCAGGAACATCTTTGCAGAAGGGAAACCGGACTGGTTGCAACAACCCGCAGCAAGCGATGTCAATGCGCAGGATATTGCGCGCCTTCTTGACACACAGACCTTCTTTGCTCTGCTTAATCTGCCGTACCCGAGCGACCTTATGGGAGTTATTGACAAACTCATGGCAGAGCGCCTTATAACCGGCCGGGGTGACAGATATGCCATCAGCAATCTTGCCGCTGTAACCTTGGCCAACAACCTGCGAGATTTTAGAAGTGTCGCCTACAAAGCGCCGCGTGTTATTGTGTATAAGGGAAACGACAAAACACAAGCAGCGAGAGACGACACAGAATACAAAGGATACGCAGTTGGATTTCAGAACTTAGTGCGACATGTAATGGACAATCTGCCGCAGAACGAAGTGATTGAAAACGCTCTCCGCAGGGAGATTAAGATGCTTCCCGAGACATCTATCCGCGAGTTGGTGGCAAATGCTTTGGTTCACCAAGATTTTGAAGAGCGCGGGATGTCGCCTATGATTGAGGTATATCCCGACCGAGTTGAGATAAGCAATCCCGGCGAACCAATTGTGCCTGTTAAACGCTTCATTGACAGACACCAATCCCGCAACGAGGATCTTACGGATATCATGCGGCGCTTTGGCATCTGCGAAGAAAGGAGCAGCGGGATTGATAAGGTAATACAAGAGGCGGAAGATTATCAATTGCCCGCGCCGGATTTCCGAGCCGACTTGAAGCGCACAATCGTTATTATCTTTGGTCCGCGCCCATTCAGTAAAATGGACCGTGCTGAGCGTATTCGCGCCTGCTACCAACACTGCGTTTTGTTGCATGTGTCGCAACGACGAATGACCAACCAGTCGTTTCGTAAAAGGTTTGGGTTGCCATCAAGCAAAAGCAACACAAGTATCATCTCCAGAATCATTGCGGATGCAGTGAAAGCTAATCTAATTAAAATGGATATAAATACTGCAGGTTCCAGAAAGTATGCCAGATACCTACCATCGTGGGCATGATTCTTATTTAATCTGGAAATCTGTTTTCAGCCATAATTCTCTATATGTTACTGATATATCGGAATTTTCTTATTTAATCCTGAAACTTACTTTCAGTCGCCAACCTTATATGATTTACAGGAAGTTTCTTATTTTAACGCAAACGGCACTTGAGGCCATTGAGGGTGTTAACTATATGATTTACAGGAAGTTTCTTATTTTAGCGCAAACGGCACTTAGTTAATGTGCCAGATACCATCGCGGGCATGATTCTTATTTTAACGCAAACGGCACTTGAAGCCATTGAGGGTGTTAACTATATGATTTACAGGAAGTTTCTTATTTTAACGCAAACGGCACCCGCAAGTATGCCCTAGATATCCGCCTGCCCATCGTGGGCATGATTCTTATTTAATCTGGAAATCTGTTTTCAGCCATCATTCTCTATATGTTGCTGATATATCTGCATTTTCTTATTTAATCCTGAAACTCACTTTCAGTCGCCAACCTTATATGATTTACAGGAAGTTTCTTATTTCATCGCAACCGGCACCTGTAGGCCCTATGAGGTTAAGTTTATTAAATTTGGAAATCCATCTCCTCTCTATATATATGATTCACGGTGGGTTTTTATTAAATTTGGAAATCCATCTTCTCTCTATATATATGATTCACATTGGGTTTTTATTATATTTGGAAATGCATATGGCATCCATGCGCTAAAATCACTTTTCATTTCGAAAGGCGGTGAAGTGCCACCTGACTGAGTACCCACACTTAGAATTATACGCCCCTAACCTGCGATCAATTCCCAATATCATAGGAACCTTGTAAGATTACGATGAAGAGAAGTGAGTTTGAGCAGAAAGTTTCTACAGAACCCGCCTGTCCATATGGGCTTGCTCCTTATTTAATTCAAAGCCTCTTGATGTCCGTTATGCCAACAATTGACCTTACCCAAAGCGCGGCAGAGATGATAAAGTGTCTCCCTGTCGGATTGCCCGTATTTAGCATGGAGCCACCGCATTATGCAAGGATTGTTGTGCCAGAATCAAACTTAGGTTGCCGCCCTCGTGCCATCGGATTGGGAACAGACAGGTGAACATGGATACCAGCTTTTTAGAAAGTTGCATAGACATGCTGGATGCCGCCATAGGGCAGATGCAGGATAATGAACCGGACAGCCTTAGATACAGAATAGGCCATGATGTATGCGCCGTAGAGTTTGAGCGCATCCTGGAACAAAGCGGCAAACTGTTGCGCAAGCGTCTGGCCGAATACTTTGCCAGCAACCGCAAGGCCGATGCCCTCACATTCCGGGACTGCTTTCGCCACGCCGCCAAACACGACATAATAGACTGCGCCGCCTGCGAACGCTGGCTTGAATACCGCAACCACACAGACCAAATGGACAGCAACGAGACCCTACCCGACAACGCATTGCAACTGTTGCCGCAGTTCTCCGCCGATGCCCGCGCCCTTGTCGCCGCCATCAAGGCCGCCAACAATGATTGACCGCCTGCGCCTCAACCCGCGCCATCGCGCCATGCTGGAGCAGCTGTTGCGAGAACACCTGCCCGCCGTGGAAGTATGGGCCTATGGCAGCCGCATCAATGGCCGCGCCCACGAAGGCAGCGACCTGGACCTGGTGCTGCGCGCGCCCGACCTGCAGCCAATCCCCGCCGATGCTCTGACCGACTTCACCGAAGCCGTCCGCGACTCCGCCATCCCCATCATAGTGGAAGCCCGCGACTGGGCGCGCCTGCCCGAGAACTTCCACAAAGAGATAGAGCGAGACTATGCGATTCTCCGCCGAGGCGAATCATAAGGACAAACTGACCCCGTCCAAACTAGATAAAGGCGACTACTCTGTAGGAAGCCTTGGAGCAATAGCTCAGACTCTTTTCAAATCTTGGTTCATAGACTTTAATACCGTCCGCGCCAAAGCCACCTACGCACAATGCAAGCAAACAACTCTCCTCTTGCACCATCCCTGCAGGCGAATCAGAGAGGGGAAAATGATTAGCACCTGATGAGGAAAGCAATATTATTGCTTTCCCACAGCACCATAAATAACTGCGCTGTACCATGCTACACTGACCGCTTAATATATACGCCGCACCCAGCGGAATTGCATCAGAGAATCAATATGGCAAAGAAGAAAGCAATGGCTCCGGGCAACGGCTCCGGATTGAACATAGAAGCCGACCTGTTCAAAGCTGCGGACACTCTGCGCGGCAACATGGACCCATCGGAGTATAAGCATGTAGTGTTGGGCTTGATTTTCCTGCGCCATATCTCCCACACCTTTGAAGCCAAACACGCAAAACTGCTGGCTGATAGTAAGAAACGAGCCGAAGACAGGGACGAATATCTCGCCGAAAACATATTCTGGGTGCCGAAAAGGGCGCGCTGGTCCCTTCTGCGTGACAAAGCCCGCGAACCGAACATCGGCGAACTGATAGACACCGCCATGCGAGCGATAGAAAGGGAGAACAAGTCGCTGAAAGGTGTACTCCCCAAAGATTACAGTCGTCCTAACCTCAGAAGCCAGATGCTGGGTAGCCTAATCGATCAGGTCACGAACATTGAATTGACTACCGAGAGCAACGGCTCTGAAGATGTGCTGGGACGCGTGTATGAATACTTTCTAGCCAAGTTCGCTAATACTGATGGCGGAGAATATTACACTCCTCGCACGGTGGTACGCCTGTTGGTGGAGATGTTGGAACCGTTCAAGGGTCGCGTGTACGACCCCTGCTGCGGTTCGGGCGGTATGTTCGTGCAATCGGAGCAGTTTGTTGAGGAACACGGCGGACATAAAAAAGATATTGCCATCTACGGTCAGGAATCCAATCGCACCACTTGGCGTTTAGCCAAGATGAATCTGGCGGTGCGAGGTATTGAAGCGGATATCGACTGGAACAATGAGGGCAGTTTCCACAAAGACGCACACCCAGACCTAAAAAGTGATTACATACTGGCTAATCCGCCGTTCAACGATTCCGACTGGGGCGGCGAGCGCCTGAAGGATGACCCGCGCTGGACATTCGGCACCCCGCCGACCGGAAATTCTAACTATGCTTGGCTACAGCATATCCACTACCACCTGAGACCGAAAAAGGGCATGGCTGGCATCGTGTTGGCTAACGGCTCCATGTCTACTTCCGCTACCGCCGAGGTGGCGATACGCGAGGGCATGGTGAACAAGGATGTCGTGGATTGCATGGTGGCACTACCGGGACAACTCTTCCACTCCACTCAGATTCCGGTCTGCCTGTGGTTCCTCGCGCGCAACAAAAACCCGAAAGATTGGCGTGACCGCAGAGGTCAGACGCTGTTTATTGACGCCCGCGAGATGGGAGAGATGGTGACCCGCAACCGCAAGGAATTGAGCGATAAGGAGATCGCCAAAATCAGCCGCACCTACCACGCATGGCGCGGCGAAGAGAAGGACGGCACCTACGAGGACGAACCGGGATTTTGCAAATCAGCCGACTTGGACGAGATCCGCCACCACGACTTCGTGCTCACCCCCGGTCGCTATGTCGGCATGGCGCCCGCCGAGGAGGACGATGAGCCGTTTGAGGATAAAATGCGACGATTGAGTACGCAACTGCGCGAGCAACAGACCGAGGCTCGGAAACTGGACGAAGCTATCCGTCGCAATCTTAAGAGTTTGGGATTCTGGGAGGACACCCGATGATTGACTACAACAATTTTAAGCTCTCGCTCAAAAACCTGGAGGAGCAACTGCAGCATTACAACTCCATGGACGACAGCTGGCCTCAATGGAACAAGGACGGCATAGCCGAATCCGTGATCCAGCGCTTTGAAGTGTGCTACGACTGCCTCTGGAAAGTCGCAAAGCGGCACCTGGAAGAGGAGACGGGATTATCCGATGTGCCCACAGGCCCCAAGCCGCTGGCGCGCCTGGCTCATAAACATGGGCTGCTACAACCCTCCGTGGAACAATGGTTCCAATACATACAGATGCGCATCGACACCACACACGACTACAACGGCGAGAAAGCCCAATCTGCACTGTCATCCATGGCAGCTTTTGTGGAAGATGCCATAATGCTTTACAAGAACATGACCGGAGAAGATTGGGCGTGAAAGGCGGCACGCTGGGCAACATAGACCTGACCCCCGGGCAACTCAAGCTTGTCAAAAAACTGCTTCGGAAGCATCTCCCCAACACCGAAGTCTGGGCTTACGGTTCCCGCGTCAAATTCAGTTCGCGTCCCGACTCCGATCTGGACATGGTGGCTTTTGCTACACCAGAGCAAGCAACGGATGTCATGCTCCTCAAGGAAGCCTTTGAAGAAAGTGACCTACCATTCACAGTTGATTTTTTTGTTTGGGATGAAGTGCCGGAGAGTTTCCACAAGAGCATTGAACGGGAGCACTTCATTCTGCAAAAGGTAAACGGCAAAGTGCCTGCCCAAACACTTCCATCAGGAGATAGAGTGGGACCACACAATCCTGCACCGAGGCAAATCATGAGCGACAATACCACCTCACCTAGCGAATGGTGTGAAGTAGCCCTGCAAGATGCCGCCCACATTAACCCTCGCGAAGCCTTGCCCAAAGGGCAACACTTCAAAAAGATTGATATGGATGCCTTGCTACCTTTCACTAAAAAGATTGCCAAGCATGTAGTGCGAGATTACAGGGGGGGCGCAAAATTTAGAAATGGAGACACTCTGATAGCCCGCATAACTCCATGCCTGGAGAATGGCAAAACAGCATTCGTGGATTGCTTAGATGCTGATGAAGTAGCCTTTGGCTCTACGGAGTTTATAGTACTACGCGAAAAGCTTGGAGTATCAGACTGCCAATTCCTGTACTATCTTGCCATATCACAGCCATTCAGAAATGTGGCCATACAATCCATGACGGGCACCTCTGGCAGGCAAAGGGTCACTTTGGACCAGGTCAAAAGATACAAGTTCCATCTGCCACCAATGCAAGAGCAGCGCGCCATAGCCCACATCCTCGGCACACTGGACGACAAGATAGAACTCAACCGCCGCATGAGCGAAACCTTGGAAGCCATGGCTCAGGCTCTTTTCAAGAGTTGGTTCATAGACTTTGATCCCGTCCACGCCAAAGTCGCAGGCCAAGACCCCGGCCTGCCCGCCCACATATCCGCCCTATTCCCCAACCGCTTTGAAGAATCCGAGCAAGGCCCCATCCCCGCCGGCTGGCAAACAGGCCGGATAGGTGACACATTTGACCTGACAATGGGGCAATCCCCGCCAAGCAAAAGCTACAACGAGACCGGGGACGGCCTGCCCTTCTATCAGGGCCGGGCGGACTTCCAATTCAGGTTCCCCGGCAAAAGGATCTACTGCACAGAGCCGACCAGACTGGCCAATGCTGGCGACACCCTGGTTAGTGTCCGGGCACCCGTAGGCGACATCAATATGGCCCTTGAGGATTGCGCCATAGGCCGAGGAGTGGCGGCGATACGCCACAAATCCGACAGCCGCTCCTACACCTACCACTTCATGCGCAGCCTCGCCCACATCTTCGCACCCTACAAGGATGAGGGCACTGTATTCGGCTCCATCAGCAAAAAGGACTTCCAGGCCATCCCATGCATCAACCCACCCCAGACAGTCATACAAGCCTTTGAGCAACTGTGCGCCCCCTGGGACAGCCAAGTGGAGCTGAACGAGCGCACCTCTTGCACACTGTCCAGCACCCGCGATACAATGCTCCCCCGCTTTCTCTCTGGCGCACAGAGAGTCAGTATGGGGCATGTGCGGTGTGAGGAGGCGCACAATGAATAATTCCCAAGACATATCCATGATATTTAAGGCCATTCAGGATATGCTTGGCAACCCACCCGTCATTGTCTGGGGTTCAGGTGCCACAGCACCATTTGGCTTGCCCACTATGGGTGAGCTCCACGAAATCCTGAAAGATAGGATTGAGGGCTACCAACCCGACGAAGGGGTGAATCTGGAGGCTGAGCTGGGGAAGGACAAGTACCGCGAGTTACTCCCGCAGATGAAGGAGGTTATTTGGCAAGCGGTGCATGAAGCGGATATGAGGATTCTGGAAGGGCTTCTGAGGGGGAAAGAAAGGTTGCACAGTGTGAGGGAGTTAGTGCAGAAGTTCGTAGAATCCTACCCAGAGTCTCTGACCATCGTAACCACAAACTACGACAGGGTGCTGGAACACACTCTTTCTTACTACGGCATATCGTACAGCGACGGATTTAACGGGAAGAATCTCTCAGCATTTAGGGGTAGGAACGGCTTCCCCAAAAATGGGGTTCGGCTCATAAAGGTACATGGCTCGTTGAATTGGTGGGATATTGGTGGCTTAACCCGACACATTGCGGATGGCAGAGAGTATTGCGCACCCCATGGCTTCCCCCAAATTGTTCTCCCAGGCAGAGAAAAGTATCAAGAGACGGTGGGCATGCCCTACAGAGACCTTGTGCACTTGTCTGATGAATGCATTGAGAAAGCAAGGAGCCTGCTCCTCGTCGGGTTCGGGTTCAATGACGAGCATTTGACTCCGAAGGTGAAAGAGCGGATTCAGCAGGGTATCCCGCTCGTGTCCATCACAAAGGCTACAACACCCCAGTTGAACAAGCTGTGCAGTAGCGCAAATCAGTTTGCATACTTGGAGGGTGCGGGCAATGGCGAGACGAAGGTGACCATCAAGCACAGAACACTGGGTAGCGATATAATAGAAGAAGTTTTGGAGGGTGCTTACTGGCAACCCGACAGTTTTGTAAAGGACATCTTTTAGGAGACGGATATGTGGACCGAAGGTGAGAGCATCGGGAAAGTGCGGAGTGTTGACACTGGCAATGTATCGGTAGAAGTAAAGAATGATGAAGTGTTGAACAGTGTGCAGGTGAATCAGATTGTTCGAGTCCAATCCAGCCGGACGAATGAACACATTATAGGCCTTGTCACCAAGATTGTCAGGAAGCCTTTCTCCAGTGGAGCCGAGGTTCCCGGGGGAGACGGTGAAGAGGAAGTTGAGAATGCTGTGCTTGTTAGTTTGGTGGGCACCCTCATAGAGAGGGATGGCACTGATAAGAATGTGTTCAAGCGCACTCTGAGGACAGTGCCCAGTGTCAGTGCCGCTTGCCACCTTGTCAAGGGGAGTGACCTAACTAAGTTTATGAATGCCATAACTACTCAGAATCAGCAATCTCTGGAGCTGGGAAAATACGCGATATCTGCAGAATCGGATGCCAGACTTGATGGAAATAAATTCTTCCAGCGCCATGCTGTAATCGTTGGGGGTACCGGGTCGGGCAAATCCTGGACTGTTGCGAACATCTTGGAGCAAGCGTCGAAATTACGGGATGTAAATTGCATAGTTTTTGACCTGCACGGCGAGTATAGTCCCCTGAAAGATCTTCCGAACACATGCTTACTCAAGATCGCGGGGCCTACTGATAAGCCTGGAGGCGGGGTTGTCTTCCTTCCCTATTGGCTTTTTTCGTATGAAGAGATGGAGGATTTCCTTCTGGATAGGAGCGACAGCAATGCCCCGAACCAGTCTAGGGTCCTCTTGGATAACATCATTGACTTGAAGAGGGGGTGGGCTAGAGAGTTCTTGGGCTCCGACATGCCGGAGGATTTCACGATAGATAGCCCCATATCCCTACAAGCTCTCGGATCTGTTGGGGAAACTCATTGAACTCGACGAAGAGATGGTGTCTGGTCAGAGGGGGCCGAAGCAGGGCCCCCTCCATGGCAAGCTGACGCGCTTCATCCAAAGGCTGAATAGCAAGAGGGCAGATCGGAGGCTAAACCTCATCTTCTGCCAAGACGAGAAGTTGCTGGACAAGGGTTGGTTGGCATCCCTACTCAGGGAACTTCTGGATTTTGGCAACGGAACCGGGATAAAAATTGTGGATTTTTCCGAAGTTCCTTCTGACATACTCCCGCTGGTTATGGGATTGCTAGTACGCTTGATATTCACTGTGCAACAGCGTACGAAGGAGGGCTTCAGGCATCCGGTGGCGATGTTCTGCGACGAAGCTCACTTGTACATCCCGGCTTCCACGGACAGGAGCATGGAGGCCAGGGGCTTGCAGAATTTTGAGAGGGTGGCTAAGGAAGGCCGCAAGTACGGTGTGGCTTTGGTCGTCATTAGCCAGCGGCCAGCTGATGTTAGCAAGGCTGTGTTGAGCCAGTGCGGCAATTTCATGGCTATGCGGCTATCCAATGCCGACGATCAAAATGTGATTAGGAGGCTTTTCCCAGACAACATGGGTAACTTCGCCGCCCTGTTGCCTATCTTGGATATTGGGGAGGCACTGGTTGTTGGGGATGCCTCCCTTTTGCCCAGCCGGGTGCAGTTGAACAAGCCGAGGATACATCCCAATAGCGCGACGGTTAACATTTGGGATAAGTGGAGGGGCTCCAAGGGCCCCAAGCATAAAGATTCGAAAGGCAGGGATATCGAGCAGATAGTGCAGGATCTTAGATCCTGAATCATTGTTGATGGGTTAATTCAGTAATCCCGGCAATGCTCTGCAGGTGCTTGAAGATTTCATGGAATTCTGTAATTATTGTCACCCGTACATATCAGGAGGTTTGCTGGCATGATTGTTGAAGAGATTCGAGGTCTGCTGACCGAGTATAGAAAGTGGTTGCAAGACAAGACTGTTTTGCAACAGATAGATGACGACTTGGCGGAGATAACTACCCCGCACCTGGACCGCCACAATGACTGCCTGCAGATATACGCCCGCAAGGATGGCAACGGCTATGTGCTGACCGACGATGGCTACATCATATCCGACCTCGCCAGTTCCGGGTGCAATCTGGATTCGCCCAAACGACAACAACTGTTGAAGATGACTCTGGCGGGGTTTGGTGTGCGCATAGATGACGAGCAACTGTCTGTGCATGCTACAGCGGAAAACTTTCCCCTGCGCAAACACAACATGATACAAGCCATGCTGGCGGTCAACGACCTGTTCTATCTGGCCGCCCCCCATGTGGAAAGCCTGTTTCTGGAGGATGTGACCAAATGGCTGGACCATAAAGGCATACGCTATACGCCGCACATAAAGCTGACTGGCAAGAGCAGCTATGACCACATGTTCAACTTTGTCATCCCCAAATCACGCAAACAGCCCGAGCGTCTTTTGCAAGCGCTGTCCAATCCCCAAAAAGATACAGTGAATGCCCTGGTTTTCAAATGGATTGACACCAAAGAAACCCGCGCAGATGACTCCCTCTTATTCACCGTGCTGAATGATGCCAACAGTGTCTCGCCTGTGGTGGTAGAAGCTTTGGAGAACTACAATCTTAATCCCGTCCGATGGTCAGAGCGAGAGCAGGTAGAGGAACAGTTGGCCGCATGATGAAAGCTTGGCGGTTGCGCCGAACTCATCAACGAATACCCGTATAAAATAATCTTTGACCACCGTTAAATCACTCAATACTAAAATCACCTTTGCTTGTTGAGATTGGGACAAGCCCCTTTGAATAGTTCATGACCTTTTTACCGGAAGACAGCGTGGAGGAAGTGCTCCTCAATCAACTGCGCACATTGGGGTATGCCACCATGTGCGCCGATGAAGTCGGACCCGATGCTGACGAGCCCGAGCGCGAGACTCACGCCGAGACCATACTACTGCCGCGTCTGCGGGAAGCGGTGCAACGGCTCAATCCGAACCTACCGGAACATGTTCGGAAAAGTGCTGTCCGCCAAGTAGTACAGGACAGCCTGCCATCGCTGTTTGAGGAAAACCGCCGTCTGCATCAAATGATGGTGGAGGGCGTGGTGGTGGAGTACCGGGACGAGGACGACGAGGTTCGCGGGGGGCGTGTGCAGCTATTAGATTTCGCCAACCCAGAGAACAACGATCTGCTGGCGTTGCAACAGTTCACAGTAATCTCGGGCAAGTATCATCGCCGTATCGATGTGGTGGTGTTCATAAACGGGCTACCGGTAGCGGTGGTGGAATTGAAGCGGCCAGGTTTGGAAGGTTGGTTCGGTGCCGCTTACAACCAGTTGCAGACCTATAAAGATCAGGTGCCGGATTTGTTCCGCACCAATGCCTTTTTGATAATCTCCAACGGGGTGTATGCACGTATCGGATCGCTGACAGCACAGCGCGAGCGGTTCATGCCTTGGCGTACTACAGACGGCAAGGATATCGCACCCAAGGATAAAGCGGGGTTAGAGGTGCTAACCGAGGGGGTCTTTGCACCGGAGCGGTTGTTGGACCTGCTGGCCAACTTCATTGTGTTTGCAGGGAGTGGCAAGAAATTTTTGGCAGGCTACCATCAGTATCATGCGGTGAATCGGGCACTGGCGTCTACCATTCGCGCGAGCCGCGAAGTGGAGCAGCAAAAGAAGCCGTTAATGGTTGCGGAAGAATCTGCGCAGTACGGCATGCCCAGCGTAAGGACGCAACCCGAAGGCGACAAACGTGCGGGGGTAATCTGGCATACTCAGGGTTCGGGCAAAAGCCTGCTGATGGCGTTCTACGCAGGCAAGCTGATAAAAAGTCAGGAGATGCGCAACCCTACTTTGGTGGTTCTGACCGACCGCAACGATTTGGACGAACAACTTTTCCAGACCTTCTCTGATTGTAGCGACCTGCTACGACAGACCCCGGAGCAGGCCGAAGGTCGCGATGACCTGAAAGCCAAACTGTCGCGCGAAGCGGGCGGCGTGATATTTACCACTCTGCAAAAGTTTGGCGAAACGGAGGAGCCACTGACAGAGCGTAACAATGTCGTGGTGATTGCAGATGAGGCACACCGTAGCCAATATGGTTTTCGTGCCAAGTTGAATAAGAAAACAGGCGAAGTGTCCTACGGGTTTGCCAAGTACATGAGAGACGCTCTGCCCAACGCCTCTTTCATCGGCTTTACAGGAACACCTATTGAGCGGGACGACGTGAACACGCCCGGGGTGTTCGGCAACTACATAGACATCTACGACATCAGCCGAGCGGTAGAGGACGAGGCCACGGTGCCGATTTACTACGAGTCGCGGCTAGCTCGGATCAAACTGGACGAAACCGAGCGGCAGCGCCTAGACGCCGAGGTGGATGCACTAACCGAGGACGAAGAAGTGCGTGAACAGGAGCGTCTGAAAGGCCAATGGGCCAGCGTGGAAGCGTTGGTGGGTAGTGAGCAGCGACTGGCAATGGTGGCACAGGACATGGTAGATCATCTGGAGCGACGGCTGGAAGCGCTGGACGGCAAGGCGATGGCAGTGTGCATGAGCCGGCGCATCTGTGTGGAGTTATACCGGCAGATTGTGGCGTTGCAACCGGATTGGCACAGTGAGGACGACAGCAACGGCGTAGTGAAAGTGGTCATGACCGGCTCGGCCAGCGATCCGCCGGAGTGGCAACAACATATCCGCAACAGCAGTGGGCGTGAACGGATGGCCAGACGCGCGCGCAACCCCGACGATTCGTTACGGTTGGTGTTGGTGTGCGACATGTGGCTGACCGGCTTTGACGCACCTTGTATGCACACTCTTTATATGGACAAACCGATGCACGGCTATGGCCTGATGCAAGCAATTGCGCGGGTGAATCGTGTGTTCCACGGCAAAGAGGCGGGGCTGGTGGTGGATTACATCGGCGTAGCGCAGGATTTGAAGAAGGCACTGGGGCAGTACACCGAACGCAATCGGGAGAGTACCGGTATCAATCAGGAACAGGTGTTGCAAATGTTGCAGCAACGCTACGAAGTGGTGCGCGGAATCTTCCACGGCTTCGGCAACTACATGGCCGAATTGCAAGGGAATGAGACAGCGCGGTTGCAGCTACTGGCGCGAGCCGCAGAGTGGGTACTTGCCTCGCAACGAGAGGCAGCAGAGAAGGAAGAGACTGAGGAGGGACAGAAGCGAGCGCGCCGACGCTATCAGGATGCCGTGTTGGCGCTGTCTAAGGCCTTTGCGCTGGCAGCGGCATTTGATGAAGCGCAGGAAATCCGCGAAGAGGTGGCATTTTTTCAGACCGTGCGCGAGGTGCTCGTAGGACAATCTGGTGGCGATGGCAAAGATAATCGAGACCTTGACCGTGAGATAGTAATTCGGCAACTAATCAGTCGGGCAACTATCTCTACCGGGATTGTAGATATTTTGGCAGCGGCTGGTTTGCATACTCAGGAGATTTCAATCTTATCCGATGAGTTCCTGCAGGAAATACAGGAGATGGAGCAGAAGAATCTGGCGTTGGAAGCGCTGCGGCGTTTGCTGGACGGTCAGATTCGCTCGCGCAGCAAGGTAAATATGGTGGAATCACGGGCTTTTTCTGAACGGTTGAAAGACGCTATGGCGCGCTATCACTCCAACGCCATCAGCACGGTGGAAACGCTACAGGAGTTAATTGCCTTGGCGAAGGAAGTGCGCGAGGCGCAGCGGCGCGGCGAAGAGCAGGGGCTGTCCGAAGAAGAAGTTGCCTTCTACGACGCACTGGCTGAAAACGAGAGCGCCGTGGAGGTGATGGGCAACAAACAATTACTAGTCATCGCCCATGAACTGGTGGAGTCCCTGCGCAAGAATGTCAGCGTGGACTGGGCTAAGCGCGAGTCGGCACGAGCGCAGATGCGACTATTGGTCAAGCGCATTCTGGGCGAGTATGGCTACCCACCCGACCTGCAGGACGCTGCCGTGCAGATGGTGCTACAACAAGCCGAACTAGTCGCTACTGCTTGGAGTAGCTAAGCCATGCCCAAGCAGTAAATACCTGCACTTCAACCGGCGGGAGTTTGCCCCCACTCTCCTTGCAAGCTCCGACAACCCGTCCTTCGCCTGCGACTCGGCCTTTGCGCTGAGTGCGAGCGACCCCCCTGCGAGGGGAGCGCGTACGGTTCATGTGTCGGTCAAATACCTGTCTGCCTGACACTGGTCATTGGTCGGGGAATATATGCCTGTGTATGCAATCAGACCATTGAATAGGGGTATTTCGATGGCAAAGAGAAAGGCAAAGACAATCGGATTATTTGAACTGTATAAGATGTTTGAAACAGAGCGCAAAGCAGCGCAATGGCCGGAGTCAATTTTAGGATTGCGGACTGATAGGCTGTTTTGCATACACAGGCATATAATTCCCGAAAAAATGGATAACTTTTTAGAAGGATTACAATGAAACAGAAAAACCATAAGAAAACAACGCTTAAAGCATTTGCAGATGCGGTTAAGGATGCGCTATTAGCCAAGGCGCCCGAAAAGCCAATGTATGAGAATAAAAAGCCGACAAGGAAAGAGTTAGAAACTCGCTATTCTCAAACGGCGATAATGAGTCTTATGTTTTTAAGCATATAATCCCCATTTTCCGCCGCCCGCCGCAGAGCGTGTTATACTCTGACAATCCGAATTTGCATGAAACAATCGCAAACACGAGGTCAAAACTTGTCGGAGTTTACAAACAAAGCGAAACCGTTATCGGTCCACTTCGGATCGTTGCTTTTCTGTTGCGTGTTCTCGCTCGCGCTGTCGGGCATCGTGTCGGCGCAAACCGCCCCGCCGCAGACACAGGATGTCTTTGATACCGATAACGACTGCTTGGTCGAAATCTGGTGGTTGGAGCAACTGAACGCATTGCGGTGGGATTTGGATGCCAACGGTCATGGCCCTTCTGATACGGGCCACGATGTTGCCTTCCCCCGGTCAAATTCGGATCCCGCCATTGTCCTTCAGGTTGGGAGTCAATGTCATCCCAATCTATCATCATGCGTCGCCAGCGTCGGCGACGTTTCGGGGCAATGCGTGGGCTACGAGTTGATGCGCGATCTGGACTTCAACGACCCCGGCAGTTACAGGAGCGGCGTGGTCAATGCGGAATGGACGAGCGGCGAAGGCTGGGAACCAATCGGCGAACAAGGCGCGTCCTATCGCGGTCATTTCGCCGGCAACGGCCATACGGTCAGCAACCTGCATATTAATCGCGACCGCGATAACTTGGGCTTATTCGGGTTCTACGGCGGAGGCTATATTACCGGCGTCGGCGTGACCGGGTCGGTGACCGCGAACGGTTTTGGAAACACGGCCGCCGGCGGCCTGATTGGCCAGACCTTCAACAGCAAGATAGAGGACGTCTATTCGACGGTAACAGCAAACGGTCATTCCCGGGTCGGCAGTCTGGTCGGCTTCCTGAACGGATCGTCGGACGGAGGAGGCGCCAAGATTATCAGAAGTTATGCCACCGGCGCGGTCGGCGGCAGTCACGAAGTCGGCGGTCTCATCGGCGCCGTCGCGAACACCGCGAACACCGCGGCGGAGCACGTCTACGCGACCGGCTTTGTCACCGCATCGCGCATCGCCAGCGACGGCAGCGCAGCCGGCGGTCTCATCGGCTCCATGGGGCAAGCGCGATTGAAGTACGCCTATGCGGCGGCGCTGATAGATTCCGCCGCGACAGCCGCCGGCGGTCTGGGCGGGCATCTTGACAACAGCGCTTACGCGGCGACGGCGGCGTACTGGGACCGCATGGTATCGGGCAAAACGAACGCCATCGGTTTGGTCAGCGGCGCGACCGTCGGCGGCATCACGGCGCGGACGACGGGCGAGCTGCGCGCGCCGACCGGCTACGACGGCATCTACGCCGACTGGGACGATGGCGACACGACCGACCACTGGGACTTCGGCGCCATCTCGCAATATCCCGTCCTGAAGATAGATTTCGACAACGACCCCAACAGCGCCGCGAGTTGGCAGGAATTCGGCTACCAGTTGCGCGACGGCCCGCGCAATGTGACGGTCAACAGCAACGGCTCCGCCAGAACCTTGAACTGGAGCGCGCCGGACTTATCGGCGTGGACAAACCCGCCGACCGTCGGCTACAAAGTCTATCGCGACACGACGGAGCTGAGCGGCGCCATCGCCGAGACCACAGACGCCAACGGCGTCACGACCTGCTCCTATGTCGATAGCGACGGCGGCGACATCTACCGCCTGACCGTGATCGTCAATGGCGGCGAGGCCTTGCACAGCGTCGTCGCGGTCGCCGCCGATTACGACGCCGATGACAACGGCCTGATAGAAATCGAATATCTGGAGCAACTCAACGCCATCCGCTGGGACTTGGACGGCGACGGCGAGCCGGCATTGGCCAATGCGAGCGAATACGCCGACGCCTTTCCGGATGCCTCCGCCGGCATGGGTTGCCCGGCGGGCGGTTGCGCAGGCTACGAACTGACGCGCGATCTGGACTTTAACGATGCGGCGAGCTATGCCGGCGGCGACCCCTTCGCCCAACCTTGGACAGACAACCCCGCCGACAGCGATGTCGAAGAAGGCTGGTTGCCGCTCGGCGATCCGGGCGTGAGAGATGGCGACGATTCGAACGCTTACACGGCGACTTTTGACGGCAACGGCCGCGTGATTTACAACCTGTACATCGATCGCGCGCGGCGGTATCAGGGTCTGTTCGGCATCGTCGTCGGCGGCGCCATCCGCAACATCGGCGTGACCGGCGCCATCGACGGCGGCACAGGCAACGACAGCATAGGCAATGATATCGGCGGACTGGTCGGTCGGCATGTAAACAGCACGCTGGAGAACAGCTGGTCGGCGGTGTCGGCGGCGGGCCGGGCGCATGTCGGCTCTTTGGTCGGCATCGCCTCCAACGACTCCAAAATCCGCCGCAGTTATGCGACCGGCAATGTCTACGCGAATTCGCAAGCCGGCGGCGCGCTCGGACGCGACAACCACCACCAGACGCGCGGCACGGTCGAGCATGTCTACGCGACCGGCTACATCGACACGACGCGAGGCGGCAGCCGATATCGCGGCGGCGGTTTGATCGGCAATCTGGGCAACGTGACGGTGCGCTACGGCTATGCGACGGGTCTGATTAACCCGAGCGCGACAGACAGCGGCGGCTTCGGCGGTCGTGTTGAAACTTCCCCCATGGCGACGGCGGCGTATTGGGACACCCAGACCTCGGGCAAGAGCGCCGGCATCGGCAGCGGCACATTGAGCAGCGTGACCGGCCACACGACATCCGCGTTGCAAACGCCGACCGGCTATGACGGCATCTACGCCAGCTGGGATGCCGGCGGCGACGACCACTGGGACTTCGGCACGAGCGAGCAATACCCGGCGCTGAAGGTTGATTTTGACGGCAACGGCGAAGCGACCTGGCAAGAGTTCGGTTATCAGTTGCGGCAAGGGCCGCCGGCGTTCGCCATCGGCGGAACGAGCGACCGCAGTTTGAGTTGGGACGCGCCGGACGTATCGGCGTGGGACCCGCCGCCGGAATTGCGCTACGCGGTGTATCGCGACGGCTTGGCCTTGGCGGGCGCCGCGGAGTTGTCGTTGCGCGCCCATGTCGATGCCAGCGCGGTCGCCGGGACCACATATGCCTATCAAGTCGCGGCGATCGTCAATGGCGGCGAGGCGAGCCGCAGCCACTCGCCGACGGCGGAGGCGACGGAGACCGATTACGACGACGACGACGACGGTCTGATAGACATCAGAACGCTGGATCAATTGAACGCGATGCGTTATGACTTGAACGGCGACGGCGCCGTCGCGGCGGCTGATCAGAGCGCGTATGAGTCGGGTTTTTTCAATCCGGCGCCGCACATGGGTTGCTTAAACAACGCCTGTGTCGGCTACGAATTGCGCCAAGACCTGGACTTTAAAGACGCCGCCGACTACCGCTCGGGCGCGGTCAATGCGGAATGGACGAGCGGCGAAGGCTGGTCGCCGATAGGCGACGGCGCGGCTCCGTTCGCAACGACCTTCGACGGCAAGGGCAAAAAGATTAGCAACTTGCATATCAACCGCGCGGCGGATAACAACGACGGCCAAGGTCTGTTCGGCGTCGTCGGCAGCGCCGGCATCATTACAAACCTCGCCGTCGTCAGCGGTTCGGTCTCGGGCGGCGACGACAACGACCGCATCGGCGGCATCGCCGGCGAACTGAACGGCGCCACGATAGAAAACTCTTTCTCGGGGGCGACGGTATCGGGCGGCGAGATGGTCGGCTCGCTGGTCGGGTTTAACAACGCCGGCACGATACGGCGGAGTTATGCCAACGGCGCCGCGACTGGCGTCGCCCAAGTCGGCGGCCTGATTGGCGCCGCTGCCGACAACGCCGACAGCGCGGCAGAACACGTCTACGCCACCGGCTTTGTCAGCGCATCGCGCGCGAGCGGCGACGGCGGCGTCGCCGGCGGTCTCATCGGCTTTATGGGGCAAGCGCAACTGCGGTATGCCTACGTGACCGGCCTGATCGCCAAAGCGGCGACGAACAGCGGCGGCGTCGGCGGCGACAGGGCGGACAGCGCCGTCGAGCACACATATTGGGACACCGTGACTTCGGGCAAGAGCGAAGCGGTCGGCGTCGGCTCTTCCGTCAACATCGGCGGTCAGACGACCGCCGCCTTGCAAACGCAGACCCAATATCTTGGCATCTACGCCGCCTGGGGGATGCCCGGTTCCGCCAACAACGACCACTGGGATTTCGGCGCCGCCTCGCAATACCCGGCGCTGAAGGTTGATTTTAACGGCAACGGCAACGTGAGTTGGCAAGAATTCGGCTACCAGTTGCGCGACGACATCGAGCTGACCGAGAGCGCCGGCATCCTCAGTTGGACGGCGCCGGATACCTCGCACTGGGACAATCCGCCGCAACTGCGCTATCGGGTCTGGCTCAACGATGAGGCGGCGCCCGCCGCCTCCGCGCTGAGCGCGACGACGCACGACACCGCGGCGAGCTCGACCGGCGGCGACAACGAATACCGCGTGGCGGCGTTCGTCGCTTCCGGCGGCGGCGAGGCGGCGCGCAGCAACGCGGTCATGATCACCCGCGTCGACTACGACAGCGACGACGACGGCCTGATAGACATTCGCAACCTGGAACAACTGGCGGCGATAGGCATAGACCTCAACGGCAACGGCGACCCGAACGATGCCGGCATCGACTTCCCCGCGCGCGCCGCCGACTACGAAACGGCGTTCCCCGTCCGCGCCAGCGACATGGGCTGCCCGAACCGCGCCTGTCGCGGCTACGAGTTGAGCAAAGACCTGGACTTTGACGCCGCCGCCGACTACGCCGACACCGCCAACCAAGCCGCTTGGACGGACGGGATGTGGGATCCGCTCGGCAATGCCAACTATCCGTATCGGGCGACATTTCACGGCAACGGTCGCGCGATAGCCAACCTGCGCATCGCTCGCGAGGGCCTGCGCGGTCACGGCGACATGGGCCTGTTCGGCACGGTGTTCGATGCGACGATCGCCAATGTCGGCGTGACCGGTTCGGTGCGCGTCATTTTGGCCGACAATGTCGCAGCCTCCAAGGGCGGCGCGGTCGGCGCTCTGGCGGGCGTCGTCGATGCCGCGACGCTTGAGAACAGCTATGCGGCGACGGACGTACACGGCGGCGCAGCGGTCGGCGGACTGGTCGGCAAAGTGTCCGACGGCAGGGTGGTCGCCGGTTATGCCACCGCCGCGGTGCGCGCCGACGATCGGGTTGCCGGCGGATTGATCGGCCTGTTTGAAAATAACG
The DNA here is from genome assembly GCA_965220085.1 of Candidatus Oxydemutatoraceae bacterium. GTDB lineage: Bacteria > Pseudomonadota > Gammaproteobacteria > Poriferisulfidales > Oxydemutatoraceae > CBDCOZ01. The sequence goes on along the minus strand of CBDCOZ010000003.1, from coordinate 1,379,268 downwards.
ATGCGACGCTCGAACACGCCTATGCCAGCGGACGCGTCACAGCGCCGACCCGCGCCGGCGGTCTCATTGGCGAGATGAGAGGCGGCGTCACGATCGCCTACGCCTACGCTGCCGGTCGCGTGACCGCCAACGTCGCGCAATACGTCAACAGCGGCGGTTTGGCCGGCTACAACTCGCGCACTGACACAAACCCCGTCATCGCCGCCGCTTACTGGGACCGGCAGACGACTGCGCGCAACAACGCCGCCAACGCCGGCGATGCCCCGACCCAGCATCTGCGCGGCCACACCGCCGCCGAGCTGCAAGCGCCGATCGGCTACAAAGGTCTCTATGCCGACTGGGATGCCGCCGATGCCGACGGCAACGCGACCGACTACTGGGATTTCGGCAGCGCGCAACAATACCCGGCGCTGAAGGTTGATTTCAACGGCGACAACATCGCGACTTGGCAAGAATTCGGCTATCAACTGCGTAACTACCCGGCGCCGGTCGCCGTCGTCGCCGGTGTCGGCGCCTCGCGCGCGCTGAGTTGGGGCGCGCCCGATGTCTCGCACTGGTCGCCGCCGCCGGTCGTCACGTATAACGTCTACCGCCGCGCCGCCACCGCCACCCGCGTCGTTGCCGAAGACCTGAGCGCGACGACGTATACCGACCATACCGCGGTCGCCGGCAGCGCCCGCAACTATCTGGTCGCGGTGTTGCTCGACGGCGGCGAGGCCTACCGCAGCGCCGTGGTATCGGGCATCGATTACGACACCGACGACGACGGCCTGATAGAGATCCGCAACCTGGAACAACTCGCGGCCACCCGCGCCGACCAGAATTACGACGGCATCATCGACGCCGGCCTGCTCGATATATACGAAGCCGCCCGGCTGTTGCACCTCGCGGCCTACCCGGCCGCCGGCGCCGGTTGCCCGCGCGGCTGTCGCGGCTACGAACTGATGCGCGATCTGGACTTCGACGACGATGCCAGTTACCGCGACCCCGCCGCCAACAAAGCGACGTGGACGAGCGGCAAAGGCTGGCGGCAACTGCTGGTCGAGGAGGACAACGAAGACTTGCTATTTCACGGCAACGGTCGCACGGTGCGCAACCTCTACTCCGCCGGCGCCGACGCCAGCGGTCTGTTTGGCGGCTTGGACGGAGATGCCACGCTGACCAACATCGGCGTCACCGGCGCGGTCGCAAAATCAGGCAGGATCATCGGCGGTCTGGCCTCGGTGCTGGAAGAAAACAGCCGCATCGAGAACAGCTATGCGGCGGTGGCGGTCGAAGGCGCCGATGCGGTCGGCGGTCTGATCGGCCAAATCAGGAACACCGACGGCACGATTCAAGAGGCGGTCATTCGCCGCAGTTATGCGACCGGCGCCGTCGACATATCCGACAACCAAAGCGGCGGCGGCGGCTTGATCGGCAGTATCAGCGGCGCCGCCGCCGTCATCGAACACGTCTATGCGAGCGGTCCCGTAAGCGGCCCCAATGCGGCCTCGTTGATAGCCAACATCAACGACTATCAGGATTATGGCGTGTCGATCGCTTACGGCTATGCGACCGGCGCCAGCGACCACGGCGCCATCGTCCATAACTCGGAGGGCGACATCGTCCTGAGCGCCTTGTATTGGGATACCGATACCACCGGTATCGTCGCCGACGACGGACGCGCCGGCGCCGCCGGCTTGCCCGCGGCCGAATTGCAAGCGCCGACTGACTACGCCGGCATCTACTCAACCTGGGACGCCGCCGACGCCGCCGGCAATGCGACCGACAACTGGGACTTCGGCAGCGCCTCGCAATATCCGGCGCTCAAGGTCGACTTTGACGGCGACAACATCGCGACGTGGCAAGAATTCGGCTACCAGTTGCGCGACTATCCGAGGGCGGTCAGCGTCGCCGGCGGTCTCGGTCCCTCGCGCGCGCTGCATTGGGGCGCGCCCGATGTCTCGCACTGGTCGTCGCCGCCGCCAGTCGTCACCTACACGGTCTACCGCCATACCACATCCAACCTGGTGATCGCCAGAGACCTGAGCGCGACGACATATGCCGACACTACCGCGACCACCGGCACCGAATACACCTACCGCGTCGCGGTGTTGCTCGACGGCGGCGAAGCCTACCGCAGTTCGGCGGCATCGGGCGCGGTCGATTACGACAGCGACGACGACGGCCTGATAGACATCAACTGGCTGGAGCAACTGAACGCGATACGCTGGGACTTGGACGGCAGCGGCGCAGCGGATGCGCCCGCGGGCGCGGCGGCCTATGCCGCGGCCTTCCCCGCGGCGACCGCCGGCATGGGTTGCCCGAGCGCTTGCGCCGGCTACGAGTTGATGCGCGATCTGGATTTTGACGACCGCGGCAGCTACGCCGACGGCACAGACGATGCCAAGTGGAGCAGGGTCACGGATGCGGCGACGAAGGGTTGGGCGCGAATCGGAGCCAACACAACGAACGCCTTCGCCGCGACGTTTGACGGCAACGGTCATACGATAGCCAACCTTTATATCGACAGAACCGACTCGGGCCCCAGTCTGTTCGGCTATGTCAGCGGCGGCGCGATCAGAAATGTCGGCATCACCGGCGCGGTCGCCGGCAGCAGCAGCAGCGGTCAGGTCGCCGGTCTGGCGACGCATTTGGCAAACGCGGGGCTGGTTGAGAACGCCTGGTCGTCGGTCGCGGCAAGCGCTCCCCAGAACGCCGCCTCGTTGATCGGTCAGATAGGAGACGGCACGGTGCGCGCGAGTTACGCCACCGGCACGGTGCGCGGCAACCAACTCCTCGGCGGTCTGGTCGGCTTCACGGATGACTTGGGCAGCAACGTGACGATAGAGCACGTCTATGCGACCGGTTTTGTCGACCCGACGGCGGGCGGTGATGCGCGCCGCGGCGGCGGTCTCGTCGGCTCCTTTCATACCGTCGGCGCGTTGCGCTATGCCTATTCCACGGCCCTGGTCAATCGCAACGCGACCGAGATCGGCGGCGTCATCGGCGAAAACCGCGCCGCCAATCCCTTCGCCGCCGTTTACTGGGACAGCCATACGAGCCAACTGGCAAAAGGCGTCGGTCACGCCGTCTCCGGTTCGTCCGCCGTCATTGTCGGCAAGTCCACGGCCGAACTGCAAACCCCGACCGGCTACGACGGCATCTACGCCGACTGGGACGCCAACGATGCCGCCGGCGCCCCGACCGACTACTGGGACTTCGGCAGCAACCGCCAATACCCGGCGCTGAAGGTCGATTTCAACAACGACGGCGTCGTCAGTTGGCAGGAATTCGGCTACCAGTTGCGCGAAGGCCCGCGCGATGTCGCCGTCGTCTCCGACACCGACGGCATCACGCTGAGTTGGAAACCGCCGGTCACATCGCACTGGGACAACCCGCCGACGCTGACCTACAACCTCTACCGCGGCACCACGGTCAGCGCGATCGACGACGCGCAGGGCCTGACCGCATCGTCTTATACGGATACCGATGCCAATCTGTATCGCAGTTACGGTTACCGCATAGCGGCGGCGGTGGCCGGCGGCGAAGTGACCCGCGCCTATCCTTTCTCCGGCGCCGCCGATTATGATTTGGATGACGACGGCCTGATCGAGATCAGCAACCTGGAGCAACTCTCGATGTTGCGCTTTGACCCCGACGGCGACGGCAGGCCCGACAGCGCCAACGCCGGCGAGGATTACGATTTCTATTTCGCTTCCCCCTGGCTGGGCTGTCCGAATCAGACCTGCATCGGTTACGAGTTGACGCGCGATCTGGACTTCAACGACAACGACAGCTACTACCATCATGACTCTGTGCGCTTGGACGGCACGCTCACGAACAAGGCGCTGTTCACCGCCGACACGGGCTGGATATCGATTGGCGGCGGCGCCGAAGCCCCGTACGCGGCGGTCTTTGACGGCAACGGTTACGTCATCAGAAACCTTTACACGGGAATTGCTCTCGCGCGCCCGCAAGGCCTGTTCGGCGCCACCGACGGGGCGACGATACGCGCCGTCGGCGTGACCGGGCGAATAGGCACGGTTCAGAGCGCGGCATCTACGCCGGGCGGTTTGATCGGCGCGATGAACGGCGGCGTCGTCAGCGATGCCTGGTCGGCGGCGCACATACGCAGTTTCAGGGACGCCGGCGGCCTGATCGGCAAAGCGATGGGCGCCGCGACGATCCGCAGGAGTTACGCGACCGGCGCAGTGTATGCCGACGAATTCGGCGGCGGTTTGATCGGCGCCATAGACTCCGATGCGGCGGTGCGCGTCGAACACAGCTATGCGACCGGTTTTGTCGATTTCATGACAACACTCGAAAGCTTCCCTGTGAATATTGGCGGCCTCATCGGCGCCGCGAGCGGCGCGCGCTTGGCCTACGGCTATTCCACGACTATGCTATCCCCCGCGAGCGCGAGAAAACACCTTCTGGCCGGCGTCATCGGCGCTGTCGGCGACCGCGTGACAGCGACCGCGCTGTTATGGGATACCGAGACCTCGACAGTGCGCCGCGGCGTGCGCGCCGGGTCCTCCGCTGGCGCCGCCGGTCATGCTACCGCCGAACTGCAAGCCCCGACCGGCTACGGCGGCATCTACGCCGACTGGAACGAAGGCGGCACAAGCGACTACTGGGATTTCGGCGACGCCGACCAATACCCGGCGTTGCAAACAGACTTCAACGGCGACGGCATCGCGAGTTGGCAGGAGTTCGGCTGGCAGTTGCGCGAGAGCCTGAACCTGACGATTAGCGGCAGCGGCGCGTCGCGCATGCTGGTCTGGACAGCGCCCGACCTGAGTCACTGGCCGCCCGCCGCGCGCCCGTCCGTGACCTATGATATCCGGCGCGATGGCGCGCAGATAGCGGCGAATCGGACAAAAACGGACTATATCGACAATGCTGTCGTTGCCAACAGGACCTATGCCTATCAAGTGCATGCCGTCGTCGAGGGCGGTTACCCGATATCGGAGGTCGCCGCATCGCTGACCGATTACGATACCGACAACGACGGTTTGATAGACATCGCGACGCTGGAACAACTGCACGCGATCCGTTATGACCTGAACGGCGACGGCATAGCGGAGGCGAGCACGCCGAGTTATATGGCGGCCTTCCCCGGCGCCGCCGTCGCCGCGCATCCGATGGGTTGCGCGGTTGCTTGCAAAGGCTACGAATTGATGCGCGATCTGGATTTTGCCGACGATGCCGACTACGCCGATATCGCCAACAAAGCGGCGTGGACCAGCGGCGAAGGCTGGCAGCCGATCGGCGGCGGCGACGCGAGTTACAGCGGCGAATTCAACGGCAACGGTCGCGTCATCGCCAACCTCCGCATCAACCGCGGCGCATCGCATCAGGGCCTGTTCGGTCGCCTCAGGGTAACAGACAACGACAGGAGCCTGTACCGCCTCGGCATCAGCGGCGCCATCACGGTCGCCGCCAGCACCGCGCAGGCGGTCGGCGGCTTGGTCGGAGAAGTGTCAAACGGCGGCTTCATCAGCGAGGCCTGGTCGGCGGTCAGCATCGGCGGCGCCGCCGCCAATGTCGGCGCGCTCGCCGGCGAAGCGGCCGCCGGCAGCGCCGCATTTTACCGCAGTTATGCGACCGGCAATGTCGGCGGGCGCGAAGCGGTCGGCGGACTCGTCGGCAAACTCGGCTTGGTGGTCACGTTTCTGGACAGCGTCTACGCGACCGGTTACGTCAGCGCATCGCAGCGCTGGGCCGGCGGTCTGGTCGGCTCCGATGCGGCGGACGACGGCAGCGAGTACGGTTATTCCGTCGCGCGCATCGACCCGGCGGCGCCGCTCAGCGGCGGTTACGCCGGGCGCTACGCCAACGCGCTGGGAAGAACCGCGTTCTATTGGGATACCGGCGCATCGGGCCGCGACAACGCCGCCGGCGCCGGAACCGCCTCGGGTGTCGCCGGCAAGACGACCGCCGAACTGCAAGCCCCGACCGGCTATGGCGGCATCTACGCCGACTGGGACGACAACGACACCAGCGACGACTGGGATTTCGGCGACGCTTCGCAATACCCGGCGCTCAAGGCCGACTTTGACGGCGACAGCATCGCGACCTGGCAAGAGTTCGGCTATCAACTGCGCGAAGGCCCGCGCGATCTGACGGTCAGCGGTCGCGGCGGCGCGCGCGAATTGCGCTGGAACGCGCCGGTCACATCGCACTGGGACGACCCGCCGCCGCTCGCCTACGACATCTACCGCTGGCTCGAAACCGACGCGACGCCCGAAGACATCAGCGACGGTTCATGCGTCTCCATGCTCTGCGGCGACAACGAGGTCTTGCAAGGCAGCGCCTGTGTCGCCTGTGCCAGCACACAGACCGCCATCGGCGGCGTCTGCGCGCCGGCCCCGCATTCCTGCCCGCCAGGCCAAGCGGCGATAGAAGGAACGACGACCTGCGTCAATGCCGCCGATCTCGAATTCCGCGACTGGTGCGAAAGTCACAACGGGGATATTATTCTCAGCAACGGTCGTTGCCGCTCCGCGGCGGCGACGTGCGGCATATATGGCAACCACGGACACATCCCCAGCGGGGTCCACTCGGGCAAGAGCGTATGCTCAAACAACGGCGCCACCGCATGCGCCGCCGGCGAGGCCTATTCCGTCGCGTTGCGCCTCTGCGCCGCGCCGTGCCCGAACGGCGCGCAGGACAGCGAAGGGAATTGCAAACCGGTGTGCCCCGACTTGCGGGAGGCCGTCGTCGCCCGCGGCGTGACGGCGACGACCTACCGCGACAGCGGCGCGAGCGCGGATGCAATCTACGAATACCGCGTCGCCGCGGTCGTCTACGGCGGCGAGGCGAGCCGCAGCGTCGTCCGGTCGGGGATGGAAGACTACGATGCCGATGACGACGGCCTGATAGACATCGCGACGCTGGAACAACTCAACGCGATGCGCTGGGACCTCGACGGCGACGGCGCGCCGGCGAACGCGAGTTCGCCGAGTTACGCCCAAGCGTTCCCGGCGGCGGTGAGCGGCATGGGCTGTCCCGCCGGCTGCGTCGGCTACGAATTGACGCGCGACTTGGACTTTGACGATGCGCAGAGTTATGTCACCGGCGCCGTCAACGACCTGTGGACGGGCGGCGTCGGCTGGACGCCAATCGGCGGCGCCGATGCCCCGTACGCGGCGATCTTTGACGGCAACGGCCGTGTGATCAAAAACCTCTGGATCAATAATCTTTCCGCCGCCGCCGGCAACGAATATCAGGCGCTGTTCTATCAAACGCAGGGCGCGACAATCCGCAACATCGGCATCACCGGCTCGGTGACGGGCGCGCTGACCGTCGCCGGTCTGATCGGCGCGCTGACCGACAGCATGCTGGAGAACAGCTGGTCGGCGGTCGTCACGCGCAGCGTGACCGGCGGCGGCTCGCTGGTCGGCAGGTTCTCGCAAGCGCAGATCCGCGCGAGTTATGCCAGCGGCAGCGTCGTCGGCAGTCGCCTCGCCGGCGGCTTGGCCGGCTCCGGCGACTTCTCAAGCGGCGACAGTACGTTGCGGCACGTCTATGCCAGCGGTCGCGTCGACGGCAGCCGCGGCGATGCCAAGCGCTACGCCGCCTCGCTGATCGGCGGCGCGGCCACGGACAGCGGTTCTGACACCGGCAAGCTGACCCTGCGCTATGCCTACGGGCGCGGCGAGGTCGTGCCGATACGCGATGCCGCCGGCCTGATCGCAAGACTCCCCGTCGCGCGCGCATTGGCGGCGCTGTACTGGGATCGCGAGACCACCGGTCGCGAGAACGGCGCCGCTACCGCGCCCGCGCCCGCCATCATCGGCCTGCCGACCGCCGCGCTGCAAGCGCCCGACGGTTATGCCGGCATCTACGCCGACTGGGACGAGGGCGGCGCCAGCGACTACTGGGATTTCGGCACCGCGGCACAGTACCCTGCCTTGAAGGTTGATTTTGACGGTGACCCCGATACGGATCCGAGTTGGCAGGAATTCGGCTATCAACTGCGCGCCGCCCCGGCCGATGTCACGGTCGCCGGCGCCGGCAACGAGCGGACGCTGAGCTGGGGCGCGCCCGATGTCTCGCACTGGTCGCCGCCGCCGCCGGTCGCTTATGATGTCTACCGCATAACCGAGAGACCCACCGGCACCCAAGTCAGCCTGCTGGCCGAAGATTACACGGCGACGAGTTATACCGATAACACCGCCGCCGCCGACAGCGGTTACGTCTACGAGGTCGCCGTGCGCATAGACAGCGGCGAAGCGCATCGCAGCGCGGCGCAATCGGGCAACGATTATGACAGCGACGACGACGGCCTGATAGAGATCGCGACATTGCAACAACTCCACGCCGTGCGCTGGGATTTTAACGGCGAAGGCGCGCCGCTGGCGCGGGACGCGGCGCAATATGCCGCCGCTTTTCCCGCCGCCGCCCCCGGCATGGGCTGCCCGTACGCGCAGTGTCGCGGCTACGAACTGACGCGCGATCTGGACTTTGACGACGATGCCGACTACGCCGATGCCAGTTCCAAGACGACGTGGACGACCGGCGCCGGTTGGCCGGCTCCGGGCGATCTGAGAACGACCTTTGAAGGCAACGGTCATGTGATCAAGAACCTCTACATCAACAATCCCGCCGCCGACGCCGCCAACGCCGATCAGGCGCTGTTTGGCGGCCTGGACCCCGGCGCGATAGTGCGCAACCTCGGCGTCACCGGCTCGATCGCGGCGACCGGCAGGAGCGGCGGCATCGCGACCCAGATGGGCGGCGAGGATGCCGTGATTGAGAACAGTTGGGCGGCGGTGTCGCTCCGCGCCGGCATTGCGGTCGGCGGTTTGGTCGGCGATATCGACAGCGGCGGGCGCATCCGCGCCAGTTATGCCAGCGGCAGCGTATTTGCCAACAGCCGCGCCGGCGGTCTGGTCGGTCAGATCGACATCAAGGACGGCGACGGCGTCTTGGAGCGCGTCTATGCGACCGGCCGCGTCGATGCGACCGGCGTCGCCGGCGCGCTCGGCGACGCCGGCATGTTCGCCGGTTCGCTCGTCGGCTTTGCCCGCCTGCCTGCGGGCGTGACGACGACGGAACATTTCGCGACGTTGCGCTACGCCTACGGTCTCGGCGAAGTCGTCATCGGCGTCGCCGACAGCGGCGGCGTCATCGGCCCGATCACCGCCGCCCATGTCGCTCTCGCCGACGTCTACTGGGACACCGAGACGACCGGTCGCAACAAAGGCATCGGCGGCGATGAGACGACCGCCGGCGCGAGCGGCCTGACCAGCGCCGCGTTGCAAGCGCCGACCGGCTACGCCGGCATCTACGCCGACTGGAACCATGGCGGCGACTACTGGGACTTCGGCACGGCGAATCAATACCCGGCGCTGAAAGTCGACTTCAACGGCATCGGCGGCGCCACGTGGCAAGAATTCGGTTATCAGTTGCGCGTCCCCCCGGCCGATGTCGCGATCGTTGCCGGCGCCGGCAACGATCACACGCTGAGTTGGGGCGCGCCTGACGTCTCGCACTGGTCGCCGCAACCGCCCGTGACCTATGACATCTACCGCATGGCATCGACCGGCGCCGAGATCAGCCTGCTGGCCGAGGGCCTGACGACGACAAGTTACACCGACGTACTGCCTTCCACCGTTGCCGCTGCCGCCTATATCTATCACGTCTCGGTGCGGGTGGACAGTGGCGAGGTATACCGGGATGTCGTGGTCTCGGGCACCGACTACGATACCGATGACGACGGCCTGATAGAGATTACGACACTGGAACAACTGAATGCCATCCGCTACGACCCCTACGGCATCGGCGCGGTGGACAGCAACCTCGGCGGCGAGGAGCCGTCGTATATAACGGCGTACGCCGCCGCTTTCCCCGCCGCCACATCGGGCATGGGTTGTCCCGCCGACGGTTGCCGCGGCTATGAGTTGATGAACGACTTGGACTTTACCGCCGCCGCAAGCTATGCCAGCGGCAGTGTCAATACGCAGTGGACATCCGCAGTGGGTGCAGACGGGTGGCTTCCAATCGGCGGTACGCTGCCCGACAACGACGGCTTCCGCGCGGTCTTTGACGGCAACGGTCATACGATTAAAAACCTTATTCTAATCGTATCCTCCCCGCTGGAAATCGGTCTGTTCGGCGCCGTTACCGGTGCCGCTGCCGCAATCTCCAATCTCGGCATCACCGGCGATGCCGAAAGTCTTGCTAATGTAACGGGAGGGGTGGCCGGCGAGGTAGCGGACGGTGCTACCGCGCGCAATCTGTGGTCGGCGGTGACGGCGGACTCCGACTCTATATCCGGCAGTTTGATTGGCAGAGTGACGAACGCTTCGCTTGCGACGAGCTATGCGACCGGTAACGCGCTTGGCACCGCAACGACCGACTCACGGGTCGGCGGTTTGCTCGGGATGATCCGGGGCGGGGCGACGGTACAACATGTCTATGCCAGCGGTTATTTGGAGGAGGCCGGTGACGCCGGCGGTCTGATTGGCCAGGTCGGTCATCAAGACTACGGCGAGCGCAATACCCTGCGCTACGGTTATGCGACCGCGCTGGTCGCGATCGCCCCCGGCGGTCTTGGTACTCTCGGCGGTGTCGTCGGTAAACAACGCCCCGACTCCGACTACACCGCGCTGTATTGGGATGTCGCGGTGTCCAACCAGACCGCCGGCGCCGCCGCCGGCATCGCCGGGCAGACCGCCGCCGAACTGCAAGCCCCGACCGGCTATAGCGGCATCTACGCCGACTGGAACGAAGGCGGCGCCAGCGACTACTGGGATTTCGGCAGCGCCAGCCAATACCCGGCGCTGAAAACAAACTTTGACAACAAGGGCAGCGCCACCTGGCAAGAGTTCGGCTATCAACTGCGCGAAGCGCCGACGGTCAGCGTCAGCGATTCCGGCTCATCAAAAGTATTGAGCTGGACAGTACCCGTGACGTCGCACTGGCCGGACGACCCGCCGACGATCACTTACAACGTCTACCGCGCAACCGCCGCCGCCGCGAGCGATGTCACCCTGCTGGCGGAAGGTTTGACCGCGACGACCTATACCGACAGCGCCCCGAGCAACGGCATCAATGTCTATCGCGTGGCGGCGGTGATTTACGGCGGCGAAGTGACGCGCGGCGCAGCGATTGCCTACCCGACGACCGATTACGACAGCGACGACGACGGCCTGATAGAGATCGCCAACTTGGAGCAACTCAACGCGATGCGCTGGGACCTCGACGCCAACGGCGAACCGGCGAGCAACGACGCGGCGGCGTATGCCGCGGCGTTCCCGAACGCGGCGAGCGGCATGGGTTGCGGCGGCGGCGGTTGCGACGGCTACGAATTGTCAAACGATCTGAACTTCGACGACCCGGCGGACTATGCCGCCGGTCGCGTTGATCCGGCGTGGATTGAAGGCGAAGGCTGGACGCCGATAGACCCGAGCGGCGTCTACGCCGGCGACCTTGACGGCAACGGTCGCGCGATACGCAACCTCTATATCAACCGCCCGAACAGCGACCGCCAAGGGCTGTTCGCAGAGATCAACGGCGAACAACTAGAGATCAAAAACATCGGCATCACCGGCGCGGTGCGCGGCAGCAACGGCGTCGGTCTGCTCGCCGCGTTTGTCAGCAAGGCGACGCTTGACAATGTCTATGTCGCCGGTTCGGTGCGCGGCGGTGATACGATCGGCGGCGCCGTCGGCAACGCCGACGATGTCACATGGCGCGCGGCGTATGCCGTCGCCGCCGTCGTCGGCGCCGATGCGGTCGGCGGCCTCATCGGCGCGAGCGCCGCCGCGTCGGATGTCATCGAGCACAGTTACGCGGCGGGCTATGTGTCGGCTGCCGCCGCCGGCGGCGGTCTCATCGGTGCGCTGGGCGCCGCGGCGACAGTACGCTACGGCTATGTCGCGGCCCCGCTTGCCGCTGCCAGCGCCGGCGGTCTCATCGGCGATGTCGCGAGCGGCGGCAATCTCACCGCGCTGTACTGGGATACGCAGGCGACCGGCGCGGCGAGCGGCTTTGGCGACGCCGGCAGCGCGACGCTGCGCTCCGTCGCCGGCAAGACCACCGCCGAGCTACAGACGCCGACCGCCTATGGCGGCATCTACGCCGACTGGGATGCCAACGATGCCGCCGGTAACGCGACCGACTATTGGGACTTCGGCACCGCCGAACAATACCCCGCATTGCAGGTTGATTTCAACGGTGACAGCACGGTGAGCTGGGAAGAGTTCGGCTATCAACTGCGCGATCCGTTGGCGCCGACGCTGGCAAACGGCAATCTATTGACATGGAACGCGCCGGTGACGACACACTGGACGCCGGCACCGGAATTGCGCTATGCGGTCTACCGCGACGGCACGCAGATAGCGACAGGGCTTGAGACGCCGGCGTATATTGATACCGCCGCCAACCTCAACGCCAGCCGCAGTTACCGCGTGGCGGTATTGATAGACGGTCACGAATACGGCAGCGGTGTCGCTGCTGTGACGCTAACCGCCGGCGATTACGATAGCGACGACGACGGCCTGATAGAAATCAGCAATCTGGAGCAACTCGCTGCGGTCAGATACGATATAAACGGCGACGGCGATGTGAGCAATGTGTCCGCCGAGCGACAAGCGGAGTACGCCGCCGCCTTCCCGTCCGCCGCCACCGGCATGGGTTGCCCGTCTACGGGTTGCAGCGGCTACGAGTTGATGCGCGACTTGGATTTTGATGATGCAAGCAGCTATGCCGACGGTGTTGATGACGAAGATTGGGGCCGCAACTCGGACCCGAATACCATAGGCTGGGCTACGATTGGCAGCGCTAGCAACCGCTTTGCTACAACCTTTGACGGCAACGGTCATACGGTCGCGAATCTATATATACGCGACACTGTCGCGGACAGGGGGCTGTTCGGTTATGTTACCGGTACGGTGAAAAACCTCGGCGTCACCGGTTCGGTGGAAGTCGTGGATGAAAATCAGGCTGCGGGTGTGGTCACCCGTCTGGCGGGCGGTCGCGTAGAAAATAGCTGGTCGTCAGTGGCGGCAACCGCCGCGGCTTCTGCGGGTTCGCTGGTCGCCGATATGGGTGGCGGCGGCATATATACGAGTTATGCGACTGGTCGCGCGCGCGCGGGTCAGTATGCCGGCGGTCTGATCGGTGCGATGAACAATATAGCCAGCCTGCCTGCGGTAGAGCACGTCTATGCGACCGGTCAAGTTGACGGTACGCACGGCGGCGATATGCGCCGTGCCGGCGGTCTGCTTGGTTATTTTGGTGAGGGCACACTCAAATACGCCTATTCCACCGCCTTTCTGGAACCGGCGACGACAGAGCGCGGCGGTGTCATCGGTTCTAATAGCGTGAATGATACATTCACCGCCGTCTATTGGGACACGGATGCCAGCGGCACGACCGCGGCGGTCGGTCACGCCGATACAAACTCGGCGGCGACCAATATCAGCGGCCATACCACCGCCGAATTACAAGGGCCTCAGGGTTACGTCGGCATCTACGCCGACTGGGACGCAGACGATGCCAATGGCAACCCGACCGACTACTGGGACTTCGGCACCGCGCAACAATACCCCGCGCTGAAGGTGGATTTCAACAACGACGGCATCGCGAGCTGGCAGGAGTTCGGCTATCAGTTGCGCGAGCCGCCGCAGAATCTGACAGCGAGCGGTACCGGCCCGTCGCGCACACTGCGCTGGGACGCCCCCGACACCTCGCACTGGGACAATCCGCCGACGGTCACTTACAACATCTACCGCCATCCCCACACGCGCTTGCCGGACGCGCCGGATACGGTGTTGTTGCGCAGCGGTCTGACCGACACGACGTATGCCGATAACGGCGCGATACCGACGATCACGCATCGCTATCACGTGGCGGCGGTCGTCGAGGGCGGCGAAGCGGCGCGCGCGCCGGCGGTGACATCGGGCTTGCGCGACTTTGATCTGGACGACGATGGCCTGATAGAAGTGAGCAACCTCGATCAACTGCGCGCGATAGATTTTGATTTGGACGGCGACGGCATCCCGGAAACGAGCGCGGCGACTTACGTCTTTATGTTCCCGGCGATTGACGGCATGGGTTGCCCCGATAGCGGTTGCGCCGGCTATGAGTTGACGCGCGATCTGGATTTCAACGCTGCCGACAGCTATTACATCGGCAGCACTGCCACCGAAATGTGGGTGCCGACTGCGCAGAGCGGCGCGACGCCTTGGTTCAATAACGCGGGTCTCGGCGAAGGTTGGCCGGCAATCGGAAGAGACACAGGCGATGGTTTCACGGCGATATTTGACGGCAACGGTCATACGCTGCGCAATTACTATAACGCCAGAAGCGGTCACTCGGCTTTTGGTTTGTTCGGGAAGGTTGGCGACGGCGGTATCGTGCGCAATGTTGGCATCACCGGCGAGTTGATTGACAAGCAATGGGGGAGCGGTCTGGTCGCTGAGCTGAATGCCGGCGGCACGGTGGAAGGCAGTTGGTCGTCGGTGTCGGCGGCTGTCGGTCAGGTCAGCGGCAGCCTCATCGGCGCTTGTAGCAGCGCCGGCGGCGCCCTGCGCGCGAGCTATGCCACCGGCCGTTTGCGCGATCATCCGGACGACACCATTTCAATTGTTAGAGATGGCGCGCTCGCCGGCGCTGCCTGTGCGCCGACCGAGCACGTCTATGCGACCGGCTATAACAACATTAATGACAGCGGCGGCGGTTTGATCGGCATATATTTTGACGATGCCGCGACGTTGCGCTATGCCTATACCACCGCGCGCATCAACGACGACAGCGGCGGCGCCGTCATCGGAAGCGCCTTCGACACGCTGGCGGCGACCGCGGTCTACTGGAATACCGAGACCGCCGGCATCGCCGCCGCCTTCGGCGATGACACCACCCACGCCGTCACCGGCATCGCCGGCGCGACGACTTTGGCGCTCGCCGTGCCGACCGGCTATAGCGGTATCTATGCGAGTTGGGACGACGACGGCAGCGACTACTGGGACTTCGGCAACGCCAGCCAATACCCGGCGCTGAAGGTCGATACGAACAACGACGGCACGGCCACTTGGCAGGAATTCGGCTGGCAACTGCGCGAAGGCCCGCGCGACCTGCGCGTGAGCGGCGACCTCGCGGCGCGCGAACTGCGCTGGGACGCACCCGACACTTCGCACTGGGATGACCCGCCGGCACTCACCTACAACGTCTATCGTTCAAGCATTGAGACAGTGATTGATACCAATACCCAGGAGGAGGTCGTCGACAGGGTAGAAACGCTGCTGGCAGAGTCGCTGAGCGCTGCGCGCTATACCGATACGGGTGTTGCGGACGATAAGCGCCACACCTATACCGTCGCGGCGGTAATCGAGGGCGGCGAGCCAAGCCGCAGCGTCGCCGTCTGGCGCGTGAGCGACCGCTTTGACTACGACAGCGACGACAACGGCCTGATAGAGATCGCCACGGTCGAGCAACTCGACGCGATCCGCTGGGATGTTGACGGCGACGGCGAACCGGAGGCGGATAACGCGGACGATTACCGCGCGGCGTTCCCGTTCCCGGCCGATGATATGTGCCCCGCCGGCGGTTGCGCCGGCTATGAACTGACGCGCGATCTGGACTTCACCGATGCGGCGAGTTATGGCAGCGGCGTCGTCAACCCCGTCTGGGCGGCGGCGTGGCCGGGCATCAACGGCTACCTCACCGCGACCTTCGATGGCAACGGTCATACCGTGTTCATGCGCAGTGTCGCCTCATTAATTTTCGGAGCGAGCGACGCAAGCGTGACGAATGTCGGCGTTCTCGGCTCGGTGCGATATTCGGCAAGTGTGGTTACTGACGTGGTAAGAAGCACGTTGATGAATACTTATTCCGCCGCAACGATACTGGCGGATGATGATGATTTTGCTGTG
The DNA here is from genome assembly GCA_965220085.1 of Candidatus Oxydemutatoraceae bacterium. Taxonomy (GTDB): domain Bacteria; phylum Pseudomonadota; class Gammaproteobacteria; order Poriferisulfidales; family Oxydemutatoraceae; genus CBDCOZ01. The sequence continues at coordinate 1,363,402 of CBDCOZ010000003.1, read as the reverse complement.
GGCGGTCTTGTTCATCTGATGAACGTTGACAGCGTAGTGCGAACGAGTTATGCGAGCGGCAACGTATCCGCCAGCATCGGCCATGTCGGCGGCATCGCCGGCAATGCCGGCGGCACTGCGAGCATTCCTGAAACCGATGCGACCATAGAGCACGTCTACGCGACCGGCGCGATGCTCTCGGGCGTTCCCGCTACCGATCTTCCCGCAGCCGCGGGCGGTGTCATAGGGGACGTGGGCAGAGGGGCCAGGACCATCCGACTCCGCTATGGCTATGTATCGACGCTGGCGCAATCCCCGGTCGGTCGCGTCGGCAGTCTGGCGGGACAGGTCCGTGTTACGCCCGACTTTGACATCAACGCTGTCTATGCCGATAGCGAGCGCGTCCTGCCGGATGTCCCCTTGATCGGCGACGGCAGCGCCGACGAGGTCGTCTCCAGCGGCGAGCAAGCAAGCGATATCTTGCGCGCGCCGACGACGTATGAGAGCATCTATGCCGACTGGAACGAAGAGGGTGCAAGCGACGACTGGGACTTCGGCACGATCGCGCAGTACCCGGCGCTCAAGATTGACTTCAACAACGACGGCATCGTGAGTTGGCAGGAGTTTGGCTATCAGTTGCGCGACGCGCCGGCCAACGTGACGGTCGCGGGCGATATCGACGCGCGTGAGATCACGTGGAGCGCGCCCGATGTCTCGCACTGGGACGGCGAGCCGGCGCGCGCACTGTCGGCATCCGACCTGCGCTATAACGTCTATCGCGACGGCTTCTTGCTGGCCGAAGACCTCGCCGAGTTGCGCTATCGCGACGACGAGCGTCTAAAGACCGACGCGGGCGCCGAGTACCGCTATCACATCGGCGCGGTAATCGCGCGCCACGGCGGCGGGCGCATCAGCGCCGGAGCCGTCTGGACGCAGCCCGAGATCGACTACGATACCGACGACGACGGCCTGATAGAGATCGCGTATCTGGAACAACTCGGCGCGGTGACCGGCGACTTGGACGGCAACGGCATGCCGACGAACGCGAATTCGCCGACCTATGACGCGGCTTTCCCCGCGCGGGCGGCGGACATGGGTTGTCCCGCCGGTTGCGTCGGCTATGAACTGACGCGCGATCTGGACTTTGAGGACCTGACGAGTTACCTCTTTGCCGACACGACCGCGATCACCGTGTGGACGCTGGACCCCGACGATGGCGACGACGAAGAGGGCTGGTTGCCGATCGGCGACCCGGCCGTGAGAGATGGCCAGAATAGAGAGGGCGAGGGTGACAATGGTTACACGGCGACCTTTGACGGCAACGGTCACACGATCCACAACCTGTATATCGACCGCGAGCGGATAGCTCAGGGTCTGTTCGGCACGGTCAGCGGCGCCAGTATCCGCAATATCGGCGTCACCGGCGCCATCGACGGCGGCGACCGTAACAATATCGCCGGTCTGATCGGTCAGCATTTGGAGAGTACGCTGGAGAACAGTTGGTCGGCGGTGTCGGCGGAGGGCCGGGCGCATATCGGCTCTTTGGTCGGCTATGCCTCAAGCGCTTCGACCGTCAGCCGCAGTTACGCGACCGGCAATGTCTATGCGAACTCGCAAGGCGGCGGCGTGCTCGGGCGCGACATCCACTTCCTGGAGGGCGGCACGGTGGAACATGTCTACGCGACCGGCTACATCAACACGACGCGCGACGGCAGCGAATATCGCGGCGGCGGTTTGATTGGCAACCTGGGCAACGTGACGGTGCGCTATGGCTATGCGACGGGTCTGATCAATCCGAGCGCGACAGAGAGCGGCGGCTTTGGCGGTCATGTCGAAGCTTCCGCCGCCGCGACAGCGGCGTATTGGGACACCCAGACTTCGGCCAAGAGCGACGCCATCGGCAGCGGTACGTTGAGCGGCGTGACCGGCCGCACGAGCGCTGAGTTGCAGACGCCGACGGCCTACCGCGGCATCTACGCCGACTGGGATGTGTCGGCGGCGAGTTGGGACTTCGGCGGCCCGAACGAGTACCCGGCGTTGCGGACGGATTTCAACGGCGACGGCGAGGCGACATGGCAAGAGTTCGGCTATCAACTGCGGCAAGGCCCGCCGGCGTTCGCCATCGCCGGCGAGACCAACCGCAGATTGACTTGGGACGCGCCGGATGTGTCGGCGTGGAATCCGCCGCCGCCGTTGCGCTACACGGTGTATCGCCGCGGCGCGCTCTTGGCCGATGCCGCGGAGCTGTCGCAACGGAGTTATGTCGATGCCGATTTGAGCGACGGCGAGACCTCGGCCTATCACGTGGCCGCCGTCGTCTACGGCGGCGAGGCGAGCCGCAGCCACTCGCCGACGGCGGCGGCGACGATCGATTACGATACCGACGACGACGGCCTGATAGAGATCGCATGGCTGGAACAACTCGATGCGATCCGCCGCGACTTGGACGGCGACGGCATGATGGCGGGCGCGCCGGACTACGAAGCGGCGTTTCCGGCGCGGGCGGCGGACATGGGTTGTCCCGCCGGTTGCGTCGGCTATGAACTGACGCGCGATCTGGACTTTGACGAGGATGCGAGTTATGCCGGCGGCGATGCCGGAGTCCATGGCTGGAGCCGCGCCGAAGAGGGCGAAGGTTGGCCGCCGTTGGGCGCGCCCGCGACACGATTTTCCGGCATCTTCAACGGCAGGGGGCATACGATCTATAACCTGCATATCGAGCGCAATGGCAATATTCAGGGGCTGTTTGGCGAGACCGGCAATGCGACGATCTCCAATCTCGGCGTCACCGGTTCGGTGACGGCGGGCCACGACACCGGCGGCTTGGTCGGCAAGACCTTGGGGACGACGATAAAAGATGTCTATTCGGCGGTATCGGCGGACGGCGGGACGATCCGCGCCGCGCCGTTGGCGGGGTGGCTGACCGGCGGCGGCGCGGTGCGGCGCGTTTACACGACCGGCGCCGCATCGGCGGACAAGGAACTCGGCGGCATAACCGGCGCGCTGCAGGACGGCATCGTTGTCGAGCACGCGTATGCGACCGGTTACATGGGCGCCGACGGCAATGAGCGCGCCGGCGGTCTGATCGGCTGGGTCGGAACGTCGACGCTCCGCTACGCCTACGCGACCGCGCAGATCGCGCCGGGCGCTGCCGAGCGCGGCGGTATCGCCGGCTACAACAGCAATCAAACCACCGTGTTTGACGCGGTCTATTGGGATACCGACACCTCCGCGGTCGCCACCGCGGCCTACGGCGACATTCAAACCGTCGCCGAGACGGTCGGGCCGACGAGCGCGACGAGCGCCGGGTTGCAAGCGCCGACCGGCTACGCCGGCATCTACGCCGACTGGAACGAAGGCGGCGACTACTGGGACTTCGGCGGCGCCGGCCAATACCCGGCGCTGAAGACCGATTTCAACGACAACGGCAGCGCCAGTTGGGAGGAGTTCGGCTATCAACTGCGCGAAGGCCCGCGCGACCTGACGGTCGCAAACGAAGAGGGCGAGCGGACGCTGACGTGGCGCGCGCCGAGTATGCCGCCGGCATGGAGCAACCCGCCGCCGGTGACCTACCGCATCTATCGCGACGGCCTATTGTTGGCCGATCTGAGCGAGAGCGACAGCGCCGGCTTGCGTTATGTCGACGCGGAAACCGATGCGCAGGCGACCCATGTCTATCACGTAGCGGCGGTGATCGTCGGCGGCGAGGCATCGCGCAGCGTCTGCGAATCGGCGCCGGCGGTCGATTACGATATGGATGACGACGGCCTGATAGACATCGCCAACCTGCGGCAGTTGGACGCGGTGCGCCATGACCTAAACGGCGACGGCAAGGCGACGGCGGCGGCGCACGCGCTGGCCTATCCCCATGCCGCGACCGGCATGGGCTGCCCGAACGCTGTGTGCGCCGGCTATGAATTGACGCGCGATTTGGACTTTGACGATGCCGACAGCTACGCCGGCGCCGCGGACGAGGGCTGGAGCGAGGGCGAGGACGGCGCGGGGTGGCCGCCGATCGGCAGCGCCGGCGATCCCTACGCGGCGACCTTCGACGGCAACGGGCATAGGATAGCCAATCTGTATATCAAGCGCACCGACGACGGCAACGATAACCAAGGGCTGTTTGCCGCTATCGGCAGCGGCGCTTCGGTGTCGCGCTTGAGTGTTTCCGGTACCATCACAGCGGGCGCGGACAACGACCGCATCGGCGGCATCGCCGGCAGCCTGAACGGCGGCGTGATAGAGCGATCGTATTCAACGGTGTCGGCGTCGGGCGGCGCGCATGTCGGCGCGTTGGCGGGTTATGTCGCCGCCGGCGCGGTGCGCGCGAGTTATGCGACCGGCGCGGTATCGGCCGCATCCGGCGGCGGCGGTCTGGTCGGCGGCGCCGACGCGGCGACGCTGGAGCATGTCTATGCGACCGGCGCGGTCGCCGACGGCGGCGGTCTGTTCGGCGGCGGCGACGCGAACCTGCGCTATGCGTATGCGACGGGCTTGGTGACCGGCGGCGGCGGTCTGTTCGGCGCCGGCGGCGGCGGTAGCTTCGAGGCGGCGGTTTGGGATACCGAGACGACGAACCGGGCGAGCGCCGGCAGCGCCGGCGTCGTCGTCGCCGGCGTCAGCGCGCGGACGACGAGCGAACTGCAAGCGCCCGGGGGATATGTCGGCATCTACGCCGCCTGGAATGCGAACGATGCCGCCGGCGCCGCGACCGATTACTGGGACTTCGGCGTGGCCAATCAATACCCGGCGTTGCAAGTTGATTTTGACGGCGACGGCGAAGTCAGTTGGGAGGAATTCGGCTGGCAACTGCGCACCGCGCCGACCGGTTTCGCGCTCGCCGGCGATTTCTCCGCGCGCAAGTTGCGGTGGGTGGCGCCGCTGACGGTGGCGTGGAGCGATACGCCGCCGATTACGTATGCGGTGTATCGCGACGGCGAGATACTGAGCGAGGGCATGACCGTTGTCGAGTACGACGACAGAGGCGTGGCCTCGGGCAGCCGCTATGCCTACGGCGTGGCGGCGGTGATCAACGGCGGCGAGGCCGTGCGCACGCCGACGCTGACCCTCGCCGGACTGGTCGATTACGACAGCGACGACGACGGCCTGATAGACATCGCCAATCTGGAACAACTGGCCGCGGTGCGCTATGACCCGAACGGCGACGGCATCGTGACGGGCGATGACTTTGCGCGTTACAACGAAGCCTTCCCGAATGCGACGGGTTGCGGCAATTGCATCGGCTATGAATTGATGCGCGATTTGGATTTCAACGACCCGAACGACTACGCGGGCGGCGATACCGCGACCCATGCGTGGGTCATCAACCCCGCCGACGGCGACGAAGAAGAAGGCTGGACGCCGATCGGCGATAGCGAGAGCGCGTTTGCGGCGACCTTCAATGGCAACGGCAATGCGGTGTACAACCTCTATGTCAATCGCGGCGATTCCGCTAATCAGGGCTTGTTCGGCAGGGTCGCTGCCGGCGCGTTGATCATGAATGTCGGCGTCACCGGCGCGGTCGCCGCGCGCTCGGCGGGCGGCGGCTTGGCCGGCAGCCTGCAAGGCGGGCTGGTCGATCAAGTCTGGTCGGCGGCGATGGTTAGCGGCGAGCAAGCGATGGGCCCTCTGGTCGGCCGGCAGACCGGCGGTTCGATCCGCCGCGCTTACGCCAGCGGCGCGACGGACGCAACCCGCGGCGGCGGTCTGGTCGGCAGTTTGAGCGGAAGCGGCTCTGCCATAGAGCACGTCTACGCGACCGGATTTGTCAAGCGCCGACCGGCGGCGTCTCCGAGCGAAAACGTCGGCGGTCTGATTGGCGAGGCCGACGCCTCCGCGCGCTTGCGCTATGCCTATTCCACGGCGCAACTCGGTTATTCCGCGGCGCAGGCCGCGGGTGTCGCCGGCGGCGCGCTGGGAGAAGCGAATGGCGACCTCGCCTTCGGCGCGGTGGTTTGGGATACGCAGACCTCGGGTCTGAGCGAGGCGGTCGGCGAGGCCAACGACAACGCGGTCGGCGGCATCAGCGGGTTTGCCACCGCCGCGTTGCAAGCGCCGACCGGCTACGGCGGCATCTACGCGACCTGGAACGCGGACGATGTCGCCGGCAACCCGACCGACTATTGGGACTTTGGCGACAGCGACGAATACCCGGCGCTGAAGGCGGACTTCGACGGCAACGGCATGGTGAGTTGGCAGGAATTCGGCTGGCAGTTGCGCCAAGGCCCGCAGAACTTGCGCGTCGCGCCGACCGTCTCCGAGCGGACGCTGACTTGGGACGCGCCCGACGTCTCGCACTGGACGACAAACCCGCCGGACATCGCGTATGCGATCTATCGCTCGACTACGTCGATCGGCGCGACCTTGTTGCAAACCGGCGTTGTCGATACGAGTTATGCCGATGCCGACCCGGGCGAGAGCGACAACACCTACCATGTGGCGGCGGTGATCAATGGCGGCGAGGCGAGCCGCAGCGCGGCGCACTCGACCGCGCCGCGAGATTATGACCTCGACGACGACGGCCTGATAGATGTGAGCGCCCTGGAGCAACTGGACGCCGTGCGTTACGACTTGAACGGCGACGGCGCGGTGGCGGCGGAGGATAGGGAGGCGTATGCCGCGGCCTTCCCCGACCCGGCGGTGACGATGGGTTGTCCGGCGGGGTGTGTCGGCTATGAATTGATCACCGATTTGGATTTTGACGATCCCGCGCGCTATATGGCGGCGACCGACAGCGGGGCGTGGACGCGCGGCGCCGGCTGGCCGCCGATCGGCGATGACGGCGACGCCTTCGATGCGACTTTTGACGGCAAGGGTTTTGCCATCGCCAACCTGCATATCAACCGTCCGGCGAGCAGCGCGCAAGGCCTGTTCGGCGTGGCCGGCAGCGAGGCGGTGATCAGGCGCGTTCGCGTCAGCGGCGCGGTGACGGGCGATGATCGCATCGGCGGCATCGTCGGCGAGTTGCGCGGCGGGACGCTGGAGCAATCGTATTCGACGGCGGCGGCGAGCGGCGACGAACACATCGGTTCTCTGCTCGGTTATATCGACGGCGGCGCGGTGCGCGCGAGTTATGCCACCGGCAGCGTCGATGCCGAGACCTCGGGCGGCGGTCTGGTCGGCGGCGCCGCCGCGGCGAATACGGCGACGACGGTCGAGCATGTCTACGCGAGCGGCAGGGTGACATCCGCCGCCGGCGGCGGCTTGATCGGCGGCGGCGGCGTTGCGACGGTGCGCTACGCCTACGCGCGGACGCTGTCGATCGGCGGCGGCGCCGTCAGCGGCGACGGCATGGGCAGTTTCCAGGGGGTGTGGTGGGATGCCCATGTGACGGCGGCTGAGACCGCCTCCCCCGGCGGCGATGTCAGCGGCATCAGCGAGAGGGCATCGACGGCCCTGTGGAACGACGACGGCAGCGACTACTGGGATTTCGGCATCGGCGGCGACTACCCGGCGTTGCAGGTTGATTTTAACGACGACAACGAAGTCAGTTGGCAAGAATTCGGTTATCAACTGCGTCGCAGGTTGTCGCTGACCGCGGCGGACAATCTGATCAACGGTCGCGCGCTGGAATGGAATTCGCCGAATCTGGAGCACTGGGATCCGCCGCCGACGCTGACCTACCGCATCTACCGCCTGCGCGGCGATGTTCTGACCGAGTTGGCCGCCGATCGCGACGACAAGACAGCCTTGACGCCGCATACCGATAACGACGTGTTGCCCGGCGGCGCAGCGCAGCATGACTATGCGGTGGCGGCGGTGATAGACGGCGGCGAGGCGTTGCGCACCACGCTCGGCCCGGCTCTGCTGGACTACGATGTCGACGATGACAACTTGATAGAAGTCAGCACTCTGGAGCAACTGGACGCCGTGCGTTATCACCCCCGCGTCGACGTCGTGTTGTCGGCGGAAGATAGGGAGGCGTATGCCGCGGCCTTCCCGCGCCCGCCGTTTAGGATGGGTTGTCCGTCAGTTTGCACCGGTTATGAGTTGGCCCGCGATCTGGACTTTGAAGACGCCAACGACTACGCCGATAGCGCCAACCAAGCCGCTTGGACGAGCGGCGAAGGCTGGACGCCGATTGGCGATAGCAACACTCGCCAGACGAGATTTATAGCGAAATTTGACGGCAAAGGCCGCACGATATACAACTTGCATATCAATCGGCCGGAGACGAACGCCCAGGGCTTGTTCGGTTTTGTCAGCGGTACGATCAGCCGCGTCGGCGTGTCGGGCAGCGTGACCGGCAATGGCAGCATCGGCGGTCTGGTCGGTCACTTGACCGGCGGCAGTGCTGCGGTTGAGCGCAGTTATTCGATGGCGGCGGTGAGCGGCGCCAATAATATCGGTTCCTTGGTCGGCTATATCGACAGGGCTACGGTGCGGACGAGTTATGCAAGCGGCTACGTAACCGTAACCGCTTCGTCCGGCGGCGGTCTGGCGGGCTTCATGATAGCCGAAAGCGGTCACAGTAGGACTCCTGTGGAGCATGTCTACGCGACCGGTTTCGTGAAGTCGGGTCAGTCTGGGTCTGCGGGCGGAATTCTGGGCGCTATCCGCGGCAGTACGCTGCGCTATGGCTATGTGACCGCGCTGATCGACGCGCCGACGAGGGGCGGTCTGGTCGGCGGGGCGACATCAGATCCGATAGTCCGTGGGGGGACATATTGGGATAGCGACACGTCGGGGCTGACGTCATCGAATCGGCGGTTTGGTTCTGGCTCGACTAGGTTTTTCACCTTCGATGCGACGGCGCAGTCGACCGCCGCTTTGCAAGCGCCGTCGGACTATGAGGGGATTTATCGTCTTTGGAACGAAGACGGCACCGACTATTGGGATTTCACGCCGGGTTCCTATCCGGCGCTGAAAGTGGTGTTCGACGAGGAGGATGAGGAGGCGAGTTGGCAGGAGTTCGGCTATCAGTTGCGCGTGCGTTTGACCTTGCGCGCGTTTGAGACCACGGACGACATGGGCGCGGCGCAGCTGAGTTGGGACGCGCCGGATATATCGCACTGGGATAGCGACCCCGACCGCGCGCTGTCGGCATCCGACCTGCGCTACCGCGTCTATCGCGACAACGTCGCTTTGGCCGATGCGATGAGCCTGACGGCCACCGAACACACCGATAGCGATGCCGATTTGGGCGCCGCGCCGCGATACCAAGTGGCGGTATTAATCAGCGGCGGCGAAGCGGCGCGCAGCGCGCGCATCACGGTGCAAGGCGTGACCGATTACGATGCCGATGACGACGGCCTGATAGACATCGCGACCTTGGAGCAGTTGAACGCGGTGCGCTACGACTTGGACGGCAATGGCGTCGTCGCGGCGGGCGATCAGGATGCGTACGAGGCGGGCTTTCTCAACCCGCAGCCGAACATGGGTTGCCCGGCTCCCGCCCAACCGGGGGGGGCGCATTGCATCGGTTACGAGTTGAGCAATGACTTGGATTTTGACGATCCCGCCAGTTATGGCTCGGGCACGGTGAATCTCGCCTGGACGAGCGACGAAGAAGAGGGCTGGACGCCGATCGGCGATAACACGAATCGCTTTGTCGGGACTTTCAACGGCAAGGGGCATACGATCGCCAACCTGCGTATCGAGCGCGCCGCGGATGGCAACGATCGGCAGGGCTTGTTCGGCGTCATCGGCGCCGGCGGCGCGGTGTCCAATGTCGGCGTGACCGGTTCGGTCAGCGGCGGCGCCGACAACGATCGCATCGGCGGCATCGCCGGAGAATTGGCCGGCGGCGCGATAGAACGCTCGTATTCGGCGGTGTCGGCTGCCGGCGGCACATGGGTCGGTTCGCTGGCGGGCTTGAACAACGGCGGCACGGTGCGCGCGAGCTATGCGACCGGTTCCGCGAGCGGCGCGGCCGAGAGCGGCGGTTTGCTCGGCGCCGCCGCTGCCGCCGACAGTACTGTCGAGCATGTCTATGCGACTGGCTTTGTCGATGCGTCGCGCACTGCGGGCGACGGCGGCAACGCCGGCGGTTTAATCGGGCATATGGGACGGGCGCAGTTGAAGTATGCTTATTCGACGGCGTTGCTGTCGGCGGCGGCGACGGCCAGCGGCGGTTTCGGCGGTCGCCTCGACAACAGCAATTACTCGGCGACGGCGGCGTATTGGGACCGCGGCGTGACGAGTCAGGACAACAGCGTCGGTTTGGTGTCGGGCGGCGCGACGGTAAGCGGCATACAGGGCCTGACGAGCGCCGAGTTGCAAGCGCCGACCGGCTATGCCGGCGGCATCTACGCGACTTGGGATGACGACGGTACCGACTATTGGGATTTCGGCGCCGCGACACAGTACCCGGCGCTGAAGATCGACTTTGATGACAACGGCGAGGCGGCGACTTGGCAGGAATTCGGTTATCAGTTGCGCGACGCGCCGGTGTTGACGGTCGAAAGCGATGACAGGATGCTCAGAAATGACGGGACGCCGTCGCGGAAGCTGCGTTGGAGCGCGCCCGATACCTCGCACTGGAGCGAGGAGGTGCCAGTGACCTATAACCTGTATGTGTACGAGAGCACGGCGACGACGGCATGGCTGTTGTTGGCGCGGGGACTGACGAAGACGGAGCGCGAGCCGATCAACCCGAGCGCTGCCGGCGGCGAGTACAGCTATCACATAGCGGCGGCGGTCAATGGCGGCGAGGCGACCCGCAGCGCCGCCGCCGAGCGCGCGTTTGCCGGTTACGACAGCGACAAAGACGGCCTGATAGAGATCACGACGCTGGAGCAACTGGCGGCGATAGATATGCCATCGTCCGCCGCTTTTCGAGAGGCGTTTCCGAACACCGTGCCGGGCCTGGGCTGTCCGCCGGTCGCCGGTATGCCGCCGACGGAGGACGAGCCGGCGCTGAATTGCCTCGGTTTTGAGCTGATGAACGATCTGGACTTTGCCGATGCCGCGAGTTATGCGAGCGGCAGCATAAACCCCGGCTGGCAGAACACCGGCGCGGTCGGCGGCTGGGACGCGCTCTGGTCCGACGGCTCTTTTGAGAAAGTGTTTGACGGCAACGGCTATGCGATATCAAACCTCTATATCAATCGCGACGCGAGTCAGACGGCGCAGGGTTTGTTCTCGCGCATCGGCGCGTCGGGCGTCGCGCGCAACCTCGGCGTCGCCGGTTCGGTCGCCGTGGCCGGGACGGCGACGGCTATCGGCGGCTTGGTCGGCGAGTTGGCGGGCGCGGCGGAAGACAGTTGGTCGTCGGTGTCGGTCACGGGCTATGAGCGCGTCGGCTCTTTGGCCGGCTACGTCAACGGCGGCGCGGTGCGGCGCAGCTATGCCAGCGGCGGCACGGTCGCCGCCGCCGAGGCCGGCGGCGGGCGGCAGATGGGCGGCCTGGTCGGGCGGCTTGATAACGGCGCTCTGATCGATCGCAGTTGGTCGTCGGCGGCGGTCAGCGGCGACATGTATCTGGGCGGCTTGGCCGGCTATGCGGATGCCGCCACGGTGCGGCGCAGTTATGCCAGCGGCAGCGCGGTCGCCGGCGCCGCCGAGGCCGACAGCGGACAACAGGCGGGCGGTCTGGTCGGGCGCGCGGATAACGGCGCTCTGATCGATCGCAGTTGGTCGTCGGCGGCGGTCAGCGGCAGCATGCATCTCGGCGGCTTGGTCGGCTATTTGGACGGCGGCATGGCGACGCGCAGTTACGCCAGCGGTCGCGTGGTCGATACTCGCGCCGGCGATCTTACGAGCGAATCCGCGGGCGGTTTGATCGGGTTTATGAACGCGGCTTCGTCGGCGAGCCATGTCTATGCCACCGCCTATGTGGCGGCGGACGGCTATGCCGGCGGTTTGATTGGCTCCGGCGAAGGCGGCTGGCGTCTGCAGTACGGCTATGCGACGGCGCTGGTCGCCCCGACGACAGCGACGGCGGCGGCCGTAATCGGCAGGGCGTCGGGCAGTCCGACGCTGGCGGCGGCGTACTGGGATGCCGCGCTCGCGGGACGCGCCGCCGCGGTCGGCAACGGCGCCGTGAGCGGCGCGATGGCGCAAACGAGCGGCGCTTTGCAAACCCCGACGGGCTACGGAGGCATCTATGCCGACTGGGACGACGGCGGCGCGACCGACTATTGGGACTTCGGCGGCGCCGACGACTATCCGGCGCTGAAGGCGGACTTTGACGGCGATAATGCGGCGACTTGGCAAGAGTTCGGCTGTCAGTTGCGCTCGGGCGTGAGCGATTTGACGGTGAGCGGCGCGAGCGAACGGCGCGCCGTGAGTTGGAGCGCCGCAGAGACGGCGGGCATAGCGGGTTGCGCGTCGGCGGATGTGCGTTATACGGTCTATCGGATTACCACCGGCACCGGCGCGAATCAGGCGACCGAGTATGCCGAGGTCAGCGAGATCGCATCGGTCATCGGCGGGACGAGCCATGACGATACGGCGCCGGAGGTGCGCTCGTATCTGTATCAGGTCGCGACGGTGATCGACGGCGGCGAGGCGGCGCGCGCGGCGGCGACGTCGAGCGTGCTGGATTACGACGCCGATGACGACGGTTTGATAGAGATCAGCGCATTGGAGCAACTGGCGGCGATGGCATATGACGCGGACGGCGACGGCGTCGTGGCGGCGGGCGATGAGGCGGCTTACGCCGCGGCGTTTGTCGGCGCGCCGCCGGGGCGGGGTTGCCCCGCCGTGGGCGGTTGCGTCGGCTACGAGTTGACGCAAGGTTTGGACTTTGACAACGCCGCGCACTACATGACATCGACCGACAACGGGGCGTGGACGCGCGGCGCCGGCTGGACGCCGATTGGGAATGCGACGGCGGCGTTTGCGGCGACCTTTGACGGCAACGGTTTTGAGATAGCCAACCTGCGCATCGATCGCAGCAGCGACGCCGATCAGGGTCTGTTCGGCGTCGTCGGCGACGACGGCGCGATCCGGCGCGTGTCCGTGAGCGGTTCGGTATCGGGCGGCGACAATGTCGGCGGCATCGTCGGTCGCGCCGAGAGCGGCGCCGCCGTCACGCGTGTGCGCATGGTCGGTTCGGTGGCGGGCGATGACAACGTCGGCGGCATCGTCGGCAGGGCGGTCTCGGCTTCGTTGCGGGAATCGTATTCCCGGGCGTCGGTGTCGGGCGCTGATTATGTCGGCGGTTTGGCGGGCTTGGCCGATGGCGCGACGGTGCGCGCGAGTTATGCGAGCGGCGCGGTGTCGGCGACGGCGGCGGGCGGCGGTCTGCTCGGAGGCAGCGCGAGTTCTACGGCGACGGCGGAGTATGTCTATGCGACCGGCCATGTCTCGGCGGCGAGCGCCGGCGGCCTCATCGGCGCCGGCGGCAACGCGACGGCGCGCTACGCCTATGCGACCGCTTTGCCGGCGGGCGCTGTCGTCGGCGGCCTCATCGGCAGCGGCGGCGGCGCGTTCATGGCGGCGTACTGGGACAGCGCGGCGGCGGCGACGACGGCGACGGCCGGCAGCGCGACCGGCGCGAGCGCCCGTGTGCGCGCGATGTTGCAATCGCCGACCGGCTACGCCGGCATCTACGCCGATTGGAACGCGAACGATGCCTCCGGCAATGCGACCGATTATTGGGATTTCGGCACGTCCGAGCAATACCCGGCGCTACAGGTTGATTTTGACAACGACGGCACGCCCACATGGCAGGAGTTCGGTTATCAGTTGCGCGAAGGTCCGGCGTTGTCGCCGGTGACGGGCGCGGACAGCGGCGCGCGCGAGTTGTCGTGGACGGCGGTGACGACATCGCATTGGTCGCCGGAGCCGGTCGTTACGTATACCGTGTATCGCAACCGGGCGGCGATCGCGACCGGTTTGAGCGAGACGACCTACGCCGACGCGGCTGCGCGGCTCGGCGACGACTTTGCGTATGCGGTGGCGGCGGCGGTCGGCGGCGGCGAGGCTTCGCGCAGCGGCAGCCGGGCGTCGGGCGCGCTGAACGATTACGATGCCGATGACGACGGTCTGATAGAGATAGAGAGCCCGGAACAACTGTACGCGATTCGCTTTGACTTGGATGGCGACGGCGAACCGGCACCCGCGAGTTCGCAGACCTATCGGGCGGCTTTCCCGGCGTCGGTGCGCGGCATGGGTTGCAAGGATCAGACCTGCGTCGGTTATGAGTTGATGAACGATCTGGACTTCAAAGGCACGACGGGCACGGCGTGGGCCGGCGCCGCCGGCTGGCCGCCGCTGGGCGATGCGACGACGGAGTTCGCGACGACCTTTGACGGCAACGGTTTGGAGATAGCGAATCTGCGCATCGATCGCGGCGGCGCCGATGATCAGGGTCTGTTCGGCGTGGTCGGCGGCGACGGCAAGGTGTCAAACCTTGCCGTGCGCGGCGCGGTCGCGGGCGGCGACAATGTCGGTCTTGTCGTCGGTCGCCTGAGCGGCGGCGCGTTGTCTCGCCTCGCCGCCGCCGGCGCGGCGTCGGGCGGCGACAATGTCGGCGGGTTGCTCGGTCGTCTGAACGGCGGCGCGCTGTCGGCTTCTTACGCGACGGCGGCGGCGGCGGGCGACACGGCCGTCGGCGGCTTGGTCGGTTTGGCGGGCGACGGCGTCGTGCGCGCGAGTTATGCCGCCGGTTCGGTGACGGCGACGACGGGCTCGGGCGGCGGTCTGATCGGCGACAGCACGAGCGTTATGGCGACGGCGGAGCATGCGTATGCGACCGGCAGGGTGTCGGCTCCGGTCGCGGGCGGTTTGATCGGCCTCGCCGGCGGCGCGACCGCGCGCTACGCGTATTCGACGGCGTTGCCGATTGGCGCGATGCGCGGCGGCGTCACCGGCGATGGCAACGGCGTGTTTGCGGCGACGTATTGGGACAGCGACGCCTCGGCGCAGGCGACCGATCTCGCTGCCGGCGTCGGCGCGCACACGAGCATCGCGTTGCAATTCCCGACCGATTACAGCGGCATCTACGCTGACTGGGATGCCGCCGATGCCGCCGGCAATGCGACCGATTACTGGGACTTCGGCGATGCCGAGCAGTATCCCGCGCTGCGGGTTGATTTTGACGGCGACCCGGCGACACCGCCGAACTGGCAAGATTTCGGTTGTCAGGCGCGCGCGGCGCCGGCGCTGACGGTATCGGGTCTCGCTTCTGCGCGCACGCTGACGTGGTCGGCGCCGGAGGTGTCGCACTGCGACCCGCCCCCGGCGCTTGCGTACAACGTGTATCGCGACGGCGCCTTGCCGGCGCTGGCGAGCACTTCGGCGCTGACGCATGTCGATAACACCGCGGTCGCCGGCGTATCCTATTTCTACTATGTGGCGGCGGTGATCGACGGCGGCGAGGCGAGCCGCGGCGCGGCAGAGTCGGGTTTGATTGATTACGATGCCGATGATGACGGCCTGATAGAAGTGGCGACGGCGGCGCAGTTTGATGCGATACGGTTTGATTTGAACGGCGACGGCTCGCCGACGGCAAGCGCGCCGACATATAGGGCGGCCTTCCCCGAGGCCGTCCCCGGCATGGGTTGCCCGAGCGAGTGCGTCGGCTATGAGCTGGCTAACAGCCTCGCTCTGGACGGCGAATGGACGCCGATTGGCACGGCGAAGGCTCCCTTTGCGACGACGCTGGATGGCAACGGCGAAACGGTTAGCGACTTGAATGTTGTCGGCGCCGGGGATGACCGCGGGCTGTTCGGCGTCGTCGGCGCCGCCGGCACGGTGCGCAATGTCGGCGTAATCGGCGACATCGATGCGAGCGGCGCTAATGTCGGCGGCATCGCCGGTTCTTTGGCGGGCGGCACATTGGAGCAGATTTGGTCGTCGGTCAACGTGACCGGCGCGCAGGCGGCGGGCTCCTTGCTGGGTTATCACGGCGGCGGCACGGTGCGCGCGGCTTATGCCACCGGCGTGGTGCGCGCCGACGGACAGGCGGGCGGCCTGATCGGCGCGGCGCACGACATATCCACCACTACGGCGATTACGACGGCGGCGGAGCATGCGTACGCGACCGGCTTTGTCGGCGCGACGACGGCGACCGGCGGTCTGCTCGGCGCGGTCGGTCGGGCGCAACTGAAGTACGGCTATTCCACCGCCTATATCGACGCGGATGCCGCCAACGGCGGCGGTATCGGCGGCGCTGCGCCTGGCAGCGCCGCGACATTTGCGCCGAGCTACTGGGATACCGTGACCTCGGGTCTGAATAATGCCTTGGCCGGCGGTACGGGCGGCACGTCTGATCTCGGCGGGAGGTTGACCTCCGTTTTGCAGGCGCCGACCGGCTATAGCGGCATCTACGGGGTTTGGGATGACGATGGCAGCGATTACTGGGACTTCGGCAGCGCTGCGCAGTATCCCGCGTTGCAGGCGAATGTCAACGGCGACAACGAGGTGACGTGGCAGGAGTTCGGCAATCAGTTGCGCGCGGCGCCGATACTGGAGCCGTTGCAGACGACCGGCAACGTCGTCATTCTTGAGTGGAGCGCGCCGGATGCGGACCCGGCCGCGGGCGTGAGGTATCGGGTGTATCGCGGCAGCGTCGCCCGGGGCGTGACCGCGGAGAGGCGCTATGTCGACAGCGATGCCTCGGGCCTGCTGAGTTATCGCGTGGCGGTGCTCATCGACGGCGGCGAAGCGGGTCGGAGCGCGGTGCGCGCGGGTCGCGATTACGATGTCGATGACGATGGCCTGATAGAGATCACGCGGCTGGAGCAACTGGGCGCGGTCGCTTTTGATCTCGACGGCGACGGTTCGGCGGCGGCAGACGATGCGGCGGCTTACGCGGCGACCCACGCGTTTGCGAGCGCTTTGGACGGGATGGGTTGCCCCGCCGTGGGCGGTTGCACAGGTTATGAGTTGACGCGCGATTTGGACTTTGAAGACCCGAACGATTATGGCATCCTCAATGCCGGACTCAATGGTTGGACCCGTGACGAAGGCGGCGCGGGTTGGTCGCCGTTAGGCAATTCCGCGACACGATTCACCGGCGTTTTCAACGGCAAAGGCCATGCGATCTATAACCTGTTTATCGAGCGCGATGCTAACCGGCAGGGGCTGTTCGGAGCGACCGGCGAGACGACGATTTCCAATCTCGGCGTGACCGGTTCGGTGACGGCGGGCGCTAACAGCAGCGATACCGGCGGCGTGGTCGGCTTGGCCGCGGGGACGACGATAGAAGAGGTCTATTCGGCGGTATCGGTCAGCGGCGGGCGGCTCCGCGCCGCGCCGTTGGCGGGGCAGATTGCCGGCGGCGGCGCGCTGCGGCGCAGTTACACGAGCGGCGCCGCATCGGCTGCTCAGGAAGTCGCGGGCATAGCCGGCTCGCTTGGGGACGGCGCCGTTGCGGAGCATGTCTATGCGACCGGTTACATCGGCGCCACCGACGATGCGCGGGCGGGCGGTTTGGTCGGCCGGATAGGCGCGTCAACGCTCACATACGCCTACGCGGTCGCGCCGATTGCCGCGGATGCCGCCGAGCGCGGCGGTATCGCCGGCTTTAACAGCAATCAAACCACCGTGTTTGACGCGGTCTATTGGGCTGCCGACATATCCGTGCCCGCGGTCGATGATGCCTACGCCATCATTGAAGGCAACGCCGAGACGAACGGGCCGCTCGCGCAGACGAGCGCCGAGTTGCGGGCGCCGACCGGCTATGGCGGCATCTATGCGAATTGGAATGCCGGCAACGCCGACTATTGGGACTTCGGCAGCGCCGAACAATACCCGGCGCTGAAGACGGATTTTGACGACAATCCGGCTACGTCGCCGAGTTGGGAAGAGTTCGGTTGCCAGTTGCGCCAAGGCCCGCAAGGAGTGAGCGCGACGGTAACGGATGCCGATGACGAGAGCGTGCACGGATTGAACTGGAGGGCCCCGGATACGTCGCCTTGGGATGCCGGCAGCCCGTGTCGGTCGGTCGCTTATGCGATCTACCGCAACGGGGGCGCTTTGCCGGGCGCATCGGGTTTGGAAGAGACAAAGCATGATGTGACCGGCGCGGCCGACGGAGACATATATCATATTGCGGCCGTCGTCAACGGCGGCGAAGCGATCCGCGCCGCCTATGCGTACGCGGTGCAAGCCAACACAACGCTGGCGATAACCGACATCAACCCGACCGCCAACACAGTGGCGGAGACGGCGACGGCGGGCATGGCGATATCGGGCGTGACATTGCAAGCGCGGGACGAAGCCGCCTCCGCTGCCATTGTCAGCGGCGTGACATGGAGTTTGAGCGATGATGCGGAGGGCTTGTTTGCAATCAATTCCACCAGCGGCGAGATTACGCTGGCGAAAGCCGCGCCGGATTACGAAAGCGAAGATCGCGTTTACAGCGTCACCGTAACCGCCGTGGTCGACCGTTATCAGCCGGCCACGCTGGTTCTGACGATAAACCTGACCAATGTGCTGGAGACATTGATGGTTACCGACAGCGATGGCGCCGGCAGTATCATTGCCGAGGGCGCGCGGGCCGGCGCGCCGGTGCCGGGTATCCGGCTTATGGTGACCGACGAAGCGGGCACGGAAGTGACGGAAGGGCTGACGTGGAACTTGGTGACGAACCCCGGCGGCTTGTTCGCGATTGACCCTGCCAGCGGCGCGATTACATTGGCGAACGACGCGCCGGACCTTGAGACGGAGCAGACGCGTACCATAATAGTGCGGGCTTCGTTCAGAGAACCCAATCGCGAGATGGTGGTATCCGCTCCGTTTATGCTGACCATTACCATTATGGCGACGGAGCGACCCGATGTCGATGTCGGAATCCGGATCCGCTTGCGCGTCTTCCTCGAAGGCCCCCTCCGGTAAGCATTCCCTCTCGCGGCGAGCGGAGAGGCTGCCGGAGAGGGGCGGCGTTGGCAAAACCGCCATAATAGGAATGCGCGAGGGCAAGGGCGGAGCGAAAGCCATGCCGATAGAAAACATGACAAAGACAACGCTGCGGACAACGATGCATAAAAATGTCCGCAAGGGCTCCGCCCTCTTTGCGGATGAAAACCCTTCGCGCGCCGGCGCGGTCAAACGTCATTGCGCCGTTCATCATTCCGCCAAAGCGCATGTCGCCGGCATGGCGCATGCCAAATGCATGGCAAGCGGATTACCCGCGAGGGGTTGATACGGTGAGCATAGCGACTGCCGACCAAGTCAAGCAGAAGATTAAATTACGGGCATCTGTTAATAAATGGATAACGGAGAACTTCCCGAGACATAGGAAGTTCTTGTCTCACAAAGAACCCGTCTATAACGAATCGGAAAAGGCATGGGAGATTGATTTATATGCGAAGGATATCAGCGGACATGCGATGCTGCTTGAGCGCTTATTCCTTCGCGAAGATGCAAAAATTGAGAAGAATGGAAACATTCGGAGCATTACAAAACAAATCGAAGAACTGCTATCCGAACAACTTGCATTGCAAGAATGCCCCGCCTCGTTAGAGGGCAGCAATTGCGCATTTAAGTTAGGAGACGGGATTGCGGCGGCGGAAAAACCGGATGACCGCGAAGTGGATTTGTTTTTGACCGATCCTCCCTGCGGCATAAGCAAGGCTTACGCTTGTGAAAAACAAGTTCCCAGACGATTACGCAAAGACGGAAAAGATTTTATTATGCCCAAAGGGAATTTTGGGGATTGGGATGGCGGCATTGAACCTTTGGAATGGTTTGACATTCTCCTCCCTAAAGCGGGCGGGCGGCGACCTTTTGCGCCCAAGCGCAGATTGGGGAGCGCTGCGAATGTTTGAAGTCTCATGGGTTTGTTGCGGCAGAGACAATCGTCTGGCAAAAAACCAACCCGGTTCCGTTCAACCGCAAATTTAAGCCTGTCAATGCATGGGAAGCCATAGCGGTCGGCAAAAGGCCGGGAACCGGGTTTAATGGCAGGAATGCGCATAATGCGTTTGTCTGTAAGTCTCCGTCGCCACAGCAACGCATCCACCCGACACAGAAACCGTTTCCTCTGATGGAACGGCTTATTGCCTTGTTTAGCAATAAAGCCGATTTTGTTTATGACCCGTTTGCGGGAAGCGGAACCACATTGATAGCCGCAAACAAGCTTGGCAGAAGAGCGCTGGCCTACGAGAAAGACGAGACAGTTTATGCCGCGGCTTGTTCTCGCACAGGGGATTAATATGAATGCGAAGGATTTCGAAACCCGCTTTCATGACAAAGAAAGCAAAGTTTATAAAGTGTTTCAAGCATTGAAAGACAAACAATGGCATCGCAGGGAGCGCGCGTATCAACATATGGGCATCACACAGATTGCGGGCGGCAGCGGTATTCAAGGATTAGAGAGGGCAAGCCAAAATGTTTCCGGCATGATTCGCCTCGCGAGTGCGGGCGGAAAGTTTTGCAACAGTTCGTGCAAGCGCGAAGATTTCTCTCTCATCGCATCGTCCTTCGTTTGTGCTCGGACTCTGCGATTACCTGCGACGGGAGCGTCATGACGGCACTCGCGCAAATGCTTCTTTGCAGAAAAATCACGCTGTGAATTGGCGCTGTCAGACCGTTCGTCAGACAATTAAAACCGCCTGTCTATTAGTTGGTTGTGACTCCCGAAATAAGCGCTATTATCCGGCACGAAGGCTATTGATTATAGCTTCTGAATTAGTATTATTATTATGAAACCCGGAGGGATAATCATGAAAAAAACCAAAGATTTAAAAGTGGAAGAGACAGCGGAGGTTATTTATGGCTCCGTTGAGAACTTGACCGGCGTGGGCTTTGACGAGGAGAAAGCGCGCACGATTGCCAACGAGCTATCCGCGCTGTTGCACAGATACCTGAGCGCTCTGACAACGAAAGGCGAATTTGCCGAGTTTGAATCGGCGATTAGAGCAAAAATTGCCGAGTATGAATCAGCGCTCAGAGAGGAATTTGCCAAGCATAGGTCGGAAACCCAAAAAGACATAACTGAGTTGCAAGTAGCAGTGGCTGAGTTGAAAGTAATGATAGCTGAGTCCGGGGCAAAAACCCAAAAAGAAATAGATAAATTGGAAGCAGTGATAGCCAAGTTCAGGTCAGATACCCAAAAAGAAATAGCCGAGTCCGGGGCAAAAACCCAAAAAGAAATGGCTAAGTTGGAAGCAATGATAGCCAAGTTCAGGTCAGACACCCAAAAAGAAATAGCCGAGTCCGGGGCAAAAACCCAAAAAGAAATGGCTAAGTTGGAAGCAATGATAGCCAAGTCCAGATCAGACACCCAAAAAGAAATAGCCGAGTCCGGGGCAAAAACCCAAAAAGAAATGGCTAAGTTGGAAGCAATGATAGCCAAGTCCAGATCAGACACCCAAAAAGAAATAGCCGAGTCCAGAGAAAGAACCCAAGAAAAAATAGATGAGTTGAAAGCAATAGTAACTGAGACGAGAGCAGCAATAGATAATCAAATAGCAAAAATCACAAATCTGTTCGTGATGGTCTCCCTTGGGTTAGCGGCTCTTATTGTTGCGGCGCTAACTATATTTATTGCGCTCTTCGTTTAGACCTGCGCCGTATCTTGTTCGCGCCGACAGAGAGGGGGGCGCGTATGATGCAAGACATATCGGACGCATGGAGCAATAGGGCGCTTGATGCTTCGGCTTGGGCTCCGTACTTAATTGTTTGCGGGTCGTTTCTGGGGCGCGCCATGAAAGATAGTTTGGGGGACAGTTTTTGCGTTGTCGCCGAATCTATTCTCCCGCGCGGGAGAGCGTTGGGGGACAGACTTGCCCACAGAAATATTAACAAGGCATCAGTAGCACATTCTTGGTCGCGTCTGCGAGGCGACACATTTCATCCACAGATATATCCACAGGGATAACCGGCACACTCGCGGTTACATCTATCGAGTGCCACATTTTTATACACAGGGATATTCACAGCGCCCGCTCGGTAACATACCGGCGCAGCGGCACATAAATTTATCCACAGAAGATTCTAGGCAACGTCTGGGTCGTGATACATTTACACACAGGATATGCACAGGACATGTCTCGCCGCTACGTTGATGAAGTGATAAAGTTATCCACAGAACACGCCAGCACATACGCGACAACATGTCTCCAGAGCGATGCACTTATCCACAGGCTATTAACACGACACTAATAAGTCATAAATAGGTTATACACAGGA
This sequence comes from Candidatus Oxydemutatoraceae bacterium, assembly GCA_965220085.1. Taxonomy (GTDB): domain Bacteria; phylum Pseudomonadota; class Gammaproteobacteria; order Poriferisulfidales; family Oxydemutatoraceae; genus CBDCOZ01. The sequence continues at coordinate 1,341,397 of CBDCOZ010000003.1, read as the reverse complement.
TATACACATGCTAAGTATATGATTCGCCAGCCACTTATGACGCACTTGTATACTCGCTTAACACCTTCGCTAAGAACATTTATAAACATGTCCGGGGGTGTCACCCATTAATAAATAGATGAATATTAGTTCTGTCATGAAGTACTTGGAGGGGGTTACCGAGTTGAAAATATTGCTTGCCGGAATAGCGGCGCTGGCAGCGTGCTGTTCTGTGTCTTATGCATCCGCTGCCGACTATGACAGCGACGATGACGGTCTGATCGAGATCGGCAATCTGCATCAACTCAATGCGGTGCGTTGGGATTTGGACGGCGACGGCACGCCCTTATCCTGGGTCGCCGAATCGTATGCCGCGGCTTTCCCCGGCGCCGCCGCCAACATGGGTTGTCCCGCCAGCGGCAGTTGCAGAGGCTACGAGTTGCTCCGCGATTTGGATTTTGCCGACCTTGACAGCTATGCCGCCGGCACCACGAACACCGTATGGGCAAGCGGCGCCGGTTGGTCGCCGATCGGCGTCAACATCCGCCGCCTGAAAACAGAATTCAACGGCAACGGTCACACGATTTACAACTTGCGCATCGACAGTCTGGCGTCGCATCAGGGACTCTTCGGCGTCGGCGGTCAAAACGCGATGATTGCCAATGTCGGCGTGACCGGCAAAGTGGCGTCAAGGTCCAACGGCAGCAACAGCGACAATATCGGCGGCTTGGTCGGGCAGGTAAGCAATAGCAGCACGGTTGCCAACAGCTACTCAACGGTCACGGCGGAGGGGTCGCATGGCGTCGCTTCTCTGGTCGGTCGTCTTGAAACCGGCGCGGTTCGGAGCAGTTATGCGACCGGCAGCGCCTATGCCATCAACGCGGCGGGCGGCTTGATCGGCGCGGCCGGTTCCACTTTGGGAAGCGCGACCGCGGAGCATGTTTACGCCACCGGTTATGTCGGCACGACGAGCGATCACCCGAGCGCATTTGCGAGCGGATTGGTCGCCGACGTCAGTCACAGTTCGCGACTGAGGCATGGCTATGCCACGGCCGCGGTCGCTCCCAATATGAGCGCGCGCGGCGGCGTCATCGGCAGGATCACCGGCAGCGACTCCGTGTTTGCCGCCGTCTACTGGGATACCCAAACCTCCGGCGCAACGAACGCGGTCGGCAACGGCGCCGCCGACGGTGTCATCGGCAAAACCACCGCCGAGTTGCGCTTGCCGACGACGTATACCGGTATCTATGGCGCCTGGAATGCGGATGCCAACGATCATTGGGATTTCGGCGACAGCGAGCAATACCCGGCTCTGAAAGTTGACTTTAACAACGACGGCATGGCGACGTGGCAAGAGTTCGGATGCCAGTTGCGCGCGGGCGTCGCGGCGGCGACGCAAGGCGCCGATCAGCGGAGGGATATCAGTTGGGGCATGCCCGATACGGCTCACTGCGCCTCTTCGCCCACCGTCGCATTTGCCGTCTATCGCGACGGCTCCGTGTTGTCGGATGGCAAAAACCTGACGGCGATGCGTTATGCCGACACCGCCGCGATCGCCGGCACGAATTATGTCTATCATGTCGCCGTTGTCATCGATGGCGGCGAAGCGATCCGCGCGCGCGTCGTATCCAGATCGCATGACTACGACCGCGACGACGACGGTTTGATAGAGATCGCCAACTTGGAACAACTGAATGCGTTGCGTTGGGACACGGACGGCGACGGCGCGCCGACATCCGATCACGCCGGAGACTACGCGCGGGCTTTCCCGCATGCGATCGCCGGCATGGGTTGCGCCGACGGTTGCAGCGGCTATGAACTGACGACCGCGCTCGATTTCCGCGCCGCGGCGAGCTATGCCGGCGGCGCTGTCAACGAGGCATGGACGGCGGGCGACGGCTGGTCGCCGATCGGCGACAGCGGTGATCGCTTCACAGCGACGTTTAACGGCGACGGCTATGCCATAGAGGGCTTGCATATCGGTCGTCTGGCGAACCAACAAGGGCTGTTCGGCGAACTCGGCGAAGGCGCGATGATCTCAAATGTCGGTGTGACCGGCGCGATTACTGCGACCCCGTATCAAGAATTGATGGGCGGCTTGGTCGCCGCAATGGTCGGCGGCGGTCGCATTGAAAAGAGTTACTCGACGGTATCGGTCGCGGCCGGATTTGACGTCGGTTCGCTGCTCGGCTACAACGAGCAAGGCGCGGTGCGCGCGAGTTATGCGACGGGCAATGTAAGCGGTCATCAGGAAATCGGCGGCTTGATCGGTCAAGTGTACGGCGTCTCCACAGGCAGCACGGTCGAGCATACATACGCCACCGGGCAAATCAGTTTGGCGAGCGGGGGTTTTAATTACAATGTCGGCGGTTTGATCGGCAATCTGGGAGCGGTGCGGCTCGGCTATGGCTACGCGACCGCGCAACTTCCCGCCGGCGTGTTACGCAGCGGCGGAGTCGGCGGCGGTGTGATCAATGCGAACGCCATACTCCGCGATGCCTATTGGGATATTGACACGTCGGGCATCGCGAACAGCGCGAGCGGGTCGGCGGCGGTTGCGGGCATCAGCGGCGAGACGACGGCCGGGTTGCAGGCGGCGACAGGCTATGTCGGCATCTATCAAAACTGGAATGCCGACGGCGGCGACTACTGGGACTTCGGCAGCGCGTCGCAATACCCGGCGCTGAAAGTTGATTTTGACAATGACGACATCGCGAGCTGGCAAGAATTCGGCTATCAGTTGCGCGACGGCCCCGCCAATTTGACCGCCAGCGGGGCCGATACCGATTGGACGCTGGAGTGGAGCGCGCCCGATGTGTCGCACTGGTCGCCCGCTACGCCGACGGTCACCTACGCCGTGTATCACAACGGCGCGCTCTTGAGCGACGGCATAGACTTTGCGCAGACGCGTTACGCCATAACCGGCGCGGACCTCGCTGTCAGAAACGCCTACTGGGTGGCGGCGGTTATCCATGGCGGCGAAGCGAGCCGCAGTGACCGCGTCGTGTTGCCGATCAACGATTACGACAGCGACGACGACGGCTTGATTGAAATCAGCACGCTGGAGCAACTGGATGCGGTGCGGTTTGACTTGGACGGCGACGGTATTGCATCCGCCGGCGCCCGCGCCTACGGCAAAGCTTTTGTCGGCGCGCTGGTCGGCATGGGGTGTCCGGCCGTTGCGTCGACCTCCGCCGAGCCTTCGGGGTGTCGCGGGTATGAATTGGATCAAAGCCTGGATTTTGATGACCCCGACAGCTACGCTACCGGCAAAGTCCATGATGCGTGGCGCGAAGGCGAGGGTTGGGAGCCGATTGGCGGCAGTGGCGCCGATAATAGATTTGTAGCGGCATTCGCTGGCAACGGTCATACGATCTATAACCTGCATATAGACAGGGATGCATCTCTGCAAGGTTTGTTCGGTGTAGTTGAAACCCCGGCGGTCATCAGCCGCCTCGGTGTCACCGGTGCGGTAAACGGGCAGGATACTTCCGGCGGCTTGGCCGGTCAGGTGCGCGTTGACGGGGTGATAGAGGACAGTTTTTCGACGGTCGCGGTGAGCGGACGCAACGAAGTTGGTTCTTTGGTCGGCAGACTCAGGGCGGGCACGGTTCGTACGAGTTATGCAACCGGGAATATAAATTCGCATAGGCAGACGGGTGGTTTGATTGGTCGTATTTCTACGCACGGGGGCACCGTAGAGCACGTCTATGCGACCGGGTATGTAAGTGGCTTAGATAGTAACAGTAGATTGTTAGGTGGTTTAATCGGTCGTGTCGAGGCGGGACAGATCGGCTACGGTTATTCCACCGCTTTGATCGACCCCATAGTATCAATGGGCAGCGGTGTCATCGGTGAGAATGTCAATGCGACGTTCACCGATGTCTATTGGGACCGCGAGACCTCGGCCAATAGCAACGGTGTCGGCGACGGTTCCGATGATGGCATCAGCGGATGGACGAGCGCCGAACTACAACTGCCGACGACCTACACCGGCATCTATGCGAGCTGGAATGCAAGCGATGGCGACCACTGGGATTTTGGCACGTCCGAGCAGTACCCGGCGCTGAAGATCGATTTTGACGGCAACGGTGAGGCGAGTTGGCAGGAGTTCGGTTGCCAGTTACGCACGGGGCCGACGCTGACAGTGAGCGGAGTCCATGCAACCAGAACTCTTACTTGGGATATGCCCGACACCTCGCACTGCGCGCCGGCGCCGATGGTCACGTTTGCGCTCTATCGCGACGGCATCCTCGTGCCGGAGATTGAAAACACGGCGCTGACGGAATACGCCGATACGAACACGACCGCGACCCGCAACTACGTCTATCACGTCGCCGCGAACGTTTACGGCGGCGAGGCGATTCGCAGCGCCATCGTATCGGAATCGTATGACTATGACCGCGATGACAACGGTCTGATCGAAGTGAGTACGTTGGAACAATTCAACGCGATGCGCTGGGACTTGGACGGCAATGGCGTCGTTGCCGCGGGCGATCAAACGGACTACGACCGCGCTTTTCACAGCGCGATTTCCGGTCTGGGTTGCGTCAACGATGCGTGCATCGGTTATGAGTTGACGCGCGATTTGAATTTTGCCGCCGCCGACAGTTATCACAGCGGCCGTATCAACACGGCGTGGACGAGCGGCGCCGGTTGGCCGCCGATCGGCGGCGACAGCGCCGCGTTTACGGCGACCTTTGACGGCAACGGCCATACGCTTCGCAGGTTGCGCATCGACCGCAACGCGCCCTACCAAGGGTTGTTCGGCGCGATCGCCGGCGCTGTGGTGCGCAATGTCGGCGTCACCGGATCCATCGACGCGGGCGACAATAATTATGTCGGCGGACTGATCGGCGATAGCGCGAGCGGCACGATAGAAGACAGCTACTCCGCGGTGGCGGTCGAAGGCCGGGCTTATGTCGGCTCCTTGCTCGGCGCCAGTCGGGCGGGCGCCGCCATCCGCAGGAGTTATGCGACCGGCAATGTGTTTGCCAACTCCGAAGCGGGCGGCTTGCTCGGCAGAGACGACAGCGGCTCCGCGAATGGGACGATTGAACATACGTATGCGAGCGGTTATGTGAACGTAACCCGCGGCGGCAGCAGTCAGTTCGGCGGCGGTTTGATCGGCAATCTGGGCAATGCGAATGTCAAGTATAGTTATGCCACCGGTCTGCTTCATCCGTCAGGCAGCGCGAGCGGCGGTGTCGGCGGTGTTTTTGCGGCTTCGGTTGAGGCGACCGCTGTCTATTGGGATACCGAGACTTCGGCCAAGAACGATGCGATCGGGTTGGGTGCGGTCACCGGCATCGGCGGCAAAGGGACTGCCGAGTTGCAGAGTCCGACAGACTATGCCGGTATCTATGCCAATTGGAACGACGGCGGCGACCATTGGGACTTTGGCAGCGCCGCGCAATACCCCGCGCTGAAAGTTGATTTTGACGGCAACGGCGAGGCGAGGTGGCAGGAATTCGGTTACCAGTTGCGCCAAGGGCCGCCGGCGTTATCGGTCGCATATGGCGATACCGCCCGATCTCTGAATTGGCAAGCGCCGACCGCGGCGCCTGAGTGGGATGCCGCGCCGCCTATCCGCTACCGGGTTTACCGCGACGGCATCGCGTTAGCCGGGGCCTATAATTTATCGGCCGAATCTTATGCCGATATGACCGCCAATACGACCAGTTCCTATGCGTATCACGTTGCCGCTGTCATAGACGGCGGCGAAGCAAGCCGCAGTTATGCGATGTCGGGACGCGATTATGACTTTGACGACGATGGTCTGATAGACATCGCCAACCTGGATCAACTCAACGCGATGCGCTGGGATTTGGACGGCGATGGTATTGCGACCGCGGGCAATCGGGCGAATTATCAGGCCGCATTTTTGATTGCGACGGAGGGCATGGGCTGCCCGAAAAGCGGTTGCATCGGCTATGAGTTGTTGACGAATCTGGATTTTTCCGACCCCGCCGACCATGTTTTGAGCAGCACCGATACCTGGATGAGCGGCGAAGGTTGGCCGCCAATCGGCGACAGCGGCAATCCGTTTGCGACGACATTTAACGGCAACGGCCATGCGATTGAAAACCTGCATATCCGGCGCAATGCGGGGCGGCAGGGCTTGTTCGGTTCGGTCGGCGAGGATGGCGTCATCTCAAACATCGGCGTCAGCGGCACGATAAGGACCGACCGACACCAGGAGCGGGCGGGCGGTTTGGTCGCCGAGCTGCACGGCGGTCTGATCGAAGAGAGTTATTCCACGGTGGCATTGGATTCGGCATTTGAGGTCGGTTCGTTGCTTGGTTTTAATGACAAAGGCACCGTGCGCGCGAGTTATGCCACGGGCTATGTGCGCGGCCACCGAGGGGTCGGCGGTTTGATCGGCGAGGCCTATGCGTATTCAAACGAAAGCACGGTGGAACATACTTACGCCACCGGTCAACTGGCCGTGGCCGTCAGTGACGCGGACAACGACGCCGGCGGTCTGATCGGTTATCTGGGGGCGGTGCGACTCCGTTACAGTTACTCTACCGCGCGCGTCCCGGCAGAGGCAAAGCGCAGCGGCGCTATCGGCGGCGGGGCATCCGCGGGCGCCCCGGTTTTTGACAGCGTGTATTGGGATGTTGACGCTTCGGGCGAATTGGACAAAGCGGTGAGCGGCGGCTATGCCCCGGGTGTCGCCGGCGCGCCGACCGTTCTCTTGCAGGCCTTTGCCGACTATGAAGATCTCTATGCGAGCTGGAATGCGGAGAACACCGACTACTGGGATTTCGGCGCCGACAAACAATACCCCGCGTTGCAAGTCGATTTCAACAACGACGGGGACATCAGTTGGCAGGAATTCGGCTATCAGTTGCGCGAAGGCCCGACGCTGACGATGAGCGGCATCGGCGCTTCCCGCACACTGAGTTGGACGACGCCTGACACATCGCATTGGCCGGCGTCTGCGCCAATCATCGCCTATGTCGTCTATCACAACGATGCGGTCGCGGCGGACGGTCTTGCGCGGACAAGCTATGTCGACGCGGCGATAGACCTTGATATCATTAACACCTACCGCGTTGCGGCGGTCGTGGGCGGCGGCGAAGCGAGCCGCAGCGCCGGTTTTGTGTTGCCGATAAGAGATTACGACCGCGATGACGACGGTTTGATTGAAATCGCCACATTGGAACAGTTGGATGCGGTGCGTTGGGACTTGGACAGCGAGGGGCCCCCGATGTTTGAGCCGCAGCGATATCAACGCGCTTTTATCGCCGCGCTGCCCGGCATGGGCTGTCCCGCCGCGGTGTCGACAGCGACCTCCGCTTGTCGCGGCTACGAGTTGATCAAGGACTTGGATTTTGCCGACCCCGCGAGTTATGCTTCCGGCGCGATCAATGCCGCGTGGACAGAAGGCGATGGCTGGCCGCCGATCGGCGAGAAATTTGTCGGCAACAGGTTTGAAACGACATTTGACGGCAACGGTCATACGATCCATAACTTGTATGGCGGCGGAACCCCGTCCCTGCGAGGTTTGTTCGGGGGAATCGAAGCGCCGGCGATAGTCCGACGCGTCGGTGTGACCGGTTCCATCAGAGTGCAGGATGCCGCCGGCGGTTTGGTCGGGCGGATATATGACGGCGGCACCGTAGAGGAGAGTTACTCGGCGGTCGCGGTGCGGGGAACCCATGGCGTCGGTTCTTTGGTCGGTGACATCCAAGGCGGGATAGTTCGCAGAAGTTATGCGACCGGCAACGCGACAGGCTCTAGCCAGATAGGCGGTCTGATAGGCGGCATTGCTTCGGAGGGGGCGAGTGTGGAACATGTCTATGCGACTGGTTACGCGGACGGTACGCGCGGCGGCGCCAATAGTTCGGTCGGCGGCTTAATCGGTCGTGTCAGAGCGGGACAGATCCGCTCTGCGTATTCTACCGCTTTGGTGTACCCCGCAAAGACCTTCCATGGCGGTTTCGTCGGCAGGAGTGACGCGGCGACATTCGACGATGTCTATTGGGATGTTGAGACCTCGGCCATGAGCAACGGCGTCGGCAACGGTTCTGATTCCGGTATCGGCGGCAAGACGAGCATGGAATTACAGATGGCAACGACTTACGCCGGTATCTATGCGAATTGGAATGCCGACGGCGGCGACTATTGGGATTTCGGCGGCGCCAAGCAGTATCCGGCATTGAAGATCGATTTCAACAACAGCGGCGAAGCGAGTTGGCAGGAATTCGGTTATCAGTTGCGCGAAGGCCCGTCGCGCTTGGAGACCGGCAGCGGCGCGCCGAGGAAACTGGCTTGGCAAGCGCCCGATACATCGCATTGGGACCCGGCTCCGGCCGTCGGCTATGCGGTCTATCGCGATGGTGTCGCGCTGACCCGCGACGACGACATCCGCGATACGGCATATATGGACAGCGGCGCGATCGACGGCGTTGACTATGTGTATCAGGTGGCGGCGGTGGTCCATGGCGGCGAAGCCAGCCGCAGTGTCGCGGTGTCACGATCGACCGATTACGATACCGACGACAATGGTTTGATCGAGATCAGCAGTTTGGATCAGCTCAATGTCGTGCGTTGGGACTTGGACGGCGACGGCGTTCCGGCGGCAAGCACCCGCGCCTATCTGTTGGTTTTCCCCGACGCCGCTCTGCCCGGCATGGGTTGCCCGGCTGGCAGCGGTTGCCGCGGATATGAACTGAACGGCGATCTGGATTTTGCCGATGTCGGCAGTTATGTCGAGGGCAGCACGGTCACGACGGCCTGGACGCAGGGCGAGGGCTGGGAGCCGATCGGCGGAAGTGGCGCCGATAATAAATTTACCGCGGTCTTCAATGGCAACGGCCATACGATCTATAACCTGCATATTGACAGGGATGCGGCTGCACAAGGTTTATTCGGTATCGTTGAAACCCCGGCGGTCATCAGCCGCCTCGGTGTCACCGGTGTGGTACGTGTCAGAGAGGTTTCCGGTGGCTTGGCCGGTCAGTTGCGAACTGACGGGGTGATAGAGGACAGTTTTTCAACGGTCGCGGTACGCGGACGCTTTGATATCGGTTCCTTGGTCGGCAGACTCAGGGCGGGTACGATTCGCCGCAGTTATGCGACCGGGAATGCGGAAGGCTTTAATCGGACGGGCGGTTTGATCGGTCGTATTTCTGCGCACGGCGGCACTGTAGAGCACGTCTATGCGACCGGGTATGTGAGCGGCTTCAATCGGAACAGCGAATCGTCGGGCGGTTTGCTCGGCAATGCCGGTGCGGGACAGATCAACTATGGTTATTCCACCGCATTGCTTGACTCCATAGCGTCGATGAGCGGCGGCTTCGTCGGTGAGAATGTCAATGCGACGTTCACCGATGTCTATTGGGACCGCGAGACCTCGGCCAAGAACAACGGCGTCGGCGACGGCTCTGATGATGGCATCAGCGGATGGACGAGCGCCGAATTACAGATGCCAACGACCTATACCGGCATCTATGAGAATTGGAACACAAGCGATAGCGACCACTGGGATTTTGGAACTTCCGAACAATACCCGGCGCTGAAAACAGATTTTGACGGCTACGGGGAGGCGAGTTGGCAGGAGTTCGGCTGCCAGTTGCGCGAGGGCCCGGCAGATTTGACCGTGGGCTATCAGCTCACATCCAGAACGCTGGATTGGTCGGAGCCTGAGCTCTCTCATTGGGCTTCCACGCCGACGATTACCTATGCCGTATACCGCGACGGCATCGTGCTCGCCGACGGCATAGAGACATCTTCCTACGCCGACGTAACCGCGGATGCCGACACGATATACGCCTACCATGTTGCGGCGGTCATCAACGGCGGCGAAGCGAGCCGCAGTGTCATCGTATCGGGGCGGGATTACGACATCGACGACGATGGTTTGATCGGGATCGGCACATTGGAGCAACTCAACGCGATGCGCTGGGACATGGACGGCGATGGCAATCCCGATGATGCGGACCATGCGGCGGATTATGCCGCGGCCTTCCCGAACACCGTCGGCACGGTCGGTTGCCCGGGGGTTTGCGGCGGCTATGAACTGACGCGCGATCTGGATTTTGACAACCCCGCCGACTATGCGAGCGGCGCGGTCAATTCGGCATGGGCGGATGGCTGGGATCCAATCGGCAATCTCACCAATGTTTTCGCGACCGCGTTCAACGGCAACGGCCATACGGTTTATAACCTCGGCATCGACACCAACGCGGAAAGACAAGGCTTGTTCGGCGATGCCCGCGGCGCAACGATTGCGAACATCGGCGTGACCGGCGCGATCGCCAGGGCCGGCAATCGGGTCGGCGGCGTGGTCGGCAGTTTGGAGGGCGGCGCGATTGCGAACAGTTACTCCGCGGTGTCGGTGCGGGCAAACGGTTTTGCCGGCGGTATCGTCGGTTATGTCGCCAACATAGCGTTGCGCACAAGCTATGCCACCGGCAACGTATCCGCGAGCAATCAGGTCGGCGGTCTGCTCGGCTTTGTTTCCAACGCCAGCACCTCGCTGGAACATGCGTATGCGACCGGGCGCGTGGATATAAACGGCGACAATGCAAACAGAAAAGGCGGCGGCTTGATTGGCGATGCCGGCGGCGCGCGGATCGGCTACGCTTACGCCACGGCGCTGGTCGTCCCCGACTTGCCACGCAGCGGCGGCGCGGTCGGCGTCGCCGGTTCGGACAGCGTATTCGCATCCGTGTATTGGGATCTTGAGACCTCGGGCCGGGACAATGCGGCGGACCGAGCGATCGACGGCATCGACGGCAAGAGCAGCGCCGAGTTGCGGTCGCCGCCGGGATATGTCGGCATCTATGCCGACTGGAATACGGATGGCGGCGACTATTGGGATTTCGGCAGCAGCAAGCAGTATCCGGCGTTGAAGATCGATTTCAACAACGACGGCGAAGCGAGTTGGCAAGAGTTCGGCTGTCAGGTGCGCGAAAAACCGATATTGGCGGCGCGCGGCACCGGCGATGTCAGGACCTTGGCCTGGAGTGCGCCCGATGTGTCTCACTGCAAGGCGAACACAAGCGTTTCCTATAACGTCTACCGCGACGGCGAAGCGCTGACAGCCGCCGGCGAATGGACCGCGACGAGTTATGTCGATGCGCAACGCAGCGCCGACACCGAATATGTCTATCACCTTGCGGCAGTCATCGACGGCGGGGAAGCCGCGCGCCAAAGCATCCGCTCAAGGATAGTCGATTACGACGACGACGACGACGGCTTGATCGAGATCGACAGTCTGGAGCAACTGGACGCGGTGCGTTGGGATTTGGGTGGCGACGGCGTTCCGGCAACGGACAGCAGCGCGACGTATGCCGCCGTCTTTCCCGATCCCGCCGATGACATGGGTTGCCCCGGCGGTTGCAGCGGTTATGAGTTGATGAGGAATCTGGACTTTGACGACTTTGCCAGCTATGTGACCGGCAACGTCAGCAGCGCGTGGACCACGGGCGAGGGTTGGGCGCCGATTGGCGCGCCCGCCGCCGGCGACAGGTTTGCGGCGACGTTCGACGGCAACGGTCATACGATCTATAACCTGCATATCGACCGCGACGCAACCGCACAAGGTTTGTTCGGCGCGATCGAGACGCCGGCGCGCATCGGCAACCTCGGTGTCACCGGCGCGGTCGTCGGCAACGATGTTGTCGGCGGTTTGGTCGGTCTGCTGCGAACCGATAGCGCGATAGAGAACAGCTATTCGGCGGTCGCGGTACGCGGACGCTCCGAGGTCGGTTCTTTGGCTGGCAGGGTCAGGGCGGCTGCGGTGCGTCGCAGTTATGCGACCGGCAACGCGGCGGCTGCGAACCGGGCGGGCGGTTTGATCGGTCGTATCGCCGCCCTCGGAGGCACGGCAGAGCATGCCTATGCCACCGGCTATGTGAGCGGCGTCAATAACAGCGGCGAAGTGTTGGGCGGTTTGATTGGCGATACCAGTGCCGGGCAAATAAGTTACGCGTATTCCACAGCCTTGATCGACAGCGCGGCGACGATGGCCGGCGGTGTCGTCGGCGAGAACAGCCACGCCGCATTTGCCGATATCTATTGGGACCGCGAAACTTCGGGCAAGCAAAACGGTGTCGGCGCCGGTTCCGATTCCGGTATCGACGGCAAGACGAGCTTTGAATTGCGGATGCCGACGACGTACACCGGCATCTACAAGAACTGGAATACGGACAATAGCGACTACTGGGACTTTGGCGCTTCCGATCAGTACCCCGCGCTGAAAGTTGATTTTGACGGCGACGGCGCCGCGAGTTGGCGGGAATTCGGTTGCCAAGCGCGCAGCGCGCCGGTCGTGACGGCGAGCGGCGCCGGAACCTCAAGAACCTTGAATTGGAGCGCGCCCGATACCGACCACTGCGCGTTGCCGCAAGCGGTTACCTACGCCGTTTACCGTGACGGCGCGGCTTTGACCGCGGGCGAAGGCATCGCCGAGACGACTTACGCCGATACCGCCGCCGTGATCGACGACACATATGCCTATCATGTGGCGGCGGTTGTCCATGGCGGCGAAGCGGTACGCGGCGTCGCTGTCTCTATGGCGCGGGACTATGACAGCGACGACGACGGTTTGATTGAGGTCGCCACCGCGGAGCAACTCGCTGCGATACGTTGGGATTTGGACGGCGACGGCGCGCCGTCGGCGAGCACGCAAGAGTATGTCACGCGGTTTGTCGATGCCGCGACCAATATGGGTTGCGTCGGAACCTGCGCCGGCTACGAATTGATCAACGATTTGGATTTGCGCGCCGCCAGCGCCGGAAGCGCCGAGGGCTGGGTTGCTATCGGCAGCGAAGCCGCGCCTTTCACGGCGATCTTCAACGGCAATGGCAACGTAATCGCCAACCTTTCCATCGATCGCGAAGCCGACCGTCAGGGTTTGTTCGGCGCAGTCGTCGGCGGCACAGTGCGCAATGTCGGCGTGACCGGCACGGTGGATGCGAGCGCGTCGAGTTTGAGCGCATCGGGCGATCGGGTCGGCGGCCTGATTGGCGAACTGAGCGACGGCGCGGTCAGGGACAGCTATTCGGCGGTGACGGCGCTGGGCGACCGCTCTATCGGCTCTCTGCTCGGAAGCGCAAAGCGCAGCGTCATTCGCGCGAGTTATGCGACGGGCAATACCCATGCCAACGGTCGCGCCGGCGGCTTGATCGGACGCGCGGATGACAGCGGCGGCGGCAACGACAGCGAGATAGCGCATGTGTATGCGACCGGTTTTGTAGATGCGACGATGGCGACTTTCAACAGGTGGGCCGGCGGACTGATCGGCAGTTTGCAGTCGGCGCAACTCAAATACGGTTATAGCGCCGCTTTGATTCACCCCGACCCGATAGAAAGCGGGGGACTTATCGGCTTTAATGCGCTCAGGAGCGATGCGCTGACCGCCGTGTATTGGGATGCCGGGGCATCGGGCAGAGACAATCCGATCGGTCTGCATGTGCTCGGCCCCGGCTATGAAGGCGGCGACAAGTCCATCAGCGAACTGCAAGCGCCGACGACCTATGCCGGCATCTATGCCAACTGGAATGCGGACGGCGCCGACTATTGGGATTTTGGCAGCAACAATCAATACCCGGCATTGAAGGTCGATTTCAACAACGACGGCGAGGCGAGTTGGCGGGAGTTTGGCTGCCAGTTGCGCGAGCCGCCGCAAAACGCGGTGCATTACCTTGTCGGCGCTGCGGTAAAACTGACTTGGGACGCGCCCGATGTGTCTCACTGCGCGACGCCGCCGACGGTCGGGTATGCGGTCTACCGCGACGGGATACGTCTGACCGCGCCGGGCGGCATAGCCGAAGCGCGTTATCTCGATGAGACGAGCGTCGGCGGTATCGCGCACACCTACCATATTGCCGCCGTCGTCAACGGCGGCGAAGCGAGCCGTCACGTTGAGACATTGGCAACGATAGATTATGACCGGGATGACGATAACCTGCTTGATATTTCCAATCTGGATCAACTGAATGCGATACGCTGGGATACCGATGGCGACGGCCATGCCAGCACCGAGAACCGGAGCCACTATCTGATCGCCTTCCCGAAATCTTCCGGCGGCAAGGGGTGCCCGAGCGGTTGCGGCGGTTATGAATTGACCCGGGATCTGGATTTTGCGGATGCGAACAGCTATGCGCCGGACAGCGATAGCGCCAAGCGGTCGACGGGCGCGGGTTGGCTGCCGATCGGCGCCCGGGAAGACCGGTATGCGGCGGTATTTGACGGCAAGGGTCGCCGCATCGATAACCTCCGCATCGATCGCGCCGCGGATCGTCAGGGTCTGTTTGGCAGCATCAACAGCAGTGCGACAGTGTCCAATATCGGCATAACGGGATCGGTCGCTGGCGGCGATCAAAGCGGCGGACTGGTCGGCGAATTATCCGGCGGCATCGTCACGAACAGTTACTCGGCAGTATCGGCGCGCGGCGGCGAGGCGGTCGCTCCCTTGGTCGGCTACGCCGACGGCGGAGCGGTTCTTGCCAGCTATGCCAGCGGCAATACCAGCGCCACTGCGGTCGCCGGCGGTCTCATCGGCGGCAGCGGCAACAGCGCGAATACGACCGTTGAGTATGTCTATGCGACGGGATACGTGAACGCGCAACGGGCAGCGGGCGGCCTGATTGGCAACATGGGGGCGCTACAGATCAAATATAGCTATGCCGCGTCATTGATCAACTCCGCGGCGGCGACGAGCGGCGGTATCGCCGGCGAAGTCAACGGCGTCAATCCGACGTTTGCCGTCGTCTATTGGGATGCCCAAGTCACCGGCAAACAGCGCGCGGCCGGTTCGGGGTCCGCTTCGGGCGCGACCGGCAAGACGGGCGCGGAGTTGCAAACGCCGACGGCTTACAGCGGCATCTACGCCGACTGGAACGCGGACGACAGCGATAATTGGGATTTCGGCAACGCCGAACAATATCCCGCTTTGAAAGCGGATTTTGACGGCGACGGCATACCGAGTTGGCAAGAGTTCGGCTGTCAGATACGCGAGGACTTGGCGCTGACGGTGCGCGGAGTCGGCGACAGAGACTTGAGTTGGAGCGCGCCGGATACGACGCACTGCGCCGCGGATACGGTTGTCGCCTATGCCGTATATCGCGATAGCCTCGCGCTGGCAAGTGTCGCGGAGGCGCGCGCCGAGTATGCCGATACTACTGCTGCGATCGGCAGCGATTACACCTATCATGTCGTCGCGGTGATCGACGGCGGCGAGGCGGCTCGCAGCGTCGCCGTATCCCGCTCGCGCGATTACGACACCGACGATAACGGCTTGATTGAAATCACTAACCTCGAGCAGCTTGACGCGCTGCGCTGGGACTTGGATGGCGATGGCATCCCATCCGCGGACTCACGGCGCTATGAGACAGCTTTCCCTCATAGCGCCGCTGATCTGAACTGCGCGCATGGCTGCAACGGCTATGAATTGACACGGAGTCTTGACTTTAACGATAGCGGCAGCTATGCCGCAAGCACGAACTCGGAGTGGACAGCGGGCGCGGGCTGGATGCCGATCGGCGCGCGTGAAAACCGCTTTATCGCGGCGTTTAACGGCAACGGTCATGTAATCGAGAACCTTTACATTCGCCGCGACGCCGATGCGCAGGGCTTGTTCGGTTCCGCCGCCGGCGCGACGATTACCGGCGTCGGCGTCACCGGTTCGGTGCGCGGCGGAACGGCCGTCGGCGGCTTGGTCGGCGAGTTGGCCGGGGGCACGGTTGCGCAGAGTTATTCAACGGTAGCCGCGCAAGGGACAGAGCAAGTCGGCTCGTTGCTCGGTTCGGTCAACGGCGGTGTGTTGCGCGCGAGTTATGCGACCGGTCGCGCGCTCGCCGATGCCGCAGGCGGCGGCTTGAGCGGCGGCGGCGATAACGATGCGAACATCATCATAGAGCATGTGTATGCCGCCGGTTATGTGAATGCGCAACGACAGGGCGGCGGATTGCTGGGTTCTGTCGGCGGCAATATGCGGCTGGAGTATGCGTATTCGACCGCGTTGGTCGCGCCGGGGAATCACGGCGGCGTTGCCGGCAGGGTTGCCGGGGGCAATCCCGTCTTTGAAGCGGTCTACTGGGATAGCGACGTGTCCGGACAGAGCGTTGCTTTCGGCTTCGGTTCTGCGGCGGGTGTCGCCGCCAAGACCGCCGCCGAGTTGCAGTCCCCGACCGGGCATGTCGGTATCTATGCCAAGTGGGATGTGAACGGTTCCATCGATTACTGGGATTTTGGCGCGGCGGACGAGTACCCGGCGCTGAAAACAGACTTTGACGGCGAAGGCACGCCGAGTTGGCAAGAGTTCGGTTATCAACTGCGCCAAGGGCCGCGGGATGCGGCGATAACATACGCCGACCATGCCAACGTGCTGACGTGGAGTGCGCCGGATACAAGCCATTGGCAATCGCCGCCGGCGATTGCGTATGCCGTCTATCGCGACGGTATCGCGATAACGACTGCGACTGCGGTGATGACTTACGAGGATACGGAGCGGGTCGCGGGCACATTGCATGCTTATTCGGTTGCGGCCATCGTCCATGGCGGCGAGGCGAGCCGCTCCGCGGCGCCGGTCGGACTGGCGATCGCGGATACCGACCCTGCCGCGAACACGATTGCCGAGAACGCGACGGTCGGCGCGCCGTTGCGCGGCATCACGCTGATCGCAAACGACGGCGACAGCGCGGTGACCTCCGGCCTGACTTGGATCCTGAGCGATGATGCGGGCGGCTTGTTTGCAATAGACCGCGACAGCGGCGAGATAACACTGGCAAGAGCCGAACTGGATCATGAAACTACTCCGACATACGTGTTGCAAGTGCGAGCGGAGCGGGACGGAGATCTGTCCGCTCCCTTTGCTGTGCGGGCGGATGTGGGGAATGTGCCGAAGAGATTGACGGTTACCAACGCGGCTATGCCCGATATCACCATCGGGGCGGTTCCCGACAGCCGTATTGCCAAGAATACGCTGGTCGGCGCGCCAGTGAGCAACATCATGCTGGTTGTAAGCGATGAAACGAATAATCCGGTGACGTCGGGGCTGACCTGGAGTTTGCCAGATGATGCCGACGGACTGTTTGCAATAGACTCCGCTAGCGGCGAGATCGTGCTCGCAAGGTCTGTGGAGGATCACGAAAATACACAAACGCATACCGTTAGGGTAAGAGTTGAAACCGATAACATGGTCTACGCCGAGTTGGAGGTAGCGATAGCGATTGACAATGCGCCGGAGTCGCTGACGATCGCAAACCGCAGCACCGCAACCATTGCGGTTGCCGAGAATACGCCGGTCGGCGCGCTACTCGGCGGTATTACGCTGGTCGCAACCGACGAAACGAATAATCCGGTGACATCGGGACTGACCTGGAGCCTGACCGAGGACGCCGACGGGCTGTTTGCAATCGATGCCGACAGCGGCGCGATACGCTTGGCCGGCATGTTAGATTACGAAACATCGGCGACGCACACGATTACGGCACAAGCGGCGGAAGGCGCCGTGCTTTCCAACCGGCTGGACTTGATGATCACGGTGATCGATTTTGACGAGGCGATTATCGCGCCGACGGTAAGCGACACCGACCCGACTACGAACACAATCGTTGAGAATAGCGCAGACACGGCGGTTGCGGGCGTATCGCTGGCGGCGACGAGGAACGGTGTCGCGCTGAGCGGTATCATCTGGCAACTGACAGACGATGCGAGCGGCTTATTTGTGATTACCACAGCCGGCGTCGTCCGTACGTCCGCCGACCGCGCGCCGGACTACGAAACCGACGCCGGCCATCGCGTGAGGGCGGCGGCGACCGCAAGCGACGGCAGCATCGGCGAATATACTCTGATGATAAACGTAACGAATGTATTGGAGTCGCTGAGGGTTGCGGACGACAATAGCGCTGACAACCGCATCGCCGAGAACGCCGCGACCGCGACGGCGGTATCCGGCATCGCGCTGGTCGCGCGCGACGAAGCGAATAATCCGGTGACATCCGGCCTGACGTGGAGTCTGAGCGATAATGCGGGCGGCCTGTTTGCGATAGATTCCGCCAGCGGCGAGATTCGTTTGGCCGCCGCCGCCGCGCTGGGCCCTGTGGCAACGACACACACCGTGGCGGTGCGCGTTTCCTTTGCCGGCGCGGAGGCGGTAGAATCCGATGACTGGGAATTGACGATTGAGGTGACAGAGCCCCGCGCCGGGATCAGACTGCGCCTGCGTCTCTTCCTTGAAGGCCCGCTGCGATAAGCATCATCGCTCCCTTGCGAGGGCGTATCGGCAGCGGACAATTATTTATAGATCAATCCGAGAAGAAGGAGGATAACTATGGGATGGAGAGAACTGAAAGGCGAAGAAACATATGAGGAGGCGGACATCAAGCAGCGACTTGAGGCGGAGTTGCCGCATTGGTATTACGAAGACGGTTGGATACGGCGCAAGTACAAAACGCACAGCTGGAAGGGAACGTTGCTGGTCGTGAATACGATTGCGCACCTGTCCGAGGCGGCTTTCCACCATCCGGACTTGGCGGTGTCGTATGCCTTTGTCATCGTCAAACTGATGAATCATGCCGCGAAGGGCGTGACCAACAAGGACTTTGAGCTGGCGGCAAAAATTGAGGAGGTCGTTCAATGGCAGCCGGGCGCGGACGACGGGGCCTTGGAAGGCGCGCCGACCGACCAACGCTTTGCCTATATAAAGTACGACTGATGGCATGACTCCGTATTGTTGGCGCAAGGCAGCGGCGTTCGCTATGACGCTTGTATTGCCTTCGCTCGGCGCCTCCGCGGATACGTCTTATCAAAGCGGCGGTGTCAGCCTCAGCGGGCCCTTGCTACAGGGCGGCATGGTCATCGGCAAGGCGGCGCCGGGGGCGAAGGCGGTGTTTGAAAAACGCGCGCTGCGGGTGAGCGATGACGGACGCTTTGTCATCGGCTTCGGTCGCAACGCGCCGCGGTCGGCAAAGCTTGAGATCACGCTCGCCGACGGCGGCGTGTCATCGCACGCGCTGGAAATTGCGCGGCGCGAATACGATACGCAGCGGATCGATAATCTGGCCGCCGACAAAGTGACGCCGCCGCCGGAAGCGTATGCGCGGATTGAGCAAGATCGGCGTTCGATCGGGGCCGTGCGCGCCCGCGATACCGCCCTGTTGTTTTTTCTGGAGCCATTTGTTTGGCCGGTGCGCGGCATCATCACCGGCGTTTATGGCGTCGGCCGCATCCTCAATGGCAAACCGCGCAGCCCGCATTACGGGGTGGATATTGCCGCTCCTGTCGGCACGCCGGCGAAGGCGCCGGCGGCGGGGGAGGTGGCGCTGGTGCGCGACATGTACTTTTCCGGTGTCACGATGGTGATCGACCACGGTCACGGTGTTTCATCGACGATGTTGCATCTGGACGCGGCACACGCCAGGCCCGGCGACCGAGTGCAAAAGGGACAGGTCATCGGCGCTGTCGGCGCCAGCGGCAGGGCGACCGGCCCGCATCTGGACTGGCGCGTGAATTGGTTTGATCAACGGCTTGACCCGCAGTTGCTTGTCGGTGAGATGCCGGCGAGCGGCGATTAGCGCCGGCGGGCGGCAGAACGGACGACCCGCGAGCGGGCGGCAGAAAACAGCGGGAGGCAATGCATCGTGATGGGCATCGTTGCGCAGAGAAGGGATACCGGATTAAAGGGCCTTCAACGCGCCCGCGGCGGGAAAGCGGCATCTGCGGGCTGTGTCCGTAGCCTTGGGGCCGGAACCTGTTTGAGCGTATGAACAAAGCGAAGTCACTGTCGGTCTGTGTCGGTTCGTGGTTATTTCGTGCCGCATTCTGTCGGGCGCCGTGTCGGCGCAAGCCCCGCCGCAGACGCGGATCGATTGCGATGTCGATGATAACGGCTTGATTGAGATTGAAACTTTGGAGCAACTCAGCGCGGTACGGTTTGACCGCGACGGCGACGGAATGCCCTCGAGTACGCCGACATATGCGGCGACATTTCCCGATGCGGCCGACAACATGGGTTGTTCCGGCGATTGCAGAGGCTATGAGTTAAACAACGATCTGGATTTTGACGATGCGAACAGCTATGCCTCCGGCGCGGCGAACAAAGACTGGAGCAAAGGCGAGGGCGGCAGCGGCTGGGCGCCGATAGCGCCGCATGTTCTGTTTGGCTTTGCGGCGACATTTAACGGCAACGGCCGTGCCATTTGCAACCTGTATATCGACGGGCAAGCGGGCGAATGGGGGCAGGGATTATTCGGCATCGCAGATGACCGCGGCATCATATCAAATGTCGGCGTGACCGGTTCGGTTACGGGCGATGGCAAGATTAACATCGGCGGCTTGGTCGGCTATCTGGACGGCGGCACGGCGGAGCGATCGTACTCCGCAGTGGCGGCGAAAGGCGACACATGGGTCGGCTCGTTAGCGGGCCGCAGCGACGGCGGCACGGTACGCGCGAGTTATGCCAGCGGAACCGCAGTTGCCAACGACGAGGCGGGCGGTCTGATCGGATCCTTTGTCGGCAACGGAGGCAGGGCGGAACATGCGTATGCAAGCGGCTACGTAACCGTAACCGCTTCGTCCGGCGGCGGTTTGGTCGGCTATTTTCAAGAGGCGGAGATCAAATACGCCTATGCCACCGCTCTTATCCGCCCCGCTTCCGCACAACGCGGCGGCGTTGCCGGAGAAAACCATACTGTAATCCAAGGTATGTTTGCCCAAGTGTATTGGGATACCGAGGCATCCGGCATCGGCGTTGCGGTCGGGTCGGGCGATTCCGGCAGCGCTATGGCTCGGACAACCGCCGAGTTGCAAGCTCCCCAAGGCTATGTCGGCATCTGCGCCCGCTGGAACGAAGGCGGCGCCGGCGATTACTGGGACTTCGGTACCGCCGCGCAATACCCGGCGCTGAAGACAGGTTTTAACGGCGACGGCATGCCGAGTTGGCAAGAGTTCGGCTTCCAATTGCGCGAGGGCCCGCGGGATACGACGATAACATATGCCGACCATGCCAATGTGCTGCGCTGGGTGCTGTGGCAACGACACACACCGTGATGGTATATGCTTCATTCGCAACGCTCGGTGATGCCCCGGGACTTTCTCCGCCGCCGGCGGGACACGAGCCGCCTGAGCCGGCGGTATCCAATCGCTTGCCGCTGGAAATTATAGTGACGGGGCAAAGCGCCGACGCTTTGCCCCGTTTGCGCCTCTTCCTTGAAGGCCCGTTGCGCTAAGCACGCCTTCCCGCCGAGCGCTCGCCCGAACACTCCTCGCGGATAGTCGGCAAGCGCAGGGCGAAGCGCGTCGGCGCATGGCAATTACCCCGGCGGCCAGTCGAACGGACGCCCCGCAAGCAGGTGCAGGTGCAGGTGGAAAACGCTTTGACCGGCCTCTTCGCCGTTATTGATGACCAGCCTGAACGCTTCCGCGACCCCTTCGGCGCGCGCGATCTCGCTCGCTTTGAGCAGCAAATGTCCGAGCAAGGCTGCGTCATCGGAATCCGCATCGGCGATTTTTGCTATCGGCTTCTTCGGAATAATCAATATATGCGTCGGCGCTTGCGGCGCGACATCGCGGAAGGCCAGACAGAGTTCGTCTTCGCAGACGATGTCGGCTTTGATCTCACGCGCAATAATACGGCTGAAAATAGTCTCATTCATTTTGGATGCCTCGTGTTGATAAATTATCCTGGGAATTATATGCCTGTGTATGCAAAACAGCCTATCAGTCCGCAATCCTAAAATTGACTCCGGCCATTTCACTGCTTTGTGCTCTGTTTCAAACATCTTATGCAGTTCAAATAATCCGATTGTCTTTGCCTTTCTCTTTGTCATTGAAATACCCCTGTTTAATGGTCTAATTGCATACACAGGCATATAATTCCCGCTCATGTCTTTGTATCTTGCCGCATCCCTTGCACACCCCCTGACATTCCCTTCTCCCTGCGGGACATTCGCAATCGCCGTTTTACAACAGTTTCCGCTGTCGGCCGGGCGGAGTCGCATACGCAAGCCCCTATGCCGATTACGCTTGATGCCTGTTTGATGCCAAGACACATCGGACACCTGCGCCAAACATTGTGTGCCTCATGGCTACTTGATGCTTCGGTTCGCAGTGTGCTCCCTTTGTGGTGGTGTCAAACCATAACAGAATTCATGACGGCTTGTGTTGATGCCGGCAAACCAAAATGTTCCGGCATGATTCGTGACAACTTGTGTTGATGTCGGCAAACCAAAATGTTTCCGGCATCATTCAGAAAAAATCACGCCGTGAATCGGCGCTATTAGACCGTTCGTCAGGTAATCAATGCCGCCTGTCTATGGGTTGATCGCGGTCGCCGAATGAGCGCTATTATCCGGCACGAAGGTTATTGACCATAACCTCTTAATTAGTATTATTATTACAACCCGGAGGGAATAATCATGAATAAACCAAAAAAATTAAAAGCGGAAGATGCAGCGGTTGCTGCTTATGGCTCCGTCGAGAACTTGACCGACGCAGGCTTTGACAAGGAGAAAGCGCGCGCGATTGCCAGCGATCTATCCGCGCTGTTGCGCAGACACCTGAGCGCTCTGGCAACGAAAAGCGAATTTGCCGAGTTTGAATCAGCGATTAGAGAAAAAATTGCCGAGTTTGAATCGGCGATTAGAGAAAAAATTGCCGAGTCTGAATCAGAGATTGGAAAAAAATTTGCCGAGTTTAAATCAGAGATTGTAGAAAGACTTGCCGAGTTTGAATCAGCAATCAGAGAGGAATTTGCCCAGCATAGGTCGGAAATCAAAAAAGAAACAGATGAGTTGAAAGCAGCAGTAACTAAGTTGCAAGTAACAGTAGCTGAGTTGAAAGTAATGATAGCCGAGTCTGGGGCAAAAACACAAAAACAAATAGATGAGTTGAGAGCACTGATAGCCGAGTCCGGGGCAAAAACACAAAAACAAATAGATGAGTTGAAAGTAATGATAGCTGAGCACACAGCAAAAATCACAACTCTGTTCGTGATAGTTTCCCTTGGGTTGGCGGCTCTTGTTATTGCGGCGCTAACTATATAGTCTCCCTTGGGTTAGCGGCTCTTGTTATTGCGGCGCTAACTATATAGTCTCCCTTGGGTTAGCGGCTCTTGTTATTGTGATGCTATCTATATTTATTGCACTCTCCGCTTAGGCCTGTGCCGTATCTTGTTCGCGCCGACAGAGAGGGGGCATGTTTCACAGACAGCGCTCCCTCTCCGGCGTAGCGCAACTGCGCCGACTCTCCCTCGCGGGGAGCGCTCGCGCTATCGCAACGGGCATTCCGGGAAGATGCGCCGCCGCCAGCGCGGGCCTGACAAGATGTGTTGATATTGCATGCCGGCTTTTGTTGAAGCGAGGAATCCGGAATGTTTCCGGCATGAATCATAACAACCTGTGTTGATGTCGGCAAACCAAAATGTTTCTGGCATTATGCATTAAACAGGGGTATTTCAATGACAAAGAGAAAGGCAAAGACAGTCGGATTATTTGAACTGTATTAAGATGTTTGAAACAGAGCACAAAGCAGTGAAATGGCCGGAGTCAATTTTAGGATTGCGGACTGATAGGCTGTTTTGCATACACAGGCATATAATTCCCATTATCCCAATTATAGCGGCGAAAGTGTTAGAATTACCCGTTACTTTTAATGTCGCAGTGTGCAATGTCGCAAGTCTTACTATCCGTTGAAGGCCTGTCTTTCGGCCATGAGAACCATCCCCTGTGTCGGGATGTCAGCTTTGCGTTGCGCGAAAAAAGCTGGCAGGCGGTGACCGGTCCGAACGGTGTCGGCAAAACCACGATGCTACGCACGCTGTGCGGCTTATCGGAGGCGATAGCGGGGGAGGTGCGTACCTGCGGCGAAGATGTTTCCGACAAGCGGTCGGAGTGCGTAGGCTATATCGGGCACCGCGACGGGCTCAAGCCCGAACTCAGCGTGCGCGAGAATCTGTCATTCTATGCGATGCTCGCCGGCGCCGATGGCGATGCGATAGAACACACGGCGACCGCGATGGGCATCAACGGAATTCTGGATACGCTGTGCGCCAATATCTCGCAAGGGCAGTTGAGACGCGCGACCTTGTGCCGGATAGGAATAGAAGCGCCGCCGGTCTGGTTGCTCGACGAACCGCTGACCGCTCTGGACGACAAGAGCATCGAGCGCTTTGGCATAATCCTGGCTGCCCACCTCGAGCGGGGCGGCTGTGCGCTGATCGCCACCCACCGTATGTTTGCCGTGCCGGGCTACCCGATGGACGGGGAATTGAAGCTGGGCGAAGCGCCGCGAGATGTTCGCCTGATAAATTAGGAATAAGCCGCAAATGTCTGTTATATATCCGTTTTTCTCCTCTGTCCGGCGCGATATGACCGCCTTGATGCGGCGCAAGTCAGACGGCTTGCTGGCGATCGCTTTCTTCTCCATCGTCACGATCATCTTCCCCCTCGGCACCGACATGGATGCCCGTGCGCTGACCAACCTCGCGCCGGCTGTCATCTGGGTTGCGATTCTGCTCGTCAGCATACTGACCGCCGATCGTATGTTTCGCGATGACTATGAGAACGGTTCGCTGGAGCAATTCGTCATCGCATCGTGCGGTTTGTACCCGATCGTATTCGCCAGAATCTGCTCGCACTGGTGCGCGACCGGGATACCCCTGTTGCTATTTGCGCCTCTGTACGCGCACATGCTCGGTCTGCCGGCGGCCGCTTTGCCGGTGTTGCTCGCGACCTTGCTGTTGGCGCTGCCGACGCTGAGCGCATTGGGCGCGCTCGGCGCCGCGCTGACGGTCGGTCTGCGTCACGGCAGCGTTTTGCTGGCGCTGCTGATGTTGCCGCTTTACATTCCGCTGCTGATATTCGCCGCCAATGCGATCGACCTCGCTGCCGACGGCTACCCGGCGGATGCCGCCCTCGCCATCCTCGCGGCGATCCTGATAGTCGCTTTGCTGCTCGCGCCGTGGGCGGTTTGCGCCGCGCTCAGAATCGTGCTGGACTGAGCTATGAAGTACTTTGCCGAAACCGCTTCCTTGCCGTATGCCTATCGCCTGAGCGAACGGCTGAGCGCCTGGCTGGTCGCGCTGACAATCATCCTCTCCGTCATCGGTCTCTGCTGGGCTCTGTGGGTCGCGCCGAGCGACTACAAGCAAGGGGAGGGTTATCGCATCATCTATGTGCATGTGCCGGCGGCGTGGATGTCGTTGTTCGTCTATGTCGCGATGGCCGCCGCCGGAGTCGTCGCGCTGGTGTGGCGGGTCAAGGTCGCCGAGATCGCGCATCGCGAGTGCGCGCCTTTGGGCGCCGCGTTTACGATCATCACTCTGATCACCGGCATGCTGTGGGGCAAGCCGATGTGGGGGACTTACTGGGTGTGGGATGCGCGCCTGACTTCCGAGTTGATCCTGCTGTTCCTCTACCTCGGCGTCATCGCTCTCGGCACGGTCATCAGCGACCCGCGCAAGGGCGCGCGCGCGACCGCCCTGCTGTCGCTCATCGGCTTGGTTAATATTCCGGTCATTCATTACTCGGTCATCTGGTGGAACACATTGCATCAGGGGCCGACGGTCACGCGCTTTGATACGCCGGCGGCGCACCCGAGCATATTGTGGCCGCTGTTGTTTATGGCGCTCGTGATGAAAATCTATTTCCTGACCGCGCTGTGCGCGCGCATGCGTCTGGCGATCGCCCGCCGCTGTCAAACGCAACGCTGGTTCGGCGAGTTCCTGCGCGGGAGAGGCGGGCGATGAGCTGGTCGGAATGGCTTATAATGGGCGGGTATGCGCGGTTTGTCTGGCCGGCGTATGTGATTGCGCTGGTCATATTGGCGTGGAATCTCTGCGCGCCGATACGCCGCCATCGCCGTTTTATCAGAGACCTGTCACAGCAACGCAAGTAAACCGCTCATGAGTCCCCGCCAACGTCAGCGTCTTATCTTCGCCGCGATATTACTGATCGGATTTTCCGCCGCGACCGGGCTGGTGTTGTATTCGCTGGAGCGCAACCTGCTGTATTTCTTCGCGCCTTCGCAGGTCGCCGACGGCATGGCGCCGCAAGGGCGCAGCTTTAATCTCGGCGGCATGGTCGTGGCGGGCAGCGTGCGGCGGACGAAGCCGATACATTTTGAGTTGACCGATCATCAAAAGACCGTGCGCGTGGTCTATGACGGCTTGTTGCCGGACTTGTTTGCCGAAGGGCAGGGGGTGGTGGCGACCGGGCGGCTCAACGACGCGGGTGTGTTTGAAGCCGATGAGGTGCTGGCCAAGCACGATGAGAACTATATGCCGCCGCATGTGGCGGACATGCTCAAAGAGTCCGGCGGCGGCAAACCGCTGACGATCGAGCGATAACCGACGATGATTCCGGAACTCGGTCATTTCGCGCTGGTGCTCGCTCTTCTCGTCACGCTGGTTCTCGGGGTCGCGCCGCTGTTTGGCATCTGGCGCGACGACGAAGTCTTTATCCGAGCCGCCCGCCCGCTGGCGCGCCTGCAACTCGTATTGTTGATACTCGCTTACGCCGGATTGTCGTATGCGTTTGTAAGCGACGACTTCTCCGTGCGCTATGTCGCCCAGCATTCCAATACGCAACTGCCTCTGTACTACAAACTGTCCGCGTTGTGGAGCGCGCACGAAGGGTCTTTGCTGTTGTGGGCGCTGATGCTCGGCGGCTGGACGTTTGCCGTCGCCGAATTAAGCCGCAGCCTGCCGCGGGCATTCGTCGCCCGCGTGCTGGCGGTGATGGGCTTGATCGCAGCCGGCTTCCTGCTCTTTACGCTGGCGACTTCCAATCCCTTCGTGCGCGAATTCCCGATGCCGGCGGAAGGCCGCGACCTCAACCCGTTGTTACAGGACCCGGGTTTGACGATTCACCCGCCGATGATCTACATGGGCTATGTCGGCTTTTCGGTCGCCTTTGCGTTTGCGGTGGCGGCATTGATGAGCGGCCAGTTGGATGAGGCCTGGGCGCGCTGGTCCAGACCGTGGACCCTGGCGGCGTGGGTCTTCCTGACGCTTGGCATAGGCCTCGGCAGTTGGTGGGCGTATCACGAATTGGGCTGGGGCGGCTGGTGGTTCTGGGACCCGGTCGAGAACGCGTCTTTCATGCCGTGGCTGGTCGGCACCGCGTTGATTCACTCGCTGGCGGTGACAGAAAAGCGCGACACCTTCAAGAGTTGGACGGTGTTTCTCGCCATTCTGGCTTTTTCGCTGAGTTTGCTGGGCACGTTTCTGGTGCGTTCGGGCGTGCTGGTTTCGGTACACGCGTTTGCTTCAGACCCGACGCGCGGGGTTTTTATACTGGTCTTTCTCGTCGTCGTCATCGGCAGCGCGCTGACGCTGTATGTGATCAGAGCGCCGTCGATCCGCAGCGGCGGGTCTTTTCATCTGTTGTCGCGCGAGAGCGCGTTGCTGGTTAACAATGTCATTCTGGTCGCCTCGATGTTTGCGATTTTGCTCGCGACCTTGTATCCGTTGGCGCTGGATACGCTGGGCATGGACAAGATATCGGTCGGCGCGCCGTACTTTACGGCGGTGTTCGTGCCGTTGATGTTGCCGGTCGTCTTCCTCGCCGGGCTGGGGATGCGCATCAGGTGGCAACGCGATACGACCGCGCGGCTTGCCGAATACTGGCCGTTGCTGAGCTTCTCGGCGGGCGTCGCGTTGTTGCCGTTGCTCTATGTCGACAGCCTGTCCTTCGCGGTGTTCATCGGCATCTATGCCGCTGTGTGGCTGGCGTTGTCGGTCGGGCTTTTCGTCCGCGACAGTCTGGCGCGCTCCGGCATGCCGCTGTCCGCGCTCGGCATGAGCATCGCCCATTTCGGTCTCGCGGTCTTCGTGCTGGGGGCGACTTTCAACGGCGCCTACGGCGATGAGAAATTGACCGAACTTGCCGAGAACGAAACCGTGGAACTGGCGGGGTATGCGTTTCGCTTTGCCGGCGTGCGCGAGGCGGAAGGGCCGAATTATCTGGCTCTGGCCGGTCGCGTTGAGGTCTGGCGCGACGGGGCGCACATCGCTTCCCTGTCGCCCGAGAAGAGAATCTATCGGGTGCAGACGAGCCCGATGACCGAGGCGGCGGTGGATTCAAGATTCTTTCGCGATCTCTATGTATCGCTCGGCGAGCGCAGCGAAGACGGGCGCTGGGGGTTGCGGGTTTACTATCGGCCTTTCATACAGTGGCTGTGGCTAGGCACGTTGTTGATTGCGGCGGGCGGCTGCGTGTCCGCTTTTGACCGGCGTTACCGCAAGGCGGTCCGATGATGAATCGCTTCGCTTGGATCATCGTCGTGTTTGCATCGCTGGTCGCGTTGCTCGCTGTCGGCCTGACCCGCGACCCGTCGCTGGTGCCGTCGCCGTTTATCGGCAAACCGCTGCCGGCGTTTCTGGCGACCGACTTGCAAGCCCCCGAGCGCAGCGTCGGCTATGCCGACTTGCGCGGGCCGGCTGTTATCAATGTCTGGGCGAGTTGGTGCATCGCGTGTCGCGACGAGCACCCGTTCCTGCTGGAATTAGCAGAAGACGACCGCTATCGGGTCTATGGCATCAATTACAAAGACAGCCGCGAGGATGCGACGATGTGGCTTGCGCGGTTTGGCGACCCGTATGACTTCAGCATAGCGGATACCGACGGCAAGGTCGGCATAGAATTCGGCGTTTATGCGGTGCCGGAGACCTTCGTCATAGACCGCGCGGGTATCATACGCTATAAACATATCGGGCCGATCGATGAAACGATATTGGAACAGCGGTTGCGCCCCTTGCTGGAGGAGTTATCCGATGTATAAACGGCTGTGCCTTTGTGTGATGTTGCTCGGCGTCTGCCCGGCGCTGGCGGCGACCGACTTGTCCGCCGCCGAAGAGCAACGTTACCTGAGCCTTCTAAAAGAACTGCGCTGTCTGGTCTGTCAGAATCAATCGCTGGCGGAGTCGGGGGCGGGCTTGGCTTCCGATCTGCGCGCGGCGGTGCGGCGGATGATCGCCGAGGGCGCGAGCGACGAGGAGATCAAGCTGTTTGCATCGGAGCGTTACGGCGATTTCATACTCTATGAGCCGCGCTTCAAACCGCAGACCTACGCGCTGTGGCTCGCGCCTTTTGCCGTGCTCTTGATCGCGCTGGCGGTCTTGTTCCGGCGCATCGCAAAACAACAACGGGAGGGATGATGCAAATGCTGCTGATTGGCATCGGTTGCTTGCTGGCGATTGTCGTCATCGCGCTGTTTCTGAGCATGCGCTTGCGCAAGCGGGTCGCCGTCGCCATCGGCGCTCTGGTCGCGGCGTCCGGCCTCGCGCTCTATCTGTATTGGTCGGATGCCTATTACCATTTTGTCACGATGGCCGATGACATATATCAGGAGCAGTTGCTCGCCGATTTTGAAGACTATCTGGCGGAAAACGGAGGCAGCGCCGAGGACTGGGGGATGCTGGCGAAGATGCGCGCCTTCGCCGGGCGCTACGAGCGGGCGGTCGCCGCTTACGAGCAGGCCGAGGCGAGCGGTGAGTTGATGCCCGAAGACAAGATTGCCTATGCCGAAGCCATCTTCCTGTCATCGGGAGAGCGGTTTGATTCCCAATCTATTGCCTTGCTGGACGCAGCGCTGGCGGTATCGCCGAATAACGAGCGCGGGCTCTGGTTGCGCGGCTTTGCCTCTTTTATAGAAGAGGATTATTCGGGCGCGGTGAATCGTTGGAGCTATCTGCGGCGCAATGTCGAGGACGGTTCTGAGATCGCAGCGGAGTTGGACCGACAGATCGCCGAAGCCGAGCAGCTGCGCTCCGATGCCCCGCCGACCGCGGCCGATATGCCGGTTGTGACCGTGACCGTGACGGTCGCTTTGGCCGCGCACTTGCAACCGCAAGCGGCGGCGGAAGACACGGTGTTTGTCTACGCCAGAGCCGCAAACGGCCCGCCGATGCCGCTTGCGATCAAACGCTTGACCGTCGCCGACCTGCCCGCCAGAGTCAGTCTGAGCAGCGACGATGCGATGATGCCGGCGATGACATTGCGCCACTTTGATCCGGTCACCGTGATTGCCCGCGTCTCAAAATCGGGCGGGGCGCGGAAACAGCCCGGCGATCTGTACGGCGAGAGCATGCCGCTGTCGCCGCAAGCGCAGCCGACAATTGCGATAGAGATCACCGAGATTGTCAAAGACAGTGAGCGCGATTGAATACCTGATCGGCTGGCGTTATATCCGCAGCAAAAAGCGCGGCTATCTCGTGTCTATGGTGTCGCTGATATCGATTCTCGGCATCGCCATCGGCGTCGCCGTCATCATCACGGTGCTGTCGGTGATGAACGGCTTTCGCGAAGAGATCACCGCCCGCATGCTGGACATGCTCTCGCACAATATGGTCACCGCAAGCCCAAGCGGGGTGTTGCGCGATTGGCAACCTCTGCAACGCGCGCTGGAAGAGCGCGACGATGTCATCGCCGCCGCGCCGGTTGTTGAAACGCAGGGGATCTTAGTCAATGGCGAGCGCGTCAGCGGCGCCTATCTGCGCGGCATCCTGCCCGCCGCCGACAGCGGCGCCGCGGCGATAGAAGCGCGCGTCGTGACCGGTTCGCTGGCGCAGTTGCAACCCGACGCATACCGCATCGTGCTCGGTTCCTCGCTGGCGAATTACCTGCGCGTCGGCGTCGGCGACCGGGTGACGGTGATGACCGCCAAGGGCATGACAACGCCTGCCGGGATGATTCCGCGCATGCGCCGTTTGCATGTCAGCGGCATCTTTGAGTCGGGTCTGTCCGAGTTTGACCGCTATATCGCGCTGATGCATTTGGATGATGTCGGCAAAATTGCGCGCATGGAGCGGGGACATATCAGCGCGTTGCACCTGCAAATTGATGACATTCTGGCCGCGCCGCGGATTACCCGCGAGTTACGGAGCCGCTTGGGCCCCGATTATTGGGTCAGCGATTGGACGAAAAGCCATCGCAATTTTTTTCGCGCGCTGGAAATGGAAAAATTGCTGTTGCTGATCATCATGCTTCTGATTGTCGTCGTCGCCATGTTTAACATCGTGTCCATGCTGATGATGGTCGTGATGGAAAAGCGCGGAGACATTGCGATTCTGCGCACTATCGGCATGCGTTCGCGGCAGGTGATGCGGATCTTTATCACCCAAGGCTGCCTGATAGGCATCCTCGGCAACACCCTCGGCGTCGCCGGCGGCATCGCCTTGGCCGGCAATCTGGAAGCGCTGATCCGCGCGTTGGAGGATACGTTTGGTTTCAGGTTTCTGTCGCCGGATGTCTATCCGATTACGCGCGTGCCGTCGCAATTGTTGGCCGAGGATGTGATCATCGTGGCATCGCTGACTTTCATCCTGACCGTAGGCGCGACGATTTATCCGGCGTGGAAAGCGGCGCGTATCCGTCCGGCGGAAGTCTTGAAGGCGAACTGAGCGATGAGCGACGCGCAACACATTCTTGAATGCCGCTCGGTGACGAAGAGCTTCGGCGCCGCCGGGCAAAAGGTGGCCGTGCTGAAAGGCATCGACCTCGCCATCGGCAAAGGGGAGAGCGTTGCGATCACCGGCGTTTCCGGTTCCGGCAAGAGCAGTCTGTTGCACCTGATGGGGGGACTGGATACGCCCGATGACGGACAGGTGATGCTGGCCGGTCGCGACTTGGGGCGGATCGATGAGTCGGAGTTGTGCCGTTATCGCAATCGGCACATCGGCTTCGTCTATCAATTTCATCACCTGCTGGGAGACTTTACGATTCTGGAAAACGTGTCGTTGCCTTTGCGCATCGCGCAACACAGCGCGAAGCAATCGCTTGCCCGCGCCCGCGATGCGCTGGCGCAAATCGGCTTGCAAGACAGATTGCGCCACAAGCCGCATCAACTGTCGGGCGGCGAACGGCAGCGGGCGGCGGTGTGCCGCGCGCTGGTCATGCGCCCCGACATCATCCTCGCCGATGAGCCGACCGGCCAGTTGGATCACAAGAACGCGCTCAATGTCGCCGAACAGATGATTCGGCTCAATCGCGAGACCGGCATCGCCTTGGTCGTCGCGACTCACGATCGCGAGTTTGCCGCGCGGCTGGATTCTGTCTGCCGACTGGAAGACGGTTGCTTGCGCCGCGCGGCTTAGCGGTCGCGGCGTCGCTTGTGGCGCATGTAAGCGACGATGTTCCAATGCCAGACGAGGGTGACGACCGCATAGCCGGCGGCGGCGGCGATGCCGCCGAACAGATGATTCGGCTCAATCACGAGACAGGCATCGCCTTGGTCGTCGCGACCCGCGATCGCGAGTTTGCCGCGCGGCTGGATTCTGTCTGGCGAATTCTGTCTGCCGACTGGAAGACGGTTGCTTGCGCCGCGCGGCTTAGCGGTCGCGGCGTCGCTTGTGGCGCATGTAAGCGACGATGTTCCAATGCCAGACGAGGGTGACGACCGCATAACCGGTCGCGGCGGCGATGTCGCCGAACAGATGATTCGGCTCAATCACGAGACAGGCATCGCCTTGGTCGTCGCGACCCGCGATCGCGAGTTTGCCGCGCGGCTGGATTCTGTCTGGCGAATTCTGTCTGCCGACTGGAAGACGGCTTCTTGCGCCGCGCGGCTTAGCGGTCGCGGCGGCGCTTGTGGCGCTTGTACGCGACGATGTTCCAATGCCAGACGAGGGTGACGACCGCATAGCCGGCGGCGGCGGCGATGCCGCCGACAATGACGCCGCCCAAAGTCATCGGCCCCATCACATTGACGAAGTTTGAGGCAAACCACTCGGCATTGGATTGGCTTGAAAACGGCACCGGCGGCATGTTCAATACCGTTTGTCCGATTTTATAACACGCATAGTAAATCGGTCCCCAAGTCAGGGGATTTGATATCCACACTAGGATTACCGCCACCGGAATATTGCCGCGCACGATGACGGCGATGGCGGCGGCCAGAACCATCTGAAACGGTATCGGCAGAAAAGCGCAGAACAGACCGATGGCGGCGCCGATGGGAATCGAACGGCGGTTGATGTGCCAGAGCTCTTGTTGCTTGAATATGCCGCCGAATTTGGATAGTTGCGGATGGCTGTCCAAGCGGTGGCGAACGATTTTTTTCTTAAGCCATTTCTTGTTCATGCTGTCTGCCGAGTGCGGAGTTGAATCACGACTTATGATTTTAGTATACGCGATGCAAGGCTGGCAAGCATGATTGCGGCGATTCATCTGATAGTGCCGGCATTTCTGGTCGGCAATCTGGCGCTGCACGGTTTGCCGCAACTGCCGCCGTTGCCGCCGCCGTTGTTGTTTGTGCTCGCTATCATCGGCGGCGCTATCATTTTGATACCGTCGCATTTGAGCAGAATCTGCGGCGCATGGATCGTCGGTTTTTGCTGGACGGCGCTGGTCGCGGTCATGCATGCGGACGATATTTTGCCCGCCGAGGCGGAGGGGCGGACATTGGACTTTAGCGGCGAAGTGGTCACGATACCCAAGCGCTATATTGAGGGATATTCGTTTATATTCCGACCCGATCAGGATGCCAACCGCGCATTGCCCGAGCGTTTGTCGCTGAAGATTTACCAGGCCGAGGAGCCCATTCGCCTGCATTCCAGATTGCAACTGACGGCGACCCTCAAACGTCCGTACGGCTATGCCAACCCGGGATTGTTTGACTACGAAAAGTGGCTGTTCGCAAAACGCATCGGCGGCAGCGGTTATGTTCGTGACTACCGGCTTCTGGATACGCCGCCCGCGCGATGGAGTCCCGGTCATCTGCGGCAAGAGTTGATCGGCGACCTCACGCAGCGGCGCTCGCTCGACCACGGCGAATCTATCGCGGCGCTGGGCCTGGGTTTTGCCGGCGCCTTGCCGCGGAAAGAAAACGATAAGCTCGTCGGCACCGGCACCCGTCATCTGTTCGCGGTGTCAGGCCTGCATGTCAATCTTGTGTTCGGTTTCTTTGTGCTGATTCTGCGCGCGCTGTGGTCGCGGACGCTGTTGGTGCGGACGCAGTATCCGGCGTATCTCGCCGCGCTGTGGGGCGCGCTGCCGGTGGCGATTGGCTACGCCTTGCTGGCCGGCTTCTCGTTGCCTACGCAACGGGCGCTGATCATGCTGACCTGTTTTGTCGTCGGCTGGCAGTTGCACAGGCGGTTGCCGATGTCGCAACTGTTCGCAATCGCATTGCTTGCCGTCCTCGCATACGATCCTCTGGCGACCTTATCCCTGTCATTTTGGCTGTCGTTTATCGCCGTGGCGCTGATCATTTTCTATGTCTCCAATATGCCGCCGCAAAAGCGGTGGTATCAATGGGGGATGTTGCAAGTCTATCTGTCGCTCGCGATGGGTTTGGTGGCGATGCTGCTTTTTTCGCGCGGCGCGCTCGGTTCGCCGCTTGCCAATGTAATTGCGGTTCCCTTCGTCGGCCTCTTGCTGTTGCCGGCGTGTCTGCTGGCCGTCGGCGCATTGTGGGTCGGCAAAGAGTCGGCGCTCGCCGATTGGACGCTCGCTGTGGCGGACTGGCTGTTCTCGGTATTTTGGAAGCTGATTGGATGGTTTTATGCCCTCGACCTTGAGTGGTTCTGGCAGCCGCCGTGGTGGGTATTCGGGTTTGCGCTGGCCGGAATCTTGCTGCCGTTCGCGTTGGTGGAAGTCAAGCACAGGCTGTTTGCGTTGCTGTTGCTGTTGCCGCTGTTAGCGAACCCGCATGCGGACAGCGCGGAGTTCGGCGAGTTCAAAGCGGACTTTCTGGATATCGGACAGGGGCTGTCGGTAGTGGTCAGAACGCAGAAGCGCGCATTGATGTTTGATACCGGGCCGGCCTTTCGCAGCGGCTTTAATACGGGAGAGGCGGTGGGCATTCCCTATCTGCGCTCGCTCGGCATCGACACTTTGGATACGTTGATCGTATCGCACAGCGATAACGACCACGCCGGCAGCGCGGAGGCCATCCGCAAAAATATCCGCATCGAAGAGGAGTTGGGCGGCGAAGCGGCTGCGACCGCCATGCGGCAATGCGAGAAGGGGAAGTTCTGGACTTGGGACGGCGTGAGTTTTGAGATATTGCATCCGGCCATCGATGCGCAATGGGAAGGCAACAACGCATCGTGCGTCTTGCGCATCTCAAACTCGCAACATTCGCTGTTGCTGACCGGCGACATCGAAGCCGCCGCCGAGCGCAGCCTCATCGCCCATCCGCGCATTGCAAGCGACGTGGTGTTGGTGCCGCATCACGGCAGCCGCACCTCGTCGACGGCGGAATTTGTCCGCGCGGTCTCGCCTTCCATCGCGGTCGTGACTTCGGGCTACCGCAATCACTTCGGCTTTCCGTTTCCGGATGTTCTTGCCCGCTATCGCGGCGCCAAGATTTATAACACCGCGACAGACGGCATGATCAGCCTCAGCGCAACGCCGGGCGCGCCGATTGATGTCGTTGCCTGGCGTCGGGCAGAACGCAAATATTGGCGTCACCAAGCTCCTTAGATGTGTGCGTGGGTGCGCCGCAAACCCAAGCGCACGGCAACCGATACGCTCGCTCAGGCCGACCGGCGGGCCGTCCGCCGACAACCGCCGCACTGCGTTTTGCCCGCGCCCGCGGGGGAAGGATAATCGGAAGGTATTACCGCAACGGCCCTTCCAGAAAGAGGCGCAAGCGCAGTTGTAAGCGCCGGTGCGCCTCTTGGCGAGCGCATTCCGTGGAACCATCGGCGAAAGTCGCGGGAACCAGCCCGGTGGTTCCGTCCGGGTCGCAGTTGTAAACATAAACCGGACTGCTGCCGTCCGCCGGCCTTTGCGGAAATTCCAAATCAGGGCCGAAGTGAATGTTGCAGAGCGAAAGGTGGCAGACAGTGGCCGGCACACCCGCCGCATCCGCCGCATCGCGATACCTAATTTCGCAGGTGGGTACTCCGAGTACCTCGTATGCAGTCCATCCTCTCCCTTCGCACTTTTCC
This sequence comes from Candidatus Oxydemutatoraceae bacterium, assembly GCA_965220085.1. Lineage (GTDB taxonomy): Bacteria > Pseudomonadota > Gammaproteobacteria > Poriferisulfidales > Oxydemutatoraceae > CBDCOZ01. Next base: position 1,305,564 of record CBDCOZ010000003.1, on the reverse strand, counting down.
TGCGGCGAAACGCAGACCCCATCCAGCGGGACTTTCCCCGTCAGGCAGGCGGTTCGGCAAACGCGCCCGTCCGTCAGCCGCCCCTGCGGACATTCCGAAACGCAAACGCCGTCGGACACTTTCTGCTCTGCCGAACAGGCAACGCAGACGCCGTCGGCTTCAACCCTGTCCGGCGGGCATTGCGAAACGCAAATGTTGTCGGATGCCAATTTCCCGGTCGGACAAGAGTCGACACAGGCGCGCTCGGACTCCAGTTTTCCGGTCGGACACGGCGCGCAAGCGCCGTCGGACTCGGCCTGCCCCGGCGGACACGCGCACATATGAAACTCGGCGGAGTATGGCTTTGCGGCGGAGCATTGGGTTGCCCTTGACTGTCCGGCAATCGGAGTGCTCTCGCAAAAAGAGTTGGTTGCGTCAGCCCCCGCATCCCGGAACACGCCGCACACCGTCGTGCGCTCCCCTAGGGGAAGAGTGCAAAACCATTCGCCGACATCAAATGAGGATGCAGTGCGTGTGCCGTTTTGTGTCTCGCACCAGTCAAGAAATTCCAGCCGGGCGGAATCGACGCAAAAGGTTGTTCCGACAACGGCGGCTTCGCCTTCGTCGCAAGTGTCGGGATGCGCTTGTGCGTTGTTCGCAAAGAGGGCGCAAGCGAGCGTTATCGCCGCGCAAACCCTGCTAAATATTAAGAGGCGAGGGGGGGGGGGGGGGGGGGGGTACTATAAACGTGCGTTAACGCTCCTGTTCGACACTGCGCGGCGTTAAAAAGCGCGGCGCAAGTTTTTAGCCTTCCGCAGAAGGTTTGAACCGCGCCCGCGCAGATGAAAGAATTAGCAGTCATGTTAAAAGTCATGTTATGAACCATATCACAAATTTCCTCATATCGCAAATCTATTAAATGTCCCCATAGACCTTCTCTATATAAATGTCTCGCATGGGGTCTACATTATACATGCGGAAGATTCTATTACAACTCCCTTGCCGGCAAAGGACTTGCGCCGCCTGCCGTACCCACATTATACATACAAAATATTTTGCTACCGTTCCTCTCGCCGACGTAGCAAAGCTCGCTACCTCCTGCCAAGGGAAAAGCAATGCAAGTCGGTGGATACGATTGACGGAATTGTCACGCCGACCTTCGCAAGGAGAGAAGTCATGCGAGTCGGCGGATACGGTTGACGGAATTATCACGCCGACCTTCGCAAAGAGAGAAGTCATGCGAGTCGGCGGATACGGTTGACGGAATTATCACGCCGACCTTCGCAAAGAGAGAAGTCATGCGAGTCGGCGGATACGGTTGACGGAATTATCACGCCGACCTTCGCAAAGAGAGAAGCAATGCAAGTTGGCGGATACGGTTGACGGAATTATCACGCCGACCTTCGCAAAGAGAGAAGCAATGCAAGTTGGCGGATACGATTGACAGAATTGTCACGCCGACCTTCACAAGGAGAGAAGCAATGCAAGTCGGCGGATACGATTGACGGAATTGTCACGCCGACCTTCGCAAGGGAGGAGTCATACAAGTCGGCGGATACGATTGACGGAATTGTCACGCCGACCTCGCAAGGAGAGGAGTAACAGACTGCGCGAGAGCATTCGGCATAGATTGATGCTACCGCAACGGCCCTTCCAGGAAGAGGCGCAACCGCAACCGCGGGCCCGGAGCGAGTTCGGTCAGTCGCTAAAGTGCGAACCCGGATTGCATACGCATTCGGGGCGCGGGTTGATGCTACCGCAACGGCCCTTCCAAAAAGAGGCGCAAGCGCAACCGCAACCGCGGGCCCGGAGCGAGTTCGGTCAGTCGCTAAAGTGCGAACCCGGATTGCATACGCATTCGGGGCGCGGGTTGATGCTACCGCAACGGCCCTTCCAAAAAGAGGCGCAAGCGCAACCGCAGACCTTGGGGAACGCATGCGCCGGAAACGATTTCCTGTCCTTCCGGACATCCGCAAGCGTTGCTTGCGACCAGGTATGTCGCTCCTACGGGGCCCGGGCATTCGCAGTTGTCGTCCGCGCCGGCGGTGGTACATTCGCATCCGTTGCCGGAGGCTTTGGGCGTCGCCCATCCTGCGCAGAGGCATTCGCGGTGGTCTGCGTTGTATTCGGAAAAGGTTCCGCTACACGGGTCGGCAATCTCGCAACGCTCCAGCGACCCCAATTCGTTGTTTTTGTAAAACTCCACCTCCCCCAAGTCGGTGAATCCCAAGTCCGCGCATATCGTGCTGCTGGCGGGCATATCCTCTATGCCACAGAAGGTTTCGCGGTGGGCGGAGGCGAGAGCAGGGTTGCGGTCTCGCAGCGCATGGCAGGTTTCCGCCTGCCCCAAGCTTTGCGGCGGAGCGCACCCAACGCCCCAGTCGCCCTTGTAGCCGTAGACGCCGTATTCTCCCGTCGGACACGGCACTCTTGCTCCGCCTCCCTCCTCGGAGTTGTCGGTGCGCGTGGTATCGTAGGCGCGCACGACTTGTTCTCCGTCCTCTGTCACGACGAATCCGCGCGAAAGAATCGGGACGGTGGCGGTGGTGGGTCCGGTTCCGTGTTGGTTGACAGCGGCGATTTGCCATCGGTAGCACTTTCCGTGTGTGGAACCGGGGGCGGCGGTCGGGGGATTTCCGAGCGGGTGGACGGTGTGCTGGAACCACTCGCTTGGGTCGGTGAGGGTAAAGGCGTGATCTTCCAGGGAGACGGAGAAGTTGGCGGAGTTGCAGACGGTGGGGTGCGCCGTGGGCTGTGTTTTGGCGTTTTGCTCGCGGAAGATGCGGTATCCGGTGATGGGTGCGCCGGTGTTTTGTGCCGGCGGCCGCCAGAACAGAGTGAAGGTTTCGGCGACAAAGTCGGCGGCGACGGGTCGGGTGACGGAGGGGGCGTGGGAGGGCGCGTTTGCCGGGCGGGGGATGCACATGCCGTTGTCATTCTCCACCATCCCCTCCGGGCATTCGCATTGTCCGCCAAGCATCACCGTAGCGCCGTTGATCACGCGGGAAGTGGCGCCGCGCCGAACCTTGGAGGGCTCGGCGCAAGTGCAGTTCGTCGCGCCGTTGACGTTGTAGGTCGCCGGCATCAGGCCGCGCGTCCCGGAGGGGTCGCAGTTGTAGATATAGGTCCTCCGCGAATGCGGGTCCGGGATTTGCGGGAATTCATAGTTCGGGCCGAAAACCGTCGCGCATTCCGGAAACTCACTCGAGCCGGACCCCAGGTTGCAAAGGGCGTCGCGGTTTATGTTCGCGATGCCTGCAATATCGGCAAGTTCGTAGAAGCCGCCCATGGGCCCGCTGTTTCCAAAATGGCAGACATTGCCGTTGGCGGGTTTGCTCCATCCCCTTTCCGTGCATTTCTCCGCTGGTGTCACGCATTTGCGATCCAGGGTCACTTTCCCTGCCGGGCAGGTCTTCACACAGTCGTTCCCGTTGCTGAATTCGTCCGCCGCACAAGTTTGCGCTTGTGCGTTGTTTGTAAAGAGAGCGCAAGCGAGTGCCATCGCCGCGAAAACCTTGTTAAACATTGAGAGGCGAGGGGACATGGGGGGGGGGGGGGGTATTATAAACAAGCATCAATGCGCCTGCGCGGTATTGTGCGGCCTTAAAGAACGCAGCGCAGGTTTTGAACCTTGCACAGAAGGTTTGAATCGTGCGTACGCAAACGAAAGAATTAGGAGTCATGTTATAAATCATATCACAAACCTCTATTAACAATCCACAAATAACGGAGTGTTATTTGTGTACATTTAAAGTCCCGCATGGGAGCACATTATACATATAAAATATGTCAGAGCCTACATTATATACGCAGAATGCCTCGCATGAGACCGACATTATACATACGGAAAATTTTATTACAACCCCCTGTATGATGCCAGTATGATGCCATGACATATTGGAAACTTTGGGCAAATATTATGGGTGTCGTAGGCGCTTGAAGTTCCAGTCCATAGTGTGACCGTTAGGTATATTAAACCATAGCAGATACTTTATCCGACGCTCATTGAATGTCCGCATGTCGGTCGGCAACAAACCCTCTTCAAACCCCGCAAACCTTTCCCGAAGCGCCGGTGAAAGTGTTCATTGAATGTATTCATCTTCGGACATTGGGATACGTGTAGCAGCGGCGGATACCTCGTTGCGAGTAGCGATCAAATGTGTCGCAGAGCTCTGAGCCGTTGTCGGTGCGCCGTGGCCGATGTGATATTGTAGCAACCCGTGTTGATGTCAGCAATCCAAAATCTTTCCGGCATCATTCATGACGGCTTGTGCTGATGTCGGCAATCCAAAATGTTTCCGGCATCATTCATGACGACTTGTGTTGATGTCGGCAATCTAAAATGTTTCCGGCATCATTCATGACAACTTGTGTTGATGCCGGCAATCTAAAATGTTTCCGGCATCATGCGCGCCTCACGAGTACGGCAGAAAGTTTTGCGGTAGTGAGTGCAAGCACGAACACCGCATCGTCCTTCGTTTGTGCTCGGACTCTGCGACTCCTGCGATGGGAGCATCATGACAGCGCTCGCACAAAACGTTTTTTGAACGCTTCTTTGTGCGGAAAAATCACGCCGGGAATCGATGTAACAGACCGTTCGTCAGACAATTGAAACCGCCTGTCTATGAGTTGAGCATGGCCGCCCAAATGAGCGCTATTATCCGGCACGAAGGTTGTTGACCATAACCTCTTAATTAGTATTATTATTACAACCCGGAGGGAATAATCATGAAGAAACCAAAAGACTTAAAAGCGGAAGATGCAGCGGTTGCTGCTTATGGCTCCGTCGAGAACTTGACCGACGCAGGCTTTGACAAAGAGAAAGCGCGCGCGATTGCCAGCGAGCTATCCGCGCTGTTGCACAAATACCTGAGCGCTCTGGCAACGAAAGGCGAATTTGCCGAGTTTGAATCAGAGATTAGAGAAAAAATTGCCGAGTTTGAGTCAGTGATCAGAGCGGAATTTGCCAAGCATAGGTCGGAAGCCCAAAAAGACACAGATGAGATGAAAGCAGTAGTAACTAAGTTGCAAGTAGCAGTAGCTGAGTTGAAAGTGATGATAGCCGAGTCCGGGGCAAAAACCCAAAAACACATAGATGAGCAAATAGCCAAAATCACAAATCTGTTCGTGATGGTCTCCCTTGGGTTAGCGGCTCTTATTGTTACGACGCTAGCTATATTTGTTGCGCTCTCCGTTTAGGCCTGTGCCGTATCTTGTTTGCGCCGACTCTGCCGCGAGGGGATTGTTCGCACTATCGCAACGGCCATTCAAGGAAGAGGCGCAGCTGCAAGCGCAGGTACCCCGCACGGCGGGCCTGACAACCGGCATAGCGGCGCAACTGCGCTCTGCGTTGCCATGGCCATCGGCGAAGCATGCGCAGATCTGCAAGGCGTTGCTCGCATGCTCCTGTCGGGGCGCGAAATCACGGAATGAGTGTCCGGCATTGCGATGGGAGCGAGCATGTCCTTGTCGTCCCGGCTCCATTGCTATGCCGGAATGTTTCCGGCATGATTCGCTCCTCCTCGCCGACGTCGCAAAGCTCGCCGACCCCCTGCAAAGGGGAGGAGTATATAGGCTGTGCGAGAGTATTCGGGCATGGGTTGGCGGCTACCGCAACGGGCTCCGGTGCGATGCGGCCGGCGCGTCCCAGCGCAGTTCGCGTACGGCGATCTCGCCGCTCGCTTGCAAACAGATTGCGCGAGAGCATTCGCCGCGCGGGTTGATGCTACCGCAACGGGCCTTCCAGGAAGAGGCGCAAGCGCAGGAGCAGGCTTCGGCGCCTGCATTCCGTGGAACCGTCGGCGAAGACGGGAACCAGCCCGGTGGTTCCGTCCGGATCGCAGTTGTAAATATAAACCGGATTGCTGCCGTCCGCCGGCCGTTGCGGAAACTCCAAATCAGGACCAAAATAATCATCGCAGAGCGCAAAGCCGCAATGACTGCCTTGCGCGCCCGCCGCATCCGCCGCATCGCGAAAGTTGATCGCACACCCGTATACTCCGCTTTCCGTGCTTGCGCTCCATCCTCTTCCTTCGCATTTTTCCGCCGGCGAAACGCAGGCCCCGTCCAGCGGAAAACTCCCCGTCGAGCAGGAGGTTCGGCAAACGCCCGCGTCCGCCAGCTCCCCCTGCGGACATTGCGCAACACAAACGCCGCCGGAAAGTACCGGCTTCGCGCCGCCGCATTGGCATTGGGTGGCGCCGATGGTGTTTGCGGTTGCGGGGGTTGCGCCTTCGCCGCAGTTGAAAACGAAAGGAGTGGGGATGGGGATTTGTGAAAAGGCGGCTCTGATTTCATTCGCAAGGTTATTAGCACCCTCGTCAAAAGTGATGCCGGCGGCGGCGAAAGCGTCTTGCGTGTGTTGGGCGATGAATCGGTTTGTGACCGAGCCGTGGTCGCCGAGATTGCCGATGGGGCCGGAGAGATAGTCCGGGTCGCCGTTGTGCCGCGCGACGACGGCGTCGCGGTAAAGGCCCATGGCGGTGGCGACGGCAGGATTGGTGTTGGAGGCTCGGGAGTCAAAGGCGTTGTAAAGGGTCCACACCACTGTGGAAGACGCGGGGAAGGCAAAGGATTCGCCGAAGACATCGTCGCACTGAGGAGCGCTTGCGCCGGAAACAAAACATCCGTCATAGTCGGTTCCGGCGGAAGTGACAGGGACTTGGCATTTGCCGGTTGCGGAGTCGTAAGCCCAGCCCTGCGTGGCGCAAATAGAGTCGGGGGTCATGCAGGCGGTGGTGCCAAGATCCGTATTCGTGAATCGCGTTTCCCCTTCCTCGCAAACGGCGTAGCAAGCGCCGAGTTCGGAAACGACTTCCTCTCCGGTCGCACATCCGCAAGCGTTGCTTTCGGCCAAGTATATCCTTCCAACGATGCCGGGACATTCGCAGTTGCTGTCCGCGCCGGCGGTGTTGCATTCGCATCCGCTGCCAGAGGCTTTGGGCGTCGCCCATCCTGTGCAGAGGCATTCGCGGTAGTCTGTGTTGTATTCGGAAAAGGTTCCGCCGCAGGGGTTGTCAATCTGGCAGCGTTCCAAAGTTCCCAACACGCCCATCTTCCAAAAAGGCACCTCTCCCAAGTCGGTAAATTCCAAGTCTGAGCATATCGTGCTGCTGGCGGGGAGGTCTTCTATGCCGCAGAAAGTCCCGCGATGGGCGGAGGCGAGGGAAGGGTTGCGGTCTCGCAGCGCATGGCAGGTCTCCGCTTGTCCCAATTTTTCCGGAGGGGCGCACCCGACGCCCCAGTTGCCCTTGTAGCCGTAGACACCGTATTCTCCGTCGGCGCACGGCACTCTCGCGTTGCCTGCGGTTCTGGTGGTGTCGTAGGCGCGCACGATTTTTTTCCCGTCCACTGTCACTACGAATCCGCGCGCAAGAATGGGCGCGGTGGTTGCGGCGGGTCCGGTTCCGTGTTCGTTGACGGCGGCAATTTTCCATCGGTAACAATTTCCGTGTGTGGAACCGACGGCGACGGTCGGAGGGTTTCCGAGGGGGTGGGCGGTGTGCCGGAACCACTCGCTTTGATCGGAGAGGGTGAAGGCGTGATTTTCCAAGGAGACAGAGAAGTTAGCGGAGTCGCAGACGGTAGGGTGCGCGGTGGGCTGTTTTCCGGCGGTTTGCTCGCGGAAGATGCGGTATCCGGTGATGGGGGCGCCGGTATTTTGTGCCGGGGGTCCCCAGAAGAAGGTGAAGGTTTCGGCGGTAAAGTCGGCGATGACGGGTCGGGTGATGACAGGGGCGTGGGAAGGTGCGGTCTGTGCGCTGGCGACATCCGCAAAGAGAGCGGCTGCGGCAACCGCCATCGCCGCAAAAACCTTGTTAAACATTGAGAGAGAGTGGACAGGGGGGGGGGGGGGGGGGGGGGGGGGAGGGGGTAATATAAACGGGTGTTAAGGCGCCTGTATGGCACTGTGCGGCGTTAAAAGATGCGACGAGGGGTTTCAACCCTCCGCAGAAGGTTTGAATCGCGCCCGCGCAAATAAAAGAATTCCGAGTCATGTTGCAAATCATATCACAGACCTCCATTAACAATCCACAAATAACGGAGTGTTATTTGTGTACATTTAAAGTCCCGCATGGGAGCACATTATACATATAAAATATGTCAGAGCCTACATCATATATGCAGAATGTCTCGCATGAGACCGACATTATACATACGGAAGATTTTATTGCAACCCCTTGCCGGCGGGGCTTGCGTCGCCTGCCATACCTACACTATATATACGGAAGATTTTGCTCTCCCTCGCCGACGTCGCAAAGCTCGCCGACCCCCTGCAAAGGGGAGGAGTATCAGGCACCGGTGCGATGTGACCGGCGCGTCCCAGCGCAGTTCGTGTGCGGCGAGGTCGCCGCTTACTTGCAAACAGACCGTGCGAGCAGAGAGTATTCGGGCATGGGCTGATGGCTACCGCAACGGCCCTTCCAGGAAGAGACGCAGGCGCATCCGTAATCCCAGAAAGACGCATTGGCCGCCGACGAGGGGAGAGTATCCGTCAACGGTGACATCATCAGCAATGCTAAAAGCACCTTGTCGGGTATGTGATGAAAGCGCGCATTCGCATTCCCGACTCTCGGTTAAGCCGATAGTGTTGATGGTTGCCGGAATCAAACCGCGCGTTCCGTCCGGGTCACAGTTGTAAAGATAACGCGGGGAGCTTCCGTCTGCCGGCCTTTGCGGAAACTCCAAGTTGGGGCCGAAGGCATCGTAGCATTGGCCGCCAGAGACATAGGCGCATCCGGCATCGGTGTCGCGGCCTTCGACGTTCCAAACACCCACCACGCAACTGTTGTTGAAATCAACGGCTTCCCAACCCATCTCCGTGCATTTTTCTTTCGGCGTCACGCATCTGCGCTCCGACGTCACTTTTCCCGTCGGACAAGTTTTCACGCACTCGTTTCCGTCACGGAATTCGTCCGCCGCACAGGATTGTGCCTGTGCGTTGTTCGCAAAGCAAACGGATGCAGCGACAATCATCGCCGCGAAAACCTTGCTAAATATTAAAGAGAGAGTGGGATAGGGGGGGGGGGGGGGGGGGGGGGGGGTATTAGAAACTTGCGTTAAGGCACCTGCGCGGCGTTGTGTGGCGTTAAAAGACGCGGCGAAGGTCTTTAACTTTCCGCAGAAAGTTTGAATCGTGCGCACACAAACGAAAGAGTTAGGAGTCATGTTATAAATCATATCGCAAACCTCTATTAAAATTTTGCAGAAGCCCATATTATACATACGGAAGATTTTATTACAACTCCCTTACCGGCAAAGGGGCTTGCGTCGCCTGCCATACCTGCATTATACATACGGAATATTCCCCCTTACCGGCAGAGCAAAGCCCGCTTGACCCCTTGCCGAGGGGAGGGTGATAGTCGCCGCAAAGAAAGTTAATAGTTAGTACGAGGTCATAAGTTTGTTAAAATGGCCTTTTATCGATTAGACATTTACCCGGTATGCAGTCAACTTCGGCAATCAGACGTTCGTTTCTGGATTTTTTTGTCGGCAAGCGGCATAAGCTGTTGCCGTCCGCATCGCTTGTGCCCGCGAATGATCCGAGCCTGTTGTTTACCAACGCCGGGATGGTGCAGTTCAAGGATATTTTTCTCGGTCATGAGAAACCGCCGCATCCTTGCGCTGTTACGAGTCAGCGTTGCGTGCGCGCCGGCGGCAAGCACAACGACCTTGAAAATGTCGGCTATACCAAACGCCATCATACCTTCTTTGAGATGCTGGGCAATTTCAGCTTCGGCGATTATTCCAAAGAGCAAGCTATTCTCTATGCGTGGGAATACCTGACGGAGATCGTCAAACTGCCGCCGGAGAAATTATGGGTGACGGTGTTTGCGGACGATGTCGAGGCGGAACAAATTTGGCGGCAAAAGATCGGGGTAAGCGCCGACCGCCTCGCGCGCATCGACGGCGAGGATAATTTTTGGTCGATGGGCGAGGTCGGCCCGTGCGGCCCTTGCAGCGAGATATTTTATGACCACGGCCCGTCGGTGATCGGCGCGCCGCCGGGGCAAGAAGGGGCGGACGGCGATCGCTATGTCGAGATATGGAACCTCGTTTTCATGCAATACGAGCGCGCGGCAAACGGGCGACAGCATGACCTGCCGGCGTTGTCGGTGGATACCGGCATGGGGCTTGAGCGCTTGACGGCGGTGCTGCAAGGCGCGCACGACAACTACGATATTGACCTGTTCCGAAACCTGATCACATACATTGCCGAACTCACGGACTGTCGTGATTTGTCGGCGCCGTCGTTGAGAGTCATTGCCGATCATATCCGCTCGGCGAGTTTCCTGATTGCCGATGGCATCATCCCTTCTAACGAGGGTCGGGGATATGTGCTGCGCAGGATCATCCGCCGGGCCTTGCGCCACGGACACAAGCTCCGTGTCAGCGAGCCGTTTTTCTATCGCATCACGGGCGCTCTGGTCAAGGAGATGGGCGAGGCCTTCCCCGAACTCGCCGCCGCCGAGCAGAAAGTCGCCGCTACGTTGCGCGATGAAGAACGGAAGTTTTCCGAGACTTTGGCAACCGGCATAAACCTGCTGGAAGAAGCGATTGGGAACTTGTCATCGCGGCGGCTGGGCGGTGACATCATCTTCAATCTCTACGATACGTACGGCTTTCCGGCAGACTTAACCGCCGATATTGCGCGTGAGAAAAATCTGACTTTGGATATGGAAGGGTTTGAAACTTTGATGCGGCAACAACAGCAGCGGGCGAAGAGCGGCGCCAGCTTTGCGGCGCAGACCTCGCACAAGATTGACGATGCCGCGCATCATTTCAGCGGCTATGACACGCTTGAAGACACGGGCAAGGTGACCGCGCTGTTTCGCAACGACGAGAAGGTCGACAGGCTGGAAGCCGGCGATGAGGGCATCGTGGTATTGGACAATACGCCGTTCTATGCCGAGTCGGGCGGACAGATTGGCGACAGCGGCCGTTTGCAAACCGACGACGGGACATTTGAAGTGCGCGATACGAAAAAGCAGGGGGTGTTCCACAAGCATATCGGCGCGCTGACATCGGGGCGGTTGCGGCTTGGCGATACGGTCGTTGCGAGGATTTGCGCCAAGCGGCGGCAAGCGATTACGCGCAACCATTCGGCGACCCACTTGTTGCACGCGGCGTTGAAGCAAGCGCTCGGCGCGCATGTCGAGCAACGCGGCTCGTTGGTTGCCGATGATCGGTTGCGTTTTGACTTCTCGCATAACGCCGCGTTGTCCGCCGACGAAGTGAAGCGGATCGAGGCGCTGGTCAATGAGCAGGTTCTGCGCAATGTCGAAGTGCGTCCCGAATACATGGCAAAAGAGGACGCGCTCAGGCAGGGGGCGGTCGCCTTGTTCGGAGAGAAGTATGCGGACGAGGTGCGGGTCCTGACGATGGGAGAATTCTCGAAAGAATTATGCGGCGGCACCCATGTCCGGCGCAGCGGTGATATCGGCGCTTTCAAGATCACGTCACAGAGCGGCGTCGCCGCCGGTATCCGCCGCTTGGAAGCGATAAGCGGCGACATAACTTTGGAATATATTAACAAGATAGAGAGCGAAGTTAAACAATTGTGTGAGATGCTGAATACGCGCTCTGACACGCTCTGCGACAAGGTCGGCAAGTTGCTTGAGAGTCACCGCGCACTGAAAAAGGGCAACGCTGCCGCGCCGAAGACCGGCGCTCTCGATGCGCGCAAACTGTTGCGGGAAGCGACCGACATCGACGGCGTAAAAGTGATTGCGGCAAAAGTGGATGTCATGGAAAAACCGGCGATGCGCGCGGCGCTGGATCACTTGAAAGAGCGGCTCGGCGATGGCGGCGTCATCCTGCTTGCGACAGTGCGAAATGATAATCAAATTATTCTGGTTGCCGGTGTGACAGATAATTTGACCGACCGCTTGCGCGCCGATGTGATTGTCAATCACGTCGCCGGACTGGTCGGCGGCAAAGGCGGCGGCCGCGCCGATATGGCCGAAGCGGGGGGCAAGGATACGGCGGCGCTGGATGCGGCGTTAGCGACGGTGCCCGAGCAGGCGCGTCTGGGGTTGCGGGCCTGATGCGTACGCGGGTCAAAGTCTGCGGCATGACGCGGCCGACCGATGTGGCGCTGGCATGCGAAGCGGGGGTCGATGCGATCGGTTTGGTGTTTTGCCCGAGCAGCCCGCGCACTGTTGCGTTGCCGCAAGCGCAGGAATTGATAGACGCGTGCTCGCCGCTGGTCAGCATCGTCGCGTTGTTCCGCAACCCGTCGGCGGACGAAGTAGAAGATGTGCTCGATGAACTCACGATTGATTACCTTCAGTTTCATGGCGAGGAATCGCTGCCGTTTTGCGCTTCGTTTGACCGCGCGTATATCAAAGCGATCCCGATGGGCGATGCGACCGCAGATACGGCGGGCCTGATTGACATGTTCGGCGATTCCGCAAACGCGTTGCTGTTTGATTCGTACGACCCGCAGACAATGGGCGGCAGCGGCGAGACCTTTGATTGGGCGCAACTGCCGCAGGATACGCGGGCGCCGATAATCGTCGCCGGCGGCTTGCAGGCGGATAATGTCGGCGTTGCGATCGAGCAACTCAGACCGTATGCGGTGGATGTCAGCAGCGGCGTGGAGTCGGCAAAGGGTATCAAAGACCGGCGTCTGATGGACGACTTTATGGCGGCGGTGCAGACCGCCGATGGCATCATCGCGGAGGTGGAGAACAGATGACACACGCTTTGCCGGACAGCCGCGGCCATTTTGGCAAATACGGCGGCAGGTTTGTCGCCGAGACATTGATGCAACCGCTGGATGAGTTGGACCAAGCGTATCGTGCGTACCGCGCCGATGCCGAGTTTGTCGCCGAGTTTGAGCGCGAGTTGCGCCACTATGTCGGGCGCCCGAGCCCCTTGTACCACGCCCGCCGCTGGAGCGAAGAACACGGCGGGGCGCAGTTGTATCTCAAGCGCGAGGATTTGAATCACACTGGCGCGCACAAGATCAACAGCGCGCTGGGGCAGAGTTTGCTGGCCAAGCGCATGGGCAAAACGCGGATCATTGCGGAGACCGGGGCGGGGCAACACGGGGTCGCCACCGCAACGGTCGCCGCCAGGCTCGGGCTTGAATGCGTCATCTATATGGGCAGCGAAGATGCCAAGCGTCAGGCTCTCAATGTCTATAAGATGCATCTGCTCGGCGCCGAAGTCGCGGAGGTTACAAGCGGCTCGCGCACTTTGAAGGACGCCCTCAACGAAGCGATGCGCGATTGGGTCGCCCATGTCGATGACACTTTTTACATTCTCGGCACCGTTGCCGGGCCGCACCCGTATCCGGAGATGGTGCGGGATTATCAGTCTGTCATCGGGCGCGAGGCGCGCGAACAGATTATGGAAATGCGCGGCGCGTTGCCGCAAGCTCTGGTCGCTTGCGTCGGCGGCGGTTCCAATGCGATCGGTTTGTTCTATCCTTTTCTGGATGACAAAGAGGTGCGGCTCTGCGGTGTGGAAGCGGCCGGCAAAGGGCTTGACAGCGGCAAGCATTCGGCGCCGCTGGCAAGGGGTTACCCCGGCGTGTTGCACGGCAACCGTACGTATTTGGTGCAGGACGAACACGGGCAGATACAGCCGACGCATTCTATTTCGGCCGGGCTCGATTATCCCGGGGTCGGGCCGGAACACGCGTGGCTGAAGGACAGCGGGCGCGCCGAGTATGTCAGCGTCGACGATGCGCAAGCGCTGCGGGCGTTCAAGGAATTGACAGCCTGCGAAGGCATCATCCCGGCGCTTGAGACCAGTCACGCTCTGGCTTACGCCGCCGAATTGGCGACGACGATGACACCCGCCGACGGGGTGATTGTCAATCTCTCCGGACGCGGCGATAAAGATGTCCATGTGGTCGCCGAATATGCCGAGGCGGCGCTGTGACGATGCGGATTACAAAATGTTTTGAGAAGACCGCCGCCGCCGGGCGCAGCGCGCTGATTCCCTATCTGATGGCGGGCGCTCCGTCGCTGGAGGCGACGGTGGATCTGATGCGCGCCTTGAAAGCAGCGGGCGCCGATTTGATCGAACTCGGGGCGCCGTTTTCCGACCCGATGGCGGACGGGCCTGCGATACAGCAGGCCGGCGAACACGCGCTGGCGCGGCATACGAATTTGCGCGATGTGCTGACGGCGGCGGCGACCTTCAGACGCGACGACGACGATGTGCCGATCGTCCTGATGACGTATTTGAATCCGATCGAACGCATGGGCGGGGGCGCGTTTGCCGAGGCGGCGGCGCAGGCCGGCGTCGACGGCGTGCTCGTCGTCGACCTGCCGCCCGAAGAGGCCCGGGACCTAATGGACGAATTAAGAAAACACGGTATCACTATGATTTTTCTGCTTTCTTTGACGACTGTCAGCGAGCGTATGGAAGCGATTGCCGCTCTCGCCCAAGGCTTTGTCTATTGCATCTCGTTAAAGGGGGTGACCGGTTCTGCGCGCCTGAATCTCGACGAAATGGCCGCACATGTTGCGACGATTAAACGCAAAACGACGCTGCCGGTCGGCGTCGGTTTTGGTATCCGCGATGCCGCCACGGCGGCTGCGGTTGCCGACATTGCGGATGCGGTTATTGTCGGCAGCGCTTTGGTACAAATCATCGAGCAACACGCGGATGATATCGCGGCGTGCAAGGACGCCGTGAGCGATTTTATCGGCGGCTTGCGCCGCGCCATGGATGCGGCGGGCGGCGCGCGAGCCGTCGGAGGAGGCGCGCAATGAGTTGGTACGAACGCCTGATCCCGTCGCGCATCCGCAAGGTTACCAACCGCCGTGTCCCCGAAGGTTTGTGGAAGAAGTGCCCGTCTTGTTTGGCGGTCTTGTATCGTCCCGACTTGGAGAGCAACCTGGAAGTGTGCGCGCAGTGCGGCTGCCACATGTCCATGTCGGCGCGCAAACGGCTGGAGGTGTTTCTTGATCCCGGCATGCAATCGGAAGTGGGCGCCGATATAGCGCCGACAGATTTTTTGCAATTCAAAGACAAGTCCCGCTACAAAGACCGATTGAGCGGAGCGCAAAAGAAGACCGGCGAGAACGACGCCTTGGTCGTGATCGAAGGGCGGCTCAAAGAGCGACCGCTGGCGGTCTGCGCTTTTGAGTTCGGCTTCATCGGCGGCTCCATGGGCTCGGTCGTCGGCGAACGCTTCTTGCTCGCGACACGACATTGCCTTGAGAAGCAGTTGCCGTTGGTATGTTTTTCCGCCAGCGGTGGCGCGCGGATGCAGGAAGGTCTGACGTCCTTGTTGCAAATGTCAAAGACGAGCGCCGCGCTGGCACAGATGGCAAAACATCGCTTGCCGTTCGTTTCCATCCTGACCAACCCGACGATGGGGGGCGTCTCGGCGAGCCTTGCGATGCTGGGCGATGTGATCATCTGCGAACCCGGAGCGCTGGTGGGGTTTGCCGGGCCGAGAGTCATCCGGCAGACTGTCGGCGGCGAACTGCCGGAGGATTTTCAGCGCAGCGAGTTTCTGTTTAAGCACGGCGCGGTGGATATGATCGTCGCGCGCAAAGATATGCGCGACAAAGTGGCCAACATTCTCTCGTTATTAAAGAGCCGATAATGCGCGCCGCCGTATTGACAGATAAGCGGACTGTTGCCGAGTGGCTTGCGTATCAGGCAAGCATCCACTCGCAATCCATTGAGTTGGGGCTTGAGCGGGTCGCGCAAGTCGCCCGCGCGATGAAGATACTGCCGCTGGAGTGCCCGGTCATCACCGTGGCCGGAACGAATGGCAAAGGCTCGACGGTGGCGATGCTGGATGCCATCTTGCGGGCGGGCGGATACAAAACCGCCAGTTACACTTCGCCGCACTTGCATTCGTACAACGAGCGTATCAAGGTTTGCGGAGAACCTGTGACCGACGACGACCTGTGCGCAATATTTGCCGAGGTCGAAGCGCGCCGCGGGCGCACCAGTTTGAGTTTCTTTGAGTTCGGCACGCTCGCCGCGTTATATCATTTCCGCCATTGTCGCCCCGATGCGGTGATTCTGGAAACCGGCTTGGGCGGCCGGCTGGATGCGGTCAATATCGTCGATGCCGATGTCGCAATCATCACCGCGATAGATATTGAACACGTCGAGTGGCTGGGCAAAGACCGCCAATCGATCGGCAGGGAGAAAGCCGGCATTGCGCGCAAAGGCCGGGTGTGCCTCTGCGGCGATCCCAACCCGCCGGCAAGCATCGCGGAGCTCGCCGACAAAGGCGTTTTGTTGCGCCGCATAGGCGAAGACTTTTCGTATCGCAAGAGAAACGGATGCTGGGACTTTCGCTTTCGCGACATGGAGCTGAACGACCTGCCGCGGCCGGCATTGTTCGGCGATACCCAACTCGGCAATGCCAGTTGCGCGCTCGCCGCTCTGATGTGCTCGCGCGACAGTTTGCCGCTTGGCTGTGAGGCGATTGGCAACGGCTTGCGTGACGTAAAGTTGGAAGGGCGCTTTCAAGTGGAAAGCGGAACGGCGCCGGGCGGCAGCTTTACCGGTATCTTTGATATCGCCCACAACCCCAAGGGGGTCGAGGTCATGGCGGCGAACCTTGCGCGCCTGCCGACAGGCGGCAAGTTGCACGCCGTCTTTTCTATCTTTGCGACCAAAGATGTGCGCGCGATACTGCAAACCGTCGGCGATACCGTCGATTACTGGTATGTCACGCAGAATGCCTCGCCGCACGCGCTGGCGACCGCGGAGCTGTATCGGATAGTCGCAGAATATGCGGCGGCGGAACGGATATTTGCCGCCGAAGATGTCGCTGGCGCGTATCGTCTGGCGTATGACAAGCTGGAAGCGGGGGATAAGTTGTTGTCGTTCGGTTCCATGATTACCGTCGCCGAAGCGCTGATCGCTGCGCAGGCTGTATGATATAGTGTGCACAAACAACACTCAGTTGTTTGTGGATTATTTAAGGATTATCACCCATGGAAGCGCAAGAGATATTCAAGCATCGCCTTGTCGGCGCGATTGTTCTGGTCGCACTGATGGTCATTTTTCTGCCTATTTTATTTGACGGATCGGGTTATCAAAACTTGCCGCACACGGCTGTCGGCAAAAAACCGCAGATCGTGTACGAGCAGTATTTTCCCGAGATTGAAGAGGAAATGAACGATGACAAACCGCCCGTTCGTCCGCCGCAGACAGCCGCCGATACTGCTGTCGCGAAAGAGAAGCAGGCGACCGTTGATGCCAAAAAACCCGCTATCGAAGACTTGCTGGACAAACAAGGAATGTGGCTGGTGCAGTTGGGGGTTTTCGGCGAAAAAGGCGGCGCCGATAAAATTGAAAAACAACTTCGTCAAAACCGGTTCGCCGATGTGTACCGTCGCCAAACCACCCTGAAAGGCAAGCCGGTTCACGCGGTCGGTTTGGGGCCTTTCGGGTTGGAAAAAGCGGAACGTATCGCCGACGATGTGACCGCAAAGATGAAGATAAAACCGCTGATAAAGCGCGACAAATAATATGACTTATATTGATGTCTTTATCATTTTTATCATCTTCGTTTCTTTCGGCTTCGGGCTTTACAAAGGGTTTGTCAAAGAAACTCTCGGACTGCTGACATTGATTCTCGCATTCATGGCGGCTTTCTATTCGTACTCAAGCGGCTATCCTCTGCAGTGGTTGCCCGACGGCGCGACCGATTACGGCTTCTCGGTGTTTGAAACCGATATCACCGGCGACGACATCGCGAGCGCGATCATTTTTATCCTCGTCTTCCTGCTCGTCCTGTTGCCCGGTCACCTGCTGATCAATCTGCTGGGGCGGATGGTCAGCGACGGCCCGCTCAATTTTTTCGATCGGTTGCTGGGGGGCGGCTTCGGTTTGTTGCGCGGCGCCGCCATCGTGATTGCGTTGGTCATGCTCGCCGGCGCCACGCGCCTGCCGCTTAGCGACTGGTGGCATGAATCGCGTATGTTGCCTTCTTTTGTCACAGGCGCGCAATACGCCGTCGAGTTCTTACCGCCGGAATATGCGCGACACTTTCAGTTTGAAGCGCCCAAAGAAGCCGCGCCGGTTGATGAGATAGAACTTTAAGAGAACCTCGCTATGTGTGGAATTATCGGAATATTCGGACATCGCAACGAAGACTTGGGACAACGCCTCTACGACGGCCTGCTCGCGTTGCAACACCGGGGACAAGATGCCGCCGGCATCGTCACCTGTGACGGCAACAAAATTTACCAGCACAAAGGGAACGGTCTGGTAAGAGAATCCTTCGCCGCCGAACACCTGACCCGTCTGACCGGGCAATACGGTATCGGCCATGTGCGTTATCCGACCGCCGGCGACAGCGGCGTCTCCGAAGCGCAACCGTTCTATGTCAACAGCCCTTACGGCATCGCATTGGGACA
This sequence comes from Candidatus Oxydemutatoraceae bacterium, assembly GCA_965220085.1. Taxonomy (GTDB): domain Bacteria; phylum Pseudomonadota; class Gammaproteobacteria; order Poriferisulfidales; family Oxydemutatoraceae; genus CBDCOZ01. Next base: position 1,287,229 of record CBDCOZ010000003.1, on the reverse strand, counting down.
TAACGGCAACCTGATCAACTCCGAGGAGTTGGTGCGCGATCTGTTCAATCAGGATATGCGCCATATCAATACCGGCTCCGACTCCGAGATTCTGTTGAACATCTTTGCGCACGAACTGCTGGAACAGGGCGCACTCGAGCCCCGACCGGCGGATATTTTTGCCGCGGTGCGCAGACTGCACAGCCGCTGTCACGGCGCGTACTCGGTCGTCGCTATGCTCGCCGGTTCCGGTCTGCTGGCTTTTCGCGACCCCCACGGCATCCGCCCGCTGATTTACGGCTGCCGAGAAAGCGACAAAGGGAAAGAGTATATGTTCGCATCGGAAAGTGTCGCTCTGGATATGCTCGGCTTTGATATTGTCAGAGACATCAGGCCGGGCGAGGCCGTCTATATAGACGCCGCCGGCAGGGAATACGCGCAGGTATGCGCCGATTGGGCGCAGCAATGCAGTTGCATATTTGAATACGTCTACTTTGCCCGCCCCGATTCTGTCATAGACAAAGTATTCGTGCACAAATCGCGCACCAGAATGGGCGGCCATCTGGCGCAAAAGTTGCGCGCGGAATGGTCGGGTTGCGATGCCGATGTGGTCATACCGGTGCCCGATACCAGCCGCACGGCGGCGCTTGCGATGGCGACGCGGCTGAACATCCCGTACCGCGAAGGCTTTATCAAAAACCGTTATATCGGCAGAACATTTATCATGCCCTGGCAGCAGGCGCGGCATGCGCATGTGCGCTATAAACTGAACCCGTTGACGCCGGAGTTCAAGGATAAAAATGTGTTGATCGTCGATGATTCCATCGTTCGCGGCACCACTTCGCGACAGATTGTGCAAATGGCGCGCGATGCCGGCGCGAAAAAAGTATATATGGTCTCGGCATCGCCGCCGGTAAAGCACCCGAATATCTACGGCATAGATATGCCGAACGCCGACGAGTTGATCGCGCACGACAAAAGCGCCGATGAGATAAGCAAACTGATCGGCGCCGACCAACTGCTGTATCAAGACCTCGATACGCTGGTGCAATCGGTTCAATACGGCAACCCCGAACTGAAAAACTTGGATTGTTCCATCTTTGACGGCGACTATGTGATCAATCCGGGCAAAGAATATTTGGCGAAACTGGCGGACAGCAGAAAGGATGCGGGAAAAGACCCCGACGCCAAAAGCATCGACTTGCGCTGTGTCAGTTAGGCTGTTTTTACCCGGCGCAACGAGATGACCGCGCGGCTGTCGGCGGCGCATGTGCATCAACTGAGCCGCAATCTGGTGCGTCACTATCCGTTCGCGGCACACCTGCCGCTGGCGCTGATCGTGCCGCCGCAGCAACGGCTGTATGTGGTGCGCCATTTCAAAAACGACACGGTCTATCCGGTTTCGCTGTCGCGCTTTGGGCTCGGCAACCTGGATGATTCGTTGCGCACGCCTTACGGAGTCCATCGTGTTGCCGACAAGATCGGGGACGGACAACCCTTGCACACACGTTTCATCGGGCGTCGCACAACGGGCGAACGCGCGCCGCCGACCCGCCGTTCCGACAGCGCCGCAAACGATGCGATATGCACCCGCATCTTGCGTCTGGAAGGGCTGGAGCCGGGCATCAATCGCGGCGGTTTTATGGATTCGTATTCGCGCTATATATACATCCATGGCACCCCGCACGAGCGGCATATCGGCCGTTCGGCTTCCGTCGGCTGTATCCGCATGCGCAATGCCGATGTAGTGCGTCTGTTTGACACCGTTGAGATCGACTCGCTTATTTATATTTTCAACATGGCTTATAGTTGAGGTTTTTCCCCGACAGGACAGATATGCAAAACGATAAACCGCGCCAAGACCTGATCAAAATCTTTAACGCCGGAGTGGAGCGGGTGAAAGGCCGCAGTGCGGTTTCTCACTATCTGAAGAGTGCGCCGCCGGATGGGCAGCGACTGCATCTGGTCGCCATCGGCAAAGCGGCGGCATCGATGACGCTGGGGGCGATGGATGTCCTTGCCGAACAGGTTGTGAGCGGTCTGGTCATCACGAAGCGCGATCATCTGGATGACGCGCTGAAGGCGTACCCGCAGATTGCTTGCCTGGAGTCCGATCATCCGGTGCCGGGCGATGCCAGCCTGGCGGCGGGACAAGCGTTGCTTGAATACCTCGCAGGCCGCGCGCGCAGGGGTGCCCGCTTTGTCTTTTTATTGTCGGGCGGCGCCTCCAGTCTGGTCGAAGTGTTGGGCGAGGGCGGCAGTCTTGATGATTTGCGGGAGTTGACGCAACTTTTGTTGGCGCATGGCTTGGATATACAGAAAATCAATACGGTGCGGCGGTCGATCTCAAAAATCAAAGGCGGGCGGCTTGCCACTTTTCTCAACGGCGCGCAGGCGCTGGTCTTGTTGATATCGGATGTGCCGGGCGATGACCCCGGGGTCATTGGTTCCGGCTTGCTGAGCCCGGTGTATGACGAGGCGGATGCCGCCGATTACCCGGCGGCGGTGATCGACATGCTCAAGCGCATCAACACCGTTGCCGTACCCGATGCAAAAGCGTTTGATAACGTGCAAACGCACATCGTCGCCTGCCTTGAAGACGCCAAGAAGCGTTGCGAGGAAGCGGCGCTTGCGATGGGATATAGCGCGCGTTGCGCGGAGCGGTTTATTGAAGGCGACACATCGGCAGCCGCCGAGCGGATAGCAAAAGAAGTGCGTGATGCTCCGGAACAAGTACTGATCTTTGGCGGCGAAACATGTCTGGTATTGCCGCCCGCGCCCGGGGCCGGCGGGCGCAACCAGCATTTGGCGCTTGCCGCCGCGTTGCTGCTGGAGGATACGCCGGGTGTCTGGTTGTTATCCGCCGGCACCGACGGCACCGACGGGCCGACCGATGCGGCGGGCGGTTTGGTCGATGGCACGACCGTTGCCAGAGGCAAAACGGCCGGGCTCGACGCGCGAAAGGCGCTCGTTGCCGCCGACAGCCACACCTATCTGAGCGCCGTCGGGGATGCGGTGATTAGCGGGCCGACCGGAACCAATGTGATGGATTTAATCATCGGCTTGAAGACGGGTTGATTGTCAGAGAGCGCAGGTTCATCCGACCGGCTTCCAGCTCCAGCGCGCTGCCGTTGTGATACCAGTCGCCCAAGACGATGCGCTGCGCCGGTTTGCCGTTTAACTCAAACTCGTGGATGGCGGGGCGATGGGTATGGCCGTGAACGAGGCGGGTGACCGCAAAACGTGTCATATATTCCTCCACGGCGGATTGCGCCGCATCCATCTCAATCAGAGGCTTGGTCTTCACCGCTTTGCTGCTGTAGTTGCGCAAGGCGTTCGCTATGCGTCGGCGGCGCTCGGGCTTGATCGACATAATCAGGCGGTATGTCAGCGGGTGGCGAACGATGCGGCGATAAATTTGATAACTGCGGTCGGCGGCACACAGCAGGTCGCCGTGCATCAGCAGTATCAACTCTTCGTCAAACCGGCGCAGACATATATCCGGCAACAGCCGGCAACCCGAACGCGCGGCAAAGTCCCCGCCAATCAGAAAGTCGCGGTTGCCGCGCATACAGAAGACGGGGATTTCCTTGCTCAGTTGACGCAGCGCAACGCTGATTCGCTCGCCGTCATCCGATGGGATATCGTCGCCGAGCCAGAGGTCAAACAAGTCTCCGAGTATGAATAACTGATCCGCCTCGTTGCCGACAGTCCTTAGAAACGTATCAAAGTACTCGATGATTTCCGGACGTTCGGGGCTGATGTGGCAATCGGAAACGAAAACAGTTTTCATTTGCTCCGATGACTTATTTCACAACGGCAACTTTTTTGATAGTGACAGGATCAACCGGAACATCGCCGTGGCCGCCGACTGTCGCCGTTCGCACCTTGGCAATTTTGTCCACAACCTCTATTCCTTTGACGACTTTGCCGAATACGCAATACCCCCATTCGCGGATTGTTTTGCTCTTGAAGTTGAGAAACGCATTGTCTTTGTGGTTGATGAAAAATTGTGAGCTGGCGGAATCGGGGTCCGATGTGCGCGCCATCGCGATGGTCCCCTTGAAGTTCTTGAGACCGTTGTCGGCTTCGTTTTTGATCGGAGCCAGCGTAGTCTTTTGTTTTATCTGTCCGTCTTTCATGATGAAACCGCCGCCTTGTATCATGAAACCGTCGATGACTCGGTGGAAGATTGTGCCGTCAAAAAAACCCGAGTTCGCATATTTGAGAAAGTTCTCCACAGTAATCGGCGCTTTGTCGGGATAGAGTTCAAGGACGATATCGCCATAAGTCGTAGTGAGTTGCACACGGGGAAGTTTTTCGTCCGCCGCGGCTACCTGACCCGCAACAATAGCGGTAAGCAAAATGAGTTTGTTCATCGTATTATTTTTAACCTCGCAGTTAGTAGTAGTGAAATATGAGATGCAAATGATAACACTAACGGCGCTTGGCGGGCACACGCGCAGTCCGCATTGATGTTGATATATAATACCCGCACGGGGCATGGCGCAGTTTGGTAGCGCACCTGCTTTGGGAGCAGGGGGTCGGAGGTTCAAATCCTCTTGCCCCGACCACCGAAGGCTTCGCGCCTGTAGCTCATCTGGATAGAGCATCGGTCTTCTAAACCGGGGGCAGCAGGTTCGAGTCCTGCCAGGCGCGCCAGCATTTGCCGATACCGTGATGATGACATATCATATTTTGCTTGTGGTGGGCGTAGCTCAGTTGGCAGAGCACAGGATTGTGGCTCCTGAGGTCGTGGGTTCGATCCCCATCGCTCACCCCGCCCAAGCAATCGCGCGGCGCACCGAATAATGCCGGAAACATTCCGGCTTCCCGGCATCAACACGACAGGCGCGCGACCATAGCCGCCGACACCGAGTTGATTCGGTGAGCGGTGTGACTCGGAGCTTGACTGATGACGCGACACCGCCACAGTCGCCGACACCGAGTTGACACTGTCCCAACCGGACACTCTGGCATGCTATCCGGAAGCCGATGCCATCGTCGGCACAGCGGGCTGTGCAACCCTCGTATACAGAGTGCCGGACATCGGCGTCAGCAGCGCCTCATCAAGACTATGCGCATCTGATGGCGACGACAGTTTCCTTTGCCACCCAACCCATGTCAGCGCTAATCAGGCCGCCGCCGATTCCACCCCGCTATAAATCTGGGGGTGATTGCCTTGCGCTTGCGGCTTTTCCTCGAAGGCCCGTTGCGATAGCGCGAGTTGCCCCGGGTGTCCGATATGGCATGGCATCAAACCGTACTCTGGACAGAGAGTTGCGGACCCGAAAACAGCAACCTGCAAAGAGGCGTTGTGTGCCACCATCCGGCGCTTCCCGATAAAGCGGCTTCTTTGCCACCCGAAGGGCAGGCTACTATCCACAGCTCCTGTGCATAAGGTTGTGGATAACCTGTTATCTGAGTCCAACTGCTTCCTTTTTTCGTCTTCATGATCTGGTGGTATTCCTTTTATGGGTTGCAAAATGCGCAATGTTTTCAATCGCTTACAAGGAGGGCTCCCGGCACGGCTTCGGTTGCCTTGCAAAACGTCTCCGGATATTCGTAGTTGCGCGCAGACTTGGCTGAAGGCGTGATCATATATGCCCGACAAACGGGCATGTGTGTCTGTAGTATCGCAGCGCTACGAGCGATGGCAAAGTGTTCGTAGCCATGATGTTTCTGTGAGTTTGCAGGGGCTTTGACGGACAGATTAAAAAACAAGATATGTGACACTGCCGAACATGAAGCATCCGGAGATATATCGGTATCATGCGGCGTAGTATAGTCTCATTAGGTATAATGCTTCTCCAAGATGGGTAGCAAAATCAATACAACCGAGGTATCGCGCAATGACTGAAAAGTATCAAGAGTTGATGAACTTCAAGGAAGCGAGTGTCTGGGCAAGTAACTACATTGGAAAGAATGTCACACCGTCCAACATCTCTTATCTGGTTCAGTATGGCAGGATACCAAAGATAGGGCTTAACGGCAGAACGCAAGTAAGCCGCCTTGACTTGGAGACCTACTATAACCGGCACGCCGACACGAAAGAAGCTCTGTGGAAGAAACAACTGGGAGACGATCTTAACTGGCGTCTGTCTTTTGCCAATTACAAAGAAGCCGAAACCACCAAACATGTACACCGCCTGCATCCTTACAAAGGCAAATTCATTCCGCAGCTGGTTGAATATTTTCTCGACAATCATACTGACGAATTCAAACGGCAAGTGTTTTTCAAAGCGGGCGATATCATTTTAGATCCGTTTTGCGGAAGCGGTACCACGCTCGTACAGTCATCTGAATTAGGACTGCATGCTATCGGAATTGATGTCTCGGCATTTAACGCTTTTATTAGCAACGCCAAAATCGATGATTACGACACTACGGACATAATCTCATATGCACGTGAGATTAGCAATTAATTAGCGAATTTCCGCAAACAAAGAAACAATGCTCGTTTTGAGCAACATTTGCTGGCTGAGTTAAAGCGATTTAATGAGTGCCACTTCCCATCACCCGAGTTCAAGTATAAAGTGCGCCATGGAGAAATTAACGAAAAAGTCTACACACACGAAAAAGTGCAGGAGTTTCTAGTAATATACCGTCGTCTGCTATCAAAATACAACATTACTCTGAAACAAGAGAGTGACGATACATTTCTGAGACGGTGGTTTATAAAGCCGGTTTGCGAAGAGATTGATTTTGTGTTCAAACGGATAAAAAGAATTCCAAATAGCAATACCAAAAAGATTCTCGCACTAATACTCAGTCGAACCATCCGGTCATGCCGCGCCACCACACATGCCGATTTAGGCACACTCAAAACACCGACGATGGAAACATACTACTGCAGAAAGCATGGGAAGATATGCAAACCCTTGTTTTCTATTTATGCTTGGTGGAGACGCTATGCATCCGATACGGTCAATCGCCTGGCAGAGTTCAAGCAATACAAAACACCCACTGATCAATATTGTTTAATCGGGGATAGCAGAACCATTGATATAGCTGAAACCTTACGGAACAAGCACACACGCTTAGCCAAGCGAATCAGCGAACAAAAAATTGATGGCATATTTTCCAGCCCGCCTTATGTGGGCCTGATTGATTATCATGAACAGCACGCATATGCATACGATTTGTTAGGCTTTGCCAGAAAAGATGATTTGGAAATCGGCCCCCTTTGCAAAGGGCAGGGCGCGGCGGCCAGACAATCCTATGTCAATGGCGTGTCGGCAGCGCTGAACAACTGCCGCCGCTACATGAAACCTGACTATGATGTTTTTCTGGTTGCTAATGACAAGCACAACCTATACCCGACTATCGCACAAAAAGCCAACATGAAAATAGTACAGCATTACAAACGCCCAGTGCTTAATCGTGTGGAAAAAGACCGTCGCAGTTACGCCGAAATGATTTTTCACTTGAAGGAACTATAAGGTGATGGCGTTAAGCGATGCACAACGACGAGATATCTCCGCACTACTCAATCAGAAATTAGAGGAGAAGCTTGAAAATTATGGCAGGGAGACCACATCCATGCTTTTTTTGGAAAGGCTCATACAAGACAACGAAAAGGTCGCCGCATATTCCTTTATACACTCTCTGGCAACTACCCTTGGTATGAGCATCTACGAAGAAGTTTCGGTCATCGTAGCGCGCGAGACCGCCACCGAAGTAAGCAGAGGATACAAAATCGGCGGAACAATATCCAAGGCACAGAAAGCGACTATCGGAGAGATTGTCAAAGACTTGAGGAACGGGGACAGAGACGCTGACATTAAGAGAGAAAGCGAGGAAGCGCTCGCCGCGGATGCCAAGGGCGGACAACACCAGAAGGCCGGTGCTGTTGTTGACTTCTATATGAACAAAGACGGCATAGAACACTACTTTGAGATAAAGACAGCGAAACCGAACATAGATGTCTTCAAAGAAAGCAAAACGAAGTTGTTAGAGTGGGTTGCCAGAAGGCAAAAGCCTGTTCGTGTATTTTTAGCGCTCCCTTATAACCCTTATCACCCCGCAACCTATGAGCGATTCACAGAAACCAATATGATGGATGCTCCGAATGACTTTTTGGTCGGCAGTGAGTATTGGGATTTTATTGGCGGCGACAACACACTGACTCCGCTACTGGACGTGTTTGACGATGTCGGCAAAAATTACAAAGATCAATTACAGCAAAAGTTTCGGGCGGTCGCTAAAAAGCAAATTGATTCAAAACTAACTTTTACACTACTAGAGTCTGTGGACTTACGACCCTATCACAGGATTAATTAAAAGCATTTTATGCGCAAGCCGAAAGGGCTTGTGCCCGACTTGTCCCAGAGCAGGCTGGCATCCGATATGTCGGCATCAACAGAAATACTATGAACTGCTAAACTTCTGATACTGCCCCCGTGCGCGCATCGATGGCGACACCATCAATGGCATCCGCATAATCACTCCGCCCGCACGGGGCGCTCTGGCCGTGGCAGGCGATGCCAGTGTCACCATAGCCGCAGACACCGAGTTGACACTGGCCCAGTTGGATACCCTGGCATACTATCCGGAAGCTAATGTCACTGTCACAGCGGGTTACGCAATCCTGATATATAGAGTGCCGGACACCGGTGCCGGCAGCGCCTCATCAAGACTATGCGCATCTGATGGCGACGACAGTTTCCTTTGCCACACAATCCATGTCAGCGCTAATCAGGCCGCTAGCGATGGTAGCGAACAACCAGCGCCAACATAGCCGTCCTCACCATAGACCTGGTGGATCCCCCTCCGGACAGTCTGCGCTTGCGGCTGCGCCTTTTCCTGGAAGGCCCGTTGCGATAGCGCGAGTGACTGGCGGAGGAGGGGAGTGTTGTGGGCGCACCCAAGGGGAGTGAGGCAGGATGCAAAAAGCGCTTGCAAAGGACTTGCATTTTGTGGCAGAGCGCAACCTGACTCTGGGTGTAATGCTCTGAGCAACGGCGACTTGCAAATGTTGCGTTTTGTGGTAGAGTGCGCTAGATGAGGGAAACAATGAACAGTTTGTGGAGCACAAACAACACTCAGTTGTTTGTGGATTATTTATAGCGTAGTACTCATTGTATAATTGCATGTATAATTACATTTGCTAGAAATAGGAGATACAGAATTTATAGATAACTTGCATTTTGTGGCAGAGTGCCCAGCACTCATTAGTACATCTGCATTCATGAAACTTAAACCATAAGGAGAAGAACTATGAAGCAAAAAACTTATAATACTACCCCCCCCCCCCCCCCCCCCCCGCATCAGCGGGCAAGACTAACTCGGTTTAGCCTCTGGTCGCTGGTTCTGCCAGCCCTGTTTGTTATCTGCGCACAGGCGCAGGCGCAACCGCACAACGATGCGGACCCGGCTGTCTCGGCCGCTCAAGCCAAGCCATCTGCCAACCACAAAACCATCTGGGTATTGCACAATGCCACCGCCAACAGCCCGTACACCTTTGAGGAGGACGACTTCCCTTTTACGGAAGTGGACGATGATGATGACCTGGACAGCATCACGATAAAGAGCCTGCCATCCCTCGGCACACTGAGGGTGGGCAGCTCCGCCGCCACTGTGAATGAGACTGTGGCAACCGCCAGCATCGGCACCATCACTTATTATCCGGAAGCGGGGCAGAGTGCGCAGGCCGGATACACCTCCTTCACATTCAGCGTCACGACCGCCGGCGAATCCTCGGCCAACAACGGCACCATCACCATCAGCCTGCGCGCATCCGCGCAGGTTTCCGCAACTGGCGCGCCCAGAGTGGGCACCCTGGACACCGGTGCCAGCGGTACCACATACAGCGAGGATACGCCGCTCCAGACCGCACTTGGCAATGTTAGTGACCTCAACGGCATAGACAGCGAGACCCTGAAATGGCAATGGGAACAGTCCGCCACCGAGACCGGCGCCTACGCCGCCATCAGCGGTGAGACCACCCAGTTCTACCAGCCCATGCAGGAGCAGGTGGGCCAGTACATTCGCGTCTGTGTCAGTTTCATGGACTTGCATTCTCCCTCCGGTAGCGAGGGGCCGTTGTGCTCCGCAAGCAGCCGAATAACAGCCGTGAGCGACTGGCCCGTGGGCGGCGACAGCGCCGTCTGGGTAGCGAGCACTGCCAGCTCCGCCAATCCGCACCGCTTTGTGCGGGGCAACTTCCCCTTTGAGGATGAGGACGGCGACACCATCAATGGCATCCGCATAATCACCCCGCCCGAACGGGGCACCCTGCTGGTAGTGGGCGATGCCAGTGTCACCATAGCCGCCGACACCGAGTTGACACTGGCCCAGCTGGATGCTCTGGCATACTATCCGGAAGCCGATGCCGCCGCCGGCACAGCGGGTTACGCAACCCTCGCATATAGAGTGCTGGACACCGGCGCCAGCAGCGCCTCAACAAGACTATGCAGACTCGATGCCGGCGGGTTCCTTTGCGAGACCATCAATGTCAGCACCAATCAGGCCAGAGAGGATGCCACCCTGACGATAAACCTGATGGGCCTGAGCTTGCGGTTGCGGCTCTTCCTGGAAGGCCCGTTGCGGTAGCGCGAGTTGCCCCGGGTGTCCGATAGGTCTTGGCAACATACAATTTGTTATTGCTTCAAACGGCAGAGATGGTTATAATGGTCGGCTAAATTATCTTGGGGGGCGACTCCCGTTTGATACGCCAGATTTGAATGACTGAAACAACTATACAAAATTTGTTTGCCGCCGGAGCGCACTTGGGCCACCGCCCTCGTTATTGGAATCCGCAAATCGCTCCGTACATCTACGGCAAACACAATGGCATTCACATCATAAACTTGGATAAGACGTTGCCGATGCTAAAAGATGCGTTGGCGTTCGTTCGGGACTTGGCGTTCGATGGCAAGACTGTGCTTTTTGTCGGCACCAAGAGAGCCGCTTCGCTTGCGATTCGGGATCAGGCAAGACGTTGCGAAATGCCGTATGTGAATCATCATTGGCTCGGCGGCACGTTGACGAATTACAGAACCTTGCGCGTGTCAATCAACAAATACAAAGAGCTTCAGGATGTGGTCGAGAACAAGGGCGTGTTGGGCGGCATGAGCAAAAAGGACGCGCAGAAGATGCGCCGCAGATACCTCAAACTGCGGCGGAACTTTGAAGGCATAAAAGAGATGGGCCACCTGCCCGATGCCTTGTTTGTAATCGATGTGGGCTACGAGAGCATCGCGATACAAGAGGCGGTGCGGCTTGGCATCCCGCTGGTGGCGGTGGTTGATACCAATAACTCGCTCGACGGCATAGATTATGTGATTCCGGCCAACGACGACAGCATCAGTTCTATCAAGCTATACGCCTCGGCGTTTGCGGATGCGGTCATCGAAGGGCGCGACGAACGTCAGAGGCAGGGGCTTGATGTCGTTGCCGAAAGCGACAAGGCAAAAGAAACGGTTGCGCCGACGGCGCCGCTCATCGCCGATGACGACGACGATGCGGCGGACGCGCGCGAGTAGCATTCTCAGGCGATGCAAATCACTCCTTTAATGGTCAAAGAATTGCGGCAGCGAACCGGCGCCGGAATGATGGAGTGCAAGAAGTCTCTGACCGAAGCCGACGGGGATATGGAGAGGGCGGTTGAGTTGTTGCGCAAAGCGGGGCAGGCCAAGGCCGATAACAAAGCCGCGCGGATTGCCGCGGAAGGTCTGATCAGCGTGGCGGTTGCCGACGACAAATCGGCGGCTCTGTTGCTGGAAGTGAATTGCGAAACCGATTTTGTCGCCAAAGAAAAGAGCTTTCAATCATTCTGTCATCGTGTCGCACAAGCGGCGCTGGAGGCAAACCCGGCCGACGGCGAGGCGCTCGCCAAGCTTGCAATCGGCGCGGACTCCGTTGAAGACACCCGCAAGACTCTGGTGATTAAGACCGGAGAAAATATCCAAGTACGGCGTTTTGTTCGCATCCCGCTGGATGGCGATGCGCACGCGGTCTATATGCATAACACCCGCATCGGTGTGGTTGCGGATATGCAAGGCGGCGACGCAACGCTGGCGAAAGATATCGCATTGCATATTGCGGCCAGCCGTCCGCAATTTATCAGCGAAGACGACGTGCCCGCCGAGATGGCGGATAAAGAGAGAGCGTTTTTAACCGAGCAGGCCGCCGCCGAAGGCAAGCCCGCCGATATCGTCGACAAGATGGTGCGCGGGCGGATGAAGAAATTTCTCAAGGAGATTACGCTGGTCGGTCAGCCGTTTGTCAAAGACCCCGATGTGACCATCGGCCAATTGTTGCAGAAAGCATCGGCGACCATGAACAGCTTTCACCGCTATGAAATCGGCGAAGGGATAGAGAAGAAAAAAGAGAACTTTGTCGAAGAAGTCATGGCTCAGATTCAATGACTCCGAAACCTGCCGCGCTGAAAGCAGAGAACAAACCCTTACAGATCGGGAAGCAACGGGTTATTCTCAAATTGAGCGGCGAAATCCTCATGGGGGGGAAGAAGCACGGCATCGATATTGCCGCTGTCAATCACTTGGTCGGCGAGATCAAACAAGCGCGCGAAAGAGACATAGAGATTGCTATCGTCATCGGCGGCGGCAATATATTCCGAGGCAGAGATTCTTCAAGCGCCAGGATTGACCCGGTCACCGCGGACCAGATGGGAATGTTGGCCACTGTGATCAATGCGCTTGCGCTACAGGAGGCGCTGGAGCGCAGCGGCATGCAAACGCGGGTCATGTCGGCGATTGAGATCAATGCGGTCTGCGAGAGCTATATCCGCCGGCGCGCGATGCGCCATCTGGAGAAAGGGCTGATTACCATCTTTGCCGCCGGCACCGGCAATCCGTTTTTCACCACCGATACCGCCGCCAGTTTGCGCGCGGTTGAAATCAACGCGACCTTGCTGCTGAAAGCGACCAAAGTCGACGGCGTTTACAATAAGGACCCGGAGCGCCATCCCGATGCGACGATGTATGCCAGCCTGAGTTATGATCAGGTCATCAAAGATAAGTTGGCGGCGATGGATACGATGGCGATTGTGTTGTGCCGCGACAACGGAATACCTATCCGGGTATTCAATATGCATAAGGTCGGCGCCCTCGGCACGATTCTGCGCAATGAGGAATGCGGAACTTTAATTTCAAGCGAGGCCTGATTACGATGAGCGATACTTTAAACAGCCAAGCGGTTGAGAAAAACATGGACAAGAGCGTGGCGACGCTTGTCTCCGAGTTGCAAAAGATCAGAACCGGACGCGCTCACCCCAGCCTGCTGGAGCACATTACCGTGGAGTATTATGGCAGCCGGGCGCCGCTCAATCAGGTATCCAATATCACGGTGGAAGAATCCAGAAACCTGGTGCTGACGGTATGGGAGAAGAATATGGTCGAGGTGATTGAGAAAGCGATTGTGGCGGCGGGGCTGGGGCTCAATCCCGTCGTGCAGGGTACCGTCATGCGAATCCCGATGCCTGCGCTGACCGAGGAACGACGCAAAGAGTTGACTAAGGTCGTGCGCCAGTATGGCGAGTCGGCGCGGGTCGCGGTGCGCAACATCCGGCGCGATGCCATCCGCCATCTGAAAGATGCGGTCAAAAATTCGGCGATGGGCGAGGACGAAGAAAAGCTGGCGCAGGCATCGGTGGATAAATTGAGCAGCGCCAAGATTAAAAAGATAGACGAGATTCTGGAACAGAAAGAAGCCGAATTGATGGCAGTCTGATGACCGACCGAGTATGTCCCGCGCATGTTGCTATTGTCATGGATGGCAACGGGCGCTGGGCGGAATCCCACAACCGCGAAAGAACCTGCGGCCATCGCAAAGGGGTCGAAGTAGTCCGCGAAATCGTCAAGGCCAGCGTGGAATACGGCGTACGGGCATTGACCCTTTTTACCTTCAGCAGTGAGAACTGGAAACGACCGCAGGTTGAAGTGCGGACTTTGCTGATGCTGTTTTCCGCATCGCTGCATAAGTATCTGGATGAGTTGATGGAAAACGAAGTGCGCCTTCGTTTTATCGGAGACCGCGCCCGGCTTGCCGGCAAATTGTCGAAGGAGATAGCCAACGCCGAGCGGGCGACTGCGGGTATGCGGCAACTGCAATTGAATATTGCGCTGAGTTATGGCGGCCGCTGGGACATTGCGCATGCTTGCGAGAAATTGATGCGCGAAGGGTCGGGAAGCGCTCTTGATTGCGGACAGATTGAAGCCGCCATCGGGCGACAGTTGGCGCACAGCAGCGTCGGCGATGTCGACCTGCTGATACGCACGGGCGGTGAGAACCGTCTGAGTAATTTTCTCTTATGGCAAAGCGCTTATGCGGAGTTGTACTTCACCGACACCTTGTGGCCGGACTTTGACAAGCGCAAATATTTGGATGCGATAAAGTGGTTCGGACAACGCGACAGAAAGTTTGGCACAGTTAAATGAGCGGCGAACAAACAAGCAGCGACAGCCGCCGACGGGTCTGCACCGGCGTTATCATGGCGGCGGCGGCAGTCGCGGCTATCGGCTATGTGCCGACGCAGGCGCTGGCGGGAGCCTTCCTCTTCGTCGTCGCATTGGCCGCTTTGGAGTGGGGGAAGTTGGTGGAAAAAAACGCGATGTGTTGGGCATACCCGATAGTTTGCTTGTTCGTGTGTGCCGCTTTGATACGTTACCGGTCAGCAACCTTTGTGCTCGTTCCCGTCGCGATATGGTGGGGCGGCATGCTCTTTCTGACGACTTGCTTTACACGATCGCTGTGCCGCCGGAAATGGTTTGCGCGCGTATTGCGCGCGCATATTGTTATCGCGTTGCCGGCGTGTTGGTTTGCAATCTATCAGTTACACGCGCAAAGTTGGATCTGGCTTTTGTATCTGATCACTCTGGTTGCCGGGTGTGACATCGCCGCATATTACTCGGGACGTCGTTTCGGACGCACACCGTTGTGTCCGGAGTTGAGTCAGGGCAAAACCCGCGCGGGGGTCGTCGGCGCACTCGGGGCGATGATCGCGCTCGCAGGAGCGATGGCCTGGCTACTGCATTCGGGGCTGATAGGAAGCATGAACTTTGCGGGCTATCTCATTGGGTTACCAGATATTATTAACTTCATCATGCTGTCGGTTCTGACCGGTTTGAGCAGCATCATCGGTGATTTGACAGCGAGCATGGCCAAGCGGCTGGCAGGGGTTAAAAACAGCGGCAATTTGTTGCCGGGGCACGGCGGCATCGTCGACCGTATCGACTCTTCTATCGCCGCCGCGCCGATCTTCTTACTCGGCTTCGCCGCCCTGATCGGGTGGAATACGAACCCATGAAACACAAGGTCGCGGTACTGGGTTCCACCGGCAGCATCGGCTGTCAGTGTCTGGATGTGATCCGCCGCAACCCGCAACGCTGCGAGGTGTTTGCGCTGACGGCGCACAGCAGTATGAATACGCTGGCGGAACAGTGCATTGAGTTTCGTCCGCAGATTGCGGTGATTGGCGACAGCAACTATGCGCAGACGCTCCGTCGGACATTGAAGGAGCATAAACTCAAAACGGAAGTCTGGAGCGAAGCCGGCGATGCGGCGCGCTTGGCGGCATTGCCCGACTACGATACGGCGGTCATCGGCATTACCGGCGCGGCCGGCCTGTCGCCGACATACGAAGCGGTTCGCAATGGCAAGCGCATTTTGTTGGCAAACAAGGAATGCCTGGTGATGGCGGGGCGGTTTGTCATGTCCGAAGCGGCGGCAAACGGCGCCGAAATCCTGCCGCTGGACAGCGAGCATAATGCTATCTTCCAGTGCTTGCATGCCGTTGCCAGAAGGCGGGACGAAGCGAGCGCTGTCGACAGTATTATCTTGACCGCATCGGGCGGGCCTTTTCTCAACACGCCGACAAAAGAACTTGCCGCGGTCGCTCCGGATCAAGCGGTCGCACACCCGAACTGGCGAATGGGAAAGAAGATTTCGGTTGATTCGGCGACGCTGATGAACAAAGGTTTTGAAGCGATTGAAGCGCATTGGCTGTTTTCCTTCGCGCCGGATCGCATCGAGGCGCTGATTCACCCGCAAAGCCTGATTCACGGCATGGTTCGGCTCGGCGACGGTTCGGCGCTGGCGCAAATGGCCGCGCCCGATATGCGTATTCCGATAGCGAGTGCGCTCGGCTGGCCCGAGATCATGGACAGCGGCGTAGCGACGGTGGATTTCCTCAAGCATTCGCGCCTTGATTTTCTTGCGCCGGACGAAGAGCGTTTCCCGTGCCTCACACTGGCGTATGACGCAATGCGCCGGGGCGGCGCCGCGGCAACGGTACTCAATGCGGCAAATGAGGCGGCGGTTGAAAGTTTTCTTGAAAACAAGTTAAAATTCACCGATATTTTTACGATTAATCGGCGCATGTTGGAACAGCACGGCGGGATGGCGGCGGACAGCATCGATGATGTGTACGCAGTCGACCGCGAGGTGCGCGCATACGCAGCCGAGTTAATCGCTGCTATTTAGATTTATGGTATCTTTTGTCACAGGCGCAATCGGCTTCATATTGGGCTTCAGTCTGCTGATTGCTTTTCATGAATTCGGGCATTACTATGTCGCCCGCTTGGCGAACGTCAAAATACTCAAATTCTCAATCGGCTTTGGCAAACCGCTTTGCCGCCGCGTCGCGGGCGCCGACAGAACCGAATACGTCATCGCGTCGATCCCTCTCGGCGGTTACGTCAGTATGTTGGGACAGGATGAAAGAGGGTTGGAGCGCGTTGCGGAGGAAGATCGCGCCCGCGCTTTTTGCCGACAACCTCTGTGGATCAGGGCGCTGATTGTCGCCGCCGGGCCGGCGGCGAATTTTCTGCTCGCGGTCGTATTATTTGCCGGCGCGCACATGATCGGCTCCTACGAGATCAAGCCCATTATCGGCAGCGTACAGCCGCACAGCATCGCGGCGCGAGCCGGTTTGCGGGCAAACGATGAATTTGTCAGGGTCGGAGGGGACGAAGTGAGCAACTGGAAGGCGCTGAAACGCGCCCTGCTCAGAGCGGTATTGGACGACTCCACAGTCGAAGTGGAAGCGCTCAGGGACGGCAATCTGCGCGTCTCCCGACTGGAGTTTGACGATAGCGGAGCCTTCCTCAGCAATCAGGAGCCGGTGTTGCGGGGTATCGGCATCGCGCCGCTGCGCTACGAGATACCCGCTGTCATCGGCGAACTGACCGCTTCGGGCAGCGCCTACGGCAGCGGTCTGCGAGAGCGAGACAAAGTGGTTTTTGCGGACGGTCGCGAGATCGCTGCTTGGCAATCGTTTGTCGAGTTGATTCGACAGAAACCGAACCAAAGCATCCCGATAACCGTGCAAAGAGGCGGGGAGTCGGTTGATCTGCGACTGCAAATCGGAGCGACGGAAGCGGGCGGTCAAACGGCGGGGCGCATCGGCGCATCGCCTTATGTCTCCGAAGACACCCGCCGTTCTTATGCGCGCTTTGTCAATTATTCGTGGCCGCAAGCGGTGAGGAAAGGCTTGGCGGACACCGCCGATCTGACCCGGATGACGCTGCTCTATATCGCGCGCATGGCGACCGGCGACGTGTCGCTGAAAAACATCAGCGGGCCGGTCACGATCGCCGAGATTACCGGAACGACATTTAACATAGGGATGACGACCTATCTCTTCACGTTGGCATTGCTCAGTATCAGTATCGGAATTCTGAACCTGTTGCCGATTCCGCTATTGGACGGCGGGCATCTCCTTTATTACCTGATTGAATTTATCAAACGTTCTCCGCTCTCTCACAGCGCCCAAATAGTCGGCTATGGAATCGGTGTGGTCATGATAGGGTCGTTGCTGATCCTCGCGCTCTACAATGACCTGACGCGCCTCCTTCACTAAGCGCCCGCATTGCAACAACATGGCTCGCATCGCATTACTGCCAAGGGTTCTTGTATTAGCGGCAATCCTCTGCGGCGGCGGGCGGCTGATGGCCGCCGGTTTTGTCATTGAAGACATAGAGATAGAAGGGCTTGAGCGGGTAAACCCCGGTACCGTATTTGTCGCCTTGCCGGCGCAGGTCGGAGACTTTTTTGACGTATCCCGCAGCGCGGAAATAATCCATGCTGTCTACGGCACGAAACTGTTTGACGATGTAACGCTGAAACACGCGGATGACACGCTGATTATTTCGGTCGACGAGCGACCGGGGGTGGCCGAGATAATCATCGCCGGCAACGATGAGATTACGACCGAATCCATGTTAGACGGCTTGAAGTCCATCAACATTGCGGCCGGTCAGATCTATGACCGCACGGTCTTTGAACGGCTGCGCAAAGAACTCAAGCAGCAGTATTACGCACTGGGCAAATATGCCGTGACCTTATCGCTGGAGACCGTTGAGTTGCCGGACAATCAGGTCAATATCTCCATTGAGGTCAATGAGGGGGAGACGACACGGATACGAGAGATACGCATCATCGGCAATCGGCGCATTGACTACGATACCCTGACCGCGGATTTTCAATCCGGCAAGCCGGCGTGGTACGAATTTTTCAGCAACAAAGACCATTACTCAAAGATTCGTTTGGAGTCCGACCTGGAGTTGATGAAAAATATCTATCTGGATCGCGGCTATTTGGATTTTGCCATCACCGATGTGCGCGTCACATTGACACCCGATAAGCGCTTTATAGATATCGTCATCAAAGTCTCGGAACAATCGCCTTATCAAATCGGCGAGATTGACATCACCGGTTCCGGCATTGACGATGTCGCCGCGCTCAAACAACAACTCAAGGCAAAAGAGGGCGAGCGGTTTTCGCGCAGCAATGCGATAGATTCGGACAATATCATCATCGACCGCCTCAAAGAACAGGGGTATGCGTTCGCCAAAGTAAATACGGTGCCCGACAAACACCGAGACGAAGCGAAGGTCAATCTGCTTTTTGTCGCCGACCCGGGCGAGCGCGCCTATGTGCGCAGAATCACTTTTTCCGGCACCGACACGACGAACGACTCGGTCTTTCGGCACGAGTTGAGGCAGGTGGAATCGGCGGCATATTCAAGCAAGAACATAGACCGCTCGCGCCGCAGGTTACAGCGCCTGCCGTATATCACCGCTGTCGATGTGCGCGAAAACCCGGTTGCGGGGGAGGACAATCAGATCGATTTGGATTTCGCGGTAGAGGAGCGCCTGTCCGGCAGCTTTAACATCGGCGCGGGTCTCTCCGACAGCGACGGGGCTGTGTTTTCAATCAGTGTGACGCAGGATAATTTTATGGGCGAGGGCGACCGCGTCCAGTTTTCTTTTAACAACAGCGAGACCAACTCGCGCTATGGCATAAGCGTATACGACCCGCACTATACCGTGGACGGTATCAGCCGTTCCTGGCGCATCAACTACTCATCGACCGACTTTGAAGAAAGCCGCACGTCGGGCACCGACAGCAAAGAGCTCAGTCTGGGGCTCACCTTCGGCATTCCGGTATCGGAAGACGATACGCTGGGGTTGGGCGCGCGGCTGCAGAAGATTACGCTGGGCGAACCGACTTCGGGCACCAGAGCGCATGCGTTTACCGAGCGCGAGGGAAAATCCTTCACCAACTTTATACTCAGCGCCAGTTTGGTCTACGATACCCGCGACCGCTCATTGTTCCCGACCACCGGCATGCGATTGCGCGGCAGCGTGGAAGCCTTTGTCCCGGGCAGCGATTTGGTCTATTCAAAGTTGAATTACACGCACAGAACGTATCTGCCGCTTGACCAAGATAATGAGTGGGTTTTGGCGCCTAGTGGTATCATATCGTATGCCAGGGCCTTCGGGAGTACCGAAGAGGTGCCCTTTTATGACAAGTTCTATGCGGGAGGAACGAAGACAGTCCGCGGTTACAGGAGTAATTCTCTGGGGGCGCGAGATGTGGAAAACGACGACCCCTTGGGGGGGGATTTCAGGACCATCGGCAGTGTGAATCTGTTTTTGCCGACGGGGGGGCTGTATGACCCGAACCGATTGCGGGTCGGCTTATTCAGCGATTTGGGCAATGTGTTTGACGATGTTGATGACTTTTCCTTTGCGGATTTGCGGGGCTCATTGGGGACGGAGCTTCAATGGCTGACCCCGCTGGGAATAATTAACTTAAATTTTGCAACCCATTATAATAATGAATCGGACGATGAGACCGAAAGGTTTCAACTTGATTTTGGCGGGAGCTTTTAAAAGTACTATGAAAAAAACTATTCAAAACCAACTTACCTATTTCATCGGCGCATGGTTTGCGCTCGCTATCCCGGCCTTCGCCGCCGACAAGCCGAGCATCGGCTTCGTCGATATATCCGCGATCATGCAAACTTCCAAGCAGGTGAAGGAAGCCGAAGACCGTCTGGAAGACGAATTCTCGGGCGAGCTCGACGAGATAGCGGAGATCGAAGCCAAGATCAGCAGCTTGGAGAGAAAGCTGAGAAAGTCGGGACGCAAGATGAAAGAGTCCGAAGTGAAAAAAGCCAAGAGAGAAATTCTTTCCGGCAAGCGCGACCTCAAAGATCGCAATGACGAACTGCAGGAAGAATTCACCAGCCGCAGAAGAGAAGAGTTCAGCAAGATGCAGAACCTGATTACTGCCGTCGTTGAAAGTGTCGCCAAAAGGAAAGGAGTTGATTTGGTCGTCTCAGGGCCTGTCTTATATGCCAGCGATCGCGTTGACCTGACAGAGGATGTGCTCAAGGCTCTCGACAGGCGATCGCAATAAATCCGGTGAGCGGCAAGGGTTACACCCTGGGTGACTTGGCCGAGCGCATCGGCGCGCAAGCCATTGGCGATAAAAACCTAAAGATTACCGGCACCGGCAGCCTCGGCCGGGCCGCCGCGAATACGATTACCTTCAGCGTCAAACCCGGTTACCGTCATCTGCTGCGGGATAACAAAGACATTGCGGTTATCGTCAAGGAGAAAGACTACAGCGACTGCGGCGCAGCCGCTTTGATTTGCGACGACCCGTATCTTGCTTTCGCCCGCGTCTCGCAGTTATTCAAAAGAACGCCGGCGACATACGCCGCGCATCCGACGGCGACGGTTGCCGCCACCGCGCAAGTCGGCAAAGCGAACATCGGCGCGTACTGTGTGATTGAAGACCATTGCATCATCGGCGACGGCGCGGAGATCGACCACCATTGCGTGGTCATGGCCAACAGCAAAGTCGGTCGCGACAGCCATCTGTTTGCCCATGTCACGCTTTATCACGGCACCGAAGTAGGGGAGCGCAGCATCATTCATTCGGGCGCGGTAATCGGAGCCGACGGTTTCGGGGTTGCCGAGGCGCCCGATAAAAGCTGGGTGAAGATAGAGCAATCGGGCTCGGTCAGAATCGGCAATGACGTTGAGATCGGCGCGGGCACGACGATAGATTGCGCGACATTTGACGAGACCGTCATTGAGGACGGCGTCAAGATAGATAATCAGGTGCAAATCGCCCACAATGTTACCATCGGCGCGCATACGGCGATTGCCGGGTGCACCTGCATTGCGGGGAGTGCGAAAATCGGGCGCTATTGCCGTATCGGCGGCCAGAGCGGTATCAACGGGCATATCGCGATATGCGACAATGTCGTCATTATGGGCGGCAGCTGGGTGCCGCAATCCATCGGACAGCCCGGCGCTTACGGCGGCGTTCCGTTGCAAGAACGCAAACTGGCGTTAAAAAACCTCGCCATATACAAAAAACTTTACAAACTGTTCGGAGAGAAGTCGGAATCCATACAAAAGGGGGGAAAGAAATGAGGCTTGCTGACATATCACAAATTATAAAACTGTTGCCGCACGGGTATCCGATGTTGCTGGTTGACCGCGTCATGAAGTACGAGGAAGGTTCGTTGACCGCGATTAAAAACGTCACTTATAACGAATCCTTTTTTCAAGGCCATTTCCCGCACCAGCCGATCATGCCCGGCGTATTGATACTGGAAGCGCTGGGACAAACCTGCGGGTTGCTGTTGTTTGAAGACCCTTCGCTGCATCACCTGCGCGACCATTTGTTTTTTGTCGTCGGGGTCGACCAAGCGCGTTTCAAGCGGATGGTCATACCGGGCGACCAACTGACCTTGCGCGCCACGGTCAAGCGCAGCCGGGAGAATTACTTCAGTTTTGATACGCGCGCGACGGTAGACGGCGAGGTCGCGACACAGGCCGTGATCAATCTGATGGTCAACAAAGAATAGGCATTGCCAGTTACTCATCGGTCGGATTCCCAATGATAGATCCCACAGCAATCATTGATCCCAACGCGGAGATTGATGACGGCGCCTCAATCGGCGCGTATTGCGTCATCGGCGCCAAAGTCAAAATCGGCAAAGGCACCGTAGTGCAATCCCACACCGTCATCCAAGGGCCCGCCGTGATCGGCTGCGACAACAACATCCTGCCCTATGCATCCGTCGGCCAACCGCCGCAGGATAAGAAATACCGCGGCGGCGAGACCCGGCTGATTATCGGCAATAACAACACCATCCGCGAGTTTGTCACCCTCAACCGAGGCACCGAGGACGGCTGCATGGAAACGGTCATCGGCGACCACAACCTGCTGATGGCATATGTCCATATTGCGCACGACTGTATCGTCGGCAACCACACAATCTTTGCCAACGCCGCTTCGCTCGCCGGACACGTCACGGTCGAAGATCATGTGACCCTCGGCGGCTTCACATTGGTGCACCAGCGCTGTCGGGTAGGGCGGCACGCCTTCACCGGAATGCGGTCAAATTTCCAGAGAGACATTCCCCCCTACATGATATCCGCCGGCGAACCGGTCAAAACCTACGGCCCGAATACCATCGGTTTGGAACGCGCCGGGTTCTCGGCCGAGACGATCAAGGCGTTGCGCCAAGCATGGAAAGACCTCATCCGCGCGCCGATGGGGCACAAAGAACATCGCCAGAAGTATCTTGACCTTGGGCGCAAACACCCCGAAGTCGCCTATCTGTTGCAGTTCATTGAAGACAGCGAGCGGGGGGTGACCGGCTGAACCCGCGCCGATTCCGTTATAATGACGAAACTCCGGGGCCATAGCTCAGCTGGGAGAGCGCTTGCATGGCATGCAAGAGGTCGGCGGTTCGATCCCGCCTGGCTCCACCACCCCAAACTTTTGTCGTGACAGGAGGCTTGCGGGCATCGCCTTGAACCGCCGCCTCGCGCCTCGCCAATCTTTTATGTTCCGCCGATACTTGCCACAGCTGTATGTCTATCTTAAAGCAAATCAGCGTAGCAAAGCTACGCCAGAGAGGGGGTACCCGCACCAACCAATACTCTCCCCTCGCGGGAGAGTCGCAGAGACCGATCCGCAGGCGAAGGACGATGCGGTGAGGGGGAAACACTTGCGCTAAGAAAGCTGGAAGCACACGCCCTCTCCGTCAACCTGCGGGCTTCGCCCTTGGTTTGCCGACTCCCCCACAAGGGGGGAGTACAACCAATACTCTCCCCTCGCGGGAGAGTCGCAGAGAATGATGCTACGGCGGGACCGCTATCGTAGCGGCCCCTCAAGAAAGAGGCGCAGGCGCAAGCGTATATTTGAGATGACGCTGAAAGTCAGGCTGGTCGTATCGCTGCTTGCAGTGTTGTTGTCGGCATCCGCCGCTGTCCATGTATAGTTGCTCTGCGCCGCCGCCGTGGGTGTGCCGCTGATGGTGCGGGTGGCGACATCAAGGCTCAGGCCCGCGGGCAGTGCCGGGGTCAGGGTATAGGTCAGCGCACCATTGCCGCCGGTGGCCGCAGGCAACACCAGGTCGGTTATGGCGGTGCCGGTAATCCAGGTCTGGTCGGCGATGGCCGCCTCGGTGGCAAAGGCCGGTTTTGCATCGGCACTGATTTCTATATCGAAGAGCAGCGTGGTTGTATCGCCGTCGTCATCGGCAACAGACCAAACATATGAGGACGGCTGTGAAGTTGTCGCCGTCGGGGTGCCGCTGATAGTGCGGGTGACTGCATCAAAGGAGAGGCCGGTGGGCAGGCTTGTGGGGATCAGGCTGTAAGTCAATGTGCCATTGCCAAACATGGCCTCAGGCAGAACCAGGGCGGCTATGGCGGTGCCGGTCACCCAGACTTGATCATCCACCGATGCATCGCCAAAGAATGGCGCATTGGTCACCTGGCTGCCGGTGCTGCACAGATCTCCTGAGGCCGCCGGAGTGGAAAACTGATCCATGAATGCGGCACAGACCCGTATGTACTTTCCAGCATGGGCGACAAGCGGTGTGAAGTCTGAGGAAGCTGCGCCCGTGGCAGTGGCTCCCGCTATATCGCTGTAGGCACTGGCCATGGGAGCACCACTGGCGGGGGCATCGGCCTGTTGCCACTTCCATGCCAGAGTTTCCACATTGATGCCGTTGAGCTCAGTCACACCTGTGATGGAAGCAGTCAGCGGCACACCGACGTTATAGGCGGTGTGGCCCATGGCGGCCGCAACAGTGGGCGCACCGCTGGCGGCCATCTGCGTGGACGCTCCCACCAGATTGATAGTCATGATGGCCTCGGTACTGACACCCCCGGCCTCTATCGAGAAAGCAAAACTGTCATAACCGTTGGCGACAGAGATGGCATCGGCCGGGAGTGTGTATGCGGCGCCGCTGCCATCATTCTCGCCGTTGAGTTCGTGGGCGAAGAAAACATCTCCAGGCTCGCCAGCAAGCACATCTCCTCTGATTTCCACCATGTTATTGTCAGAGAGATCAATCAGTCTGCCATAAGTGGGGCGGGAGATGAAGGTTACACTGTTACCGAGTCTGGCTCCGAAGTCTGTTGCATCGAATATATGCATATCGTTGCCAACAGGGACATCAATTCTGCTGTCCTGAGCTTGGGCATTCGCCCAGTTCGCGCCCAATGCCAGGCACAGGGTCAGCAGACAATGCATGGCGGCCCAGCCGATGCCATGCACCGCCGCCCGTGCGGGTGCGAACAGCGCCACAAGCCGCAACCACAGCGAAAGCCCGGGCGAAATCGGGTAGCGCAACTGTGCGGTGTATGGCGAGTCTATATGGGATGGCGGCAGGAAGAGGGCGACGAGGCCATAGAGCCAAGTACCCGCAATCCCCCTATTTCTATTTACATGGGGGGGGGTAGTATTATAAAT
This sequence comes from Candidatus Oxydemutatoraceae bacterium, assembly GCA_965220085.1. Classification (GTDB taxonomy): domain Bacteria; phylum Pseudomonadota; class Gammaproteobacteria; order Poriferisulfidales; family Oxydemutatoraceae; genus CBDCOZ01. Next base: position 1,262,209 of record CBDCOZ010000003.1, on the reverse strand, counting down.
TTCTTTTTTCATATCTATTTCTGGGAATTATGTATTTAACTTGACAGAGGTATTATTTCTCAATAATTGTGGGTTTGCCTTGACGGTCTACCCGCATGACAAACTTACGGTTTAAGTCTGCTTTTGTCGGTATCGGGCAATCTTTATCCTTCGGCGGTTTCCCTGCTTTAAGTAGTGCCGTAGCCGCTCTGTCTAAGTCTTTCTGTTTCATATTTGCATATCTGACTGATTAGATGTGTCATGCTCTACATTGTCTATTTCATACTCAAAGGAAGGATAGCACCACCGATAAATCTATTATCAAAGGAACCCTTTTTGAATTATCTACCTTCACCGAAACTGTAGTTATGCTGTGGGTGGTTTTCATCCTGTCAATTCCTTATAAGTAATCTGCTTGCCGTGCATACCGGCAAACAAACTGTTTAATCTGTCTTGGGTATCTATCTCACAATTGCCATCGTTAAGACGGAAGGAAAACTCATTGACATAAGCCCTGCAATGCTTCTTACTCCAGTTGTGATACACACCGCTAAAACCTCTCTTGAGTACAGCCCATACGGATTCTATGCCGTTAGTGTGCGCCATACCATTTACATATTCCTTCGCAGAATGATTAACCGCATAGTGGCGATTGGCAACACCATTGTATGAGGGGTTTTCATCAGTAAAAAGGGTAGAACCCTTGCGGACATTTTTATGTACGGCGGTCTGTAGTGTTTCCTTTGTAGTGTTCTCTACTGGCATGGCCTTTACTCTGCCTTTACGCTCTCGCATACCCAGTATAGCAGTCTTGCCAGCACCACCGCGACCCGCCCGCTTTTTCTTGTTGGGATGGCGGTTTTTCTCCTTGCCGCCGATATAAGTTTCATCTGTCTCTACTTGCCCATGCAGCGCCTGCATATCCCCGCCACATATAACCCGCAAGCGGTGAAGCATATACCACGCTGTTCTTTGTTGCACTCCAATCTCTTTGCTTAATTGCAGACTGCTTATCCCTTTGCGTGAAGTGAGCAGGGTATAGGAAGCATAAACCCATTTTCTGGCATCTACTTTATTCCGCTCTAGCGGTGTATTGGTGAATACATTGAAGTATGAACGACAGCTACCGCACCAATAATCGCCAGCTTTCTTTTGCTCTGTAATTTTGTTATCACATCCGCATTTGGAACATACCGGCTTATCACTCCATGCCAGACTTTCAAGGTATCGTATGGTCGCTTCATCGGTCGGGTATTGCTCCATAATCTGATATAGGCTTAATATTTCTGCTTTTCTCTTACTCATAGTCCTAATCCCCAAAGTGGTTTAACAACGAATTAAGATATAGGTATATAGCGTACTGGTATCTTTGTCAAGTTTCCTGCCTGACATAATCCGCCTCTGTCAAGTTAAATACATAATTCCCCTATTTCTCTTAAGAATGTATTTCCTCTTTCTAGTAAATGCAGTTGTGCGATGAGTGCTGTGTACTCTGCCACAAAATTGCAAGTTATCTACAAGTGTCATATCTCCTGTTTCTAGCAAGTGTAATTATACGATATATGTACACAAACATTTAATGAGGCACAAACGTAAGTGGGAGCACAAACAATATTTAATGAGGCACAAACAATATTAATTGTTTGTGTTCCATAAACTGTTTGTGTGTCCTTATTTTTGTTTGTGCTCCATAAACTGTTACGGTATCATAAATTTAGTCATTTGCAAGTTCAACTGTTGCACTCCTCCTCATGGATTCCGTCGCACTATACCACAAGCTCAATCATTTGCAAGCGCCTTTTTGATGCCATGAAATATCGGGCATCTGGCAAATATTGTGCTGTGGCATAAGCGCTTGAAATTTCAGTCTGTAGCGTGGTCGTCGGGTGTTAAACCCTAATAGATATTTTATCCGACAATCATTAAATGTCCGCATATCGGTCCGCCACAAACCCTCTTCAAATTCCACAGACTCTTCTTGAAACGCGCGGTTAAAGCGTTCATTGATACATTCATCGTCTTGAAACCTTGGCCAAGACGGAGCTTGCGTTGCGGTGTGCTATGCCGACGCGAGGTCGCGCGCGCGTCGCCGCTTATCGGATGGCGATCGGTCGCGCGATGGTGCGCGGGCCGGGACAAGCCGCGGTTTGTGCCTCATTAGTATTGTTTGCACACCCAAGCCAGATGCCAATACTTCAGACTTCATCACACAAACAATTAAGTATTGTTTGTGTTCCACAAACTGTTTGCGGGTTGTTTGTGGGGTGTGCCATCGAAGATGGTTTGGGGATAGTTTTTGTGTTGTCGCCGAATCTCTGCGACTGTCGTAGCGGCAACTTAGGTTTCCAAACTCTTGACTAATGGGTTTATACAGAGACAATTATCCATCGTGCACAGCGTCCCCATCGTCTAGAGGCCTAGGACATCGCCCTTTCACGGCGGTAACAGGGGTTCGACTCCCCTTGGGGACGCCAGCCGCACCGCCGCCATCATTGCCCGAACAACGACCGCAAGCAGACTCCGGAGTTTCCGACCGAGAGGGCGACACTCTTATACGGCGACTGCCGACTTGTCCGGCCGGTTGCATTCAAGGAGATGCGAATCCCGGGTGCGCCGGGTTGATCGCCGCGCCGATCAGGTGCGAATCCCGACGCCTTTGCGGAGCAAATAGAGCGCGAAGATGACCGCTGCAATCAAGAACAGAAAAATCATCAGCACCGACGGCACAAAGGGCACATCGGATATTCCCAATGTGCTTGAACGATATGCGTTAATGATATAAAACAGCGGGTTTAACAGGGATACTTTTTGCCAGATACCGGGCAGCAATTCCACCGGAAAAAATACGCCGCCGAGATACGTCAATGGCAACAAGACAAATGTCGGTATGATCGATATGCCGTCAAAGTTCTTTGTATAGATGCCGTTGATCAATCCGGCCAAAGCGAACAAAGCGCATGTTGCGACCATGACCAGCAGACTGGGGCCGATGTTGTCAAAAAGGAACGGCGTGAAAAACATCGCAACGAGCGATACGATGACGCCCGCCGCCAAGCCGCGCAGTATGCCGCCGATGACAAAGCCTGTGAGGATAATGTAGTTTGGCATCGGGGAGATGAGCATCTCTTCGATGTTGCCGTGAAACCTGGCGCTGAAGAATGACGAGGCGACATTGTTGTATGCGTTGGTCAGCGCTGTCATCATGACCAGCCCGGGGGCGATGAAATCAACGTACGAGAAGCCTTGAATGTCGCCGACTCGCGAGCCGATCAGTTTGCCGAAGATAACAAAGTAGAGTATCGTCGTGACCGCCGCCGGCAACAGGGTTTGCGGCCAAATCCGCATGAAGCGTATGACCTCGCGGCGAATCAGCGTATACAGAGCGACTATCTTGTTGCGCACAAACCTATTCATTTTCCGCTACCAATTGCAGGAATAATTCTTCCAGCCGATTGCTGGTATTGCGTATGCCGCTCAATTGTATGCCGCGCTGTTTCAGGGCATGCAAAGCATCGGGCAAGTCATCCGCGGTGCGCACCACCACTTCCAAGGTGTGGTCATCGATCCGCTTGCTGCGCACATTGGGGATCGCAAACTCTTCGCTGATAGGGCGGCGCAGATAGAGGGTAAATGATTCCGACTCTGTTTTCTCCAGCAGGCTGCGCATATCGGTGTCGGCGATGATTTCGCCGTCCGAAATAATCGCTATGGTGCGGCACAGGCGCTCGGCTTCTTCCAGGTAATGCGTGGTCAAAATGATCGTCGTGCCGCTGCGGTTCAGTTCGCACAAGTAATCCCAGATCATCCGGCGTATTTCTATGTCAACCCCCGCGGTCGGTTCGTCCAGAATCAGCAGGCGAGGGCGGTGCACCATTGCGCGCGCAATCATCAAGCGGCGTCTCATGCCGCCGGATAAGCTCCTCACTTCGGAAAGCCGTCTGTCCCACAACTCCAGCTTGCGCAACTGCTCCTCGGCGTGCTTGCAAGCGACTTTCGCCGGCACGCCGTAATAGCCGGCCTGATGAATCAACACATCCAACACGCCTTCAAACCCGTTGAAGTTGAACTCTTGGGGAACCAGACCGATGAAGTCTTTGGCCTGTTCGGGGTCCTTATCCATGTCAAAGCCGTGCACCCGCACCTCGCCGGCGGTCTTGTTGACCAGCGATGTGATGATGCCGATCGTCGTCGACTTGCCGGCGCCGTTCGGGCCGAGCAGGGCAAAGAAATCACCTTGCTCAACGCGCAATTCAATTCCCTTCAGCGCGGTGTGGCCGGAGGCATAAACTTTTTTCAGGTTTTTAATTTCAAGAGCGGTTTTCATATCAACGGGTGCGACCGTGGCAGGTCGGTCTGACAAATGTGCTCTATTATAGCGGCTTTCTGCATGATAAAATATCCCAATGCAGTATAGTGCCGCCACAGCAACCGCACCCGACAGACGCTTTTGTGTCGCGCCGATGATGAAATGCACCGATCGCTACTTTCGGCGCTTGGCGCGGTTTATGACAAAGCGCGCCGTGCTCTATACCGAGATGCTCAGTTGCAAAGCGGTCATCCACGGCCACTCGCGGGGGATATTGGATTATGACGCGGTGGAACACCCGCTTGCCTTGCAAGTCGGCGGCAGGGAGCCCGCGGCGATGGCCGCTTGCGCGGAACTGGCGCAACGATGGGGCTATGCGGAATTCAATATCAACGCGGGTTGTCCGGGAAAATGTGCGCAAGCCGGAGGGTTCGGGGTCGCCTTGATGAAGATGCCGCAACAGGCTGCCGCTTGCGTCAAAGCGATTCGCGATGCGAGCGATCTGCCGCTGTCCATAAAATGCAGAATAGGGGTGGCAGGGCGCCGCGGCGAATCCGATCTGCCGCGCTTTGTCGAGGCGAATGCCGATGCCGGTTGCAAGGTGTTCATAGTACACGCCCGCCTGGCCCGTCTGGACAGCTTTTCGCCCAAACAAAATCGGACTATTCCGCCGCTGGATTACGAATCTGTCTATCGTCTGAAAGAAGCGTTCCCCGAATGCGAGATTATTCTCAACGGCGGCATCCTGTCGTTGCAACAGGCGCAGCGTGTCCGAGCGTCGCTTGACGGCGTGATGTTGGGCCGGGCCGTTTACGATAATCCGTTCATGCTGCGCGATGCGGATGCGCTGTTTTACGCGCGCGACAGCGTTGCCGGGCAAAGCGGTTACGAATTAGGCAAACTGATCATGGCCTATGTCGCAAAAACGCTGCGCGAGGAAGAGGCTTCGTCCGGCAGGTTGCTCAAGCATCTGCTCAATCTGTTCAAAGGACAACGCCATGCGCGCAACTGGCGTCGCTGGCTTAGCAACGAGGCCGCGGTCGCGACCGAAGCCGATTTCATGCGACAATTCAAAACACGATTTGAGCGGATGCTCGAGTCGACCGAGGGGGAACAAGAAAATGCTGTGGTTACGTTATAAAACCGCCGCCGACGTTGCGCCGCGCTACGGGATTCTGGAAAATAATACCGTGACGGCCTGCGCGAACGCACACGATGCGATACCGGCGACACCCGAAAAGACCGCGCAACAATATGCGCTTGACGACGTTGAAATACTGTTGCCGTGTCGCCCGACAAAGGTCATCGCCTTGTGGAATAATTTCAAGGCGCTGGCCGATGAAAAGAAATTGGAGTATCCCGCGACGCCGTTGTACCTGTTCAAACCGCCGAACTCCTGGCTGGCGTCGGAACAAACCATCCGCCATCCGCCGGCGTATGACGGCGAGGTCTTTTTTGAAGGCGAGCTGGGCATCGTCATCGGCCGCGAAGCCAATAACCTCGCGCCCGGCGCCGGTAGCGACGCCATCGCCGGATATACCTGCATCAACGATGTGACCGCCTTCGGCTTGCTCAAGGACTATGCCGGCTTTGATCAATGGAGCCGCGCCAAAGGTTTTGATACCTTTGGCGTCATCGGCCCGGCGCTTGCGACCGATGTAAACTGGAAAGACCTGAGCATCACAACAAAGATCAACGGCGATGTTGTCCAGCAATATCCGGTCGCGGATATGCTGATGAGTCCCGATGAGATCGTCTGCGCTTTGTCGGCCAACATGACCCTGTATCCGGGGGATGTCATTTGTTGCGGCACATCTGTCGGGCTCGGGCCGATGCCCGAAGGCTGTCTGGTTGAGGTTGAGATCAACGAAGTGGGGCGGTTGCGCAATCACTATCGCCGCTGAGCGCGCACGTTGAGGCCGTCCCGCTGAATAGCGAAACGCAACATCCTCTCCCGACGATCGCCGCTGAGTGCGCACGTTGAGGCCGTCCCGCTTGATCCTGTCTAAGCCCTTGGATAACCTTAGAAAACAGGGCTCTGCAAGCCTTCCGCTAAGCCCGTATCTATTTAACATAATGCATATTATGCGAAGGCACATAGGCAAGGCTTCAAAGCGCCCGGTCGGCCACCGACCCCTGAGTTCACAGCCTCGCTTGATACGCATCGTGTTTTCGTTTATGCTTACGACTGTGTTAACACATTTCCATATATAAACTCTGGAGTAATTAGATATGAAAAATTTTCGTTCTACAGCCCTCGTCGGTATTATCGCATTAGCAATCACCGGTTGTGCAAGCGACAAAATGATGCACGGCGACAAAATGATGCACGATGACATGATGCACGATGACATGATGCACGATGATATGATGATGCACGACAAAGAGATGGAGCGGCAAGCAGCTGAAATGCAATTTCAGTTGAATACCGCAGAAACCGAAGCGATGCGTGCTAAAGAGATGGCTCACGAGGCAATGATGAGAGCAAGCCGCGCTGAAAAGTTTCTGATGGAGAAATTTGATTATAAGATGATGAAGTAACTTCGATCATTCATTTTGATTTTAGGGGGGCAATCTTGTCCCCCTTTTTTTATCCTCAAAATATGTAATCTTTGCGCGCGGTCGCGTCGCGTTCGCCCGCTTGCGGCAGCGCAGAGATATAGTCGGAATGCTCCATGCCGATATTCAAAGGCACCGGTATCCCCCGACCGCGCTTTGCGACCCGCAACATACGTTCCCAATCGACGGTAATATTTTGCTGTTTGGATAACTCGCTGACCGCGATCAGCGAATCCGCCATATAGCTCTTTTGCGCATAGCCGCCTCGGTGCGCTTCAAAATAGATCACGCCGTCTGCCAATACCGTTTTATGGGGCATAAAGCGGATGGTGACATTCGTGCCTCGGGGAATGCGGTGAAACAAGTCCGATATATCCTCGGGGCGCATGCGGATGCAGCCGTGGGTCACCCGCATCCCGATGCCTTCCGGCCGGTTTGTGCCGTGGATAAAGTAACCCGACAAATTGAGTTGCAAGGCATATTCCCCTAACGGGTTGTCCTCTCCCGGGGGCACGACGGATGGCAAGGGGTCTCCCATCTGCGCGTGCTCGCGACGAACGCTCTTCGGCGGATACCAACTCGGGTTGACTAACTTATCGACAACCTTCGCGCTGGAAACGGGTGTCTTCCATTCTTCGCGACCGATGCTGATCGGATAAGTTGAGACGACCCGTTTGCCATCTTCCGCAACGGGGAGATAGTAATACAACCTCATCTCCGCCAGGTTGATAAAGACTCCCTGAAACTCCGGATAGGGCAAAATAAATTGGCTTGGCAGAATGACCCGGCTGCCCTCCCCCGGAACCCACGGGTCCAAATCGGGATTGGCCTGCACGATTTCCTCGTAGCCCAACTCAAAGTCGCGGGCAATATCAATCAAGGTATCGGTCGCGCGCACCGCCGTGCTCTGCAAAGCCCCGATCAGGGTATGATCGAGGTCATACCGATAGGTAGACGCTTGTGCCGAAAAGCCCGCGCTTATCAGTAATAACGACATAAGACATAATAGACGCATGGACGACATTATAACCCTAGTTAAAGATGAATTCGGCCCTTTTGCAAGCGATCGGATTACCCACTTAAACCATGCGGGTCTTGCGCCGTGGCCGCGCCGGACCCAAGCGGCCATCCGCCGCTTCGCCGAACAGAACAGCGCCGACAACAGAATAGACTTTGGCGAATGGGAACATCGTTGCGACGAGTTGCGGGCGATGGCGCAAAAATTGTTCCATGCGCAATCGGCCGATGAGATCGCATTGATAAAAAACACCTCCGAAGGATTATCCTTTGTCGCCCACGGCATAGACTGGAAGCCCGGAGACAATATCGTGTTCGGGCAACAGGAATTCCCATCCAACCGCATCGTCTGGGAGGCGACCGCCCGACAGTTCGGCGTAGAGCCGCGTTGCGCAGACCTTTACGGAAAAAGCGCGCCCGAAGAAGCGTTGTTGGAACAGATGGATTCCGGCACCCGCCTGCTGGCGGTCAGCTCGGTTCAATATGCCTACGGTCATAGAATCGCATTGGAAAAACTCGGCGCCGCTTGTCGGCAGAATAACACCCTGTTTTGTGTGGATGCGATCCAGAGCCTCGGCGCGTTGCCGTTTGATGTGCAAGCGTGCCAAATAGATTTTGCCGCCGCTGACGGTCACAAATGGTTGCTGGCTCCGGAAGGCATCGGCGTTTTTTATTGTCGCAAAGAACAGATTGAACAATTGATACCGCGCCAACTCGGCTGGGCATCGGTCGCCAACCGCAACGATTACGACACCTTGTTCCATTCCGCCAAGCTCTGCGACTGGCAACTGAGTCCTAGCGCCCGACGCTTTGAATGCGGCAGCCCGAATAGCTTAGGAATCAGCGGTTTGCATACGAGTATTGAACTATTGCTTGATGTCGGAATTGCCGCTATCAGCGAGCGCATCTCGGCCCGAATCGCTTATCTGTCGGAGCGCATCGACCGGGAAAAATATCAGATTCTGACGCCTTTGGATGCGACACAAAGAGCCGGAATCCTGACGGTAAAACCGCGCGCCAAAGAAGCAAAGGAATTATTCCGGCAGTTGCTGGAGCAAGACATTCTCTGTGCCCATCGCGGCGGCGGTGTCAGATTCTCCCCCCACTTCTATACTCCGAATGCGTATCTGGACAAGGCGCTGGAATGCTTGCAAGCATTCTAGTTCGGTCGCGCCAACGCCCTGCCCCGCTCCGGCAAACTGCTTTCCAACAGCAACCGGGAATTCAAATTTGCATGGGCCATATGACAGCGCCCGACCTGCAACAGATACAGATTCTCCGAGCGCGTATCCGGACAAGGCGCTGGAATGCTTGCAAGCATTCTAGTTCGGTCGCGCCAACGCCCTGCCCCGCTCCGGCAAACTGCTTTCCAACAGCAACCGGGAATTCAAATTTGCATGGGCCATATGACAGCGCCCGACCTGCAACAGATACAGATTCTCCGAATGCGTATCCGGACAAGGCGCTGGAATGCTTGCAAGCATTCTAGTTCAGTCGCGCCAACGCCCTGCCCCGCTCCGGCAAACTGCTTTCCAACAGCAACCGGGAATTCAAGTTTGCATGGGCCATATGACAGCGCCCGACCTGCAACAGATACAGATTCTCCGAGTGCGTATCCGGACAAGGCGCTGGAGCGCTTGCAAGCATTCTAGTTCGGTCGCGCCAACGCCCTCCCCGCTCCGGCAAACTGCTTTCCAACAGCAAACGGGAATTCAAATTTGCATGGGCCATATGACAGCGCCCGACCTGCAACAGATACAGATTCTCCGAATGCGTATCCGGACAAGGCGCTGGAATGTTTGCAAGCATTCTAGTTCGGTCGCGCCAACGCCCTGCCCCACTCCAGCAAACTGCTTTCCAACAGCAAACGAGAATTCAAGTTTGCATGGGCCATATGACAGCGCCCGACCTGCAACAGATACAGATTCTCCAGAGGCTTGCCTTTGATGTGCGCAAAGGGTATCTCCGAGTCGGCATCCGGCAGAAATTGCAGTTTCAATGCGCTGTGCAACTCTCTCAGCAGCCAGTTCTGTATCCGCTCGGGAGCGACACCCTGCCATTCTTCGGCCATACGGGTCAGCGAAACCCGGCCCTGGATGTAGGCTACAAAATCGGCGTGAAAGGATTCATAACTGTCTTTTTCCTCTTTGCCGCTCGCGCTTTCCGCCAATGCGACCAGCGCCTGCATGTTATATCGCCGCAGTTTCTGCCGCGCCTGTTGCCGGTCACACCCCAGTTTCTCCGCGAGCCACCCTTCGGCTTCCTCGCCGGGCAGCGGAAAGCGCATCTTTTGGAAACGGCTGCGTATCGTCGCCGGCAGGCGCGACAGGTTCTCGGTGCCGGCCAGAATCAACGCCCACGGCGGCGGCTCTTCAAGGATTTTCAATAACGCGTTAGCCGCCGAGTAGTTCAATTTGTCGATCTCCGGAATGACGACAAGGCGGTATTGTCGGTACTGCCGCTCCAACTGAAGAAACGCTATCAACCGCAACACTTGGTCAATCTGTATTTCTTTCTTCTGCGCTTCTGCCGGGCAATAGTCGGGGTGTGTTCCGGCTGCGAGAAGACGACAAGCGCGACATCGGCCGCACGGTTTCTGCGCGGCCTCGGCGTGCTCGCATAATATGCTGTGCGCAGCGTGTATCACAAAGTCCCGAATCCCGATTCCGGAGTTGCCATACAGCAACAACGCATGAGGCAAGCGGTCGCTGTGCGCCAGATTAATCCAGGTCTCCCACTGTCGCCGCTGCCACGGATAAATGTCACTCATCGTTTGCTTTCCAATAGCGGCTCTATGATCAACTGAATCTGCCGCTCTGCTTCGTCAAGCGGAAGCATAGCATCGATCAGGCGGATCCTGTCGGGCTCCGCTTGCGCCAGCGCGTGATACCTCTGCCGCGCGCGCTTAAAGAACTCCGCCCGCTCGTTGTCAAAGCGGTTCATCCTGCCGCGCTGTTGCAAGCGCGCGTGAATCGCTTCGAGCGGAATGTCCAACACGATCGTCACATCCGGTTTGATACAAAAGGTCGTTGCGCTGATCAGCAACTCAATCCACCACGACGGCATAGCGCGCCCTCCGCCTTGGTACGCTCTGGTGGTATCGACGAAGCGATCGCAGATCACCCACCGCCCGCTTCGCAAAGCCGGCCGGATATGCCGACGCACATGGCTCGCGCGGGCGATAGAAAACAGCGCCGACTCGCAGAGGCCGGAGCGCTGTGTCTCGCTGAGCAAAAACGCACGAATCTTCTCCGCCAACGGAGTGCCGCCCGGCTCGCGGGTGGTGATAACGTCTGCTCCCCGCTCCTCAAGCATCCGTTGCAAGCGAGCCACCTGCGTACTCTTGCCGGCGGCTTCAAGACCCTCAAAAGTGACTAAATACCCCCTCATTTCTTCCGATTTCTCTGATACTTATCCACCATTTGTTTATGCTCTTTATAGGTTTGTGAGAAATGGTGACTGCCATCGCCCTTAGCGACAAAATACAGCGCCGAACTAGTCGTCGGGTGCGTTGCGGCATATATCGCCTGTTCTCCCGGCAACGCGATCGGTGTCGGCGGCAACGCTCTGCGCGTGTAGGTGTTATACGGTGTGTCGGCTCTAAGGTCTGCGCGCGTCAGATTGCCGTCAAAGTTTTCTCCCAATCCGTATATGACCGTCGGGTCCGCTTCAAGAGGCATATTCTGCTTCAGGCGGTTTAAGAATACCGCGGCGATCTCCGTTTTCTCTTCTGCTAGCTTTGCCTCTTTCTCGATTATTGAAGCGAGTATCAAAGCCTCGTACGGCGAGTTCAGCGGGATAGTCGGATTGCGTGTCTGCCAATGCTTTTGCAGAATCCGTCGCATAGCAAGATGACTCTTCTTCAATATCTCAAACCCGTCGCTTCCGCCATGGAAAAGATAGGTGTCCGGAAAGAACCACCCTTCCGGCGGCTTCGTATCGGGGAATTGCAAGCGGATACGCCGGAGCGCATCATCGTTCAATGTAATTCCCGGGTGGCGCCCGATAATCCGCAGCAAGTCGGCAAAGCGCGCGCCTTCGGGAACGGTAATGTTGCGGTAGATACTCTCGCCTCTGACGATCTTCCCAAGCAGAGCGCTGATCGTCATCTCTTTCCCGACCGCATACTCCCCCGCTTTGATGCGACGTTCGACTCCGCCTAAGCGACCATAGATACGAATATATGTGCGCGGGAAAAACACCGGCGCGCCCGCTACAATCCATGCGACCTTGGTTGCGACCGCGGCGAAAGATTCGCCGCGCGCAAGTGTCAGAACAGTTTCCCGTCCCGGGCTGAGCGGCTGAACATAGATATAGCGCACGTAGTCATAGACCGCTGCTCCGGCGGCGGCCAAGACGATGAGAGCGATGAGCGATTTCACTTTCATCGCGCGCAATCTCCGAAGGACAAGCGCTCAAGAAGCGTTCGGATAGCGCCGGTATCGTAGCGGCGATGCGCCAATGTTTTGACCGGCCAGGCCCTGATCACCGCATTGCAAAAGAAGAGTCCGTCGCTTTGCAGCGCCTCCTCAAGTGTCATGTCGCCACATTGGACCGTAATACCGAGTTCGGCGCAGCGCCCGATAATCCACTCGCGCATCACACCGCGCACCCCGCAGTTTTCAAGCGCCGGCGTCAGCAACCGTGCGCCCTTGAGAACAAACAAGTTGCTCATCGTTCCTTCCCGCACATAGCCTTTCGCGTCAAGCATCACCCCTTCCTGATACTCGCCGTCCCACTCTTGCCGCGCTAACACCTGATCCAGCCGGTTGAGGTGCTTCACTCCGGCCAAAGCTTTCTGTTCCGAAATCAACGTACGACAAACTGTCGCCGCGATGCCTTCGCGATAAAACGTTTCATGGGCGGCGACCGCAGCTTCGGCGCTGACGATGCGAACAGGTTTGACCGCGTCGGGACGCCGATAGCCGCGCGGGCCGCTGCCGCTTGAGATGATAATCTTGATACTGCCGTGTCCAATCTCCTGCGCCAACTGCCGCGCTTCGCTTGCGAGCGCATCGTAGTCGGCAAAGGGTATGCCCAGAACTTCGCACCCCTTTTGCAGACGCTTGCAATGCAAGCGCCACAAGCGCAGTCGTCCGTCTTCTGCCGCAACGGTCTCAAATAATCCGTCGCCATATGCCAACGCGCGGTCGGAGACCGCAATCAGGTCGCATTCCCGACCGTCTATCAAAACCGAGGGCATCGGCGCGGGCTTTAGCGCAATGCGCGGAAGACCAGAGAGGCGTTCGTACCGCCGAAACCGAACGAGTTTGACAGCGCGCAGTCAACGTCATGCTCGCGCGCTTCGTTCGGCACATAATCCAGATCGCATTCCGGGTCGGGTGTCTCCAGATTAATGGTCGGCGGCAAGATTCCGTCGCGCAGGCTTAACACCGAGCATACCGCTTCCACCCCGCCGGCAGCCCCGAGCAGATGCCCGATCATAGACTTCACCGAACTGACCGGCAAGCGTTTTGCATAATCGCCAAACACGGTTTTGACCGCATCGCTTTCGGCCTTGTCGCCCAGCGGAGTAGAAGTGCCGTGGGCATTGATATAGCCGACTTGCTCGGGAGCGAGCGCGGCATCACGCAAAGCATTTTCCATGCAACGCACCGCCCCTTCTCCCCCGGGCGCGGGTTGTGTGATATGCGCCGCATCGCTGGACGCGCCATAACCGGCTAACTCGCAATAGATGTTTGCGCCGCGCCGTTTGGCGTGTTCGTACTCTTCCAGCGCCAACACCCCGGCGCCCTCGCCCAGCACAAAGCCGTCGCGATCGCTGTCCCACGGCCGACTGGCGCGGTGTGGCTCGTCGTTATACGCGGAAGACAAGGCGCGGGCGGAAGCGAAACCGCCGAGGCCCAACACCGATGTCGCCATCTCGGCCCCGCCCGCCAGCATCACATCGGCATCGCCGACGGCGATCTTGCGCGCCGACTCGCCGATGCTATGCGTGCCGGTCGTGCACGCCGAAACAATGGCAAAACTGGGCCCCTTAAACCCGCAAGCGATAGACAAATTGCCCGAGACCATATTGGAAATGCTGCCCGGAATCAGAAACGGCGATATCCTGCGAGGGCCGCCTTTGCTCCACGCCGCATAGTTCGCCTCGATGAACGGCAAGCCGCCGATACCGGAACCGATTACCACCCCGATGCGGTGCGCGTTCTCGTCATTGACTTCAAGCCCCGAATCTTTGAATGCCTGAATGGCCGCGCCGACGCCGTAGTGAATGAACACATCGGTGCGCTTTTGTTCTTTCGGAGAAATCCAATCGCCGGCGTTGAAGTCATCCGACACCGTCGCGGCGATCCTGACCGCAAAGTCAGAGACATCAAAGCCTTCGACTTTGCGCACCCCGCTGCGGCCGGCGGTCAATGCGCTCCACGCCGTGTCAACCGACGCGCCGACCGGGCAGACGATGCCCAGCCCGGTCACTACGACTCGTCTTCCTTCCAAAGCGCTACCTCCAAGGAGTTCGGTGCAAGAGCCTCGTGTTGCGGCGGGTCACAAATGAGATTTTATATACTCGATTGCTTCGCCGACGGTCGTCAATTTTTCGGCTTCTTCATCGGGGATATTGCACTCAAACTCTTCTTCCAGCGCCATCACCAGCTCGACCGTGTCAAGAGAGTCCGCATTGAGATCGTTTACAAAAGATGCATCGGGCGTCACTTTGCTCTCTTCCACTCCCAGTTGCTCGGCCACAATTTTATGTACCCTGCTTTCTATGTTGTCACTCATTGTTTTCTCCTGTTTGTTTTATCATTAGTTCATATGCATGCCGCCGTTGACGGCAATCGTTTCGCCGGTGATATAAGCCGCTTTGTCAGAAGCCAAAAAGCAAACCAAATCACCGACCTCTCCCGAATTGCCAAAACGTCCCAGCGGGATGCGGCGGATTATTTCCTCGCATTGCTCTTGCGGCAAAGCTGCCGTCATATCGGTCCGAATAAAGCCCGGCGCAACGCAATTAACAGTGATATTACGCAATCCCAGTTCTTTTGCAAGACTTTTGCTGAACCCTATCATCCCCGCCTTAGCGGCGGCATAGTTGGATTGTCCGGGATTCCCCATCTGCGCACTGACAGAACTGATATTGATAATCCGCCCCCAACGTTTTTTGATCATGCTTTTTGCACAGGATTTGCACAGGCGATAGAGAGAGCTCAAGTTTGTCTCTATCACTTCCGACCACTCGCTATCGCCCATTCGTATCAGCAGATTGTCTCTGGTGATACCGGCATTATTGACCAGAATATCCGGAGCACAGTCCCGCTCCTGCAACAGTTTGATAGCGGCGGCAACTGAGTCGGCGGAATCGATGCGCATCTCCAAACCGAAGCCGGCAATTTCGTGTTGCTCAAGTAATGCGGATATGCCCGCCGCCCCTTGGGCAGCGGTTGCGGTGCCGACTACGCGCGTGCCGATGCCGCCGAGCGCCAATGCGCACGCTTGTCCGATGCCTCGCGAGGCGCCTGTAACAAGAGCTGTTCGTTGCTGTTCGTTCATCGGATTGGTGCGTAATGATCGGCTGCTAGAGTCATGAGGGTTTTTATCATAAACCATCGCTCCCCGAAAGCAATGCTTCCAACTTGTCCGGAGTGTCGGTTGGCATACACACCAGGTTGCGATCAATCCGTCGGGCGATGCCCGTCAGCACCTGTCCCGGCCCCATCTCAACCAGGCGTTGCGCGCCCGCTTGGGTAAAATGCGCGACGGTTTCCGCCCATAAAACAGGGTTATACACTTGTTTGTTCAGGGCTTGCTTGATATCTTCGGGCGCCGAATACGCCTTTGCTTCCACGTTCTGCACCACCGGAATCGCCGGAGTTTTGACCTCAATATTTTCAAGAAACGCCGCCAGTTGTTCCGCGGCCGGCTTCATCAAAGAGGAATGCGCGGGCACACTGACCGGCAACACGATCACTTTGACAGCTTTGGATGCGGCGGCGGTCTTGATGTTTGCCGAGAGCGCATCGATCGCTTGGCGATGTCCGGCGACAACGATCTGCGTCGGCGCATTGAAGTTGACCATCTCAACAACTAACCCGCTATCGTCTTGCGCCCGCCGACAATGCGCGCCGAGGCTCTGCGCATCAACCCCCATCACCGCCGCCATCGCCGCAGAGATTCCGGGCACCGCATCTTGCATCAACTCACCGCGCTTTGCCGCAATCCTGATACCGTCTTCAAACGCAATCGCGCCGGCACAGACCAGCGCCGCATACTCGCCGAAGCTGTGTCCGGCCATCATATCCGGCATCCCTCCCCCCCGCCGTTGCCAAATGGACCACAGCGAGAAGCACGCGCTGAGCATAATCGGCTGCGTATTCACCGTCGCATCCAACGCGTCCTTGGGGCCTTCCGCGGCCAACGCATAGAGGTCTTTGCCCAACACATCGGAGGCGCGCGCAAAGGTATCGCGCACTTCGCCGCAGTCGTTTGCGTAGGCATCCATCATGCCTGCGGATTGCGAACCCTGTCCGGGGAAGATAAAAGCGGTTTTCGTTTTCATGGAATCAAGCCTTGAGTTATTGTTCAAATATCCGATAATATGTGTTTTTATTTCAGCAAATTATATATGGCAAAAGAAGAACACTTTGAAATGGAAGGGACTGTTTTTGAAGTCCTGCCCAACGCAATGTTTCGGGTTAAGCTCGATAAAAACGATCACAAAATCATTGCGCACATATCGGGAAAAATGCGTAAGCATTATATACGAATATTAACGGGCGACCGCGTAACAGTAGAAATGAGCCCCTACGACCTCACACGCGGGCGCATCACTTACCGCAAAAAATAAGGGGCTTGCATACTTAAAAATATCAGCGCACTGACACGAGCGGCGTGACCGGCGCGCCCGATAAGCGGTTCGGATGTCTCCGGCGGGCAAATCAAAACGGCGCGACCAATCAGATGCGCCGGGCGCGCGCGACCCCGCTCTGCTCTGTCGCCGCTCGTGTGCGCCCCTTGCGCTTGCTGTTGCGGTTGCGCATCTTTCTTGAAGGGGCGTTGCGGTAGCGCAAGTAACACTCACCCTTGTCTGGTGCAAGTAACACTCGCCCCTTGCGGTAGTGCAAGCAACACTCACCCCTTGCTGAGCGCAAGCAACATTCTCCGTTGCTTAGTGCAAGTAACATTCTTTGCATCGTCCACCGCCTGTGGCTCGGACTCTCAAAAAAGTTCGGAGTCATAGCGGGCTCTGCGCCTCCCCCGCTGAGGAGCGTGTGACCGGCGCAAGTACAACGCTTAGGAATAGTCTATATAATGCAGGCATTGCCACAGGCAAATGCGCTGGTTGCAAGGCGGGTGCAAATCGTGTATAGTGTGGGCTTCTGTGTACGCAAACAACACTTAGTTGCTCGCGGGATATAGGAAGATATGTACGCAAATAACGCTTAGTTATTTGTGAATTTTTTATAGAGGTTTGTGATATGATTTGTGATATGGCTCCGAACTCTTTCATTCGCGGACGCGCGATTCAAATTTTCTGCGGGAGGTTAAAAACCCGCACCGCGCTTTTTAACGTCGCACAATTCCGTGCAAGCACGTTAGCATCCGTTTACCCCCCCCCCCCCCCCCCCCCTCCGCATTAAGTTAAGCGGGTGCGGCTTCCGGTCACTTTTTCTGCTCACATTTTTCATTTTATCCGCTCAGGCGCAAGCGCAGAGCAACAGCCCGGCCACCGGCACACCCGCCGTCACCTACGCCAGCGGCAACACCCCCACTGAGGACTCCGCCATCACTGCCAACGGCGGCAACGGTTCCACCGCCATAGCCGACACCGATGGCTTGGGCACATTCAGTTGGCAATGGAGCGCGGCCACCGCCAACGGCGGCACCTACACCGCCATAGCCGGCGCGACCAATGCCGCTTTCATTCCGGGCGATGATGAGGTGGGCAAGTTTCTGCAGGTCTGCGCATCGTTCATGGATATGGCCACCACCCCCAACTCGGAGATGCGATGCCTGCAGATAGCCACCGCCGTGGCCAACATCAATGACAAGCCGACGGCAAGCAATTTATTCACCACAAGAGCGCTCACGGTAAATGTCAACGCCAATGCCGCCAACCCATACATATTCAAGGCAACCGACTTCCCGCTCACCGATGCCGATGACGATATGCTGGCTGCCGTCATCGTACAAACATTGCCATTCCGCGGCACTATGGCTCTGGATGGCACAGTCCTGACCAACGCCGATGTTCCCACAATGGAAATAACTGTGGCCCAACTGACCGCCAGGGAACTGACCTATTACCCGGAATCAGGCCAGGAGCCCAACGACCCCGACGACCTTGGCGACGCTTACACCTCTTTCAACTTCAATGTGGTGGACGATGGCAGCGATGGCACCGACAACAAAACCAGCACCAACAACGCCATAGCCAGCATTCGTCTGGTGGTGGCGGCTCAGGTCGCCGCCTCTGGCAGACCTGGCATAATCCCGGTCACCACTGCAGAGAACCCGACCTACGCCGAGGGCACCCGGCTGTCTACTGGCGTAGGAGGCATAACCGAACCTAACGGCATAGATGGCAGCACCCTGATGTGGCAATGGCAACAGGCCGTTGCCCCGGACTCCGGCACCCCGGCGGATAACGACTACTCCGCCATCACCGATGCCACCACCACCATATTCACCCCAGGCCAGGAGCAGGTGGGACAATACATAAGAGTCTGCGCAAGTTTCATGGACAGCCATCCGATGCCGGTCAGCGAGACGCTCTGCTCCGTCGCCGCCCGTGTTGTGCCCGGCAGTTTGCGCTTGCGGTTGCGCATCTTCCTGGAAGGCCCGTTGCGGTAGTGCAAGTGACACCTTCCTTTGCGGTAGTGCGAGTAACACTCACTCCTTGCATGGTGCAAGTAACATTCTCCGTTGCGGTAGCGGGAAGCAATTCCTTCGCGGGACTTGCACACATGCTTCCTTGGGGGCTGACTGGCGGTAGTTACTCCGGTACGTTCCTCGCACTATCTCCGCAAGCGCACCAGAGAGGAAGTGTAGTTGGCGCAAGCACGAAGCTTTCTCTTCACCGCATCGTCCATCGCCTGTGGCTCGGACTTTGCGACTCTCTCTCGAGGAGAGTGTGGCCGGCGCAAGCACGAAGCTTTCTCTTCACTGCATCGTCTATCGCCTGTGGCTCGGGCTCTGCAACTTTCAAAAAAGTTCGGAGTCATAGCGGACTCTGCGCCTCCCCCGCTGAGGAGCGTGTGACCGGCGCAAGCACGAAGCTTTCTCTTCACTGCATCGTCTATCGCCTGTGGCTCGGGCTCTGCAACTTTCAAAAAAGTTCGGAGTCATAGCGGACTCTGCGCCTCCCCCGCTGAGGAGCGTGTGACCGGCGCAAGTACAACGCTTAGGAATAGTCTATATAATGCAGGCATTGCCACAGGCAAATGCGCTGGTGCATAATGCCAGAAACATTCTGGATTCTTGGCTTCAACAACAAACGTAGCCGACATGCAATATCAACACATCGGCCACGGCATCAAAGGTTTCTATAAAATAGCTGCTTTTTCAATAGACGAGGCAACTATGAGCTATAAAGCAAAACAGAAACTTGAAGCCCTTATATTATGGGAGAACCACAACATAAAAGCCAGCATGGACGCTTACCACATCAGCAAATCATCACTCTATGAGTGGCGGAGACAATATCGGCTTTATGGCATTAACGGCTTAATCAATCAGAGCACTTGCCCGCGCCAGCCACGCCGGCGCAACTGGCCTGAGGAGATTATCGCCGAGATTCGGCGACACCGCGAAAACTATCCCTACGGCGCACCCAAGATATACCTGCTGATTCAACCGTGGTGTGACGAGCGCGGCTTGCGTTGTCCCAAGCCGCGCACCATCGCGCGACTGATTGCCGGCGAAGCCGATAAGATGCGCTGGGTGCCCGCAAAACCGCGTCGGCAACGCACACCGCAAAGCAAGCGCAAGGAGCGTCTTGAAAAGGGTTTCAATGCAAAGCGTATCGGGCATTGCATCGCTATGGATACCGTGCAACGGTTTATTCAAGGTCAGCGTCGCTATCTGTTCACGGCCGTAGATTTGCATAGCCGGTTTGGCTTTGCTATCGGCGTCCCTCGTGGCAACAGCATCGCCGCCGAGTTCTTTATGAAGCTGATGATGGAAGTGTTCCCCGCCAAGATAGAGCAAGTGCTCACCGACAACGGCTCCGAGTTCTGCGGCGCGTTTGATCGCTGCCTGCAAGAGCAAGGTATCCGGCACTGCTACACGTATCCCAAATGTCCGAAGATGAACGCATTCAATGAACGCTTTAACCGCACGCTCCAGGAAGAGTTTGTGGAGTTTGAAGAGGGCTTGTTGCTGACCGATATTCGGGAATTCAATGAGCGTATGATAGACTACCTGCTATGGTTTAATACCCAACGACCACATTATGGATTGAGGCTCCAAACACCTATGGCACAAATTACACAATATTTGCCCAAAGTTTCCAATATGTACTGGCATCATACAGCCAGTTGCAAGGCGGGTGCAAATCGTGTATAGTGTGGGCTTCTGTGCACGCAAACAACACTTAGTTGCTCGCGGGATATAGGAAGATATGTACGCAAATAACGCTTAGTTATTTGTGAATTTTTTATAGAGGTTTGTGATATGACTCTGAACTCTTTCGTTCGCGGACGCGCGATTCAAATCTTCTGCGGAAGGTTGAAAACCCGCACCGCGCTTTTTAACGCCGCACAATTCCGTGCAAGCACGTTAGCATCCGTTTACCCCCCCCCCCCCCCCCCCCCCCTTTGCCACATTAAGTTAAGCAGGTGCGGCCTCCGGTCGCTCTTTCTGCTCGCCCTAATCATCGTCTGCGGTCAAGCGCAGGCGCAGACCAACACTGCCGTTGCTGGCGAACCGGCGGTCACGGCGGCGGACGGCACCGACCTGACCACGAACGGGCCCAATGTGAACAGTGTGCTGACCGCAACTACGGGCACGATAGCCGATGCCGATGGCGCCATCGTCTGGCAGTGGCAGGAGGTTGAAGTTGCGACCACGGGAACGGCGAAGGAGGTTTATGACGGGTTCACGGCGTGGTTTTCCTCGCCCAACACGATATTGGCGACGGCGGCAATGGCGTATCGAGACGCGTTTGTGTCTTACCTTCTGCGCGACGACGACTATTACGAGACCCATTCGCTTGGAGCGCTTGCCAATGACGCTTCCGGACAAGTTTTCGCCAGCGGCGGAGCCCTTTTTGAAGTGGTGGAGCAGGCCAGCGGGGTTAACCGCTCGCCGTGCGTCGGCAGCGGCAACATTTTCAGAAAGACATACACGCATTGCTTGTTCTCTCAAATTCCGCAGATGCCTGATGTCACGAATATCCCTGGCGCTACCGCTGAGGCCTTCGCTCCCATGCAGGCGCAGGCGGGCAAATTCCTTCGTGTCTGCGTCGCCTTTGATGATGATGCCGGCAACAGCGAGACGCGTTGCTGGACTTCCGTTGCGAAGGTCAACGCTGTAGCCAGCGGCGAACCGGCGGTGACGGCGGCGGACGGCGCTGACCTGACCATGGACGGGCCCAATGTGGGCAGCACACTGACCGCATCCATCGGCACGATAGACGATGCCAATGACATCACTGCCTTCGCCCCCGTCTGGCAGTGGCAGGAAGTTGAAACTGCGACCGTCTCCACCGCCACCCTCACGGGAACGGCGAAGGAAATATACGACGGGATAGTCGCCGCAAGGGACGCACAGACGCATCAGGGCCTTATGGACATCGGAGATGCCGTGCTGACCGCGTTTGTGTCCTATCTCGTCCGCGACGAAAACTATGGCGACATGCTGGATGCCGTTCAGCAAATTTTTGACGGTCTCCAAACAAGCGGACCTTCGCGGTCTCTCGCCACTCACATGTTTAATGAAATTGACGAGAATTTGGTGTGCATCGGAAACACCGACTCAACTTATCGGCAGTTTGTTGAGTGCCTTTTCGCCCGCGCACCGCAGTTGCCCGACGATATCACGAATATCCCCGGCGCTGCCTCTGCGACCTTCGCTCCCATGCAGGGGCAGGCGGGCAAACTCCTCCGTGTCTGCGCCGCCTTTGATGATGATGACGGCGGTAGCGAGATGCGTTGTTGGACTTCCGTTGCGCCGGTGGTCAGAGCCAATATACGCTTGCGCCTGCGTCTCTTTCTTGAAGGCCCGTTGCGGTAGTGCAAGCGACATTTCTCCTTGCTTAGCGCAAGCAACACTCACCCCTTGCCGAGTGCGAGTGACACGCTCCCCTTGCCTGGCGCAAGCGACACTCTCCGTTGCCTAGTGCGAGTAACACTCACCCCTTGCATGGTGCAAGTAACACTCTTTGCATCGTCCGCCACCTGTAGCTCGAATTCTGCGACTGTCAAAAAAACTCGGAGTTATAGCGGACTCTGCGCTTCTCCTGCGAGGGGAGCGTGTGGTCGGCGCAAGTACGAAGCTTTCTCTTCACTGCATCATCCATCGCCTGTGGATCGAATTCTGCAACTTTCAAAAAAGCTCGGAGTTATAGCGGACTCTGCGCTTCTCCTGCGAGGGGAGCGTGTGACCAGTGCAAGCACAAGGCTTAGGAATAGTCTATATAATGTAGGCGTTACAAAGATAAATGCGCCAGTTGCAAGGCGGGTGCAAATCGTATATAGTGTGGACTTCTGTGTACGCAAACGGCATTTAATGAGGCACGGTAATAAGAGCACAAACAACACTCAGTTGTTTGTGAATTTTTTATAGAGGTTTGTGATATGATTTGCAATATGACTCCGAACTCTTTCATTCGCGGACGCACGATTCAAATCTTCTGCGGAAGGTTGAAAACCCGCACCGCGCTTTTTAACGCCGCACAATTCCGTGCAAGCACGTTAGCATCCGTTTGCCCCCCCCCCCCCCCCCTCCACATTAAGTTAAGCAGGTGCGGCCTCCGGTCGCTCTTTCTGCTCGCCTTTTTCATCGTATCCGCTCAGGCCCAAGCACAATCCTGCGCAACGGACGAATTCCGTGACGGAAACGAATGCGTGAAAACTTGTCCGACGGGAAAAGTGACGTTGGATCGCAGATGCGTGATGCCGAAAGAAAAATGCGAGGAGAGAGGTTGGCAATCCGTTATCTCTCTCAGCCGGTGTCTGGTGGGGCATTGGGACCTTGCCAGCGGTAGCACGGGCAGTCAGTGCACATACTCTTCCGGCGGCAATTGCTACGACGCTTTTGGCCCCAACTTGGAGTTTCCGCAAAGACCGGAGGACGGAAGCGATTCGCGATACGTTTACAACTGCGACCCGGACGGGACGCGCGGTTTGATTCCGGCAACCATCAACACCATTGGCGCGATTGAATGCAGATGCGCGAAACCGTCACATATCCGACAAGGCGCGACTCGCTCCTCAGCCCCGCACGGCGGACTCTCCCCCCTCGTCGGCGGTCAATGCGTTTTCACGGGATTACGGATGCGCTTGCGCATCTTTCTGGAAGGCCCGTTGCGATAGTGCGAGCGACATTTCTCCTTGCTTAGCGCAAGCAACATTCCCCTTGCTGAGTGTCGTAGCATAGCGGCGTCTCTAACCGCTCCCACTAGTTATTGCCCTATGTGAAAATAGCGATGGAACATCGCCTTAGTAACCGGCTGTCATCGTTGGCGGGCGGAGTCAAGCATAGAAGCCCGGAAAGCAAATCGCAGTCAATCCTATCGTCTCACCCACCGTCTCAGTTGACAACACGCTTGGAGGATTTCATCGGCGTCTTGCTGTCTGCGGCGGCTTCCGCTTCAATCTTGTCATTCTCAGTACGGTAGCGAACCTGTGCCCCTTTAATCAATCCTATCGTCTCAGTTGACAACGCGCTTGGAGGATTTCATCGGCGTCTTGTTGCTTACGGAGACTTCCGCTTCAATCTTGTCGTTCTCAATACGATACCGAATTTGCACCCCTTTGTTGCGATTCGGCAACGAGAGAATCTTATCCAGCACCGGCTTTTTCATCTCCGCTTCAATCAGCCGCCGCATCGGACGCGCTCCCAACTCTTCGTCAAAGCCGTGCTTGACCAGCCACTCCCGCACCGTGTCGCAAAAATGCGCTTCCATCTTCTTGCTTTCCAACTGCGCCTGAAACTGCAACAGAAACTTGTCCACCACTTGCAGAGTCGCTTCTTTATCCAGCCGCCGAAAGCCGACGACGGCATCCAAGCGATTGCGAAACTCGGGCGTGAAAATGCGCTTGATGACTCCTTGCCAATCGCCGCTGTTATCCTGCTTGGAAAAACCTATCCCGCTGCGGCTCATCTCTTCCGCGCCGGCATTGCTCGTCATCATCAGCAACACATTGCGGAAATCCACCGCCCGCCCGTTGGTATCGGTCAGTGTGCCGTGGTCCATTATCTGCAACAAAATGTTGAGGATATCGGGGTGGGCTTTTTCTATCTCGTCCAGCAGGACGATGCAGTGCGGAGATTCCGCCACGGCATTCGTCAGCAGTCCGCCCTGATCAAAGCCGGCATAGCCGGGAGGCGCGCCGATCAGCCGCGACACCGCATGGCGTTCCATGTATTCGGACATATCGTATTGCGCCAGCTTCACGCCCATGTGAAAGCCCAGTTGCCTGACCAACTCGGTCTTGCCCGTCCCGGTCGGCCCGACCAATAAAAACGCGCCGATCAATCGCTCCTGTTCGCGCAAGCCGAGTCGCGACATCTTGATGACATCAGTCACCGTATCGACCGCCTCGTCCTGACCGAAGACAACCCGCTTGATATTGCGCGGCAATGTCAGCAGGTTTTTGCCGACCTCCTCGCTGAGACGGTGCAGAGGAACCTGAGCCATCTGCGACACCGTGCGCTCTATGTCGGTGCTGCGTATCGTCTTGCTTTGCTTGGCCGGAAAGCGGATGCGCATATACGCCCCCGCTTCGTCCATCACATCGATCGCTTTATCCGGCAAGCGGCGGTCGTTCAGATAGCGCACCGACAAATCAACCGCCATGCGCAAACTCTGTTTTGAATAACGCACATTGTGATGTTTCTCAAACCGCTGTTTGAGGCCCAGCAATATCCGGTAACTTTCGTCGGCGGACGGTTCCTTGATATCTATCTTCTGAAAACGTCTCTGCAGCGCGTGGTCTTTCTCAAACAAACTGCGGTATTCGTGATACGTTGTCGCGCCGATGCAGCGCAACTGACCGGACTGCAACATCGGCTTAAGCAGATTGGCCGCATCCAGCGCATTGCCGGCGGCCGACCCCGCGCCGACCAGCGTATGAATCTCATCGATGAAGAGGATGACATGGCCGTGCGCCCGTATGTCTTTTATAACCCCCTTCAAACGCTTTTCAAAGTCGCCTCGATACTTGGTTCCGGCGACCAGAGCGCCGAGGTCCAGAGCATAGATTACCGTGTCCTTGAGCGCATCGGGCGCCTCCCCGTCGATGATTTTCTGTGCCAAGCCTTCGGCCAGAGCGGTTTTGCCGACGCCGGCCTCGCCGACATACAGCGGATTATTTTTGCGGCGGCGGCACAGCACCTGTATCGTCCTGTCCGCCTCGGTCTGGCGACCGACCAAGGGGTCGGTATTGCCGTTGCGCGCCTTGTCGTTTAAGTTTTCGCAAAACTGTTCGAGCGGTCGCTCTTCCTCTTCGCTCTTTTCGTCGCTGTCCGCGCTCTTCTTCGCGCCTTCTTCTTTGGCCAGACCGTGTGACAGATAACTGACGACATCCAGACGCTCGACATCGTGCGCCGCCAACAGTCGCACCGATTGCGAATCGCGCTCGTTGAATATCGCCACCAGCACATCCTCGCTCTTTACTTCTTCGTCGCTCACGCCGGGAAGCGACTGCACATGAAATATCGCGCGTTGCAAAACGCGCTGAAAGCCCACCGTCGGCTGCACATCGGGCTTGCCGTCCGTGCGCGTCTTCGGTGTCGTATCATTGATATATGTTTTCAACTCATCGCTCAGCGCGGCGGTATCGGCGCCGCAGGCATCGAGCACTTGCGAGACATGGGTGTTTTCTATCAAGCCCAGCAACAGATGCTCGGTGGTGATGTATTCGTGGTATTCCTGCCGGGCTCTGTCAAATACCCGCCCTAGGGTTTGTTCAAGGTCTTTGGCTAACATCTCATCAGGCTTCTCATCAGGCTTTTCTCATCGCGCACAACAGAGGATGCTCGCAAGCGCGCGCGTAGCGGTTGGCCTCGACGACTTTCGTCTCGGCAATCTCGCGCGGAAAGACGCCGGCGACCCCGATGCCTTCGCGGTGTATGTCCATCATCAACCGCACTGCGCGTTGGTGGTCAAATTGGAATTGGCGCTTCAATATGTCAACCACAAAATCCATCGGCGTATAATCGTCGTTGACGAACAACACCTCGTATTGGGACGGATGTCGCACTTTGGTTTTGGTCGCTGTTGCGTTGGCAGTGCGAACACTTTCCTGACAATCGGAGTTTTCATTTGTTGCATTCATTGAATCCATTTGTAATGATCCGGATACGGTATTATATTTGCCATATTATATTTACCACATTTGCCCCGATTTGATAATTATTGACAAACTTTGCCCGCAGGCGGCTTAGACAAATGAATACTTTTGACAACAAAAACCGACCCTTGGCGGGAGCGCATTGACATGAGGCACAGAGTGATCATCGGCCTCTCTGGCGGCGTAGATTCGGCGACCGCCGCCCTGCTGTTGCAGCGGCAAGGCCACGAGGTTGCCGGGCTGTTCATGAAAAACTGGGAAGAGGATGACAGCGACGGTTGCAACGCCCGCGAGGATCTGGAGTCCGCCCGTCAGGTCGCCGATACGCTCGGCATAACTTTGCATACCGCGAACTTCTCCGACCGCTATTGGGAGGATGTGTTTGAGCATTTTCTCGAAGGGTATCGCCGCGGGCAAACTCCGAACCCGGACGTGTATTGCAACCGCGAGATAAAGTTCAAAACGTTTCTGGAGCGCGCCAAGAGTCTCGGCGCGGAAAAGATAGCGACCGGACATTACGTCGGCGCGGAAAGAAGGGGCGCCTGTTGGCGCCTGTTGCGCGGGCGCGATGCCAACAAGGACCAGTCATACTTCCTGCACCTGATCGGACAAGAAGGCTTGCGTCACTCGCTGTTCCCGTTGGCGGATATGGAGAAATCCCAAGCGCGGGACATAGCGCGTCAAGCGGGTTTTGACTGCCATGCGCGAAAAGACAGCACCGGTATCTGCTTTATCGGCAGCCATCGCTTCCGCGATTTTCTCGCCCGCTACCTGCCCCCCGAGAAAGGCGATATCCTTGATGAGCACGGCGCTGTCATCGGCCAACACGACGGCTGCTGGTATTACACGATAGGCCAGCGTCAGGGACTCGGCATCGGCGGCTTGAGCGAGCGCGGCGAATTGCCGTGGTATGTCGCGCGCAAAGATGTCCGCGCCAATACGGTCACGGTGGTACAGAGCAACGACCACCCTCTCCTGTTCGGCGAAAGCCTGCGGGCAAACAGTTTGCATTGGATTGCCGACACGCCCGCCGATGGCGAAAAACTGAGTTGTAAAATCCGCTACCGGCAGGCCGATCAGCAATGTTCCATAGAATTTTCCGGCGCCCAGCGGGCGCAGGTTTATTTTGACCGCCCGCAACGGTCGATCACTCCCGGGCAGGCAGTTGTCTTCTATCGTGACCGAGAATGCTTGGGTGGTGGTATAATTACCGCTTCCGCCTGAGGAGTCAGGCTCTAAAAACTCGTAATAAATAATGAAATTATAACTAGATAGGTACAATACCATGCTAAATAGCTTTAACACCAAAAAACCATTTGAAGTCAATGGACAGACATATTCCATCTACGACGGCAGTGCGATTGAGGCATCTCACAGCCTGCCCTACTCATTGAAAATCCTGCTGGAGAATTTACTGCGTTACGAAGACGACGTAACCGTAAGCCGCAGCGACATTGAAGCCTTGCTGAAGCGCAAAGGCGGCGAGAAGCGCGAGATCGCCTACCGCCCGGCGCGAGTCCTATTGCAGGATTTCACCGGCGTACCGGTGGTCGCAGACCTTGCGGCAATGCGTGATGCGATGGCACAACTGGGTAAAGACCCGATGAAGGTAAACCCTCTGCAACCCGCCGAACTGGTCATAGACCACTCGGTTCAGGTGGATAAATTCGGCAACGCCGACTCGCTGGACTTGAATACCAAGATAGAATTTTCGCGCAATCGGGAGCGCTATCATTTCCTCAAATGGGGTCAGGAGACCTTCTCTAACTTTCAAGTCATCCCTCCGGGATCGGGCATCGTCCACCAGGTCAACCTGGAGTATCTGGGGCGTGTCGTCTTCACGCAAAAGACGCAGGACGGACAGGTGGCCTTCCCCGACACACTGGTCGGCACCGATTCTCATACGACAATGATTAACGGCGCGGGCATACTCGGCTGGGGTGTCGGCGGCATTGAGGCGGAAGCCTCGCTGCTGGGACAACCGATCTCCATGTTGATACCTTCGGTAGTCGGATTCAAACTGGATGGCAATTTGCCCGAAGGTACAACTGCGACCGACCTGGTACTGACGATTGTGGAGCAACTGCGCAAGCACGGCGTCGTCGGCAAATTCGTTGAATTCTATGGCCCGGGCTTGGAGCACCTGACGCTTGGTGACCGTGCGACAATCGCTAATATGGCTCCGGAATACGGTGCTAGCTGCGGCATCTTCCCGATTGATGATGAAACCATCAACTACCTGCGCTTGAGCGGACGGGACGAACAACAGATTGCCCTCGTCGAGCAATATGCCAAAGCGACCAACCTCTGGCGCGATGACAATGTGCAAGCCGACTACGATGAGACGCTGTCACTTGATCTTGGCACAGTCAAACCCTGTCTGGCCGGACCTAAGCGGCCTCAGGATCGCATCCCGCTGGAGCAAGTCAAAGAAAGCTTTGCCAAAGATCTCGCCGCAATCAACGACGGACAGGCAAGCAAACAGGCGAGCGTCTCCCTGAACAACGAGCAACACACTTTGAACGATGGCTTCATCGCCATTGCCGCAATCACATCGTGCACGAATACATCCAACCCGTCGGTCATGTTGGCCGCCGGGTTGGTCGCACAAAAAGCCGCGGCGCGCGGTCTCAAAGTCAAGCCGTGGGTCAAAACCTCGCTGGCACCCGGCTCCCGCGTTGTCACCGAATATCTGGAGAAAAGCAATCTGCTGGATTCTCTCAACACACTGGGCTTTCATGTCGTCGGCTATGGTTGCACGACCTGCATCGGCAACTCAGGCCCTTTGCCCAAAGAAGTATCCGCTGCAATCTCTGCCGCCGACTTGACCGCAACCTCGGTGCTATCCGGTAACCGCAACTTTGAAGGTCGTGTGCATGCGGAAGTTAAAATGAACTACCTCGCTTCGCCACCGCTGGTCGTCGCCTACGCCCTTGCCGGGACGGTTGACATTGACTTGTATAACGACGCCATTGGCGAGGATGCCGACGGCAAGCCGGTATATCTCAAAGACATATGGCCGAGCAATGCCGAAGTCGATTCTTTGTTGCACAGCGCATTGGATAAGACCCAATTCCGTAAGACCTACGATGAGATTTATGCCGGCACCGATGATTGGCGCAAGCTCAAAGCGGATACGGGCGAGTTATACCCGTGGCCCGAATCGACATACATCGCACACCCGCCCTACTTCAAAAATATGCAGGAAGCAAAGCCCGAAGGTATTGAAAATGCCAGAGCGCTCGCCGTGCTGGGTGATTCGGTAACGACCGATCACATATCGCCCGCCGGATCTATTGCACCGGACAGCCCTGCCGGACGCTACCTGCAAGAACACGGTGTTGAGGTTGTGGACTTCAATTCCTACGGCTCGCGTCGCGGCAACCACGAAGTCATGATGCGCGGAACCTTTGCCAACATCCGCTTACGCAACCGCCTCGTGCCCGGGGTTGAAGGCGGTTACACCCGCCACTTGCCATCCGGCGAGCAAATGGCAATCTACGATGCGGCCATGCGCTATGCGGAAGAGTCCACACCGGTCATCATTCTCGCCGGCAAAGAGTACGGCAGTGGTTCATCGCGCGACTGGGCGGCAAAAGGCCCGATGCTCCAAGGTGTGCGCGCCGTCATCGCCGAGAGCTTCGAACGGATTCACCGTTCTAACCTGATTGGCATGGGCATCCTGCCGTTGCAGTTTAATTCGGGCGACAGCGTTGACTCACTTAAGCTGAGCGGAGAGGAAACCTTCACGATAGGAGATGTCACCGCACCGGGCAGCACGGTTGAAGTGCACGCCACCGATGACAGTGGCAATACCCGTAGCTTCACCGCACTGGTGCGAATAGACACACCGCGTGAGTTAGAGTACCTGCAACACGGTGGCATCTTGCAATACGTCATCCAGCAACTCGCCGCTTAATTCCCTGCACCAAGCTAACCAGCACTCTCCCCTCGCGGGAGAGTCGGCGAGCGCAGCGAACCGGAGAGGGGGGACATAGCTTGCACAATACGCCACTCCCCTGTAGGGCTCCATGTTTTATTTATCTTTAGAATATCCTTTCGCAATATATTGCCGCAATGCTTTCAGTTCTCCCTCGTAACCAAATGCCTGAATATCCGAAGCATAGCGTTTCGCAACCAGTTCAACCGTTTCCAGTGTGTAGAACGCACGATAGTCGTATGGCAACGAAGCGTTTAATTTTTTGGGAGAGGGTAGGTTAAATTGCTCGCAGAGGTAACGCGCATCATGATTAAAGTTTTCTACTTTGCCGACATAGTCAGGTAAGAGATTGCCGTTTTCATACAAAGTAGCATATTGTGATTTGATATGTTCGTTCGCATAGTAGTCAGGTGTAGAGGCAACTGCCAATGTGAAGACTTCAAAAGAGGACAAAAGAGGCAAGATTGGATAAATATTGCACAAGAGTAATTTATTTTTTGTCGGTAACTTATTCGTGCTATGTTGCTTGCTCTCTTGATAGCGAAGCACCCTATCCTTATAGCAGGAAACATGGCGAATAAAAGGATTTCTGACAAAACTGAAAAGAAAAGGTGTTTCTGACTTTTGAAAATGTGCGGCAAGGATTTTGTCTGTATTTCCCCATTTCCGACGAAAGAGTAAAATGCGGGCAATCTGCTGAAAATAATTTTCCAGAGGATGAATTTGGCTTGGTTGTATCCAATCGTATATAGTCGTGCTTGCAGATTTGTAGATTCTGATATAGATCAATCGGCGGTTGATTGCACTGTGAAGCAGTTCTCGCGGAGCATAAGGTCTGTGTAGTGAACTTTGTATGAGCGTGCAGATATCCGGAAAAGCACGATAGTGGCGATTTTTAATGTCGCTCAGGCAATGATGGATAAATAGTCGAGCAAGTTTCGTATTCAACATATTTAAGATATTGAGGATATTAGCTACGGGGATTATACGGAATATGTGGCGGATGACGGCTCGGCTTCTGCGATTCCTGCAGAGGGCTACCTAGATAATCATCCTTGCCTGACGACTCGGCTAAAATATCTACTTATTTTGACTTTGCGTCAAGGCAAGCGGGTCCAAAAGCTTCTCGGCCTCTTCACGACTTAGGTCGGTTTCCTCAAGCACAACATCAAGGATTGGCCGCTGCTCTTTGTAGGCACGTTTTGCGATGGCCGCACCCTTCTCATAGCCGATGATGCGGTTGAGCCCGGTGACTAAAATCGGGTTGCGTTGCAGTGCATCGGCAAGCACCTGATCGTTAACGCTAAAATCCTTAATCGCTTTGTCGGCAAGCGCAATACAACTATTCTTCAGCAGCTTGATGCTTTGCAACAAGTTATGCGCAATGAGCGGTAGCGTCACATTAAGCTGAAAATTACCCGACTGCCCCGCTACCGTAATTGCCGTATCGTTACCGATGACCTGCATCGCCGCCATCGCCGTCGCTTCCGGTATGACCGGATTAACCTTACCCGGCATGATACTGCTGCCGGGCTGTAGCGCCGGCAATGCAATCTCGCCAATCCCCGCCAGCGGCCCTGAGTTCATCCAGCGCAAATCATTCGCTATTTTCATAATACCGACTGCCAGCGTCTTCAGCTGACCGCTACATTCCACCGCCGCATCCTGCGCACTCAAAGCCTCAAACTTATCCGGTTTAGTGACAAATTCAACCTGCGTTTTTTGCGCCAATGCAGCACAGAACAACTGCGGGAATTCCGGGGGGCAATTAATCCCGCTGCCGACCGCCGTGCCTCCCTGCGCCAACTCACGCAGCCGCTCCAGTGCATTATGAATTCGTTGCTCGCCGTATTCCAATTGTTTCTTCCAACCCCCAAGCACCTGCCCCAGCGTCACCGGCATCGCATCCATCAAATGCGTCCTGCCGGTCGTGACTTTGTCATCCAGCGTTGCGGCCTTCTCGTCAATCACGCCAATCAGGTGCGCCAGTGCTGGCAGTAAATCGTGCGCCAGTGCCATACACGCGCTGATGTGGATGGCAGTCGGCACGACATCATTGGAGCTTTGGCTCATATTGACGTGGTCATTAGGGTGAATTTCAAGGCCAGAATCCTGTGCCGCAACCTTTGCGATCACCTCGTTGGCATTCATATTGGAACTAGTCCCCGAACCGGTTTGAAACACATCGATCGGGAAATGCGCATCGTATTGACCGTCGGCGACCTGAGTGGCGGCGGCAATAATCGCCTGTGCCAAATCATCCGCGAGCAAGCCGAGTTGCTTGTTCGCATCAGCGGCACAGAGTTTAATCAAGCCGAGTGCGTGAATGAATTGCTCCGGCATCGGCACGCCGCTGATGTGAAAGTTGTCTACGGCACGCTGAGTCTGTGCGCCGTAGAGCATATCGGAAGGAACCTTCACCTCCCCCATGCTGTCTTTTTCTGTGCGGTATTTAGTCATTGTTCTGTGAGAGTCGTAGTATATCCGAAACCGACACGAATACCCTGCACACCGTCAGTGCGCGTCACTCTCCCCCCTCGCGGGAGGGGTGCTCACACCTAGCCAACATCACTCTCCCCTTGCGGGAGAATTGTTCCACTACTAATATTCCTTGTGGGAAAGTTTCTAGTTTGCACCAAGTGCAGAGACCGAGCCGCAGGCGAAGGACGATGCGGAGAGGGGGAAACACTTGCACTAAGCTAACCATTACTCTCCCCTTGCGGGAGGGGTGCTCGCACGAAGTACAGAGGAGCCGTATGCAAAAGGCGACGCAACGGAGAGGGGGAAAGCTTCCAGCTTGCACAACATTAGTGCGGGTATGAAACTCTCCCCCTCTCCGGCGCGCCTGCGGGGATAGTGCGAGAGGAGAGTGCCGGAGTGGCTACCGCCAAGCCGCCTGCTAGTCAGCCCCTTGGCTTGCCGACTCCCCCGCAAGGGGGGAGTGATGTACGGTGCAAGCACTCTTCTACGAGGGTGGAGCGATGCATAGTGCAAGTGTCCCGCATAATCGCGCTGCCTAAGCCGGCGTTTGCATAAGGTTTGAAATATTTACATTTATGATGTAAGTTATATAAACATTATCAATCATACTTTTCAAGGAGGCTGGAGATGCTTGGAGAGTTCATCCGCAAACAACGTACTAAAAAAGAGATAACGCAAAAAGAGCTGGCGACAGAGCTTCGCATATCGCGCCCGACATATACGCAGATTGAAAGCGGTAAGAGAGAGCTCACCATATCCGAAGCGAAGAGGCTGGCAGCGGTCTTTGATATCCCGTTACAGGATTTTCTCAATGAAGAGGAAACCAAGCGTAGAGTAACGATTGAGAAGGCATCACGAAAAAAGCAAAAGGCATTGCACATCCGCGTTCTTGCCAAAGACTTGGACAAGTTCAAGCAAGTCATCCTCTATGTGCTGATTAAAGTGGGCGCCAAACCGAATGTTGGCGAAACTGTCCTGCACAAACTGCTCTACTTCATCGACTTTGACTACTATGAAAAGTTTGAAGAAAACCTGATGGGGGCTACTTATATCAAGAACCATCACGGCCCGACCTCGGTTGATTTAGGGGCTATTCTGAGAGAGATGCAAGAGCAAGAAGAGATTAAAGTCGTCAAGACTAAATATCATAACTACACGCAGAAGAAATATCTTCCACAAAAGAATTCTGATCTAAGCGCCTTCTCTGCGCGTGACAAAGAACATATCGATGCGGTGCTGGCGCGCCTATCGGACAAGAGTGACAAAGAGATAGAAAACCATGCGCACGGAGACATCCCCTGGTTATCCGCGGAATATGGCCAAGCGCTCGCTTACGAAAGTGTTTTTTACCGTGACGAGAAATACTCCGCGAGAAGTTATCGCGATGCAGTTTAACGAATGCTCCAAATTTCAAGCCGACTATAAACGCCTAGCTAAGAAGTACGACTCATTAGCCGAGGCCCTGAAAACGTTTCGGGCGGTACTTTCTGTTCGTCCGCGAGGTAGCAAGCACTCCCGCTGCCTCACACAAACTGATGATGCTGTGTGCCTTATCAAATCCCGGCTGTTTTGCCGCACCTTGAAAGGGTCATCGCTTCGTATCCTCTATGCCTACTCCGTGCAGGAGGATGTCATTGAGTTCATGGAGCTTGGCTCACAAGCGGGATCCCATATAACGAGGAGAACGAAAAGAACCACCTCTGCCAAAAAGACTAAAAAGAAATAGGTGGCAGAGTTTGGAAACTCTTGCACGATATTATCGCTCCCTTCTCCGGTGCGCTATGCTTGACGACTCCTTATAGCCAAGAGCCCTGCCTTGGTAGAAGACAACGCCCTGATGAAGTTCGACAACATCATCGCCAATCCGCCCTTTTCTCTCGACAAGTGGGGTGCTGAGGAAGCCAGTGCCGATGCGTACAACCGCTGATTGATGACAACCTGCTGGATGCAGTCATCGGTCTGCCCGACCATCCGCAGTAGCACCGCCGAGTTTCTGATTTTTACCCGGCAAGCCGGCGAAGACGACATAGAAGCGCGCTACGAAGATGAAACCACCTGGCTGACGCAAAAGTTAATGGCGGAGTTGTTTGATGCGGATGTGCGTACTGTCAGCGAGCACCTGCAAAACATACTCGCAAGCGATGAATTGCAAGAAGATTCAGTTATCCGGAAATTCCGGATAACTGCCGCAGACGGCAAAACCTACAACACCAACTACTACAATCTGGATGCCATCATATCCGTAGGCTACCGCGTCAATTCCAGACGCGCCGCCCAATTCCGCCAATGGGCGACGCAAGCACTCCGAAAATTTGCAATTCAAGGGTATGCCATCACCAAGCGCCTGAAAAGCATATTTGACTCCAAAGAACTCTGGCAAGATTCAGTGTGTGCAAAATTTGCACATACTGCCGCAGACCGCAAAAACTACAATCTGCGGGAGGGTCAGCGTAGCAACGCTACGCTGGCGGGGAAACACTTCGCACCATTCCCTACTCCCCCCTCGTGGGGAGTCGGCAAGCCGCAGGCGAGCCGGAGAGGGGGTGTGCTTTCAGCTTTCTTAGTGCAAGTGTTTCCCCCTCTCCGTTGCATCACTTTTTGCCTACGGCTCAGACTCTGCACTTGGTGCGAGCACCCCTCCCGCGAGGGAGGTGTTCGTTGCACTCCCCTTTCAACGATGCCTACTAGCTCAGTATTTTCCCGCTCCATAGCCGGTCGAGGAAGACCTGCCACGGCAAAATAGTAATATCCCCGACCTTGCGTTCCTGCTTCTCGTTAGCGACTACAATTGCAAACTTCGCTTTGTGCTCGTTTTGGAAGGCACGAATTGACTTCAGGTCGTGATTATCTATGCGGTTGCTGCCCTTCACCTCCACTGCGACTTCGCCATTTGCCAAAATGAAGTCTACTTCAAGCCCTGTTTTTGTCCTCCAAAAATTAATTTCATAATGAAGGTCTTGATACGCGCGATGCGCATTAATCTCCATGAATATGTAGTGCTCTAATGCTCTGCCGAAATGCTCGCCGCGCGCTTCGTCAATCTTGCGATTTTGTAATTGTCCGGCGACGCCGACATCAAAGAGATAAAACTTTGGTGCCTTGCTTATGACTTGCCGGTGCTGTCTTTTTTTGAATGGTGTGACGTAAGTCCCGAGCAAGGTGTCAACCAGAATCTGGAAATACTCTTTTACTGACTTGGAGTCCATGCCGCAGTCTCTCCCAATGCTCGCATAATTGACCAGCTCCCCATGGCTATATCCCATCGCTTCAAAAAAGCGGGAGAAGGCGGTAATGTTCCTGATTAACCCTTCGTTGAATACTTCTTCCTTGAGATAGTCCCTCACATATGCCCGCAGAGATTGCCGATAGTTCTGCTGCAAGTAATGTGAAGGAATCAGCCCATGGTTGAGAATTTGCAACAGGTTCGCATCTTTGAGTTCGGGATAGACAAACGGAAACATCTCATACCGCCAGGCCCGACCGCCAAGCAGATTTGCTTGTCCTCTTTTCAATTTCCGCGCGCTCGATCCGCACAGAATAAAACGCAGCCCTTCATTCTCAATAAGCCAATGTACTTCATCAAGTATTGCGGGGATTTTTTGCACTTCATCCAAGATGACAGGTGCGGCAAGAGCTTGCTCCATAACCGGGTATAATCGCTCGCGTACCAGCGCAGGGTTTCTGATGTAGTCAAAAGCAACATCCGTCTTCAGAAAATCAAAGACGATACTGTCGGGGAATGTCTGTTTAAGCCAGGTGGATTTACCGGTTTTGCGCGGCCCCCACAGAAAGGCTGATTGGCCTCCGGGCAATTCAAAACTCAACATTCTATGTACTGTTTTCATTCGGATAATACCTCCTAATGGTACGACTATTCCGGATTATACTCCATAATAGTTAAACTATTGCGGAGTATGCCCCACAATGGTTAAGAAGCCTTCGGCTCGCCGCCGACTCCGCAAGCAGGGAGCGTAGCCAATATTATCCGCCTTGTGGGAGAGTCCGCACAGCGTAGAAAGAAGGAAACTTCCGGCTTTCTCGGAAGGACTCCCCCTCTCCGGTGCGCCGGTAGGGATGGTACGAGGGGAGCGTGTCGGAGCAGTACCGCCAAACCGCCTGCTAGTCAGCCCCTTTGGTTTGTTGGCTTGCCGCCTCCCCCACGAGGGGAATACAGCCAATACTTTCCCCTTGTGGAAAAGTCAGCATAGCGCAGAGAGGGGCATGAAGCGCTGTTGTAGTATAATCCGAAGCCGTACGATGACTATCGAGCAACCGTCAAGCAAATGCCTCTCTCCCCTTTGACCGCCATCAGCCCGTTAGACGGGCGCTACCACAAGAAGACGCTCGCGCTATCCGAATACTTCAGTGAGTACGGCCTGATGCGCCGGCGCCTGCAAGCCGAGATACAGTGGCTTAAGATACTCGCCGCAAGCGAGGAAATCCCCTCCGTCGCACCGCTGGATGGCAACATGGAAAAGCGGCTGGACGACATCTCCGACCGCTTTGATACCGAGCAGGCCGAGCGGGTCAAGGCGATCGAAAGCGACATCAACCACGACGTCAAAGCGATTGAGGAATATCTGCGCGAAAAGATAAAAGCCGTCCCCGAGTTGGCAAGCTACAGCCCCTTCATCCACATCGCCTGCACCTCGGAAGATATCAACAGCATCGCCTATGCGCTGATGGTCAAAGACGCGCGGGATAACATCATCGTCCCGGCTCTTGATGATCTGGCGGGGACCTTGCAGGCGTTGGCGCTTGAATATGCCGAGCTTCCGTTGCTGTCAAGAACCCACGGCCAAGCCGCCTCGCCGACGACCGTCGGCAAGGAGTTCGCGAATTTTTGTTTCCGTATCCGCGCCCACTTGCATTGCATAAAATCCGTTCCGATTACGGCCAAATGGAACGGCGCGGTCGGCAATTACAACGCGCACCACTGCGCCTGGCCGGACGCCGATTGGATCGCGATGAGCGAAAAGATGATGGGCTCGCTCGGTCTGCAAGCGTCAATCTACACGACGCAGATAGAACCGCACGAGCGCTTGGCCGAATTGCTGGACGCCCTCGCCCGCGCATCGCACACGCTGGTCGATTTCTGCCGCGACATGTGGGCGTATATCTCGCGCGGCGTGCTGATACAAAAGGCGAACCGGCAAGAAGTCGGTTCGTCGACGATGCCGCACAAGGTCAACCCGATTGATTTTGAAAACGCCGAAGGCAATCTCGGTATCGCAGCGACCCTAGCGCGACACCTGGCCGACAAGTTGGTCATATCCAGGTGGCAACGCGACCTGTCCGACTCCACCGTTATGCGCTCGCTCGGCAGCGTCTTTGCGCACACCGTGCTCGGTCTGGACGGCATCATCAAAGGCTGCGACAAAATCGCGCCCGACCGTCGCTTTATCGCCGCTGAGCTCGCCGCACACCCCGAAGTCCTCACCGAAGCAATACAGACCATACTCCGCAAGCACGGCGTAGAAGACGCCTACGATCAATTGAAATCGCTGTCGCGCGGACAGGAACTCGGAGAGAAGCAACTGCAAACGTTTATTGAAAAGTTGGATTTGCCGACCGATGAAAAGCGGGCGTTATTGGAACTGCGGAGCGAAACCTATACCGGCATCGCCGCCAAACTCGCACGTGAAATTAAAAGCCGTTTGAAGTAGTATTAAACGCGCCGACAGCCCGCTTACTTTTCTTTCTCTTCTTCTACCGCTTCGGTCAGCTTTTCCATATCAACCTTGAACAGGTTGTAGGCCGTATGTCTGATTTCATAGAACCAAGGCGACAGGCGATTCGTCAAGCGCTCTAATTTCTTGCTGACCGCCGCCTTGTCTTCTTCGGATATGCCAAACTTTTCCGCTACTTCGGCGTTCTCCTTCACATCAAATACGCCGTAGCGGCGTCTCGTGCCTTGCGGGTAGCCGGTGTAATGCAACTCAAGGCCGTCAAAGGTTGTGACCACCGCTTTGGTCACGTCTTCCTCCGGTATCTTGAGTTTTTCCCGGCTGCGTATCTCGTTGAACTCCAGAAAGTCGGGGAATTTTGCCAAGCCGGTTATCGCAGCGCCGCCCTTAGGCTTGCGTCCTTCGGGCGCATTCTCCAGCGCCAACTCCTCCCCCTTGGCGGCGCGTACGACATGTATCGTCTCGCCCTCCGGAGGGGTAATGGAAATCTTGTGGATGTTGTCGGGATCCATATGCAGAATGCGCTTGTCCAGCCACTTGTCCACTTCCATATCAATCCATATGCGCTGATTCACCAGCCAGCTTTCTTTCTCGCCGGGAATGCGAATGTACTGTCCCTTCTCTATGCCTTCGGCTATGTCGCCGACGAATAACGAGCGCGTCTGATCGGACGTAATGATATCCACCCGATACCCGGCCTTGTAGTCGGTTTCCGCAGGATCAGCGAGCTTGAGCTCGGTATATTGCTCGGCTCTGGAAGTCTTTAATTCCACCTTCTCCGATTCCGAAATAGCAACCATCAACTTACGGATTTTGACCAAATCAGCGGGGTAGTTTTTCTTTTCCAGCACCCGCCAGCGCCCGTCTTCATCGCGGCTCATGCTCACTCTGCGGCGACTGGACGCGCTCAGGTTCAAGGCATGCACATCATTGATTTCTTCTATGTCAAACCCGTCAAATATCGGCCCGAAGTTATCCATGGACTGCTTGCCCTGATTCAACAACAACACAGCCCCGGCGGCGGCAACCACAGCAGTTACAAGAATTATAAAAGTCTTCGGGTTCATGACAGTTTTGCGCCTCCTTTCTTGCGTCTTTTAACCAGGGCGAATACTCCCGCAAAAATAGTTATCAGAATCGGTACGCCTCCGATATTAATGAATTTAATCTGCGCAACCAATGTATCAATATCTTTGACCATACTATGCTTAACTTCGCGCAGCTGCTTGCGCGTCTGCAACATTTGCTGCCGCGACTTCGCGACTTCGGCCTGTTGCTCCGGAGTCAGGATACTGGAAGTCGTATCGGTTCTTTGGCTCTGCAATTCTTTCAGTTTCTCTTCGGATTCCTTGAGCTTGTTGTTCAACGCATCCTCGGTCGATTGAAACTTGAAATTCGCCGCCTGTTGAATTTCTTCGATGCGCGTGAACGGACGACTGAAGACCGCGCGACTGCGGATGCCGACCAACGACTCGTCTCCGGTCATGTTCTCAAGCGTATTGACGATGAAGTCTCGGTTATTCGCAAACGGCCGGTAAATCCGCTGCTCCAGAAACCTTGAAATCTGCACCCACAGGCGGTCGCTCAAAATATCGGCATCGGCGACCACCACCAGATTGGCCTCCTCTGCCGTTGCGGAGACATGCGCCGGCAAATCCTCGCGCGGCTTGGGCGGCGGCGGCGGCTCCGGCGGCTCCTCGCCCTCTTCCAATTCCGGCGCCTCCTCTTCTTCCGGCTCCGGCGCGGGCGCTTTGGCAAACGCGCTGGGCAACTTGCCCCGAATTCTGGCGGCAATCGGGTATTCGGTGCCGGTCGCTTTGAAACCTTCCAGCAACATGGACGGCCGTTGGGCAAAGCGCGATTTGGAAACATGCAACAATGACAGCAATGTCGCCTGCCTGGTCGACCAGATCAACGGCGTCATCTTGATTCTGTTCTGGTTCAGCACTCGGATGTAAGACGGCATGCCGAGGATGATCTGTTGCAACCTCGCGGTCGCCACATCTTCTTCTTCGATGTTACCGGGGCCGTAACCGACCATCACGATGTCGCGCTCGGCGGCCTTGCCCGGCGCGGACACGCTGAGCGCGGCGGCCGAATCGCCGATGACCTTATCGGCATTGACTTCAAACCCCCATTTGCGGAAGATGCGATTTAACGACGAGCTTCTCTTGGTTTCGTCGCCGGGACGCGGCACGCCGAGGCCCGGCACATATTCAATCTCGGCATACGGGTCGACAAAGAATATCGCCTTGCCGCCGCGCATCACATATTGGTCGATCGCATACAAGGTCACATCGGCGAGGTTTTTCGGATGCACCACCATCAGCACATCGACCTCGTCGCTCTTTATTTCGTCAAGCCCCCGATAGAGCTTTTTCACTTCAAACAGTTCTTCCAATTGCTCGGTAATCACCCACGCCTTGTCGCCCGGCAATACGTTGTCGGAAGGAAACATGGAGATAGAAGTCATCAGCCCGAGCACCGGCTTCTCCGGATTGATCAGCGAATAGATCATTTTGTCTATGTCGTATTCCAGAAAGGGTTCGCGTTGCGAATCCAAAAACGGAATCACTTCCACGTGACCGATGGCGTTGGTGCCGGCCAAACCGAAGTAAAGCGATTCGCCGCCTTGCCTCACCGGCACTTTCTGAAGACCAAAACTATCGGCGCGATCTTCCTCTTCGGAGAACGGTTCGGGGTTGATAAATTGGAGGCGTATGCGGTCGTTGGAATAGAGCTCAAACTCTTCCAGCAGTTCTTTCACTTTGTCGTAGTACTTCCTTAAAAACGGCCGGTCTCGGCTCGACCGCTCGGAGAAAAACAGGTACAGATTGATCGGTTGCTCGATCTTTTCAAGAATCGTGAAAGTGCTGTCGGACAATGTGTACGCATCGTTCTCGGTCATGTCCAAACGGTAGTGACGCAACGTCTCGTTGGAAATGGTCATCAGCAACAAAAAGAGCGCGGTCATCGTGATGTAGATGACTTTCGGCGGCACCGTCGCCGCTTTGCGGCTTTTGCCTTGCTTGTTGTCTTGCTTGCTCATTCGCCTTTCTTAGTGTCCAAAACGATGGCATTCGCGCCAAGCCAGAATAAAATCATAAAAACAAAATAAACGATGTCGCGCAAATCGACCACCCCCTTGCTGATAGAAGCGAAGTGCGCCAAAAAGCTTAGCGATGCGATGGTGTCCAGCAACAATTGCGGCATCCACGGGCGGAAGAAATCCAGCACCAGCGACAGACTGCTCAGGAGCAGCAAAAAGCAAACCACGATGGTGATGATAAATGCGATCACCTGGTTTCTGGTCGTCGCCGATATGCACGAGCCGATGGCCAGAAAGGACCCCGCCATCAGGAAACTGCCGAGATAGGCCGATGCGATGACGCCATTATCCGGTTCGCCGAGATAATTGACGGTGATCCATAGCGGGAACGTCAGCGCCAAGACCACTCCGGTAAACAACCACGCGGCAAAATATTTGCCGAGAATCGCCTGCAACGGCGTAATCGGCAATGTCATCAACAGCTCAATGCTGCCGCTCTTGCGCTCCTCGGCCCACAGGCGCATTGAAATCGCCGGAATCAAAAACAAGTACAACCACGGGTGGTACTGGAAAAATGGCAACAAATCCGCCTCGCCTCTTTCAAAGAAGTTGCCGAGATAAAAAGTGAAAACCGCCGACATGGCGAGAAACACGATGGTGAAAACATAGGCCAACGGGGTTGCGAAATAACCCACAAACTCCCGCCGCGCCACAACCGCAATCAAACTGCTCATGCCAGACTCCCTTCGGTAATCTCCCGAAACACCTCGTCCATCCGCCCCGACTCCATGCGTATGTCCCGCACCCCGGCGGAATTTTCCCGCATGCGACGATGCAGATGCTCATAGACGGCGCCCTGCTTGCCCTGTTTGGCAAACACCACCCACTGATTGCCCGGCGGCGTATGCCTGATCGTCTCCACGCCGGACTCGCCTTTGCACAGCTTGTCTACCGTTTCCCGATTGTCGGCGGTGATGCTGATGGCGCGGTGATAGCGCGACTTGCCGACCAACTCCTGCGGGGTGGAATCGATCAGGATGCGGCCGCGCGCGACGATCATCGCCCGGGTGCAGACCGCCTCGACCTCTTCCAATATGTGGGTGGATATGACGACGATCTTTTCCTTGCTCAGGGAGTTAATCAACGACCGCACATGGTGCTTCTGGTTCGGGTCCAGCCCGTCGGTCGGCTCGTCCATGATTAATACCTGCGGGTCGTGAATCAGGGCCTGCGCCAACCCGACCCGGCGCTTGAAGCCTTTTGACAGCGTATCTATGCGCTGTTGCAAAACATCCTCAATCTTGAGTTCGTCGATGACATATTGCAACCGCTCTTCGCGCTTGGCCGGGGGGATTTGACGCACTTGAGAAATGAAGCGCAGGAAACCGAGCACCGACATGTCGTCATAACTCGGAGCGCCTTCCGGCAGATAACCGATGCAGGATTTGGCGGCAATCGAATCCGAAACGACATCGTGCCCGCAGACGCTGATCCGCCCTTCGTTCATGGGCAGAAAACCGCAGATGATCTTCATCGTCGTCGATTTGCCGGCGCCGTTTGGTCCGAGAAAGCCCAGCACTTCTCCCGGCGCGACTTCAAAGCTGATGTCATCCACCGCAACGCGCGCGCCAAAACGTTTTGTAAGGTTCTGTATTTTTATCATCGTCACACAGTGCGCAAATAGCGCTTAGTTATTTGCGCATATCACAGTCAAAGTCACAAGCAATCATTCGTCACACTGCGAAACAATCGAGTGTTGTTTGCCTGCATCCGGATGTCGTTTGCGCACATCTAATCAAGTTCAGGTTGCGAATTCTACAACCTTTTGCCCTTGTTTATCAAGTCCCCCGCCCGTTTGAGGTCGGCTTCGCTATCTATGCCGAAGCAGGCCGGAGCGGCAATCAAGCGCACCCGTATTTTATCACCCGCCGCCAATGCCCGAAGTTGTTCCAGTTTCTCGCATTTTTCCATATCTGATTGGCTCATGGATGCAAATCTGCGCAGATAGCCCCGCCGATAAGCATAGATGCCGTGATGGCACAGCCACCTGTCTGCCGCCGCCGGTATCGCTTCGCGACTGAAGTACAGCGCATAGCCG
Source organism: Candidatus Oxydemutatoraceae bacterium (assembly GCA_965220085.1). Lineage (GTDB taxonomy): Bacteria > Pseudomonadota > Gammaproteobacteria > Poriferisulfidales > Oxydemutatoraceae > CBDCOZ01. The sequence continues at coordinate 1,218,614 of CBDCOZ010000003.1, read as the reverse complement.
TTATCGTCGCACACCACCTTCACCCGGTCGCGCTCATTATATCCGCTTTCGCCGGCCTCGTGCGCCGATGCCAAGGTGCCGACGGAGGCTTGCGGGCGCTGCGCCAAGTCTGCCGCCAACATCGCAATCGACTGTGCGGAAATAAACGGCTCATCGCCTTGCACATTGACAATCATGACCTCATCGCCCCACCGCAGCTTTGTCGCCGCCTCGTGAATGCGGTCGCTGCCGCACAGATGATCGGCCGAGGTCATGCAGCACTCGCCGTCAAACCCGGCGACGCATTCGGCGATGCGTTCGTCATCGGTGGCGACGATCACTTGGGACGCGCCGCTGTCCGCGGCATTGCGGTAGGCGTGTTCGATCAGCGGGCGCCCGGCAATCAGCCGCAACGGTTTGCCCGGCAAGCGTTTTGAATCGTAACGCGCCGGTATCACGACCTTGAACTCAGCGCTTTTTTCGGCAGCGTTCGTATTCATCCTGAGATATCTGACGCGCTTCCTGAGACAGCATCACCGGAATGCCATCGCGTATCGGATAAGCCAGCCTTGCGGACAAGGAAATCAGTTCCGCGCGCTCCTTGTCATATATCAAAGGGCCTTTGGTGACCGGGCACACGAGTATGTCAAGCAAACGATTATCCATCAGCATGTATTTTGAGACTTTGTAGCAAACACTCTTCAAATTCTACACCAAGACACATTTTACTTTCAATCACCCATACTTTCTCCAGCGCCAGCGCCGGTATCGGCAACGCGATACATTTCACCGCATCCTTTTCGGTCACCACAATCGGCAGGTCGTCATCGTAGGCAAAATCGGCTTCCTGCCACAGGTGATGGTCCGGGAATTCATGCGCCCGCGGCTTAATCCCGTTGGCAACAAGCGTGTTGACCACCCGTTGCGGGTGGGCGATGGCGATATTCAGATGCGCGCTTTTGCCCTTGAGATATCCGATCGGCTTGCGTTGCTTGGTCGTCAGGTGGCGAAACCCGAGCATCCGCATCTGCGCACGATATATCTTCTCGCGCATCACCCCGGCGCCTTTGATATTGCTCTCGCCGCCATTGACAACGATGAAATCAACTTTTGCCAGCCGTTTGATCGGTTCGCGCAACGGCCCCGCCGGCAACAATCGCCTGTTGCCAAACTTGCGCGCGCCGTCGACCATGACGATTTCCAATGCGCGCGGCAATGACACATGCTGCAGTCCGTCATCGGATAACACGACATCCACCGCTTCGGTAGCGAGCAAAGACTTCGCCGCCCGCCGCCGCTTGGGGTCAATCACAACCGGACAGCCTGTCGCTTGCGCCAGCAGTTTCGGCTCATCGCCGCAAAAAACCGCGCTGTCCGCCGCGCTCACCCGATGCGGGAATTGACGGCACTGGGCGCGATAGCCGCGGCTGACGATGCCGACCTTATAGCCGCGCTTTTGCAACAGTTTGGCGAGGCAGATGACCATCGGCGTCTTGCCGGTGCCGCCGACCGTCAGGTTGCCGACGACGATAACGGGAACGGGCAAAGGCGTCCGCGCCAGCGCGCGCAAGCCGCGAAGCGCGACCGCGATGCGGCAGAGCCACGACAGCGGCACCGCCGGCAACATCCACAAAGCCGTCAAGCGATGACGCCCGTACCAAATCTTGTCGGGCAGGCTCACTTTAATATGCCTTCGTGCTGTCCGGCGCGGCACAGCCGGTAATATTTTCCTTCGCGCCCGAGCAGCTCGCCGTGCCGGCCCTGCTCGATGATCTTGCCTTCGTCCATGACGACAATATGGTCGGCGCGCTCAACCGTTGCCAGACGATGCGCGATGACGATGAGCGTACGACCGCCGGCAATTTCCGCCAGCGTATTCTTGATGACCTTCTCGCTCTCGGTATCCAGAAATGAGGTCGCCTCATCCAGAATAATGATCGCAGCGTCCTTGAGCAAGGCGCGCGCGATGGCAACCCGCTGGCTTTGCCCGCCCGACAGTTGCGCGCCCTCGTCTTCGCCGATTACCGTATCAATGCCCAGCGGCAGCTTGTCTGCGATTTCGCTGACGTGCGCTTGCGCTATCACCGCGCGCAACTGTTCGTCCGAGACCTCCCGCCCGCAGGTGATGTTGTTCCGTATCGTGTCATGAAACAGTATCGTATGCTGACCGACATACGCGATTTGCCGGCGCAATTCGGATAGCGGTATCTCATTAATATCCGTCCCGTCCAGTTCAATCCGCCCGGCATCGGGGCGGTAGAATCTTGGGATCATATGTGCCAGCGTCGTCTTGCCCGCTCCCGATGCGCCGACAAGAGCGACCATCGCCCGCGGCGGAATATCCAGCGAGACCTCGCTGAGGCTCGGACAGGTTCCGTTCGGATAGCGGTAACTGACGTTCTTGAAAGCGATGCCGCCGTCAAAATGCTTGACCGAGGAGGCGCCGGCGTCGCATTCCGGCGGCATATCCAGCACATCAAACACGCTGCGCGCCGCGACCACCCCCTGCTGAATGATCGCGTTGATGCCGATCAGGCTGCGCACCGGTCGCATCAGCATGACGATCGAGACAAAGAACGAGGCGACACCGCCGACCGAGATTTGCCCGGTCATACTCGTTGACGTCAAAAGAAAAATAACCCCGGCCAGCGCGAGCCCGATAACAAAAATGGCGACCGGTGTCGCCATCGCTTTCGTCCGCGCGATTTTCAACGCATAACGATAGACCGCATTGTTGTCGCGCTCAAACTCCTTGCTCTCAAACTTCTGATTGCCGAAGATTTTAATCACGTGTATGCCGCGCACCATCTGCTCAATGTCGCGGGTCAAAAGCCCCATCGCATCCTGCAAGCGCCCGCGGGCGCTGCGAAAGCGCTTGTTGACATAGACCAGCAACAAGCCCATCAGCGGCGACACCAACACCAGCACCAAGGTCAGCGCCCAACTCAGGTAAAACATCCAGCCGAGCAAGACCAGCGCCGTCAGGGTATCGCGAATCATAACCGTCAGAGTCTTGGTCAGGGCCTGCGATACGCCGCTGACATTAAAGGTCAGGCGCGAGATCAATTTGCCGCTTGAGTTGGCATCGTAGTAACCGATTTCCATCCGCAACATATGCCGCAGCAATTCAAGCCGCAACTGTCGCGTGATGCCCTCGCTGACGTATGCCAGAAAAGCGGAAGTAAGAAAAGCTCCCAAGCCGCGCATGAACAACACGCCGACGACCAGCAACGCGAGCAAGCCGGTGACGCTGTCGTCTTGCTTGATCAGGCTCTCGTCAAACAGCGGCTTCACCAGCGCGGCAAAGCCCGCATCGCCCAGCGAATAGAGCGCCATGCCGACGAAAGCGATCAGGAAATATTTGGCATAGCCTCTGACATAACCGAGCAGACGCAGGTAAACGCCAAGACCGGAAGCAGGGTCTGCATTACTGAATATCGTCGTACTCACCGAATAACCGATTGATCATCTCCGGCATAAAACCGCGCCGGTAAAGGTAGTCTCTGCGCCGGATTTTTTCTTTCGCATCCGTGGTTCCGCCCTCGCCAAATTTTTTGTCACAACAGCGGCGCATATTCTCATGCCAATCTATCGTATCGTCGGACAATGCCGCATCCGTCGCCTCGGCAGCAAAGCCTTTGCATATCAGTTGCGCGCGTATCCATCGCGGGCCGTACAACCGACGCTGACGCTCAAAGATGTAGGCCTCCAGATAACGTTGCTCGGATAACTTCCCGCTCTGTTGCAACCGCTCAAGGGCCTCGTCTATCTCCGCCGGGGAGTAGCCTTTGGCCTTAAGTTTCTGCTTTAACTCCCGCCTGTAATGCTCTCTTCTTCCAAGATACTCCAGCGCCTTTTCCAATGCCGGCGCGCGCTGTTTAGTCGCCATCGCCGGCTTTGTCTGTCAGCGCGGCATCCGCGACCTCTTCCTCCTTGCCGGCGCCGAATATCGCATCGCGCAAGCGTTGCTCGATTTCCGCCGCCGCCTCGGGGTGTTCTTTTAGCCAGACGCGGGCGTTGTCCTTGCCTTGGCCGATTTTGTCGCCGTTATAGCTGTACCAGGAACCGAGCTTTTCCAATATCTCGTGACGCACTCCCATGTCTATCAACTGCGGCAATTTGGAAATGCCTTCGTCAAACCAAATTTCAAACTCGGCGGTTCTAAACGGCGGCGCGAGTTTGTTCTTCACCACCTTGACACGGGTCTCGGCGCCCAAGAACTGGTCGCCTTTTTTGATCGCGCCGATACGACGAATGTCAAGCCGCACCGAAGCGTAAAACTTCAGCGCATTGCCGCCGGTAGTCGTCTCGGGGTTGCCGAACATCACGCCGATCTTCATCCGAATCTGGTTGATGAAAATCACCAACACATTGGAACGGGTGATGTTGCCGGTCAGTTTGCGCAGCGCTTGCGACATCAGGCGCGCCTGCAAACCCATATGGGAATCCCCCATCTCCCCTTCTATCTCGGCGCGCGGTGTCAAAGCGGCGACCGAGTCGACGACAATCATATCCACCGAGCCGGAGCGCACCAGCATGTCCACAATCTCAAGCCCTTGCTCGCCGGTGTCGGGTTGCGATATCAGCAACTCCTCCACATTGACGCCGAGCTTCTTGGCATAGACCGGGTCCAGCGCGTGTTCGGCATCGACATAAGCCGCCGTGCCTCCGCTCGCCTGACACTCGGACACCACATGCAATGCCAATGTCGTTTTGCCGGATGACTCCGGCCCAAAAATTTCTACGATGCGCCCGCGCGGCAGGCCGCCGATACCGAGCGCGGCATCCAACGCAAACGCTCCGGTTGAGATAACATCGATATCCAATTTCGCGCCGACATCGCCGAGCCGCATAATTGAACCTTTGCCAAACTGCTTTTCAATCTGCGACAAGGCGACCGATAACGCTTTCTTTCGAGTCTCATCCACTGTACTTCTCCCAATAATAATGAATAGATTATTCGCATATTATCCCACACTCGGCGGGGGCATCAGGGGTTTCTGACCGAATGCCCTATCCGTCCGATAAGCGGCACGAAAATTATTAAAACACGCCTAAAACATGGATATGCGAAGGGGTGTCGCTTGCGCTATCGCAACGGGCCTTCCAGGAAGAGGCGCAGCCGCAAGCGTATGTCGGCAGGCACCAGGTTGATGGTCATGGTGTGGATTTCGCTGTACGTCGCGCCATCGTACACGGCAAATGAGAATGTGGAATAGGCGGTGGTAGCCTGCTGGTCCGTGTTCGGATAAAAGTTGAGCGTGGCTATGTCGTCAAAGTTAACGCTGGTCGCGGTGCCTCTTGCAAACCCCGGCTCGGCGCCGAGGCGCAATGTGCCGGCAATGTTGCTCCTGCCGGGGAGGCTTATGCTGACGCTTTCAAAGTCCGCATTGTCGCCGACATCCTCATCCATGAACGCAAAATGCCCGGCGCTAAAGTAGAACGGCATATCGGCGGTTGCGGTAATCGGCACATTGACAAAGGCATCGGCGCTGGCGGGCGCATCATTGACATTGACGATGACATTGCCCGCGGTGCATCGCCGCTCGTCGCCGGGCACCATGAAGTTGTCCATGAAAGAGACGCATACCCGCACATAGTCGCCCACATGATCCTGCAGGGGCGTGAATGTGTCGTCGTCGGCCCCGGCTATGGCGGCGTATGCGCTGGTGGCCGGGATGCCGCTGGCGGGAGCGGCGGCATGTTCCCATTGCCATGCTATGGTGTCGGTGCTAATGCCATTGGCATCTCTGACAGTGCCGATGGATGCCGTCAGGGTCACATCCTCGTGCCAGGCTGTGCTGCCCATGGGCGCCGTGACCGCGGGCGCGCCGGTTGCCGGCAGTTGCGGCGCCCGCACCAGATCTATGGTGATGGTGGCAAGAGCATGGCTGAGCGCACCGGAGGAATCGCGTACGCCGAATGTGAAACTGGCGTAGCCCTCGGTCGGGCTCTGCCCCGGCGCCGGGTAGTAGGTAAGGTCGGAAAACCCGCTCTGACTGCCGGTGGGATTCGCATAAAATTGATGCCCCATCGCTGAGGCGACAGCGCCCGTCCTCAGGGTGCCGACGGTGGGCACACTGCCCAGATCCACCCTGGCAAAGGCGTGCTTGTCGTCATCCTCAAAGGGAAAATCGTTCTTCTCGAAGACGTAGGGATTGTCGGCGGTTGCGGTGACGTACACCTCTATGGTGTTGTCCCCAGCGACGGGTGCGGTCTGCGCCTGTGCCTGAGCGCAGATTGCAATCAGGGCGAGCAGAGCGAGCGACCAGAGGCTAAGCCGCGCCACCGGATGCCTCTCGTACAAGGGGGGGGGTATTAATATAATCGTACGTTGTCAGGGCATCCTGTGGTTCCGGTGAAAACTGCATGTGGTATTTTCCTCTTCATCTTAGTTGCAAAGCGTGGGGATGTGCGCCGTCTTTTTGCCATAGCAGAACCTCATGAGGGTTCAAACACATCCTAACGACCAGTGATTATACCACAGATAAGATATTTGCACCCCCCCTGTATGATGCCTGAAATTTGGGGTGTTTGCGGCATGATTCGGCGGCGCTTTCCTCTGTGGCAATGCCCGGATGATACAAAATATCCCGCTGGCCTGCCCTCACAAGCGCGGGCAAAAAGGGGGAATATGGCGAGTTTGCTAAAATGCGAGTTAGCCTGAAACCAGGAGATCGTATTACTACCCTTTACCTCGATTGATTGATAATGAACAAACCGACACCAGCGATGCAACAGTATCTGGCGTTTAAGTCAGAGTATCCCGATTTGTTGCTGTTCTATCAATTGGGCGATTTCTATGAACTCTTTTATTCTGATGCGGAAAAAGCTTCGCGCCTGCTCGATCTGACGCTGACCTCGCGCGGCCAAGCCAATAGCAAACCGATTCCGATGGCCGGCATACCGGTGCACGCGATGGACTCCTACATCGCCAAGTTAATCCGCTACGGCGAGTCGGTCGTGATATGCGACCAAGTCGGCGACCCCAAGGCGGGCAAGGGTCCGTTGGAGCGTAAAATCACCCGCATCGTCACCCCCGGCACTTTGACCGAGGAGACTTTGCTGCAAGCCAAAAGCGACAATTATCTGATGGCCGTCTTTCGCCAGCACGACACCCACCGCTATGGGATTGCGGCGCTGGAACTGAGCGCCGGTATCTTCAGCCTGCGCCAGTGCGACAGCGACAGCGAAGTCATGGACGAAGTGCAACGGTTGCGCCCGGCGGAAATATTGATCAGCGAGGAACAGGAAGGCACGCTGCCGATTGACGGTCGCGCCTACCCTGCGTGGCACTTTGAGGCGGATACGTGTCGGCGCAAATTATGCGAGCAGATGCGAACCCGCGACCTGTCGGGTTTCGGTTGCGAACATATGGATTCGGCCATCTCCGCCGCCGGCGCCCTGCTCTCCTATGCCAAAGAGACGCAGCGCAGCGCGGTGCCCCATCTGCGAAAACTGACGGTGGAATCCGGCGGCGAATATCTGGAGATAGACTCGGTCAGCCGGGTCTGTTTGGAAATCGATCAATCCATATCGGGGAATCGGGAACACACCTTGTTTGCGATCTACGACCATGTCAGTTCGGCGATGGGCGGGCGTTGTCTTAAGCGCTGGTTCAACCAACCTTTGAAAGACCATGCCCGCATCATCGCGCGGCAGGATGCCATCGCTTGGCTGACGGACGAAGCCGGTCGCGAGACCTTGCGCGCATCGCTTGGGTCGGTCGCCGATATTGAGCGCATCACATCGCGCATCGCCATGTTGCACGCGCGTCCGCGCGACATCATCGGCATACGCGAAAGTTTGCGCCTGCTGCCGCAGATCAAATCCGCGTTGAAGACAACGACAAGCGCGTTGCTTAAAAGTCTTCGTCAGACCGTCGCCGAACAACCCGAGTTGCTGGCGTTGCTGGACAAAGCCATCATCGACGAGCCTCCGGTGACGATCCGCGACGGCGGCGTATTGAAAGCGGGCTTTGACGCGCAGTTGGATGAGTTGCGCAGCATGAACGACGGCGCCAACCGCTACCTGCTGGAACTCGAGCAACGGGAACAGCGGCGCAGCGGCATCCACTCGCTCAAACTTTCTTACAGCAAAGTGCACGGCTTTTATATTGAGGTCGGCAAAGCGTCGGCGCAGAAAGTGCCGGCCGATTATATGCGCACGCAGACCCTGAAGAATGTCGAGCGCTTCACCATCGCCGAGTTGAAAGATTACGAGGCCAAGGTGCTGACCGCGCAGACGCGCGCGTTGGCGCGCGAGAAGGCGCTGTATCAAAAGTTGCTCGAAGAGTTCAAACCGTATCTGCAGAAACTCTATGCTTGCGCTGGCGCGCTGGCGGAGTTGGATGTGCTGGCGACCCTCGCCCACTGCGCCAAACTCTACGACCACAGCAGGCCGCAATTCGCCGCCGAGCCGATGATTGAAATCAAAAACGGCCGCCACCCGATCATAGAGAACATTTCCGACCAGCCTTTTGTCCCCAACGACCTGACGCTGAGCGACAAGGGTCGCATACGCATCATCACCGGCCCGAACATGGGCGGCAAGTCGACGTATATGCGCCAGACCGCGCTGATCGTATTGCTTGCGCACATCGGCGCCTGGGTGCCCGCCGAAGCGGCTCGCATCGGTCCGGTAGACCGCATCTTCACCCGCATCGGGGCGTCCGATGACATCGCATCCGGGCGCTCCACCTTTATGGTGGAAATGACGGAGGTCGCCAACATCCTCAACAACGCGACCGACAAAAGCCTGGTGTTGCTGGACGAGATCGGGCGCGGCACGAGTACCTTTGACGGGCTGAGTCTGGCGTGGGCTTGTGCCGCCCACATTGCGCAGCACAATCATTCCTATACATTGTTTGCAACCCACTACTTTGAGTTGACGACGTTGCACGAACAGTTCCCGACTATCAGCAATGTGCATATCGATGTCACCGAGCACAAGGAAAAAATTGTTTTCCTGTACAAAGTCAAACCCGGCCCGGCCAGCAAGAGTTACGGCTTACAAGTCGCCCGCCTGGCCGGGGTGCCGGAAAGTGTCATCGCACAGGCGCAAGATAAATTGCATTCGCTGGAGGCGGCCCGCAATGATGGCAGCGATGAGACACCCCAACTCGGCCTTAGCCTCAAAGCCGACACCGAGCCCGACCGGCCGCAAACCGATAGCGGGTTGCAACAGGCGCTGGAGCAACTGGACCCCGACCGCTTGAGCCCGAAGGAAGCGCTGGAGCAACTCTATGCGCTGAAGGCGGAATTGAAGCGCGAGCGCGGGTCATGATACGACACCGAGCCCGACCGGCCGCAAACCGATAGCGGGTTGCAACAGGCGCTGGAGCAACTGGACCCCGACCGCCTGAGCCCGAAGGAAGCGCTGGAGCAACTCTATGCGCTGAAGGCGGAATTGAAGCGCGAGCGCGGGTCATGATACGACACCGAGCCCGACCGGCCGCAAACCGATAGCGGGTTGCAACAGGCGCTGGAGCAACTGGACCCCGACCGCCTGAGCCCGAAGGAAGCGCTGGAGCAACTCTGCGCGCTGAAGGCGGAATTGAAGCGCGAGCGCGGGTCATGATACGACACCGAGTCCGCCCGTCCGCAAACCGATAGCGGGTTGCAACAGGCGCTGGAGCAACTGGACCCCGACCGCCTGAGCCCGAAGGAAGCGCTGGAGCAACTCTGCGCGCTGAAGGCGGAATTGAAGCGCGAACGCGGGTCATGATACGACACCGAGCCCGACCGGCCGCAAACCGATAGCGGGTTGCAACAGGCGCTGGAGCAACTGGACCCCGACCGCCTGAGCCCGAAGGAAGCGCTGGAGCAACTCTATGCGCTGAAGGCGGAATTGAAGCGCGAGCGCGGGTCATGATACGACACCGAGTCCGCCCGTCCGCAAACCGATAGCGGGTTGCAACAGGCGCTGGAGCAACTGGACCCCGACCGCCTGAGCCCGAAGGAAGCGCTGGAGCAACTCTGCGCGCTGAAGGCGGAATTGAAGCGCGAACGCGGGTCATGATACGACACCGAGCCCGACCGGCCGCAAACCGATAGCGGGTTGCAACAGGCGCTGGAGCAACTGGACCCCGACCGCCTGAGCCCGAAGGAAGCGCTGGAGCAACTCTATGCGCTGAAGGCGGAATTGAAGCGCGAGCGCGGGTCATGATACGACACCGAGTCCGCCCGTCCGCAAACCGATGGCGGGTTGCAACAGGCGCTGGAGCAACTGGACCCCGACCGCCTGAGCCCGAAGGAAGCGCTGGAGCAACTCTGCGCGCTGAAGGCGGAATTGAAGCGCGAGCGCGGGTAATGGTATGGATTAGGTTCTGAGCGCAAGCGCTTGAGCCACCACATAATCTTTCTCGCCGGAGATGCTGACTTTGAGCTCTATATCGGCGCCCGCCGCCGGTACGCTGGCAACCGGACGTCCCGCCGCATCGCGCTCCACTATCATCGTGCCGGCATAGCAGCCGTTGCGAAAACCGCACCCTAATGCCTTGCTGATCGCCTCTTTGGCGGCAAATTGGCGCGCGAGATAGCCGGCCTTGTCGCGCTTCTGCTGGTATGTCAACAGCTCTGTCGGGTGTAAGATGCGACGCGGAAAACGCAACGGATAGAGTCGCAACAACCTGACGATGCGGCGAACATCCACGATGTCTATGCCGATACCGTGTATCATGCTTGCATCGCCCGATACATCGCCGCGGTCGCCTCGCGCAATCCCATGAACACGGCATCGGCGATGACAGCGTGACCGATGTTTAGCGCCGTCATCTGTGTGATGGCGGCAATCGGGGCGACATTTTCACGCCGCAAGCCGTGCCCGGCATTGACTTGCAAACCGAGCCCGGCGGCATATTCGGCGGCATCCGCTATCCGCCGCAAACAGGCTTGTTGCGCTTCGCCCTCGCAGAGCGCGTATTGGCCGGTGTGCAGCTCAACGATGTCCGCCCCGACCGCCGCCGCATCATCCAGCGTTCGCCGATCGGCTTCTACGAACAGCGATACCTTGATTGCGGCGGCCTTCAATGCGCGACACGCATCGCTGATTTGCGCCAACTGTGCGCGGACATTCAAACCGCCTTCGGTCGTCAATTCCTCGCGTTTCTCCGGCACGATGCAACACTCATCCGGCCTTGTCGCAACCGCGATGGCGACCATCTCATCGGTTGCCGCCATCTCAAGATTCAGCGCTGTCGTCACTCGCTCCCGCGCCATGCGCACATCGTCATCGCGCACATGCCTGCGGTCTTCGCGCAAGTGCATCGTGATGCCGGAAGCGCCGCCGGCTTCGGCTTGCGCGATTGCCTCGGCGAGGTCGGGGTATGGCGTCTTGCGCGCCTCGCGCAAGGTCGCGACGTGGTCGATATTGACCCATAAAGCGGCATTGATGTGCGTTTGAACCATGTTTATCCGGTCATATTACGGCGAAGTTACCCATAGTACTGCTAATCGCCCCCCGCTTTCAAGTCAGGTTTTGCAAATACGAAAACAGGGCGCGGGTCTCTATCGCTTTGCCGTTGAGGTGGCAGTCGATGACCTGCCGCAACAGTTGCTTTGCTTCGGTCATCAACGGGCGATCGCAGGTTGTGAGACGTTCGCGCAGCGCAATCAGAGCCGCGCCGGTGTATACGAATTCGCTCGCATCACCGCCGCCCGCTCGCACCGCTCCGCGGTCAATATCGTAGCGGTAATATGCGTCGGGTTGTAGCGCTTGCATGCCGCCGCTTTCGTATTGCAACTGCAAACCGTTGCCGACCAACTCAAGCAAATCCGCTTCAAAGTTCCGCAGTATCTTTTCCACTGCGGCGAGGTCGGCGCGCATGTCGGACATGCCGCCGATAGCGGTTATGCAACGGGAATACAAATGAAACAAAGTGCGGGATGCGCTGCGAAAAGGCGTCAACTTGGTCAGCAACTCATTCACATACATGCCGACGATACGCTGTTCGGCAGCGGTCAGTATCTGTGCGCCTTCGGGCTCAAACTGGCGCAAGCTCGGTATCTCCCCTCTGCCGCCGCAACTGACATTGGCCGGGATAAACGGTTGCAGCACTTTGCCGATCATCTTCACGGACGAGCGGGCAATCACGGTCAGCCGCCCGTGTCCGGGCGTTAAAATTTGCACCAGATCGCTGCGGTCGTTATAGGCGCGTTTATGAATGACAAAGGCCGGTTCGTCTTGAAAAGCAATCATCTGCTCTCATGCGGTCTTCTTGTCTTTCACCCGCAAGTCGAGGTATGTGCGGGCGCCGAGCGCCTGCTCTATCCGTTTGCGGGCGGTGGAACCGATCAGTTTCAATTTGGAGCCGCCGGCGCCAATCAATATCGCTCTGCGCCCGGGTTTGTCAGCCAGAATGTTCACGGTGATATTGCGCCGCGGCCCCTTTTGCTCAATGGATTCCACTCGGATATCGGTTATATACGGCAACTCGCCGTGAGAGTATTGCATCAGTTTCTCGCGAATCAATTCAACGATGATCACCTCATCGCTCTGGTCGCTGATCGTATCGTCGCCGAACAGAAACGGCCGTTGCGGCAGGCGAGATACGATCTCCTGTTTCAGCGCGGCAATCGCTTTGTTGCGCAAAACCGAAATCGGAATAATCGCATCAAAGCGGTTGCGCTCGTCCATCTGTTTTATCAGCGGCAACATCTCGGATTTGTCCGCAAGCAGGTCGATCTTATTGAGCGCTAGCAGGCACGGCGCCGGAATATCGGCAATCAAGTCGTGTATGTCCTGATCCTGTCGCGTCCAGCGCCGGCACGAGGCGATCAGGATGATGACATCGACATCGTAGAGGACGCTTTTTGCGTTGCGATTGAGCGCGCGATTGAGCGCGCCCGCCCGCCCTTTGTGGATGCCCGGCGTATCAATAAAGATCATCTGCGCCGCCCCTTCGGTCAGCGCCCCTCTGATATTGCGACGGGTCGTCTGCGGCTTGTGCGTCACAGCCGACAGATGCCGTCCGATCAAGCGGTTAAATAATGTGGATTTGCCGGCGTTGGGAGCGCCGATGATGGCCACGCTTCCGCATTGTTGCTTCGCGCTCACGACAGTCCGGCTTGCAACAACTCCAGCGCGCGGACAGCCGCTTCCTGCTCGGCGGCGCGTCTGGTCGCTCCGCGCCCGCGGGTCACGACATCCAACTCGTCGATGCTGCACCGCGCCTCAAACACAGGCGCGTTGCCGGGGCCGCTCTTTGTCAGCGCATAGACCGGCAAGGCGTGTCCCAGCGATTGCAAATACTCCTGCAATCTTGTTTTGGCATCCTTGAGTTTTTCCAAGGTCGGCATGTGCTCCAGACGGCTCGCATAAACCGTCTCGATAAATCCTCGCACCGTATCCCAACCGTGCGCCAGATACACCGCGGCAATAATCGCTTCAAACGCATTGCCCAGAATAGATTTCGTGATGTTGTCTCGGTTCTCGCCGGGGCCGAGCTTGATCAGATCGCCCAGCCGACATTCCTGCGCCAACTCGGACAGCGTGTCCTTGCATACCAGATAGGCGCGAAACTTTGTCAGATACCCTTCGTCTTTTGCGCTCGAGAGGTAGAGCGTTTCGCTGATGGCAAGCTGCAATACGGCATCGCCCAGAAATTCCATCCGTTCGTTGTTAGGAAAACCCGCGCTCTGGTGGGTAATCGCCGTATTGAATTGGGGGGTCTTAAAAAACTCCGCCGGGAGCAAGTCTTTTAAGTCGGGCATCAGCGGATACTCGTCCATATGCGGGGGAACTTGATGTTGTTTTCATCGTAGTCCCAACTCATCCAAATCAAAAATGCCTTGCCGGCCAAATGCTCCTTGGCGACAAACCCCCAAACGCGGCTGTCGTTGCTGTTGTCGCGATTGTCTCCCATCACGAAGTAGGAGTCCGCGGGTACCGTCCACTCCCCGTCGTGCTGCCGGCGCGCCGGTGTCAAGAGAATATCGTGAGCGGCGCCTTCCAACTGTTCGCTGCGACGCTCCATGATCAGCGGATAGGTCTCGGGCTGCGGATACGGGCGAGCATCGTCCGCCGCGATTTTTCTGCCGTTGATAGTCAGTTGTTTGTCTTTATAGACGATGTGATCGCCCGGCAAGCCGATCAGGCGCTTGATGTAATCCTGCGATGGGTCGTGCGGATAACGGAAGACGACCACATCCCCGCGTTGCGGCGCGCCGACTTCTAGCAACTGCCAATGTAGCAGCGGCAGTTTTACGCCGTAGGAAAACTTATTGACAACGATGAAATCGCCGATTTCCAATGTCGGCAACATGGAGCCCGAGGGGATTCTAAACGGCTCAATGATGAAACTGCGCAGAATCAGAACAATCGCCAGTACGGGGAAAAACGACTGCGCCGTATCAAACAACCAGCGCGGGCGGGCGGTATTCGCGAAGCGCGCGATGACGAGCAACAAGCCCGTGACAGCGGTGCCTGCGACGAGAAAAGTTTCAATATCAAAGCCCATGGCGGTAGTACCGGGAAATAACAACGGGAAGCGGAATAAACGCCTGGCAGTGTCCTACTCTCGCATGGGGAGACCCCACACTACCATCGGCGATGCACCGTTTCACTTCCGAGTTCGGAATGGGATCGGGTGGTACCAGTGCTCTATAGCCGCCAGGCAAACCGTTTAATCCTTAATCTTTTTTGCAATGCAGATAATCATGCATTGCTTATTCTACACAGAATGCCATACTAACACAACTTGAGCGGTCATGAAATATCGGGGAATATCGGGGCTTATGTACTTGGCTCTGTCCGGCAACAGCGGAAACTGTTGTAAACAGCGGTGTTTAGTCGCTGTTTTCGCATGGCAATAGCGGCGAGGGTCGCAATGCCGCCATATCCTCTATATATATAGTGTAAATACCCCGCATCGGCATAGCACACCATCCTCGTAGCCAGCCTATATATAGTGCAAATACCCTGAGCCGGAAAGGGGTGAGGCTAGAATCCAAAGGCACTTGCGGATGGCTTATGTTTGTGATATAGTGCCGACAATGATTACCCAACCACATTTACGTGCCATAGGATGGCTTACATTTGTGATAGTGCCGGCAATGGTTAGACTATCGCGTTTACTTGTCATAGGAGGATTAGATATGAATCGACAAATTTTTAACACTACCCCCCCCCCCCCCCCCCCCTCCCCCTAGCCTTGTAGGTAAGGGGATTGTCGGCGTTTCGCTGTATCGCCTTCTCACTCGTTTTTTATCACTCGCATATCGCAACCCGCCATCCGCAAAGCGACCGTGCGCACCGGCTGTGCGCGGATTGTTGTTGCGGTTGCGGTCTGTTGTGGTCCGCCCGTCGTTCGCGCGGGCGGCAGGCGCCGGCCGCACCGTGGTCGGATGCGCCATGCGTTGCCTGCTGGCATTGTCTTTGACATTGGGCGCAACCCAGGCGAACGCTCAAACCGCCCAAGACAGCAGCGTTAATGTCCCCCTTGGCGGCAGCCACCTTTTCGTATTGGCCGACTTCCCCGGCTTCCCCCAGGACACCTCGCTGTACTTTGAAACCTATCCTGATCGCGGCACCTTGACCAGAGGGGATGGCGGGGATCTTGCTGACAATGTGGGTTTGCATGAACAGACTGCCTTCTTTGGCACATTTGATTTCGCTAATCCCCCTGGGAATCATCTTCGTTTCAGATACGCCCCGCCTGCCGATGCTATTTCCATCGCCACTGGCTATACCGACTTTACTTTTATATTTCAGTCTGATAGAAGTTCCGCCATCATGACCATCAACCTGGTGAGCGCATCCACGCAGATGGCCGCCAGCGGCGCACCCACAGTCACCACCGCCACGGGCATGATCAGAGCTTCCATCGCCGGTGTGACGGAGAACAACGGCATCAATGTCGACACCCTGAGTTGGCAGTGGCAACAGGCCGATGCGCCCGCCAATGGCGCTCCCGCAGCCGATGCCTATGCTGACATAGCGGGCGTTGCGGCAACCGCTGTCACTGCCTCGAACTTCGCGCCCTTCCCGGCCGATGTGGACAAGTACGTACGCGCCTGCGTTTCTTTCAAGGATCAGTTTTCCGCGCCCGCATCGGAAGGGCCGCTGTGTAGCATAGGCGCTCAGGTGACAGAGGACCATGTGCCTGTGCGCTTGCGCTTGCGCCTCTTCCTTGAAGGCCCGTTGCGATAGCGCGCGCGACACTCTCTTGTAATATTTTCTGTGCTTCTTTAATTTTTTGATCGATGTCTTTTTTACGTGGCATATTCTCTGATTACACTGGTAATTCTTTCATCGCCTTGATCAAAATCAATGCCTTGCTCTTGTATCATTGCGCCAATCTTCCGGATAATTTGTTGCGGCGGCAGCGGAAAATTTCTTAATTCTGTCGCGCTGACTTGTGTATTGCCGCTAAAAATCCTGAAGTAGGAATCAAGGAGACTGCTACTCAAAATAGCCGCCAAACCCGTCGTCTCGACTTCGCTTAGCTGGCCGCCTTTCCGGTAAATATAGTTGAGGTGGTTTTCAATCCCAATATGTTCGGAGTTTATATTCTTCCGTATCAGAGGAGCCGCAACAAGCCGTCTCTTTTCTTCCTTTGCGCTAAACCTTCTTATCAAGACATAGTTTCTATTAGGCAATAAAATGTTGCCGGATTCTTCGCTGACTGCTACGTATTTTGGCTTTCTCGAGTCAACCGGCCAAAGTACCTTCATGGGCCTGACATTGTGCAGCCATAACAGAGGGGCATACGAATCATGAGCGCGCTCAGACTCAAGGAATCGTTTTGCGCGAAATGCGACAATCGGGCCGGTTGAGACCTCAAGTCACAGCGAATGCAAATTTTGATTCCAAGAAGCGATAAGTTTAACGATATTACGATGCGCGGCCTGTGTCGGGATGCGGAGTATGTGTCCGTTCCGATGTGTCATTACCTCCGATAACGGAATATTGATAACGCTTGCTCGGTCTGTGTCTTTCAAATTGTTACTGCTTGATACTCTTACGTTATGTTCGGATACATCAGACTTCCCTGCCTTGGTTGCGTGAAGGATAACATTCTCTTGTAACACATTGTCTTTGCCAAAAACTTTATCTCTCAGTTCGAATATATGAATGAAGAAAGGTCTCATATGCGTGAAAAAACTTTGCCTAAACTTTTTGAAATATAAGCCCGAGGCGTAGCTGCGAGGAGTAATAAAGCCAAGTTGTCCGCTCGTCTTTAAAAGTTCGGCTGCAACCGCCATGAATAACGCATAGATATTCGGTTGACCATGAACTATTGATGAGGCAACTCTTGCTCTGGGATCAGATTTTGATATTTTGAAATAAGGCGGATTAGCCACAACCAAGTCAAATTTCCCTTCTTTATGGGGAATGAATAGCTTTTCTTGGAAAGCCCCGCTCAATATATCCGCATTTGTGAGAACGAAGTCTTTATTATGAATTTTGACTTTCAGTTCTATATCATTTTGGCAGAGCCATTTTTTCAAGTGAGCGCAAACTTTTTCCAGAGTCGGGATAATGGCTTCGTCAATTTCATATGCGGTAAGGTTGATTTCTTTTGGCCGATTCTTTCCATGAGCCAACTGTTCACAAAGAGCACACGAGAGAATTCCCGCCCCTGCTCCGGGATCTAATACTCTGATGACATCGGGTATTTTTGTGAGGTCGAAGTTTTTAGCAATAAATTCGGCGACTGCCGGCGGAGTATGATACTGCCCCAAATCGTTAATGGCGACTTGGGACTGAGACTTAATATAATCAAGGCCGCGCTTTTCCGCATACTCGCTCGGCCTTGTCTTAATTTTGTCATTTGGTTTTGTTTTCATACAACTGTCGGTTCATGATAGGGTCGCATCAAATTATATACAGTCAATCAGTTTCGGGGCAACGGCAAGAATGGCTCCGGCGCAGTATGCGAGCTTTCCTCGGCAAGGCGGGCAGTTCGGTCTTGGCAAAAAAAATCCCCGCGCACAGGCGGGGATTTTTTGTTTGCATCGCCTGAGCTTGCCTTAACCGGCAGCGTACTCAAACGGCGCCGATAAGCCGCCAGTACCCGCGTACTTGAACTGCATCCCACCGTGGTCATGGTCAACATTTTCCACATCGTGGATGGTGACCGGTTGGCCGGGCGAGACGGCGAGCGGATTGTTGTCCACTACTACCGGTTTGCTTTCATCGCCGCCAGTCAGCGCGGTCATCGAGATGCCGCCGACACCGACGATTTCAAGCGTTTTGACTTTGTCCTCGCACGAGACTTTCATCTCAGCGGTTTCAAAGCTGGCATTGCCATCGCCAAGTCCCGCGATAACTGCCGGATGTCCGCCAACTTCGCCTTTGAAAATCTTGGTCAATGCCGCAACCTGCTCGTCACTGGCTTTCTTATCAATATAGAACACGAACTTCAGCCCGCCCTTGGTCAGGTTGCCGCCGGCGTGCAGCGCAACCGCGACATTTAAGCCGCCGAGTTGCACGCCTTCCAGATGGCCGTCATCTATGCGCCACACTAAGTAGCCTTCACAAATCCCTTGGGTCGGGTCTTTGAGAAAGATACAGGGGCAGACGACATCGCATGAGCATGCTTCAAAGTAGTGTCCTTTCATATTCCAATCAGACATAATTCCTCCTGTGAATTGAATGGATTCATTCTACCATATAGGGAGATTCCTATCAGCCCGCGGGCTATAATGCGCCGAATCGCCGCTCTGGGCTTGCTTTTGCGGGGGGCGCGCCGGGTGCGGGAGCCCCCTCTCTGGCAAGCAGTTGTTGTGCCTTATCGGGCGCGGGATAGGTTAAAATGACTCCCTATTGATACCGTTTCATAGATTACTGCGTACCGATGATTTCCTACGACTGGATGCCGATAAGAACTTTGCCGCCGCAACTGGCGCGCACGGTCTTTGCGATCATCGGCGGCTTGTTGCTGATTGGCTGGGTCTATTTTTCTTACATGGCGTGGACGGCCGATTCTTCCGCAACCGGTGTGCACGCCGCGCATTCGCACGGCGGCTTGTGGTCGCCGCCGCACGGCAGCGACGCTGTGTGGACGGCGTTTGATTTTGCGATGCTGTTTGTGATGTGGGTGATGATGATGCTGGCGATGATGTTGCCGGCGGTGGTTCCCTTTGTCGCGTTGTATGCCAACATCAGCGCGACTAAGCGCATGCAAGGCGGGGTTGCCGCGCCGACTTTTGTGTTTGTGCTGGGCTATCTGCTCGCGTGGGCTGTGTACAGCGTGTTTGCGACGGTTTTGCAGTATTACCTGCATGTCGAGCAACTGATTACGCCGGCGATGGAGAGCGACAGCTATCTTTTGAGCGGGGTGATTCTGTTAATTGCCGGCATATACCAGTGGACGCCGCTGAAGGAAGCGTGCTTGAAGCATTGCCAGATGCCGATGGGCTATCTCGTGCCGCGTTGGCGCGACGGTTATGTCGCGGCGTTGCGGCTCGGCGCCGGGCACGGACTCTTTTGCGTCGGCTGTTGCTGGGCGCTGATGTTGATCATGCTTGCCGTCGGTATGATGAATATGCTCTGGTTGCTGGCGCTGACGCTGTTCATCTTTTTTGAAAAGACGCTGATTCCGATCGGCATCGGGCGCACAGTTACCGGCGTGGTTATGATCGTCTGGGGCGGCTACTGGCTCGCTCTCGGCGTGTAAAGCCGACACCGGCACCGCTCCCTCCTCCCCCTCTCCGGCAGCCTGCGGGCTACGCCCTTGGCTCGCCGACTCCCCCGCGAGGGGGGAGTGTGTTCGTGCAAGCGCTGCTGCGAGGAGGAGGCTTGCTGGCACTCCCCCCAAGTTAAACATCCAGCATCAGTTTGCGCGGCTTGGTCATCCCCGCAATCTTGCAAGCCTGCTGGCCGTAGCCATAGGGAAACAGACGGTACAGGTAGCGGCGGGTGGCTTTCTCGGAACCCCATGCTTCTTTTAAGTGCTTGAGCAACGTGCGCGACTCGGGAACCGTCTGGCGTTCTTCAAAATAATTGCGGACATAGCGCACGATCTCCAGATGTTCGGGTGTGAGGGTAATTTCCATTTCTTTTGCGAGCGGCTCTATCATGCCTTCGTGCCACTCTTGCGCATTGAGCAGAAAGCCTTCTTCATCGCGCTCTACATCAGTCAGCGCCGGCAGCTTTGTCGGCTCGCGGGGTTGTTTGTTCATGAAAAAATTATCGCCGCTATCGGCGGCAAGGTCAAATCGTCACTTGATTAGCGAGCATATCCGGCGCGTGCATTTTCCTTCTCCGGCAGCTTGCGGGGATAGCGCGAGAGGAGCGTGTTACCGCTGCCCTCTCCTTGTGGGGGAGTAGCAAAGTCCAAGCCGTAGGCGAAGGATGGGGGGAAGTTTGGCGAAGGCACGAAGTTCGTTGAAGTCTGCTTCCTCCCCTTCTCCGGCAGCTTGCGGGGATAGTTTGGGAGGAGCGTGTCGGAGCAACTGCCGTCAGGCCATCTGCCAGCCAGCCCCTTGACTCGCCGACTCCCCCGCGAGGGGGAGTGTGTGGATGCGCACGGTCTTGCGCGACATCAGTCAAGCCGACTCCCCCGCGAGGGAGAGTGTGTGGATGCGCGCGGTCTTGCGCGACATCAGTCAAGCCGACTCCCCCCGCGAGAGGGGAGTGTTGGCGGGTGCGAGCGCTTACTGCAAGGAGGTCTTGCGCGTTAGCCTCGCTTTGTCAGCCAGCCGGACAGCGGGAATAGCAGCATGAATAAGACCGACGAGGTGGCGACGATAGCGGCGCCCGACGGAATCTCAAAGTGGGCGGCGATGTTCACTCCGATGAGAACCGCGACGATACCGAGCAGTGATGCGACGATGACCATCGCTTCCGGCGAACGCGCCAGTTGGCGGGCGGTTGCGGCGGGAATAATCAACAGCGAGGCAATCAGCAGGATGCCGATCGTGCGCATGGCGAGTGCGACGACGATAGCCATCGCCGATATAAGCAGGATGTGCATGAGGAATACGCGCACATTCTCAGCTTGTGCCAAGTCTTTGTGAATTGTCATTAACACCAGCGACGACCAGTTGGCTATTAGCGCGGTCAGCAACAGGCCGCCGCCGATATATATCCAGGCTATTTCGTACGGTGTGATCGCGAGAATGTCGCCGAATAGATATGCATGCAGGTCCATATGCCCGTCGTCGGCGTGGCCCGCATGGCCCTCATGCCCGGCATGATTCGCGTGACCGGCATGCCCCTCATGTTCTGCGTGGCCTTCATGCTCGGCGTAATCTGCATGCCCCGCATGTTCTGCGTGAGCTTCATGCTCGGCGTGATCTGCATGCCCCGCATGTTCTGCGTGGCCTTCATGCTCGGCATGATCTGCATGCCCCGCATGCCCCGCCTGTTCTTTATATCGCTGTATCAGGCTGATGGTAACTATGCCAATCGATAATGACGCATGCGCGAGGATGCCAAGGAGTGTGTCGGTCGCCAACACTTTCTTTTGTTGCAACCATAACAGCAAGACCGCAAATGCTGCCGAACTGATGAGGACGCCGATGTCGGCGCTGATGCCGGCAACTAATCCGAGCGCGATACCGAGCAACGCACTGTGGGCGAGCGCATCGCCAAAGTACGCCATTCGCCGCCATACTATAAAACAGCCAACGACGCCGGCAATCAGAGCGATGCCGACACCCGCCGCAATGCCATACAAAACAGATGATTCAAACATGGTCGCCTCCTTCGGTGTGGGTGTGGTCGTGGTGATGCTGATATACCGCCAGCATCTTGCTCATATCGTCGCCAAAAAGCGAGATAAATTCAGGGTCTTTGGTAACCGTGTGCGGCTCTCCCGAACAGCATATGTGATGAAACAGGCACACCACTTTTTTAGTCGCGGCCATCACCATGTGTAAGTCGTGCGAGACCATGAGAATGGTCAGAGAACGTTCGGCGTAGATGCGTTGCAGCAGTTTGTAAAAAGCAATCTGGCCGGAAATGTCCAGATTTTGCGCGGGCTCATCAAGAATCAGGAGTTCGGGGTTGCCGAGCAAACTGCGGGCGAGCAGCACCCGTTGCAACTCGCCGCCGGACAACACCGCAAGCGGTTGCTCGAGCGTGTGCTCAATACCGGTCTCATGCACTGTCACGCGCAGATCTTCGGGGTTGATTGTCTTATGCAGAGTGAGAAAACGCTCTGCGCTAATTGGCATCCTGTGGTCTAGCAGCAGAGATTGCGGAACATAACCGGTTTTGAGATTCTTGCTGCGCTCAATAGCGCCGCTGTCCGGCGGATAAAACCCCATCAGACATTTGAGCAGCATGGATTTGCCGGCGCCATTGGGGCCGACGACGGTCATAAAGTCCTCGCGCACCAGATCGATGGATACATCTTTGAGGATGTCCTTGCCCTGACGTGTGACGGTTATGTTTTGTGCTTTTATCAGTGTGTTCATAATGATTGTTTGTCCGCGCAGCGGCGGCGCCCTCCTTTAGTTTCTAAATTCATAAATGTATGGCGAAATTTGTTCTTATCGCAGGTTGACGGATACATCTTTGAGGATGTCCTTGTCCTGGCGTGTGACGGTTATGTTTTGTGCTTTTATCAGTGTGTCCATAGCGATTATCTGCCCGCGCAGCGGCGGCATTCTCCTTCAATTTCCAGGTTCGTATGCGTATGGCGAAATTTGTTCTTATCGATGGTGCGTGTGATGGCATCATTCAAATCGCTGTCGCAATGTTCTTCGGCCCTTCCGCATTTTTCGCAAATCAGGAAATAGCATTCGCCGTGCTCAAGAGGATGCGGGCAACCGACGTATGCATTGCGGCTGTTCAGTTTGTGGATCAATCCGTTTTCTAACAGGAAGTCCAATGTCCGATATACGGTCGGCGGTTTGGCCGAAGCGCTTTTGCCTTTGAGTGTGTCCAGAATGTCGTAGGCTTTGATCGGGGTTCTGTTGGCCCAGATTATTTCCAGCACCTTGCGCCGCAGTGCGGTGAAGCGCAGTCCTTTGTCGCGACAGATTGCGTCCGCTTTGCGCACGGATCGCTCAATGCGAGATTTGTCGGTGCTGTGAGTAGGCATGTTTTAGTAAGAGTTAGTTTTGTTACTATTGTTATAGTATAACATAACATCTTGATATGGCAATAGGGGCGGAAACCGTGTATTGCAAAGGGTTTTCTGTCATTCCCCTTTCTCCGATAGCCTGCGGGGATAGTGCGAGAGGAGCGTGTCGGGGTCGCTACCGCCAAGTCGCCTGCTAGTCAGCGCCTTTGACTCGCTGACTTCCCTGCACGAACGGAGCGTGTTCGTGCGAGCACTTACCGCAAGGGAAGAGTGTCGGAGTCGCTACCGCCAAGTCGCCTGCTAGTCAGCTCCCTTGACTCGCTGACTTCCCTGCACGAACAGAGTGTGTTCGTGCGAGCACTTACCGCAAGGGAAGAATGTCGGAGTCGCTACCGCCAAGCCACCTGCTAGTCAGTGCCTTTGACTTGCCGACTCCCCTACACGGACGGAGAGTGTGTTCGTGCGAGCACTTACCGCAAGGGAAGAATGTCGGAGTCGCTACCGCCAAGCCGCCTGCTAGTCAGTGCCTTTGACTCGCTGACTTCCCTACAGAGGGGAAGCGCCCCCTCTCCGGCTCGCTTCGCTTGCCGACTCCCCCGCGAGGGGGAGTGTTGGTTGTGCTCTCCCCTTGCGGGAGAGTCAGTCGCAGAGTCCGAGCCAAAGGCAAAGGACGATGCGGTGAGGAGAAGTGTTAGTTGGCGGGGCTATTGCCGGAGGCGTTCGCCTTCGCGGATAATCAGTTGTCTGCGTTGTTTGATTGCTTGGCGCAAGGAGCGGCGGGCGGCGCGGTCGGCGAGCGCATCCCATATTCCGCGCAGTGACTGCATCTCTTCCCGGGTCGGCGGCGCACTGCTGCCTTCGGCGAGGTCCGCCAGATCGTTAATTTCATCCGCCGACAGGCCGAGTCTGCTATACATCAGCACCAGCGGTCTGCGCACTTTATTCCAGCCGAAGCGGTCGTCCACCCAATCGCGAATCGTATCGGCGTATAACTCGGTGTTGCCGCCGACCCACTCGCGGGCGTATCGTTCAAACACCCGGCGCATGTCCAGCGCCAGATATGCGCGCTTAATCGCTTGCACGTATTCGTCGGTTGCGGAGATTCGCATCCCCTTGATGCCCTTCTTGCGCTTCCCGGCTTTTTCTGTTTCCTGCCGTTTGCGCACAAGCGACGGCGCGATGACGCCGGCGTTGGCCAGTGCGACCGCGATGTTCTCTGTCATCATCCGTTTCAATGCGTTGCGCACACCGCGTTTGTGAGCCTCCGATGTTTGGCCGAGGTCAAACGCCCAGCGCTTTTTGGCAATCGGCCGGTAAGCGAGGATGTCCTCTTCGTGTTGCAGTTCGTTATCGGCGGTATTGATAATCAGTATTTTGAAATACGCGTAGAGGAAATATTTTTCTATAAACGCGGTGTTGAGATACATGCCGTAGCCTCTGAATTCCGTATTGGCATCGAGCAGCGGGTCATACAGTTTGGATGCGATGACCAGTATCAGTTTGTCTATTTGCTTGTCGCGCAGACGCGGCATGACATCGGCGATTTGATCCAAGTCATAGTCGCCCTCTTCGAGAAACCCGTGTTTGCTGGTGTCGTATATTTTCGCCAGCGGTTTGCGTTTGATGCGGATATTTTTGACGCGAAGGCTTTTGCTCTCGGCGAGGATGTCTTCAATCGTCGTTGTGACGAAGCGATCTATTTGCCATGGCTTTACTTTGGCAGTGTGCTTGTCTATGTTGAATGCCGTGCCGGCGACAGAGACCGATGTGAAGTTGTTGCCGATGATGGAGACTATGGCGACGTTCTCTTTGGCCGCCTGCGTCGGCGCGGAGAAAAGCAGGACACACCCGAGCGCTGCGCCAATCAGCGCCCGGGGGCATAAAGTTTTGTTGTTAGCGTCTGCTCTATTCATAAACAAATGAGCAGTTTAGCCACTTTTTGCTCTGTTTACAAGTCAGAACATCATCTGCAACTGCGCGCCGACCATGTCGTACCTGTTATTGCCGCCGCCGGCTATGCCGGAGTAGTCTTCTTCGTCGTCTCCGACATCGGCGTAGTAGAGTTGGACGCGACCGGTTCTGTCAGTCGGGCCGAGGAAGAGGTTTAGGCCGACTTCCATGCGGCTGAGTTCTTCGTCCGCGCCGACGGCGCCGTCGCAGTCATCGCATTCGCTTTGCTGATAACGGGCAACCGCTTCTGCTATGTCGGCGAACTTATAGCCGCCTTCGACGAACCACGACTGCTCGTCAAAGCCATCCATGCCTTTGACGTTTTCGCCGTCAATGTATTCGGCGCGGATGCGCGCCGGGCCGTTCTTATACATGGCGCCGAGATCAAAGACTTCGTAGTCTTCGCTGCCTATGCACAATGTCGGATCGTCGACATCAAATAGCGAACAGCCGGCATCTTCAACCTCCGCGTAAGCGGCTTCAAAGTGCAACACCTTGCCGTAGTCATAAACAAGGCGACCGACATAGCTGTATGTGTCGCCTTCGCCGTTCTGGTTGGTATCCGCATAGGCTTTGGAACGACCGGCCGGGTTGTATACGCCGATGTCATAGCCGAAGCTGCCGGTCTTTTTATCGCCGCCGATATAACG
The DNA here is from genome assembly GCA_965220085.1 of Candidatus Oxydemutatoraceae bacterium. Taxonomy (GTDB): domain Bacteria; phylum Pseudomonadota; class Gammaproteobacteria; order Poriferisulfidales; family Oxydemutatoraceae; genus CBDCOZ01. The sequence continues at coordinate 1,193,057 of CBDCOZ010000003.1, read as the reverse complement.
ACCGCTAAGCGATGCGCCGAGTGTGCGATCCAGCGCCAAGCGGCTTGCCATCGCGCGCTTCATCAGCGGCAACCGGGTGCCGCTCATGTTATATGTCATGCCAAGCGGGGTTTTGTATTGTCCGAACTTCATCGCAAGATGGTCGCCGAACTTGTAGGCAGCGACCGCATCACGGATAAAGCTGTCATCGCCCAATGTGCCTTCGCTGCCGTCGCCTTTGCTGTCTTTGGGATTGAATTGGAAGTCCAGCTTCCAATCGCCCCACTTCATCTTGGTACCGAAGCGGACGCGATCCGCGCCAAACTTCAGGCCGTCATCGTCGGCATCTGTGTCAATGACCTCCGCTTGAAGCTGGGCCAGTCCCCAGATGTCCAACTCGGGACCGTCTTCAATCTTAAACTTAGCGGCGGTTGCCAGCAACGGAAGCGCCATCAGTACGAGCGCAATACCGCATCTGATTAAAAAGTTATGTTTCATTTTTACTTTCCTCATAATGTGAAAACAATTTGCTAAAAACAGCGGCGACGCTGTGGCCGCTTGCTTATTAATGCACAGGATAGCCCGCCTCTATGACATCCGCATGACGCTTGTATGACAGTTGTATGACATTGTTGCGCGTGTCAGCGCATTGGGAATATGACGCCCGTTGGCAGCGCGTTGTTTGTGATAAGCGTCGGTATGCTCGGATGCGAAACCTTCTACAAGCCATTTTGCGACTGGCATAGAAGGCGAGCGGCGGCGACTACATATCCAGTTCCCACGAGTAACCGAACAGCAGCTTCCATTCGTTTACATCGATGTCGTGGCGGATAATGGTGTCGGCGGGGTCGGAGTCACCCGGGAAAAACCAGTCAAAGCCATAGTCCATATAGCGCAATTCAAAGTTGAACTGGCCGGTCTCAAGCGCTTCAAAGGTTGCGCCGGTGCCGATGACCCACGGGCGGACATCAAAATCGCGGCGTGAAACCGCCGCTATCGGTTGGTTCGGAGCGGCGTTGCCGTTTGCATGCACTTCGCCGGTAAGCGGGAGCCAGCGCACACCGGTGAGCAGATATATTGAGTCAATCGGGTTGATTGCTTCGGGTTCGTAGCCGAGTTTGAAAGTCAGACCCGCGCTGCGGTTTTTTTCGACCGACCACGCGCCCGGCCAGACATCTTCGGGGTCCGTTCCGGTGCCGTCAAGAAAGCCGTGAATGGCCTGCTTGTGCGCGGCGAAGTCCAACTCGGTCTTGAGGTGTGTTCTCGGCGCCAGACTAAACTGATAGCCGACCGCTATCCCGAACATCATGTCTTCCTCATTCTCGCTGTCGCGCGCATTCGTTTGACCGACGAGCTTGTTCAGACGAGCATCCGCAAACTCCTCGCCAAACATGATGCTGCCGTAGAAACCTTCATCCGCCGATGCCGATGATAGGCCGAGCGCCGTTGTCAGCGCTGCCAGCAGACCTGTATAAAATATGTCCCTTCTTATGTCCTTTTTCATGACGCCACCCTCCATAGATGCCTCAAAACCTTGCCCTGCCGTGATGCAGGGTTCCTGATTATACTCCTTGACAATCCTGACTCATAGCCTATAATTGAGAATCATTCTTATTCTTATAGAGGCTGGAAAGGCTTTAGCAACAACGAAAACCGGATGTTAACTGCCTATGTCGGCATCTTTTGGCGCCTAAATAATACGGAGGGAAACCATCATGAATACACACAATAGAAGCAGCAGAAAAACGCTTTCGGCAATCTTGGGCACCGCCCTTCTGCTTGCGGGCGGCACGGTTGCCGCACTTGAACTTGTCATCGGCAAGGAACGCGCAGAGCCCGGAATCGTGTTCATCTTTGAAGGGGCTATCAAAGATGAAATCGCGCCCAAAGGCATGCACCTGCCCGAAGCGCAGACCGATGTGCATATCGAAGCGCGGGTGAACTGGGACAGCAAAGATATTCCCGCGGGGACTCCTGCCGGAGGGTTCGTGCCCTATCTCAACATCGTTGCGGAGGTGAAGAATGAGAAGACGGGAATGAGGACTTTTGTCGATCTCACCCCGCACCTCAATCTGATCGATAACTTTCATTACGCGCGCAACATAGCGCTGCCCGGCAAGCGCAGCGATTTGTATCAGGTTACCTTCACGATTCTGCCGCCCGCTGCGCAAACGCTTGGGTTGCATAAGGATTGGGTGAGCGGCTACGGGGCTCAGTTGAGCGGCGAACAGCGGTTTGCTTATCGCAAGGTGGATTTTGAGGAGATTGCAAACGCGAGCCGCTGATGGCAACGCGGAGGGCGTGCTTGCCTGATAGCGCTCGCCTCAACAGCATTGGAAACGGGCCTGTTCCTCTCCTCCCTATTCAGGCTCGTTTCCTCTTACTTGCAAGACCGGCAGGATGCACTTGCAAAGTCAGCAAGTCACAGAGTTTTAACCCTTGCCCGCTAGCTCTTCTCCACCTTCGGCCACAGTTCATTGAGTTTCATCACTAACTTCATATTCTCTTTAGTGATGACTTTGGCAAAAAACCTTGTGACAAAATTTTCAGCGGCTTCTTTTTCGCCTAATTCCACAATTTTAAGAAAATGATAGCAGTCTTCTCCATAAACTGACTGAATATTTATCCACCAATGCGCAGGAAGGGGGTCAGAAGCGGGAAACTCGATGCCAGAACAAGGGTCAGCCTCATACGCCCTTTTTAACTTAGCAAAATCTACCTCTCGACGGCTTCTGGTGATGCCCCAACCGGGGTTATGATAACCATTTGCACTGTATTCAAATGCAAAATATATCGGGGGATGATGCCCTGTATTCCTTTTTTGTTGGACTATTAAACGCCGACGACCATAATGCTTGCCAGCTTTAACATCACTTTCCTTCCCTTTATGAAATGTTGCTTTCCATTCTTGAGCACATCCCTGCCTCTCCAATTCACCTTCTAACCCCGCGATAACCTTGTCAAAGAACTTTGTCATTATATCCAGTTTGCAATTGTTATACTCTTGGATAACTTTCTCTATCGTCTGTATCGTCTGTACTGTTTCTCTTCGCTTGTCCTGCGATACATTTTCTGTATCTGTAATGTAGTCATATAAGTTCATTACTTTCCTCCCATAGGTTCCATATAACTTTTGTATCACTTCTTGATACTGACGAATACCCAGAGATAGGTTGGTGATATTAGCAACCTGCTCATGGGCTTCTTCCAACCATTCGGTAATTTCTTTGTTGTAGTGAATGGATTTTAATTCTTTAACAGATGAAAATTCAGACTCCAGATTCGGGTATCTTTCTTTTCCATCTCTGTCCAAAGACAGATACATTACAACTATACTTTTTTCGGTTGTGCTCTCCCCTTCCGCACTTTTATCTTGAACCTTCTTCACATGCTTTTGAAGCTGGTTGGGCTGATCCCCCGCCCATATCTTGTTCTCAATGATGAGGCGCTTGTTCCCATCGGTGATATAGATGTCAATATGTTCATATTCATTATAAGTCTGGCAATGGGTGGAATCATCGAAGAAACCTTGCAATCCGCATTTCTCCAAAAACAGTTGCAGAAACAAATCACCCTGATAGTGGTCGGCGTGCGGGTCAAGCAAGTAACGCAGGAAGCGGGAGTGCAGACGCACTTCATCGTGCCCATGTAATACTATCGTGAATGGATTGAAGTCGTTCAAGCCTCGGTGTCTTTGCGCATCCCGCTTCTGCTCGTACTCGTTAAACAGTGTGATGATGTTGTCAACATCACTTTTGTTAAGGTTTATGTTTGCGGTTTCAGTCATCTTGCATTCTCTAAGGCGATAGCATTGGGTTTATTTTGAAGTTAGTTATTCGCAGGGGTTTGGCCTTTATCCCCTTTCTCTATCTCCAGCCACAGTTCATTGAGTTTCATCACTAATTTCATATTGTCTTCAGTGATGACTTCCTTAAAAAGTTTTGTGACAAAATCTTCAGCGGCTTTTTCTACACCTTGCGCCATAACCTCAAAGAAATGATCGTAATCTTTCTCATAAACTGGCCGGATATCTATCCACCAAGCTGCCTGTGGTGTATTTCGCGACTTTTTTGTTAAAGCTTCTAAATCTATCTTGTCACTGCTTCTAGCAATGCCCCAAACGGGGTTATGGTAACTATTCGCGTCGTATTCAAATGCAAAATATATCGGAGGCTGCTGTTCTGCAGGACTCTTTTGTTGAACTATTAAACGTTTCCACCGCTTGCCAGCTTTAAGCTCGGCCTCACCCCAAGGACACCCTACTTCCCAATCATTGTTATATTCCGGGCTCTCTAGTTTTTTCTTCAACTCTGCGATAACCTTGTCAAAGAAGTCTTTCATTACATTCGGTTTGCAATGGTCACACTCTTTGACAATTTTCTCTATCGTCTGTGCTGTTTCTCTTCGCTTGCCCTGCGATACATTTTCTGTATCTGCAATGTAGTCGTATAAATTCATCGCTTTCCTCCTGTAGGTTCCATATAACTTTTGTATCACTTCCTGATACTGACGAATGCCCAGAGACAGGTTAGGAATACTGGCAACCTGCTTATGGGCGTCTTCCAACCATTCGGTAATTTCTTTGTTGTAGTGAATGGATTTGAATTCTTTGACAGATAAAAATTCAGACTCCAGATTCGGGTATCTTTCTTTTCCATCCCTATCCAAAGATAAATACATTACGGCTATGCTATTTTTTCCCGCACCCTCTTTCTCGATTTCTTCCACATAGCGTTTAAGCTGGTCGGGCTGATCCCCCGCCCATATCTTGTTCTCAATGATGAGGCGCTTGTTCCCATCGGTGATATAGATGTCAATACGTTTATATTCGTTATGCGCATGGCAACGCATGGTGTCATTGAAGAAATCTGGCAATCCGCATTTATCCAAAAACAGTTGCAGAAACAAATCACCCTGATAGTGGTCGGCATGCGGGTCAAGCAAGTGACGCAGGAAACGAGAGTGTAGTTGTACTTCATAGTGTCCCTTTAATACTATCGTGAATGGATTGAAGTCGTTCAAGCCCCGGTGTCTTTGCGCATCCCGCTTCTGCTCGTACTCGTTAAACAGTGTGATGATATTGTCAATATCATCAACATCACTTTTGTTAAGGCTTGTGTTTGCGGTTTCAGTCATCTTGCATTCTCTAAGGCGATAGCATTGGGTTTATTTTGAAGTTAGTTATTCGCAGGGGTTTGGCCTTTATCCCCTTTCTCTATCTCCGACCACAACTCATTGAGTTCTTTCACTAACTCCATATTGTCTTCAGTGATGATTTCATCAAAAAACCTTGTGACAAAATTTTCAGCGGCTTTTTCTATACCTAGCCTCATCATAACCTCAGAGAAGTGATCGCAATATTCTCTCCAGTTGCGATCCTCGCTATAAACTGACTCTATTTTTATCCACAAATCCGCATGAGGCAGTTCGGAAAGCTTTGAGTCAGGGTGCTTTTCTTTGTACTTTTCTCGTAACTCTTTCAATTTCTTGTGGTCACCGCTAACGATGCCCCAATAGGGGTTATGAAAATTTTTTTCGCCGTATTCAAATGAAAAACGTATCAGAGAATCCCCTGCAGGCTCTTTTGGTTGGATTCTTATTAGTTGAGCCCCTCCTTTACCGTTTTTAAGATTACCTTCATTACACTTCATTTCCCATTCCTGATGACTCTTCAGTTTGTCTTCCAGCCTTTTGATGACCTCGTCAAAGAATTTTTGCATTACAGGCTGTCTGCGGTGGTTATATTCTTGGATAATTTTCTCTATCGTCTGTACTGTTTCTCTTCGCTTGTCTTCCGGTATGTTGTCTGTAATGTAGTCTTCTAAGCTCATCGCTTTCCTCCTATAGGTTCCATATAATTTTTGTATCACTTCCTGATATTGACGGATACCCAGAGACAGGTTGGTGATATTGGCAACCTGTTCATAGGCGTCTTTCAGCCATTCGGTGATTTCTTTATCATAATGAATGGATTCGAATTCTTTAACAGATGAAAATTCAGACTTCAGATTCGGGTATCTTTTTTTTCCATCTCTGTCCAAAGATAAATATATTACGGCTATGCTCTCTTTGCCTGCGCCCTCTTCCTCAATATCTTCCACATAGCGTTTAAGCTGGTCGGGTTGATCGCCTGTCCATATCTTGTTCTCAATGATGAGATGCTTGCTCCCATCGGTGATATAGATGTCAATATATTCATATTCATTATAAGTCTGGCAACGCATGGTGTCATTGAAGAAATCTGGCAATCCGCATTTATCCAAAAACAGTTGCAGAAACAAATCACCCTGATAGTGGTCGGCATGCGGGTCAAGCAAGTGACGCAGGAAACGAGAGTGTAGTTGTACTTCATAGTGTCCCTTTAATACTATCGTGAATGGATTGAAGTCGTTCAAGCCCCGGTGTCTTTGCGCATCCCGCTTCTGCTCGTACTCGTTAAACAGTGTGATGATATTGTCAATATCATCAACATCACTTTTGTTAAGGCTTGTGTTTGCGGTTTCAGTCATCTTGCATTCTCCAAGGCGATACTACGTTGCGCATCAGTATATCACAGCAATAATGTGGCGATGGCGATGCCAAGCGGTGTGCCGATGATGTAGCCTGCGACACCGACGAGTACGCCGGGGGTTACCAATGTCGTCCAGCCTCGCGCCAGCGCCAGTGCGGGGGCGGTTGTCGCACCGAGGACTGCGGCGTTGGATGCGATGATCAATTCCGGCAAGCTCGGCGCCAGTTTGTTGTTGCGTTCGCCGCTCACGAGGTTGCTGATTTGGCATAGCAAGGCGCCGCCGATGAATAAGGTGACGAGATGCGCGAGGAGCAAGATGGCGGCAAAGCCGATCAGGATGGGCGCGGTGTCCAGCATCTTTTGTATGTCGGCGCCGGCGGCGATGGCGGCAAAAAATACGAATGCGAATACGAAGCCGATGCTGCGCCCGCCTTTGAGTTGTTGCATGTGCCAGGGGAAGAGTGTCGCGGGCACGACCGCAAATAGCGTGACAAACACATAGCGCAATAGATTGAAGTCAAAGCCGGTGGCGGGGAATACGGCGTTCAACAGCGCGACTGTCACATCCGACAGCGCGACGACTGCGAGGGCAAATGCAATGGCCGCCGCAATGCCGAAGCTGCCTACGCCGGACTCGGCGCCGAGCAATGATTCTGTGCCGGTCGCAGAGCCGGCGCCTTCTTGTCGGATGGCAAATCGGCGCATCAGCCAGGCGGAGGCGGGCATCATCACCAGGATGGCCAGAAATGATACGCCCATCAGGCTGTCCACTGCGGTGGCGGCCGATATGATGTTGTTGTCATCAAGGCCGGTGGCCTGAACGACCGCCGCATAATTGACCGAGCCGCCGGTGTAGGTGGCGGCGAACATGCCGGTGAGCTTGTCCTCGTGCGCGCCGAGGTCGAGCAAGTGCGCACCGAGCAGCGCACCGAGAGTGGTGCCGGTGCAAGCGAGGATAAAACATATTCCGACCCGGCCGCTTTCAGCGAGGATGCGGCGCACATCGGCGTGGATTAGAAACAACGGGATCAGCGCCGGCACCAGGTAGGCGAATACGAAGCCGTAGGTCGGGGACGCTTTCGGTATGACACCTGCGTTTGACAGGATGACTGAGGCGAGTATCACCCACACCGCGCCCGTCATCGTTTTGCCCCACGGCTTTCTCTCCGCCCAGCAACCGAACAGGACGATAGCGAGGAGCGCTGCCATGACGAGCAGCGGCTGGTCGGCGGGGATTAGCGATTGCATCGCGCGCGAATTGGTTTTACGATGGTCGCTTAAGGTTGCCCGCCGATTGTATGCATTCCCCTGCCCCCCAGTCAGGCATCAGGATGAGTACGGCAGGATGTCGCCGGGCTTGCGGAGCATCTTATTGACTTCGTCAACATGCATCTCCTCGCCGGTAATCATCTCCCTTGCGTACTCCTGCAACAAGACCGCTTCGTCAGCGCCTTCGGCGAGCCTCATCAATTCGTAGTACGCCTTGAGGGCCTGCTTCTCGTGCTCCAGACTCTCCCTCAAGATGCTTTCAATATCGTGTTGCTCGGTTTCAAGCAAACTGCCGATCTTGAGCGAGGGGTGGCCGCCGAGCAATGTGACCATCTCCCCTGCTCGTTCCGCATGGGTCAGGCTCTCTTGCGCGTTGGCTTTCATCCACTGGGTAATCGGAATTCTGCTATGGCCGTATACCATGAGCGAGTAGTGTGTGTAGCGGACTACGCCGGCCAGCTCGGTCTCCATAATCTGGTTCAGTATTTCAATCGCTTTGCTTTTTTCCATGTCGTTCATTAGTAACTCCTTTCGGTTGATTCGGTTTGGCGGGATACCACCGCATATTATATATGGTACGCCATTTATGGTACGCCATTTATGGTACGCAAACAACATTCAGTTGTTTGCGGGTTATTAGTTGTTTGCGGGTTGTTTACTGGTATGGGCAAATCCGGTCGCCGTTGGCGCAATCACAAGCAATGCTCCCCGCAAGGCGCAAGCGACACTCCTCTCGCGGGGGAATCGGCAAGACAAGGGCGTAGCCCGCAGACGCATCGGCGAGGGCTGTGACCAACGATGCGCAAGTTGCCAGATACGGCGTCGCTCGCAGATGCATCGGCGAGGGCTGTGGCCAACGATGCGCAAGTTGCCGGGATACGGCGTAGCCCGCAGATGCATCGGCGAAGGTTGCGGCTAACCATGCGCAAGTTGCCGGGATACGGTGTGGCCCGCAGATGCATCGGCGAAGGTTGCGGCCAACCATGCGCAAGTTGCCAGATACGGCATCGCTCGCAGATGCATCGGCGAAGGTTATGGCTAACCATGCGCAAGTTGCCGGGATACGGTGTGGCCCGCAGATGCATCGGCGAAGGTTGCGGTCAACCATGCGCAAGTTGCCAGATACGGCGTCGCTCGCAGATGCATCGGCGAGGGCTGTGACCAACGATGCGCAAGTTGCCGGATACGGTGTGGCCCGCAGACGCACTGGCGAGCGGGAAACGCTAACCGTACTCCTTCGCCAACTCTTGCGGTATCTCAAAGATTGTGCTGATGTTCTCAGATGCCAGCGCATCGCCGCCGCTGTCGTGTATCGCGCCGTGCTTTATGAAAACCACCTTGTCAGCATACATCTTTGCCAGATGCAGGTCGTGGATGACGATGATGACCGTCCATTCCAACTCGCGGGCGAGGCTTTTGATGAGGCATAACACATGGTGCCGGTGTTTTAAGTCCAGCATCGCGGTCGGCTCGTCCAGCAACAGACAGGCGCGCCTCTCCCCCCATATCTGGGCAAGCACACGCGCCAATTGCCCGCGCTGTTGCTCGCCGCCGGAGAGGGTCGGGAAAATGCGCGCTTTGAAGTCGTAGGCATCGACACTGCGCAGCGCTTCGTCAACGATTGCCTCGTCTTCGGCGCCCGGGTAGTTGTTGATGTGCGGGTTGCGGCCCATCATTGCAACCTCCCCCGCCGTGAACGGGAATGCAATCGGAGCGGATTGCGATAACACGGCGCGTCTTTTGGCCAGTGCGTTCAGGGCAAACTCCGACAGCGGGCGCTGCGCCAGCAAGACCTCGCCTGTGACCGGATGCAGAGCGCCGCTTAAGCACCTGAGCAAAGTGGATTTGCCGGCGCCGTTTGGGCCCAGTATTGCCGCGACTTCGCCCGGGTCAAAAGCAACGCTGATGTCTTTTAGTATTCGCGTGCCGCCAATCTCAGCGGTGATGTTGCGCGCCTCTAGCATATTCAAGACCGCCCGCGATATTGCCTTAGCAGAAGGCATAGGAAGAACGGCCCGCCGATCAGGCTGGTGAGGATGCCGACCGGGATTTCTGCGGGCGAGAGTACGGTGCGCGCGGCTGTGTCGGCGATGACGAGCATCAGCGCGCCCAGCATTGCCGCGACTTCGCCCGGGTCAAAAGCAACGCTGATGTCTTTTAGTATTCGCGTGCCGCCAATCTCAGCGGTGATGTTGCGCGCCTCTAGCATATTCAAGACCGCCCGCGATATTGCCTTAGCAGAAGGCATAGGAAGAACGGCCCGCCGATCAGGCTGGTGAGGATGCCGACCGGGATTTCTGCGGGCGAGAGTACGGTGCGCGCGGCTGTGTCGGCGATGACGAGCATCAGCGCGCCCAGCATTGCCGCGACTTCGCCCGGAGCGAAAGCAACGCTGATGTCTTTTAGTATTCGCGTGCCGCCAATCTCAGCGGTGGTGTTGCGCGCCTCTAGCATATTCAAGACCGCCCGCGATATTGCCTTAGCAAAAGGCATAGGAAGAACGGCCCGCCGATCAGGCTGGTGAGGATGCCGACCGGGATTTCTGCGGGCGAGAGTACGGTGCGCGCGGCTGTGTCGGCGATGACGAGCATCAGCGCGCCCAGCATTGCCGCGACTTCGCCCGGAGCGAAAGCAACGCTGATGTCTTTTAGTATTCGCGTGCCGCCAATCTCAGCGGTGGTGTTGCGCGCCTCTAGCATATTCAAGACCGCCCGCGATATTGCCTTAGCAAAAGATATAGGAAGAACGGCCCGCCGATCAGGCTGGTGAGGATGCCGACCGGGATTTCCGCGGGCGAGAGTATGGTGCGCGCGGCTGTGTCGGCGATGACGAGCATCAGCGCGCCCAGCATTGCCGAGGCGGGAATTAATGTGCGGTGATCCGGCCCGATTAAAAGGCGGATTAGGTGTGGCGCGACCAGACCGATGAAGCCGATGATGCCGGTGAGTGCGACTGCCGCGCCGACCGATAGCGCAACGCATGCCATGATTACATTCTTGAGCCGCTCGCTGTTGACGCCCAGATGGCGCGCTTCGTCCTCGCCCAGTAGCAGGATGTTTAAAATCTTGCCGTTGCGGATGAGGGCGAATACGACCGGCACGATGACGGTTGCCGCCACAAACACACCCGACCACAATGCCCCGGTGATGCTGCCCATCGTCCAGAAGGTCAGCGTGCGCAACTGCGTATCGTCGCTTATATAAGTGAGGAAGCCGGCGCCTGCCGCTGCCAGCGCGTTGATTGCGATGCCCGCAAGCAGCATATGCGTGACCGAAAACGAGCCGGTCAGTTTTGCGAAGCGGGCGATGATCCAGCACGTAGTAATGCCGCCGCAAAAAGCGGCGATGCTCAGGCTGTACATTCCCAGCGCGCTTGAGACCGGCCCGATGAGTACCAGCGTCACCGCTACCGCCAGCGCGGCGCCGCTGGCAATGCCAATCAGCCCCGGGTCCGCCAGCGGGTTGCGGAACAAGCCTTGCATGGCGGCGCCGGATGCGGCTAGCGCGGCGCCGACGATGGCGGCAAGCAAGATGCGCGGCAAGCGGATGTGGTACAAAATGGCTCGCTGTGTTTCGTTCAACGACGCCGACAGCAAGTCGTATAGCGGGATGTGCGCCGTGCCGAGCAAGGCGGCGCCTGAGATGGCGGCGATGAGCAATGCGCCGAGTAGCAACAATACGGGTGCGCGACCCGACGACGGCGCTATGCGGATGGTATCAGCGAGCATGACCCGGGGAGCGCGCCTTGGGTGCGGCAGTGAGCAAGGTGCGCGGCAAGCGGATGTGGTACAAAATGGCTCGCTGTGTTTCGTTCAACGACGCCGACAGCAAGTCGTATGGCGGAATGTGCGCCGTGCCGAGCAAGGCGGCGCCTGAGATGGCGGCGATGAGCAATGCGCCGAGTAGCAACAATACGGGCGCACGGCCCGACGACGGCGCTATGCGGATGGTATCAGCGAGCATGACCCGGGGAGCGCGGCTTCGGTGCGACAGCGGCGGCAGCGAGCAAGATGCGCGGCAAGCGGATGGCGTATAAAGCGGGCATGCTATCTCTTGTCGGCAAAGTCATCCGCCTCTGCGGAGAAACCGGAACTGTCGATGTTGGGGTTAAACCTTGAGAGAATGGCGATTTCGGAGAATGGGAAGTACTTGGCAAACACCATGTCCTTATCCACACTATTTGCAGCTTCCTCCTCGGCATGGGTCGCGCTATGCGCGGTCTCCTCTTTGGCATTCACCGCGATGCCCTTCTCCCGTATCCAACGATAGTCTGTGGTGAGTTCCATCTTTTTCGTGACCGCATCCCGGTAACCGCTGGCGGTCGGCAGAATTCCGACATAGGATGAGTCGCTATGCAATGCGACGGGTTTGCGGCGAATGATATATCCGATGTAAACTTTTCCGCTTTTGGTTGTGATAGATATTTGTTGTTTGCCTTTGGTTGCTTCATAGAATAGGTTTTCAGCCCCGTTGCCAAACCTCTTAATTGCTTTCCCTACCATTTTGTCATTCAGATTTTTAACCTTTTTGGATGTGTAAGGACACCAGGCAAGTAATGTGAACAGAACCCAAGGCAAGCAACCCAATAAAAAAGCCAGAGTAAATGACAGAGAGTAAGGAGCGGGGAATATTTCGTTCCAAAGTGACGCAAACCGATTGGGTGATTCGGCCCAAATCGGCGATATGGCAAATACAACGACGAGGTGGGCTATTGCGAGCAACAAAACACCTGCCAAGGCCGCCCATAGAATAAGCCATTGACCGGAAAAGTTGCGGACTATGTATTTTATGTAGGGGGCGTTCGTGATGAAAAGGACACCGCCCAGAAGCGGGAGCACCAGAAGCGGAACTATTGCAAATGAATTAACAGGCATCCGAGAAGCTATCGCAGATTATCGACTTTCCCTTTTGCGTCTTTCTATATGTTCTTGAACAATCTTGCCGGTTCTTTCCATGTCCTTGATAACCTCGGGATCATTTAATAAGCTTTCCACACTGCGAGTTATATTCCCGAGGTCGTCCACATGGAACCCGTCGTCTCGTTCTTTTTTCATGTATTTGTACCCCTTAAGTCGGTTAATGAGATTTGCTCCGGCTATTATAAAGCCTTTGCAAAGGTATCAGCAAAGAATATGAAGGTCAAGAAAACCGCCGCACAAATTACGAACAGATTTTGAAGGTAACAAAAGGGGTAGCGGCTTTCACGGGATCTGAATCAGCCGGCGCAAAACCTACCGCTTTACACCAAACCTATCCGCTTCACTCTTTGCAAGAGTTCTTAGAAAAGAGAAACTGTTCTATCTCACTTAATTCTTCATCAGTAGGGAAGCGACTTTTTTCATTAGGGTGGCGACGTTTTTCTTTTTTCACAAATTCCAGAATACACCTATTCAATGTATCTGGCGCATCTGGCAAAACAAACCACCGCCCTTCTTTTGAATCACCATGTGAATATGGATAGCCATTCTTTAAGGGGCGAAACCAACGGATACCCAAGCAATAATCATAAGAGCTATCCTCATCTTTTCTCCATTTCATAGCAACTATTGCGTAATTGTAGCCGTCAGTATAAACGAAATGATCTGGGCAGTTTCCCCCATTCTTAACAGGGTTACTTACACTTAATATCTCTTCGCGAGTAAGCTTATCAGCAGACATTGGATATCCTCCTCATAACAAAATGATTGCAGTTAAAAAAACCGCCGCACCGAAGCGCGGCGGTTGCAAGTTAGTCTGTCCGACAGTACAAGCTTACGCTTTAAGCTTTTTACCGGCAACTTTGTCAGCCGCTGCTTACACGACTTAAATTTCACTCCACCCTCTGTTTCTCATACAGGCAGCAAACTTATTTTTCTTGACTACTTCTGTGGCAGTTTGTTCCTCAGCAGACGCCACAAAAGAAAGCGCTCCGGTCACAACATCCATAGCTAAGCCCAAATCTTCATCAACCGGCACACCTTGCAATGACTGCATAGTTTCGCCAATCTGGTAAGTATCCGCCATGACCTGCGCGGATTGCTTGTCGCTTTTTGCGGATGCTTCAATCCTTTTTATCTCCGCTTGATCGGCTGCGGTCAGCGTACCCGAATGTTGCAAGCAAATAGCAGAGTCTATATCCCAATCGTTGCCGGAGGGATGTGTCCATGATATCTGCTTGTAAGCCTGAGCGCTGCAACCGACACAGACGAAGATCGAGACTGCGCACAACAGCGCAAGAGAATTTTTTGTATGATTTTTCATCTTAGATTAACCCCGCTAATGATCTTGCCATCTTCATGGCAAAGTCACCTTGAACATCTTCGAAGACAACCAGCTTGCCTTTTGCCTTGCCGGTCATTCGGGTTTGGTGTCGCTTCCAGTTGCTCGTCTCCCCCTCGGCGACTTCCGTGCTCGCCTGTGTTACTGTTTGTCCTCCGGAATCTCTGTTATCGACAAGGTCACCGCTGGACCCGGCTTTCTTTTTCGTTTGCCGGGCAGTCTTGTGCGTTCGCTTGATGATGCCGCTCTTGATTCTCTCGCGTACCTCGATGTCGGCTACCACAGAAAAGAACTTTGTTTCCTGTTGTGCTTTGATCAGTTCGTCTCGACTGTCACTGTAGAGCGTATTCGCCAGTCCGCCGGCGGCCGCTCCTACTACGGTGCCTACGGCCACACCGCCAAGGCCTCCGTCGTCGATCATCCCTCCCCCGACGCCGCCGGCAACGGCGCCGACTAGGGTGGAACCAACCAGTCCGGAGAGGCTTTGGCCATACTCCGTCTCATCCAGTTGGGCAATCTCAGCTGCCGATGCTTCATCCACAAACAGCACATTGACATTGATGGCATAAGCCGCGTTCGTGGCATCTTTTACCGCCCTAAACCCTCGTCTGTTCAGCTCTTGCGCTACCACTTTTTCCAATTCGATCCCCCAGTTCCGTCCGGAAGTGTCACGAACACGCACGTAGGTATTCGCATTGCCTTCCGGCGGGTCTAGGAAGATGCTCCTTTCCATTTTTACGCGGATATATTCCACAGACGGGGTCATTGCGCGCCCGGTCTCGCTGGGTTTTATGGCAACGCCTGTCGCGGTTCGTTTCTGCATCGCCGCTTGTGAATAGCGGGGCTCGCTGGCACAGCCGGCCAACAAAGCACACACGATTAATGTCAGAAAAATACTCTTGATATTTTTATAAGTGAGCATTTTGAAAGAATATACTGTCTTTACCTCCTTTTAGTTAAATTCATTACATTCTCTGATATATAGATTTTTCTATATGTTATCTTTTTATGATATATCCTTCTCCGCATGTCAGACATCACCCAAATGGGGTATATTTCCCGGTTGCTTGACACATATCGGCATCCGCCGATACTGTCGCCGGCAAATTCCAACGCCAGAGAGCATAAAGAATATGTAGGATGCCAAGACATGTCGGACATGGGCAAATGTTGTGGGTCATGAGCACCCGAAGCTTTAGTCCGTAGTGTGGTCGTTGGGTGTTAAACCATAGCAGATAATCTATCCGACGATTATTGACTGGGACCAACCGGGGAATTAACGAGCATTATCGGCATCATCCTCGCAATTCCCCTGTTGCATTCTTGTAGCGCACAACCTGTGCCAGACAAACCTATTTAGGAAGGCGCATTACGGCACGATTGGCTGTTTATACGAGTAACTATACCAGTTTCGATGGTATGCGGCTCCATAGAGGCAAACCAATTGTACAGATTAGTACCGGCACCAGGGGGGGTACAGGTCTTGACCATCTGCCTCTCTAATTCAATGGCAACCTCCTCTAATTCTCGTCGCGTAAAAGCCGGAGGTTCAATCGCCGCTTGATTATTAGGCAATCGATGTTGCAGTATAGAGGGTTCAATATCCGCCCACAGAAGTTTAAAGGAGGCCACTAAATCAGATCTATCATCATCCTTGTCTTTACGATACTTTCTAAACTTCTCTTTAAGGTCAGATAACCTTATACGCAAGTTAACCCGATCTATTTTAGAAAGTTGAATCACCATGTGAATGTGGGTAACTATTCCTTAATAGTGTTAAACCAATGGATACCGTAACAGGGATTTCCATCCCATTTCATCTCAACTATTGCGTAATGCTCACCCTTATGAACAACACTTTCAGGACAGCTCCCCGTATCTCTTAGGATTCTTTACCCTTCGTATTTCTTCATCAGTGAGCGTCGGGCATTCCTCCGTATAACAAACTTAAAAAGCATGTCCACGGGCATGATCCGGGGAGTACGACTTCGGCAGCGTATCAATCATGCGGGAGGCACAACCCAGCGATAGCGCCTCCATCACGATAAACTTATCGCTTCGGGCACAGCACCCTTATTATGCAAACTTAACTAGGATATGCTGCCTTAATGGTGTAAGTGCCGTCAGATTGCTTCCTAACACAGACTTCAATTGCGCCGTCTTGAAGCAGGTTTTTTATCCCCCCAATTAATTTCGACTCAGGCACATTTTTAATTTCATGACTAGGCATATCTTCACCTCCTATTTCAATTTGGAATCACCTTCAATTTTGGATTACCGTGTTTGTACAGGTAGTCAACTGCTTTTTCCCATTTGGGCTTGTGTTCGCTAGACATCAAAAAAACCGCGACTGGAATATCGATGCCTTCTTTTTCCATCCACTCTTTCAATGCTTTATGCGCGGCATCGTTCTTCTCGTTTCCAGGGAACGCATACGATTCAAGTAACAAGCTATTAATATCAGAGCCATAGGTGTGGATTCTAGGGTCATCGACTGAAACCTTGGGCGGTTCACCTTTCTCGACATCTCCTTCTGTTGCCACTAGATCAACCTTCTTCATAGTGTCATTAACCTCTGCTTCTATCCTTGAGGATGAGCAAAGGGTATCATACTCTCTGATAACTGAGAGAGCGTCCGCTTTTTTATACCCAGATTTCAACCGCTCCCTAAATACTTTTTGGCTACGTTCAACCAGTGATTGAATAGTAGATGGATCAAGATCAAATAGCACTCTACTTCCGGCATTATTAAGAACATCCTCACGGTATCCAAACAAAACTGCGACACTTGCTATTTCCTTAGCTGCCGCTTTCGTGGCACCCAGCACACCCGAGGCTAATGTCCCTGCCGCATTAGCATCCTTTATGTCAGCTTTTAGTTGTTTATCAACCCAGTACAGTGACTCTAGATATTCAGAACATCTAGCATCTGCGTACTGCATCCCTGCTGAAATAACATCGTCAGCACTAGGGTTAGCATTACCCCTCTTCCTAACTATTTCCTCAAAGGTATCGTATGCCTTATTCTGATCTTCTTTGTAGGTCTCTAGTGACTCTGAATCAAATATTGGTTCAGGACCATCTTTCGCTAAATTAGCTTCGTCACTACCAATCCATGAGGCGCACCCGCCTTGTAGGCCCACTACGAAAACTAACAGTGTGCACCTGAAGAACCCGCTTCTCTTTTTATGATTGAACATTTTTTCAGTCGGCATTTAATCTTATATCCTGATAGCGCCACCATCAAATAGAGGAACTGTCATTGAGAAATTTTCATGGTATGTCAGCTTTTGTTCCTCAAGGATACCAATCGCAATTTGTTCTCCCAACCTGATTGACTCAATGTAATCACTATAAAAGTGAACACCTGCCCAGTTGCGCCCAATGGAAATATTTGAAGCAAGTTTGTTAAGCTCCCCTTCAACGGTCAACAAAGGATTTTTAGGGTCTGGTATTAAAGTCGTATAACCAGCTGCAGGATTGGGTATGTATGCCTGCGGTATAACAGCCTTGGTATCAAAGAAAGCTTTGAGGATGGTGACACATGCTCCTGCCACAGTGGCATGCCCCGCACCGTAAGACGGGTGCATGGGAGAACCTTCCGGGTAGGCCATTGGCAATAGGTAATTTGCTCCTCCTGGCGCACCCCCGTTCTTCCCATTGATTAATCCGAGGATACACTTCAGTCCTGGTTCCTCAGCCATATCGCCGAATAATGTAACTTTCTCTACTGATTTTCGTTCTAATTGTCGTTCTAATTTTTTATCTACTGCATCGCTATTGTGTAACCTTGCTGCCAAAACTTCCGGTCGCATTCTGCGGTGAACATTAAATTTCTGGAAACGCACAGCTTTCAGAGCACGAGTAGCCACTTCGGTAACCAAAGTCAATATATGTGGCGGGCCGAACAGGGCAAACCCCTGCTGGTGATCAATGCAGTCTTCTTCCTGAAATGGGATGCCCGGATCAAAAGGAACTCCTGAGCCCAGCATAATTAAACATGCATTCAAGTACGCCTGATATAGAGCGTCATAATGCACATAGGTTGCCAAGTCTCGTGGGGTGGCAATAAATCTGCGCGGCGGTTTATTAGCATAATCCTCTTGGCCTCTCACATCCGCCCCTTGCTGAACGTCAAACCATTCATTCCATGTCGTCATATAGTCTTTACAGGGTTCGGCAACACGTACGCGTTGATCAATGTCCAAGGCTCCGAAAGCGATACGCCCCGATGCCTCACTCCTGTCAGAATCTTGGTCCCTGTCAGGTTCTTTGTCACACCTATTAAGGCCCGTGTTACCTATTAACAGGAATTGTGAAATATAAGGCCCCACATCATCACCATAGGTATTCCCCCTGAATCTATTCCTATTATTCGCGCCTTTCTTGCAACATTTCGATACCTTGTTATAAAACTCCAAATCCTTTAAGCAGTCAATTACCTCCTTAATCGGTGGCACATTGTCCCCCTTTGCACAAGGATTGGGTGGGGGTGCAACACCACCTATAACATTATCTATATCCTCAAAAGAATAGTCCCGTAGCAGAGCCTGAGCATAAACCTCAGCCATTTCCGCAACTAACTCATCACTGTCGAGAGCGGGTGCCGGAGGCATAGTCACTGATTGGGCATCTGGCCCCTCCAAGTCAAAGGCATTTCCAGCACTTTGGCTTTCCCATGCCCTAACCTTTGCCTCTTTTCCTTTCCTTTCGCACTTAGGCAGGCACTGCGCTATCTTAGATTCCCATTCCTCAGTAACATGACACTTACATTCCTTATAGGAGCGCTTACACTTTCCGCCACTGGGACCCAATGCGACATCTTTAAAGTCCCTTGGGTCTCCGCTATCAATTGCCTTTATGAAATCTACAAACACCTGAGGGTTACTAATCAGCCCGGTATCATAGTCGTGTGGCATCCCTTTGGTGAAGCTGGCCGGATAACATGGGTAACGATGTTCATCGTCATTAGCTATGTGTCTCGGATGCGGACGCGATGATGCCATTTCTGCGGCATCTGTTCTGACTGCGAAAGCTTCTTTGCGGCGAAACCGATTAAATCTGTTCATCTTTTCTCTCCTCTCAATTGCTATAACAGTTTAGTACTCTAAACTACCACTCATAAAACTAAGCTTAGCGTTAATATGCTTAGCCATACTTTTGATGCTATACCTTCTGTGCATGCTCGTCTATCACCCAAATGGGGTATATTTCCCGGTTGCCTGACACATACCTCGGCTCCGCCGACACTGTAGCGGACAAACTCCAAGACTAGAAACAATAGGGAATATCTCAATTCGGCGTGAGAATATTGCAGGGAATCGCTTGCATGACCCTGTGCACTACATCCGATTGCCGCCGTGCGCCCATCTCAGCGAAGGCGCTCTTCAACTAGGTACGCAAGGCATGGATACTGACATAGCGCTCTTCTGAAACTTCCTTCGGCGACAGCCCTTTGGTCACCCCTTTTGGCACTTTGCACCTCAGGCCTCCGGCGGTTACAAGACTACATTTACTGTAATACGATCACGGTGTTGCTGTGGTCGTAATCAAAGTATAACTTCCTGTGCTGTTATTACCATGTTCCTCAACGGTTATGTAATAAGTGCCCGCTGCAAGAGTGCGAACAATTCTGAAATTATATCCTGGGCCACTGTCATCATTACTAGTCAACTGTGTGTCCTCACTGTCATACAACCTTCCGAATGTGTCAGTTGAGCCGGTGGTTTCAAAAGTAACCTGTGTGCGCGAAGACAGCGTAAATCGGTACCTATCGACATCCCCTGCCGGGGAGATAACCCCTGATACGCTTTCTCCCAATATTAGCACGAGTTCTCCTTTTGTAATCAGAGTGTAAGTTCCTGTTGCTCCGCGCTCACCCTCAACCCATATGTAATAAGTGCCTGCTGCAAGAGTCTGAGTAATTCTGAAATTTAGGTTTTCGCCGCTAATATCAGCATCCTCAGCCAACTCGTTGAAGCGACTGTCAAACAATGTTCCAATTATGTCAGTCATGCCGGTGGTTTCAAAAGTAACCTCCGCGCGCGAAGACAGGGCAAATTGGTAGCGATCGCGATCCCCTGTCGGTGAGATATCCCCGGATGCGCTTTCTCCCAATGTTAGTGCGGGTATTGTGTCTATAAACACAATGTAACTTCCTGTTTCGTCAGAATCATGACCGCTAACTTCTATGTAATAAGTGCCTGCTTCAAGAGTGCGAGTAATTCTGAAATTTTCGTCATCCTTGCTAATATCATCACTCGTAGCCAACTCTGTGCCCATGCTGTTTTCCAATCGTCCGAATGTGTCAGTCATGCCGGTGGTTTGAATAACAACCTCTGAGCGCGAAGACAGAATAAATTGGTATCTATCGACATCCCCTGCCGGTGAGATAGCCTCTTCTGCCCTGTCTATCGAGCTTAGTGCGGGTATGGCGGTCGCAAACAAAGCGTAACTTCCTTGTGCTATAGACCGGTCACAATCTCCGTCGCGGAATCGCTGCCAGCAAGCCGAAACCCGCATGTAATAAGAGCCTGCTTCAAGAGTCTGAGTAATGCTGAAATTCTTGTTTCCGTTAACACGGGCTCCGCCAGAAAAAGCATTAGAGGAGAAATCATCACTATCAGCCAACACTGAGCCATCACTGCGTAGCAAGCGTCCGAATGTGTAAGGAGTACTGGCAACGGTTTCAATAGTAACCTCTGAGCGCTCAGATAGCGCAAATGACCATTCATCGACATCCCCTTCCGGTGAGATATCCCCTTCTTCGGAGAGACCGAATGTTAGTACGGGTATTGTGGTTCTAAGCAGAGTGTAACTTCCTGTTGTGTCAGGAGCAAAGCCCCTAACGGATATGTAATAAGTGCCTGCGTTAAGAATCTCATTAATTCTGAAATTTAGGTTTCCGCCACTACGATCAATGTCATCGGCCGTAGCTAACACTGTGCCCATACCGTCTGCCAATATTCCGGCTGTGTCAATTGTGCTAGTGGTTTCAAGAATAACCTCTGAGCGCCTATCCAGCGTAAATTCGTAGGCATCGACAATGCCTGGTTGGATAGTCCCTGAGATTCTTGTTCCCAATTTCGGGGGAAGTCCGGTTGTTGATAATGCTGTTGGAACCAGAGTGTAACTTCCCGTTGTTGAAGGAGCAACGCCCGCAACGGCTATGTAATAGGTGCCTGGTTCAAGAGTGCGAACAATTCTGATGTTTGCGCCTCCGATATTAATATTACCACTCTCAGCTAACACTGTGCCCGCATTGTTTTCCAATCGCAGGATGGTGTCAGTCATGCCGGTGGTTCCAATACCAACCAGTGCGCGCGAAGACAGCGTAAAACGGTAGTAATGGGTAATGCCCGGTTGGATAGTTCCTGATACGTTTCTTCCCAGCGCTAGTGCGCGCGCATCACTTCGCGACCCCGTTCGGGGATCCCCGGCCGAAGACGAGCCGCCTCGCAAGGGGCCTTCCAAGAATACGCGCAAACGCAAACGCAAAGGATCCGGTTCGGGGTCATTGGCTTGGGCTATGGTTAACACATCCTGGGGCACAGTCATGGGGTTTGCCCACACTGATGCCGCTCCCAGCAACAGGATGACCAAAAGTAATTTTTTCATTTCTCCTTCGACTGATTGTCAACACACACGAAATGAACGCTTTAACTGCCTGTTTGGGAAGAATTTGTGGAGATTGAAGAAGGTTTGCTGCTGACCGGCATGCAGGCGTTTATATGCTTAACTATTTTAGTTTCGATATTTTTGATAGCGTCGATAATCTCAGTTTCGGTACGCGTCTCCTGTGTAGAGGGAAACCAATCGTACGGACTACTATTGCCACTAGAAGTAGTGTCGCCATTAGGGGTACAGGTCTTGACCATCTGTCTCTCTAATTCAATGGCAACCTCCTCTAATTCTCGTCGCGTAAAGTCCGGAGGTTCAACCGCCGCTTGATTATTAGGCGACCGATGTTGCATTATAGAGGGCTGAATATCCGCCCACAGAAGTTTAAAGGAGGCCACCAGATCAGCTTTATTATCAACAGCCTTGTCTTTATGATCTTTACGATACTTTCTAAACTTCTCTTTAAGGTCAGATAATCTCGCATTCAAGTTAACCCGATCTATGATTTTACGACTGCGCTTAAGCTCCGATGCTTTTAAAGCTCGTGTGAAATCACCATAGGCTTTATTTACGATACTTAAATTGTCGCCCGAACCTTTGTCAATCTTAATAACTAAGTAATTATAATCTGTGAACTCTCGGTATTTGCATTTGCTGTCACCTTTCTTACTACCTTTCTGACTATCTTTGGCGCCATTTCCGGGCTTATTGTTGTTGTTATTCTCCTGGCTACCTTTGGCACTCTTTCCGGACACATTGTTGTTGTTATTCTCCTGACTACCTTTGGCACTCTTTCCGGACACATTGTTGTTATTATTCTCCTGACTATCTTTGGCATTCTTTCCGGACACATTGTTATTATTATTCTCCTGACTATCTTTGGCACCCTTTCCGACATCGTTGTTATTGTCCTCACACTCTGCTTTATATAATCGTCCAGTATTTTCATCAAGGCGCAAATTTGCCCAATTGATATCTTTGGTTTCCAGTATATTTCTGATATCTTTGATATCTTCGATAGCTGGAAGTTCCAGAGGCATTCCGGATATTTCGTTACCTCGAGGGGCACGAATAAACACATAATGCCCAACCTCCAAAGCGGGATACGGCAGTATTGCGTTTTCTTTGCGTTCCAATAAAACTCGATAGAGAAAATCGGTGTCATTAGAATTATCAGTATTAACAGAATTTATTAAAGTGCTCCCTAAAGATTCCAAGATAGTATGCCCGGGCAATGCAGTGAGTACTCCTTTCCCTCTTTGTGCGGCTATGGTCTCAAGTAGTTTGCCGGTTAGCGCATCTTGTATATCCAACTCCATAATCCATATCTCCAAACCCATGCCTCTCATTTTATCGACGGAGTAGGGGCCATAAATAGGCATATTGTTAAAATTTAGAAATTGCCCTTCAACAACATCATCAGAGTAAAAAACTATTTTCCCCTCATTTATACTGTCATCGCTAAAGTCAAAACTCTTTTCATCTGTAATCTTAAAAGCATTGACAACAACAGCAATTTCCCCTCTTGGTCGGAATTGTCCTTTAAAGAAAGCATCCCCTACTATACTGAGTGGGCCTTCTGAATATTCCTCGATATAAGCAGATATAAGTCTTATACAAATTGCGTCGTCATCAGAAAATTTTGTTTCACTGCTATCATGTAACACATTTTTTCGGTCCAGACGCGCGACACGGATGAGCTCATGTTGTTCGTTACGCGGCTGTTCATTACGCGGTTGTGATGGTTTGTTCGTGAAAGCGGTAGGTTCAAGTATGGCTTTCCCATCCTTAACTAAAATCTCAGCTTTGCGATAGTCAATTGCCCCTTCATCTTTGTAGCTCCAACCACACGCAGTCATAAAAAGCGAACACGCTAACAATAGCCAGCAAAGTCTCGCCCGACTGTTAAAACTACATCTGAACGATGGAATGAATAGCCTCAGCAATTTCCCTCGCTTAACACAATATCTATTTCGTAAGTTCATTTGAAAAGCCTTCCCTTAATTAATATTTATGTTTCAGTAGATACTACACTTCCGCCACATGTTGTACATCCCCCAAATGGGGTATATTTCCCGGTTGCCTGATACATAATCTTGACACCCGTTAGCACCTGTTGCGGGCAAGTTCCAACGCCAGAGACAATAGTCCGGTTTCCTTATTGCTGTTCTGCGCTTTGCGGATAGCGGATCTCGCAACATAAAAAAGCCACGGCACCGGCGGTACCGTGGCTCAGGGCACAACCAATCAGAGTATCTGACTGTTTCTTACTCAGAGGGTTAAGAGTATGGTTTGCTTTCGTCTCTCTTAATTATATTTGTCATATCCTCTACAGAGCGGTATCAAGGTTGTCTGCGCAAAAGACTTGCGCGACGATGCATCGCCGCAACCGCGACAAGACTCAACAGCGCGAGCAACGCGGCCAGTGACAGAGCGCCTCCGCCGCCGCCTCCGCCGCCGCCGCTGCTACTGATGACCGGATCACCATCACGGGGTTCGCGGCCAGTTGTGGTCAGCATGTAATTGCCTGTCGTATTCTCATAGCCTGAAACTCTGATGTAGTAAGTACCTGGCTCAAGAACTCCGCTAATGCTGAAATTAGGGGTTGAGCCACCGTCATCGTTAGTAATCAACACTCCGCCCGAACTGTTTTCCAGTCGTCCCACTGTGTCAGTTCCGCCGGTGGTTTGAATAGTAACAAACATCCGCCTAGACAGTGTGACACGGGTGTAATTGACATCCCCCGGCATCGAGACAGATCCTGAGGCGCTCCTTCCTATTTGCAGTTGGCTTGCGCTATTGCGATGCGGGTGGGTATCGTTACCGCCGCCACCGCCTCCGCCGCTACCGCCGCCACGGGTGCAAAAGAAGCCGGTGACGCTCTCATCTCTACTGTAGCCGGCGGGGCAACTTTGGCTTGTGCGGCAGCTGCCGTCAAACAGGGTGCGGCATTGATGGCAAGAGTAACCGGATACAACTTCAATTCTATTACTGACATCTTGCAGGCAGTAGTCGCCCTCGACACCGCCGGCGCTGGTTACGCAATGGCGGGAGGTGCCTGGACTCACTTCAATCGGAGAGAAGCCGGTCGGGCAACTGCGGTCACCAAATGGTTGGCATATGCCACCATGATTGTTGCGGCAGTCTTCGCAATTTTGGTAAAAGTCGACGAATGTAGTACCGGAGTGGTTCACAGCAGGCGCTCGGCACTCGACGAAATCTTCGCCGCCTCCGCTACCGTTGCCGCCGCCGCCTCCGCTGCCGTTGCCGCCGCCTTCATGGCCACGGAAGACACAATTTACATCGTTATCGCAAGAAGGTTCACACAGGGGGTTACTAGCGAGGCATGCGCAACCTCCTCTGCATAGGTGTTCAGCCGACACTGATGCTGTCATCAGCAACAGGGCGACAAAAGATAGGCCAATAAAAAATAATTTTTTCATGTTAGTCTCCAGATTTGTTTGTTATAAGAAATAATTTTTTCATTTGGTTTTTTCAGTGCTGCTTACCGTCGTCCGATGCGTATGGAGCGGCCGTCAAATGTAGTCAACGACATCACAAAACGGTCGGTCGGGTAACCAAGCGCTTGCTCTTCTAGTATGCCAATGGCAATTTCCTCGCCCATACGCACGCTGTCATAGTAGTCAGAAAAATAATGCACACCCGCCATGTTGCGCGCAATAGAAATATTGGCGGCCAACTTGTTTAACTCCCCTTCCAACGTGAGGAATTTATCAGGATTTGATTCCACCAATTCATTTCCAACTCCTTTACCAATGTTGAAGTCTGAGGTGTACGCTATGGGCTCGTCGCCGCGTTTGCACCGGCGAAAAGCGACTACTGTGCTTGCTTCCTCTGGCTCTGATTTCGATTTAACTTTCCTTTTGACGAAGACTGTGCTCGTATCAAAAAATGCTTTTAGCACGGTGACACAGGCTCCGGCTACGGTAGCATGTCCGGCGCCATAGGATGGATGCATCGGCGAACCTTCTTTGAAAGCCATGGGTAATAATTCAGTCCCAGACTGACCGGAAATTGCTGCTACCGTACCTCCAATACGCGCGTACAAGTCTGTAGTCAGTTTCTTACCAAAATCAGGGCAAACTTTCTTACGAATATTCTCTCTGTAGTGAATGCGCGCCGCCAATGCTTCCGGGCGCAAGCGCAAATGGTTATTAAACTTCTGATAGCGCACTGCTTTAAGCGCACGAGTCGCCACCTCGGTCACCAAAGTCAATACATGCGGGCCGCCGTAGAGCGCAAAGCCTTCTGCCTGCCGCCGGTTCTTAGAGCCCAAATGGTATAGCGGCGCTTGTCCGGACAATGCGCCAAACCCCGGGTCAAACGGCACTTTGCTGTTCAGCAAGATAATGCACGCATTGAGATAGGCCTGATACAGAGCATCAACGTGCACATAGGTTGCCAAATCACGCGGAGTTGAAATAAAACGACGTTTCGGGTTTGCGTCCGGGTCAAGCGTTACGCCAAGACAATCCCCGCGCAAGCAAGGATCACACACACATGGATTACTGCAACGGCAATCATCGTTGCACCCGTCTTCGGCATTGCCGCACCCGCATGATTTGTCATCCGCATCATCGCATTCGCAACCGTTATCGAAACAAGGATTTGCGCCATTTTGGACATCAATGTAATCATCTTTCTCGGTCATATAATCCTCTTTGCTTGCTACGGGAACCCTCTGATCAATGCTATTAGCGCCATAATCAATCATCCCGCTTTCGACATCTTCTTCCAAACATCCGCCGCCAATTAGCAGAAATTGCGACAAGTAGGGCCCGGCCTCAACACCCGGCGAAGAGCCTCGGAAAAGGGTCTGCTCATCCAATGCGCCTTTCGTGTTCTTTCGGGGGCGACCTTCGCTGCCATCAATCGCATAATCAATACCATTCAATCGACCGATTGTGGCCGCAACTGGCGGTGGCGGTGGCGGGTTTCCGGCTGGTGTTTGAAATTGAGTCAACGGATTGTCTCGGAGCAAGGCCATCTCATAAACTTCGGCCATCTCATAAGCGAGCTCTTTTGAACCAAGTTCCGGAGCCGGCGGCATAGTCACCGCTTGGGCATCGGGACCTTCAAGATCGTGTGCTACCCCGGCCGTCGGCGCTTCCCAACCTCTTCTTTTCTCCGGAGCTACCGGCACATTGAGCGTGAAGGGATCTATAAAAGCATCATCTATGGCTTTGCGGAAAGCCTCAAAATGCGTCGGGTCACAGATAAGTCCGGTTTTACGGTTATGCTTCAGTCCTTTGGTGAAGCTCATCGCATAGTTTGCGCCTGCGTATCGTTGTTCCTCGCCGTTTGCTCTGTGCTCAGGATGGTTACGATCCCGAGCAAGCTTGGCGGCATTCACACGGAAATCAAAAGTTGCTTGTTGACGATCTTTCATAATTTTTTACCTCCGATAAGATAAATTAGTAAGAGCAGGGTTTCTAGCCTGGCTCGGTATAGCAGTTAAATATTCAGATATTGCCATTGTCCGGCGCGCCTCCTCCCAAGCTCAAATGTACTTAGGCTATGTTTTTCATGATATACCTTCTCCGCCTGCCCGGACATCACCCAAATGGGGTATATTTCCCAATTACCTGACGCATATCTCGGCATCGCGCGTTCAAGCCGTCGATCACAACTTCCATCGTTGGCAAATCTCCCGGTTGCTTGACCACATCTCGGCATCCGCCGGCGCACCGTAGCGATCGCAAAGTTCTTCCGCCATTGCGACCACACCGGACATACCTCGGCATCTGCCGGCGCTTGTCGCCGGGCAAGTTTCAACGCCAGACAATAAACAGCAGTTCTTAGTCCGACTTGAAAATCCCGCCGGAAGTCGCTTGCATGACTTTGCGCACCATATCTGATTGCCGCCGCGCCTTCATCTTAACGAAGATACTCTTCAAGTGGGTGCGCAGAGTATGGATACTGATATTGCGTCTTGCTGAAATCTCCTTCAGCAACAGCCCTCCGGTCACTTCCAATGCGAGACGTGCTTCGGCTTTGGTCAGGCCGTACATACGAATCAGGTGCTCACTGGCAGCTTCCTTGGTTAAATCTATTACTTCTTCTGACATATGGGTTTTTCCGTATGCTATGTCTTTAATGGTATGTTTCTGTGGCATGCTGTATATCCCTCAAATGGGGTATATTTGCCTAGAATCGATGCTTGTTGTTTCTGGCCAGAATGGCATGCCAGACATACCCCAAATGAGGTATATTTGCCAATTACTTGACACATATCACGGCGATTCGCCGGCACTGTAGCGAGCAAAAATGCCAAAGATAGCGGGAAATAGCCTTAATCCGGCATGAAAACCCTGCCGGGAATCGCTTGTGCGACCCTGCAAACCACATCCGATTGCCGCCGCGCGACCATCTTAGCGGAGATGCCCTTCAACCGGGGACGCAGGCGCGGATACTGATACAGTCAGGCTATGTTGCCTGACTTAGCGGGGCATTAGGCCTTACTTGGTTGACAAGACTGCGGAGATGTAAGTCGCGAAACCGTCGATTTCGGCGTCGGTCAAATTGACCGCATGCGGAGCCATCAGAGGAGTATTGGGCCCCACCTTTTCTCCGGCTCGGTACTGCTTGAGTCTGTTGGCGAGATAATCTTTCTCTTTGTCCGATAGCCGCGGGAAGCTGGCCATCCCTCGTCCGGTCGGGCCATGACACTTGGAACACACCTCGGCAAACTTTTTTGCCGCGGTGTCGGTATCCATCGCCTCGGTCGGCATCTTGTCCGGCGCGCGCTCTTCGGCCAACGCTGCGTTCGGCATCAGCGTCAAAACAAAAACAAAAAAGGTCAATATCTTCATTGATGAAACCGCAAGAGATCGTGTGTTAGCAGGTATGGTTGAGAATTGCTGCGAGAAGAATCTCTGCCGCACCGTCGGGCAGCGCGGCAGAGACAGAGTATTACTTCTTAGGTGTTAATTTGTAGATTGTGCCTTCGTCCACAGCCGCATACAGGCTGCCATCCGGCCCCTGCACGACAGACCGGAAGCGACCGGCCGCCATGGGCAAGGACACCGAGGTCACTTCGCCGGACATGCCGTCCGAGGCAAGCTTGACCACATCTATGCGTTGACCGACCGGCGTTCCGCCAAAGCCGATACCCATAATGCCGACAGCGAGACGACCGTCCCATTCGCCCCACTGGCTGCCGCGCAGGAATTCCGCGCTGGACATGCCTTGGGAGAGGCCGTTGTTCGTAGTCGCCGGGCGCATTGCGTCGGGGTAGGTCTTGGTGTCGGTCATCGGCATAAACTTTGACCGTACCTTGGGATCTACGCCTTCCATCTGGTTCGGCATATAACCGCAGTAACCTTCCGGACAATCGCCGCGACCCGCCATGTTGGGACGCGGGTCCCAACCGGCGTTGCCGCCGTTTTTGAGCACCGTGATTTCATCGGTGTGCCAGGGGCCGTGTTCGGCTACCACCGGCGTTCCGTCGCTCGGACGAAAAGCGATGCCTTGCACGTTGCGATGGCCGTAGGTATAGATGCGCTTGTCGTAACCTTTCGGCGGCTTGTTGCCGGATGCCGCTTTGCCGTCGCGGTCAACTCGGAGCACCTTGCCGCCCAGCATGGTCGGACTTTGCGGCACTACGCCGTTGTGCGTGTCGCCGGTCGTTTGGTAGATATACCCATCCGGTCCAAAGCGGACACGACCGCCGTTATGCGCGCCGGGCCCTCCGAACGGATGCTCGGTCGCTTTGGGCTTATACGGAACATCAGGAATAATGTCCGTCCGGTCGGATACGCCGGTGAAACTGCCATTCACTTTGAAGCGCATTAGGCGATTTGAGCCGGGCGCCGCCTTGTCGGATGTCGAATAGACATATATCTGACGATTCTTTGCGAAATCCGGATCGACGGCCACGCCTTGCATGCCCGCTTGACCCGCGCAAAAGAGATCGTTCGCAGAACTGGCATAGCCCTTGGAATCTTTCATGCCGAGCAATTTGTTTACATTGCCCGATGGCATGAGCACGGACAGCCCGTCGCATTTCTCGGTAAAGAACATCGTTCCATCCGGCAGAAACGCCATGTCCCATGGGTTGCTCAAATCGGATAAAACTACTTCGTGCGTAACCTTAGGCCCCGCAAAAGCGGATGTAACCAGGAGCATCATCATGCAACCCAGCCCTAAGGACAATTTTTTAATTGGTGTGATATGAATTTTTCTTATCATCATTTCCCTCCTTAAATCTATTTTTTAACTAAGCAAAAGCAAAGTTCTAACTTAGAAGTCTACCACAGAATGCCCCTCTTGTTTGCGGCCGCCATGTGCGCCGCTATATTCTAAATAGCTTTCCCGGCTTGCGGGGGGCATACGGGGCGCTCGGATGAACGCCTTCGCAGGGGCGGGCGGAAGGCGTTTGGGAAGACGGATCTATGCGCGATAGCGGAACCTGCGGGCGAGAAAATGAGCACGGGACGCAGGCCGTGTGGCGGTAGCGAGAAATATGCCGGGCAACGGCAATAGGGTGTGTGCGCTTGCGCCAGCACTTGCGCAAGATGGCGATGGCGGCAGAATTGTTTGCGGATTGTTTTATGACCTCGACAGCGCAACCCCGACACTGCATCAGTCAGGCGCGAGGCGGCGCTCGGCAATGGCGTACCCATCGCGATCACTTGTCGCTTGGGGACTGCGACAGTCCCTTGCTATGCAAGTGTTATTCTTCGGGATGTTCTTCAGGTTGCGTGTCAGGATATGTTGACGTAACGGTGTACTTGCCATCGGGTTGCTCATCAGCAAAAGCTGCGGTTGCGCCGCTTGCTTTCAGCCTCTTTATGTAGTCGGCTAATTTTTCCGGAGGCACATCTTTGGTTGCATAAGCAGGCATCTCTTCATCTCCTATTGCATTGGGTTACTTTCTTTGCGCAAATAGTCGGTTGCTTCCGCAAAAGACTTTCACGACGGCGCATCGCCACAATCGCCACAAGACCAAACAGGGCGAGTAACTCCGTCAGCGAGATAGCACCGCCTCCGCCGCCGCCGCCGCTGGCAACAACTTCGTCAACAGCATATGATGGGCGTCTGCTATCATCGCATTGACCTTGACTAATATAACCGTACCCTCCCCCGCCAAGGGCGCACCGAACCCTGCCATCTTCGTAAATTTTCTGAAACAAAGAAGCGCTTTGTGTGCAAGTAGCCCTATTACCATGCGTAGCGACAGCGTTGAGGCGAAATGTTCCATTGTCATTTATAAAGTATCCCCCGCCGGATGATCCTTCTCTTATGCCCCCCTCTACCGAGTGGAGATCATAGTGTGAACAGCCGGGAGAATTTCCGCAATCGGAAAAAAGCGTTCCGGCAGAGGTCGTCCTTCCCTCCGATCTTAAGAAACCCGTTACTTCACTCCGTGCATACTGTTGTGTAGATATTGATTCCCCATGGTGAAATATGTCAAGAACTGATCTCACAGGCTGTCTTGTGGCGGACCAACCCATAAACACTATTCGGTCTGTAGCTACAATGTTCTCAACCAGCAATAGCGCGTAATCACCCTGCGCATTTGCGGCAACAAACCTGGCGCCACTTGCAACAGCAATAGATGTATCACCAGGCGCACAAGGTGAGGAGCCGATATCAAACGTGGCATTTATGCGTGTGCCTCTTGCCGCTTCCGGGCCCGCCAGATTGTCAATACAATGGTAAGCGGTTAAAACAAGAGCGCTGCCCGCAGGGAAAGAGCCCCGACTATTAATTAAAGCTCCGCTACAAGAATAACCGCCAGCCCGCATTTGCACAGTGGCTCGCCACGGTTGGAATCGCTGACCTTGATAATTACATCTGCCGTCTATAAGGGGGCATGTAGAATGACTTTGCTCATTGCTAAGCGAAAAACTTTCCACTCCCCTGACATTGTTTGCGCTGTCCCTGAATTGATGATAAATACGCCTGACCTTAAAGGGGAAATCCGCCACTACGCCGCTGCCAGCCGGCATCCATGCTTCTACGACCACCGTATCGCCGGGAACGGATATGGAGGTGAAATTGCCCTCGTACCCCCGTGCGCTCGTATATTCCCCGATATAAGGCATCTGGCTGTCGCTTGTTCCATACACCTTAACCATCATGGATTCTTGCAAGGCAAATTCGGAAAAATCAACTTGCAAGCTGAAGGCATCAGGCGAATAGATATGTAACTGCCAAATGTCAAAGCCATCCTCTCGCCCGACATTCTCCCAGTGATTGGCGCCGACATTCGCCTCTCTGGGGATGCTGATAAAGAATCTCGTTTTGTCTTCGATTAACTTGAGGATTTCTTGCTCTTCCTGTTCGCTGAATCGTGGCAACCGCAAGGGGTTGCCGTGAGCTGCGGCGCCCGCAATTTTGATCTCTTCGGCTTGGTACTCCATAGCCTGAGATTCCATTTGCCCCGAAACCTCGGCAAAAGCCGGCGCACAGGAAATTACCAAGCACCCGAATAACAACCATCGGTTTGTGTGATAAATCATTTTCATTCCTCCTTCGTTTGGTTTCTTCCGACAGCTTCGGTCTTGCGTGTCATCTTAGGCGCCGCAAAAGCGGATGTAAGCGGAAGCATCATCGCGCAATCCGGCCCCAAAGATAATTTTTTAATCGGCGTGGCATGAATTTTTCTTGTCATCATTCCCTCCTTAATTTGCTTTTGAACCAAGCAGATGCAAAGTCCTGACTCATGGAAGTTTACACCACAAGGGGCAACTCTTATTTGCAACCGCTATAAACACCGCTATATTCCACATGCTTTTCGGGTTTGCGGGGGCATTCGTGGCGCTCGGATGCACGCCTTGATAAACAACCTACAGACTATTAACGTCCCGCAAACAACTAATAATTTGCAAACAATTAATAACCCACAAACAATTAACAGTCCGCAAACAACTGAGTGTTGTTTGTGTGCATACGCAGGGATAGTCGGAAGGCGTTTGGGAAGGCGGAACTATGCGCAATGATGAAGCTTAATAATAAAAAAGCCGTTGTGCAAAATTGCACAACGGCTTCAAACACAACTGTATAGCCAGTTCACGAAGTCAAATCATGTTACTTGACTCACCTTAAACAATCAGCAAACCATTAACAGTCCGCAAACAATTAATAACCCACAAACAGTTGAGTACTGTTTGTGTGCATATGAGTGTTTGCGCACCATAAACAATCCGCAAACAACTGAGTGTTGTTTGCGTGCCATAAACTTGCTTCCAAAACTTGCTTAAGTGTTATAGGTCAAGCCTCACGAACAATTAGTACTGGTTAGCTACACGCATTACTGCGCTTCCACACCCAGCCTATCAACCTCGTCTTCTTCAAGGGTTCTTCAGGGGGCCGAAGCCCCGGTGAGACCTCATCTCAGGTCAGGCTTCCCGCTTAGATGCTTTCAGCAGTTATCCTGTCCATACATAGCTACCCGGCAATGCCACTGGCGTGACAACCGGAACACCAGAGGTACGTCCACTCCGGTCCTCTCGTACTAGGAGCAGCTTCCTTCAAGTCTCAAACGCCCACGGTAGATAGGGACCGAACTGTCTCACGACGTTCTAAACCCAGCTCGCGTACCACTTTAAATGGCGAACAGCCATACCCTTGGGACCTGCTTCAGCCCCAGGATGTGATGAGCCGACATCGAGGTGCCAAACACTGCCGTCGATATGAACTCTTGGGCAGTATCAGCCTGTTATCCCCGGAGTACCTTTTATCCGTTGAGCGATGGCCCTTCCATGCAGAACCACCGGATCACTAAGACCTGCTTTCGCACCTGCTCGACGTGTCTG
The DNA here is from genome assembly GCA_965220085.1 of Candidatus Oxydemutatoraceae bacterium. Taxonomy (GTDB): domain Bacteria; phylum Pseudomonadota; class Gammaproteobacteria; order Poriferisulfidales; family Oxydemutatoraceae; genus CBDCOZ01. The sequence continues at coordinate 1,159,638 of CBDCOZ010000003.1, read as the reverse complement.
TCTCGCAGTCAAGCGTCCTTATGCCTTTATACTGACCGCACGATTTCCGTCCGTGCTCAGGACACCTTTGTACTCCTCCGTTACTCTTTGGGAGGAGACCGCCCCAGTCAAACTACCCACCATACATTGTTCCCGGCCCGGATAACGGGTCTGGGTTAGAACTCCGAGCATATCAGGGTGGTATTTCAAGGTTGGCTCCGCCGAAACTGACGTCTCGGCTTCAAAGCCTCCCACCTATCCTACACAGATATGTCCAAAGTTCAGTGTAAAGCTGTAGTAAAGGTTCACGGGGTCTTTCCGTCTAGCCGTGGGGACGCTGCATCTTAACAGCGATTTCAATTTCACTGAGTCTCGGGTGGAGACAGTATGGCCATCGTTACGCCATTCGTGCAGGTCGGAACTTACCCGACAAGGAATTTCGCTACCTTAGGACCGTTATAGTTACGGCCGCCGTTCACCGAGGCTTCAATCCGGAGCTTCGCCGAAGCTAACCCCATCATTTAACCTTCCGGCACCGGGCAGGCGTCACACCCTATACATCCTCTTGCGAGTTAGCAGAGTGCTGTGTTTTTAGTAAACAGTCGCAGCCACCTGGTTATTGCAACCAACCCAAGCTCCTGGAGCAAGTCCATTCACCCGAATTGGCACACCTTCTCCCGAAGTTACGGTGCTATTTTGCCTAGTTCCTTCACCCGAGTTATCTCAAGCGCCTTAGGATTCTCTCCCTACCCACCTGTGTCGGTTTGCGGTACGGTTCCGCATTATCTGAAGCTTAGAGGATTTTCCTGGAAGCATGGCACCGGTCACTTCGCTCCAAAAGGAACTCCGCATCGTATCTCGGAATTGCGCTCCCGGATTTTCCAAAGAGCACTCCCTACTTACTTGCACCGGGACAACCATCGCCCGGATGACCTAGCCTTCTCCGTCTCCCCATCGCAATAATGCGAAGTACAGGAATATTAACCTGTTTCCCATCGACTACGCCTTTCGACCTCGCCTTAGGGACCGACTCACCCTGCGCCGATTAACGTTGCACAGGAAACCTTGGGTTTTCGGCGTGCGGGTTTCGCACCCGCATTATCGTTACTCATGTCAGCATTCTCACTTCTGATGTCTCCAGCATGCCTTACAGCACACCTTCAGCGACGTACAGAACGCTCCCCTACCCCACAGAAGACAGACTTAATTTCACATTGCATGGCTAACCAGAAGTAATTAGAAAACCACTTCTGGCAGCACATATGTTACTTTTTATTAGGATTTTGGCGCGGGGGATTGTTACCCCGTCCTCCCCCTGATGGTTTACCAGGGTTTTTAGATGGTGCATTTTTTGGCGCACTCTTTGGATGTTTTGCCATAGTATTACCTCCTATTAAATAAGTGTAATGAAATTAAGTCTGCCTTCTGTAGCCGTAGCTTCGGTATATGGCTTGAGCCCCGTTACATTTTCCGCGCGGGCCGACTCGACTAGTGAGCTATTACGCTTTCTTTAAAGGATGGCTGCTTCTAAGCCAACCTCCTAGCTGTCTATGCCTTCCCACATCGTTTCCCACTGAGCCATAATTTAAGGACCTTAGCTGACGGTCTGGGCTGTTTCCCTTTCCACGACGGACCTTAGCACCCGCCGTGTGTCTCCTGTGATAGCACTTTCAGGTATTCGGAGTTTGCCATGGTTTGGTAAGTCTTGACGACCCCCTAGCCATAACAGTGCTCTACCCCCTGAAGTGAATAACACAAGGCTCTACCTAAATAGATTTCGGGGAGAACCAGCTATCTCCGGGCTTGTTTAGCCTTTCACTCCTAGCCACAGCTCATCCCCCCATTTTTCAACATAGGTGGGTTCGGGCCTCCAGTAAGTGTTACCTTACCTTCACCCTGGCCATGGCTAGATCGCCCGGTTTCGGGTCTGCTCCCAGCGACTAGACGCCCATTTAAGACTCGGTTTCCCTACGCCTCCCTCATATTCGGAGTTAAGCTTGCCACTGAAAACAAGTCACTGACCCATTATACAAAAGGTACGCGGTCACCAACCGAAGTCGGCTCCCACTGCTTGTATGCATACGGTTTCAGGTACTATTTCACTCCCCTTCCGGGGTACTTTTCACCTTTCCCTCACGGTACTGGTTCACTATCGGTCAGCAGTTAGTATTTAGCCTTAGAGGATGGTCCCCCCATGTTCAAACAGGATTTCACGTGTCCCGCCCTACTTGTCGCGCACTTAGTTCCACAAGCTGTCTTTCATATACGGGGCTATCACCCACTATGGCCGGTCTTTCCAAACCGTTTTACTAGACAAAATGCTAAAGAGCGCAAGGCTGTTCCCCGTTCGCTCGCCGCTACTAAGGGAATCTCAATTGATTTCTTTTCCTCTGGATACTTAGATGTTTCAGTTCTCCAGGTTTGCTTTTACACCCTATGTATTCAGGTGCAAATGCCCGCCGGAGCGGGCGGGTTTCCCCATTCGGAAATCTCCGGATCAAAGCTCGTTTGTCAGCTCCCCGAAGCATATCGCAGACTACCACGTCCTTCATCGCCTTCTGCTGCCAAGGCATCCACCATATGCACTTAATTGCTTGACCATATAACCTTAAGCAATCTCAAAGATGTTTAAGATTATTTTGCGTAAACAATAATTTGACTTTATTTTTTGTGAATTGATAAAACCGGAAAGCATCACACTTTCCGATTCCTTGGCTATTATTCAGTTGTAAAAAAACGACTGCGGCCAGAAGACCACAGCCCCCATCTCAAAAAGTTGGATAGCGAATTGTATCCTAAGCGGTAGAAAAGAGCAACAAGTTTAACTACCCGAGATTAGCCTGAAGTCGGCTCTCCTGCTATCGGGGAGCAAGCCGGGTGTGGGCTTGGATAATATGTGGGCTTGGATAATAGCGGTATATATGAGTCCCCGCGCTGTGGGAGTGCTTATTTCATGGGTTACTGCCTGCGGGTACATGACTTTTCTTTGAGTCAAAAAATTGACATTGTATAGATTCTATATAAAATGTCCGCCTTTCTCTAGAGGAAACGAAGAGAACGAACTACTTAAACCCATATATATCAATGGAGAAATATAATGACTACGAAAAAGATAAGCCATGCTTATGGTTGTATTCAGTCGCATGTTTTGCGGTACTAACACTTACGCAAACAGCTTTTGCTGATGACCATGGTGGCAGCGGACATTTATCCGATGTTGCTTTCAGTGCCAGTGCCAGTTGGCAATCAAAATATGTTGATGACGAAGAAGGCAGAGAGGAAGAAGCTTTTGCCGGTGAAGGTCTGTTCACCACCGAATTCGTTGCCGAGTACAACGGCTTTTTTGCCGGTGTCTGGAGCGGACAAAGTGACGGGGCAAATGCCAACGAAACAAACTTCTCTATTGGAAAAGAGATTGAGTGGGACATTGAATGGGGCGAAGATTCCGAAGGCGAGATTGAGCTTGAAGTCGCTTATACCTACCTTACCTTTGGCGGCAAAGCTGCCGAGGAAGACGGCCATGACGGTCACGAGCTTGAGGTTGAACTCGCTTGTGAGGAGTGCCTGCCGATGGATATGACCGCCGCTCTTGAGGTGACTTACGACCTTGAGGAAAACGGCTATGCCTCTGTGTTTGCACTCAGCCGTGAGATACATGCCGATGATATTACGATAACCCCTTACGCGTTGGTTGCGCTTGACAACGACTTCGTGACCGAAGAGTACGACGGGGTTAACCACTACCAAGTCGGTATGGAAATGTTTATGCCCGTAACCAGATCTCTGTATGTTACCGTTCACGCCGGACATGTATTTGCCGGTGAGGACATCCGTCGGCAACGCCGCGATGAGCTTGCAGAAGCCGATGAAGCCAGAGCCGCAGGTGACCTTGATGAGGCCGAAGAAGCCGAAGAGGAAGCTGCGAATCTGGACGATAAGTCGTGGGTTGGTATCAATCTGGAGTATGCGTTCTAAACAACATACTTAAATGTATGCAACGAAGGGGCTCATCAAATGGTGAGCCCCTTTTTTATCGGGTACTGCTTTTTAATCGTCAGCGCGGGCTTTGCGGTTCAGTTCTTCCTTAGTCATTTTTATTCGCTCATCAAAACATTTTTGAAACTGCTCCTCACCCTTAGCCAGTCTTAATGAAGCTAGTAATGATACCTCTTCTAGCGAACAGCCCTTGCTCGTTCTACTATCTGAGCTCTTTTGACCAAAGGACGACCAGCGCTGAGAATTACGTATATATAGAGCATCATTAAGAATAGCCAGAAGGAACGTAACAAAGGAATCATTAAAGATATCATTATGACCAGTCATGATATTTTCGTCCGTCTTTATAAAATACAAAGGGTATGTATCCCTACACTCCCAATACGAACCTCGACGGGGGTCTTCCCAATATGAATGCACCTGAGAATCTTTGCGTTCCTCACAATTACAGCAAGGTTTACGGAATTCTATTCTGATATTAGAGTTGTCATTATTAGGCAACAGTGTCAGCCGATGTGTTAAAAAGGGCTCAAAATTTCCTAATGCCGTTCTAGATAACTCATATTCAGATATATTATTAGTGGAATAGCCTCTGGGGAGCTCTTCTGGATTCCAGAAAATAAACTGACTAAAAAGTTTTCCCAACCAGAAAGTAGAATGTGTTGCCCAATCAGAATCTGTGCTAATTGAAACTAATAGAGGGAGATTATATTGTGTTTTAAGGTTTTTATTGCTCAATACACTCTCAAACAAATGGAGTATTCGATTAGCTTCAACCGCAGGATTCAATAGAAATACAGCATCTCCTATACCATTCATTTCAGAAGTAGTACTCTCAACCTCCTCAGTCAATACCTCAGCCATGGCTTCAACTGCCATAAGAGCACCAAAACTATGAGCAAACGTTATAGATGCATTCTTTGTTGTCCTACGCTTATTTGCTATGTCCAACTCCGAGTCCAGTTTCACCAAAAGCTTTGAAACACCCTTACCTACAGATTTTGCTGCACTTTCCCGGTCCCAAAAACTGAGATATTTAAAGGGAAAAAGGGAAAGAGACTGCCCCCTCCACCCTATATACAGCCCGACTAACCGGCGCCCAGCTAGAAGTTCACCGTTCGAACTTACCTTCTTTAACAGTTCATGAAATTCCTTGAAATGTGAATCATCTTCATCTGCATTATGATTCCACCCATGAATGAAAGTAACCAGTACAACCCCTTCCCCATATGCGTGTTCCTCTATTTTTTTAATAATACGATTTATTCTCTTATTGTCATAAGCATTACCGAAATCAGTGTACTCAGCAAATGCCAAATCATATCCTGCGTATTTACGATAGTAGCGTCTGCAATCATCTTCGTCATTGCACTTACCGTCAGGGGTTACTGTGTGATATGCTTGCGGAAAGGTACAACCTGATATGGATGCTGATATGAAAACAAGAAGTAATAAAAGATAAGTAAGACTTGCCCTGTGCCTGGCCTCAAAAGAATTTATTTTCATAATTGTCTCCTCCCCAGCAATATGAATATATTTAAAATTCATATTAACCGATAAATTGACAAGCCACAACGATGCCTATCACAACATCAGTAAAAATATAACTATTTAACAGCGCGGGCTTTGCGGTTCAGTTCTCTGAAGTGCTCTAAACGTTCTTTGATGCCGGTCTCGCGCCCTTGTGCCAGCGGTTCGTAATAGGTGCGCCCGGCAAGCTCTTCGGGAAAGTAAGTTTCGCCGGCGGCAAACGCTTCGGACTCGTTGTGCGCATAACGGTAACCTTCTCCGTGTCCGAGCACTTTCATCAGGCGGGTCGGGGCATTGCGCAGATGCATGGGCACCGGCAAGCTGTCGCTGTCTTTAACGTCCTTCATCACCGCATTGAAGGCCTTATAAACCGCATTGCTCTTATATGTGCAGGCAAGATAGACAACCGCATGTGCAACTGCGAGGTCTCCTTCGGGGCTGCCGAGGCGCTCGTAGGTCTGCCATGCGTTGAGTGCGACAGTCCATGCGTGGGTATCGGCATTGCCAATGTCTTCAGAAGCGATCCGGACGAGACGGCGTGCGATGTACAGCGGGTCACAGCCGCCGTCCAGCATCCGTGCAAACCAGTACAATGCGGCATCGGGGTCGCTGCCGCGGATTGATTTGTGCAGTGCCGATATCTGGTCGTAGAACATATCGCCCTGACGATCAAAACCACGCACGCGATCACCGACCGCAAAACGCACGGTGTCAATATCAACCTTCGCACCCTGCCCTTGCTCCGCTTCGCTGAGCGCGAGACCGGCGCAAATCTCAAGCAGGTTGAGCGCTTTGCGCGCATCACCATCCGCCGCATCTGCAATCAACTCGCGACAATCGTCGGGCACATCCAAGCGGGCGGCGGCGAGCTCGGCATCGTGCTCCAAAGCACGTGCAATTAAATGCAGCAGGTCTTTGTGTTGCAACCGCTTCAGTACATAGACCCGAACACGGGACAGCAGCGCGTTGTTCAATTCAAATGACGGGTTCTCGGTCGTCGCGCCAATGAAGGTCAAAAGCCCGCTTTCGACTTCGGGCAGGAAGGCATCTTGCTGGGCTTTGTTAAAGCGGTGTACTTCGTCAACGAACAGGATGCAACGGCGCGGGGCGGCGCGCGCCTGTTCAACCGCGCGGTGGATATCTTTGACTCCGGCAAATACCGCTGAGATTGCAATCAAGTCAGCATCGCAACGGTTGCCAATCAAACGGGCGAGTGTGGTTTTGCCGGTTCCGGGCGGCCCCCAAAAGATCATTGAATGCGGTCGTCCGCTGTGGATTACGCGATACAGCGGTTTGTCGGGAGCGAGCAGGTGTTGCTGCCCACAAAAGTCTTCGAGCGTTTGCGGGCGCATCCGGGCGGCGAGTGGTTCTTCGCCTGTGCGCCCGGTTTCAAATAATCCCGCATCGGTTTTCATCCGCTTATTATCTCATTTAATAAGCCGGTATGAATAACTTGCTTTGGTGTCGGTGCCGGAGATGAAAGTTGGTATAAGCATATTCCCCCGCAAGGGGAGTGTTGTTGGTGCGAGTTTGCTTTCTTGCGCCGCCAAACTTTACTTTCTTTGCAGCCACAGGAGAATGCCTGTCACAGAAATGAACAGCAACAAGAAGGCAGCCGCATCGGCAACCAACACGCCCGCGGCGCCGAACAGGCGACCGCTGTGCAAATCAAGTAAGACGCGTTCAATGCTGATTAAGTGGTTGCGAGCATGTGTGCGTATCGCCTCTCTATGTGCCAACGCCGCCCGAGGTGTGCTGTCGGACACAGACCATCTGACTTGATGTCCGGCATAAACTTTCCAGTCGCTCGTATCACCATCAATGCTTCCTTCGACCTGCCAGTTATTGCGCAACCCGCTGACAATGATATTGCCTCTTGCATCTTGTCCGATTCCGGTCACCAGACCGGGCAATCCGCTCAGCGCCGAGAGCTCATCCAACACCTCTCCGCGTTTTGATATTATCCAGAGTTTGTTGTCGCCGACTATCCATATCCCGGTCGCACTCTCCACCGCACCTTGCAGGTTATTAATCGTGGCGGACGCGACAGGAACACCGTCCAAATAAATGAAATGCCCCGCATGGGCGAGTCGGTGCCCGCCAACCCGGTAGCTCTTATTTATATCAACGGTGATGCCGTATAGCCACTCAGCGATAGAGGCAGGCGCATAGCTTGTATCCAGATTGAAGCGGGGAGCGTGTTGGAGCAGCAAGCCCGTGATCGCAAACAGTATCAAAAAAGTCACCGCGCTGATGCCCAGTGCGCGGTGTAGTCTGCGGTATGTTCTCATTGGGTCACTGTCCTGTGCAAGAGCAGAGCAAGCCTTGCCAACTTGCTTACTGCGCGCACCGATAATGTCGCGCCGGTTATGTTATCAATTTGCCGGTCCAAATCCAGCGATTCGGTCAGCTTGGCGCCGGCGAACTGATCGGCGAACGAATCATATCGCACTTCCCACCCGCGGCTCTCGCGGAAAATGAGCACCTTGACTTCGGCAATACGATCGGTGTCAATAGAAAACCCGGTGGTAATCGGTCGCTCCTTGCCTATCTCTTCCAGTATCCAAACACTGCGGCGGCCTTGTAACCAATAGCGTATCCTGAACTTGCTGTATTTGTGTCCCAGAACACGTTTAATCTCCCGCTTGAGTTCGGGCGCGGGATACAGAACGGAAGGCTTGGGAGGAGCGCCGTTGAAATGGCGTTTGACGAAAGCGGCGGGCTCTTCATACACTCCGCCCGCCGCCGCTGCCGTCCCCGGCAAAAGCATCATTGCGCAACAACACGCAACGACCGTGTAAAGAGGTGTTGGCTTAGACACGTCTTCCCTTTCAAAGAGTCTCAATCGCATATCACCGACCGCAGTATAGGCGCATAAGGCGAGATAGTTAGCCTGCGCCCGCACCGGGGGATAATGGCGCGGGCACAGGTAACTATTCTTACAAGGAAGAAATCAGAATTGATAACCGAAGCCGAGGTTAAAACCGTCAAAGTCTCTCCCTTTGTCGGCGGCGTTATCGTGTTCGCGCTCCAGATAGTCGGCCTTGAGAACCACATCCTCATGCAGCCAATAGTTAAAACCGACAATCCACTGATCAAACTCGTCTCGCGAACGCCCGCCTTCGACATCTTCGTAGCGGGCAAATACGCCGAACGCATCGGACATTCTGAAGGACGGCTCAACATACCAACCTTCTTGCTCGTCATAGCCGTTTGTTTCGATTCCCAAAGCGGGGTTCGCGACGGCATTCCCATCGGCATCCGCCGTCGTCGCGGGGACATCTTCGGTGTCCATATCCCAGCGGGCATAGAGCGCGCGCAAACCAAACGGCCCGCGATGATATATCGCGTGAAGTTCCGTCAGATAAGCATCGTCAAGACCGTCGCCGCTCTCTTGCGTGATGTCCGACTGATACTGAAGCGATGCCGCTAATTCCAAACCGGGCGCGCCGGTGTATTTCAGCCTCGCCGTCGTAGCCAAATCATCCGCATCGGCCTCCGCGCTTTTCTGTCTGCCGCCTCTGATGCGCGCGGTGCCGTCGGCAGGGTCTGCCTTCAATCCTTCGTGCAGGGATATGTCAAAGCTGAGGCCGTTGTCCCACCTGTGGGTATAGCCGACACCGCCGGCCCACCAGGTTGCCGGAATGATGACATTCTCAATCGTGTTGCGCTCAACGCCATAAAATGTCGGCGGCTCGTGGGTCTCGTTCATGATGCCGACCGGCAGCAAAAAGACCCCGACACGGGCGGCGTTATAGTCATCAAAGCTGTATTCGACAAAAGCCTGTTCCAGCTCCACTTCGCCGCCCTTGCCTTCGCCGGCCAAAGCGTGCTCTAACTCAAACTCGGAAAAGAATTTCAACTGCTCGCTGAAATCATACCCGAAGAACAAAACGAACCGGTGGAAGTCCAACTCTTTTTTGTCTTCGCCGCTTTCAACGTCGTAATTGTTGTAATGCAGTTCGCCGTAACCCCCGATGGACAGCCTGTCAAAAGCAGACGGCTTGTCGGCGTACTCCTGCACCGCATCCGCGGTTGCTTCAACCGCTGCGCTGTTTTGAGAGACCGTATCGTCTATCTCGCTTAAGCGGTTTTGCATCGCTTCAAGTTGCTTTTTCAACTCCTGCATCGATTGCTTCAGATCGGCTACTTCATCGTGCGACCGCGCGATGGCGTTATCTGCAAACACAGATAACAGCGCCATGGATATCGCAAGCAAACTCAAGCAACCCGATGAGCGCTTTTTTGTAATTGTAGGTTTTGTATTCATAACTCGTTCTCCTTTGATAGAGGGATTAAAATCACAGACAAGAATGAGAATAGTTCTTATTTATCATAGATAGGAATTGTTCTTATTCTCAAACAGTTGTCAAGTGGCTATTGAGTTTGGGCTATATCCGACGATAGATCATTGGCTTAGGGGCTGTTCCTTGAAATAGCGAGGACTTGGCAGTCGGATTATCCCCCGCTTCAAGGAAACGATGAGGGCGTGCCTGATTCAGTAATCCTACTGAGTGAATCTTATTGAGTGAATCTTACCGGGTGGATAAGCCGATGAAGGCGCCGCTGTTGCGGCTGTCGGCCGGAATGCTACCGACCTTGCTTAAAGGGAGGCTTTAAGGGAGGCCTCAAAGAAAAGGCGCAACCGCACCTTAAGACTGTGTTCTGCCCGGACTGACGATAGCCCCGATACGAACGCGGTTAAAAGTATGGTTAAAGTATTTTCTCGTGGCGCCGCGCTTATGATTGTTTGTTGAGAAGCGCCGCGATGCCCGTTCTAAAGCATTACGGCAAGAAAGCTCCTTCTGTTCATCGGGTGTTATCCGTCCGCCCAATCGTCAAAAGCGCCATGAAACCGGACACGACTTAATTTCTGCTCCACCCTCTCTCTTCCAGACAAGCAACAAATTTATTTTCCCTGACCACCCCCTCGGCAGTTTGTCCCTCGGCAGCCGCTGCAAAAGAAATCACTCCGGTTACGATATCCATAGCCAAGTCCAAATCCTTATCAACAGGAACGCCTTGTAATTGCTGAATAGATTTATTAAGTTCGTAATTATCCGCCATGCGCCGCGCGGATTGTTGACTGCTTTTCGCAGACTCTTCGATCCTTTTTATCTCCTCCCGATCAGCTTCGGTAAGCACATCAGAATGCTCCAAGCAAATAGCAGAGTCTATATCCCAGTCGTTGCCAACGGGATGCGTCCACGAAATCTGCTTGTAAGCCTGAGCGCTACAACCAAGGCAAACCGAGACCGCGCACAACAAAGTGAAATAATTCTTGTACAAACTTCTCTGCTTTAGAACACCCCGGCCAAAGACTTGGCTATCTTCATAGCAAAGTCGCCTTGAACATCTTCAAAGACAACCAACTTCCCCTTTGACTTGCCAACCATCCGGGTCTGGTGCCGCTTCCAAGTGCTCGTCTCCCCCTCGGAGACTTCCGTGCTGGCCTGCGTAATTGTCTGACCGCCCGAATCTCTGCTATCCGCAAGGTCAGCATGGGACTCGGCTTCCTTCGTCGTTTTTCTGGTAGCCTTGTGCTCTCGCTTGATAATGCCGCTCTTAATTCTCTCGCGAACCTCAATGTCGGCGACTACAGAAAAGAACTTTGTTTCCTGCTTGGCTTTGAGCAATTCATCCCGCTCTTTGTTGCGCAGTGTATTCGCCACTCCGCCGGCTACCGCGCCCACTACGGCGCCGGCGGCCACACCCCCAATGCCTCCGTCATCAATAATCCCTCCGCCCAAGCCGCCGACAGCGGCGCCGACCAGACTAGAACCAAGAATCCCGGTAATGCTTTGCCCATACTCCGTTTCATCCAGCTGAGCAATCTCGGCTGCCGAAGCCTCATCCGCGAACAGCACGTTGACATGAAGAGAATAAGCCGCATTCTTGGCATTCTTTACCACCCTGAACCCCTGTCTGCGCATCTCCTGCTCTACCACTCTCTCCAACTCAATTCCCCAGTCGCGTCCGGAAGTGTCACGAATACGCAAATAAGTATCCGTATTGCCTTCGGGGGGATCCAGAAAAATGCTCCGCTCCATTTTTACGCGGATATATTCCACAGACGGGGTCATCGCGCGTCCCGCTTCGCTGGGCTTTATTGCAACGCCTGTCGCGGTTTGTTTTTTCATTGCCGCTTCTGAAAAGCGGGGTTGCTGGCTGGCACAGCCGGCTAATAAAGCAAGCACAACTAATGCCAGAAAAATACTTTTGACACTTTTGAAAGGATACATTGTCTTGACCTCACGCTGATAAAAGAACGAAGCCATAATAACATAGCAATTTACGAAATCAAATTGTATGTATGAGGCTATGACACTAGTGACGTATATATCTGCGTAATCTTTGATAGCGGTTATCCTGTTTCAGGTCAGGTCTGCTTTCCACAATGGAATCAAGTATGTTTTTTATTTTATCTCCCTCATAGTCTCTAATACGAGTTTCCTTGCCTATGACTGAATCAAGAAGCGTGAGGACATCCTCTGGAAATCTTTGGTGTAGATTGGCATGTTCAAGGTTATAAAACTGGGAGCTGTCTTTCATTGGACGGAGAAAACCCTTTGTGGCTTCTAAAGCTGCCGGGAAAGAATCTTCCATGCGTGTCAGAAAAAAGAACATTTCATTTAGACTGCCCTCTATAAATTCAGCATCCAATGGCCAAACCTGTTCAAAAAAACATTTTATTATGCTTTCTTTTTTATCCTTGTCAGTTTGGCTCCCTAGACCATGTCGTAAATTTCTTAGAACGTTGCATCGTGTTTCATCATCCACCTTTCTTAACCTTTGACGTATTTCCTTTGCCTCCAGAGCATAGTCTGGCTCTTGTCTAAAGAATAATATTTGTATGAGCGTATAAATGAGGCGGTGTTTTATATTGCTCTCCCCATATCCGTCTTCGTTAGTATTATCTGCATCAATTGCCGTTAATATATCCGGCTTCATTTTGTTAAATAGTTCTTCTCTGGGAAGATACTTATTATATTTATACCCATCCCATAAAGCCCAGCGCATTGGGTGGCTTTCTTTTAACCAAGGTAAGATATGTTTCTCCGTCCAGTCAGGTTCGGTATGGTAAAGATAGTCCAAAAACGGCATCATGGTTGCCCTTACCAAGGCACCACTGTAACCCCCTAGGCTTACAAGCTTATCCATCAGCGGTCTGATTTTATCTTCAAATCCCTGATTTTTGTTGCGACTGCCACACCATGAAAAAACGACTTCGGTCAATTTCCCTTCAGCACGATTTATAGCAACTCCATAAGCATCAGGTGGCTCGTTACTTTCGTCACGAAGTTCTAATGCACCCATCATTTTATGCCAGAGAGAAAGCCGTTGCTTTTCATCAAAATGTGTCAACAAATTTCGAAACCAAGAAGCAGGGCTATCAACAAAGAGCACTAGGTTTTTATCTGGTATCCCCTTTATCGCTTCTGCAACGTCTGCAATAAGTTGCTTTTTTGATTCTTCCTCAAAATTGAAGTTTTTCCATGTGTCACTTGTCCAGAAAAAATGGCGCCACTTTGCTTCCGGCCATTCTTGTTTTTGCGCTTCTGCTTTTAGAGCTTCTAAAGCACCTCTAGGGTCATGGCGGCAATATTTAAGCCAGATATCATGTTGATCAAAATCGACTCTTTGTAATTCTCTCGCTTTTTCTATGCGTTTCTCTGCGGGCAAGGCATCTAGTTCTTCAGGATCTCCTTGGTCTCCGCGAAAGATTCCATGGTCGAATTCGTTAAATTTAGTTTGCCATTCTGGATGATTTGGATGCTTCTTTTCTAGTTCAAGTTTTCTCTTCTGAGTTTCTTCAGATAGATTCTTAATAGCACGCAACTTTTCGAGAATTTCAACTTCATGATATTCATCTGCTTTTTCTTGTGGGAGACTTTCAAACTTCTCACGCGGAGGGCCCTTAAGAATTTTTTCTTCTAATTTACCTTTTTGTTCTTGCGGGAATTCATCCCAGTGCTTCTCTAGTAGCGTTGCTATTTCTTTTTTTACGCTACCCCCACTATACAGAACCCAAATGCTACAAATGCTACCCCTACTACGCAGACCCCAGAATATTTTCTCATCCATATTTAATAATTCATCTGCAGCTTCCTTTGCCGGAAACCACTCCTTTTCTTCTGTGAGGGCATAAAGAAACATTCTTTGCATTAAATTTATATTTCTACGCTCTCGCCAACGAGAGGAAATTTTCAATGCATATTCTTTATCTAATGTTTGCCAAATGCCAGTCGTCAAGCGGACAATCTGATAAAAGCCATCCTTGTAGCATCTGTTTTGAGAATGCTGTTCAATTGATGGAATGTACACTGTCCAATCTATCCTCTGCTCTTGAGCAAATTCTAGCATTTCAACCATTCGCTCTGTCAGTCTGCGACATAGCCTCAAAGTTTCTTGTGAATCTGTAGGCGTCCATGCTTGCAGAATTTCTCTTGCTTTAATGTATGAAGAAGTCCTAAATTCACAGCGCATAAGATCATAAAGAGACATATTATTGTTTTGTTCTTCCTCTTGCTCACTCAGAGAATCATACAGGGAAAGTGGGGGCGTTATATTGAGGGTAGGGGTGATGACTTTTACTATCCCATCTATTACCTCACTTCCATATTCCCCATTTTGCATACGTTGCTTCAACTTACACCACTTATCAAAATACTCCATGTCTTCTAACCTATATTGCTTTGCCTGATGGATAAGTAGTTTCCAAGCTTGTCGATATGGTTCTTTTATCTTTCTTTCTTGTTCTATAAATCTATCTTCAAACTTAGAGATGAATTGCGTTCCTTCAATTGGATGCTTAACAAAAGCTTTAACCATATCGGGATTTTCTAGGTTTTGCATAACCCATGGAATAATAGAGTCTGGTGGCAACTGTAAGGTTTTTATTGTTGACCACCATTCTGGGAAAGGATTGGTTCCATCAGGAATTTTTCCGTGTTCTGTAATTAAAAACTCAAATTGATTTTTTTCTAGTTCGTTATGCTCCGCAGGTTTCTTTTGTAGCAAGTATCTTAAAGCATTCTCTTCCCATGCGCTTTTATCATTTGCATGATGAACCCATTCAATGAGTGTTTCGTTTAATAAGGAATGGGCATCGTTCGATGTATACTCTATAACTTCTACATCAAACATATCCCATAAGATTTTTTCTTTATTAGAACTGAAAGCGTAAGCTGATGGCATGCCTTTAGCCCACTTTCTATCTTGTGAAATGGCTGCCATTAAAAGTTGAAAATAGGGATCCTCACCAGAAAACCCAACAAAAACAATACTCTTCCATCTTGCAACCTTATTTAGAAACCGTTTTGCCCACCCACTTTGTAAATATGCATCAGAGGTGTCAGCAAAAGTTAAAACCATACCCTCTTCTCTTATCTTTCCATGTAAATGGATTATGCCTGCGGGAGGAGGAAATTGAATCAAGGCTTGTGGTGAGAGACTTGGGATCTTAGGGTTACACTTTTCAAAATGCTCATCAAAATTTGTAGTGATTAAGTAAGGTTCATTATTTCCATCACGAGATAATGTTAAAAGTGCATTATGAATATTACGACAGGTTGGGCTTTTGCCAAGTATGCTGTTAACTTCTGCTTCTATTCTTTTCCGACCATTTGTTAATCTTCTCTCTAGGAGAAATAAAACTTTGTCATATTGCCCTTTATCAAAGCTTAATTTTTCTGCCTGGTTTTGTTCTATATCCAAATCTAGGGATTCATAAATTTTGCTTACCAACCCTTTGAAATCTGGTAAGCCAGAGTTTATTGAAACTCCTGCGCCGCAGATAAAAATTACCTCACTCTTTTGTTGCGCTTCAATTAGCTCATCGGGTATATCTGGTCCGTTTTTAATATACTGCATTGCTGCTTATTTTATGCATATTTTTGCGCGGGCGGAATCGTTGTTGCAGTTGCTCGCGCTCGTTCCATCTCCCGCCGATGGATTGCCAGCAGCCGCTCTTCAATCGCTTGCCAATCCATCGCGAGGTTGAGATGCTTGACGGCTATCGGGCTACCGAGAATTTCCACTTCTATGTCTCTTTCGCCCTCGATAACCGGGTGCAGCAATACGCCCGCTAACGGCAGAGCGGCGAATCGGTCATCGTTGCGCATGTTCATCACGTAGGCAAATATCTGATAGAGGTAACCCGATTTTGCTTTTTCTGTTTCGCGATGCCATTGGGTTGATCCGGTAAATTTAGTGTCTATCACCAGACGATAATCCGCGCCGGTAATGACGACATCGGTTCTCATCTCCGGCATCAGTTTGAGGTTCTCTTCCGAGCCTGTCGCCTGCCATCTTATTATGGGCGCACCCGCATCATCCGACAGATGTATGCAATAAAAATTCCGCACAAACTTTTCAAACAACTCGCGCATCTTGCGCTCATCGCGCTCAAAATCCGGAAACTGATGCACACCGTCCTCATCCCGCGCCAGCCAGCGCTCCCACCACAGACGACATAGCGATATGGCCAACCGATAAAGCCTGTTGTTGCGGTGTACGACCACTCTTCTCAAGTCGGTCGCGACCGAATCGGATGCGGGAATTTCCTTGAAGCGGCGAGACAGTTCAATGAGTTGTTGCTTCAACTTCGGATCCAAATCCGGTTGGGCAATCAATGCTGCCAGGGTGCTTTTGAGGACGCGGTTAGCGGCCGTGTTATGACTCAGGGTTGGCACGATGCAGATGAGGTTCTGCCCTTGTATCAAGCCTTGCTTAATGGACTCATCCAAATCAATCTTGCCGCGAATGCGGTCGGTCGTCTCACGGACAACATTAAATCGGCGCTCCAACCCGTGCTTGAGCAAGTTGGCAATCGCCTCATGCAAGACATGCGCCAGCAGGTTTATGATTCTGTCATTGGGGAGGTTTGAGCGTCGGATGACATCGCCCTGCGGCAAGCAGTTCCACGCATAGCAGAGCAGGAAGTAGATGTTTTGGATTGGAATCTTCAGGTATCTGTCTCCAGATCAAGCTTGGCTATCGCAGCCTTGGCTGTTTCGCGCGAGTCAAACCAATACTCTTGCAACAACGGGGCGATACTCTGATCAATAACCGATTGATACCAGCCTTCCCAATCGTAATCGTCCTCGCTGCTGTTGTCGCCTGCAGGACAAAAATAGCTGTGACCGATTTCAAACCCGAATCCGAGAGATGCATCATCGGCAATCACTTTGTTTAATTCTTTCAACTTGCCACAGATGGCTTTGGCCATCTCCTCATCCCCGCCTTGCCGGACAAAGAATTCACGAAACTTGTCGTTGAAGCACGGTGTGATCTCAAAGAATTGGAAGCGGCGCCGCAGTGCGTAATCCACCATAGCAAGCGAGCGGTCGGCGGTATTCATCGTGCCGATGACATACAAATTTTCGGGCACATAAAAGCTGTGACCAAGGGCATCGTCAGAATCAGGAGCGCCGTCGGAATAAGCCAGCGGTATTGCATAATCTTTCCCGCGTTTGTCGTGCTCGATCAGCATCATCAGTTCGCCGAATACCGATGTGACATTGGCACGATTAAACTCATCTATAATCAAGACATACTTCTGTTGCGGGTCGCCTGCCGCTTTCTTACAAAACTCCAAGAAGACGCCGGGCTTGAGCTTAAACCCCGACTCTGACGGGCGATAACCGACCATAAAATCCTCATACGAGTAGTTGGGATGAAACTGGACTGTCCGAATACAACTGCTGTCCTTCTTGCCGAAGAGCCGGTAGGCAAGTCGGGAGGCGGCGAATGTCTTGCCGGTTCCGGGCGGGCCTTCGAGAATAATATTCTTGCGGGTACGCAAAGCATTTGTGATTTTTTCTATCTCCTCCTCGTCAAGGAATAATTCCCCGTCCGATGGGGCAAGTTCTTCCCCGTCCCCCACCGTTAATGTTGCCGATGGCTTTGGCTGAGGCTCCGACGGGTCCCACTCTTCTCTGATATCCGGTTCATAAAAATCAAACTCCCTCTTGAAACGCCCCTCCAGCCTCTCGCGCACCGCCTTCACCCTGCGGTCAACTTCCGGGCGCGGAATGCTCTTACTTTCCTTGAGAGTCATCCCATCATATTTCTGAATCATCTTACGTTTCGCGCGAGACGAAAAAGTACGTTCAAAGTCGTCAGGGAACAGTAAGAACAGAGTCATGTGCCGAAACTGGCGAGTCCTATGCTCTTGAAAACCCTCCAGCCACTCTGCAAACTCCCAGCCATCTGCGCACAAAGCGCTCTGCTCATCTCTGCCCAAGCCCTTAAATTTCTGCATGAAGTCCATGAAGAATATGAGTTCCTTCCACATATAATTGGCAAACCCTCTTCCGGGATTGCCAAGCCCGTGTAATACCTCATCTGTCAGCATCGGATGTGATTCATCGAGTTCCGAGTTCCCCCACTGCAATATCCGCATGATATTTTCGCGCTTGGTAGAGGGTTTGATAAGCTTGACCGGAGACAGTTGCATCGCCCAGTACATTTCGGCCGCCAGATGCTTGACGCTCTCGGAAGTGTCTCTCAGTTGTTCTTCAAACTTATCAAAAAAGCTTCGGCGACCTTCTATCAGGTTCTCTGTAAAGGCTTGGTGTAATCGTGCAAGGTTTTCATGAGTCCAAACTTTCTCATCACCAAATACAGAACCGTCCCCTAACAAACAATCGTCGCGCCACCGTTTCGCTGCCGCAAGAATCGGTTCCGGATTTAAATCACTTTTGCAATATCGACTCATAGCACTGTATTTTCACGCTTGGATTCCTCTCTGCATAAGTGCGCTATTCTACCCGCCTTTCTTATATTCTCTATAAGCGCCCCAAGCCTTCTCATATATCGGGGTTCGGCTCGTTTTCAGCCGCCTCTCTCAACCGCCGTGTGGCGGCATCATCGTCTTGGCCATCACCGACATCTTTGGGCGGGTAAGACAGGATACAAAAGGCACTTGCAAATGACTTGTACTCTGTGGTAGAGTACGCTAAATGAGGGAAACAATGAACAATTCAGTTCTTGCAAATGACTTGTACTTTGTGATAGAGTACATTAAATGAGAGAAACAATGAACAATTCAGTTCTTGCAAATGACTTGCACTTTGTGATAGAGTACATTAAATGAGGGAAACAATGAACAACTCAGATCTTGCAAATGACTTGTACTTTGTGGCAGAGCACACAGCACTTGTTGTACAGCTACATTCGCTAAATTCAGACTGTGAGGAGTAATACTATGACTCGACATATTTTTAATACTGTTACCCCCCCCCCCCCCCCCCCCCCCTAGCCTTGTAAGTAAAGGGTTTATCGGCGTTTCGCCGTATCGCCTCTTCACCCGCTTTTTATCACCCGCATATCGCAACCCGCCATCCGCAAAGCGGTCGCACGCCCCGGGGGCACCCGGGCTCGGGCTTTCGTTGCGGCGACGGTTTGTGGCGCTTTTTGCGCCCGCACGAGCGGTAGTACCGACCGACGGGGCTATGTCCAGAACCGCCACGCGTTGCCTGTTGCTACTGCCCCTGGCATTGGGCGCAACCTGCGCCTCGGCCCAGACAAGCGGCATCCCCGCCGCCCAGAATACCAGCATTGATGTCGGAATTGGGGTCGGTGCCTACGTCTTTCAGTTAAACGACTTTGCCTTCAAGGATGCGAATGGTAGCACCGCCACCAGAAGTGATTTCGTCGTGGAATTGGTTACTTTGCCTGACCGTGGCATATTGGTCAGAAGAAACAGAACCGTTCCCGCATCAACACTCGATTCACCCCTGGCGACTTTTCCCTCAATGATGTGGGAAGTGTGTACTATGTGCCTCCCCCTGATGCCATTTCTGTCACCCCTGACTATGCTAGTTTCGCTTATCGCGGCTACAGTTTCGACGATATCAACACCTATAGTTCGCATGGCACCGTTACCATCAATCTGGTCAGAGGGGAAACCTCGCAGATTCCCGCCCAGGGTGCGCCCACGGTGACGGGCAGTACGGGCGTTTCATATGCCGCCAATGCGCCGCTGACGGCTTCCATCTATGGCGTGGCTGATGGAAATGGCATTGATACAAGCACTCTGGGCTGGAAGTGGCAAGAGGCCGATGCCCCCTCTAGCGGCACCTCTGTAGTCGGCGCTTACAGCGATATAGCGGGTACCACAACAACGGGCGGCCTCACCTCCGGCTTCACGCCTCGTGCCACCCATGCCGGAAAATACCTTCGCGTATGCGCCTCCTTCAAGGACCAGCACTCCATGCCGGCATCCGAGGAGCGATGCAGCATCGGCCTTCCTGTGGAAGGCAGGTCCGACTCAAGTCTGCGCTTGCGGCTACGCCTCTTTCTGGAAGGCCCGTTGCGATAGCGCGAGTAACTACGGAGAAGGAGAGTGTTATGAGGCGCGCGAGGATGAGACAGGATGTGAAGACACTTGTAGAGGTCTTTGGGGCGGAAGCGCTCATTGCGCAACCGCGTTCACGAATCAAAAACCATTAGGAGAAATACGATGAAACGACAACTTATTAATACTGACCCCCTTAAAATTTGCGGGATTTGCGCGGCAATAACTTTCGCGTTCGTCGCAAACAGCGCACAAGCGCAAACGATGTGTCCGGCAGGGCAGGAAAATGTTCGCGGCATTTGCCAAACTATCTGCCCACAAGGGCAAACCCGAGTCACTTCCCCCCATTTCCTTGAGGAAATGAACACCAGATGCTTTGACAACGCCTTCGTCTCGATTCTGGACGCCTGCGAAGACGCGGGATGGGACGGACGCGAAGCGACAGGGGCGCAGTACTTTCTGGGAAACATGATTTGTTTGATTCCCTCCAACCTTGGGACAAGAACAGCTAGCATTACCGCTAATGACTGCAACATTGTTTTGGGAAGCGGGAGCGGTATTGCCTGTACGGATATGTACGGCGACCCGCCGGTTTTTCCGAAAGCGGCGGACCACCCCGCCGTCCGACCCTTTGTCGGTACCAGCAAGTTCTTTGTGGCAAATTGCGACCGAGACGGAAATGTCCCCGGCGGCTATCCAGACATCAACCGGAACGGCGCAACCGAATGCGTATGCAATCCGGGCTCGCACTTCGGCGACTGGCCGAGCTGCACACCGGGCCCGCGCTTGCGGCTGCGTCTCTTTCTGGAAGGCCCGTTGCGATAGCGCGAGCAATCCCCTCGCAGGACTTGCGCCGCACGCTTCTTGGGGGCTGACTGGCGGGCAGTCTGGCGGTAACTACCCTAAGAAGCCACAAACAACTCAAGAAGCCACAAACAACTGAGTGTTGTTTGTGCTCCTACTACTGTTTGTGCTCCCACCACTGTGCCCCATAACGCTCCTCTCGCGCCATCCCCGCAAGCACACCGGAGCGGGGTGATGCTCTGTGCGCGAACGAAGCCGGCGCCGGGGGTTTGATATAATTGGCGCACAATGAGGGTTTTGCGCACAGGTCTGGATTTCAGCTTCTGTCTTCCGCACTTTTCCGACGAAGGGCGCGATGACGACTGCCCTCGCACTCTCCGTCATCCTCTTTGCGGCAATCGCCGCCGTCTCCGCCGCGCAAGCCCAAACCGCGCCCGGAAAGCCCCGCATCACCCGCGTCATTGAGGCCGACTTCGCCAAAGAGGCATTCACCATCCGATGGCGCCCGCCCGTCTCCGACGGGGGGTCGCCCATCATCGGATACTACATCTACCGCTCCCAACACCGGTCTCTCAGCAAAGACGAGGTGCCTGTCACGCCCCCTAACGCATACCCCACCCGGTGCGACGAACTCACCCCGGGACAATGGCGAATCACCAGCGGCAGCGGAGAACTCATTACCGACCCGGAGAAGTTTTACACGGCCGTGCGAACACCCTCCTCATCCGGCCAATCTTGGGGAAATTGCTACCGATGGCATATCATCGCCGTCAACTCCGTCAACAACCCGGTCGGCGATGTCATCCCCTCGGGCCCCCAGGCCATCACCGACCCTATTTACTCCCGCGGCTACAAGCACGAGGGCGTCCGATACTCCTACGACCGCACCCACAACAATAGCGGCGCGCCGCCTGCCCCGCCGGACGCGCGCACGGATACAGCGTCTTCGCGCAACGAACCGGCGTCTGGACCGGCACCCACAGCCCGACTCGGGTCACCTGCGTGACGCCCGACCACCTTTACGCCTACGACACCTGCCACCGCATTAGCACCGAGGATCGCTTCATCAGCATCGGCGACGGAACGCTGAGCTTCTGCGGAATACAAAGCGATGACACCGGCATCTGCGCCCGCTATAGCTTTTCAAGAAACGATGGGACAAGCGGACAATATCAGAGATGCAACGGGCGCCGATGCGGCGACGAAAATTCGCTCGCCCGGTACCACTCCGATCACCGCGAATGCCAATGCCTCGGTTGGGCGGAGCCGACCGCCGCCTTTGTCACATGGGCCGCCACCCACGACATGAAATTCTCCCCGACCGACTGCGAATGCAATGTCATCGGTGCCAACCCCGCTGACTGCGAATGCCCGACAGACGCGACATACGACCCCGAAACCCACTCATGCGGATGTCCCGACAGACGCGACATACGACCCCGAAACCCACTCCTGCGAATGCCCCGGCATACAGACCTACTCCTCCGAAACCAACTCTTGCGGATGTCCCGCCAGAACAACATATGATACCGAAACCGACTCATGCGAATGCCCCGGCATACAGACCTACTCCTCCGAAACCAACTCTTGCGGATGCCCGACGGGAACAACATACGACACCGGAACCGACTCCTGCGAATGCCCCGGCATACAGACTTACTCCTCCGAAACCAACTCTTACGGATGCCCGACAGGAACAACATACGATACCGAAACCAACTCCTTGCGGATGTCCGGCGGGACAAACCCTTGTCACTGCGAGCGATTCTTCCATATGTCTTCCTTCCGCCGCCACGCAGACGGTTATGGACTGCCAAAACGCGAACTGGCTTGTTCTCTTGAACTCCCCAGACGCATTTTGCAGCATTCCATATCTCCTGTATGGCGCCGACCAAGCAATCCGCACCACCGACACGGATTGTCTGATTCACGGAACTTCCGACAAGACTGCTTGCGCCGAACTTTTCGGCGACCCTCCGAACTTTCCAAACGCCAATGACCATCCCAATGTTGTTGTCAGCGGAAACACCGACGACTTTGTCGCAAACTGCGACCTTGACGGAAACGCCCCCGGCGGATACCCGCCCGACCACAACACTGGCGGCGCAACCGAATGCATCTGCGGCGACGGATACCTCGGAACCTGGCCCGCTTGCGTTGCCATACCCAACCTGCGCTTGCGGCTGCGCCTCTTTCTGGAAGGCCCGCTGCGATAGCGCGAGCAATCCCTCGCGGGACTTGCGCCACACGTTCCCTTGGGGCTGACTGGCGGGCAGTCCGGCGGTAACTATCCCTAAGAAGCCACAAACAACTGGGTTAATTAGACCGTTCGTCAGGTGTTTGATACCGCCTGTTCTATTCGGTTGACCATAGCCCTTGAATTGGCGCTACTATCCGAAACAAGGCTATTTGACCATAGCCTCCAAATTAATATTACTATGCAATGCAGAGGATGATGATGAAGAAATCTAAAAACTTAAAAGCGGAAGATGCGGCGGAGGTCACTGATGACTCTGCCCGCAACTTGACCGCCGCGGGCTTTGACAAACAGAAAGCGCGCGCGATTGCCAACAAGCAATTGACACAGTTGCGCAAACGTCTGAGCGCTCTGGCAACGAGAGAGGCATTTGTCAGGTTTGAGTTAGCGCTCAGAAGAGCATTAGACGAGTTAGCGACCGAGGAAGAGTTGGCCAAGTTTGAGTTAGCGATGAAAAAAGCATTGGCTCAGTTGAAAAAAGAGTTAGCCAAGTCAGCGACCAAGGGGTTTGCCAAGTTTGAGTCGGAAATCAAAGAAGCGTTTGCCAAGTTTGAATCGGCGGCCAAAGAAGCATTGGCGCAGTTGAAAAAAGAGTCAGCCAAGTCAATGACCAAAGAAGAGTTTGCCCAGTTTGAAGCAGCAATCAAAGAAGCATTGGCTAAGCTTGGGTCGGCGATCGAAGAAGAGTTGGCGCAGTTGAAAAAGGAATTGGCTCGGTTGAAAGAAGCGTTAGCCAAGTCGGCGACCCAAGAAGATTTTGCCAAGTTTGAAGCAGTGATCAAAGAAGCATGGGCTGAGTCAGTGACCAGAGAAGAGTTTGCCAAGTTGCAAGAAGTGTTAGCCACGTTAGCGACCAAGGAAGATTTGGCCAGATGTGCGTTAGCGATTAAAGAAGCGGTGGCCAGGCCAGCGACCAAAAAAGAGTTTGCCAAGTTTGAGTTAGCGATCAAAAAAGAATTGGTTCGGTTGAGAAAAAAGTCAGCCAAGTTAGCGACCAAGAAAGATTTGGCCAGATTTGAATCAGCGATCAAAAGAGAATTAACTCAGTTGAAAAAAAAGTCAGCCAAGTCAGCGACCAGGAAAGATTTGGCCAAGTTTGAATCAGCGATCAAAGAAGAATTGGATCAGTTGGAAAAAAAGTTAGTCAGGTCAGCGACCAAGAAAGATTTGGCCAAGTTTGAGTCAGCGATCAAAGAAAAAGCGAATCGATTGAAAAAAAAGTTAGCCAAGTCAGTGACCAGGAAAGATTTGGCCAAGTTTGAATCAGCGATCAAAGAAAAAGCGACTCGATTGAAAAAAAAGTCAGCCAAGCCAGCGACCAAGAAAGATTTGGCCAAGCGCGAATCAGCGATTAAAGAATCAACTCAGTTGAAAAGGAAGTTAGCCAAGCCAGCGACCGGGGAAGATTTGGCCAAGTGCGAATCAGCGATTAAAGAAGCGTTTGCCAAGTGCGGGTTAGAAATCAAAAAAAGACATGGCTGAGCCGACAACAAAAAACATAAAATGGCTTGTGGCAACCGCGCTTGGGTTGGCGACTTTGATAGTTGCATTTATGTGACTCTGCGTTTGAGACTGTGCCGTATCCTGTTCGCGCCGGCAGAGGGAGCGCTTCGCCGACAACGCTCCCCCTCCGGCATAGCGTAACTACGCCAACTCTCCCGCGAGGGGAGCGTGTGGCCGGCGCCAGTGCGGAGTTTGCGCTCAAGCCCCGATTTGCCGCTCGGCTTGCATTATCACGGCTCATGTGGCTATAATTTTGTACGGAAACAACCCAATGCGCACTTTAATACTCACTATTCTGTTGCTCGGCATATTGTTGCCCGGAATTTTTCTCACGGTTGGCTTTTCCGTCACACTGGAAGCGACTAACTCAACTGAATTTTGCACCTCGTGTCATTCAATGCAATGGGTCAAAAAAGAATGGGAGGACTCAATCCATTACTCCAACGCATCCGGTGTCCGCGCCGAATGTCATGATTGCCATGTGCCTAATCCGGTGTTTCCGAAACTGCACGCTAAGCTGATGGCTGCCAAAGATGTTTGGCATGAGATTCTCGGAACGATTGACAGCAAGGAAAAGTTTGAAGCGCATCGGTGGGCGATGGCGAACAGGGTGTGGGCAAAAATGGAAGCGAGCGATGCGCGCGAATGCAAATCCTGTCATGTGTTTGAGGCGATGGACTTTGATGAGCAGGACAGGACCGCGCGCAAAAAACATAAGCGGGCGCACGCAGAGGGAGAAAACTGCATCGGTTGCCACACTGGAGTCGCCCATAAGGAGCCGAAGAAGCCGAAGAAACCGGCAAAAGACATATCGCTTCGCTCGCAATAATCCCGCCCCGCCTTGCTTTGCGCGAGTCGCCGTTGCCAGCATTGACAACGGTAATTGTCCTATGTACTATGAGCCTCAATAAACAGTCCGCAAATAACCGAGTGTTATTTGCGCACATTACTTAATGACAGTCACAAAGCTCATTCGCTATTTAAGAATTTGTGATTTTGCGTGACTGGTTCAAGGGGGATATAAATGAAACGGTTTGTTTTTCTACTAATCCTGTTTACAGGAATGCTCTGTTTCACATCCGCTTATGCGGATAAACACGGGGGCAAAATGGACGATGGCAAAATGGCTACCGCCGACATGCTGACTAATACTTGCGTTGCTTGTCACGGCCCTGGCGGCGTGAGCCAGGGGCCCGCCATTCCGTCGCTGGCCGGCCTGACCGAGAACTACTTCGTCGGGGCGATGCTTGCCTATAAGTATCACGATGACCCCGAGGGGTTGGCAAAGGCGATGGAGGAGCTCGGCAAAGATAAGAAGTACGAAGATGCGGAGGCCTTGAGCCGCTACAGTACGATTATGGGGCGGATTGCAAAAGGCTATACCCTTGAAGAGATCAAAGTCATGGCGGCTGTGTTCTCCGACAGCGAGCATGTGCCGGTGATGCAAGGCTTTGACAAGTCGCGGGTTGCCTCCGGCGAGAGCCTGCACGAAGAATACTGCGATAAATGCCACGAGGACGGCGGCCTGTCGCCCGAAGACGATGTTGGCATACTGGCGGGACAGTGGATGCCCTATCTGCGCTATACCCTGCATGACTACATGGAAGGCAATCGCGATATGCCGAAGAAGATGAAAAAGGCGCTCAGGGAGTTGCAGGAGAGCGAAGGCAAGGATGGCATTCTGGATTTGTTAAATTATTACGCAAGCGTTAAGTGAGGGGGAAGAAGATGGTGACAAAATTAAACAGACGCACATTTATTAAAGCTTCGGGCAGCGTTGCGGCTATCGGCGCCGTTGCCGGTGTCGGCTTTCCGCAGATTGCCTTTGGCGCGCCGAAGAAAGCAGTGGTCGTCGGCGGCGGCGCCGGCGGCGCTATCGCCGCCAAGTACATCAAGATGATGGATCGGACGATCGATGTCGTCTTGATTGAACGCAATGAGCATTACCACACTTGCTTTATGAGCAATGAGGTGATTGGCGGCGACCGCAGCATCGAATCGTTGCGCTTTTCATACGAAGGGCTGAGCGGCCACGGGATTAATGTCGTTCATGCCGAAGCGATAGCGGTTGATCATCGCAAGAAAATGGTCACAGCCGGCGACGGGAAATTTTCGTTTGACCGGCTGGTTCTGTCGCCCGGCATTGACTTCAAGTGGAATGCGATCGAAGGCTATAACGAAGCCGCGCCCGAAAGGATGCCGCATGCGTACAAGGCGGGCGAACAGACCGCGCTCCTTCGGCGACAACTGGAAGGCATGAAAGACGGCGGTACCGTAATCATTACCGTGCCTGCTAACCCTTTCCGTTGCCCGCCGGGGCCTTACGAGAGAGCGTGTCAGATTGCCCATTACTTCAAAGCGCATAAACCGAAATCAAAAATTTTGGTGATTGACGCAAAAGACAAATTTTCAAAGCAAGGCTTGTTCACGAAAGCTTGGAAAGAACTCTACGGCGATATGATCGAGTGGTTGCCGGGTTCCGACACGGGCGGCGGCGTGGTTGCGGTCAATCCCGCAAAAATGACTGTCTCAACCGAGCTTGACGACTTTGAAGGCGATGTAATCAATGTCATCCCGCCGCAGAAGGCCGGACACATCGCTCAGGTTTCCGGCTGTGCCGACGATTCCGGTTGGTGCCCGGTTCACCTTGGCACCTTTGAATCGGTCAAGCACTCGGGGACTTACATCGTCGGCGATGCCAGCATTGCGACCGGTTTGCCGAAATCGGGCTATGCCGCGAATTCCGAAGCAAAAGTGTGCGCGGCGGCGGTCGTCGCTTCGTTGCAAGAGAAGCCCGCGCCTACGCCCTCCTATGTCAATACCTGCTATAGCATAGCGGGCACGGACTACGGCGTTTCGGTGGCGGCGGTTTATCGTCTGGCGGACGATAAAAGCGCGATTAAGAAAGTGGCCGGCGGACTGACCCCGAGCGATGCGTCGCCTGATGCGCTGAAGCGGGAAGTGCAGTATGCATACAGTTGGTTTGCCAATGTGACAGCCGATATGTTCGGCTAGTTACTCGGCGATAGGCGGGTAAAAAGGCGGGGACTCCCCGCCTTTTTATTGGCTAAAATACGGGCGCCATGAGAATCGCACTTCCCAATCGGGGCTCTCCCATACACTGGTCGCAACTGTACGGTTGCAGCGCCGCCTACTCTATCGCGCGGTTGCTCGCGGAGCATCGGCTGCCGGTTTTGTTACTCGTTGCCGATGCGAGCGTGTTGGCGCAAATAGAGGATGAGTTGCGCTTCTTTTGTCCCGACGGCCTCCCTGTCATCAGCTTCCCCGATTGGGAGACTTTGCCGTACGACAAGCTGTCGCCGCATAAGGACATCTCTGCCGAGCGCCTGAGGACATTGGCGCATCTGCCGCGCTTTGAACACGGTATCTGTATCGCCACGATCGCGAGCTTGTTGCAGCGACTGCCTCCGCCGGACTTCATCGCCAAGCATACATTCCGTTTGCAGTGCGGCGACCGGATTAATATTGACGCCTTTCGCCAGCGTCTTAACGAGGTCGGGTATGAAAAAGTATCGCAGGTTTCCAACCCGAGCGATTACGCGATACGCGGCTCAATCATAGATTTCTTTCCGGCGGGAAGCGACTGCCCCGTGCGCATGGATCTGTTTGACGAACAGATAGAAACCTTGCGTTTCTTTGACCCCGCCACCCAGCTTTCAAAAAGAAACACGGAGTCGGTTCGGGTGCTGCCGTCACGGGAGCATCCTTTCACGAAGCAAGCGATTGAATTCTTTCGCAGCCGCTTCAGAACCGAGTTTCATCAGACGCCCGCCGAATCTCTTGTCTATCGGGAAGTCAGCGAGGGCATCGTGCCGGACGGGATAGAGTCCTATCTGCCATTGTTTTTTGAGGAGCTCAGCAGCCTGCCGGAATACATCCGTCAAGATTGCGTGGTCATCTGTGATGAAACTATCGATCACGACATCGAGCGCTACCGGGCGTATGTAAGCGACCGCTACGAACAACTCAACGATGACCGGCGCTGGCCGTTGCTTGCTGTGGACAGGCTCTGCCATACTGCCGATGAAATCAAACGCCATCTGGAGAAGTTCGGAATGATACGGCTGTCCCGCTTCAAAGAGGAGACGGGCGAGGCGGCATATCGTTTCCTGCCGCCGGTCGCGCTGGATGCCGGTTTGCAAGAACCCACCCGCAACCTGCGGGATTTTATAGACAACTTTGACGGGCGCATCTTATTTGCCTCCGAATCGCCGAGCTATCGCGAACAGATTCTGAAACTGCTGACCGACTTAAAAGCAAAACCGCGCAGCGTTAAAAGCTGGCAACAATTCGTCGCCGATGACTGCAAGACGGGAATATGCCCCGGCAACTTACACGACGGCGTGATTCTGGCGCAGGAAGGAATCGCTCTGATACCCGACCACAAAGTCCTCGGACGACATATCGCGCGACAAAAACGCGACGCGCGACGCGCGCACAATGCCGAGTTGATAATCAAAAACATCAACGATCTGGAAATCGGCTGCCCTGTCGCACACGAGCAACACGGTATCGGGCGCTTTCTCGGTCTTGAAATACTGGAAGTGTCGGGCGCGGTATCCGAGTTCTGCGTGATCGAGTATGCCGATAACGACAAGCTCTATGTTCCGATCGCGGCCTTGCGCCTGTTGAGCCGCTATGCCGTCGGCGATGCGATCGATGCGCCGCTGCACAAGCTCGGCGCCAAGCAATGGGATGCGGCCAAGCGCAAAGCGGCACAGAAAGCGGCGGACATTGCCGCCGAACTGCTGGACACGCAGGCGCGGCGGGCGACTCTGCGCGGCTTCCGCTTTCAAACCGATACCCCCGAATACCATCTGTTCGCTTCGACCTTTCCTTACGAAGAGACAGCCGATCAGAAGAAAGCGATTGACGAGATATTGTCGGATATGCAATCGCCAAGACCGATGGACCGCGTGATCTGCGGCGATGTCGGTTTCGGCAAAACCGAGGTCGCCATGCGGGGAATGTTTATCGCCGCGCACAGCGGCTATCAGGTCGCGGTATTGACTCCGACCACTTTGTTGGCGCGCCAACACTTTGAAACATTCCATAACCGCTTTTCCGGATACCCGGTCAGGGTTGAGATGCTGTCGCGCTTCAATACGCCCAAGAGTCAGAAAAGCACGATTGCGGGTATCAAAGACGGCTCGGTAGATATCGTGGTCGGCACCCACAAACTGTTGCAAAACAATATCCGCTTCCGCAGACTGGCCTTGATCGTGGTCGATGAAGAGCATCGCTTCGGGGTGAAAAACAAGGAGAAAATCAAGGCTTTATACGCCAAAACCGATGTCCTTATGCTCACCGCCACCCCGATTCCGCGCACCCTCAATATGTCCTTGAACAAGCTCCGCGACATCACCATCATATCCACTCCGCCGGCGCGCCGCCATGCGATAAAAACTTTTATCAAGCAATGGGATGACGCGCTCCTTCGCGAAGCTTGCCAGCGCGAGATTCGCCGCGGCGGGCAAATATATTTTGTCCATAACCGCATCGAGACGATAGACGATATCGCCGAACGGTTGCGAGACTTGCTGCCGGAAGCGCGTATTTCAATCGCCCACGGAGCGATGCGCGAACATACGCTGGAAAAATCTATGCTCGATTTCTACAGCCAAAAGAGCAATGTTCTGGTGTGTACGACCATCATAGAAAACGGCATAGACATACCGACTGCCAATACGATGATTATCAACCGCGCCGATCATTTCGGTCTCGCGCAACTGCATCAATTGCGCGGGCGCATCGGGCGGTCGCATCACTCGGCCTACGCCTATATGCTCATTCCGCCGAAAGCGGAATTGACGCCGGATGCGCTGCGCCGACTGGAAGCGATTGAAGCGTTGAAAGACTTGGGTGTCGGGCTCACTTTGGCATTGCAAGACTTGGAGATTCGGGGCGCCGGCGAGTTGTTGGGCAAGGAACAAAGCGGGCATATTCACGAGGTCGGTTTTGCCATGTATAACCGCTTGCTGAACCGCGCGATCGAAGTGTTAAAAACCGACAAGGAGTTCAACATAGACAAGCCGCTCGATACGGTCACCGAAATCGATCTCGGCGAACCCGCGCTGATACCGGATGACTATTTGCCGGATGTGAATCTGCGTCTGATTCTGTATCGCAAGATTGCCGCTCTGGAAGACGACGGCGCCATCCGTGAAATGGAATCCGAGATGCGGGATCGCTTCGGGGAGCCGCCGCCCTATTTGACGAACCTGTTCAAAAATGCCGCGCTGCGAATACAATGCCGCAAAGCGAATATCACCGAAGCAAAAAAGACGGCCGACGGACTCAGGATACGCTTTGATGAAAATACCAAGATTGATACGGACAAGTTATTGTCGCTGGTGTCCGACAAGCCCGGGGATTATCAGCTCTACGGCAATCAATCTCTGCTGCTCAGGGACCGGGACAAGGAGACGATTGAATCGCTCCATGACAAGCTCATCCGGTTTATTGAGTCCGTTCGCGCATAAATCACCGCTGGCACGGATTGGACACACGCATTACAATAAACACATGACAAAGCCCGGCAAGAAATACCTATCGGCGTTGCTCCTCGTTTTGAGCGTACTCTCAGTTCCGTCAACCGCACAAGAAGCGGCAAAAGCATATCAGCTTGAATTGTTAATCGTAAAGCACTCTGACACGCAGTTGGATCAACTGGAGAAGGTAATCAACCCGAACCTTGAGTACCGCTTGCAACAGGCGGCGCTTGATATATTCAAAGCGTCATCAGACAGCGAAACGCATATCGTTGCGGACACGAGCCGGTTTCATCTGAACGCAGAGGCACAAAAGTTTGAGGACTCGGATCAGTTTGAGGTCTTGTATCACATCGTCTGGCAACAGCCGCCCTACTCCCGGGCGCAGGCGAAACATATCAATATCGTGCCCGAACCGGTCAAAGGGTTGTTAAAGGGAATAGCGTGGGCCAGTTACGAACGTTATTTTCAATTGCGGCTTGATTTCCAATACGATGCATCGTTTGAAAAAGAACCCCAATTAACCGATTCTTTGTCGGGTCAGAGATCCCCGATCTCAATCCACATCAAAAAGATACTGGGTGAGGGCGAGTTGCATTATCTGGATCATCCCGCCATCGGCATTCTGGCATATATCACGGCGGTTGAGGACGATGGCGAATGATGATCCGGGCGCCGCTTAGCGCTCTTTGAGAGCCGCCGCAATGCGGGCCAGACAACGGCGCTTGCCAATCCACTCCATCGTCAGCGCCAGGTCGGGAGCGGCCGCGCCGGCGGTCAAAATAGCACGCAAAGGCTTGCCCAGTTTTCCCATGCCGATATCCAACGTCGCCAGAATGGATTTGAGCGTCCGCTTCAAGGCGTCCTCTTGCCAGCAATCAACTTTTGCAAACTCGGACAACGCGTATTCAAGCAACCGACGCGTGTCGGGCGTCAGATACCGGCTTGCGTCCCGGCCATCGCTCCCCGCCTCATCGCAATAAAGAAATTGGCTGCCCTCGGCCATTGCGACGACGGTTTTATATCGTTCGCGCAATAGCGGGATAACCGTAGCGGGTGACGGCCCTCCCGCCGTATCCCAGCCAAGCACATTGAGCTGTGCGGTAAATGAATCAACCAACTCGTCAATCGGCATCTCATTCAGGTAGTGCGAGTTGAGCCAGTCCAGTTTATCCGGGTTGACAGCGGCAGCCGAAGAGCTGACTGCGCCCAAGTCAAAACAATCGATCATCTCCTGCAATGAAAATATTTCCTGATTGCCGCGCGACCACCCTAAACGCACCAGATAATTGAGCAAGGCTTGCGGCAGATAACCGCGCTCGCGGTAATATTCGACGCTGATCGCGCCGTCCCGCTTTGACATGCGCTTGCCGTCCGCATCCAGAATCATCGGCAAATGCGCATAGGCCGGTTGCGCGATGGCAAGAGCCTTTTGGATATGAATCTGGCGCGGGGTGTTGCTGAGGTGGTCATCGCCCCGCACGACATGGCTGATTCGCATATCCGCATCGTCAATCACAACGGAAAAGTTATAGGTCGGCGCGCCGTCGGCGCGCATGATAACGAGATCATCGAGTTCCGCATTCTCCGTTTGTACGCGCCCGCGCACGCGGTCATCAAATACGACGCTACCTTGCCGCGGGGTGATAAAACGAATAACCGGATCAACGCCCGGTCGCGGCGAAGCGCGGGTGCGGCAGCGGCCGTCATAGCGCGGCTTTTGTTTGGCGGCTATCTGTTCGGCGCGCAGCGCTTCCAATTCGGAGCGGGTGCAATAGCAGCGATAGGCTTTGCCTTCGTCCAGTAACTGTGTGACCGCTTCGGCATAACGCGCGCGCCGCTCGCTCTGATAGATCACTTCCTCATCGTGGTCGATGCCAAGCCATGCCAATGCCTCCAGTATGCTGCGGCTCAACTCCGGACTGGAACGCGCTTCGTCCGTGTCCTCTATGCGAAGCACAAAAGAGCCGCCGTGATGACGCGCATAAAGCCATGAGAAAAGCGCCGTGCGCGCGCCGCCTATATGCAAGAAGCCGGTCGGGCTGGGCGCGAAACGGGTGCGGATATTGTCGGCGTTACTCATGCGGTCAGAAAATTTGCTGTTTGAATTGCGATCAAAGCATAGGCGCCCGCCGCCAAATCATCAAGCATGATGCCCGCGCCGCCGGGCGCGCGCCGGTCGATAACCCCTATCGGCCACGGTTTCAAAATATCCAGAGCGCGGAATAGCAAAAAAGCGAGCAACACCCAGCCAAGGCCCGCCGGACAGTGGGCTAATGCCAGCAGCATACCGACAATCTCATCGATTACAATGCTCCCGTGGTCATGGGCTCCCAACTTACGGGAAGTGAAACCGGCTGCGAGACAACCTGCAAAGAATAATACCGCAACGAGAAGCAAGTAAAGTGGTAATGACCACTCGGAGACAAGAAAGTACAGCCCGACGCCGACCACGGTGCCCAAAGTACCCGGGGCGACAGGCGATAATCCGGCACCGAGACCGAGGGATACCCAATGCACCGGATTGCTGAAGAGAAATTTTATATCGGGGTCACGCATCCACTGATATTTACCGCCGGAAGTGGTCATATCCAAGCGGGTCCGGCAACGTGACAGCTTCACCATTGAAGGTGCAACGCAAGCCGGAAGCGTCTTCTATGGTGGCAATTTGTGTTGCTGTGATTGATACCTCAGACAATGCCTTCTGCAAGTCGGGATAATGTTTCTCATCCATCGCAAACAGCAATTCAAAATCCCCGCCATAAGTTAATATTTCAAGGATGCCGCCGATATCAGAGCAACACTGTTGGTAGCCATCAACAAATGGCAGATTCTGTATTTCAACGGTCGCACCGACTCCGCTTGCCGACAATATATGCGTAAGGTCTATTAGCAATCCGTCCGATGTATCAGTTGCCGCGCTCGCATACTGAGCAATAATTTTCCCCGCATCAATACGCGGATCAGGCCGCTTCTGTCTTTCCAGACACTGCGCCATCGACTGTGCCCCGCACTTTGATATCTCATCCGCATGCAGGGCGGCCAAAGCTATCGCCGCTACCGCACCGGTCACATAAACACCCTGACCGCTCTGCGCACTACCACGGGTCATATATTTTGACTGTGCCACTCCAAGCACTTGCACGGTGATGGTCAAAGGGCCGCGTGTCGTATCGCCGCCAATCAAGTCCACTCCATACTTTTTTGCCACTGTGAAAAAACCATCGGCAAAGCGTTCAATCCATTGCTCGTCCGCTTGTGGCAAACTCACAGCGAGCAGGGCCCACTTAGGATCCGCACCCATCGCGGCCAAATCACTCAGGGCGGCAGCCAGCGCTTTGTATCCCACATCGCTCGCATCATCTTCTTTCTCAAAGTGCACCCCTTCCACCATGGTATCGGTTGACACAAGCAGATTGTCGCGAATACCGCTTATGACAGCGGCGTCATCGCCGATGCCAAGTGCGACCTCTTCACCACAGGCCTTTTCAAAGTACTTTTTTATCAGATTTTCCTCACTTGCCGACGATTGTCGCCCCGCAAGTTTGTTCAGCACACCGTTAACAAATTTGTAGCTGTTCTCTCCGCCGAACTTCTTTGCCAGCCGGACTGCTTCGGTAATGGCGACAGCAGCGTCAATATCATCACAGTGGGTAATCTCATATGCCGCATTGCAAATAATCGCCCATTCAATCGGGTCAAGTTTCTTAATAGAGACATCCATGCAGGCTTCAATCTGCGTATCAAATTCCCGCTGCGCGGCTGCATGCAGCAACGCTTGAAAATGCTTCTGATTGACCTTGTCGTAGCCGTCGTCGCTCTCAAACTGCTTGGCAATCTCATTGATATCACCCGCCGTAATCTGCCATTGGTATAGCGCCTGCATCGCAAGCCGCCGGGCGCGGCTGCGGGCATGAAAGAATTCTTGCCGATCATCCGCCATTCGGCATTTCCTTGAACAGGCGGGCGAGTTCCAAAACCGCCACAGCCGCTTCGGCGGCACGGTCGTGATCACCGCCCGCTTGACAGCGCACCAAAGCTTGCGCTTCGTTTTCAACCGCTAAGATACCGTGCCCGACAGGAATGCCCGAATCAAGCGACACCTTTTGTATGCCGCGCGTGCAGGATGAAACGATCTGATCAAAATGCGCGGTCTCACCGCGAATCACACAACCGAGCGCGACGACCCCGTCGCAGCCCTTATCTTTGAGCAACTGCCGTACCGCCAAAGGAATCTCAAAAACACCCGGGACACGCCATACCTCCGTGCGCGCGACTTTGCGCGCTGCCAAAGCATGCTCGGCGCTCGCAACCATCGCATCGGTTATCTTGCGGTTGTATTTGGCCGCAACGATAGCGATATGCAGGCCGCTGCCGTCGGGCAGCGCGTTATGTTCCTTATGCTTCTTTGACATAACTTTCCACCGATAAGCCGAAGCCGCCGAGGCCGTGAAACTTTTGCGGCGTGCTCATCAAGCGCATCTTGCCGACGCCGAGTTCATTCAAAATCTGGCTGCCGATACCCAGCGTCCAACGCTCCCTTTCATTGTTATCATCCGCTTGCTGTCGCTCTTTTGATGCAATTGTCGAGAGGCGGTTGCGAATCTCACCGTCGCTCTCCGGCAAACGCAGAAAAACAACTGCTGATGCGCAGTCTTGTTTGGAAACATATTGCATAACGCTCTCTATTGACCATCTCGGTTGCGGTGCGATTATGCCAAACGCATCGTATAAAGCGTTTTCCACATGCACCCGCACCAGAGTCGGCTCATTCCTTTTTATATTTCCTTTAACTAAAGCGAGATGTACAACCCGATTAGCCAGATCGTCATACGCATGCAATACAAATTCGCCGTATTGCGTCTTTACCGGTGCGGACAGAAGCGATACTACGGTCTTCCCGTGCTCAATGCGATAACGGATCAAGTCCTCCACGGTACAAATCTTGAGATCGTGCTCGCGGGCAAAAGTTTCAAGCTCGGGACGCCGCGCCATGCTGCCATCATCGTTAAGAATCTCAACAATCACCGCCGCCGGCCCGAAACCGGCAAGTCGCGCCAAATCACAACCCGCCTCGGTATGACCGGCACGCGCCAATACTCCGCCGGGCTGCTCCATCAGCGGGAACACATGCCCCGGTTGGGTGATATCTTCGGGCTGCGTATCGGCGGCGGTGGCAACCCGAATCGTATGCGCGCGATCTTGCGCCGAGATGCCCGTGGTGACGCCCTTGCACGCTTCGATCGATACGGTAAAGTTCGTCGTCTTGTGAAAATCGGTGTCCTTGACCATCAGCGGCAGATTGAGATAGTCGCAGCGCTCGCTGCTCAATGCCAAACAGATTAAGCCGCGCCCGTGCTTGGACATAAAATTGATATGCTCCGGAGTCGCCAACTCGGCGGCGACTATCAAATCGCCTTCATTTTCGCGCCCTTCGTCATCGAGCACGATGACCGGACGCCCGGCGCGAATCGCTTCTACAATATCGGGAATAGGGCTGGCAGGCATCAACAGAGATTAATGTGAGCGCAGAAACCGCTTGAACACTTGCGCCGGCTCAAAGCGGGCAGCCGCGCCGAGTTCTTCTTCTATGCGCAGGAGTTGATTGTATTTCGCCACCCGATCGGTACGGGAAAGGGAACCTGTTTTGATCTGACCGACCGCGCTCGCTACCGCAAAGTCCGCAATCGTTACGTCCTCCGTCTCGCCCGAGCGATGAGAAATAACACAGCTGTAGGCGGCTTCCGTCGCAATCGCGATTGCCTCCAGCGTCTCGGTCAAGGTGCCGATTTGGTTCGGCTTGACCAAAACCGAATTGGCGACTCCCATATCGATGCCTTTCTTGATCAAATCGACATTGGTCACAAACAAATCGTCACCGACAAGCTGTGCCTTGTCCCCGAGCTTTTCGGTCAATAGTTTCCAACCGTCCCAGTCGGTCTCGGACAGGGCGTCTTCAATCGATAAAATCGGATATTTCCCGACCCAGTCAGCCAGGTAGTCAACGAATTCGGCGGCGCTGTATTGCGCATTTTCGGATTGCAGATGGTACTTGCCGTCGGCAAAGAATTCCGAACTGGCCACATCCAACGCAAGCCATATGTCCTTCCCGGGCGAATAACCCGCAACCTGAATCGCTTCCAAAATGATATCGATCGCGGATTCATTAGACGGCAGGTTGGGCGCGACGCCCCCTTCGTCGCCCACCGCCGTGCTAAGCCCTTGCTTCTTGAGAATGCCGCGCAAAGAAGCAAACACTTCCGCGCCCGCCCGAACCGCATCGCCGAAACTTCCCGCGCCGACCGGCACAATCATGAATTCTTGCAAGTCAACGCTGTTGTCGGCGTGAGACCCGCCGTTCAGGATATTGATTAACGGCGCCGGCAACAGCGGTTGCCTGCCGTCGGCAAGATGGCGATAAAGGGGAACCGAGCGCAGCGCCGCGGCGGCTTTTGCTGCCGCAAGCGATACGGCAAGCACGGCATTCGCGCCGAGTCGCCCCTTGTCTTTGCTGCCGTCCAAAGCGATCATCGCGCGGTCAATCGCCGCCTGATCGTCTATGTCCGTGCCGACCAACGCATCCCGAATCTTCGTATTGACATTATCAACCGCCTTGAGAACCCCTTTGCCTTTGAAGCGCGCGGCATCCCCGTCGCGCAACTCGATCGCCTCCAGCGCGCCCGTTGACGCGCCGGACGGAACCGCCGCGCGACCGCATACATCGCCGACGATCACATCGGCTTCAACCGTCGGGTTACCGCGCGAGTCAATGATCTCGCGCGCCCGGATGTCAGAAATAGCTTTCATAGTTTCTAAGTTTTCTTCGGCTCAATGTCCTTTTGCCGCGGCATCCAGAGCTTTCAGGCGCCGTAGCAAATCCCGCATATCGGCGAGCGGCCACGAATTCGGCCCGTCGCTCAATGCCGCTTCGGGGTCGGGGTGCGACTCCATAAACAGCCCCGCAACCCCGGCCCCGATCGCAGCCGACGCCAAGACCGGCACGAACTCGCGCTGGCCGCCCGACGCCCCGCCTTTTGCGCCGGGCAACTGGGCCGAGTGTGTCGCGTCAAATATAACCGGACAACCCGTATCCCGCATCACTGCCAGCGAACGCATGTCGGATACCAGATTATTGTACCCAAAACTAAACCCTCTTTCGCAAACAAGCAATTGTTCGTTGCCGACAGCGCGCGCCTTATCGACCACATGTCGCATCTCCCACGGCGACATAAACTGTCCCTTCTTAAGATTCACGGGCTTGCCGGCGGCGGCTGCCCTCTGTATGAAATTCGTCTGCCGGCACAGCAAAGCCGGCGTCTGTAACACATCCGCGACGGCCGCGACTTCGTCCATCGGCGTATCTTCGTGCACATCGGTCAGCACCGGCGCCCCTACCGTCGCGCGCACTTTTTCCAGCGCCGCCAGGGCTTTTTCAAAGCCGATACCGCGAAAATTCCGATGCGAGGAACGGTTGGCCTTATCAAACGACGATTTATAGATGAACGGAATGCCCAATTCGTCGGTGATCTGCTTCAAAGTTCCCGCAGTCTCCATAGCGAGCTCTTCGCTCTCCACGACACAAGGGCCGGAAATCAGAAAGAACGGATGCTCAAGCCCGGCTTCAAAATGACATAGTTTCATTGTTGTCGCCCCTCTTTGTATTCTTTCGCGGCATTGACAAAGCTGCAAAAAAGCGGGTGCGGGTTGCGCGGCCTGGAGGTGAACTCGGGATGAAACTGGCAGCCGACAAACCACGGATGGTCTTTCAACTCCACCACTTCGACCAACTCGTTATTTGATGATTTGCTCGCGATCAAAAGCCCGGCCCGCTCCAACCTGTCCGCATAGTTGTTATTAAACTCGTAGCGGTGGCGATGGCGCTCAATGATCTCGTCGCGACCGTATGCCTCGCGAATCCGCGAGCCCGACAGCAGCTTGCACGGCTGCGCCCCGAGCCGCATCGTGCCGCCCATATCCGAATCAATGTCGCGTTGCTCCAGCTTGCCCGAATCGTCCATCCACTCGCTCATCATCGCGATAACCGGATGCGGCGGCTTGGCGCTGAATTCGGTACTTCCCGCGCCGTCCAGCCCGGCAACGTTGCGGGCAAACTCTATCACCGCCACTTGCATGCCGAGACAGATGCCGAAATACGGCACTTTGTTCTGGCGCGCATACGCGACCGCCCGCACCTTGCCTTCGACGCCGCGTTCGCCGAAACCGCCCGGCACCAGAATCGCATCCGCCGCGGACAAACGCTTGACACTGTCGTTTTCGGGGTCTATATATTCCACGTCAATATGGGTTGCGGTCTCAAGACCGGCGTGAATCAAAGCCTCGTTGATCGACTTATAGGCGTCGGCCAAGTCAATGTACTTGCCGACAATGGCAACCGTCACGCAGCCCTTCGCGCGTTTGCGCAAGTCTGCGACCCGCTGCCATGCCGACAGATCGGCCGCCGGCGCTTCGATTCCCAGTTTCCCGACAAGAATGTCATCCACGCCTTGCCGGTGCAGCCACAGCGGAACTTCGTACAGGTCTTCAAGGTCGATCGCAGATACCACCGCCTCGGAAGAAATATTGGTAAACATCGCAATCTTTGCTCTCTGCTCCTTGGGCAAATCATATTGGGTGCGGCACATTAACACGTCCGGTTGAATTCCGATGGAGCGCAGCTCCTTGACCGAATGTTGGGTCGGCTTGGTCTTGATCTCACCGCTGCTCTGCAAATACGGCACCAAAGTCAGATGCACATAGGCGACCTGGCCCGGAGCTTCAAGGCCCAACTGGCGAATCGCTTCCAGAAACGGCAGCGATTCAATGTCCCCTACCGTGCCGCCGATTTCAATCAGGGTGACATCGGCGCCGCTTGCGCCTGCGGCAATGGAGTGTTTGATTTCATCGGTTACGTGAGGAATCACTTGCACCGTTTTGCCGAGATACTCGCCGCGCCGTTCCTTGCGGATGACGCTCTCATAGATTTGCCCGCTCGTGTAATTGTGGCGGCGTCCGGCGGTGAAATTGACAAAGCGTTCGTAGTGTCCGATATCGAGATCGGTTTCCGCGCCATCGGCGGTTACAAAAACCTCGCCGTGCTGATACGGGCTCATCGTGCCCGGGTCAACATTGATATAAGGGTCCAGCTTGATCAGACTTAACTTGAGGTTGCGCGCCTCAAGGATGGCGCCGATGGAAGAAGCGACAATCCCTTTGCCCAACGAAGAAACGACACCGCCTGTTACAAAAACATACCGACTCATGTTATGGACCTGAGCAAAGAAATCACCGTAGAAAAATGCTATTTTACCCTATTGCGGCGGCGGAAACGGCAATCATTTGCAACTCGCCACATTCCATACCAGGCGGAGTTTGTCGTCGGCATATATCAGCGGTATGTTCTTTCTCTCCCACGGCGGAATTCCGTTCTGCTGGAAGAGTTTCTTCAAGCTGCGGCGGCGGCATCCGCCGGCGTATCCGCAGAGCTCATTGCCGCTGCGAAAGCGCAGGCTGACATCGCTCTTTTCCAACTCCGGCGCTTGGCGCACAAGATCACGCCAATAAAGCGTTATGCCGAGCTCGGGAACTTTGATATCGGCGCCGCGTTGCCAGCGGATGTCGTCTTGCGGGGCCTTGTGTTCGGGCATCTTTGCCAAGTACAACAAACCGCGATAAAAACGAAACGTCACTCCGGACCACGCAACCGCCGCTCCGTTTTGCGCATCGCCCGCAATCAGCTTATGCCACAGAGTCATGAGCTTTTGCTCATCGGGCGCGGCGACGCCATGCGATGTGATCCACGCTCGCAAAACCGGATTGCGGCGTATCGCAGGCACCGCGCGACAGGCTTTGCGCGATAGCATTTTCCCGACCAGACAGCGGCCCAACCAACGCCGGCTTTCGGCTTCAAGGGTTGCCTGTGCCGCGGACTGGTGACGCGCCGCCCGCGCGAGGGTCGCATCGCACCCGG
Organism: Candidatus Oxydemutatoraceae bacterium; assembly: GCA_965220085.1. GTDB lineage: Bacteria > Pseudomonadota > Gammaproteobacteria > Poriferisulfidales > Oxydemutatoraceae > CBDCOZ01. The sequence continues at coordinate 1,118,788 of CBDCOZ010000003.1, read as the reverse complement.
GCCACTTTGTTTTGAGCAACGGCATGACTCGGCGGCGAATGTGGTTGCGCGAGTAATCCGTGTTGCGATTGCTTTCATCCTCCGACCAGTTGATGTTTTCGGCCTGCGCGTAGGCGCGAATCGTATCGCGCGACTGGTCGAGCAACGGTCTCGCCAACCAGCCGGGGGCAAAGCGCGATATGCCCGCCATCGCCGAGAGACCCGCCGGCCCGGCGCCGCGCAGGAGGCGGAGCAATACGGTTTCCGCCTGATCGGCGCGATGGTGTGCCGCGCACAACACAGAGTTTGCAACGAGATGCCGTCTGAGCGCGCGATAACGATGTTCGCGCGCAATCGCTTCAACATTGGCGCTGTGCGGTATCTCAATGCGCTCTGTCACCAGCGGCACTCCGAGCCGCGCCGCCCGGCTCTCGCAAGCCGCTTGCCAGCGATCGGCATCGTCGCTGATGCCGTGATTGATATGTACCGCAAGCAACTCAAGCGCGGGCGCTTGCTCGCGCGCAAAACGCCGGAGCACATCCAGCAACACATTGGAATCCAACCCGCCGCTATAAGCCAGCACGATGCGTTTGCTGTGCGTCAGCAGCAACACATCTTGCAGCCGCTTAAACGCGGCGGCAATAAATTCTTTCGGGGATGTCGGGTGCGGGAAAGCGAGCGCTCGGTCGCGATCGACAAGTTTGTTTTTATCGCTCATCATATTGCCTGCGGGGGGGCGCGCTTACTTAAAGCGGCCGACATCGGTGAGGCGCTCGTAACGCCTCTCAAGCAACTTATCAATGGGCATTTCCGACAAGCTGTCCAGTTGTTTGCGCAAGAGCGGCCGCAACAGGGCGCAAGCGCTATCCGCATCGCAATGCGCGCCGCCGAGCGGCTCCGGGACAATTTCGTCAACCAGTTCCAACTGTTTCAGCTTGTCCGATGTGATCGACATGGCCTGAGCGGCCTGAGCGGCTTTGTCCGCGCTCTTCCACAGAATAGAGGCGCAACCTTCGGGGGAGATGACCGAATAGATGCTGTGCTGCAACATGAACAGGTAATCGCACACCGCAATCGCCAATGCGCCGCCGGAACCGCCCTCGCCGATTACCACGCTGATAATCGGCGCTTCCAGCGCGGACATCAGGCGCAGGTTCTCGGCAATCGCAGCGCTCTGGTTTCTCTCTTCCGCGTCAATCCCCGGATACGCGCCCGGGGTATCGACAAAGGTTATGATCGGCATCGCGAAACGTTCGGCAAGGCGAAAGATGCGCGCCGCTTTGCGATAGGCTTCCGGCCTCGGCATGCCGAAATTGCGCCGGATCTTTTCATCCGTATCGCGCCCCTTCTGATGGCCGACGACCGCCACAGAGCGCTCGCCGAGACGGCCGATACCGGCGATGACGGACGCGTCATCGGCGTACTGCCGGTCGCCGTGCAGTTCCTCAAAGTCAGTCATCAGGCGTTCGATATAATCGGAGGTGTGCGGACGCTTGGGATGACGGGCAATGCGGACGATTTGCCATTCGCTCAAATTTGAATAGATATTGGTAACCAGTTTCTCGCGCTTCTTTTCCAGTTGCGCAATTTCGCGATCCAGATTCAAATCGTCGTTGCCGGATAAGCGCTTGAGTTCTTCCAATTTAAGGTCAATCTCCGCGATCGGTTGCTCAAAGTCCAAATAGTCAATATGATGTTGCATTGTATAATTTTAACACGTGAAAACACGCGAACATTTTAATCTCCCGTACCATTTCAATCAGCATTATCCGCAAAACACCATGCCAGCCAAGATGTCCCGACTGACACATATATACGAAGACGCCCTGAAACAGATGGGACACCGGCCCAATGACCGGCAACGCATAGTCATAGACAGGTTTCAAGATCTGTCGGACAGGCTGACACAATCATCCGACACGCCGCGTTGGAAAAAATGGTTCGGAGCCAAGCGCCGGCTGTGTGCGCCGCCGCCCAGAGGGATTTTTCTCTGGGGCAACATCGGAAGCGGCAAGACCTTTCTGATGGACATATTCTTTGAATCGCTCGAGCACAACGAAAAGCAACGAATGCACTTTTACCGTTTTATGGAAGAAGTGCACGAGTTGCTGCAATCCTGCCGCCGACAACCCGACCCGGTCGAAGCGGTCGCTTCGTATTTTTCCCGCCGCACAAAAGTCTTATGCATCGATGAGTTTCACATCACGAATATCGTCGACGCGATGCTCATGAACCGGTTTCTCAAAGGGTTGTTTGAGCGCGATATGGCGCTGGTCGTCACATCAAACACGCCGCCGCAAGACCTGTACAAGGGCGGTTTGCAATACGAACGCTTCGCCCCCGCTATCGCATTGCTCGAAGCATACACCGACGCCATCCATCTGGATTGCGGCGAGGATTTCCGCGCCAAGCATATGCGCAAAGCCGGCACCTACTTCTGCCCGCATAGCAATAACACCTATCGGCTGCTGGAAGAAAAATTCTTCCTGCGCGAGACAGGATATGACCCGAGCCGACACGATGCGAAAGCGGTCACTGTCAATAATCGCAAAATAGCGATCGAGAACAAGATTCACAATACGATATGGTTTGACTTTGAGCACATTTGCGGCGGCCCCCGTTCGGCAAAAGACTATATCGCTATCGCCAACTGCTATGACACGGTCATCGTGTCGGGTGTGCCCGAATTTTATCTGTGCGACGACAAAGCGCGCCGGTTTATTCATCTGATCGACGAATTCTATGACCGCAATGTGGCTCTGATTCTCTCGGCTGAAACAACGATTGACAATCTGTATCGCGAAGGCGAACTCGGCGAGATATTCAAACGCGCCCAAAGCCGGCTGCATGAAATGCAAAGCGACGAATACCTGTTGCGCGCCCACCGGATTGTCTGACGCAGAGCATACGCAAGGGACTTCTGTGCTTGACTCCGCCGCACAAGGCGAGCAAGCTCCGTGCTTGCGCTAACCGCACTCCCCCCTCGCGGGGGGAGGGAGAGAGATGGTACACAAACAGTACTCAATTGTTTGTGGCTTCTGAGATTGTCGGCTCGGGGAACGGCTTAGGTTTATCGTAACGGCCCTTCCAGGAAGAGGCGCACATCAGGGTATGGCATACTGGTACCCCTCCACATCAAAGGAATATACGATGCCATCATTCATCAAAAAAATGTTCAAATTTTTTCTAGTACAACCAATGGAGTTGCGCTTGGCGTTGCTTGCTGTTGCCTCTTTCCTTCTATGGTTCTTCAACTCACCTTTCCTGATCTTTTTGGTCGCTACGGTAGCGGTTATCTTTTCCCTTCTATGGATTGCCAAATTATTTGGTATCCCCAAAAGCCTGATGTACATCGCAGGAGCCATCTCCGCCATTCCATTGGCATTCTTATTGGGTATTAAATGTCCCGAGCTTCCTGAAGAAAAAATCAAGATTCTCAACATAGCCACTATGGATACTGAAATAAAACCCTTTGGATTATCCATTGAATTATGCCCTCTGAAGGAATGCAAGGTTAACCACATCAGAGTAGTAGATAACGACCACCTAACAATAGGCAAGACAATCCCGCCAAGTGAGTCTTTCAACGAAATCATGGAGAAGGCGAAAGGAGGGGATGCTGATGCACAATTTGATCTCGGCCAGATGCATGGTGCCGGTCGGGGCACTGAGCAAGATTATGCGGAAGCATATAAATGGTATCAGCTCGCTGCCGAGCAGGGACTTGCTGTAGCGCAAGCCAGTATCGGCGCAATGTATCAATATGGTTTAGGCATCATGCCAGATGATACGCAAGCGATGAAGTGGTATAGCTATGCCGCCAAGCAGGGACTTGCTGTAGCGCAATATCTTCTCGCCTCGATGTATTCCGACAGCGAGGGTGACACGCAAGATTATGCGGAAGAAGAGAAATGGGCCAGACGCGCTGCCGAACAGGGAAACGCTCAGGCGCAAGTCCTTCTTGGAGCGATATATGCCAAGGGGCCAGATGTTTATCGAGATGGTGCTGAAGCAGTGAAGTGGGTTCGGAGGGCTGCCGAATGGGGAAACGCTGCTGACGCACAAGCTGGTCTTGGAGGGATGTATTTCGATGGCAAAAGTGTTCCACAAAACTACAAGGAGGCGTATATCTGGATTTCCATTGCGGTGGCGAATGGGTTTGAGATGTCGAGGGAATACCGGGATGCTCTCGACAAATCGCTGTCTGGGTTGTCTCCCAGAGACTTAGTGAAGGCACAAGACGAAGCCAAGCGCCGTATAGAGGCAATTCGGGCAAGACATGCGCGATGCACAGAGTAGATGGCGACCCCCCTGAGCATGCACTTTGTCGGCAACAAAGAGGGATGCGAACTATGTCTTTATGGAACTCATCAAAGTCCGCTCCTCCTCCCCCTCTGGCGAGCAAAGCTCGTTGCCCCACAAGGAACCCAGAATCAATTGCCCCTCAGTATATCCCGCAGTTTGTCAACACTTATCACTCTTACATCTTTTACCGATCCGCCCCCTTGCAACGCCCCTCTGACACTCGATTGCTCACCGCATAATTCTTCTCGGATTGCTGCTTGCAGTTCGTTATTCGGATTCCTGTTTTGCAAAAAAATCGCTTCGCTGCCATCGCTACTCACAAGTATAAATTCGCGATGCTCCGACCATTTGTCCAAGCGGCATAAGACCAGAAGCGAACCATAAACTTTCAGGCAATTTTCACTCTTAATGCGCTCCCGAATATATTCCTCCCTTTTTTCTTTTTCCATGGAATCATATTTTTCTTGCAAGCGCACCATGGTTTTACCCAATTGAGTGTCTTCAATGAGGATGGTTTTTTCTCCGTCTATGCGCACATAGTCACAACAATGCAGTGTGCCCAAACCGGCGCGTTTGCGCATGCTTGGAGCCGGGGCGCAACCGTCCATTTTATATGCTTCCCCAATCGGATCGTCGTGGTCTTGTATCCTAATCGGTTCCAGAAACTCAGCCAAATCCTCCATCACATCTATTCCTGATTCATCACGTAGGAGTGGAAAAAGCATCCGTCAACTCTTTTATGATAGCTCCCATTTTTTTGTCAAAGTTTTTCTCATTGCTTTCCACGCCTTCCGATGAAAAATGATTCAGGGCAATCATGTCCTCGGAGCCCGGATTCTGCTTCGCCAGTGCGGATAAACGCTCTGCGATGTCAGGACTATGCGTGGCTATGACGACATGAACGCCGCCTTGTGCCAACTCAAAGAGAACACGAATCATCTCCGCTTGCCACTTCGGGTGAAGGTTGGCCTCGGGCTCGTCAATGAAAAGAAACGCGCCCTTGTCAATGATTTTCCTTTCAATCAACATCCCCAGAATACCGAGGTTTACCATGCCGGTAGCCGTCATGGGCAGGGAGAACGGACGCGCTTGACCATTTTCTGCGAATTGCAATTCGCCACTTTCGGCAATAACCATTTTCCCTTGCAAAACATCCGTAATCAACTCTTGAAGCAACTCTGGAAAAGCAACCTCGCCGGAATATTCGTCGTTCAGCGCGGCATCCAAGTCGGTGAAATATTTGGGGATATTCAAACTCCCCCCGAAATGCCGAAAGCGCGGGGCGTACTGCTTGAGCGCTCCCCTCAATTTCCAATGAATAGGCGACTCCAGATAAATCACTCTGGAGTATTTCTGCAACCGTGCCAGCCCGGCGGGCTCAATGTCACTCTGCAAGTGATTTCCATCAATCGCAATTCTTCCTACGCCCTCTATTTGGATGAAGGTGTCCTCATCCGAATTTCCCCGCAAATCCGTTAATCTTGCAGTCTGGAAATTGCCTCTTAGGTTGCGACCGAGAGCCCGCTTAAATCCTTTAAGCACTACTTCCTCCGACGAAAGATTCGTTAATTCCTTCAAATCCTTGATACCGGAATCACTTAGATCAAGAATGTTTTCGCGAATGCCAATTCCTTTAACTTTATCAATGGCGGGTCGCACCTCCCCATAGGCACGAACAATTTCCTTCACAGCGCCGGAGAGTTTTGGATGCATTTCCTCAACGGCGGCAATTTCATCGTCTGTGCCGGAAAGCGGTGCACATAATCTTTCCAACTGTTTGAATTGGGCTTTTATTGAGTCCAGTGCCGTGTTTTTTTCAAACTCCGGCATCCTCGTCAGTATCTGCAGATACTGTCGCAATGGACGCGCAAGTCCTTGAATCGCCACTAGCGTATGGTTTGCGTTCATCGCGTCAAACACGGAATAAAGCGCCTTGGAAAAGAAGGTTTTGCCTGTGGCATTAGGGCCGGCCAATACGGTCAACCCCCCTACCACAATCGGTTTCTCGGTAATCTTACCAAGGTTATTAATTTTAACGGAAAAAGCCATTCGGGGATTTTATCACAGACCCCATGAACCGGAGCGCTATGCATGATGCCAAGACAAGACATATTGGACATGTTTGATGCCATAACATATCGGACACCTGAGGCAAATGTTGTGTGTGTCATGGGTTTTTGAAACTTCGGTCCGTGGTGTGGTCGCTCAGTCGTGCGATGGCGCGCTGTCTGCCTTTGCCACTCCCTTCGCGGGAGCTTTGCGCGAAAGCGGACGATGTGAGCGCTCTCCCCCTCGCGGGAGCGAGGCGACACACAAACAATGCTCAATTGTTTGCGGCTCCTTGAATTGTCGGCTCGGGGAACAATTTAAGCTTATCGCAACGGGCCTTCCAGGAAGAGGCGCAGGCGGATTCTGAGCGCCGGTTCGGACGGCTCTGTGCCGTCGTCGTCGGTCGGGTCGTTCGTAACCTCTATCGTCAGTCCCAGGTCATTGGATACCACGGCGTCTTTTGTCGCCCGCACGATTACCGCGTGGGCGGTTGATGCCTCGTAATCCAAGGCGCCCGAAGTAGCCAGCCTGATAGCGCCGTCGGCATCTACCGTGAACAGGTCGGCCGGGGCGCCCGCTACGTTCCAGGTCACTCCGCCGACCGCGCGATCGCCCTCATCGCGCACCGTCAGCGCGATGCCGGTCACCGTCGTGCCGGCCGCCGCATTCTCCGCAACCGTATTGGTCGTGGCATCGCTATCGTCAATCATCAATGCCTCCAGCACATTGGTCACGCGTATCGTCAGCGGCACTGTGATGAGTTCCTCACCGTCGGCTTCGGCTCGCACCATTACTATGTGTTGCGTTAATGTCTCGTAATCCAGCGTGCCGCCCGCAATCAGCGTGATTACGCCGCTGGCGCTGCTTATTGCGAACAAGTCGGGTTCGTTCGGGTCGCTCAGGCTCCATGTCGCGCTGCTTGCGGCATCGCTATCGGCAACCTGTGCCAGCGTTACCTCCGCTATCGTCGTGCCCGTCGTTGCCGACTCCGCTACCACCGCTATGTAGGTAATCTGTAGCTGTGGCAGGGCCGTTGCGACGGTGATTGGGAACCGCGGATCTGATACCGCTCTATTTGGCGCCGTTGTCGTATGCGCCTGTGCGGTTTCAAAATCCGATGCGTCCGTCGCCGTGACCGGCGTACCGACTGCCGTATTCGCGTCGTTGTCGTCAAAGTCGATCGATAGTTGCGCGGGTTGTTTCGCAAGAGCGGATACGGAGAAGAGCAAAACCACGAGCGCCAAAACAAGCGCGCTTGTTTTTGGTAACGGGCGAGGGAAGGGAGAGTTACGCGAAACACGCAACTTGTTAATGTATTGTTCGGGCTCTATCCGCATAAATCTATATGTCAATGTGTCGGCGACTTAGAATCCTTGTTTGTCTCCTTGCAAAGCTCTGATTATATATGACACTACCTCCTAACGTCAGAATCCGCTAAAAATATGAGTGCTAGCAATACATCGCGCACCCCTCCCGGCCCATTGCTCCCCCATGCCGTCTGTCCCTTTGCCGCTTCCTTTGCGGGGGGCTTTTGCGCGAACGCAGACAACGTAATCACCCTCCCCTGACGGAGGGAGGCGGCACACAAACAACACTCAATTGTTTGTGGCTTCTGAGATTGTCGGCTCAAGGACGGCTCCGGCTTATCGCAACGGCCCTTCCAGGAAGAGACGCAGGCGGAGTTTGAGCGCCGGTTCGGACGGCTCCGTGCCGTCGTCGTCAGTCGGGTCCTTCGTAATCGCTATTGTCAGCCTCAAATCATCGGATACCACGGCGTCTTTTGTCGCCCGCGCGATTACCGCGTGGGCGGTCGATGTCTCGTAATCCGGCGCGCCCGCCAAGGTCACCTCGCCGCTTGCGGAATCAATCGCGAACAAGTCGCTCGGAACGCTCGCTATGCTCCAAGTCACTCCGCCGACCGCGCGATCGCCCTCATCGCGCACCGTCAGCGTGATGCCGGTCACCGTCGTGCCAATCGCCGCATTCTCCGCAACCGCATTGGTCGTGGCATCGCTATCGACAATCGTCAATGCCTCCAGCACATTGGTCACGCGTATCGTCAGCGGCATCGTGACGAGCTCCTCGCCGTCAGCTTCGGCGGTTACCATCACGCGATGGATGCGGGCATCGGCATCTTCGTAATCCAGCGCGCCGCTCGCAATCAAAGTGATTACGCCGTCGGCGCTTATCGCAAACAAGTCGGGGTCGTTCGGGTCGCTCAGGCTCCATGTCACAGCGCCATCGACAGCCTGTGTAGCCAGTGTCACGCCCGCTATCGCCGTGCCCGCCGTCGCCGACTCCGCTACTATCGCTGTGTAGACAAGCTGCGGCGGCGGGGTCTCATCAACATCCGTTACGGCGATGGCCAGTTCTATCGTGGCGCTGACACTGCCGGTTGAGGCTTGCGCGGTCACGCTATGGGTCGGCGCACTCTCGTAATCCAAGGCATCCGAAGCGGCCAGCCTGACAACGCCGTCGGCATCTATCGCGAACAGATTGGTCGGAGCGCTCGCTATGCTCCAGGTCACAGCGCTCACCGCATTGCCTGCTTCGTCGCTTGCGCTCAGAGCGATGCCAGTCACCGCCGTGCCGACCGCCGCATTCTCGGCGATGGCATTGGCGGCATCATTGCTATCCGCAATCGTCAGGCTCTTCGGCACATTCAAAACGCTTATCGTCAGCGACAAGTCATTGGATACCACGGCGCCCGCCATAGCCCGCGCGGTCACGCTATGGATCGGCGCACTCTCGTGATCCAAGGCATCCGAAGCGGCCAGCCTGACAACGCCGTCGGCATCTATCGCGAACAGATTGGTCGGGGCGCTCGCTATGCTCCAGGTCACAGCGCTCACCGCATTGCCTGCTTCGTCGCTTGCGCTCAGAGCGATGCCAGTCACCGCCGTGCCGACCGCCGCATTCTCGGCGATGGCATTGGCGGCATCATTGCTATCCGCAATCGTCAGGCTCTTCGGCACATTCAAAACGCTTATCGTCAGCGACAAGTCATTGGATACCACGGCGCCCGCCACAGCCCGCGCGGTTATGCTATGGGTTGGCGTGCTCTCGTAATCCAAGGCATCCGAAGCGGCCAGCCTGACAACGCCGTCGGCATCTATCGCGAACAAACCGGTCGGGGCGCTCGCTATGCTCCAGGTCACAGCGCTCACCGCATTGCCTGCTTCGTCGCTTGCGCTCAGAGCGATGCCAGTCACCGCCGTGCCGACCGCCGCATTCTCGGCGATGGCATTGGCAGCATCATTGCTATCCGCAATCGTCAGGCTCTCCGGCGCATCAGACGCGCCGGAACGACTCGCCTCGCCGCCGTTGACGGTTGCGGCAATGTGGTAGCGATAAGCGCTGTCGGCGGATGCATCCGGGTCAACATAGGAGTAGACAACATCGCCGTTGGCATCGGCGGTCTTGGCGATGGCATCGGCGGCAAGGCGCAAGGGCGCACCGTTGCGATAGATGGCGTAGCCGACAGACGGCGGGTCGCGCGGCCAGTGCGAGGTATCCGGCGCGCTCCAACTCAAAACTCCCGCGGATGTGTCGGTTGTCGCCACTGCCGGGCCTTCGCGTAACTGATAGCCGAATTCTTGCCAACTCGCCATGCCGTCGTTGTCAAAGTCAATATTCAACGCCGGGTATTGGTTCGCGGCGCCGAAGTCCCAGTAATCGGCGGCGTTGCCCTCGTCCCAGTCGGCGTAGATGCCGGCATAGGCCGTCGGCGCCTGTAGTTTGGCGGTGGCCTTGCCCTCAACGCCATCTATGGCCGCCGACGGAGTTGCGGTAGCCCGGTCCGATGCCTCGATATCCCAATATGCCGCTGTCGCCGAAAAATCATCGGTATCGTCGCCGCTCAAACCGCCGCCCGAGGGGGCAACCAAGGCGGTGGCATAAGCGTATTTCAGGCGCGCCTGCCCCGGAAAGCCAAGCAAACCGCCGACAGAATTGTCGTCGCCCGTTGCATTGACAAAACCGGTCGCATAGACATGCTCTATTTCTGCGCGGTGGGCAGATGTGAGGAAAATATGGCCCAGCAAGCCGCCGGCGCTCGCAGAGGCGTTGACAACACCGCTCGCATAACTCAGTCGCACCGTGCTAGCGGAAACCCAACCCGCCAAGGAACCGCCCGATGCGTCGGCTTCCACCGATACCGCCGAGTAGGATTTTTCTATCATGCCAAAACCGGCCAGCACACCCGCCAAGCCGCCGATAAAGGAGCCTGTGGATGAGACCGAACCGGTGACGCCGATGTTTGATATCACGCCGTTAACGACGCCGAACAAGCTTCGGTAACGTTCGGCGCTATTGACATACAGGTTGTAAATGGCATGACCGTTGCCGTTGAAAGTCGCCGCGAAGCTCTCCGTGAAAACGGTGCCAATCGGCAACCAACCGACGCCGCTCGTCCATGCCGTGTTCACCGATCCCGAAGCGTAGCTGGCGGCATCGTCAAAGTCCAGATCGCGGCGCAATTCGTAGCCGTTGCAGGTGTCCGGGCAACCCGCGCTGTCCGTGATGCCGGGGAAGGCTTGCGCGTATTCCCGCGCACTTTCGTCGGGCTTCCCGTCGCCGTCCAAGTCCCAGCGGATTGCGCTGAGTTGTTCCAGTGTCGTAATCTCTATCAGACCGTCGTCGTCTCTGTCGTAATCAACTTCAAACGCGGTCGCGCTGCGGCTCGGCTCGCCGCCGCCCACGACCGCGGCGATGTGATAGGCATAAACAGTGTCTGCGAGCAGACCCGCATCGGCATAGGAATAGACAATCTCGCCGTTCGCAGCGCGGGTCTCGGCGATGTCATCGGCTCCGATGTCCAAGGCCGCGCCGTCACGGTAGATGCGGTAGTCGATCTGCGGCGGATTGTCCCAGTGCGAGGTGTCCGGCGCGCTCCATCTCAGGTCAAAGGCAATCCTGTCTCGTGTCACGCGCTGCAGGCCTTCGCGCAGGCGCGGGCCTTCGCGCAACTGATAGCCGAACTCCTGCCAACTCGCCGTGCCGTCGTTGTCAAAGTCAATCTTTAGCGCCGGGTATTGGTTCGCGTTGCCGAAGTCCCAGTAGTCGGTCGCATTGCCGTCGGCATCGGTCGCGTTCCAGTCGGCATAGATGCCGGCATAGGACGTCGGCGCTTGCAATTCGGCGGCGGTCTTGCCGCTCACGCCGGCGAGCGCGCCTTCCCCGAACGCATTGGTCTTGGCCGAGGTCTCGCTATCCCAATAGACAGCGGCAGCCACGGCGCCCGCCTCAACGCTGCCGCCCAGACCGCCGCTCGATTGGTTGCCCGGGTGAATCAGACCGGTGGCATAGCCGTAGCGGAGCGCCACATTGCCCAGAACGCCTATCAGGCCGCCGCCACGGGTCACGTCCACATAGCCGGTCGCATAAGTGTGCTCAACCGTGCCATGCGCTTGGCTGTCAAAGTCTCGCCCGAGCAGACCGCCCGATTCGGAGTCGGCGTATACGGCGCCGGTGGCATAGCTGCGGCGCACAGCCGAAGCATCCGTGGCATAGCCGAGCAGAGAGCCGGACTGCGCCCCGCCCTCGACCGCCACCGCGGAATAACTGTTTTCTATCGCGCTTTTATCAACGCCGCCGACCAGTCCGCCCGCAAACCAAAAACCGCGCGCATTGACCGATCCGGTGACGCCGACATTTGTAATCAGAGCATCTTCGCCGACGATGCCAAACAGGCTCTGGAAGTGCGCGGCGCGGCTGATACGCAGGTTGCGGACGGCATGACCGTTGCCGTTGAATACGGCGGCAAAGTTTTTGCCAAGGCTGCCAATCGGCGCCCAGCCCGCGCCGCTCGTCCAGTCCGCGTTCACTGTGCCCGAGGCATAGTCGGCAGCATCGTCAAAGTCCAGATCATTCAGCAACTCATAACCGATGCAATCGGACGCGCAACCCATGCCGTCAACGGCATTGACAAACGCCTCCGCGTATGTCTGCGTGCCGGCGCCGGGCATCCCGTCGCCGTCAAGGTCGTAGCGCATCGCGTTGAGTTGCTCCGCTGTCGTGATGTCTATCAGGTTGTTGTTGTCGCTGTCATAGTCCGCCTGCTGTGCCATGGCGGATGCGCGGAAGAGCAAGACCGCGAGCGCCAAAACAAGCGCGCTCGCTTTCGGCAACAGGCGAAGGAAAGAAGCGGTTGCGCGAGGCATACGATTTGCAATGTGTCGCTCAAGTTCCATCCGTACAAGACAGTTTCATATGTCAAATGTCGGCGACTTCATATTCCGACCCTCGCAAAACTCAGCGCATACTAACAACACCGTGGCGCAGTGTCAAAAGCAAGAAGGCAACGGCGGCGCGATTGCCGCGATAGGCGGCGATAGCAAAACCAAACCGGTTATGCAAATCCGCGGCGGCAAGCAGATAGCGGCCCCGGCCTTGAATAAACCGTCGCGCGGTATCCATGGCAATGCCCGGGATGCGCGGCCTTGAAACCCTTGCCAAGACAGGGCTTGCATTGCGGCGCGCCGTGACGACGCGGGGTCGCGCGCCCGGCGCATCTTCGGGCGCATCGGCAACCGGTCGCGCGATGGCGCGCGGGGCGGGACAAGGGAAGCCGTTCGGCGCGCCACGATTGTAAGATCGTAAAATGAGCGGGCAAGCCAATGCCCTCGCGAAGGGAACAATAAAAGGGGCGGGAGCACGGGAACTTAGGCTTATCGCAACGGGCCTTCCAGGAACAGCCGCAGGCGGAGTCTGAGCGCCGGTTCAAACGGCCCGGCGCCATCGTCATCATTCGGGTCGTTCAAAACCTCTATTGTCAGCTTCAGGTCATTGGATACCACGGCGTCTTTTGCGGCCCGCGCGATTACCAAGTGGTTGGAGGAAGCCTCATAATCCAGCGCGCCCGCCACGGTCACCTCGCCGCTATCGGGGTTGATCACAAATAAATCGCTCGATGTGCTCGCTACGCTCCAGATCACCCCGTTTACCGCGCGATTGGCCTCGTCGCGCACCGTCAGCGTGATGCCGGTCACCGTCGTGCCGACCGCCGCATTCTCCGCAACCGTATTGGTCATGGCATCGCTATCGGCAATCGCCAAGCTCTCCAATACATTGGTCACGCGTATCATCAGGGGCTCTGTGACGGACTCATAACCGTCGGCGGCGGCGGTTATCATTACGCGATGGCGGGGCGCGGTCTCGTAGTCCAGCCTGTCGCTCGCAGCCAAAGTGATGATGCCGGTAGCGCGGCTTATCGCGAACAAGTCGGGATTGTTTGAGTCGGCCAGATACCACCTCACGGCGCTGCCTACGGCAGCGCCGCCGGCAACCTGTGCCGTCAGCGTCACGCCCGCTACCGCCGTGCCCGTCGTTGCGTCCTCCGCTATCGTCGCCGTGTAGGCAACCTGTTGCGGCGGCGGGACATCATCAACATCCGTTACGACGATGGTCAGCCCTATCGCGCCGCTGACCGTCCCGGTTGATGCCCGCGCGATGATCGTATGCGTCTGCGCGGTCTCAAAATTCAATGCGCCTGCCACCGTGACCGCGCCGCTATCGGGGTCAATCGCAAACAGGCCGCCGGCATTGTAGCTCAGATCCCAGAGGAAGTCTTTGCCGCCGACCAGACGCACTCCGCCTTCTCTTGCGGTCAGGGCGATGCCCGGCACCTCTGTGCCGACCCGCGCATCCTCGGCAATCTCCGCGCCGCTGCCGCTGTTTGCCACTATCAGCGTCTCCGGCACATTCAAAACGCGTATCGTCAGCGCCAAGTCATCGGATACCACGGTGCCCGCAGCAGCCCGCACCGTCACGTCATGGGTCGGCGCACTCTCGTAATCCAGCGCGCCCGCCACGGTCACCTCGCCGCTATCGGGGTTAATCACAAATAAATCGCCCGAGGCGCTCGTTACGCTCCAGGTCACCCCGCTTGCCTCATTGTCGTCCTCGTCGCGCGCTTGCAGCGCGATGCCGGTCACCGCCGCGCCGACTGCGGAATTCTCGGCGATGCGGTTCGCGCTCGAATCGCTATCCGCAATCGTCAATGCATCCGGCGCATCCAAGACAGCAATCATCAGCGCCAAGGCATCAGACACCACAGCGCCCGCCACAGCCCGCGCGGTTATGCTATGGGTCGGCGTACTCTCGTAATCCAATGCGCCCGCCACCGTGACCACACCGGTGTCGGTGGCAATCGCGAACAGACCGCCGGCGGTATCGGTCAGCTCCCACATGAAACCCGCGCCGTCGGCCAGAAGCAGCTCATCTTCGCGCGCTTGCAGATCGATGCCGGTCACCGCCGCGCCGACTGCGGAATTCTCGGCGATGCGGTTCGCGCTCGGATCGTTATCCGCAATCGTCAGGCTCTCCGGCACATTCCGCACATCTATCGTCAGATCGAGTGCGACGATGCTGCCGTCGGAGGCGATGGCGACCGCCGTCACGTCATGTCTCACAGCCGCTTCGTAATCCGGCGCGCGATCGGTCGCGGTTTTGATGACGCCGGTGTCGGTGGCAATCACGAACAGGTCGTCGGCATCGTCGGTCAGTATCCATGTGATGTCGCTTAGCTGGGCGCCGCCTCGCATCACCGCCAGCATTATCCCGGCGACTGCCGTGTCCGTGCTGTTCTCGGCGATGGTGTTGACGGCGGGGTCGGCGTCGGTCACGGTCGGCGGGATAATCGTCTCGTCAAAGTCGGTCACCGTAATGGTCAGCGACAATGCGCCTGGCAGCATGCCGTCCGCCTCGCCCCGCACCTCTATCGTGTGACTCATGGATGTCTCGTAATCCAAGGCGCCCGCCACGGTCACCTCGCCGCTATCGGGGTTAATCACAAATAAATCGCTCGATGCGCTCGCTACGCTCCAAGTCACGGCGCTCACCGCAACGCCCGCTTCGTCGCGGGCTTCCAAGGCGATTCCGGTTACCGGCATATTCGCCACCGCATTCTCGGCGATGCGGTTCGCGCTCGGATCGTCATCCGCAATCATCAGACTCTCCGGCGCATTCTCAACCGTTATCGCCAGAGTCAGGGCGCTGACGACAGCGCCGGTCGAAGCCTGCGCCGTTATCGTGTGCCTCATAGTCGTCTCGTAATCCAATGCGCCCGCCGCCGTGACCACACCGGTGTCGGTGGCAATCTTAAACAGACCGCCGGCATTGTCGATCAACATCCAGAGAAAGTCTTTGCCGCCGGTCAGAAGCAGGTCGCCTTCTCTCGCTTGCAGGGCGATGCCGGTCACCGCCGTGCCGGCTGCGGAATTCTCGGCGATGCGGTTCGCGCTCGGATCGTCATCCGCAACCGTCAAACTCTCCGCCACATTCTCAACCGTTATCGCCAGAGTCAGGGCGCTGACGACAGCGCCGGTTGAAGCCTGCGCCGTTATCGTGTGCCTCATAGCCGTCTCGTAATTCAGTGCGCCCGCCGCCGTGACCACACCGGTGTCGGTGGCAATCTTAAACAGACCGTTGGCATTGTCGATCAACATCCAGAGAAAGTCTTTGCCGCCGGTCAGAAGCAGGTCGCCTTCTCTCGCTTGCAGGGCGATGCCGGTCACCGCCGTGCCGGCTATGGAATTCTCGGCGATGCGGTTCGCGCTCGGATCGTCATCCGCAACCGTCAAACTCTCCGCCACATTCTCAACCGTTATCGCCAGAGTCAGGGCGCCGGCGACAGCGCCGGTTGAAGCCTGCGCCGTTATCGTGTGCCTCATAGCCATCTCGTAATTCAATGCGCCCGCCGCCGTGACCACACCGGTGTCGGTGGCAATCGCAAACAGACCGCCGGCATTGTCGATCAGCGTCCATGTGAGACCCGCGCCATCGGTCAGAGGCAGGCCGCCTTCTCTCGCTTGCAGGGCGATGCCAGTCACCGCCGTGCCGGATGTTGCGTTCTCGGCGATGGTATTGGCGGCGGCATTGCTATCGACAACCGTCAATGCATCCGGCATGTTCTTAGCCTCCGGTCGTCTGACAAACGGACTGGAACGACTTGGCTCGCCGCCGTTGACGACTGCGGCGATGTGATAGGTATAAACCGTGTCGGGGAGCAGACTCGCATCGGCATAGGAATAGGTAACCTCGCCGTCCGCATCAACGGTCTCGGTGATGGCATCGGCGGCAAGGCTCAAGAGTATACCGTCGCGATAGATGTTATACGTAACCGGCGGCGGGTCATCCCAGTGCGAGGTGTCCGGCGCTCTCCAACTCAAAGTTCCCGGCACGGAGGTGTCGGTTGTCGTCACTGTCGGGCCTTCGCGCAACTGATAGCCAAATTCTTGCCAGCTCGCGATGTCATCGTTGTTAAAGTCAATCTTCAGCGCCGGGTATTGGTTCGCGGCGCCGAAGTCCCAGTAGTCGGTCGCATCACCGGCGGCATCGGCTGCGTCCCAGTCGGCGTAGATGCCGGTATAGGTCGTCGGCGCTTGCAACTCGGCGGTGGTCTTGGCGCTAATGCCGGCGAGCGCGCCTCTTCCGAGCGCATTGGTCTTGGCCGAAGTCTCGCTATCCCAATAGACAGCGGTAGCCGCAGCATAGACATTGATAGCCACATGGGTAGCATCAACGACGCCGCCCAGACCGCCGCCTGATTGACTGCCCGGATGAATCAGACCGGTGGCATAGCTGTAGCGGAGCGCCATATTGCCCAGATTGCCTATCAGGCCGCCGCCTCTTGCATGGCTGCCGGTACGGGTCAAGTCCACATAACCGGTCGCATAAGTATGCTCAATCGTGCCTTGCGCTTGACTATGAAAGTCCTGCCCGAGCAGACCGCCAGAGTCGGCGCCGGCGTATACGGAGCCGGTGACATAGCTCCGGCGCACAGACGAAGCAACGGCCGCGGAATCCGTCATAAAGCCAAGCAAAGAACCGGAATACGCTCCGCCCTCAACCGCTACCGCGGAATAACTGCTTTCTATCGCGCTTTTATCAATGCCGCTGACCAGTCCGCCGACACGCGAATACCCGCCCGCATTGACCGAACCGGTGACGCCGACATTTGTTATCAGAGCATCCTTGCCGACGGTGCCAAACAGACCCTGAAAATCCGCGGAACGGTTGATATGCAGATTGTAGATGGTATGACCGTTGCCGTTGAATACACTGGCAAGGGTTATGCCAAATCTGCCAATCGGCTCCCAGCCGCTGCCGCTCGTCCAGTCCGTGTTCACTGTGCCCGAGGCGTAGTCGGCGGCATCGTCAAAGTCCAAATCATTCAGCAATTCATAGCCGCCGCAAATGTCCGGGCAACCCATGCCGACAAGGGCGTTCGGGAATGCTTCCCTGTATGCCGGCGCGTCGGAGGTAGGTATCCCATCACTGTCAAGAAGATCAAACCGGACCGCGTTGAGCTGTTCCAATGTCGTGATTCCTATCAGACCGTCGTCGTCGATGTCATAATCTATCGGAGCCTGTGCCGTAGCGGATGCATGGAATAGCAAAACGACAAAGGCTAAGGCAAGTGACGTTGTTGTGAACGACCGTTTGAATGGCAGGGATGGAAGCAGACGCCTTGTAAAGCGGGACTTAATTATCATATGCAACTGGCGATCTCCGCAGATCTTTGTGATCAAATTAAAATGTCTCCCATTATACTAAAATGTCGGGAAATGTGTTTGATGCGGGAATTATATGCCTGTGTATGCAATTAGACCATTAAACAGGGGTATTTCAATGACAAAGAGAAAGGCAAAGACAATCGGATTATTTGAACTGCATAAGATGAAACAGAGCACAAAGCAGTGAAATGGCTGGAGTCAATTTTAGGATTGCGGACTGATAGGATGTTTTGCATACACAGGCATATAATTCCCTTTGATGCCATGACATATCGGATGCCTGAGGCAAATATTGTGTGTCGTAAGCGCTTGAAATTTCAGTCTATAGCGCGGTCGTTGAGTATCAAACCATAACAGATGGCCTATCGACAATCATTAAATGTCCGCATATCGGTCAGCAACAAACCCTCTTCAAACTCTGCAAACCATTCCCGAAGCGCGCGGTTAAAACATTCCTTGAGCCTTCATTTTCGGGCATTAGGGATAGGTGCGGCGGCGGCGGAGAGCTTGTTGCGGGCAGCGATCAAACGCGCCGCAGAACTCGGAGCCGTTGTCCATGAGCGCCGGGTCTGTCTTGCCGAGAAAGGTTTCGGCAATCAGTCGCGCGATGGCGCGCTGTCCGCCCCTTTGCCACTCCTTTCGCGGGGGCTTTGCACGAAAGCGAATAACGTGATTGCTCTCCCCTCGTGGCTTCTTAATGGGTGCGCGAACAATGCTCAATTGTTTGTGGCGTAACATACCATCGGCTCGGAGGGAACGGCTTAGGTTCATCGTAACGGGCCCTCCAGGAATAGGCGCAGGCGGAGTCTGAGCACCGGGTCGGACGGCCCGGTGCCACCGTCATCAGTCGGGTCGTTCAAAACCTCTATTGTCAGACTCAGGTCATTGGATACCACAGCGTCTTTTGTCGCCCGCACGATTACCGTGTGGCCGGTTGATGCCTCGTAATCCATCGCGCCCGCCACCGTCACCTCGCCGTTAGCGGGGTCAATCGCAAACAAACCGGTCGGGGCGCTCGCTACGCTCCAGATTACTCCGCTGACCGCGCGATTGCCCTCATCGCGCACCGTCAGATCCGTGGCCGCCAGCGCCACCGTGCCGGTCGGCGCATTCTCGGCAATTTCTATCGCACCGCTGCCGCTGTTTGTAATCGTCAATCTCTCCAGCACATTGGTCACGCGTATCATCAGCGGCGCTGTGACGGACTCGTAACCGTCGGCTACGGCGGTTACCATTACGCGATGGCGGCGCGCGGTCTCGTAGTCCAGCATGCCGCTCGCAACCAAAGTGATGACGCCGGTGGCGCGACTTATTGCGAACAAGTCGGGGTCGTTTGAGTCGAGCAGGTACCATCTCACGGCGCTGCCTGCGGCTGTGCCGTCGGCAACCTGTGCCGTCAGTGTCACACCCGCTACCGCCGTGCCCGTCGTTGCGTCCTCCGCTATCGTCGCCGTGTAGACAAGCTGCGGCGGCGGGACATCATCAACATCCGTTACGTCGATGGTCAGTTCTATCGTGTCGCTGACCGTGCCGGTTGATGCCTGTGCGATTATCGTATGCGTCGGCGCGGTCTCAAAATTCAATGCGCCCGCCACCGTGACTACGCCGCTATCGGGGTCAATCGCGAACAGACCGCCCGCGGCATCGCTCAGCCCCCATATAAAGTCTATGCCGCCAGTCAGAGGCAGATCGCCTTCGCTTGCTTGCAAGGCGATGCCGGTCACCGCCGTGTCGGTCGCCGCATTCTCGGCGATGGTGTTCGCGGCGGGGTCGCCATCCATAATCGTCAACGTCTCCGGTATGTTGACAACCCGTATTTCAAAGCGCTCGCCGCCGCGCAACACATCGCCCGTTATGGGATGCGTTACGGCGGCGACCGCCCACACAGAATGTTGCGATGATGTTTCGTAATCCGCCGCAACGGCCAAAGTTAATTCGCCGCTGGCGGCATCGATCGCAAATACGCCGCCCGTGTACGGGTCAAAATCGGCATTATCCGCCAAGCTCCATGTCACTTGTTCCAACTCGACAGACCCGCCGGAAGCGGGCATTTCATACGCCGCCAGCGACAGGCCCGATATCGGCGTATCAATCGGCGCGTTCTCAAGAACCCGGTTCGGCGACGGGTCGTCATCTTGAACCCGAACATTCTCTATGTCATTCAAAACGTTTATCGTCAGTGTCAGCGAGGGCAATTCTGCCCCGTCCAGCGTTGCCGTCACTGTTACGGAATAGGTTCGCGTACTTGCGTAATCCAGCGCACCGCTCGCGAGCAAACCGATCTCGGCGCTGACAGCGCCAATCCCGAAGGTGTCGGTCGGATCATCCAAACCCCAAATCACGTCGCCAAACGGCGCCGCGCCCATCTCTGTTACCGACAACCGCAACCCCGAAACCGCCGTGCCCGTCGCACTGTTCTCGGCGATCGTGTTTAAGGCGGGGTCGGTGTCGCTTACGGTCGGCGGAACAATCGTCTCATCAAAGTCGGTCACCAGGATAATCAGGGACAATGCGTCGGACTGTATGCCGTCAGCCGTAGCCCGCACTTCTATCGTGTGGCTCGTGGATATCTCGTAATTCAAGGTGTTTGAGGCGGTCAGCCTGACAGCGCCGCCGGCATCTATCGTAAACAGATCGGTCGGGGTACTTACTACGCTCCAGATCGCAACACTCACCGTAGCGCCCGCTTCATCGCGGGCTTGCAGGGTGATGCCGGTCACCGTCGTGCCGGTCGCCGCGTTCTCGGCGATGGTGTTGGCGGCAGGGTCGCTATCCATAATCGCCAAGGTATCCGGCCTGTTAATCGTCAAGATCTCCGGCGCGTCCTCAACCGCTATCGTCAGTTCAACCGCCGGCGAAGTGATTCCGTCTTTTTCGGCTCGCACCATCACTGCGGCGGTCGGCGAGGTCTCAAAATCCAAACTGCCGCCGGCAACCAAGCGGATTACGCCGTCGCCATCTATCGCGAACAGACCGGTTGGGGTGCTCGCCAAACTCCAGTCCACTCCGGTCACGGCAGTGTTGCCTTCGCTCGCGATCAAAGTGATACCCGCTACCGCGGTGCCCGTCGCCGCGTTCTCGGCGATTGTATTGTCGTCGGTATTGCTGTCTGCGACGGTCAGCGTCTCCAAGGCATTCGTCACCGTCACCGTGATTGTGAATGGGTCTGACTCCGGCACTTCGGTCCTTATATTCAGCGGTTTCGCTACGACCTCTAGGTCTATGCTCGGAGCCGTCTCAAAATCCAATACGCCCGCTTGTGCCAACGTAATCGCGCCATTGGTCGAGGCTATTGCGAACGCTTCGTTCGGATTGCGCGACAATCTCCAGGCTAAATCCGGAATCGTTCCTCCTTCCTCCACCGAGACTGTCAAGGCCACGCCCGTTAGCGTGGAACCGACGGTCGCCGCCTCCGATATCGTCGCGGCATCCGTATCGCCGTCGGATATCATCAACTCCTCCAGCACATTCGTCACGTTGATTGTCAATGTCGCTGTGGCAGACTGATAACCGGCGGCGGCGGCGGTTACCGTTACGCTATGCGTGGGCGTGGTTTCGTGGTCCAGTCTGTCGCTCGCAATCAAAGTGATTGCGCCCGTGTCGGTCGCTATCGCAAACAAGGCGGGCTCATTCGAGTCGGTCAGGCTCCAGGTCGCGCTGCTTACGGTATTGCCACCCTCGTCGGTCGCCGTCAAATCGATGCCCGCCACCTCGGTGCCCGTCGTCGCGTTCTCCGCTATCGTCGCCGTGTCGGCAACAATCCGCAACTTCGGCACCGTGCACGTATTCTCCGTTTCGTCTAATGTCGCCGGCTCAACACAGACAGCAAAATCAACGCAAGCCGTTCCGTTAAAAAATTGCGCCGGCGTCAAAGCCGCGCAAGCTTCTGCGCTCAGCACATTGATTTCCAGTGTTAGCGCATCAGACACCACAGTCTGCGAGCTGGCCTGTGCCGTTATGCTATGGCTTGTGCTCATCTCAAAAATCAAAGCCCGGTTTACGCTAATCACGCCCGTGTCAGACGCAATCGCAAACAAGTCGCCGGCGCTATCGGTCAGGCGCCAAATCAGGTCGGTTACCGGTTCGTCATTCTCGTCGGTCGCGACCAGATTAATGCCCGGCACCGCTGTGCCGGTCGGCGCACCCTCGGCAATCTCTATCACACCGTTGCCGCTGTTCGCTATCGTCAGCTTCTCCAGCGCATTCGTCACGTTGATTGTCAATGTCGCTGTGGCAGACTGATAACCGTCGGCTTCGGCGGTTACTATTACGCTATGCGTGGGCGTGGTTTCGTGGTCCAGTCTGTCGCTCGCAATCAAAGTGATTGCGCCCGTGTCGGTCGCTATCGCAAACAAGGCGGGCTCATTCGAGTCGGTCAGGCTCCAGGTCGCGCTACTTACGGTATTGCCACCCTCGTCGGTCGCCGTCAAATCGATGCCCGCTACCTCGGTGCCCGTCGTCGCGTTCTCCGCTATCGTCGCCGTGTCGGCAACAATCCGCAACTTCGGCACCGTGCACGTATTCTCCGTTTCGTCTAATGTCGCCGGCTCAACACAGACAGCAAAATCAACGCAAGCCGTTCCGTTAAAAAATTGCGCCGGCGTCAAAGCCGCGCAAGCTTCTGCGCTCAGCACATTGATTTCCAGTGTTAGCGCATCAGACACCACAGTCTGCGAGCTGGCCTGTGCCGTTATGCTATGGCTTGTGCTCATCTCAAAAATCAAAGCCCGGTTTACGCTAATCACGCCCGTGTCAGACGCAATCGCAAACAAGTCGCCGGCGCTATCGGTCAGGCGCCAAATCAGGTCGGTTACCGGTTCGTCATTCTCGTCGGTCGCGACCAGATTAATGCCCGGCACCGCTGTGCCGGTCGGCGCACCCTCGGCAATCTCTATCACACCGTTGCCGCTGTTCGCTATCGTCAGCTTCTCCAGCGCATTCGTCACGTTGATTGTCAATGTCGCTGTGGCAGACTGATAACCGGCGGCGGTTACGGCGGTTACTATTACGCTATGCGTGGTCGCGTCCAGTTTCGTGGTCCAGTCTACCTCGGTGCCCGTCGTCGCGTTCTCCGCTATCGTCGCCGTGTCGGCAACAATCCGCAACTTCGGCACCGTGCACGTATTCTCCGTTTCGTCGTCGCCGGCTCAACACAGACAGCAAAATCAACGCAAGCCGTTCCGTTAAAAAATTGCGCCGGCGTCAAAGCCGCGCAAGCTTCTGCGCTCAGCACATTGATTTCCAGTGTTAGCGCATCAGACACCACAGTCTGCGAGCTGGCCTGTGCCGTTATGCTATGGCTTGTGCTCATCTCAAAAATCAAAGCCCGGTTTACGCTAATCACGCCCGTGTCAGACGCAATCGCAAACAAGTCGCCGGCGCTATCGGTCAGGCGCCAAATCAGGTCGGTTACCGGTTCGTCATTCTCGTCGGTCGCGACCAGATTAATGCCCGGCACCGCTGTGCCGGTCGGCGCACCCTCGGCAATCTCTATCACACCGTTGCCGCTGTTCGCTATCGTCAGCTTCTCCAGCGCATTCGTCACGTTGATTGTCAATGTCGCTGTGGCAGACTGATAACCGGCGGCGGCGGCGGTTACTATTACGCTATGCGTGGGCGTAGTTTCGTGGTCCAGTCTGTCGCTCGCAATCAAAGTGATTGCGCCCGCGTCGGTCGCTATCGCAAACAAGGCGGGCTCATTCGAGTCGGTCAGGCTCCAGGTCGCGCTGCTTACGGTATTGCCACCCTCATCGGTCGCCGTCAAATCGATGCCCGCTACCTCGGTGCCCGTCGTCGCGTTCTCCGCTATCGTCGCCGTGTCGGCAACAATCCGCAACTTCGGCACCGTGCACGTATTCTCCGTTTCGTCTAATGTCGCCGGCTCAACACAGACAGCAAAATCAACGCAAGCCGTTCCGTTAAAAAATTGCGCAGGCGTCAAAGCCGCGCAAGCTTCTGCGCTCAGCACATTGATTTCCAGTGTTAGCGCATCAGACACCACAGTCTGCGAGCTGGCCTGTGCCGTTATGCTATGGCTTGTGCTCATCTCAAAAATCAAAGCCCGGTTTACGCTAATCACGCCCGTGTCAGACGCAATCGCAAACAAGTCGCCGGCGCTATCGGTCAGGCGCCAAATCAGGTCGGTTACCGGTTCGTCATTCTCGTCGGTCGCGACCAGATTAATGCCCGGCACCGCTGTGCCGGTCGGCGCACCCTCGGCAATCTCTATCACACCGTTGCCGCTGTTCGCTATCGTCAGCTTCTCCAGCGCATTCGTCACGTTGATTGTCAATGTCGCTGTGGCAGACTGATAACCGGCGGCGGCGGCGGTTACTATTACGCTATGCGTGGGCGCGGTTTCGTGGTCCAGTCTGTCGCTCGCAATCAAAGTGATTGCGCCCGTGTCGGTCGCTATCGCAAACAAGGCGGGCTCATTCGAGTCGGTCAGGCTCCAGGTCGCGCTGCTTACGGTATTGCCACCCTCATCGGTCGCCGTCAAATCGATGCCCGCCACCTCGGTGCCCGTCGTCGCGTTCTCGGCGATGGTATTGGCGTTCATATCGCTATCAATAATCGTCAAGGTATCCGGCACATTCAAAACGCTTATCGTCAGCTCCAAGTCATCGGATACCACGGTGCCTGCCACAGCCCGCACCGTCACGCTATGGGTGCGAGCGCCGATATCTTCGTAGTTCAGCATGCCACTCGCAACTAATGTTATCTCGCCGCTAACAGGGTCAATCGCGAACAGGTCGGCGGCGGTATCTGTCAACTCCCATCGGAAGTCTTCGCCGCCGGTCAAGGGCAAGTTGCCTTCGCTTGCGCTCAGGATGATGCCGGTCACCGCCGTGCCGGTTGTCGCATTCTCGGCGATGGTGTTGGCGGCGGGGTCGCCATCCATAATCGTCAACGTCTCCGGTATGTTGACAACCCGCACCTCAAAGCGCTCGCCTCCTCGCAACACATCGCCTGTTATGGGATGCGTTACGGCGGCGACCGCCCACACAGAATGTTGCGACGAGGTTTCGTAATCCGCCGCAGCGACCAAAGTTAATGTGCCGGCGGCGGCATCAATCGCAAATATGCCGCCCGTGTACGGGTCAAAATCGGCATTATCCGCCAAGCTCCATGTCGCTTGTTCCAACTCGACAGACCCGCCGGAAGCGGGCATTTCATACGCCGCCGGCGACAAGCCCGATATCGGCGTGTCTATCGGCGTGTTCTCAAGAACCCGGTTCGGCGACGGGTCGTCATCCTGAACCCGAACATTCTCTATGTCATTCAAAACGTTTATCGTCAGTGGCAGCGGGGGCAATTCCGTTCCGTCCAGCGTTGCCGTCACCGCTACGGAATAAGTTCGCGTGCTTGCGTAATCCAGCGTGTCACTCGCGAGCAAGCCGATCTCGGCGCTGGCAGCGCTGATCCCGAAGGTGTCGGTCGGATCATCCAAACCCCAAATCACGTCGCCAAACGGCGCCGCGCCCATCTCTGTTACCGACAACCGCAACCCCGAAACCGCCGTGCCCGTCGTACCGCTCTCGGCAATTGTGTTTAAGGCGGCGTCTCTGTCCGTCACCCCCAGCCGTCCGGCAAACACATAGGAACGACTCGGCTCGCCGCCGTTAACGGTTGCGGCGATGTGGTAGCGATACGCGGTGTCGGCGGATGCGCCCAAATCGGCATAGGAATAGACAACATCGCCGTTCGCATCGGCAGTCTCGGCGATGGCATCGGCGGCAAGGCTCAAGGGCGCGCCGTCACGGTAGAGGGCGTAAGTCACCGACGGCGGGTTGTCCCAGTGCGAGGTATCGGGCGCAGTCCAACTCAGTGTTATGCCGGTAGCGCTGGCGGCGGAGATTTCCACATTTTGCGGGCCTTCGCGTAATTGATAACCGAACTCCTGCCATCTCGCCATATCGTTGTTGTCAAAGTCAATCTTCAATGCCGGGTATTGTTCCGCGGTGCCGAAGTCCCAGTAGTCGGCGGTGTCGCCTTCGTCCCAGTTGGCGTAGATGCCGGTGTAGGTCGTCGGCGCTTGCAACTCGGCGGTCGTCTTGCCTTCAACGCCGGTCACAGGCATCCCCGAGCGTGTGGCAACCCCGACACTCTGGTTCGAGGTCTCGGTATCCCAATATACCGCCGTCGCTGCGAAGCCTGCTTCGTCATAGCCGCCCAAACCGCTGCTCCCCTCCCCGCTGCCGCTCACCAAGGCGGTAGCATAGATATATTTCAGTCGCAACGCCCCTACTGTGGCGGTCAAGCCGCCGGCGTTGCCGGCATCGGATGCATCCACAAAGCCAGTCGCATAGACATGCTCCAAAGTCTCTGTGGTCGTGTTAGGAATAAGCGCATCCAAAGTGACGCCCAGCAAGCCGCCGGCGTTCGCAGAGGCGTTGACAACACCGCTCGCATAGCTCAGTCGCACCGCCGCGCCGCCGTTCATCATGCCCGCCAAGGAACCGCTCCATATGCCGTCTTCCACCGCTACCGCAGAGTAAGATTTCTCTATCATGCCGCCGTTGTTCAACTGGCCCGCCAAGCCGCCGGCAAAGAAAACCGGGGACACGATCAAACCGGTGATGCCGATGTTTGTAATCGTGCCGCTAACGGAACCGAACAGGCCCTGGTCGTTTGCATTGCGGCTGACATACAGGTTGTAAACGGCATGGCCGTTGCCGTTGAAAGTCGCCGTGAAGCCCGAAATCGGCGGCCAGCCTTCTTCCGCATTGCCATCGTCGGGGTTATCAATCCAGTCATAGTCCAAGGGGTCGGCGACGGCGTAACTGCGCGGGTCTTCAAAGTCCAAATCGTTGATTAGCTCATAGCCGCCGCAAGTGTCCGGACAACCCGTGTTGTCCGTGATGCCGGGGAAGGCTTCCGCGTAGGTCCGTGAGCTTGCGTTCGCGGGTTTTCCGTCGCCGTCCGGGTCCCAGCGGATGGCGTTGAGTTGTTCCAGTGTGTTGATTTCTATCAGACCGTCGTCGTCGCGGTCGTAGTCTGCTTCAAATACAATCGCGCTGCGGCTCGGCTCGCCGCCGCCCACGACCGCGGCGATGTGATAGATATGAACAGTGTCGCCTGACAGACCCGCATCGGCATAGGAATAGACAGTATCGCCGTTCGCATCGAGGGTCTCGCCGATGTCATCGGCCCCGATCTCCAAGGCCGAACCGTCACGGTAGATACGGTAACTGATCTGCGGCGGGCTGTCCCAGTGCGAAGTATCCGGCGCGCTCCAGCGCAGGTCAAAGTCAATCTTGTCTTGTGTCACGCGTTGCAAGCCTTCGCGCAGGCGCGGGCCCTCGCGCAACTGATAGCCGAATTCTTCCCAACTCGCCGTGCCGTCGTTGTCAAAGTCAATCTTTAATGCCGGGTATTGCGAAGCGCTGCCGAAGTCCCAGTAGTCGGCGGCGCCGCCCTCGTCCCAGTCGGCGTAGATGCCGGCATAGGTCGTCGGCGCTTGCAACTCGGCGGCGGTCCGTCCTTCAGCGCCGGTCATAGTCGCCGACGGGGTCGCCACAGCCAGGCCCGATGCTTCGGTATCCCAATACACCGCTGTCGCCGAAAAGTCATCGTCTTCGCCGCCGCCCAAACCGCCGCTTTGCCCTCCGCTGCCGCCGACCAAGGCGGTGGCGTAAGCGTATTGCAACCGTAACGGACCGAGAAAGCCAATCAGACCGCCGCCAACGTTATCGCCATCCGCCGTATCGATAAAACCGGTCGCGTAGACATGCTCCGCTTCGTTGCCGACAGGAAGGTCGCGAATGGCGCCGAGCAAGCCGCCGCTGCCCGCAGAGGCGCCGACAACGCCGGTCGCATAACTCAGTCGCGCCGTGCCAGGGGCAAGGAGACCCAGCAACGAACCTATCGCTCTGTTGCCGCTCGCCGACACCGCCGAATAAGAACGCTCTATCGCGCCGCCGCTCAGTTGGCCAGCAATGCCGCCGCCGGCAAAGACCGATACCGCCCCGGTCACGCCGAGGTTGGACACCGTGCCGCTCACGTAACCGAACAAGCCTTGCGACCTTGTGCTATCGTCGATATGCAGGTTGGCAATCGTATGACCATTGCCGTTAAACGTCGTCGCGAAGCTGTCCGCTGCGCCTCCGATCGATAACCACCCGATGCCGCTCGTCCACTCTGCTCTCACTTCGCCCGAGGCGTAGTCGGCGGCATCGCCAAAGTCCAAATCATTGAGCAATTCATAGCCGCCGCAAGCGCGACCCGGGCAACTGCGGCCGGAGATGCCGGGAAACACTGCCGCATAGAGATGTGCATCTGCATTCGCCACCGGCGCCGCGTCGCCGTCCAAGTCCCAGCGGATTGCGTTGAGCTCTTCCAGTGTCGTGATGTCTATCAGACCATCGTCGTCGCGGTCGTAATCGATCCGCCATGCCATCGCGCTGCGACTCGGCTCGCCGCCGCCCACGACCGCGGCAACGTGATAGCCATAACCGAGGTTGGCGAAGGCATCCGAGTCGACATAGGAGTAGACAACATCGCCGTTCGCATCGGTCGTCTCGGTGATGTCCCCGCTCAACTCCGCCCCGTCGTGATAGACGGCATAAGTGACAGCCGGCGGGTTGTGCGGCCAGTGCGAGGTGTCGGGCGCGCTCCAGCGCAATGTCCGAAAGCCCTCGCTGACATCGGAAACCGTCAGGTTGCGCGGGCCTTCGCGCAACTGATAGCCGAATTCTTGCCAACGCGCCATGCCGTCGTTGTCAAAGTCAATCTTTAGCGCCGGGTATTGCTCGGCGTTGCCGAAGTCCCAGTAATCGCTGCCGTCGCTATTCCAGTTGGCGTAGATGCCGTCATAGCCGGTCGGCGCTTGCAATTCGGCGCTCGTCTTGCTGGCGATGCCGGTTGCGGTGCTCGCTCCCGAATCAAACACGATGCTCCGGTCCGCGGTCTCGGCATCCCAATAGACCGCCGTGCCCGCGAAATCGTCGGGGGCGGAAGCGGCGATCGCGCCGACCGTTCCGGCGCCGCCGACCAAGGCGGTGGCATAAGCGTATCGCGGTTGCAACGCCCCCGTAATGCCAATCAGACCGCCGGCGAAAAAGTCGTCGGCGGTCGCCGTATCGACAAAGCCGGTCGCATAGACATGCTCCAACTCGTTGCCGGCAACGCCGGATTGCATGCCAATCAAGCCGCCGTTGCCGCCGCCGCCGCCGACCGCAGAAGCGCCGACCGCGCCGGTCGCATAACTCAATCGCACCGTGCCACTGTCGAGAAAACCCAGCAACGAACCCACCCCCGAGCTGCCGTCCGCCGACATCGCCGAGTAAGATTTCTCTATCACGCCGCCCTCCACCAACTGAGCCGCCACGCCGCCGACAAAACCGCCTACTCCTCGCAGGAAGCGCAACGCCCGAATAATATTTTGACCGTCTGTGCCGCCGACAAAGCCGGACGGCGACCCCAGCGCCGAACCGGTGACGCCGATGTTGGATACCGCGCCGCTGACGTAACCGAACAGACCCTGATTATTTGCGTTACTGAGATACAGGTTGTAAATCGTATGACCGTTGCCGTTGAAAGTCGCCGTGAAGGAGACAAAGTCGTTGCCCATGGAAACGGGGGCAATCGGCGCCCAACCTTCTTCCGTATCGCTATCGTTAGGGTCATCGACCCAGCCATAGGCCGAGGGGTCGGCGGCGGCGTAGCTCTGCGGGTCTTCAAAGTCCAGATCGCGGCGCAATTCGTAGCCGACGCAAGCGGCCGGGCAACCCGTATTGCCCGCGATGCCGGGGAAGGCTTGCGCATATTCCCCCGCATTTTCGGTTGCGGGCGTCCCGTCGCCGTTCAAGTCCCAGCGCACCGCGTTGAGTTGTTCCAGCGTCGTAATCTCTATCAGACCGTCGTCGTCGCTGTCGTAGTCAACTTCAACCGCGGTCGCGCTGCGGCTCGCCTCGCCGCCATTGACGACCGCGGCGATGTGATAGGCATACGCCGTGCCGTTAAACAGACCCGTATCGGCATAAGAATAGACAATCTCGCCGTTCGCATCACGGGTCTCGGCGATGTCATCGGCTCCGATGTCCAAGGCCGCGCCGTCACGGTAGATGCGGTAGTCGATCTGCGGCGGATTGTCCCAGTGCGAGGTGTCCGGCGCGCTCCATCTCAGGTCAAAGGCAATCCCGTCTCGTGTCACGCGCTGCAGGCCCTCGCGCAAGCGCGGGCCTTCGCGCAACTGATAGCCGAATTCTTGCCAACTCGCCGTGCCGTCGTTGTCAAAGTCAATCTTTAGCGCCGGGTATTGCGAAGCGTTTCCGAAGTCCCAGTAGTCGGTCGCATTGCCGTCGGCATCGGCCGCGTTCCAGTCGGCATAGATGCCGGCATAGGACGTCGGCGCTTGCAATTCGGCGGCGGTCTTGCCGCTCACGCCGGCGAGCGCGCCTTCCCCGAACGCATTGGTCTTGGCCGAGGTCTCGCTATCCCAATAGACAGCGGCAGCCACGGCGCTCGCCTCAACGCTGCCGCCCAGACCGCCGCTCGATTGACTGTCCGGGTGAATCAGACCGGTGGCATAGCCGTAGCGGAGCGCCACATTGCCCAGAACGCCTATCAGGCCGCCTCCGTTGCTGGCAAGCGAGCCACGGGTTACGTTCACATAGCCGGTCGCGTACGCATGCTCAACCGTGCCATGCGCTTGGCTGTCAAAGTCCCGTCCGAGCAGACCGCCCGACTCGGAGTCGGCGTATACGGCGCCGGTGGCATAGCTGCGGCGCACCGCCGAAGCATCCGTGGCATAGCCGAGCAGAGAGCCGGCCCGCGCCCCGCCAGCGACCGCCACTGCGGAATAACTGTTTTCTATCGCGCTGTTATTAACGTTGCCGACCAGCCCGCCCGTGTGCCAGTTGTAAATCGGCGCGCCAAGCGGGTGTGTGTCGTAACTCGAATCGACCGAACCGGTAACACCGACATTTGTTATCAGAACATCCTCGCCGACGATGCCAAACAAGCCCTGATAGAACGCACTGCGTCTGATATGCAGGTTGCGGACGGTATGACCGTTGCCGTTGAATACGGCGGCAAAGCCTTCGGCGATGCCGCCGAGCGGCATCCAGCCCTCGCCGCTCGTCCAATCGGTGTTCGCTGTGCCCGAGGCGTAGTCGGCGGCATCGCCAAAGTCCAAGTCCTTGATCAATTCGTAGCCGGCGCAAACATCGTCCGGGCAACCCATGCCGATAACGGCATCAGGGAATGCCTCCGCGTAGGTCGGTGAGCTTGCGTTCGCGGGCGCCCCGTCGCCGTCCAAGTCCCAGCGGATTGCGTTGAGTTGTTCCAATGTCGCGATCTCTATCAGACCGTCGTCGTCGGTATCGTAATCGCGTCCGACTCGCGCATAGGCATGCGCAAACGCGGTGCGAGCCGCCTCGCCGCCGCCCACGACCGCGGCGATATGGTAGATATGCTCGGTGCCGGTGGATGCGCTCGCATCGAGATAAGAGTAAGCGCTATCGGCGCTCAGCGCCAAGCCGTCACGATAGACGCGGTAGCTGATCGGCGGAG
This sequence comes from Candidatus Oxydemutatoraceae bacterium, assembly GCA_965220085.1. GTDB lineage: Bacteria > Pseudomonadota > Gammaproteobacteria > Poriferisulfidales > Oxydemutatoraceae > CBDCOZ01. The sequence goes on along the minus strand of CBDCOZ010000003.1, from coordinate 1,087,424 downwards.
GATTGTCCCAGTGCGAGGTATCCGGCGCGCTCCAGATCAGGGCGTTCGCGGCGGAGATTGCCGCCCCCCGCGGGCCCTCGCGCAACTGATAGCCGAATTCTTGCCAACTCGCCGTGCCGTCATTGTCAAAGTCAATCTTCAATGCCGGGTATTGTTCCGCGGTGCCGAAGTCCCAGTAGTCGGCGGTGTCGCCTTCGTCCCAGTTGGCGTAGATGCCGGTGTAGGTCGTCGGCGCTTGCAACTCGGCGGTCGTCTTGCCTTCAACGCCGGTCACAGGCATCCCCGAGCGCGTGGCAACCCCGACACTCTGGTTCGAGGTCTCGGTATCCCAATATACCGCCGTCGCTGCGAAGCCTGCTTCGTCATAGCCGCCCAAACCGCTGCTCCCCTCCCCGCTGCCGCTCACCAAGGCGGTGGCATAGATATATTTCAGTCGCAACGCCCCTACTGTGGCGGTCAAGCCGCCGGCGTTGCCGGCATCGGATGCATCCACAAAGCCAGTCGCATAGACATGCTCCAAAGTCTCTGTGGTCGTGTTAGGAATAAGCGCATCCAAAGTGACGCCCAGCAAGCCGCCGGCGTTCGCAGAGGCGTTGACAACACCGCTCGCATAGCTCAGTCGCACCGCCGCGCCGCCGTTCATCATGCCCGCCAAGGAACCGCTCCATATGCCGTCTTCCACCGCTACCGCAGAGTAAGATTTCTCTATCATGCCGCCGTTGTTCAACTGGCCCGCCAAGCCGCCGGCAAAGAAAACCGGGGACACGATCAAACCGGTGATGCCGATGTTTGTAATCGTGCCGCTAACGGAACCGAACAGGCCCTGGTCGTTTGCATTGCGGCTGACATACAGGTTGTAAACGGCATGGCCGTTGCCGTTGAAAGTCGCCGCGAAGCCCGAAATCGGCGGCCAGCCTTCTTCCGCATTGCCATCGTCGGGGTTATCAATCCAGTCATAGTCCAAGGGGTCGGCGACGGCGTAACTGCGCGGGTCTGCAAAGTCCAAATCGTTGATTAGCTCATAGCCGCCGCAAGTGTCCGGACAACCCGTGTTGTCCGTGATGCCGGGGAAGGCTTCCGCGTAGGTCCGTGAGCTTGCGTTCGCGGGCTTTCCGTCGCCGTCCGGGTCCCAGCGGATGGCGTTGAGTTGTTCCAGTGTGTTGATTTCTATCAGACCGTCGTCATCGCGATCGTAATCAATGTCTTCGGCTCGCGGACGTGCGGCCACGCTGCGAGCCGCCTCGCCGCCATTGACGAGCGCCGCCACCACATAAGCGTGCGTCACGCCGTCGGTGCGCGCCGTGTCAACGTATGTGGTCGCGAGGATATTTTCCGCTTCGCTTATCACCGCGCCATCGCGATAGACGGCATACGCGACGGCTGACAGCGAAGGCCAGTGGCTTGTATCGGGCGCGTTCCAGACCAGCACGTTGGCGTGATCGACGCGTATCGCCGTCGCATCGCGCGGGCCTTCGCGCAACTGGTAGCCGAATTCTTGCCAACTCGCTGTGCCGTCGCCGTCAAAGTCGATCTTCAGCGCCGGGTATTGTTCGGCGCTGCCGAAGTCCCAGTAGTCGCTGCCGTCGCTATTCCAGCCGGCGTAGATGCCGGTGTAGGTCGTCGGGGCTTGGAGTTCGGCGGCGGTCTTGCCCTCAACGCCGGCGAGGTCGCCTCGGCCGAGCGCGTTGCTCCGGCCCGAGGTCTCGCGGTCCCAGTAGACGGCAACGGCTTCGGCGGCATCGTCACGCATACCGCCGAAGCCGCCGCTGGCGTCGCCGGGGCGAACCAGCCCGGTGGCATAGCCGTAGCGCACCGCCGCATCGCCCAGGTTGCCGATCAGACCGCCGCTACTCGCCAGGCTGCCGCCGCGGGTGACATCGACATAGCCGGTGGCGTAGCTGTGCGTGACGGTTCCGCGCGCCCGGTGGTGGTTGTCTCTGCCGAGCAAACCGCCCGCTTCGGTGTCGGCATATGCGTTGCCGGTCGCATAACTGCGCACGATGGCAGAGCCGGCGCTGGCGAAGCCGACCAGCGAACCGACATAGGCTCGGCCTTCGACTTCCGCCGCCGAGTAGCTGCCCTCTATCGTGCCGGCGTCGCTTTGCGCGACCAGACCGCCGACATAGAGATGGTCATCCGCATCGACGGAACCGGTCACGCCGACGTTGCGGATCGTCGCATTGACGGCATATCCGAACAACCCTTGACGTTGCGCGCTGCGGGCGATGAAGAGGGAGCGGATCGTGTGACCGCCGCCGTCAAACGTCGCCGCAAAGGGTTCGTCAGCGCTTCCGAGCGGCGCCCAGCCGGCGCCGGCGGTCCAAGCGCTTTTGTTGGCGAGGTCGCGGTAGTCATCGTCGTTGTCGAAGTCCAGATCGTTTTGCAACTCATAGCCGATACAGTCGCCGGGGCAACCCATGCCGACCATGGCATCGACGAAGGCCGCCGCGTAGTCCGGCCACGCCCCTCTGGCGACGGCGCCATCGCCGTTTAAGTCGTAGCGGATTGCGGCGAGTTGTTCCAATGTCGTGATTTCTATCAGCCCGTCGTCGTCGCGATCGTAGTCGGCGGCGCCGCCGACGCGCTCTGTGATGTTGCGCGATGCTTCGCCGCCGTTTATGACAGCCGCGATGTTGTAATCGTAGACGGCGTCGGCGCGCAAGCCGCTATCGGTGTGGGAATAGACGGTGACGCCGTCGGCGCCGACGCGCTCTGTGATTGCGTTCGCGCCGACATTCAATGCCACCCCGTCACGATAGAGGGCGTAGGTCACCGGCGGCGGATTGCTCCAGTGCGATGTGATTGGCGCGGACCAACTCAGCGTTCTGGAGGCGCCGCTGCCGCGCTTTCTGAAGAAGCGCGGGCCTTCGCGCAACTGATAACCGAATTCTTGCCAAGTCGCCGTGTCGTCGTTGTCAAAGTCAATCTTCAGCGCCGGGTATTGCTCGGCGCTGCCGAAGTCCCAGTAATCGTTGCCATCGTCGTCCCAGTTAGCATAGATGCCGGCGTATGCGGTCGGGTTTTGGAGTTGCGCGGTCGTCCTGCCGGTGATGCCGGCGAGCGACGGCACAAAGGTTCCGAGCGCATTGATCTTGCCCGATGTCTCGCTATCCGAGTAGACGGCGATGGCTATGGCGATGTCCGCAAGACGGTCGCCATCGTCCGTAGGATCAATACACGATGAAAGAATTGAAGACGAAAAAGACAGACAAGATATGTCATCGGCAATGCCGCCGATACCGCCGCTTACGCTTGCGCCCGGGTTGAGCAGGGCGACGGAGTAGCTATATAGAACGCGCACATCGCCCAGGTTGCCGATCAGGCCGCCGCCCCTCGCCATGTCGCCGCCGCGGGTCAGATCCACATAGCCGGCGGCGTAGGCGTACTCGACGATTCCGGGCGTCGCGCGGTGGTCGTCCGCGCCGAGCAGACCGCCCGACTCAAAGTTAGCATAGACATTGCCGGTGGCGTAACTGCGGCGGATGGCCGAGCCTGCCGCGGTAAGGCCGGCCAACGAACCGACATGTTGTCCGCCTTCGACCGCGACCGCCGAGTAGCTGTCCGCTATCACGCTGTCGCTGCCGTAGCCGACCAGACCGCCGATACGGTTGCTGTCGAGTGCGCCGACTGTCCCGGTCACGCCGATGTTGCGAATCGTCGCGCCGCTGATGACGCCGAACAAACCTTGGTCGCTCCTGTCGCGAGCGATATGCAAGTTGCGAACGGTGTGGCCGTTGCCGTTGAGTACGGCGGCGTACGGGGAGTCCAGATCGCCTATCGGCATCCAGCCGGCGCCGGTGGTCCAAGCGCTTTTGTTGTCGGTGTCGCGGTAGTCGTTGTCGTTGTTGAAGTCCAGATCGGCGCGGAGCTCGTAACCCATGCACGTGTCCGGGCAACCCATGTCGCTGATGGAATCGACAAATGCCGCCTGGTAATCGTCAAGAACATCCGCGGCGACAGAACTGTCGCCATCCAGGTCGTGACGGAGCATATTGAGTTGCTCCAACTTGGTGATTTCTATCAGGTTGTCGTCGTCGGTGTCGTAGTCTGTCTGTGCCGCGACGGGATGTGCCAAAACTGCCGTCGCAATAGCGAGTGTGCCAAGCAGATGCCGAATGCCGGTCACCCTCTTGCTCCCCTTTCGCATGGAGCGGCAGACAAAGTGGTTCGCGTATTGTCCCTTTCCATCATTCTCTTTGTACGTACAGGGGGGGGGGGGGGGGGGGGGCATTTTCTGTTATTATGCACAGCATTACAGTTCTCATTAGTTCCTTCATTGTCTTGCGGTGGCTTCTCGTTGTTTTGCCGAGTGTTGCGGCGCAAGGCAACGCCCTCATGATTTTGCGGGCGACTTGAAGGCGGCTTCTCGTTGTTTCGCCGAGTGTTGCGGCGCAAGGCAACGCCCTCATGATTTTGCGGGCGACTTGAAGGCGGCTTCTCGTTGTTTCGCCGGGCGTTGTAGCGCTCGATAGCGCCTTCATGATTGTGCGAGCGACTTGAAGGCGGTTTCTCGTTGTTTCGCCGGGCGTCGGATTGCAAGGCATCTGATGCCAAGACATACTTGGACACATGAATCAAATATTGTGCGATGGGTGTCATTGATATCATACAGCGCTCCGTAATATGGTTGTTAAGTATTAAATCATAACAGACAGTCTATCAGATGATTATGAAATGCCCGAATGCCTTGGGTATCCCGCCTTATTCCTTGTACATCCCCTGACATTCCCCTCCTTCGCCGCGGGGTACTCGCGCTATCGCAACGGGCCTTCCAAGAAGAGGCGCAGACGCAACCTCAGCACGCTGGCTTCCACAGTTATTATCAACTCAAACGGATCCGAAGTCACTCCGTCCCTTTCGGCTTGAACCGTTATCGTTTGATCTCCTGCGGTCAACGCGCCTGCGACAGTGATTACGCCCTCGGCGTTTATTGCGAACATGCCGTCCGCGTTATCGGTCAACTCCCAGCTCACATCATCCGTCACATCCGCGCCGTTCTCATCGCGCACAATCAGTTCAATGCCGGATACCTCCGTACCTGCCGCCGCATCTCCGGCGATGGCATTGTCAGCATCGTTGCTATCCGCAATCGTCAATGCCGGGGGGATGGGCGGACTGTAAGCTATTGCGGAGCGACTCGCCTCGCCGCCGTTGATAACCGCCGCGACATAGTATGTGGCGCCTTCCGTTGCCCCGGGCGCCGTATATGTTACAGCCGCAGTCGATGCGAGCGCCACCCCGCCACGATAGACGCGATACGTAATCCCCGCGTTAGCACAATGCGATGTGTCGGGCGCTGTCCAGTTCAATATTGCCGTGTCCGTATTGCCAGGCGCAATTCCCAACCCTATCGGGCCTTGGCGCAACTGACAACCAAACTCCTGCCAGCTCGCCCTGTCGTCGTTGTTAAAGTCAATCTTCAATGCCGGGTATTCGTCGTTCTCACCGAAGTCCCAATAATCGGTCGGATTGCCATCGGCATCATTCGCGTTCCAGTTGGCATAGATGCCGGTGTAGGTTGTCGGAGTTTGCAATCCGGCGGTTGTCTGCGCCGTGATACCGTCGGAAACGCCCGCTCCGACTGCAGCAGTCACACCGGAGGTTTCGGTATCCCAATAAACAGAGGCAAATATGCTGTTACTGGACTCGTTTCCTCCGCTGATACCGCCTCTGAATCGCGCAGTAGGATTAACAAACGCGGTGGAGTAAGCATAATTAATCAGGCTGAGTCGATTAGTGAAGGCGCCAAATAAACCGCCAACTAATCCACGATCCGAATCGGTCACGTTTACATATCCGGTTGCATAGACATGCTCTGCCCTGCTGTCAGCATTAGTACCGGCGATTAAACCGCCCGCATAAGAACCGCCGCTATGCACATTGCCGGTCGCATAACTTGCGCGCACCTCGCCGCCGGTGCCAAAGCCCAGCAATGAGCCGGCTATCCCATCGTCAATATTCACTGACACTGTTGAGTAAGACCGCTCTATCGCGCCGCCATACGATCGGCCTGCCAAGCCGCCGGCGTAAATATAGCCATCGCTAGTCACCGAACCGGTCACGCCGACATTTGTTACCGTGCCATTGCCGCCAATCACGCCGAACAAGCCTTGGCTGTCCGCGTTGCGGTTGATATGCAGGTTGGCAATCGTATTGCCATTGCCATTGAATATCGCCGTAAAGTGATTGCCGCCATCGCCAATCGGCTCCCAACCTTCGCCGCTTGTCCATGCCGTATTCGTCGTGGCGGCGAAATCAAGCCCGTTCAATAATTCATATCCGGTGCAGGCGCTGGCACAACCCATGGCAACGGCGGCGTCGGGGAATGCCATTTCATAAGCAGTCTGGCTGCCCGTAGACGGCTTGCCGTCGCCATCCAGATCGTAGCGCACCGCGTCGAGTTGTTCCAGTGTCGTGATTTCTATCAGGTTATCGTCGTCACGGTCGTAGTCTGTCCCTACTGCAATTATCACTTCCAACACATTGGACCGCACATCCTCGCTGCCTTCAGGACCGCCGACTGCCTGAGCTTGCACTCTCACAGTGTGGCTCTGCCTCGCATCATAATCCAGCGCGCCGCCGCTCATCAGGCTGATGACACCGGTGTGCGCATCTATTTGGAACAGCCCCTCGGAGTTATCGACCAACATCCATGCTATGGAGCGACCTTCGTCGATGTCAGGGATTGCCTCCAGTTCAACACCGTCAACTATGGCGCCTGTGTCGGCGTTTGCGGCAATCGTATTGTCAGCGGCATTGTTATCAACAATTTTCAAGGTCTCAAATACATTCGTCACCTCTATCGTCATCGGGAACGAGGCGGAATTCACCCCGTCGCTTGTGGCGCGAACCATTATCACGAAGTTTGTCGATGATTCATAATCCAACGGCGCTGTCGCTGTAATCAAGTCAAAGTTCGGATTGATTTCAAACCTGCCGCCGGCGTTATCGGTCAGGGCCCAGGCCACTCCGGTTACGGGATTGCCGCCTTCATCCGCCACGGTCAAATCCACACCCGCCACTGAGGCAATCGACGCATTCTCGGGAATTGTATTAGCGGCAGGATCGTCGTCTGTAATCGCCAGCGTCTCCAGCACATCCTCCACATCTATCGTCAAGCCGATGCTGCCGCTGACACCGCCGGAAGCCGCCGTGACTGTTATCGTGTGGCTCGTCGCAGTCTCATAATCCAATGCGGCGCTTGTCGCAATCACGCCGGTAGCCGGATTGACCATAAACAAGGTGCTGGTTGAACTCCAAGTCAGCCCTTCCGCCACTTCCGTGCCCGCTTCGTCGGTCACGATAAGCCGGATGCCCGGCACCCTGGTGCCTATGATTGCGTTCTCCGCGACCGCAATCATGGCTGTCCCCGTGCTGTCGGCATTTGTTACGGTCAGTGTCTCCGGAATATTCGTCACATCTATCGTCAGTGCGACCGCCGACGAAGTGGTGCCGCCTTTTGCGACTTGAACCATCACCGTGTGGGTCGGGGTCGTCTCGTAGTCCGCCGTGCCAATCAATGTCACTTCGCCGCCGGTGCTAATCGCAAACAAGCCGCTCGGATCAGCCGCCAAGCTCCAAGTCAGCCCTTCTGTCACCGGCCTGCCGCCTTCGTCGGTCGCCGCGAAAACTATGCCGGCCACCGCGGTACCCGTAGTCGCCGTCTCCGCTATCGTGTTGGCATCCTCGTCGGAGTCTGTCGCAGTCAGGCTCTCCAAGACATTCCCGACATTGACCTGCAATACAAAGTTGCTTGAATTCCCCTCGTGTGTCGCCCGAATCACCACCGTGTGGGTCGGGGTCGTCTCGTAATCCAACATGCCGGTCAACGTAATCACGGCCGTGTCAGTCGCAATCGCAAACAGGCCGCCGGCGGCATCGCTCAGACTCCAAGTCACGCCGGTCATCAACTCGGCAGAGTCGGCATCTCGCGCGACCAGACGCGCGCCGGATAGCATCGTGCCTGTCGTCGCATCCTCGTCTATCGTCGCAAAGGCGTCATCGCCCTCGATGTCAACAATCAGAACATTCTCATTGACCTCCAGCACCGTGATTGGCAACTCAAACCCAGCCGAATGAACGCCGTCTTTTTCGGCTTGAACCGTCACTGCGACGCTCGGCGTGGTCGCAAAATTCAAACCGCTGTCGGCAATCAGACTGATTACGCCCGTATCGGCGCTGATCGCGAACCGACCGCCGGCATCATCGCTCAGGCTCCAGGTCACATCGGTCACCGCCTCTGATTTTTCGTCGCTTGCGCTCAGTGTGATGCCCAGAACTTGCGTGCCGGACGTCGCATCTTCGGCAATCCTGTTCGCATCAGCGTTGCCGTCGGCAACCGTCAGTCTCTCCAACACATCCCCGACCGCTATCGTCAGCAAGAACGGAGCGGAATTTATTCCGTCTTTCTCGGCTCGCACTATGACCGCGTGGGTCGGGGTCGTCTCATGATCCAATGGCGCGGTCGCGGTGATTGCGCCGGCGGTTGAAATCGCAAACAAGCCGCCCGCATTATCGGTCAGACTCCAAAGCACATCGCGCACCGAATCGCCCGCTTCATTTTCTGCCGCCAACTCTATGCCCGACACCGCCGTGCCGCTCGCCGCGTTCTCAATAATCGTATCCTCGGCGGGATTGTTATCGACAATTTGCAAGGTCTCCAACACGTCCGTGACATCTATCGTCAGCGCAAACGGGCCCGAAACCACGCCGTCTTTGCTCGCTTGCGCCCTCACCGTATGACTCCGCAACGCCTCAATATCATAGTCCAATGTGTTTGCGGCAATCAGACTGATGACGCCCGTATCGGCGCTGATTGCGAACAGACCGCTCGCATCGGTCAGGCTCCAGGTCGCGCTGCTTACCGCATTGCCGCCCTCATCGGTCGCGGTCAGAGCGATGCCGGGCACCACGGCGCCGGTTGTCGCATCCTCGGCAAGCGCTATCGCGCCGCTACCGCCGTTCGCTATCGTCAATTCCTCCAACAAATTCCGCACAACAACGGGCACATCCGCTATGTTTGAATCCACCCCGTCTTTTGATACCCGCGCTTGCAATGCGTAGTCGGCAACATTCTCGGCATCCAGAGCCTCGCTCGTTACCTTCGTTACGCTGATCACGCCTTGGTTGCTTATCACAAACAAATCGCCGGCGCTTTCGGGCAGAGTCCATGTCAGGCCGGCGGTGACCTCATTGCCCGCTTCATCCCTTGCCACAAAGCTAATGCCCGACACCGCAACGCCCGCCAATGCATTCTCATCGATGCCGTTTGCCGCCGCGTTAATGTCTTCCAAGGTCAGGCTCTCCAACACATTCCTCAGGGCTATCGACAGACTCAGCGGGGCCGAATCCACCCCGTCTTTTGTGACCGCAACCGTTACCGAGAAACTCGTCTGAGTTGATGTCTCATAATCAAACGCCCGGCCCGCGGTGATGACGCCGCTATCCGAATCAATTGCAAACCTGCCGTCCGCATTCTCGGTCAGTCTCCAGACCAGTCCGTCTGTCACTTCCGTGCCCGCTTCGTCAAGCGCCGCCAAATCTATGCCCGACACCGCCGTGGCCGTTGCCACATTCTCGACAATCTCGTTCGCATCGTCGTCTCTGTCGGAGATCATCAATGTCTCCAGCGCGTTTTGAACCTCTACCGTTAACTCTATCGCATCGCTTATGCCATCCGCCGCTGCCGCCACCCTCAGCACATGGGTCGGGGTCGTCTCATAGTCCGCTTCGCCGGCCAAGGCAATCTCGCCGCCGCTCACGCTTATCGCGAACAAGTTGCCGGGGTTCGTCACCAAGCTCCAAGTCAGCCCTTCTGTCACCGGCCTGCCGCCTTCGTCGGTCACTGCCAAAGCTATGCCGGCCACCGCGGTACCCGAAGTCGCCGTCTCCGCTATCGTGTTGTCATCTTCGTCGGAGTCGGTCACAGTCAAGAGCTCCAAGACATTCCCCACATCTATCGTCAGTTCAACCGCCGACGAAGTGATGTCGCCTTTTGCGACTTGAACCATCACCGTGTGGGTCGTCGGGGTCGTCTCATAATCCAATGGCGCGGTCGCGGTGATTGCGCCGTCGGTTGAAATCGCAAACAAGCCGCTCGGGTCGGACGCCAAGATCCAATCCAGCCCTTCTGTCACCGGCCTGCTGCCTTCGTCGGTCACTCTCAATGCGATACCGCTCACCGCGGTGCCCGAAGTCGCGTTCTCCGTTATCGTGTTGGCATCATCGTCGGAGTCTGTCACAGCCAAGGTCTCCAAGACATTCCCCACATTCACCTGCAATACAAAGTCGCTTGAATTCCCCTCGTGTGTCGCCCGAATCACCACCGTGTGGGTCGGGGTCGTCTCATAATCCAACATGCCGGCCACCGTAATCACACCCGTGTCAGTCGCAATCGCAAACCGGCTGTCGGCATCATCGTTCAGGCTCCAAACCACGCCGGTCAAGACGTTAGCGGCGGCGTCTCTTGCGACAAGAGCCAAACCGGACAGCGCATCGCCCGCCTCCGCATCTTCGTCTATCGCCGCGAAGAGGTCATCGCCGGCGGTGTCAACAATCCGGATATTCTCATCGGTATCCAGCACCGTGATTGTCAGATCAAGCGGATCCGAAGTGATTTCGTCTTTTTCGGCTTGAACCATCACTGCGACGCTCGGCGTGGTCGCAAAATCCAAACTGCCGCCGGCAATCAGACTGATTACGCCCGTATCGGCGCCTATTGCGAACAGACCGCTCGCATCGCTCAGGCTCCACTTCACGCCGCTCACCGGATTATCGGTTTCGCTTGCACTCAGTGCGATACCCAGAACTTGCGTACCGGTCGCCGCATCTTCGGCAATCCTGTTCGCGTCGGCGTTGCTGTCGCGAACTGTCAGATTCTCCAAGGCATCCTCCACCGCTATCGTCAGCGAGAGCGGAGCGGACTCTATTTCGCCTTTGGCGGCTTGCACCATCACTGCGACGCTCGGCGTGGTCTCAAAATCCAACCTGCCGCCGGCAACCAAGCGGATTACGCCCGGATTGTTGTCTATCGTGAACAGATCGGCCGGGGTGCTCTTCAAGATCCAGGTCACTCCGCTCACCAGATTGGCGTCTTCGTCGGTTGCTTCCAGAACAACGCCCGCTACCGCCGTACCTGTCGCAGCGTTCTCAGAGATACTGTTATCGGCGCGGGCGGTATCGTCAACCTCCAATGTCTCCAAGGCATTCGTCACCGTCACCGTGATTGGGAATGGGTTTGACTCCGGCACTTCGGTCCTTATATTCCGCGGTGTCGCTATAACCTCTATGTCTATGCTCGGAGCCGTCTCAAAATCCAATACGCCCTCTCGTGCCAACGTAATCGCGCCATTGGTCGAGGCTATTGCAAATGCTCTGTTCGGATTGCGCGACAATCTCCAGGTTAAATCCGGAATCGTTCCTCCCTCTTCCGCCGAGACTGTCAAGGCCACGCCCGTTAGCGCGGAACCAAAGACCGCCGCCTCCGATATCATCGCGGCAGCCGCATCGCTGTCGGATATCGCCAACTCTTCCAACACATTCAATACGTTTATTATCAGTGTCAGTGTGGAAGGCTCATAATCGGCGGCGGCGGCGGTTACCGTTACGCTATGGTTGCGCGCACCCGCGTCGTAGTCCAGCCTGCCGCTCGCTGCCAAAGTGATGACACCGCTGGTACTGCCTATTGCAAACAAACCGCTCGGGGCGCTCGCCAAGCTCCACTCTACGCCGCTCACTGTGTTATCGTCCTCGTCGGTCACTTCCAGAGCGATGCCCGGTACCACGGTGTCGATTGTCGCATTCTCGGCAAGCGCTATCTCGCCGCTGCCGCCGTTCGCTACCTTCAATTCCTCCAGCACATTCAATACGTTTATCGTCAGCGAGAACGGAGCGGAATTTATTTCGCCTTTGGCGGCTTGCACCATCACTGTGTGTTGCGTTGCCGCCTCGTAATTCAATTTGCCGGCTAATGTAATCTCGCCACTGGTCGTGCTTATCGCGAACAAGTTGCCCGGATTCGTCACCAAACTCCAAGTCAGCCCTTCTGTCACTTCCCTATCCGCTTCGTCGGTCACTTCCAGATCGATGCCCGGTACCACGGTGCCGGTGCCGGTTGTCGCATCCTCGGCAAGCGCTATCGTAGTACCCGTGCTTCTGTTCGCTATCTTCAGCTCCTCCAGCACATTCGTTACGTTTATTGTCAATGTCGCTGTGGCAGACTGATAACCGGCGGCGGCGGCGGTTACCATTACGCTATGGTTGCGCGCACCCGCGTCGTAGTCCAGCCTGCCGCTCGCTGCCAAAGTGATGACACCGCTGGCGCTGCCTATTGTGAACAAGCCGTCGGCATTATCGCTCAAGCCCCAGGTCACAGTCACACCGCTCACCGCAACGCCAGCGGGGTATTGCGCTTCCAATGTCACACCCGCTATCTCAGTGTCCGTCGTCGCAGTCTCGGCTATCTCGTTTGCGCCCTCAGCGGTGTCCGCAATCCGCAACTGCGGCGGCACGCACGTATTCGTCATTGCGTCTAATACCATCGGTGCGTCGCAGAAAACAAAATCAACGCAGGCTGTCTCTCTGAAAAACTTCGGCGGCATCAAAGCCCCGCAAACCTGTACGCTTGGCGCTTGACAATCCGAACCCATTCCCACATTCGGCGCACTGCACTCGCAAACATTCGTCGCTGAGTTCAATGTCGCCGGCGCGGCGCAGGAAACGGTCACCCTTATCGTCAGCGAGAACGGAGCGGAATTTATTTCGCCTTTGGCGGCTTGCACCGTCACTGTGTGTTGCGTTGCCGCCTCGTAATTCAATTTGCCGGCTAATGTAATCTCGCCACTGGTCGTGCTTATCGCGAACAAGTTGCCCGGATTCGTCACCAAACTCCAAGTCAGCCCTTCTGTCACTTCCCTATCCGCTTCGTCGGTCACTTCCAGATCGATGCCCGGTACCATGGTGCCGGTGCCGGTTGTCGCATCCTCGGCAAGCGCTATCGTAGTACCCGTGCTTCTGTTCGCTATCTTCAGCTCCTCCAGCACATTCGTTACGTTTATTGTCAATGTCGCTGTGGCAGACTGATAACCGGCGGCGGCGGCGGTTACCATTACGCTATGGTTGCGCGCACCCGCGTCGTAGTCCAGCCTGCCGCTCGCTGCCAAAGTGATGACACCGCTGGTGCTGCCTATTGTGAACAAGCCGTCGGCATTATCGCTCAAGCCCCAGGTCACAGTCACACCGCTCACCGCAACGCCAGCGGGGTATTGCGCTTCCAATGTCACGCCCGCTATCTCAGTGCCCGTCGTCGCAGTCTCGGCTATCTCGTTTGCGCCCTCAGCGGTGTCCGCAATCCGCAACTGCGGCGGCACGCACGTATTCGTCATTGCGTCTAATACCATCGGTGCGTCGCAGAAAACAAAATCAACGCAGGCTGTCTCTCTGAAAAACTTCGGCGGCATCAAAGCCCCGCAAACCTGTACGCTTGGCGCTTGACAATCCGAACCCATTCCCACATTCGGCGCACTGCACTCGCAAACATTCGTCGCTGAGTTCAATGTCGCCGGCGCGGCGCAGGAAACGGTCACCCTTATCGTCAGCGAGAACGGAGCGGAGTTTATTTCGCCTTTGGCGGCTTGCACCGTGACTGTGTGTTGCGTTGCCGCCTCGTAATTCAATTTGCCGGCTAATGTAATCTCGCCACTGGTCGTGCTTATCGCGAACAAGTTGCCCGGATTCGTCACCAAACTCCAAGTCAGCCCTTCTGTCACTTCCCTATCCGCTTCGTCGGTCACTTCCAGATCGATGCCCGGTACCACGGTGCCGGTGCCGGTTGTCGCATCCTCGGCAAGCGCTATCGTAGTACCCGTGCTTCTGTTCGCTATCTTCAGCTCCTCCAGCACATTCGTTACGTTTATTGTCAATGTCGCTGTGGCAGACTGATAACCGGCGGCGGCGGCGGTTACCATTACGCTATGGTTGCGCGCACCCGCGTCGTAGTCCAGCCTGCCGCTCGCTGCCAAAGTGATGACACCGCTGGCGCTGCCTATTGTGAACAAGCCGTCGGCATTATCGCTCAAGCCCCAGGTCACAGTCACACCGCTCACCGCAACGCCAGCGGGGTATTGCGCTTCCAATGTCACACCCGCTATCTCAGTGTCCGTCGTCGCAGTCTCGGCTATCTCGTTTGCGCCCTCAGCGGTGTCCGCAATCCGCAACTGCGGCGGCACGCACGTATTCGTCATTGCGTCTAATACCATCGGTGCGTCGCAGAAAACAAAATCAACGCAGGCTGTCTCTCTGAAAAACTTCGGCGGCATCAAAGCCCCGCAAACCTGTACGCTTGGCGCTTGACAATCCGAACCCATTCCCACATTCGGCGCACTGCACTCGCAAACATTCGTCGCTGAGTTCAATGTCGCCGGCGCGGCGCAGGAAACGGTCACCCTTATCGTCAGCGAGAACGGAGCGGAATTTATTTCGCCTTTGGCGGCTTGCACCATCACTGTGTGTTGCGTTGCCGCCTCGTAATTCAATTTGCCGGCTAATGTAATCTCGCCACTGGTCGTGCTTATCGCGAACAAGTTGCCCGGATTCGTCACCAAACTCCAAGTCAGCCCTTCTGTCACTTCCCTATCCGCTTCGTCGGTCACTTCCAGATCGATGCCCGGTACCACGGTGCCGGTGCCGGTTGTCGCATCCTCGGCAAGCGCTATCGTAGTACCCGTGCTTCTGTTCGCTATCTTCAGCTCCTCCAGCACATTCGTTACGTTTATTGTCAATGTCGCTGTGGCAGACTGATAACCGGCGGCGGCGGCGGTTACCATTACGCTATGGTTGCGCGCACCCGCGTCGTAGTCCAGCCTGCCGCTCGCTGCCAAAGTGATGACACCGTCGGTATCAATCCCGAACAAACCGGTCGGGGTGCTCTCCAAGCTCCAGCTCACTCCGCTTACCCCATCGCCACCCTCGTCGGTCACCGTCAGATTGATGCCCGCTACCTCGGTGCCCGTCGTCGCGTTCTCGGCGATGGCGTTGGCGTTCGTATCGCTATCCGCAATCGTCAGGCTCTCCGGCACATTTCGCACCTCTATCGGCAAATCAAGCGCGACGATGCTGCCGTCGGCGGCGATGGCGACCGCCGTCACAGCATGTCTCACAGCCGCTTCGTAATCCGGCGCGCGATCGGTCGCGGTTTTGATGACGCCGGTGTCGGTGGCAATCACGAACAGGCCGTCGGCATCGTCGGTCAGTATCCATGTGATGTCGCTTAGCTGGTTGCCGTCCCGTATCGCCGCCAACGCCACCCCGCTGACTGCCGTGTCCGTACTGTTCTCAGCAATGGTGTTGGCGGCAGGGTCGGCGTCGGTCACGGTCGGCGGGACGATCGTCTCATCAAAGTCGGTCACGACGATTGTCAGGGACAATGTGTCGGACCGTATGCCGTCCGCCATGCCCCGCACCTCTATCGTATGCATCGTTGTCGTCTCGTAATCCAAAGTGTCCGAAGCACTCAGCCTGACAGCGCCGCCTGCATCTATCGTGAACAGATCGGTCGGGCTACTCGCTACGCTCCAAGTCACAGCGCTCACCGTAGCGCCCGCTTCATCGCTTGCGCTCAGGACAATGCCGGTCACCGGCATGTTCGCCACCGCATTCTCGGCGATGGTATTGGCGTTCATATCGCTATCAATAATCGTCAAGGTATCCGGCACATTCAAAACGCTTATCGTCAGCTCCAAGTCATCGGATACCACGGCGCCTGCCACAGCCCGCACCGTCACGCTATGGGTGCGAGCGCCGATGTCTTCGTAGTTCAGCATGCCACTCGCAACTAATGTTATCTCGCCGCTAACAGGGTCAATCGCGAACAGGTCGGCAGCGGTATCTGTCAACTCCCATCTGAAATCCGCGCCGCCGGTCAGGGGCAGATCATCTTCGTGCGCTTGCAAGGCGATACCGGTCACCGCCGTGCCGGTTGTCGCATTCTCGGCGATGGTGTTGGCGGCGGGGTCGCCATCCATAATCGTCAACGTCTCCGGTATGTTGACAACCCGCACCTCAAAGCGCTCGCCTCCTCGCAACACATCGCCTGTTATGGGATGCGTTACGGCGGCGACCGCCCACACAGAATGTTGCGACGAGGTTTCGTAATCCGCCGCAGCGACCAAAGTTAATGTGCCGGCGGCGGCATCAATCGCAAATATGCCGCCCGTGTACGGGTCAAAATCGGCATTATCCGCCAAGCTCCATGTCGCTTGTTCCAACTCGACAGACCCGCCGGAAGCGGGCATTTCATACGCCGCCAGCGACAAGCCCGATATCGGCGTGTCTATCGGCGTGTTCTCAAGAACCCGGTTCGGCGACGGGTCGTCATCCTGAACCCGAACATTCTCTATGTCATTCAAAACGTTTATCGTCAGTGGCAGCGGGGGCAATTCCGTTCCGTCCAGCGTTGCCGTCACCGCTACGGAATAAGTTCGCGTGCTTGCGTAATCCAGCGTGTCACTCGCGAGCAAGCCGATCTCGGCGCTGGCAGCGCTGATCCCGAAGGTGTCGGTCGGATCATCCAAACCCCAAATCACGTCGCCAAACGGCGCCGCGCCCATCTCTGTTACCGACAACCGCAACCCCGAAACCGCCGTGCCCGTCGTACCGCTCTCGGCAATTGTGTTTAAGGCGGCGTCTCTGTCCGTCACCCCCAGCCGTCCGGCAAACACATAGGAACGACTCGGCTCGCCGCCGTTAACGGTTGCGGCGATGTGGTAGCGATACGCAGTGTCGGCGGATGCGCCCAAATCGGCATAGGAATAGACAACATCGCCGTTCGCATCGGCAGTCTCGGCGATGGCATCGGCGGCAAGGCTCAAGGGCGCGCCGTCACGGTAGAGGGCGTAAGTCACCGACGGCGGGTTGTCCCAGTGCGAGGTATCGGGCGCAGTCCAACTCAGTGTTATGCCGGTAGCGCTGGCGGCGGAGATTTCCACATTTTGCGGGCCTTCGCGTAATTGATAACCGAACTCCTGCCATCTCGCCATATCGTTGTTGTCAAAGTCAATCTTCAATGCCGGGTATTGTTCCGCGGTGCCGAAGTCCCAGTAGTCGGCGGTGTCGCCTTCGTCCCAGTTGGCGTAGATGCCGGTGTAGGTCGTCGGCGCTTGCAACTCGGCGGTCGTCTTGCCTTCAACGCCGGTCACAGGCATCCCCGAGCGTGTGGCAACCCCGACACTCTGGTTCGAGGTCTCGGTATCCCAATATACCGCCGTCGCTGCGAAGCCTGCTTCGTCATAGCCGCCCAAACCGCTGCTCCCCTCCCCGCTGCCGCTCACCAAGGCGGTGGCATAGATATATTTCAGTCGCAACGCCCCTACTGTGGCGGTCAAGCCGCCGGCGTTGCCGGCATCGGATGCATCGACAAAGCCGGTCGCATAGACATGCTCCAAAGTCTCTGTGGTCGTGTTAGGAATAAGCGCATCCAAAGTGACGCCCAGCAACCCGCCGGCGTTCGCAGAGGCGTTGACAACACCGCTCGCATAGCTCAGTCGCACCGCCGCGCCGCCGTTCATCATGCCCGCCAAGGAACCGCTCCATATGCCGTCTTCCACCGCTACCGCAGAGTAAGATTTCTCTATCATGCCGCCGTTGTTCAACTGGCCCGCCAAGCCGCCGGCAAAGAAAACCGGGGACACGATCAAACCGGTGATGCCGATGTTTGTAATCGTGCCGCTAACGGAACCGAACAGGCCCTGGTCGTTTGCATTGCGGCTGACATACAGGTTGTAAACGGCATGGCCGTTGCCGTTGAAAGTCGCCGTGAAGCCCGAAATCGGCGGCCAGCCTTCTTCCGCATTGCCATCGTCGGGGTTATCAATCCAGTCATAGTCCAAGGGGTCGGCGACGGCGTAACTGCGCGGGTCTTCAAAGTCCAAATCGTTGATTAGCTCATAGCCGCCGCAAGTGTCCGGACAACCCGTGTTGTCCGTGATGCCGGGGAAGGCTTCCGCGTAGGTCCGTGAGCTTGCGTTCGCGGGTTTTCCGTCGCCGTCCGGGTCCCAGCGGATGGCGTTGAGTTGTTCCAGTGTGTTGATTTCTATCAGACCGTCGTCGTCGCGGTCGTAGTCTGCTTCAAATACGATCGCGCTGCGGCTCGGCTCGCCGCCGCCCACGACCGCGGCGATGTGATAGATATGAACAGTGTCGCCTGACAGACCCGCATCGGCATAGGAATAGACAGTATCGCCGTTCGCATCGAGGGTCTCGCCGATGTCATCGGCCCCGATCTCCAAGGCCGAACCGTCACGGTAGATACGGTAACTGATCTGCGGCGGGCTGTCCCAGTGCGAAGTATCCGGCGCGCTCCAGCGCAGGTCAAAGTCAATCTTGTCTTGTGTCACGCGTTGCAAGCCTTCGCGCAGGCGCGGGCCCTCGCGCAACTGATAACCGAATTCTTCCCAACTCGCGTCGCTGTTGTTGTCAAAGTCGATCTTTAATGCCGGGTATTGCGAGGCGTTGCCGAAGTCCCAGTAGTCTGCGGTGTCGCCTTCGTCCCAGTTGGCGTAGATGCCGGCATAGGTCGTCGGCGCTTGCAACTCGGCGGCGGTCCGCCCATCAACGCCGGTTTTAGCCGCCGACGGAATCGCCACAGCCCGGCCCGATGCCTCGGTATCCCAATACACCGCTGTCGCCGAAAAGTCATCGTCATTGCCGCCGGCCAAACCGCCGCTTTGCCCTCCGCTGCCGCCAACCAAGGCGGTGGTGTAAGCGTATTGCAACTCTAACAGACCCGGAGAGCCCAGCAAACCGCCGGCAGAGTTGTTGGCACCCCCTCTGTCTCTATCGACAAAACCGGTCGCATAGACATGCTCCGCCTTGTTGCTGCCAGAGGGGTCATCATCGGAGCTGGCGCCGAGCAAGCCGCCGCTGGCGCCGCCGAGACCCGCAGAGACGAAGACAACACCGGTCGCATAACTCAGTCGCACCGTGCCGGGGACAAGGAGGCCCAGCAACGAACCTACCGAACTGTCACCGTTCACCGACACCGTTGAATAAGAACGCTCTACCGTGCCGTCGCGCAACAGGCCCGCCACGCCGCCGCCGGTAAAGACCGATGCCGCCCCGGTCACGCCGATGTTTGACACCGTGCCGCTCACGTAACCGAACAAGCCTTGCAACCTTGTGCTATCGTCGATATGCAGGTTGGCAATCGTATGACCATTGCCGTTAAACGTCGCTGAGAAGCTGTCCGTCGCGTTTCCGATCGCTGGCCACCCGGCGTCGCTTGTCCAGGCTGTGTTCGCTGTGCTCGCGGCATAGCTGGTCGGATCGTCAAAGTCCAGATCATTCATCAACTCATAACCGCTACAAATTCCGCCCGGGCAACCCATTTGGACCATATTGTCAGCAGCATCGGGAAATGCCTCCGCATATGTCGGTGTGCTCTCGCCGGGCACTCCGTCGCCGTCAAAGTCAAACCGGATTGCGTCGAGCTGCTCCAGTGTCGTAATCTCTATCAGACCGTCGTCGTCGCTGTCGTAGTCTGTCTGTGCCGCGACGGGGTACGCCAAAACCGTTGTGGCAATAGCGAATGCGCCAAGCAACAAGCGATGCCGAACGCCGGTCACCCCCTTGCTCCCCATTCGCATGAAGCGACAAACAAAGTAGCATGCGTGTCGTCCTCTCCGATTACTTCTCCTTCGTAAAAATAGGGGGAGGGGCATTTTTTCATTATTTTACTAAGCATCTCGGTGATCTTAAATTCAGTAATTATCCTGCGGGCGACCTGAAGGCGGCTTCTCATTATTGTGCCGAGTGTTGGATTGCAAGATGTATGATGCCAAGACATATTGAACACCTGAGTCAAACGTTGTGCGATTGGTGTCATTGACATCATGCAAGCGCTCCGCAACGTGGTTGTTAAGTATCGAATCATAACCCTACAGTAATCTCGCCACGGGCGCTGCTCCGCAGTATGGTTGTTAAGTATTGAATCATAACCCTACAGTAATCTCGCCACGGGCGCTGCTCCGCAACGTGGTTGTTAAGTATCGAATCATAACCCTACAGTAATCTCGCCACGGGTGCTACTCCGCAGCGTGGTTGTTAAGTATCGAATCATAACCCTACAGTAATCTCGCCACGGGCGCTGCTCCGCAGTATGGTTGTCAAGTATCGAATCATAACCCTACAGTAATCTCGCCACGGGCGCTGCTCCGCAGTATGGTTGTCAAGTATCGAATCATAACCCTACAGTAATCTCGCCACGGGCGCTGCTCCGCAGTATGGTTATCAAGTATTGAATCATAGCAGACAGTCTATCAGATGATTACTAAATGCCCAAATCCCTTTAGTATCCTGCCTCATCCCCTGTGCATTCCCTGACATTCCCCTCCTTCGCCGCGGGGCGCTCGCGCTATTGCAACAGGCCTTCAAAGAAGAGGCGCGGGCACGGAAAACCGATCCATGAAAGAAACGCGGTCGCGGCGAGGTTCGGCGCCTGCCGAGAGACATGCGAGGATGATGGCAATCTGTCGGGTTGTATTGAAAGGAACGCGGTTTATCCGGCTGGCAAGGAACCCGGCAAGCACGAGTCAAAGAAGCGCAAGGGAAGCCCAAGGGCGAGCGCGGCAGTCGGCAAACAAGCCCGATGTCCCTGAACCGCATCGCCTTGTGTTAAGATACCCTCCGACTAACCGATATGAAGCGGTCGCACTCAAGTGTTGGCCGGACAATAGAAAGAATGCAAGAACACCCGACCTCTCCGCATCTGCAGGTATATCGCCTGCCGCTGACCGCGATTTTCTCAATCACGCATCGCCTGACCTCGGTCGTTCTGAGTATCGGGGTATCGGCGCTGATCATTATCCTGCTCATCGCCGCGACCGACAGAACAAGTTATGAAGCGATACACGGAGCGCTCGCCGGTTGGCCGGGGCAAAGCCTGCTGGTGTTATGGACGGCGGCGCTCTATTTTCATTTTTGTCACGGCATCCGCCACCTGCTTTGGGATGCCGCCATAGGGTATTCAAAAGCGGCGGGACGACTGGCAAATATATTGACTCTTGTCGGCACCGTCGTACTCACCGCGGCGACCTGGCTGATTGCGATAGCGCTATGAATACGCGATTAGACACCCCGCTATCCAAAGCAAAAGGCCTTGGGGCGGCGCGCGAAGGCACGGCGCACTGGCGGTTACAACGACTGACATCTGTCGCGCTGGCGCCGCTCGTACTCTGGCTCAGCTTCTCGGTTGCGATGCTGCCGAGCCTGAGTCATGCGGCGCTGAAGGGGTGGCTGCAACAACCGCCGGTCGCCATTTTGATCGCGGCATCTGTGATCACGGTTTGTTACCATCAAGCGCTTGGGTTGCGCATCATCGCAGAAGACTATATCCGCTCTGTCCCGCTTAAGGTCGCGGTCATTGTTGCGGCAAACTTCTGGTCAATACTGCTTGCTATCGGCGGGCTTTATGCCATTATAAAAATAGCGCTATGAATTCTTACCCTCTTGAAGAACATCAATGCGATGTCGTCGTTGTCGGAGCCGGCGGAGCCGGCTTGCGGGCGACTTTCGGGATGGCAAGCGAAGGTCTGAAAACCGCTTGCCTGACAAAAGTATTTCCGACCCGCAGCCACACGGTGGCGGCGCAAGGCGGCATCAGCGCGGCGCTTGGCAACATGGGACGGGACGACTGGCGCTGGCATATGTACGACACGGTCAAAGGTTCGGACTGGCTCGGCGATCAGGACTCGATTGAGTATATGTGCAAAGAAGCGCCGGCATCGGTGATAGAACTGGAGCACTACGGGGTGCCGTTCTCAAGAACCGAAAGCGGCCGCATCTATCAGCGCCCCTTCGGCGGCATGACCACCGACTTCGGCAAAGGCATCGCCCAGCGGACTTGCGCCGCGGCCGATCGCACCGGGCATTCCATTCTCCACACCTTGTATCAACAATCGCTCAAACACAACGCGCAGTTCTTCATTGAATACTTTGCGTTGGATTTGCTGACCGACGATGACGGCGGGTGTTGCGGCGCGCTGGCGTGGGAATTGGCGACCGGCAAACTGCATGTCTTCAAAGCGGCCCTCACGATACTCGCAACGGGCGGCTATGGCCGCGCTTATTTCTCGTGCACATCGGCGCATACCTGCACCGGCGACGGCAACGCGATGGCTATCCGCGCGGGCTTGCCGTTGCAGGACATGGAATTCGTTCAGTTCCACCCTTCCGGCATCTACGGGTCGGGTTGCCTGATTACCGAAGGCGCGCGAGGCGAAGGCGGTTACCTGACCAACGCCGATGGCGAACGCTTTATGGAGCGCTATGCGCCGAACGCCAAGGACCTCGCTTCGCGCGATGTGGTCAGCCGCTCCATGACGATAGAGATCAACGAAGGGCGCGGGGTCGGGCCCGAGAAAGATCATATCCATTTGCACCTTGAGCACCTCGGCAAAGACGTCATCGACGAACGCCTGCCCGGCATCGCCGAGTCGGCGCGCATTTTTGCCGGCGTGGATGTAAGCAAAGAACCGATACCGGTTCTGCCGACGGTGCACTACAACATGGGGGGCATCCCGACCGACTATCGCGGACAGGTTGTCGTGCCGAAAGGCGATGATCCGAATCACGTTGTGCCGGGCCTGATGGCCATCGGCGAAGCGGCTTGCGTATCGGTACACGGGGCAAACCGCCTCGGCTCCAACTCCTTGCTCGACCTGATCGTATTCGGACGCGCGGCGGCGCAACGCGCCGTGACCCTGATCAAACAAGACAAGACACAGGCGCGCCCCTGCCGCAAAGAGCGGTTGGATTTTTGTCTGGCGCGCTTTGATAAGCTGCGTCACGCCGACGGCGAATACCCGACGGCGGCGGTGCGGGTTGAAATGCAAAAGGTCATGCAAAAATATGCCGCGGTCTTTCGCACCGGCGAGAGTCTTGCGCAAGGTCTTGAGAAGTTGCGCGCGCTGCGACAAAAGTTTGCCGACATCTCGGTCAAAGACCGCTCTATGATATGGAATACCGATTTGGTCGAAACACTCGAACTCGATAACCTGCTCGCGCAAGCCGTCTGCACCGTGGCCGCGGCCTTGCGGCGGCAGGAGAGCCGCGGCGCCCATGCGCGCGATGATTTCCCGCAGCGCGACGATGAGAATTGGATGAAACATTCGCTGACCCGTCTGGACACCCAAACCCCCGGGGCGGATGCGGAAATAGGGTTTCGCCCGGTACGCTTACAGACCTTGACCGACGAGGTTGATACAATCGCTCCTCAGGCGAGAGTTTATTAAATGATTATTTGTTGATTATAAGGAGAGACGACATTGGCGCAATTCACCCTGCCGGCAAACTCGATCGTAAAGAAAGGCAAACACTTTGCCGCCGACGGCGAAGGCGATAAGAAGACGTTCGTCGTCTATCGCTACGATCCCGACTCGGGGAAAAACCCGCGCACCGATACGTACGAGCTGCATCTTGATGATTGCGGCCCGATGGTGTTGGACGCGCTGATAAAGGCGAAGGATGAGATTGATCCGACATTGACTTTCCGACGCTCGTGCCGCGAAGGTATCTGCGGCTCGTGCTCCATGAACATCGACGGGCGCAACACGCTGGCCTGCACCAAAGCGATCGCAGATATCAAGGGCGCGGTCAAAGTCTTTCCGCTGCCGCATATGTCGGTGATAAAAGACCTCGTCACCGACCTGACCCATTTCTACGCGCAATATGCGTCGATCAAACCTTGGCTGCAAACACAGACCCCGCTCGCCGACCGCGAGAGATTGCAATCGCCCGAGAGCCGCGAACAGATCAAAGGCCTTGAAGAATGCATCTTATGCGCGTGTTGTTCCGCGAGTTGCCCGAGTTATTGGTGGAACAGCGACCGCTATCTCGGCCCCGCCACCCTGCTGCAAGCGTATCGTTGGATTGCCGACAGCCGCGATGAGGCGACCGGCGAGCGGCTGGACGCGCTGGAAGACCCGTTTAAGCTCTACCGCTGTCATACCATCATGAATTGCGCCGATACCTGCCCCAAAAATCTCAATCCGGCCAAGGCCATCGCGCAGATCAAAAAGCTGCTGGTCGCGCGCAGCCTGTAGCGCTTGGGCGCGCGCGCAGGACTAGCCGAGTCGGATGAACCCGGATAAGAAACAACTGGTCTGGATGTGCCGGCGCGGCGCCAAAGAGCTCGATCAGATGGCGTCGTATTATCTGAACCGCCTCTATGATGATGCGCCGCAGGAACAGAAAGACACGTTTCTGCGGCTGTTGCAAATGAGCGACCCCGACCTGCAAGATATTCTGATCTACGGTCACCGCAGCGCCGATCCGGAGATTCGCGATATTGCCGACATCATCCGCACAAACTATCGCCGTTGATCTCGCCCCCTCCGCCGTCGGGCAAGCGCTGGTCGCCTCGCTCTATGCGGCGGGCACGGCGGCAATATTCATAGCCCATTTCCCGGTTGCGACTAAAATCGGCTTGCTCGCAATCGTATTGCTCTTTGCCTTTGCCCGCCGACAAAAGCGCCGTAACAGTTTGTGTATTCGGCGGTTACAAATAGATCCGGAGCAAAAAGTTACAATACGGGACTTGCGCGGGCGGGCGCGCTCGGCCGAAATATTAAAGTTTGAACGGATTATTTGCTATTATCTTGCAATGCGCTTACAAGTGGAAAACAGAGGCGAAGAACGGATACATATCTTTGCGGACGCGATCGATGCCGATGCCTTCAGGGTGTTGCGCAGTTTTGCGTTGCAATACCGCGACCGTCATGCAATGCGTCATCGGTGAAACAGAGACATGCACAAGAACATCTTATACGCCGCCCCTAAACCGGCGCTTTCGGCGACGCGGTACTTCCGCTATCTGATGCATCTGTATCAGGCAAACTACATCTTGTTCCAGGCTATGGAAACAGACGCCGGCGCGAAGACGGCCTCGGCACAAAAAGACCATTACCGCCTGTGGCTGCGCGCACCGCAAAAGACCCCGTATACCGAGACCTTTGATTTCGTCTGCGCTTTTCAAGACGCGAAGATGCGAAAGCCGTTGCCGCTGCTACAACTCAAGGTGCGCGCCTACCACGATGCCGGGCAGATGGAAGTATTGCCGCCGTGGCCCGCCGCAATCCGGACAGGTCGTCCCGCGCCGGCGCAAAGGTTTCTGCCGCCGATGCCGCGCAGACACTCCGCATTAGCCGAGAAATGGGCCGCCAACTCCGCTTTGAGCCGAGCGCTCAAATACTTCGGCTAGGCCGCTAAGCGAGCGCTTTGCCGAGCAAGTCCGCCACGGCGTCGCGCTCCTCGCGCAGTTCGGCATCGGTTTTGCGAATCAGCCGCTTTTCAAATTCGCCGAGTTCTATGCCCGCTACGATATTCCAATCGCCGTTCTCAATCGTAACCGGATAAGAAAACATCAAATCGGCTGTCGCCCCATAACTGCCGTCGGACAACACACCCATGCTCGTCCAATCGTCGGGCGGCGTGCCCTCGCGCCAATCTCTGATGTGATCGATCGCGGCGGAAGCGGCCGATGCCGCCGAAGACAGACCGCGCATCTCAATCACTTGGCCGCCGCGCTTCTGCACGGCAGAAATAAATTCCCCTTCAAACCAGTTCTTATCGACCGCAACCTTGCCGGCGTCCGTCTCGCTGTGTAACAAATCGGGAAACTGGGTAGAGGAATGATTCCCCCAGATAATCATCTTGCGAATCTCAGAGACCGGTCGCCCGAGCGTCTTTGCAAGCAAGGCGACCGCCCGATTGTGATCCAGCCGGGTCAGGCAACTGAATTGCTTGGGGCTGAGATCGGGCGCGTTTGACAATGCGATCAGAGCGTTGGTGTTTGCCGGGTTGCCGACTATCAGGACTTTTACATCGCGCGCCGCGACATCGTTTAATACTTGCCCCTGCGTTTTGAACACCTCGCCGTTCACTCTCAGCAAGTCCTTGCGTTCCATGCCGGCCGAGCGCGGCTTGGCGCCGAGAAGAATCACAATGTCGGCATCGCGAAACCCCTGACTGAGATCAGCCGTTGTGTCGCAACTTACAAGCAGCGGGCAGGCGCAATCTTCAAGCTCCATCATCGCCGCTTGCAGAGGTTTGCATACCGCGTTCCTGTCGATCAGCGTCAACATGATCGGCTGGTCGGCGCCCAGCATTTCTCCCGAAGCGATTCTAAAGAGCAGCGAATAGCCGATATTTCCGGTCGCGCCGGTTATTGCGACTTTTATGGGGCGTTTAGGTTCTGTCATAAGAGGTACTCCAAATAGAGGTAAGCAGGAATCAGCGAAGGAGTATTGTACAAAGATATGCGGCCAACACATAGCGCAGGGGCGTATACGGCGGGCCGACCGGCTGTCAGGACAAGTCCCGCATCCATGCGGAGGCGCGGGCGCGGCCTGCCCGCCTGGCGCGGGGAGCGTTTTCTGATGCGCACCCGCCGCCGCTTGTGTTTGCCGACGGATGGCAGTCTGTCATTCGCGCCCGCACACTCCCTTCGTACGCGTGAGGGAATGCGGACATCACCGCGGGCGAATGCGCAGCTGTGCGAATACTTTGTATAATATCTTGCGCATAAACTTCATAAGGATACCGAATCATGTTTACTCCCTTGACGCAACCGACGGGCAACAGCGATGGTCGCGCCCTCTGGTTGCTCGTCCTGATTGCCGTCTGCGGTCAGGCACATAGCGACCAACCGCACAACACCGCAGACCCGACCGCGCCAGTCGCACAGGCCGGACCGGCGGCCAGGGACACCGCAATATGGGTGCCGCACAACGCCACCGCCGCCAGCCCGGACAGCTTCGTGAAAAGCGACTTCCCTTTTCTTGACGCAGATTCCGATCCCTTGGACCACATCACGATAAAGAGCCTGCCGCTCCTTGGCACCATGCGGGTAGGCAACTCCGCCGCCACCGCAGGCCAGAATGTGGCAGAAGGCAGTATCAACACCATCACCTACTACCCGCAACCGAGCCAGAGCGCGCAATTGAACTACACCGCCTTTACATACAGCATCACTGCCGGCGGCGATGAATCCCGTACCGCCACGGCCACCATCCATCTTCGCGCATCCCAGCAACAAAAAGCCACCGGCGCGCCCACGATAATCGCCCCGGGCTCGCCTCCCCGGAGAACATACGACAGAGGTCAGCAACTGACGGACGATAGTTCCGATGTTGTTGACCTCAATATCATCAACATTCTCACCCAGAGTTGGCAATGGCAACAATCCCCCGCCCGCACCGGCGCATATGCCGACATCAGCGGCGCGACCAACAGAATATTTGTCCCCGCGGATGATCAGGCGTGGATGTACATCAGGGTCTGCATCAGCTTTATGGACAGGCATACCACTCCCGGCAACGAGGGGCCGTTGTGCTCCGACGGCGTCCGGATAATCGGGGACGCGATCAATCTGCGCCTGCGCCTCTTCCTGGAAGGCCCGTTGCGGTAGCGGGAAACACAGACGCAACGGCGGCGGGTGAGCGGCAGAAGAATGTTCCCTGTCGCCAAACGGGTAGATCGCCCCGCGCCTTCGCACAGATGGGGGCTTGCCCTTAACAGACAGTCGGCCACAATCGCATAGCCCCGTCAATATCTCCTGCGACGCTGTGCCCGTCTCTGTGACGAGGCCCTCTGGCATACGGGCTTCAAATCGCATCCGCCCGGGTTCCGCTGTCGGCCAAGGCCGACCTATCATATTGATATGCCGGTACTTTTGTGAAGCAACCCGTATGTAATAAAACTGTCATGTTTATGGCATAGTCTGATAGCCTCTTAATAGGAGGGGACGGCATAATCCATGCCATGATTTTCGGCAACACGATGCGCGGGCGAATCATCCGCTGCGGCGCCGAACAAACTTTAGAAACCGAACGAACATGCTGGAACTCACACTAACAGTCATCGCCATTATCAGCAGCATCGCATACGTTGCCGGAGCAAAAAAAGTGACACGCCCCGCCGCCGGCAAGCGCGCGCGCCATGCCAATGCCTCCTACTCGGCTTGGTATGTCGCACTGTGGACGGGACTGCCGGCGGCGCTGAGTCTGTTCGTTGTGGCCGGACTTGACGCGCGCTTGCCGAGCGCGATCTTCGGCGGACAGTTTGCTTGCGTCTGGATTGCGAGCGCCGTTGCCTTGCTCGGTTTTGCCTTTGCCTGGCGCCATTTGCGGCCGCGGCACAACGCCCGCAAAAGCATTGAGAAATTGATTCATTGCGCGCTGATTATTTGCTCCGTCGTCGCCATTCTGACCACGCTCGGAATCGTGCTGTCGGTGTTGTTTGAAAGCATGCGCTTCTTTAAGTTGTATCCGCTGCAAGAGTTTCTGTTCGGTCTGCGCTGGAACCCGCAAACGGCCATCAGAGAAGATCAGGTCGGCGGTTCCGGAGCCTTCGGGTTCGTGCCGTTATTTGCCGGCACGATGATGATTTCTTTCATCGCGATGATGGTCGCCTCCCCGATCGGATTCTTATCGGCAATCTTTTTGGGCGAATACGCGCCGGCAAAAATCAGAGCCATCGCAAAACCGGCGCTGGAAATTCTGGCCGGCATACCGACCGTCGTGTACGGCTTTTTTGCGGCGCTATGGGTCGCCCCCCGGATCAGAGATGCGGCGTTTGCCCTCGGTCTGGAAGCCTCGTCGGAAAGCGCGCTGGCGGCGGGATTGGTAATGGGAATCATGTTGATCCCTTTCATCTGCTCGTTGTCCGATGATGTCATCGCCGCCGTGCCGAACAGTCTGCGCGACAGTTCCTATGCAATGGGGGCTACCCGGTCGGAAACGATCATAAAAGTGATCCTGCCCGCGGCCCTGCCCGGCATCATCGGCAGTTTTCTGCTGGCGATCTCGCGCGCCATCGGAGAAACGATGATCGTCGTCATGGCCGCCGGCCTGATGGCGAAACTAAGCGGCAATCCGCTCGATGCGATGACGACCGTAACCGTGCAGATTACCACGCTGTTAGTCGGCGACCACGAATTTGACAGCGCCAAGACTTTGGCCTCCTTCGCGCTCGGATTAACTCTGTTTGTTTCCACCCTGCTGTTGAATATTACCGCGCTGGTAACCGTGCGACACTATCGCGAAAAATATGAGTGAGCTGATACCGCAACAAAAGAAGATTCGCGCTTCGCTGAAGCGGCGTTATTACATTGAGACCGGATTGAGAATCGTCTCGGGCGCTTCGGTTCTCATCGGGCTGCTCTTTCTGCTGGTCTTCTTTGCGACGCTGATAGACATGGGCAAAGGCACATTCGTCCAGACCTATGTCAAACTGGACGTTGAGTTGGCGGAAGAAGAATTTGCGACAGGCGACACAGCGCAAGAAGCGATCGCGAATGCCAATTATCAAAAGATGATACGCGCGTCGTTGCATGATATTTTCCCGAACACAAACACACGGCGGCAGAAAAGAACGCTGTACTCGCTGGTCAGCAACGGCGCGGAATATGAGTTGGCCGCGATGGTCAAAGCAGACCCCGAATTGATCGGCCGCACCATTGCGTTTAAGGCTATCGCCGATGACGAAGTCGACTTATACGCAAAGGGGCATATAGACTTGACGCTGCCCGAAGACGACCGCCGGCTCAAAGACGATCAGATTGCCCTGCTGCAAACCCTTGAGGCGCAGGAGCGGCTGGGAAAGCGCTTCAACAAAACCTTTTTCACCAGCGGCGATTCCAGAGAAGCCGAGCAAGCCGGAATACTGGTTGCGCTCAAGGGCTCTTTGTATGCGCTCATCATCGCGTTTGTGTTGGCATTTCCGATTGGCATTGCGACCGTCATATACTTGGAAGAGTTTGCGCCGCAAAATTGGCTGACAGACATCATAGAGATCAGTATCAACAACCTGGCGGCGGTGCCCTCCATCATCTTCGGCTTGCTGGGGCTGGCGGCGCTGTTGAATTTTGCCGGCTTGCCGCGCTCGACCCCGTTAGTCGGCGGCATCGTACTGTCTTTGATGACGTTGCCGACCATCATCATTGCCGGTCGCGCCGCATTAAAAATGGTGCCCGACTCCATTCGCGAAGCCGCGCTCAGCCTCGGCGCATCAAAGACCCAAGCGGTCTTTCATCACGTATTGCCCCTCGGCATGCCCGGCATACTGACCAGCAGCGTGATCGGCATGGCACAGGCGCTGGGGGAAACGGCGCCCCTGCTGATGATCGGGATGGTGGCGTTTATCGTCGATGCGCCGCAGGGCATTACCGATCCGGCAACCGCCTTGCCGGTGCAGATATACCTGTGGGCGGACAGCCCGGAACGCGCTTTTGCCGAACGTACGGCGGGCGCGATACTGGTGCTGCTGACCTTTCTCATCGTCATGAACCTGAGCGCCGTCATACTCCGCAACCGCTTTGAACGCAAACTGTAATTCGACATTTCCTGCTCAAACCCGACGCCATGACACTGCAAACCAATTTGGAAAACTTCCGCACCATAGACTCCACCGAAGTCGGCAACCCGTATATGACAGCGGAGCGCATCCATGTTCGCTACGGCAAGAAACACGCCATCAAAGACGTCAGCATCAAGATAAAAAACCATGAGGTGCTGGCCATGATCGGACCTTCCGGCTGCGGCAAATCCACTTTCCTGCGTTGCTTCAACCGCATGAACGACACCATTCACGACTGCAAGGTAAGCGGCCGAATCACTCTGGATGGCAAAGACATCAACAGCAAGGAGATCGACATCGTCGAGTTGCGCGCCCGCGTCGGCATGGTGTTCCAGAAGCCGACCCCTTTCCCGAAATCGATCTACGACAATGTCGCCTACGGCGTGCGCATCCACGGCTTGACAGATTCGCGCTCCGAGTTGGACGGGATTGTGGAAACCAGTTTGCAAAAAGCCGGACTGTGGGAAGAAGTCAAAGACAATATAAACGACTCGGGCCTCAGTCTGTCCGGCGGGCAGCAACAACGCCTGTGCATCGCCCGGGCCATCGCCATCAACCCCGAAGTGATTTTGATGGACGAACCCTGTTCCGCGCTGGACCCGATTGCAACGGCGCGGATAGAAGAATTGATAGACGAGTTGAGAAGAAACTATGCGATCGTCATCGTCACCCACTCCATGCAACAAGCCGCCCGGGTCTCCCAGCGCACGGCTTACTTCCACCTGGGTTATTTGGTCGAGGTCGGCTATACCCAGAACCTATTTACCAATCCCAAGCACAAGTTGACCGAAGACTACATCACCGGGAGATTTGGCTGAAGCGACGCCGCCGGCGATTCTATGCGCCGTCAGCGGACGATATGCTCGCGCGGAAAGATGCGCGAGAAGGTGTTGCCGACGCCGTATTCGCTGTCGATTCTGAGCCGAGCGCCGTAACGGTCGAGGGTTCGGGCGACGATTGCCAAGCCCAGACCGACGCCGCCGGCGATTCTATGCGCCGTCAGCGGACGATATGCTCGCGCGGAAAGATGCGCGAGAAGGCGCTGCCGACGCCGTATTCGCTGTCAATTCTGAGCCGAGCGCCGTAGCGGTCGAGGGTTCGGGCGACGATTGCCAAGCCCAGACCGACGCCGCCGGCGATTCTATGCGCCGTCAGCGGACGATATGCTCGCGCGGAAAGATGCGCGAGAAGGCGCTGCCGACGCCGTATTCGCTGTCGATTCTGAGCCGAGCGCCGTAACGGTCGAGGGTGCGGGCGACGATTGCCAAGCCCAAACCGACGCCGCCGGCGATTCTATGCGCCGTCAGCGGACGATATGCTCGCGCGGAAAGATGCGCGAGAAGGTGCTGCCGACGCCGTATTCGCTGTCGATTCTGAGCCGAGCGCCGTAGCGGTCGAGGGTGCGGGCGACGATTGCCAAGCGCAAACCGACGCCGCCGGCGATTCTATGCGCCGTCAGCGGACGATATGCTCGCGCGGAAAGATGCACGAGAAGGTGCTGCCGACGCCGTATTCGCTGTCGATTCTGAGCCGAGCGCCGTAACGGTCGAGGGTGCGGGCGACGATTGCCAAGCCCAGACCGACGCCGCCGGTAGCGTTTGACCGCGCTTTGTCCACGCGGTAAAACCTCTCGCTCAGGTACGGGATATGTGTCGCCTCAATCCCGATTCCCCGATCCGTCACAGCAAAATAAAAACCGTCGTCCCGTGTGTGCCACTCCAATCGCACCGTGCTGTCGGCGCCAGAATAGTTGAGCGCGTTGCTCAGCAGATTGCTCAGCACGCTGTATATGTCGGCGCGGATGCAATTCATGCTATGCCTCTCGCCGCTGATCTCAATCTCCCGCCCCGGCCACACTTCTTGCAAGTCGCCGGTCAGGCCGTCGACAAGCAGCGGAATGTCCACCGTCTCAAGTTCATCCGCGCGCACCTCGCTCGTTTCCAAGCGTCCGAGCAACAAGGTATCCTCGACCAACTGCTGCATCCGCACGCACTGCTTGAGCATGTTGCGGAGCGCGGCGGAAATATCCTTGTCTTTGCCGCTGTCATAGATCGTACTCAGGGTATCGAGATAGCCCTTGATCACCGTCAACGGAGAACGCAACTCGTGCGACAGATTCGCCATGATCTCGCGACCGGAGTCCTCAAGCCTCTGCCGCTGAGAAAAATCATGGACGATGATCAACCGGTAATCGGCGCTCCACGGCAAGATGCTGATGCCCGCGCTCAGACCGGGGTTAATCTCTCTGAATATCATCATCTCGCCAAAGTTTCCTTGCTTAAAGCGTTCCAAGAATGTCGGGTTGCGAATCAGATGGGTAATGTTCTCGCCTATATCCCGCGCCCGGGACAAAGCAAACCAGCGGCGACTCGGCTCATTAAACCAGACGATGTTGCCCTTGTCTTTGACCAGAATCAGGCCGCAACCGTCGCCCGCCGATTCAAGACCGGCAACCAATAACAGCTCGCGATCAAGCGCCGCCGCATCCCGCCCGCCGGAGGCGGGAACATCTTCCGACGGCAATGCAAACCGCTGCCGCAAATGCGAGAGAATTTTCATAACAAAGCGGTGGCAAACATCATAGCCGATTGGCAAGAGGCATCGTTGCTTCAAGCGCCATCGCCGCGATAACTGTAACCGATGCCCCTGATAGTCCGAACCTTTTGGGCGATATGCCGCTTGCCGTTCTGCGCCAATGTTTTGCGCAACCTGCCGACCTGCACATCGACCGTGCGATCCTCGACAAATCTCTCCGTGCCCCAAACGCCGTCCAACAACTGGCGGCGGGAAAATACCAGGCCTTCGTGGGCGGTCAAGAAGTGCAACAAACGAAACTCTGTCGCCGGGATGACAATATCCTCCCCGTTGATATTGACGCTATGCAACTGCGGGTCCAGGGTCATGTCTTTGCAGACGACTTTCTCTTGCGTCTTGTGCGGCTTGGCGCGGCGCAAAAGGGCTTTGACACGCGCGCACAGTTCGCGATTGGAAAACGGCTTCAGGATATAGTCATCGGCGCCGACGACCAGCCCTTCGACTTTGTCGCTCTCGCTGTCTTTGGCGGTGAGCATGATGATCGGCAACCGCCGTGTGGTCGGCTCGGAGCGCAAACAGCGAATCAACTCAACCCCGTTCATGCCGGGCATCATCCAATCGACCAGCACGAGATCCGGAACCTTTTCTCCGACGCGCCGCAACGCCTCGCGAGCGTCATACGCCTTGCGCACCCGATACCCTTCGCTGCCCAACAAGAAGCAAAGCATATCGCATATGGACGGATCATCATCGACGACAAGCACTTCGGCCATCTCAAGCCTCCTCCCCCGCATTCTTGGCCAGCGCCAAAGAAAAATAACCGTTATCGGACACATAGTGTCGCTCAAACGCAAATCCGCTTTCGCTCAGCAACGATTCAATTTCGTCATCGCAAAATTTGCGACTGATCTCGGTGCGAATCGTTTCGTCCCGCCGCAGAGCGAGGCGCTTGTCCAAACTTTCAAAATACACGCTCTGCTCTTCCTTTGAAACAAGGTGCATCTCTATCCGGCTTTGCGATTCGTTATACACCGCGCGGTGCTCAAACTTGTCCGCTTCAAAGTTCGCCCCCATGCGACCATTCAGCACTTCAAGAATGTTCATGTTGAATTGCGCGGTCAAACCCTGCGCGTCGTTATACGCGGCGGTCAGCGTCGCGACATCTTTCACCCGATCCATGCCGACCAACAACCGCCCTTGCGCGCCGACCAAGAGCCGAATCCGGCGCAAAAAGGAAACCGCCTGAGGATGGGTCAGATTGCCGATCGTACTGCCCATAAACAGCGCCAGATTGCGCTCGTTTTGCGGCAGGCCGACGGCCTCCAAGCCATTGCCGTAATCTCCGACCAAAGCGTTGATACGCAACCACGGGTACTCCGCCGCCAAGATGCCGGTCATCGTCGCCAGCGCTTCCGAACACACATCCAACGGCCAATACTTGCAGCGTATGTTGCGCCGACCGCAAGCGTCCAGAAAAAAGCGTATCTTGTCCGATGAGCCGCTGCCCAACTCAATGATATTCTGAGGTTGTGCGGAAGCGATGATCGCCGCGGCCTTCTCCTTCAACATTCGGTTCTCGGCGCGGGTCAGATAGTATTCGTCCGACTGACAAATCCGCGCGAATATCCGCATACCCTTCTCGTCATAGAAGTATTTTGACGGCAACGTTTTTTGATCGGCGAAAAGCCCTTGCAACACATCGTCGCGCAAAGAAGGCGCGCAAGCTTCCGCATCGATATTCTGCAACGTATGAAGCGACGGCTGAGTGCTGTCTGTCATGAGAGAAGGGTTTCTGTCGGATGATATGCCCTCTATATTAGCATGATAGGGTCGCGGATACATAATCGGAAGAGGGGCATGCGTACGCGCCCCGCCCGCCGACAACGGAAACCGTTGTAAAACGGCGATTGCGAATGTCCCGCCGGCGGAAAGGGAATGTCGGGGGGCATACAAGGGATACAGGGGCGAGACCGGATACCCAAGACATTGCGGATGGCTCGCGCTTTATGATTCTGTATACAAAATTTGATGCCGCTCTGCGTGGCATAACCCGGCCAAAAGTGGGCAAAATGGATGTGTTTGTTGATACCTTGCAAGCCAAAGCGGACGAGAAGTTGGAAGCCGAACCTGTGAACAAGCGCATGGATTCCCCTCTGGGAGGCAATTAACTATGCAACAAGTCGCCCTTTTTGCCGGTGCGCATGCGGATTCCGTATCTGCCAATCCTGTGAATGTGGCATCTGTGCCGCATCGCAGCCCCTTTCGCTATGCGGGCGGCAAGACCTGGTTTGTGCCGCGCTTGCGGCAATGGCTGGGCGGTCGTCGGGCGCGGCCGGCATTGCTGGTGGAACCTTTTGCCGGGGGCGGCATCATCTCGCTGACAGCGGTGTTTGAGGGCCTGACCGGGCGCGCCCTGATGGTGGAGCTGGACGATGCGGTAGCGGCGGTCTGGCAGACGCTGATGGCGGGCGATGCCGAATGGCTGGCCCGGCGCATACTGTCATTTGAGATGTCCAGAGATGCGGTCACCGCAGTCATATCCGCACAACCCGGCTCCGTCAGGGAACGCGCCTTCCAGACCATAGTGCGCAATCGCACCCTGCGCGGCGGCATATTGGCCGGTGGCTCCGGGCTGATAAAAACCGGCGAAGGCGGCAGAGGGCTGATGTCCGGATGGTATCCGCAGACTCTGGCCAAAAGGCTGTGCGCCATAGACCGCGCGCGCCATTGCCTGCGCTTTGAGCATGGCGATGCCATGGCCTGCATCCGCCGCCATATGGGCGATGGCGATGCGGCATTCTTCACAGACCCGCCATACACCGTCGGCGGCAAAAACGCCGGTAGCCGCCTGTATACGCACCACAGCTTGGACCATGACAGGCTGTTCGCGCTCTGCGCCGAATTGCCCGGCGACTTCGTGATGACCTACAACAATGCCGATGAGGTGCGGCAACTGGTCGACAAATACGGCTTTGAATCCCGACCCGTGGCGATGAAAAACACCCGCCACGCAACCATGACCGAACTTGTCATATCCCGGGATCTGTCGTGGATGGACGGGGAACGCAGACCTTGAAATCCGCCGCACAGTTGCGGCTGCGCCTCTTCCTTGAATGCCCGTTGCGATAGCGCGAGCGCTCCCCGCGAGGGAGAGTCGGCGCAGTTGCGCTACGCCGGAGAGGGAGCGCTGTCTGTGAAACATGCCCCCTCTCTGTCGGCGCGAACAAGATACGGCACAGGCCTAAGCGGAGAGTGCAATAAATATAGATAGCATCGCAATAACAAGAGCCGCTAACCCAAGGGAGACTATATA
Source organism: Candidatus Oxydemutatoraceae bacterium (assembly GCA_965220085.1). Taxonomy (GTDB): domain Bacteria; phylum Pseudomonadota; class Gammaproteobacteria; order Poriferisulfidales; family Oxydemutatoraceae; genus CBDCOZ01. The sequence goes on along the minus strand of CBDCOZ010000003.1, from coordinate 1,051,171 downwards.
GTTAGCGCCGCAATAACAAGAGCCGCTAACCCAAGGGAGACTATATAGTTAGCGCCGCAATAACAAGAGCCGCTAACCCAAGGGAGACTATATAGTTAGCGCCGCAATAACAAGAGCCGCTAACCCAAGGGAGACTATCACGAACAGAGTTGTGATTTTTGCTGTGTGCTCAGATATCATTACTCTCAACTCATCTATTTGTTTTTGTGTTTTTGCCCCGGACTCATCTATTTGTTTTTGGGTTTTTGCCCCGGACTCGGCTATCAGTACTCTCAACTCATCTATTTGTTTTTGTGTTTTTGCCCCAGACTCGGCTATCAGCACTCTCAACTCATCTATTTGTTTTTGGGTTTTTGCCCCGGACTCATCTATTTGTTTTTGTGTTTTTGCCCCAGACTCGGCTATCAGCACTCTCAACTCATCTATTTGTTTTTGGGTTTTTGCCCCGGACTCGGCTATCATTACTTTCAACTCAGCTACTGTTACTTGCAACTTAGTTACTGTTGCTTTCAACTCATCTGTTTCTTTTTTGATTTCCGACCTATGCTGGGCAAGTTCCTCTCTGATTGCTGATTCAAACTCGGCAAGTCTTTCTACAATCTCTGATTTAAACTCGGCAAACTTTTCTCCAATCTCTGATTCAGACTCGGCAATTTTTTCTCTAATCGCCGATTCAAACTCGGCAATTTTTTCTCTAATCGCTGATTCAAACTCGGCAAATTCGCTTTTCGTTGCCAGAGCGCTCAGGTGTCTGCGCAACAGTGCGGATAGATCGCTGGCAATCGCGCGCGCTTTCTCCTTGTCAAAGCCTGCGTCGGTCAAGTTCTCGACGGAGCCATAAGCAGCAACCGCCGCATCTTCCGCTTTTAAATTTTTTGGTTTCTTCATGATTATTCCCTCCGGGTTGTAATAATAATACTAATTAAGAGGTTATGGTCAATAACCTTCGTGCCGGATAATAGCGCTCATTCGGCGACCGCGATCAACCCATAGACAGGCGGCATTGATTGCCTGACGAACGGTCTAATAGCGCCGATTCACGGCGTGATTTTTTCTGAATGATGCCGGAAACATTTTGGTTTGCCGACATCAACACGAGTTGTCATGAATTCTGTTATGGTTTGACACCACCACGAAGGGAGCACACTGCGAACCGAAGCATCAAGTAGCCGTGAGGCACATGTTTGCTCTAGGTGTCCGATGTGTCGTGGCATCAAGTGGTCGTGAGGCATACAGCATTTGCTCTGGGTGTCCGATGTGTCGTGGCTTCAAGCAGTCGTGAGGCACATGTTTGCTCTAGGTATCCGATGTGTCGTGGCTTCATGCAACCATGAGGCACACGATACTGCTCTAGGTGTCCGATGTGTCGTGGCATCAAGCAGCCGTGAGGCACACGGTATTGTTCTAGGTGTCCGATGTGTCGTGGCTTCAAGCGGCCATGAGGCACATGTTTGCTCTGGGTGTCCGATGTGTCGCGGCTTCAAGTGGTCGTGAGGCGCACAATGTTGCTCTGGGTGTCCGATGTGTCGTGGCTTCAAGCAACCGTGAGGCACACAATGTTTGCTCTAGGTGTCCGGCATGTCGTGACTTCAAGCGGACGTGAGGCGCACAATGTTGCTCTGGGTGTCTGACATGTCACAGCTTCAAGCGTCCGTGAGGCTCGCAATATTGCTCTAGGTGTCCGATGTGTCGTGGCTTCAAGCAACCGTGAGGCACACGATATTGCTCTAGGTGTCCGGCATGTCGTGACTTCAAGCGGACGTGAGGCGCACAATGTTGCTCTGGGTGTCCGATGTGTCGTGGCTTCATGCAACCATGAGGCACACGATACTGCTCTAGGTGTCCGATGTGTCGTGGCTTCAAGCGGTCGTGAGGCACACAACATTGCTCTAGGTGTCCGATGTGTCGTGGCTTCAAGTGGTCGTGAGGCACACAACATTGCTCTAGGTGTCCGACATGTCACAGCTTCAAGCGGTCGTGAGGCTCGCAATATTGCTCTGGGTGTCCGACATGTCACAGCTTCAAGCGGTCGTGAGGCTCGCAATATTGCTCTGGGTGTCCGACATGTCATGGTATCAAGCAGCCATCAAGCATAATCGGAATAGGGGCTTGCGTATGCGACTCGTCCGCCCGACAGCGGAAACTGTTGTAAAACGGCGATTGCGAATATCCCGCAGGGAGAAGGGAATGTCAGGGGGAGGCACAAGGGATGCGGCAGGATACAAAGGCATGAGCGGTCCAAGGCGATTGGGTTCGTGTGCTGTGCGCACAAGGGATGCGGCAAGATACAAAGACATGAGCGGATGACGCGCGTTTTATGGTATAGTAGGGCACTAATCGTGCATGCATGAAACATGTCGTTATTAAAACCGTAGATATGATCTGTCAAATTTTCGATATGACTCCCGCGCAATGGTGGGCAACACGAATCCGCGGGAGTCTGTGGTCGCTGATGTTGCTCGCCCTGATTGCATTGCCGTATGCAAACCCGGCCCAGGCGCAGACCAACAGCCCGGCCACCGGCACACCCGCCGTCACCTACGCCAGTGGCAACACCCCCACTGAGGACTCCGCCATCACCGCGGCTCAGGGCACCATAGCCGACCCCGATGGCCTGGGCACCCTCAGCTGGCAATGGAGTGCGGCCAACACCAACGGCGGCACTTACACCGACATAGCCGGCGCGACCAATGCCGCATTCACTCCGGGCGATGATGAGGTGGGCAAGTTTCTGCAGGTCTGCGCGTCGTTCATGGATATGGCCACCACCCCCAATGAGGAGGAGCGATGCCTGCAGATAGCCACCGCTGTGGCCAATGTCAATGATGACCCGGTTGCGCTACCCAACACCATCTCTGTGCCTATAACGGGTGGTTACTATATACTCCCGTTTGATGATGTCTTCCTCTTTAGCGATGAAGATAGCAATGCTACTCTGGAGCGCATAACTCTGACCACTGTACCCGCCAGAGGCACTCTGCATGCGGGATCAAGCAGGGTACTTGCCCCAAACACGGTAGTGTCCAAGGCAGGTCTGACAACTTCAGGCCCTTTCAGGGGCCTGACCTACCTCCTTCCCGATGATGTCACTGCACCCATGGCCAACTATACTAGCTTTGATTTCAGAGTGCGCACTGTGCGGGCTGGCACTTTCCTTGATGTTGGTGACAGTTCCAATTCCGCCACCATCACCATAGACCTGGTGTGGCCGACGACGCAGGTGGAGGCCATCGGTCTGCCCGCTGTGGAGGTACCCGCGGGTAGCACAGTCTGGAACGAGGATGTGACCCACACCGCAACCACCGGCACTGTCGCAGACGGAAATGCTGGTATTAACCGCTCCACCATCGCCTGGCAATGGCAACAGGCTGATCCTCCGGGCAATGACGCGCCCCCCAACTACGCCGATATTGGCGGGGCCACCGCCGCCACTTTCACGCCGTTGCAGGCGCATGTCGACAAGTTTGTGCGGGTGTGCGTATCCTTTGAGGACAACTTCACGCCGCCCAACAGCGAGCGACGCTGCACCACAGGCAACATCATCGCCAATGTCAACGATGCCCCTACCAGCGCCGACAATTCGGTGAAGGTGCCCACAACCACAACCTCAGCCGAGCCCTTCGTCTTCAAGGTCTCCGACTTCCCGTTCATGGATGATGATAACAACGCGGCCTTGGTCGCGATCACCATCATTGAGACCATAGCACCCGGCACCGGCACCTTGCGCAATGGCGGTACCGCAGTGGCCAACGGCGCCTCGGTGACCGCTGCCAATCTGGAGGATGGCACTTTCACTTGGTATCCCCCGACTGGCGCCCGCGCCGCCTCCGACTTCGCCAGTTTCACCTTCACAGTACACGATGGCGCCGCAGACAGCACAGAAACCTATACGATGACCATCCACCTGGGGGTTGATATACGCTTGCGCCTGCGCCTCTTCTTGGAAGGGCCGTTGCGATAGCATCCGCTGACCGGCGCTCCCTTGCGCGGGAGTCGGTTCTCACACTTCCGAGTCGGGTATAACTCTTTTCATACTCCCCATACTCCATACTCCGCAGATTTGCCAAACCATGTGTCGTCTCGCAGCATATCTGGGAAACCCCTTGCCGCTCAAGGATTTTCTCATCGCCCCCGAGCACAGCCTCTACCTTCAGTCGTGGGCGCCCAAAGAGCTCCGCTACGCCAAACTCAATGCCGACGGCTTCGGTTTCGGTTGGTACCAAGACGACGGCGCGCCGGCGACATATCGCAACCCCATGCCGATCTGGAGCGATAGCAACCTCGCGGGGCTGGCAAGCGCTCTGGAGCGCGACCTGTGGGTTGCGATGGTGCGAAGCGCCACCGAGGGCTTTGACAACAGCCTGCAGAACAGCCAGCCTTTTTGCGACCGCGGCAGGCTCTATGTCCACAACGGCTTTGTCACGGATTTCCGCCGCAGCCTGCGCCACGAGATACTCAAGATACTGGAGCCGGATATCGCGGCGGGCATCGGCGGTTTGACCGACTCGGAATACCTCGTCGCGCTCATTCGGCAATGCCTGCGCGAGGCCCCCGGCGACACCGTCGCCGATGCCCTGCAAAAGGCGTGGCGGTGGCTGCGCAGCCGCGGCACACGCGAGGCGTTTCTGAATTTTATTGTCAGCGAGGCCGACAGGCTGTTTGTGATGCGCGCCGCCGTCGGCGGGCCGGCGCTGACGATGTATGCGCATTACGAGGCCGGCGCGCATACCGTCGCCTCCGAGCGCATGACGGATTCCGCCGCGTGGGAGGCGGTGCCGGAAGACAGCATCCTCATTGCCGAGCGCAACCGACCCGCGCGGGTCATAAAGCTATGAACCGCGACCGGCTGACCGCGCGCTTGGGCGCCATCCATGCGACGCTCATCGGCATGCTGCGGGGGGTCAGCGACGATGAGTATCGCAATCGCTATCACGACCATTTGAGTCCGCTCGGCTGGCATGTCGGACACACTTTGTTCGTAGAGAATCTGTGGTTGCGCGAGCGCGTGCTGGAGGCGCAACCGGCGGATACGGCGCTGTCGGGGCTGTACATTCCGGAAAATTGCCCGCACTCCGAGCGCGGCGGACAGTTGCCGCCGAAGAATGACGCGCTGCGACAGATTCGCAAAAAGCAACAAGACAATATCGCTTTGTTCAAAGCCGCGCCGTCAAAACTGTTGCGGCACGAGTTGATGCGACAGGACTATTTGCTCAAGTTCCTGATTCAGCATCACGCGCAACACATTGAAACGATGCGCATGATCAAGACGCAGATGTTTGCGCGCAAGGGCGGCGGCCGCGCCGGCAAGGGGCTGACACAGGCCGCTGCGATCACACACGCGCCGGTTTGCTTTGGCAACCACCAACAGACCCGTGTCGGCGGCAACGATAATTGGTCTTTTGACAATGAGTTGCCGCAACAGGAGGTGGCGCCGAAGGCGTTTGCGATCAACCGGACGCCGGTGACCAACGCGCAGTACCTCGCCTTCATCCGCGCCGGCGGCTATCGGAACACGGAGCATTGGGACCGCAACGGCCGCCGCTGGCTGGCCGCCGCCAAGGTGAGCGCCCCCGACGGGTGGTTTTGCGATGCGCGGGGGAGTTGGCATCAAACGCATTGCGACGGCAGCCGCCCGTTGGCGCCCGATGAGCCGGTGCACGGCATAAGCCATTACGAGGCGCGCGCGTTTGCCGCCTATGCGAACGCGCGCCTGCCGCACGAATACGAGTGGGAAATAGCGGCGCATACGGGGCAACTTGAGAAAATGCACTGTGTTTGGGAGTGGTGCGACAACACCTTCCACCCCTACCCCGACTTCCGCCCTTTCCCTTATCCCGAATATTCCATCCCCGCTTTTGACGACAAGCACTATGCTTTGCGCGGGGCCAGCCGCTTCAGCGAGGCGGAGTGCCGCAGGATTAGTTTTAGGAATTTTCACACGCGCGAAAAACGGCATATATTCGCCGGCGTCAGACTCGCTTTTGACCGATAATGTAAAATACATCCCCATGAAAAAAGAACGTATATTCTCCTCACCCGTCGTCGACGGGTATGAACGTGCGCCGAGCCGCGCGATGTTGCGGGCGGTCGGGTTCGCCGACAAGGATTTTGGCAAACCGCAGGTCGGCATCGCTTCGACCTGGAGCGAGGTGACGCCGTGCAATATGCACATCAACCGGCTCGCCGAGGAAACCGCGCGCAGTGTCGATCGCAACGGCTGCAAGGCGGTCACGTTCAATACGATTACGGTATCCGACGGCATCTCCATGGGCACCGAAGGCATGAAATATTCGCTGGTGTCGCGCGAAATTATCGCCGACTCCATCGAAGCGGTCACCGCCTGCGAAGGTTTTGACGGTCTGGTCACAATCGGCGGATGTGACAAGAACATGCCTGCGTGCATGATGGCCATCGCCCGCCTCAACCGACCGGCGGTCTTTGTCTATGGCGGCACGATCATGCCCGGACAGATCGGGCGGAAAAAGGTGGATATCGTCAGCGTATTTGAAGCGGTCGGGGCGCGGGCGCGCGGGGAAATTGATGCCGGCGAGTTGCACGAGATAGAGTCGCGCGCGATTCCGGGGCCGGGCTCGTGCGGCGGGATGTACACCGCGAACACGATGGCTTCCGCCATCGAGGCGATGGGCATGAGTCCGCCCGGCAGTTCGGCGCAAAACGCCGTCTCAAAGCAAAAAATCAATGACTGCGCGGCGGCAGGCAAGATCGTCGCGCGAATGATAGAAAAAAATATCCGCCCGCGCGATATCATGACGCGCAAAGCGTTTGAAAATGCCATCACCGTTGTCACCGCATTGGGGGGGTCTACCAACGCCGTCTTGCATCTGATCGCGATGGCGCGCGCTTGCGGCATCAAACTAAGCTTGGATGCGTTCTCACGCATCGGACGGCGCACGCCGGTGTTGGCCGACCTCAAACCGAGCGGGCGCTATGTCATGTCCGAGTTGGTGCGCATCGGCGGCATCCGCCCGCTGATGAAGCGGTTGCTCGACAAAAAACTTTTGCACGGCGATTGCCTGACCGTCACGGGCGAGACGCTCGCCGACAGTCTGCGCTCGGCGCGGCCCTATCCGCGCACACAAAAAATCATCCGCCCGTTCAACAGGCCGATTAAAAAAGACGGGCATTTCGTCATCTTGCGCGGCAACTTGGCGCCCGAAGGCGCGGTGGCCAAGATTACCGGCAAGGAAGGCCAGCGCTTTGCGGGCAGCGCTCGCGTGTTTGCGTCCGAGGAGGCCGCGCTCAAAGATATCTTGGGCAACAAGATCAAACCCGGGCATGTGATCGTCATTCGCTACGAAGGCCCCAAAGGCGGGCCCGGCATGCGCGAGATGCTCGCGCCGACGTCGGCTGTCATGGGGCTTGGGCTCGGCGCCGAGGTCGCGCTGATTACAGACGGTCGTTTTTCCGGCGGCAGCCACGGCTTTGTCGTCGGGCATATCACGCCCGAAGCGGCGCTCGGCGGACCGCTTGCCATCGTGCGCAACGGCGACCAGATTACAATCGATGCGCTGCGGCGCACGATAGACTTGAAACTGCCGCAGGCCGAGATAAAACGCCGACTCAAGGCGTGGAAGCCGCCGCCGTTGCGTTATCGCAACGGGGCGCTGGCTAAGTACGCGCGGCTGGTGCGCTCGGCGTCCGAGGGGGCCATCACCGATTGACGAGGCGATTTTGCCGCTGTTCGCTCGGCGGTCGCTCGCCTTATGCGCAACGGATATGCGGCCATCGGCGAGCGAAAAAATGAGCGCGACTTGCAATCGGAAAATTTGCTATAATCCGCAGACCAAACTTTTCACCCCATTACTTAGATAACTTTTATAAGGAGTATGCAACCATGCCATTGTCACCCGAAGAACTTGAAAAATTGATGGAAAAGAAAAATGCGATGCGCAGAAAAGCGTATGATGCGCGCGCCGCGCAAGAAGACAAAGACAACATCAGCGAGGGAATTTGCGAAAAATTTATCGCCTTGCCCGAATACCAAAAAGCCAAGGTGGCGATGTGGTACATAGATTGCCGTTCCGAGACCCGCACGAAAAAACACCTGCGACAGGAAGTGGAGAAAGGCGAGAAAACCATCATCGTGCCTTACTGTACCGAAGACGAGAACGGCGATAACAAACTGGGTTTGTGGCGGCTTGAAGACTTTGACGAGTTGGTCGTCGGCAAGTGGAGCATCCTGGAGCCGCCGCGCGAACTGTGGGGCAATCCGGAGAAGGAAGCCGAGCCGGCCGCGCTGGATATCGTCATGGTCCCCGGCGTCGGCTTTGACCCCGCCGGCGGGCGGATGGGCAACGGTCAGGGCTACTATGACCGCTTGTTGGAAAAAGTCCGCCCCGACTGTCCGCTGATTGCCATTTGTTACGAAGCCCAGTTGTTTGAGGAAATTCTGGTCGGGCCGCACGATGTCTTCATGGACAAAGTGATCACCGAAAAGGAAATCTATCAGGGCAAAGGGAGAGATTGATGGCGGCGATCATAGACGATACTTATGCCGAAGCTTTTAAGAGCCTCTACACCGAGGTTCTGATTACCGCCGACAACAGGAAGTGGCTTGACCATGCGATTCATGCGTGCGCCGGCAATGCGTCCAGCACGATTCTGTGCGACTGCGAAGCGGGCTTGGATCGCTATGTCGGCCCCGGCGGCGATGCCAGCGTGACCACTCCGGACGGACGCCCGGGCGCGCTGGTTCAATTCCATGTGCCGAGATTCTGGAAAGACCGTGTGCCCAAACTGGAACGGGTGGCTCTGGTGCGCATCAGTCAGAACATTCTGACCTGCCCTACCGCCTCGTGCTTCAATGCGGCAGATTCGGATACGTATTATCAGATGGGGCGCAAGGTCGCCTATTTCGGCAACGGTTATCAGAAGCGCATAGAGCGGTATGGGCGCAAAATGTGGCAGATACCGACTTTGGGCGGCGAGTTCGTGATGGAGCGGCGCCTCGGTTATCGCGAAGGGCTGATGGGGGGCAACCTGTGGTTCTTTGGCAAGGATGCCACATCCGCGTTGGCCGCCGCGGAAAAAGGCGTCGACGCGATCGCGCCGGTCGCCGGCGTCATCTGCGCCTTTCCCGGCGGAATCGCCAGCAGCGGCTCAAAGGCCGGCAGCAAATATGAATTCTCCATTGCCAGCACCTATGAAAAGTTCTGCCCGATGTTGCAGGATGATCCGAGCGTTGAAAAAGGGTTGCCCGAGGGGGTCGGCTCGGTGATGGAAATCATCATGAACGGGCATGGCATAGATTGCATCATTGAAGCCACGCAGGCGGCTATCCATGCGGCAAAAGACACGCCCGACCTGCTGATGATATCAGCCGGCAATTACGGCGGGCGGCTCGGCAAGAGCTTTATCTACCTGCATCCCGACAAGCAACCGGCAAGCGAATAGCGGACGATGCAAGAGGCGATTCTGCTCGACGGCAAACGTACGGCAGAGAAGATCATCGCGGAATTAGCAAGCGATATCGCTCGCAGCGGCAATAGCGAGATAACGCTGGCGACTGTTCTGGTCGGCGACTATCCTCCCAGCCGGGTCTATATCGGCCTGAAACTGAAAATGGCGGCGCAGACAGGGCTGATACCGCGCCTGATAGAACTGCCCGACGATGCGCCGCAAGATGCGGTTGAAAATGCCATCCGGCAACTGGCGCGCGATGACACCGTGCACGGTATCTTGCTGCAACTGCCGTTGCCGAAACACCTTGAGGTCGCGCCGATACTTGATCTGATCCCGCCGCTCAAAGATGTCGACGGGCTTGGCGCCGACAACCTCGGACGCTTGCTGAACAATAGCGGCGGCTTGTCGCCCTGCACGCCGCTTGGGGTGATGGAGCTGATCAAGCGCTATGACATACCGACCGAGGGGCGCAATGCGACGGTCATCGGGCGCTCGCACTTGGTCGGCCTTCCGCTGGCGCTGCTGCTGGGGCGCAAGGGAACGGATTGCACTGTCACGATCTGCCATTCGGCTACGAAGCAACTGCCTCACGTCTGCCGGCGCGCCGATATTCTCGTCGCCGCCTGCGGTATGCCCGAACTTGTGACAGCCGAATATGTCAAACCCGGAGCCGCTGTTTTTGACGTCGGTATCACGCGCAAGGGGGACAAGATATACGGCGATGTGCTGTTTGATGAGGTCGCGAAAGTCGCCGGAGCGATCACGCCGATGCCGGGCGGAACCGGGCCGATGACTGTCGCTTGCCTGATAAGAAACACCATACTGGCGGCGAAAATGCAAAGACGGATAGGCGGCGCATCCTAGCCGCTATCGCCCGGCGGCTCAGTCGCCGTCGTCGGACAACAACTTGCGAAACTGTTTCTCGTCAAGTATCGCAACGCCCAGCCTCTCCGCTTTATCGCGCTTAGACCCCGCGGCGGCTCAGTCGCCGTCGTCGGACAACAACTTGCGAAATTGTTGCTCGTCAAGTATCGCAACGCCCAGCCTCTCCGCCTTATCGCGCTTAGACCCCGCGGCGGCTCAGTCGCCGTCGTCGGACAACAACTTGCGAAACTGTTTCTCGTCAAGTATCGCAACGCCCAGCCGCTCCGCTTTATCGCGCTTAGACCCCGCGGCGGCTCAGTCGCCGTCGTCGGACAACAACTTGCGAAACTGTTTCTCGTCAAGTATCGCAACGCCCAGCCGCTCCGCTTTATCGCGCTTAGACCCCGCGGCGGCTCAGTCGCCGTCGTCGGACAACAACTTGAGAAACTGTTGCTCGTCGAGTATCGCAATGCCCAGCCGCTCCGCCTTATCGCGCTTAGACCCCGGATTGTCGCCCGCGATCACGGCGGTTGTTGCGGATGACACCGCGCTGCTCACTCGCGCGCCGCAATCTTCCAGCATCCTTTTGGCTTCGTTGCGCGGCATGCTCAGGGTTCCGGTCAGCACATAGGTGTTGCCATTGAGGTGATTCTTGTGGCCGGCTTCGGCTTCAAGCAATTCAAGGTTTTTCAACAGGCGGTCGATGACCTTGCGGTTCTTTTTGTCTTGAAAGAAGGAATAGATGCGGTTGGCGACCACTTCGCCGACATCCCGGACTCCTTCCAAAGCGGCTTTGTCGGCCGCCATAACCGACTCAAAACTGCCGAAATGTCGGATCAATGATTTTGCCGTCGCCTCGCCCACCTCGCGTATCCCTAAGGCGTAGACGAAGCGTTCGGGCGCTATCTTGCGGCTCGCATCGATCGCCTTGCATAAATTGTCCGCGCTCTTCTCCCCCATTCCGTCCAGCGCGCCGACCGCTTCCATTCCTTCGGGGGTATGCAAGCGGTAGAGATCGGACACATCCTTGACAATCTCTTCATCCACCAACTGTTCCGCCAGCTTCTTGCCGAGCCCTTCGATGTCCATGGCCAAGCGCGATACGAAATGGACGATCGTCGCCTTGCGTTGTGCCGGGCAACTCAGAGATTCAATGCAGCGGATCGCCACTTCGTCCTCTTCGCGCGCCAACTTGCCATCGCACACCGGACACTTTTTGGGCGCGGCAATCGGCGGATGGCTCGGTTTGCTTTTGACGACTTTCACGACCTGCGGAATCACATCGCCGGCGCGCCGAATCAAAACGGTATCTCCTATGCGAATGCCTTTGCGCTCAATCTCGCTAAAATTATGCAAGGTCGCATTGGCGATCATCACGCCCGCAACCGACACCGGCTTGAGACGCGCCACCGGCGTCAGGGCGCCGGTGCGCCCGACTTGAAACTCCACCGCTTCAAGCTCTGTCGTCCGCTCTTCCGCCGGCAACTTGTACGCCACCGCCCACCGCGGCGCGCGCATGCGAAAGCCGAGAGATTTCTGCTGCGCCAGAGAATCCAACTTATACACGACGCCGTCCGCTTCGTAGTCCAGCGCATCGCGGCGCTTTGACAAGTCGCGATAATATTGCAGGCATTTGTCAACGCCCCGGATACGCTTTATCTCATCGCTGACGGGAAAACCCAGTTTGGCCAACCGCTTCATCATCTGGCTGTGGGACTGCGAGTCGGTGTCGAATATCGCGCCGTAACACAAAAAAGACAACGGCCTTTGCGCTGCGATGCGCGAATCCAGTTGCCTCAGACTGCCGGCGGCGGCGTTGCGGGGGTTGGCAAATATCTTTTCTCCGGCCTTCTTTGCGGCGGCGTTCATCGCGGCAAAGGCGCCCTTTTTAATGTAGACTTCCCCGCGCACTTCGAGCACAGACAGCGCGCCGCGTTTCTTTATCCGCAGGGGTATGGAGGCGATCGTGCGCACATTGGCCGTCACGTCTTCGCCGGTCGCGCCGTCGCCGCGGGTCGCGGCGCGCGACAAGGAACCGTCGCGGTAGATGAGGCTGATCGCGACACCGTCATATTTGGGCTCGGCGCTGTAGGTCAGAGGGCTTTGGGCGTCAAGCGCCGCGCGCGCGCGCTCGTCAAAAGCCTTGAAACCGTTGTCGTCGAACACATTGTCCAGCGATAGCATCGGCGTTTCATGCGCCACCGATGCAAAAGCCGTCAGCGGCGCGGCGCCGATACGCCGGGTCGGCGAGTCGGGCGCGGCCAGATCGGGATGTTCGCGTTCCAAGCCGAGCAGTTCTTGAAACAGCTCGTCGTATTCGGAGTCGGAGATGGTCGGGTCATCCAGAGCGTGGTATCTCCGGTTATGCTCTTCAAGCTCCTTGCGCAACCGCTTGATACGTTGCTGTGCGGACCGCTTCATCTGTGGCCTGTCAAACGGTTGCGCTTATTCCGTATCAAAGTCTTTGCAAATTTTGCGCATCTCTTGCAAGCGCTCGTCGGTCAGCGGCGCCCGTTCGCTGTTGAGTATGTCGGCGCCCAGTTTGTCGGCCATGTAGCCGCAACAAGCAAGCATCTTCTCAAAGCCGTCGGCAGCCGCGCACGGACCCGGCAAACGCATGAACAAACTCATGCCCTTGGTCTTGAACTGCGACATGTTTTCCCAATCAAAGGTTCCGGGGTTTACGAAATTGGCGATGTAAAAAACAGGCTTGCGACCGCGCGCTTCGTCCTTGTCGCCGTAGCATTCAAACACATTCTTATCGCCGCACTCCAAGCCGGCGCGAACCGCGCATTGGATGATCTTATCGCCGCTCCATTCTTCGTTGGCGCGCGCGCGAATATGCAAGATTATGAAGACCTCTTCTCGGGCGGTCTTTTCATCGTCGTCATCGGATATCAGAGCCGGAAGCGAATGCGGTTGCGACGGCACATCGACCGCCAGTGTTTCCACCTCCGAAATCTCGCGATCGGCGCGCTTTGCGGCGCGCTTTGCGGCGGGCGTTGCATCGTCTTTGCGCGCGCTCTGGTATCGCGCGTGCAGATAGACCGCAATCACGATCGCCACGCCGATGAACAGCAATATCCAAGGCAAAGCGTTCATCATTCGCCGACCATCGCCGCCGCTTCGTCCACATTGACCGATACCAAGCGCGAGACCCCGGGCTCTCCCATCGTCACGCCGATCAAGCACGACATGCTCTCCATCGTCAGGCGATTGTGCGTGATGACAATAAACTGCACACGCTGGCTCATCTCCCGCACCACTTCGCAAAAACGCGTGACATTGGTTTCGTCCAGCGGCGCATCGACCTCATCCAGCATGCAAAACGGAGCCGGGTTGAGGTCAAATATCGTAAAGACCACCGCCATCGCAGCGAGCGCTTTTTCGCCGCCGGACAATAACTTGATGGACGACAGGCGTTTGCCCGGCGGGCGTACCATCACCGCGACCCCGCTTTTCAGCCAATCGTTTTCCAACAACTCAAGGTGGGCGCTGCCGCCGCCGAACAGTTTGGCGAACCGCTCTTCCAAGCGAGCGTTGATATCATTGAATGTGTTTTTGAACCGCTCTCTGCTTTCCCGATCCAATTTGGTCATCGCCTTTTCCAGGGTCTCCAGAGCGGAGGTCAGATCCGCGTGCTGGGAGTCAATGTATTCCTTCCTCTCATCCAAGTCGGAAAATTCCTGATCGGCAACCAGATTAATCGGGCCCAGGCGATCGATGCGCCGCTCTGTTTTTGTCAGTTTCTCTTGCAGACTGTCGAGGCTGTCTTCGTCGGTCAGTTCTTTTTCTATCTCATCAGCCGACATGTCCAGCGCTTTGATGCGCTCCTCGGCATCCTCGCTGCGCATGCGACCTTCGCGCAAGTCCACTTGAATCTTGCCGCGCTTCTCCAACAACTCGCCGTGCAAGGTCTCTATGTCGCGCCGCTGCCTTTCCAGCGTGTCTGTCTCGCGCTGAAGCATGTCCAGTTCGGCGGTCTTTTCCCGCACTTTTTCCTCGCATTCCTGGCGCTGTTCAATCAGCCGCTTCAATTCGCCGCGCTTGGATTCGATCGGATCATGGAAATCCTTCTCCGTATTGACAAGCGATTGGCGGCGGGCGCTGAGCTCTTCTTTTTGATGGCGGAGGTGGTTCAAACTCTCGCCCAGACTCGCGGCCAAGGTCGTCAGCGAATGCCGTTCAATTTCAATTTTGTGCAATGTGTCTTGGGCCAGACGCAGACTCTCTCTCAGCGCGGCAACTTTTTTCTCGGATTCCAGATAGGTATTTTTAATCGTGCTGCGATTGGCGCTTTGAACCGACGCCGAACCCATCAACTCGTCGCGCAACTTCACGTGTTCGGCGCGTTGCGCTTCGATAGACTTGCGCCACTCGCTCAGTTGGACCTCTTTGTCATCGAGCTCAGCGAGCATATCCTGCGCGTGATCCAGCTTCACTTCCGCGCGCCGCCAATCCGCTTCCGCTGCCGATGTCCGGTCGAGCAAGTCAAGCCGCTCCTTTTGCGTTTGCTCAAGCCGGTTTTCGTTATCGGCTAACTTCGCTTTGACCCGTCCCCCCTCTTCCTCGCAAGATTTGGCTTGCTCGCCGAGTTCCTTGTATTGCCCGTTTAACTCATCGATAATATGCTGGCGCGCCAGAATGCTCTTCTTCTTGTCGCTCTGCCGATGCGCCCGAATCCAGTTATGCCCGACCCAGAAACCGTCCGGCGTAACGGCGGACTGGCGGCTTGAAAAGTCCTTGCGCATGGCGAGCGCCTGTTCCAGATCGTCCGCCAACACGATCTGCCCGAGCAACGAGTTAATGCCGCAGTCGGTTTTGACCTTTGACGCAAGAGAGCGCTCTTCGCCCTTTACATCCTCTGTCTTCTCAAACATCACGAGCATATCCAAATCCGATTGCCCGATGTCCTTCGCATAACGCTCCAGCGAATCGACCTCCACCGCAGTCAGCAGATTGCCCAACACCGTTTCAACCGCCGTCGCCCATTTCTGATCCAACTCCAACTTGGTCGCCAGACGAGGCGCTTCGGCCAGATCGTGTCGCATCAGCCATTTGGAAAAAGCCTCGCCGCCGTCGGCGTCTTGCAAGGCTTTGAGCGACGCCAATTGCTCGCGCACTTCGTGCAGTTTCTGCCGCGAATCCGCGCTCGCTTGCTCCGCCTCGTTCAACTCTTTGCGGCAGGCCGCCACCGCATTTTGCAAGTCGCTGATTTGTTCCGCGCGCTTGTCAATATCCGCGCGGCACGTGTTGCGGTATTCATACAAGTCCGCAACTTGCCGCTTCAAACCGTCCGCATCCAACCCCGCCCGGCTCTCCTTCAGCTCCTTCTCTTGGCGCGCTATCTCTTCCAATTCGCGGTCGCAGTAGTCGGCTTTGATCGCGCTGACCTCAAGCGCCTCATTCGCCTCCGATGCGTCGCTGTGCTGGCGCTCCCACTCGCGGCTCGCCTTGGCAAAGGCATCCTCCTCGTCCTTTAACCGCTTATCGATCTCCGCCAATTCGCTATTCGCAGCGGCCGCCTCCTCCTCGGTCTCGCTGAGTTTGGTTTTTGTCCGAGCATGTTTGCTTTCCTGTTCGCGTATTTTTTCTTCGCATTTGCGCAACGCTTCGGCAACCGCCGCCACTTCCGCTTTGATCTGCTCCGCATTCTTGCGGCGATTCGCAATATCCTGTTCCACGCCTCCCACGCTCGCATTGAGGCGGTAAAATTCTTCGCGTATTTCATTGAGCTTGCGGTTTGATTCGGTCTGGCCGACACGCTTCTCCTCCGTCTCGGCTTCGTTGCCGCGCAACTGCGCCCGCTCGCGCTCGACCTCAACCCGCAAATCCGATAATTGACGTTCGCAGTCGTCGCATTTTTCCTTGTGCGCGCGCAATTCCAGCGCCGCAATCGTCGCCGAGATTTTGTCTTTCTCAAGCCGCAACTCCTTAAACTTCTGCGCGCTCTTTGCCTGCCGTTTGAGTTTGTCCAACTGCTTTGTCACTTCTTCGCGGATATCAAGCAGGCGGTCGAGGTTTTCGCGCGTGTGGCGTATGCGTATCTCGGCCTCGCGCCGCCGTTCGTGATATTTTGAAATGCCGGCGGCTTCTTCGACATAGCGCCGCATCTCTTTGGGGTCCGCTTCGATGATTCTGGATATCATGCCCTGCTCGACCAGCGCATAGCTGTGCGTGCCAAGACCGGTGCCCAGAAACAGGTCGGCGACATCGCGCCGGCGACAGCGGACATTATTGATAAAGTACTTTGAATCCCGCGCCCGGTCGGCGGTGCGCTTGACCGATATCTCGCCAAAGGATGCGTAGCGCCCGCCAAAAGAGCCGTCCTCATTGCCGAATACCAGTTCGACCGACGCCTGCCCGACCGGCTTGCGCGCGCTGGTGCCGTTGAAGATCACATCTTCTACGTTGGTTGCGCGAATATTGCGGGCGGACTGTCCCATCAGCCAGCGCACCGCATCGATGATATTGGATTTTCCGCAGCCGTTCGGGCCGACGATGCCGGTCATGCCCGATGTGATTTCCATCGTTGTGGAATCTACAAAAGACTTAAAACCAGTCAGTTTTACCTTTTTGACCTTCATATTATTGCTTGAATCGGGTTACAATCTATCGCCTCAAAGAATTTTTACAATTATTGAATTGCCCAAATGACTAACAGACCGGATAAAAATATTGAGACTTTTGACAACCCTAGGGATAGCAGAGATTATACCATCTATATTGATATCCCTGAGTTTACCTGTCTCTGCCCCCTGACCGGGCAGCCGGATTTTGCCCGCATAAAAATAGAGTATATTCCGGATAAGTTGTGCATAGAACTCAAGAGCCTCAAAAACTATATATGGACTTTCAGAGACCGCGGCGCTTTTCACGAAGCGGTCAGCAATGAAATATTGGATCATCTGTGCGCTGCGATCGCGCCGCGGTATATGTGTTTGCAAGCGCATTTCAATCGCCGCGGCGGAATCCAAACCAGCGCCCGTATTGAGCACAAAAAAGCCGGGTGGGAAAAGCAGGGGTGATCGCCCTTATTTTCCGCAATCGGGTATCATTACGGAATAACCGCATGGCTCCCGTAGCTCAGCCGGATAGAGCGCCTTCCTCCTAAGAAGGATGTCACAGGTTCGACTCCTGTCGGGAGCGCGGTTTCGCCGCTTTAGTCGCCGCTTGTCCGTGCCCGCCGACGCAGGAACTCCGCTACGATAATCAGTAATATAGAAACACTGATCAATAACACCGCGACCGCCAGTATCGTCGGGCTGATCTGCTCGTTGAGTCCGGCCCACATCTGACGCGGCACCGTGCGTTGTTCAAAGCCGGCCAAAAACAACACCGCGACCACTTCGTCAAACGATGTGGCAAAGGCGAATAACCCTCCGGCAAAAATACCCGGCGTGATCTGCGGCAGAGTGACTTTGAAAAATGCCTGCGGCGGCGAAGCGCCCAAACTCATAGCGGCACACGGCAGAGATTCGCTGAGACGGGACAAGGATGCTGTCACGGTAATCACGACAAACGGCGAACCCAGTACGGTGTGCGCCAGTACGATCCCGGTCAGTGTTTGGGACAGGTTAATCGATGAGTAAAAAAAGAACATGCCGACCGCGGAGATGATAATCGGGACAACGATGGGAGAGATAAGCAGGCTCATGACGAAAGCCCGGGCCGGGAAATGGCGGTTGTTCAGGCCCAGCGCGGCGCACGTTCCCAAGACGACGGATAAGACGGTGGCGGCTATCGCGATGATAAAGCTGTTCTTAAAAGCCAAACCCCACTGCGGGTTGACGCCGATATCGCGATACCAACGCAACGAGAAGGCTTCGGGTTCAAGCGACAGCATCTCGCGGGTAAACGTGAAGTATGGTTCGGCATTGAACGAAAGCGGGATGATAACCGCCAGCGGCAGAACCAGAAAAGCAAAAACCAAACCGCAAAATGTCAGGTACATTCCCCGTCCCAGTGATGCGCCAAACTTGCAGGCCTTGCCGCTCATATCATTTTCACTTTGCCGACACCCGCAACTTTATTGTAGATTCTGTATGCGAGCAGCACGACCAGAAGCAGGATGATTCCGATTGCGGCGGCGAGCCCCCAATTCAACGAAGTCTTGATGTGATAGACGATGAAGTTGCTGATCAACTGCCCGCTCTGACCGCCGACCAGCGCCGGCGTGATGTAGTAACCCGCCGCCAGCATAAATACCAGCAGACTGCCGGCGGCGATGCCCGGCGCCGCCTGCGGCAAATAGGCGCGATAAAACGCTGTGACCGGATGCGCGCCCAGCGAGATAGCGACCCGCGCGACTGTCTTTGGAATCGTCTTCATCACGCTGTATAGCGGCAAGACCATAAACGGCAACAAGACGTACGACATCACGATCACGGTGCCTGTGAGGTTGAATATGAGCCGCACCCGCTCGCTGTCGTCTATCAGACCGCTCCATACCAGTATGCTGTTGAGTACGCCGCTGGATTGCAGCAATACGATCCAACTCACCGCCCGCACCAAAAGCGAAGTCCAAAAAGGCAACAGGACCATAATCATGAGCCAATTGCTGATGCGCAACGGCAGGCTTGCCATCAGATATGCGACCGGAAAGCCCAGCAAGAGGCAGATTAATGTGACGACAAAACTGACCCACAAGGTGCGCCAGAATATCTTCAGGTAAATCCTTTTGTCTTCCGGTTGCCGGACGATCTCACCGTCGGCGGCGCGCAAATCAAGCGCTGTCAAATAGTTGTCGGCGGTCAGCCGCGGCGCGGCGTCTTTCAACGCCGCCCATGTTTCGCGCTTGCCCCAGCGCTCGTCGATCGCTATCATTGCGGAGCGATGAGGCGTGTCTTCCGACTTTGCCAGACGACGCGCCGTGCGGATCAAAAAGCTCCGCATGCCGCTCAGCTTATGGTTGATGTGGTTTGCGACTTGCCCGATTGAATGGTTGCGGTAAGCGCGCGCCAAGTCTTCGCCGACAGTATTGAACATGTCATCATCGGGCAGCGCCAGACCGTCCCACTCGGACAGAGCGGCGGCGGCGCGCGGCATGTGTTTTGCCAGCGGCGTGTTGTCTACGCTATAGAACAGAATATCGGCCAAAGGCACGATATAAGTGAATACGAGGAATAACAGCAGCGGCAGGACCAGTACGACAGCCATGCCCCGGTGATGGATGCTTGAGGTTTCTGTTATGAATTTAGCCAGCTTCACCGATTTTTGCCGCCGCCCCGATCGTTCCCGTCGTCACAAGCGGCGGGGCCTATTTGGCGAGCCAGGTGTTAAAGCGGTCGGTCATCTCGTCTTCGTAATCCGCCCACCATTCAAAATCGTTCTCCAACACGTTTTCAAAGTGTTCGGTCGGCATGTGCGGTCGCATATCAATTCCTGTTTCGGCATGCGTCGCAATCATCGCCATAGACGATTGCCGCGCCGGCCCATAGGAGATATGCCGCGCCTGATTGGCCAGTTGTTTGGCGGCTGATGCAAATTTTACGTATTCCAGAGCCTGTTTATAGCGCGGCGTGCCTTTGACGATGGCATAGTAGTTGCGATACCAGATTTGTCTGTCCCAGACAATTTCAAACGGCTTTTTCTCTTTGTTGTAGGCGTTGAAAATGCGGCCGTTATAGGCCGTCGCCATCGCCACTTCGCCGTCGGACAACAATAACGGCGGCTGCGCGCCGGCCTCCCACCACACCGTATGCTCTTTGATCGTGTCGAGCTTTGCAAACGCGCGTTTGAGCCCCTGCGGGGTCGATAGCACGGCGTATGCGTCCGCCGCGGCGACGCCGCTTGCCATCAATGCAAACTCAAGGGTGGAGCGCGGCGACTTGCGCAATGCCCTGCGCCCCGGAAATTTTTCCAAGTCAAAGAAATCTTCCAGATGCTGCGGTTTGCGCTGCGGGAATTTGCTCTTGTCATAAGCAAAAATAGTCGACCAGATAATCAGCGGCGCGCCGCACTCCGACACCAGGGTCTCGGGCAAAAAGTCTTCCTCGGCCGGCGCGCCGTCGGGCGCCGGCGGGAAGGCGGCGAGATCCAACTCGTGGAGCAACCCTTCTTCGCACCCGCGGATGACCGAAGACAGAGACATATCGACCACATCCCAGGTGACATTGCCGGACTGCGCTTGCACCCGCACTTCCGCCAGGCCGCCGTTGTAATCCTCGGCGTTGATGCGGATGCCGGTTTTGGCGGTGAACGGTTCGTGGTAAGCCTTGATCTGGCTATGCGAATACGCGCCGCCCCACGATGTGACAGTCAGCGCTTCGCCGGCTCCGGCAAGAGCGCCGCAAAGCAATAAGCTTAAGAACATAGAAACAAAAGATGTTTCGCGAAAGAGGTTGTTATGGCGCATTGGCTTGACTCAGATTATTAAATGATACATTCAGATTGCAAACACGCGGCAGTCTCCCGGGTGCCAGCCTATTTTAACCCGTTGCCCGATTGCCGGATTGCCCTTGCTTCTGTCATTGGGAAGCTTAATCGCCAGTTCCTGTTCCTGCGACAGAGCGACGACTACGCGCATATAGTCCCCGAAATAAACCGACTGGCGCACCTTTGCCGACAAGATATTACGGCAGCCATCGTCGGGATTTATCAGTATCCGCTCGGGCCGGATAGCCGCCGCTACCTGCGAAGCCCCCGGCGGCAAATTAACCGGGGTGCCTTGCAGGCGATTATCGTTGTCTAACTCAACCGCGCATGTGTCGCCGGATGTCCGCAGCAACCTGCCGTTCAGCATATTATTCTCGCCGATGAAAGCGGCGGAAAAAGCGTTGGCGGGGGATTCGTACAGCACATCCGGCTCATCGATCTGTTGTATCTTGCCTTCGTTAAATACCGCGATTCGATCCGACATAACCAGCGCTTCGTTTTGATCGTGCGTGACATAAAGCGCGGTGAAGCGAAGCTCTTCGTGCAAGCGCTTCATCTCATACTGCATCCGCTCTCTGAGCCGCTTATCCAACGCGCCGAGCGGCTCATCCATCAAAACCAGATCGGGGCGGAATATCAAGGCGCGGGCAAGCGCGACCCGTTGTTGTTGCCCGCCCGAGAGTTGCGCCGGAAAACGCTTGGCAAAATCCCCGAGCTTGACCATCTCCAAGGTCTCGGCGACACGCTCTTTTATCGTCGCGCGGGCGGTCTTGCGCACCTGTAGCGGGAAAGCCAAGTTGTCCGCCACCGTCATATGCGGGAAAAGCGCGTAGTGCTGAAAGACAAAGCCGATATTCCGTTTGTGCGGCGGAATATCATTCGCCCGTCGGCCATGGATTGCGATGGATCCGGAGCTCACATTCTCAAAACCGGCCAGCATCATCAGGCATGTGGTTTTGCCCGATCCGGACGGCCCCAATATCGTCAGGAATTCGCTGTCGTAGACGCGCAACGAGAGATTGTCCACCACACACGAATTGCCATAGCGTTTGCTGACGTCATGGAAATCTACATGTGCTCTTCGGTCGGACATATTTGCGATGTATGGCGGCTTATGTGAGAAGGCCGAACACAACCTTTCGTTCGCGCGGGGAAGTCCGATGTTCCCACAAATAGATTCCCTGCCACACGCCGAGTTGCAACCGCCCGCCTGCGACCGGAATGGCCAAGGAAGTTTGCGTCAAAACCGACCTGATATGCGCCGACATGTCGTCGGCGCCTTCTGCGACATGGCAAAAGCGGGAATCCCCGTCCGGCGCCAGATCAGACATAAAACGCTCCAAGTCTTTATGCACATCGGGGTCGGCATTCTCGGTGATGATTAACGAAGCGCTGGTATGGCGGATAAACAGGTGGCAAATCCCTTGGCTATCCGGCGGGATCAAGTCTCGGACTTGTTGCGTTAATTCGTGTGGCCCCCTGCCGGTTGTGCGGCGGGTAATCGTAGTTATTATCATCAAACAATGCGTAACGGATATACCCTTCGTATTATAATGTCATCAGTGCTATGTCCAATATGCCACCGGAAATATCCCTGCCAATCCGCCGCCATGCGGTCGCGGTAAAAATCGGGCGCCTGACGATCGGCGGCGGTACGCCCGTCGCGGTGCAGTCCATGACCAGCACGGATACCGCGGATATCGGCGCGACCGTCGCGCAAACCGCCGCTCTCGCCGAAGCCGGTTCCGAAATAGTGCGCCTGACGGTCAATAATGAGAAAGCCGCGCGGGCTGTCCCGCATATTGCGGAGCAACTCGCACAGCGAGGCATTGCCGTTCCGATAGTCGGCGACTTTCATTACAACGGACACAAGCTGTTGGCCAACAACCCCGCGTGTGCCGAGGCGCTTTCCAAACTGCGCATCAATCCCGGCAATGTCGGGCGCAAGGCAAAACACGACATACAGTTTGCCCAACTGATTGAAATTGCATGCCGTTTCAATAAGCCGGTGCGTATCGGCGTCAATTGGGGCAGCTTGGATCAGGACTTGCTACAGAAGCGATTAGACAGCAATGCAAAACAGAAGCAACCGCGTTCGCTGGAGGCGATTGTCCGGGAAACGCTGATCGAGTCGTCCCTCGGCAGTGCGCAACGGGCGGAAGAGCTCGGTCTGGCACACGATCAGATTGTCATATCGTGCAAACTCAGCGATGTGCAAGAATTAATTCGGGTCTATCGCAAACTGGCGCGCTTATGCGATTACCCGCTGCACCTCGGTCTGACCGAAGCGGGCATGGGGCTCAAAGGAACCGTCGCATCGAGCGCCGCAATCGCCATCCTGCTCAACGAAGGCATAGGCGATACCATCCGCGTATCCCTGACGCCGGAACCGGGGCAAGACAGGACGCAGGAGGTGTTCATTGCGCAAGAAATTTTGCAGAGCCTCGGCCTGCGATCTTTCGCGCCGTCGATAACCGCCTGCCCCGGATGCGGTCGCACCGACAGCGACTATTTCCGCGTGTTAACCGCCGAAGTGCGCGATTACATTCGTCAACGAATGCCGGCATGGAAGAAAGATCATCGGGGAGTCGAAGATATAAAAGTGGCGGTGATGGGATGCGTCGTCAACGGCCCGGGAGAGAGTCGCCACGCAAACATCGGTATCAGCCTGCCGGGAACCAGCGAGAAGCCTGTCGCTCCGGTCTATGTCGATGGAAAACATACGCTCACCTTGTCGGGCGATACGCTGGCGCAAGATTTTAAGGACTTGCTGGAAAAATATGTCAGCGAGAACTATTGAGTGACACGCGCGGCGAGACAAGCTGTTTGAGACTGTGCCGTCGCGGTCGCGGCTGGCAACGGCTTCCGTTGTCGGGCGAGCGGAGTCAAATATCATCCCCTATTTCAGCGCGCCGAGTTGGTGTTGCGCGATGCCCAAGGCAACGACAACCGCCGTATCGCAGCGTAAAACACGCGCGGCGATACGGGCTGTTGCAGACTGTGCCGTCGTAGTCGCAACTTGCAACGACCTCCGCTGTCGGGCGGGCGGAGTCAGATATCACCCCCTATTTCAGCGCGCCGAGTTGGTGTTGCGCGATGCCCAAGGCAACGACAACCGCCGTATCGCAGCGCAAAACACGCGCGCCGAGACAGACCGATTTGAAACCGAGTTCGTTCAGCATCGCCGCCTCGTCATCCCGCCAATCGCCTTCGGGCCCGACCGCAATACGCACTTCATCGGGCATCGGCGAATGTTCCGACTGCGCATCCAGAACACCGTCGGATTGCAAATCCAAAACAAAAGCGGCGACGCGATCGGGAACCTTCTCCATCCGCTCAATCGCAATCGGCTCTCTTATCTCGGGTAACTTTGCCCGACCGCACTGCTCACAAGCGCTGCGCGCCACCGCGCGCCAATGGCCGAGGCGATCGCCGGCGCGGCTGCTGTGCGCGGTCAATAACGGCTGTACCGCGCTCACGCCCAGTTCGGTCGCTTTTTGCAATGAAAAGTCCATGCTCTCGTTTTTTGAGACGGCAAGATAGAGCCGGGTTGCGATTGCGGCCTCCGCCAGCGTATCGACCTCGCGCTCGCACGCGAATACGCTGCTTTTGCGATCGGCCGCAATCAGTTTGCAAAGAAATTCGCGTCCTTCGTGATTGAAGAAATACACCTCGTCCTTGCCGCGCAGCCGGAGCACGCGACTCAAATAGTGATGGGCGTCTCCGCTTAGCGCAAACTCGCGGCCGACGCGCAGAGTTTGCTCGCAATATGCCCGGTTCGTTCTGCTCACGGCGCTCCGGTCGCAAGAGCGCTATCGCTTAATAGCGGTAATGGGAGGACTTGTACGGCCCGTCTTGCGGCGTGCCGGTATACTCCGACTGCTCGGGTGTCAGTCTGGTCAAGCGGGCGCCGATCTTGCCCAAGTGCAAACGCGCCACTTCCTCGTCCAACCGCTTGTCCAGAATATGTACGCCTATCCCATAGCGGTCGGAATTTTGCCACAGTTCAATTTGTGCCAACACCTGGTTTGTAAACGAGTTGGACATGACAAAACTCGGATGACCGGTGGCGCAACCCAAATTGACCAAGCGCCCTTTGGCTAACAAGATGATACGCTTGCCGTCGGGAAAGATGACGTGGTCTGCTTGCGGCTTGATCTCTTCCCAGCCGCAGCCGCTCAAGCTGCCCACATCGATCTCATTATCAAAGTGCCCGATATTGCAAACGATGGCCTGATTTTTCATCTTCGCCATATGGTCGCGGGTAATCACATTGCAATTTCCGGTTGCGGTCACAAAGATATCCGCCTGCTCCGCCATGTCTTCAACCGTGACAACGCGGTAACCTTCCATACACGCTTGCAGGGCGCAGATAGGATCCACCTCGGTAATGAATACCGTGCAACCTTGTGCGCGAAGCGATTGCGCGCACCCTTTGCCGACATCGCCATAGCCGCAGACCACCGCGATTTTCCCCGCGATCATCGTATCCGTCGCCCGCTTGATGCCATCGAGCAGCGATTCGCGGCAACCGTATATGTTGTCAAACTTGGACTTGGTGACAGAGTCGTTAACATTGATTGCGACGGTTTTGAGCTCTCCCCGCTCCATCATCTCATAGAGACGCTTAACGCCGGTGGTCGTCTCCTCGGACAGGCCGCGTATGTGTTCAAACAGTTGCGGGAAGCGGTTATGAACCATTTTGGTCAAGTCGCCGCCGTCATCCAGCAATAGGTTCGGTGTCCACGAATCCGGCCCGATGATGGTTTGTTCGATGCACCAGTCGTAGTCCGACTCGCTCTCGCCTTTCCATGCAAACACCGGCACACCGACCGTCGCCATGGCGGCCGCCGCGTGATCCTGAGTTGAAAAAATGTTGCACGACGACCACCTTACTCGGGCCCCGAGCGCAAGCAAGGTCTCAATCAGCACCGCTGTCTGGATAGTCATGTGCAAACAACCCGCGATACAAGCGCCTTGCAGCGGCTGTTCGGCGGCGTGCTTTTCGCGCAATGCCATCAAACCCGGCATTTCTGTTTCGGCAATAGCGATTTCCCGCCGGCCCCACTCGGCCTGAGATATGTCTTTGACTTTATAGTCCGATTCTATTTTGTGCATTGGGGCGCTCATTTATATAACCTCTCTTATTTATAGTATGCAATTCGCGACGGCTTCATGTTGCGTTTTTAAGTCCGTCAGCCTTATCGTAATGCTCCCATGTAAAGTCTTCTCCTTCCCTGCCGAAATGACCGTAGGCGGCGGTCTGGCGATACACGGGTCGCAACAGGCGCAAGCCTTCGATAATCCTCTTTGGCGTCAAGTCAAAATTCTGCCTAATCAGCTTATCGATCTCGCGATCGGGCAACGCGCCGGTACCGAAAGTATCGACGCTGACAGAGGTCGGTTCGGCCACCCCGATGGCATACGATACCTGCACCTCACAGCGCCTTGCCAAACCCGCCGCAACGACATTCTTGGCGACATGGCGCGCCGCATACGCCGCCGAGCGATCGACCTTGGACGGGTCCTTGCCGGAAAAAGCGCCGCCGCCGTGACGCGCCATTCCGCCGTAGGTATCGACGATAATTTTGCGCCCGGTTAAGCCGCAATCCGCCGCCGGGCCGCCGGCGACAAAACTGCCTGTCGGATTTATATGAAACGGGGTGTCGTCGTCCAGCAATTCTTTTGGCAATACCGCCTCTGCGATTTCATGGCGGACAACGGAAGCGATTTCCTCCCGCTCTTTGCCCGCGCTGTGTTGGGTTGAAAAAACGACCGCGCGGACTTTGCGCGGGCGGTTGTCATCGTCATATTCAAACGTCAACTGCCCTTTCGCGTCCGGCCCCAACCATTCAAAACCGCCGCTGCGCCGCAACTCCGCATGCCGCTTAACCAGTCGGTGCGCATAGTGTATCGGGGCCGGCATCAGCGTATCGGTCTCATCGGTGGCGTAGCCGAACATCATGCCTTGATCGCCCGCCCCTTCCCGATCAACACCGCCGCCGATATCGCCGGATTGCGCGCTAATGTGTTTTTCAATGCGACACTTATCGATATCAAAACCATAGAACTCGTCGTTGTAACCGCAGCCGCGAATCACATCGAGCACGATCGCATCGTAATCAATGACCCGATCGGCATCCTGCCCCGGAATCGTGATCTCACCGGCAATGACGACCAGATCATCTTTGACCAAGGCTTCGCAAGCGACGCGACTGCGCTCATGACGCCGCAGCGCGGCATCTAAAATGGCGTCTGATATTTGATCGCAAATTTTATCCGGATGTCCTTCGGACACCGATTCCGAGGTGAATAGTTTGGCCATTGGATTTATCGGGTACTCATCATGTTACTGGTGTGCGGATTAGCCATATATTCTATATCAAAACCGCGCGATAGGAAACACCCGACGGCGGCGGATACAACGCCAAAAGCGCTTTCGGAGCGCTGTCAAACAAGATGATGTAGAATACGACCTTACAAACAAAACCAAGCGAACGATGGCCGAAACAAAAACACCCGTATGCGAATTCGGATTAAAAGCCCCCGGCTTTTGCCTGCCCGACACGGACGGAAGCGATTACCGCCCGCAAGATTTAATGGGCGAAAACGGTCTGCTTGTCATGTTCATCTGCAACCATTGCCCGTACGTCAAAGCCGTCATAGATAAGATTGTGCGGGACACAAAAGAATTAGAATCTCACGGCGTCCGTTCTGTCGCCATCATGTCCAATGACCCGAACGAATACAGCGAGGACTCTCCGTCCAATATGAAAAAGGTCGCTAAAAAATACAAGTTCCCGTTTCCTTATCTGTATGACGAGACGCAAGAAGCGGCCAGAGCGTACGGCGCGGTTTGCACACCGGATTTCTTCGGCTATAACAACAAGTATAAATTGCAATATCGCGGACGGCTTGACGCAAGCGGGATGCGACACGTCAAAGGAGCAAGGCGCGATTTATATCATGCGATGGTCTGCGTGGCGCGAACCGGACGCGGCCCCGAAGAGCAGGTTCCGAGTATCGGTTGCTCTATCAAGTGGCGGCGGGCTTAAGCCGACAGTCTGGTCATGACAGAGATTCAATATGGGGGGTCAGTGCATGACCCCGAGTTCGGCTTCGTCTTCTGTCAGACTGCGGCGAAATGTGGGCCTTGAAAAAATACGGCGCATGTATTGCATAATCGGCGCGTAATCTCTCAGGTTGACGACTTTCAATCCTTGCACACGCCACAATAGCGATGCGACACAACAGTCTAGCAAAGTGAATTCATCGTGCATGAAATAGTGCTTGGCCTTGAAGATATCAACGCTGCCTATGATCATCTCTTTGAGCTCTCTGGCCGCTTTGGTCGCATGCCTTCTGTTGGGCAAACCGGTATCTTTAAAGTGAGCAAACCAGCCGTTTTCAATATGGTGCATGGATAAGCGCAACTGGGCGCGGGTGATCGGATCAGCCGGCATCAAAGACGGATACGGGAAGCGCTCATCCAAATATTCCATGATGATGCGCGGGTCATACAGCGCTACGTCACGCTCCACAAGCGTCGGCACACTGTGATGAGGATTGACATGTTGCAAATCGCTGCACACCTCGCCTTCGGCGACGAGGACGGTATCAAAACTGAGACTCTTCTCTGCCAAAGTCATCCGCACACGATGGCTCTCCAAACACATGGGGCCGGAGAACAATGTCATTGAGACTTGCCTGTCGATAGAAGAATTGCGTCTAATGGGCATCTTTCCAATACTCCTTATACAGAAAATAACTAAAACCGAGCAGAAGCAACAGGAAAAGAATAACCCATTTGCCAACCGCCTGACGTTCCAAAGCGGCCGGCTCGGCAAGATACACCAGGAAAGTAACCATATCACGCGCTATATTATCAAACTCTTCCTCCGATGCGGTGCCCGGCTTGATCAAGCGCAATTCCCGCGCGGTATGACCATTGGCATCGGTCGTTTCAACAAGCTCTTGCCAGCCCTGCAATTCCCACATTATATGCGGCATCGCCGTTCCTTGAAAGACCAGATTATTAACCCCCATAGGACGCTTGGGGTCCAAGTAAAACGACTTTAGATAGCCATAAAGCCAATCGGCGCCGCGCGAGCGCGCGACCAGTGTCAAATCCGGGGGCGCGGCTCCGAACCACTCGGCGGCATCCGCTTCGGGCATCACCACCGACATTAAGTCGCCGATCTTCTTGTCCGTGAATATCATATTTTCCTTGACCATCGCATCGGTCAGACCCAGATCACGGCCGACCCGCTGATACCTCGCATAGCCCGAGCTGTGACAGCTCAAACAATAATTGACAAAGTATTTGGCGCCGCGTTGCAACGCCGCGGTATTGTCGATACTGACTTCAATTTTTTCCGTGTTTTGCGCGCCGCCCGCCGCCGCCGCCGGAAAGGACAGGGCAAGAAGCAATGAGGCCAGGAGCAAATTTCTTACTGTCATGACACGACTCTGTCGGGCTCGGGCTTGTCCTCGGCAAGCCTTGTGAAGGTCGGTAACACCAGTTGGAATGCGAGGTATCCCGTCGGAATCAGCCATCCCCATGCGATGAGATTCCATATCTCGTCATAGCCGCGCACGAAATCATAGAAAGTGATTACGGCAACAATCGCAAGCAACCAGCCCAGATTGAACCCTGTTGAGCGCGGACGGCTATGCGCCCACAGCACAAAGAAAAACAGGAAATAAATCTCGCTGAAACGAACCGCCATCTCGGTGCGAAATGTGTTGACAGACAAAGTTCCGAGATAACCGAGATAAATAAACGCAACGACGAATACCAGCAGATTGATTCTATGCAACACCGAACGATAACGAATCGATTTAACCGGATTGCGATCTATCCACGGCAAGAAAAACAAGATAACGATAGAAGCGGTCATCGCCAATACGCCGTACCAAGGGTCCGGAATCGCCCGCAGCACCGTGTAAAACGGCGTGAAATACCATAGCGGCGAGATATGTTCCGGCGTCAGCAAAGAGTTTGCCTGAACAAAGTTATTATGCTCCAGAAAATATCCGCCCATCTCCGGCGCATAAAACACCACGATCAGGAAAAACAGCAGAAACACGACCGCCCCGTAAATATCCTTCACCGTGTAGTAAGGGTGGAACGGAATCCCGTCAATCGGGTTGCCTTTGTTGTCTTTGTGCTTTTTAATCTCAACGCCGTCGGGGTTGTTAGAACCGACCTCGTGCAGGGCAAGGATGTGTATGAAAACAAGACCGATTAGAATCAACGGGAAAGCGATGACATGGAATGCAAAAAAGCGGTTCAAGGTCGCATCCGAGACGACATAGTCGCCGCGAATCCATATGGCCAGATCGGGGCCGATAAACGGAATCGCGCCGAACAAGTTGATAATGACCTGCGCGCCCCAGTAAGACATCTGCCCCCAAGGCAGAAGATAACCCATAAACGCCTCCGCCATCAGAGCCAGGTAGATGAACATGCCGATAATCCAGAGCAACTCGCGCGGCTCTTTGAACGAGCCATACATTATTCCGCGGAACATATGCAGGTAAATAATGATGAAGAAAGCCGACGCGCCGGTCGAGTGCATATAGCGAATCAGCCACCCCCACTCCACATCGCGCATGATGTATTCGACCGACTCAAAAGCCAGATTTGCATCCGGCTTATAGTGCATCGTCAGGAATATGCCGGTCACTATCTGCATGACCAGCACCAGCAATGCCAGCGACCCGAAGAAATACCAGAAGTTAAAATTTTTCGGCGCGTAATAGTTGGCGAGATGGTCCTGCCACAACTTGCTTAGCGGGAACCGACGGTCTATCCAAGCAAGCAAGCCGCCGTTGTCTGTTTTCATCAAACAGTCTCCCCGGCGGATGATTTGCCGATAACCAGTTTGCTATCGCCAGCAAAGTGGTACGGCGGCACTTCGAGGTTTTTGGGCGCCGGCACACTGCGATACACCCTGCCGGAAAAATCAAAACGCGAACCATGACAAGCGCAGAAAAACCCTCCTTGCCAGTTATCGCCCTCTTCGGCATCGCTGTTGCCCGAATCCGGGCGATACGACGGCGAACAGCCAAGGTGCGTACAGATGCCTACCAACACGAGATATTCGGGTTTAATGGAACGATAGCGGTTTTTTGTATAGTCGGGCTGCACCGAGTCGTTTGAGTCCGGATCGCGCAACGCCTTCTCGGTACGTTCCAGTGTGGCCAGCATATCCGGCGTACGACGAACGATCCATACCGGTTTGCCGCGCCACTTCTCGCGCACCATCTTGCCGGGGCCAATTTTAGAGAGGTCCACTTCAACCGGCACCCCCGCGGCCTTTGCCCGGCTGCTCGGACTCATAGCCTTGATAAACGGCCAACTTGCAAACACGCCGCCGATGCCGCCGAGAATGCTTAAGCCGGCGGTCAGGAATCGGCGGCGCATATTGCCCGTGTCCGCTTCGCGGTTAGGTTCCGACATTCGGACTGTCTCCAAAAATGATTTGAGCCGGGCGCCGAAACGGCGCAACCAAATATGAACAGAACAACGGCACTTACTTTCTGCCGTCCATAAACTCTTCCCGGCTAATCGCTCCGTCGCCGTCTTTGTCAAGATGCAAAAACTTCTCGCCCCTCATCTCTTCGCGGCGGGTTTTGTGCCATGCTTTCATCTCTTCGCGACTCACGGCACCGTCGTTATCGGCGTCTTTTTCTTCAAAATGCTTTTGCGCCATCGTCGTGAATTCATGTTGGGTGATTTCCCCGTCGCCGTCGGCGTCGGCCTCGCTCATCCGGTTCTTGCCTTTGTGTTTGTGTCTGCTACAATACTTGCCCTTGCCTTGGTGGCCGGATAGCTCTTCTGCTGTCAGCGCTCCGTTACTGTCATCATCCATCTTCCGGAACTTATCCGACACTTTTACATCGTGCTCCGCCGCTTGTAACATTCCGTCGGCATTCAAATCGTATTTTTTCATCCATTCGCCGTGGCCGTGGTGATGACCGTGGTGATGACCGTGATGTTTTGAAAAAGCCACGCCGCCGACAAGAACACACGCTGCGAGCACGAAAATAATTACTTGTTTTATCATTGGTTTACCCCCATAATCAAAAGAATCTGGCTACCCCAGAACGGCAGCGAAGCGCATATTCTACCACAGATGAACAGCGCCAGAGAGAGAATTATAGGGATAACTTGCCAAAGCCACTGACCAAGCGCTTCGGCCCGAACCCAAACAAAGGGCGGCGGGGAGTGCGCACCGGCGCATGATGAGGCGCATTTTCAAAGCCTAAGCCTTGCGCAAACTCGCGAGTGTATAATGAGCCGTTATGCTTGACTTGCCTGAAATCCGCATGGAAAACATCCGGCGCGTAACGTATGATATTGGCCGGCAAAGTCTTTGCGCTTGCCCGAACGCGGCTGTTCGCGGCGGCAGTTTGAGCATGCGCGGCCGTTGCGCATGAAAACCGCCGATGTCCGACGCCTCTGATTCCGCCCGCTATTTGCTGTATCAACCCGAGCATGGTTTTGCATCGGGTTTCAATAATTGGATAAGCAACTTTGCCGCCTTAATCACCGAGGCGGTCATGCTCAATCGTATCCCCGTGCTACAGCCCTTCGATCTGACGCCTCGACATAACTGGGGGCGTTTGCTACAAAAGCCTTTCGGCGATCTCGTATCGCCTCGTGTTGACATCTTGCTCGGGGACGAGAACGGCATTCGCTCGTTCGCCATGAACTGTTCGGAGCGGAAAGATTTCAACATAGAGGCATTTTCAGAAAGCGAAATCAAGCGCATTGGAGCGGGAGAAAATACGCATATCAGCGAACAAGACAACCGGGATTATCCGGTCATCATCCGCCAAGTCGGCCGACTCAGCATATGGCGTCTCGCTCTGGATAATTTTCGCAGCGACCGCGCGACGGTCCGCGTCACGTTTCAACCGGCGCAACGCATCGCTGACATTGCGCAAAGCGTCATCGCCGATTTGGGCGGCATAAACAGATCCCATATGGATTTCGCTTATCGCCTCCGCGACCCCGAGGTTTTTGCGCCGAACAGGCGCCCGGCCCCGGCCGGAGCTTACGCCTGCGCACATGTGCGAGGCGGCGATATAACGACAATCATCCCGTTGTTTAAGGCCGGTATTACGCCGCAAATGGTATTTAAGAATCTAAAGCGCAGCCTGCCCGGACGCGATATCCCGCTGTATTTGATGACCAATATCCGGGACCAAGAATTTTTCTCTGAAATCAAACGCTATTGGCCGACCAAGTTCGCCGACGACTTTCCGCAACTGCGAGCCTTTTATCCCGACGGCGACAGAATCGGGGACAACTTGAGTTTGTTCGCCATTGAGCGTGTGATTCTTCAGAGCGCCACTGTGCGCATCCACAGCCACGCGCAAAGTCAAACCGAATTTGCGCTGACCGACAGTTCATGAAGCATGAACGGGAGTTCTAAAAACACAAGCGGCGGCAAAGCTTCGCGCTACCTGCTCTACCGGCGGCGCCCCGAAGACTGCTCCGATATCGCCGGAGAAATGTCGTTGCTGGAGTGTCAGCTGCGCGAAGCGGCGCTGCTCGGGCGCACCGCCGTCGTCAGCCATCTGCAGTTGCGCGGTGTTGACGGGCGCTGCGTGAACAAAGCGCCGCATCAATTGATAGCCATGGACCGGTGCCGCCTGCACGGGCCCGGCCAACCCAAAGACGGCGCGCCGCTGCAATGGGCGTTGCGCACCGATGTCACAGGACTTGAGGAAGCCGCCGCCAAAGTCATCGACGCAAGCCGCGCTCACCGTATCAGCGAGGACGATAACGCCGCCGATGTGCTGATTCGGGATTTGGGCGGCGCATCGCCGGATTCGTTGCAATGCTTTGAAGCGGCGAATCCGCGCGGGCATTGCGTACAAATGCCCGTCGCCGCCGATATCGAAGAGCTCGCGCACCGTACGATTGCCAAGCTGCAAGGATTTGACACGCCCAATTTGCATCAACTGCGGCCCATGTTAAGACCCGCCCCCCTCGCCCCCAAGCAATGGGAGACGACGTTTTCTCATGTCTGGGTGGATCTTCGCCGGCAAACAAATTCCGTCTTTGCCGCCCGCCGCTGTTTGAAAAAGATCGCGCGACTGGTGCCCGAATGCCGCATCCCGTTCTATGTGCGCACGAACGGTTACGGCGCGGGCGCCGCGCATCGCGCCGTGGATTTGCTCAAGCGCCATTACGATATTCGCACCCGCGATGACTTTGAGGAACTGCGACCCTATCTGGCCCGAGGCGAAGCCGCCGAATGCCAGCCATGGATTATCGATTGCGCGGAGTTTTTCATCATGGCTCACGCCTGTGTCATGTTCCATTCGCGCGCGCGGATGCGTCATGATTTTTCGTTGCTCGGCGCGGAAGCTTATATGCCAAAATGGCGCATATTGCATGCGCGCGGAAAGATATTCGCCGCACGCATGCGCAGACAGATTATCACAGCCCGCAAGAGCCGCCGACATGGATAAACGCTATCTCTATTACGATGTGGTTTCCAAGCCGACCAAGATCTGGAGCGGACTCAAGCATCAGCGTCATCTTCTTCAGGGGGTGCTAAAAGAGGCCTATCTGTTGAATCGCATCGCCGTGCTCCACCCTCTGTGCATCGCTTCAATGCACAACTTCGGCAAACGACAAATGCGCCCAATCGGCGATATGATTGACCTTGACGCATCGCGCATTTTAGAGTCGGGCAACGCCCCCAAGGCGCCGGATTGGATTGACAAGAACGATCTGGATTTTGCGGCCTTCAAAGCCGGGGAAATCAAAGTCATCGGCGCCGAACAAAATCACTTCATCGACGAAGAAAGCGACCTCCGTTACGCGCTGATTATCCGCGACACCTCGACCTTGCTCGGTGACAAATGGGGAAATGCTTCAAATTATGTGTATAAGAATATCGGCTTGAAGAAACTGCCGAAGCAGGATTACAACGTAGTATTGAAAACGACCGCACCAATCCGCAAAGCGGCGGCAAGCATCATCGATGTCCTCGGCGACGGCCTGCCACCGCCGCCGGATCAGGACTTTCTGCCACGCTGCAGAACTGTCGACAAGCAACGGCAGATGCCCCCGGGCGCCTATGCCTGCTTGCATCTGCGCTTAGGCGATCGCCTCATCTATGAAGACAAATGGAAATTCTGGGTGTGCCCTGACAAATTGCTGAAAATGATCTGCCGTTTCCTGCCGGTGCCGAACGCGCCGCTGTACATCATGAGCAATATGGAAGACACCGAATACCACGATGAACTGAAAAAACACTACCGCGTCTTCACCGCCCGCAACTTCCCCGAATTGAACCGCCGCTTGCCGCCGCCGGGTGCCATCACAGACGACGAACATCTGCTCGCCAGAGAAATTGAATACAAAGAGTACCTGCCCGGTGGCACCGACCTGCAAGGACGAACACTGCAAACAACCCGATCCCCTCTCGCTACTCCCGGTGATCCCGATAATACTTTCGTCTATGCTGTAGAGGAGCTTATTTACAACAGCGCCTACGCGCACATCAACACCGATTTTCTGAATTCTTTCCGCTTCTCACTGAATAACCCCTATCTGGCCGACATTACTAAAAGGAAATCAGGGCCGACACCTCGACCTCAACCGCTTGCCGAACCGCCACTGCCCGAACCCGTCCCTTGCGATGGGAAACATTACCTGATTCACGAATACGCCGAAGCCGGCGGTGTGCTGCGCAACAAACAACGGCTGTCGACATTACTATGCGAAGCGGTGCGGCTGGGACGCGTCGCTGTCATCACACCGTGGGATCTGGACGCCCGCTACAATCGGGGACAAGCACAACAACGTTCCCCCGCCGACTTCGTTGATCTGGAGCAAGCGCAAGTTTATGGCACGGGCCCGGACAAGCGAGGCGTAGCGGCGCAATGGGTCATGGAAACACAGTTGGACCCAGGCATCAACGATCGCCGCATCATTGCCGCCGAGGTCCCGGTTGACGACGACACAACGCTAATCGTGCGCCGCTTTGAAAACCGCGAGCAGGAACACCGCGCTGCCGCGCATCGCTACCGCGCCGTATTGCCCGCCGCTAAGCACATTCAAACACTGGCCAAGGACATTCAATACCAACTCGGCAATAACTGTCTGCCGGCGACACATAACGCTTTAGAGACTCGCACTTGGATAGAGACCAAATTTTCCAACGGCATCTACCACTGTATGCACTTGCCAAATATCGCACCCAAAGCATCGTGGCTCGCTACGCATCGGCACCTGCCGTCACAGGCATTGGTGCTGCGCAGATACCGACACATTCTGGGTGAAATACAAACGGATGATCACAGAGAAATCCGACTTTATGTCATCGGCGATGCAGCGCTGGATAAGTACCGGCACACCCTCGGTAAATTCGCCAGAGTATATAGCGCCGATGATTTTGAAAGTCTGCAACCTTTTTTGAAGGCCGGAAATAATACTTGCGATCTGTTCACTGTGTTCGCTGTTGAGACAATCATCATGCGCGATGCCAAGATCAAAATCCACCCCTCATCCGCGCAACTCAAGCAGGTCGCCGCCACCGACCCCGACTACTACATTACTCACCTCGGCTATCTCGGCAAAAACATTCTGAAAAAGACCTTCCGTTTTGGCAAAGACACCCTCAAAAAAGCCCTCGGCGCATTGGGCCTCCTCAAGTGCGCCGCGATCATTCTGCGCGTCTTCCGACGCTGTGTATCGTTGCGGCGAGATTAAACCGGGTTGTCTATGTCTATGAAGAGCGCTTCAAAACCGAAGCGCTCCGACAGGTGTTGCGCCAGCGCCTGTACGCCGTAGCGCTCCGTCGCATGGTGACCGGCGGCGTAATAACAAACGCCCTCTTCCCGCGCGATATGGGTTGTGCGCTCGGAAATCTCCCCGCTGATAAAAGCATCCAGTTTGTGTCGGACGGCATAATTGATATAGTCCTGCGCGGCGCCGGTGCATAAGCCGACTGTCTCAATCTGTGCGTCCGCATGCGCGATCAAGGTCGGTTCGCGCTCTAGCACATTGGCGATATGTCCGGCAAAATCGGAGGCGCTGCGCGGCGCATCGAGGCGACAACATAATCCGATCGGCGCGGACACATCGTCTTCCAACGGGCCCTCCGCCCGCATATCGAGCAAGCGCGCAAGCTGCGCATTGTTGCCGACCTCGGGATGCGCATCCAAAGGCAAGTGATAGGCCAAAAGCCCTATCCCTGTTTCAAACAAACGCCGTATCCGTCCGGCTTTCATCCCGGTCAATGCCGCGTCTTCGCCGCGCCAGAAGCAGCCGTGATGAACGAGTATCGCATCGGCGCGCGCATCCGCGGCCGCATCGATCAAATCGAGGCAGGCGGTAACCCCGCACGCCAAGCGATTGACTTCGCGGTCGCCTTCGACTTGCAAACCGTTCGGACAATAATCTTGGTATCGGCGAATGTCCAAATAGCGGTTTGCGTATTCGGCAATGTCAGAAATCGTTGTCATCGTACTTTCTCATGGCACATCACACGCTGCCAACCCGCTGTATCACGGCAGCCAGCGTATCTATAAATATATCATTTTCTTCCGGCGTTCCGACCGTGACCCGCAAATATTCCCGCAACGCCGGATCATTCGGAAAATGCTTTGCCAATATATCGTGTTCGCATAGTTTGCGGTATATTTTCGTCGCATTTGTCGGGAACTTCATCAAAATGAAATTAGCGCGGCTCTCGATCGGAATCACTCCTTGCGTCTTTATCAAACCCCGATACAATCGCTTGCGCTCTTCTTTGACAATCTCCGCCGCATCATTCAAATGCGCCATATGCTCAAGGGCAAACCGCATGCTGCTTTGAGTGAGCGCGTTGATGTTGTAGGGCAGACGCAATTTGTCCAATTCGGCGATCAACTCCTTTCTGCCGAGCAATACGCCGAAGCGCAAGCCCGCCAAACCGACTTTGGAAAAAGTCCGCATGATCAGCAAGTTGTCAAACTCGGCCAAGCGATCCAAATAACTTGAATCGCTATACGCTGCGTAAGCCTCATCGATCAACACCATGCCCGGCGCATGGCGGATAATCCGCATAAGTTGCCGCTCATCCCAAACCTTGCCGGTCGGGTTATTCGGGCATGACAACCATACCGCCGCCGGACGGTGTTTCTCTATCGCCGCAAGCGCCGCCTGCGCGTCCAACGAGAAACCATCCGCTAACGGCACACCCACATGCCGCAACCCGCAATTGCGCGCGATGATCGGGTACATGGAGAAGTCCGGCGTCACCGACAAGAGACA
The DNA here is from genome assembly GCA_965220085.1 of Candidatus Oxydemutatoraceae bacterium. Taxonomy (GTDB): domain Bacteria; phylum Pseudomonadota; class Gammaproteobacteria; order Poriferisulfidales; family Oxydemutatoraceae; genus CBDCOZ01. The sequence continues at coordinate 1,013,220 of CBDCOZ010000003.1, read as the reverse complement.
ATGACCCGATACGGACATCGCAACGATCTGCAATAACTCATCGGAGCCATTGCCCATCAGCAATGCGCAATCGGACGGCAACTTGAAGTGCGACACCAGCCGCTCGCGCAACTTGTCCTGTTTGTCGGGGTAACGGTTCAAGTCGCAATCGCTCAGCTGCAACAACCACTCTATGCGCAAGTCCTTGCTGAAACCGTAAGGGCTCTCCATCGCATCCAACTTGATCCCCACATCAAGCGCCGACGGACGATACGCATCGGCGGCGCGAATCTCATCGCGAATCCACCGGATACATGCGGGCGAATCTTTCATATGTGTCCGCTCCGTCGATGAATCAGCGATTGGGTTTGGCCATCCGCGCCCGCGCCGCTTCGGCATGGGCGGGAAGCCCTTCCGCTTGTGCCAGACACTCGGCTATCTCGCCGAGCCGCGCGGCGCTCTCGGGCGAGCAACGCAGGGTGTTGATGCGCTTTTGAAAGTCATAGACACCGAGCGGCGATGAAAAATGCGCCGCGCCATTCGTCGGCAGAACATGATTGGGGCCGGCACAATAATCGCCCAGCGCCTCGCTGGCATAGGAGCCGAGAAAAACCGCGCCCGCATTCCTGACCTTGGGCAACAGGCTTTCGGCATCCTTCACCGATAACTCGAGATGCTCCGGGGCGATGCGATTGGCAACTTCCACCGCCTCATCCGGCGATGTGACTTTGATAAACGCGCCGTGGTTTTTCAGCGCGGCGGCGATGATATCCCGCCGCGGCATGCGACCGATCAACGCCTCCATCCGCTCCGACACTTCGTCAAAATAATCCGGCTCATCGCACAGCAATATCGCGCGCGCCATTTCGTCGTGCTCCGCTTGCGAAAACAAGTCGCGGGCAATCCACGCCGGGTCCGTCGTGCCGTCGCTGATAATCAAAATCTCGGAAGGGCCGGCCGGCATGTCGATGCCGACCTCGCCGTATACCCGCCGCTTGGCTTCGGCCACATACGCATTGCCCGGGCCGGTAATCTTTTTCACCGCCGCTATCGTCTCGGTCCCGTACGCCAATGCCGCGATCGCCTGTGCGCCGCCCATCGCATAGACTTCGTTGACATCGGCAAGTTGCAGCGCTCTGGCAACCAACGGATTCAATTCGCCGTCATGCGCCGGTGTTACCGCGACAATGCGCTCAACGCCCGCAATCATCGCCGGAATCGCATTCATTAAAACCGATGACGGGTACGATGCCTTGCCGCCCGGAATATAAATACCGACCGACTCCAGCGCGCGGATATGCTGGCCGAGGCGCGCGCCGTCTTGTTCAAATTCCCACGAGGTCATCTTTTGCTTGCGGGCGAATGCCTCGATGCGAGCCGCCGCTTGCTCCAAAGCCCGCCTTTGCCGCGGCTCGGCCAATGATGCTCGCGCCGAAATCTGCGTCGCGGTAACCCGCAACGATGCTGCGTCATCGGCTTGTATGCCATCGTGCCGCGCGACATACTCCAGCAACGCGCTGTCGCCGCGCTGTCGCACTGCGGAGATGATTTCGCGAACGGTATCGACAATGCCGCTATCCGCTGTCTTGCTCTGACGAATCAGGCGCGACAGTTCGGCATCAAATGTGCGATCGGACGAATCCAGCCGCCGCAACGTCAATGGTCGCATTATTATGCGGCGCGGGCGGTCCTGGCCGCGCCGATCGCGTCAGACAGCATATCCAACAGAACCAATGTGTCATCCCAACCGACACACGCATCGGTGATGCTTTGCCCGTAAGTCAATTCCTTGCCGGGCTCGAGGTCTTGCCGGCCTTCGACCAGATTGCTCTCAATCATCGCTCCCATGATGCGGGTCTCTCCGTTTCGTATCTGATCGGCAACCGCTTTGCCGACGTCCAGCTGTCGCTTGAACTGCTTGCGGCTGTTCGCGTGGCTGAAGTCAATCATCATTTTCTCGCGCTGTTTGCCGGCGGCGAGCGCTGCCGCCACCGCGGCGACGCTCTGCGCGTCATAGTTCGTCTCCTTGCCGCCGCGCATGATAATATGACAATCGGGATTGCCCGTCGTGGAGAAAATCGCCGACCGCCCTTGTTTGGTCACCGACAGAAAATGATGCGGCTGAGACGCCGACTTCAGCGCGTCGATCGCAATCTGAATATTGCCGGTGGTGCCGTTCTTAAAACCGACCGGGCACGACAAGCCCGATGCAAGTTCGCGATGGCTCTGGCTCTCGGTTGTGCGCGCGCCAATCGCGCCCCAACTGATCAGACCGGCGATATACTGCGGGCTGATCAGGTCCAGATATTCGGTGCCGGCGGGCACGCCCATATTGTTGAGATCCAGCAACAACTTGCGCGCCGTCTCGAGCCCTTTGTTGATGCGGAAACTGTCGTCGAGATCGGGATCATTGATGAGACCCTTCCAACCGACTGTCGTGCGCGGCTTCTCAAAATACACGCGCATGATAATGCGCAAAGAATCCGCATAGCCGGCAATCAAAGGCCGCAACTTTGTCGCGTACTCAATCGCCGAGGCGGGATTGTGCACCGAACACGGGCCGACGATGACGACGATGCGGTCATCGTCGCCGCGCATGATACCGCTCACGCCTTCGCGCGCATCATGCACGCACTTTGATGCCTCGTCGCTGATCGGAAATTTCTCAATCAGGCTCTCGGGAGCGATCAGCTCCTTCATCTCTTTAATTTTCAGATCATCGGTCTCAAATCTCATGTCACGTCTCCGTTATCTTCTGTCGCCGAACCAAGCAAGTCGGTTATCTCGCGCATCATCGCGCCTTTCATCTTAATCTGCGCCTTGTTTGCGATCAGGCGGGCGCTGATCTTCGCAATCTCCTCGGTTTCAATCAATTTGTTCTCCTTTAGTGTCCTGCCGGTATCAGCCAAATCCACAATCATATCAGCAATTTTAACCAACGGAGCAAGCTCCATCGAGCCATACAGCTTAATGACTTCTATCTGCCAACCCCGCTTGGCAAAGTGGCGGCGGGTAGTTTGCAGGTATTTGCTTGCTACGCGCACCCGCCGCAAAGCATCGCGCCGGTAGTCCGGACACGCCGCCACCACCATACGGCAACGGGAAATTCCGAGGTCACACAGCTCATAGAGGTTGCCGCCGGCATATTCCATTATCACATCCCGCCCGACGATGCCAAAATCAGCCGTGCCGTATTCGACATAGGTCGGCACATCGGCGGAACGCACAACGATGACTTCCAGATCGTCATTGACAGTCGGCAATATCAATTTGCGGCTGTCGTAATCCGCCGCGGCCACCCCCATGCCGATGCGGTCAAGCAGGGGCAAAACCTCTTTTAGCACCCGCCCGCGGGCAACGGCAATTCTCAGTTTCCTATTCTCCATTGGGTTGCGGCGATCGTACCCGGCGAATCTCGGCGCCCAGTTGCATCAATTTCTCCTCGATACATTCATAACCGCGGTCGATATGATATATCCGGTCAACGATGGTCTCCCCTTCGGCGACCAAACCGGCAAGAATCAGCGACGCAGAAGCGCGCAAATCGGTTGCCATCACTTGCGCCCCCTGCAGCTTCTTGCGACCGTTGACATAGACCGAGCGGCCTTCAATCCTGATATCGGCGCCCATGCGTTGCATCTCAAGAACATGCATGAAACGGTTTTCAAAAATCGTCTCGGTGATAATCGCCGTGCCGTCGGCAACCGCGTTGAGACTCGTGAACTGCGCCTGCATATCGGTCGGAAAGGCCGGGTACGGAGCGGTTTTGACATTGACCGCAATCGGGCGTTTGTCGCGCATATCCAGCTCAATATAGTCTTCCCCGACAGCGATATGTCCCCCGCATTCCTCCAACTTGGACAGTATCGCATCGAGAGACTCGGCGCGGGTATTCTCCAATTTGATCTTCCCCCGCGTCATCGCGCACGCCACCAGAAAGGTGCCGGTCTCGATCCGGTCCGGCAACACGCTGAAATCACAGCCGCGCAATTCGTTTTGTCCGCGCACCGTAATCGTATCCGTTCCTTCGCCCTCTATATCGGCCCCCATCTTTTTCAAGCATATCGCCAAATCAACCACCTCGGGCTCGCGGGCGGCGTTCTTGATCGTCGTCACACCCTCGGCGAGTGTCGCCGCCATCAGCAGGTTCTCGGTGCCCGTCACCGTAATGCCCGGCAACACCAAAGTCGTTCCCTTCATCTTTTTTGCATACGCTTCGATGTAGCCGTCGCTGACCTTCACTTGGGCGCCCATCGCGCGCAGGCTGTCGATATGAATGTTTACCGGTCGCGAACCGATTGCGCAACCGCCGGGCATCGACACCTTTGCTTCGCCATAGCGCGCCAGCATCGGCCCCAACACCAGAATAGACGCCCGCATCATCTTGACCACTTCATAAGGCGCAAAGAAGTTCTCAATCGTGCTGCTCTCAACGCGCAGATTCATGCGCTCATCGACAATCACCGACACCCCCATCTGTCGCAACAATTCGACGGTCGTCATCACGTCGTTCAGATGCGGAACATTGCCGATTGTCATCGGCTCGTCGGTCAGCAGAGCGGAGGCCAGCACCGGCAACACAGCATTCTTGGCGCCGGAGACTCTGACCCGCCCGCTTAAGGGTTTGCAACCTCCTTGGATATAGAGATTTTCCACGGCGGAACTTCGGGTTAGTCCTGCGTCGCGCTGATGCGAGTGATCAAAGCGTCTACGCTTGCTTCGGCGATTTCCCGCTCAAAACTTTGCCGCAACTGCTTCAAGATGCTGTTGCCGTCGATGACCATATCAAATATCTGCCACCTAGCGCCGTTGGGCTTGACCACATATTTGACTTCAAGCGGCGTCTTCCCGCCCTTGAACACGAAGCGGCTCACAACCATCTGATATTTCCCCTTGCCCGCTTTCGCTTTCTCCGGCGCGGGAAACCGCACCGAGTCCACTTCGGCAAGTATGATCAATGACTTCCCGTAAAGGTTCGTCAGCATCGTCTGCAGGGAAGCTGTAAATACCTTTTGCTGCTCTGCGCTCGTCGTCTTCCAGTGCTTGCCCAAGGCGAGACGGGCGATAGACGAGGTGTCTATAGACGGCACGATTTTTTCCTCTATAAGATCGTATAAACGCTGTTCGTCATTGACATACACATCGCGGTGTTCCGTCACTTCGGCAACCAAGTCGGCAACCAGCGTCCTCACATAAACCTGCGCCGAGGCGTAGTCGCTATTCGCGGCCCCGGCAACAGGCACAGAGAACGCCAGCGCCGCAGCCACAAGGAGTGATAGATAGTTAGAAATCGTTCGAAGCATACGCCTCATTATCCTGAGACTGCGCCGGAATTGCAAGGGGAGGCAACGATGCGCAGAGGGGAAACCCCGCCGGGCGGGGAGCCGCTGCCATCCGGCTATTTGGCTTGCGGCCGCCAAACAACAGACTGTCAAACGGTTTGGCTGCCCCATGCATGGCTTTTGCGCAAATAAAAGAAATCGCTCAGATATGGAAAATGCATCCCTATTCGTCGGGATATTCATCCTGGCAATGCGCCTCCGCATAGAGGTAATGGTATTTTGCTTTTTTCTCTTCATCCCAATCGGAATGGTCTTTGTCCGACCAGTCAGAAAGCGTTGTGTCGGAGATATATTCATGTATGCACGCATCGACTTCTTGGCTATTGCCGCACCCCGATAAGAGCCAGAAGCACAAAATACATGCGGCTGTCAGTCTTGTCATTATTCATACCCCGATAAAAAGCAATGGAATTACAATAGGAATCATAGTTTACCATTGCCTGTTTTATTTGCCTCTTATGGGCTTATGCATATAATTTTACTCGCTTACAAACAAACAAAACCGTCTCAACCATATGCTGATATCATGCAAAATCCGACAAACCTCCATACGCTCAAAGGCCGCATACGATGATTGAAAATCAAGCGTTGCTCACCCTCGTTCTGATATTCACCGGCGCTGCGGTTGTCGCAACACTGGCGATAGTCCTTCGTCAGACGATGCTGACGGCGTATCTGCTCCTCGGCCTGTTGCTCGGCCCGGTCGGTTTTAACCTGATAAAAGACTCGCAAGAAATTAATCAGGTTTCGCAGATAGGCATCACCCTGCTGCTCTTTCTCTTGGGGCTCGACCTGTCTCCGGCCAAGCTTTTCAAAATGCTCAAGCCGACCGCGTTGCCGACGCTATTGAGTTGTCTGGCTCTGACCTCAATCGCCGTGCCTTTCGGCTACTTTATGCGACTGGAAACAGTCGAGACCATCGTGCTCGCGGCAGCGTTGATGTTTTCCAGCACCATCATCGGGCTGAAGTTGCTGCCGACTACCGTCCTGCACCACAAACCCACCGGCGAAGTGATTATCAGCGTCTTGCTGCTGCAAGACATTCTGGCAATCGCCGTGCTGTTCACGCTGCACGTTATGGCGACCGGCGATATCGGAAGCGAGTTGAGCGGCACCTTGCTGACGCTCGCATCGCTGCCCTTTTTAATCGCCCTGATTTGGCTGGCACAGCGTTATGTGCTGCTCCCTTTGCTGCGCCGCTTCAGTAAAATTCGGGAATACATCTTTTTGCTGATGATCGGCTGGTGTCTGGGCATAGCCCACCTCACCGAATGGATCGGCCTGTCGCATGAGATGGGCGCTTTCATCGCCGGTGTCATCGTCGCCCTCAATCCTATCGCGCTGTATGTCGCCGACTCGCTCAAGCCTTTGCGCGATTTCTTTCTGATTGTCTTCTTTGTCACGCTCGGCAGCGGCATCAACCCCGAGGTGTTTGAACACGTCATCATTCCGAGCCTTATTTTGGCGGCCATCATATTGTTGCTGAAACCGTACGTCTTTCGCTTCCTCCTGCGCGGGCACAACGAGGAAGAAAAAAGCCGCGCCAAAGAAGTCGGCATCCGGCTCGGGCAAGGCAGCGAATTCTCGCTGCTGATATCGGTGCTCGCCTTTCAGTTAGGACTTATCGGGCAGGAAGTCAATCATCTGATTCAGCTGACTATGATGCTGACATTCATCATTTCGCCTTACCTGATTGTCAGCCGCTATCCGTCGCCCATCGCCTTGACCGACAAGTTGCGCCGCGACTAGCCGCGCGAGCTCAACGGTTGCCGCGCTTTGCGCGCGGATACAAAGCCAGCAACAAACCCGTTAGCAACCCTCCGATATGCGCCGCATTGGCGATATTTGCGATTCCAAGCATAGAGACAATGCCGCTTATGCCGATCAACAACCATGCAAGCAAAAACACCGTCACGCCCGGACGCGGCGCCAAAGAAGAGAACTTGTACAGGTGGCTGTGCAGGGCGCAGTACCCGAACAAACCGTAGACAACGCCCGATAAACCGCCAAAAATGACCGTCGGCTCGGCAAAAAATTGGCAGATATTGGAAACCAGACCGGAAGCCAAAATGACGAGCAACAACCTTGCGCCGGACTGATACCGCTCAATCCTGACGCCGAACTCAAACAGCCACAGCAAATTAAATATCAGGTGAAAGATGCCGAAGTGCAAAAACATCGGCGACCACAACTTCCATAATTGCCCGTCGGCCAGCGCGCCCCAAGCGGCCCGCGGATACATATTGCCGCCGACCGACTCGACCGATTGAAAGATCAACAGCCCCAGCAAATACGGCAGGTCAAACCATACGATCGCGCTTCCCGCCGCGCCGAGCAGCGCTGTTATCAGAACAATCGGCGCGCCGAGTAACGCGCGCAAAGCAGAACGCGGCGCCGCTCGTCGCTTGCGCTCGGCTAACAACGGCAACGCATCATCGCGCCATTCGGCAATGCGTCGCTCGGCCAATGCCCGGTCTTTGGGATACATCAAAGACAAAACCTGCTTGCCGCCCTTTTCGGTGATGCGGTGCGCCACCCCGTCGTGCTTCAAGGCAAGATTCAACTGCCGCATGTCCGAACCAAGCGGGACTTCTAGTACGTTAATCCACTCCATCGCAGTAAAATTCTACCAAACCTGTATTATCATCATAACCATGCAACAATTACTCATCATCGGCGCCATCGTTGCGGCCTTTTTCTTCTTGCGCTGGCTGAAGCGCCAGCCGCGCAAAACACGCCTGCAATGGCTGCTCATTGCAATCGCGGCGATACTCATCGGGCTTGCATTAACCGGCAGACTGAACTGGATTATCGCAGCGGGCGCCGCAACGCTGCCGTTTCTGGCAAAACTCTTCGCGCTGTTGCGCTTCGCGCCTCTGCTGGTCAGACTTATGCACGGTGTTCGTTTCGGCAAACAGAACTACTCCAACTTCCGGAGCGACAGTTTGGTGATAGAAGTGAACCCCCTGACAGGCACGGCGGATGGCAAGATACTGGTCGGTCAATTCGCGGGCAGACGCCTGAACACTCTCAGTCAAGAGGAATTGCAAACCTTAGCGGAGCAGTTTGCGCGCGACGACCCGCCCGCCGCCGCCTTGTTAAAAAGTTATTTTGAGATGCGCCAAGGCGGCGCGTCACAGCGGACGCGGGAACAAGCGCCCGCGCAAAGCGACATGACGACCGATGAGGCGCATCAGGTTTTGGGGCTAAGCCCCGGCTGTAGCGAGGCCGAGATTACCGCCGCTTATCGCCGCCTGATTCAACGGCTGCACCCGGACCAAGGCGGCACGCCGCATCTGGCGGCGATGATCAATCAGGCGCGACAATGCCTGTTGCGGGATAAAGCGCAAAAATGACGCCGCCCGTCGCGCGCCGCAGGCGCGATGGCATTCCGCCCCGCTACATTACAATAGGAACGCATTTTATCGTCGCGACCGCGCGGCGGGGATACAAGCCGAAACATAAAGCCATGCAAAACAACAGAATGGATGCGGTAGAGGAGGCGATCATCCCGCTCATCAACCGACGCATTGCCGAAACTCCGGGAACCATCTCGCTCGGTCAGGGGGTTGTCTTTTACCCGCCGCCGCCGCAAGCCATCGCATACGCGACGGAACAGATGTCCCGCCGCGGCAACCAACACCTCTACGGGCCCGTAGAAGGCTTGCCGGAACTTCGCGAAGCGTTCGCAGACAAGCTCGACACCGACAATAATATCAAGCCCGACGAGCGGCAGATGATATTTGTCACAGCCGGCGCCAACATGGCTTTTAACGCGCTGATGCTCGCCTGCTGCGCCCCCGGCGATGAAGTCATACTGCTCCTCCCTTACTACTTCAATCACGAGATGACCGCCGTCATGTGCGGTTGCAAGGCGCGTTGCGCGCGCACCGACGACGGCTTTCAGCCGATGCTTGAAAACATCAAAAACGCTATCGGCCCCAAGACCCGCGCCGTCGTCACCGTATCGCCAAACAACCCGAGCGGGTGCGTCTACTCCGAGCAGACGCTGACCGCGATCAACGCGCTGTGCGCCGAACATAATATCTACCATATCAGCGACGAAGCGTACGAAGACTTCGCTTACGAAACGCCGCACTTTTCTCCGGCGAGCATCGCCGGCGCGGGCGCGCACACCTTGTCGCTGTTTTCCATGTCAAAAAGCTACGGCTTTGCGTCGTGGCGCATCGGTTATATGGTTGTGCCCAAACAACTGGGCAAGGCTTTGACCAAAGTGCAAGACAACATCCTCATCTGCCCTCCGGCAATCTCACAGTATGCGGCGATCGCTTGCTTGCGCGACGGACGCCCTTACCTCGCGGAACAATTGCGCGTGATAAAAGCAAACCGCGAACTATGCCTTGAAAAGCTGGCGCCGCTGGCAGAGCAAGGCATCATCTCCGCGCCTCCCGCCGCCGGGGCGATGTATTTGTTTGTGCGCTTAAACACCGACACGCCGGACAAGCAAATCGCATGCCGGCTCATCGATGAGCGCCGGGTTGCGGTCTTGCCCGGTTCGGCATTCGGCGACACCGGGCAACCGGCGCTGCGCATTTCATACGGCGCTCTGACTGCCGACAAGTTGGAACAGGGAATAGACCGTCTCGTCAAAGGCCTGCAAGACCTAGCCTGACAGGACACTAAAGATATAGATCCCGCCGATATAGGTGCCGGCGACGGAGCCTATGCTGCTGAATAAGAACACCAGAAACAGATGGGTAAAGCGGTTGCGACGCCAACCCGCGAAGCTGATCATATCGCTTTTGACCGTCACAAAGTCGGACACATGCGGTTTGCGCAGAACAAATTGCACGGCGGCCGTCACCATGCCCGCGCCGATCAGCGGGTTCAAAGAAGTTATCGGCGCCGCCAAAAACGCCGCCAAGACTGTCAGCGGATGCGCCAATACCAGCGTCGCCCCGAGCGCGGCCAGAACCCCGTTGGCGAGGAACCAATAAACGACCAGCGCCGCGCCGACTTCCGTGTCGCGCGAAAAACCGATGACAAAGCCGCTGAGGATCAAAGCCGTCAACGCCCACGGAAAATATTTGAGATATGCGCCGCGCGGCGGCACTTCGCAATATTCATCGATCAACTTCTCGTTTGCTTCGCGCTCTCCCATGCCTTGCTCCAAAATTTCGCGCATGCCTTTGAGGTGTCCGGCGCCGATGACGACCAGCATGCGCGATGGCTTATGCTCGGCGATATGCTGCCGAATCTTTGCCGCCATGTATTGATCGCGCTCGGTCAAAAGTGTGCGCACTAACTGCTCGGAGCCCGGCCACAACTGATCTACCGCGCTGAAGAGCGCCCCTTCCTTTTTCATATTCTCCAACTCGCGCTCGCTGATGCTGTGATCGGCGAACATGCTCGCTATCAGGGCGGAGAACAACACGGGGCGATGCCACCATTTCATCTTGCGGTAGAAACGTTTCAAGCTGACGCCGATATCACGGTCGACCAATGCGATCGGAATATCCGATTCCTTGCACCGCGCGATGGCTTCCTTAAACTCGGCCCCCGGCTCCACCCCGAGTTGCGCGCCGATACGCCGCTGATACGCTCCGAACACCAGCATGGCCATGACCGAAAACATCTTGTTTTGCTTGATGACGCTCCACAGATCCATTTCCGCCAGATGATCGACGCCCTCCAGCGCCGCGTGTCGCCTCTCGCATAACTCGAGCGCCACGGTATCGTAATACTTTTGTCGCACCAGAGCGCCGACCGTATCGCGGCTCAACACGGATACATGCGCGGTGCCGATAATATCCACTTGGGTATCCCCGACTCGCAGGGAAGCAAACGGCTGGTCGCCGACAATTGATTGAATAGAATCTTTCATTTGCAAACAGAACACTCCGGGTCTTTATTAAGTTTCACCTGCCGCCATGCCATCGTCGCCGCATCAAACAACAACACCCGCCCGCAAGCCGCCTCGCCAAAACCGACCAGCAACTTGATCGCTTCGATTGCCTGCATCGCGCCGATCGCGCCTGTCAGCGGCGCCAAGACGCCATTATTCACGCAACTGTCGTCAACATTCGTCCCCGGCGGATAAAGGCACTGATAACACGGACTGGCGGCATCCGTCGGGTCAAATACGCTGATTTGCGCCTCCAGCCGTATCGCGGCGGCGCTCACCAACGGGGTGGTTTGCCGCCAACAGACCTCATTGATCGCATAGCGCGTAGCGAAGTTATCGGACGCATCGATGACCGCATCGACATCCGCGACCAAGGCCGAAAGCGTTTCCCGATCGAGCCGCTCGCCGTATCCGACGAGCTCCGTATCCGGATTCAACTCCCTCAAACACGCAATCGCAGAGTCGGTTTTGGCCTCGCCGATGCGCGCTGTCGTATGCAATATCTGTCTCTGCAAATTGGATAACTCCACCGTGTCGTAATCGGCGATCAACAAGCGACCGACGCCGCTGGCGGCGAGATACATCGCCGCCGGCGAACCCAGCCCGCCCAAACCGACGATGAGAACGCCGGATGCGGCGAGCTTCGCCTGCCCTTCCTCGCCGATCTGCGGCAACAGGATATGGCGACTGTAACGCAACAATCGCTTGTCTTCGGAATCCGGCATATCGGGGAACGGCGGTCAGGAATTGCCGTGCGCTTTCATCGCCCGCTTCTGCTCTGCGGTCAAAGGCTTCTGGTAACGCTGTTTCCATTCGGCATAAGGCATGCCGTAAACCTCCTCGCGCGCCTGCTCGTAATCGATCTCCGCGCCTTCCTCTTTGGCTGCCGCCACATACCATTTGGCAAGGCAGTTGCGGCAAAAATCGGAAAGATTCATCAAATCTATATTCTGTACTTCGGTCTTTTCTTGCAGGTGCCGCACCAACCGTCGGTAAACCGCCGCTTCAATCGCGGATCGTTTGTCATCGCCGGACATATTCCCTCCTTATCATATATTCAAACTGCGCTGTGACAGTTTCCATTATAAAATAGAATGGAAGGATTGCCTTGAGAAACATCATTACCCATGACAGAAATAAAAAACATGACAACCGGTGTCATACTGGCCGGCGGCAAAGGAATGCGCATGAACGGAGAGGACAAAGGCCTGATTGAACTCGCCGGCAAACCGCTGATAGAGCACGTCATCGCCGCATTCGATCCGCAGGTTGCGACTTTGCTGATCAACGCCAACCGCAATCTGCCGGTTTATCAAAGTTACGGCTATCCGGTCATCCGTGACAAGCATCCCGACTTTCAAGGCCCTCTCGCCGGCGTGGAAACCGCGCTGAGCGCCGCACACACGCCCTATCTGGCAACCGTGCCGTGCGACAGCCCGAACCCGCCCGCCGATCTCGTCGAACGACTGAGCGAAGCGCTGCTCGACACTGACAGCGACTTGGCGGTTGCCGACGACGGCCGCAGGATGCATCCTGTTTTCTGCCTGATGAAAACCTCCCTGCTCGACTCCCTGCGCGAACAACTCGCCGGCGGCGAACGCAAGATAGACCGCTGGTTTGAAAAGATCAAAGCGGCGCGTTGCAATTTTGAGCATGAGCGCGACGCTTTCCATAACATCAACACGCCGCAAGACTTATCTCAAACCCGCTCTAACGCATAGATTATGGCGACCAAGAAACCCCCGATCATAGGCTTTTGCGCATACAGCGGCACCGGCAAAACCACCCTGCTGACCAAACTGCTGCCGGCATTGGCGGCAAGAAACATGCGTGTCGGCATCATCAAGCACGCGCATCACAGCTTTGACACCGACCGCCCCGGCAAGGACAGCTACGAACTGCGCAAGGCGGGAGCGAAAAGAATGCTGGTCGCATCAAATCGGCGCTGGGCATTGATTCACGAACTCGCCGACGAGGCGGAAGCAACGCCGGAGGAACTGATTGCAACGATGACCTGCCCCGACATCGATCTGATTCTGATCGAGGGCTTCAAACGCGAGAACTTTGACAAGATTGAATTGCACCGAGGGGCCTGCGGACGCCAACCGATGTATCCGCAAGACCCGAACATCATCGCTTTTGTCAGCGATATTGAGCCGCCCGCAGATATTCAAATACCGATGATGCATATCGACGACATCAATGCCATTTGTGAATTTATTATTGCCCGCTGCCGAGCGGGAATATAAATCTATGTTCCGGCACACTCGGCAACAATCTGCCAGACTTTGAGCTTGTCATCCAAAGTCAAAGCAGCATTAGCCGGGCTGGTTGATGGCAAGCGCCGGTACGTCATCTCACGCTCAAGTTGCAATACCTCATCGGCTATGTAACGCTTAAATATCTGCTGCGATTTGCGCCCGTTAAAAAAGACATGCCGTATCTTCCGATGTCGCCGCAAAAACCCGCCGATATCGTTGGGCACGATAGAAGATTCCACGATCGCAGAATCAAGACTGCCCTCGCGCAAGCATTGCGACAACGCATCCCAAACCGCCACGTTGCAAGCGATCAGACGCCGACAACGCCGCGGGTAGGGCGCATCGCGGGCGATTCCGAACAAGGCCCCCATCAAAGGCCAAAAATGATTGCGGGGGTGGGCGTAGTAAGCCTGCCCGGCAATGGATGCCGCGCTCGGCATGGAACCCAGAATTAAGACCCGCGCGCGAGCCGGGTCGGTCGGGTCGGTCAACGGAGGCAGCCCTTGGAGCGGCTGTGTTGCGGTCATCTTTGACGAACACAGCGCACCAGGGCTGTCCGTAGTTTGAGTCAGATTAGAAACCTTTGAACGGATGATCAGCGGAATCTTTCTGTGCTGTCGCCTCGGCAACGCTGGGCTTGCCTTGGACGGCATTCTCAATGGCCATCTTGGTAGCCTTGTAGTTGTTCTCGTAGATAGCTTCGTTGCTTTCGGCTTGCCAGTGAATGAAAACGCCGACACAGATATAGACATCGTCCGCATCGTCCTGCGAAATCACGCCATCGGCGACGCAATCCTGAACAGCTTTCGCTACCGCGGCTTGGGCCGGGCCGAACATTTGCACTGCTTGCTTTTCGCCTTTGATGGTCACTTTGTTGAACATCATGGTGTTGGGCTTGCAAGGCAAGTTGGGCGCAATCACGGCCAGCAAAGAGCTAAAGCCGTCTTTGTTATTGACCAAGCCATTGCAGAAAGCCGATTCAACAGCCGAACCGCGAGGGCCTATCAGCAAGTCAATATGGGCGATCTCCGCCATAGTGCCTGATGGGTCATTGTCGTTTACCAGGGCTTCCCCTACCATTACTTTGTTAATTGACATTTTATTCTCCTATGTTTCATTTAACGTAGATTTCATGGATGCGACCAGCACGGCGGCGACTGCAAAATCAGCCGTTGTGCCAGGATTGAGACCATCTTTTTTGAGCCCCCCATCCATCGCCAGCAAGCGTTCTGCGAACGCCGCCGGCTCTTGACTCCCGGAAAACTCGCTATAGAGAAGTTCGGCATCGCGGCGGATTCGTTCCGCCTTATCCATACCGAACTTACGAGCTACCAGGCTGTCCGGATACCGCGCCAACAGCGCCAAGTAGACGCCGGTGACGGGCCAAGCATTGTAATCCCATCGCGCCCGAAATTCAAGCAGGCAAGGCAAAGCAAAGTCAAATATATCTGCATAATCATTAACATACTGCCTTGCGACCATATCCCGATCACGCGCAAGATGCATCGCCTGAGAGAGGGTTACCGAAGGCGTATCCGCGATATCCGCCTCTGTCACCGTATCCAGATTGCCCGCGCCTGATACGCGGATCGCCTCGTACACATCCGCCGCATCGTCCGTTGTCGTTGTCGCCAGCGCCCCGGCCAGCGCGTCGCGCAAAGACTGTCCGCTCCGTTTCTGATAAGCCGCTTGTATCAACGGCGCGCACAACAACACGATGCCGAGATTGGTATTATGCGACACACCCGCGCGGGTCGCGCGAATGGCATTGAGAACTCTTTTGCCAAGAGACAGGTCGGGCTCACAAATCGGCCCGGCACACAAATCGGCACTCCGAACAAAGTCCCGGTATGTCAGCGACTGTCCCGCATCGTGAAGGCCGACATTGCCCGGCTTCAGCGCTTCAATGTCAGTGACACACGCGGCATGAAACAACTCCGTCAACTGCCGCGACCGCTTCACCTTGTCCATCTGCAAACCCTCCGACAATGCCCGCTACACGGCAATCTTGTCAAGAAAATCCTCCGCCAGGCAATCGGCTATATTTATATCGGAAATGCCCTGCAAACCCTTCCATGCCGGAATGCTGTTCACCTCGATTACCCACAACTTACCGTCAGCATCTCTTATCAGATCAACCCCGCCGTAAAAAATGCCGAGTTGTGCCGTTGCTTTCTGTGACAACTCGGCCATCTCATCGGTGCAATCAACGCTGACGCATTTTGCTCCGCGAGCAACATTATTAATCCAACCTTCGCCAATGCGTTTCATCGCCGCGATAACTTTGCCGCCGATGACAAATGTTCTCATATCGCCGCCCTCCCCGCTTTCAACAAACGATTGCAGATAGCAAACACATTCATTGTCTTTGTTGTGCGCATGCGCCACTTGCCAAGCTTGCAGATTTTGAATCAACTCCAGACCTTTACCTTGAGAACCGAAAACAGGCTTTAATACCAGCTTGCAAGCTTTGTTTTGCAGTTGCGCTTCAACGACCCCGGCAGCCTTATCCCAGTCGGAAAAAGACCACGCCAAAGGCGTCGCAACCTCTCCCAGAGACAGTAAAAAGCTCGTCATACTCTTATCCACACTGCGCTCTATCATCGCGGCATCGTTATAAACAAATACCCCCAGATGCGCCAGCGCATGAAGCACATCGAGATAAAACGTAACCGTGTCAAGCGAGCCCGCCGGGATACCGCGAACAAACACGCCATGCGGCAACCGGTCTGCAAAGCCCGGCAAGCGCACCGCGCCGCGATCGCTTGTGATATGACATTGTTGCAGAGGCACGACTTTGACCGTGCAAGATCGTTTGGAGAAAGAATTGATTAATTGCTCACTGTGCCAGCCGGGTGCATCGCTTATCAGCGCGATGGAAATTGTGCTATCCCCGATATTGTCAGCGGCCATTGTCCGGAAACAACAAACAGATGACCGGCTCAGGCGGCGAAAGACTTCTCAAGCAACTCGGTATCCAGCGATCCGGCGCGGAACGTTTTCCCGCTCGGCAGATGCGAAACCATCACTTGGGCGGGGCTGAACAGCATCGGATCGATCTTGAAGAAGTCATATTCGTAGCGCTTAAAGATACTTGCAAAAGGCTCGCCGTAATCGCGCGATGTATTGCTGGGTAATGCTTGTGCCAATGCTTCGGCCTTTTCCGCCGTGCCATTCACAAACAGTTGCGCCCGACCGGCAAACATAATCGCGTCATTGGTGCGCCCCATCGCCGTGAGAAAATCGGAAGCCGGCGGCGCCAGCGGCGCACTGCCGGCGCCATCGACGATGTGGTTCAAATCAAAACCCAGCGCATGCGCTTTGTGCAGCGCCACTTCCAAAACTCTGGCAACGACTTGAGCAGAACCCGCAAGGCTGCTCGTCGGCGTCAGAATCAGCGACAAGTTATCCGCAGCCACGCCGCACTGCCCGGCAATCTTTTCGACTAACGGCGGAGGCGGCGGTTGATCCGCTTCCAAAACGAGCGCCGCCCGCTCGCAACTGTCGCGGTAACCGAGCTCCGCAAACAGCGGTTCGCGCCGTGACAACGCCCGCGCCGGCCCGGAACCCAGCGCGTGAAAAGATTCGCCGCCATCTTTGTGCGACAAACTCCAGCCCGCATATTGCGATGCCAAGCAAGCGATGACCGGATCGGATGTGTGCACATGCACCGTCAGCGGCCATCTTTCGCTTACGCCATCGTGCATCAAGCGCACATGACCCAATCCGCCGAGACAAATCTCGGCGATCGCGCGCCCCGCTTCAAGGCCGCCTGCCGATGCAATTCCGGCATCGATAATCCGCGCACCGCTCTCACAACGCTTGATACCAAGCCGCAAAGGCACAGCCCTGGCGCATAACGATTCAAGCAGCGGTATCGTCAGCGTATTGATACTGAGTTCATCGGCATTCATAAATTGCTTCCTTAAATGTTCTTTAACGGGCTGTTAAACCGGGTTTTAGGCCGCGCGGGCAAAGCGGGCAATGAGTTCGCGTGTTTCTTGTTGTAATAGTGACAAGGTTGATTCGACAGTGGCACATTGTACTACCAAACTGCAAACCGGCTCCCCCTTGCCAAACGAACGCGGGCGCGGGCGATCGCAAGCCGCTTCCCGCCACGCAAAATTATCGGGCAAGACAAAATCACATTGGGCGTGAATCACCGCGTGGGCTCTGACCCGCGACACCGGATTCGCCGGCAGCAAGCGACCGCGACACGCGTTCAGATGCGCGGCAAACAGGCCGTCGCGGTAATCCGGATCATACACCGCCATGCTCGCGCTCGGGCGCGGATTGAGTTCAAGAAAGCAAACCTCCCCCGCGCACCACAAATAGTCTATGTTATTCAATCCGCGCAAACCCAGATCGGCGCTCAGACAACGGCTCCGCGCTATCAGTTTTTGTTGTTCGTCTGCGCTCAGCAGACAGCGGTTGATCGCGCCGCCATAAGCAAAAGGCCGTTCCGTGTCGTGACGGGAATGCCACTGGGTGCCAAAACCGATGCTGGATATCCGCCCTTCTGCGGCAACAAACACATGCGAGAGCGCCACACCCGGCAGATACGTCTCGCGCACATCAGACGGCATCGCATCCGCATTCAAACGGATATGCCACCCGCCGCCGGCAGTCGGACGCTTGAGCAGGCAAGGCATGTCATCGTCCTGCGGCACACAGCTTATTCCCAGCCGCCCCGCCCGCCGCTTGAGCGCGCCGGGCTGTGCGCAGGTTTCAAATATCCGCGGATCATTGCCGATCAGAGGCAAGCAAGACGCCATCTCGCGCAACAAATCTGCCGCCGCTTCAAAACCGCTGCCCGCAATCCAGCCGGTCAGCGAATCGTGAGCGGCGGCACAACGCGCAAAGGCGCTGCGCAAGCGCTGCGCATCAAAACCGCCGGCGGCGGCGGGCGGCACGCGTTCGCAAAACACACTATGCCGGCGCACATCGGTATCGGCAAACATATCTATCACGCCGACGCTGTGCTGTTTGCGCGCAGCCGACGCCGCCAACCAGCGGCCGCTTGAGGAGACGATTAAAGTCTCAGGCTTGTTTTTCCGCGACATACTCCTGCGCCGCCCGACAGGCATCTTCGTAATGCAAGCACAGCGGCGCGTCGCTTTCGCGCATCTGCTTCAAGAGGCGATGCTGAGATTGGTATTTGATATTGCCGATGGCAAGCGCACCGACACCGATCGCCGAAGACGGCGAAGCGGGCAAGACGGTATCCGAACTCATCACATCCAGTCCGGCGATTCCGGACGGCGGCACCGCATTGACATCGGCGGCCACTTTGAGGCGGGCCGCCGCCGTCACTTCATCCGCGCTCATCACTTCAATGCCCGCCGCAGCCGTCGCCAGCAGCACCTCTGTCTGCGACAACAATTCCGCTTTGCGGTCTTGTCCGCTGCCGCTCAGACTGCCTTTGCCATCAACCAAACTTTGGCACATCGCAACCGCTTTGTCGGCCTTCTCCTGCGCCCGACTCATAATAGTGACCTCGGCGCCGAGTTGAGCCGCCAACACCGAGACCGCCATCCCGACCGGGCCGGTGCCTCCCGGCACCAACACCCGACGCGACTGCCACCCCGCGCCGGCCGCTTCCAATGCGCCGCCGACGGCGGCAATCATGCCCGCGGCCGTTGTAAAAGCCCCGCTGGGGTCGGCCATCACCGACACTTCAAACGGCGGCACCATAGCCTTGCGCGCGGCATCCAACATCTCCAACGCGCCGCGCATATCCCGGCCGCCGATAAAGATGCCGGTGCGTTTGACGCCCGACGGCCCGCGCGAAAAAATCGCATCCTGCGTCAGCGGCGCAATATCCCCGCTCTCCAACGCGGTATAAGGCATAACCGTATCCCAACCGGCATCCGCCGCCATATTGACATCAAACGGACTGACATTGGCTGTCGGCGTAAACATGTGCAAGATATATCGTTTCTGAGCCATTCCCGTAATCTCCTCTGCTGCTAAAGAATAAGTTTTTCGATCGTGCCGCCGATCGGATTCGCTTGGGTTTCAAGTATGCCGATTGACGCATCCGCTATCGCAGCATCGGCTTTGACAACACGCTTAATCAATCGCTTTATCTCGTCGGCGTGGCCCGAGTCTCTGGCGATGGCGTACGCGCTCGGCCCCCAGGAACTCTGACCGATGCCTTTTATACCTTGTTTGCATAAATATTCCAAGACCTTTGCGACATTCGGACTGCTGTAACGCCCGCCTCCCTGAAACGATGCGAAGCCGTCGCCCATCATCCGCTGAAACCGCCCGAAGGCATCGCCGAAGCCATCGTAATCACCCTCGACCAAGGACGGCAGTATCCCTGTCAGTACCAAGTAACTGAGCTCCTTCGCACACGGCGGCGACGATTGCTTCAGCAGATCAAATGCCGCGCGCTCATCGCTGCCATGCAAACCTTCGGCTTGGTAATCCAGCACCAGCACGATACGCCACTCGGCGGGAAACTTCGGATTCGCCAGCAATGGCGGCGCCTGTCGCGCCTCCTCCTTCTTGCCGCCGTCAACGACAAAGTTGCCGCGGTCAAAAGCGGCGACACCGATGCCGGAGCGCAGACCGCGCTGAAACTGTGCGGCAATATCCCTGCTATCCAGTTGCAAACCATGCGCGCGCGCCAGCAGGTGACCGACAGCCAAGACCAACTGTGTGCCGGAGCCGAGCCCGGCGTGACGCGGGATACATTCCGCCAACTCTGCGCGACCGGCGGTTGTCACGCCGTACAGCCGATCAAAGCGCATGATCAAATCCCGCAGTTTGCCCTCCGCATCGCCGACGATAGTCAACTGCGCAGCGGGTTGCCATGTGACCCGACACACCGGCGCCGCCAATGCCACGCCGAGCCCGCCAAAACGACGGGGCGCGCGATGATCCAGATTGATAAACCCAAAGTGCAGGCGCGCCGGAGCGGTCACCTGCCAGCCGTGTTCGTTCTTCAATTGACTACCAAATTACATGTGAAGCGTCGGAAGAGACATTATAGCCCAAGCAATTTGCATGACGCCCGCTTGATGCCGGCAGTCCGCAATGCTTCTGGCGTTATTCGGCAACCCGTGCCGATGCCAAGACTCCGCAATGTTTCCGGCATGATTCATGACAACCCGTGTCGATGCCGGGAATCCGCAATATTTCCGGCATGATTCATGACAACCCGTGTCGATGCCGGCAGTCCGCAATGTTTCCGGCATGATTCGGCAACCCGTGCCGATGCCAAGACTCCGCAATGTTTCCGGCATGATTCGGCAACCGTGTCGATGCGAGGAGTCCGGCATGTTTCCGGATGATTCGGCAACCCGTGCCGATGCCGGCAGTCCGCAATGTTTCCGGCGTTATTCAGTCCCTGCGACCGCCTCCGGCGGGCGGTTGCGGCGGCGTTGCCGATGTGCTGATATTGCCTGTCGGCCTTCGTTGATGCCGGGGGCCCGCAATGCTTCCGGCACGATGCATGACAACCCGTGTTGATGCCGGGAGTCCGCAATGCTTCCGGCATGATTCATGACAACCCGTGTTGATGCCGGGAGTCCGCAATGCTTCCGGCATGATTCATGACAACCCGTGTCGATGCCGGGAATCCGCAATGTTTCCGGCGTTATTCGCGCCGAGCCGCCGCTTGCCCGTAACCATCGCGGTATGTCGGGTAGCGAAAGCGGTAGCCAGCCCGCAATAACTTGCGGTTGCTCAAACGTTTGCTTCCCGCCCGACGCGGCGATGCCCGCTCCTCCAACTGTCGCGCATCGATGCCCAACCGCGATGCGATCCAGCGTTGCACTTGGGCCAGCGGCGCCGGCTCACAGTCGGATGCGATGTATATGTCATCCGGCGCTCGGCCTGCCAGCGCATCGGTCAGCAAAAACTCCAACACGCCGACGCAATCCTCCTCGTGAATCCGGTTGCTGTAGATAACCGGTTGCAACGGGGCAACCGTCCCGGCGGCGACCTGCTCAAGCAAGCGTGTGCGCCGGGCGCCGTATATGCCGCTAAAGCGCACGACGGTCGCAATGCCGGTTTGCAACGCAGCGCGCTCGGCCTCCAACATAATCTTGCCGTTAAAGTGAGACGGAGCCGTTCGCGAATCCTCATCCACCCACGCGCCGTCATCCTGCCCGTACACAGCGGAGCTGGACACAAAGATAATCCTGCCGCCGGCAGCGACCTCTGCCCGCGCCAACAGATTGTTGAGGTTATCCAAATACGCCTGCCGGTAATCGGCCTCGTTAAATGCGCCGGCGGCCACGGCATAGACCACCGCATCCCACCGAGCGGACAACGCCTTGACCTTTTCCAAACCTTTGCGGTCGGACAAATCCGCCCGGATTGCCATCACCTCTGACGGAATCAAATCGGCGCGGCGGCGAATGCCCGCCGCCTCTGCGCCGGCCTTGGCAAGCCGTACGCCAAGCGCGCTGCCCAGCTTGCCCATGCCGGCGATTAGAACTTTCTTGTTTTTAACCATCTGCCCGTCCCATACTACCACCATTGTCGGATACCGCGCAGGCACGGTTCATCGGCGACCGCAAGTCAGTGGCTATCGCAAGTCAGCGTATGATGCCGACACATGGAGCGGATATTGTGTGATTGGTGTCATGGGCGCTTGAAGCCTCAGGCCGTAGTGTGCTCCCTTAGCGACGGTGTGAAACCATGACAGATACTTTATCCGACAATCATTGAATGTCCGAATGTCGGTCCGCAACAAACTCTCTTCAAATTCCGCAGCCTTTCCCGAAGAGACGATTAAAGCGTTCATTGAATGCATTCATTTGTGTCTTGTCTCACTCCTTGCGCATCCCACAATACTCCCCTTCTCTGCCGCAGGTCACTCGCACTACCGCAGGGGGCCTTCGAGGAATACGCGCAAGCGCAAGCGCAGGCGCTCTACCAGATGTATGTTCATGGTGCGGGTTTCGGTGTCTGTGCCGCCATAGTTCACGGTGTAGGCGAAACTGGCGAAGTTGAAGGCGGCGGCGAATCTGCCCGCGGGATAGAAAGCAAGGTCGCCGTTGCGCAACTCGGCGGCGGTCACTGTGGCGCCGGCGGTCACCGGGTCGCTGCCGTTGTGCAATGTGCCCTTGTAGGATGCTATGGCGGTGCGTATGGTTATGCTTTGCGGATTGCCGGTGTCCTCCGGGAACATGAAGTCGGATAGCTTGAAAACATAGGGCTTTGATTCGTCGGCGGTAGTCGGCACACTCACCGAATTGGCTCTGGCGATGATGGCGCCGACGGAGCACAGCGTGGGGGAAGCGGCGTCGCCGCCCTCTGTGGTGCCTATGCCATCGGTGAAGCGGAGGCAGACGCGGATGTATTGGCCGACATGGACCCGCCGGGGCGTGAAGTTGGCGGCGGCGGCCCCGGGGATGTCGGCGTAGGCGCTGGCGGTCGGGGTGCTGCTGGCGGCGGCGGCGGATTGCCATTGCCAGATGCGGGTGTGGGCGGGGATGCCGTTGGCATCGGTTACGCCGGTGGCGGATGCGGTCAGTTCCACATTCTCGTCATAGGCGGCGGTGCCCGTTGTAGCCGTCACCGTCGGCGCGCCGGTGGCCGTCGTGTTGGCAGATGGCACCAGGTCTATGGTCATGGCGGCATCGTTGTCGCTGGTCTTGGCGTTGGCAGTCACATTAAATGTGAATGTGGCGTAGCCAGCGGTAGCGGACTGGCCGCTCGCCGGTTGGTATACGATGCTGTTGTTGTTGATGCCGGCGGCGGACACAGTCACGGCCGCACTGTTGGCGGTCAACGAGATGCCCGCCACGCTCAGGGTGCCGGCGGTGGGTGCGCCCTCTATGACAACGCTGACCAGCGCATCGTCGTCCTCATCGGCAAAGAGGAAGTCATCCGCCGAGAACGTATAGCTGCCGCCCACCGGCACATGGATGGTGTTGCCCATCGCAACCGGAGCATCATCGACATTGACGACGGCGGCGACCGAGGTCCAGCAACGGGTCTCGCTTTTGCCGGCGTAATCGTCAAAGGTGGCACAGGCGCGCAGAAACTTGCCGACATGGGCCTGCAGGGGCGCGAAGGTGGCGGCGGTGGCCGATATTATGTCGGTGAAGACGCCATCGGCGGCATCGCCCTGTTGCCAGACCCAGGTCGGGGCGAATGTGATGAGGCCATCGTCATCGTCTATGGCGCCGCGAGCGGCGGTCAGCAGGCTGTCCTCATTGGGCCCCGCCATTGTCAGGTCGGCATTGTCCGCCGCTGTGACGGCCGGCGCGCCGGTGGCGGGCGTATTATCATCATCCGCAATCTGCTGGATGGCGGTGTTGTCGCCGACTATGGGGAACTTAATGGTCTCGGTTCTGATATCGCCAAACGACAGGGTGAAGAATCGCGGGCCGTCCGACTCGTCATTGTCCCTGACGCCGATTTCGAAGCACACCTGGGTGTTACCGGCGACGGCGGTGACGGAGGGCGGGTTTGGAAGCGCCAAGTCGCCGTCCTCATAGTTGTTCTCGGTGATTTCGGCGCGGGTGCTGGCGGTGGGGTCAAATATCTCGCCCAGCGCGGTCGCCGTCGCAGTGAAGCCCATCGTTATGGAGCCGGCAAAAGGCGTGGAGAATGTGACGCAGGCCTGCTCTTCGCTGCCCTCGCGCCACAGGCTGCTGGTCTGCAGATTCATCCGCAACTCGTCGTCCTCCACTATGGTGATGGTGACATCATCGGGGGCGGCCGCGCCGGTGTCGGTGCTGGCTATGGTGGCCGACAGCACGGCCGTCCTGTCCTGTCCGGCCACTATGTCATCCACCAGGGTCAGCGACAGCCCGCTGCCGGTGGATGCGGTGGCACCCGATGCTATGGTCAGGGTGTTGGCCGCGGGCACTCTCAGGTAGGATGCCGATGATGTCACGGTGATGGTGATGTCGGCGGATGGCGCAGAGTCCGCGGTCGCCGTCAATGTGATGGCGCCGGCATTCTCCATGGGGCTCGCATCCGATGGCACCAGCGTAACCTTCTGCCCCATGGCCGGCGATGATGCCAGCGCCAGAGCGAGAGCGGCAACCCGCCCCGCAACCCGCGCGACCCCAAACAAATCATCAAAAAACTTTTTCATAGCATGCCCCGTATTGTCAATGTTTCGCCAGAAGAAATCAGCGCAGACCCATCCCGCGCCGATGCCATTATGCCTCACCCGCGCCCGCAACGCCACCCCGCGTATGATGCCATAACATATCGGATGCCTGAGGCGGATATTTTGTAATTTGTCTCATAGGTGTTTGAAGCCTCAACCCATAGTGTGGTCGTTGGGTATTAAACCATGGCGGATATTTTATCCGATGATTATTAAATGTATGATGCCATGACATATTGGAAACTTTGGGCAGATATTTTGTAATTTGTCTCATAGGTGTTTGGAGCCTCAATCCGCAGTGTGGTCGTTGGGTATTAAACCATGGCAGATATTTTATCCGATGATTATTGAATACCCGAATGTGGGTCGGCAACAAACCCGCTTCAAACTCCGCAAACTGTTTGTGGTTTCTTAAGTTGTTTGTGCTCTTATCACTGTGCTCTTATCACCGTGCCTCATTAAACAATCCACAAACAACTAATCAAGGACACACAAACAACTAATCAAGGACACACAAACAACTAATCAAGGACACACAAACAACTGAGTTGTTTGTGCTCTTATCACTGTGCTCTTATTACTGTGCTCTTATCACCGTGCCTCATTAAACTGTACATACTTCACATCCTGTCTCATCCTCTTACGCCTCATAACACTCCCCTTCTCCGCCGCAAAGTCATCCGCAAGTATCTTTGGATCCTGTCTCATCCTCTTGTGCATCTCATAACACTCTCCTGCTCCGTCGGTTACTCGCGCTACCGCAACGGCCCTTCCAGGAAAACGCGCAACCGCAAGCGCAGGTCCAGTTGGCGAGCGCATTCCGTCGCGCCGACAGTGTTGACCGTTGCCGGAATCATGCCCGCGCCGCAGTTGAAAACATACGGCTCCCGAACCGGAATCATGTCAAACGCCGCCGTGATTAAGCCGGGCAACGCCGCAAGGCGCTCTGCGTCGGTTGTCCCGCTTCCCACAAAGTCAAAAGGAATCATGTCGTTCGCGGAAAATACTGGCAACAACACGCCGCGGACAATTGCCAGATTATTGTTGTCGGAGTTGCCCTCTATGTTGGCGAGCGGCGCGACAAGATAGTTCGGGTCGCTTTCGTACCGCGCCAAAACCGCATCCCGATAAACTCTCGCCGCGGTTCTGACCTCGGCGTTATCTGATCTTATGGCGTTAAAGCTGTCGTAAAGACTCCGCACGAGCGTCGGCGAAGTTCCATCCGGAAAGGCGTATGTCTCTCCGAACACATCCGCGCACAGCGGCGTACCCTCGTCAAAAAAGCAGCCGTCAAAGTCCATCCCGCCCGAAGTCAGCGGGATTTCGCATTTGATGGCATCGGTGGCGGTGGAAACATTCCACCCTTGACTCGCGCATGTGCCAACCCCCTCCCGTTGGGCGCGGGTTAAGTCCGGCGCGGCAACGCAGTTCGGGTATTCGCCGATGTGCGAGTCCAAATCGCAGGAGCATTCGGTTGCGCCGTTGAGGTTGTGGTCCGGCGGATAGCCGCCGGGGACGCCCCCGTCACGATCGCAATTTGCGTGGAAATAATCATTTCCGCTGCCATCCACTCTCGGATGTATCGGGCTGACAACATTAGGATGGTCCTCCGCTTTCGGAAAAACCGGCGGGGTACCGTACATTGCGGTGCAAAAGGGAATAAAAGTGGGGAAAACAGCATTGTCGGTGACAATCAGACACAACCCTGAGCTAGAGCCGCCAGAGCCTAATCCCCTCAACAGTCTGCTACGAATGGCGCAGGCTAAACCTGTGTCGGGGGGCAGAGCCGCATCTTCGCGACCAACCCAGCCGCTGTTTTCACAGTCCGTCAGAATTTTGACATTGGCATCAAGAAAGCAACCGGTGGCGCCGGCCTGATTCGTGACTCGCGTTTGCCCGGCGGGGCAAGCGGCTTGTGCGTGTGCGGCGCTCGCGGCGAAGATACAAGCGCAAGCAAACAGCGCCGGCAGAACCAGCGCCCGGAAACTAAGCCGGGTCAGCGTTGCCCGCCGATGCCGAGGGGCAGTATCAGAAATTTGGCAGTTCATAGTAATTCTCCTTCTGGTTTATGTTTCGTGAAGGCAGTTGCGCAAGGAGCGCTTCCGCCACAAAGTCATTCGCAAGTATCTTTGGATCCTGTCTCATCTTCTTGTGCGCCTCATAACACTCTTCTTACTCTGCCGCCGGTTACCCGCGCTACCGCAACGGGCCTTCCAGAAAGAGGCGCAACCGCAAGCGCAGGTCCAGTTGGCGAACGCATTCCGTCGCGCCGACAGTGTTGACCGTTGCCGGAATCATGCCCGCTCCGCAGTTGAAAACATATGGGTCCCGAACCGGAATCATGTCAAACGCCGCCGTGATTAAGCCGGGCAACGCCGCAAGGCGCTCTGCGTCGGTTGTCCCGCTTCCCACAAAGTCAAAAGGAATCATGTCGTTCGCGGAGAACACTGGCAACAACACGCTGCGGACAATTGCCAGATTATTGTTGTCGGAGTTGCCCTCTATGTTGGCGAGCGGCGCGACAAGATAGTTCGGGTCGCTTTCGTACCGCGCCAAAACCGCATCCCGATAAACTCTCGCCGCGGTTCTGACCTCGGCGTTATCTGATCTTATGGCGTTAAAGCTGTCGTAAAGACTCCGCACGAGCGTCGGCGAAGTTCCATCCGGAAAGGCGTATGTCTCTCCGAACACATCCGCGCACAGCAGCGTGCCCTCGTCAAAAAAGCAGCCGTCAAAGTCCGCCCCGCCCGAAGTCAGCGGGATTTCGCATTTGATGGCATCGGTGGCGGTGGAAACATTCCACCCTTGACTCGCGCATGTGCCAACCCCCTCCCGTTGGGCGCGGGTTAAGTCCGGCGCGGCAACGCAGTTCGGGTATTCGCCGATGTGCGAGTCCAAATCGCAGGAGCATTCGGTTGCGCCGTTGAGGTTGTGGGTCGGCGGATAACCGCCGGGGACATCCCCGCCATGATCGCAGTTTGCCACGAAATAGTCCTTTCCGCTGTTATTCACGCTCGGATGTATCGGGCTGCTAACATTAGGATGGTCCTCCGCTTGTGGAAAAACCGGCGGGTTACCGTACATTGTAGTGCAAAAGGGAATAAAATCGATCACACTAGTATTGGTGGTGGCAATTACGCACAGCTCTGCGCTCTGGCCGCCAAGGACGAGCCTCCTAAGCAATCTACTGCGAATGCTACAGGCTAAGCCTACGGCGGGGGTTACCCCCCTAGTTTCGCGACCAATCCATCCGCTGTTTTCACAGTCCGTCAGAATTTTGATATTGGCATCAAGAAAGCAACCGGTGGCGCCGGCCTGATTCGTGACTCGCATTTGCCCGGCGGGGCAAGCGGCTTGTGCGTGTGCGGCGCTCGCGGCGAAGATACAAGCGCAAGCAAACAGCGCCGGCAGAACCAGCGCCCGGAGGCTAAGCCGAGTTAGCGCTGTCCGCCTATGCGAGGGGGGGGGGGGGGGGGGGGTAGTATTAGTAATTCGTAATTTCATGTTGTTTTGTTGTATCATTGTTTTACTCCTGAAAGATGTGACCGTACGGCATATGTGCGCAAGCAACATAAGAAGCTACAAACGATATGAGAGCACAGTAATAAGAGGCACAAACAACACTCGGTTGTTTGTGTGTGTTTAATCTAATTGTCTGTGGTTTCTTCAAATTGTTTGTATTCCATAAACTATTTGTGGATTGTTTAATGGCGCACCATATCATAAATTCCGTCATTTATAAGTTCAATCGTTGCTCTCCTCTTATGGATTCCGTGCACTATATCATAAGTTCAGTTATTTACAAGTCCAACTGTTGCTCTCCCCTTATGGATTTCGTGCACTATACCACAAAGTGAGTCCTTTGCAAGCGCTTTTTTTTCAAATCGCAACGACCGCCTCCGGCGACCGCTTGCGGCGGCGTTGCCGATGCGTTGCTATTGCCTGTCGGCCTTTGCCGAAGCCGGCAATCCGGCATGTTTCCGACATGTTTCAGTCATTTGCAAGCGTATCTGTCTCCCCTTGTGCGCCCATAATACTCCCCTTCCCTCCGCTTAAACATGCTTTAAGCAGTGTTCACATATCGCTTGCGCACCCAACACTCCCGCCAGTGCGCCTGCGGGGATGGTGCGATAGCAACGTGTCGGAGTAGTCAGGCTACCCGCCAGCCCCCTTAGCTTGTCGACTCCCGCAAGGGGAGTGTGCGCACAAGTCCTGCAAGGGGAGCACTCGCGCTACCGCAACGGGCCTTCAAGGAAAACGCGCAAGCGCAAGCGCAGGTCCAGTTGGCGAGCGCATTCCGTCGCGCCGACAGTGTTGACCGTTGCCGGAATCATGCCCGCGCCGCAGTTGAAAACATACGGGTCCCGAACCGGAATCATCTCAAACGCCGCCGTGATTAAGCCGGGCAACGCCGCAAGGCGCTCTGCGTCGGTTGTCCCGCTTCCCACAAAGTCAAAAGGAATCTTGTCGTTCGCGGAGAACACTGGCAACAACACGCTGCGGACAATTGCCAGATTATTGTTGTCGGAGTTGCCCTCTATGTTGGCGAGCGGCGCGACAAGATAGTTCGGGTCGCCTTCGTATCGCGCCAAAACCGCATCCCGATAAACTCTCGCCGCGGTTCTGACCTCTGCGGAATCTGAGCTTATGGCGTTAAAGCCGTCGTAAAGACTCCGCACGAGCGTCGGCGAAGTTCCATCCGGAAAGGCGTATGTCTCTCCGAACACATCCGCGCACAGCGGCGTACCCTCGTCAAAAAAGCAACCGCCGGGAAAATCCATCCCGCCCGAAGTCAGCGGAATTTCGCATTTGATGGCGTCAGTGGCGGTGGAAACATTCCACCCTTGACTCGCGCATGTGCCAACCCCCTGCCGTTGGGCGCGGGTCAAATCCGGCGCGGCAACGCAGTCCGGCCATTCGCCGATGTGCGAGTCCAAATCGCAGGCGCATTCGGTTTCGCCATTGATGTTGTGGTCCGGCGGATAACCGCCGGGGACACCCCCGTCACGATCGCAGTTTGCGTGGAAATAATCATCTCCGCTACCATCCACGCTCGGGTGTATCGGGCTGACAACATTAGGATGGTCCTCCGCTTTCGGAAAAACCGGCGGGTTACCGTACATTGCGGTGCAAGAGGGAAAAACAGTGGGAAGAAAAGTATTGTCGGTGACAATCAGGCACAACCCTGCGCTCGGGCCGCTAGAGCCTAATCCCCCCAACAACCTGCTGCGAATGGCGCAGGCTAAACCTGTATCGGGGGGCAGAGCCACATCTTCGCGACCAATCCATCCGCTGTTTTCACAGTCCGTCAGAATTTTGACATTGGCATCAAGAAAGCAACCGGTGGCGCCGGCCTGATTCGTGACTCGCGTTTGCCCGGCGGGGCAAGCGGCTTGTGCGTGTGCGGCGCTCGCGGCGAAGATACAAGCGCAAGCAAACAACGCCGGCAGAACCAGCGACCAGAGACTAAGCCGAGTTAGCGCTGTCCGCCTATGCGAAGGAGGGGGGGGGGGGGGGGGGGGTAGTA
The DNA here is from genome assembly GCA_965220085.1 of Candidatus Oxydemutatoraceae bacterium. Lineage (GTDB taxonomy): Bacteria > Pseudomonadota > Gammaproteobacteria > Poriferisulfidales > Oxydemutatoraceae > CBDCOZ01. The sequence goes on along the minus strand of CBDCOZ010000003.1, from coordinate 983,159 downwards.
TTAGTAATTCGTAATTTCATGTTGTTTTGTTGGATCATTGTTTTACTCCTGATAGATGTGACCGTACGGCATATGTGCACAAGCAACATTTGATGAGGCACGGTAGTAAGAGCACAGTAGTAAGAGCACAAACAACTTTGTTGTTTGTGATTTCTTAAATTGTTTGCGTTCCATCACTGTTTGTGCTCCATGCAACTGTTTAATGTCGCACTGTTTCATAAATTCGGTCATTTCTAAGTTCAAGCGTTGCCCTCCTTTTTTCATGGATTCCGTGCACTATACCACAAAGTGAGTCCTTTGCAAGCGCTTTTTTGTCAAATCTCTGCGACCGCCTCCGGCGGCAGGTTGCGGCGGCGTTTCCGATATGCTGATATTGCCTGTCGGCCTTTGTTAAAGCCAAGAATCCGGCATGTTTCGGGCATTCTTCGCGGCTTGTGTTGATATCAGGAATCCGCAATATTTCGGGCATTATCGGGCCGGCGCTCGCAACAAACAACAATACCTGTTTATGCGTATAATATGCCACTCAAAACATAAAAACGCTGTACCTTGATACAGGGTGCCCCCAATATCAACCATGAACGAACACACCGCCTCTCATAATGTGACTTGCCCTTTTTGCGGGCTTGCTTGCGACGACCTTGAGGTAAGTTGCAAAGGACATACTTTGGAAGCCACAAAGACATTGCCCGTGACTTGCCGCGCATACTTTGAGAACAGTGCCGCAGAGAGCACCAACGCGCCGCCGACAATAGACGGCAAAAGCACTACGCTTGATGCAGCTGTCGCAGAAGCGGCGCACCTGATTCAAGCGGCAAAACGGCCCCTGCTGAGTAGCGCATCACTGGATGTTGAAGGTGCGCGGGAAGTCCTCAAGCTTGCCAGAGCGTGCGGCGGCATTGTGGATCACAGCGATGGCGATGCCAGCGCGTGCAATACCAGAATATTGCAGAATAGCGGCTGGGTGCTGACAACACTGGCCGAAGTCAGAACACGCGCCGATTTCATCATCGTCATCGGCAATCAGATATTAGACCGCTACCCGCGCGTAGTGGAGCGTGTGCTGACCGGGCCAAGACTTTTTCATGAAAACGCCGAACCGGAAGTTGTGCTCATCGGGCCATGGCAAGACCGCATCCCCGACGACTTGCAAGAAAATCTGTTTGAGGCCGTCAATGTATCGGCAGAAGAGATACCGGATTGTGTACAGATGCTGGCAGCGGTTGCCAACGGCCACTCGCCGGAACACGAAACCGGCAAAGCGCTGTTGCGCATCGTTGATAAAATTAAGAGCTCGGCTTACACCGCACTACTGTGGGACACCGGTGATTTGCAACAGCCGCACGCTGACTTGACCGTTGAAACACTCGCAGGCCTGACCAAACATTTCAACAAAGAAACACGTTGCGTGGGTTTGCCCCTGAGCGGTAACAGTACAACCCTCAACAATGTGTGCCTGTGGCAAAGCGGTTTGCCGATTCGCACCGATTTCGGCACAACACCACCGACTTATGACCCCTCACAGTACGCAACATCCGATCTGCTCGCCAACAAGACAAGTGATTTGTTAATCTGGACGGCAGCGTTACACCCCGACCCGCCTCCGGATTGCGATATCCCTCTGATTGCGATTACCCGCCCGGATGTCGTCCCGGCAAAACCGGCGGCGGTACATATCCCCGTCGGCATTCCGGGCATAGACCATAACGGGCACATATTCCGCACCGACAATGTTGTCATGGTGCCGCTAAAACAACTCAGACAAACCGAATTGCCCTCCGCGACAGAGGTTCTTGCGGGTATCCGGCAGCAACTGCCAAGCAACGGAGCGATACAATGCTGAAACTATGCGGCGGAACGGTTTATGACCCGCTCAATAATATCAACGGCGAAGTGCGCGATGTGCTGGTACAGGACGGCAAGATTATTGAAGCGACAACAGCCCCCTCCGAACCGGTTAAGGAGTACGATGTCAGCGGCAAAGTCATCATGCCCGGTGCAATTGATATTCACACGCATATCGGCGGCGGCAAGGTCAATATTGCGCGCTGCATGATGTGCGAACAACAGAGCGATGACCTCATCGTGCCGGGTACTGTGGAAACAGGCCTGCGCTACGCCGAAATGGGCTATACCGCATGCTTTGAGCCGGCAATGATAGCGGCTAACTCCCGTCAGGCACACTATGAAATGGCCGACACACCGATCGTGGATGTCGGCGCTTACGTCATGCTCGGCAATGACGATTTCTTCATGCAACTGCTGGCCAACAATGCAAGTCATGACGAAATCCGCGACTATGTCGGCTGGACGCTTGATGCAACACAGGCACTGGCGGTCAAGGTCGTTAACCCCGGAGGCATCAATGCATTCAAATTCAATGTTCGCGGTCTGGACATAGATGAGCGCACACCTTATTACGATGTCACCCCAAGAGCGGTCGTGCAGGCACTGACACGGGCACTGGACGAACTCGGCGTACCACACCCCTTGCACACGCATACAAGCAACCTCGGCGTTCCGGGAAACTACGAGAGCACTTTGAAAACGATCGGCGCTGCCGAAGGACGTCCCTTGCATTTAACCCACGTACAGTTTCACAGCTACGGCACCGAAGGCAAGCGGGCATTTTCATCGGCGGCACAGGAAATCGCCGACGCTATCAACAAGCACACGAATGTTTCCACCGATGTGGGACAAGTCATGTTCGGTCAAACGGTGACCACCTCAAGCGATACACTGCACCAGTACTTAAACAGTGCCCATGCATCGCCAAACAAATGGGTCGTAATGGATATTGAGTGTGAAGCCGGTTGCGGCGTGGTGCCGTTCAAGTACCGCGACCAGAATTTCGTCAATGCGCTGCAATGGGCAATCGGACTTGAAATATTTTTGCTGACTCAAGACCCGTGGCGCGTATTCCTGACGACCGACCACCCGAATGGCGGACCGTTTGACAGCTACCCGCACCTGATTGCCCTGCTGATGCAACGCAACTACCGCAACGATATTCTCAGCCGCTTGCATCCGCAAGCGCAAGAGATGACACTGCTCAAACAGCTTGATCGCGAATACAGCCTGTATGAAATTGCCATCGTAACGCGTGCCGCGCCGGCAAAGAGTCTGGGGCTCCAAAACAAAGGACACCTTGGGAGCGGAGCGGACGCGGATATTGTCGTCTACGAGCCGTCACAAGACCCGGAAGCGATGTTCGCCAGACCGCTGTATGTGTTCAAGCACGGAGAGCTTGTCGTCAAAGACGGGCAAGTAGTCGCCGCACCGACAGGTCGCACCCATGTGGTCAAACCGGAATACGATGACGCGATTGAAAAGCGATTGAAGAAGTATTATGCGAAATACCACAATCGGGCGTTTGAAAATATTGCCATCAGTGATGATGAGATGTCAGAGGCTATGGGCAGCCCCATAGTAGTACACCCATGTCAGTCCCACTAAAAGGCATCGTTATAAACGGTGTCGAGATAAAAGACACCTTTGCCGAGGCGTTCCCGATGGTCGCCACCAGAATCATCATCACGGCGATGAATTACAAGTGGGCGAAGAACGCCGCCAATACGATGGTCGGCTTTGCGACGTCGGTCATCGGCTGTGATGTCGAGGCCGGGATCGAGCGCAAAATGAAGCCGTCCGAAACGCCCGACGGGCGCACCGGCTTCTCGGTGTTGCTGTTTGCCATCTCGACCAAAGCACTATCGGAGCAACTGACCAAACGCGTCGCACAATGTGTACTCACATGCCCGACCAGCGCGGTGTTTGCGGGCGTTGAGGGCGGAGAAAAAGATTTGCCACTCGGTAAATATATACGCTACTTCGGGGACGGCTATCAGATATCAAAGGTCATCGGAGACAAACGATACTGGCGCATACCCGTTATGGACGGAGAGTTCTTATGCGAAGAAAGCACTTCCTCGGTCAATGCGATCGGCGGCGGCAACTTTCTGATTATGGCAAAGTCAATGACGCAGGCATTGCAGGCCTGCGAAGCGGCGATCGATGCGATATCCAGCTTACCCAACCTGATTATGCCCTTCCCGGGCGGCGGCGTGCGCTCCGGCTCCAAAGTCGGCTCGCGCTATAGCTGGCTTAGCGCATCCACCCACGAATCCTATTGCCCGACACTCAAGGGGTTGGTGCCGACGAACTTGCGCGACGATACGACCGCAACGATGGAGGTGGTGATCGACGGCTTGAGCGTGCAGGACATCATCAATGCGATGCGCATCGGCATCAGCGCTGTCTGCGAACTCGGGCTGGCGCAAGGCATTACGACTATTACCGCCGGCCATTACGACGGGCGGCTCGGCCCCTATCACTTTCATTTGTGGGAAATCATGGGCGCATGAAATTGAGACTGAAAAACAAACCCGATAACAGTGTTGATATGTCGCCGCTGACGCCTGAGTTTTGTCAGCAGCAGAGCATTTCGGAGATTGAGAGGCAAACATTGAAAGCAGCCGGAGACACTATCCGTGTCGGCGATCTGTTCGAAGTAATACAGGACACAAAAGAAGCGTTGGAAATTACCGGCGCTTGTAAGCAGCTCAATTATGTCGGCGCAGCGATGACCCAAGGCGAGTTGCAAGTCACCGGCGATGTCGGCCACTATACCGCAGCCAAACTGTCCGGAGGAGTGATACGGGTGCGCGGGCATGTCGGCAACTTTTGCGGCCATGCCATGAGCGGCGGGCGCGTCATCGTGCACAACAATGCAGGCGACTTTTGCGGCGGTGCGGTAACAGGAGCCATACAAGGAATGCGCGGCGGCGAAATTTTTGTGCTGGGCAATGCGGGCGAGCGCAGCGGCGACCATATGCGTCGCGGCCTGATTGCAATACGCGGTGATGCGGGAGCTTTCTGCGCTTCACGGATGAAAGCCGGCACAGTCATCGTCTCCGGACAATGCGGCAATTCTTGCGCACAAGGAATCAAAAGAGGGAGCATCATCCTGCGTCAATTACCGCAGGGCGGCCTGCCCCAGACCTTTATCAACCAGAATAAATACTTTGAAACCGAGTTCCTGACCTTACTGTCAAACTACTTGCAAAAGCTTGACATCGGCTTTGAACCCTTGCCCTTGCCAAAGCTGGCAAACCGTTATGTCGGCGACTGTGCCGCAAACGGCAAAGGCGAAATCCTGATTTTGCACAATTAAGCTACGCTACTATTGCTCCGCGCACCAGATTGCGGATACCTTCCACCATACATATAAAACTTGCGGAACGGTTACGGTTAATATCCATGTGTCGGGGTATTTTCTTGGCAGCCGTACTTTTATCAAACTCTTTGATTAAGCTCTTAAGCCTCTCACTCGGCTTTTGAATGGCATCCGGCACCCTGTATTGGCTCTTGTTGCGATATCTATCCGCCTTGAATCCGGGGTATGCCGCTTCCACAGCGTCCAAATCTCCAAAATACCAAGACTCTAACTCAGTGCATACGATTCTTATCAGCGGATTATGCTCACATTGGCTGCCCGCACACAGGGAACGCAAATCTCTTTTTAATCCGTGACAATCCTCATTGTCTTGATCGTGCAAAATCACAAAAAGGGAGTTTGGAGTGCGCCAGTTACGCAGTTTGTTGGGAATAGACTTTTGCAAATCACCTCTGCCTCTGTGGGGGATGCATTTGGCGCTTATGGCGCCGGATGCCAGTTCTTCGGGAAGGATATGAGGCAACAGTGCTTTCATCAAGCGCTCGGCGCTACGTTCCTCCAGCATGACATACAAACACAGATGTGCGGTTTCAGGCATGGTTAATCGGCTGTCAGCAAATTTTGATTCCAAAGCCAGCCCAGTTTGTCTCCCCCTTCGACAAGCGCCGCGACCTGCTCGTTGTTCTTTATTGCTTTTATCTGAGTTTTGCCGGAGTTCTTTTCCAACTGAAATGCTTCCTCAATCTCCGCATAATCCATGATGTCCGGCGAATGCGTGGACACAAATACCTGTCCTCCCAGTCTGCCGTATTCGCGCAACTCCTCCATCAATGCTTCAAAAAGATCCGGGTAAAGCTGGTTTTCCGGTTCCTCAATACATAAAAAGGGGTGAGGCTCGGGATCATGCAACAAAACCAGATAGGCAAACATCTTAATGGTTCCGTCAGATACAAATCGCGCAATGAAAGGATCTTTGAAAGAAGCATCGCTAAATCGCAGCAGCACATGCCCATCCTGAGTAACATCCGCGGTGACCTTCCCCATGCCCGGAATCCGCTCTTGGAACCTATCCAATATCTTCCGGAACACCTCCGGATTCCCCTTCTGCAAATATTGGGCGACCAGCGGCAGGTTGTCTCCTGTCGGAGACAGATGCTCGGCCACACCGGCTTCTGCGCGCTGCCGTGCGGCGGCTATATGGAAATCGGAGACATGCCAGTTCTCTATCAGATGGCGAAAAGCGCTGGCCGCCTTAAACCTTTCAAACTGCCCCAAGCCCTTGATGGCCAGAACATTGTCGGGCAACTTCTGATGCTCTTTCTCCAGTTCTATGTCCGGTTTATTGAAATCCTCCTCATTGTTAATCGCGTAGCCGTTGCCATTGCTAAAATCCAGAAAATGAAACGGAGAACCGAAAGACCCTCTCTTGTAACGCAGTATCTCGCGGCGGACGAAAGGCCGGTCGTCTCTGCGGGCAATCTCAACGCGGTATGTGACCAGTCGTTCTTTCTCGGCAATCTTCATCCTGAACTTTATTTCTATGCTGATTGGCTCATCCGAATGACCTCGCGTCGCCACCTCATGGTATCCGCCCATTCTTTGCAAAGCTGTTTGTACATTATTCTGCAGTGCATCTTTTAAGAAACCAAATACTTGAAACAAAGTGGACTTGCCGCTGCCGTTTTTGCCAATAAAAACAGCTAAGCTGGGAATATCTTTCAGAACCACACTATGTAGCGCGCGGAAATTATTAATCTCTATACGTTCAATTTTCATCGTAGTCAGTTTATATATGTGTGGAATGAGGTATCTTTATCCTATGTGCAGCCCAGTGGCCACCTGCCACCCATTTTCTTGTTACATTATACGCACCCAAATCATTCAGGCTATTGCCGATGCGCGATACCTCTTTTATAAACTCATGCTTGGCCCCAACAAAGGCCTTGGAAGGCCGGACCCTCTCGGTCAGTGCCTCTTTTCTGACGGATACTTCGTGCCCCGGCCCTGTGTTATGGAGCTTGGCATCGATAAACAGCGCCGTGTTCGGAGCCGATAGTGCGCATAGGCTATGTGCGGCTCGCGGCTTTGACGGCATCATCCACCGCATCAACGGCCTTCTCGCTTTCTGACACCATGCAATATTGCCAATGACCATGCTTGCCGTCGACGTTCACCGCATTGACCCAGCGTCGGGCGGCACCTTAATGCGCCACCCAGACTAAGTAATGCTTATTATCCCTGTTTGACTTGAATATAAGCATCATAGTCGCACTCTGCAATAGCCAGTATACAGAGCTATATTAATTGTTACCAGTAGACTAGCTGCATATTTGGTATTTCATTTTTTTGTCTATATTGGTTTCTATTATCCCTGGCAATTTCTTAATATTTGATTTCTCCAATACAATCATCTTCCCGCACTTGGGATTATTGGCAGGGGCAGGGAGAATTTTAACAGCAAATCCTACATACTGAGATTTTACAAAGGGTCTGAAAACCCCTCTACAGCCATCCCCTTGGAATCTCAGATATGACCTTATTACTATGGGCATGTAGCCCTTTTTGGCATCAGTTAATAGACGTACTTGTGTTGGATGGTCTTTTGCACCACCTAAATAAGCTTTGCATCTAGCAGGGGGAAACCAGTTCTTCTTATTGAACACTTCTATTCCATTCTTGAAAACTTGTTCATCAAGCATCATGCCGATTTCCCTTTCAGTAGGGCCCATGTTTATGTGCTGGTCTAGATTTGCGGCGAATGCGTCTGTAGATGCTGTAAGTGCGACAACAAGCATCGTCAAGAAATATAGATTTCTGTTTTGCACATAAACAGAGCGGCGAATCTTAAGGCATTGCCAAATCTCCATATAGATGGATTGGGGTGAGAATATGAAAATTTTCATGGTATGGTCTCCAGTTGTAAGGGTACTGGCTGTTATACCATAACTGAAACAAAACCTGAAAGGCTAGAAATACAACCACCTACGCTACTTCCAACTGCGCAAAGAACAACCGATGCTTCCGCCCTTCGCGGCGCCAGTAGTTCAGCAGTTCCATAGTCACCCTGCTGACACCGCCCTCGCCGCGCCGTGCCATCTCCCGCCACTCGGTAACCCGCTCACGCAACAGTGTCACCAGTTGCAATTCCAGTTCGTAGCCGGTCTTGCGCTCATCCTCCACATCATGGGACTTGCCGGATGGCAGATACATATAAGCCGCCATGCGCCGCCCCTCCACCTTCTCTGCCGGTTCATGGGCATGAATCTTCCAGTGCGCCTTCGGTTCCTCGTATGGCGAGTTGATAATCGGTTGTTCGGTTTCAGGTGCGAGCATCTTTCTTATACAGTATCACTTTGAAGTGGTCTTCTGTTGCCTCAAAGTCTGGCTCACGGCCACTATGTTTCAAGCTCAGCAGGATAATCTTGCGGCGTATACCCATTCCCCGGCCTTCCATATATCCGTAATCATTGAATACGCGAACCAACTGCTGATTGCGGGCAAATCGCGCCCCATGTTTTACCCCATCGACAGTCATGCCATTGGGCAGAGAACCGGGGCTATGGATTTCCAAGCGGTCGCCATACACCTCCAAGCGCACACAGCCCGTCTTGGTCCAATCGCGATGGACAAGCGCATTGACTATGGCCTCCCTGATAGCCTCCGGCGGATAGTCCCACAGCCGTGTTCGGGTGGCATCCACCAACTGTTCTTTACTGATATGCGACTGTATCAGCGCCATGACTCTCTCATGAATGGCGGGTTCGACAACAGCACCTTCATCATTGCATAACCCCACATAGGGCACATCCGGACTCTCATCCAATGAAGTATCGTAATCCTTATCATTGCCGGGATATACAGTTACGCGAACCGGCGCCTGTGGCAACCGCAGACCAGGTCTCTTGGCAAACAGCGCATATGCGAAATAACTGCACGATAGGCCACCACTTGAATCTACGAGGAAATAACGATTTTCAAGAAACTCTTCATCAATGTCTATCGTTTCTTCCAAAACATCGGAGAAATATTGGAGATAGCGAGGCTTGCTCAGTTCACTAATCTTTGAACCCGGAACGGGAAGTCTTTCAATCGAATAAGACCCGCCGGATGCATACAACCTTGCCTGCTGTGCACGATTTACCGGCTTACATATATTCCCATAACGAACATACGCATCTTGGCGATCATTGTGTTTGAGAGTGTATGGCTTGACAGTCCCCATGGGGATATCAATCACGGCTACTTTCTTATCTTCAAGCGAAATTTCTTGATAGTCCGGATGAATATATGGATGAACATGGCGACCAATAACCGTATCCATTACCCATTCCCGAAGGTTATTCCTCCGTATGCCGCTGATGTCTCCATCATTTTCAACACCCATAAGTATTTGGCCGCCGTTCATGTTGGTGAAAGCCACTATTTCCTTAGCCAGATTTTCAGGGCGGACATCATCGCGATCAAATTCCAGTTTGGGCCCTTCCCCTTGGTCGATTAATTCCAGAAGTTCACTTTTCAGCATTGTCTGTATCCATATTCAAAAGTCATATTTGGATTTTTGCATATTAAAAGCCTCCTCACCACCTTCAAAAACATCCGCCGCATACCTTTTACACTTCATCCTTGTCAATTCCGCTCTGGAAAGAGGGAGCATCATCCTGCGTCAATTACCGCAGGGCGGCCTGCCCCAGACCTTTATCAACCAGAATAAATACTTTGAAACCGAGTTTCTGACCTTACTGTCAAACTACTTGCAAAAGCTTGACATCGGCTTTGAGCCCTTGCCCTTGCCAAAGCTGGCAAACCGCTATGTCGGCGACTGTGCCGCAAACGGCAAAGGCGAAATCCTGATTCTGCACAATTGAACTAATTTGATATTAGGATTTAAGTAGGAGGTATTCAGCTATACCACTACGAACCGACACTCATCTTTCATCCTCCTCAACTTTGGTTATGTTTTGTGGTTACCCAAGATTTAACAGCTGGCCTTATTCAAATTGTTCACAGAAATTTAGTGCCTGCATGTTCACTGAATACATTGGCATCGCGGATATACTTCATCAAGGTCTGGGTGTTAGTATGCCGCGTGACCTCCATAATCTTATCCATGCGTGCGCCGTGAGCAGCGGCACTAGTGACAAATCCAGCGCGTAGGCTATGGCCTGCGTAATGTGCAGGGTCAAGACCAATGGCAGCAGCATAGCGTTTTACTAGGCGCGGGATATCACTGTGGTGCAAACAATCACCCCTCATATGCCCTCCGCGCCGCAAAGAACGAAATATGTAACCATCGGTGATGCCAGATTCGTGCAACCATTGCAGCAAATGGGTGACAGGCCTTATGAACTTGCCATCTAGCACCGGTATAGCTTGGCCTAGTCCAGCTTGGTCGGTTTTAGATTTGCGGATGGTCAGCATCATACGTAATCCGCCCTCGTCATCTATCACCTCAATGTCGTCGACTTGCAATGCACAAAGTTCACTACGACGCAACGCAGCAGAGAAACCCACCGCCAGTAGCGCCGCATCGCGCGTCCCTATTAACGTGCCGGTATCGCACTGCTTTATCATTTCGACTATGTGCTTCTCGCGCAATGCCTTGACCTGTCTGGGCGGCTTACCGTTGATACGCGCCAGTCCTCGCATAGCGGTCACTACCTTTGGGTGGTTGGTGGGTGATTGTCTCTCATGCAACCAGAAGTGTTTTGCAATCGCACAATTAAGGATTGATAGAGACCCGACCGACAATGGCCGGCCAGTAGCAAGTGATGGTTTAGTAGCACTCTCTATCAGAAACTCTGCCACTGTGTCTGGTGTCGCTGCAAGTGGCTTAATTCGCCGACTTTTACAATAGGCAGAAAAATCGTCCCATGCCTTTTTATATGTGCGGATAGTGTTTTGAGCCAAAGCACCAGTAACAATATCTCGGCGAATATCTGTGATTGAGTGTTGAATTATTGATTTCATGGATATGGTCTCCCAGTTAAATGAAAATCCTCTTATAACAGAAACAAAGAGGTTAAGGATTGAACAATTCCATTAACTACGGAATAAAAACGGGCTGCAACGATGCGTTTATCATTGATAACGAGACTAGGGAAGCCTTACTAGCAGAGGATCCTAAATCCGAGGAGATTCTGAAGCCGATACTGCGAGGCCGCGACATAAAACGCTACAGGGCGGAATGGGCCGAACTGTGGTTGATTGCCACATTGCCTGCACTAGAATTGGACATTGATGATTATCAGGCTGTAAAGCGTCACCTGCTTTCATTTGGCAAGCATCGACTGCAGCAGACTGGTGCGCCTGGTAGCCGAAAGGCAACTGGCTACAAATGGTATGAGACTCAAGATAGCATTGCATACCACGCCGAGTTTATGCGCGATAAGATTGTGTATCCTGAAACGATGAGGGAGGCTAAGGGTATGCCTGATGAATTCCCCAGATTCTTTATGGATTTTGGCAACGAACTTGTAACAGATAAGACTGCCTTCATTATCACAGGGCAACACCTGCCTTATCTGTGCACCATGTTAAACTCGAAGATTGTTCGATTTTTGATACCATTGTATGTCTATTCACGGGATAGCAAGGGGTATTTGATGCAGAAACTTTTTGCAGAGAACATCACAATTCCCAGAATACCGCAAAACGAGCAGCAACCTTTTGTAGAGCTGTTGCAAAAAATCAGCGTAGCGAAAGCGAGGCGCGAGAACACGAATAAGTTAGAAGAGCAAGTAGATAATCTGGCATATACGCTATTTAGTCTAACAAAAGCTGAGATAGCGATAATTGAAGAGCGGCGTTAGCTCTATGATTGGTAGCTCTCAATCATCTGAATCTCTGCATCAGTGAAGTCATAGAGCGCATAGACTAAATGGTCAATATCCCGCTCTAATTTGGTGACGTGGGCTGGTTGATTTTCGGAATTCAGAATCCTGTCTGCTATGTTTGCGAAGGATTTATGCTTATCATCACTTATCTTTGGGACAGGAACCTTCTCCACAAATTGTTTAAAGTATCTGACCCCATGCCCACCTAAGCCAGTTGCTGTCAGGGACATATAGTATCCTGCTAATTTGGAATTTAAGAAAGCAAGAAGGTATGGCTTGTCTGTAGTAATCATATACGCTGTATTCAAGAGATATACCCCTGCTTTCATCATCGTGAATGCTGGTTTAGTGGAAATATCACTCCAAACAATCTTATCGCGCATAAACTCGGGGTAGTACGCGCAATGGCGAAGGTTATATGGGGTGGTACCCTGATCTTCTCGTGCCACTATTCGCGAATGGAACCGATCCAGATGTCTTTTCACAGCTGGGTAGTCACCGATATCAATAGGTGGCACATCTCCATAGCCATTATGCGTGGTAATCAGCCACTTCTCAGCCCGTTTAGCCCTATAGCGCTTGATGTCACGGCCCCGCAGGAGCGGTTTTAGAATCTCTCCGGATTTAGAATCCTCTGCTAGTAAGGCTTCCCTAGTTTCGTTATCAATGATAAACGCATCGTTACAACCAGTCTTTATTCCGTAGTTAATGGAAATATCCCACTCTTTCAAGGGCACACCTATCCTTTCAATCTTTTCTTTCAAGGCAAATTCTGCGGGTGTGCAGATAATCCACGGTGCCTCCGCCATCTTCAGATTCTCTGCTTTAATGTCAATTTTGTTGTCCTCCACATACTTATGTATGCTGTTCTCAGGACTGAAGTCATCGCGCATGGAAGTGGCCTGCAACTTGCCATCGGCGGGCATATTGGCTTTGGCTATCAGAATAATGTTGGTGTCCACGGTCGCACTGTCAAAGACCCGAAAGCCGCTGAAATCGATAAGGTTTTTGGGGCATTTCTGGGAGAACAATTCGCGCAACTTTTTGCCGTATCCGGCGCACATCCATTTATTAGATGTGATAAAGCACAGGTGCGCCCCATCTTTCAACAGTTGCAGGCCGCGCTCATAAAACAGGGTATAAATATCCCCATTGCCCACACATACTTTATACCCTTCTGCCATGTAGAGCTTCTTCATCTTGCTGTCTATCTTCTGGAGTTGAATGTACGGCGGATTGCCGATGACGATGTCAAAGCCCTCGGTAATGTCAAACATGTATTCGGAATTAAACCAACCTGCATAACTATTCTGATCGTAAGGGTCCCATTGAGCTATCTTATCGGTATATTCCTTTTCCTTTTTATGTTCTTTGTTTTTATTCCGCCACAAATTCGCCCCATCAATCTCGCCGGCATCTCCTTGCCCCCACTCTTGCCACAGTAGGTCTGCTAATTTAATGCGCAGATCTTTATCCTTTTCAATCATCGCCTTTTTATCCGAGCGTGTGGCGGCATGAAAATAACACTCGCGATTATCTTTAATTTCTTGCTTTATATTTTCTTTTTCATCTGACACCATCGTTAGCTGAGAAGGAATCAGTATATTTATGAGCGAATCAGCCGCAATAAAGCGGGTTTCCAAGTTGGGTAGTGGCCGGATACCATAGTTTGATTGCTTGTTCTTATTTGGTCTCTGCTCTATGGCTAGCGAAATAAAGAAGCGTAGCTTGGCTATTTGGCAGGCGATTGGCTGTATATCCACCCCGAAAATGCTGTTCTGGATTAGGTACAGCTTGCGACCAAAATCTGAACCACTGTAACTCTCAAAGAGTTCGTTGATTTCTTGCAGAGCCTCTTTGCGTTGCTCCTTACCAGTTCGTTTGAAAGCCTTACTTGCTCGCTCTGTAGCTAGATCGCGTTGTACCTTGCGCCACTTTTTATTGTCGGGATCCAAGCGACGTAGTATTAACGTTAATTTGTGGAGTACTCCCATGGGAAATGCCCCGGAACCTACCGCCGGGTCAAGGATTTTTACCTTTGCCACGGCGGCAACGATGCGTTTACGCTCCTCGGCATCAAACAACTCCCAAGCGTCATCACAGGCATCGGCATAATCCAGCAGATACCCTAGCCGATCGCGCCACCAACTAGCCTCGTCTGTAGTGACTAGAGCCGCCAGCGATTCCAATAGTGCTTGATCCACCATGTAATCCACCACTTCGCGCGGCGTGTAGAACGACCCGGTCAGTTTCCGCTCGGAGGCTTTGTCCCTCGTCTCTGGGTTGTAGGCGGCGAGCAGGTTCTCGAAAGTCCGCCCTAGTAGCTCCGGATCCAATGCCACCTCCCTCTCGATGGGGGTGTTCTCCTCTACAGTGAAGTGATAGCGACTAAACAGCGTGATTAGTCCCTCGGGGCCAAAAAACAGGTGGTTGGGCATGGAATAGCCGCGACGCTGGGCAGGATTATCCGTGAAGTAGTCAATTCGTTTGCCACCTTCCTTCACACCTTCAAAATCGTCAAGGCAATCGAACAAGCCACCGTTGATGAAGGGAGTTTTGTCAAACATGGCCAGCAAGCGATCCGTTTTCACAATCTCTTTTCGGTAGCGGTAGCAGGAAAAATCCCGATGTGTCTCGTTTGTCTGCTTGCTGAAGCGGCGCTCCCCAATCTCCGTGTTGAGGACGGCAAAGAACAGATTCTGCAGTACAGCGCGGTAATAGGAATCGCCGCTGTCCCGATCATAGTCCTTCAACAGGCCCCCAACCTGCTCTTCCACAAACAGTTCATCGGCCACCAAGCCTTTCTCTTTGATAAACCAGATGAATAGCAGGCGGGTAATGAGACGGATAATCTGCTCTTCGGGCTTCAAACCAGCACTCTCTGGGAAGCTTGCCTCTGCAACTGCGCGCTTAAACCAGTCGAACAGCTCTTTGTAGAACTGCTTGTTGAGTTCTTGGGTGTCCAGTGCTACGAGCCAAGCATCCAGTAGCCCGTCAAAATTCTCATCGCGGCTGTGATCGCGTATCCACTCCAGCCGCCTGTGCAGGCACAGGTCTTGCAATGTTTGTAAGTGAGCGCGGTGGGGAGCCTGTGTATTGACTTCACGCACCAGAGACACATGACCAAGCACATCACGGTCAGTGTTGACTTTGCTAGGACGGCGGTGCACGAATGCCAGCGAGACGCGCCCTGATGCCGTGCGGAACAGCACCACCACCGGCATGGGGAGGCGCTTGTTGATTTCGCGGGTGAATGCGGCATATTGGCTACGAGAATAGGAATCTTCACACAGCTCGGAGACCACGAAGACAAAGCTCTTGTTGTTGCCGGAATTAAAGTCGACATCTTCCCCAAGCATATTACCAACCCCAGCCTTAATCTCGTCTTCGGTAATCTGGAATAGGATATGCACGGCCTTAGCCTGCTCCTTAAAGGTTGCTTCACTTTCTGTGCCGGTAAGCTTGTAGCCACCGTGAGTCAAAAAATCACCAACAGCGCCAGATGAATTCCCGGTGCGACCACTGCGGTAACCAAGCGCCTTAAACAGGGCATACGCCTCCTGCGCCAAATTACCCCCAGCTAGACAATCGATGATGTCTTGAATTTCTTGCTTGCTGAGATTCGTCATGAGACAGTCTCCTCGGGGGCAATTATGACAAACCAAGTTAACAATTCGTAGTCTTCCTCATCCCTAGTAGGACGAGAAGAGGTAAGAGGTAGCCTGCCATCACGCCCTGAAGCTAAATTTCTGTCAGCACATCTACTGTAGACATTCGCGATGGATTGCAAGGTTTTCTCTATCAAATCATCGTAGTGTTGCAGGTTCATGCCATGTTCGGTATTCCGGTCAAACAAATCGCACAACTCTGCCAATGCCTGCTCATGCCCTGCGGCTATACGGCGCAACAAGTCCAGAATTTGTTTGGGGTAAGTAAAAGTAAGGCGTACCTCCCCATCGTCGTGTACATAAACTAAGTAGTGTCTGCCCAATGGGTTGATGCCACTCTCGTTAGATGCCATCTCACTTCCCTCCCGCTCTCTCTGGCGCAGGCAGAACACGGCACCTGGTCGTGCTGGGATGTCGGGGTCGGCTTGTACCACAGTGTACAAGCCTAGGGGGGCAGACTCTAGTGCTTGGCGATCAGCTTTGAGAAACTGCATGAGCTCGTTACGGAACTCTTCCAATGAGAAATCACTGAGGTTAATACCTGCCTCATCCAACTCTTCCAAATCCAAAACTTCCTCCTGCAAACGATGCAATTGTTGATTCTGGAGTTGTATATCTTTAGTGACCAGTTCTTCCAACCCTTCTTGTGTGAGCAAGTTATCAGATTGTGTGGCGGTTGCGTCCACGAGCGCCATACGAGCTTGCACCCTGTGTTTCAGATTAAGATAGTTATCCAGATCTTCCACAGGCCAAAAGTTCACTAGGTGTACCTCGCTATTCTTCGATCCTATGCGATCAATACGCCCGAAGCGCTGGATAATGCGCACTGGATTCCAGTGAATGTCGTAATTGACCACTATGTCGCAGTCCTGCAGGTTCTGCCCCTCAGAGATACAGTCGGTGGCAATCAGTACGTCAATCTCCTCATCTTCGGGTTCTCTTTCAGGCATCCTAGATCGTGGGCTAAAATAATCCAATATTTCCCCAAATTCGTTACCGCCCAAAGTGTTGCGGTTGTTACCATCACCCCGTACTAGAGCAATGTGACAACCTTCCGACCGCACCGCACTCTCTAGATTCTCATAAAGATACGAGGCAGTGTCAGCATAGGCGGTGAAGACTAACACCTTGCGGTTCTCACGCCCATCCTTGGTGACATTGGGACTGTGCAGCTTGTCTTGGATGAGTTTACATAGCTGTGCCAGCTTGGCATCGCGTTCGGGGTTCACTATGCGAGTCTTATTTAGCAATCCTTTCAAAAGGCACTGGTCATTCTCAATGCACTCTCTCCATCTGGCAATATCGATGTGGCCTAAGTAAACTTTGCGTTTCTTCCCAACCACCAGCTCCTCGTCTTCTTCATCCAGAGCATCAGGATTGACATCACTATCATTTAACTCGGTATTGGTATCTCGCGCGGCAAAGCTATTCAGCTTATCTAGCAAAGCATTGGCTTTGTCAATGGTGCGTTCCAGAGTATGGCGGAAGGAATCCACTGAACTCTCTAGACGCTTCAGAAAATTAGTCTTCATCATGCCCACCAGAATCCGTTCACGCCCCATCTGAGTAAAGACACCGTGGATTTTAGCTTCATAGGAAAGCCGCGTATCCTCGTCTAAATCTTCCCTCAAAAATTCGGTAGGGTTATACAAAGCTAAGCTAAGTTGACTGATTTTACCCTCTATCTCTTCAAAGGATGGGCAACCATCTAGCAAATCCAAGGGTGAGTAGATAGATTGCGGGGTAGGTCGATTTGGGAATCCACCTAGCTTACCCATTTCTTCTGCGTAGGCGTACTTGATATTACTTCGGGAGCGAGCGATAAGCAGACCATCTAGCATATGAAAAAAATCACCGCCGAGAACTTCCAGCAGGCTACTAGTGGTCCGCTCACTCGTCTCAGCTGCTCTAGCCCAGTCAGTAAAGTACTTTTGAGCAATGCGAGTAGTCTCTTTGACTGATGGGATACCTAGGGAAGTCTGAGAGGCGGCAAAGGCGGCATCGGCCTCAGGTACTCTGCTGACATCACCGCCAGCAATTAGTGAAATTTGATTACGGATGTCGGAAAGTTCATTATTGACAGGGGTAGCGGACAGTAGCAGAACCTTAGTTTTGCTACCGCTACCGATGATGTCTTTGATAAGCTTTTCGTAGCGTGTCTGCTTACCTTCCTCACCTGCGTACCTGTTGTTGCGGAAATTATGTGATTCATCAATCACTACGAGGCTATAGCCACCCCAGTTAACATTGGCTAAATCCATACCGGTATCAGATGTCCCGCTCGTGCGGCTGAGATCGGTATGCGCCAGCAGGTCGTAGTCAAAGCGATCTTCCGACAAGATATTACGGAGATCGTTACCTTGCCGGTAGATAGACCAATTTCTGTGCAGTTTTTTGGGGCATAGCACCAAGACGCGTTCGTTCCTGAGCTCAAAGTACTTGATGACCGCCAGAGCTGTAAAGGTCTTACCTAATCCCACGCTGTCAGCCAGTATGCAACCGTTCAGTCTGAGTAGTTTATTGATAGCACTCTTGGCTCCGTCCTTCTGGAACTGATAAAGCTTTTCCCAGATTTGCGTATCAGGTAGCTTGAGGCCTTCCATCTGATCACGCTGGCTATCATCATCTTCGGCATCATCACGGAACAAGTGAAAGAGGGTCAGGTAGTAGATGAATTGAGGCGGGTGATTATCGTAGAGTCGCTTTAATTCTCGTAACACATGCTCCTTGACATCCTCGGTGCGCTCGTCATCCTCCCACCACTGCTCAAACCAGCTTAATAGCTCCTGACGATCTCGGTCGCTGTCCACAATTAAGTTGAGTTCCACATTACCACCATACCTGCCGAGGCCGGCCGCTGTGAAATTAGAACTGCCCAACAGAGCACTGGATGCTCCGTCGTTTTGTAGGTGGTACATCTTGCCGTGCAGAAAATCTCCCTGTTGCATGGAGCGAATCTGCACCTTTTCCTGAATCCAAATGGAACACGCTTTGGCAAGTCTGCTTTGTTCCAGCTGATTGGCCAACGACAAGCCTTGATCGGTTAACTGAAATGCCTTGGTTTCCTGATCACCTTGCTTCACACCAACCAAACTTGGCTCGCCAAACAGGAAACGTAGGCCCTTTATAGATTCCAATTCATCCTTCAGGTACTCGTAGGCGTTAATAGTGAAGTAGGCCGAGACGATGGAGAGATCTGTCCCCTTTCGCAAGTATCTACGGAGAAAGTCCGCACCGACACTGCCACGCTCGCGATTGTCGCGAATGCCATGGCTACTGGTGAAATTTTCTTGTTTCATCTAACTACTCATTATGCACACCAGCTATCGGGAACTGCATTCTGCATCAGGGGGCTCAGCAGTTCGTTCGCCACGCCTCCGCGATTATAAAATTCAATGACCTCTGCCAATGTTGACATGCCGCCGTTGCGCATATGCGGAGCGGTCAACTCAACATTGCGCAAAGTCGGAGTTGTAGCGCCTATCGTATGAATGGGATCGGTCTCAGCGGGTTCCATATGTGTACCTCGGGCTGGGGCGGATGGTGGCGCGAACGATGGAGTCATCCCCGTATAGTTCCAGCGGCGGATTGCCCCCGTCTTGCAGGGCTTTGCGGGCTGTCTGTATGCCTGTGCCAAAGCGTTGCACCAGGCCCATGTCGCGCATGACAGTGGCCAGACCGGGGTTGCGGTAATCGGCATATCCCGGTTCGCCCAGGTGCCCTGTCACCTCGCCGTAGGCGCCGCCGGCATTGATAATCTCTGCGCGGTCGTCGAACCAATGTATGCGAATCGGCGCGTTGCTGGTTTCGTAGTCGCGGTGCATGATAGCGTTGCGGCTGAGCTCTTGTAGCGCTGCCCAGGGGTAAAGCGCTATGCGCTTTTCCCGCGGGCCGCTCGTATCTATCGCCTCATGATTGTGGGCCTGAAAAATGCCGTCCAGACGCTCCATTATGGTTTGCAAGGGGCCGCTGATTTCCACGTGGCGGGAAATTTGGTCGGACATTTCGTCGCCCTTAAACCTGAGGAACTGAATGTAGGCGCAGGGCAGGAAGGCCAGCGGGTCTCTGCCAATGCTGAGCATGCCCAGTACCGTGGGCACCGGATTATCTGCGCTGTCTATCATTTTGAGCGCCGCCAGTTGCTCCTCCTCGGTGCGTTCGTTAGCCGTCAACACCTCTTTGGAGAAAGCGTGGCGCAGATAATCTTCTTTGAATCTGGTGATGCTCAGATCTTGCATTCTGGCGCGGGGTGCCGGGCGCAGCTCATAGCGGGCATCGCGGCTGCGGCGCTTTTCATTGAGGATGCGCTCATCCTGAGCCGAGGCCAGACCGCGACGCGAGCCGGTGCGAATCATTATGTTGCCGTAGCAACGCACCGGCGGGGAATCCGACGGTTGCACGGTGACCATCGCCACCTGCTCACCCCGCAGACTGATGCGCTCCACCGTCATGGAGGGCAAGGGGAGGATGTTGCCGCTGCTGCGTATGTCGGCCAGGCTGAGCAAGGTCTCGTCGCTGATTTGAATGCCGGCGGGGGTGCCGTCATCGCGCACACCCACAAAGACATACCCCGGCTCATCGTGCCCGGGCAGGTCGTTGGCAAAGGCGCAGATGGCTTCCATGATGCTCTTCTTGGATTTGCCGGACAGGGCTTCCTTGAACTCCACTCGGTCGCCCTCGCCCCCGGCGATAATCTCCGTTGCCTCTTGCTTGTCAAATTCTTTCATACGACCGTATCCTCGGGGGAAAGTATAACAAACCGAGCCGCAAACTTGTTGTCTGCGCCGTTGAATATTTCAACCGAACACATTGAACGACACATCAGGGAGAGATCTGCCCGGGTTTGCGCCGGTTGGACCAGAACGGATCGTTGGCATCCAACTCTCCGACCGGGGCGGCAAAGCCGTCGAGCACTAATTCGGTGTAGTTGCCCGCCGTCAGTGTCAAGAGAAAGGCATGTAGCGCTTCTTTTTCTTTGATGCTGAGGCCGAGCGGTTTTATCAGGGGGCTTAGCAGTTCGTTCGCCACCCCGCCGCGGTCATAAAACTCAATGACCTCTTCCAATGTCGACATGCTGCCGTTGTGCATATACGGAGCGGTCAGCTCAACGTTGCGCAATGTCGGCGTCGCAAACTTCCAGCGGTCCGCCGGATCCTGAGTGACTTCGTATGCGCCCAAGTCATTCTGGGCAGCGCCAACGCGCGTGACTTCTTTTATAAACTCGCGCCTGACATCGACAAATATCCCCGGCGCTAACTGTACTCTCTCGGTCGGCGTTTCTTTTTTCATGGATATTTCGTATCCCAGCCCCGTGTTATGAAGTTTGTTGTCGGTAAACAGCGCGTGTTCGGGGCCGATCGTATGGCAGGCGGCGCAAGCCCCTTTGCCGGCAAACACCGCAAACCCGAGTTGCTCCTCCGCATTCAAGGCGCTTTCGTCTTTGCCGTAGTACCAGCGATCGAAGCGCGAATTACCCGCAAGCAACGAGCGTTGATATTGCGCCAGCGCCTTGGCAATCGTCTCCATTGTCGCGCCGCGACCTGCAAATGCTTTTTCAAACAAACCCTTGTATTCGTCTATCGCTTGTATCTTTTCTATGACATAGCCGATGGACGGGTTCGCCATCTCGTTCCCGGCGAGCAAGGGAGACCACACTTGATTTTCCAAACTTGTCTCGCGGCCATCGTGAAACATGCGCGTCTTGTAGGCGGCGTTGAGCACAGTCGGCGCGTTGCGCTTGACCGTCCGCCCTTCAAACCCCACCGGCGTTTTCATCTCATTGTTCGCAAACCCCATCTCGGGCACATGGCATATGGCGCACGACATCGTGTTATTGAGCGACAGGCGGCGGTCAAAGAATAAACGCCGCCCCAGCAGGATGCCTTCGCGGGTCTGCGGGTTGTCGTCGGGAATCGAAACCGCCGGCAGGCCTTTGGGCGGGTTGTGGGAGAGTTGATACAGGTCAGCCGGCTTGCCTTTGCGTTCCTCTACGCTGAGCGAAGAAGTCTTATAGTCCGGCGACTCGTAGTTGCCTTTGTAATCCCCCGCCCGCGGCAGTTCTTCCGTTGCGGCTATGGCTGCGGCGATGCCGGCCAGCGCGCCAAAACAAGCGATGCGTAGCGCGCGGTTCATCGAGAAATTCTTACCCGCCGGCAAAAACGCGACTCAGCTTCTTCCCAGCAACAACGTTTCAATATCGGTGAGCAGAACCGTGGGATGGAGAAAATCAACGCTGTATATGTTTCTGACTTGGCCGCTCTCATCAACCAGATAAGCGCGCAAGATGTGGGCAAATACGATTTCATCGTCTTCGGATTCCATCTTAAAAGCATATTGTCCGTAGCCGTCCAGTATCGGTTGTAATTTATCCTGCGAAGCGGTCGTGGCAAACAACCACTCATACCCTTCCTTCTTCGGGTAGTCTTTTCCGTATTCGCGCATCACTTCCGGCGTGTCGTTCTCGGGATCAAAACTCAGGCTGATAAACCGCACCCGGTCTTTCAAGTCTTCCCGCTCGTGCACGGCTTTTTGCAAAGAGTGCAAAACGAAGGTGGCGAGGGGACAGCCGTTGGCGTCGGTGCAACTGGTATAAATAAAAGTGAGAATCGTTATCTTGTCGCGCAGGTGATGCTCCAGTCGGGTCGGGCGGCCGTCGCTCAGCACAATTTCTCCGCCGGGCGCCGGAAACAGGCGATGCAGGCGATAGCTGCCGGCGGCGGGGAAGTCAAACTCAAGAGCGCCCCAGCCCGGCGCGATGGGGCCTTGTACCTGCGCTTGCGGGGTGTCTTCGGCAGTGTCTTGCGAGCACGCTGTCGCAAGGCTCAGAAATGCGCATAAAAACACCGGCAAAAATGAAGTCTTTCCAATATCCGTCATAGTCCAAACTCTCCAAACTCGGTAACGATCGTCAGTTTTTGATTATATCACACGCGATCATCTCCGCCGTTGCCATCGCGGCCGTCCAACCGAGCGCGCCGTGTCCGCAATTAAGCCACACCCGCGGGTGACGGCTGCGCTCTGCGCGCGGCAAGTTAGACGGGGTCATCGGACGCAAACCGGCCCAAGGCGAAAACTCGCGCAGAGATACCGCGGGAAACAACGCCCGCGTCCGCTTCGTCAATAAGTCGATGCGGTGTGCGCGCACATCGGCGGCGGTGTCGCCGATTTCGGCAATGCCCGCCACCCGCAAACGGTCGCCGAGGCGGCTGACGACGATCTTGTGCCGGGCATCCGACAACGACACGGTCGGCGCGGCTTGTTTTGATGCTTCATCGCTCAATTCAATCGTGATGGAGTAGCCTTTGACCGGATAGATACCGCTGTCGATGCCCAGCGGGGCTAACAAGCGATCGGACTCGACCCCGAGACAGCAGACGATGTGGTCAAACCGCAACCTGTCCGCGTCGGTTATCACTGCCGCTCCTTTGTCATCGGGTTGTATTTGCAGCGCCTCGGTGCGGTAACAAAATGCAACGCCGCGCTCGACACAGCGCTGTGCCAGGGCGACACTAAATCGGCGCGCATCGCCGGTCATATCTTCGCGCGCATAGAAACCGCCGACGAGGGTATCTTTGACAGGCTCCAATGCCGGCTCAATCGACAGTATCTGCGCCGGGCTGACTTCGCGGCGATATTCGCCGAGGCAGCGCGCCCAACTCAATTGGTTATTCCGGCTCCGGTTGTGCTCTTTGCGGTCGGAGCAAAAGGACAGCGTCCCGCTGTTCGCGCAATCAAACTCGAGCGGCTCCCGCGCAATCAGTTCCCGGTATAGCTGTCGCGAGCGCGCGCAAATCGCAACCGCCTTTTCCAGATTGTGTCGGGTTTGCCGCAAGCGGCAGTTGCGCAGAAACGCGATGCCCCACTGCCACTGCCGCCGCGACCATCGCGGTTTGACGAACACCCCCCGGTCGCGTCTTATCAAAGCGGCCATCAAATGCCTCGGCATGTCCGGGTTGGACCACGGCATCGCGTTGGCGACCGATATTTGCGCGCCGTTGGCAAACGAAGTCCCCCGCGCCGCTTCCGCCTCGCGCTCAATGACCGTCACCTCGCACCCTTTGCGGCTCAGCATCCAGGCGGCGGTTACGCCGACTATCCCCGCTCCCAGTACGCAAACTTTTTGTCCCCGCATATTTCCTCCGCTTTTGTCGTGCAACCGCAACCGATACTTGTTAAAATAGCGCGCTGTTTTGCCGCGCTATGCGCTATTCTATAGTTTCTTTTGGCTTTGCGATATGAAAAATGAAAAATTCTCCGCCCGTTTGCGGAACCGCGAATTACTTGTCGGCACCATTGTCTGCCTGCCTTCGCCCGCCATAACCGAACTGCTGTCAAGCGTCGGTTTTGATTGGCTGTTCATCGATGCCGAGCACGGCCCTTTCTCGCCCGAGCAAGCGCTGCCTTTGTTGCAAGCATCAAAAGTTCCGGCCCTCATCAGGGTGCCGAAGGCTGATCCGTCTATGATACAGAAAGCGTTGGACATCGGCGCGACCGGCGTCATCGTGCCGCAAGTCAACAGCGCGCAGCAGGCGCAAGAGGCGGTTTTGAGTTGCCGTTATCCGCCGCAAGGAAGGCGCGGTATCGGCTTGGCCAGAGCGCACGGCTATGGTCAGACTTTCGCGGAATACCTGGAACATGCGAACGCCGATACCTGCGTTGTCGCGCAGGTCGAGCACAAAGACGCGGTCGCTGAGATCGAGAACATCGTTGCGGTGGATGGCATCGATGCGATTCTGATCGGCCCCTATGACTTGTCCGCCAGTTATGGCAAGCCCGGTCTGGTCGACGCGCCGGAGGTGCTGCAAGCCATAGCGACAACGACCGAAGCGGCGCAGCGCAAGGGCATCGCACTGGGCTTTTTTGGCGTCACGCCGGATGCGGTTGTCCCTTACATCCGCGACGGCTTTTCGCTGATAGCGGTCGCAACCGACACGCTGTTCATCGGAGAAGGCGCAAAAAACTGCCTTGAAGATTTGCGGCAAAAAATGAAGGACGGGAACTGATGGGAAACGATCCGGCACGACAACAATTGATGCGCGAAGCGGCGAGTTTGCCCTTTTGGTTGCTGAGCAAACGCCAATTATGCGATATTGAGTTGATACTCAACGGCGCATTCGCGCCGCTCGACCGGTTTATGTCACAGCGCGATTACCGCTCGGCGCTGTCGGATATGCGTTTGCGCGACGGCAGCCTGTGGCCGATGCCGATCACCCTCAATGTCAGCGATAAGTTCTCCGCGGTGGCGCAACCCGGGCGGCGCATTACGTTGCGCAACGCGGAAGGATTGCCTATCGCCATACTGACCGTCGATGAAGTCTGGACGCCCGATCTTGCGGAGGAAGCTGCGGCGGTGTTCGGCACGCAGGATGAAACACACTCCGGTGTCTTCCGCCTCCTGCATGAGGAACATCCGGTATGTCTGGGCGGCGCGATAGAGTGCCTCTCGCCGCCGCAACATACGGACTATGCCGGCTACCGCTATTCGCCGGCACAACTCAAACAGTTCATCAAAGAGCGCGGATGGCAATGTGCCGTTGCGTTCCAGACCCGCAATCCCATGCATTATGCCCATATTGAGATGACCAAAAGAGCGATGGAGGCGATTGACGGCGGCTTGCTCATCCACCCGATTGCCGGTATCACGCAAGCCGGGGATGTCGATTACCATACGAGGATGCATTGCTATGTGTCCATCATGAAATATTACGATGCGAAGCGCAGCGTGTTGTCTCTGCTGCCGCTTGCGATGCGGATGGCGGGGCCGCGCGAAGCCTTGTGGCACGCGCTGATTCGCAAGAATTACGGTTGCACGCACTTCATTATCGGACGCGACCACGCGGGGCCCGGCAAGGATGGAAACGGCAAACCGTTCTATGAGCCGTATGCCGCGCAGGAGTTGTTGGAAAAGCACAAAGACGAGGCAGGCATTGAACCGGTTATGTTTCATGAGTTGGTTTATGACAAGAACAAAAAGCGCTATGTGTCCGTCGGCGACGTGACAAATAAAAATGACATATTGTCTGTCTCGGGGACCAAGATGCGCGAGATGCTGTTGCGAGGCGAACAGTTGCCGCAGTGGTTTACGCCGCCGGAAGTGGCGCAGGAATTAAAGGCTATGTACCCGCCGCTGAGAGAAAGAGGGGTGACGATTTTCTTCACCGGTTTGTCGGGTTCGGGCAAGTCCACGCTGGCCAAGTTGTTGATGAACAAGATGCTTGAAAACAGCAAACGCAGGGTGACGTTGCTGGACGGAGATATCGTGCGCACCCACCTTTCCAGCGAACTGGGCTTTTCCAAAGAGCACCGTTCCGTCAATGTGCGGCGCATCGGTTTCGTGGCCAGTGAGATTACCAAAAACGGCGGGGTGGCCATCTGCGCGCCGATTGCTCCGTATGCGGCGGACCGGCGCGCCAACCGCGAACTGATAGCGCAAGTCGGCACCTTCATTGAGGTCTATGTCAGCACCCCGCTCGATGTGTGCGAACAGCGCGACATCAAAGGGCTCTATCTGAGGGCGCGCGAAGGGCTGACCAAATCCTTTACCGGCATCGATGACCCGTATGAAGCGCCGACAGCGCCGGATATCACGGTGGATACCAGCGCTGCGCCGCCCGAGGAAACGGTCAACTATATCTACCGCCGCATCGAACAGGCGGGCTATCTGTGAGCGCGAGCATGCAAGACAGCCATCTGATGCCGAACTACAAGCGCCTGCCGGTTACATTTGAGCGCGGCGACGGCGTATGGTTGTATGATACCGACGGCGCACAATATCTGGATGCGGTATCCGGTATCGCAGTCTGTTCGCTCGGCCATGCCCATCCCCAAGTGACCGCCGCGATACGAGAGCAAGCGCAGAAGTTGCTGCACACTTCCAACCTATATCAAATCCGCAACCAGCGCCTGCTCGCGGCCAAGTTGGCGGAGATCAGCGGGTTGGACGCGGTCTTTTTCTGCAACTCCGGAGCGGAAGCGAACGAGGCGGCAATCAAACTTGCCCGCCTCTGCGCGCATGCGCAGCGCGGCTTCAAAACGCCGACGATCGCCGTCATGAAAAACGCATTTCACGGCAGGACGATCGCTACGGCGAGCGCCGCCCGCCCGCTTGAGAGCGCCGCATTCGGCCCCCTGCTGCCGGGTTTTGCGCATGTTGAGTTTGGCGATATGGAACAACTGCGGGCGTTGCCGTCACAACACCCCGAACTGTGCGCAGTGTTGCTGGAGCCGATACAGGGAGAAGCCGGGGTCATAGCGCCGGCGCCGGGGTATCCGGCGCAAGTGCGCGAATTTTGTGACGCGAACAAATTGCTGATGATCGTCGATGAGGTGCAAACCGGCATCGCGCGCACCGGCAAGTGGTTTTGCTATCAGCACGAGGGCATCACGCCCGATATCGTCGCCGTTGCAAAAGCGCTCGGCAACGGCGTGCCGATCGGCGCTTGCATCGCAAAGAGCGAGGCGGCCAAACACTTGGCAGCGGGAACGCACGGTTCCACATTCGGCGGCAATCCGCTCGCTTGCGCCGCGGGGCTGGCGGTGATTCAGACTATTGAAAAATACAAACTGGCGGAACACGCGAGCGCCGTCGGCGGCTACCTGATGGAAAACTTGCGCCAAGCGTTGCCGCAAGATTCCATAAAGGAAATACGCGGGCAAGGTCTGATTATCGGCATTGAGTTGCGCGATAGCCGGCCCGATTTGGCAGCGGCCGCCCTTGAGAGAAAACTCCTGATCAATATGCCAAACCCGACGACCATACGCTTGCTCCCGCCGCTGATACTTGCGCAAAAACAAGCGGATATTATCATTGAAGCATTGGCCGGAATTATCGGCAGCTAAATGATGAAAACGACACGCCACTTTTTAACCCTGACGGACTTCGCCCCGCAACAACTCAAGCGGCTGATCATCAGAGCGGTTGAAATGAAATCCGAGAGCGACAATACCGCGCTCAAAAATAAGATCCTGGCCATGATCTTTGAGAAGTCATCCACCCGCACGCGCGTGGCGTTTGACGCGGCGATGACAGGGTTAGGCGGCAACGCAATTTTTTTGAGCAAGCAAGATACGCAACTGGGACGCGGCGAAACGATAGAAGACAGCGCCCGGGTTTTGTCCGGCATGGTCGATGGCATCATGATCAGAACGTTTGAACACGAACGCGCCGAGCAACTTTCCCGGCATTCGTCGGTGCCGGTTATCAACGGGTTGACCGACCGCTTTCACCCGTGTCAGTTGTTGGCGGATATGCTGACCTTCCATGAACACCGCGGCGATATCACCGGCAAGCGGGTGGCGTGGATTGGCGACGGCAATAATATGTGCCATTCGTATATCAATGCCGCGCGGCAATTTGATTTTGAGTTGCATATCGCGTGTCCGCCGGGGTACGAACCCGACGCCGCGCTTGTCGCACAAGCGGGCGACCGGGTGCGGGTGGAAAACGATGCGTCGGCGATGGCGGAAAACGCGCACTTGGTCGTCACCGATGTTTGGGCCAGCATGGGCAACGAAGACGAAAATCAAATCCGGCGCCGGCGCTTTGCCGATTATCAGGTCAACAGCAAGGTCATGGCCTGCGCCGCAAAAGACGCTTTGTTTATGCACTGCTTGCCCGCGCACCGCGGCGAAGAAGTCAGCGCCGAAGTGATAGACGGCGAGCAAAGCGTTGTCTGGGACGAAGCGGCTAACAGACTCCACGCACAGAAGGCGTTGCTTGAAGACCTGCTCGGCTGAGTCGCGCCCGCCCCCGAACCCGCCCTAGTCGCCCGTGCCGCCGGCGTGACGTATGTCTTCGGCTCGGTCGACAAAGACAACCTGCTCGGCGATGTTTTTTGCGTGATCGCCGATGCGCTCCAGGGAGCGCACACACCAGATGATGTTGAGGACATGAGAAATATACTTCGGCTCTTGCATGATATACGTGATGAGTTGCCGCAATATCGCGGTATATTCCTCGTCGATCTCTCGGTCTTTCAGGACCGCAGCCTGAGCGGCCGACGAATCAAGGCGGACAAAACTGTCCATTGAATCGGACATCATTGACAGCACCTGCCGCGCCAAATGCTTCACCGTTCCCGCCATGTTGCCGGGAATCAAATCCAGACTGGACTCCCTCAGCAAGTTGACCACTTTCTCTGCTTCATCCCCCATGCGCTCGAGGTTGGAAGAGATCCGCATCGTAGAGACGATTAGGCGCAAATCACACGCCACCGGGTTGCGCCGCGCCAACACCTCAACACAGCCTTCGTCTACCTTCATCTCATAGGAATTGATGTCTTGCTCTGTTTGGGTCACATCGGGAAGCAACCGATTGTTGCCCTCGCACAGCGCGCGCACGATCGCGGATATGCATTCCTCAACGACCCCGCCCATCCGCACGAGATCGTCTTTGATCTGCTCTTTTTCTTTCTCAAACTGCGTTGATAAGTGCGGTGATTCGGTTATTGCTTGGTTACTCATATCATTTGTCCCGATAAAAATCTCCGAAAAGGATTCGCTATGATGACAACTCAATATAACACGAATATGACACGCGCCCATCCGGTGCGCGCGCCGGTGTCACTGCGAGCGCCTCGCCCGGCGCCTGCGATTCGGCTTGTGCGACTCCCCCGCAAGCAGGGCGGGCAGGGTTATCCGTCACCCGGCCTTGCCGGAATAACTGACCCGCACATTTTCCACACCGGCGATATGGCCCAAGTTCTGTAGCAATGATTCGCACGGCTGTACCGTCCATTCGTCGCCGAAGCTCATCCGCGCCTCGGCCTCTCCGGTCAAAACCGAGATCATCACCGGACACCCGCCCGCCTCGCGAAACGGCAGCAAGCAGTCCTTCACCCTGGCGATCAACTGCTTCCCTCCCCGCCGCATGTCCAGTTTGAACAACACCCCGTTGGCAAACTTTCTGCGCGCTTGGTCAAGTGTCAATATCGCGCAGGCGCGCCAGCGCGAATTCTGCCATGATGCGCTGACACTGAGGCGATAAACCTCAACGACTACCACATTGTCGTATGCGAGCATGTCTTCGCAGTTGTGATAGTCCTTGTCAAAGAGCGCCAGATCGATGCGCCCTTTGCCGTCATCCAAAGAGAAAAACGAAGCCTTGCTGTTGCGGATATATTTTCTCCGAATATCCATAATGACGCCGGCGACCCACAGGGACGAATCGCGGCCTACCATCTTCGCTATGCGGCGGTCGTTCGTCTGTTTCAGTCTCCCCAGATCACAAAAGGTCATGCTATCGACTTCCGCCTGATAAAAAGCCACCGGATGGTCGGTCAGATACAAGCCCAGACTGTCGCGCTCCATCTTCAGTATCTGCTCTCTGCCAAGCGCTTCCTCGGCGGCTAATTTGGGCAAAGAGCTCGTGCGCGCTTTGCCTTTCAAGCCGTCATCAAACAAGGCCGACTGCCCCATGTCGGCTTCTTTTTTCTCGCGCTCGGCCATAGCCAATATGCGCGGCAACTCATTGAGCATAGCGCCGCGATCGGTCTCCACCGAGTCAAAGACGCCGGCGCGAATCATATTCTCTATCGACGCCCGCTTGACCGTCGCGACCATGCGCGAACAAAAATTTGACAGCGATACGAAATCGCCGTTTTGTTCTCTCTCTGCGGTGAGACCCTCCACCACATATTTGCTGAGATTGCGAATCGCTCCCATGCCGTAGAGGATGCCATCCGCCGTAGCGACAAAGCGCGCCTTTGAGCGGTTGATATCGGGCGGCATGATTTTGAGATTCATCATGCGGCATTCCTCGAGCAGCGACACAATCTTGTCGGTGTTGTCCGCATCCGCAGACAGCACCGCCGCCATAAAAGCGCCCGGGTGATTGGCTTTCAGCCAGGCGGTGCGATACGCGATCAGCGCATAGGCGACCGAATGCGACTTATTAAAACCGTAGCCGGCAAAATATTCCATCAGATCAAAAATGGCGGTTGCCACCCCTTTGTTGATGTTGTTTTTGACAGCCCCGCTGATAAATATTTCCCGTTGCTGCCGCATCACCTCGGGGTCTTTCTTGCCCATCGCGCGGCGCAATATGTCCGCCGCACCGAGCGTATAACCGGCCAAAGTGCGGGCAATTTCCATCACCTGCTCCTGATACAGAATGATGCCGTAAGTGTTTTTCAATATCGGCTCAAGCGACGGGTGCTCATAGCGTACGGCGGCGCCGTGCTTGCGCGCTACGTAATCCCTGCTCATGCCGGATTGCAGAGGACCGGGACGATACAATGCGACCAATGCCACAATATCCTTAAAGCTGTCCGGCTTGAGTTCTTTCATCAGTTCGCGAATCCCTTCGGATTCCAGTTGGAACACAGCGATCGTGCGCGCTTCCTGCAACAACTCGTAGGTCTTCTTGTCATCCAAACTGATATCGCTGATGTTGATATCAACGCCGTTCTCTTGCAGGGACAAAACGGTCTTGTTGATGATAGTCAGCGTCTTGAGGCCGAGAAAATCAAATTTGACCAATCCGATTTTCTCGATGTCTTTCATATCCAACTGCGAAACGAGGTTCTTTTCATTCGGCTCACAGTACAAAGCGGCGTAATCGACCAGCGGCTCCGGCGAGATGACGATACCGCCCGCGTGACGCCCCGGGTTGCGCACCAAGCCCTCAATTTTGCGCGCCATATTGATAATCTGCTTGATTTTCTCATCGGATTGATAAGCATTTTTGAGTTCATCCGATTTCAGCGCTTCGTCCAACGTGATATTGAGCCGGTCGGAAACCATCTGCGCGATCTTGTCGACAAAACCGTAGGGATGCTTAAACACCCGGCCCACATCGCGCACCGACACTTTGGCGCCAAAACTGCCGAAGGTATTTATCTGGCTCACCTTGTCATGCCCGTAGCGTTCCATCACATAGCGGATGACATCGTCCCTGCCGTCGATGCAGAAATCTATGTCAAAGTCCGGCATGGAAATTCGTTCGGGGTTTAAGAAGCGTTCAAAGAGCAGTTGATAATGAATCGGATCAATTTCGGTGATGCCCAAAAGGTATGCGACCAGAGAACCGGCGCCGGAACCGCGTCCGGGGCCGACCGGGATATTATGCGCGCGCGCCCAGGCGATAAAGTCCGCGACTATCAGAAAATAGCCTTCGTAACTCATCTGCCGGATAGTCTTCAGTTCGTAAGCAAGACGCCGGCGATATTCCTCCTCGTTTAACCGCGGGTTTTTCAGCAGCAGACTTTGCAGTTGTTGCTCCGTGCTGTTTTGAATCTGCGTTTGCACATCGCCGCCCTGCGGCAACGGAAATACCGGCAGACGCAACTCGTGAAGCGCGAAGCGCACATTGCAACGCTTGGCAATCTCAACGCTGTTCTCCAGCGCGCTCGGCACCCGCTTAAACAAGGCCGCCATCTCATCGGCGCTCTTGAGGTATTGCTCGCGGCTATACAGCCCTTTGCGCAGCCGGTCGTCAAACATCTGTCGCTTATGGATGCTGACCTTCACTTCGTGCGCCTCAAAATCTTCTTTCTCCGGAAACACCACATCGTTGGTCGCGACGACCGGCAGACCTGTTTTGCGAGCGAGCTCAAGCGCTTTGACGAGATATGTTTTTTCGTTTTTTCGCTGGGTGTGCCAGAGCTCCAGATAATAGCGCCGCGGAAAAGTCTCTTGCCAAAAAGACACCGCCCGCTCGAGACCGGCGGTATCGCCTTCTAACAGCGCCCGTCCGACATCGCCGCGCAGACCGCCCGATAATGCGAGAAGACCTTCGCTGTGCTCGGCAACCCAGTCGTATGTTACGAATAACTGATTGTTTGTTTGCCCTTGGGTATACGCTTTTGTGACCAGCCGCGTCAGGTTGCGATAGCCTTGCTCGTCGGCACAGAGCAGCACGATGTCGCTGACAAGGCGGGCGGCGACATCGGGTTTTACCGACAATTCGCAGCCTACAATCGGCTTGATGCCATGCTCAATCGCGGCGGTGTGGAACTTGATCGCGGAAAACAGATTGTTGCGTTCGGTGACCGCAACCGCCGACATTCCCTTGGCGGCCAACGATCGCATCAACTCGGGTATCCTGATCAGCCCGTCGCTGATCGAGTACTCGGTATGAACATGGGTATGTACGAACTCGCTCATCGGCATCTTCCGCTATGCGCCGGGTCTGCCGACAAATTCCAAACCGGATTGCTCCGCGCAACGCCGCACACTCTTCCATCCCTTTCTGTGTATCGGGCATCGGCCGTGACGCCGCAGCGCTTGCAAATGGCGGCGGGTTCCGTAGCCTTTGTGCGCATCGAAATGATAATGCGGGTAGAGCGCGTGCAGCGAGATCATCTCTTCGTCGCGCGCGACCTTGGCCAGAATAGAGGCTGCGGAAATCACGGCCACTCGCGCATCGCCGGAGATAATCGCGCAAGATCGCGTCTTCATATCCGGCGCGCGGTTGCCGTCGATCAACGCGATATCCGGCTTGACGGCAAGGGACGCAACCGCCCGCGCCATAGCCCGCATCGTCGCATGAAGAACATTGTGCGCTTCGATTTCATCGACATCGGCGCGCGCAACCGCCCACGCCAACGCCTTGTCTTTTATCGTTTGCGACAAAGCCGCCCGCCGCGCGGCGGTCAGCGTTTTGGAATCGGCGCATCCCTGTATCTCCCGCCGTTTGTCAAACACGACCGCCGCCGCCACCACCGGCCCCGCCAGCGCGCCGCGCCCGGCTTCATCTGCGCCGGCAACGATGGCATCGCCGCAGTCCGGCAACGGGGCCGATCGGCGGATTATTTGAGGAATTGCCATGACGGCCTGATAATATGCTGTCTCTGTTTTAATCACTTGTGCGGATATCCAATAACGAATTTTACACCATAATGAATCGCAAGCCTTTGAAAATTATGTTCTCTGTCGGCGAAGCATCGGGCGATCAACACGCCGCCAAAGTGATAGCGCGACTGCGGCGCGATGAAAGTTTTGAATGCTTTGGGATGGGCGGCGGCCAAATGCGACAAGCCGGCATGCGCTTGCTGGCTGACTCCTCCGACATTGCGGTCATGGGGATAGTCAATATCCTGTATCACTACCCGAAGATCAAACGCGCGATGAACATCATGAAAGCGGCGTTGCTGGAACAACGGCCGGATTTGCTCGTCATCGTGGACTACCCCGAGTTTAATTTGCGGCTGGCGGCTGTCGCGCAATCGCTCGGCATCAAAGTGCTCATTTACATCGCGCCGCAAATATGGGCGTGGCGACCGCGGCGCATCAAAAAGATCGCGCGCTTGGCGGATCGCATTGCGGTCATCCTGCCTTTTGAAGAAGCGTTATACGCCGAGCGCGGCATAGCGGCGACCTTCGTCGGTCACCCGTTGCCGGAAGACCTGACCGAGCCCCCCGCTGCGGCAAAAACTCCCGCGGCGCAAAGGGATAGCGCGACCATTCTGCTGCTCCCCGGCAGTCGCAAAAGCGAAATAGACTGCCTGCTGCCAGTCATCTGCCGCGCCGCCAAACAGATTCGCCGGCAATCACAAAAGCGCATCGCCTTTCGCCTGCTCAAAGCGCGCACTATCAAAGAAGCGCAGTTGCAAGCGCGGTTGCAAAACACCGGCTTTGATTGCGACATTGTTGCCGGGGATCCCTATGCGCACATGCAAGCGGCGGACATCGCCATCGCCGCCTGCGGCACCGCTGTCATGCAACTCGCGCTGTGCCAAACGCCGACCGTCGTAGTCTACAAGATATCGCGGATGAATTATCTGATTGCCAAACAGCTGGTCGGCATCTCGCTTTTCTGTTTGCCGAATATTATCGCCGGTCGCGCCATCGTGCCGGAGCTCATACAAAACGATGCGACACCCGAGAAGATATGCGCCGAGACCATGAAACTGCTCAACGATCCGACCTGCTATCAAAACATGGTCGAGGAATTAGCCGCAACACGCAATCGCCTGGATAGCAAGGGCAACAAGGGCAGCAAGGTCGCGTCGGAAAATGTCGTCGGGATAATCAAAGAGATGACGCGGGATACCGGCTCAAGATGATGGCGGCGGTTTCGCCGACGGCAGTTCGGCGACATGTACCGTCGTCGTCGGGAAAGCGATCTCGGCGCGGTTGTCCTCGACAATCCGGTGAATTTGCATCATCAATTGTTGCTTGACCTCGTGAAATTCGCTCCAGTCGACCGTTTTCGTATAGACATTGACAAAAATATCTACCGATGAAGCGCCGAAGTTAGCAAGCCGAACGACTATCGATTGGTTGGTATCGATGTTGCCGCTCGCAACGAACATCTCTTCAATCTGCTTGGCGATCTCGGGCACCTTGGCGACATCGTCATAGCGCACCCCTATCATTTCTCGGATACGGCGGTGGGTCATGCGGCTTATGTTTTCTATGGCGATGTTGGCGAAAGTGGAATTGGGAACATACAGCGCGCGCATTTCAAAGGTGCGTATCTTGGTCAGGCGCCAACCGATATCTTCGACCGTCCCCCTGATCGCGCCGTCGGGCGAGGAGATGCGCTCGCCTTCCGAGAACGGTCGGTCGAGGTAAATCATCAGACCGCCAAAGAAGTTTGCCAACAAATCGCGGGCGGCAAAACCGATGGCAATGCCCCCTATGCCGCCAAAAGCGAGCACTCCGGAGATGCTGTAACCCATCGTGCTCAGCGCCATCAACGCGGCGGTGATCACGGTCGCCGCTTTGAGCGCCTTGTTCAGCGCGCGCAAGCCGACCGCATCCAGTTTTATCTTTTGATACCTTTGCGCAAGGATGCTCTTTTCTATGTTGTTCAGAAAGCGAACGACCAGCCACGCGAGCGATACGATAACAGCCAGGTTGCGCAGATTGGCGATGATGCGGTTCAGGCCTTCATCCACATCCCGCCATGCCAACTCGGCCGCATACGTCAGACCGACGGACCAAACCAGCAGGGTGACCGGGCCCTTGAAACTCTCAAGCAAGGCATCATCCCATACGGTCGCTGTCTTTTGTGATGCCAGAAGCAATCTCTTGATGCCGAAATTGAGCAGCATCCCGACCGATAAAATAACGGTCACTATCACAAAGACCGCTGCCGCAACGGCAATGCCGGACTGCGGTTCCAGTCCCAAAAGGGACATCCATTCAAATACTTGTTCTTTCAACTGTCCTCCTCACGGTGTGTCATTATGCAGCGCGCGCAATCGGGCGACCGCCGCCTCATAATCGCTTTCGCCGACGGACTGTCGCGACACCTTATCGCAAATCGCCCGCCAGCGGCGCCTCGCCTCGGCACGGTATGCCGTCGCTTGCGCCTCGTCAAAACTGCCCATTATACGGTCTGCCATAGCGTGATCATTCGTCGCAAGTATCATATCGCACCCGCTCTCCATCGCGTCGCCGATTTGACGCAGGCCGGGGTTTGCGCTGCCCGCCATGCCCAGATCATCGCCGAATACAAAGCCTTGAAAACCCATGCGCCGCCGTAATATATCGCGCAACCATACCGCCGACAAAGCGGCCGGTCGCGCATCGACCGCCGCATAGATAATGTGGGAAAGCATTATCGCATCCAACCGCCCCGCTGCCATCAAATCGGCAAACGGTCGCGCATCGCTGTTCATGATGTCTTCCGGCTTGCGTTCGTCGCAGACCACTTCATCGTGCGTATCCGGCGCGACCGAACCGTGCCCCGGGAAATGTTTTCCCACCGCGATACTGCCGCAACGGCGCAGGCCGGCAATCAAGCGCCCGCCCAACTCGGTTACCGTTGCCGGCGCGGATGAAAACGCGCGATCGCCGATGACACCGCTGCCTCGGTCCAAATCCAGCGCCGGCGCGAAACTGATATCGATGCCGACAGCCCGCAACTCGGTCGCCATGACAACGCCGCAGTCGTGCGCAAGCTGTCGCGCGACCTGAGGATCTTGAACATATATGTCCCCGATCGTTCGCATCGCCGGCAAACGCGTAAAGCCCTCTTGCAACCGCTGCACCCGCCCGCCTTCCTGATCGACGGCTATGATTAATTCGGGGTCGATTGCGCGCATCTCCGCGGTCAAGTCCCGCAACTGGGAGCGGTCGGAGTAGTTGCGCGCCATGATGATTGCTCCGCCGACCAGAGGATGCGCCAGGCGACGTCTGTCGTGCGCGCCCAGTCGCTCCCCTTCGACGCCGATCATCAATGCCGGCACCGGCTCTCCCTCTGCTCGGACAACATAGCGATTCCTTCAAGCGACAAGTCGCGGATATATTCGGCGCGCTCGCCAAGTTCGGCGCACACCATCTCGCCGCAACCGCCGGTCAGAAGCGCGGGGGCGTCGGTGTCGGCGGCGGCGCGCATCCTTTGCACGGCTTCTTTAACGCCCGCGATCAGGGCGTAGCGGCAACCGCTTTCAATCGCGCTTTCGGTAGAGGTTGCAAACACGGTAAGCGCATTGCCGAAGCCGCCGCGCGGCAGAGCAGCGGTGCCCCGGCGCAACCCCGCATATGCGGTCGCAAGACCGGAAAAAATAACGCCGCCGCGGTGCTCGCCGCGATGATCGAGATAATCGACTGTCGTGGCGGTGCCGCAGTCCGCAACAATGCACGAACGTTTCACGCGCTGCCATGCCGCGATCAAACATACCAAGCGGTCGATGCCCAGTTGCTCGCTCCGATACGCTGTTTTCATCCCGCAGTCCGCATCCGCTGCGCCGATAAAGTATGCCCGCAGGCCAAAGCTTGCGACCATATCCGCAAGTTTCTTGTCGGTCTTGGCGCCGGCAACGCTGGCAACCCAGACCGACTCCGCGCCGTCCGCGTGAGCGGCTAACCACGGGCGCAGGCCCGAGAGGTCGCGCGCGGTATCCTTGCGCGCGGTCATCCTGCCGTCGCGGCAAAGAGCGAATTTGCAACGGCTGTTGCCGATATCAAACAGCCACTTCATAGGCGGACGCTGGTCTCATTCGAACAACAGAGTTTGACGCTGGCGGACGTAGTCACCCGCAACAGCCCGCGATCGTCAACCCCGTCGGCGGTGCCGACGAAATCCCCGTCCGCGCTCCGCACCCTGACGTTGCGACCGTAGATCAGATCAAAAGGACGGTACAAACTCTGCATCCGCGCAATATCGCCGCGGGCGACAAACTCAATGGCATCGATCATCTTGGCAATGATCGCCGCGACGATCTGCGGGTAGCGATGCAGACTCACGCCGACATCTTGCAAACTCGTCCGGTTGCCGCCGATATCGCACAACCGCATCTCGTTTGTCATCACATTTAAGCCGAGGCCGACAACATACAAAGAACCGGCCTTTTCGGCCAAGATACCGCCGAGTTTGCGCCCTTCGCAGCAGATATCATTGGGCCATTTCACACCGACAAAAGACGGAGAGAACTCCGACAGGCAACGCGCCAATTCCAACGCGATCATCAGACCCAGCCAACCGTCGCACCGATAGCCCTTGTGCTTATGCCAAGCAAGCGACAAATAGATATTGCCGCCCGCAGGCGATGCCCACGCGCGCCCCCGACGCCCGCGGCCTTTGCTCTGAGATTTGGCCATACACAGAGCGAAACCTTTGCAAGGCGCGCCCTTGGAGAGCAGATAGTCATTGGTAGAATCGAGCGCGTCAAACAATGCCAAGGCGGTAATCTTCTTTCCGGGCTGCGGCGGCAACGATGCGACGAGCGCCGCAGCATCAAAATGCCGCCAAGGCTCTTTGGCGGATGCGCGCGCGGGATAACTGTTCTGCATAATGAAGAGTACTACGGTTATAATTCTTTGCCGAAGAGATTATTTTATACCACAATGAAAAAAACGGAATATGACACCCCGGCAAACTTTATCCGCGCCCTCGTGCGGGAAGATATCGCCAACAACAGATACGACGGCAAAGTGATCACGCGCTTCCCGCCGGAACCGAACGGCTATCTGCACATCGGACACGCAAAGTCTATTTGGCTTAATTTCGGCATAGCAAAAGAATTCGGCGGCGGCCATTGCAACCTGCGCTTTGATGACACCAATCCGGAAAAGGAAGAGGCCGAATTCAGACGCGCCATTATTGAAGACATGCATTGGCTCGGTTACCGCGAGAAGAATATCCTCCATGCTTCCGATTATTTTGAGAAGCTGTTTGACTGCGCTGTCGCGCTGATCAAAAAAGGCAAAGCGTATGTGTGCGACCTAAATAACGAGCAGATTCGCGAACGCCGCGGCAGCCTGACCCAAGCCGGCAGCGACAGCCCCTACCGTGCGCGCAGCATCGAAGAAAATATCGACCTTTTCAACAAGATGCGCGCCGGGGAGTACGCGGACGGAGCGCGCGTACTGCGGGCCAAGATCGCGATGGACTCGCCGAATATCAATATGCGCGACCCGGTGATATACCGCATCCGCCACAGCCGACATGACCGCACCGAAAAGCAATGGCGCATATATCCGTCTTACGATTTCGCCCACTGTATTTCCGATTCAATCGAGGGAATCACGCACTCTCTGTGCACGCTGGAGTTTGAAGACCACCGCCCGCTATACGACTGGTTTCTGGAGACGCTGGAGATGCATCATCCGCGACAGATTGAGTTCGCGCGGCTGGAGTTGAGCCATACGATCACAAGCAAGAGAAAACTGAAATCATTGATCGATAGCGGCGCAGCGGACGGGTGGGACGATCCCCGCCTGTTGACCATCGCCGGCATGCGGCGGCGCGGAATTCCCGCCGCCGCTATCCGCACATTCTGCGAATGCATCGGGGTGACAAAAAAGAACAGCCTGATAGAAATAGAGTTTTTGGAAACGTGTATCCGCGATGAGTTAAACCTCACAACGCCGAGGGCCATGGCGGTTTTGAATCCTCTTAAAGCGGTGATTACAAACTATCCCGAGGACAAAACCGAGACGGTCGCCG
Organism: Candidatus Oxydemutatoraceae bacterium; assembly: GCA_965220085.1. Lineage (GTDB taxonomy): Bacteria > Pseudomonadota > Gammaproteobacteria > Poriferisulfidales > Oxydemutatoraceae > CBDCOZ01. The sequence continues at coordinate 943,643 of CBDCOZ010000003.1, read as the reverse complement.
CGGCGAACAACCCCAAGCAGCCCTCCGACAGTCGCCAAGTGCCTTTTTCGCGCGAGATATATATTGAAAGAGACGACTTTATGGAAAACCCGCCGGCAAAGTTTTTCCGCTTGGCGCCGCAACGCGAAGTGCGGCTGAAATACGCCTATTACATCACTTGCGAGGAGGTCATCAAAGATTCCAACGGCGAGATTACGGAACTGCGCTGTCGTTATGACCCGCAGACTCGCGGCGGCGGCAGCCCCGACGGGCGCAAAGTCAAAGGCACGATTCACTGGGTCAGCGCGGCGCATGCGGTCAAAGCAAAAGTATATCTGTACGACCGCTTGTTTGCCGAACACAACCCGGCGGCGAGCGAGGATTTGAACGCCGCTCTCAACCCGCGCTCAAAGGTCGCGGCGGAAAACGCGATGCTGGAACCCGGTCTTGGCGCTATGCAAGCGGGGCAACCCTACCAGTTTGAAAGGCTCGGTTACTTCGTCGCCGACAGCCGCAGCGACCGCTCGCTTGTGATAAACCGCATCATGACGCTCTGCGACAGTTGGGAGAAAATCAAACGGAAACCGCCGGCGAACGCCGGTTGACGCATAACTTTATCCCGACCACGTATCTTTCCACGAGCGGATGTGGGAAAACACCCGCGCGCCGGAATCCAGCGGCTGCCCCGCATGCCTTGAAGCCATATCCGCCACGGTCGGGCAATCAAAGCGCAGAAAGGGATTGGTCTCGCGCTCAAGCGCCAAGGTCGACGGAACGGTCGGCCGATTGGCGCGGCGCAGCGCCTTCGCGTCGTGTTCGCGCGCAAGCAACGCCGCGTTATCGGGTTCGACACATTTTGCAAACGCGATATTGCCAAGCGTATATTCGTGCGCGCAATAAATTTCGGTCTGCGGCGGCAAGCCCCGCAACTTGAGCAAAGAGTCGCGCATCTGTTCGTGGCTGCCTTCAAATACCCGTCCGCAACCGCAGGCAAACAGCGTGTCGCCGCAGAACAGCCTATGCCCTCCGTCGGATGTGTGGTAAGCGATATGCGTAGCCGTATGCCCCGGCACTTCGACGACGCGAAACCGCGCCGGCAAAAAATCCAAACCGACGGCATCCCCCTCCGCGACCCGACGCGTGATACCGCCGATTCGCTTATCCGCAGGGCCATATGCCGCGGCATTCGGGAAGCGGGACAACAGTTCCGCCGCCCCGCCGATATGGTCGGCGTGATGGTGGGTAATCAGGATAGCGGAAAGCGACAATCGCCGGGCATCTAACGCCCGCAACACCGGGGCGGCATCCCCCGGATCAACGATTGCCGCATCCTTGGTATCGCCGACCAGCAACCACAGATAATTATCCGCGAATGCCGGGATCGGTTCGACACGCCACATCAAAACTTGCTCGGCGCGTCAGCAGACATGCGAGACGATACTTTGCCGGGTATCGGCGAATTCCCATCCCCTTGCATCGGGATGATGGTCGCAATCGCATGCTTGTATACCATCTGGACAACATTGTTTCTTAAAAACACTGTAAACTGATCGAACGAATCGACATGACCTTGCAGTTTGATTCCGCTGACAAGGTAAATGGACACAAGCGTGGAGTTCTTGCGAATATTGTTAAGAAACGCGTCTTGTAGAGGTTGCTGTTGTATCATTGTAGACCCCCGTTATTTCGTTATGCTACACAAGCCCTAGTCTACCCCTTTGCCGCGATTTTCTCAATCTTTGCGATAATTTCCCTGTCAGACAAACGATCCGCATGGAAAAGCGGCGTATCCATCCGCCGCATCCAGGTCAATTGCCGCTTGGCCAATTGGCGTCCGGCGGCGATGGCTTGGCGGCGCATCGTTTCATAATCGACCTTGCCGCTCAGGTATTCCCACATCTGGCGATAACCGACTCCGCGCAGCGCATTACAGCGCGGGCCGACCCGCCCTTGCGCCAACAACCCGGCCAATTCGTCGGCCAAACCTTGTCGTAACATTTTGTCAAAGCGGCGCTCGATGCGCCGATGCAACAAAGATCTGTTTTCAAAATCGATGGCAAAGCGGCGGATCTGTGCCGCGTCGAACGACGGCGCTTGTCGCGACGGCAGATCGCCTATCGTCCGTCCGCTCAAGATGCATATCTCAATCGCCCGTTGCAGCCGTTGCGCATCGTTCGGATGGATGCGCGCGGCGCTATCGGCGTCAAGCCGCCGCAACCACTCGCGCAATGCGGCTGCGCCGCCCGCCTCAAACCGGCGCCTGATCGTGTCGCGGAGTTCCGCATCCGCCGGGGGCATAGGCGACAAACCGTGTTGCAAAGCATGGAAGTAAAACATCGTGCCGCCGACCAGAAGCGGGGTTTTGCCGCGGTCAAATATCGCCCGCACCGCCCGCTGTGCGGCGGCGCAAAACTCCGCGACCGAGTAATTATGCGACGGTTCGCAGATATCGATCAGGTGATGGCATACTCTGCGTCGCTCATCAACGCTCGGCTTGGCGGCGCCGATGTCCATGCCGCGGTATATCGCCATGGAGTCAACGCTGACAATCTCGCACGGCAGATGTTCGGCAAGGGCCATCGCCAAGCGGCTCTTGCCGCATGCCGTCGGTCCCATAAAACAGATAATTTTGCGGCGGGCGGCGGGCGTCAAATTGCTATTGGCCGCGCTTGAACAATTTGTCCAACTGACCGATGCTCAGTTGCACCCAAGTCGGGCGGCCGTGGTTGCACTGTCCGCTCTTCTCGCTCGCTTCCATGCTGCGCAACAACGCATTCATATCGTCCGCTGTCAATTTGTGATTGGCGCGCACCGAAGCGTGGCATGCCATCGCAGACAACACGCCGTCAAGTTCGCGCTCGACACGGGTCGCATCTCCGTGTTCGGACAAGTCGGACAGCACATCGCGCAGCAATTTTTCGGCATCGCACGAATCGGCGAGCAAGCCCGGCACACTGCGAATAATCAATGCGCGCGGCGAGCCGCGGCTTATCCCCAGCCCGAAGCGTTGCAATACGTCATGGTGGCGCTCGCACAAATCCGCCTCGCTCTCGGTCACATCAACGGATAGCGGCACCAATAACAGTTGGGTGCGAATGCCATCCCCTTTGTACGCATCCTTCAGCCTTTCGTATGTGCACCGCTCGTGCGCCGCGTGCATATCGACGAGCACCATGCCCTCTTCGTTCTGCGCAATGATGTAAATATTGTGTATCTGGCACAGCGCAAAGCCGAGCGGCGGCATCTCATCCATCGCCGCCCGCGCCGATGAGCCGCTATGCGCGGGTTGCGCGCCGTAGCCGCGACTGGCGTCCGCGGCGGCGGCGCGGATGAAATCACCCGCGCCGCGGCGGCGCAAATCACCGCGCAACGATGCGCCGAGCGGGGGTTGCGGCGGCTGTTTTTGCGCGCTGTCATCCGCCAATGCGCGCTGATGCTCGGCAAGGTTGGGCGCATCGCCGGGGGTGATATCGGCAAGTACGCTCTTGATCGCCGTGGCAATAAAGCCGTGCGCTTGTTGCTGGTTTCTAAACCGTATCTCGTGTTTGGCCGGGTGCACATTGACATCCACCTGCGCCGGATCAATATCAAAATAAATCAGCCAATACGGGAAGCGGTCATGGTAGAGCACATCCTGATACGCCTGCTTGACCGCATGGTTAATCGTCTTATTGCGCACGACTCGGCTGTTCACATAACTGAATTGCATATCCGGCTGGCTGCGCGAAATAATCGGCAAACCGACCCAGCCCGACAGCCGCATGCCGTCGCCCTGCTTGGAAAACCATACGCACTGCTCGGCAAAATCTCTGCCGATAATCGCTTCTATGCGCTTCAAACGCGCGGCTTCGTCTTCGGCTTTTGGAAAATGAAAAATATTTTTGCCGTTGTGTTCAAATGTCAGTTCGACATCAAAACGCATGAGCGCGCAACGGTATAAAAAACTTCTTATGTGCATGAATTCGGTACGCTCGCTCTTGAGGAACTTGCGGCGCGCCGGCACATTAGAAAACAGATCGGCCACTTCGATCGTCGTGCCGCGGGGATGCGCGCAGGGAATTATTTCTTCCCGCTCCTCGTCGTGCGATGCGGTCAAACCCCAGCCGCTGCCTCCGTCCGCGCAGGATTTGATCGTCAAATAAGAAACCGAGGCGATGCTGGGCAGCGCTTCGCCGCGGAAACCAAACGAAAGCACTTTATCCAGATCCTCAAATTCGCTGATTTTGCTCGTCGCGTGACGCGACAATGCGAGTGTCAAATCGTCCTTTGCGATGCCTCTGCCATCATCGGTGACAATAATTTTTTTGATGCCGCCGCGCTCGATCTTCGCTGTGATGCGATGGGCGCCGGCATCCAGACTATTTTCAACCAATTCCTTAATGACCGCCGCCGGCCGCTCGATCACTTCGCCGGCGGCAATTTGGTTGATCAGATGCGAAGGCAGAATACGAATGTTGTTCAAGGTCTCTATTCCTGCTACATTAGGCTGTGCTCATCGGAGATTAGCCGATAATGAAAGTTTTATACACAAGCAAATAGCGAGATGCCAATTATACAAGTATTCCCCGAAGCCAAGACATACCGCTCTATCCGCGGCATCTATCTGGACGAAATTCCCTTGCGCGGAAAGACACCGTTTGTCTACGCAAACTTTTTAACCAGCCTGGACGGGCGCATAGCGGTACGGCAAAACGGCGCCCTGACGCTGCCCGCCGCGCTGACAAGCGACAACGACTTGCGGCTTTTTCTCGAACTCAGGGCGCAAGCGGATTGCATCATCACCCACGGCGGCTATATGCGCGCGCGCGCGCAAGGACGACTCGGCGATATTCTCGCCGTCGGCGATGATTCGCCGCATGGCGATTTGACGCAATGGCGACGCGATCACGCGATGCCCCCCCAACCCGCGGCCGTCATCTGCAGCAACACATTGGAGTTTCCCCTGCCCGCGGAACTCAACCCGCAAAATACCATCATCGCAAGCAGCGCCGACGGCGACACGCGGCGGCGCGCAGATTATGAAAAACGCGGATACCGCGTCATTGAAGCCGGGCGGCAACGGGTAACCGGCAGAGCGTTGTTAGCGCAACTGGATACGCTCGGTTTTAAGCGGATTTATCTGTGTGCCGGCCCCGAGTTGTTTGAGTCATTTGCCGCCGACGCCTGCCTGCAACGCCTGTATCTGACCATATCCGCGCAACTATTGGGACACAGCGAATACCTCACGATGGCGCCCGGAGCGCGCGATCTGCGGCGCCTGCATCTGGCGCCGCAACGGATGATCCTGGACGACTCGCAAGAGCGCTCGCAATTATTTGCGACATTTGATTGCGCGCATAACGCCGCGACAACACGCGCCTCTTAGGCTTCGCCGATCACGTCGCAACCGTTCATATACGGCCGCAACACCTCGGGCACCGTGATCGCCCCGCTCGCAGTCTGATAATTCTCCAGCACCGCAATAAGCGCGCGCCCGACCGCAAGCCCCGAACCGTTCAGAGTATGTACCAGCCGCGGTTTTTCTCCCGCCTTCGCCCGCGTTCTGATCTGCAAGCGCCGCGCCTGAAAGTCCAGCGTATTGCTGCATGAAGAAATTTCGCGATAGCATCCCTGACCCGGCAGCCACACCTCAAGGTCATACGTTTTGGCCGCCGCAAAACCCAGATCGCCCGCACACAGTTCCACCGTGCGATATGCCAGATTGAGCTCTTGCAAAATAACTTGCGCGTGAGATGTGATTTCCTCCAGCGCGCGGCAAGAGTCATCGGCGGCTGTCAGCTGCACCAACTCCACTTTGTCAAACTGATGCTGGCGAATCAAACCGTGCGTGTCCTTGCCGTAGGCGCCGGCTTCGGAACGGAAACAGGGCGTATGCGCCGCCAATTTGACAGGCAGGGAAGCGGCATCGATGATCGCATCGCGATACAGATTCACAAGCGGCACTTCGGCGGTCGGAATCAAATAGAATTGGGTGTCGGCCAGACGAAACAAGTCCTCCTCAAACTTCGGCAGTTGGCCGCTGCCGAGCAAAGCGCCGGCATTGACGATATAAGGGAGATACGCTTCTCTGTAACCGTGGCGCGACGTGTGCACATCGAGCATAAACTGCCCCAGCGCGCGGTGCAGACGGGCGAAGCCGTCGTAGGCCACCGCAAAACGCGAACCGGCGACCTTGCCGGCCGCCGGCATATCAAACAGACCTAACTTCTCACCGAGCGCGATATGGTCTTGCGGTTCAAAATCAAACTGCGGCGGCGCGCCGTGCCTGCCGACTTCGCGATTGTCGTTCTCATCTTTGCCGTCGGGCGCCGACACATCCGGCATGTTCGGCAGCGTCAACAGGAATTCGTCCAGCCGCGCTTTGACCGCCGCAAACCGCTCCTCTTTGTCGCGCAACCGCCGCTTGATCCGCTCGACTTCGGCCAGCGGCGCCTTGGCGTCTTTGCCTGCCGCTTTGAGCCGGCCTATCTCTTGCGAGCGCGCCTTGCTCTGTGCGCGCAAATCCTCGGCCTCTGTCTGCAAAACCTTGCGCTGATTTTCCAGTTGCCGATAGTCCGCCAAGGAGAACTCCGCTCCGCGCCGCGCGAGCTGCGCAAAAACCTCGGTCGCGTCGGCGCGAATATATTTGGGATCAAGCATGAATCTATTTGCGGCTTATCAACCATCCTAAGATACAATTATCATATCAGAATTACAATCGATTGTTGATTTGGAAACCCCGTTACAAAAATACTTGCGACAAATGTCGCGCGCAACCGCAACAGATGCTCGGTCACATGCTTAATTATCCGGTCTTGATCGGCGGCATAGCATTGCTCTGGTTATCCGCCGACATCATGGTGCGGAACATGGTGACGCTCGCCAACAAATTGCGGATTCCCGCTTTTACCGTCGGGGTGATCATGGGGTTTGCGACATCGGCGCCGGAATTTGTCGTGTCTGTCATCGCGGCGATAGCGGGCAACCCGCGACTCGGCATCGGCAACGCGCTCGGATCAAACATCGCGAATATCGGGCTCGTATTGGGAATCGGGGCGATCATGACAACCATTGCGCTGGCCAAAAAAACCATCGCCATCAATTTCTCGCTGCTCGGTATCGCCACCGTGCTGCTCGGTACGCTGATGGCGCTGGGCTCGCGACTGGACCGAGTCGACGGCATGATTCTCATCGCCTGCCTGATTCCGATTCTGTGGCAGATGGCGCGCAGCGCGCCGCAAGAGATACCGGAGGAGTCCGCGAGTCCGATGACCGGTCGGGAGATTTGGCGGACTATCGGCATCGCCTTTGTGCTGGCATTAGTCGCAGGAGCGCACGCCTATCTCTTCCCGCTGACCGAAATGACCCGCGCTATCATCTTTTTGCCATGTGTCGGCGCGTTGCTCTATTTTGAACTCCGACCGCCCGCGTACCCTGCGGCTGCGGCAACGCCCAAGCAAAGTCATGCGCTGCTTTGGCTTGTCATGCTCTCGGGGCTGGCGCTTCTGATAATCGCATCCAATATGGTCGTCACATCGGCGGTCTCCATTTCCCGCGCCTTGGGTATCGACGAAATTATTATCGGCTTGTCGGTGATCGCCCTCGGCACCAGCCTGCCGGAGCTTGCCACCGTGATCGCCAGCTTATGGAAGAAGCGCCACGATATCGCGGTCGGCAATATACTGAGTTCCAATATCTTTAACGCGCTCGGCGTCATCGGCGCGGCCGCGCTGGCACATCCGCTGGCGATCGATTCCGACATCATGACGCGCGACTTTGCCATGGGAGCCGGGCTGACCCTTTTATTGTTATTGATGATATTGATGAAACCGAGCGGGCGGTTGTCCGCCAAAAACGGCGGCATATTGCTCGCGTGCTTTGCCGGTTACATATACTGGTTGTACTATAGCGAACTCGTCCTGGCATAGAAACCGTACCCGCGCATGACAAGCAAGATGCGATTAAAACCCGAACAGATTAAAGACATTGCGCTGACAGTCATCGCTGCCGAAGCGACCGCGGTGAGCGGCTTATGCGAGCAGATAGACGAGAACTTTCTGCATGCCTGCGAGTTGCTGGAGGGATGCCGCGGGCGCATCGTGTTGATCGGCATGGGCAAATCCGGACATATTGCAAAGAAGATCAGTTCGACATTGGCAAGCACCGGCAATGCGGCATTCTACATCCACCCCGCCGAAGCCGGTCACGGCGACCTCGGTATGATCGGAGGCGACGATGTCGCGATCATCGTGTCGTATTCCGGCGAGACCGATGAGATCAACGCCCTGTTGCCCGCACTCAAGCGGCTGAGCATCCCGCTCATCGCGCTGACCGGAACGCCGGATTCGACACTCGGCAAAAGTGCCGATGCGGTGATCAATACGAGCGTCAAAAAAGAAGCCTGCCCGCTCGGGCTCGCGCCGACGGCCAGCACCACCGCGGCCCTCGCCATGGGCGATGCGCTCGCGGTCGTGTTGCAAAGCGAGAAAGGATTCACGTCAAAGGACTTTGCCAAAGCGCACCCCGGCGGCCGCCTCGGCAGACGCTTGACCGTGACGGTCGCCGATTTGATGAGAACCGGCGATGCCATGCCAAAAGTCGCGGCGGGCGCCGCGTTATCCGATGCCTTGTATGAAATGTCGCGCAAAGGGCTCGGCATGACATTGGTTGCGGATCAACGCGGCGCCCTGGTCGGCATCTTCACCGACGGCGATTTGCGCCGTTCTTTTGCGGCGGTCAAAGACCTCAAAACGACAACGATCGACGGATTGATGACACGCGAGTTCCGTTCGACAAAGCGCGATGTGCTGGCCTATGACGCGCTTGAAATGATGCGGGTTAACGCAATTAACTCCATGCCTGTGCTCGATGATCAAGGCGCGCTCGTCGGCGCGCTCAATATGCACGATCTGCTCCGTGCCGGGCTCTGAATCTTCGCGCCCCGCCGCTATGCGGGAACACCCAAGCCCTTGATTCCGCAATACCCGCGCGGATTTTTTGCCAGATATTGCTGGTGATAGTCTTCGGCGTAATAAAATTCCGGCAGCATCGCAACCTCGGTGGTAATCTTTGCGTAGCCGCTCGCATCCAGCCGCTTCTGGTATCCGTCGCGCGAGCCGACAGCGAGCCGATATTGCGCGCGATTCGCACAAAAAATGACCGAGCGGTACTGCTCGCCGATATCATTGCCCGAGCGCATGCCTTGTGTCGGGTCATGCGCCTGCCAAAAATGAGAGAGCAATCGGCGATAGGCATCATCGCCGCCGCGGTAGATAACCAGGACTGCTTCGACATGCCCGGTCGTACCGCCGCAAACCAGATGATAAGAAGGGTTCGCTGCCTGACCGCCGGCATAACCGACGGCGGTCACATGCACATCCGGCAAAGTCCAAAAACAGCGTTCGGCGCCCCAGAAGCAACCGAGACCGAATACCGCCTGTTCGGTATCCTGCGGGAACGGCGGATACAGGGATTCGCCATTGACAAAATGAACGGAATTTTCACTCATAACCGATCGCCTCAAGACGCCGCAACCTCCGATTAGGTTTCCCACAAACTCCGGCAACACTCGGACGAAGGCCATTCACAATAGCCGCCGCGCTGCGCCGCAACATTGTGAAGTATAATAAGAATCCTTCATACGCAAAATACAAATAACCGAACTATGTTGCACAAAATGATTATACTTACTCTGTGGGCGGCGCTATTGCCGACCCTATTTGCCAGCCTCTTCCACGCGATTGACCACAGCATCCTATCCGGCCTGCTATTCGGCGCCGCGGTTGCCGCATTGCCGATGTTGGCAAGCGCATTGAACAAACAGTTATTCACGCCCCGCTTGTTTGAAGCGACCATCCTGATAGTGATCATCGTCATCAGTTTTATCGTCGCCTATCAAATCTCGGCGCCGCTGTTAGACGGAAAATCGTTTTCTGTCGAGAGCCTGTTGCCGTTGCTGGTCACAACGGTCGCATTGTATATGTTCTACATTCTGCTCAATCGCATCGCATCAAACAACAGCGGTCAAAGTCTCATGCATCGGGTCGAATCAGTGCTCTTTGGACCGCCGTTGCTATTGACACTGGCGGTCGCGGTCATTGTTGCGACCTATATCATGATCGCAATACACAACCTCGACGCGCGCTATCCGGATTGGGCCTTCTTCACCGAAAAGTTTCTTGAGCGCGGCATCATACCGCCGCTGACGGTGGCGCTATTCTGCTGGGGGCTGGTGATTCTGGCCAGCAAGAGCTATATCCTGTTGCGCGAAAAGATGTCGCTGGCACAAGAAAAGCGCTCCTTGCTGCTGCGGGCATACCACGAAGCCATCGTGGAGGAACGCGCCGGGACGCCGGATATTTACATAGATTTGATATGGAAAAAATCGGCCGATTTCTACATCCTGCCGCGCTACCTCAACTGGGCGATACCGATTCTCGGTTTTATCGGCACCGTGTACGGGATATCGCTCGCCGCCGACGGGATTCAAAAGATTATCGGCAGCCAGCACGGACTGACGCAGTTATCGGACGAACTGAGCGGCGCCATATCGCCGCTTGGCATCGCGTTTGATACGACGCTGATCGCATTGTCGCTCAGCATCATCCTCACCCTGATACAAACGATATTACAAAGATGGGAGAATGATATTCTGACTGCCTGCGAAAATCACATTCTCCATCCGAACAAACCGAACTTTAATGCGTCACGATAGTCTGCGCGATAGCGAACGCAACAACGCGCCGATGATTGAGATCTTCGGCGGCGTATTCGCCCTCTTGCTTGTGCTATTCTTATTAATCAACCTCTTCTCACAAGCGTCCATCCGGGAGCGGCTTGAAGAAATCAACGACGGCGGCGATTACAAAGTCAGCTGGGGCGCGCGCGGCAGCGGCTATGCGATCATCACGTTTCCGTCCGAACTGCGTATCGTTGAAACGAACGAGACAGTCAAATATGACGATATCTGCAAACCCAACGATCCCTTTGTCGCTTATGCAAAAAAGATTTACAGCCAACCCAAGCAACAGATGATCTTCACCATCACCGAAGAAAGCGTTCCGGTCATGGCAAAAGCGCGCAACTGCATCCGACGTGCGCTGCCGAACCGACGGATAGCGATCGGCTGGATCATCGCCGAACGCGAGTTGTTGAAATCGGTAAGCCTCAACGACATACCGCCGTACATCAGCGATGTGATTAAAGATCGCGCCGGGGGGCGATGAAAAAGAAACCGTCTTTTTTGCCCGAATTCGCCGGCATAGGGCTGGCGGACATCCTTGCCAACAGCGTGGCGATGATCATCATCCTGATCGTCATCACCATCTCTATCAAGCACCAGAAGGAACAGGAACAACTGACCGAATACGAAGAGGTCTCGGTTTTATTGAGCCGTGACATAGCGACCTCGGTCGTTATGAACAGCCTGCCGACGTCGGCTCTGGCGCGTCTGCACGACTATGAAAACTCCCCGCTCGACCGCAACCCGCGCCCGGATATCATGCCCATCATTGAGTTGCACAAAGGGTTTATACGCGATTACCACACCGGCAAACGCTTTGGGCGCGACACGCTGTTGCTTCAAGAAAATGCCTTTGACCGCTTCCTGCGAACCTTGTCGCCGCAACAGCATCGCCGCATACGCATAGATGTCTATGACATACAGTTGTTCTATGTCACGATGTCGATCATCCGCAAGTACGGGCGACTGCCCTCGCACTGGCATTTTCTGGACGAGCGGAAAGGCGGCGACGACGACAGCCCCGAACAACTCGCCCAAGGCGCGGAAAACAAGGAGAAACCCGAAGAAGAAGACGAGACCCGCCTGCCGGGAGAAAGTCAGAGCGATCGCGACGGCGGCAACGAGAGCGCCGAGCGCATGTGGGAGTCCTTCCCCGGCGAGGTCGAACTAGATGTGTCCGATGCCAACGAACAATATCCTTTTGACGATCTCGCCTACGATACCGAACTGTCGCAATCGCAGGATCAAGAAGCCTTCGGCCCGGGCGCGCAAAGCGAACGGCGGACGGACAGCGAGAGCCAAGAATCAAGACTCAGCGATCGGATGTTTGAAACGCTTGCTCAAATGATGTCCGGCGACCTCGCAAGAGAACCCGCGCGCGGCGGCTTGCCCAGTATCGTGCAATTTCGCGCCGCCACGCCGTCTGCGCAAAAGTCGTTGCAAGAAAAGTTGCAACAAATACTGGAGATGCAAGGGCGCCCCGGTCGCCAACCCGAAGTGAGCTATCTGAGTTTGATGTTCGCTCTGTACAATTTCATGGAGCGAGCGGACTTAGCGGCGCAAGCGGGCGACTATTCTGTCTTGGAACGCTTCCACTTTCAGCGTGACATCGTCGTGCCGGCATTGACCACCCCGCCGCCGACCGACCCGGTTGCGCTGACTTTCTTTGCCGATCTGGTCAAAGGTCTGCTGGCGATGCCCGGCGAGCCCAAGGCTTTGGAAGTCGACCAAAACATATCGCCCGACTTCGCCAACAACGCCTTGAAGGTGGCGGCGAACAAGCCGCTGAAAACGGCTTCTTTTCTCGGCACACCGGATCAAGTCAGGCTGGATTTTCTGCCCGCAGAAGCGCATGCGCAGATGCGGTTCGGTCTCTTTCCGGCGATATACAAAGGGTTGTCCGCGCCGATCAACCAATCGCACATATTGATGATTCCGCCGGATACCATCGCCCCCGCCGAAGACCGTTGGCGCGCGGCCAGTTTGAGCAGCCCGAAACGCGGCGATTACGTGCTGTCGTTTGTCTACGGGCATTTTGCCGACGACGGCGAGTTTGTCATCGCCAGCGATGAAAATGGCGTGCAAATAAACCAACTCCACACATACACATTTCATCCGCCGATTCCGTTCCGCAAAGAAAAGGAATCGTTTTTTGTATTCGGAGCGGTCGCGCTGATCCTGTTATTCGGAATACTGCGCCGTTTCCGGCGCGTAGCGTAACGCGATGCGGTTTCGTTTCCTTACAAAGTTCGTCAACTCCTTCCTCGTCGTTATCGTTGTCACCGGCACCGCTCTTGGCATCTACAAACTGTCCGCCGCGTTGCATGATTTTGACACCGTCACGATCCGCACAGACACCGAAGACATCGCCGACGCGAGCAACGCCCTTGACGAGATTCTTCTGGAAAACATCCGACACTTCAAGCACATACGCTCTTTTGACCACCTGCTCGACAAACCGCCGTTTGATTACCGCCTCAATACCGCATGGGTCGATCGCTGCGAAGTGCGACAAAGCGATTTCTACAAATTTGTCAAATGGCAACAACGCCATCCCCAAGCGGACATCGCCGCGCCGGGACAACCGGCGGACTGGAAATACAGGAGTAGCAGCGCCGAGCACAAGGTCAGCGGGCGCTTGCAAGCGCCGGCCAACGGCGTGAGTTACTACGACGCCTACGCATATTGCAAAGCGAGCGGCGGGCGCCTGCCGCGGCAATCGGAATGGATAGCCATCGCCGCCGGCAAGCAACAGCGACTCTACCCGTGGGGAGACACATTCGTATCCGATGCCTGGCCGTACCTCGACAGCCGTTTGAACGCCGCGCAAAAATGCGGACTGCATGCCGCCGCCGATACCCCGAGCGGAATCCATAACATGGGCGATGCGGTTTCCGAGTGGGCCGACGGCGACAACGATGACAGCCGGCCCAGCCTGCACGGGGGCAACGCATATAACCGCCCGTTTGCGATATACAGTCTGGCCGCTTTCTACCGTTACGCCCCGCGCAAATACCGCTCCCCGTATGTCGGTTTTCGCTGTGTTTACGACCGCAGACCCGACCGCTTGCCCTGGGGGGACAAGCCCCCGCAAACCCGCCGGATTGCGACCGACACGATCCGCATCGGGCTGCGCGAAGGCGCGCGCATACCCGCGCTGCTGGCCAACCTCTCCGGGCAAAAGGTCGCGGTGATCGAATCGCTCTTCAATCAAACCCGACAAAAAACGGACTTTCGCATCTTGCGCCACGAGGTCACGCGCGCGCAGTATAGAAACTTTCTCGCCGACCCGCTTGTGCGAATCGGTCTGTATGCGAACGAGAAAGAGCCGAAGAGCCACCGCTATGCGCCCGACGACTGGAGCGACACACCCGATGCCAACGATGTCTTGCCGATTACGGGCATCAGTTGGTGGTCGGCGTGGGCGTTTGCAAATTGGGCCGGCGGGCGGCTGCCTTCGGCGGAGGAATGGATGATCGCCGGCTCCAACAGCGCAAGAAGCGTCTACCCGTGGGGCAATCAGCCGCGCCGACGATACGCCATCGCGGCCGAGAGCAAGCGCACGGCGCCACAGCAACAAAACCCCGACAGAAAGGACAAGACCGAAAGCGGCATCTATGACATGGGCGGCAATGTGTCCGAATGGACGCGCAGCATCATCGCGGCGGACGATCACTATGTGGCGCTGGTCAAAGGAGGAAACTATGCCTTGCCCGGAAAAGACGCGGCGCGGATTGATTTTGAGAACCGCATACCCTTGTCATTGCGCTCGCCGCAGATCGGATTCCGCGTCGTCTTTGACCTATGACCGGTGTCAGCGCGAAGCGGCGCCGAGGAAGGTCAGCCAACCGGCCGCCTCTTCGTAGGTGTCCGGGTGCGAAAGACAGTATGTGAATTCTTGCTCGGCTTCCTCGATGCGTCCCAATTCGACTAACGCGATGCCTTTCAGCAGGCGCGTTTTGTGCGCCTGCTTGAGCGCGCCTTTGTCGAGCGCGTAGGCGAACATCTGTCTGGCATCATCCCACCGCCGTTGCTCCATATAGAGTCTGCCGAGGCGGCTATAAAAGCGGCCGTGGTCGGACAATTCCGCGGCCTTGCGCAACGGCTCAATCGCGCGATCAAATTCCCGCGCATCGCTCCACGCCAGCGAAAGCAAATACCAGTTATCGCCCGTTTCTGCGACGACCCCGTCAGCGAGCGCTTTGCTCAAAAGGCGCGCCGCCCTATGCGGCACCCCCTGGTCAAGGTATAACTTGACAAGATACAGCACATCTTCTTCCTCGCGCAACGCCCCGCGGTGATAGCCCATATCGCCGAGCGTCAGCGCGCGCGCGCGATCATCCAAACGGATCGCCACCTGTGCCGCTTGCCGCCAATACATCGCCTTGTCGGGATATCTCCTGAGGAGCTGTTCCAATATTTGCCCGGCATTCCGATAATCCTCCAATGCGAGATAGAGCGAAAGCGCCGTCGCATAGTGCGTTTCATCGGGTACGGCGACCAACGCCAAGCCGCGCTCGGCACGCCGCAATGCCTCTTCGGTATCGCCGATATTGCGCAACGCGACAGCAGCCAGAAAAAAAGCGGCCGGCGGCGGCGCATCGCCCTCAAACAGCGGGCGCAACAATGCAACCGCATCGGCATCGCGCTCAAGCAACATATACGTCTGAGCGAGATTGAAGCGCAACTGCGACAAAAACGGCCGCGGCAAACCGTCCTCGCGCAAAAACTTCTCAAACCGCAGTCGCGCCGATTGATAGTCCTCGCGTTCAAAGTCTATCGCCGCGAGTTGCTGAGAGATAACGGCCTTTTCGTATGCATTCAACTCCTGACCTTTGCGCTTGTGCGCGCCGTTCAATATCCTTTCGGCTTCGGCGTACTCGCCTTTTTCAATATGCGCGCCGCTTTTGTCAATCGCGTCATAAACCTGTTGGGAAATCAGATAGGTCGGCGCCGCGAATACAGTTGGCGAGCACACGAGCAACGCCAAGGCGGAAGCAATGCGGCAAAACCGACAAGCCGATCTAGCAGTCATCATTGATCCAAACGAAATTCAATGATCACCTCAACCCCCTCGCGGCGTTGCGCCCGACCGTCTGTGATCTGCGGACGATAGCGCCACTTTGAAACGGCGCGCAAGGCGGAACGGTTAAAAATCGCGCTGGGCTCGGACTCGATCACCTCGGGCGACTCTACCCAACCTTCTTCGTTGATGGCAAACACTATTCTGACCCGCCCCTCAACCCCCCGGCTCGCCGCGGATACCGGGTAAATCGGGCTGACACGGACTATAGGAGTCGCTTCGCCGCCGATACCCGGCTCCGGCAATCCGGTCAACAAGCCGGTCAAGTTTGACAATAGCGCGCCATCGGCGCTCAGATGGGCCGGTTGAATCGGCGGCGAAAATTTTTGTATAGACGGAATCTGCGGTCGCGCCGCCTGCGGTTTGGGTTTTTCCGGCAACGGCTCGGGCTCTTCCGGCAATTCGCGGGCGACTTCCACAAAATCTATCGGAAACACCTTGGGCTCCCCGACTTCCGCCGCCCCCTCAAATACCGTCAGCCGGTACACCAGAAAAAACAAAGACCAGGTGATCAACAGCGCGACCGCTAACAGCAGCGGATAGGCCGCCGCATGTCTAACTGTCATGGTTCGCGACGATTGCAATCTTCTCAACGCCGGCTTTGCGAATGCCGTCCAACACTTTCACCAGAACGCCGTTTTGTGATGCGCGATCGGCCATCACCAATACCGAGAGTTGCGGATTTTCCAGATGCAAGCGTTCCACATTGGCGGCGACCGCGCGCGCGTCGATACGACGCTGATTGACCCACACCTCGCCATCGCTGCTGATGGCGACAACGACGGAGACCTGATCCTGCCGCACCGCCGTGTCGGACTGCGGGCGATCGACCGCGATGCCGGCTTCTTTGACAAAGGATGCGCTGACGACAAAAAATATAAGCAGGATAAATATCACATCCAACATCGGGGTCATGTTGATGTCCAGATCGTCGTCGCGCTCGTCTTGGCCGTATCGTTTTCTCATATCAAGCCCCGGCCCCCGTCGGCGCCGCGCTCCCGCCGCCCGCAACATGCGTTCGCCCGTATAAATCCATCGCAAACCGTTCGGTCACCGCCCTAAAACGACGCTTCAAGTCAATCGAAAACACAAAGCCCGACAAAGACGCGACCATTCCCGCCAGCGTCGGGATAATCGCTTTGAAGATGCCATCGGTGACAACGCGCGCATCGCCTACGCCGCTGCTGGCAAGACCGTCAAACACCTCTATCATGCCGAGCACCGTGCCAAACAAACCCAACAGGATGTTCGCCCGTACCAAACTCTGTATGATCTCAAGCCCGCGCGCCGCCGATAAGCGAAATTCGGAAATCCGCCGCATCCGCAGGGCGGCAATCGGCCGCTCAGAGCAAGCGGCCCTCATCCGCTCGCCGGCTTTCAGGCAATCGTCATAGAGCCGGCAACAGGTTGAAGTGAGATACCAATAACGCTCGCTGATCAGCGCCCACATGACGAAGGTCGCCAGCATGATCGGCAACAACACCGCGCCGCCCAAGTCGATCAACTCTTCAATCGGCCACACCAATAGCGCAAATATATCGCCGGCCATCACGCTTTGTCCCCCGCTTTCGGCAAAATTCTCGCGACCAGAACGCCGGCGCTCTGCTGTTCCAATATCTGACGAATCCGGCGGCTGCGACCGGTCGCAATCACATAGAGCAACAGCAACGGAATCGCCGCCCCCAGACCCAGCATCGTCGTGACCAGAGCCTGACTGATGCCGCCGGCCATCACCCGCGCGTCACCGGCGCCAAACAGGGTGATCGCCTGAAAAGTCTCTATCATTCCGACCACGGTACCGAGCAAGCCAAGCAGCGGAGCGATAGAAGCCAGCGCCTTGATGATGCCAAACCCCCGCTCCAACATCTGCGTTTCTCGCAATACCGCATCGTGCAAACGCAACTCCATCTCCTCGCAGTCGGCAAGCTCCGTCCCTTTGCAGGCATTCATCAGCCGCCCGAGCGGATTGTCATCCGACCAGACAGCATTATCCTTTTGCGCGGACACCGCCCTCTCGGTGCGTACCAACACAAACAAGCGCTCGATAACCAGCGCAAAACCAATCGCGCCCAGAATCAAAATCACTGCCGCGATCACACCGCCCTGCCCGACCCGCTCTATGATATTCGGCGACTGCTCCAGAATAGAAAATATCGTCCCGCGCGACACATCGATCGGCGTGGCAACAAACCCGTTCTCATCGACCGCTGTGCCCGCGGCGAGCTCGGCGGCGACAGAGAGGTAACGCGCCGCCGGCTGACGCGGCACGATTGCCGGAATTCCGTTATTCGGCAAATACTTCAGGAATTGCCCGTCGGCCATCGCGCTGAACTCGCCCACGAACACTGCCTGACGTGTTTCCACCCGCCCATCGGCGCGTATGATGTCCGTCGGCTTTTGATAACTGCCGGATTGCAAGGCCATCACCTCAAGCATCAGCCGCCCGAAATCGCGCGTCTTTTGCGCGTCAAACACCTCCTCCTTGTCGGTGATCGCATCGATACGCTGTTGCCAATCGACCGCCAACAGGCCGATGAACGACTCGGCCAAACTCGCTTTGAATTCCGCGCCGCCGCGCCTGACCAACGCAAAGACCTCGGTGGAATCGCCGGCCCGCTGGCGGTAAATGGTCTCCAGCTCGGCTAATTTGGCGCGATTCGTTTCAAATTCCGCTTCCAACTCTTCGCTCTGCGCGGTCAGCCGCTCAAATGTTTCCCGCTCGCGCGACAAGGTCTCGGCCTGTCGCTCCTTGCGTCGGAGAAACTCGCGCTCTCGTTCGTCATCGATGCGCGCATTGGCGGCGGCTTCCGCCTCGGCCCGGTCCGACAAAGCATCTTCTGCGCCGCTGCCCGCGCACCACAGCGCGAACAAAACAAAAAACAAGCCGCGGCACATCATCGTTATTCGACCGCCTGCGGCGGCAACATCGGCAAGACAAGCAAGTCGGGCGCCGCATTGCGGCGCGCGATTCTCATCGCGCGCCGGACATAACGGTCATACTCGTCGGCGAGCGGCTGCCATGCTTCTTTTGACTTGTTCCAGACCATCGCTTTGTTCTTATCCGGATAGCGATATATCAGCGCGCTGCGACCGATGCGCAAGAAATCGACCAATTGATCGCCGCCGCCGGGCGCCGCCGCGCGCCAGACTCCCGCCGTCCGCCCGTAGCCATGCTCGATCTCATACATCTCCAGCACACGCTGGAACTTGAGCGCGGCGGAGATGCCCGCATCATCCAGCATCACGCGCAGATCGTCGATGGCCTCGAGCCTCTGTTGTCGCCGAAACGGCATGTCCCCGGCCACAAATTCTCGCAAAGCCCCGGCCATCTCGTGGGCGAGCGGCAACACGCTGCGCCGGATATTGCCGGCGCGCGCAATGGATTGTCGCAGGGCGTCCAGCGACCGTCTCTGATCGACGACCAAAGTTTGCATCCGCTCGACATATGTCGAGAGCGCCGCATTTTGTTTGCGCAACGTTTGATACTCCGCCAGCAAACGCCCGGTCTCGTCATCCAAATCATTGATATAAAGCTGTGAGTCCGCGGATTCGCGCAAGCTATCGCGCGTCACGCGCGACGCATCGTCAAAGGCATCGCCGGCCAGAGCGAAGCCGGCGATCGATACGATGATCAGAGTGAAAAAAAACTTCATGCTCATATTGCGACCCGCGGCATTCCCGATCTTTCCAATCTGCTGGCGCGCCCGGAAGGATTCGAACCTCCGACCGCCTGGTTCGTAGCCAGGTACTCTATCCAACTGAGCTACGGGCGCGTACCGGGATGAGTTATGTATTATAGACCGCTTTGCGCATTATGCGGGTATCGGCAAAGAACACTCCGACAATCACAGTCAGACGCTCTTGATAAGCCCCATAAATTCGGTGCGGGTCCTCGGGTCGTCGCGGAACGAACCGACCATCGCGCTGGTCACCGTCTTGCTATTCTGCTTCTGCACGCCGCGCATAACCATGCAGTAGTGTATCGCCTCAACGACCACTCCGACGCCGCGCGCATTGAGAATATTCATCAGGTCGCTGGCAATCTGATTCGTCATCCTCTCTTGCACTTGCAGACGCCGCGCATAGACATCGACAACCCGCGCCAACTTGCTCAGGCCGACCACCTTTTTATTGGGCAAATAACCGATGTGCGCCTTGCCGGTAATCGGCAAAATGTGATGCTCGCAAAGAGAGTAAAACTCAATATCTTTGACAATAACCATCTCGTCGCACTGGACATCAAACATCGCTTTGCGCAGGATGTCCTTGATATCTATGCGGTAGCCGCTGGTTAAAAATTTCAGCGCCTTGGCCACTCGGCGCGGGGTCTCCAGCAAGCCCTCGCGCGCCGGGTCTTCGCCGAGTTCGCATAGCAGTTTGGAAACCAATTCTTGTATCGCTTTGTCGTTGTCAGTTTTCATAATTTAACAGAAGTAAGTGAGGAAAAAATATTGTTCAGCGGCTCAAATCGCTGACCCCGTCATAGAGGTCTTCGAGTTCATCCGTATCTTTGCCATCGTTGACCTGCGCCTTGCGCCGATCGAGATAGAAAGACTTGACCGCCGAATAAAAATCCGGCGATATCTCGCGCACCACATCTTCTTTGGCCAAGAAGTCGCTGCGGACTTCAACCGCATTGGTCGCTCGCAAAACATTGCGAACAGGCACATTGCTGACATAACTCAGGGGAGACATCAGGTAGTCCGCAAAGGCGCTCGGGAGGTCGCGCACCGTGCTGGGCCCAAGAATCGGCGCCACCAGGTACGGCCCGGAACCGACTCCCCACCAGGCAAGGGTTTGGCCGAAATCCTCATCGCGCTTCTCAAGCCCCATATCGGACGCCACATCAAACATGCCCAAAACGCCGAAGGTGGTATTGACGACAAACCGCATCACATCGCTCGCCGCATCGCCGAACTTGGCTTGCAGAAAGTTATTTGCGGCATTCGGCAGGTCGCCGAGATTAGCGAAGAAATTTGAAATCCGATGGCGGATAAAAGACGGCAACTCACGATAGCCTTTCGCGACCGGCTTGAGTGTCACCGAGTCAAGCGTCTCGTTAAACGCAAAGACCTTTCGGTTCATGCCTTGCCACGGATCGGCGGCATCTTCGTAGCTCATGTCGGCGCACGTCGCAGCACAGCCGATGAGAAGCGGAGACGATGCGACCAACACACAGAAGATACAAACGGAGATTGTTTTTTTGTTCGGGTTCATTTGTCAAAACCTGATTGGTTAGGGCTCAATTATATGCATATTTCTGCATACGGCAATTTAGCGCGTGATGTCATGACACATCGGACACCGGGGGCGACCATCGCGCCGTGTCACGGGCGCTTGAAACTTCGCCGATATAATCCCTTCGCGAGGGCGCGGAACCATGCCGGACAGTCTGTCCGACGCTCATTGAGTCCGCATGCCGTCCGCGACAGACCCGCTTCAAACTCCGCAAACCCCTCCCGAAATGCATGCCTTTGCATCCTGTCTCGCTCCCCTTGCGCGCCTCATAACATTCTCCTTCTCCGCCGGTCACTCGCGTTATCGCAACGGGCCTTCCAAGAACAGGCGCAACCGCAAGCGCAAACCAGATTGGAGAGTCACCAGTCTGATGGTCAGGGTGGCCTCGTTGCTGCTCAGGGCGCCATCGCTGAGGGTGAATTTGAAAGTGGTTTCATCGGTGACGAACCCGGCTTCGCTGGAGAGGAACAACAGGCTGGCGGAGAAATGGAGAAAGCGGGGTCTGCCGTCATCATCCACAAACTGCTCGCCGTCCTCAGATACCCGAAACACAGCGGGGCGGATGGGTGCGTTGTTGGAGTCGGCTAAGATCTGAGTATTCATGGTGCCAGCGGGATCTGACCCTTCGAGCAGGCCGCCGTGCTCGCCGGGCGGCAGTTTGGTGATGGTGACCGATGCCAGCCGATCGCCGTCCGCATCGTCGTAGGCAGCCCGAAAGGCCTGAGGGGGGATTATGAACCGGAAGTCTGTGAGCAACGGAGTGCCCGGCGCTATATCGACTGTGTATGTGTCATCCGTCGCCACCGGGGCATCGTTGACATTGACAACCGGGTCAGTGGCGGCGGAGCACAGCGGGCCCTCGTTGGCGGGGGCGCTGTGGTTGTCCATGAATCTGATGCAGACGCGCAGATGCATGCCCACCTGGGCCTGTCCCGGAGTAAATGCGTCATTGGTCGCGCCCGGTATGTCGTCCCATTCCTCGGTGCCGGTGGATGTTGAGGGGCTGACGGCCTGCCACCGCCACATTATGGTGTCGGTGTCTATGCCGTTGACATCTTTCACTGTGCCGAGCCCGGCGCTCAGCGCCGCGCCCTGTCGCGCCGGGCCGCCGGTTATGGCAGGATTACCGGTGGCAGGCATCGGCTCGGCGGATACCAGGCTGATGGTGATGGTGGCAGCGTTACTGGTGCGGGCGGCATCGGTGTCGTCGCCGCCGGGGCCGTCGCCATCGTCGGTCACGTTGAATCTGAAACTGGCATAGTTGGGGTTGGGGCTCTGGTTGTCCGCCGGATAGTAGCCGATGGTGGGAATGTCGGCCCGGTTCACCATCTGACCGATGTCGGCGGCGCTCTCGCCCACCAGCAGGCCGCCGACAGCGGGGAGGGACACAAAAGTTACGCTCTCAAGAGCGTCCCCATCCTCATCGTCGAATCGAAAGTCCGAGACGCTGAAGCGATAGGGGTCCTCGGCGCTGGCAGCGACGGACACCGACACGGTGGCGGCGGCGGCAACCGGCGCATCGTTCGCATTGACGATGGGCCCGATGGACCCGCTGCACACCCGTTCGGCGGTGCCCTGATTGTCGGTGTACAGCACACAGGCGCGCAGATGATGCCCCACCTGGGCGTGGTCCGAAGCGAATGTCCGTGACTCGGCGCCCGCGATGTCGGCCCAGGCCGCATCGGCGGTGGGCGTCGAGGGGCTGGCGACCTGCTGCCATTGATACGTTACATTCGCTGGGTCGAAGCCATCGGCATCGTCAATGTTGCCGGCTACGCTGAGCTCCTCGTGCTCGCTCACAATGCTACCGCCGATGCCGCCGATGCTGACGGCGCCGGTGGGGTCATCATTGATATTGACAACCGCATCCTCTATCCGCAGGCATCGCTCCTCGTCGTTGTCGTCTTCGTCGGTGAACGATGCGCAGACCCGCAGGAACTTGCCGACCTGATTATCGCCCGGGGTGAATGCGGCATCGGTTGCGCCGGTTATGTCGGCATAGGCGCCGTCGCGCCCATCCGCCTGGCTCCATTGCCATCTGATGTCGCCCAGAGCGGTGGGCGGGTCATTGTTGGTATCCATTATGCTGCCTTGATTGGCGGTGATGGGGCTATCCTCAGTGGGGGCATTTATGCCGCTTGCATATGTGACCGCGGGCTCGCCGGTGGCGGAGTCGGGGTCTGTAACCAATCTTATCGAGATTTGATTCAGGGTATGGTTATGCATTATGCAAGGGTCGTTGTAATCGGCCCCGCTGCTAAGCGCCTGAACGGCGAAAAAGGCATATGAGCCGCTCTTGGTTGGCGATTGACCCGCCGCCGGAAAATAGGTGAGGGTGCCTATATTGGCCCTGGATACTTCCACAAATGGATCCTCACAGGATCCCCCTGTGGGCATACCGTTGAGCCTGAGGGTGCCAGCGCTGGGAAGAGTGATTATGCGGAAGCCTGTCACAGTGTCACCGTCGTTATCAATGAATACCAAATCGTCCTCATTGAAGACGTAGGGTTTGGCGGCAGTCGCGGTCACAAACACTTCTATGAAGCCCTCATGTGCCCCTCCCACTTGGGCCGGGTCGTCCACATCCAGCACACTCATGCTTATCCGCCTGCATAGCTCCTCGTTGTTGCCGGCATCGTCCCTGAAGGATGCGCAGACCTGCAGAAACTTGCCCACATCGGCATCTGCGGGGATGAAGCGCCGCATCCGGAATGGTGAGGTGGTGTTGGGATGGGCGGTGTAGGTGCCGTTGTGCGTGTCGGCCACGCTCCATCGCCAGGTCATGTCTCTGTCTATGTTGCTTATGGTGAGGCCATCTTCATCGGCCATGGTGCCCATGGTGCCGAATATCCTGGAATCATCGGTGGGGCGCGTTATGCCCGTTTCGTATTGGATGCCGGGCATGCCGGTGGCGGGCTGGTTCTGGGCCTGAGCCGGAGCGCTCAGGGCGAGCGATGCCAGCAGAGCCGACAATGCCAATAGCCAGAGACCGCGCCCGGCAAACTCAGTGATGGGATTGACAATATTCACAGATCTAATCCTCCTGTGTTGATATTGCAACAGCTCGTGCTGATGCCGACAGTCCGAAATGTTTCCGGTATGATTCGCCATAACAGGCATAGTCTACCAGACAACCATTAAATGTCCGCAGGTCGTCATCAACAAACCCGCTTCAAACTCCGCGAATCCTTCCCGAATAGGCGATAAGCGTTCATTGAATGCATTCATGCGTATCCCTGCCTTCCTTGCGCGCGCCCCATAATGACCAAAAGGCAAAACCTGGGAAGCCAGACCCACTGCCTTCCTTGCGCGCGCCCCATAATACTCCCTTTCTCCGTCGCAGGGCGCTCGCATGATTGCGGGGGGCTTCAAGGAAAAGGCGCAAACGCAGGCCCGGCTCCGCTTCCTGCCGTTCGTGTTTCTGGCATGATTCATGTTTTGCTTGGGGCGGAGAGGTTCTCCCTGCGGCGCCCCGCAAGGCTTGATGCCCGCGCATTTGCCTTGTCGCATGAGAGGCGATGGACTTGCCCGCAAAGCAAGCGAAAAGGAAAACATGTCAAATCCAAATTCACAAATACGGATCACATTGGATGCCGAAACCGGCAGCGAGTTGGCGAAACTTGCCGAGGGACGTCGGTTGCCCGTTTCTGCGCTGGCGGCAAGCCTCATTCGCGAAGCTCCGGAACTGCAAGAAGACCGCCTGCTGTCCGACCTCAGCAATCGCCGCATCAGCGAAGATACGGGCCGGCGCATCGCGCACAAGGACGCTTGGCGGCAGAGCCCGCGCCTGCCTGTCTGCCGGACGGCTTATCAGGCTGAGTATGCGCAAAAAGTTGTCACAGATGACATGCCCGCCCTGCCCGGGAGCGCCGCAAAATTGATTAAACGCGCTATTGAAACGCGGCTGATGCGCGCTCCGCTTTCTTATGGCAAACCTTTGAGATACGGTCTTATGGGCAGAGACGTTTGCGCGTCAGCGCTTACCGCATTCTTTGCGCCATTAACCATGAAGATAAAATTGTCACCATTCGCGCCATCTGTCATCGCGGAAAAATTTATCGTTAAAACACGATGGGCTGAGCTAAAACTTAGAAACCCGCAACGGCCCTTGCCCTTGGATTTAAGCGCGGATGATGCCGAGCCGATGTGTTGCTATGGCGGCAACTCGCGCTGATGCCGGCAGTCCGGAATGTTTCCGGCATCGCTCATGACAACTCGCGCTGCTGCCGGCAGTCCGCAATGTTTCCGGCATGATTCGTTCAGTCGTCGGGCTGATACCACCGCAAACTGTCTCGCAGTCCGACCACTTCTCCGACAATCAGCAATGTCGGAGGGGTAATCCCGCTGTCTTTGGTCAACGCATGGATGTCGGATACCTGCCCCTTCAAAACGCGCTGAGCCGGCAATGTTCCGCGGACCACCAATGCGGCCGGCGTTGTTTCGGACATGCCGTGCGCAATCAGTTGTCGGCAAATGTGGCGCAAGCGAGCTCTGGCGCCGCGCAAACCTGCCGCAAAAATGAATGCGCATAGGGGAGGGGTATTAAAAATTGTCGGCTCATGGCATTCCTTCTGGCGGCGGCCCGTATAAATTGGCTAGCAGTTTGCAAGTGTCTTGGCCACTCCGCCTTTCGTCTCATTACAACGCTTCATCGGGGCGTTGATCCTGAAGGCGCAGCGTATCGCCACCTTGCTTGACACCTGCCAGATGCATGATGATGGCATTCAACTTGTCATCCATGCGCTCAAACTTGGCTTCCACTTCCTTGAACCTGTCGTTAAATTTGGCTTCCATGCGTTCAAACCTGGCATCCACTTCCTTGAACCTGTCGTCAAACTTGGCTTCCATGCGTTCAAGCTTGTCTTCCATGCGCTCAAATCTGGCATCCGCCTTGGCATCCGCTTCCTTGAACCTGTCGTCAAACCTGGCTTCCATGCGTCCAAATCTGGCATCTAGCCATATCCATGTGCCCACGAGGGCGCTCATAATCAAGGCAAAACCGGCTCCCATTATGGACAGCGCCTGCCAGAGGCTCAGGCCGGTCTGTGCGGCCGCTTGTGTTGCGCCCGCTCCGGAGGCTTGCTGTGCGCTCGGCGTGGCGGCGCCGGCCGGCGCTATGAGATCCCAAACTACCGGCAACGCCAGCGCCAGCGCACCCACAATGCAGGCGACAACAAGCCAGCGAAGCAGGTGTTGTGGCGCGGTCATGGCAGTCATAGCAGTCATATCAAATACTCCCAACGAATCAATGCGGTCATCATAGCACAATGTTGCGCAACGCTCAATTCGGCGCAGGATGCCATGACATATTGGAAACTTGAGCAAATATTGTGGGCGTCATAGACGCTTGAAGTTCCAGCCCATAGTGTGGTCGTTGGGTATTAAACCATAGCAGATACTTTATCCGACGATTATTGAATTCCCGTATATCGGTCCGCAACAAGCCCTCTTCAAACTCCGCAGATTCTTCCTGAAGCGCGCGGTTAAAGCGTTCCTTGAGCGCATTCATCTTCGGGCATTTCGGATACGTGTGGCAGTGGCGGATACCTTGCTCTTGCAGGCAGCGATCAAACGCGCCGCAGAACTCGGAGCCGTTGTCGGCGAGCGCTTGCTCTATCTTGGCGGGAAAACTTGCATCACCAACTTCACAAAGAACTCGGCAGCGACCGTTACCACGACGGACGCCGATAGCGAAGTTAAACCGGTCATCAAACCGGCTATGCGAATATGGCCCGCCCTTGCCCTCACATCCCGCAGAATTCTCCGCCGCGTCATCGGCAACGCAACCGGTATCATCGGCAACGCCAACGCCAATTACTTTCGTGAGGCGCGTTTGCCCTTCGGGGCATTCGGTCTGCGCTTGGGCGCTGTCCGCGGCGAAGGCGCAAGCGAGTATTAGCGCCGCGCAAACCTGCCGCAAAAATGAATGCGCATAGGGGAGAGATATTAAAAATTGTCGGCTCATGGCATCCCTTCTGGCGGCGGCCCGTATAAATTGGCTAGCAGTTTGCAAGTGTCTTGGCCACTCCGCCTTTCGTCTCATTACAACGCTTCATCGGGGCGTTGATCCTGAAGGCGCAGCGTATCGCCGCCCCGCTTGACACCTGCCAGATGCATGATGATGGCATTCAACTTGTCATCCATGCGCTCAAACTTGGCTTCCATGCGCTCAAATCTGGCATCCACTTCCTTGAACCTGTCGTTAAATTTGGCTTCCATGCGTTCAAACCTGGCATCCACTTCCTTGAACTTGTCGTCAAATTTGGCTTCCATGCGTTCAAATCTGGCATCCACTTCCTTGAACCTGTCGTCAAACTTGGCTTCCATGCGTTCAAGCTTGTCTTCCATGCGCTCAAATCTGGCATCCGCCTTGGCATCCGCTTCCTTGAACCTGTCGTCAAACCTGGCTTCCATGCGTTCAAGTCTGGCATCTAGCCATATCCATGTGCCCACGAGGGCGCTCATAATCAAGGCAAAACCGGCTCCCATTATGGACAGCGCCTGCCAGAGGCTCAGGCCGGCCTGTGCGCCCGCTTGTGTTGCGCCCGCTCCGGAGGCTTGCTGTGCGCTCGGCGTGGCGGCGCCGGCCGGCGCTATGAGATCCCAAACTACCGGCAACGCCAGCGCCAGCGCACCCACAATGCAGGCGACAACAAGCCAGCGAAGCAGGCGTTGTGGCGCGGTCATGGCAGTCATAGCAGTCATATCAAATACTCCCAACGAATCAATGCGGTCATCATAGCACAATGTTGCGCAACGCTCAATTCGGCGCAGGATGCCATGACAATTTGTGTTGATGCCGCCGCAATGTCTCCGGCATCATTCATGACAACTCGCGCTGCTGCCGGCAACCCGCAATGTCTCCGGCATCACTCATGACAACTTGTGTTGTTGCCGCCGGAATGTTTCCGGCATCATCCATGACAACTCGCGCTGTTGCCGGCAGTCCGCAATGTTTCCGGCATGATTCGTTTAGCCGGCGGGCTGATACCACCGCAAACTGTCTCGCAGTTTGACCACTTCTCCGACAATCAATAGTGTCGGAGGGGTAATATCGCTGTCCTTGGTCAGCGCATAGATGTCGGATACGTGCCCTTTCAAAACGCGCTGATCGGGCAATGTTCCATGGGCCACCAGCGCGGCCGGCATCGTTTCGGACATGCCGTGCGCAATCAGTTGTCGGCAAATGTGGCGCAAGCGAATCAGGCCCATATAAAACACCAGCGTCTGATTCGCCCGCGCGAGCATAGCCCAGTCAAGGTCATCGGAATCATCCCGCAGGTGGCCGGGAACAAACAAACAGGCCTGGGAATAATCGCGATGGGTCAGAGGGATGCCGCTATAGGCGGCGCACCCGAGCGCGGCGGTAATGCCGGGCACGACCTGAAAGCGAATCCGCTCTTGCATCAAGGTCGCAATCTCTTCGCCGCCGCGACCGAACACAAACGGGTCGCCGCCTTTCAGGCGCACCGCCTTTTTCCCTTGTCGCGCGAGGTTTACCAACAGGGTGTTGATATCCTCCTGGCGCATCGCGTGATGGCTGCGCTCCTTGCCCGCATAGATTTTCTCCGCGCCGTCCCCGAACAAAGCCATGATCTCCTTTGAGACCAGACGGTCATACACGATCACATCGGCTTGGCGGATGAGACGCGCGGCTTTGACCGTCAACAACTCGGGGTCGCCGGGGCCGGCGCCGACCAGACAGACCTCGCCCGTGCCGTGTGACTTGTCCGAAGATGCGGGAACCGCCATGACCAAGCGCCGCTATCAAACCGTTTTGGTCATAACCATCGCGTCTTCGCGACCGTTGTGCGCGGGATAATACCCCTTGCGCACCCCCGCTTGCTTGAAGCCTTCCGATTCGTACAAGCGCAACGCGCGCGGGTTGCTTGCCTGCACTTCAAGAAACATGACATGTGCGCCGAGGAGCGCCGCGCGGTTGAAAAGAAACCGCAAAAACGCGCGACCGTGTCCTTGGCTTTGATATTCGGATGCGATACAGATATTGAGCAAGTGACACTCGCCCGCTCCGACCGCAATCATGCCATAACCGATGATCTCGCCGGCCTTGCGCAACAACCAGCAGTCGTAGTCGGCCTCCAGACAATTCAGAAACACCGTCCGGCTCCAGGGAAACTCATAGGCCCGAAGCTCAATTTGGTGCGCCGCATCCGCATCGCCAATGCCCATGCGCCGGAACTCCAACAACTCTGATTGCAAAACCGCGCTCACGGCAATTCCCTCCCGGCTACGCGACACGCAAACTGCAAATCATCCCATGCCGCGCGTTTTTGATTCGGCGAGCGCAGCAAATATGCCGGATGATAGGCAGCAATTTGGCGTACCGCATCCGCATCGCCAATGCCCATGCGCCGGAACTCCAACAACTCTGATTGCAAAACCGCGCTCACGGCAATTCCCTCCCGGCTACGCGACACGCAAACTGCAAATCATCCCATGCCGCGCGTTTTTGATTCGGCGAGCGCAGCAAATATGCCGGATGATAGGCAGCAATTTGGCGTACCGCATCCGTATCGTCAATGCCCATGCGCCGGAACTCCAACAACTCTGATTGCAAAACCGCGCTCACGGCAATTCCCTCCCGGCTACGCGACACGCAAACTGCAAATCATCCCATGCCGCGCGTTTTTGATTCGGCGAGCGCAGCAAATATGCCGGATGATAGGTAACGACCAGCGGAATATCGCCGCCCGGCAAGCGGTGCTCTTGCCCGCGCAACCGCCCTACCGGTGTCTGCGCATCCAACAGCGCGGAGGCCGCGACGCCTCCCAGCGCGAGAATGATCTTCGGCTTTACCAATGCGATTTGCCGCCGCAGGTAGCCGCTGCAATTCTCCGCTTCCTCCGGCCGCGGGTTGCGGTTCTCCGGCGGCCTGCACTTGAGTATGTTGGCGATATAAACGGTACTGCGGTCAAGCCCGATGGCAAGCAGCATCTTGTCCAGCAATTTCCCCGCGCGCCCGACAAAAGGTTCGCCGCGGCGATCTTCTTCCATGCCGGGCGCTTCGCCGATCAGCATCCACTCGGCGTTGACATCGCCGACCCCGAACACCGTTTGCGTTCGCGCGGATGCGAGTTCGGCGCACTTGGCGCAGGAGCGCACCTCCTGTTGCAACAGGTTCCAACTGTTGGCATTCGATGCTGCATCCGCGGCGGCGGGATCCGCCGCGGCTTGTCGCGCGCTCACAGCGGATTCGTCTGCCGCATCCTCCGCCTTCGCGCCGCGCGGCACATACACATCTATCCCCATGCCTTCCAGACAAGCGAGTTTCTTTTTATCCATCGAGTGCAATCCGTCGGGCATTCGCTAAACCCCTTCGCGCTGCGCCACGGCGGCTTTGCAATGCAACTTGTTCAACGCGCTGACATAGGCTTTGCTGGAGGCAATCACAATATCGGTGTCCGCCCCCAGACCGTTTACCACGCGCCCGTTTAGAGATAGGCGCACCGTCACCTCGCCTTGCGAGTCGGTTCCGGTAGTGATGTTGTTCACCGAATAGAGCAACAACTCGGCGCCGCTGTCGACGACCGTCTCGATCGCCTTGAACGCGGCATCGACCACTCCGCCGCCTTTGGCATTCGCGGTCTTTTGCGCGCCGTCCACTTCAAGACACACCTCGGCATCGGGCGTCGCATCGGTTGCCGCCGCCACATGCAGCGACAACAAGCGATAGAATTCGTCCTGATTGAAACTGTCGCTCTCCGACACCAAGGCTTGCAAATCCTCGTCGTAGATTTCATCTTTCTTGTCGGCAAGGCGCTTGAACGCATCAAACCCGCGCGCCAATTCCTCGTCGCTCTTGAATTCCGCGCCGAGTTCGCGCAGACGCGCTTGAAACGCATTGCGTCCGGAATGTTTGCCCAACACGATGCGGTTCTCTTTCCAGCCGACATCCTCGGCGCGCATGATCTCATACGTCTGCCGGAACTTCAGCACGCCGTCCTGGTGTATGCCCGACTCGTGGGCAAAAGCGTTGGCGCCGACAATCGCCTTATTCGGTTGCACCGGAAATCCGGTAATGCTCGATACCAGCCTTGAGGTCGGAACAATCCGCGTGGTGTCGATTGCGACATCGCAGTCAAAAATGTCCGGCCGTGTTTTGATCGTCATGACGATCTCCTCCAGCGCGGCATTGCCGGCGCGCTCGCCAAGGCCGTTGATCGTGCACTCGACCTGTCCGGCGCCGCGCATGACAGCGCTGAGAGAGTTCGCCACCGCAAGGCCCAAGTCGTTATGACAGTGCACCGAGAAAACGGCCTTGTCGGAGTTCGGCACCTGTGCGATCAGGGTTGCGATTAACTCGCCGAATTGACCGGGCATGCTGTAGCCCACGGTATCCGGGATGTTGATCGTCGTCGCGCCGGCTTTGATGACGCGCTCGATCAGACGACACAGGAAATCGACCTCGGAGCGCCCCGCGTCTTCGGGCGAAAACTCGACATCGTCGGTGTGCTTGCGCGCCAAGCGCACCGCGGCTTCGGCCCGCTCAAGCACCTGTTGCGGCGTCATCCGCAACTTTTTCTCCATGTGCATCGGAGACGCTGCGATGAAAGTGTGAATGCGCTTGGCGCGCGCCGGTTTCAGCGCGGCGGCGGCCTGCTCAATGTCTTTGTCCAGCGCGCGCGCAAGCCCGCATACGATGCTGTCGTTGATGGTCGCCGCGACCGCCGCGACCGCATTGAAATCCCCCGGACTCGCGACCGGAAACCCGGCTTCTATCACGTCCGCGCCGAGTTTTTCCAACGCTTTTGCAATGCGCACCTTTTCGTCTTCGGTCATTGACGCGCCCGGACTTTGTTCGCCGTCGCGCAATGTCGTATCAAATATAATCAATTTCTTTTCCGCTGCCATTTTGTTTACCCCCAAAAAAAGAAGACCTTAAAAAAACAAGGGTCTTATAAAGTAATGCATGTAAGAACGCGTACGAAGCTCGCCAGCCAAAAATCGCCGCTCAGCGCGGCAGTCGCAGAAAGAGTTGCAAACGAAGCGCGCGCATCGCACTCCGTGAGGATTGGAAACAGTCATGTCGTTTTCTGTTCATTGCGCCATTATAGTAACTGCGCGGTTGATGTCAAAACCCGGACATCTCAAGGCGGGACATAGCGGATTCCGCTTGAGCGACAACGGGAGCCGTTGTGAAATAGCGCTGTGTCATCGTCATTTTCGGGCGAGCGGCGAGCAATACCGCCGTACCGCCATGCCCCGCATAAATAGTGTTCGTCCGCCATAGCGGGGAAAGGAAATGCTAGGGTGTGCAAGGGGTGAGACAGAATCCTGAAGGTATTGCGGATAACTCGCACTTTGTGGTATAGTACGGCATTCGTTCGCTAGACAGAAGGAGATACCGACGCTTGCAAAGGACTGCATTTTGTGGCAGAGTACGCTAAATGAGGGAAACAATGAACAGTTTGTGGAGCACAAACAACACTCAGTTGTTTGTGGATTATTTATAGCGTAGTACGCATTGCACAACTGCATTTACCGGAAAAGGAGATACATACCATGATGAGAAATACTATGAAGAAACAAGTCTATAATACCCCCCCTACCCCCCCCCCCTCCCCTGTGCGGGAAGCATCCGATGGTGCGGCTTAGCCTCTTGCCGCTGGCCCTGCTCGCCCTTGTTGTCATATGCGGTCAGTTGCAGGCGCAGACCAACAGCCCCGCCACCGGCGCGCCGGCGGTGACGGCGGCGGACGGCACCGACCTGACCATGCTGTCGGAGTCCGCGATAGGGCCCGGTATAGGGCCCAATGAGGACAGCCAGCTGACCGCCACTAAGGGCAGCATAACCGACCCCGATGGCATCGCCACATTCACCCCCACCTGGGCCTGGCAACAGGCCGTTGCCCCGGCCTCCGGCGCGCCGGCGGCCGGCGACTACTCCGCCATAGCCGGAGCCACCGCTTCCACCTTCACACCCCTGCAAGTCCATGTCGGCCAGTTCCTCCGCGTCTGTGCCACCTTTGACGATGACGCCGGCAACAGCGAGACCCGGTGCCGGGGCATCGGCACCGTGGTGAATGTGATCGACCGGCCCGTCGGCGGCGACAGCAACGTCAATGTGCCGGACATCGCCAGCTCCGCCGACCCCTATCTGTTCACGCGAGCGGATTTCCCCTTTTCCGATGAGGACGGCCATGCCCTCAATGGCATCTACGTAGTGTCGGCGCCCGCGCGCGGCACTCTGACATTGGTGGTGGATGGCTTGCCCCCCAGCACTGATTGCACTGCCAACTCCAGATGTGTCCGTGCCAACAATTTTCTGAATATCACCCAGGTGGATTCTCTGGCATATTATCCGGATGCCAACCCCACCGTCGGCGCAGGCTATGCCACATTCACATACAGGGTGCGGGATGATGGCGGGCGCTCCAGCCGTGCCGACGAAGCTGCCGATGCCGCCACCCTGACGATAAACATAACAGACAGCAGCGTCCAGGTGGCCGCCAGCGGCAACCCCACGCCATACTCCGTCGTCGGAACTCCCTACGACCAGAATACCGAACTGATCGCCAGCACCAGAGGCATAACCGAACCCAACGGCATAGACGCCGACACCCTGAGGTGGGAGTGGCAGTCATCCGTCTCCGGCAATGACCCCTTTGCCGCCATCAGCGGCGCGAGCGGGGACAGATTCACCCCCCGGCAAGCCCATGTGAATCTGTACATCCGCGTCTGCGCCAGTTTCAGGGACCGCCACCCCACGGCGGAGACTGTGGAGGGCCCGCTGTGCTCCGTCGCCACCCGCGTCAACGATATCAACTTCGCCCCTACCTGCGCCGATGCCTCTGTGAATGTATCCATCGCCGCAACCGCGACCAATCCATACTTTTTCAAGGTCTCCGACTTCCCGTTCATGGACGAGGATGGCGACAAACTGGCCATCTTGAACATAGCCGCCCCCGACAAGGGCACCTTGCACCTTGAGGGCGGGTCCAGGCCCATCAGCAGAGGCACCAGAATCCCGACGAGCTCAGTACCGCGGCTCACCTATTACCCCCCGGAGGGCAACCACGATGTCACCCCCAACTTTGCCACTTTCCCCTTCAGAGTAATCGATGGCACCGGCAGCGCAGACAGCGAAGAGTGCACCATGACCATCAACCTGGTGGAGCGCCTGCGCTTGCGCTTGCGTCTCTTCCTCGAAGGACCGCTACGATAGCGCGTACAGCTTGATTGCCTGCATTGCCGACTCGGCAAAGCAATATGGCGCGGCGCACTGCATTGAATCCGCGCGGTGTGACAGCGCGGCTATGACGGCAAACTATCGATTGGCGCTTGCCACTTGGCGGAGCGCTTGCGTCTCTTCCTCGAAGGACCGTTGCGATAGCGCGCGCAACTTGATTGCCCGCATTGCCGACTCGGCAAAGCAATATGGCGCGGCGCACTGCATTGAATCCGCGCGGTGTGACAGCGCGGCTATGACGGCAAACTATCGATTGGCGCTTGCCACTTGGCGGAGCGCTTGCGTCTCTTCCTCGAAGGACCGTTGCGATAGCGCGCGCAACTTGATTGCCTGCATTGCCGACTCGGCAAAGCAATATGGCGCGGCGCACTGCATTGAATCCGCGCGGTGTGACAGCGCGGCTATGACGGCAAACTATCGATTGGCGCTTGCCACTTGGCGGAGCGCTTGCGTCTCTTCCTCGAAGGGCCGTTGCGATAGCGCGCGCCAGTCGGCGCTCCTCGTGAGGGTTGGTTATAAGTTGCTTGCTCGCTTTTCAATCTTGCCCAACCTTTTGTTGATTTCACGAAATTGGACGCTGTTGTTTTGCCGTTCCGTTTTCATGTTTTTTCAATGGGCTCAATGGACGCTTTGGCTCCGATAATTTCTTCCAAAAGAATCTCATGCCCTTCCTTCAAAGGGGCGGTCGCTTCCTCAATTACATCTCTAAAAGCATTGGCAAGAGCATCAGCGCTTCCATTTGGTTTTTTTCGTTTCATGATTTTTCCCTGTTTGCGGTTGCCTTCGGGCGCGGCGACTAATCACAGCGTGGGGGATATGACAGCGCGGAAATGAAAAATGCGTATGATGCCAAAACACATGCAAAGCGGGAAGGGTTACCCTGATAAAGAATACCCAAGAAGCATTGCTCTGGTTTGGCATGATGCGCCCCGTCTCATCCTGTGTGCGCTCCGCAACGCTGCCCTTCTGCGCCGCCGGATACCTTAGGGGCAAAAGATCAACCGCCGATATAGGACATTTCCACCTTGCGCAACCGCTGCGCTTGTTGGGTGCGCTCTTCGGAGTAGCGGTCGTTGCGCTTGCGCCACACATCTTGCAGCCATCGGACGATCTCGTCATCGCTCTTGCCGCTGCGCAACAGACTCCGCAAGTCGTGTCCTGTTTCGGCAAAGAGGCAGGCGTATAACTCTCCTTTTGCCGACATCCTGAGTCGCGCGCAATCGTGACAGAACGGTTGCGTAACCGATGCGATGATGCCGATCTCGCCGCCGCCATCCCGATAACGCCAGCGCTTGGCGACTTCTCCCCGGTAGTTCGCTTCGATCGGCTCAAGCGGGAACTCCGCATCGATCATTTCAATCAGCTCCGCGCCGGGCACGACCTCGTCCAACCTCCACTCGTTAGTCGCGCCGACATCCATGTATTCGATAAAGCGCAGAATGCAGTCGCTATGGCGAAAGTGTCGCGCCAAAGGCATCACCTCGCCGTCGTTGCTCCCTCTCTTCACGACCGCATTGACCTTGAGCGGCGAGAAGCCGGCGGCGAGCGCGTTGTCTATCCCGGCAAGCGCTTGGGTCACCGGGATGGCGACGCCATTCAGCGCTTGGAACACATCGTTATCCAGCGCATCCAGACTGACGGTAATCCGCGACAGCCCGGCGTCTTTTAAGCGCCGCGCCATCTTTGCATCGAGCAATGATGCGTTGGTCGTCATGCTGATATCTTCGATGGCGCCCAGTCGGCTGATCTCTTTGATCAGCGCATCGATGTTTTGACGGATTAAAGGTTCGCCGCCCGTGAGACGCACTTTTTTTACGCCGAGTTTTGCCAGCAAAGAGATGACGCGCAGTATTTCTTCAAAGCCGAGCAATTCCGCGCGTTGCAGAAACTTGTGGTCGCTGTTGAATATGTCCGCGGGCATGCAATAATTGCAACGGAAGTTACAACGGTCGGTCACCGATATCCGCAAGTCCCGAAGCGGACGTTGCAACGTGTCTTTTGGCCGGGCAGGCATCATCGGGGAGACGGGATTGGAGCGGGCGAAGGGAATCGAACCCTCCTCTCCGGCTTGGGAAGCCGGGGTAATGCCACTATACGACGCCCGCGCCGAGCATTGATTCGGACGGCTCTTTTACTCGTTGCCAAGTTTTTCTTTTACCCGCGCGCCGCGGCCGCTGCGCTGGCGCAAATAATACAATTTTGCCCGCCGCACCTTGCCGCGTCTTTTCACGTCGATGCGGTCGATCAGGGGGCTGTGGGTTTGAAATGTCCGCTCGACCCCTTCGCCGTGAGATATTTTTCTGACGGTAAAAGAAGAATTCAATCCGCGGTTGCGCTTCGCGATCACGATCCCTTCAAAGGTCTGCAACCTTATGCGCCCGCCTTCCTTTACCTTGACCGCCACAACGACGGTATCGCCCGCGGCAAACCGCGGAATATCTTTGTTTATGCTTTGTGCTTCAAGTTGTGAAATCAAGTTACTCATCTTTTTTTTCCATGTCATGCTTTGTTTCCCGCAAGCAACGCTCGAGCAACGCTTGCTCTTCTTCGCTTAGCCGCCTCTTCTCAAACAAATCGGGGCGCCTGTTGCGCGTTCTGAGCAAAGATTGCCCCAGCCGCCAGCGTCTAATCTTCTCGTGGTCGCCGCTGCGCAACGCTTGCGGTACCGACAAACCTTCGTATTCGGGCGGACGAGTATAATGCGGCCAATCTAAAAGTCCAGTCATAAACGAATCTTCCCGCACCGAGTCGGCGTCTCCCACTACAGTACCACATTGTCTGGCAATTGCATCCGCCAGCACCATGGCGGCCAACTCGCCGCCGCTGATTACGTAGTCGCCAAGCGAGCATTCCTCGTCCACCTCCAGTTCCACAATGCGCTCGTCAATCCCTTCATAGCGCCCGCAAAGAATGATCAAATCGCCCGAATCGGCCAAGCGATTGACCGTGGCTTGGGTGAGCGGCTTTCCTTGCGGGGTCATATAAACAACCGCAGGCCGATTGCCGCGGGCGGCGCGCGCGGCGCGAATGGCCTTGACCGTCGGTTCCGCCATCATGACCATGCCCGGCCCGCCTCCGTAAGGGCGGTCGTCGGTTGCGGCATAGGTCCCTTTGGCATAGTCGCGCGGGTTCCATGTCTTCAGGCGTATGACTCCGCGCTCAAGCGCGCGACCGACCACTCCGCCCC
The DNA here is from genome assembly GCA_965220085.1 of Candidatus Oxydemutatoraceae bacterium. Classification (GTDB taxonomy): domain Bacteria; phylum Pseudomonadota; class Gammaproteobacteria; order Poriferisulfidales; family Oxydemutatoraceae; genus CBDCOZ01. The sequence continues at coordinate 906,226 of CBDCOZ010000003.1, read as the reverse complement.
GACTCAAAGCGCCGATCATGTCGGGAAACAAACTGACAATATCAACCCGCATCGCGCCATTCGCGGTTCCACTTGACACGCATCCGCCGCCGTTCGCAATCCACCGCCGTAACCACCGTATCCCGAACATAAGGAATCAGGTAGCGCGGCCCTTGTCCCTCGACGACCAACACATCGTTCGCGCCGGTCTCAAGTAACTTGGTGATCGCCCCCAGCTCTGCGCCGTCTTGGTTGAATACCCGCAAGCCTGTCAATTCAAACCAATAGTATTCGCCGCGCGGCAACGCGCCCAACCATTCCCGCTTAATCGCGATTTGGGAATCCATCATGGCAGCGGCCCGGTCGCGATCGTTCACCCCGTCAAGGCGGGCGGCGATACCGCGCCCTTTGCGCTTCACATCGAGCACCGCATACGGTTTGGCCTCGCGACCGACCAGCCACGACTTGAATTGCAAAAAATTATCTCTGGGCTCTGTAAAGGAAATCACTTTGACATGCCCGCCACAGCCGGATACGCCGACTATGCGCCCTATGACGATATCATCCATGGTTCGGGAATTGTCGGCACACCGACAGGCGGGAGAAGGATCAGGCGTCTGACTTCTCGGCGGCGGCAGCGTCGGCGCCTTGCTTGTCCGGGGTCGTATCATCGGCTTGTGCTGTGCCGGGCTTGTCTGCGCCGGCAACGCTCTTCGGCGCGGCGGGCTTGGCTTCGCCGGCAACGCTCTTCGGCGCGGCGGGCTTGGCTTCGCCGGCAACGCTCTTCGGCGCGGCGGGCTTGTCTGCGCCGGCAACGCTCTTCGGTGCGGCGGGCTTGGCTGCGCCGGCAGCGCTCTTCGGCGCGGCGGGCTTGGCTTCGCCGGCAACGCTCTTCGGCGCGGCGGGCTTGGCTTCGCCGGCAACGCTCTTCGGCGCGGCGGGCTTGTCTTCGCCGGCAACGCTCTTCGGCGCGGCGGGCTTGGCTTCGCCGGCAACGCTCTTCGGCGCGGCGGGCTTGTCTGCGCCGGCAACGTTCTTCGGCGCGGCGGACTTGTCTGCGGCGGCAGCGCTCTGTTGCTCGGCCACCACCGCTTTCTTGGCGACCACATCGATTATTTCATCGTGCGTCGCTTGTTTCGGTTTGCGCACTGTCGCGCTCTTTTGCGGCTTTTGTTCGTCGCGCGGCTTGGCGGCTCGCTTGCTCAATGTGCTGACGCGATCGGAAATCTTGGCGCCTTGGCCGACCCAGTAATCCATCCTCTCGCGATTCAGTTCAATATATGTTTCCTCATCCGTCGCGCGCGGATTAAAATAGCCGATGCGCTCAAGATAGCCGCTGTCGCGCGGTCGCCGCGAGTCGGTGACAACGATGTTATAGAACGGACGCTTACGGGAACCGCCGCACGCTAGTCGTATTACAACCATGTAGAAGCCCTCATCAAAAATGAGGGCACATTATAAACACTTTGCCCTTGGGGTCAAAGTGTGGCGTAATATCATGACCGGGAGGCCACATAGGGAGGCGCACATGATGAACCCGAAAACTGCGGAGATATTAGCCGCTATTCGCTCTTTGGCCGACGAGGCCGAAGGGAAATCGTTGCGTATTGCCAGCGCCGAATCTTGCACCGGCGGCGGCATAGGACGCTTGCTGAGCAGCGTTGCCGGCTCCTCGCGGTGGTATGTCGGCGGCGTCATTTCATACTCCAATCGTATCAAACACGAACTGCTGGGCGTCAGCGAGCGCTCTTTGCAAGAGTTCGGCGCTGTCAGCGAGCCAGTCGTCAAACAGATGGTCACAGGCGTGCTGACCGCAACCGGCGCCGATCTCGGCGTGGCTGTCAGCGGTATCGCAGGCCCCGACGGCGGCAGCAGCGACAAGCCTGTCGGCACCGTCTGGCTGGCGTGGGCAATCGCCGGCAAGCCCGTCGCTGCCGAGGTGTTTCGCTTCGGCGGCGACAGAGAGGCGGTGCGCAGCCAAGCCGAGTACCAAGCGATCGTCGGCTTGCTTGAGTTGGCCCGCGGTTGCCCCGCCGATACGCGCTAAAGCATCGTTCAAAATGCTCCGCTTTCCGCTGCCGGGTTCTGTCGCTCTTTGCTTGGAATCCGAATCCTAGGGAATTCTAGGGTATACTTACGCATGAACATCTTAATTCTCCAAAGGCATTGGCAATGAAACAACAACAAACGATGCGGGTCGGCATCATTGGCATCGGGGTGGTCGGCGGCGCAGTGCGCCACGGACTGAGCAAGCTGGGGCACACCGTCAAGGCGCACGATATTGCGCTGGACACAACGATAGACGATGTGCTGGACACACAGTTGGCATATTTATGCGTGCCGACTCCGCCCGCCGCCGACAACTCCTGTGATACCGCTATCACCGAGAGCGTTGTCGCTGATTTGGTCCAGCGCGACTATCCGGGCGTTATCGTGATCAAGTCTACGATCGAACCCGGCACGGTTGCCAAGTTGCAAAAACGATACCCGCAAGCCCGTATCGCCCATGTGCCCGAGTTCTTGCGCGAGCGCGTCGCCATCGCCGATTTCACCGACAATCACGACCTCTGCATCATCGGCACCGACTCCGACGAAGACTATGAATTGATCAAGGCATCGCACGGACATTTCCCGCATGCGTTTTGCCGCATGAGCCCGACCGAAGCGGAACTGGCGAAATACTTCAACAATGCATACAACGCGATGTTAATTACCTTTGCCAATAATTTCTATGAGATCTGCCGGCAACTTGATATCAACTACTCCGTTATCAAAGACGCGATGGTGCGGCGCAACCACATCTTTGACAAATATCTGGATTGCAACGAGAACCTGCGCGGATTCGGCGGCGCCTGCCTGCCCAAAGATACCGTCGCTCTGGCAAAGCTGTGCGAAAGGCTGGGCCTTGATGCGCGACTGTTCAAGGCGATTCTGGAAGACAACGACCGCTATGAGACAACGGTCTGAGCTTGCGCCTATGTTCTCACAACACGGAGGAAAACGATGAAGCTACTGGTTACGGGCAGCGAAGGGTCCCTGATGCAATGGGTGATACCGTTGCTGCAACAACAAGGCCACGACATCAAGGGCGTCGATAATTTTGCCCGCTACGGAAAAATTGATCGCGCGCGCGACTACGAATTCATTTGCGGCGATTTGACCGACGCCGGGTTTTGCGACGAATTGATGTGTGATGTCGACGGCGTAGTGCAAGCCGCCGCGCTCATTTATGGCGTCGGAGGGTTCCACAAATATCCGGCGGACATCTTGGCCAAAGATATCACCCTGATGCAAAACATACTGTGGGCAATGCATCGCAAGCAAGTCCGGCACATCGCATATATCAGTTCTTCCATGGTTTATGAGCGTTGCCAAACCCATCCCAGCAAGGAGGAAGATGCCGATGAGTCGTTAATTCCGGCGACCGAATACGGCTTGAGCAAACTCACCGGCGAACGCTTGGCGCGCGCGTTTGCCAAACAATACGACATGAAATATTACATCTGGCGTCCGTTCAATATCATCACGCCGCATGAAAAAGGCGAAGACGAGCAAGGCATCAGCCATGTGTTCGCCGACTTCATCAAGGCCATCGTCACGGACAAGCAGCCGACGCTGCCGCTGATCGGAGACGGCGAACAAATTCGTTGCTTCACATGGATCGGCGATGTGGCGCGGGGAATCGCGCAACACTCGTTTGCCGAAACGGCGCAAAACGGCACATTTAACCTCGGCAACCCGCAACCGATCAGCATGAAACAATTGGCAAACCTGATTCACGAGACCGCCATAGACCTCAAACTGCTTCCCGACAACACGCCGCCGTTGCAATTTGCGACGACCAAATCGTACGACGACGATGTGCGGGTGCGCATCCCCGATGTCGGCAAAGCGCAACGCATGCTCGGCTGGCAGCCCACCTTGAAAGTCGAACAGTCGGTGCGCAAATGTCTGGCAATGCCCGCCGCCGAGAAGTGATCATAAAACCCGCACTTGATAATGCGCTTCATGAGAGTATTTGATAATGTTCGTGCCTAAGTTCCCCCCCCCCCCCCCCCCCCCCCCCCTCCGCATTGAGTTAAGCGGGTGCGGCCTCCGGTCGCTCTTGTTGCTCGCGCTTTTCATCGTATCCGCTCAGGCTCAAGCGCAGAGCAATGCCACCGGCATGCCGGGGGTTACCTACGCCAGCGGCATAAACGTTCCCACTGAAGACTCCGTCATCACCGCCAACGGCGGCAGCGGGAACACCGCCATAGACGATGCCGATGGCCTGGGCACTTTCAGTTGGCAGTGGAGCGCGGCCGACACCAATGGCGGTACTTACACCGACATCACCGATGCGACCAATGCCGCTTTCACTCCGGGCGATGATGAGGTGGGCAAGTTTCTGCAGGTCTGCGCATCGTTCATGGATATGGCCGCCACCCCCAACTCGGAGATGCGATGCCTGCAGATAGCCACCGCTGTGGCCAACATCAATGACAAGCCAGAGGCAGTAAGTTTGCTCACAAATCCGCTCACGGTGAATGTCAACGCCAATGCCGCCAATCCATACATATTTAAGGCAACCGACTTTCCGTTTACCGATGCCGCCGATGGAGATATGCTGGCTGCTGTCATCGTGCAATCCGTGCCATTCCGCGGCACCATAGCCTTGGATGGCACACCCCTGACTACCGCCGATGCTCCCACAATGGAAATAACTGTGGCCCAACTGGCCGCTGGTGAACTGACCTATTACCCGGTACCGGGCCAGGATCCCAGCGACCCTGACGACCCTGACGACACTTATACTTCTTTCAACTTCCATGTGGTGGACGATGGCAGCGATGGCACCGACAACAAAACCAGCGCCCAGGCGGCGGCTATCAACATTCGTCTGGTAGCAGAGGCCCAAGTCGCTGCCACTGGCGGCCCCTCCATAGCCCCGGCCATCACCGACCAGAACCCGACCTACGCCGAGGGAACCCGGCTGTCTACCGTCACAGCAGGCATAACCGAACCCAACGGCATAGACCGAACTACCCTGAGGTGGCAATGGCAACAGGCCGCCGCCCCGGCTTCCGGCGCGCCAAAGGACGGCGACTACTCCGCCATCCCCGGCGCCACCGCCACCACCAACGTATCCATATTCACCCCCGGCCGGGCACAGGTGGGACAATACATAAGGGTCTGCGTAAGTTTCATGGACAGCCACGCGATGCCGGTCAGCGAGATGCTCTGCTCCGCCGCCGCCCGTGTTGTGCCCAGCAGCTTGCGCTTGCGGCTGCGCCTCTTCCTGGAAGGCCCGTTGCGATAACGCCCGCCACACGCTCCCTTTGCGGGTCGGTTGCCGCCAAAACACATACTTTGGCGCAACGGGAGCAAACGGGTATAATATGGCGCTTGTTGCAAATCAGACCCGATTTGCGCTTCATAGCAAGAACAAAATACGTATTTAACAATCAACAATTTTATTAAGGGTAAAGACTATGCCAGGACGTAACTTTCTTTTCGTGCCGGGACCGACGAATGTCCCGGCAAGCATCCAAAACGCGATGAATGTGCCTCAAGAGGACCATCGTCGTCCCGACTTCCATAAACTGACCAAGCCTTTGTTCAAAAATTTAAACAAGGTTTTCAAGACCAAAAGCGGTCGGTCGTTTATCTTTCCGGCAACCGGCACCGCCGGGTGGGAAGTCGCGCTTGCCAACACGCTGTCGCCCGGCGACAAAATCCTGACCTCGCGCTTTGGTCAGTTCAGCCACTTGTGGTGGGACTTGGCGACACGCATCGGGCTTGAAGTCGAAACGATCGATGTGCCGTGGGGCGAGGGCGCGCCGGTCGCGCAGTTTAAGAAACGGCTTGCGGAGGACAAAAAGCATGAAATCAAAGGGGTTGTGGTATGCCACAATGAAACCGCGACCGGCGTAACCAGCGACATCGCCGGCTTGCGCAAAGCGATGGATCAGGCGAAGCATCCGGCGATGCTTTATGTTGACGGGGTCAGCTCTGTCGCCAGCATTGATTTCAATATGGATGCGTGGAAGGTCGATGTTGTCGTCAGCGGATCGCAAAAAGGCTTTATGTTGCCGGCGGGCATGGCGTTGTTGGGTTTTAGCGCCAAGGCTCTGCGGGCGCGCCAGCGAGCAAAATGCGCCCGTTGCTTCCTTGACATACAAGACCACATCAATGCCAACGCCGACGGCTTCTTCCCTTACACTCCTTCAATACCGCTTTTGTACGGTCTCAAGCGATCGCTGGAAATTATTCTGGAAGAGGAAGGTCTGGCAAATATATTCAAACGCCATCATCGCTTGGCCGAGGGCGTTCGTTGCGCGGTCAAAGCGTGGAAGTTGAAGCTGGTTGCGGCGGCGCCGAAGTTCTGCTCGGATACCGTCAGCGCGATCTATGTGCCCAAGGGGTGCGATGCGCGCGATGTCATCAACATCGCTTACCATCGCTACAATATCTCCTTGGGCGCGGGCCTGTCCGTACTGGCGGGCAAAGCCTTTAGAATCGGACACTTGGGCGACCACAACGAGACATCTATTCTGGCCGCATTGGCGGGTACTGAGATGGCTTTGCGCGATGCGGGTGTGCCGATTGCCATGGGCAAAGGCGTCGGGGCGGCAGCCGAGCACTTCCGGCAAACCGCGGCGCCGCTGAAAATCAAACTGACGACCGAGAAACCGAAAGCGGCAAAGAAAAAAGCAAGCGGCAAAAAGTCGGCTATCGTTCGTCGTTAACAGGCAGGCATAAGAACATGAGTTACACACAATTTGAACCGGCGACCCATCGCCTTCAGCGCAGCGAGTTGGCCGTGCCCGGCTCCAGCCCGAGTATGATCGAGAAAGCGCTCGTTTGCGATGCCGATTACGTTTTCCTTGACCTTGAAGATGCCGTCGCGCCGGATAACAAACTGCAAGCGCGTAAAAACATCATCGAAGCGCTGAACAGCCTTGATTGGAAAGGCGCCGGCAAGACCGTTTCGGTGCGCATCAACGGCTTGGATACCCACTATATGTATCGCGATGTCGTGGATGTCGTCGAACAAGCGGGGCGGCACCTCAATACCATTTTGATTCCGAAAGTCGGCGTCCCCGCCGATATCTATGCGGTGGAAGTGATGGTCGCGCAAATCGAGGAGTCCTGCAAGATCAAACACCGCATCGGGCTTGAAGCGCTGATCGAAACCGCGCTGGGCATGGCCAACGCGGAACAGATCGCGATGTGTTCAAAGTCGCGCCTTGAAGCGTTGCACTTCGGGGTCGCCGATTATGCCGCGAGCAATCGCGCCCGTACCACCGGCATCGGCGGCTTGAACCCGGATTATCCGGGCGACCAGTGGCATGCGGCGCTCACACGCATGACAGTCGCCTGTCGCGCCTATGGTTTGCGCCCGATCGACGGGCCGTTCGGCGATTTCAGGGACGCGGAAGGATATACGCTTTCGGCGAAGCGCGCGGCCACGCTCGGCATCGAGGGGAAATGGGCGATTCATCCGGCGCAGATTGCGCTCGCAAACGAGGTGTTTTCGCCGCCAGCCGAGGAAACCGCAAAAGCCAAGCGGATTCTTGCGGAGTTGGATAAGGCGGCGCGTGAAAATCGCGGCGCCGCGTCTTTGGATGGCAAGATGATCGATGCCGCATCGGCCAGGATGGCACAAAACATCGTCCGTATCGCCGAGGCGATCGACGCGCGCAAGAAGTCCTGAACACTGTTACGGAGGGAGACAGATGGATATTCATGAGTATCAGGCCAAAGAGATACTGAGCAACTACGGCATCAATATCAGCCCCGGCAAGCTCGCGTACAGCCCCGACCAAGCGGTTCGTTATTACAACGAAATCGGCACCCCGACCTGCGTTGTCAAAGCGCAGGTACACTCCGGCGCGAGAGGCAAAGCCGGAGGGGTCAAGGTGTGCGCCAACGAAGAAGAAATCGCAAAAGCGACCAATGAGTTGATCGGAACCAGACTGGTCACGGTTCAAACCGGCCCGCAAGGCAAGATCGTTGAGAAAGTATATGTAGAGGCCGGCACCGACATCGGGCGCGAGATATATCTTGCGATGGTGCTGGATCGGGCCAGCGAGCAGATCACGGTCGTCGCATCTTCCGAGGGCGGCATGGCGATTGAAGAAGTTGCGGCAACCTGCCCCGAGTCCGTCATCCGCATACCGATTGACCCGGCGGTTGAACTGCAAGATTTTCAGGCGCGCGAGTTGGCCTTCCGGCTCAATATCCCAAACCATCTGATCAAAGATGCGATGCGCGCCTTTATCGGTTGCTATCGGGTATTGATTGACTCGGACGCCAGTCTGGTTGAGATCAATCCGCTTGTGATTACCAAACAAGAAGATGCGCTGATCGCTTTGGACGGGAAAATTCAAGTCGATGACAACGCATTGTATAAGCATCCGAACATCGCCGAAATGCGCGACAAGTCGCAAGAAGACCCGCGCGAGACACGGGCCTCCGATCACGACCTGAGTTATGTCGGCTTGGACGGAAATATCGGTTGCATGATCAACGGCGCCGGACTGGCGATGGCGACGATGGACATGATCAAACACGCCGGCGGCGATCCGGCTAACTTCCTGGATATCGGCGGCGGCGCATCGCCCGAAAGGGTGGCAAAAGCGTTTGAGCTCGTGCTGGAAGACAGCAACGTGAAGGCGATGCTGGTGAATATCTATGCGGGCATCAACCGCTGCGACTGGATTGCCGAAGGGGTGATCAAAGCGGTGCGCTCGCTGGACTTGAAAGTGCCGCTGGTCGTCAGGCTCTCCGGCACCAATGTGGAAGAAGGCCGCAAGATGCTTGAAGAAAGCGACCTGCCCATCGTCTCGGCAAACACCCTCGGCGAGGCCGCCGAACAGGTGGTCGCCTTAGCACAGAAATAAACCCAAGCAAGCAGACAGGCAGACATTATGGCAATTTTATTAAACGAAAAAACCAAAGTTATCGTCCAAGGGTTCACCGGACGCATCGGCACTTTCCATGCGCAAGAGATGATAGAGTATGGCACCAATATCGTCGGCGGCGTCACGCCGGGCAAAGGCGGCATGACGCATCTTGGCAAGCCGGTATTTAATACCGTCAAGGAAGCCATTGAGCGCACCGGCGCGGAGGCGAGCATCGTCTTCGTCCCGCCGCCCGCCGCGGGCGACTCCATTATGGAAGCCGCCGATGCCGGGATTTCTTATTGTGTTTCTATCACCGACGGCATTCCGGCGCTCGATATGATGCGTGTGAAACGCTTTATGCGGCGCTATAAGCGGGAGAATAAGATGGTATTGACCGGGCCGAACTGCGCCGGCACAATCAGCCCCGGCAAGGCGATGCTCGGGATTATGCCGGGGCACATCTATATGCCCGGCGATGTCGGGGTAGTCGCCCGATCGGGGACACTCGGCTACGAAGCGGCATCGCAGATGAAAGACGCCGGCATCGGTATTACAACCAGCGTCGGCATCGGCGGAGACCCGATTAACGGCAGCTCCCACCGCGATATACTCGAGTTATTTGAAGGCGATTCCGAAACCAAAGCGGTGATGATGATCGGCGAGATCGGAGGCCCTCAAGAAGCCGAAGCGGCCGAGTTCATAAAGCAACATATGGAAAAACCGGTGGTCAGTTATATCGCCGGATTAACGGCGCCCAAAGGACGCCGTATGGGACACGCCGGAGCGATTGTCAGCGGCAAAGGCGAAAGCGCCGCCGAGAAAGCGGAAATACTCAAGGATGCCGGTGTGACGATAGCCGCGACGCCATCGGAGCTCGGCTCAACGATGGCGCAAGCGCTTGGAAAACTATAAAATCAAAACGGGGATATATCTTATGAGCAAAAACGAACAACGCATCATCGTCACGCGCAAGTGGCCGGAGACGGTGGAAAAAGAACTGCGGGAGATGTGCGGCGATGTGTCTTTAAATACGGCCGACCGCCCTATGACAAAGGAGGAATTGCAAGCCGCGTTGCGGGAAGCGGATTGCGTGCTCCCTACTGTGACCGATCCGATAGATGCCGAAACACTCGGCATCGATAACATGCGTTGCCGCTTCCTCGGCAACTTCGGCGTCGGCTTCAATCACATCGATCTGGACGCGGCTAAGAAGGCCGAGCTCGTCGTCACGAATACGCCCGAAGTGTTGACCGACTGCACCGCCGATATCGCGATGACGTTGATGATGATGATCGCGCGCCGCGCGGGCGAAGGAGAACGTCATCTGCGCAACGGCGAATGGACGGGTTGGCGCCCTACCCATATGGTCGGTACCAAAGTTACGGGGAAAACGCTGGGGTTGATAGGCTTCGGACGGATTGCATACGCAATGGCGCGCAAAGCGCGCTTCGGCTTTGACATGAATATTGCGTTCTATAACCCCTATGATGTTCCGGAGGATGCGGTGAAAGCGGTCGACGCAAAGCGTTGCGATAGGCTGGAAGAGTTGTTACAGACATCGGACTTTGTTTCTATCCATTGTCCCGGCGGCAAGGAAACATACCATTTGATCGGCGAACCGCAGCTCGCTTGTATGAAAGCCGGCGCGTATCTGATTAATACCGCGCGCGGCGATGTCATAAACAACGATGCTTTGATTACGGCGTTAAAAACCGGCGTCATTCGCGGCGCCGGGCTCGATGTCTATGAAAACGAGCCGCGACTGAACCCCGGCTTCCTTGAACTTGAAAATGTCGTTTTGTTGCCGCACTTGGGCAGCGCATCCGAAGAAACCCGTATTGCCATGGGCAGGCGAGCGCTTGAGAACCTCCGCGCGTGGCTTGACGGCAAGCCGCCCGCCGACCGCGTGGCCTAAAAGATATCCGAACGGATAATGTTTTCTTCGCGGCCCGGCCCGGCAGAGATGCCCGCGACCGATACGCCGACTTCGCGCTCGATATATTCGATATGCTTGGGAGCGCATCCGAAGAAACCCGTATTGCCATGGGCAGGCGAGCGCTTGAGAACCTCCGCGCGCGGCTTGACGGCAAGCCGCCCGCCGACCGCGTGGCCTAAAAGATATCCGAACGGATAATGTTTTCTTCGCGGCCCGGCAGAGATGACCGCGACCGATACGCCGACTTCGCGCTCGATATATTCGATATGCTTAGGCAGCGCATCCGAAGAAACCCGTATTGCCATGGGCAGGCGAGCGCTTGAGAACCTCCGCGCGCGGCTTGACGGCAAGCCGTCCGCCGACCGCGTGGCCTAAAAAATATTCGAGCGGATAATGTTTTCTTCGCGGCCCGGCAGAGATGACCGCGACCGATACGCCGACTTCGCGCTCGATATATTCAATATGCTTGGGCAGCGCATCCGAAGAAACCCGTATTGCCATGGGCAGGCGAGCGCTTGAGAACCTCCGCGCGCGGCTTGACGGCAAGCCGCCCGCCGACCGCGTGGCCTAAAAAATATTCGAGCGGATAATGTTTTCTTCGCGGCCCGGCAGAGATGACCGCGACCGATACGCCGACTTCGCGCTCGATATATTCGATATGCTTGGGCAACGCATCCGAAGAAACCCGTATTGCCATGGGCAGGCGAGCGCTTGAGAACCTCCGCGCGCGGCTTGACGGCAAGCCGTCCGCCGACCGCGTGGCCTAAAAAATATTCGAGCGGATAATGTTTTCTTCGCGGCCCGGCCCGGTAGAGATGACCGCGACCGATACGCCGACTTCGCGCTCGATATATTCGATATACTTGCGCACCGCAAGCGGCAAGCCGTCGTATTGATCGATGCCCGATAGCGCTTCGCTCCAGCCGTCAAATTCAATATACTCCGGCTCACACTCGGCAAACGGCAGCGACTCGTCTTTGTAGGATTTGCACACACGCACACGATCCAGTCCGGTCAAAACATCCAGTTTCGTAAGGCACAAAGTATCCGCATCATTGAGCCATGCCATCTTGCGCAACATGGCCAAATCCAGCCAGCCACAGCGGCGAAGACGGCCGGTCGTCGCGCCAAACTCGTTGCCGCGCTGTGCCAAATGCTCGCCTGTGGCGCCCCGCTCTTCGGTCGGGAAAGGGCCGTTGCCAACGCGTGTCGTATACGCTTTGCAGATACCGACAATGTGCCGCAACGAACGCACCGGGAAGCCGGCGCCGCAAGCGATGTGCCCGGCAAGCGTATGCGATGACGTGACGTAAGGGTAGGTGCCGTGATCCACATCTAACATCGCGCCTTGCGCCCCCTCAAATAGTATGTTTTTTCCCTCGCCTTGAAGCTGCTTGAGTCTGTCCGTTATCGGGCACATCATCCGTATCAGCAAATCCCGATTCTGCATAGCAAAGTCATAATCGGGGTGCCAGTCCATCGCGGCGTGACCGCACTCTTCAAGAATCAAATTATGGCGTTTGAATAGTTCTTGGATCCTGTCGGAAAATGCGTCGGGATTGCGCAACTCGTGCAAGCGCAATGCGCGGCGCCCGACTTGATCCTCATAAGCCGGGCCAATCCCCCTGCCCGTCGTGCCGATAGCGCGACCGCATAGCATCGTTTCGTTGATTGCGTCTAACTGGCAATGACTCGTAAAAATCAGCGGACAGAGCGGAGAAATTTTAAGGCGCGGAACGATATCAATGCCGCATTGCGCGAGCGAATCAATCTCTTCTATCAGCGCCGGAATAGACAGAACCACCCCGCTGCCGATCAGGCACTCTGCGTTCGGACGCAAGACACCCGACGGAATGAGGTGCAATACTTGCTTCTGACCGTTGACTATGATCGTGTGCCCGGCATTATGACCGCCTTGAAAACGCGCGACGGCATCGGTTTTGTCAGACAGGAGATCGACAATCTTCCCCTTGCCTTCGTCCCCCCATTGCAAGCCGACAATAGCAATACTGCTCATAATGCTTTGACGCGCCAGCCGCCGTTTTCTTGACAAAGAATATGGGTGCAACCGTGCTTATCGGGCCGATCATCGTCATCCAATTGAATAATGACACGCTCGCCCGATCGCCGCATGTGAGAAATCTTTGCCGCCAAATTCGCATCGGCATCGAGCGGCGCATAAACCAATGTCTCATTGCCCGCCGACCCTTTGTCGCCGCCGGCGACCCTAGCAAGCAATTTCAAATCGCTGCTGAAACCGATACCCGGACGCGCGCGTCCGAAGACCTTGCCGATGCCGTCATAACGCCCGCCGCGGGCTATTTCCTGTCCGATACCGGATGTGAATGCGGCAAACACCAAGCCGTCCTCGTAGTGATAGCCGGGCGCTTCCAAGAAATCGCAGTGCACGGTTATGCCGTCGGACGCAATCATCTTTGCGGTGAGGTCAATCTCGTCAAGCGACATGTCGATGGCCGGCGCAATGCCGGCATATCGCCGTCTCGCTTCGGGCAACAGCGACAACTCGCCGTAAAAATCTATCAAGTCAACCAACAGCCGGCGGTTCTCTTGGGATATCTCACAGGCCGCGAGGTAACTCTGTGCCTCTTTCTTGGACTTCGTGCGCATCAAATCGGTCAACCTTTGGCGTTGCCTCGCATCGAGAGCCGCTCTCTCTGTCAGCGCGGAATAAATCCCGACATGTCCCAATACGATGTGCGCGTCTTCGACCTCAAGCGCGCGAAACATTTCAATCATCAGACGCAACGCCTCGGCATTGCTGCCGACCCCCTTGTGGCCGTATATTTCGGCGCCAATCTGCAACGGCGAGCGCGACTGTCCGGCGCCCGATGGTCGCGTATTGAGCGTTTGCCCGACATAACAAAGGCGGTTGATGCTGTTTTCGCGCAGAGAATGCGCGTCCATACGCGCGATTTGCGGCGTCATGTCGGGACGCACACCGAGCATTCTGCCGCTCAACTGATCGGTCAATTTGAAGGTCTGTATTTGCAAGTCATCCTTGTCATCGAGCAAGAATGACTCCAGGTGCTCGGCTAACGGCGAGATGATAATCCGGTAGCCCCAACTTGCGAACAAATCCAAGATACGACGACGAATGCCTTCGAGCCGAATCGCTTCTTGCGGCAAGACTTCGTCGATGCCTTCCGGCAATAACCATTTGTCAAATTCGTCCATTTGTTTTATGCCGCCGTCATACAAGATAAATGACCAATATCCCCGCCGCCATCAGAACCGCGCCCATCACGCGCAAAGCGCGGTCGGACATGCCGGAAACAACCTTGCTGCATGCGCGCATCTTATCGGGACTCAAAAACGGCAATATCCCTTCTATAACCATCAGCAGACCCACGGCGGTTATAAAGTCAATCCATCTCATAGGCGGAACTTGCGGGACGGGGCGTCAGTCGGTCACTCGGAAAGACCCGAGAGTCTTTGGCGCTTATTCACCCGGCTTTTCTGAATTGAAATAATTAAAGAATTCGGAATCGGGCTCAAGAACAAAGGTATCGTAATTATCAAATGCCCTCTTATAAGCCTCTATGCTGCGTAAGAAAGAATAGAACTCGGAATCTTGCTTATATGCCTCCGCATAGGTCTTTGCCGCAATCGCATCCCCCTCCCCTCGTTTGATCTCCGAGTCCTTATATGCTTCGGCGATAATGGCGACCCGGTCGCGATCAGCCTTGGCGCGAATCTTCTCGGCATCTTCCATCCCTTTTGCCCGCAACTCGCGCGCGACACGATTCCGCTCGGTCCTCATGCGCCCGTATACCGCGCCGCTGACATCATCGGGAAGGTCTATGCGGCTGACTCTTACATCGACGATTTCAACCCCCAAATCCTCGGCAAGCGAATTCGTCCTGACGCGCAAAATATCCATAATCTCGCTGCGCTCGCCGGAAACCGCTTGTTTGATCGTGCGTTTGCCAAACTCGTTACGCAAGCCGTCTTTCATGATTTGCGACAGACGGTTCTCCGCATTACGCGGGTCGCCGCGGGTCGCCCGATAATATTGGGCGACATCGCGTATCCGCCATTGCACAAAAAAGTCGACCGTTACGTTCTTTTTCTCCACCGTCAAAAAGCTCTCGGGGCGGGCGTTCAACGTGGATATTCGCGAGTCAAAGCGCTGAATATTATTGACCACCGGGTATTTGAAGTGCAGACCGGGAGCCAAATCCGCATTGATGACTTCGCCGAGCCTAAACAGCAGGATTCTCTCCCGCTGATCGATGATGAACACCGAGTTGTAAGCAATCAGCAGCAGGACGACCAGAATAATAATAGGCGCTTTAGTTCGCATTGCTCCCCCGTGAAAATCTGCCGCTGCGCTTCTGGTTGCCCGTCAATTTATCCTTCAAGCCGCTGCCGGTGTCGGTATTATTGCTGTCAATATCCGGATAATCTCCGTCTTCGCCCATCGTGCGCCGCTTGCCGGCATCCTTTATGATGCGGTCCAGCGGCAGATAAAACACATTGCTGCCTTCGTCCACATCCACTATCACTTTGTTGGTGCGCGATAACACAGATTCTACCGCTTCGATGTAGAGCCGACGGCGTGTGATATCCGGCATCTTGCGATACTCTTCATACAGTTGCGAAAAGCGGTCCGCCTCGCCTAACGAGTTATTCACGACCCTGTCGTAATAAGCATTGGCCGCCTGAATCATCCTTGCCGCATCGCCGCGCGCCTTCGGCAATACGCCGTTGGCATACGCTTCGGCTTCGTTCACAAATCGCACCTGATCTTCGCGCGCCTTGATCGCATCGGCAAACGCGCCCTGCACCGCTTCGGGCGGCTGCGACTGCTGCAGGTTCACGGTGACCACCTCCATGCCGGACTTGTAACTGTCAAGAATATCGGTCATCGTGCTTTTGATATTCGCCGCAATCTCAGCGCGTCCCTCGCCCAAAATAAAGTCCATCTTGCTTTTGCCGACCACTTCGCGCAATGCGCTCTCCATCACCTGAAACAAGGTCCCCTGCGCCTGATTGACCGCCCCTTCTGTGTCGGGGAAGCGGATATTGAACAGGTAATCGGCCGCATCCTTGACCCGATACTGTACCGCCAACTCAACCTCTACGATATTCTCATCCTGCGTCAGCATGGATGACTTATTCTGAGCCGAGCGAATTCTGTCCACATCGACTTTTTCAACCGACTCGATCGGGTACGGGATATGCCAGTGCGGCCCCGGCAACGTGGTCTCCGAGTACGCGCCGAAGCGCAACTCGACTCCGCGCTTTCCTTCGGTGATGATATAGATGCCGGAAAGCCCCCACAGCGCCAGCAAGATAATCAGCAAGAAGAGCGGATTAAAAGAACCGAACATAGAGCCTTTGCCGCCGGCAAAGCCGCCGGACATCTTTTTAAATAATTCGGTCAAATCCGGCGGCTGCTCATCCGATGAGCGATTCCATGAATTTTGTCGGTTCTTGTCAGACTGGTTCCAAGACATGAGTTTGTAGAATCAAGTTTATCTTTAGTTATCGTTGTAACGGTTCCTGATTATAACAATATATAACGGGCTGTCCACAATACGGGTCAATCACAGGGCGCAGATGCCGAATACGGCTCAATGCCCATAGCAACCAAAGTCTGCTATAATTGCTCGCCCCAACGCCGAACAGCGGCATTAGTATAACAGCAATACAAACCCGGCAAGTGAAAAAAGAAACTGGCAAACAGGTTAAGTTAACTATTCCCGAAACCGGGAAGGACATCGCCCTGCCCGTTATGCAATCGACGGAAGGAGCGGATATTGTGGACATTCGCTCCATGCACAAAGAAACGGGATACTTTACCTTTGACCCGGGTTTTGTCTCGACCGCCAGTTGCGAGAGCAAAATCACTTACATCAACGGCGAAAAAGGAGAACTGAAATATCGCGGTTATCCGGTCGAGCAACTTGCCGAGCACAGCAACTTTGAAGAAGTCTGCTATCTGCTCTTTTACGGCGAACTGCCGGAATCCGATCAGTTGGAACGTTTCATACGGTCGCTGCGAGAACAAGCGACCTTGGATCAAAAAGCGATTGAACGTCTGTTGAGCGGTTTCGATCGGTCGCACCATCCGATGGCTCTGTTGATGGCCGGACTGACATATTTATCGGCCTTGTATCAGGAAGCAGTCGACATCCATAACCCCGCCGATCGCGAGTTGGCAGCGCACCGTGTGATTGCCAAGACGGCAATCCTTATCGCCTGGATATTCCGCTACCACTCGGGCCAAACCTTCAAACAGCCGCAACCCGAACTGTCGTATGCGGATAATTTCTTACAGATGAGCTTTGACCGCCTCGATGCCAACCCCCGGTTTAAGCAAAAAGTCACAAAAGCGTTGGATCTCATTTTGATCCTGCACGCCGACCACGAGCAAAATGCATCGACCTCGACCGTTCGCCTAAGCGGCAGCACCGAGACCAACCCCTATGCGGCGCTGGCAGCGGGTGTCACATCGCTATGGGGACCGGCGCACGGCGGCGCCAATGAAGCGGTTATCAATATGCTGAGCTCGATCGTTGATTCGGGGAAGTCGGTGACACACTACATAGAGCGCGCCAAAGACAAAGACGACCATTTCAGATTGATGGGCTTCGGTCACAGAATCTACAAGAATTATGACCCGAGGGCCAAGATCATTCATCAAGCGTGTCACGATTTGCTGCGGGAATTGGAGCCCGACAACCCGAACAAAGACCTGCTGGAGACGGCGATCTCACTTGAGAAGTTTGCGCTGGAAGACGAATACTTTATCGCCCGCAAGCTCTACCCGAATGTGGATTTCTACTCCGGTATCATCTTCAAAGTGATGAATCTGCCAAGCGAGATGTTCACCGCTATCTTTGCGCTGTCACGCGTGTGCGGCTGGATCAGCCACTGGAATGAGATGATGTCCGACAAATATGCGCGTATCGGACGGCCGCGCCAACTGTACACGGGCGAGCACGAAAGAAACTATGTCCCGATAGACAAGCGCTGAGCGATCAACCGCTCTCCTCCGCAAACGCCTGAGATAAAAACGCGCCGACCGCCGGCGAAAAGCGCTCTTCATCGATTAAAAAAGAATCGTGACCATAGATAGAATCCAGTTCCTTATAGATGACTTCCCGCCCCGCTTTCTTCAGCCCGTTGGCAAGTTCGGCCTGCTGATAGACGGGAAATAATATATCGGTCTTCACCCCAATCAACAGCGAGCGCTTGGCGTGGATCCGCGCGAGACCGGCATTGATAGAGCCGCCGTGGTCGGCCACATCAAACAAATCCAGCGCGCGCGACAAATAGAGGTAGCTATTCGCATCGAACGAATAAACAAATTTCTTTGCGTTGTAATCCAAATAAGACTCAATTTCAAATTCCATCGCGAACGGGTTGCCGCTGCGTCTCTCGGCCGCGACACGCCGCCGGTCAAAGCGATCGCGCCATTCGTTGGCCGCGCGATAAGACATCAGCCCCAGTTTGCGCGCCAAAATCATGCCGCAATAAGGTTCCTCATCGCCGCAATAATCTCCGTTCTTCCAAAGCGGATCGCAGCGAATCATTTCGCGTTGCAAAGAACGTATGGCGATGGTAAACGCCAGCGCTCTCGATGCCGCCGAAATGCATACGAGATAATCGACTTCCGCGGGGTATTGCAGCGCATACGCGAGCGCGCTCATGCCGCCCATAGAACCCCCGACCACCGCAAACAGATGGGTAATTCCGAGATCGTTGAGCGCGTGGTGGCCGGCTTTGGCGATATCTTCTATCGTCAACTCGGGAAAAGACAGGTTATACGGTTTGCCGGTCTGCGGGTTGATAGAGCCCGGCGAAGTGGAACCAAAGCAACTGCCCAAAGAATTAACGCACACGACATAAAACCGGTCGGTATCAATGGCTTTGCCGGGACCTATCATCATTTCCCACCAACCGGCGCTTGGGTCTTGCCGCGATGACGCCGCGTGCGCCGACGGCGAGAGCCCGGTAAATATCAATACGACATTATCCTGATTAGGCGATAACCGGCCCCAGGTCTCATACGCGATGACCACCTCGGGCAGCGCTCCGCCCTTGCGCATAATAAACTGGCTGGTGCCGTAATCGCCGCTCAGACGAATAAACTTGGTCGCCGGAGGTATCGGGGAAGTTTTAGCTTGGGTCATGATGACAAGTCGGCACAGAATATAAAAAAATGATGATAAGCAGCCCCGTAGAAAGCATCAGGGCGCGAGCAACGCCCGCTTGCAAAAACAAAAACGCGCTGATTGAAAAAACGACCGCTATCAACAGCATGGCGCGCAGTTTAACCTGTTTTCTCATACACCGCTCTCTTTCCCAACGCAGAATATCAGCGCCGAAGTATTTGTTTTTTATCAGCATATTATAAAACTTTTCCGATGAGCGCGCATAACAAGCGGCCGCCAGAATCAGGAAGGGGGAAGTCGGAATAATCGGCAGAATCAAGGCGACTGCGCCCAAGCCGGCGCAGATATGACCGGACAGCAAAAGCAACCGGCGCCTGACCGGAGAAATATCGCGTGACCGCTCCGGTTTGCTCATATGCTTCGGTTATACAGGTGGCTCAAAAGCATGTCGGTCATCTGCGGCGATTTGCCGAAATAATCGAGCAAGCGAATATTGACATGCGGATATTGCGCGCGCTTTTTATCCGCCGCCGCCGGGATATCGCTCGTCACATGCTTTCCGCTGGCCAGAAAATACGGCAACAAGATAATCTCTTTGGCGCCGTTATCAACGCACTGCTGAATCGCATTCGGTATGGAGGGCTCGGCGAGTTCCAAAAAGGCCGCCATGACGCGATCAAAGTCGTCTCCCGCTTTGTCCCGCAACGGCCCGAGCAAACGGACGATCTCTCGGTTGGCGGCATCCAAGCGGCTGCCGTGGGCGACTAATACCAATGCTTTCATCAGAAAAAAAAATAGTTGAACAATTTTCATTATAATAGGCCTGTCATGCGGATTAAAGCCTTTTTCTTATGTCTTGTCACGGTCATAGCCGCCTTGACGACCGCTTGTAACTCGGTCGGAAGTCCGGCAGGCAATATTGCCAAGACCAATATTGATACCGTAGCGGAGATCGCGCTGGCAAATCTGAATAACCAACTGTTGCAACTGACCTTGGAATTGTATCGCTTGAATCCCCGGGAATTGAAAAAAGTGAGCCACATGGATTTGCAGACACGGGTGACGCAGATTATGGAATATCCCGCCGCGATCGCTTACGCAGAGCTTCATAACAGACAGGGAATTGAAGCGATCAAATTGGCATTCAATCGCCGCTACCGCGGCGACAGAGTATTCGCGTTGATGCTCGGCGTGACCAGCATGATCGACAATTCTTACAACAACCAAAAAGAGTTCTACTTCTTTGACTCGCTTGATCCGCAAAAAATATACGACAGCAGCGTCAATCTGCAGGCCCTCCGCCGCGCGCTGCTCAAGCAAGGCGGAAGCAACCCGATCATTGCCGATGACGAAAGCAACCCCAACGGAGTCTATACATTGATCGACAAAGCGACGGCGATACAAGAACTCATCGCGCTTGTCGTCTCTGACCGCACCAATCGGGTCATCAACAAAACCTTGCGCGGCGCGGCGAGCATTTTTCTGCCTATCTGACAGCGCGACAGTTAATAGGCGTGCACTCCGCTCAGCAGATCGCCCCAATACCAGAGTTTTTTTATCTCGCTCCGCCCGGCCGACAACACGACCGCCTCAACCCTGACCGGAGAAAAACCGTCCGGCACCATAATTTTGCCGCGCAACTGTTGGAAATACTTGAAAGAAAAGCGTTCGTCCCCCTGATAGAACGACTTCATCGGCAAACGCCGGGACGCCTCGCCGTCCCCATCGAGCAACGTGATTTTTACGCGCCCTTTTGCCAGAGTATCGGGGCTATCGGTCTTGCGTAACACGAGTTCAAACGGAAATTTTCCGTCTTCCGCGGGATAGCCGAGCCGCACCGACAGGACGGATAGCTCTTTGTCTGTCTCTTCCGGCGCGACGATAGCGCGATAGAAATAAATCTGTTCCCGCAGTTCGGAGACATCGTGTTCCTTGCTCGCCAAGGTCTCGCGCAACCCCTTGATCGTCTCCTCGGCCACTTTGGCTTGGGTCGCAATCATCTTGATATGCGCGATAACGTCATGGCTGTCGGCGCCGCTCTGAGACAAGCCGATCGTATCGGCATAGATCAGCCGTATCTGATGACGCACGCTCGCCTGACCGAACAGATAGAACATCGCGCCCCACAACACAAACAGCCCGCCTGCCAAACCGGCGACGACCCACTTGTGTTTGCTCAAGTAAAATATGCTCAAGCGTATCGAATAGAAGAATTTATAGAGAGTCCCTGTTCGCATGCGCAAACAATCAAGGCAGAACGGGAATCGCTTCCAGCCCCATGCGCTCATCCAGCGCGCACATTAAATTCATATTCTGCACCGCCTGCCCCGCAGCGCCCTTCATCAGATTATCGATAGCGACCAATACCTTTGCGAAGCCGCTGCCGCGTTGTTTGTGTGCCGAAATAAGGCAATAGTTGCTGCCGTTGACAAACCGAGTTTGCGGAATCATCCCCTCGCTCATCACTTTGACAAACGGTTCGTCTTGATACGCCCGCTCAAAACAATCTTGTAACGTGTCCCGCGACGCGGCGGTTTTGAAATGCAAACTTGAGTACATTCCCCTGATAATCGGCAGCAGATGCGGCGTAAACGAGAGATCTGCGGGGCCTGCGACCCGCTCTAACTGATTCTTGATTTCGGGCCAATGACGGTGCGCATCCGCTTTATATGCTCTGAAATTCTCGCTGCATTCGGCATACGACAACTCGGTAACAGCGCTGCGCCCGGCGCCGCTGATACCGGACTTGCAATCCGCAATCAAGCAATTTGTTTCAATAAGCTTTGCTTTGAGCAACGGCCCGAAGCCGAGGATGACCGTAGTCGGATAACAGCCCGGGTTGGCGATTAACTGCGCCCGCTTGATTTGCTCGCGGTAATATTCCGGAAGCCCGTAAACAGCCCGCGCCAGCAGTTGCGGACAACTATGCTCGGTGCCATACCATTCTTTCCACTGCGCCGCATCGGCCAACCTGAAATCGGCGGCGAGATCAATCACCCGCGCGCCCGCGTCAAGGAGAGACTCGGCTTGGGTCATAGCGGCGCCGTTAGGGGTCGCAAAAAACACGATGTCGCTATCCGCAGGGTTGCCGATATCAGCGCTGAAAACCATATCGGTGCGGGCGGCCAGATGGGGCAATACTTCCCCGATCCTCTTGCCGCCGCAACTTTTGGAGACAACGCGCTTTAACGCAACCCGCGGGTGCGCTAATAACAAACGAATCAACTCGGCGCCCGTATAGCCGGTGCCCCCCACTATTGTTGCAGAAATCATAACCGAATAGTTTACCCTCAAGTTGGTTTTGACAAAATGCCGGCTTCGGACATACTATGGGTTCGGCACAAAATCTTTATTTCAATATGCGGGATTCCATATTTCTCTGGCTCAAAGCCTTGCATCTGATGTTCATGGTCGCTTGGTTTGCGGGCCTGTTCTACTTGCCGCGCCTGTTTGTCTACCACGCCCAGACTGCCGATGCCGAAGGCAATGCGCGTTTCAAGATCATGGAACGAAAACTGTTTTGGGGCATCATGACTCCGGGCGCGATCCTGACCATCGTCTTCGGGCTCTGTATGCTATCGCCGACATGGGGGATCGGGATGCCCGTGTGGCTGGGCATAAAACTGTTCGTCATCGCTCTGTTGGCGGCATTTCACATTTGGTGTTTGTCATTGCTCAGAGCATTTGACAACGATGCCAATACGCACAGCCATGTGTGGTATCGATGGTTTAATGAAATACCGACTGTCGCATTGATCGTCATCATCTGGCTGGCGGTGTTGCGACCCTTTTGAGAACAAGCCGCGCCCGACAAACCCGCTGACCGCGAGAGACAGATATGGATTTGGCCCTCTTTGACCTTGACAACACCCTGCTCGCCGGCGACAGCGATTATGAGTGGGGCAACTACCTGTGCGAAATCGGCGCGACGGACGCCGCGCAATACAAACAAGAGAATCAGCGGTTCTACGCCGACTATTGCGCCGCGCGCTTGGATATCAACGCCTATCTCCGGTTTGTGCTCAAGGCGCTTGCGGAAAACGACACACAGCGGTTGCTGTCATGGCGGCGGGCTTTCATAGACACGAAAATCCTGCCGATGGTCACGCCCCAAGCAAAGCAATTGGTCGCCGCCCACACGGACAAAGGCGATCATGTCATCGTCATCAGTTCCACGATTGATTTTCTGGTCAAACCCATCGCCCGATTGTTTGACATCGAACACGTCATCGCGACCCAAGCCGAGACCGACAGCGGCGGCAAATTCAGCGGCCGGGTAACGGGCATCCCGTGCTTTGCGGAAGGCAAACTGCGACGGCTTGAGCAATGGTTAAAAGAGCACAAACCGAACTACGACCAAAGTTGGTTTTACAGCGACTCCATCAACGACCTCGCGACACTCAAGTGGGCCGATAATGCGGTTGTGGTAAACGGCGATGCGCGATTGGTCAAAGAAGCCGCGCGATATGATTGGCGGATGATTTCCGTTCCATAGCTTACAGACTGATGCCGAGCGAACGCTTGAAGGCCTTCTCATAACGCTCGCCGAATTCGGCAACGGCAAAGCGATAGCCCTGCCCGCCGGAACATTCGACTTTGAAAGCCCCCATCAACGAGGCGATGCGCCCGGTCGTCTCCCAATCGATGTCATTGGCAAGACCATAGATCAAGCCGGCGCGATAGGCATCGCCGCAACCGGTCGGATCACGAATCGCCTCCGGCTGTGCCACGGGTATTTCCGCCACACCGCCGGCATGATAGATTCTGGAGCCCTTGCCGCCCAATGTGACGATCAAGGCGCGCACCCTCTTGGCCAACCGCTCTAATGTTTCGCCGGTGCGCTCGCAAAGAATCCGCGCCTCGTAATCATTGCAAGCGATCCAATCGGCCCTGTCGATAAATGTATTCAGTTCCGCGCCGTCAAACATCGACAAGCCCTGCCCCGGATCAAAGAAAATCGGAACCCCCGCTTCGGCAAACTGTTCGGCGTGGGCGAGCATCCCCTCCCGGCCCTCGGGCGAAATCAGCCCGATGCGGATAGCGGCATCCTTTGGCACCGTGTTGACGTGGCAACGGTTCATCGCGCCGGGATGAAAAGCGATGATCTGGTTATCGTCCAGATCGGTAATGATGAATGCCTGCGCGGTATGCTCGTCTTCAATGACACGCAAATACTTGCGGCTGATACCCCTGCTCTCCAACCACCGCGCATAGGCGGAAAAATCTTTGCCGACCGTCGCCATCGCATGCGCTTCGCAACCAAGCAAACTCAGGCCATAGACGATGTTACCGGCGCAACCGCCATACTGTTGACGCATCTTGGGAACCAGAAAGGAGACATTCAGGATGTGAATCTGATCGGGCAGGATATGATTTTTGAAACGGTCGTCAAAGACCATAATGTTATCGTATGCGACCGAACCGCAGACTAAGACAGACATCGGACGCTCCCCCGCGACACCAAGGCGCTCATATCTCTGCCATCTCAAAGTCGTCCTTTGAAGCGCCGCAGTCGGGGCAACTCCAGCCGGGCGGAACATCTTCCCACTTTGTGCCGGGCGCGATGCCGTCTTCCGGCGCGCCCTTTTCTTCGTCATATGTCCATCCGCACACGACGCATATATATCGCTTGTATTCCATATGCATAAACCATTCAAGTATGAAAAGAGATATTATAATGACCATTTGCGGCAATGGAAAATTCTCAGCCAACCATTTTGTTTGTATCGGGGCTTGACCCCGGCGGCGGCGCCGGACTGATTGCCGATGCCCGAGTCGCTGTTTCGCTAAACTGCCGGATACTCGGGGCCTTAAGTTGCCACACGGTGCAAAACGAATGTGTCGTCGAGCAATGTGCGCCGGTCGATCCGGCATTGTTTGCAAGCCAACTCGACACGCTGATGACAAGCTATGAAATCGATGCGCTCAAGATCGGGCTGATTCCGGACAGCGGATTAATCGATATCCTCGCCGACAAATTGCATGACAAGCTCTGTGTGCATCCCGATATGCGCGTGGTGCTGGACCCGGTTATCCGCTCCGGCAACGGTTATCAATTTTGCGATGATGCGACGATCGCCGCGTTGTTTGATCGCCTGCTGCCGCTTGCGACAATCGCAACACCCAACCTCGCCGAAGCGCAACGACTCGTCCCGGATGCCGCGGATGCGGGCGATATAGCGAGCGAGATGTTGACACAAGGATGCGAAGCGGCGCTGATCACCGGCGAAGAAAAAAGCGCCGACACGCTGACACACAAACTCTATCGCCGCCGCCAAAGCCCGCTGCCTATCGCTTGTAAGCGTCTGCCGGGACGCTACCACGGCAGCGGTTGCGCTTTGGCCGCCGCCATTGCCTGCTTCCTCGCCGCCGACCGCACGACCGTTGCCGCCGCCGCCGAAGCCGTTGAGTTTACGTATTGCTATCTGCATGCCGTCGCAGCCGTGAAAACATACGATGAGCGCTTCTCAGAAAAAACATAGTTTGCCCAAGCTGTGTTTGATTGCCGACACACATTGCCTGTCTGCCGCCACACAAACACAGGTTATTCGGTCGGTCGTCACAGCGGGGGTCGGACTGATTCAGTTCCGCGACAAGCGCTCATCGTTTGACGACAAGCTCCGCGCCGCCGAAGCATTGCAAGCGCTGTGTTCGCGCTTGGAAGTGCCCCTGCTGATCAACGATGATGTCGACATCGCGCGCGCGGTCGGCGCCGCCGGCGCGCATCTGGGACGGGAAGACATGCCGATTGACAAAGCCCGCGGGCTGCTCGGCAAACACGCCATCATCGGCGCCTCGTGCTATGCCTCGCTTGAATGCGCGCAACAAGCGTGTCGGGACGGCGCCGATTATGTCTCATTCGGCGCGGTGTTTGACTCGCCGACCAAACCGGGCGCAACGCCGATCGCGTTAAACACGTTGCGCCATTACGCCCGACGCATTGAGAAACCGGTATGCGCCGTCGGCGGAATCTCCGCGCAACACGCGGCGAGCGTATTCGATTGCGGCGTGACCATGATCGCGGCCGCATCGGGAATTCTGGCGCGCGCTGATCCGGCGGCGGCGGTTCGCCGCTACCTCTCGCGGCAAGCGGCATAACATCGCCGGATTAACGCTTCGGCCCGTCCGCCTCGGGGAAGGCGCGCGCAAGCAAATCCAGCACCTGACGGTGTTGCCAGACATCGTGCGCCCGAAACACCGACACCCCCGCAAGTGCGCCGAGCACGGTCGTCGCACAACTCGCCGGCACCCGTCGGACGGGCGTATCAGCCTTGCAAAAATGTCCCATGAAACGTTTCCGACTGGCGCCCAGCAACACCGGCCATCCGAGCGCCGCGATTTTATCCAGCGCCGCGATCAACGTCAGATTGTGCTCGGTTGTCTTGCCGAAGCCGATGCCGGGATCGATCAGGATACGCTCTTTTGCCACGCCGCTCTGTTCGGCAAACTGCGCGCGCTCGGTCAGAAATGCGCACACTTCCGCGACGACATCCTCATAGCGCGGCGCGTCTTGCATCGTTTGCGGCGCGCCTTGCATATGCATCAAGCATACCGGCGCCTCGTTTTTGACAAGCCACCCGATCATCGCGGGGTCATCGCGCAATGCGGAAATATCATTGAGCATGCCGGCGCCGGCATCAAACGCGGCGGCGGCCACCGCGGCAAGCGTCGTATCCGCGCTG
This sequence comes from Candidatus Oxydemutatoraceae bacterium, assembly GCA_965220085.1. Classification (GTDB taxonomy): domain Bacteria; phylum Pseudomonadota; class Gammaproteobacteria; order Poriferisulfidales; family Oxydemutatoraceae; genus CBDCOZ01. The sequence continues at coordinate 879,597 of CBDCOZ010000003.1, read as the reverse complement.
ACCAACAGATCCGGATGACGTTGTGTAATCGCCGCAATCGGCTCGCATATCCGCCGTATCTGCTCCGCTGCCGGAACGCGCTGTGACTGCGGGCGGGTCGACTCTCCTCCGACATCGATCATATCGGCCCCCTGCTCGAGCATCTCATCGACCCGCGCCAGAGCCGCATCGATTCCGCTAAAAGCCCCGCCGTCGGAAAAGCTATCCGGCGTCAGATTGAGTATGCCCATCAGCCGCGGGCGTGATACGTCTAGCCGCGCCATGCCGCGCCCCTAATCCCGTCTGTATGCTCTGATTCCATCGCCGACATCAAACGCATCCAGATCGTTGCCAAAAATTATCTCGCCGTCATAAGCATCGCGCAGGTCGCGCAATACCGCATCGGGCTTCAAACCGAAGATGAGCCGGTGTACCAGCACGGTCAAACGAGGCTTTGTCTGCTTGACGACTCGCAACAAACTCTCGGGGGTCGTATGGTAATCGTACACGCGTTGCAAGCGCTTGTTGGCGCGGCGCAACGGCTCGGATACCGCCGCAAACTCGTGAATCAGCAGATCGACCGACTTTGAATGCGCAACCAGCGCATCGGAATAACGCGTATCGCCGGAAATCACCGCCGAGCGTGTGCGATAATCTATGCGGTAACCGAAAGCGTGCTCGACCGGACTGTGATCCACCGGAAAAGCGGTCACTTTCAGCCCGTCGTGAGAATAGACGACACCCGCCTCTTTGATTTCGCGAGGAACAAAGCGGGCGGCCTGAGTCGGCAAAGCGGAATGTTGACTGCGCCAAGTTATGTCGGCGCGGTAGGCCTTCTCAATATGTTCCAGATGCTCGGCGACCCCGTATCCTCCCCACACTTGCAGCGGCGAGCGTCTTTGAAAGAGCCAGCCCGACAAGAGCACATCGGGCAAGCCGATGATATGGTCATAATGCAAGTGCGTCAGAAATACTTTGTCCAAATCGGCAAAGTCCGCGCCGAGCCGCATGTATTGCTGCGCCGAGCCTCTGCCGGCATCAAACAACAACTTCTGATTGCCCGCTTCAATCAATATCGCCTGACTGCCCTGATCGGGTTGCGGGCGCGGCGTCCCCGTGCCGAGCAATGTGACAACCAACACATCGGCCATCAGCGCAGAACACCACAGCAGCGATACCAACAGAACGGTTATGCGACACATCTGTCTACTTATTCACTTTCAATATCGCCAGAAACGCTTCCTGCGGCACGGCGACCTTGCCGACTTGCTTCATCCGTTTTTTGCCGGCCTTTTGTTTCTCTAACAGTTTGCGCTTGCGGGTTATGTCGCCGCCGTAACATTTTGCGGTCACGTTTTTGCGCAAGGCGCGAGTGGTCGCCCGCGCAATGACACGCGATCCGATCGCGGCTTGAATCGCGACATCAAACATCTGCCGCGGTATCGCTTCGGACATCTTTTCAACCAGCGCCCGGCCGATCGTTTGCGCTTTGTCCTTGTGCGCGATAACGGACAAAGCGTCCACCGCCTCGCCGTTGATCAATATGTCCAACCTGACCAACGGCGCGGGACGGTAGCCGGACATCTGATAGTCAAACGATGCATAACCGTGAGACAAGGATTTCAATTGATCAAAAAAATCAAACACCACTTCGTTGAACGGCAACTCAAAATCTATCGAAACCTGATTGCCGGCGTAGCGGATATGCTTTTGCGCGCCGCGCCTTTCCATACACAAGCGCATCACCTTGCCGACAGAATCCTGCGGCGTCAGAATGGTCGCCGCGATCATCGGCTCTTCTATCTCGCGGATTGTATTGGCCGGCGGCAACTCATTCGGATTCCGGATGCGGATACTCGTGCCATCCGTCAGGCGCGCGCGATACACGACCGACGGCGCGGTGGTCACCAGCGAATTGCCGTACTCGCGTTCAAGACGGTCTTGTATGACTTCCATATGCAGCATGCCGAGAAAACCGCAACGGAAACCAAAGCCCAAGGCTTGCGAGGTCTCGGCCTCGTAACTAAAAGACGCGTCATTCAGGCTCAGTTTGCCCAAGGCATCGCGCAAGATTTTGTAATCGTCGGAATCGCTCGGATAGAATCCGGCAAACACCCGCGGCTGAATCGTTTTGAAACCCGGCAACGGCGCAGCCGCCGGCGCATCGGCGCGGGTCAGCGTATCGCCGACCGCGACCACGCTGATATCTTTGATGCCGGCGATGACAAAGCCCACCTCGCCCGCGCACAGCCGCTCCCGACCGACGGCTTCGGGCGTAAACACACCGAGACTCTCGACACGGCGCTTGGTCTTGCGCGCCATCGTGACGAAGCGCTCTCCTTTGCCGAGCGCGCCGTCGACGACGCGCACCAACATCACAACGCCGACATAACTGTCAAACCAGGAGTCCACGATCAATGCCCTCAGCTCGCCTTCGGCATTGCCTTGCGGCGAGGGGATGCGCGTCACAATCCTCTCCAGCAAATCGCCCACCCCTTCTCCGGTCTTGGCGCTGACCAAACTCGTATTGGCGACATCCGCCCCGATCAAATCTTCTATCTCCCGCTTCACCCGCTCCGGATCCGCCGCCGGCAGATCGATCTTATTCAGCACCGGCAGAATCTCCAGCCCTTGCTCGACCGCCTGCCAACAATTGGCGATGCTTTGCGCTTCGACTCCCTGCGATGCATCGACGACGAGCAACGCGCCGTCGCAAGCCGCCAACGAACGGGACACTTCGTAGCCGAAATCAACATGCCCCGGCGTATCGATCATGTTGAGCCGATACATCGCATTGTCTTTTGCCCGATACTCAAGCATCACGGCCTGCGCTTTGATCGTAATCCCGCGCTCGCGCTCTATGTCCATAGAATCCAGAACCTGATTGCTCATCTGGCGTTTGTTCAAGCCGCCGCACAGCTCGATAAAACGATCGGCAAGGGTTGATTTGCCGTGGTCGATATGCGCAATGATTGAGAAATTTCGCAGATGATTCATTGACTCATTCTACCAAAACCGCAAAGCATTCCGGCGCCGAATCGCTCGCTTGGGTTAAAATGACCGCCATGCCAAACGACAATCGCCACAAACCTTTGCTCGGTGTCATCATGGACCCGATCGAAGACATCCGCCCGCAAAAAGACACGACGCTGGGGTTGCTGTTCGCCGCCCGGCAAAGGGGCTGGCGGTTATTCTATTTTGATTATCAAGAGTTATATTTGGACAGCGGGCGGGCGTTCGGATATGCGCGGCCGCTCGAAGTCTCTTTGGACACGAACAGTTGGTTCTGTTTCGGCGACCGGCAAAAACTTGAACTGAGCTCTCAAGATGTCATCCTGATGCGCAAAGACCCCCCGGTGGATACCGAGTATCTCTACACGTGCCGGATACTGGAATATGCCATGCGCGCGAATTGTCCGGTCGTCAACAACCCGACCGGCATCCTGTCGGCGAACGAGAAGATATTGACACAGGAATTCCCGCAGTTGTCGGCGCCGACAATCGTTAGCAGGAGCGCGGCACAATTGCGCGCATTTCTTCATGCGCACAAAGATACGGTCATCAAACCGCTGGATAACATGGGAGGACATTCTGTGTTTCGAATCAAAAGCGACGACGCCAATGCGTCTCATCTGATTGCCGATATGTGCCGCAACGAAACACGCAGCGTGATGATGCAACGATTGATAGCCGGATACCACAAAGGCGACAAGCGCATACTCCTGATTAACGGCAACCCCGTGCCCTATGCGCTGAACCGTATTCCCAAGGCGGGCGAATTGCGCGCCAACCTCGCCGCCGGCGGGCGCGGGGAAGTCGTCGAACTGACCGCGCGCGATCGCGACATATGCCAAACGATCGCCCCGCGGCTAAAAGAACTCGGTTTGCTTTTTGTCGGCATTGATGTCATAGACGGAAAGTTGACCGAGATCAATGTCACCAGCCCCACGTGCGCCAGAGAGATTACCGCCGCTACCGGATGCGATGTCTGCGCCGATGTCATAGCGGCCATCTCGGACCTGCTCAAAAAATGACAGACACAGGCAATGTCTTATGCTTTGACTTCGGACTCGCCCGCATCGGAGTGGCGATGGCAAATCTGGAAACCGCTATCCCGCACCCGTTGACGACCTTGCGCTGTCACAGAGGCGCGCCCGAACACGGGCAAATAGCGCGGTTGATAGACCGCTGGCAACCGCAAACGATCGTTGTCGGCCGCCCCGCCGATGATTCGCCGCCCGCGCTACTCGACGGAATCAGCCGCTTTAGCGCGTATCTCAAAAAACAATTTGACCTGCCGGTAGTCGCGACGGACGAAGCGTACTCCTCCTGCGAAGCAAAAAGTATTCTGAAGCGACAACGGCAAAATAAGCTGCGTGATAAAATCGAAAAAGCCGACATAGACAAAATTGCGGCGTGCCTGATACTTGAATCCTGGCTGCATAGCGCCCGGCGCAAAAAAAACAGATGAATACACAAGCCGAAGAACTCATTGAAAAAATGGCGGGCGATCTGCGGTCGCTGATGGCCGAACGGAAACTCTCGGCTGCGGACCCGGTCATGATTGGCATCCGCACCGGAGGGGTATGGATTGCGCAGCGACTGCATCGGGAATTGGGACTGAAAAAAGAACCGGGCATCCTGGACATTAACTTCTATCGCGACGATTTCAGCCGTATCGGGTTATATCCCCGGGTCAAACCGTCCGTCATAAAAAGCGACCTCAACAATCAACATATCATTCTCGTCGATGACGTATTGCATACGGGACGCACCATCTGCGCGGCGCTCAATGAAATCGCCGACTACGGACGTCCCGCCGCGATTACCCTCGCCGTGCTCATTAACCGCAGGGGACGGGAAATGCCGGTCGCCGCCGATATCCGCGGCGCCGATATAACCCTCGGCCGCGACGAACAAATCAAGTTGCGCGGGCCCGACCGGCTCGGCATTGAAATCATCAAAGCCGATGACGACGGCGCGAATTGACATGGCAAATACTATGTCTCCGCCCATACAAGAGACTCTTGCAACACTGTTCAAAATAGAAATGTGCTTGCTATGGCTGGAAGAAGATTTGCCGAACAAGTCATCCGAACACCCGCCGCGCACGTTGCGAGCAGGACGTGTGAAAGAGCTGGCAAACGCGCTTGGGGATGACTTTGCGGCTTTGCTCAACGAAACCGACTCGGTATGGCATACGACGCTGTCGCTGCTCAAGAACATGACGGCCGGCATCATCATCCGCAAGAGGTTATTCTAAGCGCCTTGCGACAAGCGCAAGCACAAGCGCTCAATGCATGCGCGGTACTGCAAGCGCTTGCGACTCAGCGCTGACCAAATAACGCCGTTCCGACCCTGACTATCGTCGCCCCTTCGGCAATCGCCGCTTCAAAATCCGCGCTCATACCCATGGACAACGTATCCCACGACGGGTTGCCCGGTTGCAGGGCGGCAAACAGCTTGCGCAACCTTGCGAAGCTCTCGCGCTGACCGGCAAACCTTTGTCGCGGCTTGGGAATCGCCATCAATCCGCGCGCGCAGAGGTTTGGCAAGGTTGCGGTCTCACGAACCAACGCTTCCAGATCATCCGGCAGCGCGCCCGACTTGCCTTCCTCGTTATCAAGATTGACTTGGATACAAACATTCAAAGGGCGCGCGGCGCTGCGGCATTCGCTCAACTTGCGCGCAACCTCTATGCGATCGACGCTATGCGCCCAATCGCATAATGTTGCAATGCCGCGCGCTTTCTTGCTCTGAATCTTTCCGGTAAAGTGCCACGCGATAGATGTGTCCGGAAACAACTCTGTCAGCGCCGCGGATTTGCTCCGCAGTTCTTGCAGATAATTCTCCGCAAAACACCGTTGCCCCGCGGCGACCGCGGCGGCGACGGCATCGACACCGTGAAATTTGCTGACCGCCAGCAGGCTGACGCTGCCCGGCTTGCGACCAAAACGCCTTTGAGCATCCGCAATCCGGCATCGCGCCCGCTCAAAATTATCCGTCAAATCAATCACTTAAACAGGTCTGGAAACACTTCGTGCGCATAGAATACGGGGCCGTCAACACAAACCCGCCGCATCGCTTTGCGCCCCCGACTGACAACCGGAATCGTGCAACCCGCGCAACCGCCGACAGCACAAGCCATATATTCTTCCACAGCCAACTGACACGGCAGATTAAAATCGGCCGCCAAGCGACCGACACTCATCAGCATCGCCGGCGGACCACAAGCAAAGAGTTCTATTTGCTCCGCGGGGGCATCGGTTGCGTTCAGCCATTGCCGCGCCAGGCCGTCAACATAGCCGTCATAGCAGCCGGCGAAACCTTGCCGACTCGCAAGACGGGCGGGTATGGCCGCTTGCTCAAGCGAGCGTATCGTCATAGCGGCGGGCTCGCAACCGGCAACCGCCAACGCAGAAGGCATCAGATCAAAAGGGAAAGGCAACTCGGACCCTGCCATCACGATCGGGCGATAGCCGCCGCATCCGTGCGCGCTTTGTGCCAGAAATATCATCGGCGGAATGCCCACACCGCCGCCTATGAGCAATACATATGGACGCTTCGGATGCAATTCAAAACCATTGCCTATCGGCCCCAAACAGCTCAATTCATCCGCCGCCGACTTCGCCGAGAGCAAGCGACTGCCCGCGCCGGAAGCCTTATACAATATCTCCGCCGTGCCGTCTTGATCCGCCGACATGAGCGAATACGGCCGCCGCAAAGGTATCTCATCACCGCAGCGAACATGGATAAATTGACCGGCCGCCGCTGTCGCCGCTATGCGCGGCGCATGCAACTTCAAGACATATTGTTCGCCGGCAAAAGCGCGCTGCGAAACAACACGCGCTTGTTCAAGAAAAATGCTACCGCGCTTCATACACCGGCTTCCCGTCGCATATCGTCAGGCGCGCGCGTCCCGAAAAACGCCGGCCATAAAAAGGCGTATTCAAACCGCTGCTATGCATCGTCTGCGCGGACAGTTCCCACGCCTCATCGGGGCGAAAGAGACACAGATCAGCGGGCGCGCCCGCCGCTATGCGCCCGGCCTCAATCCCCAGGATTTTGGCCGGGGAAGAAGTGATTCTTTGCAACGCGATCGGCGCGCTCAGCGCGCCGTCAGCGACCAGCCGCAACACCAGAGGCAACACGGTTTCCAGCGCCGAAACCCCGGGCGCGCTGGACGGGAACGGCGCCAACTTAGAACCGATATCGTGCGGCTGATGATCGGAACAAATCGCATCGATGACGCCTTCGTTAAGACCTTCAAGCAACGCCAAGCGGTCGTCCTCGCTGCGCAGAGGAGGCAACACATGATAATTGGAATCAAAGTCTGTCAAGTTTGCTTCCGTCAACAGCAACTGATGGATCGCGACATCGGCGCTGACCGGCAAACCGCTGTTCCGAGCCGCGCGCAACAACTCCACCGAACGCGCGCAAGATAGGCGACAAAAATGCACCGCAGCGCCGGTATCCTCAACCAGAGCCAGGCACTGGCTCAAAGCGGCGGTTTCGGCGGATATCGGAATGCCGGTCAAGCCCAAGCGGGTGGCTATCGCGCCGTCGTGGGCGCAGCCATTGCCCGCAAGCGACGCATCTTGCGGATGGAAGAACACCGGCAGACCAAACCCCGAAGCATATTCAAGGACTCGCTTTAACATCGCCGGCTCGGCAAACGGATTGAACAAGTTGCCGACCGCGATACAACCTTCTTCTTTCAACGCGCCCATCTCGCTCAGTTCTTCTCCCCGCAAGCCTTTTGTGGCCGCCCCGACGATAAGCGCCCGGCACAAGTTCGCCGCGATAGCGCGGTTGCGTATCAACTCGACCGTCGTCGGAGAATCAACCACCGGACGGGTCTGCGGCATGCAGACCAATGTCGTCACTCCGCCGGCAACCGCCGCCTTGCTCTCCGAAGCGATCGTCGCCTTATGCTCATACCCCGGCTCGCGCATATACGCCCCCATATCCACGATACCCGGAATAGCGAACATACCTTGCGCCTCAATAGTTCGTTGCGGGCAAAACGCCGGCGGCGCCTGCCCGACGGCGATAATCTTGCCGCCCTCAATCGCAATGTCCAAAGGCCGCGCTTGCCGAGCGCCATACAGCCGCACTTGACGCAACAAAATACTCACATCTCTTCCCCGCTATCCGCCGCCCGCTGACCGCTGACAACCAACGACATCACCGCCATCCTGACCGCGATGCCATAGGTCACTTGCTCTAAGATTACCGACTGCTCGCCGTCGGCGACCAGCGAACTGATCTCCACTTCGCGGTTGATCGGCCCCGGGTGCATGACGATGGCATCCGGCTTGGCCAACGCAAGACGCCTCGCATTCAAACCGTAGTAACGGTAATATTCGTTCGCACTCGGCAAAAAGCCGCCGCGCATGCGTTCGGTCTGCAAGCGCAACATGATGACCACATCGGCATCGACAAGCCCTTCCGCGCTGTCGCAACAAACCCGCGCGCGCGCCTCTTCAATGCCGTAAGGGATCAGCGTCTTGGGAGCGATTAGGCGAATGTCTTTGACACCGAGTATCCGCAAGGCGGCAATCTGCGAACGCGCGACCCGGGAATGGCGTATGTCCCCCACGATGGCCACCCGCAGACCGGCAAAATCTTTTTTGTGTTGGCGGATGGTAAACATATCCAGCATGGCTTGCGTCGGATGCGCGTGACCGCCGTCGCCGGCATTGACGACCGCCACGCCCGCGGCGGTATGTTGCGCGATGAATTGCGCGGCGCCGCTGTCGCTGTGACGCACGACAAACATATCGACCGACATCGCTTGCATGTTTTTCAGCGTGTCCAGCAACGACTCGCCCTTTTGCACCGCCGCGGTGCCGATATTCAGGTTCAGCACATCCGCGGAAAGACGTTTTGCGGCCAACTCAAAAGTGGAACGCGTGCGGGTGCTGGATTCAAAGAACAGATTGACCACGGTCCTGCCGCGCAGCAACGGCACTTTTCTGACGACCTTTTTGTCATCGACGGCAAACGACTCCGCCGTGTCAAGAATATGTGTCAAGTGCTCGCGCGAGAGACCGCCGATGTCGAGAAAATGCCGGAGACGGCCTTTGGAATCTAATTGAAGGCTGGATGGAGAAGTGTTTGTTATGTTTTCCTGTTCCACGCTAGGTCATAGTGTAAAGCAAAACGCCCCCGAACGGCAATAGCCCGCAGCGCGCGGGGCATTTCCGCCGGCAGACAAACATCACGTAGCCGCCCGACAATCAACCAAAATACGCCCGCGCACCTCGCCCGCCAGGACCCGCTCAAAGTGCGCGGGGACATCCGATAACGCGACCTCTTGTTGCAAAACCGCCGCAAAACAAGCGTCGGACGGGCGCAGTTCGCCGCCGAGAGCTTGCCAAACCGCGCGCTTCACAGCCGGCGGACAATTTGCCGATGTGATTCCCAGCAGATTGACACCGCGGATGATAAACGGCAGGACGCTCCCATGTAACTCGGCGGATTGCGCCAAACCGACGGCGGCGACATTCCCTTGCGGCTTCGTCGTCTTGATCAAATTCGCCAACGGCTCGCCGCCAAGACAATCGATGCCGCCGCCCCATGTCGCCTTGGCCAAGTCACCGGCGGGCGCATTGAGCGCTGCGATCACCTCGCTCGCTCCCAAGTCGCGCAAATACGCATCGGCTTCTTTTGCAGACGGCGAGTTGTCGGATGCCTTGCGCGATACGGCGACTGCTTCAAAGCCCGACTGCGCCAAAAGATGTGCCGCAAAACTGCCGACACCGCCGCTCGCCCCGGTGACCGCTACCGCCCCCGCCGACGGCCTTTGACCGTTGCGCAGCATCTGCATGACAGACAAGGCTGCGGTAAATCCGGCCGTGCCAATCAACATGGCTCTGCGCGCATCAAGGTTTGGCGGAATAGGAATTGCAATAGCTGCCGGAATCTTCGCATGCGAAGCATAGCCGCCGTCAATCGTCTCGCTCAGACCGCTGCCGTTGGCTAATACCCAATCACCGACAGCAAAATCCGGTGACCGACTCTCCGTCACTTTGCCGGCAAGGTCTATGCCGCCGGTCAACGGACTTTTCCTCAATATTTTTGCGCGGCCGCTGCCGGCTAACGCGTCTTTGTAATTAATTCCCGAATAATTGATTGCAACAACAAGCTCTCCCTCGTCGGGACTCGCAAGCGTGACCTCTTCAAAGCCGGCATGAAACGGGTCGTCTTGGTAAATTCTAAACGCGCGGGTTTGTATCATTTGCTCAGCCTTTGGTACAGCCGCGAAGCGCGCCGGCGCAGCGCCGCGACATCTTCTCCATCTTTTCCAATGACACAAAAATGCCCCATCTTGCGTCCGGGCCGCGCCTCGCTCTTGCCATAGAGATGCAACCTGACATCGGGCTGCGTCAACAACTCCCCCCAATCGGGCGCGCCGTCATGCCATAGATCGCCGAGCAGGTTGACCATCACCGCCGGCGTCAAAAGCCGCGCCGATGCGGCGGGCAAACCGCACATCGCTCTTGCTTGTTGCTCAAATTGGGATGCCACACAGGCGTCTATCGTATAGTGCCCGCTGTTGTGCGGTCTGGGCGCTATCTCGTTTGCCATCAGTTTGTCATCGGCGCTCAGAAAAAACTCTATCGCCAGAACCCCGCAGTAATCCAGCGCGTCGGCAACCTTACGAGCAATGACTCTCGCTTCACTATGAACCTCGGGATCAAGCGATGAGGGCGCCGAACTGATATGCAAGATGCCGTTGCGGTGTTCGTTATCGGCCGCCGGATAGAACTCGCATTCGCCATTAGCAGAGCGCGCCAATATGACGGACAACTCGGCTTTCAGATCGATCGCCTGCTCGACCACATAACTCTCGGCCGCCGTCTGCGCCATCGCAGCGGCGACCTCTTGTATGTTGCAGACTTCGCGCTGCCCTTTGCCGTCATAACCGAAGCGAGCGGTCTTTATAATCGCCGGCCAGACCATATCGCCCAGCGCGTCGCCGAGATCGCTGTCGGCGGTCACCGCCGCATACGGCGCGACCGCGATACCCGCATCCGTCAAAAATTGCTTTTCGGCGATGCGGTCCTGTGCGATCCGCAATGCGGCGGGAGACGGGCTGACCGGCAACCGCTCGCAAACCGCCTCATACGCCGCCGCCGGAACGTTCTCAAACTCGGTCGTAACAGCGTCACACTTGCCTGCAAATTCCGACAATGCGTCACTGTCAAAGTAATCCCCTGGTATATACTCATCGGATTCCTTGCCGGCGGGGCTGTCATCTTTATGTTCAGGAGCGAATACCACCGTACGGTAACCCAATTTTTTAGCGGCGAGGACAAACATCCGCCCCAGTTGTCCGCCGCCGAAAACACCGAGCGCAGAACCGGGCAGCAACGGTTTATGCGGACGCATCTTCGCCAAATCCGCAAAAGTATTTATTCATCGGGAAGGTCCGACTCCATCACGGCATCGTGTTGCCGGCGGCGAAACGCTTCCAACTCGCCCCGCAAGTCTTCCGATTCCGCAGCGAGCAACGCGCACGCAAACAAACCGGCATTCGCCGCGCCCGCCTCGCCGATGGCAAAGGTCGCCACCGGAATCCCCTTGGGCATCTGCACGATGGATAAGAGAGAGTCTTCGCCGCCGAGGTGTTTGCTCGGCACCGGAACGCCGAGCACCGGCAAAGCCGTCAAGGAAGCGATCATGCCCGGCAGGTGGGCGGCGCCGCCGGCGCCGGCGATGATGCAACGCAAGCCGCGTTCGCTCGCCTGTTTCGCATATTTGAACATGTGATCCGGCGTACGGTGCGCCGACACAATCTTTTTCTCATGGGCAATGCCAAATTGCGCGAGCATCTTAGCCGCATGGCTCATAACGGGCCAATCGCTTTTGCTGCCCATCACGATGCCCACAAGAGGCGAACCGCCTTTGTCATTCATCACTAATCCTCTTATCATTTCCGAATTGAATGTAGAATAGTTTATTCTAGCAAATAAATTGACGAATGTTTCCATGCCAACTCCGTTAAACACCGCCGTGCCGCAAATTGAATCCCTGCCTTTGTTGCATCAGGGCAAGGTGAGAGAGGTTTACGCCTTAGACGAGGAGTATCTCCTGATCGTCACCAGCGACCGGATTTCGGCATTTGATGTCGTCATGGACGATGCCATCCCGGACAAGGGGCAGATCCTAAATGAACTCAGCCAGTTCTGGTTCGCCTACTTATCACAAACCATACATCACCACAGCAGCGACATAGACCCGTCTTGCGTTGCGGAGATTGCCGATGACGAATCCCTCGCCGCGCGCAGCATGATTGTCAAAAGAGCCAAGCCCTTGCCGATCGAAGCGATCGTTCGCGGTTACCTCATCGGCTCCGCTTGGGACAGTTACCAACACGACGGCACGGTCTGCGGCATACGACTGCCGGAGCGACTGACGATGGCAAGCAAACTGCCGCAGGCAATTTTCACACCGTCAACCAAAGCTGCCGTAGGCGAACACGATGTGAATATCAGCTTTGAAGCGGTTGCCGAAACGATAGGGCCGAAACTGGCCGCGGAGGCGCGCGAGAAAGCCCTGTTCATCTATGACAAATGTGCCGAATACGCATATAAAAAAGGCATAATCATCGCTGATACCAAACTTGAGTTCGGGCTTGATGCGGATGGCAAGCTAATGCTGATTGACGAAGTGCTTACGCCTGATTCGTCACGCTTCTGGGATACCAATTCATACGAAAGATGGCGCCAGCAACAGCAATTGCGATTTGCTGATAGTAATCCTCCGAGCTTTGACAAACAATTTCTCAGAGATTATCTGGAAACTCTGAACTGGAACAAAACGCCGCCGCCGCCGTCATTGCCAACCGAAGTCATCGATACAACGGCGCAAAAGTATCGCGAAATACAATCACGGTTAATATCTTAAACTATTCGACAAGGAGTTGATTCTTCTCTCCAAGCAACAATGCGCGATACTGACAATAACGGGGTGTTTATCACCGGTACTGACACAGGTGTTGGCAAAACAATATTTGCTGGCCGCCTAATCGAAATACTGGAAGCAAACGGCTTGCGCCCCGCGCCGCGCAAACCGGCAGAGAGCGGTTGCCGGCAAAACGATGACGGCGCGCTCACGCCCGCCGATGCGACGCAACTGGCCAAGGCCATGAAACATCCGCCGCCGCTCGAGCAAATTTGCGGCTTTCGCTTCGCCGCGGCGGCTTCCCCCGCCTACGCCGCAAAACTCGCAAACACACCGATGACAGCGGACGATCTCGCCGCCGTATGCGCCAAACGCGATGACGAAACGCTCGTCGTCGAAGGCGCCGGCGGCTTGTTGTCACCGCTTGCCGACAAGCGCTCCAATGCCGATCTGATTCGCCAACTCGGATTGCCGATTTTTCTCGTCGTGGCCGACAAACTCGGTTGCATCAACCACACCTTGCTGTCCCTGATGGCGGCCGATGCTCTGGGCATTGAGACGCTGGCGATCATACTGAACCGCTTGCCCCGAGCCGCGGACGCGGCGGATGACACGGATAACTTTCAAGAACTGCAAGCGTTAACCGATGTGCCGATTATCCGCATGGAGGCCGTCCGCCAACATGCGCGCGAGATCATCGCGCTCATCGGCGGCGACGATCAGCGGTGACAATCAGCGGCGACCATCACCCCTGATCGTGGGGTTCGCACAGCCGCACCGCGCCCTCGGGCAAATTGTCGGGGCACTGGCCGCACATCACATTGCCGGGCACGGCGTAATCGATCTTGACCGGCAACGGCAAATCCAATTCGGCCATAATCCGCACAAACCGCTCGCGATCTATCCCTTGACGCAGACGCGGGTTGCGCAATTTCTCCTGCCCGATACTCGACAAACAACGCTTGTCATAGTTGTGCCCGGGATACACCAGCGTGTCGTCGGGCAGCGTATAAAACTTCTGATGAATAGAATCATAAAGCGTGCCGGCATCGCCCTCTTGAAAATCTGTTCGCCCGCACGCATCAATCAACAAAGCGTCTCCGGAAAACAACATGCTATGCGCGCTATCGTCTATCAAATAAGCATGGTGAGCGGCGGTATGCCCCGGCGTAAAGAGCGGGTGTAACACAACTTTCCCGACCGCCAGCGCTTCGCCTTCGCGCAGGCCGACATCGCGACACAGCAGGTCATCCATCGCCGGCCCGGCAATTTGCGAACCGGTCAATGCCTTGAGCTTCAGCGCGCTGGTTATATGGTCGGCATGGATATGCGTCTCTATCGTATAAGCGAGTTGAAATCCGAGTTCGCGAACGACTTGCATATCCCGATCAAACGTCTCCAGAACCGGGTCAATCAACGCCGCCCGGCTCGTATCGGGGCAGGCAATCAGGTAGGTATAAGTGCTTGATGTGGGTTCAAAAAGTTGCCGGAATATCATCCTATTTAGTCTCCGCTCAATTAAAGGTTATCATTATATCAGTATGTATGACCGACACCTCAAAACACTGCTCGCGAATCAGTTTCCGAAAGCGGACATTGCAGTCAGCGGCGGCGACAGAAAATACGAAGTCAAAATAACCAGCGAGCGGTTCCGCAATCTCAGCGCCGTAAAACGTCACCAGTTGGTGTATGCCGCGGTCACGGAAGAGATCAAAACCGGCGCGTTGCACGCATTGACCATCGTCGCCCAAACGCCGGACGAATAAAACGCAAAGCGAACGCTCTCGGCTAATCGCCCGGCGCTTTAACGCGCGCGGGCCGAATGCCCGACATCCATCGTGCCGAGCCCCGAGTTCGCGGCAAAGAATGCCGATAACGCCTTCATATCGTTCTCGGTCAATGCGCCGGCGATACCGACCATAATCGGGTTGGTTCTGGCGCCGTTCTTATAGGACATCAGGGCGTGATAGAGGTAATCGCGATGTTGCCCGGCGATACGCGGATTAACGGGCAACGGGCTATTGCCGGTCGGCCCGTGACACGCCTCGCAGACGGCGAGCAAATCTTGGCGCGAGGACGGCGCCTTGACTGCCGCCGTGTCATCGCCGGCATCCGGCTGGGCGGAGAAATATGCCGCGATGTCCAAAATATCTTGCTCGCTCATGCCGCTGGCCTGAGCGCGCATCGTCGGATGATCGCGTTCGTTATTCTTGTAGGCGCGCAACGCCGCCGCCAGATACTCGGCATGCTGTCCCGCAAGTCGGGGCACATGATAACTCGGGTAGACATTGGCATAGGACGGAACACCGTGACAACCGAGGCAGGTGTCGACCTTGGAATAAATATCTTCGTTACTTTCGGCCGCCGCCAGCTGTGCCAGCAACAGTACCGGAATCATTAATAATCTGCAATTCATGATCGTTATCTTTGCTTAATCGTTAAGGGGCTTACCAATAAATAAGCAAGCGCATTATACCAAAGCGCATGAAATATGGTTGCATCCCCGCAAAAATATGCCATATGCCGCGCCCGTCCCTTTGCGGCAGATTTTGCGATAACACAGAATTATCCGGCGCCACATCGGTTGTGGCCAAAAAACTGGGGAGGAACTATGTCGGCATAGAAATTGACGAGCAATACGGTTGCCTTGCCGAGAAGCGGCTTGAGATGGCGGACACGGACAAAACCATTCAAGGATATTCTGATGGCGCCTTTTGGGAACGAAACACGCCCAATGGAAAATTAAACGGCAATGGAAAGAATAGGAAGGCCGACGACAAGAATACAGCGCCGCTGTCCGACGAGAGGCTTCTGTGATGTCAAAAAGCAGGATTTTCCACAGCGATGCTTAGCGCCCGTTGGCGACGCAATAGAAAATATCCTCGCCGAAAACTTTGGCGCGATTTTAGGCAATGTATCGAAAGAGCGCCCTTCGCAATTTGCGCGTCGCGCAATGGCTGATCTTGCGTTCGCTGACAAAGACGATTTCTGCTATAACGAGCGAGCGGACTGCTTTAAGAAAGTCAAAAAATATTGGCAGAATAAAGAATAACTTAACAGGATGGCATGGCAAGCCGGCCAAAAATTTCAATTTTCGGGCTTGCCATATGCGGTATAATGCCACCGCCTGACTACCGGACGGAGGTGCGTTATGAAAATAGAAACCATTGCAATACACGAAGGGTACGAGACTGAGCAAACTACCCGCGCAGCAGTCACGCCCATATACCAAACCACTTCTTATACTTTTGAAGACACCCAACACGGCGCGGATTTATTCGACCTGAAGCGGGCGGGCAATATTTACACGCGCATCATGAACCCCACGACCGATGTGCTGGAAAAGCGCATCTGTGCGATGGAAGGCGGCGTCGGCGGACTCGCGCTGTCATCGGGGATGGCGGCAATCACTTGCGCGATTCTGACTATCAGCGGCAAGGGCAACAACATCGTCTCCACGAACAAGCTCTACGGCGGCACCTACAATTTGTTCGCCCACACGATGCCGCAACTGGGGATAGACGTGCGTCTCGTCGAAGAAGATGAGATTGCAAGCAGCATCGACGACAAGACCACCGCGGTGTTCTGCGAATCGCTCGGCAATCCGGCGGGCAACATCGCCGACCTCGCCGCCATCGCCGACATATGCCACAAGGAAGGCGTGGCGCTGATGGTCGATAACACCGTGCCGACCCCTTACTTGTGCCGCCCGTTTGAACACGGCGCCGATATCGTCATCCACTCCCTGACCAAATATCTCGGCGGGCACGGCAACAGCATCGGCGGCGTGATCGTTGACTCGGGCAAGTTTGACTGGAAGCAACACGCGCGACGTTACCCGGCGCTGAACGAACCCGACCCTTCGTATCACGGGGTCAACTACAGCGAAGCGATGGGCGAGTTGGCTTTCATCATTCGCTCCAGAACCGTGCCGTTGCGGAATATCGGCTTTGCCCTCTCGCCGTTCAACAGCTTCTTGGTCCTGCAAGGGGTCGAGACCCTGCCCCTGCGCATGGAGCGGCACAGCGACAACGCGCTGGCGATCGCGCAATGGCTTGCCGAGCGCCCCAAAGTGACATGGGTGAACTATGCGGGCTTGCCCGATCACCCCGATTACGCGCTGACCCAGCGCTACTTGGGCGGCAAAGCCTCCGGCATACTGAGTTTCGGCATTGACGGCGGCAAGGCGGCCGGCGCAAAGTTTATCGATGCCCTGCAGTTGATCCTGCGCTTGGTAAACATCGGCGATGCCCGTTCGCTCGCATGCCATCCCGCGACGACAACCCACCGTCAGTTGTCCGAAAGCGAACTCAAATCCGCGGGCGTGAGCGAAGATCTCGTGCGGCTGGCCATCGGCATCGAGCACAAAGACGATCTGATTGCCGACATAGAGCAAGCGCTCGCCAAAGCGACCGCCTGACGAACGGCCGTCGGTCAACGAACTTGCATAGCCGGCATATCGGCGGAAGCAATGTATTGACCGACGGCCATCGGCATCGAGCACAAAGATGATCTGATTGCCGACACAGAGCAAGCGCTCGCCAAAGCGACCGCCTGACGAACGGCCGTCGGTCAGCGAACTATCGCAGTCGGCATGTCGGCGGAAGCAATGTATTGACCAACGGCCATCGGCATCGAGCACAAAGATGATCTGATTGCCGACACAGAGCAAGCGCTCGCCAAAGCGACCGCCTGACGAACGGCCGTCGGTTAGCGAACTATCGCAGTCGGCATATCGGCGGAAGCGATGTATTGACCGAAGCTCTCACACCAGATGGTTAATGCTTGGGCCTCGGCAAACTGCCCCGCCTCAAGCATATACACCTGCGACCCCGCAAAGCTCTTCAACTGTGCGACCCGAATGCGACCGGCATCGGCAAGAAAATCCGCTTCGTTATCGATAGCAGACTTGCTATTGAGGTAGAGCCAATAATCCGGCCCGGGGCCGGTTTCAAAATCGGGCTGAAACTCCGCCACGACAGATTCGGCATCGCTGCGATAAAAACGGATACCCCCGCGTCCCCAGTGCGCGAGGTCCTGCCCGGACACGCCTTCGCGAAGACGGGTCTCGCCGATCAAACGCGGTGTGCCGGCGACCGCCGTAGCAACCGTTTCATTCACCTGCGCCGGCGGAAACAAAAACGGAAAGAAAAACAGCATCGCTCCGGCGCCGCCCGCAAAACCGAGCACCGCGCCGAGAATAAAAATACCGATAGTATGTTTCATAAACACCAGACTATATCAACCGCTCAAAATTGTACAGAAATGACCCCAAACCACCGACCGCGACCGATATGTCGGACTCTCCGGCTCCGGGCGACAACGGAAGTCGTTATAAAATCGCGATGTTTCATCGCCATTCAGGCGAGCGGCGCGACACCGCTGTGCCGCTATACCCGCTAATAATGGGGTTAGTCCGCCGTAGCGGAGAGGGAATGTCAGGGTGTGCAAAGGGCGAGGCAGGGTACGCTTGCATGACTCGCACTTTGTGGTATAGTGCCGACATGTGCGCATTGCACCACTGTGCATTTGCGAGATTCAAGCCATTAAGGAGGAATAGCATGAACCAACAAAATACGATGAGCCAACGAAATAGCATGATACAAAAAAATAGCATGACCCGGAAAGGTATTACAAACCGAAGAGGTTTTATGAGCAGTCATATCTATAATGACTACCCCCCCCCCCCCTCGCCTGAGCGGGCAGGCGACGCCAACCCGGCGCAACCTCTTGTTGCCGCTGGTAACGCGGCATAGCCTCTTACCACTTCTTCTATCAGCCCTGTTTGTTGTCTGCGCTCAAGCGCAAGCACAGAACGCCACCGGCGAACCGGCAGTCACTGTCCGCGGTCAGGCGGTCACCGCCGCTCCCGCTGAAGATGCGGAACTGATAGCAGCCCGAGGCGACATTAATGACCCCGATAGCATCACCACTTTCACGCCGACTTGGCAGTGGCAACAAGCCGATGCCCCGACCAGCGGCGTCCCGACGGACGGCGCTTACGCCAACATCGCCGGGGCAACCGCCGCCGCCTTCACACCCCTGCAAGAGCATGTCGGCAAGTTTCTGCGCGTCTGCGCCAACTTCAGGGATGCGGTCGACAACCAGGAGAGCCGATGCTGGACCTCCGTCGCCGCTGTGGTCAATGTCAATGATGCCCCGGTTGCATCGAACAACACCATCTTTGTGCCGGTGGGCGGCAGCTATACTTTCTCGGCGGACGACTTCCCGTTTACCGATGAAGATGGCGATGCCCTGTTTCGCATAGTAATTGGCTCCTCCGTACCCGCCGCAGGCGCTTTTAGTCTGTCCGGAACAACGGTTAGCCCGAGCCTTTCCATTCAGCCGGCACAGCTGGATGCGCGTCTCCTGACCTACACTCCTCCCACTGATGCCACCGCGGCCATGGCCGGCTATGCCAGTTTTAATTTCACGGTGCGGACTGGCGGGAGCGTTTTCAATGTCAAGAGCAGCGCAACCCGCACCATCACCATAGATCTGATATCGCCGACGGCATCGGCGGCAACCGGCACAGCGACGGTGACAGCGGCATCGGGCATCGCCTATCACGAGGGCGCGGAACTAACCGCCGACATAGGCACCGTAGCCGATGCCAACGGCCTCCCCGCCAGAAACCTGATGTGGCAGTGGCAATTCGCCGCCGCCCCCGACACTGGCGTCCCGGCCACTAGCACATATGCCAACATCAATGGAGCCACCGCCGCCACCTTCGCGCCCGGGCGGGCACAGGTCGGCCAATACATCCGCGTCTGCCTCCGTTTCACCGATGGCATAGGCACCGCCGAGATGCGCTGTTCCGTCGGCAACGTCATCGCCAGAGCCAATTCGGTGAGTGTGCCGATTACCGCCAGCGAATCAGAGCCCTACGTTTTCAAGCCATCCGACTTCATGTTCCCGGACGATCCCACCGGCAATCTGGAAAGCGTACCCGTAGTCACCTCCATAGCAGACGGCAAGGGCATATTTCGCCTGCGAGACTCAGTAGCCATTGAAGACAACCTCACTGTAAGCGGGGACTCGATACGAAGTGGAAATCTGATCTATTACCCCCCGGACAGTTCCGTCGCCGCCCCCAACTTCGCCACTTTCACCTACATCGTGAACTATCGCGGCACAGGCAACACCGAAACCCGCACGATGAACATACATCTGGTGGAACACCTGCGCTTGCGGTTGCGCCTGTTCCTTGAGGGGCCGCTGCGATAGCGCGAGCACTCCCCTCGCGGGGGAGTGCGCGTAGCAAAGCTACGCCAGAGAGGAGGCACTCGCACCAACCAATACTCTCCCCTCGTGGGAGAGTCGCAGAGTCCGCAGGCGAAGGACGATGCGGTGAGGAGGAAACACTTGCGCTAAGAAAGCCGGAAGCACACCCCCTCTCTGTCGGCGCGAACAAGATACGGCACAGGCCTAAACGGAGAGCGCAACAAATATAGTTAGCGTCGCAACAATAAGAGCCGCTAACCCAAGGAAGGCCATCACGAACAGATTTGTGATTTTTGCTATTTGCTCACTTATTTCTTTTTGAGTTTTTGCCCCGGACTCAGCTATCATTACTCTCAACTCACCTGTGTCTTTTTGGGTTTTTGCCCTAGACTCGGCTATCATTACTTTCAACTCACCTGTGTCTTTTTGGGTTTTTGCCCTAGACTCGGCTATCATTACTTTCAACTCACCTGTGTCTTTTTGGGTTTTTGCCCCGGACTCAGCTATCATTACTCTCAACTCATCTGTGTCTTTTTGGGCTTTTGCCCCGGACTCAGCTATCATTGCTTGCAACTTAGTTACTGCTGCTTTCAACTCATCTATGTCTTTTTGGGTTTTTGCTCCGGACTCAGCTATCATTGCTTGCAACTTAGTTACTGTTGCTTTCAACTCATCTGTTTCTTTTTGGGTTTCCGACCCATGCTTGGCAAATTCCGCTCTAATCGCTGACTCAAACTCGGCAATTTTTTCTCTAATCGCTGATTTAAACTCGGCAAATTCGCTTTTCGTTGCCAGAGCGCTCAGGTATTTGCGCAACAGCGCGGATAGCTCGCTGGCAATCGCATGCGCTTTCTCTTTGTCAAAGCCTGCGCCAGTCAAGTTCTCGACGGAGCCATAAGCAACAACCGCTGCATCTTCCGCTTTTAAGTCTTTTGGTTTCTTCATAATGATTCCCTCCGGGTTGTAATAATAATACTAATTAAGAGGTTATGGTCAATAACCTTCGTGCCGGATAATAGCGCTCATTTGGGCGGCCATGCTCAACTCATAGACAGGCGGTTTCAATTGTCTGACGAACGGTCTGTTACATCGATTCCCGGCGTGATTTTTCTGCGCAAAGAAGCGTCAAAGAAGCATTTGCACGGGTGCCGTCATGACGCTCCCCTCGCGGGAGAGGCGGCGTAGCAAAGCTACGCCAGAGAGGAGGTGCTCGCGCCAACCAATACTCTCCCCTCGCGGGAGAGTCGCAGAGTCCGAGCCGTAGGCGAAGGACGATGCGGTGAGAGGGAAACACTTGCGCTAAGAAAGCCGGAAGCACACCCCTCTCCGGCAACCTGCGGGCTTCGCCCTTGGTTTGCCGACTCCCCCACAAGGGGGAAGTACAACCAATACTCTCCCCTCGCGGGGGAGTGCGCGTAGCAAAGCTACGCCAGAGAGGAGGTGCTCGCGCCAACCAATACTCTCCCCTCGCGGGAGAGTCGCAGAGTCCGAGCCGCAGGCGAAGGACGATGCGGTGAGAGGGAAACACTTGCGCTAAGAAAGCCGGAAGCACACCCCTCTCCGGCAACCTGCGGGCTTCGCCCTTGGTTTGCCGACTCCCCACAAGGGGGGAGTACAACCAATACTCTCCCCTCGCGGAGAAAGCGCTCGCGCCATGTAGCATTTCCCCTCGCGGGGGAGTGCGCGTAGCAAAGCTACGCCGGAGAGGAGGCACTCGCACCAACCAATACTCTCCCCTCGCGGGGGAGTGCGCGTAGCAAAGCTACGCCGGAGAAGGGTACTCGCACCAACCAATACTCCTTCCTCGCAGAGAGTCGGCGTAGCAAAGCTACGCCAGAGCGGAGTTTGAAGAGAGCTTGTTGCCGACCGACATGCGGGCATTCAATGAGCGTCGGACAAAGTATCTGTTATCGTTTCACACCGCCACGAACGGAGCGCGCTGCGAGCCGAAGCATCAAGCGCCCATGACGCACACAACATGTGCCCCATGTGTCCGATATGTCATGGCATCACAGACACATCATTTCCGAAACTCATTGTATAAATTTTGTTTCGGTATCTTAGGAGGCAAGTTATGAAACGCTTAATTTTCTTTGTCGTATTGTTACTTTTTTCATTGCCGTGTGTCGCCGGAGGTTCTGCCGCCGGAGGTTCTGCCGCCGGAGGTTCTGCCGCCGGAGGTTCTGCCGCCGGAGGTTCTGCCGCCGGAAGTTCTGAATGAGATTTGAAAGAATTAGGGCCAGATATTTCAGATTTGCGTCTTTTAGGTCTCAATCGGAAGGGAGAGAGTCTCACACTGCCCTCTCAGAACTTCGTCACTAAACAAGCGCGCCAGCCGCGAGGTTTTCAGGCCCCTCTTCCTGCAACTGGAAAGGATGGAATTACTCATTACCCTTACGGCACAGAGGATAAGGTGACGCGCTATGGCGAGGCGTCCAACAACCGGAGACAGCGAAAGATTATCTCAGTCCCGGGTAATTACTCTCTGGCTACTCCTGCAACTAGAGAGAATGCGGATAGGCGCGGATGCCCCAGATGTTGCTGGGTCTAAACTCTGAATATTCCTGCAGATAAAAACAAAGGAAAGGGTCAGACCCAAGGTTGCGGGTCTCAAGGGAAGTTGAGCGCTTCATTATTCCCGCTAACGTTAGTCATGAATTATGACGGAGCGCCTGCGTCTGACGGAGCGCCTGCGCTTGCGGTTGCGCCTGTTTCTTGAGGGGCCGTTGCGGTAGCGCGAGCAATCCGCAAGGCTTGTGCCGCTTGCCTTGGGGAGAATCGGCATGGCCATGCCGATGGGCGGGATATTCCGCACAATGAATCAATGCCCGGTTGCGGGGCGTATGCGAATCATGTGTATAATACGCATAATAACACTAAGTTATCTGCGTATCGTTTATGGTACGCAGATAACATTTAGTGAGGCGCGGTGATGAGAGCACAGTGATAAGAGCACAGTGATAAGAGCACAAACAATTTCATTGTTTGTGATTCTTTAAATTGTTTGTGTTCCATAAACTACTTGCATTCCATCAGCTGTTTGCGTATTATTTATTGATGGGATTTGGAAAACCATGCTAAGAATGTTTAGATTAATTCACTCCTGCGGGGAGCAACGATGATACGGCGCAGCCTTTGGGCGCTTCTGTTGCCAGCGCTGTTTGTTGTCTGCGCTCAAGCGCAAGCACAGAACGCCACCGGCGAACCGACGGTCACCGCTGGCGGGGTGGTGGTCACCGCCGCCCCCGCTGAGGATGCGGAGCTGATAGCAGCAAAGGGCAGCATAGCCGACCCCAATACGCTGCCATCCCCATTCACGCCCAGCTGGGCCTGGCAGGAGGGCAACGCCGCCGATGGCGACTTCACCGCCATAGCCGGAGCCACTGCCGCTACCTTCACGCCGTTGCAGGAACATGTCGGCAAGTTTCTGCGCGTCTGTGCCAGATTCGCCGATAACGCCAACAACCGCGAGATCCGATGCTGGACCTCCGCCGCCGCCGTGGTCAACGTGCAAGATGACCCGATTGCGCTGGACAACACTATTTTCATTTCGCTGGGCACCACGACTTACAGTTTTAAGGCGAGTGACTTCCCGTTCACCGATGAAGATGGCGATACCTTTTCCAACGCTATATTTTTGCAGTCCGCATCTAGCGTTGGCGTACTGTCCGCTGGTTTTGGAGATTTAACGCCATCAGCAGTTGCAACTGAGTTGGCCGCAGCAGGCGCTACTGGCCGAGGAGTTTCCATAAGCCGCTTCGCTTTCCCCGGTTTCATATACACATTACCCACTCCCGCTCCCACCACGCCTATGGCAAACTATGCCAGCTTTGACTACAGAACTGTCACCGGATCAGGAACAGCGCAGAGGGTCAGTGATGACAACGAGGGCACCATCACCATAGATCTGGTGGTAGCCACGCAATCGGCGGCAACCGGTATGCCCGCGGTGACAGCGGCATCGGGCGCCGCCTACAATCAGGGTGTGGAACTGACCGCCAGCACCGGCACCGTAGCCGATGCCAACGGCCTCCCCGCCAGAAACCTGATGTGGCAATGGCAATCCGCCGCCGCCCAGGCCAGCGCATACACCGACATCAATGGGGCCACCGCCGCCACTTTCACACCCGGGCAGGAACATGTCGGCCGATACATCCGCGTCTGCCTTCGTTTCACTGACGGTCTGGGCAACTCCGAGGGCACCGCCGCCGCTTCCCCCACGCTGTGCACCGCCGGCAACGTCATCGTCAGAGCCAATTCGGTGAGTGTGGCGATCTCCGCCAGCGCAAACGCGCCCTACAGGTTCAAGGTGTCTGACTTCGTATTCCCGGGCGATCCCACTGGCAATCTGAGAAGCATCAGAATAGTCTCCACGATAGCGCCCAACAAGGGCATATTTCGCGCGGGACCAATGCCCGTTGAAGACGGCGACTCCGTACAAGATACTGGAATAGAAAATCTCACCTATTACCCCCCGGCCAACTCCGTCGCCACCTCCGGCTTCGCCACTTTCACCTACACCATGAACTATGGCGGCGCCAACACCGAAACCCGCACGATGAACATCAATCTGGTGGAGCACCTGCGGTTGCGGTTGCGCCTGTTCCTTGAGGGGCCGCTGCGATAGCGAGCCACCCGCGACAATCTCGGCACATGACAGAAAACAATAAGCGCATAGTCGCCATCACCAGCATCAGCGAACCGACAGAAGCGATCCGCGCTATTGCCGCCATGTCCGACCGTCGGTTGGCGGTGGCGGGCGATAATGCGACTCCCGAATCGTGGCGCTGCGAGGGCGCGGACTATCTGTCGCCGCAGATGCAGGCCGAGCGCTGGCCGGCGTTTGCGGCTCTGGTGCCGGAAAACTGCTATCCGCGAAAGATGTTCGCATACTTGCATGCGATGGAACTCGGAGCGGAGGTGATCATCGACACCGACGACGATAACATCCCCGTCGGCGACTGGCTTTTCCCCGATTTTCAAGGCCGCTATGCCGCTGTGGGCGGCGAGGCCGGTTTCGTCAACATCTATCAACTGTTCAGCGAGCAAAAAATTTGGCCGCGCGGGTTGCCGCCCAACCTGATTCGGCGCGACTTCAAACTGCGAGAACGTTTGCTTGAGCCGGCGGATTGCAATGTGGGCATCTGGCAGGGTTTGGCGGATGAAGACCCCGATGTCGATGCGATCTATCGCTTGAGCGACGGCAGGTTTTGCTACTTCAACGACCATCCTCCGGTGGCGCTGGAGCGCGGCGTCCTCTCGCCTTTTAACTCGCAGAATACCGCGACCGCCAAGTCTTTGTTTGCGCTGTTGTATCTGCCGGTCACGGTCACGTTCCGCTTCACGGATATTCTGCGCAGTTTGGTCGCGCAACCGATCATGTGGCTGTGCGGGCAGCAACTGGGTTTTACCAAGGCCACGATGATCCAAAAGCGCAACGCGCACGATCTGACAGATGACCTGGAGCAAGAGATGAAAATGTACCGCTATGCGGAGCGGATCGTCGAGTGGATAGACCCGGTGTTGCGCTCCGACAAGGATATTGCTTTTAATATGCGCAATGCTTACGAAGAGTTGGCGCGGCGCGAAGTGGTCGCGGCGGGAGAATTGAAAACATTATCCGCCTGGCTGGAACAATGGGCGACGACAACGTAGGCTGCCGCGCAGAAAGTACGACCGCTCCCAAAGTCAGGTGTTGTTTCATCAGTTCCCACATTGGCTCGATCCAATGTCAGGAGAGTTTGTTTGCGCGTTGGGGGTGGCAGACGGATGTGTTCGCCCGCTTCATCCACAAAAAGATTAACCACTCGCTGCCTTATTTCATTGAAACGGACAACATCCGCAGGAGCCGCCGGCAACGACTCCGCTTGCTTCGGAAGTGGAAGCTATTCTCCTCGTTGCTGTTACGCAAGCGCAGCCGATACGGCGAGAAGAACTATGTGCGGATATTGAAGTTGTGCTATGCGCTGAGGATCATTGACGAGCGCTGGTATCTGGTGTTGCTCTGCTCCTTGCCGGAGTGGCGTTTGCGCCCTTACGGCCTGACGCCGCCGATGCGGCGCGGCTTGGAATACATCGCCGTGAAGCGGCTGATGGCGCGCTATGACGTCGTTATCACCGGCTACGCCCCCCACTTTGTTGAACTGGCGGCGGCGCTCGGTGAGATGTATGACAAGCGCGTCGTCGCTATCTCGTCACACCGCTACGATCAACACAAAAAAGATGCGCCGAGTCTGGCCAAGTTGGATGATTGCGCCAAGCGTCTGGCACGGATGCCCAAAGCGATAAAAGCGGTCAACGACGACTATGACTGCCACTACGAGCAACACTATTTGGGCATCACGCCGCACCGACTGGCGGCGCGTCCGATGCATGTCCGTCCCGGCATCGTGAGCGCGGCGCAGGACGATACCATTTTGTTGATTGGGCGCTCGGATGAGGTGTTTGCGGATTTTGTCCGTTCCTATCAGGATTATTGCCGCGCCAATGCCATCAAAACGCGCTATTCGTTGCGAGGGTTGAGAGAGGTTCATCCGCGCTATCAAAGCGCGGATGAACTGCGGCGGCATGCGGCCTTTCTCGTCTTTCCGTACTCGGCGTTTGCGTATAGTCACTTTGAGTTGTATGCGCTGAATGTGCCGATACTGATTCCTTCGATACGCTTCGTCATTGAAAACGACATTATGTTTGACCGGGCATTGCCGCCGACGTGGTGCCCGGAGCATCTGTATAAGAAGATGCGTAACGACATAGACGCGCCGGACTCGCCGAACAGTTCTCACCCGGACGCTTTGCGCTTGTGGATCGGGCGCGGCTTCCTGTATCGCCGCGAACATTGCATCGTCTTTGACGATGCGCAAGATTTGGTTGCGAAACTGCAACAGTTGGAAGAGAGGCGCGAGACCATCGCCCGCGGCATGGCCGAAGAAAACCGGCGCATGGACGAAGACGCGCTGAAGGCTTGGGGCACAGCGCTGCGGGCGTTGCGCCTGCCGTTGCCGAGCGATTGCGCGAGGTAGAACCGCCTTCGCAACTTGCAAACGGGGAATAAACCTCCCGCACCGGCTGTTATGCGGCGGTAATGCTCGCTTGCGCATCTTGCGCAGCCGACGAAGCGCGCTCAATGAATCGACAGCAAGGTCTTGAGACGGTCGGCGCGCGCTTGCAACTTGTACTGATAGACGGTCGCATAAAACAGGACGGCGCGCACATAGAGCCGCGTTTCGTCAAACGGGATGGTATCAACCCATATATCGGCATCCCGTACCGGCGTCTGCCGCAACCACGTTTTAACCCGCGCCGGCCCGGCGTTGTAAGCGGCCAGACTCAGCGGCAGATGCTTGTTGTTCCTCTTGTAGAGACGGGACAGGTGAGAGGCGCCGAGCCTCAAATTCAGTTTTTTGTCTGTCAGACGCGCCTTTGACGGCGGGCGCAGGCGCAAGCGCTTGGCAACGCTGCGCGCCGTTGCCGGCATCAACTGCATGACGCCGATCGCTCCCGCCGGCGATTTTATCTGCGGCATAAACGCGCTTTCGCGGCGCATCACGCCGTACAGCCAGTGCTCGGGCAGGCCGCTGCGGTCGGCCTCCTGTGTCACCAGTTTGCGCCATGGCATCGGAAAGCGCAGGTCGGTCTCGCCTTGAAAAGCATCGGTCGCCAGCGCCTGCACGACACCGCTGCTCCAATCCCAGCGCTGACACAACACGGCCAGCCGTGTTCGTTGCGATTTGTCGAGCCGCTCGACCAGATAGTTCATCTCGCGTCTGGCGTCAAACCAGCGCTTGAGGATGACGAATTCCCGGATGCGCCGAACCGCCGGCAAGTTCTCCGTCTCTTGGAGCGAGCGGCGGGTATGCGCGGGCGCGGATTGCTCCAAGCGATACGGCGCGCCGATGCGATCTGCCGCGAGATAACCGTAATAGTTGGCGGATTGGGCGAGCCGCCGCCATATGCCGCGGGCGTGTTCGCGGCGCCCGGTCTGGGCGAGCGCACGGGCGCGCCAGTACATCCATTGCGGCTGCGATTGTTTGTCGTCGGGCAATGCGTCGATACCGCGCAAGACGGCGTTCCAGTCGTATAAGCGCAATGCCGAACGAATCAGCCAGTACTGTGACTCCGGCGTGTGCGCCGCCGGCGACAGGCGCGACAGATAGCGGTAAGCGCGCTCGGACTCCAGGCGGAGGGCTGCGAACAACCCCAGACTGTGGCGCGCGCTGTCTTGGAAAGAGGCATAGCCGCCGGTATGCGGTCGCGCGCTCTCCCATATCTTCGCGGCGCGCGCAAAATTCTTTTTGCTCTCTCTTTTGATCGCGTACAAGAAAACATCGCGCCGATACGGCGAACGGAAAAAATCCGCATCGGTTTGGGACAGGATGCGCAAAGGGTTGTGATAGGCTCGCTTCAACAAACGGTAATGGGGCTTGAGGCGGGCGCTCAATCCGCGCGCCAGATAATCCGCAAGGCCGATCCGGCGTTTTTCGGCAACGAGCAATATGCGTTTCCAAATCTCGTCATCGCCGATGATGCCGTTGTCTTTGCCGTGCTTAAAGACCGGATCGCACGCCGCCGGCTGCGAGAAATTGACCAGCCACAATGCGAGAATCCGCTCGCGCGCTTCCTGCGCTCTGTCGTGCCGAATCAGGGCGCGGGCGTGATGACACGGCATCGCATCGTCGATCAGATACGGGCTTGGGACGTAATATTCGGGAGCGATAGTCCGCCGCCCGATGCGAATGCGATGGCGCAACCATTGGTAGCGCAGGTGGTGAGAAATGACACTGTCGTCATATTGGCGCACCAAGCCGATGACTGTCTCGTCCGATATTTTTGCAATCCGGCGGCGGGCATCGCGATACGCCAAGTAGGGATACAGCGGGTAGTCTTGCAGCACATCGCGGGTGTTGAGATAAGAACTGCGCACACCGCGCTTGAGGTCGTGCTCCACCCGTTGGAACAGGTCGCGCTTGGCGGCCAGATCGTCGGCGGCAACGGCGAGGTGCGAAGCGAGAAGCAAGCAAAAAAACAGGATACGCGACATGGGGAAAGCCAGATGGAGTGCAAATGTAAGTAAGACCGCAAGTAACCCGCCTATTGTGCCACAATATCAGCCGCCGACTTATCGGCGGATACGGAAACATCGGTGGCTATGAAAACACACGGCGATAAAACCCGCCATATATATGGTTTGCTTTTTGTGCTTTTGCAGGCGGCTTGCGGCGCGTTGCCGGCATATTCGCTGGCCGACGACATCACGATAACCGACGACAGCGGCGCGGCGCTGACACTTGCCCGACCGGCACAAAGGATCGTGTCGCTCGCGCCGCACTTGACTGAGTTGGCGTTCTCGGCGGGCGCACAAGGGCAGTTGGTCGGCGTGTCCGAACACTGTGACTATCCGGCGCAAGTTCGGCACATCGCAAAAGTGTCCGATTACCGGTCGGTCAATTACGAATTGCTGACGTTGCTCAAGCCCGATTTGATATTGGCGTGGGCTGCGGCGATGCGACCCGGCATGCTTAAAAACTTGCGCGCGATCGGCCCTGTCTATGTGTCCGACCCGTCCGAGTTCGCGGATATCGCCGCGAATCTGGAAGCGATCGGCGCGTTGAGCGGTCATCGGGACACAGCCCGGCGCCTGAGCGCCCGCTTCACGGATGACATGACCCGGCTGCAAGAAAGCGTGCCGGCGGGGCCGCGACTAAAGGTGTTCTATCTGCTGTGGAACCCGCCGCCGATGACGGTGACGCGCCGCAGTTGGATATCGCAAACGATCGAGATGTGCGGGGGCAACAATATCTACAGCGGTAGCGGCGCACACGCGCCGGTCATCGACCGCGAGTTTTTGTTCGCCGCCGAAACCGACCTGATGATTCAGAGCATCCGTGAGACGTTTGACTCGGAGCTGTCGCTGTCGTTGTTCGGTCGCCCGATTCCGACCATCTATGCCGCCCCCGATACCTTGCAGCGCCCTTCCTTGCGCTTGCTCGATAGCGCCGCATATGTTTGCCGGGAGATAACGCGCATCAGAAGCCGGCCTAAAAATTGACCGCAAGCCCGACATTGAGTTCCATCCCGCGCCCGGCATAGCCGCTGACCGGTTCATAGCCGGTTCATAATGTTCGTCAAACAGATTGTCCGCGCTGATGAACAACGCGACACCTTGCGCTACTTCCTTGCGCTTGCTCGACAGCGCCGCATATGTTTGCCGGGAGATAACGCGCATCAGAAACCGGCCTAAAAATTGACCGCAACCCCGACATTGAGTTCCATCCCGCGCCCGGCATAGCCGCTGACCGGTTCATAGCCGGTTCATAATGTTCGTCAAACAGATTGTCCGCGCTGATGAACAACGCGACACCTTGCGCTACTTCCTTGCGCTTGCTCGACAGCGCCGCATATGTTTGCCGGGAGATAACGCGCATCAGAAGCCGGCCTAAAAATTGACCGCAACCCCGACATTGAGTTCCATCCCGCGCCCGGCATAGCCGCTGACCGGTTCATAGCGCTTGTCAAACAGGTTGTCCGCGCCGATGAACAACGCGATGTCTTGCGCCACTTCCTTGCGCAGGTCCAGATACGCCAGCGTGTAGCCGCCGACCCGCTCGGGCGCAAACGTTATCCGGTCTATGTCCGACCGCCGACCGGTGTATTCCAAGCGCAGACTAAGGTCAATGTCGGACCACAAGGAGGCGTCCGCTCTGAACGAGAGTTTGCGGCCGGGGCGACGCAACAGGCGCCGGCGCTGATCGTCGTACGGGCTCATCAGGCTGTAATCCAAACGCAACGATAGCGCATCCGTTGCCTCCCAACCGAGGAAGCTCTCAACCCCTTCGATCGTTGCCCCGTTTCGGTTGATCAGCGTCCCGAGCGCAAAGTCCGCCTCTATCAAATCGCGTATCCTGTTGCGGAAATAGGCGGCGCCGAACTGCCAATCCCGCAGGGAGTTTTCAAAACCGATCTGCCAGTGGCGGTTGGTCTCCGGTTTCAGGCGCGGATTGGCAAAGAAACCGAACGCGGGAAAATCGCGGAAGCGATCGCTCAACGACGGCGCCTTAAAAGCGGTCGCGTAATCGGCGCGCACAATCAGGGTGTCGTCCGCCCGCCACACGAGGCCGGCGTGACCGCTGCGCTTGGCGGCAAAATCATCCGCGTCGTCGTTGCGCAAGCCATAACTCAGGCGAACGCTGTCGGCAGGCGCGAAGCGCACTTCGCCGTATAGCGAGCGCGTCCGCGCGCGCGCGCTGAGGCTGTCTTCTATGCGCAAACGTTCCAACTCGCTTTCGCCGCCGATGGCCACGCTCCAGCGCTTGCCGGCGCGCAGCACGTTGTTCCACGCCATGTCAAGCCGCTCGCCGCGGCTGCGGTCGCCGGCGTGATGCGCTCTGACATAGCGGCTCAATTGCCACGACGGTTGCCAGAAACCGTCGAGATAATCTCCCGACAGGAGCAAACTGCTGCGCTTGCTATAAGAGGAGTCGCGCAAGGAGCGGTCTTCAAACGGGGCGGAAGCGGCGTCATAGTCCGCTTCCCGCTCAATGTACTCCGAGCGAACATCGGCTTGCAGCGCATCGCCGACGGGAAAACCGAGATTGAGGTTGACCGCCGCATCGCGATAACCGTCGCGCTCTTCCCGCGCTCCCCCGCGCAACCGCCGCGGCGTAACACTCTCGCCGTCCGTTTTCAAATAGGACGCCCCGAGCGAGAACTCGATCGGCCCTTCTTGCCCGGACGATACCGCCGCTCTTCTGCCGTTAAACGACCCGCGCTCAAGCAACAGGCGGGTGTCCGATTGCGAGCGGCGCGTGATGACGTGAATGACGCCGCCCAGCGCTTCCGAACCGTATTGCGCGCCGTGTCCGCCGCGGAGGATTTCTATTCGCTCGACGTTGGATAACAACAATTCGGAAAATTCAAACAGGCCGCCGCTCGCGGGGTCGCTGACTTTGACACCGTCGATCATCACGAGCACATGGTCGGACTCGCTGCCGCGCATAAACACCGATGTCTGCGCGCCCA
Organism: Candidatus Oxydemutatoraceae bacterium; assembly: GCA_965220085.1. Taxonomy (GTDB): domain Bacteria; phylum Pseudomonadota; class Gammaproteobacteria; order Poriferisulfidales; family Oxydemutatoraceae; genus CBDCOZ01. Next base: position 847,467 of record CBDCOZ010000003.1, on the reverse strand, counting down.
ACCCGCCGGAAGCGGAAACATGCAGGCCGGGAACCGCGCGCAAGGCCTCGCCGAGATTGCGGTATCGATAACGCTCAATCTCATCGGCGGTGATGATCGTCGCGCTTTCGCTGATGTCGGCGCCGGTGCGCGGCAGTTTGCTGCCGGTGACGACAAGCCGCTCTATCGGGTCGGCCAAAGCTGCGGGGGCATACAAAACACACACAAGGCACAGGGCCAAGCAGCGGACACTCGGAGTCATGGTTTCAAATCGCAGAGGCGTTGTCGGGCAGGCCGCAGCTGTCAGACCTTGCGGTAAACTTCGCCCCCCGAATCGTTAAATTCGTCCGCCTTTTCTTTCATGCCCGCTTCAATCGCGACTTTGATATCGCCGATGCCGCGGCGGGCGGCGTAGGCTCTGACATCCTGAGTGATCTTCATGGAACAAAAGTGCGGGCCGCACATGGAACAAAAATGCGCCAACTTGGCCGACTCCTTCGGCAGAGTCTGATCGTGAAATTCGCGCGCCCTCTCGGGGTCAAGACTCAGGTTGAACTGATCTTCCCAGCGGAATTCAAACCGCGCCTTGGACAAAGCATTGTCGCGCAGTTGTGCGCCGGGATGCCCCTTGCCCAAATCCGCCGCATGCGCCGCAATGCGGTATGCGATCAGACCGTCGCGCACATCGTCTCTGTCGGGCAGGCCAAGGTGCTCCTTAGGCGTCACATAACAGAGCATGGCGGTGCCGTACCAGCCGATCATCGCCGCCCCGATCGCCGATGTAATGTGGTCGTAGGCGGGGGCAATGTCGGTCACCAGAGGGCCGAGCGTATAGAAAGGCGCTTGCAGGCATTCGTCCATTTCTTTGTCGACGTTCTCTTTTATCAACTGCATGGGAATGTGCCCCGGCCCTTCAATCATCACTTGCACGTCGTGCTGCCAGGCAATCTTTGTCAGTTCGCCCAGGGTCTTCAGTTCCGCAAACTGGGCTTCGTCGTTGGCATCGGCAATGCTGCCGGGGCGCAAGCCGTCGCCGAGCGAAAAGGATATGTCATAACTTTTCATGATCTCGCAGATTTCCGCAAAATGCGCGTAGAGGAAATTTTCTTTGTGGTGGGTCAGACACCACTTGGCGAGAATGGAACCGCCTCTGGATACGATGCCGGTCATGCGCTCGGCGGTCAGGGGCACATAGCGCAACAATACGCCGGCATGAATCGTAAAGTAGTCCACCCCTTGCGTCGCTTGCTCGATCAATGTGTCGCGGAATATTTCCCAACTCAAGTCTTCGGCGCGCCCGTCGACTTTCTCCAGCGCTTGATAAATGGGAACGGTGCCGACCGGTACCGGCGCGTTGCGGATAATCCATTCCCGTGTCTCGCGGATGTGTTTGCCGGTGGAAAGGTCCATGATCGTATCCGTCCCCCAGCGCACCGCCCAGACCATCTTTTCAACTTCCTCGGCAATCGACGAGGTCACCGCCGAATTGCCGATATTGGCATTGACCTTGACCAAAAAGTTGCGGCCGATAATCATCGGTTCCAACTCGGGATGGTTGATGTTGCACGGAATAATCGCCCTCCCCGCCGCGATCTCATCGCGCACAAACTCCGGCGTGATATGCGCCGGCGTACGCGCGCCAAAATTGCGACCGCTCTTTTGCCGCAACAACTTGCGGTATCTTTCGTCCTCGCGCAGTTCGGCCAGCCCCATGGACTCACGCAATGCGACATATTCCATTTCCGGCGTGACGATGCCGCGCTTGGCGTAGTGCATCTGGGTGATGTTGCGACCGTTGCGCGCTTTGCGCGCGCGCAACGCTTGCGGCGAGCCGCCGTTGGCGGGCGCCCGCGCACGCGCTTGGCTGTCGTTTCTTTCCGCGATCCACGCCTCGCGCAACGGCGGCAAACCGCGGCGGAGGTCGACCCGGTAGTCCGCGTCGCCATACGGGCCCGCGGTGTCGTATACGGGTATCGCCGGATTGCTTTCGCTGCCGAAGCTCGCCGGAGTATCGCTCTGGGCGATCTCGCGCATGCCGACGCGCATGTCGGAACGCGACCCTTGGAGGTATATTTTGCGCGCCCCCGGCAGAGGGCCGAGCAAGCGATCTTCTATTTTGCCAATACTTTTTGAGTTGCCCATTGCACAATCCGCATGATGATTATAAAAACAGAACCGGAACGGCTATAATACCTGCTTCACCTTGATGCGCCTAGTTATGCGGAATTTTACACCATCCGAACTGAAAGAAAAGATCGAAGCCGGCGACAATCGTCTTGTGTTGCTTGATGTCAGGGAGCAATGGGAGTTTGACATTGCGCACATCAAAGATGCAAAATTGATTCCGCTCGGACAATTGCCGCACCGGCTCAACGAGCTCAACCCGCATGAGACGACCGCAGTCATCTGCCATCACGGCATACGCAGCCGGACCGCCGGGTTGCTTTTGGAGCAAAACGGTTTCCGCGATGTCATCAACCTTGCCGGCGGCATCGATGCCTGGAGCAAAGAAACAGATGCCAGCGTGCCCTGCTATGTCTGAGCGGCGCGAGCGAACGCTGTGCCGCCGCTATGTCGGCGTTGGCGTATTGATACTGTGCCTGCTGCCATACGGCGCGAGCCGGGCACAGACCGCGGCGCTCGGGGCGGCGAACCTGCACCAACTCTATGCGCTCGCTTTGGAAAACGATAACCGCTTCCGCGCAAGCAAAGAGCGATACGAAGCGGCCGCCCTGCGACCGGAGATCAGCCGCTCCAGACTGTTGCCGCAAATCAAACTGACAGCCGACCGTCGGCGCTTAACCGACCAGAAAATACGCGGCAACATATTCCGATCCGGCAATGCCGGAGAGACCGATTTCTCCGATTACAACGTGGAAAGCCATGCGATCAGCGTCACGCAAACGCTGTTCAGACGCGACTACTACATTGAGCTGAACCAATCAAAGTCCGAAGCGGAACGCGCCTTGCTGGAACTGGAGGCGGCGCGACAAGAGCTGATGATCAGGTTGGCGGAAGCGTACTTCGGAGTGTTGTCGGCGCAAACGAACAGAGAGTTTGCCGATGCCCGAAAGGACACGGTGAAAAGACAGTTTGACCATGCGCAACAGCGGTTGCGGCTGGGGCTCGGCGATATTACCGATAGCAAAAAAGCCCAAACCGCTTATGAGTTGGCGGTCGCCGATGCGCTGGCGGCCGAAAACACTTTGCGCATCAGGAAACTGGCGCTGGAGTTGATCGTCAAGCGTGATATCACAAGCATCGCGCCGTTGGCAGAACAGATACCGACACTCAAACCGTCGCCGGAAAATCCCGAATCGTGGGTCTCTGTCGCGCTGGAGAAAAACCTCGCCTTGCTGGCGCAAAAAATTACTGCGGCCATCGCCGCCGATGAGATCAAACAACAGCAGTCGGGGTATTTTCCGAGCATAGGCCTCTACGCCACGCATAGCGAGAGAGATGTCAAAGGCGGGCCTTCGCCCAACACCTCAAGAGGCAATGAAATCGGGGTGGAACTTGAGGTGCCGATATTTTCCGGCGGCGACACATACTATCGTTCCAGGCAAGCGGTGCACGACTACAACTCGGCATTGGAAGAGTTGGAGCAGACGCACCGAGAGACCGAGCAAAACATGCGGGAAACCTACCTCAACGTGATAACCGACATCAGCCGCATCGCCGCGTTCGCCAGAGCACAGGAAGCGGCGCAGGTATCTTACGAGTCCAATGTGGCCGGATTTGAGGTCGGCAAGCGCTCGTCGGTGGATGTGCTGCTTGCGATCGAGGAACTCTTTGAAGCGAAAAACAACTATGCCGATACGCGCCACGAATACATACTGGATACCTTGCGTATGAAACGCGCTTCCGGCCAACTTGCGGAAACCGATATCCAACGTATCAACGAATGGCTCAGGTAGCGCGCCCGGCGCCCGGCAGAACATGATCGTCCCGGCATACCGCGCGCTGCTTTGGCTCGCAGCGCCCGTCGCCCTTCTGATTACCGCCGCGCACAGCGTAAAACACCGCTGCTCCCGTCATTTCCCGCAACGCTTCGGCAGGCGCTTGCCGACACCGCCCGCAGCGCCCGTTTTGATACATTGCGCCTCCGTCGGCGAACTGCGGATGGGCTTGGCGCTGGCGCGCGCATGGCATAAAAAACACCCGCAACAGCATATCCTTTTCACCACCGCGACGGCCGCTTCGGGGCGGCTATACGAACAGGAAGCGCCGCCCAACACAAGCCACTGTTACCTGCCTCTTGACTACCCGTCCCTGTGCAAAAAATTTCTTGACCGAGTGCGCCCGCGTTGCGCGTTGATCATTGAGACCGAGATCTGGCTCAACTTATACCGCGAGTGCGGCGCGCGCCATATCCCTTTGCTGATCGTCAATGCGCGCCTGTCACAAAAAACGCTGCGCTGCCGCCGCCTGATACGCGGCTACCTGCGGCGCAGCCTGCGGGACGTCACCGCGATCTTGGCGCGCAACGAACGCGACCGGGCCGCATACGCCTCTTTGTGCGCAACAGAAAAAGCGGAAACGGTCGGCAACCTGAAATACGCCCCGCCCGTGTTGTCAAAGGCCTTGCCCAATTTAATCGGGAGGCCGTATTGCCTCGCCGCCTCGACCCACGACAACGAAGAGTCGCTGGCGGCGCAAGCATGGCGGCGCGCTTCGACAAACGGCTTGTTGCTCGTCATCGCCCCGCGCCATATCGAGCGCAGCGCAAAAATTGCGCGCACGTTGCGGCGCGCGGGCTTGCGCGTCGCATTGCACAGTCAGGCGGGCGGGCAGACCCAAGATGTTGATGTCTGCCTGTATGATTCCATCGGGCAGTTGGATGCCCTGATGAAACATGCGCGGCTGGTATTTCTCGGCGGCTCGCTGGTCGGCAAAGGCGGGCATAATTTGTTGGAAGCGGCGCGGCTGGGCGCACCGCAAGTCACCGGGCCGCATCTGGATAATGTGCAAGAAGAAGCGCGAGACCTCGCGGAGAAAGATGCATTGCTGATCGTCAACGATGCCGATGAACTCTCCGCCGTCTTTGCGACAGCGGCAAAAGTTGAAACGGCCTATGCAGAAGCGGCGGCCAATGCGCTGGCACATGTCGCACAACAATCGGATATCGCCGCCCGCTATGCGGAGCGAATCGACGCTTTATGCAAGCAGTAATGTATCGGCTTCGTCGGTGATGCTGGCGTAGCCTTCGCTCAGGCGATCGAAGCAGCCTGCGCAGAAGCGGCGGCCAATGCGCTGGCACATGTCGCACAACAATCGAATATCGCCGCCCGCTATGCGGAGCGAATCGACGCTTTATGCAAGCAGTAATGTATCGGCTTCGGCGGTGATGCTGGCATAGCCTTCGCTCAGGCAATCAAAGCAAGCTGCGCAGAAGCGGCGGCCAATGCGCTGGCACATGTCGCACAACAATCGAATATCGCCGCCCGCTATGCGGAGCGAATCGACGCTTTATGCAAGCAGTAATGTATCGGCTTCGTCGGTGATGCTGGCGTAGCCTTCGCTCAGGCGATCGAAGCAGCCTGCGCAGAAGCGGCGGCCAATGCGCTGGCACATGTCGCACAACAATCGGATATCGCCGCCCGCTATGCGGAGCGAATCGACGCTTTATGCAAGCAGTAATGTATCGGCTTCGGCGGTGATGCTGGCATAGCCTTCGCTCAGGCAATCAAAGCAAGCTGCGCAGAAGCGGCGGCCAATGCGCTGGCACATGTCGCACAACAATCGAATATCGCCGCCCGCTATGCGGAGCGAATCGACGCTTTATGCAAGCAGTAATGTATCGGCTTCGTCGGTGATGCTGGCGTAGCCTTCGCTCAGGCGATCGAAGCAGCCTGCGCAGAAGCGGCGGCCAATGCGCTGGCACACGTCGCACAACAATCGGATATCGCCGCCCGCTATGCGGAGCGAATCGACGCTTTATGCAAGCAGTAATGTATCGGCTTCGTCGGTGATGCTGGCGTAGCCTTCGCTCAGGCGATCAAAACAACTCGCCGTGTAATGGAAAGACGGCGCTTGGGCGGCGAGTTTCTCCAGCGAACGGCGTAGGCGGGCCAGATTCACATGCTGGGCGTAGTAGGTCAAATCCACCGACTTGATCTTGCTGCGGTCAAAATCGATCAGCCAGAATCGCTTTTTCTTCTTGTCGTACAAGATGTTGTGGGCATTGAGGTCGGGGTGCAGAACACCGGCAAGGTGCAAATGATGCAACACTTTTCCCAGTTCCGCCCAACCGTCGTCGGACACGGGGTTACCCGCAAGGTATTGCGATAGCGGCATCGCCGGACGGCAGCTTTGGGTAATCAGGTGCGCGCTATAGAAAGCGCCGCGGCGGTAGCAAGCGGCGGCAAGCGGTCGCGGCGCCGGCAAGCCTTTGCCGCGCAGGTATGCGAGCGCGCGCCACTCGGCAAACGCGCGCGTGCGCGCTGTGCCGGCATAGAGATACGACTGCTTGACAAACTTTCCGCACAAGCCGCCGCGGTGATACGCCTTGAGCAAATACTCCGTTCCGTCCGCTTGAAAAAACAATGCGGACGCGCGACCCGCCGGGGCTTCGCCGCTTAACATCGCTTTTTGCTCCAGCGTGTCCCGACTAAACCATGACGGATCAAAGGCTTCGTCGCCATCATACAGAATGTGGCAATTGCCTTGTGAGATAAAAGATTCTTTCAATGTATATCCTTTTGTTGCGCTGCCCGAGAGCCGTATTATACAGAAACCCCCGTTTCGGGTAATATACTCTTTGCATATACTCAACTAATAGGAGAAAAACATATGAAAAAACCTACTCTAATCAAATCGACCATCGTCGGTATCATAGCCACAGGCGCATTGATTGCCTCGGCTCACGCCGCGGTGCCGGAGCAACCCAAAGAATGGGAAAAGTGCGCCGGTATCTCAAAAAAAGGCATGAATGATTGCGGTTCTACCGACGGCAAACACGGCTGCGGCGGTCAAGCGGCGGCGGACAACATGAAGACCGAATGGATTTTCGTGCCGGGAGGAACGTGTACGAAAATAACAGGCGGTATGGTTGTCGGCACCAAAGCGGCAAAATAATTGCCAACCCAAAGCCAATCTGTGACAGCAGGACGCAAACACTTGCGCCCTGCTGTTCCTGCCTCGTATAACACAAACCCTATCGGCGGAGTCGGTATCGGCTTGCGCGCGCCGTTTGCGGACGCGCTCGCTTCTGGCGAAGCGCGGATCGACTGGCTGGAAGCGCTCGCCGATAACTATTTTTGTGACGGCGGAGCGGTTCACCATCAACTGGAAGCCGTCAGGGAACACTACCCCATCGCACTGCACAGCGTCGGGATGGCCGTGGGGTCGACCGACCCGCTGGATACGGCCTACCTCTCGCACATCAAACGACTGGCCGAGCGCTACCGCCCCGAATGGGTTTCCGACCATTTGTGCTTCACCGGTTGTGACGGCATCCAATCGCACGACCTCCTGCCGTTGCCTTTTACCGACGAAGCGGCGCGGCATACCGCAACGCGCATCCGGCAGATTCAAGACTTCCTCGAGCGGCCGATTCTGATCGAGAATATCTCCGCGTATCTGCGCTACCGTCACTCGACGATGAGCGAAGCGGAATTCGTCGCCGCCGTCGCCGAAGAGGCGGATTGTTTTATCCTGCTTGACCTGAACAATGCGTATGTGAATCAGGCCAACCACGGCGAGAACGCCGAAGATTTTATTGCCAATATTCCCGCGCAACGCATCAAGCAGTTGCACTTGGGCGGCTATCAGACCAGAAAAGAATTCCTGCTGGACGCCCACGACCATCCGGTTTCGGAACCGGTCTGGGAATTGTTTGCCAAGTTTGCTCGTGACAACCCGCGGATACCGACATTGATAGAGTGGGACAACGACCTGCCGCCGCTTGAAACGCTGCTTGAACAGGCCGAACAAGCGCGACACATCCTAGACAGCGCCCCTTCGCCGCAATGAAACTGCGCGATTTGCAAAAAGCCTTCGTCGGCTCGTTGCTGGGACACGACCAGCAAAAACTGCTCGCAACGATTTGCGACAGCCGCGCCATGACAGCAAACAAGCGCATCGCGGTTCATCTCGGTAACATGCGGTTCTCTCTGTCCGCCGCGCTGCGGCAGGTTTACCCGATATGCCGCCGGATCCTGGGCGAGGACTATTTTGCGCAAGTCGCGCAAGCATATATCGAGCGGTATCCGTCCGAGCACAGCGACCTGAACCGCTATGGCGAACGCTTGCCCGGCTTCTTTGCCGAATTGCTTGCGACCCGCGATGAGCTGGCGGACTTTCCCTACCTGCCCGATCTCGCGCGACTGGAATCCCACTTACACGCGGCGTATTACGCGGCTGATGATGCGCCCTTTGACTTCGATGCGTTTGCGCAGGCGACCGCGCGACAAAGCGACAAAGAAATACGATTTCTGTTGCCCGCCGCGCTGCGGTTGTTGACGTCGGCTTACCCTTTGTTTGAGATTTGGCGGGCGAACAAAGAGCAGAGCGCTGCGGCGGAAGTCGGCGCTCGCCCGACCAACGAATATCTCTGCATCTGTCGCCGCAACAACAAGCCGACGGCAGAGCCCATCGATCCATCACACTTTGACTTGTTACAAGCAATTGACAAGGGCGCAACGCTGGAACAACTTGCGGAACAATTTGACACGCTGGACAACGATCTGCCGGTTCTGATCAAAGACGGGCGGATATGCGGTTTTACCGCAACCGACGGCTGAGCGAACGGTTAAGCGGCTTCGGCCAAGAGTTTCTCAAGCAAGGCTTCTATCTTTTTGGCGCGCCTATCGCCGGAGGCGCAACGCTGGAACAACTTGCGGAGCAATTTGACACGCTGGACAACGGTCTGCCGGTTCTGATCAAAGACGGGCGGATATGCGGCTTTGCCGCAACCGACGGCTGAGCGAACGGTTAAGCGGCTTCGGCCAAGAGTTTCTCAAGCAAGGCTTCTATCTTTTTGGCGCGCCTATCGCCGGAGGCGCAACGCTGGAACAACTTGCGGAGCAATTTGACACGCTGGACAACGATCTGCCGGTTCTGATCAAAGACGGGCGGATATGCGGCTTTGCCGCAACCGACGGCTGAGCGAACGGTTAAGCGGCTTCGGCCAAGAGTTTCTCAAGCAAGGCTTCTATCTTTTTGGCGCGCCTATCGCCGGCGTGCGTTTCGCCGACAAACACACCGCGCACCAAGCCTTGCTTGTCTATGATATAGAATGCCGGCCAGTAGCGGTTGTTCATCGCGCGCCAGTAAGAAAAGTCATTATCGATCATGACCGGATGCTTGAGTTTGAACTCTTTGACCTTCGCCGCCACATTTTCCAGAATCCGTTCGCGATCAAATTCGGGCGTGTGCACCCCGATCACTTGCAACCCCCGGCTTTGATAGCGCTCCTCAACCGCGCGCAACCAAGGGAACGAGCGGTAGCAGTTCCAGCATTCGTAGGTCCAGAAATCAAGCAACACGACGCTGCCGCGCAGATCGGCAACCGTCAATGGCGCCGAATTGATCCACTCCGCCGGTTGCTTATGCGTAAACTCGGGCGCCCTGAACGGGGTCTCCGGCAACGATATGCGCCCCGACACTGCGGCAAAATACAACAGCGGCAAGGACAGCGCCAGCAGTGCCAACACCCGTTTGTAGGAAACTTTTGAATATCTCTTTGCCATCCTGCCAATTATACATATCCGAAATGTTTTGCAAGCGCAACCGCCGGGTCAAGGCGCTGAAGCCATGACATATCGGACACACGGGGCAAATGCCGCGCTGTGTCACGGCGCTTGAAACTGCGCTAGCGTAACCTTCGCGGGGACGTGGAACCATACCGGATGGTCTATCCGACAATCATTGAATGTCCGCAGGTCGTCATCAACACACCCGCTTCAAATTCCACAAACGCTTCCTGAAGAGGCGATAAGCGCTCATTGAATGCATTCAGAATGCATTCATTTTCTGGCATCATTCAACGCCTGTGTCTGCCTCACCCCCTTGCATCTCACGACACTCCCCTTCTGCCGCAGGTTACTCGCGCTACCGCAACGGGCCCTCAAGGAAAAGACGCAACCGCAGGCGCAGATGCTCCACCAGGTTTATGGTCATGGTATTGCCGGAGCTGGATGCGGTGCCATCGCTTACGGTGAATTGGAAGTTGGTGTAGTTGCTGGCGGCGGTGGCATTGGCCGGGGGATGCCAGTTGAGGGTGGATATGGCACTGGCCATTACCGTGGCACCATTGGCCAGGGTGGTGGCCGAGGCCCCGGTGCCGGTGCGCAATGCGCCCAGGGCCGGGATGGTGGTTATGGTGATGCTGGCCAGGCTGTCCCCCTGATCCTCGTCCTCAAAGGCAAAGCTGTCCGCAGAGAAAGAGAATGGCGCAGCCGCAGTGGCACCTACGGGCGCATTCACAGAGGCATCGGCACTGGCGGGCGCATGATTGACATCGGCGATGATGGTGCCGGTGGAGCACAGAGTGGGGGCGGATGCGGTGCCGCCCTCAGATGCCGGGGTGCTGTGGCTGTCCGTAAAGAATGCGCAGACTCTGATGTACATTCCCACATGGGCCTGCAGTGGGGTGAAAGTGGCGGCGGTGGCCCCGGATATGGCGGCATAGTCGGCCGCCGCCGGGTCGCCAGTGGCCGGGGCCGGGGCCCGGTACCATCGCCATTGCAGGGTGCTGGCGTTTATGCCGTTGGGTTCGGTTATGCCTGTGGTGCTGGCGGTCAGTTGTACATCCTCGTTGTAGGCTGTGCCGCTGCCCGTTGCGGCCACTGTGGGTGCGCCTGAGGCGGCGGTCTGCGGTCGTTCCACCAGATCGAAGCGGATGTTACCTGAATTAGAGGATTCCTCTCCGCCAGCAAACACAGTGTACAAAAAGGTGGTGTAGTTGGTCTGTGCAGCCTGGCCCGGTTCCGGGTACCAGGTTATGGTACCGATGTTGGCCCGCGCCACATCTTCATTGGCTGCCGAGGATTGGGAAAAGGGGATGACTCGGTTACCCACCCTCAATGTGCCGAGTGGGGGCGCGGTTGATATGACCACCTTTTCCAACGCATCGCCGTCCGTATCGCTAAATACGAAATCGGTAACCTTGAATCTGTAGGGATTGTCTGCGGTGGCGTTGGTGTATACGTCTATCACGACGGGGGAGGTGGGTGCCACTGGCTTGACCTGAATAACCGGGGCAAACGGGCCCGCCCCGCGCACAGACTCCAGACCTGCAGGCACTGGCTTGGCCTGAATAACCGGGGCAGACGGGCCTGCGCTGCCGTGCGGTTGCGCCTGGGCCTGGATGCAGATGGCAAGCAGGGCCAGCGGCCAGAGGCCGCACCTGTGCAACCGCTGGCCGCTGGTGGCGGGATTTGAGAAAAATGCCGTGATGTTCATAATCATACTCCTATGTATGGTTGATGGATGAGTGGGCTTGCGCCCGGATTACCAGCGCACCCGGGCTTGCAGTCGCCAGTCGTCTGGCGATGCCTGCAGGGAGCTCTGGAAGTTTCGGTATTGCCAGCCCAGGCGGCTGTGCCACTGTGGGCGGCCCGTTATGCTGTCGTAGCGGCTGCCGAGGCTGGCGGTTATGCCGCTGCGGTTGGGCCTGGTGGCTATGTCCAGACTCAGGCTGTCGCGTTTGTGGGTGGTGTCGTTTATCTGGCGGATTATGGACAGGCGGATGGTGGCGGGTTTGGTCTGCAGGTCTGCGCCGAATCTGAGATCCATCGCCAAGGATTGGCTGAGGTCGCCACCAAGTTTGCGGGCGGTTATGCTGGCAAAGGGCATCAGATTGTCTTTGGTATAGCGCAGTTGGGCATCTATGGATATCTCGTTGATGGAGGCATCGGCGGCCGCCAGGGTGCTGCTGTTGCCGGATAGAGGCGGAGCACAGGTCTTCCACAGTCTCCGGCATAGCGTGATTGTCCATAAAACTGGCGCAGACGCGGATGCGCATGCCCACATGGGCCTGGCCCGGGGTGAATGCGCCTCCGGTGGCGCCGCTTATGTCGGCAAAGACACCATCGCCGACAGAGAATGACTGCCATTGCCACTCCAGAGTGCTGCGGTCTATGCCGTTGGGTTCGACGATGTCTCCGGTGTCGGCTCTCAGTTGGGTGCCCTCAGCGTGGGTGTGGATATTGGCGGGAACATTCAGCACTGCTATTCTGGGTCTGCCGCTGGCGGCAGTCTGACTCACCGACACCAGTCGTATGTCTATGATTCTGCCCACATTGCTGACATTGTTGGTGTTGCCATCACTGCCATCGTCCACCACATCAAAGCCGAAGAAGGCTAATCTGGCAATGGGGTCATTGGGGTTGGTGGGTTGCTCGCCCTCTGGCGGGTAATAGGTCAGAGCGCCGGCCTCCAGTTGGGCTACGGTGATGGTGCTTGCGGGGACAGCGGTCAAGGCCGTTCCGTTCAATGCCAGGGTGCCCGGACTGCCTGGCCCGGCTGTAGAATCTCTTCCTGGCAGGGCGGCTATTTCGATGCCCGCCAGCATGTCGCCGTCCACATCCGTGAATGGAAAGTCATCCGCAGAGAAGACATAGGGATTGTCGGCATCGGCGGCGGTGCTCACCGAAATTGTGTTGGCGATAGGCACCGGCTTGTCGTTGATGTTGGCCACGGCGGTGGCTATCCGCAGGCAACGCTCCTCGTTGTTGCCGGCGTTATCCGTGAAAGATGCGCAGACGCGCAGGAACTTGCCCACCTCGTCATCGCCCGGAGTAAAGGCGGCATTGGTCGCCATGGCGATGTCGGCGTAGGCGCCGCCGTTGGTATCGGCCGCACTCCATTGCCAACTGAAAGTGCCCAGGCCATCGGTGTCGGCTATGGCGGTGGAACCGCTGCCGCCGTTGGCGGTGATGGCGGAATCTTCGGTGGGAGCGATTATGCCGCTGGCGTAGGTGACATCGGGTATGCCGGTGGCATTTTGCGCCTGCGCCTGAGCGCAGACGGCGAACAGGACGAACAGGGCCAGCGACCAGAGGCTAAGCCGCATCATCGTTGCCCGCCAATGCGGAGGGGCGAAGTACTTGCAGAAAGCGGGTGGCGAGGCAATACAGCCAAGCGACCGCAGTCCCCTTACCTTTACATAGCGCGGGGGGGGGGGGGGGGGGGGGGTAGTATTAAAGTCTTGTCTATTCATAATCTATTACTCCTTATGGCATGTATTTCCTGTTTCTAGCAAATGCAGTTGCACAGTATATGCACACAAGCAACGCTCAAGAAACCACAAACAACTGAGTGCTGCTTGTGTGCTGTTTAGTGCCGTACTCTGAGTGCTGTACTCTGCCACAAGGCGCAAGTTATTTGCAAGAGTTAAATTGCTCATTGTTTCCCTCCTTTGGCGCACTATACCACAAAGCAAGTCATTTGCAAGCGCCTCCGTATCCTGCCTCGCTCCCCTTGTTTGCGCCCCATAATACTCCCTTTCTCTGCCGCAGGATACCCGCATTATTGCAAGGATCTTGAAGGAAAAGGCGCAGACGCAGGGGCGGCGGGCGGCGGCGTAGGACAGGGCCGGTTAAGCCGTTCATGCCATCGCACGGATATTTGTGCCGCCACGCATAGCGTGATAAGCGGCTGAGGTGATATTGCAACGCATCGTGTTGATGCCGGGAGTCCGGAATGTTTCCGGCATGGTTCGGCGGTGTGTGATTCGCAAACAACCGAGTCCGCGCCTACTCCCGAGTCACCGGCACTTTGAGCACCTGCCCGACGCGGATCGTATCTGACGGCAAATCCGATAACTTTTTGATGTCGGATATTTTTGTCCGGAAGCGCAATGCGATGTCCGACAAGGTATCGCCGCTCGCCACTTTGTAATCCTTGATGCGCACCGACGACAGCAACATGTCCCTCGTCGGGTGGCGCGCGAGATAACGTTTAATGCCTCTGTGAACCGCTTTTGCCACGCGCTTTTGATGCGCCGTCGTACGCAAGCGCTTCTCTTCTTTGGGGTTGGACAAATAGCCCGACTCCACCAACACCGATACGATATCGGGCGACTTCAGAACGACAAAACCGGCGGCTTCAATCCGATTGTTTTTTGCGATCTTGCCAAAAGAAGACAACACCTCGCGGGCCAGCGCTTTGCTGTGATCCAGAGTGGCGGTCTGCGACAGATCAAGCAGAATGCCCGCGGTTTGCGGGTCGGCGTCGCGCGCCGGAACGCCGGCGATCAGATCCGCTTGGTTTTCGCGGCGGGCCAATAATCTGGCCGCTTCGCTCGACGCGCCTTTGGGCGAGAGCATATAGACCGACGCGCCCGCCGCCGCGCGGTCGGCGGCGGCATCGGCGTGGATGGAAACGAATATGTCGGCCTTATGCCGCTGGGCGAAATTGAGACGGTCGCGCAAACTGACAAAGCGATCATCGGCGCGCGTCAGAAAACCGCGCATGCCGTAGGCGTCGTTGACTAAGCGCAGCAGATGCTCGGACACCGACAACGTGATATGTTTCTCGTATGTTCCGGCGGCGCCGATGGCTCCCGGGTCCTTGCCGCCGTGTCCGGGGTCGATCACGATAATCGCATCGCGACCCAACGTAATCGAGCGGCGGGCCGTCGCGGACGGCTTCTGACTGATGGTGATGACCAGTTTCGCGGGCGATTGAGCGGATGCCACTTTGTAGTCGACCGCCGTGGTCAGATAGAAATATACGCTGCAGGCGCCGCCTTGGGTCTTGGAGCGTATCTCGCTGATTGCTCTGGTCGGGCGCTCCAGCCTGAGTTTGCATCCCGTGCTTTCGTGCAAATTGAGCGCGAGACGTTCCGGCGACTGCAAAACGAAAGCTTCGTATCGGGGCAGGCGATCCAGATGCACCGCGATTTCTGTCTTCTGCCGATACTCGCTGATGGCCATGCCTTCCACATTGGCGGCGGATGCGACGGCGGCGCCGACGAACGACAATAAAAAGCAAGCGATCAGCCGGTACATTGGCGCATATAATCCTGTCGTATGTTCTGAATCAACTGCGTATCGCCGCCCTCCGCCGCGGCATGACGCTCTTGTTCTTTGTCCGCATACGTCAGGGTAATCTTCAAATCGGGCGGCGGCAGCGCACCCGCATTCTCAGGCCACTCGATCAAACAGATGTTGTCGTCGGCAAAACAGTCTCTGACGCCGATAAACTCCAGTTCATCCGGTTTGCTGATGCGATACAGATCAAAGTGGCAGATGGTCGTCTCTTTGGCCGCATAGGTTTCCAACAGCGCATAGGTCGGACTCGCGACTTTTTCGGCGGCGCTCAAAGCGCGGATAAAGCCGCGGCAAAAAGTGGTCTTGCCGCTTCCCAAAGCGCCTTGCAACCAAATACAAGCGGGCGCTTTGACCAAGCGCGCCACACAAGCTCCCAGACACTCGGTCGCGGGCGCTCCGACCAGTTGCAAATTAACCGCCACTGTCAACCAAAGCGTTTATGCAATCGCGAATCAGCGGCAATAGATCGCTTGCGATCAAACCGCGCGGCTTGGCGCTCGCGGCGCAGTCCCCGGCTTGTGCGTGAATGCATACCGCGGCGATGGCCGCATCATCGGGCGGCATCCCCTGCGCGACCAATCCGCCCAAAACGCCGCTCAATACATCCCCCATGCCCGCGCTCGACATGCCCGAATTGCCGCCGTCGCAGATCAACGCTTGCTCGTTCGCCGCAATCAGCGTGCCCGCTCCTTTCAAAACGGGAGTCGCCGCATAGCGCGCGCGCAATGCGGCCAACGCCGCGAATCGATCAGCCTGCACCTGCGCGGCAGACAAGCCGAGCAAGGCGGCGGCTTCGCCGGGGTGGGGCGTCAGTATCCATCGTCCCGCCTCGGGCAGTTTTTTCTTCTCGGAGAGAATGCGCAGCGCATCGGCATCCGCTATGACCGGCGCCTCGCATTGCGCCACTCGGTCAAACAGACTTTCGCCCCAAGCGCCCCGCCCCAAACCGGGGCCCAACGCCACCGCGGTCGCGCGTTGCAAAGCTGAGTCCAACTCAGCGGCGGCGGATACGCCGCATGTCATCAGCTCGGGGTGCGCCACGCCGATGTGCCGCGCGTGTTCGGGACGGGTGGCGCAGGTTACGAGTCCGGCGCCGGCGCGCAACGCGGCGAGTCCGGCCAAACACACCGCGCCGGCCATCCCGTAATCGCCGCCGACGATCAACAAGCGGCCAAACATGCCTTTGTGCGTGTCCGCTTTGCGCGGCGCAAAAAAGCGCTTGCAATCAAGGTAACTTGTCAAGCGCGCCGAGGGCGCTTCAAAAGTCTCCGCTCGCGCTTGCAAATCGTCAAACACCAACTCGCCGCAAAAGTCTTTTGCCGCGCCCGTGTAAAGCCCTTGCTTGCGGGTGATCAATGACACGGTCATGTCCGCGACCGCCGCCACAGGCAGCGGGCAACCCGTATCCGCGCTCAAGCCGGAAGGAATATCGATCGCAAAACGTTTTGCGGGCGTTTGATTCATCGCTTCTATCACGGCGCACAGGTCGGCGGACAAGGGACGCGACAAACCGCTGCCGAACACGCCGTCGATGACGACATCCGCATCAGCCGACCGCGCATCCGACACGGTCGTCATCTCGCCGCCGGCATCGACATAGTCGGCATGCGCTCGCGCGGCTTCGCCGCGCAAGTCTTGCGGCGCGCCGATTGCCGCCGCGCGCGCCGACACGCCGGCCTCGCGCAACAGGCGCGCGATGACATACGCATCGCCGCCGTTGTTGCCGCTTCCCGCATACGCTATCACGCGCTGTGTCCGCGGCCAGCGCGCCATCAAGTGTTTGCGACACGCTTCGCCGGCGCGACACATCAGCGCGTAGCCGTCAATGGGCGTGTCTTTGATTACGCTGCGATCGATCTCGCGACTTTGCCGCGCGGTATAAAGAGCTTCCATCGGCCGCCCCGCTATGTCTCGACTTTCCCCCAGCCGCCTCCGCCGGGGGTTTCAATGCGCAGGCGATCGCCTTGGGCGGCGATGACGGATACCTTGCCCGCGACTTCTTCGCCGTTGAAAAAGTTACGTCCCGGCAATCCGTCGCCGCCGCCCGCGCCCCCCCACGGCGCATGGCGTCGCCGGTCGGTCAGTACCGTACATTGAGTCGGCGCCAGCAATTCAAATTCGCGCGCCAGACCGTCGCCGCCGGCAAAGCGTCCGCCGCCGCCGGAAGCGCGGCGGATGCGATACGAGCGAATCCGCAGCGGATACTTCATCTCCAGAACCTCCGCCGGCGTATTGAAGGTGTTCGTCATATGCGTCTGTACGGCGGAATGCCCGCAAAAACCTTCGCCGCCGCCCATGCCGCCGCCCACCGTCTCGTAATAAGACCACGCATCGGTGTCCGCGCCCGCATTGCCCATCGCAATATTGTTCATCGTGCCCTGACTGGCTGCGACCGCTTTGTGCGGCAAGGCCTCGGCCAAGGCCCCGAGCAGGCAATCCACCACCCGCTGACTGGTCTCGGTATTGCCCGCGACAACCGCGCAACCATCGCTCGCGCGCAGAAAACAACCTTCGGGGACGCGGATGGAAAGCAACGAGAATATGCCCTGACAAGTCGGCGCATACGCCGGCAGCAGGCAACGAAACACATAATAGACCGCCGCGACCGTCACCGCTTCGGGGCAGTTGATGTTGCCTTCCACCTGATCCGATGTGCCGTCAAAATCCACCGTGATGGCCGTTCCTTTTATGCGCAAAGCCACGCAGATGCGAATATCGGCATGACCGAAGCCATCGTCATCCATCACATCGGAAAAGCGATACTCGCCATCCGGTATTTTGGCGACAACCGCGCGGGCAAACTGCCGCCCGTAGCGGTTTAGCCGGCTCTGCGCGTCAAACCACGCGCGCTCCCCTATGCCGTCGATGACCTCGCAAAGGCGCGCGGCGCCGATGCGATTCGCGCTGATCTGCGCCAGATAATCGCCGCGTTCGTCATCCGGGCTGCGCGAGTCGGCGACAAAAGACTCGAGCAGACTGTCGTCCAAGACGCCGCCTTTGATCAGGTATTGCGGTTTGATGATGATGCCCTCTTGCTCAAGACGCGACGACAAGGGCATGCCGCCCGGCGCGTCGGCGCCGATATCCGCATGGTGCGCGCGGTTGGCGACAAAACCGCACAAACAATCGTCATGAAAAACGGGCGCCAATAACGTGACATCGGGGAGGTGGGTGCCGCCGGCATACGGATCGTTGAACACCGCCGCATCGCCGGGCGACCAAGCGAAGCGTTTGACAACGCCGCGCATCGCATACGCCATGCTGCCGAGGTGCACCGGTATGTCGGCCGCTTGCGCCAGCAACTTGCCGTCGGCGTCAAACACGGCGCACGAGTAGTCGAGACGGTCGCGAATGTTGACCGAAAAGGCGGCGCACCGCAGATGCGTCCCCATCTCCTCGCAAATGCCGTCCAAACGGCTGGCAAACAAGCTTAGTTCAATTGGCCCCACTTTTGGCTCCCGAAAATCCGTAATTTTACCGTGATTCGCAATAAAAACACGGTATCGAGATTATACCGAAATTTAATATGTCGTTTACTTGGTATATACTTGAGCCACACTATTTTGGGAATCCGCACAGCGGATACCGCACAATAAGGAGAGATGTTATGAACCCACTTAATTCGGTTTTTTATACTATCGTAAGCGGCTTTATTCTGGCAATAATAATATCCGTACTGTTATGATATTTGCCGCTCATTCTCGTCACAACAAAGGAGGCACAAATGGATTGGCTTAATATGAACGCACTCATCGTTTGGTTGCATGTGCTGGTCGGCATAGTCTGGATCGGACTGCTCTATTACTTCAACTTCGTACAGGTTCCGGCGGTCGCGCAGGCGACACAGGACGGCAGTCCCGGGCCCGCCGCGATCAACAAGTATGTCGCGCCGTGCGCGCTGGCATGGTTTCGCTATTCGGCGCTGCTGACCTGGCTGACCGGCGCCGCCGCGCTGGAAATCATCTGGCGCGATAGCGGCGGACTGCACGGCGCCTTTGCCCTCGACGAAGGGTTGCGGGTAATCGGAGTCGGCGCTTGGCTCGGCACCATCATGCTGTTCAATGTCTGGGCGCTGATATGGCCGAATCAAAAGAAGATTCTCGGACTCGGCGGCAAACAGGCGAGCGATGCGGAGAAGGCTTCGGCTAAGAAAGTCGCGCTGATGGCATCGCGCGCCAATACCCTGCTGTCTATTCCCATGCTCATGTGCATGGTCGGCGGCGGCATGGGGCACGGCCTGCCCTTTATGGGCTGAGCGCACGGAGCCGTCGCTCAGACAGATTCCCAGACAAATTCCAATTCCTGTCCCGCCGCGCGAACGGTCACTTTCGTGTCCGGCGGGATTTCCCCGCGCAGCAGTTTTTCCGCCAGCGGGTTTTCCAACTCCCGCCGTATCGTCCGCTTCAGCGGACGGGCGCCGTAAGCCCGGTCAAACCCGCGGTTGCACAGCCACTCAAGCGCATCATCCCCTGTTTCCAGTCGCACGCCGCTATCCTGCAGACGCTGGTTCAACTGCGCCAACTGTATGGCGCAGATGCGCTTGATCGATGCTTTGTCCAGAGAACGGAATACCAAAATATCATCTATGCGATTCAGAAACTCGGGCGCGAAGTGCTTGCGCACCACATCCATGATCGCGCCCTTCAGTTCTTCGTAAGAATCATTCGCCCGCTCCCGTATCAAATCGCCGGCGAGATTGGACGTCATCACAATCACGGTGTTCCTGAAATCGACCGTCCGCCCTTGACCGTCGGTCAGGCGGCCGTCATCGAGCGCCTGCAACAAAATATTAAACACATCCCGATGCGCCTTCTCTATCTCATCCAGCAGGATTACCGAATACGGCTTGCGCCTGACCGCTTCCGTCAAATACCCGCCTTGCTCGTAGCCGACATAGCCGGGCGGCGCGCCGATCAGACGCGCTACCGAATGCTTTTCCATGAATTCGGACATGTCTATGCGCACGATCGCTTGCTCGCTGTCAAACAGAAACTCGGCCAGAGCTTTGCACAATTCGGTCTTGCCGACTCCGGTCGGCCCCAAGAACATGAACGAACCGTCCGGACGATTGGGATCGGACAAACCGACGCGCGCGCGACGGATCGCATCCGATACCGCATGGATCGCCTCTTCCTGAGAGGCGACGCGCTTGGCTATTTGCGCTTCCATCAGCAACAGTTTTTCCTTCTCGCCCTGCAGCATCTTCGCCACCGGGATGCCGGTCCACAGCGAGACCACTTGGGCAATTTCGGTCTCGCTAACCCGATTGCGCACCAGATGCGTTTCGCCGTCGTCTTGCTCCGCCGCCGCCGCTTCAAGACGTTTCTCAAGCGACGGAATCTCTCCGTACTGCAACTCCGACATGCGCGTCAGGTCGCCCTCGCGCCGCGCCGCTTCAAACTCAATCCGCGCCTGGTCCAGCCGCTCTTTTATGTCCGCCGCGCCTTGCATGGATATTTTTTCGCTCTTCCACTGCTCGTCCAAATCGGCATATTCGGCTTCCAGTCGCGCGATGTTTTCGTTCAACTCGCGCAAGCGCTGCTTGGATGTTTTGTCGCTTTCCTTGGACAAAGCCTCTCGCTCAATCTTTAGTTGAATCAGGCGGCGCTCCAGTTTGTCCAACTGTTCGGGCTTGGAATCAATCTCCATGCGAATTCTGGAGGCCGCTTCGTCAACGAGGTCGATGGCTTTGTCCGGCAACTGGCGGTCGCTGATATAACGGCTCGATAACTTCACCGCGGCGATAATCGACGGGTCGGTTATCTCCACTCCGTGATGCACTTCGTACTTTTCTTTCAGTCCGCGCAAAATCGCAACCGTGTCTTCGATTCCGGGTTCGTCGACCAACACCTTTTGAAAGCGCCGCTCGAGCGCCGCATCTTTTTCTATGTGCAAACGATACTCGTCCAGTGTCGTGGCGCCCAGACAATGCAACTCGCCGCGCGCCAGCGCGGGCTTCAACATATTGCCCGCGTCCATCGCGCCTTCCGCCTTGCCGGCGCCGACCAATGTATGCAACTCGTCGATGAACAGGATGATTTGCCCCGCTTCCTTGCGCAACTCATGAAGCACGGCCTTGATGCGCTCTTCAAACTCGCCGCGAAACTTGGCCCCCGCGATCAGCGCGCCCATGTCCAGACTCAACAAGCGTTTGCCGACCAGCCTTTCGGGCGCTTCCCGATTGACGATGCGCTGGGCCAAGCCTTCGACGATGGCCGTTTTGCCGACCCCCGGATCGCCGACCAGCACCGGATTGTTTTTTGTGCGGCGTTGCAGAACTTGAATCACGCGGCGGATCTCGTCGTCGCGACCGATCACCGGATCCAGTTTGCCGGCTGTCGCCTCGGCGGTCAAATCGATCGCGTATTTTTCCAGAGCTTCGCGTTGTTCCTCGGCGCCCGCGCCGGTTACCTTCTCGCCGCCGCGAACCTTGTCCAGAGCCCGCGGCAAACTCTGCTTGGTAATGCCCGCCTCTTTTAATATGTCGCCGGCTTTGTCTTGAGACTCCAAGAGCGCCGGCAGAAATAGTTCCGAGGCGATGTGGGTATCGCCGCGTTCGCCGGCCATTTTTTCGCACAGGTTTAATGCCTTGACAAGAGAGCGCGAAATGAGAATATCGCCCGCGGCGCCCTCGACCTCGGGCAAACGTTTCATTTCGCTCTCCGTCCTTTGCTTCAGTTGCGCCAGATCGGCGCCGCACAAAGAACAGATGCGCCCGACGGAACTGTCGCCGTCCGCCAGCATCGCGCTCAATACATGCAACGGCTCTATAAACTGGCGGCCTTGCGCTAATACAAGCGAGCGCGCCTCTTCAAGAGCGATTTGGAATCTATTTGTCAGTTTTTCCGGTTGCATGTTCTGCCCTCATTCGGATATGTATGGGCGGGCGGAGCAATTTCAAGTCTCCTTGCGATCACGCGGTTGTGATCAACCGCCTCGCGCGTCAATCCAAACGAGCGCCGCCATGCGGCCGGTGCGGGCGGAGCGCCGATACGAATAGAAATGTTTGCTGTCGTGATACGTACAGTGAAAGCCGCCGCTTATGTCCGCAATTCCGAGCCGCTCAAGACGCAGCCGCGCGAGTTGATAGATGTTCGCCATCCAGCGACCGGCATTGTCGGGCACAAATGCGAGCGCGGCGCGCTTGTCATCCGCCACAAACACATCGCGCACCTCATCGCCGACCCGAAACGCATCGGGGCCGATCGCCGGCCCCAGCCAGGCGATGACATCATGCGGCCGAGCGCGAAGCGCTTCTGCGGTGCGCTCGATGACGCCGGCCGCAAGCCCGCGCCAACCGGCGTGGATAGCCGCCACCCGTCGCGCCCGCTTATCGCAAAGCAAAATCGGCAAGCAATCGGCCGCCGTCACCGCGCACACAAGCCCGGGCGCAAACGCAATCGTGGCATCGGCGACAGGATTCGCGGCGGCGGAATCGGCGACGAAGACATCGGCGCCATGCCGCTGCTTCGGCCATACGGGTTCGGTCGGCAAGTTTAATGCGCGGCGCAGGTAGCGGCGATTCTTTTGCACCGCAGCGGTTTCGTCTCCGACCCGATCGGACAAGTTCAAGCCGGCAAAAGGCGGCTTGCTGAAGCCGCCGATACGGGTCGTCACAACCATGTTCGCCCCTTGCGGCAGCCGTTTGTTCGGATACAAAAAGCCCCGGTCAATTCTATCCGGCATTGTCTTTGCTTCCGAGCAACGCGAGCAACGAAAGCATATCATCCGGCAACGGCGCCTCCCATTCGCAGATTCTGTTTGTCACCGGGTGTGTCAGCAGCAAGCGGCGGGCGTGCAACGCTTGGCGATTAAACCGCCGCAACCGCTCCAGATCATCCCGCGACCAGCCGGCGATCGCCCTGAACTGGCCGCCATAAACCGCATCGCCGACAAGCGGGTGTTTGATGTGCGAGAGATGCGCCCGAATCTGGTGGGTGCGCCCGCTTGCCAGCCGCACACCGAGCGCCGTATGCGCCGCGAACCTCTCAAGCACGCGATAATGGGTCAAGGCATCGCGCCCGTTGCTAACTACGGCCATGCGTTTGCGGTCATGCCGGCAACGCCCGATCGGAGCGTCCACTTTGCCCCCGGTCGTCACCGTCCCCCATGCGATCGCAAAATAATGCCTCTCCATATCCCGCTTGCGCAATTGCTCGACCAAGGACTTGTGCGACTTGTGCGTTTTGGCAATCACCAACAAACCGCTGGTGTCTTTGTCAAGGCGGTGAATGATGCCGCCGCGCGGAAGCTCGGCCAATGCCGGACAATAATGCAACAAGCCGTTTAGCAACGTGCCGCTTGGATGCCCCGGCGCCGGATGCACGACCACGCCGACCGCTTTGTTCACAACCAGCAAGTCGTCGTCCTCATAAGCGATCACAAACGGCAACGCTTCCGCTTCCGCTTCCGTTGCTTTGTCGGCGGGAGGGGCGAAGGCAATTTGCGACCCGCTGCGCACCCGGTCCCGGGGGCGCAGGATGCGACCATCGACCAATACGCGCCCGCCGATGATGCAATTACGCAAATAACTTCGCGAATAATCGGAGAAAATATTTGCCAACACGACATCCAGACGGCGGCCTTCGTGTTCCTCTTTTATGGTTTCGGTCAAAATCGCATCGCCATCCATTCTATTAACCCGCTATAATTTGTCATCGGAATATTGGAAACCCCGTGATTTTAGCGCACCTTGAAAAATTTTAGCCTCAGCGGAATCTTACTCGCGACGATAACGACGGTCGCTGTCGGCGGGTGTTCGTCGAATCAACCCGAAGTCAGCGAGTCGGCGACCAAGATATACAACACGGCATACGGTCACCTGCGCAGAAGCAATTATGCTTCCGCGATAGAAAAATACGAGGAGTTGGAACAGAAGTATCCGTTCAGCAAATACGCCCGCCGCGCCCTGCTGGAATCGGCCTATGCGAATTACAAAAACGGCGAGAGCGAGAAAACCATCGCGCTGACCGACCGCTTCGTCAAAAACCACCCCGGCGATCCCAATCTGGACTATGCGTATTACCTCAAGGGAATCACGCACTTTAACCGCGGCAAGACATTGCTCCACCACATCCTCCCGCGCGACATGAGCGCCAAAAGCACCGGGTCGCTGCTGATGGCGTTTGCCGCCTTCTCCGATCTCCACAACAAATTTCCGAAGAGCGCCTATCGCGCGGACGCCAAAAAACGCTTGGTCGTGCTGAGGAATATGTTGGCGATACACGAAATTCGGGTGGCCGCTTTTTATCTGGAACAAGGCAGTTATATCGCGACCATCAACCGCATCAAGTATATGCTTGAGAAGTATGAGGGGGCGCAGCACACAGCCGACGGTCTGTATTTGATGGCGACGGCATACGAGCGTATCGGCAGCCATGACCTCGCGCGCGACACCTTGCGCGTGCTGAAACTGAATTACCCGCACATGCTGGACAAAGAAATGGACTATGTTCCGCAAGTCGGTCGCGAGGAGCAAAAATCCTGGTTGGAAGGCGCGCGGGATATGTCCGATATCATACTTGAGAAGATAAACTAACCGGGTCGTTGCCAGAGCGGCGCTATGACGCAAAGTCAAACCGGCAACTCACCGGATAACGCCGATCTTTGCCGAATGCGCGCGGGGTGATCTTAACGCCGGGCGCGCCTTGACGCCGCTTGTGCTCGCTGTCCGCGATCATCTGTCGCACCCGGCGAACCGTGTCCGTGTCAAACTGTTCGCCCGCCAGATCCGCGCACGACGCCTCGTCCTCAATCAACGCTTTCAGTATCCGGTCCAGCAACGGATACGGCGGCAAGCTGTCGCTGTCTTTCTGCCCCGGCGCTAATTCCGCCGATGGCGGACGGCAAATCATGTTTTCGGGAATCACGGCGCGCTCGCGGTTATAGTAATGCGCCAGTTCATAGACTTGCGTCTTGAATACGTCTTTGAGCGGCGCGTAGCCGCCTATCATGTCGCCGTAGAGGGTTGTGTAGCCGACCGCCAATTCGCTCTTGTTGGAAGTGGAGACAACCATCAGACGATAGCGATTGGAAATCGCCATCAGAAAACAGGCGCGGATGCGCGCTTGCAAATTCTCTTTGCCGGTTCCCGTTAAGCCGTCGCCGCAAGCATCGCGCAACTCGCGGCACATCAAGTCAAAAGCCTTGCTTATCGGGACTTGAATCATCTCCGTTCCCAACGCGCGAGCCAGCGCGTAGGAATCTTCTATCCCTTGTGCCGCGGTATACGGCGATGGCATCGTAACCGCCTTCACGCGCTTAGCGCCGACCGCATCGACCGCGATCATCAAAGAGACCGCCGAGTCTATGCCGCCCGACAACCCGACCGCCAAACCTTCAAAACTGTTCTTTGAGACGTAATCGGCCAAGCCGGTCACACACGCGCGGCGAATCAATTCAATCTCTGCCGCGGCGGGTTCTTGCGGCGGCGCCTCGGATGCAAACGGGTCACAGAAATAGACCCCCTCTTCAAAAGACGGCGCCCTGAGGATGCTGTTGCCATGCCGATTCAATGCGGCGGAACTGCCGTCAAACACCAACTCGTCCTGTCCGCCGACGAGATTGACGTATACCAACGGCAAGCCCGTCTCGGCATGACGCAGGCGCAATATGGCATCGCGCTGCGCTTGCTTTTTAATGTGAAAAGGAGACGCGTTGATATTTATGATGCACTGCGCGCCTGCGCGCTTTGCGTCCGCGGCGGCAGCCGCATCCCAAATGTCTTCGCAGATCGTCACGCCCAAACGGTGACCGCCTATGGCAAAGACTCCGGTCGTATGCCCCTCTTTGAAGTATCGCTTTTCGTCAAATACTTCGTAGTTCGGCAGCTTCCGCTTGTGATACACATTGGCGATACGATGATCGGCAATGTGCAGCGCGGCATTAAACAGATGTTCCCCTTCGCGCATCGGCGCGCCGATGATCACGTCAATCCCCGCGCCGACCTCGGCCGCAATCTGTTGGATAGCGCGATCGCTCGCGTCGAGGTAATCGCGGCGCAAGAGCAAATCCTCCGGCGGATAACCCGTCACCGCCAACTCCGGAAATACAACCAAGGCAGCCCTCTTGCTGCGCGAAAAGCGTACCGTCTCTATGATCTTTGCGGCATTCCCCCGCACATCCCCGACCGTGAAATCTTGTTGCGCCACAGCGATTTTCAGACTCATTGTCGCACCTCATCCATAAAAAGCGACCGCTGGTAAAAATACTTTGAACCCAGTCTGTTTGTTTGAGAAAAATACCTTCATTATTCTATTTTTTAGGAGAAAAACACAATGCGAAAAAATGGATTTACCTTGATTGAACTGATGATTGCAATTGCTATCGTCGGAATTCTTTTATCGCTGGCGGTGCCCGCGTATCAAAATTATACAATACGGGCGAAGATTGCCGAGGCATTGACCGTCGCCAGTTCGTTCAAAACTTTGATTGCGGAATCTTATCTGAACACCGGAAAGATTCCGGCCGATGCGGCTGCAGCCGGGATTAACACCACTAATTTTTCGACCGAGTACATCCAAGGTGTAAGCTATGGTACGGCAGAAGACGGTGGTGTAGGACAATTGAAGATGACTTTGAGCGACCAAGTCAGCACCGACCTTAATAACACAGTGCTCATTTTGGAAGCGGAAGTGAGTAATGGCACGCTGACATGGAACTGCACCACCACCGAAGACGGTGAAACAGATAATATAGGCGGTGAGTACCTGCCGGCCAACTGTCGCTCAGAAGAAACCCCAGCCGATGGTAGCGAGTCATGACCTTAGATTAAGCGTCGCGCGATTAGCTCAGAAGAAACCTCAATCGATGGCGGTAGCAATAGTGGCGGCGGTGGCTAACACCACCGACTGTGACGGCGACCTCCGGCACGACCCAGTGACGGCGGCAGTGATGGCGGCGGTAACTACCGCCGCCATCACACACCGGAGCCGTATCGGCAGCGGGAACACTGCGCCGCCCGGTCGCTTGCATTGAAACTCTTTCAGTGGAAAGGGCTGACTGTCAGCGGAGAACCTGTCTCCGGCGAGGAGACTGCGCGCAACAAAAAGGCGTTGGAGACGAACCTCGCTTTGCGCGATATCATCTTGCTCAAAGCAAAGCGAGTATGGTCAAAGCAGGTCCTGAAATCCGCAGACATAGACTTTCTGCTGATGCAACTTGCGACATTGCTCGGGGCCAACCTGCCTTTGGCCGATGTGTTTAACCTGTTGCGCCGCCAAGCGCCGCGCGAACTGCATCACATACTCCGACAGGTGTGGAACAGGATAGAAAGCGGCGAGTCGCTCGCGCAAAGTCTGGAACCGCATCTGGAGCCGCGCAATCAATTTATCGCGCGCATCATGCAAGTCGGCGAGAGCAGCGGACAGATCGTGCCTTTGCTGGAAGCCTTGTCGGACTACAGAGAGCGGCAACGAAAAGTGGCTTCAAAAATGAAAAAGGCGTCGATATACCCGCTGACCGTGCTGTGCACCGCGCTGGGTGTCAGCGTGTTGCTGCTTACCAGCGTGGTGCCGCAATTCGCCGCCTTGTATCAAGGCGCGGAGAACCTTCCGCCGTACACTCAAATTACGATTCAAGCATCGGACTTTATCATCCGACACGGCGCGCTTGTGTTCTCTTCCATCGCCCTGTCGCTCGGAGCGCTGATCGTGCTCTACAGACAGATACGCTCTGTGCGCTACATCGTCTCGTGGCTGATGCTGGAGCTTCCGGTGATCGGAAAATTGAACAAAGCCCGCCTGCAATATCTGTTTGCCATGTTGGTCAAAGTCTCTTACCAAGCGGGCACTCCGATCGATCAGACGCTGGCGTGGTTGCCGCAAACCTCGTCCAATCTGGTATTCATTGAGAGAATCATCCGGCTCAAAGAACACCTGATGCGGGGCGGCAGCTTATACGAATCCGTCAAAAGCGCCGCAATATTCGGCAAGTTCTTTGAGCAAATGATCAGTGTCGGCGAAAGCAGCGGCAAATTTGAGAGCGCCCTGCGACAGATTACGGAGTATTACAACAATCAAATTGAGGATTATGCGGGCAAACTCATCCAACTGGCAGAGCCCGCTCTGATTCTGGTAACCGCCGTTGTTATCGGCTGGATCGTGGCTTCTATGTATCTGCCGATATTTAATCTGGGAACTGTTCTATAATCCGCACTGATATAGATACTTGGAACGATAAGTTTGGATATTTTTGCCAACCACTGGTTGTCGCTTATTGCGATCGTTGCGATAGCCGCATGCATAGGCAGTTTTCTGACCGTTGTCATCTGCCGCCTTCCCAAAATTCTTGAGCGCAAGTGGCGCGCGGAGTGCAAAGAGTTTCTGGCCGAAGCGCCTCACGCCGACGCCGACTCCGGGCTATCGCTCTGCCTGCCCGCTTCGCATTGCCCCGAGTGCAAAAAGAAACTCAAGTGGCGACACAACATTCCGCTGATCAGTTGCGTCTTTCTCAAAGGGCGCTGCGCGTATTGCCGCGCGCCCATCAAATCGTATTTTCTGATTGAGGCGGCCACGCTTGCGTTATGGCTGACCATGTTCCATGTCTACGGGGCGACATGGCATTTTCTTGCCGCTGTCATCGCGGCGACATTTTTGCTGGCGCTGGCTTGTATCGATCAGCGTGAGAAAATCCTGCCCGACGAACTGACACTGACCCTGCTGTGGGCCGGACTGGTTTGCAACAGCTTCGGCCTGTTCGCCGACATCACCAGCGCGGTTTTCGGCGCCATCGCAGGCTATGTCATATTTCTCTTTATAAAACAATCATTTAGACTGCTATCCGGCAAGCACGGCTTGGGCCAAGGAGACCTCAAATTGCTATCGGCCATCGGCGCTTGGCTGGGCTGGGAGGCATTGCCCGGCGTGATTCTAATCGCTTCTGTCAGCGGGATTTTTGCCAGCCTCGCCCTCGTCGTTCTGCGACGACGCGCGCTTAAGGAGGAAATCGCATTTGGCCCATATCTGGCCTTTGCGAGTATTATCGGATTAATATATATTCATGAAATATCCGACCCTTTTGCTTTTTTCTTCGGTATGAAATAGAGATGTTAAGGAGATGTTAAGAATCGGTTTAACCGGCGGTATCGCTTGCGGAAAGAGCGAAGCAACCGAATGCTTTGAAAAGATAGGCGTTCCGGTCATCGACGCGGATAAGATTTCGCGCCAAATCACCCGCCGCGGCTGTCGCGAACTAGATACCATAGTCGAATGCTTCGGCGACAAGGTTCTCGACCAAGACGGAAACCTGAACCGCCCTTTCATGCGCAGGCTTATCTTTAATGACGCCTCTGCCAAAGAGAAATTAAACGCGATCCTTCACCCTGCCATACGCAGACGGATAGAGAAAGAACTTGAATTATTAGATGCGCCTTACTGCGTCATCGCAGCGCCTTTGTTGCTGGAAGCGAATATGCAAGACATGGTCGATCGCATCATCACGATAGACTGCCCGATCGAAACACAGGTGCGGCGAATCACAGAACGCGACCGTTGCGGCGAGGCAGAAGCCATGAAAATCATCAATTCGCAGTCGGACAGAAACAAAAGGTTGGAAGTTTCTGACATAGTCGTTAATAATATAAGGGGGCCCGAGTACTTAAAAAAGAGAATAAACGAGTTGCACGCGCTGCTTATGCGCGCGGCACATGAACATGGAAGCAAAAACACCGACTAGAATCTGCGAATTTCCCTTGAGCAGCCGCATCCGCTATTTTCTGCGTTGCGAATATCTGGCGCGCAGTCTGGAAGCAAAAATTGAATCGATAGACAGCGCCGAGGCTTGTCTGGAGGCTTTGCGCTTGTTGATAGAGTTGGAAGAACTGACTAAAAACATAGATTTAAGAAGCGAGATCATGCAACACCTGAGGTGGCAAATAGAACAGTTAAAAAAGTTAGACTCCAGACCGCAAGTCAATCAGGAAAGCCTGCGCCTGACAACCCGCGGAAAAGAACAACTCTTATTGGAGATGGAGCATTTCTCTTCGCACGCTCTCAACCGACAAAACCACCACTTTCTAAATTTGGTCAAACGGAGGATCAGCATCCCGGGCGGGGTCTGTAGTTTTGATCTTCCCATATTGACAGGATGGTTTGCATTGCCCCGCGAGCGGCGGGTAAGCGATATCCAAGCGTGGTATCAGCCGTTCTCCGAACTCTGCCAAGGCATCTACGATTGCCTTGAGTTGTCGCGCAGCGGAGGAGAATGTATCGAACTCACCGCAAAAGCGGGGTACTACTCGCAAGAGTTTGAAAATCCGGAGAAAAAGTATCAGATGTTGCGGATTGATTTGGACGGTTACGACGGGATATATCCCGAGGTCAGCGCCGGCAAGCCGCGCTTCGCCATCCACTTTTTTGCGCTGGACGATCTGGCGGTGCGCCCCCGGCAAGTCAAGGAAACGATTCGCTTCAAAATTACATTTTGCAGGTTTTAATCGGAACCTCGCAACAGTTTTATCTTCATAAACCGCCGCTTCCCCACTTGAAATATGTGTTCGCTGCCGGCGCTGATCGGCAGTTTAATATCCGATACTTTTTCTCCGTCTATCCGAACCGCGCCTTGCTTGATCATTCTGATAGCTTCCGAAGTCGAAGGGGTCAAAGAAGAGAGTTTGAGAAGCGTTGCCAAGCCCAAGGCGGAATCCTCGATCGTCAAGGTGTCGGACTCTATGTCATCGGGCATTTGCCCGTGCCTAAAACGCGCCACAAAGTCGGCCTCCGCCGCTTGCGCCGCGGTGTCACCGCAAAAGCGCGTCACGATCTCCGAAGCCAGCAACATCTTGATATCGCGAGGGTTCGCGCCTTGGGCAACCGACTCTTTCAGACTGTCCAGCTCCGATGACGGGCGAAAGCTCAGCAAGTCAAAATAGTGCCGCATCAGATCATCCGACACAGACATGACCTTGCCAAACATCGCCTGCGGGCTTTCGGTAATGCCGATGCAGTTATCCAGCGATTTCGACATCTTTCGCGTGCCGTCCAAACCCACCAGCAGCGGCATCATCATCACTACCTGCGGCGCTTGCTTCCAAACTTTTTGCAGATGCCTGCCGACCAACAGATTGAACTTTTGATCGGCGCCGCCCAATTCCACATCGCTGGACAGGACCACCGAATCGTAACCTTGCATCAGAGGATACAAAAATTCGTGGATGCCTATCGGCTGCCCGGCGGCATAGCGCTGACTGAAGTCATCGCGTTCCAACATTCTCGCAACCGTATGATGGGATGCCAGACGCAATACATCGGACAGGCTCAACGCGCCGAGCCACTTGGAATTAAAGCAGATTTCCGTGGCCTCGGGATTCAGAACCTTAAAGGCCTGCTCGGCATAACTGGCGGCATTTTTTTCGATGAGTTCTTTTGACACCGGCGGGCGGGTCGCATCCTTCCCGCTGGGGTCGCCGATTAGGCCGGTGAAGTCGCCGACCACAAACTTGACGCTGTGTCCCAGGTCCTGAAACAAGCGCAGTTTGTTCAACACGACAAAATGGCCGAGATGCAAGTCCGGCGAGGTCGGGTCAAAGCCGGCTTTGACAACCAGCCGCTTGCCCGAATCCAGTTGCCGCTCGAGCTCCTCGGTGTGCAGTATTTCTTTGGCGCCGCGCAGTAATTCGGATAGCATGATACAAACGAAGTCGATGATTATTTGACAATAAAACCAAGAACAGTAACCTTTACCTTTCAATTCGGATGATTCAGGCACTGCCAATGAAAAATTATACTCTACCGAGCGACAAAGCCCGCAACCTGGTTCGTAACCGGTTGCGATTCTCGATCAGCATCGTTTTGCTTACGCTGACAGCGACCTTCATCATTTCCACCAATGCCATGCAACTCCCGCCCGCTCACACGGCGGGAATTTACAAGTACCCGGCAAACGATACGCCTCCGCCCGATGACGCTATCCGGCCACACCGAGCGGACGATTCGGTGACAAACAACCGCCCTTCGGCGGCGGAAGACGAACATCTGCAGACCTATCGATACACCGTCAAAGCGGGAGATACTTTGTCGGAAATTATAGAACACCACGGCCTGTCGCATGAACTCAGGTATCTGCTTGCGCTGGACAAACAGAACCTGAAAAAGATCAGCGCGTTGCGCGCGGGCAAACCGATCACGTTCTCGGTCAATAACGATGCGCTGGAAAAGTTGATCTATCAGCCGTCCCCGACCGAACGCATCGTTATCTCGCGCCTGGATGACAAAACTCTGGACTTTCAAGAGCACACTCTCGCGGCAGAGAAAAGTCTGGCATACGCATCGGGCACGATCAAGAATTCCCTTTATTTGGCGGCGGAAAGCGCCAACATACCGGACAAGATCATCGTTGAGATGGCGGCCATTCTGGGGTGGGACATAGACTTTGCGCGCGACATTCGCCTCAACGACTACTTTGTTCTGCTGTACGAGGAGGAATACATAGAAGGCAAGAAAATTCGCGACGGAGACATCGTAGCGCTGCATTTTCGCAACGGCAAAAAAGATTACCGCATCGCGCGCTATGCCGACTCCAAAGGCAAAGAGGGATATTACTTCGCGGACGGCAAAAATGTTCGCAAAGCCTTCCTGCGCAGCCCGCTTAACTTCGCATACATCAGCTCTCACTTTAATCCGAGACGACGCCACCCGATTCTGCATACCGTTCGCGCGCACAAGGGAGTCGACTATGCGGCCAAGCGCGGCACGCCGGTACATACGACCGGCGACGGCAAAATAATTTTCCGCGGGCGCAGCGGAGGATACGGCAATACGGTCATCGTGCGCCACGGCGGCAATTACAAAACGCTCTATGCCCACCTGTCAAAATTTGCAAAAAAGCAACGCGTCGGATCATTTGTCAAACAAGGACAGGTCATCGGATATGTGGGCTCGACCGGCTTGTCTACCGGCCCCCATCTGCACTACGAACTACAGGTCAACGGAACCCACAAAGACCCGGTCAAGGTCAAACTGCCCAATGCCAAACCCTTGCCCAAAGCGGAACTGAAACGTTTCCGGGAAACGACCGCGCCGTTGCTTGCCCGGATCGACATAGTAAACCAAGCGCATTTGGCGGCGATGGATGACGGCGATTCAAACCGGCGGCGGCAATGACTGACATGTATCTCGGCGCATTGTCTGGGACCAGCATCGATGCGGCGGATGTCATAGCGGCCGACTTCAAAGACAATCAAATCGCCGTGCTGGCGTTTGCCAGTTATCCGATCAAACCGCAACTCGCACAAGAAGTCAGAGCGGCGCAAGGCGGGATGCAAACACTGAAACAGTTCGCGCAGTTGGATTATCTCTTCGCACAAACCTTTGCCGACAGCATCAATGCCTTTGTCAAAGACCGCGGTCTGCCGAGCGATGAAATAAAAGCGCTCGGACTGCACGGGCAAACCGTGTTACACAATCCGGCGGATGCCTATCCGTCCACGATTCAAATCGGCAACCCGAATATCGTTGCGGCCGAAACCAATCTGGTCACGATAGCCGACTTCAGGCGCGCCGATATGGCCTACGGCGGACAAGGCGCGCCGCTGACCCCCTCGTTTCACGAGTTGGCATTCGGCGAACCCGGACACGCCAAAGCCGTCGTCAACATCGGGGGCATTGCAAATATCACCGTCCTGTCGGAGCAAGGCCGTGTGACCGCCGGCTTTGATGTCGGCCCGGGTAACTGCCTGATGGATCTGTGGGCGAGACGGCACCTGCGCAAAGCATTTGATGACGGAGGACAGTGGGCGGCGTCGGCGCAGGCCGACCGAACGCTGCTCAAAAGACTGTCGGACGAACCGTATTTTTCTTTGCCGCCGCCAAAAAGCGCTTGCGCCGGTCAGTTTGACTTGGGCTGGCTGCAACAGCGCTTGGCGGACAAATATGAGCCGGCCAGCGTACAAGCGACATTATCCGAACTGAGCGCCCAATGCATCGCACAAGCGATACGCGACTACGCTCCGGATACGCGCACGATACTCATCTGCGGGGGCGGCGCATACAATCGCCGCCTCATCGATAACATCGGCAAACATACCGACATGGAAACCAAAACAACTCTGGATGAGGGAATCAATCCCATGCATGTTGAAGCGCTCACTTTCGCCTGGCTGGCGCAACGTCGCTTAGACGCCAAGCCGGGGGCGATGACAACCGCGACCGGCGCTCGCAAAGCCGCGATACTGGGAGCGATCTATGCTCCCGCCCGCTAAGCTGTCCGTGACATCTTGATTGCGGGATGGTTCAAGCCGGCGAGAACGAAGAACCGCACCCGCAAGTCGTAACCGCATTCGGGTTGCGGATAATGAACTGGGCTCCTTCCAGACCTTCTGTGTAATCTATCTCGGCTCCCCTCAAATATTGTATGCTCATCGGATCGACTAACAGGACTACCCCGCCTTTCTCAATCGTGGTATCGCCATCCTGAACCGTTTCATCAAAAGTGAAACCGTATTGGAAACCGGCGCAACCGCCGCCGCTGATAAACACACGCAATTTAAGGTTGTCATTCTCTTCCTCCGCGACCAGCTTTTTTACTTTTTCAGCCGCCGCATCGGTAAAAATCAAATTTTGCGCTTCTGACATATGCTGACTCCATGAATATTGCGACCCGTATATTACCACAATACACAGGAACAAACATGCGCCTTTACAACAAGAAACAAGCCCGCAGGGCCGGCGGCAATATGGCTATCGGTTATAATGTCCGCCAGTGCGACAACTAAACTAACGCATCAAAGAGTCCCGTATGACACTTGTCTCAGCCTTCATTTCCGTCTCCTTGTACCTGTTCGCAGCCCTGTTGTTATGGGCAAGAAGCCGCAACAAGAAAGGAGAATTGAGCCGCCCTGTGATTGCCTTCTGGGCCATCGCAATTTTTTTCCATGCGATAAACCTGAACTTGCTGTTTGGCGACAACTCCGGCATAGACTTGTCCTTCTTCAAGGCGGCCTCATTGTCCATGCTGCTCATATCGCTCACGCTTCTCCTGTCTTGCATCCGCCGTCCCCTCGCGGTCCTCGGGCTCATCGTTCTGCCGATTACGATCTTCGTCATCCTGCTTGACTCTATGAATGTAAGCGGCAACATCATCGTGCGCGACACGGCTGCCGCGGGCGTGCAAATACACATCATCTCCTCGTTTCTGGCTTATAGCTTTCTGAATCTGGCGGGGATTCAAACGATTGCCATTTATATGCAAGACAAGCGCCTGCGGAATTCGTCCCTGCCGGGAATCCTCGCCGCGCTGCCGTCGCTGGATGCCATGGAAAGTTTTCTGTTGGACCTGCTCATCGTCGGCATACTGTTGCTGACCGCCAGTCTGGTCAGCGGCTGGATAGTCCACGAAAACCTTTTTGCGCAACATCTGGTGCACAAAACAACGCTGTCGGCGATCGCCTGGCTGCTCTTTTTTGCCGTACTCACAGGCCGGCTGTTATTCGGCTGGCGCGGCAGAAGTTTGTGGAAAACCATATTATCGGGTATTGTGCTTCTGCTGCTTGCTTACCTTGGCAGCAAGTTCGTCTTAGAGTTGATTCTGCACCGAGCATAAAACGTGGAAGAAATTCCTTTGCATACATACTTCATCGCTCTTGTCCTGCTCTTCGTCTTATCGGCATTCTTTTCCGGTTCGGAAACCGCGCTGATGAGAGTCAACCGCTATCGTCTTGCGCACCTTGCCGCTAACGGGCACCGCAATGCAAAACGCACGATCAAGTTGCTGGAGAATCCCGACCAACTGATCGCGGTCATCTTGTTCGGAAATAATCTTGTCAATATTCTGATTGCCCAACTGGTGGCGTATATCGGCTACCGTCTGCACGGAGAGATCGGAATCGTCATCGCCACGGCGATACTGACTTTCATGCTCCTCATGTTTGCCGAGTTGGCTCCGAAGACCTTCGCCACCGTCCATGCGCAAAAAGTGGCGTTGCCCGCGGGCTTCGTCTATTCCCTGCTGCGGATACCGCTCTACCCCTTCACCTGGCTTGCCGATTTAATCATCAAGTCGCTGTTCAAAATGCTCGGCATCAGCGACAAAGCCCCGACACTGGATTCTCTCAATCGCGAAGAACTGCGCACCGTACTCGCGGTATCGGAAAAACGCATCCCGTATAACTATCGCGGCATGCTGGTCGGCGTGCTCGACTTGGAACGGAAAACGGTCGAGGACATTATGGTCCCGCGCAACGAGATATCGGGTATCGACCTCAATCTGTCATTTAGCGAAATTGAAGACGATCTCCATCACACCACCTACACGCGGATGCCGGTATTTCGCGGAACCATCGATTCCATCGTCGGCATATTGCACGCCCGACAAATCTTACAAGCCGGTTATGACGACACCTTTGATGTCCGCGCGATCGAAGAGCACGTGCGCGAACCTTATTTTGTATCCGAACACACGCGCCTGATAGACGCGCTGCGAGACTTTAAGCAACACAAACGCAACACCGCCTTGGTGGTGGACGAATACGGAACGGTCCAAGGGCTGGTCACGATGGAGGATTTGCTGGAAGAGATCGTCGGAGAGTTCACAAAAGACCCGAGCACTTACGATATCGGAGTCACCTATCAAGCGGACGGCAGCGTGCTCGTCGACGGCAGTTGCCACATCAGAGAGCTCAATCAGGCTTTGGGGTGGAAGCTGAACGAAAGCGGCCCCAAGACCGTCAACGGCGTGTTGCTGGAAACCCTTGAGATGATTCCCGACAACCCGACGTGCGCGGTCGCGGAAGGCTACCGTTTTGAGATAATAAAAACCCATCACAATGCGATCAAGATGGTGAGAATCATACCCGACATAAACAAGCCCGCCGAAGCAGAGTGAAAGACCGCCTCCGGACATGCTATGAAGCCATCGTACTCGACCGCCCGCGGGCGGCGTTAGCGGTGCTGCTCGCGGTCATCATCGGTTTCGCCTCCCAAGCGCACCACTTCCGGCTGGACGCTTCGGCGGATGCGTTGGTGCTTGAAAACGACGCCGATTTGAAATTCTTTCGCGACACCAACCGGCGCTACGGAGTGGATGAGTTTCTGGCGCTGACATGGACGCCCGGCAGCGAACTGTTTTCGCATGAAAGTCTCGCCAAACTGCGCGACCTAAAGCGCTCGCTCGGCGAGGCAGACGGCGTACAAGAAGTATTATCCATTCTGGACTTGCCGTTGGCAGACAGTCCGCGAATCAAACTCGCGGGCGAGCCGCGCACCTTGGCGATGCCCGACACGGATCTGTCGCTCGCGCGCCGCGAGTTCCTCACGAGTCCCCTCTACAAGGATTTGTTCCTCAGCGCCGATGCCAAGACAACCATGCTCTTGGTCTACTTAAAAGGCGACCCGCATTACGACGCCCTCCTGCAACAACGGGAAGCGTTGCGGACACAGAAACACGCCGGACAACTTGATCAAAACGGCCTTGGCGAACTTGAGAGGATCTCTGCGGAATTTCGAGACTATCACAGTGTTTTCTCCGGCAACCAGCAACGCATCATAAAAGACATTCGCGATGTCATGAACCATTACCGCGACGATGCCGGAGTCTTTCTGGGGGGCGCGCCGATGATCGTTTCCGATATGCTGGACATGATTGAAAACGACCTCGTCGTATTCGGAACAGCCGTCATGTTATTCCTGATTCTGGTTTTGACCGTGATATTTCGCAGCGTCCGCTGGGTTGCGCTGCCCATCCTGTGTTGCTCTGTGACGGTACTCGCGATGATCGGCCTGCTGGGCCTCCTCGACTGGCATGTGACGGTGGTGTCATCAAACTTTGTCGCGCTGCTCTTGATCATCACCATGTCCATGACCATTCACCTGTGTGTGCGCTTCCGCGAATCTCAGGCAATCAACCCCGACACCCCGACCCGCGAGTTGCTCAGTCAAACGATGCGGTTTATGTTTAAGCCGTGCATCTACACGTCACTGACCACGATCGTCGCTTTTGCTTCTTTGGTGGTCAGCAACATTCGGCCGGTCATTGATTTCGGCCACATCATGACGCTCGGAATCGTGTTCGCGTTTGTCGCGGTATTTACCCTCTTTCCGGCTTTTCTGAGCATCCTGCCAAAACACACGAGCGCGTCGGCAAATGACTTCACCGCCAAAATCACGATGGGATTCGCCCGCATCACGCAGCGGCGCTACCGCGCCATCTTCCTCCTCGGCCTCGCGCTGCTCGCCGCCAGCGCCGTCGGCATATCAAAGCTTGAGGTTGAAAACCGCTTTATCGACTACTTCCATGAAGACACCGAAATACACCAAGGCATGCTGGAGATAGACCGCAAGTTAGGAGGCACGACCCCGCTTGATATCATCGTCAGAGCCAAGGCCGAGCCGGAGCCGGCGGAAAGCGGCGCGTTTGAAGAGGAAGACATATTTGAGCAATACCTTGACGACGCCTCGGCGACGGCCAGCTACTGGCTGAGCCCCATCAACCTTGAAAAACTAAAACACATCCACGATTTTCTCGATCAACAGCCTGAGATCGGAAAAGTCATGTCGCTCGCAACCCTCGTCCGGCTGGCCGAAATGCTGAATAATGACAAACCGTTGAGCGATCTGGAAACCCCGCTTCTCGGACGCATGCTAAGCGATGACACCAAACCCATCCTCTATGATCCTTTCATATCGGATGACGGCAACGAAGTCCGCATCAACATGCGTGTCATTGATTCCGACAAAGAGCTCAAACGAGCCGAATTGATCGAGCGCGTTAACAACGGCATGCGCGAACTCGGATACCAAGACGAAGAGTTTCAAACCACCGGTTTGCTCGTGCTCTACAACAACATGTTACAGAGCCTGTACACCTCGCAGATTCTGACAATAGGCATCGTCTTTCTGGCAATCCTGACGATGTTCGCCATCTTATTCCGATCGCTGTCTCTCGCCGCCATCGCCATCTTTCCCAACGCTCTGGCAGCCTCTTTGATGCTCGGCTTTATGGGGTGGCGCGGGATACCGCTTGATATGATGACCATCACCATCGCCGCCATCAGCATCGGGATTGCGGTTGATAACACGATCCACTACATCATCCGCTTCAAGCGCGAGTTTGCAAAAGACCGCGACTGCTTTGCCGCCATCGACCGTTGCCACAGAAGCATCGGCAAAGCGATGTATTACACATCCATGACCATCATTCTCGGCTTCTCCATACTGACGCTGTCAAACTTCATCCCGACAATCTACTTCGGACTGCTCACCGGCATCGCCATGCTGATGGCATTGCTCGCATCGCTGAGCCTCTTGCCGTCGCTGCTGATCATGTTCAAACCGATAGCCGGCGCGCCGCGGCATAACATCGCCGACCGCGGCGCCGAATACAAATGAGCGCGAAACCGCATATCAGCCGCGCGCGACTGAGCCCGACCTTTGAAGCCGAAGTGCGCGACCACCGCAACGCCGCGCAAACAGTGCGCATCGCCGGCGAATCGCCGCTGACAATCGTCGTCGACGGCAAGGAACTCGTAACCCTGATGACGCTCGGCAACTATCCGGAAGAACTGGCTCTCGGTTACTTGCGCAACCAGCGCCTGATTGAGAGCATAGATGCCATCGCCTCCATTGAAACAGATTGGGACAAAGAACTGGTCACCATCGCCCTCGCCGCGGAATATGCCTCCGCCTCGGACTGGGAAGAAAAAACCAAAGGCCATATCATCACCAGCGGCTGCGGACAAGGCACCGTATTCAGTTGCACGCTGGACAAACTGTACGACCATCGCCTGCCGGACATGAAGTTAAAACGCTCGCAGATATACGCGTTACTGCGCAATGTCGCGCAACGCAATGAAATTTATCGGGAAGCCGGAGCGGTTCACGGTTGCGCCCTCTGCCACGGCAGCGACATTCTGATCTTTGTCGAAGATGTCGGGCGACACAACGCGGCGGACGCCATCGCCGGCATGATGTGGCTCAATGACACGAGCGGTCACGACAAAATTTTTTATACCACCGGGCGTCTCACCTCGGAGATGGTCATGAAATGCGCGCAGATGGAAATACCGATGCTGCTGTCGCGCTCCGGCGCCACACAAATGGGGGTTGAGCTGGCACAGAGCTTAAATGTCACGATGATCGCCCGCGCCAAAGGCCAATCGTTTCTCGTCTTCAAC
Organism: Candidatus Oxydemutatoraceae bacterium; assembly: GCA_965220085.1. Classification (GTDB taxonomy): domain Bacteria; phylum Pseudomonadota; class Gammaproteobacteria; order Poriferisulfidales; family Oxydemutatoraceae; genus CBDCOZ01. The sequence goes on along the minus strand of CBDCOZ010000003.1, from coordinate 807,387 downwards.
AACCACCAAAATATCGTCTACGATGAGCCTCATGAAAACGCATCCGATTAAGCAAAGCCGCTCGCCAAAAATGCGACATGGCGGGGGAAACGGCAGAGACAACGACCAGCCGACGGCGGCTTGTCCGAGGGAATCCTCACGTTTTAGCCCGCCTTCCGGGCCGACTTTCAGGCTGCCGCTGATCGGATGAGATTTGTAAAATAAGCCCAATCTGTTTAATATATGTTTCGGCCCAAACGAGGCATAAGACCAAAAGCATCACAGGCAACGGCTTTCTTATCGCTCCGCCCATGAATTAGATACTTTGCAACCATTAAAAATATGACATCCGCAAACAAAAAGCAAAAAACAAAAGAAGAGAAATTTGAATTCGAACAGGCGATGGAAGAGCTGAAGCAGATTCAGACCAGACTGGAATCCGGAAACCTCTCATTGGAACAAGCGATAGAACAATTTGAGCATGGCTCGGCGCTGGTCGGCAAATGTCGCAAAGCGCTAGAAAGCGCCGAACAACGCGTGAAGATTTTGACTCAGAATAATGCCGAACCGGAGCCCTTTGCAGCAGAAGACGAATAGCGAGCCCGCCGTCGCCGCCGAGGACATTCATGCGTTTCTGACAACCTGCGGCGCCAGAGTCGAGCGCAACATCCGCGCCGCGCTGGAAGAATTTTGCAGCGAGGCGAGCAATGACACCCTGCTGCAAGCGATTCAATACGCAATCTTTAACGGCGGCAAACGCATTCGCCCGGGCTTGGTTTACGCAACCGCGCAACTAATCGGCTTGGAACACAAAGCGGTCGACCCGATTGCTGGCGCGATAGAACTGATGCATTGCTACTCCTTGATACACGATGACCTGCCCGCGATGGACGACGACGACATGAGGCGCGGCAAGCCCGCGTGCCACAGCGCTTTTGGCGAAGCCATGGCCATCCTGGCGGGCGATGCGATGCAGGCGCTCGCCTTTGAATGTCTGAGCAAAGCGCCGCTGACAGATGCCCGGCGCAAAAACGAGACCTGTCGCATACTCGCCCGCGCCGCCGGCATCTCGGGAATGGCAAGCGGCCAGGCGATGGACATATTGATGAACCATAACGCCCTTGAAAACGACCGGGTCAGGGAAATACATCGGCTAAAAACAGGCGCGCTGATGGAAGCGTGCATCACGATGGCGCTGTGTTGCGCGCCCGATACGCCGCAAGAGACCGACGACAGTTTGAGGCGTTATGCGACCGACATCGGCCTGTGTTTTCAGATACAAGATGATATCCTCGATGCCAGACAACACAAGGCAAACGGCAAGGCCGAAAAGCCTTCCTATGTGACCATTTACGGCGAAGAGGCCAGCAAAAAAGAACTGGCGGAAATCACTGCGCAATGTTTGGACAGTCTGCTTCCCTTGGGGGCAAGTGCGCGGTTATTACGCGACCTCACACGGCATATTGCCGCCCGCGAGTCCTGATCGATGAAACCAAAAATACTGTTGGACAAAATAGAAACCCCTTCCGACCTGCGCCAACTGGCGGCGGGCGAATTGCCGCAATTATGCGACGAGTTGCGCGCTTACCTGATAGAAGCCGTCTCCTCGTGCGGCGGTCATTTTGCCGCCGGGCTCGGCTCCATCGAACTGTCGGTCGCGCTTCACTATGTGTTTGACACCCCGAATGATCTGTTAGTCTGGGATGTGGGTCACCAGTGTTACCCGCACAAGATACTCTGCGGAAGGAAAGCGGAGATCGTCAATATTCGCAACCGCGGCGGCCCCGCTCCGTTTCCGAATCGCAACGAAAGCACATACGACGCCTTCGGAGTCGGCCACTCCAGCACATCTGTCAGCGCCGCGCTGGGGATGGCGCTGGGGGCGGCCCTGAGAGGAGACACTCACAAAACGGTCGCGATAATAGGCGACGGCGGACTGACCGCCGGCCTCGCATACGAAGCGATGAACCACCTCGGTTCCGCGCAGGCGGACATGCTCATCGTTCTGAACGACAACGACATGTCGATCTCCCCGAATGTCGGCGCCATGAGCAACTACCTGACCCGCATCATATCAAGCCCCCTGTACAAGAACGTCATGGAAAAAAGCAAACAAATCCTCAAGCCTCCGCCCGGAGTGGACCGGCTGGTAAAACGAACGCGCGAGCACATCAAAGGCATGATTGTGCCGGGCACCCTGTTTGAAGAACTGGGCATCAACTACTACGGGCCGATAGACGGCCACGATGTCCTCATGCTGGCCGACATGCTGCAAAACCTGAAATTGCTCAAGCAGCCGCGGCTGCTACACACGATAACCCGCAAAGGAAAAGGCTATCCGGAAGCGGAAAAAGACCCGGTCAAATACCATGCCGTCAGCCGCTTTGACCCCAAACAAGGCATGAACAAATCCAAAGCAAAAAGTTTGACCCACACCCAAGTGTTCGGCGACTGGGTATGCGATATGGCCGAAAAAGACGAGCGGCTGGTTGCCATCACACCCGCCATGCGCGAAGGCTCGGGACTCGCAGAGTTTGAAAAGCGCTTTGCCAAGCGCTACTTTGACGTAGGCATCGCCGAACAACACGCGCTGACGCTGGCCGCCGGCATGGCATGCGCCGGGCTCAAACCGGTCGTCGCCATCTACTCCACCTTCCTGCAACGCGCTTATGACCAACTGGTGCACGACATTGCGATTCAAAACCTGCCCGTCATGTTTGCGATCGACCGCGCCGGAGTCGTCGGCCCGGACGGCCCCACGCACGCCGGCAGTTTTGATTTGAGCTTTCTGCGCTGCATACCGAACATGACCGTCATGACGCCGATGGACGAAAAAATGACGCGCCTGATGCTGTCGACCGCCTATCTGCGCGCCGGCCCGACAGCGGTGCGCTACCCGCGCGGCGGCGGCTGGGGCGCGATACCGGACAAAGACCTTGCGACCGTGGAAATCGGCCGCGGCAAAATCCTCAAACAAGGTCGGGAGATCGCAATACTCGGTTTCGGAAGCCCGACCGGCGCGGCATTGCTCGCCGCGGAGAAACACGATGTGAGCGTTGTTGATATGCGCTTTGTCAAACCGCTGGATACGCGCTTAATCGAACAAATCGCAAACTCCCACCGACACATCATCACGGTTGAGGACAATGCATGCATCGGCGGCGCGGGCAGCGCGGTCGGCGAATTTCTCAGGAGCGCCGGCAATCAGATACCCGCGACCGCGCTGGGGCTCCCCGACCGTTTTCAAGAGCACGGCAGCCGCGACGAACTATTGACCGAAGCGGGGCTGGATGCGACCGGCATTGAAAACGCCATCCGGCGCATCACGAACGCTCGCTAAATTTCCGCAGATACGCGGAGAACTCCTCGCCGATCTGGTCGTGTCGCAACGCGCACTCGACATTCGCCCGCACATACCCGATTTTGCTGCCGCAATCATAACGCGCGCCGTTGCAAAGTTGCGCGTGAACGCCTTCCGACTCCATCAACATCGCGATGGCGTCGGTCAACTGCACTTCTTTGCCGACCCCGCTGCCGACCTTCTTCAGGCAATCAAACACACGCGGCGTCAAGACATAGCGCCCCAAGAGACCGATTTGACTCGGAGCCTCTTCGGGCGCCGGTTTCTCAACCAAGCGCTTCACCTTCCAAATGTCGGGCTCCGCATTGTCGCCGCCAATCACGCCGTACTGACGGCTTTGCTGCGGTTCTATATGCTCGACGCTGAGCATGCTGGTGCCATATTTCTGATAACACTCCAGCAATCTCTGAGTCACATTGTCGTCTCCCTGCCGACTGATAACCAAATCATCGGCTAACAGGACGACGAAAGGCTCGTCACCGACCACCGGTTCGGCGCACAACACCGCATCACCGAGCCCGCGCGCGCTCGCTTGGCGGATACTGACGCAAGTCACCCCGGCCGGCACGATATTCTCAATCCGCTCAAGGAGCTCGTCCTTGCCGCGACTGCGCAACTCGCTTACCAACTCGGGCATGTCGTCAAAATGGTCTTCTATCGCCCGCTTGTTTCTGCCATTGACGAAAATCAAAGTCTCTATGCCGGCGGCAATCGCTTCTTCCGTCGCATATTGGATCAGCGGCTTGTCCACAACCGGCAACATCTCTTTCGGACTCACCTTGGTGGCGGGCAAAAACCGGGTGCCCAAACCGGCTACCGGGAATACGGCCTTGCGAGGCAACTCAATGTTCTTACGAGGTTTTTTAATATCGGACATATTTTAATCGCGCCATGCTTGCAGAGAGCGCATCGCTCAATCATGCGGGCCTGTTTGCGCGCATGGAATAAGCATGCAAAACGCTAAAACGTATCGGCATATACTATCATCATATTGGGTTTCCCGGCTTCTTTTCATGCGCCACAGGCGCGCTCAGACCGCCTCTTACGCCCGACCGCCCTCAAAAGCCCAAGCAATGCGCTCCCGCATCCCCTTGCTCAAACCGAAAGCAAACCGGCAACGCTATCGCAACGGCATGGCATAGATCGCCGACTCTCCCGCGAGGGGCATTGCCCGCGCTATCGCAACGGCATAGCATAGATCGCCGACTCTCCCGCGAGGGGCATTGCCCGCGCTATCGCAACGGCATAGCATAGATCGCCGACTCTCCCGCGAGGGGCATTGCCCGCGCTATCGCAACGGCATAGCATAGATCGCCGACTCTCCCGCGAGGGGCATTGCCCGCGCTATCGCAGGGGGCCCTCCAGGAAGAGGCGCAGCCGCAAGCGTATATCAGGCGGCAACTCTTCCACCTCAGTGCCGACGCTGCACAGCGGCCCTTCCGATGCGGGCGTGGGAGACTGATCCTTGAAAGAAACGCAGGCGCGCACATACCTGCCCAGTTGGGCGGCAGTCGGTGCGAAGAGGGAGGAAGAAGTAGCATCCTTTATCTCGCTGTACTCACCGGTTTCGGGAACGCCACTGACGGGGGCATCGGCCTGTTGCCACTGCCAACTCAGGGTGCCGACATCAATGCCGTTGAGGTCCGTCACACCGGTAATGGAAGCTCTGATTCGGTGCGTGTCCGTGGCGGCGATTGTGGGTGCGCCGGTGGCGGCCGTCGGCGTAGATGCCCCCACCAGGTTGATGGTCATGGTGGCCAGCGTAGAGGTAATGCCATCAGTGGAAATATAAAAGGCAAAGCTGGCATAGCCGGCGGCAACGGAAACGGCATCGGCAGGAGGCGTATAATCCAACCTGTCGTCGGAGTCGGCGCCGCCAAGAAATGTCTCTAAGAAAAGACTTACATTCGAGTTACCGTCTGTCAGGCTCCCCACATGTAAATTTGCAGTCTGCCCATTTCTGTATCGCCGTAAGTTGCCGAGAGCAGGCAAAGACCCGACCGTCATACTCGTATTGACGGCTCCAGTATTGATAATATCATCAAAGCCAAAGTCGGCAGCCGTGATTGTATAGGCGCTGCCGCCTATCGGGACATCAATGCTCTGATCTGTCGCCTGGGCCCAAACATAAGTTGCGCCCAATGCCAGACACAGCGCCGGCAGGATAAGTGACCGGAGACTAAGCCGAGTTAGTATCGCCCACCAATGCGGGAAGGGGCGGAATACTCGCATCATCGCAGGGGGCCCTCCAGGAAGAGGCGCAACCGCAGGCGTATCTCAGACGGCAACTCTGTCACCAGAATGCCGATGCTACACAGCGGCCCTTCCGATGCGGGCGTGGGAGACTGATCCTTGAAAGAAACGCAGGCGCGCACATACCTGCTCAGTTGGGCGGCAGTCGGTGCGAAGAGGGAGGAAGAAGTAGCATCCTTTATGTCGATGTAATCACCGGTGTCGGGAACACCGCTGACGGGGGCATCGGCCTGTTGCCACTGCCAACTCAGGGTGCCGACATCAATGCCGTTGAGGTCCGTCACACCGGTGATGGAAGCTCTGATTCGGTGCGTGTCTGTGGCGGCGATTGTGGGTGCGCCGGTGGCGGTCGTCGGCATGGATGCCCCCACCAGGTTGATGGTCATGGTGGCCGTGGTGGCCGTGAAACCACTGTCAACAGAATAATGGAAGACAAAGCTGTCGTAGCCAGTGGCGGGGGAACCAGCATTGGCGGGAGGCCTGTACTCCAACCTGTCATCGGCGTCGGCACCGCCAAGGGTTGAGAAAGTGAAAAAGCTTGTGTTGCCGTGGATAAAATCCCCAACAACGAGCAGCACAGGAATTCCACTACTGTATCGCTGTAAGCTGCCACGAGCGGGTAGCGACTTGATCTTGATTATAACTATACCTGAGGCAGATGAGGTAGGCCCGAAATCGGCAAGTCGCAACGGATGACCATCGCTGTCTATGGGGATATCAACACTGCGGTCCTGGGCAGTTTGAGCCTGCGCCCAGGTTACGCCCAATGCCAGACACAGCGCCGGCAGAATAAGTGACCGGAGACTAAGCCGGGTTAGTATCGCCCACCAATGCGGGAAGGGGCGGAATACTCGCATCATCGCAGGGGGCCCTCCAGGAAGAGGCGCAACCGCAGGCGTATCTCAGACGGCAACTCTGTCACCAGAATGCCGATGCTACACAGCGGCCCTTCCGATGCGGGCGTGGGAGACTGATCCTTGAAAGAAACGCAGGCGCGCACATACCTGCTCAGTTGGGCGGCAGTCGGTGCGAAGAGGGAGGAAGAAGTAGCATCCTTTATGTCGATGTAATCACCGGTGTCGGGAACACCGCTGACGGGCGCATCGGCCTGTTGCCACTGCCAACTCAGGGTGCCGACATCAATGCCGTTGAGGTCCGTCACACCGGTGATGGAAGCTCTGATTCGGTGCGTGTCTGTGGCGGCGATTTCGGGCGCGCCGGTGGCGGTCGTCGGCATGGATGCTCCCACCAGGTTGATGGTCATGGTGGCCATCGTATCGGTACTGCCATCAGTGGAAATATAAAAGGCAAAGCTGGCATAGCCGGCGGCAACGGAAACGGCATCGGCAGGAGGCGTATAATCCAACCTGTTGTCGGAGCCGGCGCCATCAAGACCGTTAAAGCCTGTCTCAAAGAAAGCACTTACACTCGTGTCGCCATCTGTCAGGCTCCCCACACGTAAAGTTACAACCCGCCCACGGGTGTATCGCCGTAAGTTGCCGAGAGCAGGCAAAGACCCGACCGTCATAATCGTATCGGAGGCTCCAGTATTGATAATATCATCAAAGCCAAAGTCGGCAGCCGTGATTGTATAGGCGCTGCCGCCTATCGGGACATCAATGCTCTGATCTGTCGCCTGGGCCCAAACATAAGTTGCGCCCAATGCCAGACACAGCGCCGGCAGGATAAGTGACCGGAGACTAAGCCGAGTTAGTATCGCCCACCAATGCGGGAAGGGGCAGAATACTCGCATCATCGCAGGGGGCCCTCCAGGAAGAGGCGCAACCGCAGGCGTATCTCAGACGGCAACTCTGTCACCAGAATGCCGATGCTACACAGCGGCCCTTCCGATGCGGGCGTGGGAGACTGATCCTTGAAAGAAACGCAGGTGCGCACATACCTGCTCAGTTGGGCGGCAGTCGGTGCGAAGAGGGAGGAAGAAGTAGCATCCTTTATGTCGATGTAATCACCGGTTTCGGGAACGCCACTGACGGGGGCATCGGCCTGTTGCCACTGCCAACTCAGGGTGCCGACATCAATGCCGTTGAGGTCCGTCACACCGGTGATGGAAGCTCTGATTTGGTGCGTGTCCGTGGCGAAGATTGTGGGCGCACCGGTGGCGGTCGTCGGCGTGGATGCCCCCACCAGGTTGATGGTCATGGTGGCCATCGTATCGGTAATAGCATCGGTGGAAATATGAAAGGCAAAGCTGGCATAGCCGGCGGCAACGGAAACAGCATCGGCAGGAGGCGTATAATCCAACCTGTCGTCGGAGCCGGCGCCGTCAAGACCGCCAAGACCTGTTTCAAAGAAAGTACTTGCATTTGGGTCAGAAGCCAAACGCAGATTCGCAGGATTCCCACCTGTGTATCGCTGTAAGTTGCCGAGAGCAGGCAAAGACCCGACCGTCATGATCGTAAGGGCGCTTCCGGCAGTGATATCATCAAAGCCAAAGTCGGCAGCCGTGATGGTATAGGCGTTGCCGCCTATCGGGACATCAATGCTCTGATCTGTCGCCTGGGCCCAAACATAAGTTGCGCCCAATGCCAGACACAGCGCCGGCAGGATAAGTGACCGGAGACTAAGCCGAGTTAGTGCTGTCCGCCAATGCGGGAAGGGGCGGAGTACTCGCATCATCGCAGGGGGCCCTCCAGGAAGAGGCGCAACCGCAAGCGTATCTCAGACGGCAACTCTGTCACCCGAAGGCCGGCGCTACACAGCGGCCCTTCCGATGCGGGCGTGGGAGACTGATCCTTGAAAGAAACGCAGGTGCGCACATACCTGCTCAGTTGGGCGGCAGTCGGTGCGAAGAGGGAGGAAGTAGCATCCTCTATGTCGTCATAGTCATCGGTTTCAGGAACACCGCTGGCAGGTGCGGCGGCCTGTTGCCACTGCCAACTCAGGGTGCCGACATCAATGCCGTTGCGGTCCGTCACACCGGTGATGGAAGCTCTAATCCGGTGCGTGTCTGTGGCGGCAATTGTGGGCGCACCGCTGGCGGCCGTCGGCGTGGATGCCCCCGCCAGGTTGATGGTCATGGTGAACATGGTGCGGGTGATACCACCGTCAGCAGAATGTTGGTAGATAAAGCTGGTATAGCCAGTGGCGATGGAAACAGCATCGGCAGGAGTCCTGTACTCCAACCTGTCGTCGGAGCCGGCACCGCCAAAGGCGTCGGCAAAGAAATGGGTGGCTTGGTGGTCGTCGATAATCCCTGGAATGATAGCCGCGGGATTTCCGTTACTGTATCGCTGGAAGTTGCCACGAGCGGGCAACGACTCAAACACGATGACACCTGAGGAGAATCCGAAATCTGCGGCGGTGAAATAATATGTGCCGCCGCCAACAGGGGCATTAACACTCTTGCTCGTCTGGGCCCAAACATGGGTTGCGCCCAATGCCAGAGACAGGGCCGGCAGGATAAGTGACCGGAGACTAAGCCGAGTTAGTGCTGTCCGCCAATGCGGGGGGGGGGGGGGGGGGGGGGGGGGGTATTAGATATATTTATATTCATGTAATTATTCATAATGGTTCGTATTTCCTGTTTCTAGCGAATACAGTTGTGCGGCATATGCACACAAACAACTCCGTTGTTTGTGATTGTTTACTGCTGTGTGCCCTGCCACAAAATGCAAGTCATCTGCAAATGTTTGTATCTCCTATGTTTAGAAAATTCAATTATACGTTATATGTACACAAACAACTCCATTGTTTGTGGATTGTTTAATGTACACAAACAACTTTTAATGAGGCACAAATGATATTTTTATTTGTGACTTCTTGAGTTGTTTGCGTACATATAACGCTTAGTGTCGCACTATACCATACATTCGATCATTTGCAAGCGTATCTGTCTCACCCCTCGCACACCCCCCGGTGCTCCCCTTCTCCGCTGGCGGGAATTCGCGCTATGGTGCGGGTTTAGGGGTATCGCGGCACAGCGGTATTGCTGCCCTCGCCGCTATGACCATCGTCAAAATAGCGATGAAATGTCGCCGTTTTACAACAACTTCCGTTGTTGCCGGGCGGAGTCAAGTCTGAAAGGCCCTAAAAAGGTAGCACCGGAGTTCGGTGCCACCAGAGACGCTTAAAAAGGGCGGCACCGGAGTTCGGGTGCCATCGGAGGGGACAACCAAAAAAGGCGGCACCGGAGTTCGGTGCCACCAGAAGAGACAACCCAAAAGACGGCGCCAAAGTTCGGCGCCGCCGGAGACGCTTAAAAAGGGCGGCGCCAAAGTTCGGCGCCGCCAGAGGAGACAACCAAAAAGAATCAACCTTAGCGAGATGAGTTCTCTTTGCCTGTTTTGTTGCAACTTATCATGAGCCATCGCCCATCATCTTCTCGGATTCGTGTGACGGGGGATCCATCTTCGCGGGCTTATCGTCCGCCTTGCTTTCTTCGATAGTCAGCAAGTGACGGTTCCTTTCAAGGGTCGTTATGCCGATGCCCTTGACGCCGACCAGTTCGTCCACGCTTTTGAAGGGGCCGTACTTTTCCCGATAGCGAACGATCTCCGCCGCTTTGGACGGGCCAATGTTCACCAGCCCCTCCGTCAGTTGCTCTTCGCTCGCCGTATTGAGGTTCACTTCGGCAAACACCATGCCGCTTAGCAGAACAGCACAAATAATAGAAATAAACTTAAACCATTTCATTAGAATTCTCCTATATAAAAAATGAAGGAAGCAAGAACATAAACCGCTTTTTACAAGGCGAAGCGACGAATGAGACGAAAGCGCATATTCGTCTGACAAACGGCAAATTTGGCGGCAAAGCGCGCCGCGGCGGGCGGGCAGCGGCTTAGGCTTAGCCGTGGCTTAGGCCGTTAGCCTATTGTAGCGAGGCGTCTTTGGCAGATTCCACTATATCCAACGAACAAGCGGTCTGCCAACTGTGGCAACTCGGGCATTGCCAATACAGGTGGGCGGTTTCAAAACCGCATTCCGAGCAAGAGAATCCGGTGGCTTCCTCGTGTTGTCTGAGCGCCTCGACAAAATGGGGCATCAGTTCTTTCTCGTCGGATTGCTCCCTTTTGATGCTGTTCTCAATAAACAGTCTGAGCATTGAGACCGGCACGCACTGGCTCTTGATCAAGTTCAATGCGAACGCTTCGGCTTCTTCCGGCCTATGCGAACCGAGCAAGGCGCGGGTATAAGACATGATATAAGAAACGGTCATCACCGACGGCGTCAACTTATGCAAGTGATTGGCAAACTCCCCCATGCTGTGCGGGGGGAAACAAGCCTTCAACTTGGGCAATACGATCTGCGCATAAGCCGGCCAGCGGGTGAACACATTGGAATACAGATGCATGGCAATCGAGTGATGACCGCAGACAAACTCCGCGTCCCCTTCCAAGATGGCGGCTCTGACATTGCCGGCGGAGTGCAGGTTTGCCACGCTCTTTTTTGCTTGCTTGTAATCATGCTTTGCCAGCAGTTGGTCGACCTGTTCGCAATGATAGTGGGTTATCCGCAGACGATATTCCTGATCGCCGCTGTTCATCAGATAACCGGCGCATTTGATAGCCTTCTCCCACGATTTTTCTCGCTCGTAAATGGTGACCAGGCTGATATGCGCTTCGCGCACCGCCGAGCGCGAATCGCATTGGGTCAGTTTCAGAAAAATCTCTTCGGCATTGTCCAACAAACCCGAAGAGAAGTAGTCGCGCCCGAGTTCAAGCATCGCCATCACCCTTGTTTCGCCGCTAATATTGTCGCGCGATACCACGTTGTGATGTATCTTTATCGCTTTTTCAAGTTCCCCTTTCTCGCGGAACAGATTGCCCAGAATGATGTGCGTATCCACGGTGGTCAGGTTTACCTTGAAGAATTTAATCAAGGTGTCGATGGCTTTGGTCGTCTGCTGGTTGAGAAGGTAGTTGAGGCCGGCAATATACTCCGGAGTCTTCGTCCATGTGTTGTTTTCGTTTTCCCGCGTGCCAAAGTACCAACCGCTCAATGCGGCCAGCGGCAAGAGGAACCAAAACCATCCCATTAAAAACGAAGTCATAACGATCTCCTTAAAACCGCCGCTGTCCGAGAAAGTCAGATAATAACGTCGTAGTAACCGGGGTCGCTGTTCACCCTATTGACGCGTCTTTTAAGCGATGAACTCGGCTTAAAGTGCGGCGACTTGCGGGACGAAACCACGACCGCTTTGTGCGTCTTCAAATTGCGAGTCAGTTTCTCTTTGTGCGTGTGCACCGAGAAACTGCCGAAGTGACGCACTTCGACCCGTCCGCCTCGTCCCAGACTTTCGCTGATGCAATCAAGAGACAGCCTGACCGCATCCTTGATGTCTTTGGGCTTGAGGTGGGGTTGCTTGCGGGCGAGTCTCTCGATCAACTCAGAGCAATTGACTGCGGGAAATTTTTTATCGTTTGACATACTGAAAAATATCCCGATATCACTTCTTCTTAAACAGGCCCGACAACTTATCCATGATAGAACTCCCTATGATGCGGTCGCCCAACGAAGCGCCGGTAGATTCTTCTTTTGCCGAATACTCTTTGACAGCCCGCGCTTCCTCTTCTCTTTCTCTCTCTTTCACGGACAGCCTGATCGCAAAGTTCTTTCTGTCAATGCCCATTACCTTCGCTTCGACCTCATCCCCTTCCGCAACCTTTTTCTTTCCGTGTTCGCCTTTGAAATCAGACGGCGGCACCATCCCTTTTACTTTGTCGGCAAGCCGCACCCATACCCGCTTCTCTTCCGCCGCAATCACTGTGCCGGTAACCGCCGAGCCTTTGCCGTGTTTATTAAAATAATCTTGCAACACATCGTCCTGAAGCGCTTTGATACTCAGCGCGATTCGCTCTTTCTCAATATCCGTTGAAAAGACCGTCACCTCGACCATATCGCCTTTTTTGTATTGCAATATGGCCTGCTCCGCGGGTTCGGTCGCCGAGATATCGCTGGTATGCACCAAGCCGTCAATCTTGCCCCCGGGCACACCGACAAAAATGCCAAAATCGTTGATCGATTTCACCTCGCCTTTGAACTTGCTCCCTTTCGGGTATTTGCGCGAGAACTCGGCCCAAGGATTCGGGGTGCATTGCTTAAAGCCGAGCGATATGCGCCGCTTGGCCTTATCGATGCCGATTACCATCACCTCCGCTTCGTCGCCGACAGAAACCATCTTAGAAGGAGTCATATTCCGGTTTGTCCAATCCATTTCGGACACATGCACCAACCCTTCTATGCTCTCTTCCAGTTCAACGAAGCAACCGTACTCGGTCAGGTTCGTCACCCGGCCGACGGTGCGCGTGCCCTCGGGATAACGCTCAACCAACCTCTCCCACGGGTCTTCGGTCATCTGCTTGAGGCCGAGCGAGATACGGCCTTTCTCTTTGTCGTGATTGAGGACTTTGACTTCCACTTCGTCGCCGATGGCAAGCACATCGGAAGGGTCTCGGATGCGCTTCCATGCGATGTCGGTTATGTGCAGCAGGCCGTCAAGACCGTTGAAGCCCAAGAATGCGCCATAGTTGGTCAGGTGTTTGACGACGCCTTTGACGACAGCGCCTTGCTTGAGATTTTTCACCGCCTCCTCGCGCTCGGCGTTGTGTTCGGTTTCCAGCACCGCCTTGCGCGATACGACAATATTATTGCGCTGGTGGTCGAGCTTGATGACTTTGAATTCTATCTCTTTGTTCTCAAGATAACTGAGATTGTTGTCGCGCACGGGTTTGATATCGGTCAAGGAGCCGGGCAAAAAGGCGGTCACGCCGTTTATATCCACCGTAAACCCGCCTTTGACCTTGTCGGAAAAGATGCCTTTCATCGTCAGGTTATCCTTGTGGGCGTCTTCGAGTTGCTTCCACACCCGCAACTGGCGCGCGCGGATACGGGACATACTCACGGTGCCGACGCTGTCTTCCAAAGCCTCCAACACCACCTCGACCGTGTCGCCGACAGCGACCTCCAGTTCGTTGTCCTGATCGAGAAACTCATCGGAAGGAATCACCCCCTCCGATTTCAGGCCCGCATTGATGACAACCGTAGAATCGGTGATCGCGGCGACCATGCCGGTAATCAAGGAGCCGCGCTTGATGTTCAGGCTCTCCTTTTGACTTTCAAATAATTCAGAAAAATTTTCACTCATAATATATTTGTTTGCTACGGACAAATTCCGCGTTCTCTTGCCATGCCGATCAAAGTCTCCACCGTTTCCTTCGCTGTCAAATCGCTCGTGTCCACCAATGCGGCATCGGGCATCAATTTGAGGGGAGCAATAGCGCGTCCCGCATCCTGCTCATCTCGTTGCGATATGCCTTGGGCAAGGTCGCTAAGATTAGCATTTACCCCCAATTTATTCAACTGCCGGAGCCTCCGTTCGGCGCGAACCTCAATGCTGGCAGTCAAAAATATCTTGAGTTTGGCTTCGGGAAATACCACATTTCCCATATCCCGTCCTTCGGCGACAAGACCCGGTGTTGCGCGATAACAACGCTGCAGATTCAATATCGCCTCGCGCACCTTGGGAATAGTGCCCACATACGAGGCGTCGGCGGCATACGATTCTTTGCTGATCTCATTCGTCACATCGGTGCCATTATAGATAATGCGCGTCTTGCCTTTCATCGGTATGCACTGCATATCGATCGCGGATACCAGATTGGTTATCGCCTCGCTGTCGCGCACATCGATAGACTTTCTCCGAAAAGCCTCGCCTATGATGCGGTATAGCGCGCCGCTGACAAGCAGATGAAAACTCAAAGTAAGCGCGAGTCCGGAAGCGATCGTGCTCTTGCCGGAACCCGCCGGGCCATCCACCGCAATTACTTCCGCCGCCATCACGTCTCCTCGCTGATATGCATGCCGATAGCGTTGGCGCATTCGGCAAAGCCCGGGAAGGAACTCGCGATACCGGCGCAGTTTTTAATCGTAACGGGCGCCGCCGCGACAGCGCCGGCGACAGAGAACGCCATCGCAACGCGATGATCATCCGCCGCATCGACCGCGCCGCCGCTCAGCCCCCCGCCTTCGATCACGATGCCCTCGTCAAAGGTCTCGGCGCGCACCCCGCACCGCCGCAACCCGTCCGCCATCGTGCCGATGCGATCGCTCTCTTTCACCCGCAACTCCTTCGCGCCGCGCAAACAGGTCTTGCCCTTCGCGCAAGCGGCGGCGACAAACAATATCGGGAACTCATCGATCGCTGCCGGCACTTGTTCGGGCGCAATCTCCGCGCCGCGCAGATCACGCGACTCCACCGCAATGTCGGCAAGCGGCTCTCCGTTTGCTTCGCGCATATGTTTTATTTCTATCATCGCTCCCATGCTCCGTAAAATATCTATCGCTCCGATGCGGGTCGGATTGACCCCGACATCGCGAACCGTCAACTTAGAACCCTTTATGATACAGGCTGCGACGATAAAAAACATCGCCGATGAAATATCGCCCGGCACATCCACCCGGGTCGCCCTCAGCTCGCCGCCGCCTTCTAGGCTGATACCGCCTTGATCGCAGGTCAGCGGATATGAAAACGCTCGGAGCATCCGCTCGGTATGATCGCGGCTTGGCGCGGGCTCGGTCACCGTAGTCCGCCCGCGGGCATACAATCCGGCCAGCAAAAGGCAGGATTTCACCTGCGCGCTGGACATCGGCAACGCGTAAGAAATGCCTTGCAAGCCCGCGCACGGTTTGATCACCAGAGGCGGCGTGCCGTCGGGCGTCGCTTGAATATCCGCTCCCATCATCCGCAAGGGGTCTGTAATCCGTTGCATCGGACGCGTATTCAAAGACCTGTCCCCGGTCAGCGCGCTCGCAAAAGGTTGCGCGACGAGCAAGCCGCTCAATAAACGCATCGACGTGCCGGAATTGCCGAGGTCAATCTCGGCATCGGCGGCGGCAAACGCCCGCCGCCCGCCGCCGCGCACGAGCACACGATCGCGCCCGTCATATTCAATGGAGACCCCTAACATACGCAATGCATCGGCAGTCGCCTGGCAATCGTCGCTGTGAAGGAAGCCGGTAATCTCGCTGTCGCCCCGGGCGATCGCCGCAAGCATCAAAGCGCGATGCGAAATAGACTTGTCCCCGGGCGCCCGCGCCTCGCCCGCCAAAGCGGCGACCGGTTGTGAGCGAAGCGTAAGAGCGGACATGGCGCCTATTCGCCTCCCCCGTCGGGCCGGCGGCAACAGCACTTCACCTGACGGAACAGATCGCGCAAACCGTCGGCATCGCGGCGCTCCAACATCGCCCGCAGGCTATCGCTGGAATCATGAAACGATTGCAATGCGGGAATAATCCGGTCGGAATTTGACAGCAGAATATCGCACCACAAATCCGGGTCGCTGGCGGCCAGGCGGGCAAAACCGCGCAAGCCCCCCGCGGAATACAAATCCATATCGGCGGCGGACAAGGTGTCGCTTATGCTGTGCATCAACGCATACGCCAGCGCATGCGGCAGGTGGCTGCTGCGCGCAAAGATACGGTCGTGTTCTTCCGGCGTCATCTCAAGCACCTTCGCAGCGCCCGCCCGATGCCACAAATCCGCAATCACCCGCACCGCAGAGGCCGCGTTGCCGGGGAGCGGCGTCACTACCGCGGCACACCCTTCAAACAACATCGCATCCGCCGCCTGCGGGCCGCTGCGCTCGGTGCCGGCAATCGGATGCGACGGGACAAACTGCGCGCAATCGTCGCCTAACGCCGTCTCGGCGGAGCGGATGATGCTGCGCTTGACGCTGCCGACATCGCTTACGACCGCGCCCGCATCAAGAGAACCCAGTTGCTCGAACACTTCGCGCATCGCGCTCGGGTGCGTCGCAAGAACAATCACCCCGCCGCCGGCCGCCGCCTGTTGCGGCGAGTCAGCCAGCGCATCAAAGCCGGCGACCTCCGCGGCGCATTGCAGATGCGCGCGGTTCGCATCAAAGCCGGTCACTTTCAATTTCAGTCCGCGCTGTTTCAGCGCCAGAACCAGCGAGACGCCGATCAAGCCGGTGCCGATGATGCCGAGATGATCGGGCAGTGCATTCGCGCTTTCTTTTATATGCTTCATTTGCCGAGAGATATCAGCGGAAACTTACGCCGTCACCCGTCTCATGACCCGTCTCATGGCGCTGAGAAAACGCTCATTGTGTTCGGGCAAACCCACGGTAATTCTTAAATGGCAAGGCAGATCATATCCGCCTATCGGGCGCACGATAACGCCCTGCTCAAGCAACCGTTTATAAACCGACTGCGCATCGCCGACTTCGCAACAGATAAAGTTTGCCGCCGACGGCAGGCAAGCGAGGTTCATGCCCTCAAGCCCCTCGCGCAATATCGCCAGCCCCTCGCGATTCAAAGCGATGCTTTTGGCGATATGCGCCCGATCAGAGAGTGCTACCGCCGCCGCCGCCTGCGCCAGCGCATTGACATTAAACGGTTGGCGCAAACGATCCAGAATATCGGCGATCGCGGGCGAGGACACAGCATAGCCGATGCGCAAACCGGCCAGCGCAAACAACTTGGAAAAGGTGCGCGTCACGATCAGATTGGGAAACTCCGCAAGCCATCCGGCGCAACTCGGATAGTCGGGCGCTTCGACATACTCCGCATACGCTTCGTCGATGACGACAATCGTATTGGCGGGCACGGCGCGCACAAAGTCGTATAACTCGGATGTCGCAAGCCAAGTGCCGGTCGGATTGTTCGGGTTGGCGATAAAAACAACCGCTGTCGCCGGCCCGATAGCCGCGCCCATCGCCGCCAGATCGCACCCATAAGGCATGCTTTCATCGGCGGGCGAACGCGCCGCTGCGACGACCGCTTTCGCGCCGCTCAGTTTGGTCACCAACTCATATGCCGCGAATGCGTGTTGCGAATACGCCGCGCTCTTTGCGGGCGCGAGAAACCCCCGCGCGATGAGCTCCAGCAGTTCGTTGGAACCGTTCCCAAGCGTGATCTGCGCGGGTGTCACATCGCAGTGCGCCGCCAGCAACTCTTTCAACGCCCGCCCCGCGCCATCGGGGTAAAAGCGCGCCTCTTTGCCGCCGTCATTCAGCGCCTGCGCAACCCGCTCGCTCGGGCCGAGCAGGTTCTCGTTGGACGCCAATTTGAGAGCGTCGCGAATGCCGAATTTCTCTTCAATTTGTTCCGCGGTACTGCCCGGCTGATACGGTTTGATATCGCGCAGGCCCGGCTGACAAAGCGCAAACGGATCAAACGTGCTCAAAACACCCCTTCCTTTGTGAGATGATGCCACAAGCCGAGACACGCGTCCTCAACCTGATCCAACATCAGCGCATACCCGTGTGCCGCCGAAGCGGCCGCGGGCATCAACACCTCATCGGTCGCATAATACTCGGAGTAGCGCATCAACGGCGCGATGGCGATGTCCGCGCCGCTCGCCCAGCGCCGCAACGGGTCGCGCTGGGAGGCATCGAGCCAAAACGCATGCGAGAAGTCGGACGGCGACAGGCTGTCCATCGCGCGCGAAGAATGCGCGGACAAATCATAGCCGCGGCGCGCGGCAACTTGTCGCATAAGCGAATCGGCGGGTTCTCCCGGGCAATCCGCGCGGGCGCCCGCGGACTGCGCCGCCGGGCTTCGGCCCGAAGATTGCAAAATATAATTGAATACTGCTTCGGCAACAGCTGAGCGACAGATATTGCGCGAGCACACAAATAACAACATCTGCGTCTCCAAATCCAAAACGAAAATAATCAGATGAACTGAATGGCTAAAATGATTATAGTACAAACCGCGCCGCCGACCGCCGAATTGCTGCCCGCGCAAGGAACTCTGCGCTCCTTCTCAATGAGCGGTTTAGCGCTGCCGACCGCCGAATTGCTGCCCGCGCAAGGATAACCGCCGTTGACGCGGGAAAAGGACGCATATGCCCGCCCCGTCCGGCAACAATGAAAGTTGTTGCAAAAGCAATGTCTGCCCGCGATTTCACACACGGTCATAGCGGCGGCGGCAGAAATACCGCCCTGTGAAAGCGCACCCTAACGCCGACTGCCGACCGCCGAAACTGTGGCGGCGCCGGAAGTTTTGTTGCCGCTGCCGGAGCGCTTTGCCGAGTCGCAATGCGCGCACTCAACCCCGCCGCCGGTACGCGCGCTATCGCAACGGGCCTTCCAGAAAGAGGCGCAAGCGCAGGCGCAAGTGCTCCGTGAGATTGATGGTGATTGTGGCGGCGCCGGAAGTTTTGTTGCCGCTGCCATCGCTGCCATCGTCGGTTACCTTGAAGGTGAAGGCGGCGTAGCCGGCCTGGGCATTCTGGCTGGCGGGATAGTACGCCAAGTCGTCTATGTCATCGGCTTCTATGATATCGCCGACAGTGGCGTCAGCGCCGTTTATTTGCAGGGTGCCGGCACCCGGCAGGCTGGCAATCTCCACGTTGACTAAGTTGTCATCGTCCTCATCGGCAAAGGGAAAGTCGTCGACGGCGAACCTGAAAGGCTCGCTCATCGTGGCATCCACCGACACATTTATCGTACGGTTTTGCGCCCGGGGCGCATCGTTTACGTTGCGCACCCGGGCGGCGGCGGAACACAGGCCCTCCACAGTCTCCGGCATGGCGTGGAAATCCATGAAACTGACGCAGACCCGGATGTATTGGCCCACATGCGCCTGCAGGGGGGTGAATAGCACCCCGGTCGCGCCGTTTATGGCTGCAAAAGCGCCATCGCTGGCGGGGGATGACTGCCATTGCCACCTCAGGGTGGTGCGGTCTATGCCATTGGGCTCGGTGATGCCATCGCTGCTGGCGGTCAACTGGGCATCCTCGGCGTGGGTCGGGTTGTCGGCGGTGGTGGACGGGATTATGGTGGGGGCACCACTGGCGGCAGTCTGGTCCGGCGATGTCAGAACGATAAGGATGTTGGCACCAATGCTGGTCTTGTTGTCGGTGCCATCGCTGCCATCATCCACCACCCTGGCCTGGAAGAAGGAGACTGCTGCGAAGCTCGGCATTCGCTGGGCTGGTGTCGGGTAATAGGTCAGGGCACCAGCGTCCAGTTTGGCCACGGTTATGGTTGCTGTGGGAACATCGTCGCTGGTCAGGGCTGTGCCATCCAGACTCATGGTACCGTGGCTGGGCAGGCTATGTATGATGACACCAGCCAGCATATCTTTGTCGGCATCGGTGAACGGGAAGTCGGATGCCCGAAGCGGATGAGGGCTGTCGGCATCGGCGTTTATATTTACTACAAGATTGGTGTTTATGGATACCGGCTTGTCATTGACATTGGCCACAGCGGTGGCTATCTGCAGGCATCGCATCTCCGAATTGGGGGTGGTGGCCATATCCATGAACGATGCGCAGACCTGCAGAAACTTGCCCACCTCATCATCGCCCGGAGTGAATGCGGCATTGGTCGCCATGGCGATGGCGGTGTAGGTGCCGCCATTGGTGTCGGCCATGCTCCACTGCCAGCTGAGGGCGCCGACCGTGGTGGTGGGCGTATTGTCCGGGTCGGCTATGGTGCCCTGAGATGCGGTGATGGCGGAGTCCTCAGTGGGAACGGTTATGCCGCTGACGTAAGTGACCTCCGGCATGCCAGTGGCGTTCTGCGCTTGCGCCTGAGCGCAGAGCGCAAACAGGGCCAGCAGAGTGAGCGGCCAGAGGCTATGCCGGGTTATCCTGCCCTGACAACGCGGGGGGGGGGGGGGGGGGGGTAGTTATACCAAAGTATTTGTAATTCATAGTTACTCTCCTGATATCATGTATCTAATAATTTTGATAAATTTAGCTATGCGGTATATGCACACAAGCAACATTTAATACCGATTGTGCTCCACAAACTGTTTGTGGATTGTTTAATGCTATGTACTCTAACGCAAAATGCAAGTCATCTACAAGTGTCTGCCGTATCTCCTATATTTAAGCAAGCAACGAGTATCGCACTATATCACAAATTCGTGTCATGTGCAAGCGTATGTATGATGCCATGACATATCGCACACGTGGGGCAATGTCATATGTCATTGGCGCTTGCACGGTATCTATGGCAATGCGCGGGATGCGTTGCCCTGAAACCCTTGCCAAGACAGGGCTTGCAGTGTGCTATGCCGGCCCCCATAACACTCCCCTGCTCCGCCGCCGGAGATTTGCGCTATCGCGCGGATTAGGGGGCATGGCGGCACAGAAGGACAGCATCGCCGCCCGCTTCTTGCCATGTCGCAAAGCCCCAACGACCTTCGTCGCCTATCGCAACCCGCTCGCCCGAAAATACGGTGTCGCTATTTTGCAACAGTTGCCGGCATCGCCCTAGCGAAATCCGGTTGTTCCAAAGCCCGGGCACCCTCGCCTATCGCCGCCTATCGGAGCCCGCTCGCACGGTCTTGCCATGTCGCAAAGCCCGGATGCCTATCGGAGCCCGTGCGCACGGTCTTTCCATGTCGCAAAGCGCGGACGGCATCGTAACCTGCTCGCACTATCGCCGTCCGGTTTGCCGGCGCACAGCGGCTATCAGGGCTTGAGCACCTTCAGCGGTTTGAGCAGGCCGTCCTTCGCGCTTGCAACGCCCACAAACTGTTTGTCGGCGGCGTACACTCGGCACCGCTCCTCGGTCGGCGCGCCGACCGGTGCGACAGTTTGACCGTGACAAAACGCAGCCGCCGATGTCGCATCCAAATACGCCGCCGGCAAATCGCAAAAGGCTTGATCCACAGGCAGAACAGCCGCGGCGATCTCCTCTTGCGAGCGTTGCTCAATCGCATCAAGCGGCAATGCTTGCTCCAATGCGAACGCGCCGATCGCGGTGCGTTGCAACCGCGCAAGGCATGCGACGGTATTGAGGTAGCGACCGATGTCCTCGGCAAGGCTGCGTATATATGTCCCCTTGGAGCACTCGACATCAAACGAGATGCGGTCGTTCTCCGCCGCGAGCAATTGCAGCCGATGTATGCGCACCCACCGCTGCCGGTGCGGCGTCTCTTGCGCATCGCGCGCCAACTCATAAAACCGCTTGCCGTCTTGCTTGAGCGCGGAATAGGCGGGCACGGTTTGCAACATCTCGCCTTGCAATGCCGCGAACAAAGACGCCAAACATTCCCGATCGGGCATGTGAAAATCGCGCCGCGCCACGATTGCGCCTTCCAGGTCTCCGGTGGCGGTAGACACGCCCAAGCGAGCGGTCGCGCGATAACATTTGGGCTTCGCCGCAAGGTGGCCCAAGGCTCTTGTCGCGCACCCCAAGCCGATGACTAACAAACCTTCGGCAAGCGGGTCAAGCGTGCCGCTGTGACCGCCCTTGACCTTGCCCAAACGGCGTATCACCCGGCCCACCGCTTTGCCGGAACTGATGCCGGAGGGTTTGTTAACCAGCAGCAAACCGTCCATGGTTATGAAGCCGCATCCTCATCCGCAACCGTTTTGTCGCGCGGGTCGTTGAGCAGTTCCTCAATGCGTTGCGCCTTGATCTTGGAATCGTCCAACTTGAAGCGCATCTCGGGCACGACCCGAAGTTGCGACAATTGACACAGTCTTTTCCGGAAAAAACCTTGCGCCGCGGCCAAGCCGCGCAAGGCTTCCCGCGCATCGCCCGCCGCGACATGCACATAGACCCGCGCCGACGACAAGTCCGCGCTCACTTCAATATCGGTTATGGCGACGGCGGCCAGTCTGGGGTCTCGGATTTCGCGTTGCAAGAGGATGGTCATCTCTTGCCGCATCATGTTGGCGACTCGCGCGGTCCTATTCGGCAGCGCCATCACAGATTACGAGGCGTTTCAATCCTCTCATACACTTCTATCTGATCGCCGACCTTGACGTCGTTATAGTCTTTCACCGCAATGCCGCACTCTGTCCCCGCGTTCACTTCGGCGGCATCGTCCTTATGTCTGCGCAAGGACTCCAGTTCGCCTTCAAAGATGACGATCTGATCGCGCAACACGCGAATCGGGTTGCCGCGCCTGACCATCCCCTCAACGACCCGACAACCCGCTACCGTGCCGAAACGCGACGAACGGAAAATATCCTTGACCGTCGCCAGACCGACGATCTCCTCTTTGACCTCGGGCGATAACATATCGCTCATCATCTTCCTTACGTCGTCTATCAACTCATAAATAATCCCGTAATAGCGAATCGTCACCCCCTGCGCTTCGGCGGCTTTGCGCGCGGGAGCATCCGCCCGCGCGTTAAAACCGATTACCATCGCCCGCGAAGCCGCCGCCAGATTGATATCGGATACGGTAATCCCGCCGACCAGATTGGACAGGATATTCGCCTTGACCTCATCGCTCACGATTTTCTCAAGCGAATCGCGCAACGCCTCGGCCGTGCCGCGAACATCGGACCTGATTAAGATGCGCAACTCCTTTTTGTCCTGCGCCGAAATACCGAACAACTCTTCGCCGTGCGCGGGCGTCACCGACAACCGGATCGCGCGTTGTTTTTCGCGCCGTTGCTCGGCGACACTGCGCGCCCGGCGCTCGCCATCGACGACCACCGCTTCCTCGCCCACATCCGGCGTCCCCGACAGACCGAATACGACGGCGGGAAGGGACGGGCCGACCCGTTGCAAATCATTGCCGCGCTCGTCTATCATCGCGCGCACCCGGCCATACTCCGCGCCGGCCAGCAAAATATCGCCCTTGTTCAAAGTGCCGCGATGGACGAGCACCGTCACCATCACGCCGCGCCCTTTGTCGCGGGAAGACTCGACGACCGTCGCCACCGCCGCGCCCTCTTCGCTCGCCTTCAGCTCCATGATCTCGGCTTGCAGCGAGATCGCCTCCAGCAAATGGTCCACATTCTCCCCGGTCTTGGCCGAGATTCCGAGCATCATATTGCCGCCGCCCCAATCCTCCGGAATCAAGCCGTGCTTTGCGAGTTCGCCCTTCACTTTCTCAACATCGCTGCCTTCTTTGTCAATCTTGTTCAGCGCGACGATGATGGGCACATCGGCGGCTTTGGCGTGTTCGATCGCTTCGATGGTCTGCGGCATGATGCCATCGTCGGCGGCAACGACCAGCACCACGATGTCGGTCAGGCCGGTGCCGCGCGCGCGCATCGCGGTAAACGCTTCGTGCCCGGGAGTATCCAAAAACGTGATCATGCCGTGGTCGGTCTCCACATGATACGCGCCGATGTGCTGCGTGATGCCGCCCGCTTCGCCGGCCGTCACCTGAGTGGAGCGAATGTAATCCAACAGCGAGGTCTTGCCGTGATCCACATGCCCCATGACGACAACGACCGGAGGACGGATTTTTAATACCCCCGGTTCCATTTCCATCTTCTTCGCCAATTCTTTTTCGGTGTCGTCTCTCTTCTCCGGCTTGGCAATATGTCCCAACTCCTCGACGACCAATATCGCGGTATCCTGATCGAGCACCTGATTAATCGTGACCAACATATTCATGTCCATCAAAAGTTTTACCAACTCGCCGCTTTTGATCGCCATGCGTTGCGCAAGATTGGCCACCGTAATCTTCTCCGGCACCATCACAGCGCGCTTGACAGGCTCGGTCGGTTTTTCAAACGCATGCTTCTGAGTGCCTTCCACCTTGACCTGCTTCGGCGGAGCAAACGTACGCTCCTTCGGCTTGCGCTTGTTGCGCTTGGCGCCGTCAATCCGCAGTTGTCTGCGCTCGACCGGCTTCTTTGCCGTATCAGACGGCTTCGCTTCCTTCTTTGAAGCGTCTTGGGGCGCTTTTTTCTGCGCCGACGAATCGGGCTTTTTATTCGCCGCCGCTTTCTTCTTGGGCTTGGAGGTTGCCGGAGTCTTTGCCGGCGGCGACCCGGCGGTCGCCGATGTCGGTTTCTTTTTCACTCGCGGTTTGTCGGCCTTGGCTCGCTTGGCGGCTGCTGCGGCCGCCGAAGGCGCTTTGCGCCCGCGCACTTCGACACTCACCGTTGCCGCCGTCTGTCCCTGCCTGCGGGCGGTCTTTACCTGCTTGTGTTTCTTCCGGCGCACATCCTGACTTTTGCCGCCGCCAAGAGAAAGCGCGCTCTTTGCCTTCTTGTTGCTTTGAATGAAGCGAGCGAGTTGCTTCTTCTCTTCATCGGTCAGAACACCATCGGCGGTCTTCTTCGGCAAGCCCGCCGCAAGAACTTGCTTGAGAAACGCCTCAACCGTTAAACCGGTCGTTTTGGCAAGTTGCTTTATAGTCGTTTCCGGCATGGATATTGGCTACTCGCGGTTTTTTATTCCGGCATCATCCGATGCATCGTGTTCGGGTTCGGCGACACCTTCGTCTTCGCTGTGCTCGGACTCGGCAGCGGCAACACCTTCGCTGTGCTCGAACTCGTCATCGGCAACGTCTTCGCTGTGCTCGGACTCGGCAACGGCAACGCCTTCGTCTTCGTCTTGCTCGGACTCGGCAACGGCGACACCCTCGCCTTCATCTTGCTCGGACTCGGCAACGGCGGCACTCTCGCCTTCGCTGTGCTCGGACTCGGCAACGGCGACACCCTCGCCTTCATCTTGCTCGGACTCGGCAGCGGCAACGCCTTCGTCTTCGCTGTGCTCGGACTCGGCAGCGGCAACGCCTTCGTCTTCGCTGTGCTCGGACTCGGCAGCGGCAACGCCTTCGTCTTCGCTGTGCTCGGACTCGTCATCGGCAACGCCCTCGTCTTCCGCAAACACCAGCCCGCGCGCCGCCATGATCAGCTCGCCGGCCCTGTCGCGGCTCATGCTGCTCACTTCCAACAAGTCATCGACCGCTTGATCCGCCAAATCCTGAATGGTCTTGATCCCGCTTGCGGTCAGTCTCTGCAAAGTCACCTCATCCATGCCCTCCACTTTGGACAAATCATCCGGCGACTTCTGGCTGTCGTCCGAAGCGGACATGATCGCCTGCTTCAACAGCGCATCATTGGCGCGCGTGCTTATTTCCTCGACAATCTTTTCGTCAAACTCATCGATCTCAAGCAATTCTTTGGGCGAGACATACGCCACCTCTTCGATGTTGGAGAACCCTTCCTGCACCAGAATGTTTGCGATTTCGCGATCGACATCAAGGCTTTCGCAAAACATCTCGGTCAAGGCGGAGGTTTCCTCCCGACGCTTCTGCTCGGCTTCTTCGGACGTAATGATGTTGATATGCCAGCCGAGCAACTGGCTTGCCAATCTGACATTCTGCCCGCCGCGCCCGATAGCCAACGACAGTTTGCTTTCCTCCACCGCCACATCTATATAGCGCTTTTCCTCGTCCACCACGATAGAAGTCACCGTCGCCGGCGACATCGCGTTGATCACAAACTTCGCGGTGTCCTCGTCCCACGGAATAATGTCTATCTTCTCTTCAAACAGTTCATTGGACACCGATTGCACCCGCGACCCGCGCATGCCGACACACGCGCCCACCGGGTCCAAACTGGGATCATTGGAGCGCACGGCTATCTTTGAGCGCAAGCCCGGGTCGCGCGCCGCGCCCATAATCTCTATCAGGCCCTGGCCGACCTCCGGCACTTCTATCTGAAACATGCTGATCAGCAATGCGGGGGAAGTGCGCGACAAGATCAACTGCGGGCCGCGCATCTCTTCGCGCACCTCTTTCAGATGCGCCCGCACCCGCTGCCCGGGGCGAATCGTCTCGCGCGGAATCATCTCTTCGTGCGGGACGAAGCCATCGATGCCGTCGGTCAGTTCGACATACAAGCCCGAATGCTCTTCGCGCTTGGCAACCCCCATCACTACCGTGCCCACCAGAGGGCGGTACAAAGACGCGATGCGGTTGCGCTCGGCCTCGCGCAATTTTTGCACGATGACCTGCTTGGCGGCGTACGCCGATATGCGTCCGAAAGAAAGCCCGTCCAGCTCTTCTTCAATGTAATCATCCGCCCGGAGCGCATCGTTTTGTTTGCGCGCCGCGCTCAACAGCACCTGATAGTCGGGCGAACAAAACTCGGGGTCCTCGTCATCCAGCACATGCCAGCGGCGAAAAGCCCGATAGTCTCCGGTTTGGCGATCGATAGACACGCGAACATCTATCATGTCGGACTGGCTCTTGCGCGCCGCCGTCGCAAGCGCCGCTTCCAGCGCGCCGAAAATATCGTCTTCGCTTACGTCCTTTTCATTTTGCACCGCTTCCGCAATAAGCAATATTTCTTTTCCTTTCATCGTATTTACTCCGCATTACATGATTCCAATTGCGCTTTGCCACAGACCAGATGCCCCCGCCGAATCAAACGAAACGGTATCTGCACGTCAACACCGTCCGCCTCGACGGTTATCGCATCTTCTTCCGCGGCCTTCAACAAACCGGAAAAATTTTTTCTCCCGTCTATCATCGAATAAGCGCTCACTTTTACCTTCTCGCCGATGTAGCGCCGATAGTGCGCGACTTCAAACAACACTCTGTCGATACCCGGCGAAGAGACCTCCAAGACATACGGTTGCCTGATCGGATTCTCAACATCCAATACGCCGCTCAACTGATCGCTGACAGCAGAACAGTCATCAAGGGTAATGCCGTCGGCATGATCAATCATCACCCGCAAGGTCGCGCGCCGGGCATAAGAAAAAAATTCCATGCCCCAATAGACATACCCCATGCGCTCGATGACAGGCCTGATAATCTCGGTCAAGTTATGTGTTTCTTTTCCCATCAAAGCCGCCTCAAATACTACAGATAACAAAAAACCCCTTGCGGGGCTCTGGTAAAAGTGCCAAATTTAGTTCGTATATTACACCAACTCACCCGCTAAAGACAAATAACCCCGCCCGGACTTGCCTATCGACCCCGCCCGGTCAAGAATGGAAGGTATTATAAAATGGCGATGTTTGCAAATAGCCGCCGTTGTGGTAATGTTAAGGATGCGCCGATGATGGGCGCAAATACGACGTTTACACTTGAGGAATATTCTGTATAATGCAGGCTTTGCGCAGAGACCGAATGATGTTTATGCCAACTTTTACTATTAAACGCAGGGTAGCCTCGCAGGAGGCTAATAATGTTCATGCCAAATTCGCTATGAGGAGTAATGCTATGACCCGACAAAATATTATATTACCCCCCCCCCCCTCGCCGCATCCGCTAGCCGGATAGCCGCCGGCATCCTGCTCGCGGTTTGCATCGTATCCACTCAGGTTCAAGCGCAGAATGCCACCGGCATGCCGGGGGTCACCTACGCCAGCGGCGTAACCGTTCCCACTGAGGATTCCGTCATCACCGCCAACGGCGGCAGCGGTAACACCGCCATAGCCGATGCCGATGGCCTGGGCGCTCTGAGTTGGCAGTGGAGTGCGGCCGACAGCAATGGCGGCGCCTACGCCGACATCGCCGGCGCGACCAACGCCGCCTTCACTCCGGGCGATGACGAGGTGGGCAAGTTTCTGCGGGTCTGCGCATCGTTTGCCAACAACGCCGGCAACAACGAGCAGCGATGCCGGCAGATAACCCCTGCCGTGGCCAACATCAACGACCGGCCGGTGCCCACCGCCAACTTCGTTTCGGTAAATATCGCCGCCACTTCCGCGAATCCCTACGAGTTCCAGCCAACCGACTTCACCTTTGAAGATGCCGATAATGACATGCTGGTCAGTGTCACTCTGACGCGAGTGGCCAATGCTGGCACACTGGCCCTGAATGGCACGGCCCTGACCGCCGTCCCCGAAAACCCCATAACCGTGGCCCAACTGAATGCCGGCGCTCTGACCTTTTACCCTGAGCCGGGCCAGCAACCCACCGACCCTGATGATGCCAATGCCTTTTACACCGCCATCGCCTTCAGTGTGACCGATGATGGCAGCGATGGCACCGACAACAGGGACACCAACGTCGTCAACCACATCTTCATCCGCCTGGTATCGCTGGCCCAGATTGCCGCCAGCGGCGGGCCCACCATAGCCACCGCTGTTGAAGCCCCGACCTACGCCGAGGATGCCGTACTGTCTGCCAGAAGAGACGGCATAGTGGAGCCCAATGGCATAGACTTGCGCACCCTTGAGTGGGAATGGCGGTCATCCGCCGCCATGGACGGCGCCTTCGCCGCCATACCCGGGGTCATCGGCGGATCATTCACTCCCCGGCAGGCGCATGTCGGCCTGTACATCCGCGTCTGCGTCAGTTTCATGGATCTCCACGCCATGCCGGAGACTGTGACGGGGCTGTGCTCCGCAGCTGCCCGGGTGCGCAACGCCAGCGATGCGCCCATACCCCGGGACCGCACGATAAATGTGTCGGCGGATGCCACCATGAGCCGGCCTTTCAGATTCGCAGTCAGAGATTTTCCCTTTGACGATGAGGACGGCGACAACTTGGCCAGCGTGGAGATTGCCAGCCTGCCGGATGCCGGCACCCTGCGGGTGGGCGGCGCCGATGCCACTGTCGGTCAGCGCGTGACCGCCGCCAACATCGGCGCCATCGCCTACTGGCCGGCGGGCGGGCAGCGCGTCCAGAGCGGCTATGCCGCATTCACCTTCAAAGTAACCGACGATGGCGATGAGCCGAGCGGCGCCCTTGATGAAGATGACCGACCCATCATCCGCAATACCAGCGCCCGCGCCGCCACCATCACAATCAATCTGGTAGAACACCTGCGCTTGCGGCTGCGCCTCTTCTTGGAGGGGCCCCTCCGATAGCGCAAGCAACATTCGCCCCTCGTGGGCAGCGGACGAGGAGGACCTCATGGCACTTCTCCGATAGCGCACGGTAATGAGAGCACAAACGGTGATGGAGCACAAACGGTGATGGAGCACAAACGGTGATGGAGCACAAACGGTGATGGAGCACAAACGGTGATGGAGCACAAACGGTGATGGAGCACAAACAATACTTAATTGTTTGTGTCTCATTAAATGTTGTTTGTGGGTTCTTAACTTAACTGTTTGTGTCTCATTGAATATTGTTTGCGGCTTCTTAAGTTGTATGCGGTCTCTTTAATTGTTTGCGGCTTCTTAAGTTGTGTGCGACTTCTTGAATTATTTGTGGCTTCTTAGATTGTGTGCGGCTTCTTAGGGGTAGCTACTGTCAGGCTACCCGCCAGTCAGCTCCCTTTGCGGGTTGACCGGCGGGCGGTAGCGACTACCGCACAACTTTCCGCCCGCATTCGTGTTCGCAGGCCGCGCCTTCCGGCGACACGCATTCGCCGCCGAAAAGCGGATGCCGCGCCGACAACGTTTAAGGCGGGAGGCGCGCCGTCGCGAATGTATGCGGAATCAGCGCATTTGCCGTACGCCTCCGACATAACCACGCTATGCCGACTCTCCCGCGAGGAAGCGCCAGTTAGCGCCCGCTATCGCAACGGGCCTTCAAGGAAGATGCGCAGCCGCAAGCGCGGACCCGGAGCGCAGTTCGGCCAGTCGCCCCAGTGCGAACTCGGATTGCATACGCATTCGGTTGCGCCGTTGAGGTTGTGGTCGGGCGGATAGCCGCCGGGGACTTCCCCATCTCGGTCGCAGTTTGCAAAAAAGAAATCCCCAAGGGCATTTCCGCCAACAATTTTATTAACATTGGGATGTTCCGCCGCTTTCGGAAAAACCGGCGGGTCGCCGTACATGCTTTTGCAGTCCGGGTTCTTGCCTCCATGCACAAAACATTCAGACCCGCTGCTTACGGCTGTGCCGGTGCTAGTAAATATTGCGGAGGGAATTTCGCAAGCCGCGTCTCCGAGGGAGTAGATTGAAGCCGCCTCGCGGCCTGCCCATCCCGCGTCTTCACAGTCATCCAGAATTGCGCCTACGGAAGCGGGAAAGCACCCGGTGTTCCATGCCTCACCCGGCTTTTGAGAAGTAATCCGTATTTCCCCCTCGGCGCAGACAGCGCGGCAAGTTCCGCGAACATTCTCCTGCCCATCCGGACAATTGGTTTGCGCTTGCGCACTGTTCGCGGCGAATGCGAATGCGCAAGCGAGCATCATCGCCGCGCAAACTTTAAGGGAGTGAGTTGATGCAAACATTATTAATGTATCCTGCATGTGAATTGTCCGCGCTACCGCAGGGGGCCCTCAAGGAAGAGGCGCAGCCGCAAGCGCAGGTTCGTCTGGCGAACGCATTCCGTTGCCCCATTCAGATTCGCACCCGCCGGAGACATGCCCTCCCCGCAGTTGAAAACATACGGCTGCCGAACCGGAATCATGGCAAACGCCGCGGTAATCAACCCGGGCAACGCCGCAAGCCGCGCCGCCTGGTTTGTCCCGCTTCCGGAATAATCAAAAGGAATCTCGTTGTCTGTGAACACTTTCCCCGACACCGTAATGACAATGGTAGAGTTGTCGCCATCGGAGTTGGCCTCTATGTTAGCAAGCGGGCCGGCAAGATAGTCCGAGTCGCCTTCGTATCGCGCCAAAACCGCATCCCGATAAACTCCCGCCGCGGTTTTGATATACAGGGGATTTCCGGAGAGGTCGGCAATGGCTTTAAAGCCGTTGAAAAGATTCCCCGCCAACCCCGAAAGCATTCTGACGGGAAAGTCGTGTTCTTCTCCGAACACCTCCGCGCACAACGGCTCTCCCCCGCTAAAAAAGCAACCGCCGGGATAATCCGTCCCGCCCGAAGTCAGCGGGATTTCGCATTGGATGGGGGCGGTGGTAGTGGAAATAGTCCACCCTTGACTCACGCATGCGCTAACCGCCTCCCGCTGGGCGCGGGTCAGAGTCGGCGCGGCAACGCAGTCCGGATACTCGCCGATGTGCGAGTCCAAATTGCAGGAGCATTCGATTGCGCCGCCAATGTTGTGGTTCGGCGGATAACCGCCGGGGACACTCCCATCCCGGTCGCAATTTGCCACAAAGTGATCTCCAATGGCATTTCCGTTAATGTCGAATCTATTAACATTGGGATGGTCCGTCGCTTTCGGAAAAACCGGCGGGTCGCCGTACATGCTTTGGCAGGCCGGGCTAGTATCTCCATGCATATAACATTGTGACCCGCTGGATGCGGCTGTGCCGGTGCTAATAAGCAATTCGGAGGGAATTCTGCAAATCACTTCTCCGAGGCCGAAGAATGCCCCAGCATCCTCGCGACCTGCCCATCCCGCGTCTTCACAGGCATCCAGAATTGGACCTACGGAAGCGGGAAAGCACCCGGTGTTCCATTCCGCACCCGGCCTTTGAGAGGTGAGCCGTATTTCCCCCTCGGCGCAGACATCGCGGCAAATTCCGCGAACATTCTCCCGCCCATCCGGACAATTGGCAACGCAAGCGTCTCCGTTCGTCAGCGGCCTGTCCGTCGGGCATTCGGTTTGCGCTTGCGCGCTGCTCGCGGCGAATGCGAAAGCGCAAGCGAGCATCATCGCCGCGCAAATTTTAAGGGAGTGAATTGATGCAAACATTATTAAGTCTCCTGCACGCGAACATTCTCCTGCCCATCCGGACAATTGGTTTGCGCTTGCGCACTGCTCGCGGCGAATGCGAAAGCGCAAGCGAGCATCATCGGCGCGCAAATTCTAAGAGAGTGAATTGATACAAACATTATTAGGTCTCCTGCATGTGAATTGTCCGCGCTACCGCAGGGGGCCCTCAAGGAAGAGGCGCAGCCGCAAACGTATGTCTGTGGTTGTGACGCTCAGACCGTAATTTCCTGTTACCGAGGGGACCTGGCCTTGAACTCTTATGAAATAATCGCCCGCGCCAAGCTCTCTTTCAATCCTGAAATTATCGCCCGCGCCGCTAAGAAAATCTCTGCCCAGTTCTGTGCCCGCGCTGTCTAGCAGTTGCCCTGATGGGTTACTCGTGCCTGTGGTTTCAATAATGACCGCTAAGGGCTGGGCCAGGGTAAAACTGTAGTAATCAACATCTCCCGCCGGTGAGATGGACCCTGATACCGGGGTTCCCACTGTCACTGGGGTTGTACTAACCTCTGTTACGCTCAGACCGTAATTTCCTGTTGTTAGCTCCAAGACCTGACCGGCAACTCTTATGAAATAAGCGCCCGCGCTAAGAACTCTTTCAATCCTGAAGTTGGCGCCTGTGCCGTCATTGTTATCAGCTTCCAATACTGTGCCCGCGCTGTTATGCAGTTGTCCTTTGGTGTCAGTCATGCCTGTGGTTTCAATAACAACCGGTGCGGGCGAGGCCAGCGCAAAACGGTAGTAATCAACATCCCCCGTCCTGGAGATGGAATCCGATACGGGGGTTCTCGCTGTTACTGCGGTTGCGCCTGTTACGCTCAGACCGTAATTTCCTGCTTCGAATGTTCCTTGACTGGAGACACTGCTGGCAACTCTTATGTAATAAGTTCCCGCGCCAAGAATTCTTTGAATCCTGAAGTTGCCGCCTGCGCCGCTGCTACGATCAGATTCCAATACTGTGCCCGTACTGTCCTGCAGTTGTCCTGTAGTGTTAAGTGCTGTGCCTATGGTTTGAATAGTGACCGCTGAGGGCGAAGCCAGCGCAAAACGGTAGTAATCAATATCCGTATTCGGTGAGATAGAATCTGATACAGTGGCTCCCAATGTTATTGCGTTTGCGCCATCTCTTGTGGAGTCGCTTGTTACGCTCAGACTGTAGTTTCCTGTTATTGCACCGTTGGAGCCGAAAACTCTTATGTAGTAAGTGCCCGCATTAAGATGTCTGTCAATCCTGAAGTTGAGGTTGGCGGCCTGATCATCATCAGATTCCAATACTGTGCCCGTACTGTTCTGCAGTTCCCCATCTACATCAGTCATGCCTGTGGTTTGAATAGTGACCACCAGGGACGAAGTCAGCGTGAAGCTGTAGAAATCAACATCCCCTCCCGGTGAGATGGTCGCTGATACCGGGGTTCCCAATGTGACTGCGATCGCGGTGGCTCTGGTGTTGTCTGTCGCTATCGGCTGTATGTCGTCGTCGCCGGGCCCGGCCTGTCCGTCTTTGCCGGGCGCTTGCCGACGCGGAGTCTCGCTGGTGTCAGCGGCATGGATGATCGTCGGGGGGTTGTTGACAGAGTTGGCAGCACCGTCAAGCTCGCCGCTTGTCATGCCCCGGGTGTGGCCGAAGGCGGTTATGCCATCGGCATAGGCTATGGCGCTCTGGGCGGCGATGAAGATGCTGTCCTCGGCGGAGCCCGCTATCGTCAAGTCGGCGCTGTCCGCCGCTGTGACGATAGGCGCGCCTATGGCGTGGCTATCGGTCTGCGCTTGCGCCTGAGCGCAGAGCGCAAGCAGGAGCGGCAGAAGAAGCGACCAGAGGCTATGCCGGGTTACCCTGCCCTGACAACGCGGGGGGGGGGGGGGGGGGGTAATATTAACATTCTCTTGATTCTCGCTATATGCTTGCAAACACAATTGCTTCCGCATGCTAGAGGGGGCAGTATTAAAATTTTGTCGGTTCATGCTATTACTCCTCATGGTTTATCTCCGGTAAATGCAAGTTATTATGTACACAAACAGTATTTAGAGGCACGGTAATAAGAGGCACAAACGGTATAAGAGCACAAACAATATTTAATTGTTTGTGGTTCCTCAAATTGTTTGCGTTCCATCACTGTTTGCGCTCCACAAACTGTTTGTGGACTGCTTAATGTCGGTACTCTTAGCGCCGTAGTCTGCTAAAGCACAAGCCTTTTGCAAGAAAAACAGCGCTGGTGTCTCCGACCATCCTTTATGAATCGCACTATACCACAGTGTCAATCATTTGCAAGCGCCCTTGTATCCTGCCTTATTCCCCTTGTCTGCGCCCCGTAATACTCCCCTGCTCTGCCGCAGGATACCCGCATTATTGCAAGGGTCTTCAAGGAAAAGGCGTAGCCGCAAGCGCAGGGGGGCTTCCGGGAAAAGGCGTAGCCGCAGATTGCCCTCTGTCACCGGAGCGTCGGCGCCGCACAGCGGCCCTTTTGAGGCGGGCGCGGAAACTGATCGATGAAAGAAACGCCGGGCGGCGGGGTCGGCGCCCGCATCGCCGAGCAAAGAGAGGCATGATTGCCCGCGGGGGCAATGCGCGGTTTGTGCCGCATCCGTGAGGCGGCGATGACGGTTTTGTGCGCGGGCGGTTTTGCGCGGACAGTTTTGTGCGGGCGGTTTTGTTGCGGCGGGCGAAACCGAACACTTATAGCGATGCGCAGACCGCATCCATGCTGTTGCGCGCATCGCCAAACAGCATGCGCGTGTTGTCTTTGAAAAAGAGCGGGTTCTCGACGCCGGAGTATCCGGCGGCCATGCTCCGCTTGGAGACGATGACGGTTTTTGCGTTCCATACTTCCAGCACCGGCATGCCGGCAATCGGGCTGTTCGCGCTTTCTTGCGCCGACGGGTTTACGATGTCGTTGGCGCCGATGACGATGGCTGCGTCGGTTTGCGGAAAGTCGGCGTTAATTTCATCCATCTCCAGCACCAGGTCATAGGGAATCTGCGCTTCGGCAAGCAGGACATTCATGTGCCCGGGCATGCGCCCCGCGACCGGGTGGATGGCGAAACGCACGCGGACGCCCCGCTCGCGCAATATCTGTGTGAGCCGCGACACCGCGTGTTGCGCATTGGCGACCGCCATGCCATAGCCGGGCACTATCACAACCTCTTGCGCATCGCCCAGCAAGCCGCCGACTTCTTCGGCGGAGACGGAGACCGCTTCGCCTTGCGCGTCCGCGCTGTCGCCGCTCGCCGCGGATTCTCCAAAGCCGCCCAGAATGACTCGGAGGAATTTGCGGTTCATCGCGCGGCACATGATGTAACTCAAAATGGCGCCGGAACTGCCGACCAAAGCGCCGACGACGATCAGCAGGTCGTTGGACAACATGAATCCGGTCGCCGCCGCCGCCCAACCGGAGTAACTGTTGAGCATGGAGATGACCACCGGCATGTCGGCGCCGCCTATCGCCATCACCATGTGCGCGCCGAATAACAACGCCAGCGCGGTCATCAGCAACAGCGGCAGCGCGCCGGCATCGTTGCCTATGAACCAGTGGCCGATGACGATGACCGCCGCCAAGATGGCCGAGTTCAGCCAGTGGTGCGCGGGCAGCAGCAGCGGTTTGCTTCCGATGGCGCCGCTCAATTTTCCCCAGGCGATAACCGAGCCGGAAAACGTCACCGCGCCGATGAGAACGCCGAGATAAATTTCAACTTCGTATATCGTTTGCGCGGCGCCGATGCGCGCCGAAGACGGGTCGCTGTAACTCGCAAAGCCGACCAGTACCGCCGCCAAGCCGACGAGGCTGTGCAGGATGGCCACCAGTTCGGGCATCTGCGTCATCGCCACTTTCCTCGCCAGATACATGCCGACGGCGGCGCCCAAGGCCATCGCGATGGCTATCCGCATGTAAGCGTCGACATCGGGGTTGAGTGCGGTCGCGAGTATGGCGATGGCCATGCCGATGATGCCGCAGATGTTGCCGCGGCGGGCCGTCTCTTGATGGCTCAGGCCGGACAGGCTCAAAATGAACAGCACGGCGGCGGCGATATACGCGGCGGCTAACATACCTTCGTTAAATGACATGACCCGAGATACTCACTTCCTGAACATCTTTAGCATTCTTTGCGTCACTAAGAAGCCGCCGGCAATGTTGATTGAGGCGATGAACACGGCGACGAAGGCCAGCGCGCCAATCAGCCATGATGATGATGAAATCTGCAACAGCGCGCCGATGACGATGATCCCGCTGATCGCATTGGTGACGCTCATCAGGGGCGTGTGCAGCGCCGGGGTGACGTTCCAGATGACTTGGTAGCCGACAAAACACGCCAGCACGAATACCGTGAAGTGCGCCATGAACTCGGGCGGCGCTATAAGCGGCGGACAACATACCTTCGTTAAATGACATGATCCGAGATACTCACTTCCTGAACATTTTTAGCATTCTTTGCGTCACTAAGAAGCCGCCGGCAATGTTGATGGAGGCGACGAACACGGCGACGAAGGCCAGCGCGCCAATCAGCCATGATGATGATGAAATCTGCAACAGCGCGCCGATGACGATGATCCCGCTGATCGCATTGGTGACGCTCATCAGGGGCGTGTGCAGCGCCGGGGTGACGTTCCAGATGACTTGGTAGCCGACAAAACACGCCAGCACGAATACCGTGAAGTGCGCCATGAACTCGGGCGGCGCTATAAGCGGCGGACAACATACCTTCGTTAAATGACATGATCCGAGATACTCACTTCCTGAACATTTTTAGCATTCTTTGCGTCACTAAGAAGCCGCCGGCAATGTTGATTGAGGCGATGAACACGGCGACGAAGGCCAGCGCGCCAATCAGCCATGATGATGATGAAATCTGCAACAGCGCGCCGATGACGATGATTCCGCTGATCGCATTGGTGACGCTCATCAGGGGCGTGTGCAGCGCCGGGGTGACGTTCCAGATGACTTGGTAGCCGACAAAACACGCCAGCACGAATACCGTGAAGTGCGCCATGAACTCGGGCGGCGCTATAAGCGGCGGCTAACATACCTTCGTTAAACGACATGACCCGAGATACTCACTTCCTGAACATCTTTAACATTCTTTGCGTCACTAAGAAGCCGCCGGCAATGTTGATTGAGGCGACGAACACGGCGACGAAGGCCAGCGCGCCAATCAGCCATGATGATGATGAAATCTGCAACAGCGCGCCGATGACGATAATCCCGCTGATCGCATTGGTGACGCTCATCAGGGGCGTGTGCAGCGCCGGGGTGACGTTCCAGATGACTTGGTAGCCGACAAAACACGCCAGCACGAATACCGTGAAGTGCGCCATGAACTCGGGCGGCGCTATAAGCGGCGGCTAACATACCTTCGTTAAATGACATGATCCGAGATACTCACTTCCTGAACATTTTTAGCATTCTTTGCGTCACTAAGAAGCCGCCGGCAATGTTGATTGAGGCGATGAACACGGCGACGAAGGCCAGCGCGCCAATCAGCCATGATGATGATGAAATCTGCAACAGCGCGCCGATGACGATGATCCCGCTGATCGCATTGGTGACGCTCATCAGGGGCGTGTGCAGCGCCGGGGTGACGTTCCAGATGACTTGGTAGCCGACAAAACACGCCAGCACGAATACCGTGAAGTGCGCCATGAACTCGGGCGGCGCTATAAGCGGCGGCTAACATACCTTCGTTAAACGACATGACCCGAGATACTCACTTCCTGAACATCTTTAACATTCTTTGCGTCACTAAGAAGCCGCCGGCAATGTTGATTGAGGCGATGAACACGGCGACGAAGGCCAGCGCGCCAATCAGCCATGATGATGATGAAATCTGCAACAGCGCGCCGATGACGATGATCCCGCTGATCGCATTGGTGACGCTCATCAGGGGCGTGTGCAGCGCCGGGGTGACGTTCCAGATGACTTGGTAGCCGACAAAACACGCCAGCACGAATACCGTGAAGTGCGCCATGAACTCGGGCGGCGCTATGCTGCCGACGCCGAGCAACGCCAGCAAGGCAACGGCCATGGCGCCTATGGTTAGTTTGAGTCTTGACGCCGCGCTCATTTCTTTGGGCGGCGCAACCGGTGGCTCGGCGGGTGCGGCGGCAGGCGGCTTCTGCGGTGCGGCGGAGAGTTTCGGCGCGGGCGGCGGCCATGTCACGGTGCCATCTAATGCGGCGGTGACGCCTCGCAACACTTCGTCCTCCGTGTTGATCGCTATGACACCGTCTTTGTTCGGGGTTAGTTCGGCCAGCAAGTGACACAGGTTCGTGCTATACAACTGCGATGATTGCGCTGCCAGCCGCGCGGGCAAGTCGGTGTAGCCGATGATGCTGACACCTTCGCGCGCAACCGCCGCGCCGGCTTGGGTCAGTTCGCAGTTGCCGCCTTGCTCCGCCGCCATGTCTACGATGACGCTGCCGGGCTTCATGCTTTTTACCATGGCGGCTGTGATCAGCTTGGGGGCGGGCTTGCCGGGGATCAGCGCGGTGGTGATGATGATATCGACTTCTTGCGCTTGCTCGGCGAGCAATGCTTCTGCGGCGGCGGCGGATTCATCGCTCATCGCTTTGGCATAACCGCCGGCGCCGGCGCCCGATTCGGAGGCGAAATCCGACTCCAGAAACTCGCCGCCCAGACTTTCTACTTGCTCTTTTACTTCGGGGCGGGTATCAAAGGCGCGGACGATGGCTCCCATGCTTTTTGCGACGCCTAGCGCCGCTAAGCCCGCGACTCCGGCGCCGATGATCAGTATCTTTGCCGGCGCGACCTTGCCGGCGGCGGTCACTTGGCCGGTGAAAAAGCGTCCGAAGGCGTGGGCGGCTTCTATCACTGCGCGGTAGCCGCCGATGTTCGCCATGGAACTCAGCGCATCCATTTTCTGCGCGCGCGACAGGCGCGGCACGCAATCCATTGCGAGCACATTGACGCCGCGGTCGGCGAGGCGTTGGAGCAGTTGCGGGTTTTGCGCGGGCCAGAAGAAACTGATGAGCGCAGCGCCGCGCCCCACCTTGTCGGCTTCTTCTGCGCTCACCGGCCGCACCTTCATGATGATGTCGGTATCGCGCCAAATCGCAACGGCATCCGTCGGCGCGACGCCCGCTTGTTCGTAGTCGGCATCGGCAAAGCCGGCGGCCGCGCCCGCGCCGCGCTCTATGCGCAACACATAACCCAACTTGGCTATGCGCGGTGCGACATCGGGGGTTAGCGCAACCCGCTTTTCACCGGCAAATGATTCTTTGGGGACGCTGATAATCATGACTTCCAAGCTGTGTATCTGATTTATACCCTATGCCTTTGTCGCTTGCAATAGGCATGCATGATGCGGCGGCCGCGCCCAATCTTGTCGGCTTCTTCTGCGCTCACCGGTCGCACCTTCATGATGATGTCGGTATCGCGCCAAATCGCAACGGCATCCGTCGGCGCGACGCCCGCTTGTTCGTAGTCGGCATCGGCAAAGCCGGCGGCCGCGCCCGCGCCGCGCTCTATGCGCAGCACATAACCCAACTTGGCTATGCGCGGTGCGACATCGGGGGTTAGCGCAACCCGCTTTTCACCGGCAAATGATTCTTTGGGGACGCTGATAATCATGACTTCCAAGCTGTGTATCTGATTTATACCCTATGCCTTTGTCGCTTGCAATAGGCATGCATGATGCGGCGGCCGCGCCCAATCTTGTCGGCTTCTTCTGCGCTCACCGGTCGCACCTTCATGATGATGTCGGTATCGCGCCAAATCGCAACGGCATCCGTCGGCGCGACGCCCGCTTGTTCGTAGTCGGCATCGGCAAAGCCGGCGGCCGCGCCCGCGCCGCGCTCTATGCGCAACACATAACCCAACTTGGCTATGCGCGGTGCGACATCGGGGGTTAGCGCAACCCGCTTTTCACCGGCAAATGATTCTTTGGGGACGCTGATAATCATGACTTCCAAGCTGTGTATCTGATTTATACCCTATGCCTTTGTCGCTTGCAATAGGCATGCATTATGCGGCGACGCTCGGCGGCGCGGCGCGGCCTGCCCTTCCCCGAAACGGAGCACGGCGACGTGCGACATCGGGGGTTAGCGCAACCCGCTTTTCACCGGCAAATGATTCTTTGGGTACGCTGATAATCATGACTTCCAATCTGTGTATCTGATTTATACCCATGCCTTTGTCGCTTGCAATAGGCATGCATGATGCGGCGGCGATGAGATTGGACACGCACTGGGCATCTGTGGCGGGCTGCACGGCGGACTGCATGACGGATGTGTGGCGGATTGCACGGCGGATACGACTTGAATCGGCGGGTGTATCTTGGGTGCGCCGTGGGGACATCTGTAGGGCGGACTGCATGCGGACTGCACGGCGGTTGCATGCGGGCTGTAGGGCGGACTGCATGCGGGCTGCACGGCGGTTGCATGACGGATGTGTGGCGGACTGCACGGCGGATACGACTTGAATCGGCGGGTGTATCTTGGGTGCGCCGCAGGGGCATCTGTAGGGCGGATTGCATGGCGGTTGCATGGCGGACAACCCCCGCTACTCTCTTGACAGAGAATAGCGGGGGTCGGTTCTAAACAGAAGCTCGGGCGGATTTATTCGTGCCCGTAGAGCGCTGAGAACAAGTTGAGCAGGTGCATGAACAGCACATAGATGTTGGCAAACAGGGATACGGTCATCAGGACGTAGTTGGTCTCGCCGCCGTTTACCATGCGGCTGGTGTCAAACAGGATCATCCCTGTCATCAGAATGACCGCTGCGGCGGAGATGGTCAGTGATAACGCCGGAATATTGAGAAACAAGTTCGCAACGATTGCCAGTATGACGATGATCAGACCGGTGAACAGGAAGCCGCGCATGAAACTGAAGTCACGGCGGGTTGCCAGCGCATACGCCGACAAGCCGAAGAACATGACCGCGGTTGTCGCGAAGGCGGAGAACACAATCTGCGAGCCGTTCGGCAAGGCCAGATAATAGCCGAGAATCGGGCCGATGACATACCCCATGAACGCGGTGAACAAAAAGGTGAGTGGCAATGACCACACGCTGGTGCGAAACCGGTGTATCACAAATGGCATGCCGATGAACACCGCTAAGACCACGATGAAATTCACGGGTCTGGCGTTGGCGGCCATGGCAAACAAGGCCGTTAGCGCGCTGACAGCGAGCGTCAGTGATAACAGCAGATATGTGTTGCGTATGACGCGGTTAGTCGCCAACGTTAAAGTGTGTTGATGGGAAATTGCTCTTTCCATGGTAATCCTCCTATGATTATTCAGGCATATTTGTAAATCATATCATAGTTGGCAAGAGCTGGGCATGGTTGGCAAGCGCCAGGATACCTGCCTTGCGGAGAGGCGGCTGTTGTGCGCCTTGCATACCGCGGCCTCCTGAGCGCTAGAATAGTGCGCCCCCGCACATCGCGGCCTCCTGAGCGCTAGAATAGTGCGCCCCCGCACATCGCGGCCTCCTGAGCGCTAGAATACCCGCCCTGCGGAGAGGCGGCTGTTGTGCGCCTTGCATACCGCAACCTCCTGAGTGCTAGAATAGTGCGCCCCGCACATCGCGGCCTCCTGAGCGCTAGAATACCCGCCCTGCGGAGAGGCGGCTGTTGTGCGCCTTGCGTACCGCAACCTCCTGAGTGCTAGAATACCCGCCCTGCGGAGAGGTGGCTGAGTGGTCGAAAGCGGCGGTCTTGAAAACCGTTGTGGGTTTGCGCCCACCGGGGGTTCGAATCCCTCCCTCTCCGCCAATCTGCGCTTTCTGCCCGAAACCGCCGAACAGTGTCGCAAAGTGGCACACCATCTCATCACATAGATACTATATGACATTTTGGAATATTCCTAAATGGAATATTAAATCTTGAGGCATATGCCACGAGCAATATACAAGGAAGAGCACCAAAAGATTGTGAAGCGTCTGAAAAAGGCGCGCTTTGAAGCGGGCTTGGATCAGGCGCAGGCAGCGAAAGCTATTGGCCGAACACAGTCCTATATTTCCAAAATTGAATCAGGGCAGAGGCGTTTTGATGTGCTGCAACTAAAAGAGTTTGCCAGGTTATATAAAAAGCCCTTGGATTATTTTGTGAAGTAACATGACACTAAACCAGCTCAAAAAGAAACTGAATAGAATAGAATCTCTTGGCTTTGTTAAAACGCACCGCAAGGGGGATACGGGAATTGGCAAAACTCTCGAAGATTTGCTTAAAATAAAAGAAAATAATATTCCGCTTCCCGACATTGGTGAGATTGCCGAACTCAAGACGTGCCGAAAAAATGCAACGTCAATGCTAACTCTGTTTACTCTTGAACCACAACCCAAAGGCGGCAATCGCAACCGAATACTGCTTAATAATTTTGGATATTCAAAAAGAGAAAATGGACGATCCAAAGAACTGCACAGCTCTCTTTCTTGCAAACGATATAATAATCAAGGGCTAAAGCTTAAAGTTGAAAGGGATAAAGTTCGCGTTGTTGGCAGGGGGGAAAGACTAAATATCTGCTGGAATATGGAAGACTTGAAGAGAAAATTTGAGACCAAACTTCCGGCGCTTGTCTATGCTCTGGCTGATTCAAAGGAAATAAAAGGAACCGAACATTTTCATTTCAACGAAGCATACTTCTTAGAGGGTTTTGGTTTTGCGCGCTTCAAAAACATGGTGAAAAAGGATGCCATTGTTGTTGATTTTAGGATGTATTACCGTCCGAACGGATCTGTGCGCAACCACGGCACCGGCTTCAGAGTGAAAACCAGACAACTTTATAATTGTTTTGACAAGAGAGTGAAGATTGTTTAGTTTTTCCTCAAAATAACAATACTTTCTTTGGTCATTGTTTCTTCTAAATCTCCGGCAATATTTGTTGGAGAATTCTTAATTGGCATTCGTTTGCCTGGTATATTTCTGACAGAAATATCCTCACAAGTGAAACCGGCTTCTTGAGCCATCTCAGCAATGATAAAGTCCGTAGGGATTCTGACTTGTTTAACTTGTCTATTCCCTATTACAATACAAAAATATCCCTTCGGCTTTAACATTTCATAGGCTTGTTTTAAGCAGTCGTTTAATCCCAAATTAAAACTCAAAACCTCTCTCGCCCTCTTCTCATCTTTTCTGGAAATCCTATCCAAAGCCTCCAGCAAATATTTTGATGAGAGTTTATGCTCCAACCTCTTCGTTGTCTTTCCCCCAAGCAAATCATTATCTACTCCCGAAGCATTGTTAGGCTCTTCAAACAGATTAACCCATTGTGCGGAGAGGCGTGAGAATTGGCCATAAGCAACAGTTGTGCGACTGTCTCCGTATGGCGGAGATGTGATAATACAATCAATAGAATCCCCTTTGATGCCGTTGCCCTTTGACGAATCCCCTAAAATAGTCTTCGTCCATGATTTCTTATCAACATCATCATAGAAGCCAGACATGCCCATGATATTTGCCTCAGCTTTTTGGCTAAATAACCCCAGAACATCCGGATTAAATTTTCTCAATTTTTCACCTTTTATTCTGACTAATTTAAACTCTCCGTTTTTTGAGTTTGAAGACTTTCTGACTATTTCGCTAAAAGCAACCATAAAAAAGTTTTTCACATTCGCATCTTTTGTTTCGCTTATGGCTTTTTTAATTTTAGCCAATTCTATAATTACATTTTCTTTAAACCAAAACTCTATATTATTAAATTGAGGCGCTTCGTTTTCGCCTATCTTTGTTTTCCTTATTCGAGCAAGCAACTTTATGTATTCAGACGATAATTTATTGGGATCGATAACGGTTGTTTTAACTGTTGCTAAAAATACTGCAAGCGGGTTAAGGTCTATTCCATATGAATTGCGCCCGGCCAACCGGCTCTCAACAAGCGCGGTTCCCGAACCACAAAAAATATCACAAACCGTATCTCCTTTTTTGGTGTAGGTTAACAAAAGTCGACGCGCAACTTGGGGGATAAACATTGCAGGGTAAGTGTGAAATATATGCGTATGAGATTTTGTTTTGACACCTTTAAAGTCCCACGAATAATCAATTCGGCGACTTAATTTATTGTCTGATACCTTCTCCTTTTCAGTTTGGGATTCAAGGTTTCGGATAATTTTTACTACAACGCCCCGCACCTCTGCTTCGTCTGTATAAATTGGAAACAATCTTGGATTGGCTGGCTGGAGGCGAAAACGATCTTTTTCCCTGTATAGTTTTTTAAGCGTTGCTTCATTGTCATTTATTATAGCCACGACAGTTTGCCCATCGTCTGCAGTTTGTTCTTGACGAATAACAACAATATCTCCGTCA
Source organism: Candidatus Oxydemutatoraceae bacterium (assembly GCA_965220085.1). Taxonomy (GTDB): domain Bacteria; phylum Pseudomonadota; class Gammaproteobacteria; order Poriferisulfidales; family Oxydemutatoraceae; genus CBDCOZ01. The sequence goes on along the minus strand of CBDCOZ010000003.1, from coordinate 763,364 downwards.
AAAATGCCCTCATCAATCATGCTGCTTCCCGAGGCGCGCAAAGCATAATGCTTTCCAAATCTCCCAACTTCATTTTTCGTAACAGTGATTGTTTCGCCAGGAACTTCTATTGCTTCAATTGGCCGTCCTGCCGCAATGGTCCCTGAAATGGGAATCTCTACGGACTGTTTTGACTTTACTGCGGAAATCGATCTCGCTTGGTTATATTCTTTTTGCAAATACCCTCCCTCTTGCAATCTTTTTACATGATAATGCGCAGTAGAAACGGAAGAGAGCTTTAGATGCTCCTTTACATCATTTAATGAAGGAGCGTATCGGTTCTTTTTCTTGTAAGATTTAACAAAATCCAGAACCTCTTTTTGGCGTTTTGTAAGCATAGTATTGATTGGCTCAGTTTCGATATATTTTCGATATGCTAATCATAATCGAAAATATATCGAACATGCAAACAGTTTCCATCCGTATTATTTTATTTCAAGAGAATGCCAAAGCGAATCGCCACATAACCACAAATGAAAAAGGAGTGAGCTCCCAAGAGAATTGCAAAGGCAGTCAATATAAAGTTAGTGTCCAATATGTCATGGCATCATACAGCACCTTGCATACCGCAACCTCCTGAGTGCTAGAATACCTTGCCTTGCGGAGAGGTGGCTGAGTGGTCGAAAGCGGCGGTCTTGAAAACCGTTGTGGGTTTGCGCCCACCGGGGGTTCGAATCCCTCCCTCTCCGCCAATCTGCGCTTTGCTCCAAGCGAACGAGGGTTGGCGGTGTTGAGGGACGAAGCTCAAACATTGTGCGGGCAAAAGCCACAAGTTTTTTAAGCGGTTAAAAACGGAGGCAAGCAAAGCCTGCGCAGTATCTCGCGCCCTGCGGGGCGAGAACAACGATAACCCCGCCGCGCCTTAGCCGCCCTCGCTCCGGTCGCGGCGCAAATCTAAAAACTTTCATCTCATTTTTGTGCGCCCCTGCCGCAAGGCGGAAGGAAGGAGAAGAAAATTTTCGGCTTAATCCGTTGCTATTGTTAACAAAAGCATATGCTAATCATAGTATGTAGAACTAAAGTTAGCATGTAACTATAGTTATCAATTATGAAAAAAGAAATCCTCATAAAGTTTGGCAATAGGGTCCGAGAAGAAAGGACAAAACAAGAGCTTTCGCAGGAACAACTTGCTTCGCTCGCCGGCGTTCATCGCACATATGTCGGAATGATTGAGCGAGCAGAAAAAAATATAACTCTTGAGAATATTGGAAAAATTGCCAAGGCGCTAAAAATTAGCATAGGTGACTTCTTTGATTAGCAAGCATGACTCCTAAATTTATAAAATCAGCAACAGACCTGCAAACCAAACCTCAGGCTATTTGTGACGGATTTCTTGAGCAGGCTATGCAAAAAACCAAAAGGGCGGATCCGTTTGTAAAAGAAGCAAAGGATTTTTATAGAGAGCTCAAAAAAGTAAAGTCTGTGAGTGAACTGCTAATCTCAAAAAAGTGTAGAGATAATCTTACGTATGCGTGCGGTTTTTCTGATAAAGCCAAATCCCAATTAACCAAAGCCCAACTAAACGACGCTATAAAAAAGCTTTTTACAAGAGATAATTGATTATCTGAATCGACATTTCCCACAGCAGAGGCAGAGGCTCAGGCAGGTGATAGAAAATATAGAGAATTAGATGTCGCATACAGATGAGGACGAGCATAAAGCAACACCGGACAGGTATCGCGAACGAATGAGGGGGCATAACCCTCTTTTCTTTGGGTATTGCGCCATTGAAATAGGGGCTCCTTCGCGCCTCGCCGTCTTTGATTCTTATGGCAAATTTTTGAGTCTCGCTTTGCGACGCTCAAGATTCTTTATGCGAACCCATTTTGAACGCAATGCCTGACATGTCTCAGGGGGCTCCGCTACCTTGTGATTTGCGTAAAGCGCTATGTTACTTATAGTCTGTAGATACATTTTTACGCGAAGGTATAGTATGTAGCCAATAAGTTACCAGACTTTGTATGACGGATATAAAGAAAAAATTAGGGCGGAAAGTTAAAGAACTGCGCCAGCGCGGGGGGTACTCGCAGGAGGAACTGGCTTCCAGATCGGGTTTGCACCGCACATATATGAGCGATATTGAACGCGGTGAGCGCAATGTTTCCGTTGAGAATATTGGGAAAATAGCCAAAGCGTTAGGCGTAAAGCCGTCCGAGTTGCTTTCGTAAAATCATGAAAAAATGTGACATCAAAACAATTCTTGAAGAAGAAGTAAATAAGATTGGGTTGGGCTGGGACATTAAAGGCATTATTGATTCGCAGAAGCGTATCTATACGATCAATAATGACGCCAAGTTCATCTCCAAAGTTTTTGAGTTGGTGACTGCGCCTATCATTTTGGATATGGCAGCGTCTCACAATCTTGAAGCGCTTGAATCCGACAGGCAAACGGTTTACCCTGATTTTACTTTCATAATGCCCGACAAATCCAAGATTGCTTTGGATGTGAAAAGCGCCTATCGCAAAAATGACAAGCGAGTAACCGGATTTACTCTCGGTTCCTATGCCGGCTACCTGCGCAATCCGACAAAAAATATCATGTTCCCATATGACGAGTACAAGGAACATTGGATTTTGGGATTTATTTATTCTCGCGTCGGTGATGTGGAAGTCAGCATTGCCCCTATCGATAAAATGGATGAAATAGAATCTGCGATAAAAGACATAGAAATCATTGTCCAGCCGAAATACAAAATCTCTTCCGAATATCTCGGCAACGGCAATACCGCAAATATCGGCTCTGTTACGGAAATTAAACGGCTGGAAAAAGGCGCCGGGCCATTTGCAAAATACGGCGAAGCGGTCTTTGAGGACTACTGGCGCAATTTTGTGCAGAAAAAAGTCGCGCGCGACCAAGGCAAAGAGCAACCCTACAGAAACATCAAGGAGTACCTTGAGTGGAAAGAAAAGCAAAAGTAAACTTATCTGCCAATCAGCAGTATTTCTTTTGAGTCGCCATTTTTGCTTAAAGCATACTTGTACTCGCTGCGAAATGCTTCGTACACATTCCTTTTGTATTGCTTCATGAGACTTTGCAACGTTTCCGGTGACGGAATGCCATCCGAGCGATAGGAAACAACAAGAACAGACTCTTTGTATTTTGCAAAAAGTCTGTCAAAAGCGTCGGTAATTTTATTTTTGTCAGACCAGACAGACTTTTTGTTTTTGAATTTTCTATGTTTGCTATCGAAATTAATATGCTTGTACCAATTTTGATAATCACTCAGCCCTTCAAGAAAGTGATAAAAACCTATGTAATCCACCCCTATTCCTTTTTTAGAAATATAGGGCGTGTCAATGTAAATCAAGTCCGCTTTTGCATCGAGATTAAAAGCGCTTTTGTTTAGCGCGCTGTTCTTTTGTCCGTTATCAAATACAGCGTTGTTTGCTTCGCCGACAAACTTCAAAAAATGCTTCTCAAACGGCTTATCCCAAGTCGTTTTGTTTCCAAAACTTCTCTCGACATCCGCAAAACGGACATATAAATTTTTGCGATGGAAGAGGTTATACGGGCGCTTGATAATGCACGCCTGAAAAAGCGCAAAGTAAGCCAGCGCTTGCTTGTATTTGTCTCTCACCTGCCGAATATTCGTTGATACAATATCAAGCCATTTGTTCTCGTCGTCAGTAAAGTAAATGTCGTGAAAAGTTTTCTCAATGAAGTTTGGGTATTCAATGTTGCTATGCTTGGAAAGTATGAAATCCAAATCTTTGTCGTTCAGAGTTTCTTTTGAGTTTTCAATCAAAGCGAGTCCGGTCAGATAGTTAAAAGCCAAATAGTCGTTGTAATAAACTTGCTTGCCTTTGGTTTTGAGCATATATCCGACCGCTCCTGTGCCGCCAAACAAATCCAAAGGCGCTTGAAAATTTAAATCTTTTATGCATTCCCAAATGTTATCCGCCAGCTTTGTTTTGCTTCCTTGAAAACGTGTCGAGGGAAATTTGGCGTTCTTGGGCGCCAAAAAAAGAGCGCTCTGATGAGTCTCTTTGGTTTTGGCAACAGGCGTACTGAAAATAGGGCCCGCTTTTATTCGTTCCGAAGTCTTTACAACCGTTAAAACACGCCCTTGTATTTGCAAATATTCCGGGTCAATATAAATCGGCAGAAGTTTGGGATTGGCGGGTTGCAATCGGATTCTGTCTTTCTCGCGGTACAGTTTCTTTAATGTTGCTTCGCTATTGTCAATGAGGGCGACGACCCTATCGCCATCATCCGCAGTTGGCTGATGCTGCACTATCACAACATCGCCATCAGAAATATCTTCGTCAATCATGCTATCGCCCCTGACTTTGAGGGCGTAAACTTCCGTGCCTCTTGGAATACTGCTTCGTGATACGGCTATTGTGTCCTCGCGATCTGTAATCGCTTCAATGGGACGTCCGGCAGCAATCGCTCCGAGTATGGGAACCTGAACCATTTCTTGTTTGGCAATGTTGATTGAGCGGGGCTTGCTTGTCTCTTTTTCCAGATAGCCCGCCTTTTTCAACTTCTCCAAGTGGTAGCGCACAGTAGAGAGAGAGGAGAGGCCGAGTTTGTCTCCCACTTCTTCGAGCGAGGGGCTGTAGCCGTGCTTTTGACCATACTGCGCTATGCAGTCAAGAACTTGTTTTTGGCGTTTAGTGATCATAGTGGATCTCGGAATTGATTCGCATACTATAAGTGTATAGAAACTTTTTCGAACCGTCAATTATTTGTATGATGCCAGTACATATTGGAAACTTTGGGCAAATGTTGTGCAATTTGTTTCATAGGTGTTTGGAGCCTCAATCCATAGTGTGGTCGTTGGGTATTAAACCATGACAGATAGTCTATCATACGATCATTGAATGCCTGAATATCGGTCAGCAACAAACCCTCTTCAAACTCCACAAACTCTTCCTGGAGTGTGCGGTTAAAGCGTTCGTTGAATGCGTTCATCTTCGGACATTTGGGATACGTGTAGCAGTGCCGGATGCCCTGCTCTTGCAAGCAGCGATCAAACGCGCCGCAGAATTCGGAGCCGTTGTCGGTGAGCACTTGCTCTATCTTGGCGGGAAACACTTGCATCACCAACTTCATAAAGAACTCGGCAGCGATGCTGTTGCCACGTGGGACGCCGATAGCAAAACCAAACCGGCTATACAAATCTACGGCCGTGAACAGATAACGGCGATGACCTTGAATAAATCGTTGCACGGTATCCATAGCGATGCAATACCCGGGATACGTGGCCTTGGAACCCTTTTTAAGACGGTGCTTGCGCTTGCTTTGCGTTGTGCGTTGCCGACGCGGTTTTGCGGGCACCCAGCGCATCTTATCGGCTTCGCCGGCAATCAGTCGCGCGATGGTGCGCGGCTTGGGACAACGCAAGCCGCGCTCGTCACACCACGGTTGAATCAGCAGGTATATCTTGGGTGCGCCGTAGGGATAGTTTTCGCGGTGTCGCCGAATCTCGTCGATAATCTCCTCAGGCCAGTCGCGCCGGCGTGGCTGGCGCGGGCAAGTGCTCTGATTGATTAAGCCGTTAATGCCATAAAGCCGATATTGTCTCCGCCACTCATAGAGCGATGATTTGCTGATGTGGTAAGCGTCCATGCTGGCTTTTATGTTGTGGTTCTCCCATAATATAAGGGCTTCAAGTTTCTGTTTTGCTTTATAGCTCATAGTTGCCTCGTCTATTGAAAAAGCAGCTATTTTATAGAAACCTTTGATGCCGTGGCCGATGTGTTGATATTGCATGTCGGCTACGTTTGTTGTTGAAGCCAAGAATCCAGAATGTTTCTGGCATTATGCATTATTGTGTGGCGCCAAGGTGCGTTGGGCACATGAGGCAAATGCTGTGCTGTGTCATGGGCGCTTGAAGTTGCAGTCCGTAGCATGGTCGCCGGGTGTGAAACCATAGCAGATAGTTGCAGGCAGCAATCAGACATGCCGCAGAACTCGGAGCCGTTGTCGGTGAGCGCTTGGTCTATCTTGCCGGGAAAGACTTTCATCACCGGTCTCACAAAGAAGGCGGCGGTAGCACTACGATAGGCGGCGATAGCAAACTGTCGTAGCCGATGTGTTGATACTGCATGTCGGCTACATTTCTTGTTGATGCCAGAAATCCGGAATGTTTCTGGCACTATTCACGAAGAGGCACTGAGTAGTTGAAAGCGGCGGTCTTGAAAACCGTTGTGGGTTTGCGCCCACCGGGGGTTCGAATCCCTCCCTCTCCGCCAAGTCAAGAAACTAAAACACACAGCAAACAAATAATTAGCGTTTGCCCTGCGAGATTTCTTCGCATACACCATCAACAACACCGATAGCCCCTTACTTCCTACGACATACTCATAGTAGGGTGACAAAATATCACGGTTTTACTAGCTATATATCACCCTTCAGAATTATAATCCTTGGGAATAAGTAGCAAACAGATAGCGCATATTAGTAGAAATATTTGACCGTTGAGGTATCATAAATGCGTAAAATAACAAAGCCGCAGTAAAGAACACTGTGCACTGTATCAGAGTGAAGAGATTATGGCAGAGCAAGATATACCAATACATGAACTTGTGGCAAAAATCAAACGCGGCGATATCAAACTGCCGGAGATGCAACGCCAATACGTTTGGCAAAAAACTCGTGTGCGGGATTTGCTGGACTCACTTTATAGGAAATATCCCTCAGGGACAATTCTCACATGGGAAACAGACGGAGAAGTTGCGACACGAAAATTTGATATTAACCAAGATTTATCACAACAAAAACAGCGCGGTCACCAGCTTTTGTTAGACGGTCAACAACGATTAACTTCGCTGTCAGCTATTTTGCTAGGCGAGCCAGTCTATGTGAAAGGCCTTAAGCGACCAATTGACATTCTTTTCAATTTGGAACATCCGGAAGAAGTTGGGTTAGTAACCGAGGTCATTGAGGATGAAGAAGCTGAAGACAACACAGACATTGATTTGAATGAGAACACAATAGATGCATCCGAAGATGAACTCATGAAGCGCTTTGAGAGTATGACTTTTGTTGTCCATTCCAAAAAACTCGCTCAATTACCCCATTGGGTTCCTGTTACTGAGGTGTTCACAGAAAGTAGCGATAAGCCATTCCTCAAAAAGGCAGGTGTTACAGAGATGGAGGACCCAAGGTACGACAAATACACAACCCGCCTAACACGGCTTAGGGATATCAAAAATTATAGCTACCGGGTACATATTCTAGACCGTGATAAGACGTATGAAGAAGTAACAGAAATATTTGTTCGGGTAAATTCACTCGGGGCAAAGCTTCGAGGATCCGATTTAGCACTAGCCCAAATTACCGCAAAATGGCGAAATTCTCTTCAGTTATTTCAAAATTTCAAAGAGGAATGTGCTACAAAACATGGGTTTGATATTGATTTGTCAATCCACATTAAGAACCTTGTCGCTTTTGTAACCAATCAGTCTCGTTTCAAAATATTGGGCCGTTTATCCAAAGAAGATCTTGAGAAAGGGTGGGAAAATGCAAAAAAGGGTATGGAGTATGCTCTTAATTTCTTGAGTAGCAACGTAAATGTAGAAAATCAGAGTCTGTTGTCATCACCATATATCCTTATTACGCTGGCCAAGTATGCAGACTCTAAGGGGTATGAGTTGTCGGACAATGAGGAGAAACAACTCCGCTATTGGATCTTGGTAGCAAACGCGAAAGCTCGATATTCCAAAGGGTCGTCGGAAAGTCTCTTGGATCAGGATTTAACCACTATCCACCGCAATAAAAATATTGGCAAGTTATTACAATCTCTAGAAACTCAGGTCGGACGTTTAGATATCCTGCCTGAAGACTTGGAAAATAGAAGTACCAGAAGCGCCTACTTCAAAACGATGTTTTTAGCTTTTCAAGCGGACAATGCTCGAGATTGGGAAGATCAACTGAGTATCTCACTGAAACACTCAGGCACAACACACAAACTTCAATTCCATCACATATTCCCAAAGGCATTATTGGAAAAGGTTGGCATGCCTCCGCAGAGAATCAATGATATTTGCAATATGGCTTTTATTGGTGAAAGAACAAACAAGAGAATCAGCGATAAAGAGCCAGCCATCTATTTACCCGATGTCATAAAAAAAGGAGGTGCAAACAAATTAGACAAACAATGTATTCCCAATGATAAATCGCTATGGGAGATGGATGCCTATGAGGATTTTTTGAAAGTGCGCCGTAAATTGGTGGCGGAACGACTCAATCGATTTCTAGGACACAATCAATGGGAATCATCCACTTAGAAAAACTCAAAGACCATACTGGCTGACAGTAGATAACGTCAAAAGTCACCCAGGAAGTCTTATTGAACTCGCGCATGAAAACAAGTAATATATCCCCATGAGTCATACAACGCTCAAAAACTTTACAAAGGCAATAACTCTTGCGAGTTTGCTAGTCAGCGCGGGCGCTCCCGCATTTGCCAAGACGCAAGAGTATTCGCTGGTCATTGATAAAGAAGCCGTAAGCATTACGGGTTCCCTGCTAGACCGTATCACGGTGAATGGCAACATCCCGGGGCCGACTTTGGAATTCACAGAGGGCGATGACGCCGTTATCCATGTCACTAATAAGCTGAAGGAGAACACTTCTGTTCACTGGCATGGGCTCCTTCTGCCCGGTGAGATGGATGGCGTTTCGGGCTTTAATGGCTTTGCGGGAATTGAACCGGGCGATACTTTCACCTATCGTTTTAAGATACGGCAGCGCGGAACATATTGGTATCACGCGCACTCAATGGCGCAGGAACAGGATGGGCACTACGGTTCCATCATTATCCGCCCCGAAGGCGGAGATGATATAGAAGCCGACCGCGACTATGTCGTGCTCCTCTCCGACTTTCATGAGGATGAAGGCAGCACCATTATGTCCAACCTGAAGAAGTCTTCCGAATACTATGTGTATGTCCGCAGAACTCTTGGCGACTTCTTTGCCGATGTCAAACAAAGGGGGTTCGGGAAGGCTTGGGAAAATGCCGCGATGTGGGGCGAGATGCGTATGTCGCCTGTCGACTTGACGGATGTTGGCAACTACACTTTCCTCGTTAACGGCAAAACGCCCGAACAGAACTGGACCGGTATTTTTGAACCCGGAGAAAAAGTGCGCTTACGTTTTATCAACGCTTCGGCCATGTCATTTTATGATGTCCGTATCCCGGGACTTGAAATGACTGTTGTCGCCGCGGACGGGCAACCGGTTGAGCCGATAACGGTTGATGAGTTCCGGTTTGGGGTTGCGGAAACCTATGATGTGATTGTTGAGCCCGAGGCAAACAAAGCGTACACCATCGCCGCCGAGCCGCTTGATCGCACCGGCTTTGCCTTGGCCACCATCGCCCCCCGCGAAGGGATGCGCGGCGAGATTCCCGCACAGCGCCCGATAAGTCTTTTGACGATGGCCGATATGAGCATGTCTCACCATACGCCGGGCGCGCATCACGCCGGTCATGACATGATGCATATGGATCACTCCGGGCATGACATGGCCGATATGCATCATTCGGATGACAGCGAGGGCCTCGCTAACCCTCCGGCCGAGGACTTTGATACGGGTGTGCCCGGCAGCGGTTGGGCCGATGCCAAGACGCCCGCAGGCTACAAGACGCTGAGCTATAAAGACCTCCGCTATGCGGGCGCGCAACAAGATCAGCGTGTGCCGGAGCGCGAGATCGTCGTTCGCTTGGGCGGCAATATGGAGCGTTATATCTGGACACTCAATGGCAAAAAGTTTGAGGACGCAGAACCGATCAGCCTTGACTATGGCGAGCGCGTGCGCCTGACCTTTGTCAATGAGACGATGATGGCGCACCCGATGCACTTGCACGGAATGTTTGTGCAACTGGAAAATGGCCAGCCCGCGTCAAAACTGCCGAACAAGCACACGATCATCGTCGCGCCGGGGGATACTTATTCCGCCCTTCTGACCGCTGACGAGGCCGGTGAGTGGGCATTTCACTGCCACCTGCTCTATCACATGATGGCGGGGATGATGAATAAAATCGTTGTCGCCAAGGTGGATGAAGCGCGAGCGCCGACAAAAACATACTCATCCGGAACGCAAAAGACGAAAGATTACGGTCGGCACAAAACGGAAGATGTTGATCATTCCGCGCATCACTGATAACCGTCGCAAAACGGCATCGCACAACAAGGCGCAATCATGATTCCTAAAAACACGATAGCAGCTCTTCTTATTGCCGCCCTGCCATTGTTGCCATTAGCGGCATCCGCCGGCGGCGAACACGGCGCGGCTGTCTATCATGCCTTTGAGCTTGAGACCGATGCCGGCGGTTCCGATGACGGCGCGGGAGTCGCCAGCTGGGAGTTTAGCGGCTGGGTTGGGACGGATGAAAATAAAGTTTGGTTTGAAGCCGAAGGAGAGCGCGAGAACGGCGCGACCGAACAAGCCGAGTTGCGGGTCATGTACAGCCGCACAATCAGCACGTTCTGGGATGTGCAAGTCGGCATCCGCCACGATACGCAACCCGACACGCTCAGCTACGGCGTCCTCTCGTTCAGAGGCCTTGCCCCCTACTTTTTTGAGACAGAGGCATATCTGTTTGTCAGCGAGGATGAAGACGTCAGCATCCGTATCAAGCAAGAAAATGAGTTTCTGCTCACACAAAAACTGGTGATAGAACCCTATGCGGAAGCGGACTTGTTCGCACAAGATGTGCCCGAGCTCGGAGTCGGCGCCGGTCTTGCCGAAGCGGAGATCGGAATCCATGCCAGTTACGGATTTACGCGCGCCTTCGCTCCCTATTTGGACATACGCTACGAACGCAAATTTGGCGAAACAGCATCTATCGCCAAACGCCATGGCGAAGACGATGACGCCATCATCGGCGCGCTCGGTGTGAAACTGCTGTTCTAAGAATCATAGCGATAGCAGTTCGCTCTTGATCCGGCTTTTCAGCAAGGCGAATGTGCCTTCAAACGCTTGCTCAATCTCTTCTTCGCTTCCTTTGAGCTTGGCGGGGTCCGGCGTATTCCAGTGCAACCGCGTATAGTCGCCGGGGAAATGCGGGCAGGCTTTGTTAGCGGAATTACAAACGGTAATAATCGCATCAAACTCCCGCTCGGCAAATGCATCCCACGATTTGCTCCGCAAGCCAGAGCAGTCGATGCCGTGCCGCTTGAGTGTCAAAATCGCTTTGGGGTGCGCTTCCCCCACAGGTTCGCTGCCGGCGCTGACCGCCTTGAGCTTGTCCGCAAACAGGCCGTTGATAATTCCTTCGGCCAAAATGGAACGGCATGCATTCTGCCGACACATCACCAGAACATTCTTCATTGTTTTATCCTCCTTGTTAGCATTCTTTTGTTTCTATCCGATTGCAAGCGTACTTCTTTGCGGGCGGTCACGCAACCAAGCTCCTTAGATGTATGCGCCGCCAACCGGTGCAAGCGGACTTCTTTGCGGGCAGTCACGCAACTAGCGCCACATTCAGCAACGAGTCTATCCGGCTGCAAGCGGACTTCTTTGCGGGCAGTCACGCAACTAGCGCCACATTCAGCAACGAGTCTATCCGATTGCAAGCGTACTTCTTTGCGGGCAGTCACGCAACTAGCGCTACATTCAGCAACGAGTCTATCCGGTCGCAAGCGCACTCTTTGCGGGCAATCGCGCAACTAGCGCCACACTCGGCAACGAGTCTATCCGATTGCAAGCGTACTTCTTTGCGGGGCGTCACGCAACCGGGTCGCGCAGATACACCGGCAAAGCCTGCTCTGCGGTCAAGGTCTTTGCCGCCTCAAAGTCCGGCAGCGCGAGCTTGAGTATGGTCGCCGCATCGGGGAGCATATCCGGATACACCGCCTCTATGCGTTTGCCCGCAGCCTCAAGCAACGCATCGCGCGCCACTTTCCAGCCGCTGCCGGCGCCGACGCCGTCAAAGTCCTCGGGCAATTGTGCCCGCTGCGGGCGGGCAATCGCATCGTCGGCAAGCGGCTGCGCCAAGCCGCTCGCATCGCGTTGATAGCAGGCGTAGTAAACCTCTTCCATGCGCGCATCCATCGCGACAAAAACCCGCTGCGCCCGGCGCGCATCCATTGTCCGTTGGGCGACCGTCCGCAAACTGGAAACCGACACCACCGGCAACGACCTCGCATACGCGATGCCCTGCACAAACGCCGCGGCAATACGAACGCCGGTAAACGCGCCCGGGCCGCGCCCGAATGCCAAGCCATGAATATCATTCAGACCGCCGCCCGCTTCGTCAAACACAGAGCGGCACATGTCAAACAGCAACGTGTTGTGCTTTTGCGGCGCGACCTCATAGCGGCTATAGGTCTTGCCATCTTTCAGCAATGCCGCGGAACAAGCCTCGGTCGCGGTATCGACCGCAAGGATAGTTTGTCGCGTCTGCGTATTCACAGCCTGCAATACTCTTTTAACGGCTCAATTTCGGAAAAGACTTTCATCGGGGGCAGGCTGTCCATGAATACTCTCCCGTACGGCTTGGTGCGAATCCGTTTGTCGGCGAGCATCACGACGCCGTAATCGCTCTCGGAGCGAATCAGGCGGCCGACCCCTTGCCGCAACATGATGACCGCATCCTGCAAAGTGGTCTCAACAAAAAAGTTGATATTGTTTTGAGCGGCATATTTCATTCTGGCCTTCGTCAGCGGGTCTCCCGGGTGGGCAAACGGCAAACGGTCGATAATGACACAACTCAATGCCGGGCCTTTGACATCGACCCCTTCCCAAAAGCTTGTCGTCCCCAGCAACAGGCGGTTATGTCCGTCGCCGAATTGTTCGAGCAAGTCTATCTTCGGCATATCTCCCTGCGCCAGCAGTTTGTAGTCGGTTTGATCGGCGAGCAAGTCGCGGCCTTCGCGCAGAGCGCGATAACTCGTAAACAGCAAAAAACTTCTGCCTTCAAATATGTCCAGCAGAGGACGGGCCTCTCTGATAACCGCTTTCGTATAGTCGGGATGATTCGGCTCCGGTATCTTGGGCGGCAGATATATCGCGGCCTGCTCGCGGTAGTCGAACGGGCTTTCAAAAGCGCCGCAGGCGCTGTCTTCGGGCAGGCCCTGCGACTTCAAGAACAGGTCAAACTTGCCGCCGACCGCAAGGGTGGCGGATGTGTAAATCCAGTTTGCATCGTACAGGCGAATCTTCTCGGCCAGCAGTTTGGAAACATCCAGCGGGCTGCGGTGTATCTGAAACGAACGCTCGGCGCTGCGCACCCACGCCACTATCTCTTCGTTCTCTTCTGTCGCCGATTCCAAAAACCCGCGCAGCGTTTGCGCGCGCTGCCAGAAATTCTCCAGCGTCTCGGTTTGCGCGCGCAACGGTTTTAACGCTTCGCTCAGGTCGGCAATCTGTTGTTGCAAACCTTCGTAACAGGATTTAAATTTGGGCTGCGCAAGCAGCTGACCGAGGGTTTTATATTCCGGCATATCGGACAGATATCTGACCAACGCATCCAATGCGCCGCGGCACCGCGCCGCCGCGGCACTTATCCGCCCGGCTTCGTCGGATTCTTTCTCTGCGCGTTCGCCGAGCTCGCGCAAGAGCTCTGCGATGCGCCCGCTGAACAAAGCTTCGGAAAAGCTGCTCTCCGATACCGATTTGAACTTGTGCGCTTCGTCCACGATCACCGTATCGACATCGGGCAACAATTCGCCAAAACCTTCCTCCTTGAGAACCATGTCGGATACCAACAACTGGTGATTGACAATGACAAGATCGGATTGCAACGCTTTGTTTCTGGCTTTAACGATGAAACAATCCCGATGATGAGGGCACTTTGAGCCGAGACAGTTATCCGTATTGGATACCAGCGAAGGGCGCAACGGGTCGCCTTCTTCTATCAGGTTGAGAAGGCTGATATCGCCGTCTTCGGTCTCTTCCGCCCATTGTTTTATCGCCGATAACACATCGCGGTTGTTATCTATTAAAGCGTTTTCGGACAGCGCGTGTTGCAGGCGCTCAAGGCACAAGTAATTGGAGCGGCCTTTGAGCAAGGTGACCTTGTGCCTGCCTCCGACCGCTTTGAGCACGATCGGCAGATCTTTGAAATAAATCTGATCCTGAAGGTGGCGGGTATAGGTTGAGATGACGGTTCGCTTGCCCGATAACAAAGCCGGCACGAGATAAGCGAATGTCTTGCCGATGCCGGTGCTCGCCTCGGCAACATAGTCGGTCCCATCGAGAATCGCCTGCGCGAGGTGGGTTGCCATCTCTCTCTGCGGCGGGCGGTCCCTGAAACCGTCCGCCAAGTCGGCAAGCGGGCTGTGCGCGGATAACATGTCCACGCTGTCATTAACTAAATTTTTGTTCATTGCCGTATCATTTATGTTCCATCAAAACGACGCTATGCGCCGCAAGGCCTTCCAAGCGGCCGACAAAGCCCATGGCTTCGGTCGTCGTCGCCTTGATACTGACACACTCTTCGGGACACGCAAGGACGGATGCGATATTCTGTCGCATTTCTCCGATATACGGACTCAGCCGCGGTTTTTGGGCCAGCAAAGTCATATCCGCATTGACAAATTGATAGCCCTGCCGAAGAAGCATGGCGCGGACTTTTGCCAACAGACGGCGGCTGTCGATCGCCTCATATTGCGGGTCGTCATCCGGGAAATGGCGGCCGATATCGCCCAGAGCCGCGGCTCCCAACAAGGCATCGCACAGGGAATGAATCAGCACATCGCCGTCGGAATGCGCCGCAATGCCGTATGCAAAAGGAATGCGCGCGCCGCCCAATATCAAGCGGTCTCCTTCGCAGAAGCGGTGGGCATCATAGCCGTGTCCGATGCGCAATGCAGTCATTTTTAGCCGTCGGAATGTTGTTTCAAAAATGCTGTCACATACGCCAAATCTTGCGGGCGGGTTACTTTGATATTACTGCCGCCACAAGCGACCGCTTTGACACTGTGGCCGGCGTACTCCGCCGCCGCCGCCTCATCGGGCGGCACAACATCGCGCAGGCGCGCGCGCTCAAATGCGTGTTTCAGAATATGGTAACGAAAAACCTGCGGTGTTGCGGCGCGCACCAAGCGCTCGCGCTCAAGCGTCTTATCGATATACCCGTCATCGAGATGCTTCACCGTGTCGTCAATGGGCAGCGCCAAAATGCCCCCCGTCGGCTCGTCGGCAATCTCATGTAACAGACGCTCGAGGTCCCGACGGGCAAGACACGGACGCGCGCCGTCGTGCACCACAATCCAATCGTCGTCGGATATGTCCGCCTTTGAACCCAGATGATCAAGCGCTTTGACGACCGAAGCAAAACGGTGCGCGCCGCCCGCACAAGACAGCACCCGCGCATCCCGCGACGCATCCGTATCGTTCCACCGTGTGTCTTGCGGCGCCAATGCGACAACGATTTTCTCTATTGCATCGCAGGCGAGCAAGGCGCGAATACTGTGGTCCAAGATATACGTTCCTTCCGCTTTGAGGTATTGCTTGGGCGCTTCCGCGCCCATCCGCGCGCCCTCCCCCGCCGCCGGCACAATCCCCCAGTGCTTTGCTGTCATTTTTGCTCTCCTGTGTCGGTGTCGCGCCCGGCAGGCTCGATGATCCGATAGAATGTCTCCCCTTTCTTCACCATGCCGAGGTCCTCGCGCGCCTGTTCTTCCAAAGTGCCGACGCCGGTTTTCAAATCATCTATCTTGTGCGCGAGTTCTTCGTTGCGTTCGCGCATGACTTCGTTCGCAACCCGCGCATCCTCGTTGGCGCGCTCCAATTCAAACCAACGCCATGCCCCGCGCTCCCCCCACAGCGACCATTGCAGAGAAAAAAACGCAAGCAACAGCGTTGCGATCAATAACTTCGGCATAACCGCCCCGCCTAGTTTCGCAATCATAATCCTTTCTCGCTCATCAGTTTTTTGAGATAGCGCACAATCAAATCCGCTTCAATATTAACGCAATCACCGACTTTGCGGAATGAAAAAGTGGTGACCGCAAATGTATGCGGTATCAGATTGACCTCAAACAGCCGGTCGTCGGCGCGATTGACCGTCAGGCTGACGCCATCCAGACAGACCGACCCTTTGACGGCAATATAAGGCATGACATGCGCCGGCGCTTCGACCGCAAGGCGGGCGGATTCGCCGCGCGCTTCCAGCGCTTTGATCGCTCCCGTGCAGTCCACATGACCGCTGACAAAATGTCCGTCGATCGCTTGCGCAGCCAGCAACGCCGGCTCAAGATTGACGCGCTCGGACACTGTCAGTTCGCCGAGGGTCGTACACGACAGCGTTTCAGCGGATACATCCGCCGCAAAACTCTTATCATCGCGCTCAACGACGGTCAGGCAAACGCCCGCAACCGCTACGCTGGCGCCGACGGTCACATTTTTTGCAAAACCCTCCTCAATCGCCAATGTCAGCCGCCGCCCGCCGCCGGTCGGCGTCACCGCGACGACTTCACCCATAGAACGAACGATTCCGCTAAACATAAACTCCGCTCTTGTCTCTCAGACGCCGGCAGGGCGCAGCAAGAGCCTCATATCCGCTCCGACCATGCGCGTATCGTGATAATCAAATTCAGAGCAACCGCTCATATCTTCAATGACATTTTTGAACTGCGCCAGCGCCCGGCCCCGCTGTCCGATAAGCTTAGGCGCGACATATAACAACAGCTCGTCACACAAACCTTCCTCTATCAATTTGCCGCATAGCACGGGCCCGGCTTCGACTTGCGCTTCGTTGATTTCAAACCGACGGCTCAAGGTTTCAAACAAAGCGCCCAACGGCACACGGTCATCTTCCGCCTCAAACTCCAAGACCTCCGTGCCGCCATCCCGAAACATAGCGCGCCTTGCCGCATCGCCCGCGCATGTCGCAACAGCCGCCCTGCCGCTGTCCCGACGATATACCGCAGCCGTCGGCGATGTGCGCAAGCGGCTGTCCGCCACTACGCGCATAGGTTGGCGCACGGCGCCGGCAATACCCAATTCGGCGGCGCTCAAACGCACATTGAGACGGGGGTTGTCGGCAAGCGCCGTGCCGTGTCCTGTCATCAGCACATCGCTGCGGGCGCGCCAGAACTGCACATCGCGCCGCGCCGCCTCGCCGCTAATCCATGCGCTTTTGCCCGTTGCGAGCGCGCTGCGCCCGTCCAGGCTGATGGCGGATTTAATCCTGACCCAAGGCCGCTTGCGACGCATTCTGGAAAAGAATCCGTCATTCAGCGCTTCGCACTCGGCGGAACACACACCGCATGTGACCCGTGCGCCGGCCGCTTCCAGCGCCTTGACTCCGCCGCCGTCTACCAGCGGGTTCGGATCACGCGAGCCGACAAAGACATGCGCTACGCCCGCCGCAAGCAAGGCATCGCAACACGCCCCGGTCCTGCCGGTATGGTTGCACGGCTCCAAAGTGACATAGACATCGGCGCCCTGCGCCGCCTTGCCAGCCGCCTCCAGCGCGACGATTTCGGCATGCGGCCCGCCGGCATGCGCATGGAAACCTTCGCCGACGATCTCGCCGCCCTTGACGATGACACAACCGACTCTCGGATTCGGGTGCGTCGTATATATTCCGCGCCGCGCCAACTCCAGAGCGCGCCGCATATATGTGACTTCAGTCGTCATCGTCTGCGATATCTTCAAACGGGAAGTTTTCCTGTGCGAGATTCTGCGCATGAATATGCTGAGCCGCGTCTAAGATTCCGGCATCCTTAAAGCGGCGATATGACGAGGCGTAGCGGACATAGGCGATGGGATCGATCTCTTCCAGACCGCGCATCACCATGCGCGCAATCTCCGCCGATTTTATTTCGGGATGGTGCGTGGAAGTAACGTGGCATTGAATGCTTTCGATCAACTCGTTTATTTTTGCGTCCGGCACATCGCGCTTTGCAAGAACCGCTTCGATGCCGGCGCGCAGTTTTCTGTCATCGAAGCTCTCACGGCGACCGGCGCGTTTGATAATTTTTGCGCGCTTGGCGCTGACCGTTTCAACGGTCGTGAATCGGTGTCCGCATGCGTCGCATTTGCGCCGCCGTCTGATACCGTCATCGATCGGTCGGGAATCAACGACCTTGATGTTGTCTTTGTCAGATCCGCAACGGGGGCACTTCACGCGTATGCTTATCCATAGACCGGATATTTGCGACACAACTCAACGACTTTGGCTTTGACTTCGCGAATCTTGTCTTCGTTCCCGATGTCATCGAGCACATCGCAAATCAGCCCGGTCAGATAAACCGTCGTCTCGCCGTCAAACCCGCGTGTCGTAATAGCGGGCGTGCCAAAACGCAGGCCGCCGGTTACAAAAGGCGAATTGGGGTCATTCGGAACGCTGTTTTTATTCACCGTGATATTCGCCCGCCCCAATGCGGCGTCGGCGGCCTTGCCGGTAATCCCTTTTGCAATCAAACTGACCAACATCAGATGATTCTCCGTGCCGCCGGAAACCACATCGTAACCGCGCTCCGTCAAAGTCTTTGCCATAATCCGCGCGTTGCTCTTGACCGCGCGTATGTAGTCTTTGAAGTCCGGTTGCAACGCTTCCTTGAAAGCGACCGCTTTGGCCGCGATCACATGCATCAACGGCCCGCCCTGCATGCCCGGAAAAACCATCGAGTTTAATTTCTTCTCGAGCTCCTCGTTTGCCCGGCAAATGATAAAACCGCCGCGCGGGCCGCGCAAAGTTTTGTGCGTCGTCGAGGTAACCACATGCGCGTGCGGCACCGGGTTGGGATATTCGTCCGCCGCAACCAGGCCCGAGACATGCGCCATATCGACCACAAAATAGGCCCCGACCTCATCGGCAATCGCGCGCATCCGTTGCCAGTCAATCACTTGCGAATAAGCCGAGAACCCGGCGATCAGCATTTTCGGCTTGCTTTCCAGCGCCAGTTGGCGAATCTTGTCATACTCCAACCGGCCGTCGTCATCGATGCCGTATTGCGCCGCATTGAATATCTTGCCGGAAAAGTTTACTTTGGCGCCGTGCGTCAAGTGTCCGCCATGGGCGAGACTCATGCCCATAATCGTATCGCCCGGCAGGCACAACGCAAGATAAACCGCCGCGTTCGCTTGCGAACCGGAATGCGGTTGCACGTTTGCGTAGTCGCTGCCGTAGAGCTCGTTCAAGCGATCGATCGCCAACTGCTCGGCCACATCGACATGCTCGCAACCGCCGTAATAGCGCTTGGCCGGATACCCTTCGGCATATTTGTTGGTCATCGCCGACCCTTGCGCTTCCATCACCCGCGGACTCGCATAATTTTCGGAAGCAATTAATTCAACATGCTCTTCCTGTCGCTTGCGTTCTGCGGCAAGAGCGGCGGCCAACTGCGGATCAAACTCCGCAATATTCATATCAGACTTAAACATTTGTAATACCCCCTGAGTCAGAAAGCCAATTATAGCAAAGTATTTTGCCGTCGGGGAAGCGGTTGCATGATGCCATGACATATCGGACGCCTGAGGCAAATATTGTGTGTGTCATAGGCGCTTGAAGCCTCAGCCCGTAGTGTAGTCCCTTCGCGGCGGTGTGAAACCATAGCGGATAGCCTATCCGACAATTATTGAATGCCCGCGTATCGGTCAGCAACAAACCCGCTTCAATTCTGCAAACCCTTCAAAAAGAGGCGATAAGCGCTCATTGAATGCATTCATTTGTATCCTCACCCCCTTGCGCACTCCACGACACTCCCCTGCTCCGCCGCCGGTCACTCGCGCTACCGCAACGGGCCCTCAAGGAAAAGGCGCAAGCGCAACCGCAGGTGCTCCGCCAGATGTATGGTCATGGCGTGGATTGCGCTTTCCGCTTTGCCATCGCTTACTCTGAATCTGAAAGTGGCGAAGTCGGAGGTGATACCGCTACCCGCAGGGGGGTAGTAGGTGAACTCTGGTATTCGAGACCCGTCTATGACGAAGGTGTCTAGGTTGTCTCTGAGGGTAATCTCCAGACTCGAAAAGCGGAGCGTGCCCTTGCCGGATTCTACGGTGGAAACTATGGTTATTCCGAGCAGGCGGTCGCCGACGGTGTCCCTGAACGGGAAGTCAGAGACCTTGAAGCGGTATGGCTGAGCCGCGGTTGCGGCGGGGGATACGCTCACAGATGCATCGTCGCTGATGGGGGCAACATTGGCCTCGGTCACCCGGATGGAGGGGGAGCACAGGCCCTCCACAGTCTCCGGGGTTGGGTGATTGTCCATAAAACTGGCGCAGACGCGGATGTGCATGCCCACATGGACCTGGCCCGGGGTGAATGTGCCCTCGGTGGCGCCGCTTATGTCGGCGAAAGCGCCATCGCTGGCAGAGGATGACTGCCACTGCCACTCCAGAGTGCTGCGGTTTATGCCGTTGGGTTCAACGATGCCAATGGTGTCGGCTTGTAGCAGGGAGCCCTCAGCGTGGGTGCGGACCCTGGCGTGAGCGCCATCCACTATTATTCTGGGTCTGCCGCTGACGGCAGTCTGAGCCACCGATACCAGTCGTATCTCTATGGTTTGGCCATCATTGCTGGCATTGTTGGTGTTGCCATCGCTGCCATCGTCCGTCACATCAAAGTTGAAGAAGGCGAATCTGAGAAAGAGGGCATCGGGGTCGGTGGGTTGCTCGCCCGGCGGCGGGTAATAGGTCAGGGCGCCGGCCTCCAGTTGGGCTACGGTGATGGTGCTTGCGGGGACAGCGGTCAAGGCCGTTCCGTTCAATGCCATGGTGCCCGGACTGCCTGGCCCGGCTGTAGGATCTCTTCCTGGCAGGGTGACTAAATTGATGCCCGCCAGCATGTCGTCGTCCGCATCGGTGAATGGAAAGTCATCCGCGGAGAAGACGTAGGGATTGTCGGCATCGGCGGCGGTGCTCACCGAAATTGTGTTGGCGATAGGCACCGGCTTGTCGTTGATGTTGGCAACGGCGGTGGCTATCTGCAGGCAGCGCTTCTCGTTGTTGCTGGCGTTATCCGTGAAAGATGCGCAGACCTGCAGGAACTTGCCCACCTCGTCATCGCCCGGAGTAAAGGCGTCATTGGTCGCCATGGCTATGTCGGTGTAGTTGCCGCCATCGGTATCGGCCGCGCTCCATTGCCAACTGATGGCGCCGATGGCGGTCGTCGGAGTGTTGTCCGGGTCTTGTATGTTGCCCTTGTTTGCGGTGATGGCGGAGTCTTCGGTGGGAACCATTATGCCGCTGGCGTAGGTAACTTCCGGCATGCCGGTGGCATTGCCCTGCGCCTGCGCCTGAGTGCAGACGGCGAGCATGGCGAGCAGAACCGGCAACCGGAGGCTACGCCACGTCATCGTTGCCCGCCAATGCGGGGCAGTATTAGAAATTTGTTGATTCATAGTATTACTCCTAATGTGGTTTGTACATAAAGTGTGTTTCCCATCATCGCAACGGGCCCTCCAGAAAAAGGCGCAACCGCAAGCGCAGGTGGGCGGTACATTCCGTTGCGCCATTCGTATTCGCCCCCGCCGGAAACATGCCCGCCCCGCAACTGAAAACATACCGAACCGAATCCTCCTGTTCCGGGAAGGCAAACTCCGCGCCGAATACATCCGCGCACTGCGGCGTACCCGGACCGAAAAAGCACTCGTCAAAAGTACCCTCGCCGGAGATCAGCGGGATGTCGCATTTGAAGAAGGCGGTGCCGGTGGAAACATCCCACCCTTGATTCGCACATGTGCGAACCCCCTCCCGCTCGGCGGAGGTTAAGCCGGTCGGAAAGGCCGTGCAGTCCGGCCATGTGCCGATGTGCGAGTCCAAATCGCAGGTGCATTCGGTTTCGCCGTTGAGGTTGTGACCCGGCGGATAGCCGCCGGGAACATTCCCGCCCCGAGCACAATTTGCCACAAAGGAATCGCTGAGGTGATTTCCCCCCCTCTCGCTAAATTGATTAACATTAGGGTGGTCTTCCGCTTTGGGAAAAACAGGCGGATCACCATACATGTCCGTACACAGCCGGTCGGCGCTTCCTGCCAGAAAGCACGAGGAACCCGACTGAATACGACCAGTATCAGGATACAACTGAGAGGGGATCCCGCAAACCAGTTCTCCGAGGTGCAGAAACGTCCCGAGCGAATCGGCTAACCATCCCATGTTTTCGCAAGCCTTCGCATACGAGGCTAATACATCGGAAAAGCACCCGGTAGCGGGGCCGCTTCCGACTTCAACCACACTGCTCGTGACTCGCGCCTGCCCTTCGGCACAAACAGCATGGCAAACGCCGCCGACATCCTCCTGCCCCACCGGACAAGTTTGCGTTTGCGCCTGAGCGCAGACGGCGAGCATGGCGAGCAGAACCGGCAACCGGAGGCTACGCCACGTCATCGTTGCCCGCCAATGCGGGGCAGTATTAGAAATTTGTTGATTCATAGTATTACTCCTAATGTGGTTTGTACATAAAGTGTGTTTCCCATCATCGCAACGGGCCCTCCAGAAAAAGACGCAAGCGCAAGGCAATCACCCCCAAGTCTATGGTGAGGGTGGAATCGGCTGCGGCCTCGTTGGTGCTGCCGGGGATCGATCTACACCCGCCCGTTGGAGTGCACCTTCGGACTGTGGCGCTGACATCGCCGGTATCCCGCACTCTGTAGGCGAATGTCGCATAGCCCGCGCCAACGGCAGCATTGGCATCCGGATAGTATGCCAAGGTATCCAACTGATCCAGTGTCAACTCGGTGCCTGTGCTTATCGTGAAAGCGGCATCGCCCGCCAGCGCCAAAGTGCCCGTCGCGGGCAGGGCGGTTATGCGTATGCCGTTGATGGTGTCGCCATCCGCATCGCTGAAGGGAAAGTCCGCCCGCACAAAGCGGTGCGGGTCGGCGGAACTGGCAGTTACCGGCACCTCAACGACGCTGTCACCGCCGACGGGCTGGTCGCTCACATTTGTTACAAGGGCGCCGGCGGAGCACAGCGGCCCCTCGCTGTTGGGGGTGGCGTGCAGATCCATAAAGGTCACGCATACGCGGATGTATTGGCCCACATTGGACTGCCGGATTATGAATACTTCGCTATTACGCACTCTTATACCGAGCGGACCTCTGAAAGTGGCGTATGTGCCGTCTGCGGCGGGGGACTGTTGGTATATATATTCCAGAGTATCGTAGTTTATGCCGTTGAGGTCGACAGGCGAAGACCCAATCCTGATCAGGAGCCTATTGCCATCGTTGTATGTGGTCTGACTGCTGAAAGTTTCCGAGTTCGTCAGTTCGGGCGCGCCGGTGGCAGGGACTTGCTCGGTTGATAAAAGATTTATGGTCACGGTGGCGTCTAAATTGGATTCCTCGTTGCCGGCGGTGACGCTGTAGGTGAAACTGGTGTAGCTAATCTTCGCCGACGCATTTGCCGGCGGATACCAGGTGATGGTGCCGAAGTCGGCGGGCGCCACAGTCTGTTCCTCAGTGGCGGCGGTGCCGTCCACCTGCAATGTGCCAAGAGCCGGCAGGCTCTTTATGGTTATGTGTTGCAGGCTGTCTCGGTCGCTATCCGAATAGCCGAAGTCGGCCCGCTTGAAAGTGTACGGGTTGTCGGCGTTAGCATCTTGCAACACTAATATGGTGTTACTCAGGGCTAACGGTTTGGCCAGACCAACCGTGGTCGGGTCTGCGTTGCCAGGCGGATGGGCGCTGTGCGACTGGGCCGGTGTGCAGACGGCAAACAGGACCGACAGAATAAGCGACCGGAGGCTAAGCCGGGTTAGTGTTACCCGCCAGTGTGGGAAGGAGCGAAGTACTTGCAGAAAGCGGGCGGCGAGGCGATACAGCCAAGTGCCCGCAATCCCCTTATTTACATAGCGAGGGGGGGGGGGGGGGGGGGGGGGTAGTATTAAAGTTTTGTCTATTCATAATCTATTACTCCTTATGGCATGTGCCTAGTGAATGTAGTTGCACGGTATATGTACACAGTGATGAGAGGCACATGATAAGAAGCACATGATAAGAAGCACATGATAAGAAGCACAAACAACTTCGTTGTTTGTGTGTCCTTGATTCGTTGTTTGTGTATCTTCGATTTGTTGTTTGTGTGTCCTTGATTCGTTGTTTGTGGCTTCTTAGTGAGGCACAAACTGTTTGTGGATTGCCTAGTGCTGTGTACTCTGCCACAAGGTGCGAGTCATTTATAAAAGTTGAGTTGTCCATTGTTTCCCTCATTTGGCGCACTCTGCCACAAGGTGCGAGTCATTTACAAGAGTTGAATTGTCCATTGTTTCCCTCATTTAGCGCACTATACCACAGTGTCAGTCATTTGCAAGTGCCTTGGTATCCTGCCTCGCTCCCCTTGTCTGCGCCCCGTAATACTCCCCTGCTCTGCCGCAGGATACTCGCATTATTGCAAGGATCTTGAAGGAAAAAGCGCAGGCGCAGGGGCGGCAAGGGCACAAGCGAGGACACTGCAAAATAGGGGAAGCCGTTTATCACCGCTTGAGAATTTCCCGCACGAAGACCGAAAAATATGCCCTGTAGCCGAGTAAGATTGTCAACATGACGAGGTAGACCGACGCTTTCAAAAAATCGGCCCGTACCAGCCCCCAATAGAAGTTCCAGTCCATAGCGCGGCCGTTGGGTGTTACACCATAGCAGATACTTTATCCGACAATTATTGAATGTCCGCGTATCGGCCATCAACAACCCGCTTCAAACTCCGCAAACAATTAACAATCCGCAAACAACTCAGGAAGCCACAAACAATTAAGTATTGTTTGTGCTCTTATCACTGTGCTCTTACTACCGTGCCTCATTAAATGTTGTTTGTGTACATACTCCGTACCTGCCTCACCCTTGCACACCCCACGACACTCCCCTGCTCCGCCGCCGGTCACTCGCGCTACCGCAACGGGCCCTCAAGGAAAAGACGCAACCGTAGCCGCAAGTACGGTTGGCGCACGCATTCCGTCGCGCCATTCAGATTCGCACCTGCCGGAATCATGCCCTCCCCGCAGTTGAAAACATATCGCTCCTGAACCGGAAGCGTTTCATCGGGAAAGGCATATTCTTCGCCGAACACATCGGCGCACCGCGGCGGGCCCTCGCCAAAAAAGCAACCGTCATAATTCGTCCCGCCCGAAGTCAGCGGGATTTCGCATTTGATAGAAGCGGTGGCGGTGGAAACACTCCACCGACTCGCGCATGTGCCAATCCCCTCCCGTTGGGCGCGGGTCAAATCCGGCGTGGCAACGCAGTTCGGCCATGTGCCGATGTGCGAATCCAAATCGCAGGAGCATTCGGTTTCGCCGTTGAGGTTGTGGTTCGGCGGATAACCGCCGGGGACTGTTGTGCCGGCGGGCGAATTGTCGCAGTTTGCGGTAAAAGTGCGTCCGCTTCCGGGGCGGACATGAGGATATTCCGCCGCTTTTGGAAAAACCGGCGGGTCGCCATACATAGTTGCGCAGAGCGGGGTGCTCCCGATTGCCGAAACAATGTAGCACGATTGCGCACTGGAGCCACCTGCTTCACTCGAAGGAATCTCGCAAGCCAGTTCCCCGAGACTAAGAAACACTCCCTCCGCGTCCTCGCCTCTCCATCCCGCTTTTTTGCAGTCATTCAGAATCGGGATTAAGGCATCGTCAAAGCAACCGGTGGACAGAAGGACCGAACTCGTGACTCGCGTTTGCCCTTGGGGACATGCGGTTTGCGCCTGCGCCTGACCGCAGACAGCGAGCAGGGCGAGCAGAACCAATGACCAGAGGTTGCGCCGCGTCATCGTTGCCCGCCAGTGCCGGAGGGCAGTATCAAAAATTTGGCAGTGCATCGCATTTCTCCTTATGGTTTGTATCTCGTGAATGCGGTTGCGCAGTGAGCGCTTCCGCCACAAAGCCATCCGCAAGTATCCTGATATCCTGTTCCATCCTCTTGTGCGCCTCATAACTATCCTTCTCCGCGGCTACGCACTACCGCAACGGGCCCTCAAGGAAGAGGCGCAAGCGCAGGCGCAGGTTGGCCGGCACCAGATTGATGGTGATGGCGGCGGTGTTGGCACTGGTCCTGTTGTCGCTGCCATCGCTGCCATCGTCGGTCACCTTGAAGTCGAATCTTGCGTAGCCGGTCTGGACATTCTGCTCGGCGGCCGGATAGTACGTCAGATCGTCTATAGCATCGGCCGCTATGATATCGCCGACCGCGGCGGCGGCGGAGCCGTTGCGCAAGGCGCCGGATTGCGGCAACGATTCCAGAATGACACTGGCCAGATTGTCATCGTCCTCATCGTCAAAGGGAAAGTCGTCTGTGCTGAAAGCGTAGGGGTTGGCCATGGTGGCATCCACAGACACATTTATAGCGTGGTCTTGCGCCACCGGGGCATCGTTGGCATTAGTCACCCGGATAGAGGCGGAGCACAGGTCTTCCACAGTCTCCGGCATGGCGTGATTGTCCATAAAACTGGCGCAGACGCGGATGTGCATGCCCACATGGGCATGGCCCGGGGTGAATGTGCCTCCGGTGGCGCCGCTTATGTCGGCAAAGACACCATCGCCGACAGAGGATAACTGCCATTGCCACTCCAGAGTGCTGCGGTCTATGCCGTTGGGTTCAACGATGTCTCTGGTGTCGGCTCTCAGTTGGGTGCCCTCAGCGTGGGTGTGGATATCGGTGGGAACATTCAGCACTACTATTCTGGGTCTGCCGCTGGCGGCAGTCTGATTCACCGACACCAGTCGTATGTCTATGGTTCTGCCCACATTGCTGACATTGTTGGTGTTGCCATCACTGCCATCGTCCACCACATCAAAGCCGAAGAAGGCTAATCTGGCAAAGGGGTCATTGGGGTTGGTGGGTTGCTCGCCCTCTGGCGGGTAATAGGTCAGAGCGCCGGCCTCCAGTTGGGCTACGGTGATGGTGCTTGCGGGGACAGCGGTCAAGGCCGTTCCGTTCAATGCCAGGGTGCCCGGACTGCCTGGCCCGGCTGTAGAATCTCTTCCTGGCAGGGCGGCTATTTCGATGCCCGCCAGCATGTCGCCGTCCACATCCGTGAATGGAAAGTCATCCGCAGAGAAGACATAAGGATTGTCGGCATCGGCGGTGGTGCTCACCGAAATTGTGTTGGCGACGGGCACCGGCTTGTCGTTGATGTTGGCCACGGCGGTGGCTATCGGCAGGCATCGCTCCTCGTTGTTGCCGGCGTTATCTCTGAAAGATGCGCAGACCCGCAGGAACTTGCCCACCTCATCATCGCCGGGAGTGAATGCGGCATTGGTCGCCATGGCGATGTCGGCGTAGTCGCCGCCGTTGGTATCGGCCGCACTCCACTGCCAACTGAAAGTGCCCAAGCCATCGGTGTCGGCTATGGCGGTGGAACCGCTGCCGCCGTTGGCGGTGATGGCGGAATCTTCGGTGGGAGCGATTATGCCGCTGGCGTAGGTGACCGCCGGTATGCCGGTGGCATTTTGCGCCTGCGCCTGAGCGCAGACAGCGAACAGGGCAAGCAGAACTGGCAACCAGAAGCTACGCCGCGTCATCGTTGCCTGCCGGTGCCGGGGGGCAGTATCAAAAATTTCGTAGTTCATCGCATTTCTCCTTATGGTTTGGGTCTCGCGAAGGCGGTTGCGCAATGAGCGCTTCCGCCACAAAGACGTCCATAAGTATCTTGGTATCCTGTTCCATCCTCTTGCGCGCCTCATAACACTCTCCTCGCTGTAGCTACGCACTACCGCAACGGGCCCTCAAGGAAAAGGCGCAAGCGCAACCGCAGGGTCGGTGGTGGCACCAGGTCTATGCGTATGCTACCACCAGTATCGGACAGGTCGCCGCCGGCAGTTACCCAGTACAAAAAGCTGGCGGAGTGTACTCTGGGGGATTGGCCCGCTATCGGATAGTAGCTTATGGTGCCGATGTCGGTCACCGCCACATCAAAACCAGCACCTGCCGTATTCTGATCGGTCAGAACGGTGGATCCCACCCTCAATATGCCTTGTGACTCATCAGGGGCACCGAGTATGTGCACGATTTCCAGTTCATCGCCATCGGCATCTCTAAAAGGAAAGTCGGATGCTTTGAAGAAGTACGGATTTTCTGCGGTTGCGTTGATGGGAACTTTTATGATGCTGTCCAGATCAATCATCGGCGCGGCCGCCTGCGCTTGAGTGCAGAGGGTGAGCAGGGCGAGCAGAACCAGTGCTCGGAGGCTACGCCGGGTTAGTGTTACCCGCCAGTGCGGGAAGGGGCGAAGTGCTTGCAGAAAGCGGGCGGCGAGGCGATACAGCCAAGTGCCCGCAATCCCCTTATTTACACAGCGGGGGGGGGGGGGGGGGGGTAGTATTATAAATCTTTCGTTTCATGGCATTACTCCTTATCGCCTGAGCTAGTGAATACAGTTGTGCAACCAGTCACATTATAAACAATCCGCAAACAGTTTATGGAGCACAAGCGATTAAATATCGTTTGTGGTCTCGTATCGTTTGCACACATATGAATGTTGTTTGTGGTACATAGCCGTGCCACAAGGTGCGAGTCATTTACAAGAGTTGAATTGTTCATTGTTTCCCTCATTTAGCGCACTATACCACAGTGTCAATCATTTGCAAGTGCCTGTATATCCTGCCTCGCTCCCCTTGTCTGCGCCCCGTAATACTCCCCTGCTCTGCCGCAGGATACCCGCATTATTGCAAGGATCTTGAAGGAAAAGGCGCAGCCGCAGGGCCAGCAAGGGTATAAGCGAGGACACCGCAAAATAGGGGAAGCCGTTTATCACCGCTTGAGAATTTCCCGCACGAAGACCGAAAAATATGCCCTGTAGCCGAGTAAGATCGTCAACATGACGAGGTAGACCGACGCTTTCAAAAAGTCGGCCCGCACCAGCCACCAATAATGGACGAGCCCCACGATCGCTATCAGATAAACCAGACGATGCAGTGTTTTCCAGCGGTTCTGTAGCAACCGTACGGACCAATCGTTGGATGTCAGCGCAAGCGGTATCATCAGAACGAAAGAAGTAAACCCGGCGAGTATGAAAGGCCGTTCGGCGATATCCTCAACGATAGACAACCAATCAAAGAATTGATCGAGCCACAGATAGGTTGTGAAGTGGCTGAAAGCATAGGCAAAAGTATACAGGCCTGCCGCGCGACGATAGCGTAACAAAAACGGCCGCCGCAAGATGTGCGCGACAGGCCTGAATGTCAGCGTGATCAAAAGCATGCGCAATGTCCAATCGCCGCTGTAGCGCGTGATGTATTCGATCGGATTGGCGCCGAGACCGGAGCGGTATGCCAAGGCGAGCAGCCATATCATAGGCAGCAGGCACAAGGCGTGAACAAGGATTCTGGTCGGCATAACTATTGCTTAAATTAAAGTGCGCGCTTGCCCCGGCAGCCAATCAGCAGCGGCCGTTCGGAGCGCCCGTATTATAGGGCATCTCAATCAAACCAACTACGCGCATTCCCAAACATTTTCATCCACGGGCTGTCGCCTTCCCATTCGGGCGGACACCAGGAAAACTGCACGCTTCTAAACACCCGCTCGGGGTGCGGCATCATGATCGTCACCCGACCGTTCGCGTTGCACACGCCGGTGATGCCTTCCGCACTGCCGTTCGGGTTATACGGATAGCACGGGTTGCTGCGGCCATGATTATCAATATAGCGCATGCAGACCTGTTCGCTCATCGCCGCATCTTTTGCGCTATCAAAAACAGCGCGGCCTTCGCCGTGGGCGACCGCGATCGGGATGTGCGAACCTTCCATCCCGGCCAAAAAGACCGATGGCGAGGGTGTGATTTCAACGCCGGTCAGACGGCTTTCAAACCTGCCCGACAGATTCGGTTCAAACCGCGGCCAGCGTTCGCTGCCGGGAATAATCTCGCGCAG
The DNA here is from genome assembly GCA_965220085.1 of Candidatus Oxydemutatoraceae bacterium. Lineage (GTDB taxonomy): Bacteria > Pseudomonadota > Gammaproteobacteria > Poriferisulfidales > Oxydemutatoraceae > CBDCOZ01. The sequence goes on along the minus strand of CBDCOZ010000003.1, from coordinate 733,623 downwards.
ATGCGCCATCATCTGACAACCGTTACAGACGCCGAGAGCCAGCGTGTCGGGGCGCATAAAAAATTCTTCAAACTGCTCCCGAACCATGCTGTGAAGCAGGATTGAACTCGCCCAACCGACGCCGGCGCCCAATACATCCCCGTAAGAAAACCCGCCGCAGGCCGCAAAGCCGTCAAATGCGTTGATATTGACGTTGCCGGCAAGCAAGTCGCCGGTGTGCGCGTCATACGCTTCAAAACCGGCGCGCTCAAACGCCGCCGCCATTTCCGCTTGACCGTTTATGCCTTGCTCGCGCAAGATGGCAAATTTCGGACGCGCGCCGGTTGCAATCATGACCCGCGCAGGGTCAAAACTCAATCTGCTTGAAAGCCCCGGATTATCGGCATCACAATCGCATTCCGCTTCTGCTTTGGCGCATTGCGGATTGTCCCGCAAGAGGCGAATTTGCAAGGATGTCTGCGACCACCATTCCTTGAGCCGCATCGTCGGCCACGACCGCCGTCGGTCGCGGAAACGCATGACGACATTCCGCTCGGCGGTCACTGCCCCGAGCGGTTTTACATCCGCGCCGTACTGTGCGGCCAACTCCGACAGCCGGGGTATCGCTTCGCGGCTCAGTTGTACGACAGCGCCCGGCCCTTCGCAGAACAGCACGCGCAGCAACTCGTCTCCGTACGCGCTGAAATCGCAATCGATGCCGCAATGTCCGGCAAAAGCCATTTCCGCAAGACACACGAACAATCCGCCGTCGGAACGATCGTGGTAGGCGAGAACGCCGTCGCATTCGCGCAACGCGCGCAATAAGCGCGCAAATCCGAGCAAACTCTCGGCGTCTTTGAGATCGGGCGCGGCGGAATCTTGCGCATCAAATACCTGTGCCAAAGACGAACCGCCCAGATGATTGCCGGCGGCGGTCAAATCTATAAAAAACAGATTAGGAGTATTACTTTCCGCATCACGGTCGACGGTTAGTTGCGGGGTCAGAGTCTTTCGCACATCGCCGACCGGGGAGAAAGCCGACACGACCAACGATAACGGCGCGACCACTTTTCTGTCGCCGTCCGCTTCGCTCCAACCCATCCGCATAGAAACCGAATCTTTGCCGACCGGAATCGCAATCCCCAATGCCGGACACAACTCGCCGGCCACCGCTTTCACCGCATCAAACAAGGCGAGCGATTGCCCCGGCTCATCGGCTGCGACCATCCAGTTAGCGGATAACTTGATATCGCCCAAAGACGCGACATCGGCGGCGAGGATATTCAAGATCGCCTCGCTGACAGCCAGACGCGCGGATGCCGACGCATCGATTAAAGCGACCGGGGGGCGCTCGCCGACCGCCATCGCCTCGCCGCTGTATGTCTGATAACCGGCCGCGCTCACCGCCACATCGGCGACCGGCGCTTGCCACGGCCCTACCATCTGATCGCGCGCAACCAGACCGCCGACACTGCGATCGCCGATCGTAATCAGAAAAGACTTTGACGCGACTGCCGGCAGATTCAAAACGCGCCGTACCGCCTCGTCCAACGCGCCCTCGCCCGGTATCGCGCTCTCACACACCGGCCTCCGCTGCCGTTTGACATCGCGGCGCGCCGGCGGCAAATAGCCGAACAGGACATCCATAGGCATATCGACCGGGTGTCGCTCTGCATCGGCGTCGGCGAGCACGATGCGCTGATCTTCGGTAGCGCGGCCGACAACCGCTGCCGGGCATCGCTCGCGCCGGCAAAAGCCGAGAAAGGCGTCCAGATGCCGCGCATCTATCGCCGCGACATAGCGCTCTTGCGATTCGTTGCACCAGCGTTCCATCGGCGACAAGCCGCTGTCGGCGCTGGGAATCTTCCCGAGCTCAAACACCGCGCCTGCGCCCGCATCGCGGACGAGTTCCGGCAGCGCATTGCACAGGCCTCCCGCTCCGACATCGTGAATCGAGAGAATCGGATTGTCCTTGCCGCAAGCGACACAACTCTCGATCACTTCCTGACAGCGCCGTTGCATCTCCGCGTTGTCGCGCTGTACCGATGCAAAATCCAATTCTTGCGAACCCGCGCCGCCGGTCATAGACGAAGCGGCGCCTCCGCCAAGACCGATGAGCATGGACGGGCCGCCGAACACCGCCAGCGCGGCGCCCGCCGGGAAGGTCTTTTTGTTGATATGGGATTTGTACAACTCACCGAGCCCTCCGGCCAGCATGATGGGCTTGTGATAACCCCAGTGCGCTTCGTTTTGAACCTGCTCAAAGGTTCTGAAATAACCGGCGACGGCGGGACGCCCAAATTCATTGTTAAAGCGCGACGCGCCGAGCGGCGCATCGAGCATAATCTGTAACGGCGAAGCGATATGTCGCGGGCGGGAAATCGCTTTTTCCCACGCTTGCCGATGGGCGGGAATCTCAAGGTCGGATACGCAGAAACCGATGAGTCCCATTCTGGAGCGCCCGCCGCGCCCGGTGGCCGCTTCGTCGCGAATTTCGCCGCCTGATCCGGTTGCGGCTCCGGGCGCCGGAGAGATCGCCGTCGGATGGTTGTGGGTTTCGACCTTGATCGAGAGACTGAGCTCCTCGCCCGAGTATGCGTAGCGCCGATTATGCGGATTGACCCCGAAATGACGCGCATCCGCCGCGCCTTGCAACACCGCCGCATTGTCATCATAGGCCGACAATATGCCGGCGGGCGCGCGCGCGCTGGTGCGGCGAATCATCTCAAACAAAGTCCGGTCTTGGGGAATGCCATCGACCGTCCATTTGGCGTTAAACAGTTTGTGCCTGCAATGTTCCGAATTCACTTGCGCAAACATCATCAACTCGGCATCGGTCGGTTGTTTGTCGCTTTTTTGATAGTAGTCCGCCAGCAGTTTGATCTCGGCCTCGGTCATCGCCAGGCCTTGTTCGCGGTTTAGCGCAAACAACCGCTCCTCCGTGTTGTCGTCGAGCGCAAAAACCCGCAACTTGCGAGTGGCAATATGCGCAAAAATATCCGGCGGCAGATGACGATGCGCTTCTTCGGTCATGCGATCGCAAAGCGAACCCATCATCTTGTCAATGACAGCGGGCGGCGGCGCGCTGCGGCAGGCAATACGATAATGGTCGGCGCACTCGACTCGCGACACCTTGCGCAAACCGCAGATGTGAAAAATATCGGTCGCCTTGCTGGACCAGGATGAAATAGCGCCGCGACGCGGCATGACATAAAAAGAAAGATTCGGCGGACTCTCCGCCGCGGTATCGTCATGCCGCCGCGCGCGCAACAGATCGCGGATGCGGCGTTCTTCCTCCGCATCCGGCGGGGAATCGATCTCCAGGATATAAACCTTGCGCAGTCGCAAGTCCTCCGCCGCCGGGTGAATTTGCCTGAGCGCCTCAAACGCGCGCAGCTTCTGCGCGCCGGACACAGGGGAGCTGCTATAGAGAATCCGCATGCCCCGCCATCAACGCGCCGCTGCCGGAATCATCAGCGCGGTCTTGGGCTTGCGCAACGGCGCAATGCCGACCCCCCGCATAACAATCCGCAATAACTCATTCCAACTTTCGTCTTGCCCGTGCCCCTTGATCGCTTTGTCCACCTGATAGCAACCGTGTAACATTTCATTCCACCAGCCGGGGCGCAGTTTTCTGGCGAGCGCTTTGCGCAAAACAGGCTGGCGGCTTTTCCAAACCGATCGCAGCGCGCTCTCCGGCGAAGCGCCTTCTGCAATCTGTTGCTGCATCGCCGCCATTTTGCGGAATTGATCGGCCAATGCCCAGATTACCAACGGCAGCGGCGCGTTGTCGGTTTCCAAACCGCACAGTATCCGCACCGCGCGATGCGCATCGCCGACAGCCACCGCATCGGCAAGATCCCAAACGGTATAGTGCGCGCTATTGGTGATCGCCTGCTCGACATCTTGCAACCGGATTGCCCGACTTTTGTCCTTGACCGATAGTCCGAGCTTGTCCACCTCCTGTGCCGCGGCAAGCATATTGCCTTCGGAATACTGCGCGATGAAGTGAATCACCCCGTCCTCCGCGGTCAAACCGGCGCGCAGGGCGCGCTCGCCAAGCCAGGCTTTCATATCGCGCATATTCTTTTGATACACTTGCACCCAGACCCCCGCTTTCGCTGCCTTCTTTACCCATGCCAAACGTCCGTCCGCTTTGTCCGCTTGCACTAAAAACAGCCGGTCATCACACGGGGTGTCCAAAACCGACTGCAGGAATGCCGCGCCGGCGCTGCCGAGCTTATTGGTCTGCAAGCGAATATCCAGAAACTGCTTGCCGCCGAACAGCGACACATTGCCGGACGACAGCGTGAGCGTATTCCAGTCAAAGTCCCCTTCGACAAAGAAAAACTCGCGGTTGCGGTAGCCCGCTCTGTCCGCCGCCGCGCGTATCATATCGGTCGCTTCCATGCGCTGCAGAGGCTCTTCGCCGGAAATCAGATAAAAAGGCGCAAGACCTTTTTTCAGCAAACCGGGTAATTCGTTAAAATATGCTTTCATCGGACAAACGATTGGGAACGGCTATTTTACCGCAATGAAAAAAATCGCATTTATCGGTCTTGGAATCATGGGGAAACCGATGGCCGCAAACCTGTTGAAAGCGGGATACCGGCTATCGGTTTACGCCCGACGGGCGCAGACGCTCGCCGACTTTGAATCCTCGGCGGTGACCGTCTGCGACAGCCCGGCCGCCGCCGCGGCCGCCGCGGATTTTTGCATAACGATGTTGTCCGATACCCCGGACGTCGAAGCAGTCACTCTGGGAGACGATGGCATCATCTTCGGGGCTGCCGCGGATAGCGTCGTCATTGACATGAGCACCATTGCCCCCGCGCTCAGCAAAACGATTGCGCAACGGCTTGCCGAGAACAAAGTTCACGCATTGGATGCGCCTGTCTCAGGCGGCGAGCAAGGGGCTATCGACGGCGCGCTCTCCGTTATGGTCGGCGGCGACGAAGCGATCTTTCATCGGGCTTTGCCGATACTGAAAGCGATGGGAAGCAATATCGTCCGCATCGGAGGGCACGGCGCCGGGCAAGTTGCCAAAGCCTGCAACCAACTGCTGGTTGCGCAGACCATCGCGGCAACCGCGGAGATGCTGATCCTCGCGCAAGCCGCGGGGGCGGATGCCAAACTCGTGCAACAAGCCCTGCTCGGAGGGTTTGCCGGCAGCAAAGTCCTTGAAATACACGGCGCGAGAATCCTCAATCAGGACTTCGCCCCCGGATTCAAGGCGCGTCTGCACCTGAAAGATTTGCGTATCGTCGATACCCTTGCCGACGAAATGCAACTTGATTTGCCGGGGGCAAAGCGCGCGCTTAGGCACATGCGACAACTCGTGGCAGAAGGCAATGGCGAGTTTGATTCCTCGGCCATTGCAACTGTCATACGGAAGAGGTCCGGATATGCTAACTAGCCGGAACAAAAGAGCAACTCACCGCCATTTTGTTTCTCTCCATTCGCTTGTGCGCTTGCTCCTTGTCACCCGCAATGTGCATCAAACCGGCATGCTGGCATTCGTCACGGCTCATATACTGACCGACCGCTTCCTCTTTGCCGTTTTGCGATGAGGTAACGGTCGCTTCCCACATGCCTTCCGGTTCGCCGCCGCATCCGAATAACAAGACGGAAGCGAGTGCGGATATGCATATAACTTTATATTTCTTCATTTTGTACTCCTCTCATTGCTACAAATATAAATTAAATAGTTAAGTCTTACCATAATAACAGGTATATATGCTATCCGCATAGAATTCCCGCCAGTTCGGAAATTTCCTATAAGAAACGGCAGTTATTTCGCAGCCTGCTTCATAAAATCATCGTGTTTGCGGCGCTCATCCGCATCCGCCCGGATAACCGGCAAGCCTTCGCCATCGAGGCTTATTTCAATATCTGTGTCATCCGCGCCGCTCTCGGCGGCAAAAGCCATCGTTGCCTGACCGCTTGTCATTGCAAAATAGACTCTGGCCAAAAGCTCGGTATCGACTATCGCGCTATGGTACTCGGCGCGCTGCGACCGATCGATTCCGTAGCGGTCGCTCAGCATATCCAAACTATGCCCCGCTCCGGGGTGGAGCGCGCGCGCAAGATCCAAAGTGTCAAAGGCGGTGCAGTTTGTTTCTTCCAGAAAACCGCCGCGTCCCATGCGCTCCAACTCGGCATCAAGAAAGGAGAGATCAAAAGGCGCGTTGTGGATTATCACCTCGGCGTCCTTGACGAATTCGCGCAACTCATCCCATATCTCATGGAACAGCGGTTGCTTTTTCAACTTTTCATCGCTCAGGCCGTGCACTTTCAGCGCGCCGGCTTCGCTCTTGCGTTGCGGGTTGATCAAGCGATGAAACTGATTGCCCAGACTGCGGCTGACCAGTTCAATACAAGCAATTTCAACGATTCTATTGCCTTCCTTGACCTCCAGCCCGGTTGTTTCGGCATCCATTACAATCTGTCGCATAGTCACACTCCCGGTTTGTCCGAGTCCGAATCATTCAAAGGCGAGGCCCCGTTAATCGCCTGTCGCGCCAATTCGTCAACCATATCGTTGTAGCGATGACCGCTGTGTCCTTTGACCCACTCCCACTGTATGTCAAACTGCGCGACGAGCGCATCCAAACGCTCCCACAAATCTTTGTTGCGCACGGCTTTGCGCTGCGCCGTTTGCCACCCGTTGCGCTTCCACTTGGGCAACCACTGTGTGATCCCATCGCGCAAATACGTGGAGTCGGTCGTCAAACAAATAGGGCATTTTTTCTTCACCGCCGATAAGCCGCCAATCGCCGCCATCAATTCCATGCGGTTGTTGGTGGTATCCGGCGATGCCCCGGCGACCGCTTTATGGCGCCCGTCCCAAACCAGCAGCGCCGCCCAACCGCCGGGGCCGGGATTGCCGCTACAGGCGCCGTCGGTATATATTTTAAGACGCGAATCGCTCATCGCTCGCGGCATTGACAGGGTTGCGAAGTCGTCGGAGGCGCTATTCTGCCGCTTGGGATAGCGGCCGGAGCGCGCCAGCCAAGGTCTTTGATGAGCGGGCTCATAACATGCTTGGTCGCCGATAGCGCGAACAATCCGCCGCTGATCGGGAGATAGCGACGGCATGCCGTCGGCAACCAATTCAAACGGCTGTGACTTTTCTCCAGGCGCAAACACGGCGGCGCGAAATAGTTTGCCTGACAGACCTCAAAATCAAGCACCGACAGCCAATCGCGAATACGATACGACGAAAAGAAATGTCCGCGCCACGGTATTGTCGCTCTGCGCTTAAACGGTTTCATCGCGCCATATATTCCGAACGGATTGAACGAGATGATGATGCATTGCCCGTCGGGAATCAGTATGCGATGCGCCTCGCGCAACAAGGCGTGCGGGTTGTCAACGAATTCAAACACATGGTGCGCTATGACCAGATCAACGCTGTCGGCATCAAACGGCAACATGGCGAAGTCGCTCGCCACATGACTCTTATCGGAAGCAACGGGCGCGACCGATAATTGCGATTGGATATGCCCGGCCTTGCCCCAGTCCTCGCCATCATCAAAGTACGACAGCTTGACAGCATAATACCCCGTCAGTTCCGACAGCCAGGGGGTGATTACCGCGGTCGTCTCTTGCAACAGTTGCCGCCCCTTGGGGGTGCCGTACCACTGCGACAGTTGCTGTGATACTTGCAATGGCATGAAGGTCAAACCCATCGGCCTTGCTTGGGTATTAACGGCACCGCCGCCAGCAACTCGCGGGTATAGTCGTTGTCGGGCTTTTCAAGAAGGCGCACTACTTCGCCTTGCTCAACGACGCGACCGCGATTGATCACAACCAGTTCATCGGCCATGTATGCGACAACCGAGATATCGTGTGTGATCAGCAAATAACCGAGCCCATGGTCGGCCTGCAGTTGCTGGAACAAATCCAGAATCTGCGCCTGCACGGATATATCCAATGCGCTGGTCGGCTCGTCCCAGATAATAAAATCCGGCTCTACCGAGAGCGCGCGGGCGATACAAATGCGTTGGCGCTGCCCGCCCGAAAATTGATGCGGGTAACGCCGCGCATAATCCGGCAACAAACCGACCTGCTCCAACAGTTCCGCCACTTTCTCTTGTGCCCGCGCCTCGGTTGCATTCGGAGACCGAATCCTGACCCCCTCGGCGATGGCTTCGCCGACCGGCATCTTGGGGTTTAACGATAAAAAAGGATCCTGAAAAACGATTTGTGTCGCGTGTGCGAACTTGCTCCAGCCCAAATCGCCATTGCGGCCGGCGCTATCGCCGTTGGTTGAAAAAGATATATTCCCCGCAGTCGGTTCTATCAAGCGCAAAAGCGCTCGCGCAATCGTCGTCTTGCCGCTGCCGGATTCGCCTACCAGCGCGAGTGTCTTGCCGCGCCTGAGCGAAAACGACACGCCGTCCACCGCCTTGACAAAGGCCGTCGCGCGTTTGAATACGCCTTTCTTGATTGGAAAATGCACTTTGAGATCATCCACTTTGACAACGGTTTCATCCGCCGCATAAGACGGCTCAAAAACTTTGTGCTCTATGCTCAGAGCGCGGCCGCGCTTGCTGATATCCGGCAACATTTTGAGCAACTTCCGGCTGTATTGATGACGCGCATTGCGGAAAAAGTTCTCGCTCGGCAATTGCTCAACGATCTCGCCGTGTTGCATGACGGCAATGTGATCGGCCACCGCGGAGGCGACCGCCAAATCGTGGGAGATAAACAGGATTGTCATCCCGAATTTTTGTTGCAGCGATTTCAGCAACTGCAAAATCTGCGCTTGCACGGTCACATCGAGCGCTGTCGTCGGCTCATCGGCAATCAAGAGTTTCGGGTCGCCGGCAAGCGCTATGGCGATGATAATCCGTTGCTTCATGCCGCCGGACAATTCGTGCGGATACGAAGCAAACACCCTTTTCGGCGCCGCGATGCCGACATCATCCAACAGGCTCAAAACATATTCGCGCACCGCCGCGCCGCGCATACTGCGGTGTTTATACACCGTTTCCAGAATCTGTTCGCCGACCGTCATCACCGGGTTCAGAGAGGTCATTGGCTCCTGAAATATAAACCCTATGGAACCGCCTCTGACACTTTGCATCTGCGCTTCTGTCAGCTGAAACAAACTCTGTCCTTGAAAGTACGCATTGCCGCCGCAGATATCCAAACCATCCGGCAGCAAGCGCACAACAGACAGAGCGGTTATGGATTTGCCCGAACCGGACTCGCCTATCAGCGCAAAACTTTGCCCTTCCTGCGCGCTCAAGTTGACATTGTTAAGCAACATATCGCGCGCGCCGCCGGCGCGCGCCCTGACACTCAGATCTTTTATTTCAAGCAAAGCGCTCACAGACGGCCTATCTTTGTTCCAGTTTCGGATCAAATGCGTCGCGTACGCCGTCGGCAAACAAATTGGCGCACAATACGAAGACAAAGATGAATATCATCGCCGCAAACAGCGGCCACCACACGATCGGTTCCCGCGCCAACTCCAGTCGCGCGCTGTTGATCATATTGCCCCAGCTGTGCATGGTCGGATCAACACCGATGTTGACATAAGACAAAACCACTTCGGCCAGCACCAGACTGCTGAAATCAAGCGCGATGGTGATGAAAACGATATGCATGATGTTGGGAGTGATGTGGTTCCATATCACACGCAGATGAGACACGCCCAGCGCGCGCGCGGCTTCGACATAGTCGATCTCTTTGACCTTGAGCGTTTCCGCCCGCAACAAGCGGCACAAACCGGTCCAACTGGTAATGCCCAGAATCGCGCAGAGAAAAAGCAGACGGGTATCCGCGCGGGTCACTATATCCCCGAAGCGGTCGGGGTTTTGATCCATATAAAGGTGCAACATCAGCACCATTGCGGCGATCAACAAGACGCCGGGGATAGAGTTGAGCGTCGTATAAAGATATTGGATCAGGTCATCTATCCGGCCCAGAAAATACCCCGCGCAAATGCCCAGCATCAATGCAAAAGGCAGCATGATCAATGTGGTCAACGTGCCGATTAAAAATCCGGTGCGGATGCTCTTCATCGCCTGATAGAGAATATCTTGGCCGATCTTATCGGTGCCAAACACATGATAGTTGACGGCAAGGCCGGCAATGACGGATATAACCAGAGCCAACAATAGCAACGCGAGAAAAATCGCCCGCCACGGAATGTCCGTTTTGTCTCGCACAATGCGCATCGCGACAACGGCAATCCCGATATGTCGGCGGCGGGCGACATATGCGCATGCCAGCAGAAAGAAAAATAACATCGCAACGGCGCCGAGCAAGAGCCCTCGGGCGACCGTCAGCGCTATGTCGGCGCGCTTGGAAACGCCCGAATCGTTCAAGTGCCGGCCGCCGTATCGCAGTCGCGGGTAATCGCGAATCAACCGCCCCTGTTCGGATGTCAGCGCCTCCTTGACATAGGAGCGGGTCGCCAGCGGTTCCGAGTAGGTTGTTTCGGTTCGCAGTTTGAGATGATTCAGCGCGGCATCCAACACGCTGTGCACCTGATTGGAATAGACGGGGGCGCCGTTGTCGGCGATGCCGGCCTGTCGCTTGAAGTGCAAAGAATCAAGCGCCGCAACGACAAAATAGAACGCGAGGAAGACCATTGCGACCATCGCGCTCCGGTTGCGCATCAATTTGCCCCAGGCGATGGCCAGATGCGGATGTTTGCGGATGCGAACGGCATAGACGGTCGCAAAAACAATCAACAGAAAGAAAAACGCATCGGTGGCAAGGATAACCGGCATATCAACTCAGCCTCACCCGGGGATCAACCAGGGTATAAGAAATATCGGTCAGCAATAATCCCACGATATACAGGAAGGAGCCGAGAAAGACCATCGCCCGGACAATGGCAAAGTCTTGCCGCGCAATGGCGTCGATGGTGTAGCTGCCAAGCCCCGGAATCCCGAAGAACGATTCAATGATCAAACTGCCCATAAACAGCAACGGCAAGATGACCACGATGCCGGTGAGAATCGGAATCAGCGCGTTCGGCAAGATATGGCGAAACAATACGGCGGCTTCGCTGAGGCCCTTGGCGCGCGCAGTGCGCACATAATCCTTTCCCGACTCTTCAAGAAAGATGGTGCGGTACCATCGGCTGCCCGCCCCGATGCCGCCGATGACCCCCACGATGATCGGCAAGATCAGAAATTTAATCGCTTCCAAGCCGCCGCCGTATCCGGAAATCGGCACCAACTTCAATAGCTTGCCGATAAGAAATTGCCCGCCGATTATGTAAAACAGACCCGATATCGACATCAGCACGATACAGAGTATGACGGACCAAAAGTCAACATATGTGGCGCGAAAAAATACCATCGTCAATGCGAAGGTAATGTTCAGCAACACCCCCAGCAACAGGGTCGGCGCCGCTATCGCAAGACTCGGCCACATGCGCTCGGCGATGTCTTGGCCGATAGAGCGACCGCTGTCGGAGCGGCCAAAGTCAAACAGGAAAAGACGCACCGACTCGTTAAAAAATATGGTGTCGGTCGCTTGTTCGAGACCATCCGCCGCGGCATTGTAAAGCAAGGGCTTATCGTAGCCGCGTTGCATTTTCCAAGTGTCGATTTGCTCCTGCGTGATGTGGCGGTGACCCAGATGCATACGCGCGATATCATCCGGGGTATTGACGACAAAGAACAAAGCGAAGGTGAATAAGTTCACGCCGATGAGGATCGGTATCGCGTATAAAAAACGGCGGATGATATATGCGCTCATAGGATTGTTTGACGGCGTCGCTTGTAATATATATTGATAACCGGCAGCACAAAGATGAGCAACAAAACCAGCAATCCGAATACCGGGGTCAGCTCCGGCTGATTCCATTCTTCGCGTTTGCGATCGCGGCTCGGCGTGTCGATGCGAAGATATTTAAGCGTATTGTGCGCCATCAGATTGGGTTTGACATTCCCCAGCCAATCGTGATGCAAGACAAAAGACCTCGGGTGATACCCCCACATCCAAGGCGATTCATAACGCAATATATCCAGCATCTCATCTATCACTTTCTGCCGCGCGGGACCATTTGGCATGCCTTGCATCTGACGAAACAGTTCGTTGAAGCGCGGATTGTCATAGTTTGCCGCATTCTCGCCTTGTTTCTTGGCTTTTGCATTGGGGCCATAGAATAAAAACAGAAAGTTTTCCGGGTCGGGGTAATCGGCATTCCAGCCCCAACGGAAAATTTGTCCGGTGCCTTCCGCGATCTTTTCCTGAAAACGGTTGTAGTCGGTGCTTCGCACGACCAACTGTACGCCGATTTTCTCAAACTGTTTTGTAATCCAGTTTAACCACGCTTTGGCATCGGGGCCGGTGCCGACCGCGTCAAAATAAAGCGTCAACGGTTTGCCATTTTGTTGGTCGATGCCGTCGGCATAGCCGGCCTCGGCGAGCAGGCGTTTGGCCTCGGCAAGCGGCTTCCGTTGCGCTTGCCCGCCGATCCAGTCATAGACGATCGGATTCGCGCCTTCGGCGCCGCCCACATGTCCGAAGATGCCCGGCGGCAGAGGGCTCTGCGCAGCCGAGCCGCGACCGTTCAAAAATATTGAGATGTATTCCTCAATATCAACCGCGATAGACAGAGCCTGGCGCAATTTGATCGCGCGCGCGCTATAACCGCCCACTACCGAATCCAGCATATTAAAACCGATGTAGACGGTTGTCGGTTGGTGCGCGATGGAAAGGCGTATGTCCTTGTCTTGCATATCCTCCGTCAGTTCAAACTCGCCGCCTTCTTCCAACTGCACGGCCTGATCAAAACTGTCGGAACTGATCCCCGACCTGTCATAGTACCCTTGCAGAAACTTATTCCAGTATGGGATATTCTCTTTCTCCAAACTGAAGATGGCCTTATCTATAAACGGCAAACGCGCGCCCGCATCTCGTAACAAACCGGCATCGCGGTCGCCGTCTTCGCCGGCAACGGGGTAGTTGTCATCGCGGAAATTAGGATTGCGCGTCAGTACCATCCGCAGATTGGGATTGTTCTCGCTCAACATATATGCCCCGGTGCCCACCGGATACCAGTTCAGGGTGATATTGTGCCGGTCAAACTCGGGCTGGCTGTAAAACGCATCGGCTTCCCACGGCATCGGCGAGAAAAAAGGCATCGAAAGCCAATATATAAACTGCGGATAACCGGCATGTACGGTGATGCGGTAGCGGTAATCGCCAAGGATTTCAACGCCGTCAAAATCAAACTGACGCAAATCGAGCCAGCCGCCCGAGTGCCGCTCCCGCGCCTGCGCAATGCGCTCGCGCAAGTCCGCAAAACCGACGATATGCTTGAGCAGAATACCCGCAATCGGCGAGTGCAAACCGGGGTCGGCAAGCCGCTTTATCTGATACAAATAATCCTCGCTGCGCAGCGTCCGGCTGTCCGTCAACGGGAAGTCGGACAAGCGGCGAAACGTCCTTTTGTGTCCTTTGCCCGTATCGTGATACAGATATCCTCCCCGCTCGTCGCGGACAAAGGCCGGATGGGGCTGAAACATGATATCGGGTTTTATCTCTATGTCATAAGTGACATAAGCGGCTTTGTCGCGCTCGACCGCCCGATGATTGTCGTCAAAGTAACGCAGGGTCGGCATCCGCCGCGCGGTCAGCGGCGCTAACGCATAGGGCCGCTTCAGGTAATGGTACTGCAGAACCGGTTCGTATATTTGTCCCAGAAACCCGTATTCGTTGCTGCTGTATGCGCGCACCGGATCCAGATACTTGGGGCGTTCGGAAAAACTGGAATACAGAATATTGGCCGCTTCTGTCTCCGCATAAGGATTGTTCCACGGTCGGTCGTCGCATCCCGGCAATACAAAACACAGAACAAAGAAGATAGCGGTTCTGGTCTGTCCTTCTGTCATCATAGTGGTATTATATATCCTAACTGCGAGGAATAATAAGGAGAAATACCATGGGAATGATCAACGGAAAACGTGTCTTAATTACGGGAGTCGCAAGCAAGCGCTCCATTGCGTGGGGAATCGCCGAAGCGATGCGCCGGCAAGGGGCGGAACTCGCTTTCGCATGCCAAAACGAACGGCTGAAGGAACGTATCGAGGAACTCGCGCAACAATGCGATTCAAAGTTGACGCTGATTTGTGACGTGCAAAACGATGCGGAAATCAGCGCCGTGTTTGATGCTATCCGGCGCGACTGGGACGGTCTCGATGCGCTGGTCCATTCCATCGCCTACGCGCCGCGCGAGGAACTTAGCGGCGACTATCCGGACAACACAACCCGCCAAGGCTTTGCCGCCGCCCACGAAATCAGTTGTTACAGCCTCAGTGCGCTCGCCAAAGAAGCGCGGACATTGCTGGCGCAAAGCAACGGCTCCATACTGACACTGAGCTACCTCGGCGCGGAAAGATACATTCCGAACTACAACGTCATGGGCTTGGCCAAAGCCAGTCTGGAAGCAAACGTACGTTACCTTGCCGCCTGTCTCGGGCCGCAAAACATCAGAGTCAATGCCATTTCGGCGGGCCCCGTTAAAACACTCGCCGCGGCGGGGATAGAAGGCTTTCGCGAAATGCTCCGACATACCGAACAAACAGCCCCTCTGCGGCGCAACATCACGCTGGAGGATATCGGCAATGTCGGCGCCTTCCTCTGCTCGGAACTGGCGAGCGGGGTGACCGGCGAAGTCATCCATGTCGATGCCGGCTATAACTTGGTCGGAATGGCCGCCAGGGATTAAGCGGATTAAGCGGCGGGAGAAAAACGCTCTCCCATACGCTTTGCAATCACGCCCGCCGCACACGAGTCGCTATAGACATTGACGCTGGTGCGGCACATATCCAATACCCTGTCCACAGCCAGAATGAGTGCGATTGCTTCCAGCGGCAATCCGACCGCCGATAAAATAAGCGTAATTGCCACCAGGCTCGCAGCGGGAATACCGGCGACGCCGATGGAGGTCAGCAGGGCAAGCCAAACCACGGTGAATTGGGTGACAAACCCCATTTCAAGACCATAGAGTTGGGCAATAAAGATGACCGCGACACATTCGTAAAGAGCGGTTCCGTCCATATTCACCGTCGCGCCGAGCGGCAAGACAAAGCTGCTGACACGCTTTGACACGCCGACCTTGTTTTGTATGCAACTAATCGTCAACGGCAAGGTGGACGATGATGATGCGGTTGAAAATGCCATCAGCACCGCCGGCGACATGGCGCGCAAATAAGCCCACGGGTTGATTCCGCCGACGAGCCAGAGGATGGTCGGCAATACGATGAAGAAATGCACCGCCAGAGCGGCCAATACCGTAAGGAAGAAGAACAGCATCACCTGAAACACATCGATTCCCGAATCCATCACCACCTTGCCGACCAGACCAAACACACCGATAGGCGCAAACCGTATCACCCACATGGTGATCTTCATCATCACTTCGTATACCGCCTGCCAGAAATTCAACATAACGACAGACAGTTTGCTCTCTACCTTGGCGGTAAAAAAGCCGAACAAAATGGCAAAGAAGATTAAACCGAGGAGCTGTCCTTCGGCGGCCGCCTCAAATATATTAGTCGGCACCATGCGCAGAAACACTTCCGCAATATCGGAGGTGTCGCGCCCCGCCACCTTCGCCGATATCTCTTCCGGCAAACTGCCGAGACCTTCCAGCATTCCTCCGCCCTGCATCACGCCCGGCTGGATTAGGTTGACCAATGTCAACCCGACGAGGATAGAGATCAAGCTGGTCAGCAGGTAATACGCCAACGTGCCGCCGCTGAGCCGCTTGAAATGATCGTCTTGCGCCATGCCGGCAATACCGACGACAATGGAAGACAGCACTAACGGGACCACGATCATTTGTAACGCATTGAGAAACATCTTGCCGACAAAAGACAGTATGCTGTAAATCTCAATGCCGAATATTGCGGACTGCGGCGAGAACGCGGTGCCGACTATGACCGCGAGAGCCAGACTGATTAGAATTTGCAAATAAAGCGGAACTTGTTTCATCATTATGTATGCTCGGTTAAACAGCCCCGATCATTCGGGAATGTTATCTTCAAAAATCTCGACCTCAAAGACTCTGGTGAGGCTCTCAAGGATCGCGCGTTGCTCGCGCGCCGAAAAAGAAATGGGTTGCGAATCCGCATCTTCGTTCTGTTTCACGCCGGATATCTCAACGATCGCATGATTTCCCGCAATACGGGTCGGCAGATAAAGGGGCTTATCCTTGTCGGAAAAGGTCGCATCAAACGCCGCCAAAAGCACCGGCGGCGGCGCTGTGTCCCGCGCATCCCGACCGACATATCCGGGATCATGGAGCGTAGCGCTTTCGCTTGCTTCGGCGATTTGCTCGACCGTCTTCTCCCCCTTCTTCGCCTCTTGCAACCAGGCGTTGCGATCTTTAACAGCGGCATTTGAAGATTTCTCAGCCAATATTCCTTCGCGTATTTTCTCTTCCACTTGCTCAAATGTCTGTTGCTCGGGCGGGCGGACATTGTTTACCGAAAACACGACCATATGACTGCCTTCCACCAACTCGACCGGTCCGCTATTCACCAATTCATCCGTGAACAGCCGATTGAAAGTCACCCGGCGCACTTTTGAATCGGCAAAAATGCCTTCCCGACTATCCCGCTTCAGCCATTCCGTCAGGGTGCTCGATATGCCCATGGCCGTTGCCAAATCATCAAACACATCTTTGTGGCTGACAAATGCGATCGCTTCTGCGCGCTCCAATTGTTCGGCATATTTGTCTTGCGCGTTCTCAAGCTTTATCTCTTCAATCACTTCTTCGGCAACCTCATCAAATGCGCGTTGCGCTTCGGGCGTAATTTCAGCCAATTCAAACATCTGGGTTCCGAACTGGCTTTGCAACGGCTCGCTGGCCTCGCCCTCCGACAATGCAAACACCGCTTCCCTGATCGCATCGTCTTCAATATCAAACTCGCTCATCACCGGCAACTCGCCGCCGCTTGCGGCGGTCAAAAAGTCATCCGAGTACTCTTTGGCAAGCTCCGAGAAACTTTCTCCGGCAGCCAGTTTTTCGCCCACTTCCGCGATGCGCGCTTTGAGTTCGGACGCATCGTGTTCGGTCGGGTCAAACAGGATATGCCGCAAGCGTCGTTTTTCCGGCTCAATAAACGAATCCGCATTCTCCTCATAGTATAGTCTCGCCAAACTTTCATCGACTTCTTCCGACTCCATCAAATCCGCGAGCTTCACCTCGGCATAACGCAAACGGAACTCAAACTCAGACTGGTAATTCTGCGGATTGTTATCGTAACGCTGCTTGACTTCTTCGTCGGTAACACTGACAGCATCGCGATAATCATCGGTATTCAACTCCAGATAACGCACTTTTCTCTCCTGGCTGCGGAGTGTGTCAAATGCGGCCTGCTCCGCTTTGAGAACAAAACCGGAGCCATCCAGCGCTTGCAACACCTGGTCCTGTTTCATCTGCTCTCTCAGGCGATTTTCATACTTGACACGCGATATCTGCTCGCCTTTCAAATACGCTTGATATCTCTCATTATCAAACTGACCGGCCTCATTGAGGAAGCCGGGGGTCTGCCTGATAGCATGCGCCAGAAACCGATCAGAGATGCGGTAACCGTAGCGGTCTGTCGCCTCTTCTATCATCGCTTGTATGGCAAGAACACTGATCGTGTCATTCTTGATTTTGTCATCGGGGGGCAAATCGGCATCGGGATCAACGGTCTGCAAGTAGCGTTTTCGTTCGATCAGGGCCTGATTAAATTGATTCGCATCTATCTCGATCCCTCCGACCTCCATCACGACAGAGGACAAGGCGCCGAAATAACTCTGCACGCCCCATAACGCAAACGGAATCGCCAGCAAGCCGACGATTACATAAGCGATCCAGCCGCTTGAGGCATCACGAATTCTATTTAACACAATATCAAAAGCCAAAGTAGCGACAGGGCAATCATATGTTTAACTTGCCCCGCCGCTTTTAAATGTATTACGCTCTAGCCTAGTGGCGGAGTGGACGGGACTCGAACCCGCGACCCCCGGCGTGACAGGCCGGTATTCTAACCAACTGAACTACCACTCCATGTTCAACAGATGTCACCACCAAACTTGCCGCCCCTTCCGCTTTGCGCAGATGTCCGAGCGGTGGGTGCTGAGGGGATCGAACCCCCGACCTCCGCCTTGTAAGGGCGGCGCTCTGACCGGGCTGAGCTAAGCACCCGGAAATCGCACGGGTATTAACGCAAAGCGTCCTTCAGGGCTTTGCCTGCCTTAAAAGCGGGGACCTTACTGGCGGCAATGCTAATCGTCTCGCCGGTTCGCGGATTGCGCCCCATACGCGCATTACGCTCGCGGATAAGAAATGTCCCAAAGCCGACTATAGCCACCGGGTTGCCTTGCTTCAGGCTGCCGGTGATAGAGTCAACTACCGCTTCCAACGCGCGAGTCGCGTCACTCTTTGACAAACTCGCGGAATTTGCAATAGATTCGATCAGTTCGGATTTATTCATTGTTATAGCTCTCCATAAATAAAGAAAAATATATAAGACAGTCAACTTGCCCTCTCAAAACATCCGGCTTAGCGACCGGATTCTTGCTTCCCTCGCCCTGTTTCTAGCACATGGGCAAAGAAGCATGTTGACCTAACCGCCTGCATTTTATAACAAATCACAAGGCAAAACCGAATAAAACTCAGTTATTTGGCAACGCAGTCTGCCTCAGTGGGGTTGGGAACCCCCTAACCCGCTTGATTTATCGGATATTTTCTCATCGTCCTGAGATTTGCCGCCCAGTTGATTTCTCTCGGATTCCGCCGCTATTGCGGGCATCTCAACCAGCGCCTGCCTCAGCGCCTCATCGATCCAGCGCACCGGATGGATGTCGATGCGGCTTGAAATATTAGACGGGATTTCCTTCAAATCCTTGGCGTTTTCTTCGGGGATCATCACCATCCTGATGCCGCCTCGCAATGCGGCCAGGAGTTTCTCCTTCAGACCGCCGATTGCAAGCACTTCGCCACGCAGAGTGATCTCGCCGGTCATCGCCACATCAGACTTCACCGCAATGCCTGTCAGCGCCGATATGATCGCGGTACACATCGCGACACCGGCGCTCGGACCGTCTTTCGGCGTCGCCCCTTCCGGCACATGCACATGGATATCTTTGTTTTCATAAAACTTTTGCTCAAGGTTCAACAAGGCGCTGCGGCTACGCACCACTGTCATCGCCGCCTCTCCGGATTCGCGCATCACATCCCCCAATTGGCCGGTTTGAATCAGTTTGCCCTTGCCCGGCACACTGGTCGCCTCCACCGTCAATAAATCGCCGCCGACCTCGGTCCAGGCCAGACCGCTGACCTGTCCGATACGGTTTTCCTCATCGACAACCCCGTAGCGGAACTTCCGCACTCCCAGATATCTCTCCAAGGAGTTTGAGCGCACATGAACTTTGGCGCCTTTTTTGACCTTTTTCATCATGATGTCTTTGACCACCTTGCGACAGACTTTGGATATGTTTCTTTCCAGATTCCTGACTCCGGCTTCGCGGGTGTAGTACTGGATAATGTCCCGAATCACCGCCGACGCTATCTGAATTTCTCTCTCCTCCAAGCCGTTGTCTTTCATTTGCTTTGGGATCAAATAATTTTGCGCAATGCGCATCTTTTCTTCTTCCGTATAGCCCGGCAATCTGATCACCTCCATCCTGTCCAGCAGCGGCGGCGGAATGTTGAGACTGTTTGCGGTACAAACAAACATGACATCGGAAAGGTCAAAATCGACTTCAAGATAATGATCCGCAAACGTATGATTCTGCTCGGGGTCCAAAACTTCCAGCAAAGCAGAAGCCGGGTCGCCTCTGAAATCCATGGACATCTTGTCAACCTCATCGAGCAAAAACAGCGGATTGCGCACTCCCGCCTTAGCCAGATTCTGGATAAATTTGCCCGGCAAAGCGCCGATATACGTGCGCCGATGGCCGCGTATTTCCGCCTCATCGCGCACGCCGCCAAGCGCCATCCGCGTGAACTTCCGCTGCGTCGCATGGGCGATGGATTTGCCTAACGAGGTCTTGCCGACACCGGGCGGGCCGACAAAACATAATATGGGGCCCTTAATCTTCTTCGCTTTCTGTTGTACCGCGAGGTATTCCAGTATGCGTTCTTTTACTTTCTCCAACCCGTAGTGATCGGCATCGAGTATATTCCTTGCCACATCCAAATCTTTCTTGATTCTGCTCTTCTTCCTCCACGGAATCCCAATCAGCCAATCAAGATAATTGCGCACAACGGTAGCCTCTGCGGACATCGGCGCCATCATCATCAGCTTGCTCAACTCCGATTCGGCGCGCTCGCGGGCATCCTTTGGCATACCGGCTTGCTTGATCTTCCCCTGATATTCTTCTTTTTCGCCGGGCGAATCCTCATCCTCGCCGCTGAGTTCCTTCTCAATCGCTTTCATCTGCTCGTTCAAATAGTATTCGCGCTGGCTTTTCTCCATCTGTTTCTGTACGCGCCCGCGAATTTGCTTCTCTATTTGCAGGATATCCACTTCCTCGCTGACATAAGCCGCGAGCAACTCAAGCCGTTTATATTCGTCATATGCTTCGAGCAGCTTTTGCCTTTCTTTGATCTTAATTGACAAGTGATTGGCCAGCGTATCCGCCAAGCGACCGGGGTCTTCTATGCCGGCCACCGCGTGCAAAACCTCCGCGCCCATCTTCTTGTTCAGCTTCACATACTGGGTAAACTGCCCGAGCGCCATACGCGCCATCGCATCCAGCTTTCTGTTTTCAACCGAGCATACGGATTCGACAATCTTGATATCCGCGCTCAAGAGCTTATCGCCATCGACAAAGCGCAACACCTCGGCCCGGTCTTCGCCTTCGACCAGCACTTTGTTGGTGCCGTCGGGCAGTTTCAAAAATTGAATAACGGAACTCAGAACGCCGACCTTGTATATATCAGAGGCTTGCGGCGCATCCGCTTCGGCATTCTTTTGCGTGAGCAACATAATCTGTTTGTTATCGCGCATCGCTTTTTCAAGGGCATTGACAGATTTGGGCCGCCCGACAAAAAGCGGCGTCACCATTGACGGGTATATGACCACATCGCGCAGGGGCAGAACCGGAACTTCTTCGATAATATTTTGAGTGTCGCGTATGCTTGCCATAGATCTATGCCTCCGAAAATGTATAGCCTTTATGTATGGGAATAATCCGAATAGTCAAGAGAAGCTTAGCCCGCTTTGTTGTATGTCTCTTCGTCATCGCCTTTGTAAACCATGATAGGCGCGCCATTTTTCTCAACGGCCCCTTTGTCAACAATCACTTTTTCCACATTGGATAAGGCCGGCAACTCGTACATCGTATCGAGCAACACATCCTCTATGATGCCGCGCAAGCCGCGCGCGCCGACTTTCTTTTTCATCGCCCGCTGCGCGATAGACAGCAATGCGTCGTGCTGGAATTCCAGTTCGACGCCTTCCATGCGAAAAAGATGCCGGTATTGTTTGACCAATGCGTTGCGAGGCTCGGTCAAAATAGTAATCAGCGCATCTTGATCCAACTCATCCAGCACCGCGGATACCGAAAGACGCCCGACAAACTCGGGTATCAAACCGTAGCGAATGAGATCTTCCGCTTCTGCCATCCGCAACATATCCGTCACAGACTTGCTATCGTCAATCGATTTTATGTCGGCGGAAAACCCGATGCTGCCTTTCTCGGTTCGCTGTTGAACCACCTTGTGCAAACCGGCAAAGGCGCCGCTGCAAATGAACAGGATATTGCTCGTATCTACCTGCAAAAATTCTTGCTGCGGATGTTTGCGCCCGCCGTGCGGGGGAACCGACGCAACCGTCCCTTCGATCAACTTAAGCAGAGCCTGCTGCACCCCCTCGCCCGACACGTCCCGGGTAATCGACGGGTTGTCCGATTTGCGGGAAATCTTGTCTATCTCGTCGATATAGACGATGCCGCGCTGCGCTTTTTCGACATCGTAGTCGCAGGTCTGCAACAACCGCTGAATAATATTTTCGACATCCTCTCCGACATACCCCGCTTCGGTCAGGGTCGTCGCATCGGCAATCGTAAAAGGCACATTGAGTGTTTTTGCCAAGGTCTGCGCGAGCAATGTTTTGCCGCAACCGGTCGGGCCGATCAAAAGAATATTGCTTTTGGAAATCTCCACATCGTCGCGGCTGTCTTTTGCGCTTTGCAAACGTTTGTAATGGTTGTGCACCGAGACCGACAATACCTTTTTGGCATGGTCTTGGCCGATCACATATTCGTCAAGCGCCCGATGTATCGTCTGCGGATTGGCGATATGCATATCGCCCGCAACGCCTTCTTCGTTATATTCCTCGGCCAGAACGTCATTGCACAAATCAATGCATTCGTTGCAAATGAAAATGGAAGGACCGGCAATCAACTTGCGAACCTCGCGTTGACTCTTGCCACAGAAAGAGCAATGGAGTAATTTCTCGCCTTGCCCTTGGTTATCTTTGCCGTTAGTCACTCGGATTTACCCTGTTGAGAAGCTATGGAAGCATAAAGCCATGAACTTTGCAAGCGAACTATGTGATATGGCGTTTGTTTCATTGGACTATCCGCGATTCCCGTTACCGCTTTGACATGATCTCATCTATGATGCCGTAGTCGCATGCTTCCCGCGCCCCCATAAAGCGATCGCGCTCGGTATCCTCCAAAATCGTCTCAATCGCTTGACCGGTGTGGGAAGCCAATATCGTATTGAGCGTCTCCCTGACCTTGAGAATCTCCTTGGTATGAATTTCAATGTCGGTCGCCTGTCCTTGAAAACCGCCCAAGGGCTGATGAATCAGAACCCTCGAATGCGGCAACGCATAGCGCTTGCCTCGTCTGCCGCCGGCCAACAAAACCGCCCCCATGCTGGCGGCTTGCCCGATACACATCGTGCTGACATCGGGCGTCGTGAATTGCATCGTATCGTAAATTGCGAGCCCCGCGGACACCGAGCCGCCCGGAGAATTGATATAGAGAGAAATATCCTTGTTCGGATTTTCCGATTCAAGAAACAATATCTGCGCAACAACGAGATTCGCCATATGATCATCGATCGGCCCGACAATAAAAATCAATCGCTCCTTTAAGAGCCTTGAGTAAATGTCATACGCGCGCTCGCCTCGCGAGGTTTGCTCGATGACCATCGGGATTAACTGTGCTTGTATTTCGGGACTGTCGTTCATATTTCCTTATGCTCTGTTAATGCGCCGCCGCCTGCTCGAGGATTTCATCAAAGGAATAATGCTTCTCAAACACATCGGCCTCGCTCAATATGCCCGCAATCACCTTATCTTCAAGCGCCATCGCCTCCAGCGCAGAGCGCGCCTCGGAATTATTGCGATAATGTTGCTTGATATTCTCGGCATCCTCATAAGCCGCCGTGATAGCGTCCAGTTTGGCCTCGACAGCCTGTTGCTCCGCCGCCAGTTGATGCTGCCTCGCAAATTGATTTAACAGCAAGCTCAGCCTCACCCGCCGTTCCGCCGTGTCGCGATACAAGTCATCCGATAGGCCGGCAACCTGCTCGGCGGTCAAATTCAAGCGTTTCACAGAATCATTCCTCATCGCTTCTATCTCTTGCGCAATCAAACTGCGGGGTAATTCTATCGGATTCCGCTCCAACAAGGCATTCATGACCTTTGTCTTGGCGATACTTTCCAAACTGCTCTTTAATTGTTTTTCCATCCCGCTCGCAAGCATCTCCCGCAAACCGTCCAATCCGTCTGCGCCGCATAGCGCAAAGAAGTCATCATCCAATTCCGGCAAAGCCCCCTCCTCAATCGCTTTGACCTCCGCCTCGTATTCCGTTTCTTTGCCTGTCTCATCGGGCTGCAAGCGAACCGTGCGCGTTTCTCCGTTGCGCGCCCCCGCCAGATGTTTTGTAAAAGCCGCCGCCACCGCGCCTTCGCCGCCCAGAACCACCTGCGGATCTTTCCCCTGCTCGTTGCCGTCTTGAAGATGTATGGTCAGGCGATCGCCCTCGCGGGCCGGCCGCTCGACAGCGCTCCACCGCGTGTGGCTTTTTCTCACCCGTTCTATCATGTTTTGGATATCTTGTTCTGCCACTTCGGCTACCGGCTTTTCAATTTTATGTCCGGCCATCGGCGCGACTTGAAACTGCGGGTACAACTCTATGCTCGCCGTAAATTGTATGTCCTCGCCGGGCGTCATTGAAACATCTTCAAAATCCGGATTGCCTGTCGGGCGAAACTTATGGCTGCGCACGGCCTGCAGATAAGAGTCGCGAATCACATCCTTCGCGACATCCTGAAAAATCTGCCGCCCAAAGCGTTGTTCTATGACGCGCAACGGCGCCTTGCCCGGACGAAAGCCATCGACTCGCGCCTTGCGGCTCATCCTCTGCGCTTCTTCGCTCAATCTCGGTCGGACTTCCGCAAACGGAACCCTGATATGCAACTTCTTCCCCAGACTGCCTACATCTTCTACTGAAACTTCCATCAATACTTCTTGAATGAATAACGGGATAGTATATTGCGGGTTATTATACCCAATCAGGCCATAACGATTGTGAACAAACTCATAAAAAGCGTAACTCGCATCACAAAAACTGGTGCGGAAGGAGAGACTCGAACTCTCACAGGACTAGCCCACCGGCGCCTAAAGCCGGCGCGTCTACCGATTCCGCCACTTCCGCATGCCCCCTATCTTAACCCAAGCGACGGGCAAACCGCGCGAGCGACACCGCGCGAGCGCGCGCGCATTTGTCGGATAGATATAATGTTCGTCACAACATGAAACATTTTCTGATTCTGGTCTTTACGACGGCTATCGCCATCCTCGCCGCCGCCGCAATATCCCGGCCTTTGTACGAATGGACGGCGTTGGAGTCGCTGATTAAGTTTCGCCGCTTCGCAAAAGTTCTCATCATCTTGTCCATTATCCTCTTTGTTGTTTTTGCGCTCAAGGCGCGCAAGCTGCCGTTGTTAAAAACGTTCGGCTTTATCAAGACGGAACCAAAACCGTTGCGTTTGTTTTTGACCGGTCTCTTCGCCGGCACCCTCATTGCTCTGACGCTTGCAATGCTCTTTTGGATGATAGGCCTGAACGCCCCGGACAAAGACTTCCAAATCCTGTCCGCTCTGCCGCGCATAGCTCTGGCCGCTTTGCTGATAGCGACCATCGAGGAATGCTTCTTCCGCGGCGCGTTGATGGACGGCTTCGTCAAAAAGGGCCAGACAGTCATGGCCGTGTTGCTGCCGTCCGCGCTGTTCGCCGCGCTGCATTTTATTGCGATCCAAGAATCGCCGCCCGACACGACCGCGCCTTGGTATGCCGGGATATGGAACCTTGCCGAAGGCATTCGCGAAAAGCACGGGTTTTATGATGCGATTCAGACGGCAACCGCCCTGTTCCTGGCGGGCGCTTTTCTTGCGCTTGTCAGGTTATCGGCAAACCACATCATGCCGTGCATCGGCGTCCACTGCGGTTGGATCATCGTAGTCAAACTGAATAAAAAGTTCACCGCTGCCAATCCCGACTCGGATTTCGCATTTCTGATCGGCAATTACGACGGGTTTATCGGCTGGGGCGCCGCAATCTGGTTCGGCGTGATAACCCTCTGGTGGTTTTCAAACCTCAGACGCGGGATTACTTCCGGCCATAACCGATGACCTGCGGCGGTATCGTTTGCCGTGTCGGCGCACAACAAACTCCGTATCACATGCTTTCGAATGGAGTGGGGTGGCATGCGAAAGCACGTGTCGGCGCACAACAAACTCCGTATCACATGCTTTGCGCCTCGCGCGAAATTGTTCCGCGCAACGAATCGGCGCACAGCAAACTCCGTATCGCATGCTTTGCGCCGGTCATCACCGAGTCGCTTGCCCTTGCGGGTAGCCTTCCTTTGCTGGCAATGCGGACAACCCACCGCGCCGCGCGCCTCTTTGATGGATGGCTTCATGGATCGGTTTCCCACGCCCGCATCGGAAGGGTCGCTGTGCCACCGTTGCCTGTGGCAACAGCCTTGCGGTTGCGCCTTTTCCTTGAAGGGCCGTTGCGATAGTGCGAGTACCCTACGACGGAGAACGGGGAATATTAGGGGGCGCACAAAGGGGGTGAAAAGGCGCTTGCAAATGATTGAACTTGTGATATAGTGCGACATTTATCGTATAACAGCCTTCACAGGCGCAGGATACAAAGGTATTTGCAAATGACTGACACTCTGTGGCATAGTGCAACATCAAACAATCTGCAAGCAGTTTGCGGAGCACAAACAACAATCAAGGACACACAACTGAGTTGTTTGTGCTCTCATACCGTTTGTGCCTCTTATTACTGTGCCTCACTAGCTTGTGTACATATACCGTACAACTACATTTATCAGGAGTAATACTATGAAACGACAAAATGGCATGAACCAGAGAACTTTTAATACCTCTACCCCCCCCCCCCCCCCCTAACGGGCAGGCGGTGCTCCCTCCGCAATAGCCGAATTTGTGCGGCGATAGCGCTCGTATTTACTTTTGTATTCGCCGCGAACAACGCGTCAGCGCAAACCTGTCTGGCGGGACAGGAGATGGTTTCCGAACTCGGCTCCTGCCACGATGTCTGCGAAGAAGGGGAAACGCGAGTCACGAGGGTAACCCGAGACTCCCTCTCCAATGCCACGAATTGTTTTACCGATGCCGCAATCGAAATTCTGAAGGACTGTGAAGGTGCGGGTTGGTTGGGCAGGGATTCGACGAGTGTGTTTATCTCGTCTGGAGAATTGGGTTGTCAGATTGGGGTCGCTTTGTATACAGGGTCCAGCTTGAATAGCGGGGACATATGCGACATAGAGGGAAGAAGTGTTTTGTTATGCACAGATATGTTTGGCGACCCGCCAGTTTTTCCGAAAGCGGCGGACCACACCAATGTTAAAGCTGATGGGTCCGGCGGGGATTCTTTTGTGGCGAACTGCGACCGGGACGGAAATGTCCCCGGCGGCTATCCGCCCGACCATAACCTCAACGGCGAAACCGAATGCTCCTGCGACTTGGACTCGCACATCGGCGAATGGCCGGACTGCGTTGCCGCGCCGACTTTGACCCGCGCCCAGCGGGAGGCGGTTGGCATATGCACGAGTCAAGGGTGGACTATTTCCACTACCACCACCCCCATCAAATGCGAAATCCCGCTGACTTCGGACGAGACGGATACGGATTATGACGGCTGCTTTGTTATCGCGAGCACGGGCACGGACATGCCTCTGTGCGATGATGTGTTCGGCGAGGAATACGCCTTTCCGCCGGCTCTGCCGCCGCTGGTGCAAAATCTTTATGACGGCTTTCAGTTGATAAATTTCCGACGAAGCGACACTCTTGGCACTGTGGCGCTGGCTTATGCGAATGCGGTTTTGGGGCGATACAACGGCGAGCCGGACTATATTAACGAAGCCATCAGTCAAGTCAGCCGCGAGCAGTTGCAAGTCGAAGTTGGCAACGAATTTATTTTGATACAAGTGTTCCGGGACAACGGGATTCCCTTTTCGCTGCGCCTCGGGGCAAGCGACAATGAAATTATCGCGCGAATCAGGGCGGCGTTTAACATGATTCCGGTTCGGGAGCCGTATGTTTTCAACTGCGGGGAGGGCATGATTCCGGCGAGGGCGAATCTGAATGGTGCGACGGAATGCGTTCGCCAGCCATACCTGCGCTTGCGGTTGCGCCTTTTCCTTGAAGGCCCGTTGCGATAGCGCGAATATCCTGCGGCGGAGAACGGGGAATATTAGGGGGCGCACAAAGGGGTGAAAAGGCGCTTGCAAATGACCGAATCATGCCGGAAACATTCCGGATTCTTGGCTTCAACAAAGGCCGACAGGCAATAGCGACACCTCGCAACGACGACACAACCGGTCGCCGAAGGCGGTCGTTGAGGCTTGACAAAAAAGCGCTTGCAAATGATTGAACTTGTGATATAGTGCGACAGAATCCCATAGGAGGAGAATAATAGTTAAACTTGCAAATGACGGAATTTATGATACAGTGCAACGAAATCCATGAGGAGGAGAGCAACGGTTGCACTTGTGAATGACTGAATTTATAGTATGGTGCGATACTGCTTGTACAGATATATTTATCAGGAGTAAAACCATGAATCAACGAAATATCATGAACCAACAAATTTTTAATACCGCTACCCCCCCCCCCCCCCCCCGCTACGCTTAGAATTTGCGCGGCGGTAATACTTGCTTGCACATTTGCAAACAGCGCATACGCGCAAACCGAATGCCCCGAAGGGCAAACGCGAGTTACGGATCAAAGCGATCCTGCTTTGCCCAACACTGGTTGCTTTGACGATGCCCTAATTCCAATTCTGGAGGACTGTGAAGACGCGGGTTGGTCCTGGTCAAGCGTTGCGTCGTTAGAGTTGTCTTGCCTCATCCCGTCACACAGTATATTAGGAGGTGCAAGTGATAGCTGCTTCTTACACGGAAACGTCCCCACTTGCACAGACTTATATGGCAACCCGCCAGTTTTTCCAAGAGCGGAGGACCATCCTCGTGTCCGCCAAAACAGCGGAATCGCCTTTGTTGCAGACTGTAGCCTCAGTGGCACAGTCCCCGGCAGCTATCCGCCGGCCCACAACCTCAACGGCGAAACCGAATGCGTATGCAATCCGGCTTCGCACTTCGGCGACTATCCGAACTGCACTCCGGGCCCGCGCCTGCGCTTGCGCGTCTTCCTTGAAGGCCCGTTGCGATAGCGCGAGCAATCCCCTCGCGGCGGAGTCGGCGCAACTGCGCTACGCCAGAGAGGGAACGCTGTCTGTGAAGCATCTCCCTCTCTGTCGGCGCGAACAAGATACGGCACAGACCTAAGTGAAAAATGCAATAAATATAGTTAGCGCCGTAACAACAAAAGCCGCTAACCCAAGGGAGACTATCATGAACAGAGTTGTGATTTTTGCTGTTTGCTCGGATATCATTACTTTCAACTCAACTACTTCTTTTCTTAGCTCGTCTATTTCTTTTCTTAACTCATCTATTTCTTTTCTTAACTCAGCTATCTCTTTTCGGATTTCTGACTTGAACTCAGCTATTTCTTTTCGGATTTCTGACTTGAACTCGGCAAATTCTTTTGGGAATTATGTATTTAACTTGACAGAGGCGGATTATGTCAGGCAGGAAACTTGACAAAGATACCAGTACGCTATATACCTATATCTTAATTCGTTGTTAAACCACTTTGGGGATTAGGACTATGAGTAAGAGAAAAGCAGAAATATTAAGCCTATATCAGATTATGGAGCAATACCCGACCGATGAAGCGACCATACGATACCTTGAAAGTCTGGCATGGAGTGATAAGCCGGTATGTTCTAAATGCGGATGTGATAACAAAATTACAGAGCAAAAGAAAGCTGGCGATTATTGGTGCGGTAGCTGTCGTTCATACTTCAATGTATTCACCAATACACCGCTAGAGCGGAATAAAGTAGATGCCAGAAAATGGGTTTATGCTTCCTATACCCTGCTCACTTCACGCAAAGGGATAAGCAGTCTGCAATTAAGCAAAGAGATTGGAGTGCAACAAAGAACAGCGTGGTATATGCTTCACCGCTTGCGGGTTATATGTGGCGGGGATATGCAGGCGCTGCATGGGCAAGTAGAGACAGATGAAACTTATATCGGCGGCAAGGAGAAAAACCGCCATCCCAACAAGAAAAAGCGGGCGGGTCGCGGTGGTGCTGGCAAGACTGCTATACTGGGTATGCGAGAGCGTAAAGGCAGAGTAAAGGCCATGCCAGTAGAGAACACTACAAAGGAAACACTACAGACCGCCGTACATAAAAATGTCCGCAAGGGTTCTACCCTTTTTACTGATGAAAACCCCTCATACAATGGTGTTGCCAATCGCCACTATGCGGTTAATCATTCTGCGAAGGAATATGTAAATGGTATGGCGCACACTAACGGCATAGAATCCGTATGGGCTGTACTCAAGAGAGGTTTTAGCGGTGTGTATCACAACTGGAGTAAGAAGCATTGCAGGGCTTATGTCAATGAGTTTTCCTTCCGTCTTAACGATGGCAATTGTGAGATAGATACCCAAGACAGATTAAACAGTTTGTTTGCCGGTATGCACGGCAAGCAGATTACTTATAAGGAATTGACAGGATGAAAACCACCCACAGCATAACTACAGTTTCGGTGAAGGTAGATAATTCAAAAAGGGTTCCTTTGAAATAGATTTATCGGTGGTGCTATCCTTCCTTTGAGTATGAAATAGACAATGTAGAGCATGACACATCTAATCAGTCAGATATGCAAATATGAAACAGAAAGACTTAGACAGAGCGGCTACGGCACTACTTAAAGCAGGGAAACCGCCGAAGGATAAAGATTGCCCGATACCGACAAAAGCAGACTTAAACCGTAAGTTTGTCATGCGGGTAGACCGTCAAGGCAAACCCACAATTATTGAGAAATAATACCTCTGTCAAGTTAAATACATAATTCCCATTCTTTTTGGGTTTCTAACCTGAACTCGGCAAATTCGCCTTTCGTTACCAGAGTGTCCATGTATTTGCGCAACAGTATCAATTGCTCGTTGGCAATCGCGTGTGCTTGCTGTTCGTCAAAGCCTGCGTCGGTCAAGCCCTTGACGGATTCATAAGTAACCTGCGGAACCTCTCCCACTTTTAGGGTTTTAGATTTTTTCATAATCATATCTCCATTTGTATAATAATATTAATTTAAGGCTGTAGTCAAATGACCTTTTGCCGGACAATAACACTCATTCAGGGGATCTGCTCAACTTATTAGACAGGTGGCATGAATCACCTGACGAACGGTCTGACAGCACGAAATCACCGCGTGATTTTTCTGCGCAGAAGCGTTTGTGCGAGCGCTGTCATGACGCTCCCGTCGCGGGAGTCGCAGAGTCCGAGCCACAAGCGAAGGACGATGCGGCGAGGGAGAAAACTACTGCAAAACTTTCCGCCCGCACTCGTATGGGAGCGCTCCCCTGCGCTTGTGCTTGCGCCTCGTTTGGCACGCATGCCCGTGAAGAGTTTGAGAGCGCTCCTCTGCGCTTGCGCCTCTTCCTGAAAGGCCCGTTGCGATAGCGCGAGTGCCCTGCGCGGGGTTGTGCGTCCGCATGGCACGGCGCACAGGCGATGTTACAGCGCGGCTATGACGGTGTCTGTCACAACTTCGGCTGTCGGCGTTATGCGGATGGGTGTGCTTTCGGGGCGGACAAGACATTGGCGATAGCGCGAGTGCCCTGCGCGGAATTGTGCGCCCGCATCGCCGAGCAACTCGGCAAAGCAATACGTCAATGGCTACATGAAAATAGCGGTTGAGCAGCGCCTTTACAACTTTCATTGTTGCCGGATGGAGTCGGGCACAAGCCGCCAAAACCCGCTTCAAACATCGATGTGTTATCCTGACAGGGAGTCGGTCGGGCGATCGCCGCATATTGCGGAGGAAAGTCCGGGCTCCTCAGGACAAGGACGCCGGGTAACTCCCGGAAGACGCGAGTCTATGGAAAGTGCAACAGAAAATATACCGCCCTGACTTTCAGGGCAAGGGTGAAAAGGTGCGGTAAGAGCGCACCGCGTTGGTGGAGACACCAACGGCATGGCAAACCCCGTCCGGAGCAAGGTTAAATAGAGAGGCGCGCGTTATACGCAAACATGGTCCGTGTTATGCCTCCGGGTAGACTGCTTGAGGTTTGCGGAGACGCAGATCCCAGATGAATGATCGTCCGCGACAGAACCCGGCTTACAGACCGACTCACCTTTTGCATTTGTCTTGCCGCAACAGACGGTGCCGGAGAGAGGAATTGAACCCCCAACCTTCGCATTACAAATGCGCTGCACTACCGATTGTGCTACTCCGGCATAGCGGTTGATACGCCCCATTATAAAGTGCTCCGGCTGATTCGGAGCAACAAACCGTTTGACGAGCGCCGCTCCTACAAGCACATATATGTTGCGATAGCGATAACCGACGCACTGACAAGCGCCACGGCAAAATTGGCCAGCAAAGGCTTCCGCGCCGCCTGCAAAGACACGTTGCGGTTTAAGACTTCGGACAAACACAAAACAAACATGTTGCCGCTAACGAGCGCCGCTCCTACAAGCACATATATGTTGCGATAGCGATAACCGACGCACTGACAAGCGCCACGGCAAAATTGGCCAGCAAAGGCTTCCGCGCCGCCTGCAAAGACACGTTGCGGTTTAAGACTTCGGACAAACACAAAACAAACATGTTGCCGCTGACGAGCGCCGCTCCTACAAGCACATATATGTTGCGATAGCGATAACCGACGCACTGACAAGCGCCACGGCAAAATTGGCCAGCAAAGGCTTCCGCGCCGCCTGCAAAGACACGTTGCGGTTTAAGACTTCGGACAAACACAAAACAAACATGTTGCCGCTGACGAGCGCCGGTATCACCGACAATATCGCGACAAACAGCCAGCCGCCGCGATGTATCCCGAAGGACTCAATGGCTTGATACAGCGATGACAGAGTATCCACTTACTCCGCTAGTAAGTTATCTATCAGCCTTGCTTTTCCCAACCAGGCGGCGGCAAGAATGATAAGCGGCCGCGCCGCCGTTGTCGCGACGGGCGACAATGTATCGGCATCCCTGACTTCGATGTATTCGGGGCGAAAGCCGCTCTTTTCCAACGCGCCCGTCGCTTGTTCAATCAATGAGGCAATAGCGTCGCCGCCACGGATGCCTGCCGCGATAGTTTGCAATGTCTGGCACAGAACAGACGCCCGTTGTATCTGAGCCGGTGTCATGCGGCTGTTTCTGGAACTCATCGCAAGCCCCTGCGGCGTACGAACGGTCGGCGCTTCCGCGACCTCGATATCGTATCCGCGGTCTTTGACAAGCTGCTTCACGATGCATAACTGCTGATAATCCTTGCGGCCAAAAACCGTAACATGCGGCCGCACGATATCAAACAGACGCACGACGACCGTCGCCATGCCGTCAAAGTGTCCCGGGCGAAACTTCCCGCATAATTCTTTTCCCAGCGCGCCGGCGCTGACGATCTCACCCCCCCCCGGCGGATAGACTTCTTCCACGGACGGCATAAATACCATGTCGGTAGCGACCGCCCGCAACGCTTTCAAATCTTCGCTTTCGGTCTTGGGATAGGCGATGAAATCTTCTTCGTTATCAAATTGACGGGGGTTTATAAATATGGCGACGACAACCTTGTCGGCCGTTTTTTTTGCGATCTCAACCAGACTGATATGCCCCGGATGCAGATTGCCCATCGTCGGTATAAAAGCAATGCGCCGATCGTCGGCTCGCCATGGGGCCGTCAGCGCTTGCGCTTCGGCAACTGTTTTTGCCACATGCATCATAGCTTTTGAGAGCGCTTTGACATATCGTAATCGCCGGGGAAACAGACCGCTTTAGCCGCTTGGCGGAAATTGTTTGGTTCTGACCGCAGCAATGTAGTCGGCGAATGCCTCTTCCAGCGAGGAGGCCGCGCGCAAAAAATTATGGGCAAAGTGAGGGCATTGTTTGCTGGCGCCGATGACGTCGTGCATCACCAGTATCTGCCCGTCGCAATCGGGCCCGCACCCGATACCGATAACGGGCACCGAGAGCGTCTGCGTAATTTGCCGCGCCAGATCGGCGGAAATACATTCCATCAGGAGTATGTCGGCGCCGTGTTCCGCGCATTGCTGCGCATGAGCAAGCAAGGCGGCGGCGGCGGCGTGTGTCTTGCCGCGGATGCCCATATCGCCTTTTTGGTATTCCTGTTGCGGCAACAAACCGATATGCGCGCACACCGGAACCGAGCGGTCGCTTAGCGCCCGAATGATTCCGAGCGCTTTCTGATCGACCTCTACCTTGACCATCTTGGCGCCGCCTTCTTGCATTATCCGGCGCGCGTTATACAGCGCTTGCCCCGGCGTGCTGATACTCATAAACGGCATATCTGCGATCAGGTAAGCGCGCTTGGTCGCCCGTCTGACACAGCGGCAGTGATAAATAATATCGCTCACCGAAACAAAATTGGTCGAGTCATGGCCCTGCACAACCATCCCCAGCGAATCGCCGACCAGAATGACATCCGCCGAGGCTTTGTCCATCAGCCGCGCAAAGGAAGCATCGTATGCGGTCAAACATACGATCGGTTCGCCCGCTTGCTTCATCTCAAACAGCGCGGGCAGCGTTACCGCATCATCGGAATTCTTCATCGCTCTAACACTATAAACTTATGCCGGTTTTCAACGGATTGTAATATTTTTTGCCGCCGTTGGTCGATAAAATCGCCCGCTTCAAGTTGCGATATTCTATTTCATTCTCAACAAAATCAATATCGCCGACATTGATAATCAGCAGCGGCTGCTCGTCATAGTGGTAGAAAAAATCGCTATATGCCGCGCTCAAACTCTGCAAATAGCCCTCTTCTATTTCTCTCTCAAAATGCCGTCCGCGTTTTAATATCCGCTTGATCAAAACTTCGACCGGCGCTTGCAAATACACGATCAAATCCGGTTTGACATAATTCCCGACCAGCGATTCGTAGAGCATCTGATACAGATCAAACTGCTGTTGATCCAAAGTCAGGGAAGCAAACAGACGGTCTTTTTCTATCACGAAATCACTGATATTCATGGACGAAAATAAATCCTCTTGACTCAGGGTCTTGAGTTGCTGCACGCGCGACAATAAAAAATGCAACTGCGTCGGCAGCGCCACGCTCTTTCTGCCGGCATAAAAAGGCTCAAGGAACGGATTGTCATCGACCCGCTCAAGAATCAGACGCGCCTTATAGTCTTGCGCCAGCCGTTGTGCCAAACTGCTTTTGCCGACCCCGATCGGGCCCTCTATCGCAATATAACGAAAATCGGGTTTTTGCTCATCCGCCATCGGCGGGCCTCCGATATATGAGGTTGTCCTTCGCTGTTTCCAGCAGCATCGCCGCGCTGCCGCGGCCGGGGATTACCATGTCGGGAGCAATCTCGGCCAACGGCTCCAGCACAAAAGACCGCCGGTGAGCGCACGGGTGCGGAATCGTCAGCCTGTCATCGTTCATCGTGGTATCCCCGTACGTAATCAAGTCCAGATCAAGGGTTCTCGCGCCCCAATGCGCGTCCCGAACACGCCCGTGTTGCGCTTCTATGGCTTGTAACGCATCAAGCAAACGATGCGGCGCTTGCGAGGTCTCAATCAATGCGACCTTGTTCGCATAGTCGGGTTGATCGGACAGGTCGAGAGGGCGGCTGTGGTATGTGCCGGAACACGCTATCAATTCCGAGCCCTCAAGTTGCGCAAGTTGCTTGACCGCGCAATCAAGCGTCTTTTCCGCATCGCCCAAATTCGCGCCCAAGGCGATGGCGGCGCAAACCGTCGTCTTTGTCATGACCCTTTGCGCCTCTTTTTCTTGCGTTGCGCGCGCCGCTCGATCATCTCTTCCCGCGCATCCGCGTCAAGGGTTTGTATCTCTGTCCACCACTCGCCGGCACGGACATCCGCAAGCCCGCTCTGTGCCAGCAGACAAAACATATCGTATGCGGCGCGGAAGCGAGGATGCTCCAGCGTCCGATAAACGCACTTTTTTTGAAACTTTTCAAACTGGGGGAGCAGCGTCAAAATATCGCGCGCCACCGCGCGCAAACGCATCGGCACCGATACCCGATAATGCGATTGCGCGACGACATCGCGTATCGCCCACACCAAGCCATTATGCGACGTAGCGCCTTCGGCAACCGCCTGCCGCAACCTGTGCCGCACCGGCAGCCACCACAGGCCGGAAATGATAAACCCGGGCGTCACCGGCAAGTCCTTCTCAATCCTGGCATCGGTATTGACAAACATCTGTTGCAGAAAACGCTCGTAACGGGCGCCCATTTCTTTGTCTTTGAAAGAAGCCACGGTCAACGGAAACAATATCTCAAGCAGATCATAGCGGCGCAACAGCCGGTAACTCTTCTCGGCGCTGCCGCTGTGAAACAGCTTGACGACCTCATCAAACAACCGCGCCGCAGACACATCATAGAGCAACTTGCGCTGCGCGGTAATGCCTTTTCCCACCGCCCCCTCAAGGTTAAATCCGAGTTTTGCCGAAAAGCGCAAGGCGCGCAACATGCGCACCGGGTCTTCGCGATACCGCTTCTCGGGTTCGCCGATCAGGCGCAAGCAGCGATTGCGTATATCCTTCAGCGCCTGTTCGTGGCACATCAATTTGTCCGAGCACGGGTCGTAATACATGGAATTAACAGTGAAATCGCGACGCACAGCATCCTCCTCGATAGAGCCGTACACATTGTCTCTGACGATACGCCCGCCGGAAGTGACCCGATGCGCTTGCCTATCGCCGATGTCATCGGCATCGCCGACGCCGCGGCGAAATGTCGCCACCTCGGTAACCGTATTGCCGGAATAGATGTGCGCCAGTTTGAAACGCCGCCCGATCAATCGCGAATTTGAAAACAATCGCCGCACTTGCTTGGGCCGCGCCGCGGTGGCGATGTCAAAGTCTTTCGGCTCCCTGCCGAGCAACATATCGCGCACGCCGCCGCCGACGATATAGCTCGAATAACCGGCCTCTTGCAATCGCTTGATGACCCCGAATGCCTCGGGGCACACATCGTTCGGATTGAGTCCCTGATCGCAACCGGAGTAGCGATGCAAGCGCGGATAGCGCTTAGAAGCGCCTAACTTTAAGCTATCGTCCATGAAAAAGATATGTTCAACTTTGAATGTATTACCATCGGCTTGACCCGCATCATCACGCGAAGACTTTTATCAGAAAGCCGAAAACAGCCCGTGACAGGGCTAATACTACCATACGGAATGCATACCTTCCGCAGGATGCCGTGACCTATCGGACGCGCGGGGCAAATATCATGTTCGCCGCCGGCGGCGATTCGCGCTACCGCAACGGGCCTTCTAAGAAGAGGCGCAGACGCAAGCGCATGGGGTGCATCGCGTCTATGCCGAAGGTCAGCGTGCCCGTGTCGCCTTCGTCGTCGGTGGCGGTGAGGGTGTATTCGGCGACGGCCGTAGCGGTTGAGGGTGCGCCGCTGATGGTGCGGGTGTCGGCATCAAAGGCGAGGCCGTCGGGCAGATCCGGAGTGATCGCATAGGTGAGGGTGCCATTGCCGCCGGTGGCTGCGGGCAATACCAGCGTTGCGGTCGTGCCGGGCGGCCAAATACGGGTGCCGACCGATGCATCGCCAAAATCGGGCGCGGTATCGGCTTCCACCGTGATGGTGAAAGTGTATGCGGCGGACACCGGGGGGCTGGCCGAATCCGTCGCCGTCAGCGTATAAGTGGTGGTGGGCATGGCTTCTGTCGGTGTTCCGGAAAACTCAAAAAAGCCAAGATCGTTGCTTGCGCCGGTCACACCGGCAGGCAGGGTCGCGGGTGACAGGGTATAGGTGTAGGGCCTAACGCCGCCACTGGGGAAGATTTCATAAGAACCCGGCAAAGCCTCGCCCGCCAGCCAAATCTGATTATCGCCCCCCAACTCCTGGGTAGACATCAGAGTAGAGAACCTGGCGCCCAGAAGCCATGTGGGCCCCCGCAATACTTCAATGGTGAAAGTCCCGCTCAGTGTGCCGCCGTCTGCGGCGGTGGCGGTGTATGTGTACTCCGTTTCGGCCATGGCGGCTGTGGTCGTACCCGTGATTCGCCGGGTGGAGGCCGAGAATGTCAGGCCCGCAGGCAGGGTGGCGGGCGCAAGCGCATAGGTGTAGGCGCCTTCCGGAAGAGCTTTGGGGAGAGTCCAGAATACGCTAACATTTGTGGCAGACCTCCGATCCGGTAGGCTGCCATCAAAGCTGCTCTGCGCGAGCGCGGGGGAGGCCGCAACAGACAGCAACAATAGCGCAACCGGCAGCCCGGCCGCGGCCAGACGATGCAACCGTGCTCCGACGGATGGCAAGTCGCGATGTGTCGGTGATAAAAAACGGGTGAGAAGGCGATACAGCGAAACGCTGGCAACCCCCTTATTTACATAGCGGGGGGGGGGGGGGGGGGGTATTAAAGGTTTTGTATTTCAAGATATATGCTCGAAAATGCGATCGCTTCCTCCTGTTAAAGGAGGCAGTATTAAAATTTTGTCGGTTCATGCTATTACTCCTCATGGTTTATCTCCGGTAAATGCAATCATTATGTACACAAACAGTATTTAGAGGCACAAACGATATAAGAGCACAAACAATACTATTGTTTGTGGTTCCTCAAATTGTTTGCGTTCCATCACTGTTTGCGCTCCACAAACTGTTTGCGGATTATTTAATGTCGGTACTCTTAGCCGTATGCCGTAGTCTGCTAAAGTGCAAGCCTTTTGCAAGAAAAACAGCACTGGCGTCTCCGACCATCCTTTCTGAACCGCACTATACCACAGTGCAAATCATTTGCAAGCGCCTGTAGAATCGCCATGACATATGGGACATACGGCGCAAGGCTTCGCGCTTTGGCCTTATCACCGATAGCCGCCTCTTTTGCGGCGAAAGCGGCTATTTATATGGAAATCGTTGCTGCCGGCGCCGCTGATATTGCGGCTTGAAGCCGGCAATCCGCAATGTTTCCGGCATGATTCGCCTTCGGTTTTGTGCCCAAAGAAAACAACGGATACAAACTAGCGCCTTCTCCCGCGAATGAGACATCCTGCATGAAGACGCAATCGGCGACTGGAGGCTAAACCGGGTCATTGCCGGTCGCCAGTCAATCCCCTTACTTACAAGACTGCGCGGGCGCGTATCAAAAATTTGTCTGTTCATAGTTCTACTCCTGATATGGTTTGTGCATAAAGTGCGTTTCGCATTACCGCAACGGCCCTTCCAGGAAGAGGCGCAAGCGCAAGGTAAGCCCCCCCAGATTTATGGTGATGGTGCCAGCCCCTAAGCTGTCACTGCGCCCGCCGTCGTTGCTGTCGTCGGTTAACCTGAATCTGAAAGAGGCGTAGCCCTCAGCGGAGGCTTGACCGGGCTCCGGGTAATAGTTAATGGCGGGGATGTCGTCGACATCCACAACCTGCCCGACGACGGCGGCGGCATCGCCCACGCGCAACGTGCCGACGGCAGGGATTGATTCCAGGGTGATGCTTGCAAGGCCGTCGTTATCCTCATCCTCGAATGGGAAGTCGGCTGCGGTGAATCTGTAGGGGCTTGCCATGCTGGCATCCAATCGCACCTGGATGGTGCGGTCTTGCGGTATTGGCTGGTCGCCGAGGTTGGCAACGGGGAAAGCCATGGTGCACAAAGGCCCCTCTCTGTTGGGGGCGGGGTGCAGGTCATCAAAGCTGATGCACAAGCGCACATACCCGCCCACATGCTTTTGTTCCAGCAGCAATAAGCTGCTTGATTCCTGGGTCCAGGGTCCGTTCTCGGTGGCAGATACCTGCCATTCCCTTGTCAGGGTCTGCTGGTTTATGCCGTTGGGGTCGTCTATTCCAACTGTGTTAGAGGCCAAAATTTGGCCTTCCTGATAGCCGCCGGTGACCGGGTCCAGAACTCCGATGATGCTGGGCATGCCAGTGGCTGGCATCTGCATTGCCGGGGCCACCAGATCTATGGTCAGGGTGGCGGATGCGCTGCTGGCTTCTGCGCCGGGGCCATTGTCGACCACTTGAAAGGTGAAGCTGTCGTACCCTGCGGCGGCCTGTTGAGCCACATTTGGCGCCGGATAGTATGCGAGGCGGCCCGCAACGAGACCGGATCTGCTTAGTTGGGAAGGCAGAAATGAAGATCTCACAGTGACGCCGGCGAAGGTAAGAGTGCCCCTTGATGGCAGCGCGGTTATGATGAGGCTGTGCAGGCCATGATGGTCGGCATCCTCAAAGGTGAAGTGGTTCAGGTTCATGGAGAATTGGGCATTCTCGGTGGCGGTCCAGGGCACGGATACGGTGTTGTCTATGGCCACCGGAGCGCTGTTCACATCGGCGACTGGCTGAGTGGTGGCGCACACCTGCTCCATGCCGCCGCGGTCATCGGTGAAGCTGTAGCAGACCTGCAGGGCATTGCCCGTATGCCCGGCCCGGGGGGTGAAGGTGCTCATGGTGGCTCCGGCGATGGCGGCGAATACGCCGTTGCCCGCGTCATCCGCGCTCCATTGCCATCGCTGGCTTGAGGTCAGGTTGACATTCAAGCCGTCGGCATCGGTTATGGAGTCCGCGCGGGCGGCCAGAGCCTCGTGTTCGTCCGGTGCGTGGGTGTCGGTCAGGGCAAAGCCGCCTGTGTCCAGAATGATAATGGCGCCGGTGGCGGGAGAATTCACATATATGAGGTTGATGGTGACGGTGCCGGTCATTATGCTTCTGCCCCTGGTGTGTACGCCAAATGTGAAGCTGGTGTGGTTGTTGCCTGCGGACTGATTCAATGCGGGGCGCCAGGTGATGGTGGGGATGGCGGCGGCGGTCACTTGCTGGAACTGGGTGGCATCTGATTCGCCCACCCGCAGGGTACCCTTATCGGGCAGGGTCTCTATGCTGATGCTTGAAAGAGCATCGCCATCGGCATCTTCAAACGGGAAATCACCGGCCTTGAAAGTGTACGGGTTGGTGGCGGTGGCAGATATATACACATCTATGCTACTGTCCTTGGGCACTGGCGT
Organism: Candidatus Oxydemutatoraceae bacterium; assembly: GCA_965220085.1. Taxonomy (GTDB): domain Bacteria; phylum Pseudomonadota; class Gammaproteobacteria; order Poriferisulfidales; family Oxydemutatoraceae; genus CBDCOZ01. The sequence goes on along the minus strand of CBDCOZ010000003.1, from coordinate 693,101 downwards.
GGCCGCCTGTGCCTGAGCGCACAACGCAAACAAAGTGAGGATGGTCAGCGACCGAAGGCTGCGGCAACTGAACCGCTGTTCAGTGGCTACAGGAGGAGGGGGGGGGGGGGGGGGGTATTAAAGGTTTTGTATTTCAAGATATATGCTCGAAAATGCGATCGCTTCCGCCTGCTAGAGGGGGAAGTATCAGAAGTTTGTCGGTTCATGCTATTACTCCTCATGGTTTACCTCCGGTAAATACAATCATTATGTACACAAACAATTTAAGAAGCCGCAAACAATTGAGTATTGTTTGCGCTCCACAAACTGTTTGCGGATTATTTAATGTCGGTACTCTTAGTGCTGTAATCTGCTAAAGCGCAAGCCTTTTGCAAGAAAAACAGCGCTGGCGTCTCCGACCATCCTTTCTGAACCGCACTATACCACAGTGCAAATCATTTGCAAGCGCCTGTAGGATTGCCGTGACCTATCGGACGCGCGGGGCAAATATCATGTTCGCCGCCGGCGGCGATTCGCGCTACCGCAACGGGCCTTCTAAGAAGAGGCGCAGACGCAAGCGCATGGGGTGCATCGCGTCTATGCCGAAGGTCAGCGTGCCCGTGTCGCCTTCGTCGTCGGTGGCGGTGAGGGTGTATTCGGCGACGGCCGTAGCGGTTGAGGGTGCGCCGCTGATGGTGCGGGTGTCGGCATCAAAGGCGAGGCCGTCGGGCAGATTCGGAGTGATCGCATAGGTGATGGCGCCATTGCCGCCGGTGGCTGCGGGCAATACCAGCGTTGCGGTCGTGCCGGGCGGCCAAATACGGGTGCCCACCGATGCATCGCCAAAATCGGGCGCGGTATCGGCTTCCACCGTGATGGTGAAGGTGTAATCGACGGACACCGGAGGGCTGGCCGAATCCGTCGCCGTCAGCGTGTAGGTGGTGGTGGGCATGGCTTCTGTCGGTGTTCCGGAAAACTGAAACCAGTCAGTAATTTGAGGGTTTATTGCGCCGGTCACACCGGCGGGCAGGGTCGCGGGCGATAGCGTATAGGCATATGGTATGGTGCCGCCAACGGGGTTGATCGACATGCCAGGCAAAGCCTCGCCCGCCAGCCAAATTTGATTATCGCCCCCCAAGTCCTGAGCTACTGCCAGAGTGGCTAGTGTTGTGGCGAGGGAGAAGCCAACTCTGGCTTCCCATGTGGGCCCCTGAAACACTTCAATGGCGAAAGTCCCGCTCACCGAGCCGCCGTCTGCGTTGGTGGCGGTGTATGTGTACTCCGTTTTGGCCATGGCGGCTGTGACTGTGCCCGTAATTTGCCGGGTGGCGGCGGAGAATGTCATCCCTGCGGGCAGGGTTGCGGGTGCGAGCGCATAGGCGTAGGCGCCGCTCTGCCGAACTGCGGGCAACTGCCAGCTTATGGTCCGGCCTGTGACCGTTACCCGATCACTCAGATCAAATGCAAAGCTGAGCGACTGCGCGAACGCGGGGGAGGCCAGAGCGGACAGCAGCGCCAGCGGAAGCAACAGCCAGACCACAGCCGGGCGATGCAACCGCGCTACGACGGATGGCGAGTCGCGATGTGTCGGTGATAAAAAGCGGCCGGCAAGCCTATGCGGCGAAGCGCCCGCTATGCCCGCAAGGCGGCGCATGGATGTAAGTGCTGTAAACATTTTTAAATATCTCCTATGTGAAGTTTCCATTACCGCAACGGCCCTTCCAGAAAGAGACGCAGACGCAAACGCGGGCCCGGAGCGCAGTTCGGATATTCGCCGAAGTGCGAACCCGGATTGCAACTGCATTCGGTTTCGCCGTTCAAGTTGCGGTCCGGCGGATAACCGCCGGGGACATTCCCGTTGCGGTCGCAATTTGCCACAAAGAAAGCATTGGACCCTACTGTGACATCGGGGTGTTCCGCGGCTTTCGGAAAAGCCGGCGGAGCGCCGTACATGTCTGCGCATAATGGCGCGCCCCCTCGGATGTAGCAGAGGCTGTCTGCTCGCGAGGATGTGCTGGCATAAAGCTCGGACGGAATTTGGCAACCCAACAGCCCCAGTGAAAAAAATATTCCGACTCCGTCGCCGGTGCCGTCCCCCCATCCCGCATCCCTGCAGTCATCCACAATGGCAATCTCCGCATCGGGAAAGCAACCGGTGTTAAATTCGAAACCCGACACTGTGGAAGTGATTCGCATTTCTCCGTCGGCGCAAACATTGCGGCAAGTTCCGCGAACATTTTCCTGTCCCTGCGGACAAGTTTGCGCTGACACGCTGTTCGCGGCGAATGCGCAAGCGAGCATCATCGCCGCGCAAATCCCTCCCGCAATTTTAAGATGATGCGAACTTAAATCAGACGCCCCGCGTGAAGACGCAATCGGCGACCGGAGGCTAAGCCGGGTGAGTGTTGCCCGCCAATGCGGGGCAGTATTAGAAATTTGTCTATTCATAGTATGACTCCCGATGTGGTTTGTACATAAAGTGTGTTTCCCATTACCGCAACGGCCCTTCCAGAAAGAGACGCAGGCGCAAACGCAGACTTGAGCCGGACGACGGATTGACCACAGGAACGCCGACGTTGCATCGCTTCTCGTCTTTCGGCGTGGGGTGCTGGTCCTTGAAGGAGGCGCATACGCGAATGTATTTGCCTACATGGGCGGCGCGCGGCGTGAAGCCGGAGGTGATGCCGCCCGTTGTCGCGGCACCCGCTATATCGCCGTAGGCATCCTCACGGGCTACAGAGGTGCCGGTGGCGGGGATATCGGCTTCTTCCCACCTCCAGCTCAGGGTGCTTGTATCAATGCCATTGTCATCAGCCACGCCATAGATGGAAGCCGTCAGCGGCGCATTGATTCCATATGAAGCGCCCGTGCCGCCCGTCACCGCGGGCACACCGGTGGCGGCTACCTGCGAGGTTTCGTCTATGACCAGATTGATGGTGACGGTGCCATGCGAACTTATGGCGTTGACATCGCTGAAAGCGACGCCGCGATAAGCAAAACTGGCATAGCCGGGGGCGGCAGAAATGGCATCAGAGGGAGGCACCCAGAACAGATTGTTGCCAGAATCGGCGTCAAAGGTGGGAGCGAAGAGTCTCGTCCCATCGATGCGGATTAATCCTCCGTTTCTTCTAATCAATATGCCGCGGTCAGGCAAAGTGATGAGTTCCACGCCGAATTCGCTTCTGGTGGCAGTGCTGCCATCCGCATCTTTGAAGGCAAAGTCGTTTTCCTGAAAGATGTAGGTAAGGTTCCCAACAGGGACATCAATGCTGATATCCTGAGCGGCGGGGATGCCGCTTGTCTGGGCCGAGGCGCAGGTTGCGCCCAACGCCAGGGACAATGCCAGCAGGCAATGCATGGCGCATCCAGCTACGGCGCCGCCGGCGCCTGCCTTCCGCACCGCAACAGACCGCAACCACAGCGACAACCCGCGCACAGCCGACACGCACCGCTTTGCGGATGGCGGGTTGCTATGTGCGGGCGATAAAAAGCGACCGGCAAGCTTATGCGGCGAAGCGCTCGCTATGCCCGCAAGGCGATGCATGGATGTAAGTACTGCAAACATTTTTAAATATCTCCTATGTGAAGTTTCCATTACCGCAACGGCCCTTCCAGAAAGAGACGCAGACGCAAACGCAAACTTGCGCCGGACGACGCACCTTCCACAGGAAGACCGATGGTGCATTGCTCCTCGGATTCCGGCATGGGGTGCTGGTCCTTGAAGGAGGCGCATACGCGAATGTATTTGCCGACATGGGCGGCGCGCGGCGTGAAGGCGGAGGTGAGGCCGCCCGTTGTCATGGTGCCCGCTATGTCAATGTAGGCGCTGTCTGCGGGAACACCGCTGACGGGCGCATCGGCCTGTTGCCACTTCCAGCCCAGGGTGCTTGTATCAATGCCGTTGCGATCAGTCACGCCATAGATGGAAGCCGTCAGCGGCGCATTGACATCATATGAAATGCCCGTGCTACCCGTCACCGTGGGCGCACCATCGGCGATTTGTTGCGCTTCGCGAAGCGCCACCATATTGATGGTGACGGTGCCATGCGAACTGTAGGTGCTGGGATCCCTGAAACTGTAGCCGCGATAAGTGAAACTGGTATAGCCGGGGGTTTCGGAAATGACATCAGAGGGAGGCACCCAGAGTAATTGCAAAGACTCGCCTCCCCTTAAGTCGGAAGGGTGGATCGCACTCTGCACCTGATTGATGCGAATAACCCGCCCGCTTCTTTTAACCAATATGCCACGGTCAGGCAAAGTGGCTATTTCCACGACGAAATCACTTCTGGTGGTGGGGCTGCCATCCGCATTTTTGAAGGCAAAGTCGTTGAGAGCAAACTCGTAGGAACTACCCCAAACCTCGGCATCAATGCTGATATCCTGGGCGGCGGGGATGCCGCTTGTCTGGGCCGAGGCGCAGGTTGCGCCCAATGCCAGGGACAATGCCAGCAGGCAATGCATGGCAGTTCTTGATGCAACCCCGTCGGTCGGCGCCGCCGCCCGTGCGGGCGCAAAGAGCGCCACAAATCGCCGCCATAGCGAAAGCCGCAGACCGGGCACAGCCGGGCAACGCAGCCGCGCTACGGCGGATGGCGGGTTGCGATATGCGGGTGATAAAAAACGGGTGAAGAGGCGAGACGGCGAAACGCCCGCAATCCCCTTATTTACATAGCGGGGGGGGGGGGGGGGGTAGTATTAACGTTTTTTGCTTCGCACTACATGCCTGCAAATGCAAGATCTTCCGCCTGCTTGAGGGGGAAGTATTAGAAGTCTGTCGATTCATGCTATTACTCCTCATGGTTTATCTCCGGTAAATACAAGTTATACGTCGGTGCTCTTAGCACCGTATGCCGCAGTCTGCTGCAAAGCGCAAGCCTTTTGCAAGAAAAACAGCGCCAGCGTCTCCGACCATCCTTTCTAAACCGCACTATACCACAGTGCAAGTTATTTGCAAGCGCCTGTAGGATGCCGTGACATATTGGGCACACAGGGCAAGGCTTCGCGCTTTGGCCTTATCACTGATAGCCGCCTCTTTTGCGGCGGAAGCGGCTATTTATATGGAAATCTTGGCTATCGGCGGCGATGGCTTGCTATTGCGGCTTGAAGCCGGCAACCCGCAATGTTTCTGGCATGATTCGCCTTCGGTTTTATGCCCAAAGAAAACAACGGATATGAACTAGCGCTTTCTCCCGCGCCGGGCGCTCTGATTCGCGGGCACTATGTCCACTTCCCGCTTAGCGGGGTCCACCCGGACAATGCGCACTTTCATCCGTGATCCCAAACGATAGACCGCGCCGTTGCGCTCCCCTCGCAACGATTGGGAACGGGAATCATAATGGTAATAGTCATCGCCGAGCTTGCTTATATGCAGCAAGCCGTCAACATACATCCCTTCGATTTCCATAAACATGCCGAAATCGGTTATGCCCTGCGCGCATGCGTTGAAAACACTTCCGACATGTTTCTGCAAGAGATGGCACTTAAAGCAACGGTCGATGTCTCTGGTCGCATCGTCGGCGCGCTTTTCTGTTTCCGAACAATGGATTCCGATGTCGGTCAAACTCTTGTCGCCGTGCTTTTGTCCCGCCGGCAAACCCAACGCGGCATGAATCGCGCGATGCGCCAGCAGGTCGGGGTAGCGACGGATCGGCGAAGTAAAATGCGCATATTTCTCCAGCGCCAGACCAAAATGTCCGCTATCGAGCGGCGCATAGACGGCGCGGGCGAGCAAGCGCAGGATAACCAGATGTATCAGTTGCTTGTGTTGGTGCGTTTCCGCTTCGTTCAACAATGCGGCGATATCGGAAGGCGTCTCGTCCTTCGCCCGCAGCTTTAGATCGCGCAAAAAGTCATTCAGACTATCCAAGCCGTCTTCCTTCAAACCCTGATGTACGCGGCGCAGATACGCGGCTTTGTGCTGTGACAAAAAACGGGCGGCCGCCACATTCGCGCAAATCATGAACTCTTCGATCATGCGGTGCGCATCGTTGCGCACGAGCGGCTCGGCCGAGCGAAACCCGCCTTGGGCATCGAACGCAACGTATGCGCTCGGCACATCCAGATCGAGCGCGCCGCGCCGGCGCCGCGCCCGATGCAGAACTTGCCAAAGTTTATAGGCGTTGCGCAGCATCGTCGCCACACCGCGAGGGGCATCGCGCAATGCCCCTTTCCTGGCCAGAAAGGCCGCGACATTCCCGTATGTCAGCCGCGCATGCGAACGAATTACCGCCGGGAAAATCCGATAGTCGCCCAGTTCGCCGTCCGATGACAGGCACATCGCGCACACCATGGCAAGCCGATCTTCGCCCGGGCGCAAGGAACACAAGCCGTCGGACAACATCGGCGGCAACATAGGAATCACCTTGCCCGGAAAATAAATCGAATTCCCTCGCAGGTACGCTTCCTTGTCCAAGGCGCTGCCCGGCGCGACATAGGACGCGACATCGGCAATCGCAACCGACAGATAGGTCTTGCCGTCCGTATGTTCGACCAAAATCGCGTCATCAAAATCCTTGGCATCCTCGCCGTCTATCGTCACAAAGCATTTGTCGCGCAGATCACGCCGGACTTTGGACGGTTTGCGGCGCACTTTGTCGGCGATGGTCTCGCTCTCGCGCAGCGCCGCATCCGGCCAGCGCTCGGGCAAACCAAAGTTGCGTATTGCCAAATCTATCTCAAGCGCCGCAATATTCGTTTGCTTGCGCACCGCGACCGATGCCGCCGCCAACTCTTCGCCAAGAAACGTCGGCGGCGATAATTTTGCCGCCACCGTCGCGCCGTCGGCGATGCCTTGGGCGGCCTTTTTGTCAACGCGTATCGGCGTGTCGTCTTGCAGCGAAACAACGACGCTGTCGCGCGCGCGAAACACTCCGATTATCTCGTGGCTGCGCTCGGACACTTCCGCCGCAACCGGGCGCAACGATGCTTTGTCCGCGCCGACCAAACGCAAACGGATCTTGTCATTGACAAAGAGCCGCCGCGCAAGACGCTGCGGCAACGGAATGTCTTCGGCATCGGAGCGCAGAAATAATTTGCCGTCCTTGCGCGTCACAATCCCCTCGATAGATTGGCTGTGGCAATCGGGCGCCGGGCCGTAGCGGGCATCGGCGCAGGTGATCTCGCCGCTGCGCAACATGGCATTGAGACGGTTCAGCAAGGCGTGACGGGAAGCCGGACTTTTCAAGCCGAAGAGCTTCAATATCCGCTCAAACCGCAACGGCGCGGACGCGCTATCGCACAGCGCATCATAGATTTCTTGTCGTGTCGGTATGCGGGCTGTCGTCCGTCGCGGTTGGTTTGTGTGGGAAAAACGCATTTGACATAAAACGGGCATCATATACTATTGTGCCCTTTCAGCAAGCCATTCTACACTGAATAACTATTGCCGAGGTGGCGGAATTGGCAGACGCGCTGGCTTCAGGTGCCAGTGGGGGCAACCCCGTGGAGGTTCAAGTCCTCTTCTCGGCACACCCTGTAAGTAATACAAATGAAAAAACTGCTGCTACATTTTGATACCGATTCTATCCCTAGCTCGTTTGACGCGGTCGTTGCTTATGACGGCGGCGCCGATCATCTGATCCAGTATGCCGGAATCAACGAAGACAACTGCGCGGCGTTAACCGAAGGCGCGATGTATACCCGCGCGGCGAAGCACAAAAAGAATACCGCGATATTTGTCGGCGGCAGCGACCTTGACAGCGGACAGAAATTATTCAAAGCCGTGCGGAGTCGCTTTTTTGCCAACTTTCGCGTCTCTGTCATGTTGGACAGCAACGGTTGCAACACCACCGCCGCCGCCGCCGTCGCTCTGCTCGATGCGCATTTTCCGGTCAAAGGCAAAACCGCCGTGGTGTTGGCCGGCACCGGCCCGGTCGGCCAGCGGGCCGCCGTCATGATGCTAAAGCGCGGCGCGCAGAATGTCCTGCTGAGTTCGCGCACGCTTGCGCGCGCGCGCAAGGCGTGTGATTCCATTGCCGCAGAGTTCGGAACGCGACCGACGCCGATTGAATGCGGCGACGACGAGCAAACGCAAAGCGCGTTGCAAGAGGCCGATATGGCGGTCGCTACGGGCAAGACCGGCGTCCGGCTGGCGAGCCGTTCGCAGTGGAGCGCGCTCGCAAAACTCCGGGCAATCGCCGATGTGAATACCCGTCCGCCGACCGGGTTTGAAGGCATAGAGGCGAGCGACTATGCGACGCCGCGCGATGGCAAGATGGTTTTTGGCGGCCTTGGAATCGGAGCCTTGAAGCTCAAGTTACAGCGCGCCTGTATCAAGGCGCTGTTTGATGACAATGATCGGGCGCTCGATGCGGATGCCGTCTTTGATATCGCAAGAAAGCTGACAACACAGACCGGCGCCGGCGCGAAAGAACCTTGATCAATCGTCGGCAATTCGCGCCAGCAATTCTTCTTCCACCCTTTTCAGCGCGACTTCAAGTTCTCGTATGACATGAATCTCTTCAATTTGACCGCTCACACTCGCAACCGCTTGGGATGCCGCTTCAAGACGCTTGACATACCCCCCGATTACAGACTTCTCATCATCCATATCGCGCCGCAACTTGCCGTAAAGGTCCGGAGATTCCTCTAACATCTTCAGGAACGATATATACGTAATGCCCAACCTGAAATCATAGGATTTGTAGTCGGACAGTTTGCGCACCTGATCGTGGTATTCGTCGTGTATCTGCGCAAAGCGTTCGGCATAGGCGCGCATCTTGTCGGCGTACTCCCGATCGACTTGATACGCCTTGATTAACTGCGGAATCACTGCGGAAATTTTAGCGCGTTCCTCGTTATACATACGCAGAGCCTCAAACAACTCCTGACGCGCCTCCTTATCGGTTTCCAGTTTCTGGTAACGTTGCAGATGTCCCAAATACTCTTCTTTGATAGCGAGCAACCGGTCATCCGAGAAAGCGCTGATATCGGGCGGCAATTGAAAGCGGCCTGCCCCTCTTTCGGTCACCGGATGCGGGACATCCTTGTCGGCAAAGGACGGAGATACAAGCAAGGCAAATATAAGTATTACGCGCATTCGCCCATTATACCGCCTCTGCTGCGATTGCAACCGAAGGCTGCATAATGCCAGAAACATTCCGGATTGCCGGCTTCAACAAAAGCCAACAGGCAATAGCGACACCTCGCAACGACGACGCAACCGGTCGCCGGAGGCAGTCGTTGAGGCTTGATAAAAAAGCGCTTGCAAATGACCGCACTTGTGGTATAGTGCAACGAAATCCATATGGTGCAACGAAATTCATGAGGAGGAGAGCAACGATTAAACTTGCAAATGACCGCACTTGTGGTATAGTGCAACGAAATCCATATGGTGCAACGAAATTCATGAGGAGGAGAGCAACGATTAAACTTGCAAATGACCGCACTTGCGGTATAGTGCAACGAAATCCATATGGTGCAACGAAATTCATGAGGAGGAGAGCAACGATTAAACTTGTGAATGACTGAATTTATGGTATGGTGTAACATTAAACAATCCACAAACAGTTTGTGGAGCGCAAACAGTGATGGAGTGCAAACAATTTGCAGAAACCACAGACAATTAGATTAAAAACACACAAACAACAATCTAAGGACACACAAACAACTGAGTTGTTTGTGCTCTTATACCGTTTGTGCCTCATCAAGAAGGCACAAACAATTGAGTATTGTTTGTGCCTCATTAGCTTGTGTACATATACCGCACAACTACATTTATTTGGAGTAAGATTATGATCCGACAAAATAACATGAACCAAAATACTTTTAATACTACCCCCCCCCCCCCCCCCCCCCCCTAATGGGCGGGCAAGACTAACTCGGCGTAGCCTCTGCTCGCTGATGTTGCCAGTGCTGTTTGTTGTCTGCACTCAAGCGCAGGCGCAGGGCAACGCCACCGGGGAACCCGCCGTCACCTACGCCAGCGGCATAAACGTCCCCACTGAGGACTCCCCCATCACCGCCAACAAGGGCACCATTGAGGACCCTGACAGTACGCCAACCACCGACGTCCACGTCACATCTTGGAGATGGTTTCAGGCCGACGCCAATGGCGGCACCTACACTTACGCTCACGCCGGTGGCACTTTCACGCCGTTGCAGGCCAATGTGGGCAAGTATCTGCGGGTCTGCGCGGACACTCTCGACAGCGCCGGCAATACGGACAATCGATGCCTGCAGATAGCCACCGCTGTGGTCGCTGTCAATGATGCGCCCACCAGCGACGATGCCTCTGTGAATGTGTCCTCCGCCGCAACCGCGGAAAATCCATATATTTTCATGGCCGATGACTTCCCATTCATGGACGAGGAGACCAGCGACCTGGCCAGCGTAACCATAGTTGAAACCATAGCATCGGGCAAGGGCACCCTGACCAGAGCCAGCGGCAGCTCCCAGGTGGCGGTCACCGACGGCACCTCCCTCAGCCGGGATGTCATCAGCACCCTCAGGTATCATCCCCCGGCCAACACCACCCCCGCCGCCAACTTTGCCAGCTTCAGATTCACCGTCGGCGATGGCGATGGCACGGCATCCAGCGCACAACATACCATGACCATCAACCTGGTGTCTTCCGATGTGCGCTTGCGCTTGCGTCTCTTCTTAGAAGGCCCGTTGCGGTAGCGCGAATACCCTGCGGCGGAGAAGAGGAGCGTGATGAGGCGCGAGAGGATGAAACAGGGCAGGGAGTATGCACACAAACAACATTTAATGAGGCACGGTAATAAGAGGCACAAACGATATGAGAGCACAAATAACTCAGTTGTTTGTGTTCCACAAACTGTTTGCGGAGTTTGAGGAGGGTCTGTTGCCGACCGACATGCGGACATTGAATGCTCGTCGGATAGGCTACCTGTCATGGTTTCATGCCCCCGCGAAGGGAGCATGCTACGGACTGAGGCTAGCGCCTATGACACCCGCAATATCTGCCCCAGGCGTCCGATAATGTCATGGCATCAACCGAAGGCTTGCAATTAAGCAATAAAAAGATACCCTATGGCGCATGGAATTAACGCTTCTCAAGGCCAAGTTGCATGCCGCGCGGATTACGCACACGAAGCCGACTTATGAGGGCTCGTGCGCGATCGACAAACGCCTATTGACGCATGCCGGCATTCTTGAATACGAACAGTTGGACATCTACAACATCAGCAACGGCGAGCGCTTTACGACCTATGCGCTGGCAGCGGAGGCCCATTCGGGCGTCATATCATTGCTCGGCGCCGCCGCACACAAAGCGAGTGTTCATGATCAGGTGATCATATGCGCCTATGTCCGGCTTGATGCCGCCGCCGCCCGCCTGCACAAGCCGACTTTGCTCTATCTGGACGACGACAATAAAATCACCCGCAGCGCAAACAAAATCACGTTGCAAGCGTCAAAGATTGCCTAGCAGATTGCGGTCGCCGTCATCCGGAGCGCCGGGCGCGGCTTGCGCCTAACCGGTATTGCGCATGCCGAGCGATAACGCGCTGATCGTTCGCAGTATGCACGGCAACGAACCGTCCGCATCGTTGTCCGCTGTCCCTTCGCGTTGCCTTTTCAAGAGGTTCACTTGAATATAATTGAGCGGGTCAAGGTACGGCGCGCGCCGTTGCAACGACAACATCTGCGGCTCCTCGTGCTCCAACAAGCGTTCGCAACCGCTGACGGCAAGAACGTATTTGACGGTCTTGGCATATTCGTCCTCTATGATCGAAAAAATCTCACGCGCCTTGTCCGCGTCCTGACACAAACCGGCGTATTCTTTCGCCGTATTCATATTGGCCTTCGCCAAAGCCAGCTGTGTGTTCTCGATCAAGTTATGGAAAAACGACCAGTTGGCATACATCTCGCGCAGCCCCGCCATCCCTTTGCCGTCCTCATTTTCAACATACTCTTGCAACGCGCTGCCGAGCCCAAACCACGCCGGCAACGTATGCCGCGACAAAGACCAGCTAAATACCCAAGGAATCGCGCGAATCGAAGTCCGCGAGCGATCGCTGCGGCGACGGTGCGACGGGCGCGACCCGATATTCATCATGCCGATCTCATTGATCGGCGTCGCTTCATAAAAATAGTCAAGAATGCCGTCGGTGTCATCTATCAATTGACGGTATGTCCGTTCGCCCACCGCGGTCAGCCGCTTCATGACCTCCAAGTATTCGCTGTCGTCTTTCGGTCGCTCTTTCAAATCAAAACGGTCGCGCAACATATAGTGCTGACTCGACCACAACAAACCGGCGATGGCGGTGGACAATTCATAAACCGCCGTTTGACTGTTGTTATATTTCAGCGACAGCACTTCGCCTTGCTCGGTGATCTTTATCTGACCGTTCACCGTGCCGGGGGGTTGCGAAGCGATGGAACGATAGGTCGGCCCGCCGCCGCGCCCAATCGTGCCGCCGCGGCCGTGGAACAGACGACACGACACATTGTATTTGACGACCAAACTCATGATGCTTTTTTGCGCCAGATACAACCCCCAAGTCGAGGACAGAATGCCGCCGTCCTTGCACGAGTCGGAATACCCCAGCATCACTTCCTGCCAGCCGCCCGAAGCCTTGAGAAAATCGTCATAGGTGCGGTTGGAAAACAGGCAATCGAGGGTGGCGCTGATCCGGTTCAAGTCGTCTATCGTTTCAAACAGAGGCGATATATGCAAATTGCAAAAAACATCGCCGTCTTCCTTTTTGCCGAGCAATCCGGCCAATTTGCCAAGCAACATGACTTCCAATATGTCGCTCGGGTGGTGCGTCATTGAAATCACATAGTTGCCGATCGCCTCGGCGCCGTAGGTCTCGCGCAACTCGCTGACACAATCAAAGACCGACAACACGCGCCGAGCATCTTTGCTCAAATCGGGAACATTCAGCGCCGGCAATGCGTCGTCTTGCAACTTGCGCGTCAGAAGCTCGGCGCGTTGCTCGGGAGACATCGCCGCGTAGTCTCCCTCCGCCCACTGTCGCATAATCTCGGTCACGGCCATCGCGTGCCGCCCGGATTCTTCGCGCATATCCAACTGCATCAAATGAAAGCCGAACGTTTCGACCAGCCGGATCAAGTCGCGCAAATTGCCGTCGGCGATGCGCGCATCCCCGTGGCTGCGCAAAGATTCGTCTATCACCCGCAATTCGTCAAGGAATTCATGCGCGCGCTTGTACGCATATTGTTGCGTCCGCGCCCGCATCCGACCGTTGTTCAAATCCAATGTGATCTGCAACCGAAAGCGCATCACCGCCAACTTTCTGCGGTAAGGCTCTTTGATGAAATCGATCGGCTTGTCAGAAAACGCAAAGCGCGCCAACTCGCGGTCTTTTTCTTGTAACAGGATGAAGTTTTCGGACGGGGCGACAAAACTGCCGGAATAAGTCAATTCGCCGATCAACACGTCAAGGCGTCTGATGTATTCGCTCAACACCACCTCGCTCTGTAAGCGGACTGTCTTGCGGGTGACCTTTGCGACAACGTGCGGGTTGCCATCGCGATCGCCGCCGATCCACGAACCGAAGCGGATAAATCCGGGCACATGTATATCCTCATCGGGGTATACTTCGTTCGCGGCTTCTTCCAGATCGCGGTAGGTCTTCGGCACCGACTCAAACAAGGAGTTGGTGAAATAATACAGCCCGTTCACCACTTCGGCTTCCACAGTCGGCTTGCTCAGACGCATCTCATCGGTCTTCCACAATACTTGTATCAGGCACTGAAGCGCTTCCGATATGTCCCGCTTCTCGTCGGCCTTGTTCGTGCGCTCCAAGCGGTTCAACATGCTCAGAATCCGCCCTGTGAGCTGCATCGTCGTGCGCCGTCTCGCTTCGGTCGGGTGCGCGGTAAACACCGGCATATAGCAAAGCTGGTTAAACAATAATTGCACCTGCGATGCTTTCAACTGAGCGCTTTTGAAAGACTGCAAAACGGCTTTGAACGATTTCACATCGACAAATATGGAGTTGTCTTGGTGCGCCTGATCCGCGCGACCGTGTTGCGCAATTTCTTCCGCGACATTGATCAGATTGAAATAGGTCGAAAAAGCCCGCACAACCGTCTCGGTCGTGCCCGTATCCATGCGCGCAATAAACTCTGCCAAGCGACGGCGTTGCCTGTCGTCGTTGTTTTTGCTCAAGGCGACAAACCCGCGGCGGAGAAATTCGACGGTGCGAAAAGCCTCTTCGCCGCCCTGCTCGCGGATGACATTGCCGAGTAGTTTGCCGAGTAGTTTGACACGGGTGCGGAGGCGTTTGTCCGCCCTGGCGTCGGTATGTTTCATTTTGTTATCAGTTCAAGTTCTTATGACTAACTGCTCATTTTACCAAATCTTGTTTTGCTCTTGCAAAACACCCGCCGCCTTGCGACCGACTATCGTTGCGTTGCAAAGGGATGATAACGCCGAAACAATGTCTATTTGCCTTGCTTAGGGTATTATATTTGTATGCAAAACATTCCCGCTTTGAATTCCCCGCGCACAGATGCTTTGCGCAAGCATTACCGCTCGGTTTCGTCCTTGCACATGCGCGCCATGTTTGCCGCAGATCCCGCCAGAGCGAAAAAATTCGTTATCCAAGACTGCGGTCTGCTCGTCGACTATTCAAAAAACAGAGCGCTGGACGAAACCATGGATCTTTTGATCGCGCTGGCGGAGCAAGCCGGGCTGGAAGCGTGGCGGCATAAATTATTCGGCGGCGAAAAAGTCAATGCCAGCGAACAACGCGGCGCCACCCATACGCAGATGCGCAGCCAACCGGCGACGGCGCAACACAGAGACACTTTGTCACGGCTGCGGCAACTCAGCCGGACATTGCGCGCCGGCGAAAAACTCGGGCACAGCGGCAAGCCGATACGCGATGTGGTCTGCATCGGCATCGGCGGATCACATATCGGTTGCGCGATGGCCTGTCGCGCCATCGCAACCGGGGACAGCCGGGTGCGGGTGCATTTTGTCGCCGCTGTCGGCGGCAACGAATTGCAGGACTTATTGGCGCATTTGGACCCCGAGCGGACCCTGTTCGTCGTCACCTCCAAAAGCTTTTCCAGTTGGGAATCAAAGGCCAATGCGCGCTATGCCAGAGAATGGGTCGGCGGCGCGCCGCAAAGTGTCGCCCAACACTTCATCGCAATATCCGGCAGCGCGGAGGCTGTCGCTCGATCGGGTATCTTGGCGGAAAACCGCTTTCTGATTCCGGCGACGGTAGGCGGACGCTATTCGCTGTGCTCCGCCGCCGGACTGCCCTTCGCAATACACGCCGGCATGGATGCCTTTGCCGCTCTGCTCGCCGGCGCCAAACAAATGGACGACCACTTTTGCAGCAGACCGTTGCGACAGAATATTCCGGTCATCCTGTCGTTGTTAGATATCTGGTATGGCAATTTTTTTGGCGCGCAGAGCCGCGCCGTATTGAGTTACATACGACAACTGGAACTATTCCCTGTCTATCTCCAGCAACTGGAGATGGAAAGCAACGGCAAACGGGTTTCCCGCGACGGCGAAGCGCTGAACTATTCGACCGCGCCGGTGGTGTGGGGAGGCATGGCGCTTGAGGGGCAGCATTCCTTCGGGCAACTGTTGCATCAAGGCACGCAATTCATACCGATTGATTTTATCGCAAGCGCGCAACAAGGCGAGGCCCGCGAACAACTGTATGCCAACTTTCTGGCGCAGTCGCACCTGCTCATGAACGGGCGCGATGATCCCGACCCGCAAAAACACCTGCCGGGCAACCGCCCCAACACCGCCTTGCTGATGCGGGAACTCACCCCCGAGACGCTCGGCGCGCTGATAGCGCTCTACGAACACAAGGTCTTTTGCAACGCGGTCATTTGGAATATAAACCCCTTTGATCAATGGGGGGTTGCGGCGGGCAAAGCGCTCTCCGCCGAGCTGTTTAAGACCTTGCAAGAGGAGGCGGAGACAACCGCTTTTGACGCATCGACGAACGCGCTGATCGGCCGCTATTACAAGTAAGCCCGCCCGCGACCGTCATTGCGACCCGATTGACGGCATTTGCCGAGTTGCTCGCGCAAAGCCCAACGCACATGTTCGGCCACCAGAGGCGACGGATCACAACGGCGGGCCGCCAAGGCCCTGACATGCTTCTCGCTATAGGGCGCGTTGCCTATCGCCACCGCAATATTGCGCAACCAACATTCATAACCGAGCCGGCGAATCGGCGAGCCTTCAAAGCGGCGTTCAAACTGCCATTTGCTCCAAGCAAACAACTCCAGCAAGTCTGCGTCATCCATTCCGTGGCGCGGATTAAAATCCGGCTCGCGAGCGTGTTGTACGCGGTGATTCCACGGGCAGAAAATCTGGCAATCATCGCAGCCATAGATGCGATTGCCAATCAAAGGCCGCAGTTGCAACGGGATGGACCCTTTGTGTTCGATCGTCAGATAGGCGATGCACTTTCTCGCATCCAACCGCCACGGCGATACGATCGCCCGCGTCGGACACACGTCAAGGCAACGCCGACAATTACCGCAATAATCCCTTGTGTCGGCGCTTGAAGCCGGCAGCGGCAGGTTGGTATAGAGCTCGCCGAGAAAGAACCACGACCCCGCTTTGCGATCGATCATGACCGTATGCTTGCCCATCCACGCGATGCCCGCTTTTTGTGACAGCGGTTTCTCCAACACCGGCGCGCTGTCGCAAAAAGCGCGACATTGCGCTCCCTCGGTGACACTCTCGATATAGTCGGCGAGTTTTTGCAGGCGCTTGCGAATCAAACGATGATAGTCGCGGCCCAACGCGTAGCGCGCGATGTATGCCTTCTGCGGCGCGCGCAATGTCGCCTTGGCACCGCGCGCCGCCGCCGACAGATAATTCATCCGCGCCGATATCACGCTGACCGTTCCCGCAATCAACTCGGACGGACGGCTGCGCTTGGCGCCATGCTTCCGCATATACTCCATATCGCCGTGCATTCCCTGCGCAAGCCATTCCAGCAGACGCGCTTCGTCCGCAGCCAAATCCGTCCCGCTAATGCCGACCGCATCAAAACCGAGCGCGCGCCCGCGGCTTTTTATCTCGTCGGCAAGCCAATGCCACTGCCGACCCGCGGCGACGGAGCGTCTGTAATCGCCGCCTTCAGCGGGCGGCGGTGTTTTCAATCGGGGCGTTTGCATAACAGAATAAAGCCGTGATATTTACATACATCTTGAGACAGATATTGAATCATGCCGGAAACATTGCGGATTCCCGGCTTCAACACGAGTTGTCGCAACAGCAACACATCGGCAACGGCATCAGAGGTTTCCACAAAATAGTTGCTTCCGCCACAAAGGAGGCAACCATGAGTCTTGCGACCAAAACTTGAAGCCCTTACATTATCGGAGACACGCGGCATAAAAGCCAGCATGGACGCTTGCCGCCTCAGCCGCTCATCACGGCATGCGCGGGGCAAAAATATCAGTTGCCATGGCATGCGCGGCTTCGCCGGCCCGCGCGCGCCTGATTGCCGACGCACCCGATCAGATGCGCCGGGCGCGCGCGACCCGCCGTCATAGCGCACCGTACGCCCCGTTCCGGCACGGGTTTCAAGGCTACGTACCACCTTGCGGCCATTGCTACGGATAACGAACCAAGCCCCGGAACCCTTGCGCCGATAGAGGCTTCAAGGCCGCGCATCCCGCTATGTGCCGATGTTTCAAGCGCCTGTGACACACACGATATTTGCCCCAAATGTCCGCTATGTCATGGCATCAAACAGGCGCTTGCAAAGGGCTCGCGCTTGTGATAGAGTGCGATACTCGTAGTGCAGTACATAAGAGTACCCTATCGGAAGGCTACCCATGAATGGAAATTTGATAACTTGCGCTTTGTGGCAGAGTACAAATGCTAAGAGTACGGCACTCATCGATATAACTATATTTGTTAGACAAGACCGAACATCAGGAGGAAGACTATGATTTGTGATAGAGTACATAGCACTAAGAGTGCCAACACTCGTGGCATAATCGTATTCACCAGACAAGCCATTTGGAGAGATACTATGAATAAACAAGTTTTTAATGCTACCCCCCCCCCCCTGTGCACATACGGGTGGGCAACGATGATCGGGCGCGGTCTTTTTGTGCTCGCCATGCTCGCTGTCTGCGCTCAGGCACAGGCGCAGAACGCCACCGGTGAGCCCGCCGTATCCTACGCCAGAGAGCTCAGCGCCCCCAACAGGAACATCGCCATCACCGCATCCAAGGGCGACATAGCCGACACCGATGGGTTGCCAGACCCCTTCGTCGCCACTTGGCAATGGAGCCAGGCCGACTCCAACGGCGGCACCTATACCGACATCACCGCCACCAGATCCAATAACGCGAACACCGCCACCTTAACCCCGCGACAGGATCAGGTGGGCAAGTATCTGCAGGTCTGCGCCACGTTCATGGATATGGCCGCCACCCCCAATTCCGAGACGAGATGCCATCGGATAGACGATGCCGTGACCGGATTCAATAATCCGCCCGACAACCCCATGTTTACCATGGGAACCGGTGAAGGCGCCCCTGCGCTGACCGGCGCACTCGTAGAGGGCATGGGCATAGGACTGATACCCGAGGGCATAAACGACGCCGACGGTTTGAGTAGTCTCCACAATGCCACATATATTTGGAGCGCCGATAATGGCGGCGACGGGATATTCACCGAAACCAGCAGACTAATCCTGTCTTTTACCCCCGACCAGAAACATGTCGGCAATCGCATCCGTTGCTGTATCACCTATACGGATGACTTTGGCACCGTGGAAAATTTCTGCCTCACCACCGAGGGGCTGGTGGTCAACTCCAACGATGCGCCGGTGGCACAGCGAAGCAGTGTTGCGGTGCGCGCCGACGCCACTTCCGACGAGCCATATGTCTTCAAGCCATCCGACTTTCGCTTCGCCGATGACGATGGCGATGCGTTGGTGAACATCGTTATACCCAGCCCGCACAGTGGCAACGCCCAGGGCACCGGCACTTTAGTTCTGGATGGCACCGGAACCCTGAACGACAACAACCTCCCGACCACCGTAACCGTGGCGCAACTTGAGGCTGGCGACCTCACCTACTATCCGACGGTCAGCTATAGGCCTGTCACCGACCGCTATAATTTGACAGGTTCATTCTACGCCCAGTTCAGATTCTGGGTGGAGGACGATGGCGACGATATTAGGGTGGATGCCAATGGCGAAGAGATAGAAACCAATGTAAGCGCTGGCCCCGCCATCATGAACATCCGTCTGGCAGACACCAACCAGGTCCCCGCCGGCGGTGCGCCAGCCATCACCCCCTCGGGCGCCAGCCAACTCCAGCACACCGTGCTGACCGCCGCATACGATGACGGCACGAACTTTATAATATTTGACCGCAACGGCATAGACGAGGGCACAGTCAGGTGGCAGTGGCAGCAAGCCGCCCCGGTCGATGGCGCGGCCCCGCCGCCGACAAGCAGCGCCTGGACCAACATAACCGGGGCCACCGATGCCGCCTTCGCCCTGACCCAGGCCCAGGTGGGCATGCATACCCGCGTCCGCATCACCTTTGACGATGGCCTGGGCGAGAGCGAGGGTCCGCTCTATTCCGCCTCCATCACGACCGCCGATGTCGCCGATGCGCCGGTGGCGCCGGGCAATACCATCCCCGTGGCCGCGGGCCGCAGTTATGATTTCTCGGCGGATGATTTTCCGTTTAGCGACGAGGACGGGGATGCCTTGGTTCACATGCAATTAGTCAGTCTGCCTGACAACGGTACGCTGTCTCTCCGCCGCCCCGCCACCGCTACTGCTGCAACTTTAACGAGCGTTCCCGCAGCATTCACAAGGGAAGAATTTGAGCAACTCGGAGAAGAAGGAGGGATCGAGTTGGTCTATGTCCTTGCCGCGGATGCCACCACGCCCACGGCGAACTATGACAGATTTACGTACAGCGTCCGAACCGGCACGGATGCGAAGGATAGCAACGAGGCCGTCATCACCATAGCCCTGGTGTCGGCCATGCAATCAACGGCAACCGGCATGCCGACGGTGACAGCGGTTGCCGGCGCCGCCTACGACGAGGACACGGAATTGACCGCCTCCGTCGACGACATCACCGATGGCAACGGCATAGACCGCAGAACCCTGATGTGGCAGTGGGAATCTGCCGCCGCCCCCGCCAACGGCAACGCCCCGGCGGACAGCGCCTACGCCGTCATCGCCGGAGCCGCCGCCGCCGCCTTCACCCCGCGGCAAGCTCAGGTGGGCAGATACATCCGCGTCTGCCTGACATTTAAAGATGGCATAGACACCGACGAGGGCCCGCTCTGTTCCGCTGGTGCGCGGGTTGCCAATGTCAACGATGCGCCGATGACCGAAGACAGCGAAGTGTCCGTGCCCACCATGACCACCGAGGAGATGCCCCATGCATTTCAGAAGAGCGACTTCCCGTTTGCCGACGAGGACACCGGTGACTCTCTGCAAGGTATCACCATCACCGATGCGCCGGACAAGGGCGCTTTGTTGGTAGGCGGCGAAGCGCTGTTGACATCCGGCTCGAGCAAAAACAACGTGGTGTCTGTGTCCGACATCTCCATGCTCGCTTACTACCCGGCGGACGGTGCGGAAGCGGGGCGAAACTATGACTCATTTAAATTCACTGTCAGCGATGGCACGGAGAGTAGCGCGCCCGCCACCATGAACATCCATCTGGGGGGCGACCTGCGCCTGCGCTTGCGCATCTTCTTGGAGGGGCCGCTGCGGTAATGGCAAACACACGCGCACAAGTGAGTATTGCCATTGAAGGCGGCGCCGATGGTCGGACTCAAGCCGGCGCGGCTTCCGCCCGCCGCCATGACCATCGATTTGATATGCGCCTGCGGCTGCGCATCTTCTTGGAGGGCCCGTTGCGATAGCGCGAGCAATCCCATCGCAAGACTTGCGCTAACATGCTCCCTTGTAGCAAGCAATACTCTCCCCTTGTGGGAGAGTCAGCGAGCTTCGCTCGCTGGAGAGGGGGATAAACCACACTCCTCTCTCGCACCATCCCCGAAGGCGTACCGAAGAGGGGAGCGTTGCAGGGTGCGCACAAGGGAGCGAGCATACCCCATTTGAGGTAGGCTGCTGCGACAGCCGAGCAATCCCATCGCAAGACTTGCGCCAACACGCTTCCTTGTAGCAAGCAATACTCTCCCCTCGTGGGAGAGTCAGCGAGCTTCGCTCGCTGGAGAGGGGGATAAACCACACTCCCCTCTCGCGCCATCCCCGTCGGCGTACCGAAGAGGGGAGCGTTGCAGGGTGCGCACAAGGGAGCGAGCATACCCCATTTGAGGTAAGCCGCTACGACAGCGCGAGCAATCTCATCGCAAGACTTGCGCCAACACGCTTCCTTGTGGCAAGCAATACTCTCCCCTCGTGGGAGAGTCAGCGAGCTTCGCTCGCTGGAGAGGGGGATAAACCACACTCCCCTCTCGCGCCATCCCCGTCGGCGTACCGAAGAGGGGAGCGTTGCAGGGTGCGCACAAGGGAGCGAGCATACCCCATTTGAGGTAGGCCGCTACGACAGCGCGAGCGCCCTGCGGCGGAGAGGGGGTATTTGGTTCGCATCGCCGACTATGCTAAATTATAGAGAATCAAAACAACCTGTATTTACTACAAGGAGGGTGAACCATTGGACGCCTTGAACAAAATAAAACAACAAGTTACGAGTAATCCCGTCATCATCTACATGAAGGGTACGCCGCAGTTACCGCAGTGCGGTTTCTCAAGCCGCGCCTCGCAGGCGCTGCAACAGTGCGGACGCGAATTTGCTTATGTCAATGTCTTGCTTGACCCGGAAGTATTTCAAACCCTTCCGCAGTACGCAGATTGGCCGACTTTCCCGCAACTGTATATATCCGGCGAGTTGGTCGGCGGCTGCGACATCATCATGGAGTTGCTGCAAAACGGCGAATTGCAAAAAATGGTGGACGGCGCCGCGAGCGAACAATCGGCGTGACCGCTGTGCGACGATTAACACAAACGGGATAACCGAGTGGACATTGACAAACTAAGCGCCGGCAAAAATCCGCCCGCGGAAATAGTCGCCATCATTGAAATCCCGGCACATTCGGAACCGGTCAAATACGAGGTCGACAAAGACACCAACTCGATCTTCGTCGACCGCTTTATCAATGCGCCGGTGCATTATCCGGCTAATTACGGCTTCATACCCAAGACCCTGTCCGAAGACGGCGACCCGGTCGACGTTCTGGTCATCACGCCGACTCCGTTGCTGACCGGCTCTGTCATACATTGCCGCCCGCTGGATGCGTTGGACATGAAAGACGAGTCCGGACGCGACCTCAAACTGATCGCGGCGCCCCTGAAAGGAATGAACAGCGGTTATGACGATGTCGAGTCCATCGATGATCTGCCGGCGAATCTCACCGCCCAAATTGTGTACTTCTTTGAATACTATAAAAAACTGGAACCGGAAAAATGGGTCGAAGTCGTCGGTTGGACCGGCAAAGACAAAGCGTGCGCCGAAATTCGCAATTGCATAGCCCGCTATTCGGGGCAATAGCCGCGAATCCACTGCGTGGATAAATACCTGCAAAAACGTTTGTTCTCCAACCGTGTGGCGATCGTTACCGCTGTGCTGCTGGCGGTCGTCGCGGCGATCGTTGTCAATCTGTTTGATCTGCAGATAGTCAATCACGACTACTACCGCACTCTGGCGGAAGGCAACCGCTTCAAGTTGGCTCCGGCGCCGGCGCCGCGCGGGCTGATATACGACCGCAACGGAAAACCGCTGGCGATCAACAAGACCGTGCACAGTTTGGAACTGACCCCCGCGCTGATCGACGATTTGCCGGCGACCCTCAAACAAATTGGCTCCATCATCGGCCTCAAAGAGGAAGACATAGAGCGCTTCCATCGCAAGCGAAAGAAAACCGCCGATTTTCAGAGCGTCGTCCTCCGCGCCCATCTCAACGATACCGAGGTGGCAAAACTTGCGGTCAGCCTGCACCGCTTGGACGGCGTGGAAATAACCGGACGGGTCGTTCGGTACTACCCCTATCACGGCCTGTTCTCGCACCTGGCGGGACATGTCGGTTTGCTCAGCGAACAAGACATGCGGCGCATCGACTATCGCAACTACCGCGCCCAACAATACATCGGCAAAACCGGCATTGAAAAGTCTTACGAGGAAACATTGCACGGCAAAATCGGCTTCCGCAAAATAGAAGTCAATGCCAAAGGCCGCCCTATCCGCACGGTCGATGAATACAAGGCTCTGCCCGGTCATGATCTCTTGCTGGCGGCAGACAGCGAATTACAGCAAGCGGCGTTTGATGCGCTCGGCGAATACAGCGGCGCGGTGGTCATGCTGGACTCTCGCAACGGCGATGTGCTCGCGCTGGTCAGCCGTCCTTCTTTTGACCCTAACTTGTTTTCTTACTCTTTTTCCAACGACGACTATCGCGCATTGCGCTCTAATCGGCTCAAGCCCTTTTTTAATCGCGCCATATCGGGACAGTACCCGCCGGGCTCCACGATCAAACCGATCATCGCGCTCGCCGCGCTGGAGCAGAAGGTCGTCAGCCGCAATCGCCGGATGTTTGCCGGGCCCCACTACATCCTCGAAGGCAGCGAACGCCATTATCGCGATTGGCGCAAAGAAGGACACGGCTGGGTGAACCTGAGCGATTCCATCACCCAATCCTGTGACGTATTCTTCTACGACACCGCGCACAAGATGGGCATCAACATGTTGTCACACTCTCTGCGGCGCTTCGGTCTCGGACAAAAAACCGGAATAGACATGCCTTCCGAACCGGCCGGTTTGGTGCCGACACCGGAATGGAAAAACGAAACGCTTGGGGAACCGTGGCTGCCCGCCGAAACCATCATCACCGGCATCGGACAAGGCTATACCCTGACCACCCCGCTACAAATGGCGGTTGCGACATCCGCCATCGCCAATCGCGGGCGCGGCGTGGTGCCGCGTCTGGTCAAAGCCATCCATGACGGCAAAGAATGGCAAGAGCAACCCGTCAGACACACCGAAAAAGTGCAAGCAAGCGACGCGCATTGGGACTATGTGGTAGACGCAATGCGCAGGGTCGTGCACGAGCCGAACGGTACCGCATACAGGATAAACGCGGGTCTTGATTACGCGATCGCCGGCAAAACCGGCACCATGCAGTTGATCTCCATGGCGGACGAGGAGGACGAGCGGGAGCAAGAAGAGATAGAAAAACACTTGGTCGATCACGGCATGTTTATAGCTTTTGCGCCGATAGACGAGCCGGAAGTGGCGTTGGTGGTGCTGAGTGAAAATTCCGGCAGCGGCGCTATCGCCGCATCCATCGCCCGCGAAATACTCGACGCCTACTTTGAAACCCGAGCGCCCATCGCGGCAAACACACAGACGGATGAGCGCGATGTTAGTCCGTGAAGCAAACAGGTTTGACGGCGCGTTGCCGCACGGTATCCGACGACTCACGGTCGATCGGACGATGTTTGTGCTGATACTGCTGTTAGCGATTACCGGATTGCTGACGATCTACAGCGCGAGCGCACACGGCGAGGCAATACTGGCGCGCCACGCCAATCGGCTCGCAATCGGCTTCGGCCTGATGTTTGTCCTGGCGGCGATTCCGATCACAAGCTACCGCCGTTGGTCGCCTATCCTGTACTTCGTCGGAGTGGTTTTGCTATTGCTGGTGCTGGCAGCCGGAGAAATCAGCAAAGGCGCGCAACGCTGGCTGGACATCTGGCTGGTGCGCTTTCAACCGTCCGAGATTCTGAAGATCACAACGCCGCTGATGGTGTGTTCAATCCTCGCCGGTCAGTACGAAAGCAAAAACAGCGGGCTGCGCATGGCGGCGGCGATGACGCTGATCGCGCTGCCCGTGACGCTGGTCGTGTTGCAACCGGACCTCGGCACCGCGCTGCTGATAGCCGTCGGCGGCGCATTCGCGCTCTTCCTCGCCGGCATATCGTGGTATTGGATCGGCTCCGCATTCGTCGCGCTCTTCGCTTCGGCGCCGTGGGTATGGCATACGCTGCACGATTACCAACGCCTGCGCGCATTGGCTTTTCTCAATCCGGAAAACGATCCGCTCGGCGCCGGCTACCACATCATCCAATCAAAAATTGCCATCGGCTCGGGCGGACTGTGGGGCAAAGGATGGGGCAACGGCACTCAGGTACAACTCGGTTTTATCCCCGAACACTCGACCGATTTTATTTTCTCCACCTTCGCCGAACAAACGGGGTTTGCGGGTGTCTGCGCATTGATCTTGCTGTATGTGCTCATCTGTGCGCGCTGTGTCATCATCACCATGCGCGCCTCGGATAATTTTTGCTGGTTGCTTGCGGGTACCATCACCTTCTCGTTTGCGGTATACTTTATAGTCAATATCGCAATGGTCAGCGGGCTATTGCCCGTGGTCGGATTAACCCTGCCCTTGTTCAGTTACGGAGGCACTGCGACAGCGACCCTGCTGGCATCATTTGGCATCTTGGCCGCCATTGCGAAACACCGCCCGATGATGGGATGAATGGCATGAAAACTTATATCTTATTGCTCTATGCGCTCGCCTTCGCGCCGTTTGCGCTCGCCGATGGCAACTATGCGGAACGCGCGGATGTGCGCGCCTATATCGACGAGATCGTCGAGCAATACGCCTTTGAGCGCGACGCCATCGAACGCCTTATCGGCGCCGCAAACAAACAAACGCTGGCGATCAAAACCCTGGACAAACCGGCGGAAGCCAAGCCCTGGCACGAATATCGCGATATTTTTCTGACCCCAGAGCGCATCAGCAAAGGCATCATCTTCTGGCACAAAAACGATGCCTTGATTAAAAAAGCAGCCGAACACTACCAAGTGCCGCCCGAAATCATCGTCTCCTTGATTGGGGTGGAAACCTTCTACGGCACGATTACCGGCAAATTTCCGATACTGGATACGCTGGTCACACTCGGGTTTGATTATCCGCGGCGAAGCGACTTCTTTCGCGGCGAGTTGACCCAGTTCTTGCTATTGTGCCGCGAGGAAAATTTTGAATGTCAAAAGATCAAAGGCTCTCACGGCGGAGCGATGGGAGTCGGACAATTTATCTCCAGCAGTTATCGCGCATATGCGGTGGACTTTGACGACGACGGCGCGCGCGATCTGTGGAACAGCCCCGCCGATATCATGGGCAGCATCGCCAATTACATCGCCCGTCACGGCTGGGCGCCCGATGCGCCGATTACCGAAAGGGTCGACCTCGAAGGGGCGCAACTTGACAAACTCCTCAACAAAAAACTGACGCCGTGGTTATCCCTGACAGACCTCAGCCATTACGGCATCACAAGCCACGACTTCCGCCCGCAAGAGGACACTTTTTCGCTTATCGGAATGCAAGCAAAAGAGGGGCATATCGACGTATGGGCGGGCTACCACAACTTCTATGTCATCAGCCGCTACAACCACAGCCGCCGTTACGCGATGGCGGTTTACCAGTTGAGCCGCGAAATCAGAAGAAACCGTCACTAGCGATGCGAACGCTCATGTCAAAAACAGAGTTGAAGATGTTGCGCTTGGGGGTTCTGGCCCCCCTGCTCGCCGCGCTAGCGACGGGTTGTGCCAATGTTCCGAGCAACCGCACTATCGCTCATATCAATACCGCCGTCACCTCGTCGGCGCTCCCGCCGCCGATCAAAAAGCGGGCGGTCGTCAAACCCGAAAAGTTGTCCGATTACGGCAACAAACAGTTTTACACCGTCAAGAACAAACGCTACGAAGTAAAGCCGGCGCGCGTGGGTCACAGCGAACAAGGTCTGGCATCGTGGTACGGAAAGAAATTCCACAACCGCCTGACGTCCAACCGCGAAACATTTGACATGCACAAATTGACCGCGGCGCACAAAAGCCTGCCGTTGCCCTCTTATGTCAAAGTCACCAACCTGAAAAACGGGCGCGAGGTCATCGCGCGGGTCAACGACCGCGGCCCTTTTCGTCACAAGCGAATCATTGATCTGTCCTACGCCGCCGCCAAAGCGCTTGACATGGTGGACGCCGGCGTCGTGCCGGTAAACATGGAAGTGATCAGAGTCCCCGCCGAGCAACACCGGATCGCGCAAAACATTGCTTACATACAGGTCGCCGCCTACAACAGCAAGGCCTATGCGAACGATCTGGTAAAGAAACTAAAAGCAAAAAACCTGAAAGCATTTATCGCCCGCGATGCGCGCCAACAAAAAAGCCTGCATCGGGTGCGCATCGGGCCGTTGCATCGCACTCTGGAACTGGAGCGAGCGAAGACGGCTCTCGACCGTTTTGGTTATCGCGGCTATAAGGTGATGAACCGATGATGAAACGGCTTTTCTGTGTTCTGGCTTTGCTCGTGCCGTCGGCGGCAACGGCCAATCAATGGCTGCCGCCCCCTCCCGACCTCTCGGCCAAAAGCTATATCGTCATGGACTACAACAGCGGCCGAGCGCTGGCAGAAGAGGATGCGGATGCCCGTTACGAACCCGCGAGCCTGACCAAACTGATGACCGCCTATGTCGCCTATCAGGCGTTAGCGGAAGGCATAGTCGGCATAGAGGACGAAGTGACCATCAGCGCCAAGGCATGGCGCGCGCAAGGTTCCAGAACCTTCGTAGAAGCGGGTAAAAAAGTGCCTTTGTCGGTGTTGATTTCCGGCATCGTGATTCAATCGGGCAACGATGCCAGCATCGCCTTGGCCGAACACATCGCCGGTTCCGAAGACGCTTTTGTCGACCTGATGAACGTGCAAGCCCAAAGACTCGGCATGAAAAATTCCCATTTTGAGAACACCACCGGCTTGCCCGCGGACGGTCATGCTTCCAGCGCGCGCGATATGGCATTGCTGAGCCGGGCGCTGATTATGGATTTTCCCGGCCACTATCGGACCTATTCCGAGCGCGGCTATACCTACAACAACATCACCCAACGCAACCGCAACCGCCTGCTGTGGCGCAACCTCGGGGTGGACGGATTGAAAACCGGCCACACCAAAAATGCCGGCTACTGTCTCGCCGCGTCGGCGCAACAAGACGGCATGCGCCTGATCACGGTCATTCTGGGCGACGACAGCGACAAGAGACGCTTTAACAATACGGCGGAATTGCTGCGCTACGGCTTCCGCTTCTACCGCAGCAAACGCTTGCTCAGAGCCGGAGACGAACTCGCAAAAATACGCGTCTGGGGCGGCGAGACCGATCACGCGCAACTCGGAATCGCCGAAGACATCTATGTCGCCTTCCCGAAGAATTCCGAGAACAAATTGAAAGCGGAAATCACCATTGACAGCAATGCGGACGCGCCGCTGAAGAAAGACACCGCGCTCGGCACGGTGCGCGTATTCCTCGCCGACGAGCTGCTGGACGAACGCCCTCTGATATCCCTGCAAGATGTCCCCGAGGGGGGAATATTTTCCCGCATCGGCGACAGCTTCCTGCGCTTGTTTCAATGATCGCATACCTCAACGGAGAATTTTGCGAATTGAGCGAATGTCATATCAACCCGCTCGACCGCGGGTTTCTCTTTGGCGACGGCGTATACGAAGTGATGCCGGCATACGGCGGGCGCATATTCCGTTACGAAGCGCACCTGCGGCGGCTCGACTATAGCCTGCAAGAAATCCGTATCGCCAACCCGCACACCGCCGAACAATGGCGGCAGTTGACCGACCGGCTGATCGAACAATCCGGCTTGCGCACCCTCGCCATCTACCTGCAAATCACCCGCGGCGTCGCTCCGCGCGACCACGTCTCATCGCTTGCGACGACCCCGACGGTGTTCATGATGACGATGCGGATGGAACCGGCAGCCCAAGCGCCGTCGGGGGTGGCGGCAATCACGACCGAAGATACCCGCTGGCAACGCTGCGATATAAAATCTGTCAATCTGCTCGCCAACGTCCTGATGCGACAGGATGCGCAAGAACAAGGCGCTTACGAAGCCATCATCACCAACGACGGATATGTGTCGGAGGGTGCGGCGAGCACGGTGTTTGTTATCAAAGACAACGCGATTGCAACACCCGCTCTGAACCGCCGCATCCTGCCCGGCATCACCCGCGCGGCGGTGATCGAGATAGCCGAGCGGGAGAACGTTGCCTGTGTTGAGCGCCAAGTCAAAAAGGATGAGCTCTTTGCCGCGGACGAAGTTTGGCTGACCAGTTCCACCAAGGATATAGTGCCGGTGACTCGGATCGATAACACGACGATAGGCGACGGACAGACAGGCGCGCTCTGCAAACATTTTTCAAACCGCATCATGCAATGGAGAGAATAAGATGACTACTTCGACAACAAAACGAACCCCGTTCAAATGCGCGGTGATACAGATGAACTCCGGGGAAGACGTGCAATCAAACCTAAACCGCGGCAAAACGCTGATCACATCCGCCGCCGAACAAGGCGCGCAGTTGGTCGTATTGCCGGAGACCTTCGCATGCATGGGGTCGTCGGATGACAAACAGCTTGGCATTGCGGAACAGGCCGGCGGCGGGCGCATTCAAGATTTCATAGCGCAAGTCGCGCAACAACTCGGCGTCTGGATAGTCGCCGGCACGATACCGACAACGCCGTCCGATATGCGCAGCGACAACAAAGTATCCGCTGCGTCCATATTGTTTGACGACAACGGCGCGCAACGGGCGGCCTATCACAAAATCCATCTGTTTGATGTGGAGTTGCCAAACGGCGCCGCCAGCTATCACGAGTCAAAAATCTTTGCCGCCGGTCACCGACCTGTCGTTGCGGAGACGCCGTTCGCAAAACTCGGGATGGCGGTTTGCTATGACCTGCGCTTCCCCGAATTGTTCCGTCTGATGAGCGAACAGGGCGCCGAGGTCGTCTCCCTGCCGTCGGCTTTCACGGCTCTTACCGGCGCGGCACACTGGCGGGTGTTGTTACGCGCCCGCGCCATTGAAAATCAAACTTGGTTGCTCGGCGCCGGACAGAACGGAACCCACGCCAACGGCAAAAAGACCTACGGCCACAGCATGGCGGTCGATCCTTGGGGCACGGTGATACAACAACTTGAAGATCAAAACGAAGCGGTTGCCGTTGTCACCATAGATTTGACCGAACAGGCGCGCCTGCGCAACTCCTTCCCGTGCCTGAGCCACCGGGTTATCTAGCGCTTGCCGTTGTCACCATAGATTTGACCGAACAGACGCGTCTGCGCAACTCCTTCCCGTGCCTGAACCACCGGGTCATCTGGCGTTGCCGTTGCCGCCATAGATTTGACCGAACAAGCGCGCCTGCGCAACTCCTTCCCGTGCCTGAGCCACCGGGTCATCTGGCGTTGCCGTTGCCACCATAGATTTGACCGAACAAGCGCGCCTGCGCAACTCCTTCCCGTGCCTGAGCCACCGGGTCATCTGGCGGGTGCCGGCTCCGGCAATGTTTTGTTGCCGTTGAGGATATTGTCCGGATCAAACGCCCGCTTGATCTGATGCATCAAAGCGAGGGTCGCGGGCTCGATCTCCAAAGAAACAAAATCCAACTTGTTCAGCCCGATGCCGTGCTCTCCGGAAATGCTTCCCTGCTTGGCAATGGCCAGCGCGAAGACGTCCTCAATCGCCTTCTGCGCCGCCTCCTCCTGTCCGCGATCGTACAACACATTGACATGCAAATTGCCATTGCCGGCGTGACCGAAATTAGCGATGCACACCCGATAGCTATCCGCAACCTTTTGTATCCCCGCGACAAACTCGGTCAGTTCCGATACCGGAACAACGACATCCTCGCTGATCTTGAGCGGCTTATGATTCCTCAGTGTCGGCGACAAATCTTTGCGCGCCGCCCACAGATCATCCGCGCTTTGCGCATCGTCCGCCGCCGCCACGGCGACCGGATCGTAGTCTTCAAGAATCTGTCGCACCGCTTGCGCCGCCTCATCCGCGGCGCAACGACCGCCGTCTATCTCAACGATCAAGACCGCCTGTGTCTGCGGCGACAAAGTCTGGCTTGAATGCTTGCGCAACAGCCCGACACACACATCGTCCATCAATTCCAACGCGCACACCATCTGCGAGCGGCTCATGATCGCGCATATCGCATCGGCCGCGCGCGCCACCGACGCAAAATCTGCCCGCATCACCAGCCGCTTCTCGGGTATCACGCTCAGTTTGAGCACGGCTTCGGTAATCACAGCGAGAATACCCTCGGAGCCGACCAACAAGCGCGCCAGATCAAGCCCGACCACGCTCTTGCTCGTTATCGCCCCGCAGACCAAAGTCTCGCCGGCGCCGCTGACCGCCTTCACTTGCAGCGTATTGTCGCGCGTGCTGCCGTACTTCAAGGTGTGCGGCCCGGCGGAATTACAAGCGAGGTTGCCGCCGATACTGCAATACGCCGAACTGCCGGGATCCGGCGGCCAAAACAAACCGTGCGGTTCGCAATACGTCTGCGCATCGCGGTTGATTACGCCCGGCTGCACACGCAGGGTGCGATTAGCGCTGTTCAACTCCAGAATGCGATCCATTTTCTCAAACGAAATCATCACGCCGCCCAGAGGCGCGGTCGCCGCGCCGGTCGTTCCGGTGCCGCGTCCTCTGGGGGTAATCGGCACACGATGCTTGCGACAAATGCGCACGATCTGCAACACCTCGTCATGACTCTGCGGAAATACGACCGCATCGGGCGGCGCGTGAAGTTGGCTATTGTCATTGCCATAGACCCAGCATTCGGCCGCCGAATCCGTCACCCGCTCGCGATCACAAACAGAACGCAACGCATCGATGACCGTATCCGCAACCGGCACCGCTTCACCCCTCCTGCTGCGCCGCGAACGCGCGGTCAATCAAACCGCACAGACAATGGATCACCAGCAGATGCACTTCTTGTATCCGCGCGGTGGAATCGGACGGCACCCGAATCTCGGCATCGTCGCCGTCGAGCGCGCCCGCCATCGCGCCGCCGTCGCGCCCGCCGAGAGCGACGACGCGCATGCCACAGCGATGCGCGCTGACGATGGCCGCGTTTACATTGCTTGAATTGCCGCTGGTACTGATGGCAAGCAACACATCGCCGGCCGCGCCCAAGCCTTCCACTTGGCGCGAGAAGATTCTGTCATAACTGTAATCGTTGGCGATAGAAGTCAACGTCGAAGAGTCTGTCGTCAGCGCAACCGCCGGCAACGCCGCGCGCTCCGTTTCAAAGCGATTGACGAGTTCGGAAGCAAAATGCTGGGCATCGGCCGCAGACCCGCCGTTGCCGCAAGACAGCGCTTTGCCGCCGCGTTGCAAACTGTCGATGATGACATCGCCGGCGCGCGCAATCGGCTCGCACAACGCCTCCGCCGCATATTCTTTTGCCCGTATGCTCGCTTCAAAAGTTTTGCGTATCTGCGATAAACTGTCTTTCATAACTCAAAATCCGCTAATCGGAGATTATATCTCACCATTGTATTCAAAGGCGTTGCGCAACCAACGCGGCGCGGCGCCGCCGTCTACCGCGACCACATCAAAACGGCAATCGCCTTTGAACTCATGCTCTTGTATCCAACTGTCCGCGGTCATGATCAGACGCTTGCGTTTGTGCCGGTCGATCGTCTCCGCGGCGTGGCCGAACGCCCGCTGCTTGCGCATCCGGACTTCGACAAACACCGCCGTCGCCCGCTCGCGCATGATCAAATCTATCTCGCCGTAACGGGTCGCATAATTGCGCGCGATAAGTTTCAGGCCGCGCCCTTGCAGGTAGCGCAAGGCGACAGCTTCCGCATCGGAACCGGATACGCGCGCGCCCTTCACCAGCCGCGCCCGAGGCTCACGGGCTGGCCGCGCTCAAACCGCGCCCACGAAAGGTTTCTAAACAAGCGGCGCTTGCTGTGCAGCGTAATCCGCCCGGTCATGCCGTCAAAACTGGTATTGCCCAAAGCGATCCGGCGAATCAGCCTGCTCAGGCGATAGGCATCCGCGCCCAACGCAAACAGGCGCAGATGGCTGTTGTTTTCAAAGGTCTCCTCTATGCCGTCTATCACCGCCGGAATATCGCAGTAGACCATCCCGTCCAACTCGCGCAGCAGTTTGCTTTTCTGCGGCTCATAGATATGCGAAGTAGAGAACACCGACAGATCATGGGCATAATGAAACTTGAGCAAGGGATAGATCAACACGCCGTTTTCGTAGTTTGAAAACATCGCAGCCGCAGTGATGTCATCGCGGATGCGGGGCGTAAACCGCAACTTGCGCTCGGCGGTCTCTTCCGCCCGCCGGTGGCGGCGACGGCTCTCGTCAAGCCGCAACCCCGACTGCACAAACGCGGAATAATCGGAAAAATTGGGATCGTAGCGGAAGATGTCGCGTATCTCGCCGCCCTGCTTTTGATACTCCTCGACAAACGCCCGCTCCATCCGCGCGCCCCACTCGCTATCGGGCGCCAAAACCATGCCGAACACATGTCCCTTTTCTATCATCTTCTGCGCCACCTGCGCCGCG
Organism: Candidatus Oxydemutatoraceae bacterium; assembly: GCA_965220085.1. GTDB lineage: Bacteria > Pseudomonadota > Gammaproteobacteria > Poriferisulfidales > Oxydemutatoraceae > CBDCOZ01. Next base: position 659,743 of record CBDCOZ010000003.1, on the reverse strand, counting down.
TCGTCTTCGGGCAACAAGCCGAATTGAAACAACTCGCCGCGCGGCTTGATATGTTTTTGCGAGTGATAGTTCAACACGATTGTCGGGACGCTAAATTCGGTGCCGGCGATCAGTTCGTCCACTTTCGCTTTCAGCAAAGGCCCGATGACCAAGTCCGTGCCTTCGGCGATCGCTTGGCGATAGAGCTCGGTGATGCTCTTTGCCTGATCGGTGTTATAGATTTTTATCTCGGGCGGCGATTCGGCCTGGTCATACGCGCGCATAAAACCGTCGCGGATGACTTTGCCGGCGCGCACATAATCGCCGGTCAACGGCAGCAACAACGAGACCCGCCGCGGATTGAAATCGAGATAATCCCAGCGCAGCCGCAGGAAGGTCAGCAACGATGCCGGCGAGTTCAGAAACGCATTGCGCTCTTTCCAGTCCGCATAGCGTCGCTCCAACACATCCCGTCGCACTTGCCGCGGCGTCGCCAAGCGCGCCAACTCAAGCCATGCGTCGAGCGCGCGCCCGGCATCGTCGCGGCGGATTCGGTCTTCAATCTTTTCGGGGCTCTCGGCGACCAACGCATGCCACAAAGCGGTGATGTTTTCATCCGCTTCGTCATCGCTCAACAGCGGGTCTAATCGTATCCGCGCCTCAACGCTGCCGATATAATCGCGGGTCGCAAGCGCGGCGTCGGCGCGCATCGCAAACGAGAGGATTTGCGCTTCCTTGTCCTCGGCGCCAATGATTGCCGGCGGCAGACTCTGCAACACCTTCTCGGGGCGATTGGCTTGGCGATAAAAACGCGCGTCAAGGATGCGCTTCTCCAGCAACTCGGACGGCGACAGCGCCGTCTCATCGACGCGTTTCAGTTGCTGAAACGCCTTCAGCAAAAAATTACCTTCGGCCAATATCTGCGCGCTCTTGATCTGCATGCGGTCGCGCGGCGGCGACGGCAAATCCCACGCGGCATCCGCCAGTATCTTGGCCGCTTTCGTATACTCCGCGTCATCGAGCAAGCTGTCTGCCTGCGCATACGCCCATTCCATCCGTATCTTCTGCAACGGCGTCAAATCATCCGGATTGAACTCGGCGCACCCGGTCAAAAACGACAACACCAAGCCCAAAACGGCATGGCAAAAATAGAGTCGCAGTTTGTTGTCATCAACGAATATCATTCATTCTTGTGGCGGCGGAGTATAATCGGGCTATTTTACTACACAGCACGGTAACGATGAGCGGAACCCTATATATCGCCGCCACCCCGATTGGCAATCTGGGCGACATCAGCCTGCGAACCCTCAAAGCGTTGCGCGATGCCGACCTTATCCTATGCGAGGATACGCGCGCCAGCAGACAGTTGCTGCAACACCACGCGATCACGACCGCGGTAAAAAGCCTGCACCGCCATAACGAAGCAAACCGCTGCGCGGGCATCATCAAACAACTGCAAGAGGGAAGCGCCATCGCGCTGATATGCGATGCCGGCACACCGGCGATTCGCGATGCCGGCAAGATACTCGTCAACGAAGCGCACCGCAACGACATTCGCGTCAGCCCGCTGCCCGGCGCCTGCGCGATACCCGCGGCGCTATCGTGTTGCGGCTTTGACGGAGACCGTTTCGTATTTGAAGGGTTTCTGCCCGCGCGTCCCAGCGAACGACTGAAGCGGCTGCGCACATTGAGCGCGGAAGACAGAACATTGATCTTCTTTGAAGCGCCGCATCGCTTGGCCGACGCCTTGGCGGATATGCAAGCGAGTTTCGGCGCCGATCGCGCTATGTGCCTCGGCAAAGAACTGACCAAAATCCACGAAACCGTCAAGCGGGGCGCTATCGCCGAGATCATCGCTTGGCTGAACCAAGACACACTGCGCTATAAAGGCGAATTCGTTCTGCTGCTTGCGGGCGACAACAACACAGCCAAGGATTCTATTACCGTCACCGCCGACGAGTTGTTGCATGTGCTCGGCGCGTATCTGCCGCCGACAACCGCCGCCAAGATCACCGCCAAACTGAGCCGGATACCGCGCAGGGAGCTATACCGCCGCCACAAAACCTGACCGGGCGGTGTCAGTTCAACGCCGCTTGCGGATGCGATATACCGCATCGGTAAAATCATCCGTTATCAGCATCCCGCCATCGGCGGTAAAAGCGACATCCACAGGCCGCCCCAATACCGCCTTGTTTGCGGTTAACCAACCTTCGACAAACGGCGTGAAATCCCGCACCTCGTTTTTGTCAATCCGCGCGCGATACACAGCATAGCCGACCTTTTGACTGTGGTTCCACGAACCGTGCAAAGCGACATAGGCATACCTGCCGGCGGCATCAAAAGCCATGCCCAAATTAGCCACATGGGGGCCTGTCAGCCACGCCGGCGCGGCAAACTCGGAGCACTTCCGTTGTTTGCCGAATTGCGGGTCGGGCACATCGCCCTGATGGCAATACGGAAAGCCGAAATGTTGCCCCGAACGCGTAACACGATTCAACTCGTCGCTCGGCAGATCATCGCCCATCCAATCGCGCCCGTTGTCGGCAAACCACATCTCACCGCTGCCGGGATGCCAGTCAAAACCGACCGCATTGCGGATGCCGCGCGCGTAGACCTCGCCGCCCTTGCCGTCCAAATCGTAACGGCGTATCACAGCGGCAAACTCCTCATCCGGCGGCACACACACATTGCAAGGCGTGCCGAGCGACACATACAAAAGATTGTCCGGCCCGACCTTGAGATGACGCGTGCCGTGCCAAGCGCTGTCGGGCAAGCCCTTGATCAAAGGGGTCAGCGGAACGGTCGTCTTATGCCGCCGCAGTTGCGCCATCACATCGTCAACCACATAAATCGCCGATACCGTTCCGATGTAGAGCCTGCCGGCGTGAAAAGCGACACCGTGCGGCACAGTGAGACCGTCCGCGATAGTGCGAATCACATCGGCGCGCCCGTCGCCGTCGCGGTCTCTCGCCGCATACACCTTCCCCCCGTAGGAGCCGATAAACACCCAACCGTCATCCGCGACCGCAATCTGCCTGGGGCTGTCCATCCCCTGCTCCCCCGGCGGGATAAAGAACTCTATCCGATAGTCATCCGCCACCCGCAACTCGCGCAAACTCGCGCGCGCAGGAACATCGGCGTGCGTCAACCGAAACGGGATGCTCACTTGATTATGCAGAAGGGAATAGCCGTACGCGAGCGCCAGCGCGACGGCTACGAACGCAAACGACCACAGTTTCTTGCCCGTCCTCATGATCCATCCGCCGGGTTAAGCGCCGCCGAAGCCATCAAAACATATTCGGGCTGCGAATCGGGTCGGCGGAGTCTTCGTCATCGCCCGCCTCGGCGGCATCGCGGCTGGCGATGTAGTCGCCCGTAATCATCTGCTGATAACCGGCGCCCGGGCTCACCATCGGATACACCCCGGCCTCCTGATCGATAATCACCTCCAGAAAAGCCGGCCCCTCAGCCCGCACAAAGTCTTGCAAAGCCGCTTTGAGTTCGGCTTTTTTCTCCGCCCGCCGCGCAAAAGAGAAACCGTCCGCCTGCGCGGCGAGAATGAAATCCTTGCGAAACAGCGATTTGTCGCTGCCCGAAAACCGATTCTTAAAAAACGTCTTCTGCCACTGCCGCACCATCCCGTCGCCGTAATTATTCAGCAACAAAATCTTGATCGGCAACTCGTAGGTCGTAACCGTCTCCAACTCGCCGATATTCATCCGCAGGCTGCCGTCGCCGTCCACATCAAAAACCATCTTGTCGGGGTGCGCAAACTGCGCGCCGATAGCGCCCGGCAAACCGAACCCCATCGTGCCCATAGAACCCGATGTCAGCCACGACCGCGGGTGTTTGTAATCCAGATATTGCGCCGCCCACATCTGATGTTGCCCCACGCCGGTTGTAATGATCGCCTCGCCCTGGATCAATTCGTTCAACAAATCCAGCACATAATAAGGCTGAATCTCATCGCTATCGCGGTCGTAGTTGAGGCAATACTTTTTCTTTAGCCGCGCGACATGCTCGCCCCACTGCGAAAAATCGCCCGCAAAGCCGTCGTCATTCGCCATCAGATCCGCCAGCGCGGTCTTCGCATCGCCGTGATGGGACCACTGCGTGTTCATCACCTTGCCGATCTCGGCGCTGTCTATGTCAATGTGGGCGATCGTCTTGGCATTCGGCGCGAACAGATCGGGCCGTCCGACGACGCGGTCGTCAAACCGCGCGCCGATAGAAAGCAAAAAGTCGCAATCTTCCACCGCATAGTTCGCCGCCGCCGTGCCGTGCATGCCGAGCATATGCAAACTCAGCGCATCCTCGGTGTCCACCGCGCCGATGCCCATCAACGTCGTCACGACGGGTATGCGGTAGCGTTGCAGAAACGCGCGCACCGTATCGGCGGCGTTGGCATGAATGACGCCGCCGCCGACATAGGCCAGCGGCCGACGGGAGCGCTTGAGCAAGGCAAAGAACTCGGCACAGTGCGGTGCCGACAAACGGCTATCGGCGATGCGCTCCAGCCGCCGCCGATAACCGGGCAACGTCAACACCCCCTTGCCGCGGTACGCACACTGGTCGTTTTGCACATCTTTCGGTATGTCTATGACAACCGGCCCCGGGCGACCGCTCAAAGCGATCTCAAAAGCGGTGCGAATCGTCGCCTCCAACTTGTCGGCTTCCTTGACCAGAAACACATGCTTGGCGCACGGCGACATGATATTGATGATCGGCGCTTCCTGAAAAGCGTCGGTGCCCATCGCCGCCAGCGGCACCTGCCCGCAGATCAAAATCAGCGGAGCCGAATCGGCATACGAATCGCGCACCGGCGTCACAGAATTAGTCGCGCCCGGGCCGGATGTCACCAGCGCGATACCCGGGCGGCCGCTGGCGCGGGCATACCCCGCCGCCATGAAACCCGCGCCCTGTTCGTTCGCCGGTACGATCAGATTGATCTTGTCGCGTCCCGCCGCCTCGCGGTGCGCCTCGTTGTAGCGAAAGATGGCATCATAGGTCGGCAGTATCGCCCCGCCGCTATAACCGAATATCGTGTCCACCCCGAGCTCCGAAAGCGCGCGGATAATGATATCCGAGCCGGGTATCGGCTGGTTGCCATTCTGCTCGTTTAGCGGAGACCTACTCATCTTGTCATCTTATCAGCATGTCAACTCGCCAGCGGCGGCGGCGCACTCTCTTCTGTCGGCGGCGCACTCTCTTCCGGCGGCGGCGCACTCTCTTCTGTCGGCGGCGCACTCTCTTCTGTCGGCGGCGCACTCTCTTCTGTCGGCGGCGCACTCTCTTCTGTCGGCGGCGCACTCTCTTCCGGCGGCGGCGCACTCTCTTCCGGCGGCGGCGCACTCTCTTCCGACGGCGGCGCACTCTCTTCCGACGGCGGCGCACTCTCTTCCGACGGCGGCGCACTCTCTTCCGACGGCGGCGCACTCTCTTCTGTCGGCGGCGCACTCTCTTCCGGCGGCGGCGCACTCTCTTCCGACGGCGGCGCACTCCCTTCCGGCGGCGGCGCACTCTCTTCCGACGGCGGCGCACTCTCTTCTGTCGGCGGCGCACTCTCTTCCGACGGCGGCGCACTCCCTTCTGTCGGCAGCGGCTCCTCGGCATTCGCCGCCATCACCTCCGACGCCGAACGCAGTTGCGGCAACTCCGGCAACTCATCCAGCGAACGCAGGTTGAAATCATCCAAAAAAGCCCGGGTCGTGGCATACAACGCCGGGCGACCCGGCACCTCCTTATGGCCAACCACCTCAATCCACCCCCGGTCCTCAAAGCCGCGGATGATATTCGTGCTGACGGCGACCCCCCGTATGTCTTCGATCACAGCGCGGGTCACCGGCTGGCGATAGACGATCAAAGCCAAAGTCTCCAGCGCCGCCCGCGAATAACGCGCCGGCTTTTGTTCCCACAACTTAGCGAGCCAATCGGAAAACTCCGCGCGCGTCTGATAACGGTAGCCGGACGCCACCTCGACCAGTTCGTACGCCTTGCCTTCGCACTCGCGCGCCAACTCCGCCAGCGCCTCAAGCAACACCTTGCGCGGCACAGGCTTTTGTCCGTCGCCTATCACCTTGCCCATCTCGTTCGGGCTCAGCGGACGGCTGCTCGCCATCAACAAAGCCTCAATCACACGCATCAATTCTTTTTTCTCCATCAAACAGACCTCAAATAAATCGGAGCATACGCTTCGCTCTGCGCCATCGTCACCATGCCCGCCTTCAGCAAATCAAGCACGGCCAGAAAACTGACGATCACACCGGCGCTGCCCTCCTCCGCCGCAAAGCACTTGTGGAACTCGACCAGCTCCCCGCTCCGCACCAGACTCAGTATCGTCGCGATACGATCTTGCACCGGCAAAGGCTCGCGCGCGACACGGTGATTCTGCCTGGCCGACACCCGCGCGAACACTTCCTGCAACGCGCGTATCAAATCTTCCAGCCGCACCTCCGGCAACGGGCGCGCGATTTCCAATCCGCCGCACGCCATCTCAAACTCGCAATGTTCGCGTCCGACACGCGCTATAGTATCAAGATTCTCGGCCGCTTGCTTAAAACGCTCGTATTCCAGCAGGCGGCGCACCAACTCGGCGCGCGGGTCATCCTCGCCCTCCTCGTCCTCCGCAGCGCTCGGCAACAGCGTGCGCGACTTGATTTCGGCGAGGATCGCGGCCATCAGCATATACTCGACGGCCAACTCAATCTTGAGTTCCTCCATCATTTCAATATAGCGCATGTACTGCCCGGTAATCTTGGCGATAGGCAGCCGCAAAATATCCAAATTCTGCGCGCGTATCAAATACAGCAACAGGTCGAGCGGGCCTTCAAACGCATCGAGAAAGACGCGCAACGCATCGGGCGGGATATAGAGGTTTTGCGGCAGTTCGCGAATGACCTCGCCGTCGATGACCGCCAGCGGCGACGCTTGCGCGCCGCTGTCTGTCGCAGTGTCTGTCGTCGTGTCTTGTATCGTTTCCAATGTGCCCTCCCCTCAGTGCGCCAGTTTCATCACCCGCCGCACCTCATCCATCGTATCGCGCGCGACATCGCGGGCGGCCTCGTTGCCCTCGGCGATAATTTTCTTCACCGTGCCCTTGTCGTTTTCAAATTCGGTTATGCGCCGACAAATCGGCCCGACTTCGGCCTGCACCGCCTCAATCAGCGGCTTCTTGCAATCAATGCAACCGATGCCGGCGCTGCGACAGCCCTCCGTCACCCACGCCCGCCGCTCGGCGTCGGAATAGACCTTGTGCCACTCCCACACCGGGCATTTTTCGGGGTCGCCCGGGTCGGTACGCCGAATCCGCGCCGGGTCGGTCGGCATCGTCCGCAACTTGTGTTCTATCTCCTCCTCGGTATCGCGCAGCGCGATCGTATTCTGCAAAGACTTCGACATCTTCTGCCCGTCGACGCCGGGAATGCGCGGCGCCTTCGTCAACAAAGCCTGCGGCTCCGGCAACACCGTCCGCGACAAGCCGTCCAGATAACCGCGCAAGCGTTCGCTATCGCTGATCGTAATATTCTGCTGCGACTCGATCAACGCGGTGGCGATATCGCGCACCTCGCTGTCGCCCTTCTCCTGATAGCGCTTGCGCAGATCGCGATACAGCGCGGCATCCTTGCGCCCGAGCCGATCGATAATCTCCTCCGCGCGCTCGGCGAAGTTATGCTCCCGACCATAGAGATGGTTAAAGCGCCGGGCAATCTCGCGCGCCAACTCGACATGCGCGACCTGGTCTTCGCCGACCGGCACCATATCGCCGCCGTAGATCAGGATATCCGCGGTCTGCAACAACGGATAGCCGAGAAAACCGAAGGTGCGCAGGCGCGCGTTTTCGTGCGCATCCTTATAACTCGGAACCCGCTCCAGCCAGCCGAGCGGCGTCATCATCCCAAGCAACAAACTCAACTCGGCGTGTTCCGGCGCCTGCGACTGAATAAACAAGGTCGCGGTGCCGGGGTTGATGCCGCACGCGAGCCAATCGATCACCATATCCAACGAACGCTCTTCTATCTCGCCCGGGTCTTCGTAGTGGGTGGTCAGCGCGTGCCAATCGGCGACAAAAAAGAAACATTCGTGGGCGAGTTGCAACTCGGCCCAGTTTTTAACCACGCCGTGATAATGCCCGAGGTGGATATGCCCCGTCGGGCGCATGCCGGAAACTACGCGACTCGTCTGTGCCATCGGTTATTAGCGAATAGTGTGTTTGAACAGGTTAAAACCATTCATAGCAAAGGAATATCCGCTCAGAGTACTACCTCTTTGCAGATTGTCAAGCGCGGACAAGCGCGGGACGCCGCCCCGAGATATGCGCCGCGCCACAGCCCCGCTGCTTTGCCGGGTGACGGACGCTCTTATGATACGCCGCCTTCGGCATAAGCGACCGACGCCATTCCATCCCTTCCGTGTTCCGGAAAACTTGCGCCGGCGGCGGTCATTCTGCTTTGATGATGCCGTGTATAATGCGGGCATGAACGATCGGAATCATGCGGGAGCGGTCGCTCGGTCATCCGGAGCGAACGAGACGGACGCGGCAACCGAGGCTCCGCGCAACGAGATTTTTTGCGGCGACTGCGTTGCGGGAATGGTCGCGATGCCGCCGGATTCGGTGGATCTGATTGTGACCGACCCGCCGTTTGCGATTGACTTCAAGGCGGCGCGCACCAACTACAACCGGACAGACGGGCGCGTCTTGGAGGGATACAACGAAATTCCGGCGGCGGAATACGCGGACTTTTCCCGCGCCTGGATGCGCGAGGCGTTTCGCCTGTTGCGCCCCGCCGGCAGCGCCTTTGTTTTCTCCGGCTGGAACAACCTGAAAGACATTCTGGTCGCCGCGGACGAGTGCGGATTCGTCACGGTGAACCACATCATTTGGAAGTATCAATTCGGCGTGTTTTGCCGCCGCCGGTTTGTGACTTCGCATTACCATTGCCTGTTTTTGTGCAAGGACGACCGCAAGCGGAAATTCAATCCGCACTGCCGCTTTGCGCCGGGCGCGCGGCGCGATAACGGCGGCAGTATGCTTTACGCAGACCTGGAGGATGTGTGGGTCATCAAGCGGGAATACTGGACAGGCGACAAAAAGACCCCGACCAAGCTGCCCGCCGAACTGGTGAAAAAAATCCTCGCCTACGCCAGCGACCCGGGCGATCTGGTTCTGGACCCATTCATGGGCTCGGGTCAGGTTGCGGTGGTCAGCAAAATGGCGAAGCGGGATTATGTCGGATTTGAGGTGGTCCCCGAATATCACGCTTTCGCCCGCGAGCGACTGGAAAGCGGACAATACCGCATCCGCGCAGACCAGGGCGAAAAAGAAAAACCGGCGCTGTTTGGTTAAGTCCGATACTCCTCTATTCACAATATTTGCCCAAAGTTTCCAATATGTCATGGCATCATACAGGCGCTTGCAAATTATTTTGTAGTGTGTATCATAGGCGGGCAATCGGTTGCATGTCGCATATTTCATCTGCTAACCAACGGAGATTTATCATGGGCAGGCAATCGGTTGCATAGTTGCATATTTCGTCTGCTAATCAACGGAGATTTATCATGAACATCAAAATAATTCGTCACCAGCCTGGCACCCCCGGCGCTTCCGCCACTGTTTATATAGCCCCCCCCCCCCCCCCCCCCCCCTATCGGCGGGCAACGATGATACGGCGCAGCCTCCGATTGCTGATGTTGCCAGCGCTGTTTGTTGCCTGTGCGCAAGCCCAAGCGCAAAGCGCGCCTGTGGCGCAGAACAACACCATCTATGTGCCGGCGGGCCTCAGTTATACTTTCTCGGCGGGTGATTTTCCGTTTGGCAATGCCAATACCTTGACCAGCGTACACTTTGAGACCGCCCCCGCCAATGCCACAGGGAGCATAACCTCGACTTCGTTGGGGGTGCTCCAAAGCGACGGACAGTTTGAGTTGACGCGCGGTGTCACTGTTGTAGGCCGAACGATTGCGAATATACCCCTTGCTGACATTGGCACCGTAAAGTATTTTCCCCGTAGCGCTGACATGCCCATGGCGGGCTATACCACCTTTACCTGGACGGCAAACAGCGAAGGGCCCGCCGCCACCATCACCGTAGATCTGGTGCCGTCCACAAATACGGCGGCCACCGGCGCACCGACGGTCACGGCGGCATCGGGCGTCGCCTACAACGAGGATGCGGAACTGATTGCCGGCACTGCCGGCATCACCGAGCCCAACGGCATCCCCACCCACAGACGCAGTTGGCAATGGCAACAGTCCGCCACCCAGGCTGGCACATACGAAAACATCGCCGGAGCCACCGCCGACGCCTTCACACCGGGGCGGGAACATATCGGCCAATACATCCGCGTTTGTCTCCGTTTCACCGACGGCATAGGCACCGAAGAGGGCGGCGACGCCGATGCCCCCACGCTGTGCACCACAGGCGCCATCATCGCCAGAGCCAATTCGGTGAGTGTGCCGATTACCGCCGACGCAGACGCGCCCTACAGGTTCAAGCCATCCGACTTTATGTTCCCGAACGATCCCACCGGCGCTCTGAAAAGCGTGCCCGTAATCACCACCATAGCATCGGGCAGGGGCACATTTCTCCTGGGAGGATCAGTAGCCATTGCAGACAACCTCACTGTAAACGGGGACTCAATACGAAATGGAGAGCTCATCTATTATCCCCCGGAAGACTCCGCCGCCGCCCCCAACTTCGCCAGTTTCACCTACATGGTGAACTATGATGGCACCGGCAACACCGAAGCCCGCACGATGAACATACATCTGGTGGAGCACCTGAGCTTGCGCTTGCGCCTCTTTCTTGAAGGCCCGTTGCGATAGCGCAAGCAACCCGCAACGCTCGCACGACACACTCCTTCTTGAAGGCCCGTTGCGATAGCGCAAGCAACCCGCAACGCTCGCACGACACACTCCTTCTTGAAGGCCCGTTGCGATAGCGCAAGCAACCCGCAACGCTCGCACGACACTCCTTCTTGAATGCCCGTTGCGATAGCGCAAGCAACCCGCAACGCTCGCACGACACACTCCTTCTTGAAGGCCCGTTGCGATAACGCAAGCAACCCGCAACACTCGCACGACACACTCCTTCTTGAAGGCCCGTTGCGATAGCGCAAGCAACCCGCAACGCTCGCACGACACACTCCTTCTTGAATGCCCGTTGCGATAGCGCGAGCGATTCCTCGCAAGACTCGCGCCCGCCGACACGCTCCTCGCGGGAGTCGGCACACGAAGGATGTCCGCTATCGCCGTGCGTGAGATAGATGCGACATCGCCTTTGCCGCTTGCATCGTTGCGGCATGGAATTCCCCAAGCGTCAGTAAGCGTCAGTGCAGAACCTTGACAGTCGCACCGGGCGCCGATGATTCGGTTGCCCGATGATAAGCGCGTTTTGGCAAGCAAATAAAAGGCTGAGTATAATAGACAGATTCTTGCGGGCGCGCCTCTGCGACCGGTCGTTGCAAACCCGATTGGCGCACAGGTCGCCGGCAGCGCCGAGGATGCGGCGCGCTTAGCGCAAGAAACCCGAAAACAAATTGAAACGATAACAGTGAGCTATAAAGTACTGGCGCGCAAATGGCGACCGCGAAGTTTTGCCGAAGTGGCGGGGCAGGAACATGTGATCCGCACCCTGAGCAACGCCATTGAGTTGTCGCGCATGCATCACGCATACTTGTTTGCCGGCACCCGCGGCGTCGGCAAAACAACCATCGCGCGGATCTTGGCGCGGTGCTTAAACTGCGAAACCGGGCCGACCGCAAACCCGTGCGGCAAATGCGCCGCGTGTCGCGAGATAGACGACGGGCGTTTCGTCGATCTGATTGAAGTAGACGCCGCCTCCCGCACCGGGGTGGAGAATATGCGCGAGATACTCGACAATGTGCAATACGCGCCGAGCCGCGGGCGCTATAAAATCTACCTGATCGACGAAGTGCATATGCTGTCTGTCAGCAGTTTCAACGCTCTGCTGAAGACCCTTGAGGAGCCGCCCGACCATATCAAATTCTTGTTCGCAACCACCAACCCGCAAAAGATACCGGCGACGGTGTTGTCGCGTTGCTTGCAACTGAACCTGACGCGGTTGCCCAAGCAGACCATCCTGGAATATCTGCGCAAGTTGCTAGAGGACGAGGACATCGCCTGCGAAGACAGCGCGCCGGACAAAATCGTCATCGCCGCCGAAGGCAGTATGCGGGATGCTTTGAGCCTGCTCGATCAGGCCATCGCCTATGGCAACGGCGCGTTAAAGACCGATGCCGTGTATGAGATGCTCGGACTCAGCGACCGCGAAAGCACGGTGCGGATATTGCAGCGCATAACGCAAGGCGATGCCGCCGGCATGCTGCAAATCGTCGACGAACTTTACCGCAATGCGGCCGATTTTAGCGGCGTGCTGAAGGACTTTATCGACCTGCTGCACCGCATCGCGCTGCATCAGACCTTGCCCGATGCCGAACCGTCGCCCCATTTTGCCGCCGCCGATATCAAGGCTCTGGCCGAAGCGATGGCGGCGGAGGACATACAACTCGCCTATCAAACCGCGTTGAGCGGCAAGCGAGATATGCCGTTGGTCGGAGACGATAAAAATGCCATTGAGATGACCTTTTTGCGGATTATGAACTTTATTCCCTTGCAATCCGCGCCGGCGGCACAGGCCGCCGCCCCTGCCACACCCGCCGCCAAGCCGCGGCAAGCGACGACGCCGAAGGCGGAAACAACCGCGCCGCAAGCGACGACGCCGAAGGCGGAAACAACCGCGCCGCAAGCAACGCCGCCGAAGGCGGAAGCAACCGCAGCGGAAGCGGGTACGGCGAGCGCCGATGCGCCGACAAGCGGCGCAACACCCGCCGCGGACTTGCGCGACTACGACGGCGCCGAAGGCTGGGGCAAACTGATAGAACAGATGGCGCTCAGCGGGCACTTGCGCGGGCTCTGTTATCAGGCGTTGCTGATAGCCGATGCGCCGACCGCGGCGCGACTGCAGATGGATGAGAGTACCGCGGAACTCTGCTCCGACAAGAACCGACAAGCCATCCGCGAGGCCTTGAATCGGGCGGTCGGCGCCGAGGTAGACTTGCAATTCACGGTCGCCGACGAGACGACATCGCCGGCACAACTGCAAAAACAGAACGCAGCCAGACAACAACATCAGGCGCAAGCCGCGTTTGACCAAGACCCGGATGTTGCCTTGATCAAAAAGGAATTTAATGCGAGCACACTGCCCGATTCGGTGCGCCCGACGAAGACAGAAAACTAGGCCATGCGGGATGATTTGCTGGAAAAATTGATTGCGGCTTTTGCCTGTTTGCCGGGCGTCGGCAGAAAAACCGCGCAGCGGTATGCGTACTATCTGCTGGAGCGCAATCGCGAAAACGGCGAACAACTCGGCGAAAACCTTGTCACCGCGATGGAGAAAATCGGCAACTGCAAGAGTTGCCGCATGTTTGCCGAAGAGGAGTTGTGCGCTATCTGCGCGGACGAAGAACGCGATAAGTCGTTGCGCTGCGTCGTGGAAAGCCCGGCCGATCTGGCGGCGATAGAGGGCATCGGCAATTATCGCGGCCTGTACTTTGTCTTGCACGGCAAGCTGTCGCCGCTGGATGACATCGGGCCGCAAGAGATCGGTCTTGACTCGTTGGAAGATATCCTCGCGCAAGAAACGATCGCGGAGTTGATTCTGGCGACTAGCACGACGGTCGAGGGGGATGTCACCGCCCACGTGATACGCGAACTGGCGCACAAGCGCGGGGTTGCGGTCAGCCAGATCGCGCAGGGGGTGCCGGTCGGCGGCGAACTGGAGTACATAGATATGTCCACGCTGTCCAGAGCGTTTGACAGCCGGCAAGCCTATTGAGACATGACTATCATCTCCCACAAACACCGCTTTATCTTTGTGCGGCAAAGAAAAATCGCCGGCTCCAGCATTATGCTCAAACTCAGCGGGGCGCTCGGCGACGACGATGACCTCATCGTCCACGACGGCAAGCAACTGGAATATAACCCGGCGTGGGACGAGACGCCTTTCCCCGCGCTGCGCAATCGGGGCGCGGCGATCAAGCGGGTGTCTCCGGTGTTTTGCGCCATGAGAGGCCATCTGCCCATCTCCGAAATCATCCGCATAGTCGGCGAGGAGACATGGAATAGTTATTTCAAGTTCACCGTGGTCAGAAACCCGTGGGATTGGTTTGCGTCGTTCTATTTCTTCAAGATGAAAGGGGTCAATCCGTACGATGAAAACATGGACAACGCAAAACACTATGCGGGCTTGTGGCTGCGCCAGCCGTGGAGCGTGTTTTACGCATCGCGCATCTGGCACTTCCTGAAAGAACGACGCTCTGTTTCTCAGATACTCAAAAAAGCGAAGGCGGAAAGGCATCGGGAAGCGATGGAGGCGACTCTGATGAGCGATGTGTATTCCATGATATTGGAAATGTCGGAGGATTTTTACTTCCACGAGGGCGAACCCGTTCTTGACCAATATATCGCTTACGAGAACCTTGAGCCGGAGTTTAAACAGGTCTGCGAACGCATCGGCTTGCCGGATTTGGGCGCGCTGAAAAGGGTCAAGTCAAAGGTGCGGGATGCGGCGGTAAGGGACTACCGACCGCTGTATACGCCGCAATCAAGACAGCGGATTGAGCAATACTTCCCGCGCACGATAGAGCGCTTTAACTACCGCTTTGACGAGTAGCAAACCCGTCGGCGGGCGGCGCCGCGGCGGCGCGAAGCGCCGCGGCGGCGCGAAGCGCCGCTTAAATGTTTTGAATCAACTCCAGATAGTGCCGATAGCGAAACGGCGCCAGTAATCCGCTATTGACCGCGGCGCGCACCGCGCACTGCGGCTCGCGGTCGTGGCGGCAATCGGCGAAGGCGCAGTCTTGCGCATAACGACGGAACTCGGAGTATGCATCCTGCACTTCGCGAAACGACGATACGGGGCAGGCGTAGGAGCGCACTCCGGGCGAGTCTATCAGCGCCCCGCCGCTTGCCAGATGATACAGAGTGGTCGCGCTGGTCGTATGCCTGCCTTCGCCGGCGGCGACGGAAACATCGGCGACTCTGGCATTGAGGCCGGGAATCAGGCAGTTGGCCAGAGAGGTTTTGCCGGCGCCCGACAAGCCGAGCATGATGACGGTTTCGTCGCACAGCGATTGCGCCAACACATCCGTTTGCGCGCCGGTTTTTGCGCTGATGGCAAAGATGCGGCAGCCTGCGGCGCGATAACCGGAAAATATTATCTCGTGCGCGGGAGCGACCGGCGCGATGTCGATCTTGTTAAATACCAGAATCGGTTTGACCCCGATGGCAACACAAGCGACGAGATAACTGTCTGTCAAGAAGGTGTTGATGCCGGCGGCCAAGTCGGTCACGACGATGACTGCGGTAATATTCGCGGCGATGTCCTGTCGCCCCCCTTGCCGGCGCTGTCTGCTCAAATGTGTTCGCCGCGGCAGTTGCTCTATGATTCGGCACGCTTCGCCGTCGTCAGAACAGAGCACTTTGTCGCCGCACGCCAGCGCCGAGTTCTTGGAACGGCGGGCGCGATACAGGTTGCGCCGCCCGTCTTCCAAGACGATATGCGCGCGCAAGCAGGAAATGACGGTCGCGCGAAAGTTCACAGCGCCCGCCTTCCGTCATGCAATGCGCAACGGGCGGTTTCTGCGGGCGGCGGCGGCATGTTGCAAGAAAACGGGCACAAGCGGGCTAAAGCGGCGGGTTGCGGCGTTCCTTTGACGGCAACAAGCACCACTGCCTTTATAAGCCGCGCGAAAAAATGCGGCCCAGATGGGCGGGGAAACCGTTCCCGTACTTGGGCGGCGGAATCCGCCGCACCAAGTCGCGCAAGTCAAATAGGTCTACCAGATGGCGCGCGAACTCCCGCCGCCAGATCAGGTGCCGTTCGTTAGCGGCCACGGTAAACGGGTCCGGCGGCCAGTAGGCGGGGATGCCCGCCATCGGGAATTTGTAGGCGCGATTTAAGCGCCCGCTTTCCCGCAGCGATAATGCGGCATGGAAAATGTCTTCGCCGTTCCATAGCGGCGCGGAATTCTTGCGCACCAGATCTTCGACCAAACCCATGTTCTCCAAAAACAAATTACACCTGTGTTGCGATGTCGCCACCAGACCTGTCAAAACGAAAGAGACTTCGCCAAAAGCATCGCGATTGCTGTAGGCGAAATTACAATCGAGGTTGCGGCCGTATTCCCCGTGCAGAATCTCCGGGTCGCGCAGAAAAAGGTCGTAGAGTTTGTTGACGGTTTTGTCAAATATCACCACGTCGTCGTCCATCATCAGGATGCAGTCATTGGTCGCATCTTGGGCGGCGACGAAACGACGGGCGAGCCCGTATTCGGAGTTCACCTCCCAGTCCTTGCGGTTGATGACTTTGCAGTGTTCGCTTGGGCAGTCAAAGAAAGTGGCTTCCAAGCCGTGGGAGATGATGATCTCCTTCACTCTCTCGCATTTTTGCAGCAAGGGCAACGAGACTTGTTGCAGGAACTCGGGGCGTTTCCAGTTCAGTACGACAACCGAAACGGTGCGTGATGTATCGTTCATTAAGTTCTCGGAAAATACGATTAAACGAAGGCTTATTATATCGCTAATCAGTTTGTCTCGGCTTGCTATATAATTTCTCCCTCATGTGCGTCGCTACTGCCCGGATGAAAACCTGCCTGACATCGGATTTTGACTTTGACTTGCCGTCGGAGTCGATCGCCCATACGCCCGCGCCGACGAGGCGTCAAAGCCGGCTGTTGTATCTTGACGCAAACGGACGCCATGCCGACACCCGCTTCTGCGCACTGCCCTCTCTGCTGAGAAAGAACGACCTGCTGGTTATCAACGACAGCAAAGTCATCAAAGCCAGACTGCGCGCGCGCAAGCCGAGCGGCGGGCGGGCGGAGATCATGCTGGAAAGAATGCTCGGCCCGCGTCGGGCGCTGGCCAGATTAAACGCCGGCAAACCGCCGCGAGATGATGCGGCGCTTTTCATCGGCGATGACTGGGAGCTGAGGGTCATCGATAGGCGCGAGGAGTTTTTCACATTGGAAAGCATGTCCGGAGACTTTGATACTTTGTTGCAAGAACACGGCGAGGTGCCGCTGCCGCCGTATATCAAACGACCGGCGCAGGCGAGCGATGAGGCGCGCTATCAAACGGTGTATGCAAAACACCCGGGCTCCGTCGCAGCGCCCACCGCCGGTTTGCATTTTGACGAAGCGCTGTTGCGGCAACTCGGCGCTGCCGGCGCGGAGATCGCTTCGCTGACGCTGCATATCGGTTCCGGAACCTATCAGCCGCTGCGAAGCGACACCTTGCAAGCGCACCGAATGCACGAGGAGTTGTTTGAAACCGACCGCGCTTTGTGCGAGGCAATTGATACATGCCGCCAACGGCGGGGGCGGGTCGTTGCGGTGGGGACTACGACAGTACGGGTTCTGGAAGCCTTGGCGGCGAGCGGAGGGGTGCGACCGGTCCGGCAATCGACCGATATATTTATTACGCCAGGGTTCAAGTTTCGCGCGGTCGATATGATGATTACGAATTTTCACCTGCCGCGCACGACCTTGTTTGTGCTGGTCTGCGCTTTTGGCGGACGCGAACGCATGCTTGCGGCATACCGCCATGCGATCGCGCAATCCTACCGCTTTTTCAGTTACGGCGATGCCATGCTGATTGAGAAAAACGATGCGGTTTGAGATTGAAAAGACCGACGGCGCGGCGCGTAGCGGACGGTTGCGCCTCAATCACGGCACCGTAGCAACGCCGGTGTTTATGCCGGTCGGCACCGCGGCGACGGTGAAGTCTGTCACCCCCGAAATGTTGTCGCAGACCGGCACGCGGATGATTCTGGCCAATGCTTTCCATCTGATGTTGCGTCCGGGCGCCGCGCTGATAGAAAGATGCGGCGGCTTACACCGGTTTATGAACTGGGATGCGCCGATACTGACCGATTCGGGAGGGTTTCAGGTGTTCAGTCTGCAAAACATGCGCACCGTCACCGAGGAAGGCGCGCGCTTTCGTTCGCCGGCAGACGGTCGCGAAATATTGTTGAGCGCGGAACGCTCGCTGGAGATACAAAAGCGCTTGGGGGTGGATGTGGCGATGTGTTTTGACGAGTGCCCGCCGTGCGATATTGACAAGGCGGCGGTCAAGAGCTCTATGGAGTTGTCGCTGCGCTGGGCCGAACGCTCAAAACGCGCGCACGACGGGCATAACAGTTTGCTATTTGGTATCGTTCAGGGCGGCGCCCATCTTGATCTGCGCGCGCAGTCGGCGCGGGCGATGGTCGCGATGAATTTTGACGGCTACGCCCTCGGCGGCTTGGCGGTCGGCGAGAGCGATGACGAGCGCTTGATGGTGTTGGATGAGACAACCGAGTTGTTGCCGTCGGATAAGCCGCGCTATCTGATGGGGGTCGGCAAGCCGCAGGACATTCTGGAAGCCGTACAGCGCGGGATAGATATGTTTGATTGCGTCATCCCGACGCGCAATGCGCGCACCGGCTTTCTGTACACGCGGCACGGGCTTTTGCGGCTGCGCAACGCGCGCTACCGCGATGATACCCGCCCGATAGACGAGGCGTGTACATGCTACGCCTGTCGGAACTTCAGCCGCGCCTATCTGCGCCACCTCGACCGCTGTCAAGAGATACTCGGGTGTGCGCTCAACACCTTGCATAATCTGCATTATTACCAGCAACTGATGGCCGAAATCAGACAGGCAATTGCCGAGCAAAAGCTGTCCGACTATATCGACGATTGCAACGCGCGGTATCGCGCGCGAAGCGGGTTATGAAATCGGCGGGCAGTTATGCGATAATAGCCCTTTACTATTTGCTCGCAGGTAACAAACCACAAGATATATCATGAATTCACTTATACACACGGCTCAGGCACAGGGCGGAGCGCCCGCCAACAGCGGCGGCTTTGAATTGCTCATCATGGTTGCTGTGTTCTTTTTGATTATGTACTTCGTAGTCATCAGACCGCAGAACAAACGCAACAAGTCTCACAAGGAATTGATCGAGTCGCTGACAGTCGGCGACGAAGTGACGACAGTCGGCGGGATACTCGGACGAATCGCTTCGGTCGGGGAAAATTTTGTCGACATTGAAGTGCACAACAATGTGAAGATCAAAGTGCAAAAGCAGTCTGTCAATGCGATGATGCCGAAAGGAACGCTGAGCGGTGAGTAAGCCCTTGGCCGGATAAGAAAATGCCGAACAACTATTTGCGTTGGAAGTGCCTTCTGTTGGCGGTCATTTTAATCGGCGCCGGCATCTATGCCCTGCCGAATATCTACCCCGAAGACCCCGCGATTCAAATATCGCACGCGTCGGGTACGGTGGCGGCGGGCACGGCCGAGAAAATAACCGCGTTGCTGTCCGCTGACGGCATCGCAGTCAAATCCCCGCCGGCCGCTATCGATGGCAAGTTGCTGTTGCGTTTTCACAACACCGAAGATCAACTGACAGCGGTTGATATCATCAAATCCTCGCTGGATTACCGCCATATCGCGGCCCTCAACTTAGCGCCCGCCACCCCGCAGTGGCTGAAGAGTCTCTATGCGAGCCCGATGCATCTCGGCTTGGACTTGCGCGGCGGGGTGTATTTTCTGCTGGAGGTGGACAATCAGGCGGTGCTGTCCAAAGCCTTGCAAAGTTACCGCGACGAACTCGCCACGCGCATGCGCGAGGAGCGCATACGGCAAAGAGGCATTCGCATCGATCAGGAAAACAACAGACTGGTTCTCAACTTTGATACCGCCGCCGAGCGCGACAGGCTGCTGGACATCATACAGCGCGAAATGCCCCTTACGTTCGCGGCGCGGGAAACCGCCGAGGGCGATGTCCGCCAATTGATTTTGAACGTATCCGACGCCGAGATAAAGGCGACCAAAGATCTTGCGCTGCAACAGAATATCCTCACCTTGCGCAAACGTGTCAATGAGCTCGGGGTCGCCGAGCCGGTCATCGCCCGCCAAGGCGCCAATCGGATCGTCGTGCAGTTGCCGGGGATACAGGATACCGCGCAAGCGAAAGAGATTCTGGGGGCGACGGCGACGCTGGAGTTCAGGATGGTCGCCGAACAGTACGATGCGCGCCGAGTGCAGAGCATGAGACGCGCGCCGCCGGGCACCGAGTTGCTTGAGAGCCGCGAGGACGGCCCCGTGCTGTTGCGGAAAAAGATTCTGCTGACCGGAGAATCGGTTATCGACGCCGCCTCCGGCATAGACTCGCAGAGCGGCGGGCCCGCCGTACACATCACACTGGACGGCAAGGGCGCATCGCGCTTCAGCCGCGCGACCGCGGCGAATGTCAAGCGCCTGATGGCGGTCGTCTTTATTGAAAACAAGACCGAAACCTATGTTGATGAGAACAACGAATTGCAAAGGAAAACGAGCACGATCAGAGAAGTGATCAATGTCGCAAGAATCAACGAGCAGTTGGGCAAACGTTTTCAGATCACCGGGCTCGACTCCCCCCGCGAAGCGCGCAAACTCGCGCTGCTGTTGCGCGCCGGCTCTCTGGCGGCGCCGGTTGAAATCATAGAAGAGAAAACGATCGGCCCGAGCCTCGGCCAAGAAAATATCGAGCAAGGGATGAACTCCATCATTCTCGGCTTCATTTTGGTGATCGTATTTATGGCGGTGTATTACCGCGTGTTCGGGTTGCTGGCCAATCTGGCCCTGACGAGCAACCTGATCATCATCATCGCGGTCATGTCGCTGATTCCGGGAGCGGCGCTGACGTTGCCGGGAATCGTCGGCATCGTCTTGACCGTCGGTATGGCGGTAGACGCCAATGTGCTGATATTTGAACGCATTCGCCAAGAACTCGCCAGCGGCAGCAATGTGCGCGCCAGCATAGAAAACGGCTACCGTCAGGCATTTTCCACGATCGCCGACGCCAATATCACGACCTTGATTGCCGCCTTGGTATTGTTCGTCTTCGGCACCGGCCCGATCAAAGGTTTTGCGGTCACGCTCTCCATCGGCATCGTCTGCTCTATGTTCACCGCCATCACCGGAACGCGCACGATAGCGCAGTTGATCTATGGCCGGCGCAAAGTCGAGACACTGGCAATCTGAAACCATGTTAACGATCGCAGCCAACGCCAACTTTAACTTTATGCGCCACAGACGCATCGCCCTCGCGATATCGGTATTCGTTATTCTGGCATCGGTCATATCGCTGTCCACCCGTTGGCTTGCGCTGGGGATAGATTTTACCGGCGGCACGCTGATAGAGATCGGCTATCCCGACACCGTCGACCTGCCGCCGCTGCGCGAAAAGATCGCCGAGCTCGGTTTTGACAATGTGCAAGCACAGCACTTTGGCTCTGCGAAAGAGGTGCTGATTCGGGTCGCGCCGCAGGAAGATACTTCCCAAGCCACTATCAGCAATCAAATATTTGCGCAACTGAAAGAGGAAGGCACACAACTGCGGCGCGCCGAGTTTATCGGCCCGCAAATCGGCCAAGAACTGCGCGAAGACGGCGGGCTGGCCATGCTCTACGCTCTGATAGGCATCCTCATCTATGTCGGTTTTCGCTTTGAGTTCCGCTTTGCCATCGGCGCTATCATCGCATTGGCGCACGATGTGATCGCGACCATCGGCTTCTTCTCCATTACCGGAATTGAATTCAACCTGACGGTGCTCGCCGCTATCCTCGCTGTGATTGGTTACTCGCTCAACGATACCATCGTCGTATACGACCGCATCCGCGAAAGCTACCTGAAGTCAAAGATAAAAGCCGATTCTTTGACAGTCGTCAATCAGGCCATCAACCGCACTTTGTCGAGAACCTTGATCACATCGCTGACGACGATGCTGGTGTTGCTCGCGCTGCTGGTCTTCGGCGGCGAGGTCATCAGAAACTTTGCCATCGCGCTGATGGTCGGCGTTGTCATCGGCACCTATTCGTCTATTTATGTCGCCAGTTCGCTGCTGTTGATGCTCGGCGTCAAGCGCGAGCATATGATTCCCGCGAAAAAGGAAGGCGCGGACATAGGAGTGCGGTAGTGGAAAAAACGGACGCAAGCGACAATACGGATATCGCGCTGGCCAGCGGCATATCGGCGTTTGAATCCAAGCAGTTCAAACGCGCGCTACAGCTATTGACCCCGATGGCCGACAGCGGCCACCCGGAGGCGCTCTATCGTTGCGCGATCATGTATCAAAACGGTCTTGGCGCCGTATCCAACCCGCAAAAAGCCGCGGCGATGATGCAAAAAGCGGCGGAGTCTGATCACGCTCTGGCCCAGCACGGTCTCGGTTTTATGTATATGGAAGGCGAAGGCGTGGAACAAGACGGGGACAAGGCCGTTGAGTGGCTCGGCAAGGCCGCCAAACAGGGGCTGGCGGGGTCAAAGACGACCCTCGCCGCACTCTACGAAGAAGGCCGGCTGGTAGAGAAGAACCCGGAACTCGCGCGTTATTGGTACAAAGAAGCCGGCTTCTAACCGCCGCTTGATGACGGTTGCCGTTGCCGCAACGCAGACACAAGTCTAAAGACGCGTCGGGTTGGGACAGCCTTTATATGCGATTGCAGGATCAAACACTTTGTCGTCTTCGGTGAAGCGCAAGTCTCCCGTTACCTTTTGCAGCGGCGCCTCGCGATAGAAACACGAGCGATATCCGACGTGACAACTCGCGCCGCCAATCACTTCGACCCGCAACCATATCGCATCCTGATCATCGTCTGTCAATAACTGCTTGATCTTCTGCGCCAATCCGCTGGTCGCGCCTTTGTGCCAAAGGCATTTGCGGCTGCGGCGGCCTTTGTGCTTGCCGATGCGTGGTTTCAGTTTTTCTGACTAAAGACGCGTCGGGTTGGGACGGCCTTTATACACGATCGCCGGATCAAACACTTTGTCGTCTTCGGTGAAGCGCAAGCCGATGTCTCCCGTTACCTTTTGCAACGGCACCTCGCGATAGAAACACGAGCGATATCCGACGTGACAACTCGCGCCGCCGATCACTTCGACCCGCAACCATATCGCATCCTGGTCATCGTCTATCAATAACTGCTTGATCTTCTGCGCCAATCCGCTGGTCGCGCCTTTGTGCCAAAGGCATTTGCGGCTGCGGCTCCAGTAGTGCGCCTCGCCGGTCTCAATGGAACGCACCAGCGCTTCTGAATTCATGTAGCCGTGCATCAAAACCTCGCCGCTTTGATAGTCGGTCGTCACCGCCGCTATCAGCCCGTCTTGGTCAAACTTGGGAGCGAGCGCGTTGCCTTCTTCCACTTGCGCAACGCTCTGTCGCTGCGCAAAAACCGATTTGTTCGCTTCGCCTGTCTTTTTCATCTGTCAATGTCATTATGCTTGCGATCGTCGGCGGCCATTTTATCACGCGCATTGCGAGGCGCTGCCACCGGGTCATAACCGCCGGGCGCAAACGGATGGCAACGCAATATGCGTCGGATCGCCATATACAAGCCTTTGACCGTGCCGTGCGTCATCACCGCTTCCTGCGCATACGCCGAACAGGTCGGCGCGAAGCGACAATGCATGCCGAGCCAGGGGCTGAGCAAAAACCGGTACGCTTTGATCAAAAAAACGACGGCTCCGCGCATCACTGCCTGACCCAGCGCGTGCCCGCGGAAGAATCCTCAAGGATAATCCCGGCTTCGCTCAGTTCGCAACGAATGCCGTCCGCCTTGTCAAAATCTCCGGCGACGCGCGCCTGACGGCGTTGCGCGATGAGCGTCTCAATCTCTTCGTCGCTCAATAAGGCGGCGGCATCGGCCGCCTGCGATTCGCGATGCAACCACTCTTGCGGCTGCTGCTGCAATATGCCCAAGCAGGCTGCGGACGCGCGCAAGTTTGCAAGGTGCGAAGCGCGCTCTGCGCGCGGCGCGGTCGTCGCCCGATGCGCGATTTTGTGCAACTCGGCAATCGCCAGGGGGGTATTTAAGTTATCGTTCAAGGCGTCGGTCACCGCGGCATCGGGTTCGCCCGGCGCGTATCCCGCCGACAAGTCCGACAGCATGCGGTACCATTTGTCCAGACTGCGGCAAGCGAGATGTGCGACCTCGGACGACCAATCAAGGGGCTTGCGGTAATGCGCGCTCATCAATGCCAAGCGCACGGCTTCGCCGGGGAAACTTTGCAGCGCCTCTTTGAGCGTGAAAAAATTGCCCTCGGATTTTGACATCTTATCGCCGGCGAGCGTGATATAACCGTTGTGCACCCAGTAGCGGGCGAAGGGCTTGCCGCCGTGTGCGCAAACGCTCTGGGCAATCTCATTCTCGTGATGCGGAAATACCAAATCTTTGCCGCCGCCGTGGATATCGATCGTCTCGCCAAGATGCGTTTCCGCCATCACCGAACATTCCAGATGCCAGCCGGGCCGGCCCCATCCCCACGGGCTGTCCCACCCGGGCTCGTCGGACGCCGCCGGCTTCCACAATGTGAAATCGGCCGGAGAACGCTTGTAGTCGGCTATCTCCAGCCGCGCGCCCGCCCGCATATCGGCGACATCGCGGTTGGACAGCCGCCCGTACTCCGGCATCTTCGCCACCTCAAAGAGAACATTGCCGCCTTCGCGATACGCAAAGCCGGTGTCGAGCAACTTCCGTATCATCGCGATCATCTGTTCAATGTGCTCGGTCGCGCGCGGCTCAACCGACGGCGGCAACACATTTAACCTCGCAATATCGTCATGAAACGACTCGGTATATTTTGCGGTTATCTCGTTGATAGAGCGCTTCTCCTGAGCCGCGCTGGCGATGATTTTGTCGTCCACATCGGTAATGTTGCGCACATAGACCGCCTCGCGGTAGTGTCGCTTCAACTGGCGATAGAGCAGATCAAAAGTGACAATCGGGCGCGCATTGCCGATATGGATGTGGTTATAAACGGTCGGGCCGCACACATACATCGTCACCCGGTCCTCGCGCAGAGGCTCAAACACCTCCTTGCGGTCGTTCATCGTATTCCACAGATAGAGTTCGCTCATCGCTCCGCAATCAGGCAGTTGTCATTTACGAATTGTCTTTGGTTTCCACCTGCACCATCTTGGAACGCTCGGAAGGAAAAATATCCCGTTCATCCTTGGGCGCCTTGGCCACGCCGACCGATGGCAACGGCAATTTTGCCTCCGCTTCGTTGCCGTCGCTCGCCGGCGGCATAGATCTGTCCTCGGGCTCCTTGGCCGAGACAGGCGGTTCTCTGCGGTTAAAGTCATCGCGATGGCTCGTGTCCGTCTGTGTTGATCGATCTTGTTGCCGCTCCGGCTCAAACGGAAACCCGGCGGAGTTTCTATTATCGATTACGGCATCTTCCTGTGCCAGAAAAGCGGGGTTAACGCCTCGTGCCACATCCGTATCCCAACGATCTGTCGGCATGCCTCGCTGTCTCGCGGCAGATCGATTGCCGGAACCCCTCCGCCTTGATTCCCCTGATGCCGAAGTCCGTCTCCGGTCGGAGCCCGAACGCTGTGTCGCTTGCCTGCCGGCGCCCCCCCGTCTCCGGCGCGCATTCGGATTCTGTGACGACGCGCCGCGCCTTGCCGGAGCGGCCGGATTGCGCGAGGTCTGCTGTCTCTGCCGCTGCCCCCCGCGCGAAGCAGAACGCCCGCTCGCTCTCCTCTGCTGACCCTGCCTGCGGCCGGATCTGCGCTGCGATGTGCCGGAACGCCTGCCCGAAGCGCGCGGCTTGCGGCGCTCGGAACGCGAACTTGACTTGGTAAAAGCCGAACGCAGTTTGCCGACAATTTGTTTAAACAAACCTTCTTCCGCAGCCGACAGCATCGTCACCGCCGGGGCGACTTGCTGCGAATCGGCCTGCGCGCTGCGCTCCTCCGTTGTTTTTGCGGGAACATCCGAGACGACTTCTTCGCTTCTTTCGCGGACCACCGTCTTATCTTCCGACTCGCTCGTCACTTTGTAATGCGGAGTCTCCATCTGAATATCGGTCATGATATCAATGCGCACATCGTGACGATTTTCAATTGCGTCTATCGCTTTGCGTTGTTTGTTGAGCAGGAAATCGCATACGTCGCCCGGCACTTCCACCGACACCCGCGACACCGCATCCTTGATTGCCTCCTCTTCCACTATGCGCATGATCGCCAGCGCGCACGATTCCAAAGTGCGAATGAATCCGTTGCCGGAGCAGCGCGGGCACACCACCCGGTCCGTATCTCCGAGCGACGGGCGCAGGCGTTGTCGCGACATTTCCAGCAGGCCAAAACGGGAGATACGCCCCAGTTGAATACGGGCGCGGTCGTCCCGCACCGCCTTGCGCAGCATCTGCTCCACTTTGCGCTGGTGAGAAAAGGGTTCCATATCGATGAAATCAATCACGATCAAACCGCCGAGATCGCGCAAGCGCAGTTGTCTGGCAATTTCTTCGCAAGCCTCAAGGTTGGTCTCCAAAGCCGTCTCTTCAATATCGCTGCCGCGCATGGAGCCCGCCGAGTTGATATCCACGGAGGTCAATGCTTCGGTATGGTCGATCACCAACGAACCGCCCGATGGCAGTTTGACCGTGCGCTCAAACACATCTTCGATCTGCCGCTCGATCCGATGCCGGGTGAACAGCGGCATCACATCTCCGTACAGTTGCACCTTCTTCAAGTGCTCCGGCATGATCTTGCCGACAAACTGTTTCGCCTCGGCAAACACAGTCGGGCTATCGATTGTGACACTCTCAATACCGTCGCCCAGATAGTCGCGCAAAGACTGAATCACGATATTATTCTCCTGATAGATCAACGTCGGCGCGGGTGCCTTGTCAAGCTCTTTGCGTATCTTGCCCCACAAACGCCGCAGGTATTCCAGGTCTTTTTGCAATTCCCTCGCCTCGCAACCGGTGGCCGAAGTGCGCACAATAATGCCTTCGTCTTCGTGTTGGTTGATGTTCTCAAGCGCCTCGCGCGCCTGCTCGCGTTCCAGGCCCTCAATCCGCTGCGACACGCCGTGCGCCCGCGGATTGTCCGGCATCAATACCAGATAACGGCTGACCAAACTGATGTGGGTGGTGAGCAGCGCGCCCTTTTCGCCGCGCGCCTCGCGCGCGATTTGAACGGGCAGCTTGTCGCCGATCCTGATCAGGTTTCTGACCGAAGCACGGCCTCCGGATCTGTCGTCAAGATACTCGCGGGAGATGTCGCGGAAAGGCAAAAAGCCGCAACGGTTATTCCCGTACTCAACAAATACTGCGTTCAGCCCTTTGGCGATAGAAGTTACAACCGCTTTATATATATTCCCTTTCTTGTGGATGGAAGAGGTTGATTCTATATCCAAATTGCAGAGCTTCTGCCCATCTATTAACGCTACGCGCAGTTGTTCTTTCTGCGTAGCATTGACTAATATTCTTTTCATTGGGTCCTCGTATAGTTCCTATCCCATGGCGCGAAGAAAGACACGCATTCCTTCCGCGTTGCGGAACACTGTGCGCGTCTTTTGTGCTCATTTTAAAGTGATAAGTTTTGGCCACGGACATTTGTATTAGGTTTTGTATATTCAAAAAGCGGCATCGCCGCATACTTACAAGCAAACAAATTACTGCCGCTTGTATCACATTAACTGGCAGCGCCCGACTCCCCCGCTAAATTCGGTTTGCATCGGCAGGGGCGACAAGCGATACAATAGCCTGATTATAGCGCCTTTATCAAGAGGCGGGCTATTGCGCTATATTCGGCAACGGAACAAACGGCCCCGATGCCTTCGTTATGGTCAATACACAAAGAGATAAGAAAGAGAATCGCGCGGCAGTAACAAATACCCGAATTACCGCCGCACACGCCGGACAGCGCTTGGACAACTTTTTGTTCGCGCGCTACCGCAACCTGCCGAAAAGCCGTGTCTATGGCATGATTCGCGGCGGCGAAGTGCGCATCAACAGCAGACGCGCCAAACCGTCAAACAAGCTGAGTGCGGGCGATACGGTGCGCATACCGCCGGTAACGGTCACAAGCCGGCAACCGCCGAACATCCCGCGCGGTCATGTTCTGGCAGCGGAGCGGCGGATTATCTTTGAGGATGAGGCGCTGCTGATCCTAAACAAGCCGGCCGGTATCAGCGCGCATTCGGGCAGCCGAAACAGTTTTGGTCTGATCGACGTGTTAAAGCGACTGCGCCCGCAGAACGATGTCGCCCTCGCCCACCGACTGGACAAAGGTGTCAGCGGCTGTATCGCAATAGCCAAAACCCGACCCGCTCTGCTCGCATTGCACAAAGCGTTTCGCGAGCAGGCGGCAGAGAAGACCTACCTCGCGCTGACGCAGGGGCATTGGCGCAAACCGCAAGCAGTCGGTCTGCCACTCGCCCGCGCTCCGCACAAGCAGGTTGTCGCCGAGCGAGGCCGGCGGGCATTGAGTCACTTCGCTCCGCAAGAACACATCGGCGATTACACCCTCATCTCGGTGCGCATCGCCACCGGGCGCACCCACCAAATACGGGTACACGCCGCACATTGCGGTCATCCGCTTGCCGGCGACAAAAAGTACGGAGATTTCAAAGACAACCGCAAACTTGAGAAATTGGGGCTCAAACGGATATTCCTCCACGCCTCACAACTCGCCTTTGAATGGCACGGCGAGAAACGGAGTTTTGAAGCGCCCCTGCCCGATGAATTGCAAAGCCTTCTGCGGGCGTTGAACTCTGCTAAAATGGAACGATAACAGAACTACGGGCTTGACTCCATGGACGCAATACCTCCTGACAACGACAAATATCCGAATGACGACCGCAATGCGGAAAACAACTTTTTGCGCGGCTACCTCAATGAGAAACTGAAAGAGGAAAGGCGGCAACGGCGATGGAAAATATTTTTCCGGCTGGCGTTTCTCGCCATCATCATTGCAATATTCACCACGCAATCGCCGCCAGACGCATCGCTTGGCCTGACTCAAACTGGCGAGCATACCGCTTTGATCAAACTGGAAGGCATCATACTGGACGGCGCTCCCGCAGAGTCCGCCAACATCATCGATCTCCTTGAAGAAGCCTTTGAGAATAAAAATGCAAAAGGGATTATTTTGCACGTCAACAGCCCGGGCGGCAGTCCGGTGCAGTCCGCGCAGATCAATCAAAAGATACGCGAGTTGCGGCGGGCCTACCCGGATAAGCCCATCTATGCGGTGGTCAGCGACATCTGTGCCTCCGGCGCTTACTATGCCGCCGTTGCGACCGATGCGATTTATGCCAATCAATCCAGCTTAGTCGGTTCAATCGGCGTGCTCTACGACGGCTTCGGCCTCACGCACTTGATAGAAAAAATCGGCATAGAAAGACGCCTGATGACAGCCGGAAAATATAAAAATATGCTCGACCCCTTCTCGCCGCAGAGTCCGGAAATTAAACAGCACCTGCAAAAGTTACTCGACCAGATGCACGATATTTTCATTGCCGCGGTGAAAAAGGGACGCGGCAAACGGTTAAAAAATGATCCCGATATTTTCTCCGGCTTGATTTGGGGCGGCGAAGACTCGGTAGACCTGGGATTGATCGATGCGATCGGCAATGTCAATCATGTGGCAAAAGACATCATAGGCGCCGAAGAAGTGATTGAGTACCGAAGCGAAACTTCTTTTATCGACCGCCTCTCGGAGAGAGTCAGCGCGCATATTGAGTATGCGATATTGGAGCAGATGCTGTTCCCGACACTGCGCTAAGGCGCTATCCCGCCCGCCGATAGCGGCGGCAAGACCCCGCCCGCAACCGTTGCGCGGCGAATCAACAAAGGCGAATCGGCCGCGAAGCCTTCGCGCCTATCGGCGCAAGCGATAGCAGAAACGGACTATGCTGCGAGCGGCTGCGCCGCGCTCGTCGCATCGGCGCGAGCCGATGGCAGAAACGGACTATGCGGGATACGAATCTCAGCGCAATG
Source organism: Candidatus Oxydemutatoraceae bacterium (assembly GCA_965220085.1). GTDB lineage: Bacteria > Pseudomonadota > Gammaproteobacteria > Poriferisulfidales > Oxydemutatoraceae > CBDCOZ01. Next base: position 629,923 of record CBDCOZ010000003.1, on the reverse strand, counting down.
CGCCTTGATCAAAATCCACCTCTATGACGACATCGCTCTTCAAGCGCGACTGGCAGGCAAGCACCATGCCTTTGTCAAGCATCTCTTTGTCGAGCACATAAGAAAAGTCGTTCAGCGGTTTGACCTTGCCTTCCTTCAATATGCAACGACAACTGCCGCAACTCCCGACGCGACAATCATGCGGCCATTTGATGCCGGCATTCAATGCCGCCTGTAGCAAATTGATTCCGCCTTTCACATCAAAAACTTCGCCGGTATTGGCGATTTTTGCCTTGAAAGATTTCGGTTTGCTTTTAAAAATACCAAACATACTGTTAATAACCCAAATATCCGATAAATAAAGAATGGAATGCATTCTATCACAGATTGAACGCGCCCGACTATTCGGACAAAGAGCGGGACGGATATGCCCGACTCCCCCGCAAGGGAGTGTCATAGCGCGAGAAGGAGCGCCGGTCGGCGCCCGCTGCCGTAGCGGGCCTTCAAGGAAGATGCGCAACCGCAAGCGCACCTCAGGCAACTGTGTCACCAGAATGCCGGCGCTACACAGCGGACCTTCCGATGCGGACGAGGAAAACTGATCCTTGAAAGAAACGCAGGCACGCACATACCTGCCCAGTTGTGCGGCAGCCGGTGCGAAGTTAGGGGGGTAACGCCCGTTGCGGTGGCGCCCGCTACCGCAACGGGCCTTCAAGGAATAGGCGTAGCCGCAAGCGCAGGTGCTGCGGCAGGCGCTCCGCCAGATTGATGGTGATGGCGGCGGTGGCGGAAGTTTTGTTGCCGTTGCCATCGTTGCCATCGTCGGTCACCTTGAAGTCGAAGGTGGCGTAACCGGTCTGGGCATCCTGCTCAGCCGCCGGCCAGTAGGTGATGGTACCGATGTTGGCGGCGGGCACGATCCCACCGACAGGGGCGTCAGCGCCGTTTATTTGCAGGGTGCCGGCGCTCGGCAGGCTGGCAATCTCCACACTGGCCAAGTTGTCATGGTCCCCATCGGCAAAGGAAAAGTCGGCGGCGGCGAATGTGTAGGGCTCGCTCATGGTGGCATCCGCCGACACATTTATCGTGCGGTTTTGCGCCACCGGCGCATCGTTGACATTGCGCACCCGAGCGGCGGCGGAACACAGCGGGCCATATTCGGCGGCGGGTACGTACTCGTCCATAAAAGAGACGCAGACGCGGATGTACAGCCCCACATGAGCCTGCAACGGGGTGAAGGCGGCGGCGGTCGCCGTGGCTATATCAATGTAGGCGCTTTCCGTCGGAGCGCCGCTGACCGGAGCCGGGGCGGACTGCCACTGCCATCGCAGTGTGCTCTGGTCTATTCCATTGGGCTCCATTATGCCGACGGTGTTGGCGGTCAACTCGGTGTCTTCGGCGTGGGTGAGGATCTGGGCGCTGGTGGCCGGGGTGATGCTTGGTCCCCCGGTGGCGGCAATCTGTGGGTTGGCGAACAGATTGATCGTGAGGGTGTAGGCATCCTCGGATATGTTGGCGGCGCCGCTACCGTCATCTATGATGCGATAGTCGAAGCTGTCGTGGCCGTCCATGGGGGAGGAGCCGCTGTCGGGGTAATAGGCCAGCGCCTCCAGTTGCGCCAGAGTCAGGGTGGCGCCGGCGGTCAGGGTCAGGGTCTCGCCCGCCACCGCCAGAGTGCCCGTCGTCGGCAGGCTGACCAGGCGTATGCCGTTGATGGTGTCGCCATCCTCGTCGTCAATCGGAAAGTCGTTTATGTCAAAGTCGTGCGGATTGGCGGCGGTGGCGGTGTCGGGCACATCCACAGTGGTGTCGCGGCCGGCGGGCGCATCGCTGACATTGGTCACCAACTTGCTGGCGGTGCAGACGGTGGAGGTCTCGGGGACGAAGTGCTCGTCGGTGAAAGTGAGGCAGGCGCGCACATATTTGCCCACCTGGGCTTGCAGAGGGATGAAACGAATGATGTCCGCGGTGGACAGGTCGCTCCAGCCGGGTATGTCGCTCCAGCCCTCGCTGTCATCGGCGGGCGCCGCGTTATTGACCGGCGCAGCCTGCTGCCAGCTCAGGGAGGCGGCTCTGAGGTCTGTGCCGTCGTCATCGTTGAGTGTGCCCTGGAAGACATATACGGTGGTGTCCTCGACCACGGTGGTGGCGTCCTCGGTCGGATCACTCCCGTCATTGGCAATCGGGGCGCCGGTCGGGGCGGAGTTCGGGACATGTGTGACGCTCAGACTGTAATCTCCCGCTACCACAGGGTTGAAACCGGCGACTCTTACGTAATAAGCGCCCGCATCAAGAACTCTGTCAATCCTGAAGTTATCGCCTGCGCCGCTATCATCATTGGCTTCAATACGCGCGCCCGCGCTGTCTTGCAGCAGTCCTCTGACATCGATTGAGCCTGTGGTTTCAATGACAACCGGCAAGGTCGAAGTCAGCGCAAACCTGTAGTAATCAAATCCCCCCGCGGCGAGGGTCTTTGATACGGCGTCGCCGCCCAGTGTTATTGCGGTTGCGATTGTGGTTGCGGCCGCTGTGACGGTCAGATCGTAATTTCCTGTTACTTCGGAGCTGAAACCGGAAACTCTTATGTAATAAGCGCCGGCGCCAAGAACTCTGACAATCTTGAAAGCGCCGGAAAAGCCGGTTGCGCTATCAGCATCGGTGTCCAATGTGTTGCCCGCGCTGTCTTCCAGTTTTCCCTGTGTGTTAATTTTGTTTGTGTTAATAGTGACCAATGAGGTCGCAAGCAGCGTAAACTTCCACCAATGGACACCCCCCTTCGGCAGATTTCTTGATTCGGTTCTGCCCAATGTTATGTCAGTCGCTGTTCCTCTGCTGTTGGTGGGGGCGGCATCCCGGGTGACGCTCAAACTGTAACTTCCCGTTGTTGTGGGGTTGAAACCGGAGACTCTTACGTAATAAGCGCCTGCATCAAGAGTTCTGTCAATCCTGAAATTATCGCCTGCGCCGCTGTCATCATTGGCTTCCAACGGCGCGCCCGCACTGTCTTGCAACAGTCCTATGACGTCGGTTGAGCCTGTGGTTTGAACAGTAACCGCTGAACGCGAAGTCAGCGCAAGCCTGTAGTAATCAACACCCCCCGCGGCGAGGGTCTTTGATACGGCGGTGCCCAATGTTATGGCGGCAGCGGTTGAGAGTGCGGCCGTTGTGACGCTCGGACGGTAATTTCCTGTTGTTGCAGAGCTGTAACCGGCGACTCTTACGTAATAAGCGCCCGCGCCAAGAACCCTGACAATCTTGAAGTTAGCGCCTGCGCCGCCATCATCATCAATGTCCAATGTTGCGCCCGCGCTGTCTTCCAGTTTTCCCTGAGTGTCAGTTTCGCCTGTGGCTTCAATAGTGACCAATGAGGTCGAAGTCAGCGTAAACTTCCACCAATGGACACCTCCCCTCAGCAGATGGACTTCTGATACGGTTCTGTCCAATCTTATCGTGGTTGCGGCATCTTTGCTACTGCCTTGAGCGTCGGCCCGGGTTGCGCCCAATGTCAGGCACAAGGCGAGCAGGGCCGGCAGCCAGAGGCTAAGCCGGACCATCGTTGTCCGCTGATGCGCACTGGGGAGCGGGGGGGAGGGGGGGGGGGGGGTAGCATAATTAAATATTTGTATATTAATAATATGTTATCCTGGTGCATATGCCTCCTGTTTGGCGAATGCAGTCGTACGATGAGTGTTGCGCTATATCACAAAGTGTGAGTCATTTGCAAATACCTTTTCTCCTGCGTTTAGCGAATGAAATTTACAACGAGTATCGCACTATACCATAGCACAAGTCATTTGCAAGTTATTCTCCTCCCGTATGGGATTCTGTCGCACTATACCATAGCACAAGTCATTTGCAAGCGCTTTTTACTCCCTTTGCGCGCCCCCCATAATATCCCTTCTCCGGTGCGCCTGCTCGCACGATTATGTAGGCGGGGATTGGCGGCACAGCGGTATTACTCCGCCCCCTGCCGCTACTATGCGTGAAAATAGCATCAAATGTCGCCATTTTACAACAGTTTGAGTCAAGTATCAGCCCCCCAAGAAGCGCTTGTCCCGCTGACGCCGCACAGCAACTCATACGGTATCGTGTCGCAGTGAGCCGCCACTTGGGACACCGGCAAATTCTTGCCCCATAACTCGGCAATATCGCCTATCCGAACATCGGAATCGCCCAAATCAACTTCTGCCATGTCCATGGATACGCGACCGACTAACGGGTAGCGACTGCCGTTTATCCATACCGGCGCGCCTGATTGTGCGCGGCGCAGATAACCGTCTCCGTAACCTGCCGCCAAAATGCCGATGCGGGTCGCTTTGTCGCATACATACTCTCCGCCGTAACCTATGCGGGAACCTTGCTTTAAATCCTTCGTCGCGATGACCGGGGCGGTCAAAGACATCACCGCAGAAAGATGATCACCGTGCTCCGTGTCGGTCCCCGTCGGCGGACAGCCATAGACGGCAATCCCCGACCGCACCCAATCGCCATGCAGTTGCGGATCCTTCAATGCGGCGGCGGAATTGGCTAGGGAAATCAGAAACTCTTGTTCCTTGTAATGAGAGATTATCTTGTTAAAGGTATCGATCTGGCACCGCATGTATGGTTCGTCCCAATCATCGGCACAAGCGAAATGTGACATCAGGACAGGCGGCGACGGCAGTTTGGACAGTTGCGCAACGCCGGCCATCACTTGCGCGTGAGACTGCGGCATAAATCCCAGCCGGTGCATGCCCGTATCAAACTTGATCCATACTTCTGCCCCTTCCCCTTTGCTGCGCTTGAGCCACTCCAGTTGCGCCTGGTGGTGACAGACCACACTGAGGCCGTATTCGCGGGCGCTGTCCGCTTCGCTCTCGGCAGAGCACCCTTGTAACACGAGTATCTTCTGTGCGATGCCCGCCCGCCGCAGCGCAATCGCCTCGCTGATGCAGGCGACCGCAAAACCATCCGCCTCGGTCAGCGCTTTGGATACTTGCAACAAGCCGTGCCCGTACGCATCCGACTTTACGACGACCATCAGCCGAGAGTCTTTGCACACTTTTTTCATATAGGCGCAGTTAGAGACCAGAGAGTCGAGGTCTATGCTTTTTATCAAAGGACGTGACATAAGACGCATAAGACGAGGCGGCTGAGAATGTCTCTTAGCCCGCCGCAGTATTGCTCAAGGCATAGCGAAGGTATCGGGGAGAGGTTCCGGGGGGAGAACAATATAAACAATCAATCGTCAAATTCGGTCACATAAGTGTTGTGCACAGCCGATGGCGGCACTTCCGACAACATCTCATCCGGCGCATACTCCCTGAATCTTGTGAACTGACCTTGAAAAACCAGTTTGCGGACAAAGGTCGGGCCGTTGCGATGCTTGACCACATCGACGATGGACACCTTGTCGCTCTGCTGATTGCCCTCCGCCATAGAATCGGCGCCCTCGCGGTAAATCATCGCGACCAAATCGGCGTCTTGCTCGATCGCGCCCGATTCGCGCAGATCGGATAACTGGGGTTTCTGATTCTGGCGGGTCTCCGGATTGCGGTTGAGCTGGGACAGCGCGATGACCGGCACATTGACCTCCTTGGCGAGCGCTTTCAATGCGCGAGAAATCTTTGAAATCTCCACCGCGCGGTTCTCGGTATTGCCTTCTGTCGTCATCAGTTGCAGGTAGTCGATTACGACGAGCGCCATATCATTCACCTCGCGCTTCAAACGCCGCACACGCGCTCGCACATCCAGCGGGGTCAGGGCGGAACTGTCGTCAATATACAGCGGCTTATCCCAAAAGTCCTTGTGCGTCTGCGTCATTCTCGCCCATTCGTCATCGTTCAAGTTGCCGGTGCGAATGCGCCCTTGATTGATTCTCCCGTACGAAGAAAAGAAGCGGGTCACAATCTGGTTGGCGGGCATTTCCAGACTGAAAATCGCAACCGGCTTTTCCTCTTTGAGCGCGACATGTTCGGCGATGTTCAAAGCCAAACTGGTCTTGCCCATGGAAGGCCGACCGGCAATGATGATTAAATCTCCCTGTTGCAAACCGTTGGTTTGCTCGTCTATCGCGGGGAAACCCGTCGCCAGCCCGACGATTTCTCCGCCCTGCTGAGAACGTTTCACGGTTTGCTCGTGCACCAGGCGGCTAAGTTCATTCAGCGTTTGAAAGTCAACCGTCTTGCGGCCGTGTTCGTTCAGGTTGAAAATCTGCTGTTCGGCGACATCGACCAGATTCTCGCCGCCGTCTACGGGCGGGTTATAGGCGTCCTCAATAATTTTTGTCGCAACGCCGAGCAGCTTGCGCCGCATGGAATCCCGGTGCACGATCTGCGCATACGCGCTTATGTTGGCGGCGCTCGGGGTGTCTTTGGCGAGGGTGGCGAGATCGAGCATAAACTGGGCTTCGTCGCCGGGTATCTTGCCTTTTAGCGACTCGGCAACCGTGATCACATCGCAGGGGCGGTTGTTTTCGATCAGTTTCTCAATCGCCTCAAACAGCAAGCCGTGATTGGCGACATAAAAGTCTTGCTTCGTCAGAATGCCGGCAATTCTTTCCCACGCCACGCTGTCCAGCAACAAGCCGCCGATGACCGCCTGCTCGGCCTCTATGGAATGGGGCGGGGTACGCAGCGAGGCGACTTCGGAATTGCCGTATTCAATCGGGGGAACTGCCGCCATCGCCGTCGTCGCTATCCTTGTCGCTGTCTGCCCTCTTTTTCTTGTCCGCGTCTTTGTCAACAATATTGACCGTGACCTGCGCATCCACATCCGCGTGTAAGTGCACGGTCACACTGTATTCGCCGACCTTGCGCAGTACGCCGCTCGATAAGCGCACCTGACTTCTTTCTATTTCAATGCCGCATGTTTCGCGAACTTTTGTCACGATATCGGTCGTGCCGATTGAACCGGCCAACTCGCCTTCTTCGTTGACATTGCCGACCAGAAACTCTATGGCGTTGCCGCCCATTTTTTCCGCTTTGGCGCGCGCCTCTTCTCTCTCCTTCTCCAACTCCGCTCTCAGCACGGCTTTGCGCGCCTCAAGTTCGGCAATATTCTCGGGTGTGGCTTCCTGCGCTTTGCCATACGGCAACAGGTAATTGCGGGCATAGCCCGGCTTTACGTCGACGAGATCGCCCAATTCTCCGAGATTCTCGATTTTTGTCAGAAGCATGACTTCCATTTTTTTCCCTCCTATGCTTCGGAAAGCCTCTCGCGTAGCCGCGCGAAACTTTCTGCTATGCTTGTCAGAACCAATATCAATATCAACCACGGGACAACCATAGCGAATATCAATGAAACATAAAACAGTATGTGACCCATCCTGCTTTGACACCGACCCAACAGGAAATGCCAAACCGCCACTCCGTGCAATACCAATGCCGGGATGACCATGATCACGCATAACTGCATCACAATCGGTGTCTCTGCCGCCAGCCAGACGGTCAACAAGGCGATGATTCCCAAAGCGTATTTTTTGTCTATTGAGATTCGGGTGAATTCATCGCCAAACCCGCCCGGACAATCCAGCAATGATTGCCACCAGCGGCCTAATAATAACATCAATGACCACATCATCAGAAAAGAAGATATGAGAACCCCCGTGAATATTGAAAAAAAGTAGGGCGGCGCTTGGGCGGCCGGCAGCCCTCCGCTGTTTTCCAACATGGGAGCGATTGCGGCGTATGCCTCTCGCCAATAACCATCGATGCCGGGGAAGAAAGCGAGCACGGTAAAAAACAAGAGCGCGCCCGCCAGCGCAAACACATACATAAAGTGCGCGAGCGAGCGCATCCTTCTGAGAATCTCCGCAAAGAAGATCGCCGGCAACCATTGCGTCAGAGGAATCCACAGCAATGCCGCATATCCGATGTGCCAGCCGACCAGTGTTGCCGCAAGCATGAAGAGGGTGACGGCGAGCAGCGCGCCGACTGCGACGCTGATGCTGCGCCGCCAACCAAAGCGCAGCGTCACCAACGCCGGCAGCGCGCCGCTGACCAATGCGAACGGCGGAATCAGCCCCGACAAAAAGGCGGAGACAACCATGGCCGACACTGTGCGAGAGTAGCCGGATGTGATTGATACGACAATATTCTTCATATCTCGCCTAGCAAAGAGACAGCAACGCCGACAGCCGCCCGGCAACCGAATATGCGGGTGTGTCGCGCGCTTTGGGAATATGCGGGGGAATACGGATTAGTGATGCCGATCGGTATACGGAAGCAAGGCGATATAACGGGCGCGTTTGATTGCGACGGCCAATTGACGCTGATAAATTGCCCGGGTGCCGGTTACCCGACCGGAAACAATCTTGCCTGTTTCGGTGATGTAATCCTTGAGCAAATCAATGTCCTTGTAGTCTATGCGGGTGATGCCCTCTTTCGTAAAGCGGCATTGTCTCTGCACTCTCTTTCGGTAGTTTGGCGACGGCCTTTTTTTGCCCGAACTGATCATTTCGCCGATACCGTAGGTTCTGTCTGCGCGGCTTGCCCTGGCTGTGCCGCTTGTTCTGCCTGTGCCGCTTGCTCTGCCTGTGCCGCTTGCTCTGCCTGTGCCGCTTGCTCTGCCTGTGCGGCTTGTTCTGTCTGTGCCGCTTGCTCTGCCTGCGCGGCTTGTTCTGGCTGTGCGGCTTGCTCTGCCTGTGCCGCTTGCTCTGCCTGCGCGGCTTGCTCTGCCTGCGCGGCTTGTTCTGCCTGTGCGGCTTGCTCTGCCTGTGCGGCTTGCGTTCCCTGCGCGGCTTGTTCTGCCTGTGCGGCTTGTTCTGCCTGTGCGGCTTGCTCTGCCTGTGCGGCTTGCTCTGCCTGTGCCGCTTGCTCTGCCTGTGCCGCTTGCTCTGCCTGTGCCGCTTGCTCTGCCTGTGCGGCTTGCCCTGTCTGTGCCGCTTGTTCTGCCTGTGCGGCTTGCCCTGTCTGTGCCGCTTGCTCTGCCTGTGCGGCTTGTGCTTCCTGTGCCGCCTTTTCCGCTTCGCGAGTCGTGGCGTTCATGATGGTTGACGCGTCGGTAACCGCTTCGTCACAACGGACTATCATGTCTCTGATAATCGCATCATTGAACTGGAAGGAATTCTTGATTTCGTCCAAAGCCTCATGCAGGCATTCAATGTTCATCAAGACATAGTGCGCTTTGTCTTCCTTTCTGATCGGATACGCCAAGTTGCGCAACCCCCAGTTTTCCAGACGGTGTACTTTGCCGCCGCCGTCTGTGACAAGCGCACAGTAGCGGTTAATCATCTCCGGCACCTGATCGGTTTGCCCCGGATGCACTAAAAATACAATTTCATAATGTCTCATTTTAATGAGCGCTTCGCTTTGCTTCGGTAAACATAGAAGGGGAGCATTATAAGGAAAATATGGCTTGCGTCAATCCGCCGTATGACGCCATGACTGTTTGAGGCCATGACATATCGGACACCTGAGACAAATATTGTGCTATGCCATAGCGCTTGAGGTTTCAGGCCGTAGTGTGGTCGTTGGGTACCCGCACTACCGTAGCGGCCCCTCAAGGAAGACGCGCAAGCGCAAGCGCAGGCTGTCCCCCAAGTCTATGCGCATCGTGGCGGCGGCGCTGCTCTCTATGCCGTCGCTGACAGTGAATCGGAATCGGGCATAGTCTCGCATAGGCTCATCATCGCCATCCTCCTGATAGTAGGTGAGCGTGGAGATGTTGCTTACCTCGTGCGGCACATTGCTTGTGGTGATGGTCGTCGTCCCCGCGCGCAAGGTACCCCGGTTTGGCGCGCCGGTGATTGTGACACTTGCCAGAGAGCCGCCGGCCGCACCACTGCCGATGTCCGCATCGGCAAAGCGAAAGTTGCTCGCCCTAAACACATAAGGCGCTGCTACGGTGGCCGCGGTGGGTACGAGCGCCACGCTGTCCAGAGCCCTCGGCGCGTTATTGGTTCGCACCGGGGAGCTACAGAGACTCTCCCGCGCCGGGGCTGTGGGGTGGTGGTCCATAAAGGTAGCGCAGGCGCGTATGTGCATTCCCACCTGGGCCTGGGTCAGGGTGAGGGTGGCGGCGGTCGCGCCCGCTATGTCGACAAAGCCGCCGTCGGCGCGGGCGGATTGTTGCCATTGCCACATCACAGTGCTCTCGTCTATGCCGTTGGGCTCAACTATGCCATCGATGCGGACCTGCAGTTCGCTACCCTCGGGGCAGACGGCGGCCACGCCAACATTGTGCACACTTACCCGAGGCCCGCCAGTGGCTTTGGCTTGTTCCGCCTGCACCAGGCGGATGTGAGCGAGGAGACCGCTTATGTCGCTGGTTTTGTCGGCATCGACATCGCCGCCCGGGCCGTCGCCATCGTCCACCACCCTGGCCCTGAAGAGGCTATAGGATGCATCCAACGTGTCTAATCTGGTGGGTTGCTGCCCCGTCTCCGGCCAATATGTGAGGGTGCCAGCCTGCAGTTGGGCCACTGTTATGGTCTCTGTGGGGACGGCGGTCAAGGCGGTGCCATCCAGAGCCATGGTGCCCGCACCGGGCAGGTCTCTCAATATGATGCCGGCCAGGTTGTCGTCATCGTCATCGGTGAACGGAAAGTCCTGAGGGCGGAATGCGTAGGGGGCGCTGGCATTGGCGGCGACGGACACTGAGATTCTGCGGCGCTGTGCCATCGGCGCATCGTTGGTGTTGGCAACCGGCTCGGTGGTGATGCAAAGATTTTCCCGGCTGCCTCTGTCATCGGTGAAACTGGCGCAGACCCGCAGGGCGTTGCCCACCTGCGCCTGCAAGGGGGTGAAGGCGGCGCCGGTGGCCCCCTCTATATCGGCGAATACGCCGTTGCCCCGGCCATCTTCGCGCCAATGCCATCGCAGGCTGCCGGCAATGTTGGCGGTGCCATCGGGGTCGGTTATGCCGGCCGCGCTGGCGGTGAGGGCCGCATCCTCGTCCGGCGCGCCGCTGAGGGCGCCGTCGGCGGTGCTGATGGCCACCGCACCGGCGGCAGGGTCATTGATGTTGGCGACGGCGGTGGGTATTTGCCGACAGCGACTCTCGTTATCGCCGTCGCTGTCGGTGAACGATGCGCAGACCTGCAAAAACATGCCCACCTGAGCATCGCCGGGGGTGAAAGCGGCATTGGTGGCCGCGGATATGTCGGTGTAGATGCCGCCGTCACTGTCGGCCTGGCTCCATTGCCAGTTGATGGTGCCGATGCTGGTGGGCGGGGTGTTGCTGGGATCGGCTATGGTGCCTTGGGATGCGGTTATGGGGCTGTCCTCGGTGGGGACTGTTATGCCGCTGGCGTAGGCCAGCGCGGGCATGCCGGTAGCCGGGTCGTCCACCAGATTGATGGTCAGCGTGGCGGCGGTGGCGGCGGTGTTGGCGATGGCGCCATCGGTGGCGGCATCGTTGCCGGTGTCTGTCACTTTGTAGGTGAATCTGTCGCGGTTGGTCCCGGCGGTGGCGCCGTCGCTGGGGTAATAGGCCAGATCACTCAGTTGCGCCAAGCTGAGATTGGTGCCCTGGTCGATGGTCAGGTCGGTATTGCTGGTCACCACCAGAGTGCCCGCAGATGGCAGGGTGGCCAGACGGATGCCGTTGAAGGCATCGCCGTCCTCGGTATCGGAAAAGGGAAAGTCGCTCAAGTCAAAATCATGCGGGGAAGCGGAACTGGCGCCAAGGGGCACATTGACGGTGGTATCGCTGCCGGTGGGGGCATCGCTGACATTGGTCACCAGCCTGTTGAGGGTGCAGATGGTGTAGGTCGCGGGAATGTGGTACTCGTCGGTGAAGCTGTAGCAGGCGCGCACATAGTTGCCCACATGGGTTTGCAGGGGGGTGAAAGAGAAGTTGGTCGCGCCAGGTATGTCGCTCCAGCTCGCGCTGTCATCGGCGGGTGCCGCGTCGTTGATCGGCGCGGCCTGCTGCCACTTCCAGGACGTGGAGCCAGCGTTTATGCCGTCGTCATCGGCGACCGAGCCTACGGTGGCTGTTATGCGCGAGTCCTCGGTCCAGGTGGTGGCAGGCTCGATGCGGGCGGCTATGCCCAAGGTGCCGGTGGGGGGAGGAGTTTGGCGGGTCAAACAAAACGATGTTGACGGTGCCCAAATTATCGGAAGACTCGCCGCCAGCGTACACTCGGTAGAAAAAGCTGGTGACACGAGGTGCCGACGACGGATAATAGGTGATGGAGCCTGAGACTATGCTGGCGCGCATCACAGTCTGGCCGACCGTGGCGGCGGCGGACCCCACCCGCAATGTGCCAGTGCCCGGCACACTCCTTATCTCTACGGCGGTCAATGCGTCGTCATCGGCATCTTCGAAAGGGAAGTCGGCCAGCTTGAATACATATGGGCTGTCGGCGGTGGCCCTGATGGACACCATGACGGTGGCGATGCCGGCTTCCGGTTTGGACTGAGCGACGGCATCAGTGCCCGCCCAGATTTGAGCGCATAGCGCAACTGGCAGCCAGATGAGGCTACGCAGGGCCATCGTTGCCCTGCCTGCGTGTACGCTAGGTGGGGGGGGAGGGGGGGGGCAGTATTAAAAGCTTGTCTATTCATATCTATTACTCCTTATGGCCTATGCCTAGTGAATACAGCCGCACGATATATGTACACAAGCAACATTTAATGAAGCACAAACGATATGAGAGCACAAACAATATTTAACTGTTTGTGAATTACTTAGTGTACGCAAACAACACTCAGTTGCTTGCGGATTGTTTGATGTTGCGCTATGCCACAGAGTGTCAGTCATTTGCAAATACCTTTGTATCTTGTGCCCGCGAAGGCTGTTATACGATAAGTGTTGCACTATATCACAAGTTCAATCATTTGCAAGCGCCTTTTCACCCCTTTGTGTGCGCCCCATGATACTCCCCTTCTCCGCCGCTGATTACTCGCATTATTGCAGGGGGCCTTGAAGAAAAAGGCGCAGCCGCAAGCGCAGGGGCTACGGAGCGGCTGAGGCGGCAGGCGTCCATAGTGGCTTTTATCCCGCGTTGATGCCGGGAGTCCGCAATGTTTCCGGCATTATCCATCCGCTGTTTGCGTCGGGCCGCCCGACACACACGCTAGTTGTCCTCATCGCCGGCGGGCATGACTTTCTTGATGCCTTCCCCCACGCTGTCAAAGAGCCCTTTCAGCCTCTCGCCGGGGTTTAAGCGATTGATCGTCGGCGCTTCGACAAAATCCACTTGCGGATCCTCCCAACTCCCTTTCAAGGTGTAACGCATCACGATGGCTTCGTCAAACTCATCGCCGAGGTCGGTTACCGTGTCCACCAGGAAGACGAGCGCGCCGGCGATCGGGCCGCCCAATAGCGCGGTTGCCAAGGGAAGGTTGGAACTGAAGTCGGGCACGACATCTATGCTTTGGTCGTAGTCGCGGGTCGCAATGCCGGTGCGCCCGCTGATAATCATGTCAAGCGAGGGGCCTTTGATGACGATGTCATCGGTCAGCATATTCCCTTCGTTAAATTCTATGTTCCCTCCGAATTCGTCAAAACTGAAACCCTTGTCAAATATGTCTTTGAAATCCAATGTGAACCGTCGCGCGAGCGCGCCGATATTCAAAAGGCCCAATAGTTTGCCCGCGCCGACCTCGAGCGCTTTGACCCGCCCGTCCTTGATATCAAACGAAGCGGCGCCGTTCATTTTCTCAATGTCTATCGCATAAGCGGGCGCATCCCATCTGAGATGCCCGCGCGCCTGGCCTTTGCCATCGCGCAGACTGGTGTTATATCCCCAATTTCTGAGCAGCCTGCCGTAATCGGAGCCTTTGGCCTCAAACTTAAAATCGCTTCGGTCTGCCCCGCCTTCCCTTGTCCAACTTCCTTTAAGACGCGCGCGCAAAATTACATGGTCTTTGTGGATGTGCTCAAAATCCAACCGCGGGATATCGATTCCCTCTTTGTTGGAATCAACGGACATTTTCAAGTTGTCCAGTCGTATATTCTCAAAGCGAAAAGAATTGATCTTCACCGCCATCGGCGCTATCTCTCTGGGGTCGGGGGTATCCTCGGTCGCGGTGTCGGCAATCGGGTGATCGATATGCAGGCGTTGCATATCAACATATGTGCGGGCGGCATCGGATGACGGGAAGGTGATTCTGCCGGCAATCGGTTCCGACGCAATCTCCATCACAAGGTTGTTATTGGAATCGCGGTCGGTGCGGACTTTTAATTCGCCGAAGCGGTTATCGGCCAAGGTGGTTTGCTCCGCGGTCACATCGATATTGTCAAACAAATGACTCGTATCGTCCCCTCTGCCGCCGGACTTGCTGTCCCGAAACAGCGCGCGGCGCTCGTCCCGCCATTCGCGCCATTCGCTCAAATGCGCTTCTTGGATGGTTCCGCGTATGCCGAAACCATCCGCCGGGATGGGCGCCGCCGGATACGGCAGTTGCGGAGAAAATCGCAAGGTCCCGACCGGGGGCGACGCCTCGCTCAGGAAATCAAGCCGCGCTAATTCGGCATAAGCGATGCTTGTGCGGCCGTCGGTGTCGCTTAGATCCGTGGCAAAACGGAAGTCCGCGGCCTGAGCATGAGATTTGCCAAACGGTCGGGGCAGACGGAGCGCCAGCCCTTGCAAATTTGATGCGGCGCGAAAGCTGATCGTTTCGTCTTCTGTATCCGTTTGACTGTACAGGGACGATAAGACCAACTCGGCGCGCCAATCGGATACGCCGTCAAGCAAGTCGGGCGGGATTGACGCCAACTGTGAAAGAACAGAAGCGGGCAAGGATTCGGCGGCGGCGGCGAAAACCAAGTCGTCGTTTTTAACATGGGCGGAAAGCACAATCGGGTGGCCGGCAAGGGTCGCGCCGATATTCTCGGCGCGGGCATCGTCGTGCGCAATCACAAGGCGCCCTTCTATGTCTTGAATCTGCGGGAAGGATTCGTCAAATGTCAGAGCGTTCTTGTCCAAGTCAAATGTCAGGCTGAAAAGAAGCGGTTGCTCCGCAGGCTCTGCGAGCGGCAGCCCTAAGTCAAGCGCTATCCAAGTATCCCCCGCGGCCTGGATGCCATCAAGGGTGTCGCGGGTCGCAAACAGATCCGGCAGGGTTTCAAGATAGGCAAATACATCTTGCAACGGCGCATGCAGGGTCGCCTTCGCCTCCAGATAGGGATCGGTGATATCGCGTATGACTACCGATGCATTCCGACCGGTCGCGCCGAGAGAGCGAAAGCTGCGGACCCTCGCCTCAAACATCTCGTTGCTCGCTGTGATCGTGGCATCCACATCGTGTAACGGCGGTTGTTCTTTTGCATACAGCACACTGATGCCCTCCGCTTCCGCCTGCATACGAAAACGGTTTTCGGACAGTTTGACAGGCAACGAAAGCGCGCCGTCAAAATATACTTCGGCGCGCTTTATCTCACCGCCCTGAAATGTCTCGCGCAAGCCCGACTGCGCCTGCGGAAATAATGGCGCATCCGCGGGCAACCAATCCAGCGCATCGGTAACCGGCATATCCTCAAGCCGAAACTGTGTCGTAATATGTGACATGTCTTTGCCGTCAATACGCGCATTGCCTTTTAACACCGCCCCGCCGGCATAGAGTTCCGCCTTGTTGATATCCAGAACCATATCATCCCGGCTGCGATGCAAGCCGGCTTGCAAGACGACACGATCCAGCAAGCGGCTATTCTCTGTCAAGATCACCCGCTCAAGAGCCAAGTCGGATTTGACTGCGGTCAGATGCTCCCATTGCAGCGTGTCCGATACGGATTCGCTCCAAGATGATTCGCGCCCGGGCAGAGCAAATAACGATGTGTCGTGTTCAAACTTTGCCGTCACCGCGGCGGTTTCAATCAAGCCGACTTCGGTCGCTATCTCGCCGATATGTTTTGCCGCCGCATCGCGCAACGCTTGCATCCGTTGCGCATCGATACGCGCATCTTCTCCGAGATCAAAATGCAGCACGGTTTGAAACTTTCCATCCGCGCGCTTTCGTTGCATGACACTGGCCTTGGCGTTCTCCAAGGTCAGGGACGGCGATTGCAGGCGCAAATTAAATATCCCCAATTTGTGCTCCGCTTCATCCGCCTGCCATGCCAACTCGGCGGATAGCCGACCGTCGAGAGGCGATGTCATCCCCGCCTCGGCAAGCACATTGGCCAATTCAAGCATCTCGGCGCGCAGATACACCCCGTCGTCGCCGACGGATATGCGAATGTGCTTGCCGAACTGCCGCGGCAAACTCGCATCCAATGCGATATATGCGTCGGCGCTCTCTTTGTCAATGACAAGACTGATGTCTTCAAAATGCAGGGCTTGCGGATGAAGCGGACTGCTCCACTCGACATCCAAACCATCGACGCGAATGCGCGTATGCAAGCGGCGGGCCATATCGCCATGGGCTGTGAGCCCATACAGCGGCGCTTGTAGCGGTATTGCAAGCCCGATATCGGGCAGAAGCAGATTGCGGTCACGGTCTGTTGCGGCTTTTAGTTTTGCCTGTGACAAATAAACGGATTCAAGCGCCCACTCCATGTTGAACAAAGAAGCCAAACCGTCAATCCCGATAATCGCCTCTGCCACGGCGATGCCATCGTCTTCGCCGGCGGGCGAAGCCAACTTCAAGTCGGCGGCTTTTACCGACAGATTAAGGCCGCGCAGACTCGCCTCAAGGCGGCCGATTGCGACCCGCGCACCGGTCGCATCCTCCAGCGCGGCAATGATCTCATCACGGTAGTCATCAATCCGGATCAAACCCCATCTGAACACCAAACTCAGAATGGCGGTTAAAACAATGACCGCCGCCACTACATACGATACGCGTTTCAAGAATAATAGAACTGATTTCATAGGCTGGAATTAATCGGCATTGACTTCCCACAACCCTTCCAAATCATAAAACCGACGCGCCGATGCCCGCATCACATGCACCACCACATCGCCCAGATCGACCAATATCCAGTCGCTGCTTTCATAGCCTTCCACGCCGATGAGATGACAACCTTCGGCTTTGCTGCTTGCGACCACTTTGTCGGACAGCGCTTGCGCATGCCGGCTTGACGCGCCGGTTGCGATCACAAAGAAATCGGCAATCGTCGTTCTGCCGCGCACATCGCATACCGCGATATCATGCGCCTTGAGCCCATCGAGTTGTTTGATCACCATGTCCTTAAGCCGCTCAGACCGCATCATCTTTCCATCCGTACAAACGATGACGGCGAATATAATTCCAGATGCCGCCGGGCAACATATGGCGGGGCTGCTCGCGGCGCGCGAGCATCTTGCGAATTGCGGTGGACGAAATATCCACCGGCTTGTTTCTCATATAAACGCAGCGTCCGGCGGGAAACCGCGACAATTCTCGGATGCTATCGACCTCCGACCACAAGAGCGGGGGACGGCTTGCATGGTCGGTGCGAGAGAAAATGATCAAATTCGCTAACTGCGGCAATGCCTCGGCCTGTTTCCAAGTGTGTATCGTATCCGACACATCCTGTCCGACTATACACGCCAGCGCCACATCGGGCCCGACCTCGCGGCGTATTTCTAACATCGTATCGACCGTATGCGAAACGCCGCCGCGATCGATCTCTCTGCTATCGACATGCACATCAGTTCGTTCGAGCAGGCGCAACATCGCAAGCCGATCCTCGGCGCCGGCGCAGGCTTCGCCCTTGTCGGAGTGCGCCGCACAAGGAATCAGGCATGCTTTTGAGACCTCTTCGTATGACAACACTTTGAGCAACGCGCGAATGTGCCCGAAATGAACCGGATCAAACGCGCCCCCCATCAATGCAATCACCGACTCCTCACTTGCGAATTTGGCCGCTGCCGAAGACAACGAACTTAAAGGTAGTCAAACCTTCGAGCCCTACCGGCCCGCGCGCATGAAGTTTGTTGGTGCTGATGCCGATCTCCGCGCCGAGACCGTATTCATAACCGTCGGCAAAACGGGTAGAGGCATTGGCCATCACCGAACTGGAATCGACCTCCCTCATGAAACGCAGTTCGTGTTCTTTGTTCTGAGTGACGATGGAGTCGGTGTGGCGCGAACCATACCGCTCGATATGGTTTATCGCTTCGGTCAAGTCGGACACCACCCTGATCGCAAGAATCGGGCCGAGGTATTCCTCGCTCCAATCGCTGTCCTGTGCGGCAACGGCATCCGGCGCCAAACGGCGGGTATGCGGGCAGCCGCGCAATTCGACCGAATGCTCGCGCATGATTGCGGCAAAACGCGGCAGAAACTCCTGCGCTTTGCTTTCCGCAACAAGCAAGGTTTCCATCGCATTACACACGCCATAGCGATGGGTCTTGGAATTGACCGCGATGTCAATCGCCATGTCAATATCCGCGCAATCGTCCACATAGACATGGCAGACCCCGTCCAGATGCTTCAGAACGGGGATTTTTGTCTCCGCGCTGACCCGTTCTATCAGGCCCTTGCCGCCGCGCGGAATCAAAACATCCACGTACTCATCGCACCGGAGCAACTCGCTGACCGCCTCATGGCCCGTCTTGCGTATCAGTTGCACACACGCCGACGGCAGCCCCGCTTCGCCGAGCGCGCTGTCAATGCATTCCGCAATCGCGCAGTTTGAATAAATCGCTTCCGAACCGCCGCGTAAAATGACCGCATTGCCCGCCTTGAGGCACAAGGCCGCCGCATCCGCGGTGACATTCGGACGCGATTCATAGATGATTCCGATGACACCCAGAGGCACGCGCATCTTGCCGACAAAGATACCCGACGGGCGCTGTTCGACATGGCTGATATCTCCGATCGGATTAGGCAACAGACCGACTTGACGGACACCGTCGACCATCCCTTCGATCCGTTGATCGTTGAGCGCCAAGCGCTCCAGCATCGCAGCTTCGCTGCCCTTCTCCTTGGCCGCTTCCAAATCCTTGCGGTTTTCCTCGAGCAAATAATCTTTCGCCGATTGCAGATTATCCGCAATGTCGGAAAGAACTTGGTCTTTTTCTTGGGTTGAGGCCCGCCCTATAATGCGTGCGGCATTTTTGGCAACCTTTGCGATATGTGTTATGTCGGTCATCTTGCGAACTGAACTAAGCGCATTATACTTTAATTCCGGCCGCCGCCCCCGCAAGAAAGCCGGCGCATACGGATACAGGAGCCCTATGATACAATGCGACCCGTAACTTTGGGGGCGATGTGGTTTCGACACACATTGCGAAACCGGAGGCGCATGTCGAGCATGTGGCTAATCTCGTTAAACTTGCCGCAAAATTATAGTTGCCAACAACGACAACTACGCACTGGCGGCCTAAACACCCGTCCATGCCTCCCAACTTGCGGCGCTTGTGACAAGAGCTTGGGGGTCGTCTTCGCAAGATCGCAAGCTAATCCGCCTGTGGTTAGCTTGTTAAACTTTTGACAGGCAACCTAATCTGTCTTCCTGTCTGTCGGAAGCGATTAGTAATACGGACAGACTAAACATGTAGCGCCAAAGGCGGAGAATGTGCGGACGCGGGTTCAATTCCCGCCGCCTCCACCAACCGGCCCCGCCATCGACGGGTTAAAGAAAACCCGCGCTGAGGCGGGTTTTCCAAAAAGCTCAAATAACTTTTAATCGCTTAGTCACGCGCGGAGATTTTGTCCATCTCGCTATCGGGTGTCGCGGCATACAAAGAATAGGCTCCGAAACGCATCTGGTGCGCTCTGCCGAGTTTCTCTTTGTAAAAGTCCACCGTGAACTTGTGCTCCAGTTTCTTGCCGTCCCAATGGAACAACTTCACCCACTGCTCATCGTCTTTGCCGGTTTTGTCCCAGTTGCCCAGAAGCGAAGAAGAGAAGTATGTGCGCTTGCCGTCCCAACTTTGAGAGATCATGTTCACTTGCGAACCGATTCTGTGCTCATACACTTGCTTGGCATTGAACGGGTCGCTGATATCAAAGTAGCGGGTTTTGCCATCCATGAATGTCTGTACCCACATGCCGTTATCGTCGGCGGTGATGGATATATCGACCGGCAACGGAACCGAAGACGGATCGCCGATGGTGCCGTTCTCCTTGGCGTGCCACTCGCCGTTGCTGTCCTCGTAGATGACCCACATCTTAGAGGTCAAGGCTGTCGTCGTGAAACAATAGTTGTGCTCTTCTTTCCATGCGCAACGAATTTCAAGCGGCGCTCCCGGCACATCAAATACCTTCTTCGGCTTGCGCGTATGCAAATCCCAAAGTACCATCGTGTTGCCAAAGCGCTTCATCGCTTCCGCGTCCTTGAGCATCGTGCCGAAGTCCATCATATAGTTTGACCAGCCGGTAAACGAAGACGTCAACATCACATTGCGCCTCGGCAGGGCGCGCACATCGTAGCCGTAGCCGTCCGCAATCTTGCCGGTCTTTTGCGCGCCGCGCAAATCCTGATCGGTCGGTATCCAGTGGGTGGCCACGAATTGGCCGTCATTGGTATATTCGGCCAAGCCGGTGCGACCGCCGTGATCCTTGTTATTGGACAAAGCGGTAATCATCATGCGTCCTTCCAGAGCATAAAAAGTATGCGGGCCGATAAGGCCTCTTGTCTTGCTTGGAAAATCACTGATTACCTTGTGCAGTTTGGGCTTGGAAGGGGCGCTATGTATATCAAAGATAAAAATCTTACTCGTATCCAAGCCTCCCGCCCAAAGATACCGACGATCGTCGGTTAAGCCGGAATGATGGGCTTCATTCCGCCCGCCCACAGACAGGGTGTTGATTACCTTGCCGTAGGACTTTGAATCCGGTCTGACATCAATGGTAACGAGTTTGTCCTGCTCGTCACCGAGGCCTTCGACACCCAAGGTCCAGACATACACATAGTCTTCCTGACCGGTAATTTTAGCCATATACGGCGACATACAGGTTTCGTCGGCGCTGGCAGAACTCACAAAAAATATTGCTGTACAAGCTGCTGCCAAATTTATTAAAAAAGCTTTCATTGCTTTCCCTCCGTTCATGTTTAAAAAGTTAATACAGTCAATAGAGAACTGCTTTCGCAGTATAGCACAACATTTTTTTATGAAATATCAAGCAAGTAGGAGCAACAGGAGCGGGTTCATACCGCCAGCACATCCCGCATGCCGTAGAGGCCGGGCGGGCGGCCGACCGCCCAGATAGCGGCGCGCACCGCCCCGCGCGCAAAGATTAGGCGGTCCGTCGCCCGGTGCGTCAGCTCTATCCGTTCGCCGTCCAATGCAAACATCGCCGTGTGCTCGCCGACCACATCGCCGGCGCGAAGCGCCTGAAATCCTATCTCGCCTTTGCAACGTTCGCTGTCTCTGTCGTGTCGCGAATAAACCGCCTTTTGGCTCAAATCCGCTCCCAACTCTTTGGCGATCACTTCTCCCATTCTGAGGGCGGTTCCGGACGGAGCATCGCGCTTGTAACGATGATGCATCTCAACGATTTCAATATCGGCTTCGTTGCCAATCGCGCGGCTGATCTGTCCGAGCAAGTGGAAACACAAATTGATACCGATGCTCATATTGGGCGAGAAAACTAACGGAACCTTCGCCGCCGCCTGTTCGATGATTTCCGGCGCCGTGTCGTCAAACCCGGTGGTGCCGCTCACCAGCGGACACCCCGCATCGGCGCAAGCCTCAAGCGTCCGCAAAACCGACTCAGGCGGCGAAAAATCAATCATGACATCAAAATCTTTGTTGCGGGCATGCTCGGCTATCGCTGCGGAGGATTCATAGCGCAGGCCGGACGAATGCGGCGCGTCTTGCCCCGCATCCGGAGAATCGGGATGCACATATAGCCGCGCCAATTGAACCTCGGACACATCTCGCGCTGCCTCAACGATGGCATGTCCCATCCGCCCGGCGGCGCCGTTTATCGCAACACGTTGCATCGGCAAAACCCCAAATCTTCAAATCGTTATTGTACTGTATCCCTTACAGCTTCATGTTTTTGATAAAGCGACGGATGTTATCAGTCCAACTTTCCGTATGCGGCGTATGCGCATGCTTGCCGTGAACGAGCGTCGTATCAAACTCTTTGAGCAAGTCCTTCTGCTTGGCCGTCAGATTGACCGGTGTCTCCACCGCCACCCGACAGATCAAGTCGCCGGGATAGCCATCCAAAGACCTAATGCCTTTGCCGCGCATCCTGAACTGCTTGCCGCTCTGCGTGCCCGGCGGAATCGTCAGCCTTATGCCTCCGCTCAATGACGGCACATCCACCTTGCCGCCAAGTGTCGCTGTCGCAAACGAGACAGGCACTTCGACCAACAAATTATTCTTTTGGCGGTTAAATATCTTGTGCGGTTTTATCCGCACCCTGATGTAGAGATCGCCGGGCGCGCCGCCGCCGGAACCGGCCTCGCCTTCGCCGCGCAGAGAAATATGCTTTCTTTCGTCGATACCGGCCGGTATCTTGACCGACAATGTTTTTGTCTCCCGCGCCCGTCCTGTTCCGCGACAGTCGCCGCACGGTTTTTCAATTACCTCGCCCGTACCGTGGCATTGCGGACATGTTTGCTGAACGGAAAAGAAGCCCTGTTGTATCCGCACTTGCCCCGCTCCGTGACACGCAGGGCATGTTTTCTTGCCGCTGCCGGGTTCGGCTCCTGTTCCGCCGCAACGCCCGCAGGACTGCATAGAAGTCACTTCGATGGTTTTCTCAGCGCCGAAAGCGGCTTCTTCCAGCGTCAGTTCTATCGGGTATTCAATATCCCGCCCGTGTGCGGCGCGTCGCCGCGCGCCTCTGCCGGAAGCAGCGCCGCCGCCGCCGAAGAAGTCCTCAAAGAGGTCGCCAAAGATGTCTTGAAAATGCGCGGCGCCCGCGCCCATGTCGGCGCCGCCCATGCCGGCGCTGAATTGCTCGTGTCCGAATCGGTCATAGGCAGCGCGCTTTTGCTCATCGGACAGCACCTCATAGGCTTGTTTTACTTCCTTGAACTTTTTCTCCGCCGCTTTATCCTGCGCATTCCGGTCGGGGTGATATTTCATCGCCAGACGGCGATACGCGTTGCGAATATCCTGATTGCTTGCCTGACGTGTCAGCCCAAGCGCTTCGTAATAGTCTTTCTCCGCCATCTCATAATGCAATATAGCCCGACCGACTGCCGTCCGCCATATTACTTTTTGTCGTCCGACCCTTTGACTTCCTCAAACTCGGCATCCGCCGCATCGTCAAAACTGTCGGCAGCCGCAGCGTCGCCCGCTTTGTCCGCCGCTTGGGCATCGCTTTGATTCGCCTGTTGCTCGGCATAGACGCGCTCGCTCAACTTACCCGACACTTCGCCCAGCGCGTTGATTTTTTTCTCAATCAGCCCCTTGTCGTCTTGCTTGATAGCTTCTTTCAAATCGGAAACCGCCGCCTCAATGGATGCCCGCTCTTCCCCTTCCACTTTCTCGCCCAGTTCCGTAAGCGATTTCTCAGTCGCATGCGCCAGCGCCTCCGCCTGATTGCGCACACCGACCAACTCCTGAAAGGCCTTGTCTTCGGAAGCGTGCTTTTCGGCATCCGCCACCATCTGCCCTATCTCCTCCTTGGACAAGCCGCTGGAAGCCTTGATGATAATAGACTGCTCCTTGCCGGTCGCCTTGTCCTTTGCCGACACATTCAGAATGCCATCGGCATCTATGTCAAAAGCGACTTCAATTTGCGGCACCCCGCGCGGCGCCGGTTGGATATTGGCCAGATCAAAACGTCCGAGCGACTTATTGGCTTCGGCGCGGTCGCGCTCGCCCTGCAAGACATGCACCGTCACCGCGGGTTGGTTGTCCTCCGCGGTGGAAAACACCTGCGACGCATTGGTCGGAATCGTCGTATTCTTCTCAATCAGTTTGGTCATCACGCCGCCCAGCGTCTCAATGCCGAGCGATAACGGCGCGACATCGAGAAGCAACACATCCTTGACACCGCCGCCGAGCACGCCGCCCTGAATCGCAGCGCCCATGGCGACCGCTTCGTCGGGGTTGATGTCTTTGCGCGGCTCGGTACGGAAAAATTCCTTCACTTTTTCCTGCACCTTCGGCATCCGCGTCTGCCCGCCGACGAGAATCACCTCATCGATGTCGGACGCTTTGATCTTGGCGCCGTCCAATGCCTGTCGGCACGGCTCCAAAGTCTTATCCGCCAGATGCTCGACCAGAGTTTCCAACTTGGCTCTGGTCAACTTCATATTGAGATGCTTGGGGCCGGATTGGTCGGCGGTAATGTACGGCAAGTTAATGTCGGTCTGCTGATTTGAAGACAACTCTATCTTGGCTTTCTCGGCCGCTTCCTTCAGGCGCTGCAAAGCGAGCGGGTCGCTGTGCAGATCAAACCCTTCCTGCTTCTTGAATTCGTCCGCCAGGTAATTAATTACACAGGTGTCAAAATCTTCGCCGCCCAAAAAGGTATCGCCGCTGGTCGCCAGAACCTCAAACTGATGTTCGCCGTCAACCGCGGCCACCTCAATGATAGAAATATCAAACGTGCCTCCGCCGAGATCAAACACCGCGATTTTCTTGTCTCCTTCCTTCTTATCCAGCCCGTAAGCCAAGGCGGCGGCGGTCGGCTCGTTGATGATGCGCTTGACATCGAGGCCGGCAATCTCACCCGCATCTTTGGTCGCCTGACGTTGCGAGTCATTAAAATATGCGGGCACCGTAACGACCGCTTGCGTGACCTCCTCGCCGAGATAGTCTTCCGCGGTCTTCTTCATCTTCATCAAGATGCGCGCCGATATCTCCGGCGGAGCCATCTTCTTGCCCAGAGGGCTAATCCATGCGTCGCCGTTATCGGCCTTGATGATTTTGTACGGCACCAACTTGATGTCCTTCTGCACCGCTTCTTCGTCATAACGCCGCCCGATCAAGCGCTTGATCGCGAATAACGTATTCTCAGGATTCGTCACCGCCTGCCGGCGGGCGGATTGGCCGACCAGCACCTCGTTGTCTTTTCCTTCCGCGAAAGCGACGACCGAAGCCGTCGTGCGGTCGCCTTCGCTGTTCTCGATGACTCTGGGGGTGTCGCCATCCATCACCGCCACACACGAATTAGTCGTGCCCAAATCTATGCCTATGATTTTGCTCATTGTTTCAGTTATGCCTCCACATAAGGTTATTTGCGGTTATATATGGGCGAAAAGCCATTGCGCAAGTTCTTATTTCCGATTTTGCCCGTTTTGCCTTTGTTTCGGGTTATCTCAAAGAAAAATTGGCCTGCAAAACAGCCTTATCGGGGCGACCCGTCCTGATTGGCCTTATCGGCCTTGTCCGCCACATTCACCAGCGCCGGTCGCAACAGACGACCGCTCAGCGAGTATCCCTTCTGTACGACCTCCAGCACGGTACCGGGCGCCTGACCGGAATCCGCTTGTGTCAGCATCGCCTGGTGCTCGTCCGGATTAAACGCCTCGCCCTGAGGAACAATCTCCTTGATTTCAAACTTCTCAAATATCTGATTCAAAAGCTTCAGGGTGAGCGCTACGCCCTCGTATAATTTTTCCCTGTTCGAATCCGGTTTCTCCAAACCCAATTCCAAACTGTCTTTTACCGCCAGTATCTCCGATACAAACTTTTCTATCGCATACAGCCGCGCCTGCTCGACATCGCGAACGGTTCGTTTGCGCATATTCTCAACCTCGGCCTGAGCGCGCACAAACTTCTCCCAGTTGTCATCGGCGCGACGCGCCGCCTCCTCAAATCGTTTTTGCGCATCGTCGGCGGGCGCCGCTTGTTGCGGCGAGCCGCCGGCGGCTTGCTCCCCTTGCGCCTGCTTATCGTCTTCGTTCTTCGCCCCTTCCGCAGGGTCTGCGCCATTGGTAGTCATGATTCTCTGCCGAGATGAAATTAATATAAAATGTTTTTAATAGAGTTATTTCGGTCGGATATTATACTGATAAACATGAAAAGCATTGAACAAATAAAAAAAGTCGGTCTGATTCTAAAGCATAGCGATAAGAGCAGCGATACCGACAACGAGGTCAATCAGGTTGCGCAACAGATTGGCACATACCTCAGCCGCCGTTTCGGCGCCCTCGCCGTCTGCGAAGAAGACAAAGATGCGTTTGACGGCATACGGGCAAACATCGTCGCCTACGATGATATTGCCGGCCTCTGCGACCTGATCATCGTAATAGGCGGCGACGGCACCCTGTTGAAAGTCAGCCGCGCGTGTGCCGAAGAGGATACGCCCGTCATCGGTATCAACTTGGGGCGGCTCGGGTTTCTGGTGGAAATCACGCCCAATAATTTTGAGACCGAATTAGATCAGATATTCGCCGGACACTACAAACTTGAAAAAAGAGCGATGCTGGCAACCCAGCATAGGAGAGAGGACACATGTCTGGGGCAATTTGTCGCTTGTAACGATGTCGCCATTCGCAACAAAGACACGGTACGGATGGTCGAACTCGACACCACAGTGGACGATGTGTTCTTGAATACGGTCTGGTCGGACGGCCTGATCATCGCAACGCCCACCGGCTCCACCGCCTATGCGCTCTCCAGCGGCGGGCCGCTGCTTGAGCCGACGATGGAAGCGACCTTGTTAGTGCCCATCTGCCCGCACACGCTGAGCAACCGCCCGATCGTCGTAGATTGGCACAAAGTCATCGAAGTCAAGGTCAACCACGAACCGCGCAGCGATGCGGTGGTCGCCATAGACGGGCAACTGACCCGCGATCTGATGCCCGGGGACAGGCTGGTCATCAAACCGTTCAAAAACAAATTGACACTGATACAGCCTTCCAGTCACGACTACTTCGGCACCCTGAGAACAAAACTCAAGTGGAGCGAAAAGCTGTAACGCATATGCCATGCTCAAAGCGCTGACAGTAGAAAATTTTGCGGTCATCGATCGCATCCGGGCGGAATTTGACAACGGTTTTTCTGTGCTGACCGGGGAAACGGGCGCCGGCAAATCCATCCTGATAGACGCGCTGGAGATGGCGCTGGGCAAGCGGGCGCGCAGCAATCTGGTGCGCGCCGACGCGGAAAAACTGCGCGTCAGCATCGCGATCGACACCGGCGATTTGCCGCGCGTGCGCGAGTGGTTGCGAGACCACGCGCTGGATACCGAAGACGACAGTTGCATTCTCCGCCGCGCCTGTTCCAAGGACGGGCGGTCGCAAGCGCATATCAACGATTCTCTGGTCACGCTCCAACAACTGAAAGAACTCGGTTCGTTGATCGTGGATATCGTCGGACAAAATGCGCACCAGAAGCTGCTCAACAAAGACTATCAACTATGGTTGATCGACGTCCGCTGCGACCATCTGGAACAGGTGGAAAAGATGAACCGGCTGTACGAACAATGGCGCGAAACCGGCAAGCGGTTGGAAACGCATGCCGATAACCTGCGCGAAAGAGAAATCCGCTGCGAAATTCTCAAACAACAGATCGAAGATCTGGAGCGCAACGAGATCAGCGAAGGAGAATATGAAAAAGTCGAGCAAGAACATCGCAAGTTGGCGCGCGGAGAAGAACTCAGAACCAGCCTGACTCAAACCGATCAGATTCTCGACGGAGACGAGCCGTCGGTGACGGGCTCTCTGAACCAAGTCAGAGCGATTCTGGAACCCCTGAGCGAATACGATAATCAGATCAAAAGCGCCGCCCAACTGATACTCGGCGCGCTGTCGCAAATCAACGATGCGTCGCGCGACATACGCGCCTGTCTTGAAAGCATCAACACCGACGAACAAGATTTCAAGCGCCTTGAGGAACGCCTGCGACAAATATGCGAACTGGCGCGGCGCTACAAAGCGCAACCGCAGTTATTGTTTGATGTCCTGCAGAAAGCCCAATCCGAACTGGCGCAACTGGACAATGCCGAAACCAAGCGGGAGGAACTGGAGGAAGAACGCGAAAGAATCAAAGCGGAATACGCAAAACTGGCGACGGCGATCAGTCAAAAACGCCGTCAGGTCGCAAAACAAATAGAGCAAGAAGTGACAAACACCTTGCGCCAATTGAATATGGCGAAAGCGCAACTGGAAATACGCCTCACCCCCGCCGACAAAGAACAACCCGCGCCGAACGGCTATGAGCGCGCAGAGTTTATGATGCAAACAAACCCCGGATACGCGGCGCAATCGCTCGCGCTGATCGCATCGGGCGGCGAGCTATCGCGCATCAGCCTCGCGTTGCAGATGGCGCTGTCAAAATACCGCACGACCCCGGTGCTGATCTTTGACGAAGTCGACAGCGGTGTCGGCGGGGCTACCGCCGAAGCGGTCGGCAAGTTGCTCAAGACGATCAGCCAAAATGCCCAAGTCTTTTGCATCACGCACCTGCCGCAAGTCGCGAGTTATGCCGGGCATCATTACTCGGTAGACAAGTCATCGGATCAAAATACGACCCAAGTGCAAATAAAAATGCTGGATAAGACCGAGCGCCGACACGAAGTGGCGAGGATGATGGCGGGCGCCGAAATAACCCGGCAATCGCTGAGCTATGCGCAAGAGATGCTTGAAAAAGCCTCGCTTTTGGCGAATTAACCGCTTTTGCGACAAGCGGGACAGGTAACATACAGCACCAGAAAGTGATCGTTTAACTTGCAGTTTTGCGCCGCGCTGATTTTTTCCAAGCGGTCTTCGTGGACATCATCAAAGAATTCCATGATTTTTCCGCATTGCGTGCAAATCATATGGTCGTGATGGTTGCCGCTGTTCAACTCATAATAAGCGCGCCCTTTTTCAAACTGGCTGCGAATAACCAACCCGGCCGCCTCAAACTGAGTCAACACCCTATACACCGTACCCAGGCTGATATCCTGATTGTCTTCGGCCAACTTGTGGTATATATCATCGGCGGTCATATGCCTGTCTTTGCCCTGTTCCATCAACTCAAGCACCTTGAGTCTTGGAACCGTGACAACCAAACCAGCCGCTCTCAACTCTTTTTGTGACATACTCATAAAACAATCCGCAAACAGTTAAGTATTGTTTGTGCCTCATTAAACAATCCGCAAACAATTAAGTATTGTTTGTGCCTCATTAAATGCGCACATGAAACAACGCCTCATGCGCCCTGCATAATGCCAGAAACATTCCGGATTCTTGGCTTCAACAAAAAACGTAGCCGACATGCAATATCAACACATCGGCCACGGCATCAAAGGTTTCTATAAAATAGCTGCTTTTTCAATAGACGAGGCAACTATGAGCTATAAAGCAAAACAGAAACTTGACGCCCTTATATTATGGGAGAAACACAACATAAAAGCCAGCATAGACGCTTACCATGTCAGCCCCTCATCGCTCTATAAGTGGCAGAAACAATATCGGCTTTATGGCATTAACGGCTTAGTCAATCAGAGCACAACCCCGCGCCAGCCACGCCGGCGCGACTGGTCTGCGGAGATAATCGCCGAGATTCGGCGACACCGCGAAAACTATCCCTACGGCGCACCCCATACCCAACCCGCAAACAGTTTATGGAACACAAACAACTTAAGGAACCACAAACAACAAATCTAAGAACACACAAACAACAGAGTTGTTTGTGCTCTTATCACTGTGCTCTCATATCGTTTGTGCTCTCATCAAAAAATACACAAACAACAAAGTTGTTTGTGCCTCTCATCAAAAAATACACAAACAACAAAGTTGTTTGTGCCTCTCATTATTGTGCCTCATTACATGTTGTTTGCCCACCCAAGCCATACCTGCTGATTCAACCGTGGTGTGACGAGCGTGGCTTGCGTTGTCCCAAGCCGCGCACCCATCGCGCGACTGATTGCCGGCGAAGCCGATAAGATGTGCGGGGGGCGCGCGACCGTGCGGCGGCAGCGCACACCGCAAAGCAAGCGCAAGCACCGTCTTAAAAAGGGTTCCAAGGCCACGTATCCCGGGTATTGCATCGCTATGGATACCGCGCAACGATTTATTCAAGGTCATCGCCGTTATCTGTTCACGGCCGTAGATTTGCATAGCCGGTTTGGTTTTGCTATCGGCGTCCCTCGTGGCAACAGCATCGCCGCCGAGTTCTTTATGAAGTTGGTGATGCAAGTTTTTCCCGCCAAGATAGAGCAAGCGCTCACCGACAACGGCTCCGAGTTCTGCGGCGCGTTTGATCGCTGCCTGCAAGAGCAGGGTATCCGCCACTGCCACACGTATCCGAAATGCCCGAAGATGAATGCATTCAATGAACGCTTTAACCGCGCGCTCCAGGAAGAATTTGTGGAGTTTGAAGAGGGCTTGTTGCTGACCGATATTCGGGAATTCAATGAGCGTATGATAGACTGCCTGCTATGGTTTAATACCCAACGACCACATTATGGATTGAGGCTCCAAACACCTATGGCACAAATTACACAACATTTGCCCAAAGTTTCCAATATGTACTGGCACCATACACGCCCTGCCCCTCATCGTATGTTATCATTTTAATCCGAGCCCCATTATCACAGCAAATGCGACATACCCCGTACTTATCACTATATCTGGTCATATCTCTGGCAGTCGGCGCGTGCTCAAGCAACCGGCCGTCCGAGACCGCAAGCTTTTTTGAGAGAATGTTTTCAGCCGATACATTCCGGCTCTATCGCATGGATATCCCGCAAGGCAACGTACTCACCGCAGAGACCATCGCGGAAATCAAGCCCGGCATGAGCAAGGAACAGGTCGCTTTCCTGCTCGGCAAACCCATTCTGCCCAGCATGTTCCGCGAAGACCGCTGGGATTATGTCTACTATGTGGATTCTCTGTACAAAGAAAACGAGCGCCACAGACTGGTCGTATTTTTTGACAAGAATCGCGCGGTGCGCATCCGCAAGAAAAGGTCATCGCCCGCCAAACGCGTATCGTGAGGATGGCGGAGGGAGCCGCAACCCCCCGCCGCCGCCATCCCCAAAACAAACGCTTACTGATAGATGAGTTCCACTCTCCGGTTCAGAGCCTGCGCCTGCTCGTCATCGCCGGGAGCCGCAAGCTCCTCCTCGCCGCGGGCAACCACCCGGATTTGCGACTCGGACACGCCCATTTGCACCAGCGCTCGCGCCACAGACTGCGCCCTTTGCATGGAAAGCCGCCGGTTGTATTCGGCCGGCGCAACCGAATCGGTATGCCCCGCCAGCACGACGGTGCGATCCGGATTGCTGCGCAGATACTGCCCGTGCAACTGCAGCAAATTCATGCCGTTGGCCGGAATCGAAGCGCTTTTATAGTCAAAATAGATAGCGACGCGTTGCGGGGTCTTTGCGGACACAGACGCCCGATTACGGCGCCGCTCTTGTTCCATCGGCCGATCACCGTAATCATCATCCATCATCTCTTCTTCGAACTCATCCTCTTCAAACTCTTCTTCGAATTCGTCCTCAAACTCGTCCTCAAATTCCTCTTCAAACTCATCCTCCTCATACTCGGCATCGGCCATTTGCTCCTCGTCATCCTCAAAAAACCAATCCCATGTCGAAGACATAGATGCGCATCCGGTCAAACTCAAGCTGAGCGCCGCCAAAAGGCCAATTAAAAATCGTTTCACATTCATTTTTTTCTCCCGCACATATATTTATGGAAACCGACCGCCACAATCGGCTGATTACAAACAAAGCGCCAGTCATGAGGCGGTCGGTATGTCAGGTAGTATAATATCAAATGGCAAAAGACTTATGCCGCTTATATAATTACCGCCAATACATAGGCATAGAACCTTATGGCAAGCATAGCTTTTTTCGACAGACAGACCCCAAACACGGAAATAACTCATAAAACAAAATCATGATCAGAAGCCTTTATTTCTTCTTCCGCATCATCGGCAAGCGCGGCATCACCCAGCTCACCATTCTCAGCGCCGGGCAAATGGTGACCTCCATACTTCAGTTTCTGCCGATGCTTCTCATTCTGCCGATGATCAGATTGGTCGTGTCGCCCAACTCCAAGAAAGGCATGGGCCGCGCCGGAGAAATTCTGCCGGAAAGCGCAAAGACGGTCATTGAAAACTTTTTGCAGAGCACATCGTATCAGGACCTGCTGGTGATCTTGGTCATAGCCGCCATCATCGCGCAGATCTTCCAAGGCTTCATGACCACTTTCATAAACAACATTACCGATTTGTTTCTGTCCAGAAAACAAATCGCGTTGGCCAGGTCCTTGTTCAGGAACTTTTTGACGTATGACTACGGGAGATTCAAAGGCGGCAATCCGGTGCAACTGATAGACCGCGGCTGCCTGTCACTGAGCGCGGTATCCAAAAGCATCTCGTTGGTGTTGAGCAATACCTTTACCTTTGTCATCGCCTCGTCGGTTCTCGTATATTTCTTCCCTATCGCCAGCATATTCGGCCTCAGTTCCTTCCTCATGCTCACCATGGCCTCGCGATTTATTCTGGCGCCCTATCTGCAAAAGCTCGGGGCGAAAGAGGAAAAATTGCGGGTGCAAGCGCAAAACGTGCTGGAAGACCGCTTCGGGGCGCTCAAAGAATTGAAAATTCTGGGACGGGAACAACACCTCTCGGAACGTTTCATAGAAAAGACCAAAAAGGATGCCGAAAGAGCCCGCGCTTTGCTCATTTCAAACAATCTGATCACAACGATTTCGTCGAGTCTCCATTACGGAAGCCTGCTGGTGGGTTTCTTTGCGGCAATCTGGTACGACTACCCGCCCGAGAGAATCAGCACCTTCCTCTTCGTGTACATCATCGTCATGATGCGGGTGGCGGGGTCGGTCAATATTATCTTGCAACAAAGCACCGACATAAAGATGCAAGAACTGGCTCTGGAAAGCTCCTACGCTCTGATAAAAGAGTTGGTCGCCATTGATTTGGTTCAAAGCGCCGAAAAAATAGGGTTTGAAAAGGAGGCCAAACTGGAAAATATCTCCTTTCAATATCACAGCAAAAGCAACAAAAAAAATGTCTTGGAGAACTTTAGCCTCACGGTCCATAAGGGAGAGTTCGTCGCGCTGGTCGGGAAAAACGGTTCCGGCAAAACCACCGTCATTGACTTGCTGAGCGCATATCATATCCCGGACAAAGGCAGACTCCTGGCAGACGGCGTTCCGATTACGTTTAACAACGCGCAGAGTTGGCAAAGAAACATCGGTTATGTCATCCAAAAGTCGCACATCATAGACGACACCATTCTGGCAAACATCACCATCGGCGTCGAAGAAGATCAAATCGATCTGGAACGTCTGGCGCATATCATAGAAGTCACCAAACTGGACGAAGTCATCGACGGCCTCGCGCACGGGATTAATACGAAGGTCGGTCAGAAAGGCAACAAACTATCGGGCGGGCAGGCACAACGGCTGAGCATCGCGCGGGCGCTGTATGGCAACAGCCAGATGCTGTTGCTGGATGAAGCGACCAAATCCATAGACGCGGCGACAGAAAAGCAGATTATGAAAAGCATCACCCGCCACTGGAAAGACAAATCCATCGTGATGATTACGCACCGGTTGGAAACCTTGAGACAAGCCGACAAGATCTATGTGCTGAGTCAAGGGGAAATTGTCGGCGCAGGCAACTTTGAAGAGTTGTCCGAAACCAACGAACCATTCCGCCAACTGCTCGGAAAAGACGACGATGACGCTCCCGCGAACCCCGCGCCCGCTTAAACCCGAACACCGCGTCCGCTTAAACCCCGAACAACATAGGTTTACTTTTCCCACTCGCGCAAGATCGGCGGGCTGCGCTTTTCGCGCAAGCGCGATTCGGCCTGCGCCCACTCATCGGCAAACACCATTTTGATGACGGCATCGCTGCCCGCGGGCAAAGCGGCTCGCAAAGCCCTGACTTTTGTTTTTGCTTCCTTGAAATTATCCCGCGCCTCGATGTTCTCCAACGAGGCGATCGCGTCATTCTCTTTTCTGAACTTGAAAATAAAATAAGGCATGGCGCTACTTCGGCGAGCGACCGATTGAAAAGTATTGAAAGCCGGCGCCAGCGACCTTCTCGCCGTCCAGAAAATTTCTGAGATCGTATATAGCCGGATGATTCATCGCTGTTTTTAACTTGTGCCAGTCAAGCCGCAGGAACTCCTGCCAATCGGTTTGAAAGACCGACAAATCCGCGCCGGCCGCCGCCGCATACACATCATCGCAATACTCCGCTTGGGGAAAAAGAAGCGAAGCGTTTGCCATCGCCTGCGGGTCATAGACCCTGACCGCAGCGCCCTGCTCAAGAAGCGCGGGCACCAGATCAAGGCTCGGGGCACACCGCATATCATCGGTATCGGCCTTGAAAGCCAAACCGAGAACCGCAATCACCTTGCCGGACAAACCGCCCGCAACGACCCGCGCGATTTTTTCCGCCAGACGCTTTTTCCTCTCGTCGTTGGCGGCGATCACGCTGCGCAATATGGACATCGGCGCGCCGACAGCGTCGGCAACCGACAACAAGCTGTGGGTATCCTTAGGAAAGCACGACCCGCCATAGCCCGGCCCGGCGCTCAGGAACTGCGACCCGATACGGGCGTCCAAACCGACCGCCCGCGACACCTCTTCGACATCGAGCCCCATCGCTTCGCACAGATCCGCCACCTCATTGATAAAAGCGACCTTCATCGCCAACATCGCGTTAGACACATACTTTATCAACTCCGAATTGCCCGTATCGGTATAAAAAACCGTCTGACCCGCCTCTATGAACGGCCGATAAATCTTGCGCATGACCGCCTTTGCCCTGTCATCATCCGCGCCGATCACGATCCTATCCGGCGACATAAAATCCTCCACCGCTTTGCCTTCGCGCAAAAACTCCGGGTTAGAAACAACAGAAAAGTCGGCGCCCGACGCCTTCCCCGACAACCGGTCTTTCAATCGCGCGCACGTCCCCAACGGGACGGTCGATTTCACGACAACGACCGTCTCCCCTCGCAAGCAAGGCGCAATGGCATCGATCACGCTCAAAACAGAAGACAGATCCGGCGACATATCCTCTTGAGGCGGCGTGTCTACCGTAATAAAAACGGCATCCGCTGCGGCGACCGCATCCCGACCGTCGGTGACAAAAGACAAGCGCCCCGCCCCGACATTCTTTTTGATCAGCGCTTCAAGCCCGAGTTCATAAATCGGCACTCCGCCCGCGTTCAGCAACGCGATCTTGTCGGCATCCTTGTCCGCGCAAACCACCGTATGCCCCAGTTCGGCGAGGCAAGCGCCGCTGACCAAACCCACATACCCCGATCCGATAATAGAGAGCTTCACCGTCTGCGTCCGAGAAATATCCGTATCAAGTATGAGGCGCGCCGTGATAGAGGTTTACGACATGGCAAGCCTCGGCAAAAAACAACCACCGCTCGACCAACATGCCCGCCACGGAAAGCAGAAAAGCAACCACCGCGCAGCCGCCGCCGCAATGCCCGCCGAGCACCGCGATAAGAATGATTGCGGGCGCAATAAAACACAAGGCAAAAACACCGAGACGCAACACCGTGCGCAACTTGGGCGACAACTCGTAGCCGAACTCCTCGGTCAAAAAATTGCCCGCCGTGTGTCCGACATCCAGCAAACGAACTGTCGCGCCGGTCAAACCGGTGGCGGTATTGATCGTCGGCCCCGCCGGCGGCGTGATCCAAACATAATAGATCGCCTTCGTCACCAAGCCGACAAAAAGGAACGCCAAGCCAAACACGGTCGGCAGAAACAGGTTCGCATCGGGAAGCGCCGTCCCTTGCGTCGCCAGCAATAACAACTGCCCGTGCAACACCGCAAACAACAAATAGTTCGCCGGTGTCAGCGGCGTATTCCACTGCCGAATCGTTTTCAAACAAGCGTATATCATGCCGGTAGAAAAAATAATCGCGACAGAAAACGCCGCCAACAGAGCGGACGACACAGTCCACAACACCCCGCCGGGCAACCCCTGGCCTTGCACGAAAAGCGCGCCATACAAAGCCGCTGCCGGATAAAACAGAATCGCCAACACCGCTTCGCGCGAAAGCCAGGAAGTCCTCAGCCGGAAAAACGCGCGCCAGGCATTTTTCCGATTCGCCAAATGCCCGGTCGAAGAAATCAAGCCGAGCGTGATCAGAGCGAGCGCTATCGCGCCGCCCCATATAACGAGTTCATCGCGCAGCGGCGAAAAGATGCCGACGATGCCAAGGACACAGAAAAACCCGTAGCCTATGCCGGATGCGACGGTAAAAAATATGACGGAAAGCGCCGGATGCATGGTGTCCCAGTCCGTCTACACCGCAATGATGCGATTCGCCCATCCCACAATCCGCTCCATGACAGATTGTTTGTCGGCGCCCGACACATCCGCTTTGACCGGCGCATCATGGCGCATAGACGGCTTGACCTCGCGCGGCGGCAGGTAGCGATTGGTCGGTTGATAGCCGAGTTCCGGCATCAACTGATTCCCGCCCCGCTCTCGCGTCAATTTTGAAACCTCCGACTCGGGGTCGTCAAAATCGCCAAAAAAGCGGGCGTGAGCGGGGCACGTCATCACGCACGCCGGCTGTCTCTCATCGGCGGGCAGATGCTCATCGTAGATGCGATCCAAACACAAGGTACACTTTTTCATGACGCCGTCTTCGCGGTCCAATTCGCGCGCGCCGTAAGGACAAGCCCAGGCGCAATAATTGCAACCCATGCACTTGTCCTGATCCACCAGCACGATGCCATCTTCGGGGCGCTTATACGACGCGCCCGTCGGACACACCGTCACACAATCGGCATCCTCGCAATGCATGCACGACATCGGAAAATGCACCGTCTTGCTGGTCGGATAATCCCCCGCCTCATAGTTGCGAATACGATTGAACCACACCCCGGAAGGGTCTTTGCCGTAAGGCTGATAATCGGTCAACGGGCCGGTCATGCCCGAAGCATTCCACTGCTTGCACGCCACCGCACACGCATTACAGCCGACGCAAGTATCAAGATCTATGACCAATCCCAACTTCATATCTCAGCCCTTCCTGCGCAGCACATCCGTAAACGAACGGCACAGATTAATCGCCTTATGCGTGTGGTAGCGCATCACCTTCGCCCCCTCCGCCGCGGACTCGCCATGGCCGAAAATCGGCCAGCTGCTCGCGGCGGCGGCGTCGGCCGGATAGATCTTGACCCGCAAGTCGTACCACGCAGCCTGCCCGGTCACCGGGTCCGAATTTGTCATCCGCTCATCGCCGCCGTTCTTTTGCGGCAACAACTCGCTGATCAAATGGTTCAACAAAAACCCCCGATTGGACTCGTTGGCATCATGCGCAAGCCCCCAAGTGCCGCGTTCCTTGCCGATCGCATTCCACGTCCAGACCGTATCCTCCTGCGCGCCCTCCATCAACTTGACCTGCG
This sequence comes from Candidatus Oxydemutatoraceae bacterium, assembly GCA_965220085.1. GTDB lineage: Bacteria > Pseudomonadota > Gammaproteobacteria > Poriferisulfidales > Oxydemutatoraceae > CBDCOZ01. The sequence continues at coordinate 592,870 of CBDCOZ010000003.1, read as the reverse complement.
CGCGCACCTTGCCGTTATGGGACTCAATCCACACCCACGACAGATCCTCTATGCCCATCGCCTCCGCTCTTTTCCGGTTCATGTACAAAAAGTTGCTCGCCACAATCTGGCGCAGCCACACATTTTGCGAATCCCACGAGTGATACATCATCATCGGGCGCTGCGTAATCGCATAAAACGGGTACGCATCCCGAGCGCCCGCCAAGCGCTCCTGCTCAAGCGGACGATAATAGAAAGGCAGCGGATCAAAAAAGCGTCCCACCCGTTCGCGCAAAGCGGCGGTCGGCGGCTGCGGCCCGTCGCTTGCCCCCTGCGCGGCAAGGCGAAACTTCTGCAAGTGCTCCGAATAAAGTTCAATAATGATCGGCTCGGCGCTGCCGTTAAAACCCGCCTCTTTGGCAAATTCCAGATAATCCTTGTTGGCAAAACGATAAAAGCGCATATGCTCGGGCAACTCAAAGCGAAAGAAGCACTCGTTTTCCACATACGCCTCCCACTGCTTCGGATTCGGCTCGCCGCGGATGGACTTCTCCCCGTCCTTGCCGCGCCAGCCGGCCAAAAAGCCAAGCCCCGGCGCCTTCTCAAAATTAATCACGAAGTCCTTATACGACGCATATTTGCGGCTGCCATCCGCATTGACAAAGGCATCAAACTTCAACCGCCCCGCCAACTCAACCATCACCTCCTGCCACGGCCGCACATCGCGGTTCGGCCGCATAATCGGCGCGCGGATGGCATCGCACACCGCATCCGGATCGGAAATCGGACGGTCGAGGATAGAGATCGTGTCGTAGCGCTCCAGATAAGTCGTATCCGGCAATACCAAATCGGCAAACCGCACCATCTCGGAATCAAACGCATCGACCACGACAAGAAACGGAATCTTATGCCCGCCGTTTTCATCCTTGGACTTCAGCATCTCGCGGATATTCGCCGTATTCATAGACGAATTCCAACTCATATTCGCCATGAAAAGCAACAGCGTATCGATCGGGTAAGGATCGCCGTTCGCCGCATTCGTGATAACCATATGCATCATCCCGTGATTGGCAAACGGCGCCTCCCACGAATAGGCCTTGTCAATGCGCAACGGCCGGCCCCGCTCATCCACCGCCAAATCCTCCGGCGCAGTCGGAAAACCCAACGGCGGATTCGACAGCGGCGTATTCCGCTTGGTATCCTTTGCCGGCTTCAGCGGCGGCGGCACATGTTTCGGATACGGCGCTTTTGCGCGGTGCCCCCCCGGGCAATCTATGGAACCGAGCAATATCTGCAACAGGTGAATCGCGCGGCAAGTTTGAAAGCCGTTTGAATGCGCCGAGATGCCGCGCATGGCGTGCATGGAAACCGGACGCCCGATGAACTTGTCGTGCTTGCGCCCCGCCCAATCGGTCCACGCACAATCGACCTCTATCGTCTCCTTAAACGCGACATGCGCCAACTCAAGCGCCAGCCGCTCGATCACATCGGCCCCGATACCGCACACCTTGGCGGCATTCTCCGGCGCGTAAGCCGCATCCAGATACTTTGCCGCCAGCAAGGAAAACGCCGTGCGCGCCTTGTCGCCGTCCGCCGTCTCATACGCCCCGAACAACGCCGGCTTGACACCGGCAGCAAACGCAGAGACCGCCCCGTCGCTTTGCATATCCCACACCTGCGGCCGCTGTCGCGCATCGCGATAGAACAAACCGTCGTCTTTCTCGCCCGGCTTATCCAGAACAAGATAAGCGGCGTTGGTATAACGCAACAAAAACTCCCAATCAAACAACTCGCGTTTGAGCAGCACATGCGCCATGGCCAGCGCCAACATCGCATCGGTGCCCGGCTTGATCGGCACCCACTCATCGGCAATCGCCTGATAACCCGTGCGCACCGGATTGATCGCAACAAACTTGCTCCCGCGCCGCTTGAGTTTCTCAAGACCGATCTTTATCGGGTTAGACGAATGATCCTCCGCCACTCCCCAGAGCATGAAATACTTGGTTCTGTCCCAATCGGGATCGCCGAACTCCCAGAACGAATGCCCCATCGTATAGAGCCCGCCCGCCGCCATATTGACCGAACAAAACCCGCCGTGAGCGGCCCAATTTATCGTGCCGAACTGCTGCGCCCACAGCCCCGTCAACGCCTGCATCTGATCGCGACCGGTAAAATAAGCCAACTTTTTAGGGTCGCTGTCGCGGATTTTTTGCAAGCGCACAGTCAGAATATCCAGCGCCTTGTCCCATGAAATCTCTTCAAACTCTCCCGCCCCGCGCTCGCTGCCGGTCTTGCGCAACAACGGCTTTTGCAACTTTGCCGCCGAGGTCTGTTTCATAATTCCGGCGTTGCCCTTGGCGCACAGAACCCCGCGGTTAACCGGATGCTTTTTGTTGCCTTGAATAAAACGAACCCGATTGTCTTCAAGGGTCACCTTGATGCCGCAACGACAAGCGCACATATAGCAGGTCGTATATTTGGTTTCCTGCGCCGCGTGGTTTTCAAACTGAGGCAGTTTGCCGCCATTCGGGCCGGCGGTATCGGGGTGATAACTCATTACGATGAAGATAAGGCGCTACGGGCGTCGCAAGCACAAATGCCAATAATTAAAACAGATACAAGCCATCATCTTATACCAAGCGATGGCAACAGGCAAACGACAGGCAAACGATCGCAGGATGCCAAGACCTATCGGACACCCGGGGCAAATATCATGTTCGCCGCCGCAGGGGATTCGCGCTACCGCAGGGGGCCTTCCAGGAAAAGGCGCAGGCGCAGAGCATGCAACAGATTGATGGTGAGGATGGAATCGGCGGCGGCCTCGCGTCAAACTTTTCGCGCAATTGAATTTTGACGCGGTCAATTTCCCTCCGCGACCCCGGAATGGCGAAAAAGGGCGGAAAGCGCGACATCCCCGCCAAGCAGCCGCCCTCGTGACCCCTTCGGCGGACATTGTCACTTGCCTCCAATCTTGTCTGGCAGGGTGGCTAGGTGTCGTCAATGGGTCAATGGCGCGAGAATGTTGCGGGCAATCCATTCAATCGCCGGAACGCATACAGCGTCGCCGAAAGCGTCCAGCGCCCGCCGCTCGGAAGAGGCGCGAATGGGAAAGGAATCCGGAACGCCCTGCAATCGGGCGTATTCGCGCGAAGTCATCGTCCGCATTTTCACGCCGCCCCGCCCGGCCAAGACCAAAAACTGCTTGCCGCTTCCGCCAATGGCGGTTCGCAAACAGCCCGCAATATCGTCGCTTCGGACCTCGGCGCGCTGACCCTCCGCGCGGCGGCGGCGGAAAAACGCCCGACAAACCGGCTTTCCATTCGCCGCAAATTCGTCAACCATTTTGCGATGACGCGGCGACATCATGTCCAAATGCTTCCGCACTTTCTCCCGCGGCCACCACCTCGCATCGTCGTCCGCCAGCCGCTCAACAATCTCCGCCGACAAACCGGAATTCATCAGCGGCGGAGGCGGGGGAATGTCCGCCATTTGCCAGCGCAAATCCGAATTGCGCTTAATCGCGTCCGCGATTCTTGCCGGAGTCAAATCCGGACCGCGCAGGCGAAAGTCATTGGCGCTTGCGTTAGGAGCCCCGCGCATGCCGATTACAAAAACACGCGGGCGACTTTGCGGCACAAAATGCCGCGCGTTCAGCATGAAAACATCGCAGGCGTAGTCCAATCCGTTAAGCGCGTCAATCACGGCGCGAAAGTCCCTGCCGTTGTTTGAGGAAAGCCAGCCGGAGACATTTTCCAGCAGAACCAACGGCGGCGTGTTTTCGCCGCCCGCCCGCAGGAGCCGGTGAAACCCCCAAAACGCGCCCGAATGCGGGCCGTTAATCCCCTTCAGTTTTCCCGCCAGCGACAAGTCCACGCACGGAAACGAGCAGGTTGCCAGCAGGGATTTGGGAATCTCGGACGGCGATATGTCAAAGACATCCCGCACTTCGTAACTCTTGGAAAAAAATCCCGCGTAGATTTTTTCCCGCTCCGGGTTCCAATCGTTGGAGTATGTCACCCGCCATCCGGCGCGCTCCAAGCCCATGCGCGTCAGGCCGATTCCGGCGAAGTATTCAACGGCGGTCAGCGGGGTGGCGGCGGTCATTTGCCGGACTCCGGAATGTCAATCAACAGGGACAAGTCGGTTTCCGCCTCGCGCACGCGCTTGTTGTATGTTTCCATCAGGCGCAGAAAGCCGTCGCGAATCTTGTCGCCGGAAAATTCGGACAGTTCCTCTATGTTTTGCGACACAAACGATTCGCAGGATTCCGTCGCGACGCGGTCGCCGAAGCGCTCGTGCGCGTATTGGCGGACGCCAAACAACAGTCCGTTGGAGACCAAAAGGCAGACGCGGAGATTCGCGTCCAGATTTTCGGCGCACTTGTCGTAATGCCCCGTATTGGGGGCGACGGTGACATGAAACACTGTGTCGCCGACGAGAAAGTCGCCCGCTTGTCCGCCCGATTCATCGGCGGCGCTGGCGGGGCGGTTTTCAATGCTGATGTTCGGGAATCGCAGCGCAAGTTTCGCGCCGACCAGATGCTGCGCAACCTCCCCCTCTTTGCCGCGGGCTTTCGCCTCGTCCAAAATGCGGCGCAAGGCGCTTCGGGTTGTTGTTGCGCACGGGAAATGAAACGGGAGTTTTTTCGCGTTCAGCAGTTCCGCTGCTCGCCGCGCCAATCCGCTTTGCATCGCGTCCAGCAGATTGTTCCGCGCCGCGCCGGACAGCGCGCCGACCTTTTCCGCTTTCAGCAATTCCAGCAGACGGCTCAAATTGGCGAGCAGTCCGCGATTGGTGCGTCCGCCCTCTTTCGCCAGCGGGCGGGTTTCCCCGTGCCGCTTGAGAATTTCCCCGACCTTGACCGCCGTCGCCCCTTTCAGTTGGAATCCATTCGGCGTCATATGACTCCGAATGTCCAAATTGAAGCCGGTTTTCAACCGCTCCAAAAGAACGAGTCCTCCGGCGACATTGCCGCGGCTGACCCGTTTGCGGACCGGAAACGAATCCGTCCACCGCGTCAGGATGGATTCGGCAAGCGCCACCGTACTCTCTTTTGCCTTGTTGCTCATGGCGGCATTATAGCGAACACTTTGACTCCGCAAAATTTAGCATTCCCCATTCCAGGCGTGTTTCCGGCATAGCTCCTCCCATGTGAATTGAACTCACCATCGCCCGTCGGGAGTTTCGGGGCAAGCGGCTTCTTGCCATATGGGCGCTGATTGGCAAAGATAGACGGGGTGGTGTCGCTCTAGGGTGCGCCCGGCGGCGGGCGTAGTCATCGTGTGCGCCGAAGTGCGCCAGATGCTTGTTATGCCAAGCGATGGCAACAGGCAAACGACAGGCAAACGGTCGCAGGATGCCAAGACATATCGGACACCCGGGGCAAATATCATGTTCGCCGCCGCAGGGGATTCGCGCTACCGCAGGGGGCCTTCCAGGAAAAGGCGCAAGCGCAAGCGCACGGGGTGCATCGGGTCTATGCCGAAGGGCAGCGTACCCTTGTCGCCATCGGCATCGGTGGCGGTGAGGGTGTGTTCGGAGACGGCGGATGCCGCCGTGGGTGTGCCGCTGATGGTGCGGGTGGCCGCATCAAAGGCGAGGCCATTGGGCAGGGCCGGGCTTATGCCGTAGACGATGCTGCCATTGCCGCCGGTGGCTGCGGGCAATACCAGAGGCGCGGTCGCAGCGCCGGGCGGCCAAATACGGGTGCCCACCGATGCATCGCCAAAATCGGGCGCGCTGTTGGCCGCCAGATTGACGGTCATGGCGGCGACAGGGCCTGCTTGAAAGCCGGTGGCAAGCACTTGGAAATTAAAGCTGAGGCGATTGCTGCCGACAGTGGCTGTGTCGGGCGGTGTGTATGTGAGTCCGCCGCGGTTTGAAGCGAAGTCGCTTAGGAATAAAGATATATTAGTTTGTGTATTCAGCGCCCCATCGATGCTGAGAGTGCGTGAGGGCACCCCCGTCAGTATCATGGAATTTATCTCATAATCATCGCCCTCTTCGTCCTCATGGCGAAAGTCGCTCAGACGAAAGCGGGATGTGCGACCGATGGCGAAATCAACACTGCTGGGCACGGCCCTGACATCATTGGTGTTGACAACCGCCGCAACGGAAGTCCAGCATCGGGTCTCGCTGTTGCCGCCGTCATCATCGAAGGTGGCGCAGACGCGCAGAAACTTGCCGACATGGGCCTGCAGGGGCGTGAAAGTGGCGGCGGTGGCCCCGGCTATGGCGGAGTAGGCGCTGTCCATGGGGGTGCCGCTGGCCGGGGCATCGGCCTCCTGCCATGCCCAGGCGGGCGTGAAAGTGGTGATGCGATCGTCATCGTTAATGGTGCCGCGGGCCGCAGTCAGTGCGCTGTCCTCATTCGGGCCGACCATGGTCAGGTCGGCGCTGTCGGCCGCTGTGACCGCCGGTGTGCCGGTGGCGTTCTGCGCCTGCGCCTGAGCGCAGATAACAAACAGGGCCGGCAGAATAAGTGACCGGAGGCCACGCCGGGCGAGTGTTGCCCGCCAGTTCGGGGCAGTATTAGAAGTTTGTCTGTTCATCGTATTACTCCTGTGTGGTTTGTGCATAAAGTGTGTTTCCCATTACCGCAACGGGCCTTCAAGGAAAAGGCGCAGCCGCAAGCGCAGATGCTCCACCAGATGTATGTGCATGGTGCGGATTCCGGTGTTTATGCCGCCGCCATAGTTCACGGTGAAGGTGAAACTGGCGTAGTTGGGGGTGGCGGCGAATCTGCCCGCGGGATAGAAAGTGAGGTCGCCGTTGCGCAGGGCGGCGGCGGTCACTGTGGCGCCGGCGGTCACTGCGGTGGCGCCGTTGCGCAATATGCCCTTGTCGGATGCTATGGCGGTGCGTATGGTGACGCTTTGCAGGTTGCCGACATCGCCCGGGAACATGAAGTCGGATGGCTTGAACTCGTAGGGCCCTGATTCGCCGGCGGCAGTCGGCACACTCACCGAATTGGTTCTGGCGATGACGGCGCCGGCGGAGCACAGCGTCGGGGAAGCGGCGGTGCCACCCTCGTCATCGTCTATGCCGTCGGTGAAGCGGAGGCAGACGCGGATGTATCGGCCGACACGGGCCTGCAGGGGGGTGAAAGTGACATCGGCGGCCCCGGGGATGTCGGCGTATGTGCCGGCCTGGGCGGCGGACTGTTGCCATTGCCAGATACGGGTGTGGGTGGGGATGCCGTTGGCATCGGATACGGTGCCTGTGCTGGCGGTCAGTTCCACGCCTTCGTGGTAGGCGATGCCGGTTGCCGCCGTCACCGTCGGCGCGCCCATGGCCGCCGATGCCGTGGCCGACACCAAATCTATGGTGATAAGCACTGTCGTCCTGTCGAGGTTGCCCGCTGTGATGTCCCTGGTGGTTGGAGCCCATTCAAAGGTGGCATAGCCGGACATGGGCCCCGCATCGGCGGGCGGCCTGTAGCCAACTGCGCCGGTTAGTCGGGCGAGCGTGAAATCAGAATTGGCCGTGGTGAATGGATTGCCGTTGAAGGTAAAAGTGCCTTTGGTGGGCGTGCCCACTCCCGCTATGATTAGACTGTCGCCGTCCTCATCGATAAAGGGAAAGTCGGCCACCGAAAAAGTGTAATTGCCGCCCGCCGGCACATAAATGGTATTGGGCAGGCCAACCGGCGCATCGTTGACATTAACCACAGCAGCGACGGAGGTCCAGCAACGGGTCTCGCTGTTGCCGCCGTCATCGTCAAAGGTGGCACAGACGCGGATGAACTTGCCGACATGGGCCTGCAGGGGCGTGAAAGTGGCGGCGGTTGCCCCGGCTATGGCGGAGTAGGCGTTGTCCATGGGGGCGCCGCTGGCCGGGGCATCGGCCTCCTGCCATGCCCAGGCGGGCGTGAAAGTGGTGATGCTATCGGCATCCATTATGCTACCGCGGGCCGCGGTCAACTGGCTGTCCTCATTGGGGCCGACCATGGTCAGGTTGGCGCTGTCGGCCGCCGTGACGCCCGGTTCCCCGGTGGCGTTCTGCGCCTGCGCCTGTGCACAGATAACAAACAGGGCCGGCAGAATAAGTGACCGGAGGCTGCGCCGGGCGAGCGTTGCCCGCCAGTCTGGGGCAGTATTAAAAATTTGTCTGTTCATCGTATTACTCCTGTGTGGTTTGTATATAAAGTATGTTTCCCATTACCGCAACGGGCCTTCCAGGAAGAGGCGCAGCCGCAAGCGCAGGTTGAGGTTGTCTACCAGATCTATGGTGACGGCGGCCGTGTTGGCGCTGGTCATGTTGTCGGTGCCATCGCCGGTCACGACTTGGAATCTGATGGTGGTATATGCCTCAACAAGCCGCCCCTGGTCGAAGACGTCTGGGTAATATAAGATGCGACCTATATCTGCCACAGCTACCTCTCCTTGAACGACCGTTGATGTTCCGTCGGCATTCTCAATGAGGATGAATCCTCTTCTCGGATGGACAAATATCACTGCGACAAGGCTGTCGTCGTCCTCATCGGCGAAGAGGAAGTCGTCCAGGCTGAGCCGGTGGGGGTTGGAGCTGTCCGCGGACGAAAGCACATCAACTCTGTTGTTACGGGCCACCGGCGCATCGTCGACATTGTGCACCCGGGCGGCGGCGGAACACAGCGGGCCCTCGTCGGCGGGGGTTGCGTGATTATCCCTGAAAGAGGCGCATACGCGGATGTACATGCCCACATGGGCCTGCAATGGGGTGAATGTGGCGGCGGTGGCATCGGCTATGTCCGTGTAGGCACTGGGGGCCGGAGTGCCGCTGGCCGGGGCCGGGTGCGATTGCCACTGCCATTTAAGGGTGCTCTGGTCTATGCTGTTGGGTTCTGTGATGCCGGTGGTGTCGGCGGTCAACCGGGTGTCCTCGGCGTGGGTGGGGCCGGGGGCCGGGGTGATGCCGGGCGCACCAGTGGCGGCAACCTGCCGGGTGGTGGAAGTGTTGATGGTCAGGGTGTATTCATCCTCGGATATGTTGGCAGAGCCTGTGCTGGTATCCACAATTCTATAGGTGAAAGATGCGTATTCATCCCGCGGGGTGTCGCCAGCGGCCGGATAGTATGCCAGAGCGTTGAGCTGGGCCAGGCTCAGCGGGCTGCTGGCGGTCAGGGTCAGGGTCTCGCCCACCACCACCAGAGCGCCTCTTGTGGGCAGGCTGGTCAGGCGTATGCCGTTGATGGTGTCGCCATCCTCGTCGGTGAAAGGAAAGTCGGATATGTCAAAGTCGTGCGGCGCGCTGGAGGTGGCGGTGTCGGGCACATCCACTTCGCTGTCCGCACCCATCGGCGCATCGCTGACATTGGCTATGATGAAGCCGCTGCTGCATCGCGTCTCGTCGGCCGGCGTGGCATGCAGGTCCCTGAAAGAGGCGCAGACGCGGATGAATGTTCCCACATCCGCCTGCCGGGGGGTGAATGTGGCGGCGGTTGCGCCGCTGATGTCGGTGTATGCGCCCATGCTCCCCCGCACTTGCCATTTCCATCTGAGGGAGCCGGTGTTTATGCCATTGGGGTCGGTTATGCCGCTGGCGCTGGCGGTGACGGTCACATCCTCGTTCCAGGCTGTGGCACCGGCGGCGGCGGACACGGTGGGCGCACCAGTGGCGGCCTCCTGAGTGGGGTTGAACAGGTGGATGGTCATGATGTTTGCTGAGGTGACGGCGTGTCCGGTGTCGACAGCGAAGCGGAATGTGTCGTAGTTGCGCGTCTGTGCCTGGCCCGTGGGCGGATAGTAACTGAGGTTGGATATGCTGCCCGGGGCTACAATGGTTGCGGTCGGCACGGTGGTGCCGGTGACGACGGTGGAGCCCAACCGCAGAGTGCCATTTGTGGGCGCCCGCACCTTCAGCTCGGTGAGGGCATCACCATCCGTGTCGGTGAAGCGGAAGTCGGATAACTGGAAGCGGTACGGGGATGCGGCGGTGGCGTCTATGGACACATCAACGCTGGACGGTCGCGCACGGGGAGCATCGTTTTGCGCCTGCACCGGCTCACAGACGGCAAACAGGACTGGCAGAACCAGCGTCCAGAGGCTAAACCGGGTGAGCGTTGTCCGCCTATGCGGGGGGGGGGGGGGGGGGGGTAGTATTAACATCTTTTTGCTTCGCGTTATATGCTTGCAAATACAACCGCTTCCGCCTGCTTGAGGGGGCGGTATTGGAAGTTTGTCGGTTCATGCTATTATTTCTCATGGTTTACCTCTGGTAAATGCAATCATTATGTACACAAACAATATTTAGAGGCACAAACAACTTTGTTGTTTGTGGCTTCTTGATGAGAGCACAAACGGTATTATTGTTTGTGATTCTTTAAGCTGTTTGTGTTCCATAAACTGTTTGTGATTCTTTAAGCTGTTTGTGTTCCATAAACTGTTTGTGGTTCCTCAAATTGTTTGTTCTCCGCAAACTGTTTGCGGACTGTTTCATGTCGGTACTCCTAGCATCGTATGCCGTAGTCTGCTACAAAGCGCAAGTCACTTGCGAGTCAAACCGCCTGAAATTCTATTAAAAGCCGCACTATACCATAAAGCAAGCTATTTGCAAGCGCCTGTAGGATGCCATGAAATATGGGACATACGGCGCAGGGCTTCGCATTTTGGCCTTATCGCCGATAGCCGCCTCTTTTGCGGCGGAAGCGGCTATTTCTATGGAAACCTGTGCTGCCGGCGGGTTGATATGGCGGCTTGATACCGGCAATTCGCAATGTTTCCGGCATGATTCGGATTCGGTGCCGGCGACAATACTGGAAACTATTTTCGTTTGGCTATAAACTGATTGCCCCGTTACCCGGCAAGCGAACAAAACATGAGCGAAAAGAAATTTGTCACCGGCGCCGTTATTGAAAACAGGCACTGGACAGAAAACCTCTACTCCTTAAAAGTGGATGCAAAGATAAACGGCTTTACCCCCGGCCAATTCGGGAGATTGGCGCTTGACATAGACGGCAAGCAAATCGCGCGTCCGTATTCTTTTGTCAACGGGCCCGAAGAACGTTTTCACGAGTTCTATTCCATACTGGTTCCCGGCGGGTTGCTGTCACAGCGCCTGCATCGGCTGCAAGCGGGCGATCAGGTGTGGGTCGCATCATCGGCGGCGGGCTTCTTCACGCTGGACGAAGTGCCCGCCGGAGAAAACCTCTGGATGCTCTCTACCGGCACCGCGATAGGACCCTTCCTGTCCATTCTCAAAACCGCCGCGCCGTGGAAGCGGTTCAAGCATATCGCGCTGGCACACGCGGTGCGCTATGCCAACGAGCTGAGTTATCGGGACACTATCAAAAACTTTGCCGAGCAACACGCGGAACAATTCTCCATGATTCCGTTTGTGAGCCGGGAGGATACCGACTTTGCGCTGCGGGGCAGAGTGCCGGCGGCGATTGAAAGCGGGGAGTTGGAAGCGCGAGCCGGCGTGGCGCTGGATACAAAAATCTCACAGGCAATGATCTGCGGCAACCCCGATATGGTTCGCGATACGACCGAAGTCCTGAAGCAAAGGGGCTTTGCCAAAAACCGCCGCCGCGACCCCGGCAATATCACGACCGAAAACTACTGGTAATCCGAATATCGCCCGCAAAGGCGCGATACTCCGTACCCTCGGCATATCCTCTATAATTGGCCTGTGAAAGACGTTAAATTTAGCGTGACCGTATCAACCTCAATATGGAGAACAAACTGAAATGAACATTCAAATTTCGGGACAACACCTTGAAATAACCCAAACCATCGAAGACCATATCAATAAAAAGTTTTCCCGCCTGCGAAAGCATTTTGAGAATATGGTCGATATTCATATCGTGCTAAAGGTGGAAAAGATAACCCACATAGCCGAAGCGACGGTGCATATCCGTCACAAGAACATAGCCGCCACCGCGAATTCCGAGGATATGTACAAAACCATAAATTTGTTGGTGAACAAACTTGACCATCAGCTGGTCAAACACAAAGAAAAAATTACCGGCCACTAGAACACTCGGCGGTTATCGGCACAAGGCGAACGACAATGGGCTTTGCGGACTATCTGGAAATCAACCGGATCGAGTTGCTCGGGCGGTTGAACAGCCGGAAGAAGGTTCTTGAGCGCCTATCCGAGTTGCTTGCGCAGCGCGATAAAACCCTTTCCGCCAGAACCGTTTTTGACGGCCTGATTGAGCGGGAGCACCTCGGCAGCACCGCCATCGGAGGGGCGATTGCCATTCCGCACTGTCGCATCAAAAAAATCAAGCAACCGCTTGCCGCCCTGCTCAAGGTTGAGAACGGCGTGGAATATAATGCCGCGGATGAGATTGCCGTTAAATTATTTTTTGCATTGGCGGTGCCCGAGGATGCGACGCAACAACATCTTGACTTGCTCGCCAGTCTGGCGAGTCAATTAAACGATGCGGACTTTGTGAACCAGTTGTTGCAAGCGACCGACCGGGATGACATCATGCGTCTGATAAAAAGCAGCCATGAGAGACTTTGACCTTCTGACCGTCAAGCGGTTTTATGACGAAACGCGTAAAACGCTCGCCAGCGAATGGGTCGGCGGCAAATCCGGCGGCGCAAAAGAGTTTGCCCAAAGCCACAGCAAATCCCGCATCGGCATCGTCGGCCATTTCAACACGGGCAATATCCATCAGGTACATCTGTTAGACGGAGATGAGATGGAATTTCTCTCGTCTTTGTCGGCGGAGGTTCTGGACGCCGCGCTGAAAAGGCTTTTTGACAAGAGTTGTTGCGCGGTGATCGTCGCCAACCGGCGCGAACCCACCGCAAGCATGTTTGAATACGCCGACCGCCGCGGCATCGGCTTGTTCAAGTCGGAGCAGACAGGAGAGCAGTTGCTGAGCAAGTTGCACCATTACCTGTCGCGGGAGTTGGCCGAAAAAACCACGTTGCACGGCGTATTCATGGAGGTCATCAACATCGGCGTGCTGCTGACCGGCGACAGCGGGGTCGGCAAAAGCGAGTTGGCCCTTGAGTTGATCAGTCACGGCCACCATCTGATTACGGATGACGCGCCCATTTTTGCGCGCATCGCGCCGGACATCGTGGAAGGATATTCGCCGCCGGCGATAGAAGATTTCCTTGAGGTGCGCGGCCTTGGCATCCTCAACATACGCAAGATGTACGGCGATGATGCGATCAAAAAAAGCAAATACCTGAAACTGATCATTGAATTAAAGGATTCTCCCGACAGCGGCGAAGCAAACCGCGACCGGCTGCGCAGCGACACCCGCGAGAAAAACATATTGGGGCTGCCGATACCGGTGTATGCGCTGCCGGTGGCCGCCGGCCGCAACCTCGCCGTCTTGATAGAAGCGGCGGTCAAAACATATGTTCTGAGAAGCAATCATTATTACGCGGAACAAGAGATTGCCGAGCGTCAGGCAAAATTGATAGCGGGCGCGGAATAAGATGCGTATCCCCATATTGCTGATTACCCACGACAGCCTCGGCGAGGTATTGATCGATCTGGCAAAGCAAATCATCGACCCGTTGCCGACAGAGGTGCGCGCCTTGTCCGTCTCTTTTTTATGCGATGCGGAACAAACATACCGACTGGCAAAAAAGCGCTGCGAGGAGTTGGGCGGCGGCGCGGAGATATTGATCCTGACCGATCTCTACGGCTCCACTCCGGGCAATATTGCGACCCGCCTGTATCAAAAAGACCGGCGCCATATCATCAGCGGGCTCAACTTGCCGATGTTGCTGCGCGCGCTCAACTACTGCGGCAACAACCTCGGCGATCTGACCGCCAAGGTTGCCGACGGCGCTCGCGACGGCATCAGGGACTGCAAACCGTGATTGAAAAAAGCATAACGATTATCAACAAACTCGGGCTGCACGCGCGCGCCGCTTCCAAGTTTGTCGCGACCGCCTCCAAGTTTGAGAGCGAAGTGCGACTCGCAAGAGAGGGGCAAACGGTCAACGGCAAAAGCATCATGGGCGTGCTGATGCTCGCCGCGCCGCAAGGAACCGATCTGCTGCTCAGCGTCTGCGGCGAAGACGAAGAGCGGGCGACGCAAAACCTGGTCGCGCTGGTCGAAGACCGCTTCGGGGAGGACAGCTGATGGCGCTTCTGCTGCACGGCATCGGCGTATCGCGCGGCATCGGCATCGGCCCGGTTTACATCTTGGAACGCGGCAAGCCGGAAATCATCCGCTGCGACATCCCGCGCAAGCGCATCCAACACGAGGTGTCGCGGTTCAAAAAAGCGCATCAACTGGCGATTCGGCACCTGCAAAAAATCAAGAATTCCATCCCGCAAAACGCGCCCGAAGACATTGCGGCCTTTATCGATTCCCATTTGCTGATGATAGACGACTTCATGCTGGGACAGGCGGTGACGCAGATCATTGAAAAAGAGAAATGCAATGCCGAGTGGGCGTTGAAACATCAGGAAGGCACGCTGGTAAAAGTGTTTGACGAGATGCAAGACAGCTACCTGAAGACCAGGCGCAATGACATAGAACACATCATCCATCTGATCCAGAGTTTCTTGCACGATGAAAACTATGACATCAAGCCGCGCAAGAACCTCAAAAACCACATCATCGTGACCGATGATTTGACGCCCGGCGACATGATTATGTTTGAACGCCAGAAAATAGCCGGCTTCATCACCGAGTACGGCGGCCCGACCTCGCACACCGCCATTCTCGCGCGCAGTTTTGGCATCCCTTGCATCGTCGCGGCGCCCGGCGCGCGGGCATTGCTGAACGAAAACGAAGCCGTCATCATGGATGGCGCGCGGGGGCTGGTGCTTGCGGGCAGCGACAAATCCATGCTGGCAAAGTACCGGGAACAAAAGAGGCTGGAAAAAAGTCACCGCCAAAAGTTGGCCTCGCTGAAGAACAAAAAAGCGCAAAGCGGCGACGGGGCGCGCATCGTGCTGATGGCAAACATCGAACTAGGGGAAGACATACGCACCTTGAAACGTTGCGGTTCGGACGGCGTGGGCTTGTACAGAACGGAATTTCTGTACATAGACCGCAATCGGGCGGCGACCGAAGAGGAGCAATTTGCGGCCTATAAGAAGGTCCTTCGCGCCGCCGGCGATAACCCGGTCACGATCCGCACGCTGGACCTCGGCGCGGAAAAAGAGTTTGACCCGGACTACGCCGGGCCGCTCGCGCCGAACCCGGCGTTGGGGTTGCGCGCCATCCGCCGTTCGCTGAAAAACCCGCAAACCTTTCTGGCGCAACTGCGGGCCATTTTCCGCGCTTCGGCTTACGGCAAAGTGCGCATGCTGATCCCGATGCTGACAAGCCCCGGCGAGTTGGAACAGATCCTGCGACTGTGCGGGCAGGTTAAAGAGCAACTGACACAAAGCAATACGCGCTTTGATCCGAATATGATGATAGGCGGCATGATAGAAGTGCCCGCCGCCGCGCTGGCGGCGGAGGAGATCGGACGTCGGCTGGATTTCTTATCGCTCGGAACCAACGACTTGATTCAATACGCCTTGGCGGTTGATCGCATAGACGAAGAAGTCAGTTACCTGTACGACCCGTTGCACCCGGGCATCCTGCGGCTGATAGAACAGGTAATCAAGGCCGGCAAAAGCCTTGATATACCGGTCGCTATGTGCGGAGAAATGGCAAGCGATATCCGGTTTACCCGCCTGCTCCTCGGCATGGGACTGAAGGAGTTTAGCGTGCACCCGAAGGACCTTCCGGAGATAAAGAACATTATCATCAACAGCAATGTCCGCTCGCTGAAGCGGCAATACAAGCGGGCGCTGAACTCCGCTGACCCCGACCGGATAAGAAAATTTGTCAGCAAGTCGTCGTCTCTCTGAGCGCCTGTCGGGACGGATGATCCGGCAATGTGGCCGCCGTTATCGGGGTTGATCCGGCCTGTTGCGGATACTGTCGCCGCCGTTGCGGCGCCCGCCGCCGTCTGACAAAGCAAAGATTTATGCATCAAAACAGAGTAGAATTGCGCATTCTGCGAATAAGCTCTGCAATCACATGGAACGGGAAAATATCATCCAACATCTCTCCGAACTGCTGCGCAGCGGAACGATGACGCAAGTCAAAAAGGATATGACCGAGTTGCACCCGGCGGAGATCGCCAACTTGCTGGAATCCCTGCCGATACCCAAGCGACGCATCGCGTGGGAATTGCTGGACCCGAGCATCGAGGGAGAAGTCTTGGTGCATACCAACGAAGAAACCCGCGCCAATCTGATCGAGATGACAAACGATCACGACTTGCTGCTGGCTGCCGAGGGGCTTGAAGCGGACGATCTCGCCGACTTGCTCGACGACCTGCCCAACCGGGTCCGAGAACAAGCGCTCGCGGGCATGGCGCGCCAAGACCGCGCCCGTCTTGAGCAGATCATGACGTTTGACGAAGAAACCGCCGGCGGCTTGATGAACACCGATACGGTGACGATTCAAAGCCATGTGTCGCTTGAGATGGTTTTGCATTACCTGCGCATGCGCAAAAAAATTCCCGAGCACACGGACCGGCTGATAGTCGCGGACTTCCAAAACCGATACATCGGCATGTTGTCGTTGCGCAAACTGATTACCGAGCCGCCCGAAACGCGGGTTATGGAGGTCATGAGAAAAGACATACGCCCGGTTCTCGCCGCCGAATCGGCATCCAAAGTGGCGCGATTATTCGCCGATCACGATCTGGTTTCAATCGCGGTCGTCGATGAAGAAAATCACCTGCTCGGGCGCATCACGGTGGACGATGTCGTGGACGTCATCCGCGACGAAGCGCAAAAGGAGCGGTTCGGTTTCGCCGGCATGTCGGGAGAGGAGGATCTGTTCGCGCCTATCTTTGCATCGGCGCACAGACGGACGCTGTGGTTGGGAATCAACCTCATCACCGCTTTTCTCGCCGCGTGGTTTGTCAGCCTGTTTCAGGACACGCTGCAAGAAGTCATCGCTTTGGCGGTGCTGGTGCCGGTCGTAGCCAGCATGGGGGGCATCGCCGGCTATCAAACCATGACCATCATCGTGCGCGGGCTTGCGACCGGCCGGGTTGTCAAGGACAATTCGCCGCTGCTCTTGGGACGGGAAGTCTCTATCGGATTGCTGAACGGCATATTCTGGGCGATCATCATCGCCGCCGCCACCGTGATCTGGTTTGGCGATTTTAATATGGGGTGGATCATAGCCAGCGCGACGGTCGCCACCTTGCTGTGCGCGGCGGCAGCCGGCGTGCTCATTCCGGTCTTGTTAAAGAGGCTCAGCATAGACCCGGCGTTGGCCGGAGGCGTCATGCTGACTACCCTGACCGATATCATCGGAATCATTACCTTCCTCGGTCTGGCGACGCTGTTTCTGATCTAGTCCCGAACAGACGCCCGCCTATGCAACCGGCGGGCGGCGCATCTCACTCCGCTTCCATCCGGCTGTCGTACGCCCCGGCCGATGCCAGAGCGTTCAGACGCGCGCGCTTATGAACGACCTGGCGCGCCTCGGGGATACGTTGATTGTCTCCTCCCCATGCCTTCATCGCTTCTTGTTGCAACGCCCGCCCGTAGGAAAAGGTCAGCCGCCACGGCGCCGGTTCAATGCGGGTCAGACGATTGATGAAGTCAAGGTTCTGAGCGGCCTCGGCATCGCTCTGCCCGCCCGATAAAAACGCCACCCCCGGCACCGACGGCGGCACCGTCGCGCGCAAGCAACGCAACGTCATCTTGGCAATCGTCTCGGCATCGGCCTGCTCGCCGCATTCGCTGCCGGATACGACCATGTTCGGCTTGAGCACCATTCCTTTCAGGCACACGCCATACGCTTGCAACTCGGAAAATACCGTTTGATGCACGTACTCGGTCACCTCGTAACATCGCTCAATCGTATGCGCCCCGTCCATCAACACCTCGGGCTCGACGATCGGCGCCATATCCCGCTCCTGACATATCCGCGCATAACGCGCCAGCGCGTATGCGTTCGCTTTGACACAGGCCTCGGAAGGCAGCGAATCGCCGATCGCAATCACCGCGCGCCACTTGGCAAAGCGCGCTCCGAGATCGGCATATTCGCGCAGCCGCGCGCTCAGACCGTCCAGCCCTTCGGTCACTTTTTCGCCGGCATAACCGACGAACTCCTTGGCCCCCGCATCCACCTTGATGCCGGGAATGATGCCCGCTTCGTCCAGGCAGTCGGCAAACATCCGACCGTCGAGGGTGCGCTGGCGAATCGTTTCGTCAAACAGAATCGCCCCCGATATGTATTCGCCAAGACCGGGCGTTGTGACCAACATCGTCCTGTACGCCCGGCGGTTTTCCTCGCTCGCCTCTATGCCGAGTTTTTCAAAACGCTTGTCGCATGTGGGATGGCTTTCGTCCATGGCCAGAATGCCTTTGCCTGCGGCCGCCATCCGCGCCGCAATCGAAATAAGTTTTTTCTCATCCATAATTGTTCGCTCTGATAAATCAATGTTTTAATTCTTGGCGACCATAATCACTTTTACCCCGTTGGTGCCGCCGCGCTCGCCGACCTTATCGCCCTTCGTGACCACCACCTTATCGCCGCTTTCAACGGCGCGGTACATGCGCAAACCGCGCACGACCTCGTCATTGACCGACGACGAGCGGTTGTCGGAATCGATCAGCAACGGATACACATTGCGGTACAACGTGATTTTGCGACAGGTATCGACATTCGGGGTCATCGCATAAATCGGTATCGCCGAAAGATAACGCGACATGTAAAGCGTGATCGCGCCCGACTCGGTCAGAGCGGCGATGGCCTTCGCATCGAGGCTGGTCGCGGTATATACGGCAAAAGCCGCCACCGCTTTTTCTATCGTCTCCAACTTCTCCTCCGGAAAGTGCCGCGTCCGATACTCTCCGACCTCCGCGGATTCCGCGCCGTGGCACAGCCGCCCCATCGTCTCCACCGCTTCGACCGGGTATTTGCCGATGGCCGACTCCGCCGATAGCATCAGCGCGTCGGAACCGTCCAGAACGGCGTTGGCAACATCCGATATCTCGGCGCGCGTCGGCACATTGCTGTCGATCATGGACTGCAACATCTCGGTCGCCGTGATCACGATCCGATTGTGCTTGCGCGCCTTTTTTATCAGGTGCTTTTGCACCGCGGTCAATGTCGCATCTCCGATCTCTATGCTCAGATCGCCGCGCGCGATCATCACGCCGTCCGACACTTCAAATATCCGGTCTATATTGTTCAGCGCATCGACCCGCTCTATCTTGGCTATCATCCGCGCGTCATTGCCCGCATCACCGAGCAACTTTCTGGCATAAACGATATCATCGGCGCTCTTGGGGAAGGAAACCGCAAGATAATCCACGCCGATTTCGGCCGCCAGTTTTATATCGTTCTTGTCTTTTTCGGTAATCGACGGCGCGGACAAGCCGCCGCCGCGCCGGTTGATGCCTTTGTTATTGGATAATACTCCGCCGACAAGCACCTCGGTCGCGATCTCATCCTCATCCGACGACCGCACGCCGAGCGTGATGCGCCCGTCGTCAAGCAACAGATCATCGTCGACTTTGACATCCCGATACAAATCGGGATAGGTGATTCCCACGCATTCGCGGGTGCCGTCATTCGCTCCCAAGCGGGGAACCAGTCTGAAAACTTGGCCTTTCTCCAGCGTCACTTGCGCGTCTTTGAACTTTTGCGTTCTGATCTTGGGCCCTTGCAAATCGCCCAGAATAGCGATGTGATACCGCTTGGCCTTGCACACATTGCGCACCATTTCGGCATAGCGAATGTGGTCGTCTCGGTTGCCGTGAGAGAAGTTCAGCCGCACCGCATCGATGCCGGCGTCTACCAGGCGGGCGATGATTTCCTCGCTGCCGACGGACGGGCCTAAGGTTGCGATAATCTTCGTTTGTCGCGGTATTCCTTGGCAGCGAATTTCTGTCATCGTCTTTGTCCCGTTTTATGCCGCGCGCTGCTCGAGCGCTTCTATCGCGGGCAAGGTCTTGCCTTGAATAAATTCAATAAAAGATCCGCCGCCGGTCGATATATAGCCGCCTTTGTCGACGATTCGCCGCGCAACCGACACCCCGTCGCTGTCGGCAAAGCGATCGATTGCCAGCAGGGTATCGCCGCCGCCGGCGATACAGCAACCGGGGCTGTCGGCAACCGCCTGCGCCAACTCGCGGGTGCCGTTGGCGAAAGCCTCCCATTCAAACGCTCCCAGCGGGCCGTTCCATAAGATCGTCTCGGCCTTGCCCAACACATCTTTGATGGCGGCATTGGTCGCGGGGCCGACATCAAGGATCATATCGGCAGCGGATATTTCATCCAATGATTTCAGCGACGGCGCGGCCGCATCATCCAAACCCGCCGCGCATATCACATCCGACGGAACCAGCAAACGCAAGCCGTTCTGCGCCGCGGCCCGCGCATATTCTTTTGCAAAATCGACCAAGGCGGGCTCATACAGAGAATTGCCGACCGCATGCCCCATCGCCGCGATGAATGTATTGGCGATGCCTCCGCCGACGATCACGACATCCGCTTTGCCGATAAATGACTCCAGCAATTCCAGCTTGCCGCCGACCTTGGCGCCGCCTATGATGGCCACGCGCGAACCCGATGCCGCTTCGCGCTTGCTTTGCATTTTCTCAAGCGCCGCTTGCAAGTGGCTGAGTTCGTCGCACAGCAGAGGGCCGGCACACGCGGTGTCGGCAAACTTTATAACGCCGTGGGTCGATGCGTGCGCGCGGTGGGCGCAACCAAACGCATCCATCACGAAGATGTCGCACAGGCGCGCGAGCTTTTGCGCCAACTCGGCGGCATCGCTCTTCTCGCCGACTTGAAAGCGCGCATTCTCACACATCACAAGCGGCCCGCCGGCCGCCTCCGCGCCATCCGGATAGTCCCGCGCCAACGGCACCGGCCGATTGAGGATGGCGGATAATCTTTGCGCGACCGGCGACAACGAGAAGCGCGCATCAAACTCCCCTTCGACGGGTCGGCCGAGGTGGGACACCAGAATGACAGCGGCGGCGGCATCCAGCGCCGCCGTAATCGTCGGCACACACGCGCGTATTCTGCGGTCGTCGGCGACCGCGCCGTCTTGCATCGGAGTATTCATATCAACCCGAATCATAACCCGCTTTGCCGTCATCTCAATGTCTTTCATCGCCAGCATCTCGACACTCTACGCCTCCGTCATCCGAACCGCGATATCCAACATCCGGTTTGAATAGCCCCATTCGTTGTCATACCAAGCCGAGACCTTGACCAAGGTGTCTTCTATTACGTGCGTCAGACCCGGATCATAGATCGCGGATGCCGGATGGTGGTTGAAATCGGTCGACACCAACGGCGCTTCGCAGTAATCAAGAACCGACCGTAACTCGCCTTCCGCCGCCGCGCGCAAAGCCGCATTCACCTCCGCCACAGCGGTGGCTCTGGCGGCGACAAATGTCAGATCGACCAGCGAGACATTGAGCGTCGGCACCCTGATCGCATGCCCGTGGAGTTTGCCGGCCAGTTCGGGCAAGACCAAACCGACCGCCCTTGCCGCGCCGGTGCCGGTCGGCACCATCGACATCGTAGCCGAGCGCGCGCGGCGAAGGTCTTTGTGCGGCGCATCAATCAAGGTCTGATCGTTGGTGTATGCGTGCACCGTGGTAATCAATCCGCTTTTAATCCCGATTGCATCGTGAAGCGCTTTGGCCACCGGCGCCAGGCAATTGGTCGTGCAAGAAGCGTTTGAAACAATCGTGTCTGCGGGTTTCAAAATGTTGTCATTGACGCCGCACACGACCGTCGCATCGACCTCTCCGTCGGCGGGAGCCGAGATCAGCACCTTCTTCGCCCCGGCGTCGATATGGGTTTGCGCCCGCTGTCTGCTCTTAAACTTGCCGGTGCACTCCAACACGACATCCGCTCCCAGCTCCCGCCACGGCAGCGCCGACGGGTCGCGGTCGGAAGTGAGGCGAATCAAATCGCCATTCACCAGCATGTCCGCGCCCCGTACCGCCACCTCGGCGGCAAATCGTCCGTGCGTCGTGTCGTAGCGTGTCAAGTGCGCCACGCACTCGGCATTCGCCGTCGCATTCACGCCCACGATCTTTATCTCATCGCTTCTTGCGGTCTCATACAAGGCGCGCAAGACATTGCGCCCTATCCTTCCGTAGCCGTTGATGGCAACCTTAATCATCATGTAACCTCATTGTTAAAACACTATTCGGAAATTATAAAAGTCTGTTTTTTCAAAAGCCGCTCAATCGCTTCGCAGACGCGATCGACGGCAAAGCCGTAATGCTCGAACAAATCTTTTGCCGGAGCCGACGCGCCAAAACCATCCATGCCGACTGTCTCCCCTTCGGCGCCGACATACCGCCGCCACCAATCGCTGCTGCCGGCTTCCGCCGCAAGACGCGGCACAGCGGGAGGCAATACCGCGTTGCGATAGCTCTCTGCTTGGCGATCAAACGCCTCGCTGCAAGGCATGGAAACCAAACGTATCGCATACCCTTGCCCGCGCATCTTCTGATACGCCGCAAGCGCGAGCGCCGCCTCCGACCCGGTCGCAATGATAACCAACTGCGGGGAGCCCGGGCAATCGCGCAAGACATATCCGCCGCGCGCAATGTCCTCAAGCTGCCGGCCTTGCCGCTCCATGTGCGGCAAAGTCTGACGCGACAACGCCAATGCGCTGGGGCCGTCTGTGCGTTCAACGGCGCAGCGCCACGCCGTCAGTGTTTCCGCCGTATCGCACGGGCGCCATACGTCAAGGTTCGGTATCAGCCGCAAACTCGCCAAGTGCTCGACCGGCTGGTGGGTGGCGCCGTCTTCGCCCAAACCGATAGAGTCGTGCGTAAACACAAAGACGACCCGCCGCTTCATCAGCGCGGCCATCCGTATCGCATTGCGCGCGTAGTCGGAAAACACAAGAAAGGTCGCCGCATAAGGCAACAGACCGCCGTGCAATGAAATCCCCGTCGCGATAGCCGACATCGCAAACTCCCTGACGCCGAAATATATATAGTCGGCGTCGTGTTCGGTCGCGCTGAGCGGGCGGCTGTCCTTGCGCAACACGCAATTGGATTCGGCCAGATCCGCCGAACCGCCGATGAGTTCCGGCAGCATGTTCGCAATCGCTTCCAACGCCAACAGAGAAGACTTGCGCGTCGCCATATCCGGCGCCCGCTTATCGACATCGGCGATGAGCTTGTCAAACTCCCGTTGCCACGCAGCGGGCAGGCGCCCTTGCATGCAACGCTCAAACTCATCCCACTTGTCCGCGGACACGGCGCGGTACGCTTCTGTCATCGCTGCCCACTCGCGCTCGAGTACCGCGCCTCTGCCGGTCGCATCCCAGCCGCTATAGACCGCATCGGGAATCTCAAACGGCGGATGCGGCCACTCCAGCTGTTGTCGCGCGGCCGCGATTTCATCCGCGCCGAGCGCGGCGCCGTGACACGACGCCCGCCCTTGTTTGTTCGGCGCGCCATAGCCGATGACCGTATCGCAACATATCAAACTCGGACGCGTCGTCTCGGCGCGCGCGCGCTCAATCGCCCGCTTGACGGCCTCGGCGTCGTGCCCGTCCACCGGCGACAGCGCCTGCCAGCCGTAGGCCTCAAACCGCCGCGGGGTATCGTCGCCGAACCACGGCCCGATATTGCCGTCTATGGAGATACCGTTGCGATCATAGAAGACGATCAACTTGCCGAGTCGCAAAGCGCCGGCGAGCGAACACGCCTCGTGCGAAATGCCTTCCATCAAACAGCCGTCGCCGGCGAACACATACGTATGGTGGTCGATGATCTTATGCGCATCGGAGTTGAATCGGGCGCCGAGCACCCGTTCGGCAATCGCCATCCCCACCGCATTGGCAAGCCCCTGCCCCAAAGGCCCGGTTGTCGTCTCAACGCCCGCGGTGACACCGTGTTCGGGATGCCCCGGCGTTTGTGATCCGAGTTGGCGAAACCGTTTTATCTCATCGATCGGCAACGGATAACCGGTCAGATGCAACAGAGAGTAGAGCAACATCGCCCCGTGCCCGTTGGACAAAACAAAACGGTCGCGGTTATGCCACAGCGGGTTGGCGGGGTTATGCGCCAGATAATCATTCCACAGCACTTCGGCGATATCCGCCATCCCCATCGGCATCCCGGGATGCCCCGAGCGGGCCGCTTCCACCGCATCCATGCTCAATGCTCTGATGGCATTCGCTAATTGTTTTCGCGATAACATCTGTATTGGCAAACGTTCAAACGGATATCACGGCGGGGGCATGTCAAAACGCGCGGTCGCGGAAATACCCAGAGGCAGATTGTCATCCCCCGCAACTTTTGCGATCGCCTTAAAACTGCGATCCACAATATCCGCTTCCAATGCGATAGCGCTCAAGCGCGCCTCGTAATTCCGCTCGCCCACCGTAACGTTAAACCGGTAGCCTACGGGAACCCGGCTCCGCCACTCCCACGGCAGAAAGAAATGGAACTCAAAACCTTCGTCGCTGATGACATCAAGGACCGGCGCCAACGCCGAAACTTTTTCGTGCGGCGAGGAAAACACTTTGATCAGCCGCCCGTCATAGGGGGCGATGATCTTGCAGTACTTCGCTTTCTCGCGCAGATGGTTCAGGCGCGCGAGCGCCACTTCGGCCCGCAAGGCCATGACTTCGTCGCCATC
This sequence comes from Candidatus Oxydemutatoraceae bacterium, assembly GCA_965220085.1. Taxonomy (GTDB): domain Bacteria; phylum Pseudomonadota; class Gammaproteobacteria; order Poriferisulfidales; family Oxydemutatoraceae; genus CBDCOZ01. Next base: position 568,320 of record CBDCOZ010000003.1, on the reverse strand, counting down.
CTTGTCGTCGCTCTGTTTGCGGCTCTCGTCGCGCTTGAGTTTCTCGAGTTTATGCGCCAAGCGCGCCTCTTCCAGGGCGGCGCGCTCGACCGCGCAATCAAATTCGGCCAACACATCGTCGCGCTTGAAACGGTCGCCGACATTTACCGACACCCGCTTGACAACGGTATCCAAACGGCTGACCAGACGGGTGCGCCGCGCCGGCACGATAATACCTTGGCGCTCGGCGACCGGCTCGGCATCAGCCGTGTCCGCGGCAACGGCAGAGACCCGCGGCTCGGAAACTGCCGCGCCGCCCGTCAACAGGATGCATACGCACACAATGCGACGCCGGCACTTCATTCGGCGTCTTTCTCTCTTCGCAGCGCCAGAAACCGGGGCATTCCGTTGCGCACGATCAATAACGTGACAAACTCCCCGACCGGCAAATCCTCGGCGATATCATGAAACTCGCCGACCGTTTCAAAATGTTTGTTGTCCAACATCACCAGAACATCCCCTTCGACGACGCCGGCCCGAGTCGCGGCGCCGCGGCCCGCTTTCTCGACCAACAATGCGCCGCGCTCAAGCCCCAGTTGTTCCTTCTCCTCAGCGCTCAACTCCCGCAGTTGCAGCCCGAGCGCTTCGCGCGGCGACGGTTCTTTGCTGTCGCTCTCCTTGGCGTCATCGTCCTCGCCCGGCAGTTTGCCGATCGTGACAAAAATATCTTTCTTGGCATCGTCCCGGAACACTTCGACTGTAACCCGCTTGCCGACTTGCGTCCGGCCGACTAACTGCGGCAACTCGGAAGAATCGCGTATCGCAACGCCGTCAAACTTCAGTATCACATCGCCGGCCGCAAGCCCCGCATCCTCGGCCGGACTGTCTTCGATGACCTTGGATACCAGCGCGCCCATGCCGGGCTTGTCTTTGATACCGAAAGACTGCGACAACTCGCGCGTCATCTCTTGTATATACACGCCGAGCCAGCCCCGCGACACCGAACCTTGTTCCTTCAGTTGCCGCACCACGTTGGCGACCATATCGATCGGCACCGCAAAGGACAGACCCGCATAACTGCTGGTGCGGGTATAAATCTGCGCATTGACACCGATGACCTCGCGCTGCAGGTTAAACAGCGGGCCGCCCGAACTGCCCGGGTTGATCGCGACATCGGTCTGAATGAACGGCACATAACTTTCCGATGGCAAGCTTCTTCCTTTCGCGCTGACGATGCCCGCGGTCACGGTATATTCAAACCCGAACGGCGACCCAATCGCCACGACCCACTGCCCCACTTTGAGCGCGCTTGATGAGCCTATCTTTACGGGCAGCAAATTATCCGCCTCCGCTTTGAGCAAAGCGATATCGCTGGCGCTGTCATAGCCGATGAGTTGCGCCGGCACTTCGCGGTGGTCGTGCAGTTTGACGAGAATGTCGGACATGTCTTTGACGACATGATAGTTTGTGATGATCTCGCCGTCTTCGGAAATAATGAATCCCGAACCGTTGTAGTTTCTCGGTGTCGGCGACTGCGGTTCGATATGCCTTCTGAAAAACTCTTCCCACGGCAAGGTCTCGGGCATATCCTCGCCGCCGTCATAGCGCTCGGGTTCCGCCCCCTTGACGCTGATATTGACAACCGACGGAGACACCTCCTCAACGAGTTTTGAAAAGTCGGCCAAATCGGCCCTTGCAAACTGCGATGCAAGCGGCGACACGCCCGCAAAAAAGCATAAAATACAGAGATTCCCGAATACAGAACGAATGTTTTTCATCTGGCTGAAATGTGGATAATGAAGAAACTACCGGCGTCTATTATACGGTAGCGCCCCGAGATTATGACTTTGCCTGAGAAAAAAACCCGCCGCAACCGCCCAAGTTCGGCTTTTTCGCCGCAATCGCATTACGATGTGTTGATAATCGGCAGCGGCGCCGCGGGCCTGAGTCTGGCGTTAGAGTTGCCGCAAAACCTCTCGGTCGGCATCATCGCCAAGGGGGCTCCGTCGCAAAGTTGCACCTATTACGCCCAAGGCGGTATCGCCGCCGCCATCGCCGCCAATGATTCGCCGGCGCTGCACGCACAGGACACACTGCTGGCGGGCGCCGGCCTGTGCGACAAAGAAGCGGCGGACACCGTGACGTCCGCCGGCCCCGAAACCATCGACTGGCTGTGTCGCATGGGGACGGAGTTCACGCGCGATGAGAACGGCGACCCGCACCTGACCCACGAAGGCGGACACAGCCGCCCGCGCATCGTTCACCGCCACGATACAACCGGCAAAGCGATACAATCGGCGCTGTACGCGCGGGCGCTTGAAAGAGAGAACATACGCATGTCGCGCGACTTCATAGCGGTCGATCTGATTACGGAGAACCGACACAACGGGCGTTGCCTCGGCGTCTACGCGCTGAATAAAACCATGCGCAAGGTCTGCGCGTTATCGGCGGCGGTCACGGTTATCGCGACCGGCGGCGCGGGCAAAACCTACCTCTACACGACCAATCCCGATTCCACTTCCGGCGACGGGATTGCGATGGCCTGGCGCGCCGGGTGCCGGGTCGCCAATATGCACCTGATGCAATTCCACCCGACCGGCCTCTACCACCGCGAAGCAAAATCCCTGCTGATCAGCGAATCGCTGCGCGGCGAGGGCGCTACGCTGTCCTTGCCCGACGGCTCCGAGTTTATGCAACGCTACGATGCCAGAGGCGAGCTCGCGCCGAGAGATGTCGTCGCCCGAGCGATCGACAGCGAGATGAAACGGCACGGTCTGGATTGCGTATTTCTGGACATCTCACACCGCGGCAAGGCCTTCATATTGGAATCTTTTCCCAAGACCTACCAGCGCTGCCTGCAGTTCGGGTTTGACCTGAGCAAAGACCGGATACCGGTGGTGCCGATGATCCACTACACCTGCGGCGGTATCGTCGCCGCCATCGACGGGCAAACCGATATCGCCGGGCTGTGCGCAATCGGCGAAGCCGCTCACACCGGCTTGCACGGAGCGAACCGATTGGCCAGCAATTCTCTGCTGGAGTGTATTGTCGGCGGACGCCTGTGTGCGCGCGCCATCGGCGAGCAATTCGCCGCCGCGCCCAAGCGCCGCGCCGCGGACATTCCGCCGTGGGATGAGAGCCAAGTCGCCGAACCCGACCAAGAGGTCATCGTTTCACACGGCTGGGATGACGTACGACAAGTGATGTGGAACTATGTCGGCATCGTCAGATCGCAAGACCGCCTGCGGATGGCAAAACAACATATCGGCTTGCTGCTAAACGAAGCGCTCGCCCACTACCGGCGCTATAAGATCAGCAACGACTCCATCGAATTCAGAAATTTGGCTCTGGTTGCGTCCTTGATCATAGATTCCGCATTGGCGCGCAAGGAAAGCCGCGGGCTGCATTACATGATTGAGCACCCCGAAACGGACCCGGCGCTGGATGGGGTCGATACGATTCTGAGCCCGCGCGATAAGGACTGAAACGGGCGGGTCAGAGCTTAAACAGCTCTTTGCGGTACCTTTTGAGCTCGGCGATGGACTCGCGGATGTCATCGGCCGCGCGGTGGCGGCTTTGTTTCTTCGGCCCGCTCGCCGCTTGCGGCAGCCATCGCTTTGCCAACTCTTTCAAGGTGCTCACATCCAGGTTGCGGTAATGGAAAAACTTCTCAAGGCGGGGCATCAGGCGCGATAAGAAACGGCGATCCTGGCAAATGCTGTTGCCGCACATCGGCGATTCGCCGGCAACCGCATGCGCGGCAAGCAAAGCCAATACTTTCTCTTCCGCCTTGGCATAGTTCAAGCGGCTGTTTCTCACCTCATCGAGCAAACCCGATTTGGAATGCTGTTCCTGATTCCAATCATCCATCGCCGCCAACACTTCGTCGCTCTGGCGGATCACATAACTCGGGCTCTGCGCCAAAATGCGAAGGTTGGCATCGGTGACAACCGCCGCGACTTCTATGATGTGATCACGGGCGGTATCCAATCCCGTCATCTCAAGATCTATCCATATCAGATTTGACTTATTAGGTTTCATAGCGCACTATTCTAATATGAAACGGAAAATACATATCTTTGTTGTTATCGCGCTCGGCCTCATCGTGTCGCAACCCTTGGCGGCGGCGGACAGCGCGCCGATGCAAAACGGGCGACAAGCGCCCGCGCACTATCTTGAAAACTGCGTTGATTGCCATCGGCAAATGGTCAGCGGCAATCCCGAATTGCTTTACTCTCGCGCAAGCAGCATCGCAGACGATGTGCAATCGTTGCGCCAAAGGGTGATTTACTGCCAAAGCGGGCTCGGGCTCGACTGGAGCCGCGGCGAGATATCGCAAGTTGTCGACTACCTCAACCGCAACTTTTATCACTACAAATAGCGCATCACAATACGCGGGCATACTCCTCCGCGCTGATCAAACCGTCGCGCAACAAGCGCATGCCCGAATCTTGCAAAGTTGACAGGCGGCGCTCGGCGACGAGCGCGACAATGTCCGCCGATGACACATCGCGGCCGGCGACCATCCTGCGCATATCGTCGCTGATCGCAACCATCTCATACACCGCGCAGCGCCCGGCATAACCGGTGAAGTGACAATCCTCGCAACCCACGGCTCTGTAAAGAACGGTATCCGCTTCCGGCAACACCGCTTCCGAGATCGGCCGGTCGCACGCTTCCTTGCAGCGGGGGCACAATTTCCTGACCAACCTCTGACAGATAATCAGATTGATCGCTCCCATGATGAGGTAGCCCGATATCCCGATGTTCAACATCCGGGTAACCGTCTCCGCGGCATTGCCGGTATGCAAGGTACTCATCACCAAGTGTCCGGTGAGAGCGGCTTTCATCGCGATATCCGCCGTTTCAAAATCACGTATCTCGCCGACCAGAATCACCTCCGGGTCCTGCCGCAAAAAGGCGCGCAAGACCTCGGCAAAGCCGAGCCCTATGTTCTCTTTGACCTCTACTTGCCCTATGCCTTCAATCCGATACTCCACCGGATCCTCCGCGGTCAATATGTTGATCCGAGCGGAATTGATCGACTGTACCGCGGCATACAATGTCGTTGTCTTGCCGCTGCCGGTCGGGCCGGTCACCAAAATCATGCCCTGATGGGCATTGAGGGCGGCGGAAAACATATCCGCCTGCGCGCGATTCATCCCCAAGCCGTCGACGTCGGGCTTTGACATGTCGCTGTTGAGTATCCTCAACACGATGCGTTCGCCGGAAATAATCGGCACAATAGACACCCTGATATCCGCCGCGCCAGCGGCGTGGGCAAAAGAAAAACGTCCGTCCTGCGGCATACGACGCTCCGCAATATCCAGTTTTGCCAACAACTTCAGCCGCGCGGCGATGCCGGAATACTCGTTGAACAACAGCGCGCTCACATCTATTTCGTTCAAGACGCCGTCGAGGCGATAGCGCAAGCGGGCGACTTTGCGGTACTTTTCTATGTGTATGTCGCTGGCCCCGTAATCGATCGCTTGCAATAACATCTTCTCGACAAACGGAATAACCCCGCTTGATTCGCGCAAAAAGAGGGTCTGCCCGCGCTGTTGCGCATATGCGGATGTCGCGCTCTTGCGATCTGCCATAACCCTTCTACAAAATTATTTTCGGCGAGATAAAAACAAGCAACTCTCTCACATCGCGCTCGTGTTGACGCCGCGACAGTATCCGACCGAAGACCGGAATTGAGGAAACGAGCGGCACGCTGCCGACCGAATTGATGCTGGAATCAAGACGGATGCCTCCTATCACGACGATGTCGCCGTCGTTTACCAACAGATGGCTCGTCAGTTCGCGGCGGGTGATAGGCGGGTTGCTGATTCTCGTATCGACCGTATCCTTGTTAATGGATACGGCCAACATCAGCCGCCCCTCATCGACCACGCTCGGCGTCACCTGCAAACGCAAGCCGGCCTGCTTAAACTGCGTGCGGGTGCCGCGGTCCGAAACGGTCTGATAAGGCACTTCGTCGCCTTGGAAAATAACCGCCTGCTGATTATCCAGCGTGAATATTCTGGGGTTTGAGATGATACGGCTCTTGCCCTCGTTCTCCAGCGCGGTCAGTTCCAATTTGAAACGCCCGCGCCCGTGGCCGAATAAAACCCCCAGGCTGCCGGAGAAAACGGTTTCGGGCAGATTGACATACGCGCCTCGGGTCGGATCGATAACCCCGTCCGGCGCCCGCCCCAGACGCGCGCCCAAATTACGCTCAAAATCATCTCCGGCCTCGACGATGAACGCTTCGATCATGATCTGGTGCGTTCTGATATCGACATTGCGTATCAGCGATTCGGCAAGCGCTATCTGGTTTCTGCCGCCCTTCACAATGATCGATCGGGTGCGCTCATCGACGGTGATAACGGCGCCGGCCGATTGCTCGGCGCCGGTTTGCAGCAAAGGCGCAAGCAGCTCCTTGACGGTATCCGGCTCGGCATAACGCAGCCTGAACAGCTCGATATCGGACGCCAGCGCCTCGTTTGCGGCATTCGGGCGCGGCGCATCCGAGCCTTTGATATAAATCAGGCGGCCGTTTTGCACGATGTCAAAGTTGTGTATGTCGGCAATCAGATACAGCGCATCGCGCCAATCGATCGCCGTCAGATCAATGCTCAGAAGCGGGTTCACACTCGGCGCGACGACAATGTTATAGCCGCTCATAAGCGCCAGCGTCTTGACAAATACCCGCAGCGGCACCTCGTTGAGCCGCAGGTTCTCAAGCGGCAGTTGTCGCGCATCCGCAAGCCTATCCGGAAACAGCGAGCGCGCGCCTTCGCCGCGCGCAATGCCGACACGGGACACACTCTCCTCGGGCGGAGTCTCTGCGCCGGGCGAAGCGGCGGCGGGCGCTTTGCGACTCTCTTTCCAGTCGGCTATAAAGCCCTTCTCATCGACCAATTTCTCATCCGCGTCAAAGCCCGGCGCTTTGGCACACGACACCATCGCCAAGGCCGACAAAATAATAAGCAATCGCATAACACCCCCTCCTATTCTTTGTAAGGCAATAACAAACCTTCGGCGCCGTCGATGTGTATTCCCAGCGCATCGATAGACGCTATCGGCTTCTTTTCTTCTCCCAGCAAGCCGCCGACCCCGACGATATGAAGCGTTTCATCCGGCGCGCGCACGATAGCGAGCGCCTTGCCGTCGGCGATGATGACGCCGACAACGGTCAGGCTCGCAAGCGGATGCGAATACAGCGGCGCGACAGACTTCGTCTCCGTATCGTAAGCAAACGGATCGCGTTGCGCCCAACTCAACGGAAGCGCAAAGACAACCAACAGTATCAAGCCGTATCGCATCGTCACGCGCTCTCAAATTGGTATGCCGACAGGCGAATCTCAATGTTGAGGACATCGTCTTTGCCTTTGGACAGTTTCTCTTCGTCGATATGAATAGCCGCCTCGCGGTAGGCGGTCAGCGCTTCCTTAAACGCGATATAGTTGCGAAAGCCGCCTCTCAATTTCCACATCGAACGGTGTCTGGCAAAGAATCCGTCCGCCGCCGAATCACCGCCGCGCTCGGACTTTTCAACCGCCATGATCCGGATGCCGTTGACAGACAGCAGCCGCCCCAAGTCATTGTGCACCGAATACAAGGGCGGCGAGCGGAAAGATTCCGCCACGATGCGCACCACCAATACTCTCAGTTTCTCAAGGCGCAGAGACAGCGCCGCATGCCGGTCTTGCGCCTCGCGGATGTTGCGCAGCGTCGCTTCGGCGCGGACAATCTCTTGCTTCATGTCGTCGTTTTGCGCTTCCAACGGCCGTATCAGAAAAAAGAAAACGATCGCGACCAAAGCGGCGCAAAGCCCCATTGAGAGATGTTTAAACCGCTTGTAATCCATGTGTAACCCGGCCATATCCGCTACCTGTCTCCCGCAGCCTCGCTCGCCGCCGCCGCATAATCGCATTCAATGAGAAACTTCATCGCCCGCCCGTCGCCGACCCCCGAGACATCCCGCAGCGAAGCGCGGGCGATAGCGGGCGACTTTTCCAATTCCTTCAAAAACAGCACGACCGCTTGATAAGACGGCGCGACTCCCGACAAGCGACAACTGCGCGCGCGAACACAATGCGCCCTATCCAGCCGAAACTTTGTCGGCAGGATGGCGGAGAGAAGGCGGAAGAAATCGGGTTGCGCATCCCTGACATCCAGCACCTCGCGGCTCTTTTTGCGCAAGTTCTCCCAATACGCCAGCTTCTGCTTTGCCTTGGCTTCCGATAACCGCAACTGCGAATATTGCTCGGCCTGTTCAAGTTGGCGCTCAAAGGACGGCGACAGGCTCCGGTTCTCCTCTTTCAGATCAAAATACCAAACAGCCAGAAGCGGAATCAGCGCGGCGAGCACAAGCCAACCCGCTCTGGTCGCAAGAACACCCGACCGTTTCCGATCGGGAAGCATCGCGCCCCGTCGCCGCGCCGGCATCCGCCAAGCGCTGATCGCCGCGCAACGATGCATATCCGCTTCAATCTCCGCCCCGGCAGCGGATACCCCGCTCATGCGCTTGAAATCGATGTCGGGAAACGCTTCGCGCAATCGCTCGGGCATGTCTTCGCCGATACCGGGCGGCAATGTCAGAGCCACTTCGACGGGCGCATCATCGCCGCGCAATTCGCGCATATCATCCGCGAATCCGGCGGCGATGAGGTCGAGCAGTTTTGCCGGCATATCCGGCGCAAGCGGCATATCGGCGATGGCGATGTGCTTAAAATCAAAACTGTTTGCGGTGCGATTCACAAAGCACGCCTCGTACGGGCTGACGGTCAAAAGGCGGCGCGCGGACGCGCGCACCAGACAGAGATAGTCCGCACACGAAAGGTTCAAGGCATGCAATTTCAAACCCGCGCCGCCCAGTAACTCCCGGTAAAACTCGACCGCAGCCAGCGGTATCGCTGTCATCAGCATCTTATCCGCGACACGCTCCCGCTTGCAGTCGTAATCGTCAACCGCAACCCCCAGATGCTTGCGCCAAAAGCCGGGGTTGTCTGTCAACTTGCGCAAGACTCCGCTCTCAACCTGCGAACAATCAAAAACGTGATACTTGCCGGCATCACACGGCAGGCTCATATTGCATGCGCGCGAACGCCCGCGCGTCAAAGCGTATGCTTTGCGCAACGCATCGACGTACTCGCCCCGGCGCTCCCGCACCGCATCCCAAGCAGAGCAGGGCATCGTCATCTGCGCGGTCGCAAGCGACTTGCGCCCGACCCGCGACTCCGTCGCATTTGCCATACGAATGGAAAATGGCGAGAAATCTATGCCTGTTATGTCATGCCCGAACATCATGCCCGAATTCTGTGCCACAATATAGCGGGGCGCGGAGACTTATCTGACAGACACGCTGATTTAGATGACAAACGGCGGTTTCATACCGCCAATGGCTAATCTGCCAAGCGAAATTCGACCCGAACCGGCGTCGCATCCAGCGACAAGCGCCGGCGAAGATAAGAAGACAAATAACGCCGATACGAATCGGGCAACTTATCGACGCGCCTGCCATAGATGACAAAACTCGGCGGGTGCGCGCCCTCCTGAAACATATAGCGCAAAGCGGGCCGGCGCCCGCCGACGATTGGCGGCGGATGCTTTTCCAATGCCTGCCGCAACAGCTCGTTGCAACGCGAAGTCGGAATACGCGTCGCCGCCCGTTGATAGAGCGCGGCAACCGTATCCATCAGCTGTTCCAGGCCGGCGCCCGACTGTGCCGAGATACGCTGCTTCTTTGCATAGTCGACGAAGCGCAAGCGCATATCCAGCGTCCGTTGCAAATGTATCTCGAGATCATCGTTTAACAAGTCCGATTTGTTCAGCGCAATCAGCAGGCTGCGACCTTGCGCCGCCGCTTGCGCAATCAGTTGGCAATCCTGATCGGCAATCCCCTCGCTCACATCACAGACGATTACGACCACATCCGCCAGCGCAATATTTTCCAAGGACTTGATGACGCTAAACCGCTCTTCATCGACAATCACTTTTGACTTGCGCCTGACACCGGCCGTATCGACCAGCGTGAACTGCCGCTGCCGATAAGAAAACGGAACATATATGCTATCCCGCGTCGTTCCCGGCAACGGCGATGTCAGCAACCGCCGCTCATCAAGCAAGGCATTGATTAACGTGGACTTGCCGACATTGGGACGCCCGACAAAGGCCACGCGGATGCCGTCATCCCGCTCCGTGTCGCGGGCTTCGCCGACCTGCGCCAGCATTTTCTCGAGCAAACCCGGCACGCCGCGATTGGAAACCGCGACGGTATAAAAGCAATCCGCCATGCCAAGCGGAGCAAACTCGCTTGCCACAAAGCGTTCGTCGCGCCCGTCCGTCTTGTTGACAACCAGCCAGATCGGCTTGTTCGCGCGGCGCAATTCGTTCAGCAAAATCTCATCGGCGGGAATCAGACCGTCGGCGGCGGACACGACGAAGCACAGCAAGCTGCTCTCGTCAATGGCATGCTTCGCTTGCGCGGCGATCTGATCGTCCAATTCGCCCTCGCCTTGCAAGCCGCCGGTGTCGATCAAAAGAAACAGCTTGCCGTCTCTCTCGACAGTCGCGTAATGACGGTCGCGGGTGACGCCCGGCACAGGCGAAACGATCGCTTTTCTGCTTCCTGCCAAACGATTGAATAAGGCGGATTTGCCCACATTAGGGCGGCCGATCAGAGCGACTTTCAACATGGCGCCACCCGCGCGATATGACGTTGCAAACGCGGCTTAGCGCTTGCGATAACCCGCCAGACGGACTGCGGACAGATGCCCCTCCTTATCCAGCGCGATAATATTCTTGCCGCTGACACGAAACTCCGCGGGCGAATCCGTCGCCAGGTCGGTGCGCTCGACCGCCTTGCCGCTCTTCTTTGACAACCAGTACAAATGACCGCGGCTATCGCCCACCAAAACAAAAGAACCGACTACCCGAGGAGCGCTCAGGCGCGTATCCTGAAAAGAATCATTAAACCATAGTTCCTTGCCCGTCTTGCGACTCAGCGCCGCCACCCGATTATCCGTCGTTGTAATAAAAACCGCTTTGTCGCCGACATCCAGACCGGACTGCGAAGACATGTCTCTAGTCCACGCCACGTTGCCGCGCTCAAGGTCTACCGCAATCGTGCGCCCTTGATACGCCGCCGCGTACAAAACCCCGGCCTTAATCGCCATGCGCCCGTCCACATCCACGATACGGTCCAAATCGCCGCTGCCGACATCCACCCCCAAGCGCATCTCGCGCAGAACCTTGCCATCCTCCAGATTGATCGCCATCAGGTAACCGTTATCGAGCCCCGCGAACGCCCACTCGCGATAAAAAACCGGCAGCGATGCCCCTTTGATCGTCAATGGCGGCCGACTCTCTTTGTGCTGCCAACGTCTGTTGCCGGTGCGGATATCAAACACGACAACCTTGGTCGCGGTGCGCGCCACTACAACCCCCCGGTGCTGAGCGGATACCGCAGTGACTTCATCGCCAATATCGCGCCGCCATATCTCCTCCCCCGATCGCAAAGAAAAAGCGACTACCTCGCCGTCGGCGGTGCCGACCACCATCGCCGCGCCGCCGCCGCCGACACCGGCGCTGATCTCCAACTCGGAAGCGCGCTGCCACAAGCGTTTGCCGTCTTTCATACGAAAAGCCGCCAAGCGACCTTCGGGCCCGGACACATAGACCCGACCCTTTCTGATCAACGGGGCCAGAGGCAGATAGCTGTCGGAAAAATCCTTTACCGCGGAATGCGACCACGGCTGAGATACCAGCAAGCGCGATGTGACTTCCGGCGCTTCGTAATCGCTTTCGGGCAGATAAGCGCAACCGCTTACAAGCCAGACAACGATCGGCGCTATCGTTGCCGCCGACAGACGCGCCTTGTTCGCAGGCTGCTTCATGGCGTTTGCTTAGCGACCCGCGGGATTAGAAGGATTGTTTTCCGCCGTCGGCTTGACTCCGAGGCGCTGGCTTTTCATGCGCAGAAACCCGGTCACATCGTCCAGCCTTGAGGCATCGCGATAGGCATTGGCCGCCTCTTGTTTTTTGTTCGTCGCCGCCAACACATCGCCGCGCACTTCGGCGGCCAAAGCGGCTATGCCGGGAGGCAGTTCGGTTGCCAGCACATCCAATGCGCGATCGTTCTCGCCCTGCGCGACCAACACGCGCGCCAGCCTGACTATCGCAATGCCTCTGAGAAACTCAATCTCCTGGCGGGTCGCGTGATCAACCGCCAGTTCGAGGCTCTCGGTCGCCTTCGCCAAATCGTCGCGCCGGGCATAATAGCGCGCCCGCGCCATGGCGGACAAAACGGCATACACGGTGTCGGGATATGCCGCTTCCAGATCGGCAAACAGCTCTTCCGCCCGCTCGGCATCGTCTTCGTCCGCCGCGGTCGACATTTCGACAAACAAATCAAACGCCTGCCGCAGGCGTTGTTCTTTGTAGTGGTCCCAGCCGAACCACGACACGATCGCAACAGCGCCGATCACGATGCCGAAGAAGACACTGCGACCGTATTCGCCCCACGCGCGCTTCAATTCAACAAGACCGTCGTCCTCTGCGACAGGTCGTCGGGATTTAACCATCTGCTTTTCTCTCTAAAACAATATTCATTAAGATGTCATGACTTTTGCGATATGCGATGACAGTTCTTCGGAAGGCACGCTGACCTGTTCGCCGCCTTGTCTCATATCTTTCACCGCCACAGCATTGCGTTTAATTTCATCCTCGCCCAGAATAATCGCCCGCCCGGCATTTGCCTTATCCGCCCGCCGCATCTGTGACTTAAAGCTGCCGCCCGCGCAATCAACTACGATATGCAAATCGGGCAACCGCTCTCGCAGTTGAAAGGCCAGACGGTGGGATTCCGCCATCGCCAAAGTTCCCGCGGCAACAAAATATATGTCCGCGGGGTGTTCGGGGGTTGCCATTATATCAGGCAACTGAGATATCCGTTCTATGCCGAAGGCACAACCGACGGCCGGAGTCGGACGCCCGCCCAGCCGTTGCGCCAAGCCATCATAGCGCCCGCCCGCGCACACAGCCGATTGCGCGCCGTCACCCGCGCCGAGCCACTCAAACACCATGCCGCTATAGTAATCCAACCCTCTGACGAGAAAGGGATCGCTTTCAAAAGCAACGTCCGAAGCGGCAAGCAAGTCTTGCAATTGCGCAAACTGCCGCTTTGATTCCGCATCCAAAAAATCCGATATCTTCGGCGCCTCGCGCAGCAATTCCAACGTGCCGGGGTTTTTGCTATCAAGAATTCGCAACGGGTTGCTGTCAAGCCGCCGCCGCGAATCTTCATCCAGATCGCCGCTGCGCGGGCGCAACCACGCGACCAACTCTTCGCAGTACGCGCGGCGCGTCCGCTCGTCGCCCAGTGTGTTTATCTTCAGCGTCAAGCCATGGACTCCGAGCCGCTTCCACAGCAAAGCGGTCAGCGCGATCACTTCGGCTTCAATAGCGGCGTCCGTCATGCCGAATACCTCGACGCCAAATTGGTGAAACTGACGCTGCCGCCCCTTTTGCGGTCGCTCGCGGCGAAAAAACAGGCCCCGGTACCACAGGCGGCGAGGGGCGGCAATCAAATTGTGCTCGATCGCCGCGCGCGCGCAGCCGGCGGTTCCTTCCGGCCGCAATGCCAACATATCGCCCCGCTTATCCTCAAAACTAAACATCTCTTTTTGCACGATATCGGTCGCGCCGCCGATGGAACGCACAAACAAGTCCGCGCGCTCAAGGAGCGGAAGCCGGATTTCCTCATAGCCCGATCGGGCAAAGCAGTCGATGCACCGCCGCTCTATCCGATCGAAGCGCGCCGCTTGCTCCGCCAGCACATCGCACACCCCTTTGACGGATCTGATCAGCGGTTTCATTCGGGTGTCGGAAACTCTTCGAGCAGGAAAAATGCGGTGTTGAGATTGCTGGTATGAGGCGTCAAATCATACTCCGCATCATTGAACCACAAGCGTATATTTCTTGCCGCGCCAAACTCTATGCGCAACGGAAAGCGCACCGTGAAAGTCTCTCGATAGCCGCCCGACAGCATCCGACGCACCATGCTTTCCCCGCCTGCGCTCTGAATATGCGCCCAACTGTCGCCGCTGGCGACAACGGTCAGCGAGGCCGCATCGGGCGCCGCCATATAACTGTCTTCTGCGGTCGTCGCTTGCGCATGCGCCGGGTAATGCGCGACGCCCCCTCCGCTTGCCGGAGGAGACGGCGTGTGCGGTTCCTCGGCAAGCGCAGTCTCCGGCATCGCTTCCTCTTCGGAACTCGGCGCCGCAACCGAATACCGTTCCCGCTCATGCCACCCGCCGACCAGAATAATGATGATGATGGTCACGAGCAACAAGGACCCCCATATTCTGGTCAGGCGTTGAACATGCTCATCGACCAGCGGCGAATAGACCGGCTCTTCGGATAACGACTGATCCGCTTCTGTCGATTCGGCAAACATCTTGAGCGCCGGGCCGGAGTCAATCCCGAGCAACGCGCAATACGACCTGATATAACCCCTGATGTAAACAACTTCCGGCAGACTCTCATAGTCGCCGCCTTCAAGTCCCTTAATGGCGCTGACCGGCAACAGCAACCGGCTGGCAACATCTTGCGCCGACAGGTTCAGCTTTTCGCGTTCGTAGCGTAGGTATTGACCGACTTGGGCTATATGTTCATTCATCGCTGTCTGCGTCCGTGTGTGAAGCGGATAACTATTATAACTACTATTCCGCTTCGGCAGGCTATTACAAGCAATACCGGGCTTATATGCTTGGCTCCGCCCGCATAAGGCGAGGAAAATAAAAGCGCTGGGAATCAAAACACCCCGCAAGGAGAAAACCCATGCGCAAATATGCAATATCCGCCTTCCAATTCATGCGGAAATTCCCAGCAGAGGATTCCGCGCGACCGCATCTTGGAAAGAAACGCCGGGGCAACGGGGTTGAGCGCCCGCAAGGGCAAGCGGATCGGTTCGCCGGCGCAAAGGGTGTGATGCCGAGTTTATCGTCCGCATCGGCACGATTACGGAACGATCCAAGACACCGTTGCGGAAGTTGATGAGTTCGCTTTCCGCTTGAATGAGGGGAATGTGAAAGAGCGCTCTCCAAATCGGACGGATGCCTATGTGGCAAAGCCGTTGGCAAGAGGTTCTTATAAGAGGTCGGCTTCTTAATCTCTGTCTATTCCCGAACCGGCTATAAAACCCAATGCCAAAGTGACAATGCCAAATAAACTATAAATAAAAGTCGCATATATATTAACTTCCGCTCGCCAAGGCGACCAAACAGACAAACCCAATGCACCCGCCATCAGTACTCCGCAACCCGCTAATGTCCAGCCGGCAAGACTGAGACGCTTCTCAGTTATAAGGTGACGCCTTTTGCCCGCCGTATCAGGCAGTGTCTTTTCTTTTCTCTCTAAATCAGATACCCGATTATTACGTTGCTCTTCCGGCATATTCTTTTTGTTTCCCGTGCCAAACTTGCCACATATGATGCGCTAATTTATATATTTTCTACCAGCTTTGCGTAGGCATCAAACAGTTCATCGGTTTGTTGAATTAAGTTATCAATTGACTCATCGATTTCTTTTCGTGTGGATTCCAATGTCTTAATAGTGTCGCCATCATCTTCTTTAGAAAGCTCGCTGATTAACTCGCCAAGTGATTTTGATGCGCCTATAAGAGATTTAATTGATTCAATGTTTTTGGACAAGGTTTCCCTCATTCCATTAAGTTGTTCAATGAGAATATCTTGCATTTGTGTGACGCCTCGCTTTTTAAGGCAATTCAAATCGGTTATGTCGCATTATGCGCCATATAGAGAATGTTCCTGTTTATTCCCCCATCGGGCGTTATATCCACAGGCCTCCCGACATGGGCCGGACATGACCCCGAGCCGCACTATCTGTTACGCTTCCGTTCCCTTAAATTCTTTTTATATTCAGAAGGTAATATACGAAACTTGAAGACAACAACTGCAAACCGGATATAAAGAATGTCAGCGCAAATATCAAGATTCTCATGTGGCGGGACGGATCCAAATTGTCATAACCGGCTTCGGCCCAAATCAAAAGAAACTCGACCATCCCCGCTGTCCCTATGGCCAGGAGTATCAATGCCAAAATGAGGCTCATATCGCCGAATGTTCTTTGCCGCAAACCCTGCGTCAGCCAAGACTCGGACATGATATGAATGCTTTCTTGAAAGGTTCGCACCAGCGCGAAAAAAATCAGCAACTGCAAGCCGCAGATAACCGCCGCCGCGCTGATTAACATCGTATGCAGATTGAACTTCACATCGCCGATAACGACGCTGCCGAAGAACAATGCCGACACTCCCAAAACCCCGAGCGCCGTGAAAAATATGCCGGGATATAAAAACATATAATTTGGAGAGAAGCATAAGAGAATGCGGAAATGACGCCACCCGTCGCGCCACACTTTCAAATGGGATTGAGACAGTTGATGTCTTGGAAACACAGTGGTAGGCACTTCTGTTATCCGCAAGCCGGCCAAAGCCGCTTTGGCGATTACTTCGGAGGCCGCTTCCATGCCGCGACACTCCAAACCCAATGCGCGTATGCGCTCCGCTCGCATCCCGCGCAATCCGCAATTGAAATCTCCGATGGATACCTTGAAAAACAGCTTGCCAATGCGCGATATCAAAAAATTACCCAAGCGGCGAGGCAAGCCGCGACATCCGTCTGTCGTTTTCCCGAAGTATCGGTTGCCGACCGCCAAGTCATAACCTTCCCGCAACTTATCGATGAACCCATCGAGAGAACCGACATCGTGCTGTCCGTCGCCATCGGCAATAATGACGAACTTGCCCTTGGCGGCGGCTACCCCCTCCCGCAATGCGGCCCCGTAGCCGACCGTCTCAACGCGCAACACATCCGCGCCCGCTTCTTTTGCCCTTGGCGCGGAACGGTCGTCGCTTGCGTTATCAATTACCAGAATCTCAGTTTTGATCTTGCGCCCGCCGGCCCAAGCTCCGGCGCTTTGAACGCAACTCGCAATGGTGCGTTCCTCATTGCGGCAAAGTATAACGATGCTTAACTCGATATTTTGTTGTTCGTCTTGCATAATGAGCGGAATAATATTACATTATCAATATCCGCAATCATCATAGTATCCTAAATAGATGGCAAATGCTCCGAATGAAAACACCTTGGAACGGCTGGTGCCGGATCGCATCCGCAATAACGAGACAACCGGATACGACACGTTGCAACTGCACATAGACCGTTATCGGTTTGCCGCCAAGCACGCGCGGCCCGATCGTATTCTGGATATTGCGTGCGGCGTAGGCTACGGCACATGGCTATTAGCCGAGCAAGCGGGCTCCGCGCGCAGGGTCTGCGGCGTGGATCTGAGCGCCGACGCCATCGCTTACGCTAACGAACGCTATGCGCACGAAAAAATAACGTTTCGGTGCGCGGATGCCATGACGTTTCAAGACAGCGACAAATTTTCCGCCATCGTATCCTTGGAAACCATCGAGCACCTGCCTGATCCGGCGGGCTTTATCCGCCACATCACAACGCTATTGCGGCCGGGCGGGGCGCTGATTGCTTCGGTACCGACAACTCTGTCCACGGATATCAATCCCTACCACCTGCGCGACTTTACGCCGTCTTCGTTCCGGAAAATGCTGACCGGGCAAGGGCAATTGCGCGAGATTGCATGCTACAAACAGACACAGTTTGTGAATCCTTTGTCAATATTGAAACGCGACGAAGCGCGCATGAGCGAAATCCGTCCGCATCTTCTG
The DNA here is from genome assembly GCA_965220085.1 of Candidatus Oxydemutatoraceae bacterium. Classification (GTDB taxonomy): domain Bacteria; phylum Pseudomonadota; class Gammaproteobacteria; order Poriferisulfidales; family Oxydemutatoraceae; genus CBDCOZ01. Next base: position 550,574 of record CBDCOZ010000003.1, on the reverse strand, counting down.
CGCTACTACCTGCGCAACCCGGGCCCTCTGATGCGACGCATTGCGACGACATTGCGTTACGGCTTCGCCACACACTACCTGACTCTGGTCTGCCAAAAATCCGACACATAGGCGCCGCCGGTCGGACACTTATGCCGGAGACGGGGCGCGAAGCCCGCCTTTGCGCCAATATAAGAATGCCACGACCAAAGCGCACCAAGCCAAGGCAAAAAGAATGAACAGATAACGCGCATACATGTCCGGCTGATCCTGAACGGGCCACATCCGCGCATACACAACGAATAGCGACACGACGAAGGGCGCGATGTCGATAAGAGCCGTAAAACGCTGGGTTGAAAATACATTTTTCAATATCAGAGCAAGCGCAAACACCAATGCCGCTATGGTCGAGTAAGCAACCGCTTGCGCCAACCATGCGTTATCAAAAAATGCCAAGTCTTTGTACTCTTCCACATAGGGATGCGCAAAAAAGTCTTCTCTGGCAAACGTCCTGTCTTTCAATGATTCAACCTTGCCGAAGAGCTCGGCGAAAAGTTTTCGCGCGCCATCGGCCTGTCCGAGCGAAAGAAAATACAGACTTTTGACGACCTGTCCCGCCGCCATGCTTAAACCGGCGCCCGCCATATAACGCCAGACTGCCGACCATATGCGCCCCAGACTCTCGGTCTGGTTTAAGCCCAAACAAATACGCGACCCAAAATACACGATGAGCGCGAACATTGAAATAACGAACACCGTATGACCGTCATACCACCAAACGTAGGAGGAGACACATCCGGCTATGAAAGAAAAAAGACCGAGCGCGCGGGGCGAGGGCGAATACCGCATCAAGAGCGTCAATCCGCTGGCCGCAATAACGCACCACAAGAAAGGCAAGGCATCCGATATATTTGCAAACAGTTGCGCGCCGGAAAATAAGACGCCAAAAATGACCACCGGAGAAATAACGGCAAAAACTCTGGGGCTATATGCGAATAAAAATAGCGCAAGCAATATCCAAGAGAGGTATGTGGCGCTCTTCGCCACTTCGCGGACATCAAAAACCGAAAACCCGCGTAATAACAACCCATAAATTGCTTTGTTACCCCACCAATAACGAAACTTTAACGTTCTTATCGTGGGCTTGTTGTCGGCGTCGGTTACCATGGCGTGAAGCGCCGAACAATATCCATATCCGTCACGCGGGTAGAGCGGGTAGTTGCCCCAAGGCAAAATGGCTTTGCCGAGCGGAGTGGTATTTTTGCCATCCAACCAAGCGCTGCCTGCTGCGGAAACCAACACGCCCCCCAACATTTGGCACTCGCTAAATTGATCGCCGCCCATATGGAGCAACACAGAACGTTTCTCAGCATATGCCCCTGATCGAACATAGTCGGAGAGGGTTAGGCTGCTTCCCTCAAAAGCGCTCGCGAACCTCTGCTTTGCCAAATCATAGGGTATTTGATTGCTCAAGTAATGCAGAAAAAAGAACAGGAATACCATGCCAAACAAAGCGCCGGCGTACGGCAGGATATCCCGCGCAGAGACTTTGCCGGAGAGTACGGGCCGATGTTTATCGGCGCCCTCCTGTGACGAAGGCCGCGCCTTGTAGCCGGCGGATTTGGCGGAAGCCTTTTTTCTTTTTCGTCCCATTTGGCTTAACTGCTACCTGTATTTTATTAATAACATTATATTCAACTCAATAAGCCTTTGCTACAGTTATGACCACTCCTAATATGATTAAAGCCACGCCTCCCCAGTATGCGATATGCACTTGCTCGCCAAATACATACCTGCTTATCAACGGAGTGATTACAAATGCCAAAGAAGCAAAAGGCAGCGCCTTGCTCAAAGAAACCTGTGACAAAATATAAATCCATAAAAAAGCCGCCAGTCCGTACAGTGCGAACGCAATCCAAAACCAGAAATTGCCGACACTGATCCACACGAGGCGCTCAACGGTCATTGAGCCCAAATCGGGGGAAGCAGCAAGGCTACTTTTTTGAGCAGAACCTGACCTATTGAAAGCAACGCAGAAAAAAGAAGCAGGTATATATAGAGAATTCCGTTCATTGATGCGTATGACATTCTCCGGCAAGAAGATGTCATTAACCAGATTGAGGGCAATTATAGCAAAACGGCTTGCGGACGCTCACACACCGATGCGATAGCCGCAGAGGATGAGCGCTCGCGCCGACTCTTACTCCCCTTGTGACAACTGATCGCACGAACGATTACTCTCACCTCGCGGGGGGCACAGGTTGTAGTCATCCGCTTTTGTAGCGAGTCAATCTGCTCTCCCCCCTCGCGGGGGAGTCACAACGGCCGAACCGCAGGCGCCGGGCGATGCGGCGGGGGGGCTTCTTGTGCGCCGCCACCCTCCCCCTCTCTGGCGAGCGAAGCGCGCAGACTCTCGCGAGGGCAGAGCGCTCCGCACGATTGAAAAAAGCAGCGCAGTCAATTTATAATGACTCCATGCCGAAAAAAGCAATAAAACCCATCCTCGCTTATTGTGTGAATCTCGCCGGCCGAGTCCTCAAGCCGAAGCGTATCAGGCAAATCAAATATATTCTCCGGCAACTTCTGCAACCGCTCACAGGCCAAGGTCGTATTCACAAAGCGCGCCAAGCGATGGAACGGCAAGACTGGGACGCCGCCCGCAAGCTCTGGGCCGAGGCGCGCCGCAGAAAACCCGCGCAACCGACAGCCTATGTTGAAGGAGCCAAAACCCTGTCGCATTGTCGGCGCGAAAATGACGCGGCAGAACTGTTGCTGCACTGGTTCAAACAGTATGGAACATCGAATCACAGCGCCTGCGCGACAGCGGCAATGCTGATTGCCAATCATGCCGCCTCTGCGACATTGCAAGAGCGGATGTTTGGAAAGTTGGTCCATGTGCTGGCGAAGTCTGATGCGGGAAGCTATATATTGTTTGACAGGCTGTTTGCGGTTACCAGCGCCATCAATTGGCAACAACAGCCTCATCAATACGCCCCCTTCCGCGCACAGTTACAACGGGTCTGGAGCGAGTTGCCGCGAGACGATAGCAACACATTCTGGTTTGGGCTGGCGCTCGGTTTTGTTGATGAAGAACTGACCGCGGCGCAGGTTGAGAGATTGTTGCAACTGGAATTCGGCAAGCTGGGGTGGTTACTTTGCGAGCATCCCTTTCACACCAAGACCATAGCCTCTTTTCGCGCCTATGCGCAAGCGCTGACAGACAACCCTGTGCCGGATTACCTGCCCGAAACAAGCCGCAGGAAGCTGGGCGTTTTGCTCACAGTCATTGACTATGCGCTACTGAACCGGTTGCGGCAGAAGCTGTTGCCGATGACCAAACAAACGCCGACCCGTAGCGATGCCGCGCGCCCGAAGCGCAAGATCCGCATCGCGGTTTGTGTTTCGGGCCAGTTGCGCGGTTACCGGCGGACGTTCGCCAGTTGGCGCAACCTCGGCCTGGAAAACCACGATGCGGATTACTTCGTCCATGTCTGGAAACGCATCGGTCGCAAGATTCCGCGCACACCTTCCAAGGACCAACTACAACGAATCTTCGCGGAAGCGTTCGGCGATGCCTATGCCGAAGCCTTGAGACGCTACGGTGTGCCAGAGCTGGAGCATATCTATCCGGAGTTATCCCACTATTTTGTCGGCGGCGGCGATTATGTCACGCAAGCCGAGTTACAACGCTTCTACCACACCGATGCGGTAGTCGTAGAGGACGATGCGGCCGCCCCGTTTCGCGATTTTAACAACCCGGGGAAGATGTACTACAAAGTGGAGCAGGCGTATAATCTCGCAATGGAAAGCGGCAAAGACTATGACCTCATCGTTCGCATGCGTCCGGACAAAGGAATATCTCCCCACACGGTCGTTGATTGGGGAGAGATCTACGAAGACTGTGAGCGCAATGCCATTGTCTTTGCCGACGGAGGCACATACCTAACCGAGAATCTGGCAATGGCAGACCAAGTTGCCTGCGGCACGGGACCCGGGATGGCGGCATATTCAACCGCCTTTTCCAAAACCAACTCGGAGCAAGGCCTAATCAGCGAGTTCCTGCAACCGGCTCGCTTTCGAGCCCATCGAAACTTCGCCTATGCGTTGCTGGAAGAAGGATTTCGGGTCAAACCGCTATCAAAGGCGGGGGTCCGGTGGGGGCCTCTGCATGACCCCGAACGACTTCCGACCTCCGCAATCAAAGCGCTCCTGCAACAAGACATCAACGACCGCAAACGCCATGAGTTGGATGCGGTATTTCTTGCCGCCGTGGAGAAAGACCTCGCCGCCGAAAGATAGCGCTCTGCGTTGTATGATGCCAGTACATATTGGACACTTGGGGCAGATATTTTGTAATTTGTGCCATAAGTGCTTGAAATCCCAGTCCGTAATGTGGTCGCTGGGTGTTAAACCATAGCGGATATTTTATCCGACAATCATTAAATGTCCGAATATCGGTTCGCAACAGACCCTCTTCAAATTCCACAAACTCTTCCCGAAGTGCGCGGTTACAGCATTCCTTGAATGCGTTCATCTTCGGGCATTGGGGATAGGTGTGGCGGATACCTTGTTGCGGGCAACAATCAAACGCGCCGCAGAACTCGGAGCCGTTGTCGGTGAGCACTTGCTCTATCTTGGCGGGAAAAACTTTCATCACCAACTTCATAAAGAACTCGGCAACGACCGTTACTATGATGGACCGATAGCGAAGTTAAACCGGTCATCAAACTGGCTATGCGAGCATGGTACGCAAACAACATTTAATGAGGCACAGTAATAAGAGCCACAAACGATATAAGAGCACAAACAATATTATTGTTTGTGGTTCCTTAAACTGTTTGTGCTCCACAAACTGTTTGCGGGTTGTTTATGGGGTGCGCCGTAGGGATAGTTTTCGCGGTGTCGCCGAATCTCGGCGATTATCTCCAGAGGCCAGTTGCGCCGGCGTGGCTGGCGCGGGCAAGCGCTCCGATTGACTAAGCCGTTAATGCCATAGTCCTGAAGTTGTTTCTGCCGCTTATAGAGTGACGAGCGGCTGATGTGGTAAGCGTCCATGCTGGCTTTTATGCCGTGTTTCTCCCATCATCTAAGAACTTCCGGTTTTGGTCGTATGACTCACAGTCGCACCCTTTCATGCAAAAGCAACTATTTTATAGAAACCTTTGATGCCGCAGCTGGTGTGTTGATATTATATGCCGGCTTTGGTTGATGCCGGGAATCCGGAATGTTTCCGGCATTATTCAGCAGTTTATAATGACTCCATGCCGAAAAGAGTAATACAGTCCATCCTCGTTTATTGTGCAAACCTTGCCGGGCGGATACTCGAACCGAAGCGGCGTATCCGGCAAATCAAATGGCTTTTGCAACCGACAGCGGGCCAAACTCGTATTCAGAAAGTACGACAAGCGATTGCAAACCGGAAACATAAAAAAGCGCGGGAAGCGGCGACGACGATTGTCAATCACGCCATCAATCCGGTATTGTCATACCCGGTGTTCGGGACACTGGTCCATAATCTTGTGAAGTCCGATGCGAGTAACCACATATTGTTCAATGCGCTGTTTTCTATTAGCGGCAAGGTTAATTGGCATGAGCGCCCCGATAAATACGCCTCCTTCCGTTCGCAATTAAAACAGGTTTGCAATAAGATGCCGCAGGACGATGACAATGTATTCTGGTTTGGGCTGGCGCTCGGTTTTGTTGATGAAGAACTGACCGCGGCGCAGGTTGAGAGCTTGTTGCTACTGGAAATTGGCAAGCTCGGGTGGCTGTTCTGTGATCATCCGTTTCATGCCAAGACCATAGCCTCCTTTCGTGCGTATGCGCGCGCGGCGGTCGATGACCCCGCCGTAGCGAATACATTGCCCGAAGCAAGCCGCAAGAAATTGGGGATTGTGCTCGCATGCATTGACTACGGTCTGCTGGACAAACTCCGCCATGTGTTGTTGCCGATGACCAAACAAGCCCCGACCCGCGCCGATGCCGTGCGCCCGAACCGGAAACTGCGCATCGCGGTTTGCATCTCGGGCCAGTTGCGCGGTTACCGGCGGGCGTTTGCGAGTTGGCATAACTTGGGACTGGAAAGTCACGATGCGGATTATTTCGTCCATGTCTGGCAACGGATTGGTCGCAAGATTCCCCGGGTACCGATTCGGATTCAACTTCAACGGCTCTTTGCAGACGCTTTTTGCGATGTGTATGCCGACGCTCTGAGACAGCACGGAGCGCAGAATGTGGAGCGCACTTACCCCGGGTTCTTTCATTTTTTCACCGCCGGAGGCGACTGTGTCACGCAAGCGGAATTACAACGCTTCTATCGCACCGATGCGGTGGTCGCAGAGGACGATGCGGCGGCGCCGTTTTGCGAGTTTAATAATCCGAAAAAGATGTATTACAAAACGGAGCAAGCGTATCGGCTGGCAATGGCAAGCGGCAAAGACTATGACCTCATCGTTCGCATACGCCCGGACAAAGAAATACTGCCGCCCTATGCGACGATCGACTGGGGGAAAGTCTACGAAGACTGCGAGCGTGATGCGATCATTTTTGCCGACGGGCCTCTGTACTTGGTCGGCAATCTGTCGTTGCCGGATCAGATTGCCTGCGGCGCCGCACACGGGATGGCGGCGTACTCGACCGCTTTTTCCAAGACCAACTCGGAGCAAGGTTTGATTGCCGAATACGTAAATCAGCGCTTTCAACCGCATCGGAACTTTGCCTATGCGTTGCTGGAAGACGGGTTTGGCGCCAGAGCGCTATCAAAGGCGGGAGTGAGGTTGGGCGGTCTGCAGGACCCTGCGCGGCTGAGCGCTTCCGAAGTCAAAGCGTTGCTACAACAAGACATCGGCAAGCGCAACCGCCACGAGTTGGATGCGGTATTTCTCGCCGCGCTGGAGAAAGACCTCGCCGCCGAGAGATAGCGCTCTCTCCTCGCGGGAGGGTTACTCGCACTATGCGCGGAGCACGAACCGCAGGCGCCGGGCGATGCGGCGAGGGGGCTTCTTGTGCGCCGCTGCCATCCCTCTCTTCGGAGAGCAAAGCCGCGGACTCTCGCGAGGGCAGAGCGCTCCGCACGATTGAAAAAAGCGGCGCAATCAATTTATAATGACTCCATGCTAAAAAAAGCAATGAAACCTGTCCTCGCTTATTGTCTAAACTTCGCCAGTCGGGCGCTCAAGCCGAAGCGGCGCATCAGACAAGCCAAATGCATTCTTGCGCGTCTGCTGCAAACGGTTGTCGGTCAAAAGCGGATGCAAAAAATACGCCCGGCGATCACAGGCCAAGACCCGGCGCAAAAGGCCCGCCAAGCGATGGAACGGCAAGACTGGGACGCCGCCTATAAGCTCTGGGCCAAAGTGCGGCGCGAAAGACCCGCAGAGTTAATGGGCTGCGCCGAAGGCGCCAAAGCTTTATGGTATTGCCGCCGCGAAGCCAAGGCCGCCAAACTGTTGTCGGGCTGGATCAAAAAACACGGTGCGATGCATCACGAGGCATGCGTCACAGCGGCAAAGATTATTGCTCATCATGCCGTCATCCCGATATTGTCGGATCAGGTGTTCGGGGGGTTAGTCCGCGCGCTGATTAAGTCCGATGTCGGAAACCGCGCGCTGTTTGACATGCTGTATCCGGGCCATAGCAAAGTGAATTGGCACGAACAACCCAACAAATACATTGCCTTCCGCTCACAGTTGCGACAAGTCTGGAACGACCTGCCGCGGGACGACGACAACGTATTCCGGTTCGGGCTGGCCATCGGCTTTATTGATGACAAACTGACCGCGCCGCAGGCTGAGGACCTGCTGCGGCGGTCGGACATTGAGGAGCTCGGATGGATGCTTTGCAAACACCCGTTCCACGCTAAAACCATAGAATCCTTTCGTGCGTATGCACAAAACCTGACAGACAAACCCGTGTCGGACAGTCTGCCCGAGGCAAGCCGTCGGAAGCTGGGGATTTTGCTCGCGGGCACGGACTCCGATCTGTCGAACAAACTGCGGCATATCCTGCTGCCGACAACCAAACAACCGCCGACCCGCGACACCGCCGCGCGCCCGCAACGCAAACTGCGCATCGCGGTGTGCGTCTCGGGCCAGTTGCGCGGGTACCGACAAGCGTTTGCCAGTTGGCGCCACCTCGGTCTGGAAAACTGCGATGTCGATTACTTCGTCCATGTCTGGCAACGCATCGGTTGCAAGATTCCGTACGCGCCCGTTCAAAACCGACTGCGACAAATTTTCCCAGACGCATTCTCCGACGCGTATGCCGACGCCTTGAGACGACACACCGCCTTTGAGCTGAAACGCGCCTACCCCGGATTCTTTCGCTTTTTCACCGACCGCGGCGCTTGTGTCACGCAGGCAGAACTGCAAGAGTTCTACCGCGCCGATGCGGTGGTCACAGAGGACGATGCGACGGCGGCGTTTTGCGAGTTTGATAACCGGCGGAAGATGTATTACAAAGCAGAGCAGGCATACAATCTTGCGTTAGCAAGCGGCAAAGACTATGACCTCATCATCCGCATACGCCCCGACAAAGCGATGCTGCCGTCCCGCGCGACGATTGACTGGGGAGCAATCTATGAGAACTGCGAGCGCAACGCGGTTGTTTTTGCCGACCGGGGCATGCGCTTGGCTCCGAACTTGGTCGCAGGCGATCAGGTTGCCTGCGGCGGCGCACACGGGATGGCGGCCTATTCAACCGCTTTTACAAAGACCAACTTGAGCCAACTCCCGACCGCAAGCGAACATTTGCGGTCGCACTTTCGCACGGATCAAAACTTTGCCTACGCACTGATGGAAGAAGGATTTGATGCCAAGCCACTGGCAAAAACAGGGGTAAGGTGTGGCGCTCTCATGGACCCCGAACGCCTGAGCGCTTCCGCAATCAAAGCGCTGTTGCAACAAGACATCGGCAAGCGCAAGCGCCACGAACCGGATGCGGTATTGCTCGCCGCCGCGGAGAAAGACCTCGCCGCCGAGAAATAACACTCCCTCCTTGCGGGACGCAAGTAACACTCCTTTGCTCCCCCTCTCCAGCGAACGAAGCTCGCTGACTCTCCCGCAAGGGGAGAGTGATGTTGGTGCGAGTGCCCCCTCCCCCTCTCCGTTGCATCACCTTTCACTCAGTTCGGGCTCTACACTTGGTGCGAACACACCTCTCACAAGGGGAGAGTATTACCTGCACTCCCCCTTTGTGAGAGCATGCCGTTTATAATAGCTCCATGCTGGAAAAAGCAATGCAATCCATCCTCGTTTATTGTTTGAACCTCGCCGGTCGGATACTCGAACCGAAGCGGCGTATCAAACAAATCAGACGGCTCCTGCAGCCGATAGTCGGCCAAAATCGGCTCCACCAAATACAGCAAGCGATTGCAAACAATAAGCATGTTCAGAAAATATGCCAGGCGATAGAACGGCAACAGTGGGACGCCGCCTGCGCGCTATGGGCCAAAGTGCGCCGCGGCGAACCGACAAAACTGACGGGTTCCGCCGAAGGAGAAAAGGCTCTGGCACACTGCCGGCGTGAGAACGATACGGCCAAGCGATTGCTGAAGCAGGCCGAGGAACACGGGAAGCTCGATTACAACGCTTGCAAGGAAGGGGCAATGATTATTGCCAATCATGCCATCACTCCGGTATTGCAAGAGCGACTGTTCCATGAATTAGCCCGCGCACTGATGGAGTCCGCCGCAGAAAACCGTGTGTTGTATCACGCGCTGTTTTCAGACCACGGCAAAGTGAACCTGTCTCAGAAACCCCACAAACACGCTCCCTTCCGCTCGCAGTTGCGACAAATCTGGCTTGAGATGCCGCAGGACGATGACAATGTATTCTGGTTTGGGCTGGCCATGGGTTTTGTTGACGAAGAACCGACCGCATCGCAGGTTGAGAGCTTATTGCTGCTGGAACTTGCCAGGCTCGGGTGGCTGTTTTGTAATCATCCGTTTCATGCCAAAACCATAGCCTCCTTTCGCGCGTATGCGCGCGCGGCGACCGCGAACCCCGCCATGCTGAACACATTGCCCGAAGCAAGCCGCAACAAGTTGGGAATTGTGCTCGCGGGCATCGACTATGGTTTGCTGAACAAACTGCGCCATGTGTTGTTGCCGATGACCAAACAAGCCGTAACCCGCGGCAACGCCGTGCGCCCGAAGCGCAAACTGCGCATCGCGGTGTGCATCTCAGGCCAGTTGCGCGGCTACCGACAGGTATTTGCGAGTTGGCATCACTTGGGGCTGGAACGTCACGATGCGGATTATTTCGTCCATGTCTGGCGGCGGATTGGCCGCAAGATTCCCCTGATACCCAGCAAGGGTCATCTTCAACGGCTCTTTACGGACGCTTTTTGCGATGCGTATGCCGACGCCCTGAGACAGCACGGGGCGCGGGATTTAGAGCGCGCTTACCCCGGATTCTTTCGTTTTTTCACCGCCGGCGGCGACTGTGTCACGCAAGCGGAATTACAACGCTTCTATCGCACCGATGCGGTGGTCGCAGAGGACGATGCGGCGGCGCCGTTTTGCGAATTTAATAACCCGAAAAAGATGTATTACAAAACGGAACAAGCGTATCGGCTGGCGCTGGAAAGCGGCAAAGACTATGACCTCATCCTCCGCATGCGCCCTGACAAAGAGGCATTGCCGCCGCGCGCGGCGATTGACTGGGGGAAAGTCTGCGAAGACTGCGAGCGTGATGCGATCATTTTTGCCGACGGGCCTCTGTACTTGGTCGGCAATCTGTCGCTGCCGGATCAGGTTGCCTGCGGCACCGCACACGGGATGGCGGCATACTCGACCGCCTTTTCCAAGACCGAGTCGGGGCAAGGCTTGATTGCCGAATACGTAAATCCGCGCTTTCAACAGCATCGAAACTTTGCCTATGCGTTGCTGGAAGAAGGGTTTGGCGCCAAATCACTGTCGGAGGCGGGAGTGACGTGGGGCGCTCTGCAGGACCCCGAACGGCTGAGCGCTGCCGAAGTCAAAGCGTTGCTGCAACAAGACATCGGCAAGCGCAACAGCCACGAGTTGGATGCGACCTTTCTTGCCGCCGTGGAGAAAGACCTCGCCGCCGAGAGATAACGCTCTCCCCTCGCCGGAACGCAACTCGCCGACCCCCGCGAGGGAGGTCACCGTGCGCACTCATCGGCGGGGCGTACTCCGGAGAGGTCGCGCCATAAACGGCGACAAGCGGACGCCGACCGCGGCGGCGATGTGCATCAGGCCGGAGTCATTGCTTACCGCGAGCTTCGCCTGCGCTATCAAATCGACGACATCAACGAGATTTGTTTTCAAGCACGCGGGTGGCTTGCGCTCGCACTTCGTCAACCGGAATCTCTGTCAGGCAACGGTAGTGCCCGTAGCGACAAACGGGTTTATAGCACGGGCTACACTCGATGCCCTTCCACAAAGTCGCCGCGCGCGCGCTCATCGGCGGGGTGTACTCCGGAGAGGTCGCGCCATAAACGGCGACAAGCGGGACGCCGACCGCGGCGGCGATGTGCATCAGGCCGGAGTCATTGCTTACCGCGAGCTTCGCCTGCGCTATCAGATCAACGACATCGACGAGATTCGTTTTGCCGCACAGATTGACAGCGCGCCCCGAAGCGGCTTGCGCGATGCTGTCGCCGGCTTGTCGGTCGGAAGCGGAACCGAGTATCCAGACCTGCCAGCCTCGGCGCAGGTAGTCGTCGGCGACGGCGGCAAAACGTTCCGGCGGCCAGCGCTTAGATCGGCCAAACGCGCTGCCCGGCATCAGAGCGAGAATCGGCGCATCGCAATGCAATCGCAGACGCTCAAGACACGCGCGGGCGTTGTCCGCGTCTGTTCGCAAAGCGGGCGCCGGCGCTTCGCCGCTCATCGCGCCGGCGTCATGACCGAGATGCGCATAGCGATCGATGGCGCGCGGCAACAGCCGCCGATCCAAAATCCGCATATCGTTCAGCAAGCCGTAACGCATCTCGCCGCGAAAGCCGCTGCGCACGGCGACCCCCGCCCACCACGGCACGAGCGCCGACTTGAACGAGTTCGGCAGGACGATCGCGCGCGCATAGCGCCCGCGCAGCGACAAGCCGAGACGCCGCCGCCGACCGAGCCCCAACTCGCCGTGTCCGAGCGGCATATCAATGGCGGAACGCACTTGCTCCATCCGCGCGAGAATCGGGCCGGACCATGCGGGGGCGAGCACATCTATTTGACTGGTCGGGTCGCGCTGCTTGATGGTCATGTACAGGCTTTGCGATAAGACGATATCGCCGACCCACGACGGCCCGACTACCAGAATATTTTCCCGGCCCATCGCTATCCGCCGCGAATGGCGGCGATCAATCCGGCAGCGGAAGCGCCCGCCATGCGGTCCGGCACGATGACTTCGCCGCCGTGTTGCCGGACATGTTCGGCGCCGGCAATCCGCTCGGGCGCATAGTCGCCGCCTTGGGTCAGGACATCCGCCGAAATATTTTCCCGACTCATCGTTATCCGCCGCGAATGGCGGCGATCAATCCGGCAGCGGAAGCGCCCGCCATGCAGTCCGGCACGATGACTTCGCCGCCGTGTTGCCGGACGTGTTCGGCGCCGGCAATCCGCTCGGGCGCATAGTCGCCGCCTTGGGTCAGGACATCCGCCAAAATACTTTCCCGACTCATCGCTATCCCCCGCGAATGGCGGCGATCAACTCGGTGGTGGAAGCGCCCGCCATGTAGTCCAGCACAATGACTTCGCCGCCGTGTTGCCGGACATGTTCGGCGCCGGCAATCTGCTCGGGCGCGTAGTCGCCGCCTTTGGTCAGGACATCGGGAGAGACGGCGGCGATTAAACGCTCGGGGGTCTGTTCGGAAAACGGCACGACCCAATCGACCATCGCCAGAGCGGCGATGACTTGCATACGCTTTTCAAGCGGGTTGACCGGACGCCCGTCGGCCTTGAGCGCGGCAACCGACTCATCGCTGTTGATCGCCACCAACAGGCGATCGCCGAGGGCGGCCGCTTGGGTCAGAAAGGCGATGTGCCCGGCGTGGAGCAAGTCAAAGCAGCCGTTTGTCATGACGATGCGTTGGCCGCGCGCCTTGGCGGCGGCAACCCGTTGCAAACAATCGGCTTCCGAACAGACCGAGCGAGGGTTGTGACCGTATCTGGCAAATTCATCCGCGCTGACTGTCGCAGTGCCCGATTTCTCCACCACTAATCCCGCCGCCTGATTGGCGAGTTGCACCGCTTCAAAATGCGACGCGCCGGTTGCCACCATGGTGGCAAAAACCGATACGACCGTATCGCCGGCGCCGGTTACATCGTACACTTCGTGTGTGCGCGCAGGGAAGTGATGCACCGAGTCGCGTCCGTCAACCAGCAGTATGCCGTCTTCGCCCAATGTGATAATAAAAGCGCCGATACCGCACTCTGCGGACAGCGCCAACGCTTTTTCGACCATCTCATCACGAGTATGACAGTCGCCTGCGACCGCTTCAAACTCGGCGCGGTTCGGCGTCAGCACATCCGCGCCGCGATAGCGCGAGAAGTCCGCCCCTTTGGGGTCGGCAAAGACGGGCTTGCCGTGTTCTTTGGCCAGCGCAATCAATGTCTCAACACCGCTCAGGCAACCTTTTGCGTAGTCCGACAGGATGACCGCATCCGCCGTGGCAACGCGCTTGGCAAACAGGCGCTCGAGTTCGTCCGGCGCTCGCCCGTGCAAGCCGCGCTCAAAATCAAGCCGCATCAATTGCTGGCCGCAGCTGACTATCCTGGACTTGACGGTGGTCGTGGCGTCTTTGCAGACGATAAACTCCGGGGTGACGCCGCGATCCGATACGACACGGCGCAAGCGTTCGGCATCATCATCGTCGCCGACAAAGCCGATTAAAGATGCTTTAGCCTCCAGTGAAGTGATATTGACAGCGACATTGGCGGCACCGCCCGGGCGTTCCTCAATGTTCTCAACCCGCACAACCGGTACCGGCGCTTCGGGTGAAATGCGGTTTGCCGCGCCGTGGAAATAGCGGTCCAGCATCAGATCGCCGACTACCAACAGATGTACGGATGAGCAATCGGGTAAGCCGCTTTGCCTTGGTATGTTTGAAGCTGTCTTGGAATCAGACAAGTGTAATCCACTCATCGTGACCGGTGCTGCGTCCTTGCACGATAGCAAAAAAATCTGATTGCAACTTCTCGGTGACAGGCCCCCGTGTCCCGCTTCCAATCGGGCGGCGATCAAGCTCCCTGACCGGGGTGACTTCGGCGGCGGTGCCGGTGAAAAATATCTCATCGGCGATATAGGCTTCATCTCTTGTGATGCGCCTTTCAATAACCTCTATATCGTTCTTACGCGCCAACTCAATAATCGTCTGGCGGGTAATCCCGTTCAATATGGCATTTAGTTCGGGGGTGTATATCTTCCCGCCCGATACCAAAAAGATATTTTCGCCGCTTCCTTCGGCGACATTGCCGTTTATGTCCAGCATCAAAGCTTCGTCGTAACCGTCGGCCAGAGCCTCTTGCAACGCCAGCATGGAATTGACATAGTAGCCGTTGACCTTGGCCCGCGACATGCTCGAATTGGGGTGATAGCGGGAAAACGAGGAGGTCTTGACGCGGATGCCGTGCTTCATGTTTTCCTCGCCGAGATACGTCCCCCACTCCCACGCCGCGACGATGCAATGCACCGTGAGATTGTCCGCGCGCAAGCCCAGGCCTTCGGAGCCGCAAAACACCATCGGTCGCAAGTAAGCCGTCTCCAGGTTGTTCTTTTTGACCGCCTCTTTTTGCGCTTCAATGATTTCTTCTTTGGAGAAAGGAATCTTAATGCCGAGAATCGAAGCCGAGGCGAACAAGCGATCGGTGTGGTCGAGCAAGCGAAAGATGCCGGTGCCCTTTTCGGTTTTGTAAGCGCGCACGCCTTCAAACACGCCGGTGCCATAGTGCAGGGTGTGGGTCAGAACATGCACTTGGGCATCTTGCCACGGCACGAATTCGCCGTCAAACCAGATCCATCCGTTGCGTTGATGCATTGACATGGTAATCTCCTATTTCTTCAATGAGTTGCAGAACTTGTATTTCGGGGGGTATATTCAAGCGTTTAAGTATACATTCCCTCATATTATTGACAAATCGGACGATACGCTTCAGAATGAGAAGTATTCTCATTCGCTTCTATCGCGACCCGCGACCGATGTTGTATCTGTGAGGAAACCATTTTAATGAATCAAAATATTATACCCCAAACCCTGTCAGCCGTCCGCAACCGCGTACCGCATTGCCCGGCGGCGACAAAGTATTGCGTCCTCATCCTGCTCGCCCTGCTGACGGGCATGAGCCATGCCGATATCAATGTGTACTCGGCCCGACAGGAAAATCTGATCAAACCGCTGCTGGACAACTTCACCGCGCAAACCGGCATTCAAACGCGCCTGCTTACGGCGAAGGCGGACGCCTTGCTTGAGCGCATCAAACTGGAGGGAGAAAACAGCCCCGCCGATGTGTTGATCACGACCGATGTGGCGCGCCTGCATCGCGCAAAAGAACTCGGACTGTTGCAACGCGTCAAGTCGGATGCTCTGACCGCGACGATACCCGCCGCCTACCGCGACGAAGACAACCAATGGTTCGGGCTGTCTTTGCGCGCGCGTGTGATCGTGGCGGCAAAAGACAGAGTGCGCAAAGGCGAGGTGACAGATTACGAATCGCTGGCAAAGCCGGAGTGGAAGCAGCGCGTGTGCGCGCGCTCATCCGGCAATGTCTATAACCAATCGCTGGTCGCATCGATTATCTACGCCGTCGGCGAGCGGGAGGCCTTGCGCTGGATCAAGGGGCTTGTCTCCAATTTCGCGCGCCCCCCGGCCGGCGGCGATCGCGACCAGATACTGCTGGTCGCCGGCGGGCAGTGCGATGTGGCGCTCGTCAATACGTATTACTTCGGCATGATGCTGGCCGGCAATGACACGAAGCGCCGCGAGGCCGCCGAAGGCATAGCGTTGATATGGCCCGGCCAAAGCGGGCGCGGCGCCCATGTCAATGTCAGCGGAGCGGGTATCCTGCGCTCTTCGCAGCGCAACGCAGAAGCGACGAAGTTGCTGGAATATCTCATCGGGCGCGAAGCCCAGACTTGGTACAGCCGCCACAACTATGAGTATCCGATACGGGCCGATGTCGAAGTGCCCGAGTTGCTAAAGCAATGGGGAACATTCAAAGCCGACACCGCCCCGATCGGCAAGCTCGGCGCCATGAACGCGCAGGCTGTCAGACTGATGGACCGCGGCGGCTGGCTATGATCAAAACCCGACCGCACCCGACCTGACACATGCGGGCGATGGCGCCAAACCCCCTGCTCATCAACGCCCGCATCGCGGCGACGATACTGTCGTTGCCGCTGCTGGCAATCCTCGCCAGCGTGTTGTTGCCGACCGAAGATATCTGGGCCCACTTGTTTGACACCACGCTCGGTTTGTACATCGCCGACTCGGCGATGCTTGCGATCGGCGTGGTATTCGGCGCCGCCGTTGTCGGCGGCGGCTACTCCGTGCTGTGTTCGTTGTACGACTTCCCCGGCAGACAGTTCTTCGGCTGGGCGTTGATCTTGCCGCTGGCGTTTCCGGTCTACATCGCCGCCTACGCCTACACCGATATGTTTAACTTCGGAGGCTGGGGCTATCGCTGGGCGCATGATCTGTTCGGCTATGTCCCTCGCGTGCGCTCGCCCGCCGGCGCGATCGCTATTTTCACGCTCGCGCTCTACCCCTATGTCTATCTGCTCGTACGCTCCGCGCTCAAGCAACAATCCGCGCACATCCTGCAAGCGGCGCAAGTGCTCGGCCTGTCGGGGCGACAAATTTTGACCGCGCTGGCGCTGCCGACGGTGCGCCCGGCCATCGTTGCGGCGTGCATGCTGGCGATGATGGAGACCTTATCAGATTATGCGGCGGTGCGACACTTTGGCATACAGACGATGAGTGTCGGCATCTTCAGAACCTGGTTCGGGCTCGGCAGTCTGGGCGGCGCCGCGCAGTTGGCATTGCTGCTCCTGTGCTTTACCGTCGGCCTGACGATCATAGAAAGGCACGCCAGACGACGGATGCGCTACTACGGTTCGGCCAAGCAAACGACGCCGATTACAAGGCAACGGCTCGGCGGCGGCAAAGGCTTGGCGGCAGCGGTCATGTGCGCCCTGCCGATCGCATTCGGATTCGTCTTGCCGCTCGCGCAATTGATCCGATGGCTGTTGTTGCCGACAGAAGGCATCTCGTATTGGGAACAGTTGAACTTAATCGCCCACACCCTCGCACTGGGAGCGGGCGCGGCGCTCTTGACGACCGCTCTGGCAATCCTGCTGGCGTACGGCGACCGCTTGCGACAACGGCCGCATTGGCTGACCCGAATCGCCACCGCCGGTTATGCGATACCGGGCGTCATCGTCGCTATCGGCGTGTTGCTGGTCGGTTCGGCGCTTGAAAAATCTCTGGGGTTCTCCCCGCGGATATTTACCGGCGGCACTCTGGTCATTCTCTACTTTGCCTACGCCGTGCGGTTTATGACGCTCGGCTTCAACGCGGTTGAGAACTCCCTGCTCAAGATATCGCCGAATATAGACAGAGCGTCCGCAACTCTGAATGTGCGCGGCCTTGAGAGCATCACAAAAGTGCATATGCCGATCATTCGTCCCAGCGTACTCATCGCCGCCCTGCTGGTCTTTGTCGAGGTGGTCAAGGAAGTGCCGGCGACACTGGTGTTGCGCCCTTTTGACTTTAACACCCTGGCAATATACACCTACGAATTGGCCTCGACAGAAAGGCTGTCGGAAATGGGGTTGCCCGCGCTCGGCATCGTCTTAACGAGCATGCTGCCCTTGTTTATACTGTGGAAACGGTTCGGGTTGATGCGCTATCTCGGACACCGGAATTGATATGTTAGACATCAAAGACCTCAGCCTGTCGCTTGACGGACAACCGACCCTTGACAAGGTCTCCATGACGCTTGAGAAAAATAAAATCGGCGTGTTGCTCGGGCCAAGCGGCGGCGGCAAAACAACCTTGTTGCAATGCATCGCCGGCTTTCGCCGGCCCGATGCCGGACGGATCACCATCGCCGGGCGCACCGTCAACGACCCCGCGATACGCATTCCCACCGCCGCGCGCAAACTCGGCATGATGTTTCAGGACTATGCGCTCTTCCCGCACCTCAACGCGCAAGAGAACATCGGGTTTGGAATACGCCGCATCCCCGATGCGCAAAGAAAAAGCATCGTCAGCCACCTGCTCGCGCTGACTTCCATGACCGCGTATGCGACACACTACCCGCACGAACTGTCGGGCGGGCAACAACAACGGGTGGCGCTGGCGCGCGCGCTGGCTCCCGACCCCGAGTTGCTATTGCTCGACGAACCTTTTTCGGGACTGGATGCCGATCTCAAACCGCGACTGATCAGCGACATGAAAGACATCCTGACGCACAAGGAGATTACCACGCTGATGGTGACGCACGACCAGACCGAGGCCCTTGGCATATCCGACATGCTGGGCGTTATGCAAAACGGCGGGATCTTGCAATGGGACAGCAGCTACGACGTGTACCACCGCCCGGCGTCGGTCGACATCGCGACCTTTGTCGGCATGGGCAAGATGATACGCGGACACATCGATGCGGACAACATGGTTCATACCGCGCTGGGTCATTTCCCGGCGGATGGAAACAGCGCGATTCCCGATCTGACCGATGTCGCGGTGCTCGTGCGACCGGATGACATCATCCATGACGATGACAGCGCGATGCGCGCGGTGATTGAGAAGAAGCAATTCAGAGGCGCCGACTTTCTCTATCACTTGCGGCTTGCGAACGGCGAAAAGATTTACTGCTTCGCGCCCAGCCATCACGTGCACCACATCGGCGAAGCGATCGGCATCAAAACCGACATTGAACACGTCATCATATTTCCGCCGCAAGAGGCGGCGGAGAAAAGCTCTTTGGGTGCGTCGTAGCGTCGTAGCGTCGTAGCGCGTCGCAACGCGCCGTAGTAACCTGGCGGGATTTTTATCACGAGACTTGCCCAATGTCGGCAAGGCGTCGGTAGCGGGGGCAGGATTTGAACCTGCGACCTTCGGGTTATGAGCCCGACGAGCTGCCAGACTGCTCCACCCCGCATCAAAGCAGGGAAAAATTATAACACGGGAACACACGGTTTGAAGCCCCGACCGCCGCTCTGCGCTTGCGCCGGCTATACGACCCGGCCCATCCGACACCCGCGCCGGCAGGGGAGAACGGGAAAGACAAAGACGACGCCCGGCGCGAAGATAAATCCCGGCGCGGGAAGGAGTTTGGAAAGGGAATAGAAAGGAGCAGTGTTGGGTGAGGGAATCACCGCCGGAAAACATTATTCGCATTTGCCTTTGAAAACTGTCACCCTGGTTTATAATACTCGTTCCCCAATACAACGATATTTGTCGAGGAGAAAGAAAATGAGCACTTACTTTAATGCCCCTAAAAAGTTGCATGTCTTGCCGACCCTCCGTGTTGCATATAGCGACCGCACCGCTTGGATGATGTGCGAAATGAGCGCACTCGCCTATCTCCCCTATGAGGGCGAAAACCGCTTTCAGGGAATCTTCGCCGCCATCGGCGGAATCGCCAAGGCTGCGAAACTCCGCGAAGACGGGGACGAACTCGCCAAACAGATGACCGAATTGCGGGACGACCTGAAGCGCTACATCGCCGAGCAGTTGAAATCCGACAATTCCGGCGCGGAACCCGACGGGTTGACCGAATTGAAATCCGCTCTCGGCGAAGCGGGTTTCGAACTCGTCCGCTGTTTCAACGAAGGCGACACTCAGGCGTTTCTCGCAAAGCGCAAAGAAGACAGCACCGCCGTTCTCGCTTTCCGCGGAACGGAGGCGAACAGTTGGACGGATATTAAAACCGATCTGGACGCACGGTTTTACAAGGGCGAGGGCGGAGTCAAGATGCATAGCGGCTTTGTGAACGCGTACAACCAGGTGCGCGAACAAGTCCGAAACGCCGTCGACAAATTGTCGCCAGAGTTTTCCCTCTACATCACCGGACATTCCCTCGGCGGCGCGTTGGCGACAATTGCCGCCAGAGACCTTGAACGCGACTCGCTGGCCGCCTGCTACACTTTCGGCGGGCCGCGAGTAGGGGACGATGAATTCGCCGATGACATTCGCGCCCCCGTCTACCGCATCGTCAACGCGGCCGACGGCGTCCCTCGCGTCCCGCCGTCGTGGTTGACTTATATCATCGTGTTTATCGTGTCCTTCTTTAGCAAAGAGTGGGCGGACGCACTGGAAAAGCGCTTTTGCGGATACAAACATGTCGGCGACATGCGCTATCTCACCGCATGCAACGGCGACATGGAATCGCTCAAGGTCATGCCCAATCTGTCAATGCCGTTTAGGGTTTGGCGGTTGTGCAAGCGAATCATCGCCAATGGCTTCTCTGTGGCGGGGAAGGACCACCGTGTGACCGAATATCGGCGCAAGTTGAAGTTTCACGCCGAGCGGCGGGCCGCCGATTCCGGACGCGACTAACACGAAACGGCGGACGGCAACCGATGCAAGCGGCGACTCGCGAATCGGGAGCAGCTAACTGCCACACCCGACCGCCATGGTGTCGTTGCCAATGCCCCTTTGACACAACACGATACTTGCCCGTGTGTCCGATATGTCATGGCATCATACGGGCGGATGCTCGGAGCATTCGCTTATGCTAGAATGCGGTCAATGGCACGGCATCTGCCGGGCTTGAAACGCAATTCGCAACTACGCCCATGGAGGTTATCATGATCAGAAACGAGACAGTCACGAAAGTCATTGACGGGGACACCTTTGAGACGGCCAGCCGCAAGCATCCGGTGCGTCTGGCCGATGTGGAGACTCCAGAGATCGGCGAGAGGGGGCACGATGCCGCCAAATCCAAGTTGACGAAATTGATTGGCGGCAAGGAGGTTTCGATTCAGCCGGTCGCCCGCGACAAATACGGCAGAACCGTCGCCAGAGTCCGGGTCGGAGGGGCATCCGTCAACACGGCGATGCTAGACTGAAGTCCCGCCGCCGCTTGGGGATGCGCGTCATCAGTTTTGCCGACATGACCGGCCCCTTTGCGGATACCGCAAACAGCGGTTATTTCAAATGGCTTGCCACACCCGACCGCCATGGTGTCGTTGCCAATGCCCCTTTGACACAACACAATATTTGCCCGTGTGTCCGATATGTCATGGCATCATACGAGCGGATGCTCGGAGCATTCGCTTATGCTAGAATGCGGTCAATGGCACGGTATCTGCCGGGCTTGAAACGCAATCTGCAACTACACCCATGGAGGTTATCATGATCAGAAACGAGACAGTCACGAAAGTCATTGACGGAGACACCTTTGAGACGGCCAGCCGCAAGCATCCGGTGCGTCTGGCCAATGTGGAGACTCCGGAGATCGGCGAGAGGGGGCACGATGCCGCCAAATCCAAGCTGACGAAGTTGATTGGCGGCAAGGAGGTTTCGATTCAGCCGGTCGCCCGCGACAAATACGGCAGAACCGTCGCCAAAGTCCGGGTCGGAGGGACATCCGTCAACACGGTGATGCGAAGCTGAAGTCCCGCCGCCGCTTGGGGATGCGCGTCATCTCGGGCGGCGGCGGAGGGGGAACGCCAAAAATTCCTCCGTGCTGTGAAACAATGTCACCGGCTTGTTCTTGGGTATCATTCCCATCCGGGTTGCCACCGATGGGTCCGGGTTAATGACCGAAACATGGCGGCAATGCTCGCCCTTGCCGATTGTGTTTTCCAGCATATTGACGCTTTCGTAGTCGCCGGGCGGAAATGAGTAGCCGAAAATCACCGCCTCCGTCGCCCCCCGGAGCCGTGTCTGGGCAAACGCCCAAATTGCCTTGATACGCTGATGAAAGACGGTAGCCTTGCCGACAATCGGCGGAATGACAACCGGATAAGTCGCGGATCTCCGTTTTCCCACAAACTGCATGTTGTCGGTGCTCACATCCGTTTGGGGGGTGACGAAAACATCCCGCTTCGGATTAAAAAGCGCGGTGATGGAGGGGTTTGGGGAAGCGTGTCTGGAGTACCAATTCAGCGAGCCGTGCAGTTTCAACAGGGAGATTCGGTTCTTCCGAGGGTCGGCCGCCTCGGCGAATTCGGGAATCTCTCCCTTGGGAGCGGTTGTTTGGATGTCGTCCCCCAACTCATACAAATAGGGAAAATTGAAAATTTTTCCGCCATGCTTGTCGTATTTTTTCAGCCCGGCTAGCCGCCGAAGGTTTTTCTCGATATGCAAATCGTAATTAAAAGTAACGAGGCAGATATCCTGCGGGGCGAAGGACAATTCGTCCAGATACCGGGAGACAATTCGCCCTATGCCCGAGGTTTTTACGGGAGCCAGACTGTTGGTCGTATCGGTCATCCTCGCGTTGAGGAGGCGAATCAAATTCCTGAACAGCTCTTCGCGCGGCTTGCGGCCGGACGGTTCGGCGCTTAAGACATCGCAATAGATTTTCACCAAAACATCCTCCAGATTGTCATTGCTCTCATCCATCGGGTCCAGACCGTAGAGTTTGCCCATGGCCTGACACACCGACTCCAGGAGTTCGGACACATCGCCCTTTTTGCATCCCCGAAAGAATCCCCTGTTGAGAGGCGGCAAAAACGGACGGTGCAAGTCGCCTCGGCGCCAGCTGTGCAACCCGTCCGAATAGGTCGACCCCGCCCCGACCACAATGACGACATTATCCTTGTATTCCATTTGTATGATGCCATGACATATTGGACACTTGGGGCAGATATTTTGTAATTTGTCTCATAGGTGTTTGGAGCCTCAATCCGTAATGTGGTCGTTGGCTATTAAACCATAGCAGATAGTCTATCCGACGATCATTAAATGTCCGAATATCGGTTCGCAACAAGTCCTCTTGAAACTCCGCAAACTCTTCCTGAAGCGTACGGTTAAAGCGCTCATTTAAACGCCTTCATCTTCGGGCATTTCGGATACGTGTAGCAGCGGCGGATATCTTGCTCTTGCAGGCGGCAATCAAACGCGCCGCGGACATGGTACGCAAACAATATTTAATGAGGCACAGTGATAAGAGCACAAACAACGTTTAATGAGACACAAACAATTAAGTATTGTTTGTGCTCCATAAACTGTTTGCGGGTTGTTTATAGGGTGCGCCATGAAAGAGGGTTTGGGGGATGGTTTTTGCGCGGTCGCCGAATCTCGGCAACGACCTTGCACACGAGCCGTTGTCGTTGACCGCTTGATCTTATCTTGCCGGGAAAAACTTGCATCATCAACTTCATAAAGAACTCGGCAACGACCGCTGCTATGATGGACGCCGATAGCGAAGTCAAACCGGTCATCAAACCGGCTATGCGAATATGGTCCGCCCCTTGCCCTCACATCCCGCAGAATCTCCGCCGCGTCATCGGCAACGCAACCGGTATCATCGGCAACGCCAAAGGCAATTACTTTCGTGAGGCGCGTTTGCCCTTCGGGGCATTCGGTCTGCGCTTGTGCGCTGTTCGCGACGAAGGCGCAAGTGAGCGCCGGCGCCGCGCAAACCCCGCCGCAAAAATGGACGCGCATAGGGGAGAGATATTAAAAACTGTCGGCGCATGGCATTCCTTCTGACGGCGGCCCGTATAAATCGGTTAGCAGTTTGCAAGTGTCTTTGCCACTCCGCCTTTCGTCTCATTACAACGCTTCATCAGGGCATTGATCCTGAATGCGCAGCGCATCGTCGCCCCGCTTGATGCCTGCCAGATGCATGATAATGGCATTCAACTTGTCATCCATGCGCTCAAACTTGGCTTCCATGCGCTCAAATCTGGCATCCACTTCCTTGAACCTGTCGTCAAACTTGGCTTCCATGCGCTCAAATCTGGCATCCACTTCCTTGAACCTGTCGTCAAACTTGGCTTCCATGCGCTCAAATCTGGCATCCACTTCCTTGAACTTGTCGTCAAACTTGGCTTCCATGCGTTCAAGCTTGGCTTCCATGCGCTCAAATCTGGCATCCACTTCCTTGAACTTATCGTCAAACTTGGCTTCCATGCGTTCAAATCTGGCATCCACTTCCTTGAACCTGTCGTCAAACTTGTCTTCCATGCGCTCAAATCTGGCATCCGCCTTGGCATCCGCTTCCTTGAACCTGTCGTCAAACTTGGCTTCCATGCGTCCAAATCTGGCATCTAGCCATATCCATGTGCCCACGAGGGCGCTCATAATCAAGGCAAAACCGGCTCCCATTATGGACAGCGCCTGCCAGAGGCTCAGGCCGGTCTGTGCGCCCGCTTGTGTTGCGCCCGCTCCGGAGGCTTGCTGTGCGCTCGGCGTGGCGGCGCCGGCCGGCGCTATGAGATCCCAAACTACTGGCAACGCCAGCGCCAGCGCACCCGCAATGCAGGCGACAACAAGCCAGCGAAGCAGGCGTTGTGGCGCGGTCATGGCAGTCATAGCAGTCATATCAAATACTCCCAACGAATCAATGCGGTCATCATAGCACAATGTTGCGCAACGCTCAATTCGGCATCGGATGCCATGACATATCGGACACACGGGAAAATATTGTGTTGTGTCAAAGGAGTGTCGGCAACGACACCATGGCGGTCGGGCATGGCAAACCATTTGAAATGACCGCTATTTGCGGTATCCGCAAAGGGGCCGGTCATGTCGGCAAAACCGCATACTGCCGGAAACACTCCGGATTCCCGGCATCAACAAAAGCCGACATGCGATGCCAACACATCGGCGGCGGCGTCAAAGGTTTCCATAAAATAGCCGCTTCCGCACGAACCCGCTTTTGATATGCGACCGATATTGGCCGCGCTATCGATTTAATGCAAAACATCTGCGGGGGGTTCTATCGAGTTTAATTTCCATGCCCTTAGGGCGGGCTTTTATTGCGCTTTTTTGCAAACCGCCTTTGGGCAGAATGAGCGCTTCCGACGCCGCTTGTCCGTCGCTAACTTTAACTCGCATACAAGGCATGAGGCATATATCCCAAGTCCGCCGGCAGGGCGGCAATTTGCTGTGCGGAATAGACTCTGTCTTCTTTGAAAAGGGCCTCGCCCATTTTGATGGCATCTGATCTCGTATCCGGCACGGCGATCAATTGCTTGCTCTTTAACAGGGCAAACTTGCCGCTGTCTTCGCGCCCGAATTCCTGCTCAAGAAAAAATCTATGGTTCTCCCGAACCTCTTCTTCAAAGACCTCGCGAGGTGGCCTGTCGAGTCTGCTGTTTTCACTCATGTTTTCCTCCGCTAAACCCAGCGTCATCGTAATGGCAACTCTACGTCAGAAATCTTGCAATGACAAAAGTTGTGCCGACATGACCGGCCGCTTTGCAGACACTGTAAACAGCGGCTATTTCAAATGGCTTGCCGCGCCCGACCGCCATGGCATTGTTGCCGACACTCCTATGGCGCAACACAATATCTGCCCCAAGCGTCCGATATGTCACGGCATCATACACAGACTTGCAAATGATCGGCACTTTGTGGTAGAGTACATTAAATGAGGGAAACACTGAACAACTCAACTCTTGCAAAGGGCTCGCACTTTGTGGTAGAGTAGTACGCAGTACTAAGAGTGCCAGCACTCTTAGTACAATTTCATTTACCAGACAATATGAGGAGTAAATACGATGAATCGACAATCTGCCAAAGGCACTTGCACAATGGCTCGCACTGATAGCAGAATAACTGCTACCATAGACTGCTATAGGAGTAATACTATGAATAAACAATTTTTTAATGCTACCCCCCCCCCCCCCCCCCCCCCTGCGCACATACGGGTGGGCAACGATGATCGGGCGCGGTCTTTTTATGCTGGCACTGCTCGCCGTCTGCGCCCAAGCGCAGGCACAGGCGCAGAACGCCACCGGTGAGCCCGCCGTATCCTACGCCAGAGAGCTCAGCGCCCCCAACAGGAACATCGCCATCACCGCATCCAAGGGCGACATAGCCGACACCGATGGGTTGCCAGACCCCTTCGTCGCCACCTGGCAATGGAGCCAGGCCGATGCCAACGACGGCACCTACACCAGAATCACCGCCACCAGATTCAATAACGCGAACACCGCCACCTTAACCCCGCGACAGGATCAGGTGGGCAAGTATCTGCAGGTCTGCGCCACGTTCACGGATATGGCCGCCACCCCCAATTCCGAGACGAGATGCCATCGGATAGACGAGGCTGTGACCGGACTCAATAATCCGCCCAACCCCGGGTTCACCATTGGATTCGCATCTGACTCCCCGCCACTGACTGGCGCACCCAAACAGGGTGCCTCTATATCGCTGGGAGCCTTCGGCATAAACGACCCGGATGGCGCCTCTGATCTCAACAGTGCCAGATGGATTTGGAGCAGTGATGATGGCGGCAACGGCATATTCACCCCAATCGGTTTAGACGATCTCATCGGTCGCAACCAGCCCAATTTCGAGCCAAGCCAAAAGTTTGTCGGCGATGCCATCCGCTGCTGTGTCACCTATACGGATGACTTTGGTGCCATGGGAGAGGCCTGCGTCACCACCGAGCCGGTGGTCAACGCCAACGATGCGCCAGTGGCGCAACTCGGCAGAGTGGCGGTGCCCGTCAACGCCACCCTCGCCGAGCCATATCCATTCAAGCCGACCGACTTCCCATTCACCGATGAGGATGGCGATGCGCTGGCGAAAGTCCAAATAACCGCACTGCCCATTGGCGCCGCCCAGGGTGGCGGCACTATGGCCAGGAATGGCGCCGCCCTGACCAGCGGCGACCTGCCGGTCACCCTGACAGTGGCGCAACTTGAGGACGGCGACCTGACCTATTATCCGACTGCCGGCAATGCGGCGGTCACCACCAGCAACAGCTTGTCAGCTGGATTCTATGCCTCTTTCACATTCAAGGTGGAGGACGATGGCAGCGATGGCGAGGATGACAAAGTTAGCGTGGATACCGCCACAATCCACATCCGCCTGGTATCCACCAGCCAGGCCGCCGCCGGAGGTGCGCCAGCCATCACCCCCTCGGGCGCCAGCCAACTCCAGCACACCGTGCTGACCGCCGCATACACCGACAACACCCACTTTATAGTACGTGACATCAACGGCATAGACGAGGGCACAGTCAGGTGGCAGTGGCAGCAAGCCGCTCCGGTCGATGGCGCGGCCCCGCCGCCGACAAGCAACGCCTGGACCAACATAATCGGGGCCACCGATGCCGCCTTCGTCCTGACCCAAGCCCAGGTAGGCATGCATACCCGCGTCCGCATCACCTTTGACGATGGCCTGGGCGAGAGCGAGGGTCCGCTCTATTCCGCCTCCATCACGACCGCCGATGTCGCCGATGCGCCGGTGGCGCCGGGCAATACCATCCCCGTGGCCGCGGGCCGCAGTTATGATTTCTCGGCGGATGATTTTCCGTTTAGCGACGAGGACGGGGATGCCTTGGTTCACATGCAATTAGTCAGTCTGCCTGACAACGGTACGCTGTCTCTCCGCCGCCCCGCCACTGCTACTGCCTCAACTTTAACGAGCGTTCCCGGAGCATTCACAAGGGACGAATTGGAACAACTCGGAGAGGAAGGAGGGATCGAGTTGGTCTATGCCCCTCCCGCGGCTGCCACCACGCCCACGGCGAACTATGACAGATTTACGTACAGCGTCCGAACCGGTACGGGCGCGGCGCAAAGGGATAGCAACGAGGCCGTCATCACCATAGACCTGGTACCGGCCACGCAATCAACAGCAACCGGCGCGCCGACGGTGACAGCGGTTGCCGGCGCCGCCTACGACGAGGACACGGAATTGACCGCCTCCGTCGACGGCATCAGCGATGGCAACGGCATAGACCGCAGAACCCTGATGTGGCAGTGGCAACAGTCCGCCACTCAGGCCGGCACCTACGCCGACATCGCCGGGGCCGCCGCCGCAGCCTTCACCCCGTTGCAAGCCCATGTCAACCGATACATCCGCGTCTGCCTGACATTTGAAGATGGCATAGACACGACCGAGGGCCCGCTCTGTTCCGCTGGTGCGCGGGTTGCCAATGTCAACGATGCGCCGACGACCAAAGACAGCGAAGTGTCCGTGCCCACCATGACCACCGAGGAGATGCCCCATGCATTTCAGAAGAGCGACTTCCCGTTTGCCGACGAGGACGCCGACGACTCTCTGCGAAGTATCGCTATCACCAGCACGCCGACCGCAGGCATCTTGCGCGCGGGGACGACGAGAATCACCGCAAGCAATGTGCCATACGAGGTAGAGGCAGACGACATCTCCATGCTCGCCTACTACCCGGCGGACGATGCGGAAGCGGGGCGAAACTATGACTCATTTAAATTCACTGTCAGCGATGGCACGAAGAGCAGCGCCGCCGCGTCAATGAACATCCATCTGGGGGGCGACCTGCGCTTGCGGCTGCGCATCTTCCTGGAAGGGCCGTTGCGGTAATGGCAAACACACGCGCACAAGTGAGTATTGCCATTGAAGGCGGCGCCGATGGTCGGACTCAAGCCGGCGCGGCTTACGCCCGCGTCAATGAACATCCATCTGGGTGCCGATCTGCGCTTGCGCTTGCGCATCTTCCTGGAGGGGCCGTTGCGATAGCGAGCAATCCATCGCAAGACTTGCGCCAACACGCTTCCTTGTGGCAAGCAATACTCTCCCCTTGTGGGAGAGTCAGCGAGCTTCGCTCGCTGGAGAGGGGGAATGTCGCGGGGTGCGCACAGGGGAGTGCGCATACCCCATGAAAGGTAGGCCGCTACGATAGCGCGAGCAATCTCATCGCAAGACTTGCGCTAACACGCTCCCTTGTGGCAAGCAATACTCTCCCCTTGTGGGAGAGTCAGCGAGCTTCGCTCGCTGGAGAGGGGGAATGTCGCGGGGTACGCACAGGGGAGTGCGCATACCCCATGAAAGGTAGGCCGCTACGATAGCGCGAGCAATCTCATCGCAAGACTTGCGCTAACACGCTCCCTTGTGGCAAGCAATACTCTCCCCTTGTGGGAGAGTCAGCGAGCTTCGCTCGCTGGAGAGGGGGAATGTCGCGGGGTGCGCACAGGGGAGTGCGCATACCCCATGAAAGGTAGGCCGTTGCGATAGCGAGCAATCCATCGCAAGACTTGCGCTAACATGCTCCCTTGTGGCAAGCAATACTCTCCCCTTGTGGGAGAGTCAGCGAGCTTTGCTCGCTGGAGAGGGGGAATGTCGCGGGGTGCGCACAGGGGAGTGCGCATACCCCATGAAAGGTAGGCCGCTACGGAGGTGTTGGAGTGTGCAAGGGTGAGACAGCAGACTTGCAAAGGACTGGCACTTTGTGGTAGAGTACATCAAATGAGGGAAACACTGAATAATTCAACTCTTGCAAAGGACTGGCACTTTGTGGTAGAGTACGCAGTACTAAGAGTGCTCGCACTCATTAGTACAATTTCGTTTGCTAGACAACTATGAGGAGTAAATACGATGAATCGACAATCTGCCAAAGGCACTTGCAAAATGGCTCGCACTGATAGCAGAATAACCGTTGCTATAGGTTGCCATAGGAGGAATAATATGAATAAACATAATTATAATACTACCCCCCCCCCCCCCCCCTAGCGTACACGCAGGCAGAGCAACGATGACCGGGCGCAACATCCGGTCGCTCGCCCTGCGCCGACGGGCAACGATGGCGCGCAGCCTCCGCTCGCTCATCCTGCCGGCCCTGCTCGCGCTGTTTGCGCTGTGCGGTCAGGCTCTGGCGCAGAACGCCACCGGCATGCTGACGCTCTCTGACAATCTCGAACTGACCGAACTGACCGGCGCGCCGCCTGAGGATGGCACGGTGGCATTGCGCTCTCTGGACATAGACGACCCCGATGGCGCCAACAATCTCGGCGCGACCATAAGTTGGCAATGGAGTCACGACAACATGGGCGACGGGGTATTCAACAACATCATAGACGAAACCGATGCCACCTGGGCTCCCCGCCAGGAGCATGTGGGCAGTCGCATCCGCGTCTGCGCCCGTTTCACTGATGACGCCGGCAACCGGGAAAATCTCTGCCTCGCCACCGAGCCGGTCGAAAACACCAACGACGCGCCGGAGGCGCTGGACCGCAACATCTCAGTATCCGTCGGCGCCACCGAAAGCGCCCCCTATAAGTTCCGCCCGCAAGACTTTCCGTTCGCCGATGACGATGACGACAATCTGACCGCCATCATAGTGAGAACCCTGCCCATAGACAGCCTGAGCATGAGCGCGGGCACCCTGGCCCTGGATGGCACCGCCCTAACCGACAGCAACACCCCCACCACCGTCACAGTGGCGCAACTGCGGGCCGGCGCCCTCGCCTACTGGCCGCAGTCAGGCCAACAGCCCTCCGACATCAACGATTTGACTAACCTCTATGGCAGGTTCAGATTTCAGGTAACGGACGATGGCGACGGCCCGGGCGGCGATGTCAACGCCGACAAGGCCAGCGTTGACTCCGGTTCCGCCCGCATCCGTCTGGTGCAAGCGCAACAGGCCAGAGCCACCGGCGGGCCCGAGATAATAGTGTCCAATGTTGTCCCGGCCTCCGTCTACCCCGAGGGCAGCGAACTGCTGGCCGAAACCCATGGCATAGTGGAGCGCAACGGCATAGACGAAAGCACTGTAATGTGGCAATGGCAGCAATCCTTTACCGACGACAACAACGACTTTGCCAACATAGCGGGCGCCACCGCCGCCACCCTCGCCCTGACCCAGGCCCGGGTGGGCAGGTACATCCGCGTCTGCGCCAGTTTTATGGACCACCACCCCACAAGCCCGGCGCGGGAGGGCCCGCTCTGCGGCACCTCAGTGCGGGCCAATGACGCGCCGACGGCTCAGGACAGCGCGGTACTCGTATCCACCACGGCCACCGCAGCGGCGCCCTACTACTTTAAGGCGAGCGACTTCCGCTTTGCCGATGCGGACCTCGGCAGCGGCGCGGCCGGCGGCGCTCTGGCAAGCGTCACGATCACCGAGTTGCCGAACCGGGGCACCTTGCGCACGGGAACGATGCCCATCGCCACAGTGCCACACACAGCGGAGGCGGGCGACATCCCCATGCTCAACTACTATCCGGCGGATGGTCCGCACGAGCCCACGCGAGACTACGCCCGATTCCGATTCACGGTCAGCGACGGCGTAGAGAGCAGCGCCGCCGCCGCGATGCGCATAGACTTGGGAGACAGCCTGCGCTTGCGGTTGCGCGTCTTCCTGGAGGGGCCGCTGCGATGATAGTCACGGATACCGGTCGTCATCTCTCGTTGCGTCCGTCGCCCGCGGCTCGGACTCCGCGCCTCTATGGAATCTGCGCGGCGATGATGCCCGCTTGCGCATTTGCCGCGAACAATGCGTCGGCGCAAACCGAATGCCCCGAAGGAGAAACGCGACTCTCGAAAACATTTGGCTTTGGCGTTTCCGATACCGGTTGCGTTGCCGATGACGCGGCGGAGATTATGAGGGATTGCGAGGACAAGGGATGGGCCGGACTCGAGCCGACGCTTGCGCCGCTGCCCGCAAGACAAGTTCCAAAGACGCTTGCAAAACGATTCGCGCTGACGGCGGAACAACCGCCGACCGCGCACAAACTGCCATAGGAGAAAATGCCATGAAACGACAAACTTTGATTTCCCGCCGCCGCCGCGCCACATTCGGCAGGCGCGGCTTCCGGTCGCTCGCCCTGCGCCGACGGGCAACGATGGTGCGCAGCCTCCGGCCTCTGTTTCTGCTGGCCCTGGTTGCGCTCTGCGGCCAGGCCTGGGCGCAGAACTCCGCCCCCACCGGCGCGCTCAATCTCACCCCCGCCGCGCGCACGGCCACGAGCACCTGGGACGAGGACCAGCGGATCTCGGCCAGTTCCACCATCATGGATGCCGATGGCATAGACACCAGCACCATAGCCTGGCAATGGGAGCAGACGGCGGTGGATGGTATGTTAGTCGGCAATGACGCCACCCGGGTTGATCACCCCTCTGTCAGCGACATACCGGGAACGGACGCGACCGACCGCACTTTCACCCCCCTGCAGGCCCAGGTGGGCAGGCAGATACGCGTCTGCTTCAGCTACACCGACATGCACGACACGCCGAAGATGGAGACGGTATGCTCCCCCGCCACCAAGGTCATCAACATCAGCGATGCCCCCACCGGCGGCGCTTCCACCGTCAATGTGCCCGTCGCCGCCAGCTCCAGCTCCCCGCATGACTTTGATCTGGATGACTTCCCCTTTGCCGATGTCGAGGATGGCGACACCCTCAATGGCATCCGCATAGCCACCCTGCCATCGGGCACCCTGGTGGTGACCAGCAATACCGACCTGACCATCGACCCGGGCACCAATCTCAGCCTGGCGCAACTGAGTGATCTGGCCTATTACCCCAGCGACGGTGCCACCGCCGGGACCAACCGCGACAGCTTCACCTACATGGTCGCAGACACCGGCACCGCCGCCGCCGCCGACGGCACCACCGCCAACCGGGCCACAACCGCCGCCACGCTCACCATCAATCTGGTGGCCAACCCGGCCACCGGCATGCCCGCTGTGGCCTACGCCAGCGGCATCACCGCCCCCACCGAGGAAAGCCCCATCACCGCATCCCAGGGCGACATTGCCGATGGCGATGGGCTGGGCGCCCTCAGCTGGCAATGGAGCCAGGCCGACAGCAATGGCGGCCCCTACACCGACATCATGGGCGCCACCGCCGCCGCCTTCGCGCCTGATGATCCCCAGGTGGACAAGTTTCTGCGCGTCTGCGCATCGTTTACCGACGGCGCCGGCAATTCCGAGCGCCGTTGCCGGCAACTGGACACCGCGGTCGCCAATGTCAATGACCCCGCCACCCTCACGCTGCTAATGACAGGTCGCGTCCCCCTGACAGGCGCGCCGGAGGAGGACGGAGCTACCCTGTTCCTGCTTAACTCGGCCCTGGAAGACCCCGATGGCACCCTAAGAAGTGGCCTGACCGCGAGCCATGCATGGAGTTACGACAACAAGGGCGACGGGAACTTCAGCAACATCGTAGACGATGATGCCGCATTTCGTCCCTCTCAAGAGCATGTGGGCAGTCGCATCCGCGGCTGCTTTCGGTTCACCGATGACCGCGGCTTCATGGAAAATGTATGCGTCACCACCTTGCCGGTCGTCAACACCAACGATGCGCCTGTGCCCGCAAATAACCATGTCTCAGTCAGCACTGCCGCCGATGCCAGCGCCCCCTACATATTCCGCCCGGTGGACTTCACATTCGACGACGACGATAACGACATGCTGGAAAGCGTGACCGTGCACAGCCTGCCCATAACCCAAGGCGCCAACCAGCGCAATGTCGGAACCATGGTCCTGAATGGCGTGACCCTGACCTCTGCCGCCCTCCCCACAACCGTCACAGCGACGCAACTGCGGGACGGCGCCCTCACCTGGCATCCGGACCCGGGCGAGGAACCCACCACCCTGACAGATTCCTTTGTCGGTTTTGCAACCTTCACCTTCAATGTGACGGACGATGGCAGCGATGGCGAGGGCGACAAGATCGGCGCCCGCACCGCAATCATGAACATACGCCTGACATCCCCGGCGCAGGCCGCCGCCATCGGCAGGCCCGACATAGTGGAAATCACCGTAACCCAGAACCAGGCCGTGGAGTCCGTCTCCCGGCAGCCGCGCAGGGGCGCCGTGTTGCGCGCCTCCCAGAATACACTGGTCGACCCCAACGGCATAGATCAGAGCACCCTGCAATGGCAATGGCAACTGTCCGCCAGCGCCTCCGGCGGCTTTGCCGACATAGCAGGCGCGACCGATGACAACTTCGCCCTAACCCAAGCCCAGGTGGGCATGTATATCCGCCTCTGTGCCGCCTTCACGGACCACCACGCCACCCCAAAGCGGGAGGGCCCCGTCTGCTCCACCGCCAGAAAGGTCTTTGAGATCAACCGCGCCCCCGTGGCTCTGGACAGCGTAGTACTCGTATCCGCCGCGGCCACCGCAACAGCGCCCTATGTATTTAAGGCGAGCGACTTCCGCTTTGCCGATGCGGACCTCGGCAGCGGGGCAGATGAAGGCGCCGCTCTGGCAAGCGTCACGATCACCGAGTTGCCGAACCGGGGCGCCTTGTTGATAGACGGCGACGCGCTGATGACATCCGGCTCGGGCAAAAACAACGTGGTGGATGTGTCCGACATCTCCGAACTCACCTACTACCAAGAGGACGGCGATGATGAGCCGATGCGGGACTACGCCCGATTCCGATTCACGGTCAGCGACGGCATAGAGAGCAGCGCCGCCGCCACGATGCGCATAGACTTGGGAGACAGCCTGCGCATACGGTTGCGCGTCTTCCTGGAGGGGCCGCTGCGATGATAGTCACGGATACCGGTCGTCATCTCTCGTTGCGTCCGTCGCCCGCGGCTCGGACTCCGCGCCTCTATGGAATCTGCGCGGCGATGATGCTCGTTTGCGCATTTGCCGCGAACAATGCGTCGGCGCAAACCGAATGCCCCGAAGGAGAAACGCGACTCTCGAAAACATTTGGCTTTGGCGTTTCCGATACCGGTTGCGTTGCCGATGACGCGCTAAAGATTCTGAGGGATTGCGAGGACAAGGGATGGTCAGGACTCAAGCCGGCGCGACTTGCGCCGCCGCCCGCAAGACAAGCGCCAAAGGCGCTTGCAAAACGATTCGCGCTGATGGCGGAATGCCCGCCGACCGCGCACAGACTGTCATAGGAGAAAATGCCATGAAACGACAAACTTTGATTCCCTTGCGCCGCCGCGCCGCATTCGGCAGGCGCGGCTTCCGAGCGCCCGCCCTGCGCCGACGGGCAACGATGGTGCGCAGCCTCCGCTCGCTCATCCTGCCGGCCTTGCTCGCGCTGTTTGCGCTGTGCGCACAAGCGCAGGCGCAGAATGCCACCGGCGTGCTGAAGCTCGCTGACGATCCCGCACAGCCCGAACTGACCGGCGCGCCGCCTGAGGATAGCACTCTGGCATTGCGCTCTCTGGACATAGAGGACCCCGATGGCGTCGACGATCTCGGCGCGACCATAAGTTGGCAATGGAGTCACGACAACCAGGGCGACGGGGTATTCGACAACATCATAGACGAAACCGATGCCACCTGGGCTCCCCGCCAGGAGCATGTGGGCAGTCGCGTCCGCGTCTGCGCCATGTTCGACGATGACGACGGCAACCGGGAAAATCTCTGTCTCACCACCGAGCCGGTTGTCAACACCAACGATGCGCCGGAGGCGCTGGACT
The DNA here is from genome assembly GCA_965220085.1 of Candidatus Oxydemutatoraceae bacterium. Classification (GTDB taxonomy): domain Bacteria; phylum Pseudomonadota; class Gammaproteobacteria; order Poriferisulfidales; family Oxydemutatoraceae; genus CBDCOZ01. Next base: position 515,350 of record CBDCOZ010000003.1, on the reverse strand, counting down.
CCAGAATCTCAGTGTCCGTCGGCGCCACTGCCAATGCCCCCTATAAGTTCCGCCCGCAAGACTTTCCTTTCGCCGATGACGATGACGACAGTCTGGTCAGCATCAGAGTGACAAGCCTGCCCACAGACAGCCTGCACATGAGCGCGGGCACTCTGGCCCTGGATGGCGCCGCCCTGACCGACAGCAACATCCCCACCACCGTCACAGCGGCGCAACTGCGGACCGGCGCCCTGACCTACTGGCCGGAGGCGGGCCAACAGCCCTCCGACATCAACGATTTGACTAACATCTATGGCCGGTTCAGATTTCAGGTAACGGACGATGGCGACGGCCCGGGCGGCGATGCCGATGCCGACAAGACCAGCGTCGACTTCGGCATCGCCCGCATCCGTCTGGCGCAAGCGCAACAGGCCGAAGCCAGCGGCGGGCCCGAGATAACAGTGCACAATGTTGTCCCGGCCTCCGTCTACCCCGAGGGCAGCGAACTGCTGGCCGAACTCCATGGCATAGTTGAGCGCAACGGCATAGACGAGAGCACTGTAATGTGGCAATGGCAGCAATCCGCCGCCGCCGCCCGCGGCTTTGCCGACATAGCGGGCGCCACCGCCGCCGCCTTCGCCCTGACCCAAGCCCAGGCCCGGGCGGGCAGACACATACGCGCCTGCGCCACCTTTATGGACCACCACCCCACAAGCCCGGCCCGAGAGGGCCCGCTCTGCGGCGCCTCGGTGCGCATCAATGACGCGCCGAGGGCTCAGAACAGCGCGGTACTCGTATCCACCACGGCCACCGCGGCGGCGCCCTACTACTTTAAGCCGAGCGACTTCCGCTTTGCCGATGCGGACATCGGCAGCGGCGCGGCCGGCGGCGCTCTGGCAAGCGTCACGATCATCAACGCGCCGAACCAGGGCGTCTTGTTGATAGACGGCGACGCGCTGGTGACATCCGGCTCGGGCCAAAACAACGCGGTAGAGGCAGGCGACATCTCCGCGATCACCTACTATCCGGCGGACGGTCCGCATGAACCCACGCGAGACTACGCCCAATTCCGATTCACGGTCAGCGATGGCATAGAGAGCAGCAGCGCCGCCGCGATGCGCATAGACTTGGGGAGCAGCCTGCGCTTGCGGCTGCGCGTCTTTCTGGAGGGGCCGCTGCGATGATGGCAAACCCACGCGCACAAGCGAATATTGTCATTGAAGGCGGCGCCGATGGTCGCGCTCGAACCGGCGCGACTTGCGCCCGCCGCGATGCGCATAGACTTGGGGAGCAGCCTGCGCTTGCGGCTGCGCGTCTTCCTGGAGGGGCCGCTGCGATGATGGCAAACACACGCGCACAAGCGAGCATTGCCATTGAAGGCGGCGCCGATGGTCGCGCCCGAACCGGCGCGACCTGCGCCCGCCACGATGCGCATAGACTTGGGGAGCAGCCTGCGCTTGCGGCTGCGCGTCTTCCTGGAGGGGCCGCTACGATGATAGGAAACACGCGCGCGCAAGCGAATATTGTCATTGAAGGCGGCGCCGATGGTCGCGCCCGAACCGGCGCGACTTGCGCCCGCCGCGATGCGCATAGACTTGGGGAGCAGCCTGCGCTTGCGGCTGCGCGTCTTTCTGGAGGGGCCGCTGCGATGATGGCAAACCCACGCGCACAAGCGAATATTGTCATTGAAGGCGGCGCCGCAGGTCGCGCCCGAACCGGCGCGACCTGCGCCGCCGCCCGCAAGACAAACCCCAAAGGCGCTTGCAAAACGATTCGCGCTTATGGCGGAACGACCGCCGACCGCGCACAGACTGTCATAGGAGAAAATGCCATGAAACGACAAACTTTAATTCCCCGCTCCCGCCGCGCCGCATTAACGGGCGGCCGATTCTGGGCGCTGGTTGTGTTCGCGCTATGCGCTCAAATCTGGGCGGGCGCTGATGTCGTCCGCGCCGCGCCGCCGGTGCCCGGCACCAGCAGCGTCAAGGTGCCGACCGACGCCGACGCCGACAACCCGTACAGATTCAGCGCCAGCGACTTCTCATTCACCGATGCCGAACGCGACGCCCTCCAGAGCATCACCTTCACAGCCCCGCTGCCCGATTCCAGCAAGGGCACCTTCAGGGTGGGATCATCCGCCGCCCGCGTCGGCCAGACCGTGGCAGCCGCCGACATAGGCACCATCACCTACTATCCGGCGGCGGGCGCGCAGGCGCTTAACGGCTATGCCCTCATAAAATTCACGGTGCGGGCCGGAGGCCAGTCATCCACAGAAAACACAAGGACTTTGCACCAAGGAGGCAGCGTTCGCATAGACACTGTGGTGCCGGTGGTAGTGGTTCCAATGAATTCGGCCCCCACCGGCGCCATCAACATCACCGCCGCCGACCGCACCGCCATGGACACCTGGAATGAGGACCAGCGGCTCTCGGCCGCCAGCGCCGTCATGGATGACGATGGCATCAACACCAGCACCATCGCCTGGGAATGGCAACAGAGCAACAATCCCATAGAGGGCGCGACCAGCCACATCTTCACCCCCCTGCAGGCGCATGTGGGCAGGCGGATACGCGTCTGCTTCAGTTACACCGACATGTTCGCCACTCCCAAAATGGAGAGGGTCTGCTCCCCCGCGGTGACGGTCATCAACGCCAGCGATGCCCCCGTCGGCGGCGACTCCACAGTCAATGTGCCCGCCAATGCCAGCTCCTCCGCCCCGCACCCCTTTGACCTCGGCGACTTTCCCATAACGGCCGATGAGGATGTGCCGCCCGACACCATAAACGGCATCCGCATAGCCACCCTGCCCACAGCGGGCGCTCTGGCGGTTGTGGGCGAGACCGTCACCATAGCCCGGAACACCAATCTCAGTCTGGCGCAACTGCGCAATCTGGCCTACTACCCTGCCGACGGCGCAACCCAAATGGACAACTATGACTCATTCACCTACTGGGTCATAGACACCGGCGTCGCCGCCACCGGCCTTGACGGCACCCCCATCGGCATCAACGTCGCCGCGTCCGCAGCCACGCTCACCATCAACCTGACCAATGCCCGCAATGCCGCCGGCGCGCCCGCCGTGGCCTACGCCAGCGGCATCACCGCCCCCACCGAGGAAAGCCCCATCACCGCATCCCAGGGCAGCGTGACCGACCCGGACAGCAACCCCCCCGCCAATATCGGCGCCATCAGCTGGCAGTGGAGCCAGGCCGACAGCAACGGCGGCGCCTACGCCGACATCATGGGCGCCACCGCCGCCGCCTTCGCGCCTGATGATCCCCAGGTGGACAAGTTTCTGCGCGTCTGCGCATCGTTTGCCGATGGCGGCGGCAATTCCGAGCGCCGTTGCCTGCAACTGGACACTGCGGTCGCCAATGTCAATGACCCGGCCACCATCAGACTGACAGTGCCAGGTTTCATCCCCCTGACAGGCGCGCCAGAGGAGGGCAGGAGCCTGCTCCTGGCTGACTCGCGTCTGGAAGACCCAGATGGCTCCTCCAGATCTGGCCTGACCGCGAGCTATGCATGGAGCCACGACAACAAGGGCGACGGGAACTTCGCCAACATCATAGACAATCATGATGCCGCATGGTCTCCCGCCCAGGAGCATGTGGGCAGTCGCATCCGCGGCTGCCTCAGTTTCACCGATGACCGCGGCTCCAGGGAAAATGCATGCGCCGACACCTTGCCGGTCATAAACGTAAACGATGCGCCGGTGGGTCTGACTCCTAGAATCTCGGTGTCCGTCGGCGCCAGCGAAAGCGCTCCCTATAGGTTCCGCCCGCAGGACTTTGCGTTCGCCGATGACGATGGCGACGGCCTGGAAAGCGTCACATTGATAGGAGTGCTGCCCGGCTCGGGCATGAGCGCGGGCACCATGGCCCTGGATGGCACCGCCCTGACCGCCGCCCCCGCAGAGGCCATAACAAGGGCGCAGCTGCAGGCCGGCGCCCTGACATACTGGCCGGCATCGGGCCAGCAACCCACCGACATCAACGAGCTGGAGGCTACATATGTCAGGTTCAGCTTCCATGTGACGGACGATGGCGACGGCCCGGGCGGCGATGTCAACGCCGACAAGACCAGCGCCGCCAACGGCTCCATCCGCATCCGCCTGGTGCAGACGCAACAGGCTGCCGCCACCGGCGGGCCCCAGATAATAGTGGCCAATGTTGCCGCGGCCGCCGCCTACCCCGAGGGCAGCGAACTGCTGGCCCGCGTCCACGGCATAGTCGAGCGCAACGGCATAGACGAGAGCACATTGATCTGGCAATGGCAACAATCCGCCAGCGCCGACCGCGGCTTTGTCAACATAGCGGGCGCGACCGCCGAGGGCGGTGATGAGGCCGCCTTCACCCTGACCCAGGCCCAGGCCCGGGCGGGCAGGCACATCCGCGCCTGCGTCAGTTTTATGGACCAACACCCCACAAGCCCGGCGCGGGAGGGCCCGCTCTGCGGCCCTTCGGTGCGCATCAATGCCGCGCCGAGGGCTTTGCCCAGCACGGTGCTCGTGTCTACCTCAGCCACCGCAGCGGCGCCCTATGCATTTAAGGCGAGCGACTTCCGCTTTGCCGATGCGGACGGCGGCAGCGGCGCGACCGGCAGCGCTCTGGCAAGCGTCACGATCATCAACGCGCCGAACAAAGGCACACTGTTGATAGACGGCGACGCGCTGGTGACATCCGGCTCGGGCCAAAACAACGTAGTGGATGTGTCCGACATCCCCACGCTCACCTACTATCAGGATGCCGATGGCACCGAGCCTGCGCAAAACTATGCCCAATTCCGATTCACCGTCAGCGATGGCATAGAGAGCAGCGCCGCCGCCACGATGCGCATAGACTTGGGAGACAGCCTGCGGTTGCGGTTGCGCGTCTTCCTGGAGGGGCCGCTGCGATGATAGGAAACACACGTCATCCCTCGCATCGCCCGTCGCCCGTGGTTCGGACTCCGCGCCTCTGTGCAATCTGCGCGGCAATGATGCTCGCTTGCGCATTTGCCGCGAACCATGCGTCGGCGCAAACCGAATGCCCCGAAGGAGAAACGCGATTGACGAAAGTCATTGGCTTTGGCGTTTCCGATACCGGTTGCGTAGCCGATGACGCGCTAAAGATTCTGAGGAATTGCGAGGACAAGGGATGGTCAGGACTCAAGCCGGCGCGACTTGCGCCGCCGCCCGCAAGACAAGCGCCCAAGGCGCTTGCAAAACGATTCGCGCTGATGGCGGAACGGCCGCCGACCGCGCACAGACTGTCATAGAAGAAAATGCCATGAAACGACAAACTTTGATTCCCTTGCGCCGCCGCGCCGCATTCGGCAGGCGCGGCTTCCGAGCGCTCGCCCTGCGCCGACGGGCAACGATGGTGCGCAGCCTCCGCTCGCTCATCCTGCCGGCCTTGCTCGCGCTGTTTGCGCTGTGCGCACAAGCGCAGGCGCAGAACGCCACCGGCGCGCTGACGTTCCCCCCTGGCAACGCCGAACTGACCGGCGCGCCGCCTGAGGACAGAACCATAGCATTGCGCAGTTTTGACATAGAGGATCCCGATGGCATCGACAATATCGGCTTGACCATAAGTTGGCAATGGAGTCACGACAACCAGGGCGACGGGGTATTTGACAACATCATAGACAGAACTGAGGCCTCCTGGGCTCCCCGCCAGGAGCATGTGGGCAGTCGCATCCGCGTCTGCGCCATGTTCGACGATGACGACGGCAACCGGGAAAATCTCTGCCTCACCACCGAGCCGGTCGCCAACACCAACGATGCGCCGGCGCCCAAGCGCAACTTTGTCGCGGTCAGCGTCGCCGCCGATGCCAGCGCCCCCTACGCATTCCGCCCGCAGGACTTCACGTTTGACGACGATGATAACGACATGCTGGAAAGCGCGGTCGTGCGCAGCCTGCCCCTGACCCCCGGCGCCAACCAGCGCACTGTCGGAACCATGATCCTGAATGGCGTGACCCTGACCAGCAGCACCGTCCCCACGACCGTAACAGCGGCCCAACTGCGGGCCCGCGCCCTTACCTGGCACCCGCCGACGGGCCAGCAACCCACCGACCCCGCGGACTCCACTGCCCACTATGCATCCTTCTTCTTCAATGTTACGGACGATGGCGACGGCCCGGCCGGCGATGTCAACGCCGACAAAATCGGCGCCCGGTCGAGAGGCATGCAAATCCGTCTGGTATCCTCAGTGCAGGCCCCCGCCATCGGCATGCCCCAAATAAGGGAGGCCATAGTGAACCAGCACGGCACCCAGTTTGTCACCGTCCGGCAACCCCGCCAGGGCACCCGGCTGCTCGCCAGCCAGAACACACTGAACGACGACAACGGCGTAGACACCAGCACCCTGGCCTGGCGATGGCAACTGTCCGCCAGCGCCGAGGGCCCCTTTGCCGACATAGCGGGCGCGACCGATGACAACTTCACCCTGACCCAGGCCCAGACGGGCATGTACATCCGCCTCTGCGCCGCCTTTATGGATGCCCTCTCGAATCCGGAGGGGCCCATCTGCAGCCCTTCGGTGCGCATCAATAGCGCGCCGAGGGCCATGGACAGCGCGGTGCTCGTATCCACTTCGACCACCGCAGCGGCGCCCTATGTGTTTCAGGCGAGCGACTTCCGCTTTGCCGATGCGGACATCGGCAGCGGCGCGGACGGCAGCGCCCTGGCAAGCGTCACTATCATCAACGCGCCGAACAAAGGCACACTGTTGATAGACGGCGACGCGCTGGTGACATCCGGCTCGGGCCAAAACAACGCAGTGGATGTGTCCGACATCTCCGCGATCACCTATTATCAGGATGCCGATGGCACCGAGCCTGCGCAAAACTATGCCTCGTTTCGATTCACCGTCAGCGATGGCATAGAGAGCAGCGCCGCCGCCACGATGCGCATAGACTTGGGGGACAGCCTGCGGTTGCGCTTGCGCGTCTTTCTGGAGGGGCCGTTGCGATGACAGCAATGGATACCGCTCGCCATCCTTCGCATCGTCCGTCGCCCGTGGCTCGGGCTCCGCGCCTCTGTGCAATCTGCGCGGCGATGATGCTCGCTTGCGCATTCGCCGCGAACAGCGCGTCGGCGCAAACGCAAGCCGAATGCCCCGCAGGGCAAACGCGATTGACGAAAGTCTTTGGCTTTGGCGTTTCCGATACCGGTTGCGTAGCCGATGACGCGCTAAAGATTCTGAGGGATTGCGAGGACAAGGGATGGTCAGGACTCAAGCCGGCGCGACTTGCGCCGCCGCCCGCAAGACAAGCGCCCAAGGCGCTTGCAAAACGATTCGCGCTTATGGCGGAATGGCCGCCGACCGCGCACAGACTGTCATAGGAGAAAATGCCATGAAAACGACAAGTTTAATTTCCCGCCGCCGCGCCGCATTCGGCAGGCGCGGCTTCCGAGCGCTCGCCCTGCGCCGACGGGCAACGATGGCGCGCAGCCTCCGCCCGCTCATCCTGCCGGCCTTGTTCGCGCTGCTTGCGCTGTGCGCCCAGGCGCAGGCGCAGAACGCCACCGGCGTGCTGAGGCTCGTCTCTCTCGGGACCGAACTGACCGGCGCGCCGCCTGAGGACAGCACCGTGACATTGCGCGCTCTGGACATAGAAGACCCCGATGGCGTCGACAATCTCGGATCGACCATAAGTTGGCAATGGAGTCACGACAACCAGGGCGACGGGAACTTCGCCATCATAGAAGACAACACCGATGCCACCTGGACTCCCCGCCAGGAGCATGTGGGCAGTCGCATCCGCGTCTGCGCCATGTTCGACGATGACGACGGCAACCGGGAAAATCTCTGCCTCACCACCGAGCCGGTCGCCAACACCAACGATGCGCCGGTGGTGGTGGACTCCAGAATCTCAGTGTCCGTCGGCGCCAACGAAAGCGCCCCCTATAAGTTCCGCCCGCAAGACTTTACATTCGACGATGACGATGACGACAGTCTGGCCGCCATCATGGTGAGAAACCTGCCCATAGACAGTCTGGGCATGAGCGCGGGCACCCTGACCCTGAGTGGCAACGCCCTGACCTCCGCCACCGTCCCCACGACCGTCACAGCGGCGCAACTGGAGGCCGGCGCCCTCGCTTACTGGCCGGCATCGGGACAGCAACCGTCCCCCGTCGACGATTTGGAGGTCGTCTATGGCAGGTTCGGATTCCTGGTGACGGACGATGGCGACGGCCCGGGCGGCGACCCCGCCGCCGACAAGACCAGCGCCAGAAGCGGCTTCGCCCGCATCCGTCTGGCGCAAGCGGAACAGGCCGCCGCCGCCGGCGGGCCCCAGGTAAGCGTACCCAATGTTGTCTTGGCCTCCGTCTACGCCGAGGGCAGCGAATTGCGGGCCCGCATCCATGGCATAGCGGAGCCCAACGGCATAGACGAGAGCACATTGACCTGGCAGTGGCAACAATCCGCCAGCGCCTCCGGCGGCTTTGCCAACATAGCGGGCGCCACCGCCGCCGCCTTCGTCCTGACCCAGGCCCAGGCCCGGGCGGGCAGGCACATACGCGCCTGCGCCGCCTTTATGGACCACCACGCCACCCCGAGACGCGAGGGCCCGCTCTGCGGCGCCTCGGTGCGCATCAATGCCGCGCCGAGGGCTTTGCCCAGCACGGTGCTCGTGTCTACTTCAACCACCGCAGCGGCTCCCTATGCGTTTAAGGCGAGCGACTTCCGCTTTGCCGATGCGGACGGCGGCGCTCTGGCAAGCATCACGATTACCGGCGCGCCGAACAAAGGCACACTGTTGATAGACGGCGACGCGCTGGTGACATCCGGCTCGGGCCAAAACAACGTAGTGGATGTGTCCGACATCCCCACGCTCACCTACTATCAAGATGCCGATGGCACCGAGCCTGCGCAAAACTATGCCTCGTTTCGATTCACCGTCAGCGATGGCATAGAGAGCAGCGCCGCCGCCACGATGCGCATAGACTTGGGAGACAGCCTGCGGTTGCGGTTGCGCGTCTTTCTGGAGGGACCGCTGCGATGATGGGTATCGGTCGTCATCCTTCGCATCGCCCGTCGCCCGTGGCTCGGGCTCCGCGCCTCTATGCAATCTGCGCGGCGATGATGCTCGCTTGCGCATTCGCCGCGAACAGCGCATCGGCGCAAACGCAAGCCGAATGCCCCGCAGGGCAAACGCGATTGACGAAAGAAATTGGCTTTGGCGTTCCCGATGATACCGGTTGCGTTCCTAATGACGCGGTGGCGATTATGAGGGATTGCGAGAAAGCAGGGTGGGCGGGACTCGACACTACCACAACAGAACCCAATGCACAGTTTGTGACCTGCGGCATTCCCTCCCAACTCTATACCGAAACAGGCAGTGAGGCATCTCCCTTCTGCTGGATTATCCGCGGCGACTCTTTCCGTCTGCTGAATTGCGCGAACATGTATGGCAACCCGCCGGTTTTTCCGAAAGCGGCGGACCACCCCAATCTCAACACCGACGGGAGCACCCCTAGTCCGGGGGCCTTTGTGGCAAACTGCAATCGTGATGGGGCCGTCCCCGGCGGCTATCCGCCGACCCACAACATAGGCGGCGCAACCGAATGTTCCTGCGATTTGAACTCGCACATCGGCGAATGGCCGGACTGCGTTGCCGCGCCGACTCTGACCCGCGCCCAGCGGGAGGCGGTTCGCGCATGCACGAATCAGGGGTGGACTATTTCCACCACCACCTCCCCTATCCAATGCGAGATTCCGCTGATTTCGGGCGACGGGACGAAGTATCCCGGTTGCTTTTTTAGCGGGGGCGCGCCGTTGTGCGCCGATGCGTTCGGAGCGGAATATGCCTTTCCGGATTCTCTGCCGCCGCAGGTGCAAGGTCTTGTCGACGGCTTTCGGCTCATAGATACTCTGCGCGCCGGCGCCATTGCCGCGGCGGCGGCGGCTTATGCGGACGCGGTTTTGGGGCGCTACCGCCGCGAGGATGGCTATATTAACGGAGCCATCGGCGATCACCGAAGACAATTGAAAGCCGAGTTCGTCAACGGCGGATTCGTTTTGATAGAAGTATTCCGGGCCAACGGGATTCCCTTTTCGCTGGCCGACGCGACGGACGACAATGAGAGTCTTATCGCGCTCATCCGGGCGACGTTTGACATGATTCCGCAGATTGAGCCGTATGTTTTCAACTGCGGGCCGGGCATGGCTCCGGCGAGCGCGAATACGAATGGCGCGACGGAATGCGTTCGCCAGACGAACTTGTTCTTGCGGCTGCGCGTCTTTCTGGAGGGCCCGCTGCGATGACGGCAATGGATACCGCTCGCCATCCTTCGCATCGTTCGTCGCCCGCGGCTCGGACTCCGCGCCTCTCTCGCGAGGGGCGCGCGCGCTTGGCGCCGGCGCGAGGATTAGGGGATGGCTTGCGCGGTCAGTCTTCGCGCGGGAGATCCGATGACGCTCGGATTCGTTTGCCCCTTGGAATCCGCGCAAACAACATTTTAATGAGGCGCGGTAATAAGAGCACAAACAACACTCGGTTGTTTGTGCTCCATCAATTGTTTGCGAATCGTTTATGGCGCGACTCATTGCGCAACCGCATTCGCGAGATACAAACCATCGGAGAAATACTATGAAACGAACTATGAAACGACAAATTATTAATACCGCCGCCCCCCTTAAAATTTATGGGATCTGCGCGACGATGATGTGCGCTTGCGCTTTCGCCGCGAACAACGCGTCGGCGCAAACCGAACCATGCCCCAACGAAGGGGAAACGCGACTCTCGAAATCATTTGGCGGCGGCGTTTCCGATACCGGTTGCGTTCCCGATGACGCGGTGGCGATTATGGAGGATTGTGAGGAGGCGGGATGGTTAGGACTCAACGCCGGCACAACAACGCCCTCATTGAAGTGGGTGGTCTGCGGCCTTCCCTCCCAACTCTTTAACGAAACAGGCTTTACAGGCGCGACATCTTGCTGGATTCTCCGCGGCGCTTCCATCCGGGAGCCGTCTTGCGTGAACATGTTTGGCGACCCGCCGGTGTTTCCGAGGACGGCGGACCATCCCAATGTTCAGACCGACGGGGTCAGCACCAGTCCGAATGTCTTTGTCGCAAACTGCGACCGCAACGGCGCGGTCCCCGGCGGCTATCCGCCCGACAAAAACATAGACGGCGAGTATGAATGCTCCTGCGATTTGGACTCGCACATCGGCGCATGGCCGGACTGCGTTGCCGCGCCGGATTTGAACCGCGCCCAGCGGGAGGCGGTTAGCGCATGCCTGAGCCAAGGGTGGACTGTTTCCACCACTACTTCCCCGATCAAATGCGAAATCCCGCTGACTTCGGGCGGAACGGATGGGATGAGTCATGACGGTTGCTTTTTTAGCGGGGGTACGCCGTTGTGCGATGAGGTGTTCGGAGCGGAATACGCCTTTCCGGCGGCTCTGTCGCCGCTGGCGCAAGGTCTTGTTGACGGCTTTCGGAACGTAGGGGATCTGCAAACCGACACTTATGGCGCTGCGGCGGCGGCTTATGCGGATGCGGTTTTGGGGCGATACCGCGGCGAATCAAACTACATTGACGGGGCCATCAGTCACCGCGGCAGTTTGCGCACCGCGATTGGCGGCAAATTTCTTTTGGCGGAAGTGTTTCAGGACAACGGGATTCCCTTTTCGCCGGGCGAGGCGAACACCGATGCGAAACTTATGGAGGCTATCAGGGCGGCGTTTGAGGAGATTCCGGTTCGGGAGCCGTATGTTTTCAACTGCGGGGCGGGCATGATTCCGGCGAGGGCGAATACGAATGGCGCGACGGAATGCGTTCGCCAGACGAACTTGTTCTTGCGCTTGCGCGTCTTTCTGGAGGGGCCGTTGCGATGATGGTCATGGGTGCCGGTCGCCATCCCTCGCCGCATCGTACGTCGCCTGTGCCCCGGACTCCGCGCCTCTGCGGCAAGGGGAGCGCGCGCTTGGCGCCGGCACGAGGTTCGGGGGATGCCTTGCGCGGGCGGTCTTCCTGCGGGATGTCCGATTATGCCCGGATTCATGTGTCCCCTAGAACTGTTTGCGGATTGTTTATGGCGCGACTTATTGCGCAACTATATTCACGAGATACAAACCATATGGAGAAATGCTATGAAACGACAAATTATTAATACTGCCGCCGCCCTTAAAACGCGCGGGATTTGCGCGGCGATGATGCTCGTATTGACTTGCGCGTTCGCCGCGAACAGCGCATCAGCGCAGGCGCAAACCACATGCCCCGAAGGGCAAACGCTATTGACGAAAGTATGGGGGGATCCCGTTCCCGATGAACCCGGTTGCGTTCCCGATGACGCGCTGGCGATTATGGAGGATTGTGAGAAAGCGGGCTGGTTAGGACTCGATGCTCCCACAACAGCGCCCTCAAGCCCGTGGGTGGTCTGCGGCATTCCCTCCAACCTACACAACAGAGCCACCGCAACATTTTGCTGGATTCTCCGCGGCACTGCCGCCAGCGATCCTTCTTGCGCGGACATGTTTGGCGTCCCGCCGAGGTTTCCAAAAGCATCGGACCACCCCAATGTTGAAACCGACGGGGTCACCGCCGGCCCAATTATCTTTGCCGCAAACTGCGACCTCGATGGGACCGTCCCCGGCGGCTATCCGCCGGACCACAACCTCAACGGCGAATACGAATGTTCCTGCGATTTGGACTCGCACATCGGCGCATGGCCGGACTGCGTTGCCGCGCCGGATTTGACCCGCGCCCAGCGGGAGGCGGTTCGCGCATGCCCGAGCCAAGGGTGGAATATTTCCACTGCCACCGCCGCCGTCAAATGCGAAATCCCGCTGACTTCGGTCGAGACAGATACGGATTATGACGGCTGCTTTGTTATCGCGAGCACGGGCACGGACACGCCGCTGTGCGAGGAGGTGTTCGGAGAAGAATACGCCTTTCCCGCCAGAATGCTTTCGGGATTGGCGGAGATGCTTTTCAACGGCTTTAAGGCCATTGCCGACCTCTCCGGGAATTCCGCGCATATCAAAACCGCGGCGGGAGTTTATCGGGATGCGGTTCTGGCGCGATACATCCGCGACACGAACTATCTTGCCGGCCCGCTTGCCAACATAGAGGCCAACTCCGACGATAATAACAGAACCATTGCCGTTTCGGTGCTGGAGAAAGTGTTCTCCACAGACCATGGGATTCCTTTTGATTTTTCCGCAAGCGGGATAGATCATGCGGCGCGTCTTGCGGCATTGCCCGGGTTGGTTACCGCGGCGTTTGACATGATTCCGCAGATTGATCCGTATGTTTTTAACTGCGGCGAGGGCATGTCTCCGGCGGGGGCGAATACGAATGGCGCGACGGAATGCGTTCTCGCACAGCAGGAACCAGATTCGGATCCGGCCCTGCTGTTGCGGTTGCGCGTCTTTCTGGAGGGGCCGTTGCGATGATAGTCACGGATACCGGTCGTCATCCCTCGCCGCATCGTCTGTCGCCTGTGCCCCGGATTCGGCGCCTCGCCGGCGAGGGGAGCGCGCGACAGGCGTCGGCACAAGGTTCGGGGAATGTCTTGCGCGGTCGGTGTTCTTGCGGGATGTCCGATTGTGCTCGGATTCGTGTGTCCCCCGAATATGTGCGCAAACAACGTTTAATGAGGCACAAACAACACTTAATGAGGCACGGTAATGAGAGCACAAACAACACTTAATGAGGCACAAACGATATACGAGCACAAACAACACTCAGTTGTTTGTGGTTTCTTATATTGTTTGTGCTCCATCAACTGTTTGTGTGTCCTCGATCAATTGTTTGTGGCTTTTTGAGTTGTTGCGGATTGTTTATGGCGCGACTCATTGCGCAACCGCATTCGCGAGATACAAACCATATGGAGAAATACTATGAAACGACAAATTATTAATACCGCCGCCGCCCTTAACATTTGCGGGATTTGCGCGGCGATGACGCGGCGGAGCCTTTGGTTGCCGGTTTTGCTCGCCATGTGCGCCGTCTGCGGTCAGGCGCAGGCGCAAACCCCATGCTCCGACGGGCAAACGCGATTGACGAAACCGGGGGGAGGAGATACCGGTTGCGTTGCCGATAATCTGGCGAAGATTGTGAGTGATTGTGAAAAGGCGGGGTGGGCAACACTCAGCGCTTTCGCATCAGCCCCCTCGGTACCGTCGCTGATCTGCGGCACTCCCGTCGATGTCTATAGCGCAACAGGCAGTTCTGCGTCCCCCTACTGCTGGATTATCCGCGACGCCTCCGTCCCGGAGCCGTCTTGCGCGACCATGTTTGGCGACCCGCCGGTTTTTCCGAGGGCGGAGGACCACCCCAACCTTGAAACCGACGGGTTCAGCGCCAGTCCGGGTTCCTTTGTCGCAAACTGCGACCGCGACGGGGAAGTCCCCGGCGGCTATCCGCCGGCCCACAACCTCAACGGCGAAACCGAATGCTCCTGCGATCCGGGTTCGCACTTCGGCGACTGGCCGAACTGCGTTGCCGCGCCGGATTTGAACCGCGCCCAGCGGGAGGCGGTTAGCGCATGCCTGAGCCAAGGGTGGACTATTTCCACCACCACCTCCCCGATCAAATGCGAAATCCCGCTGACTTCGGGCGAGACGAATATGAATCATGACGGTTGCTTTTTTAGCGGGGGCGCGCCGCTGTGCGAGGAGGTGTTCGGAGAAGACTACGCCTTTCCGGAAGAGGAGGAGTCGGTTCGGTATGTTTTCAACTGCGGAGCGGGCATGATTCCGGCGAGGGCGAATACGAATGACGCGACGGAATGCGTTCGCCAGACGAACTTGTTCTTGCGCTTGCGCGTTTTCCTTGAGGGGCCGCTGCGATGATGGTCATGGGTGCCGGTCGTCATCCCTCGCCGCATCGTACGTCGCCTGTGCCCCGGACTCCGCGCCTCTGCGGCGAGGAGCGCGCGCTTGGCGCCGGCACGAGGTTCGGGGGATGCCTTGCGCGGGCGGTGTTCTTGCGGGATGTCCGATCATGCTCGGATTCGTGTGTCCCCCGAATATGCGCGCAAACAACGTTTAATGAGGCACAAACAACACTTAATGAGGCACGGTAATGAGAGCACAAACAACAATTTAATGAGGCACAAACGATATACGAGCACAAACAACACTCAGTTGTTTGTGGTTTCTTATATTGTTTGTGCTCCATCAACTGTTTGTGTGTCCTCGATCAATTGTTTGTGGCTTTTTGAGTTGTTGCGGATTGTTTATGGCGCGACTTATTGCGCAACTATATTCGCGAGATACAAACCATATGGAGAAATGCTATGAAACGACAAATTATTAATACTGCCGCCGCCCTTAAAATTTGCGGGATTTGCGCGGCGATAATCCTCGCTTGCGCATTTGCCGCGAACAACGCGTCGGCGCAAACCGAACCATGCCCCGCAGGACAGACGTACGTGACGAAATCATTTGGCGGTCTCGCTCCCGATGAGTCCGGTTGCATTCCCGATGACTCGGTGGCGATTATGGAGGATTGTGAGCGCGCGGGGTAGGAAGGAAGCAACGCTCCCACAACAACGCCCTCAATCCCGTGGATAGTCTGCGAAATTCCCTCCAGAGTATACAACAGCGTCGGCATAGTAGGCGCAACATATTGCTGGATCCGCCGCAGAGACGACACCGCCTATGAGCCGTCTTGCGTGACCATGTTTGGCGACCCGCCGGTTTTCCCGAAAGCGGCGGAACATCCCAGTGTCAGAGTCGTCGGCGGAGTCCTTGTCAAAGATCGTTTTGTGGCAAACTGCGACCGCGATGGGGCCGCCCCCGGCGGCTATCCGCCCGACAAAAACATAGACGGCGAGTATGAATGCTCCTGCGATTTGGACTCGCACATCGGCGCATGGCCGGACTGCGTTGCCGCGCCGGATTTGAACCGCGCCCAGCGGGAGGCGGTTAGCGCATGCCTGAGCCAAGGGTGGACTGCTTCCACCACTACTTCCCCGATCAAATGCGAAATCCCGCTGACTTCGGGCGGAACGGATGGGATGAGTCATGACGGTTGCTTTTTTAGCGGGGGCGCGCCGTTGTGCGATGAGGTGTTCGGAGCGGAATATGCGTTTCCGGCGGCTCTGTCGCCGCTGGTGCAAGGTCTTGTTGCCGGCTTTCGGGACATAGAGGATCTGCACCCCGCCACCCTTGGCCCTGCGGCGGCGGCTTATGCGAATGCGGTTTTGGGGCGATACCGCCGCGAGGATGGCTACATTGACGGGGCCATCAGTCACAGCGGCAGTTTGAACGTCGCGATTGGCGGCGAACATCTTTTGATAGAGGTGTTTCGGGACAACGGGATTCCCTTTTCGCTGACCGATGCGTCGAATAACGATAAACTTAACGAACTAGTCAGGACGACATTTGACATGATTCCGCAGAGGAAGCCGTATGTTTTCAACTGCGGGGCGGGCATGAGTCCGGCGAGGGCGAATACGAATGGCGCGACGGAATGCGTTCGCCAGACGAACTTGTTCTTGCGGTTGCGCGTCTTTCTTGAGGGGCCTCTGCGGTAGCGCGAGCAATCTCATCGCAAGACTTGCGCTAACACGCTTCCTTGTGGCAGGCAATACTCTCCCCTTGTGGGAGAGTTGGAAAGGATAAGCAGCGCATGCCGTCCGTACGGCGGACTCTGCTCTGCCGACTTTCTCGCCGGGGAGAGCCATGACGGCACTACGGTAATGCGAGCAATTTTGCACAGAAAAATCACACCGTGAATCGGGCGATTAGACCGTTCGTCAGACAATCTATGCCGCCTGTCCTATCCGATGACTGCATCTCCTAAAGTAGCGCTACTATCCGGCATGAAGGCTATTGACTATAGTCTTTGAGTTAGTGTTATTATCCAATATGGAGGTGTAAATAATTATGAAAAAAACTAAAGACTTAAAAGTAGAAGATACGGCGGGGGTTGCTTATGACCCCGTCGATAACTTGACCGACGCAGGCTTTGACAAACAGAAAGCAGACGCGATTGCCAACGAGCAACTTGCGCTGGTGCGCAGACATCTGCGCACTCTGCTAACCAGAGAAGAGTTTGCCAAGTTTGAAGCAGTGACTCAAAAAGAATTTGACAAGTTTGAGTTAGCGCTCAAAGAAAACAGGACTCAGTGGAAAGAAGAGTTAGACAAGTTTGAGTCGGCTATGAAAGAAGCGCTGGCCGGGTTAGCGACGAAAGAAGAGTTGGCCAATCTTGAATCGGTCATGAAAGAAGAGCTGACCAAGTTGAGAGAAGCGTTAGACAATCTGGCGACGAAAGAAGAGTTGGCCAAGTTTGAGGTAGCGATCAAAGAAAACATAAATCGGTTGGAAAAAGAATTGGCTCGGTTGAGAAAAGAATTGACCAATCTGGCGACGAAGAAAGAGTTAGGCGAGTTCAAATCGGAAACCAAAGAAAACATAGATCGGTTGGAAAAAGAATTGGCTCGGTTGAGAGAAAAGTTAACCCAGTTTGAATTGGCAATAAAAGAAGACTTAGCCAAGTTCAAGTCAGAAACCCAAAAAGACATAGCGCAGTTGCAAAAAGACATAAATCGGTTGCAAAAAGAATTGACCGAGTTCAAGTCAGAAATGAAAAAAGCATTGGACAATATGGCGACCAAAAAAGACTTGGATCAGCTGAAATCTGAGTTGGAAGCCAAGTTCAAAGCAATAGTAGCCAAACAGCACGCAGACACGATAAAGTGGTTTGTAGCAACCGCACTTGCGTTAGCGGCTGTGATTGTTACAGCGACAGCCATATTGATTCAACTCTTTGCTTAGGACTGTGCCGTATCTTGTTCGCGCCGGCAGAGAGGGGCGCTTCACAGACAGCGCTCCCCTCCGGCGTAGCGTAACTCCGCCGACTCTCCCGCCGGGGGAGCGCCATGACGACGCTCCGCAAGTAACGCTACTATCGGGCACAAGGCTGTTGACTATAGTCTTTGAGTTAGTGTTATTATCCAATATGGAGGATAGTTATGAAAAAACCTAAAAACTTAAAAGTAGAAGATACGGCGGGGGTTGCTTATGACCCCGTCGATAACTTGACCGACGCAGGCTTTGACAAACAGAAAGCAGACGCGATTGCCAACGAGCAACTTGTGCTGGTGCGCAGACATCTGCGCACTCTGCTAACCAGAGAAGAGTTTGCCAAGTTTGAAGCAGTGACTCAAAAAGAATTTGACAAGTTTGAGTTAGCGCTCAAAGAAAACAGGGCTCAGTGGAAAGAAGAGTTAGACAAGTTTGAGTCGGCTATGAAAGAAGCGCTGGCCGGGTTAGCGACGAAAGAAGAGTTGGCCAATCTTGAATCGGTCATGAAAGAAGAGCTGACCAAGTTGAGAGAAGCGTTAGACAATCTGGCGACGAAAGAAGAGTTGGCCAAGTTTGAGGTAGCGATCAAAGAAAATATAAATCGGTTGGAAAAAGAATTGGCTCGGTTGAGAAAAGAATTGACCAATCTGGCGACGAAGAAAGAGTTAGGCGAGTTCAAATCGGAAACCAAAGAAAACATAGATCGGTTGGAAAAAGAATTGGCTCGGTTGAGAGAAAAGTTAACCCAGTTTGAATTGGCAATAAAAGAAGACTTAGCCAAGTTCAAGTCAGAAACCCAAAAAGACATAGCGCAGTTGCAAAAAGACATAAATCGGTTGCAAAAAGAATTGACCGAGTTCAAGTCAGAAATGAAAAAAGCATTGGACAATATGGCGACCAAAAAAGACTTGGATCAGCTGAAATCTGAGTTGGAAGCGGTAGTAGCCAAACAGCACGCAGACACGATAAAGTGGTTTGTAGCAACCGCACTTGCGTTAGCGGCTGTGATTGTTACAGCGACAGCCATATTGATTCAACTCTTTGCTTAGGACTGTGCCGTATCTTGTTCGCGCCGGCAGAGAGGGGCGCTTCACAGACAGCGCTCCCCTCCGGCGTAGCGTAACTCCGCCGACTCTCCCGCAAGGGGAGTATTTATAAATAGTTCTATAAATATAACTATGTGTGCCCGAGACTCTCCCGCAAGGGGGAGTATTTATAAATAGTCATACAAATATAACTATGTGTGCCCGAGACTCTCCCGCAAGGGGAGTATTTATAAATAGTCATACAAATATAACTATGTGTGCCCGGGACTCTCCCGCAAGGGGGAGTATTACTGTTGAAGATGGTGCCGATGGCCGGACTCGAACCGGCACGGCTTACGCCACTGCCCCCTCAAGACAGCGTGTCTACCAGTTCCACCACATCGGCAATAACACGATCATTATGCGGGTATTCGCTTACCGTTGCCAAGCGCCGCAACGGAGGCGCTTGGCGGCGTATCCGTTACGGGCTTTCCTCGGCGGGCGGCTCCGATTCTGTCGGCAATCTGGGAATGTCGCTGCCCGGCTGTGATTCCTGTTGCGGCGGAGCCAATATATCCTTGGCCGTAGCGCCGTCGGGTATGACCGCTTGGGCGGGGCTTTGCGCCTCTACCCGGTCAATCACGCTGCTCCCGCCGACACTGCGGTTGGCGAAATAAGTCAACACCAAACTGTTTATAAGAAACAGCGCACAGAGTATGCCGATTAATTTTGTGGTGAACGGCACCGACCCTCGCGAGCCAAACACCGATGCGGATGCGCCGCCCGAAAAAGCCGCGCCGACATCCGCGCCTTTGCCGCGGCAGAGCAAGATGAGAAGGATAATGACGATTGATAAGACAACCTCTATCCCGAGTGAAAGCGAATAATACATATCAAGTTCCTTGCGTTATTGTAGTCTTGTAGCGGCCGCTTCGCAAATAAAATGAAAAGCTCCGCTGTCGAGTGACGCGCCGCCGATTAAGCCGCCGTCTATATTTTGCCGGGCAAACAGCTTTTGGGCATTATCGCGGTTCACGCTTCCTCCGTATAGTATGCGCGCCCGCGCGCCACGCGCGCCTATCGTATCAGATAGTCGCTCGCGGATAAAATCGCATACTTCGCCGGCTTGCTCGGGTGTCGCGCTGCGGTTGCCGCCAATCGCCCAAATCGGTTCATAGGCCACGGCAAATTCGCCGATATTATCGCCTGTCACGCCGAGCGCGGTTTCAAGTTGTCGCCGGATGACGCCTTTTGTTTTGTCGGCTTCGCGTTGTGCGCGGGTTTCTCCCACACATAGTATCGGGATGATGCCGGCGTCTGTCGCTCTTTTCATTTTGTTGCCTATCAGCTTGCCGTCTTCCAGAAAGAAATTGCGCCGTTCGGAGTGACCGACGATCACATAGCGACACTGGCAGTCGCTCAGCATGTCTGCCGACACTTCGCCGGTCACCGCGCCGTCGGGGTTCTCGTTTGCGTTCTGCGCGCCGAGGCCGACGCCGGTATCTTGTAGCAGCGTTCCCACCTGCGTCACATAGAGGTGGGGCGGGCAAACGACGATGTCAACATCCGCTATCCGCGGCAACGCGACAAACCGCGCGACCCAGTCGGAATTAAACCGCGTTGATCCGTTCATCTTCCAGTTGGCGACGACCAGCGGTTTGTTTGCGGCGGCGACCATCTCCGTTTAGGCGGCGGGATGCTTGCGGGCGTGGTCGGCGACCTTGTTCGCCAATGCGCGGCCGGTGGCTTCCGATTCGGATTCGACCATAATCCGCAACAGCGGTTCGGTGCCCGATAGCCTGACCAGTATGCGCCCGGCTTCTCCGAGCTCTTGTTGCGCCGTTGATATCACTTTGCGAAATTCCTTGTTTTCCGGCAGCGGGGCGCCGGAATTGGCGCCCTTTTGGATCGGTACGTTGATCAGCACCTGATGATGCCTGACGACAGGCTCCAGTAGTTGCGCGAATGTCTTTTTGCTTTTGCGGACTATGTCCAGCGCTACCAGAGAGTTGATGATGGCATCGCAGCTGTTTGATTTGTCCAGACAGACCAGATGCCCGGACGGCTCCCCTCCGAGTTGCCATTGCTTTTTCTTGATCGTCTCCAGCACGTAGTAGTCGCCGACATCGGCGCGCACAAACGGAATGCCGCGCGACTCAAAGGCTCTCTCCAGCCCGATATTGGTCATATGCGTGCCGACCACGCCGCCGTTCAGAGATTTGTTGCGGTGGCGATAGTCGGCGATTAGAAACAACAAGTCATCGCCGTCCATCAGCCGCCCGCGCGAATCCGCCATCAACAACCGGTCGCCATCGCCGTCCAGAGCGATGCCGCAATCAAACTTTCCGTCTATGACCCGTTGTCGCAATTGCTGCGGCGCCATGACGCCGACACCGCAATTGATATTGATGCCGTTCGGCTCAACGCCAATCTCCGCCACTTCCGCGCCCAGCGCGCGATATATCGCCGGCGCTACGTGATAGCCGGCGCCGTTTGCGCAATCGACAACCAAGCGCATGCCTTGCAACAAAGGCTCGCCCGCGTTGGCAAAGGATTTGACGCAGAACTCAATGTATTGGTCGGCGGCATCGTCAATCCGGCGGGCTTTGCCGCAATCGGCCGCATCGACCATGCGCAAAGGCTCTTCAATCCGCCTTTCAATCTCTTTTTCCTGAGCGCGCGAGATTTTTTCGCCCGAGGCGGAAAAAAACTTGATGCCGTTGTCGTGGTGCGGGTTATGCGATGCGCTGATGACCAGGCCTCCGGCTACGTCATCGTGCTTGTCAACCAAATTCGCGATGGCCGGAGTCGGCAACGGGCCGAGCAAACCGATATTCACTCCGGCGGAAACCAAGCCGGCTTCTAGTACGGATTCAAAGATGTAGCCGGAGCCGCGGGTGTCCTTGCCAATCAGCACCAGCTTGCCGGCCGCTTCGTCCCCCAAAGATTTGCCGAATGCCCAGCCAATCTTCAAGACCGTATCGGGCGTCATCGGAGACTCTCCAACATGCCCTCGTATGCCGTCGGTGCCGAAAAGATTCATTCAATATCAAAAGATATGGTTATCGGGTATGGTTGCCTTATCGATTCCCGGGTTATGCCGGCGTGCTCGCGGGCCTGCCGACCGTTCCGTCAACATCATCATCGTCCGATGTCGCTGCCGCCGGGGTTGCGTTGCCGCCGCCCTCGCCGTCATTCCAACCGTCGGGGTCTCTGGGCTCTTTGCCCGACATGATGTCGTCTATTTGATCGCTATCGATCGTTTCATACTTAATCAACGCTTTCGCCATGACGTGCAATTTGTTGATGTTCTCTTTCAACAAACGCTCGGTACGCTCGTAGTTTGTTTGTATGATTCGCCGAATCTCTTCGTCTATCTTATGCGCCGTGTCATCGGAAAATGTCGCGCTCTGTTGCGCCGCGGTCTGGCCCAAAAACGGGTGGGTCTTTTCTTCGGAGTAAGTCAAAGGCCCCAACTCATCGGAAAGCCCCCAACGCGTGACCATGTCCCGCGCTATCTCGGTGGCGCGCTCAATATCGTTAGCGGCGCCGGTCGTTACCGAGCGTTCGCCAAAGATGATGTGCTCGGCGACTCTGCCGCCAAACAGGGTTGAAATCTGGCTTTCAAGTTTTTCGCGGGTATTGCTATAGCGATCTTCTTCGGGCAGAAACATCGTCACGCCCAAGGCGCGCCCGCGCGGAATAATCGTCACTTTATATACCGGGTCGTGCTCGGGCACCAGACGCCCGACAATCGCATGCCCCGCTTCGTGGTAAGCCGTTAGCTTTTTCTCATCCTCGCTCATGACCATGGATCTGCGCTCGGCGCCCATCATGATTTTGTCTTTGGCGCGCTCCATGTCCGCCATCTCAACGGCTTTCTTGTTTTCCCGCGCGGCAAACAGAGCGCCTTCGTTGACCAAGTTTGCCAAGTCCGCGCCGGAAAAGCCGGGGGTGGCGCGGGCCAAGACATCGGCGCGCACATTATCGGAACACGGCACTTTGCGCATGTGCACCTTGAGAATTTGCTCGCGACCGCGCACATCGGGCAACGGCACTTGAACCTGACGGTCGAAACGTCCGGGACGCAACAAAGCCGGATCCAACACATCGGGGCGGTTGGTCGCCGCGATGACGATAATTCCTTCGTGGCCTTCAAAGCCGTCCATCTCAACCAGCAATTGGTTGAGCGTCTGTTCGCGCTCGTCGTGACCGCCGCCAAGACCGGCGCCGCGGTTGCGACCGACTGCGTCAATCTCGTCTATGAAGATGATGCACGGCGCGTGCTTGCGGGCTTGCGTGAACATATCGCGAACACGAGAGGCGCCGACACCGACGAACATTTCAACGAAGTCGGAACCGGAGATAGAGAAGAAGGGCACTTTGGCTTCGCCTGCGATCGCCTTTGCGAGCAGGGTCTTGCCGGTGCCCGGAAGGCCGACCATCAAAACCCCTTTCGGAATGCGCCCGCCCAGATTCTGGAACTTGGCCGGGTTGCGCAAAAATTCGACCAACTCGGAGACCTCTTCTTTGGCCTCTTCAACGCCCGCAACATCTTTGAAGGTCACTTTGATTTGTCCGTCGCCCATCATGCGCGCCCGGCTCTTGCCGAAAGACATCGTTCCGCGCCCGCCCATGCTGCCTTGCATTTGTCGCATGAAGAAAATCCAGACGCCGATGAGTATGATCATCGGCAGCCAACTGATGAGCATGTCTACGAGTATGGAGGGCTTGTCGGTGGGTTTGGTTACGATTTCAACATTGTGATTGAGAAGGTCGTTGACTAATTCTCCGTCGCCCGGACTAAATGTGGTGAAACGACCGCCATCAATGTAGTGACCGGCAATGGTGCGATTATCGGCCGCTATTTCAACGCTGCGCACTTGGCCGTTTCTGACATCGGAAATAAATTCAGAGTAAGAAAGAAATGATGCCCGTTCTTTTTCCGCCACGAAATTATTGAACACGACCATCAGTACGCCGGCTATCACAATCCATAAAACAAGGTTTTTGGTCATATTGTTCATCATCTTTCCTCCTTACAGCGGTTTCGCTATTCAAGTGTTCGGATTATACCACTATTAAACGATGGGCTCCCAATAGAATTAATCAATAGCAACGATAAAAACAACAACGGTGAAAATCGCTACTTATAACAAGTGCTTGAACTGCCTTTGCCTGCAAAAACGCCGCTTTCCCGCATGGGGCGAGCGGTCGCCTGCTCCCGTGATATTCTCCCAAGCAACGGTGCCGGCACACCGTCCGTATGGGGCAGGCTACCGGCATCGGCCGACTTGACACTGCCTGTGCAAGCGCTACTTCCCCCGCATGGGGGCGGGCGCCTGCCCCTCCGGCATGGCCACGCTATGCCGACTCTGCCGCCGGAGGGGAGCGATCGTTCGTGCAAGGAACTCGGTGCAAGGAGCGCCATCACTCTGTTCGGGCGATAGGAATACAAAGTTTCGCGGGCAGGAAAGGAAGTAGCGCTATTTTGACCGCGCCCCGCTGTTTTCTGTGAACTTTCTCGCATTCACAGAAAACAATTTACACAATGCCATTTGTCTTAAATCATAAAAACAAACGACGTAAAACAAAAAGCGGCTTAAAAGGCCGTAACCTCCATATCAGGCATAATCTCCTCAATCTTATCTTGCCGGCTTAATTCCAGAATCTTTCTGCCCGTCAAGGAACCTTTAAATATGCCTGATCCGCCAATCTCTTCGGTATCGGTTAGGCCAAGCTCCGACGGTTCCATGTTTTGCATCTCTGACACGGTGATGACCACGTCATGGAGCCGGTCAAGGTTGTCTTGACATTGCTTCTGAAATTTTTCGTCGATACGAACCATACTCACCTCCTAACCTTACCACCACTTGCCCTTTGGCCAAACACGGCGCATTGACAATCTATGAGTCCGGCACCGGTTCCGGGATCATTGCCAGGTGCGCCCAAATCGCTAGCAGTCGCCTTGAGACGCTCTCGAATCCGATCCGGCGTCCAAGTTGGATGGAGCTCTTTGAGCAAAGCCGCCGCTCCGGACACGTGAGGGCAGGCCATACTGGTGCCCGACAGTTTGCGATAGCCGCCGCCCTGATAGGTTGAATTAATGCTGACTCCGGGCGCGGAGATTTCCACCCCACAGTCGTCACACAAATCGGCCGGCCCGCGCGAGGAGAAGGGTGCCAGATTCTTATTTCTATCTATGGCCGCAACCGCCATATAGCCAGGGCAACGAGCCGGATGACCGACCCATTTATTGATTTCTTCCCCACTGTTACCGGCCGCAGCTACAACGATACACCCCGCATTATTAAGTATCCTCGCCAGTCGTTGATAGATAGCGGTGCAGGGCTCATCTGGCTTTTTAACGTCACGACCCAGGCTCAGATTCACGACATCCATTCCATTTTGAGTTGCCCAACATAGACCAGCCAATACCTGACTATGGTGACCAGTGCCCTTTCTGCCTAGAACCTTAACCGCATATAGGTCACTCTCTGGTGCTACGCCAATGACCCCCACCGGATTATTTCGGGCCCCAACAATACCTGCCACATGGGTGCCGTGACCATTATCGTCATCCCAACTCCCAACCCCTGGCACAAAAGAGACCCCGCCCGATACCGTGAGATCGGGGTGGTTATCATCAATGCCAGTATCCACAATGGCCACCTTAACCCCACGACCGGTCACGCGATTCCAAACCAAGTTAGCCTTAACCAACTCAATGTTCCAAGGAACCGGCTGGGGCAACAGCGATTCTGGCTCTGATTGCCCCTGACCTCCATTCAGGGCAAAGACCTCAGTATCTTCAACAACCTGTAAAACGCGATCATCTTCTTCCAGTTTGGAAACTTCTCTTGCCGATAGCGGCAAAGCTGTCGCGCCTAACGATTCAAAATGAAGAAAATCTGCTTCATCTTCCGGCACGTCCGTGCTTAAAACCTCTACCGCATCTTGCAAATCTGAGGTTGAGATATCCAGCACTTCGACCGCTGCATCGGAACTTATCTGCTCTTCCACATATGATACGATGTATCGTTTCTTGGATTGCTTTGCCATATTGTGATTCGGATTGTCCATTTCTTTCCTCCTTATAGCAGTTTGACTATTCAAGTGTTCGGATTATACCACTATTAAATGGGTATGGGTTTTCAATAAAACAAATCAATGGTAACAATAAAAAATTACTGCTTATAACAATGGTTTGCGGCCCTTGCCTTGCTTGTGCAAGTGTTGCTTTCCCCGCATGGAGCGGGTTGCCGACATATCGGCTGCCTTGCCTTGCCAGTGCAAGCGCCGCTTCCCCCGCATGGGACGGGCGGTTGCCTTCTCCCCTCCGGCATGGTCACACTATGCCGACTCTGCCGCCGGAGAGAGCGATTGTTCGTGCGAGCACTCGGTTGCCAGGAGCGCATCGTTTTCACGCCATCGCCGGGTTTGCTTGCGAAGCGATCGTTCGTGCGAGCGACTCGGTTGCCAGGAGCGCATCGTTTTCACGACATCGCCGGGCTTGCTTGCGGAGCGATCGTTCGTGCGAGCGACTCGGTTGCCAGAAGCGCATCGTTTCACGACATCGCCGGGTTTGCTTGCGGAGCGATCGTTCGTGCGAGCGACTCGGTGCAAGGCGCGCCTATCGCTCGGCCTTGCAGGGCGTCTGCGCATCGCCCTGCAATGGTTCGAATAGTTGTGTGTTGCGCACCTTGAAGCGCGCAATCAGGGCGAGACCTCTCGCGCCGGTTAGCCAATCGGAAAACCGCTTGGCGTCCCGGTAGTTGGCTTCGGGATACCGCTCGGGGCTCACCAGTATGATGCTGTACGGGTTGTACATCGGCGGTTTTTGTTTGAGAAGCAGAATCAGGTTTGACTTGTTATTGAAGCTGACCCATGTGGAATAGTCGCTCAATGTGTACGCCAGCTTTTCGTTTGCCATGTTCAAAACGCCGCCCATGCCCCGGCCGCTCTCGATGTACCAAACATCGCGCGCCGATGGCGTGATGCCGCTGATGTCCCACAGGAATAATTCCTTCTTGTGCGTGCCGCTGTCGTCGCCGCGGGATATAAAAGACACGCCGCTTTGTTTGATGATGTTCAGCGCTTGCTTTATCGTCATCTCGGGATGAATGCCGGCCGGGTTGTCCTTGGGGCCGACGATGACATATTCGTTATGCATAAATGTCTTGCAATCAACGCCGTATCCCGCGCGGATAAATTCCAATTCCGACTCGCGGTCGTGCACGATGAGAACATCGGCATCGCCCATGCGCCCGATATTCAGCGCGCGCCCCGTGCCGACGGCGATGACAGAAACCGCAATGCCCGTTTCTTTCTCAAAGTGCGGCAGCAGGTACTCGTATAACCCGGAATTGTCCAAGGAGGTCGTTGAGGCAAGTACGATTTGACCGCCGCCGTTTGCATGCGCCGACAGCGCGGCGAGCGTTAGCGTCATCAGCCCGGCGCAAAATTTCCGACCCGCGCCGCTTCTTCTCATCGCACCGATTGCCGTTGCCGCGGTCGCCGCCATCTCAGAGAACTTGCGAATTGATAAACCGCGACACCCTCGCATCTTCGGGCGCGGAGAAAAACGCTTGCGCGTCGTGATGACACACGAGCTTTCCCTTGTCAAGAAAGATGACTTCGTCGCAGAGGCGTTTGGCCTGAGCCGGACTGTGCGATGTGAAAATGATTTTCACGCCTTCGCCGGCGAGCGCCAGAATGAGATCTTCGACTTGCGCGGCGGATTCCATATCGAGATTGGAGGTCGGTTCGTCCAATAAGATGACCGACGGTTTGAGCGCCCACGCGCGCGCGATCGCAATGCGGCGCCGCTGGCCGCCCGACATGACCGCCGCTTGTTGGTCGGCATAGTCCGCAAGGCCGACCAGTTGCAACGCTTGTTGCGCGCGCCGCCTGCGCTCTTCGCCTTTTATCGCGCGCAGGCTGATCGCGTATTCGATGTTCTTCCTGACGCTGCGCGACAACAAAACAGGCGTTTGAAAGACCATCACGATTTGGTTGATAACCGATGTCAGGTCTTGTCCTTGCCAACGGATCTCGCCGGCGGTCGGTTTCAGCAAGCCGTGGCACAAACGCAGCAACAGGGTTTTGCCGGCGCCGTTCGCGCCGAGCAAGGCGGTGCGCGCATCGGCCTTGCTGGCGAAACTGATATTGTCGATCAGGCGATGCCCGGGCACCGAGTAACTGACGTTTTTTACATCAAGTCGCATTGTCCGTTCCCAAGTTATGCGGCGGAGTCTTTTGACGCGCGGTTAATCCAATAGATTGACGATGTGATCGCCACCGAGAGCAAAATCAAAATGACGCCGAGGGCCAAGGCCAGAGACAAGTTGCCTTTGCTGCTTTCCATCGCAATAGTCGTTGTCATCACGCGCGTGGAGTGGTTGATATTGCCGCCGACAATAAATACCGCTCCGACTTCCGCGTTGCCGCGCCCGAAGCCCGCCAATACCGCTGTCAGCAGGCTGTAGCGCCCTTCCCATAGCAGGGTTTTGGCGGAGCGCAGTGTGTTGCTGCCGAGCGAGCGCAGTTGTTCCTCGCAGGCAGCCCACAAGTCTCTGATCGTTTGATGCGTCAGGGCGGCGATGATCGGAAAGATTAAAAGCGCCTGCGCAATGATCATCGCCGTCGGGCTATAGAGCAAACTCAAAGGGCCGAGCGGACCCGAGCGCGATAACATCAGATACACGAAGAGGCCGACGACGACCGGCGGCAAACCCATGAAGGCGTTGAGCAGGCTAATCCAAAATCCGCGCGTCGGAAAACTTTTGACCGCAAGCAATGCGCCGAGCGGCAAGGCGATGAGCGCCGCTATGACGATAGCGCTCAGGCTGACCCGAAGAGACAAGAGGATGATTTCCGCAAGGTCGGAATCAAGCTCCAGTATCATCACAAATGCCGTTTTTAATACTTCCGAAAAATCCATTGCGGGAAAATCAATCTCGCATATATATATGCCATACCATTATATAGGCATGATATGCAAGGTTTCGCACTAATAGTATAATTACCCCTTTCAAAAATAACGGAGGGAGATTATGACTTCCATCACGATACACGGTGACGAAATAAACACCAACGGGAATTTGCCCGCAGTCGGCAGCGATGCGCCTGACTTCAGACTTCTTAACCAAGAGCTGGAAGAGAAGAGCCTGAAAGATTTTAATAAGAAAAAATTGATTTCCATCGTTCCGAGCCTTGATACGCCGGTCTGCGCGACTTCGGCAAAGAAGTTTGATGAGATGGCGACAGAACACGAAGACACCGACATACTCATCGTGTCCGCCGACTTGCCTTTTGCGATAGGTCGTTTCTGTTCCAACGAGAAGACAACCAATGCCACCATGCTATCCACTCTGCGCTCGTCCTTTGCCAAGGACTACGGGGTGGAGATCATCAGCGGCCCCTTGGCCGGAGTGGCGGCGCGGGCGGTAGTGGTTTTGGACCAGAAAAATACGGTTATATATAACCAGTTGGTAGCGGAAATCACCGATGAGCCCGACTATGAAGCCGCCTTTGCGGCGCTTCAGTAGCCCGGATAACGGGCTCCGCCCGCATAGCGCATAAACCTTTTCTTTAATCCGACGCTTTGATCGACACGGTTTGTGGAGCACAAACGGTTTAGGGAGCACAAACAACACTCAGTTGTTTGTGACTTCTTAGGTTGTTTGTGACTTCTTAGGTTGTTTGTGACTTCTTAGGTTGTTTGTGACTTCTTGGATGGGCTGTGCGGCGTAAGGCGCCGATGAGCCTGTCATCGCAATCGGTTAGCGCCAGCAAACCGTCGAGACCGCCTTTCATGATGCGGTTGTTTGCCACGGTCATACGTTGATAGCGGCGCAACACCGCCCAAGTGAATTGCTTCGTCGGGCTTTGTCGCAACGCATCAAACAGGGCAGCCAAATCGCCAAAGCCCAAATTCGCCCCTGCCCCGCCGGCGGGCGAATGTTGTGCGGCGCTTCAGTAGCCCGGATAACGCGCTCCGCCCGCATAGCGCATAAACTTTTTCTTTAAACCGGCGCTTTGATCGACACGGTTTGTGGAGCACAAACGGTTTAGGGAGCACAAACAACACTCAGTTGTTTGTGACTTCTTAGGTTGTTTGTGACTTCTTAGGTTGTTTGTGACTTCTTGGATGGGCTGTGCGGCGTAAGGCGCCGATGAGCCTGTCATCGCAATCGGTTAGCGCCAGCAAGCCTTCGAGACCGCCTTTCATGATGCGGTCGTTTGCCGCGGTCATACGTTGATAGCGGCGCAACACCGCCCAAGTGAATTGCTTCGTCGGGCTTTGTCGCAACGCATCAAACAGGGCAGCCAAATCGCCAAAGCCCAAATTCGCCCCTGCCCCGCCGGCGGGCGAATGTTGTGCGGCGCTTCAGTAGCCCGGATAACGCGCTCCGCCCGCATAGCGCATAAACCTTTTCTTTAATCCGACGCTTTGATCGACACGGTTTGTGGAGCACAAACGGTTTAGGGAGCACGGCAATGGAGCACAAACGGTTTAGGGAGCACAAACAACACTCAGTTGTTTGTGACTTCTTAGGTTGTTTGTGACTTCTTAGGTTGTTTGTGACTTCTTGGATGGGCTGTGCGGCGTAAGGCGCCGATGAGCCTGTCATCGCAATCGGTTAGCGCCAGCAAACCGTCGATGCCGCCTTTCATGATGCGGTCGTTTGCCACGGTCATACGTTGATAGCGGCGCAACACCGCCCAAGTGAATTGCTTCGTCGGGCTTTGTCGCAACGCATCAAACAGGGCAGCCAAATCGCCAAAGCCCAAATTCGCCCCTGCCCCGCCGGCGGGCGAATGTTGTGCGGCGCTTCAGTAGCCCGGATAACGGGCTCCGCCCGCATAGCGCATAAACTTTTTCTTTAATCCGACGCTTTGATCGACACGGTTTGTGGAGCACAAACGGTTTAGGGAGCACAAACAACACTCAGTTGTTTGTGACTTCTTAGGTTGTTTGTGACTTCTTGGATGGGCTGTGCGGCGTAAGGCGCCGATGAGCCTGTCATCGCAATCGGTTAGCGCCAGCAAACCGTCGAGACCGCCTTTCATGATGCGGTTGTTTGCCACGGTCATACGTTGATAGCGGC
This sequence comes from Candidatus Oxydemutatoraceae bacterium, assembly GCA_965220085.1. Classification (GTDB taxonomy): domain Bacteria; phylum Pseudomonadota; class Gammaproteobacteria; order Poriferisulfidales; family Oxydemutatoraceae; genus CBDCOZ01. The sequence continues at coordinate 484,476 of CBDCOZ010000003.1, read as the reverse complement.
GCAACACCGCCCAAGTGAATTGCTTCGTCGGGCTTTGTCGCAACGCATCAAACAGGGCAGCCAAATCGCCAAAGCCCAAATTCGCCCCTGCCCCGCCGGCGGGCGAATGTTGTGCGGTGCTTCAGTAGCCCGGATAACGCGCTCCGCCCGCATAGCGCATAAACTTTTTCTTTAATCCGACGCTTTGATCGACACGGTTGTAGGCTGTGCGGCGTAAGGCGCCGATGAGCCTGTCATCGCAATCGGTCAGCGCCAGCAAACCTTCGAGACCGCCTTTCATGATGCGGTTGTTTGCCGCGGTCATACGTTGATAGCGGCGCAACACCGCCCAAGTGAATCGCTTCGTCGGGCTTTGTCGCAACGCATCAAACAGGGCGGCCAAATCGCCAAAGCCCAAATTCGCCCCCTGCCCTGCCAGCGGGTGAATGTGGCGCGCCGCATCGCCGACCAGCGCGCAACGCGGGGCGATAGAGGTTTTGGCCATGCCGCCATAAAGCGGGAAGGATGCGAGTTGCGAAATAATCTCAACCCGACCCAGGCCCATCTGCTGCGAGAAGAATTGCTCAAACGCATCCGCCGATGCCGGTTTTGCATGCGACCAGATTGCGGCACAGACTTTATCCGCTAACGGCAACAGGGCGGCGACCCCGGCGCGGGAAAACTGCTGCAAGCACGTTCTGCGATGGCTCGCTTCCGTCTTGACCGCCGCCGCCTGCGCGGTGTGGCGATAGTCCCGTTGTTGCCACTCTATGCCCGCTTGCTGTCGCGCCTGCGAACGCGCTCCGTCGGCGCCGATTACAAAACCGGCATCACGCGCATCGCCGTCGGCAAATGCCAAACGGCAGGCCGCCCGCTCTTGCGCGGGAAACGCTATCGCGTCGATGTTTTTTGCAACACATTCTATATTCGGAAACGCTTGTATGCGCACCCACAACGCGGACAATAATGCGGCGTGCTCAAGCACGATGCCAAGGCGGGGCTCGCCGATATCGGTCGCATCAAAGCGCATACGCCCGCCCCTCTCATCCCACACATCCATCGCTTCAAACACCCCATAACGCGCGACCAATGCCAGCGCGCCAATCGCATCCAGAAAGCGACACGACAAACGGTTGAGGGCATATGTCCGCGCATCCCAATCATCCGTGCCGACAGGCTCGGGCTTGCCGCCGCTTCCGACAACGAGCAGAACCGGCGCCTCCTCCATCGCCAGGCGAATCGCACAGGCAAGTCCGATGACGCCGCCGCCGACAACCGCAATGCCGCCGCTTGAATCAGCCATCGTCTCGCAACGGCATGCCGCACGCAAGCCGCGAATACGGGGGTGACAGGCCCAAACTGCGGCGCACGACAAAGCGCCGTAGCGGAGGCAATGCGTTCAACACAGCCAAACCGGCGCCGCGCAATATCGCAGCGCTTCGTGCCGGACACATGACCGCCCGCGCCAGGCCGTCGGTAAAGCGCACGACCCGTTGCGTGTCCTTGTCGCGCGCGCGGCAATACGCAGCGAGCATATCCGGCGCATTGACGCGCTCGCTATTTGCAATGTGCTCGGCAAGAAATGCGATGTCGCGCAGACTGAGGTTGAAACTTTGCCCGGCAACCGGGTGCAACCTGTGGGCGGCATCGCCGATGAGCACGACCGAGTCGCGCGCGGGGCGCGACACATAGCACAACTCCAGAGGATACGAAAAGCGCTTGCCGACCACGCTGACATCGCCGACATGCGCCCCCAGTTGCGCGCGCAATATATGCGCCAGTTCGTCGTCCGGCGACCGCGCTATCGCCTCCGATTCGTCATTGCGCGCCGCCCAGACGATGACCCGCCGATGCGCGCCGTCAAGCGGCAACACCGCAAACAGACCGCGCGCGCCGAAGCGTTCGTGCGCGACGCCATCGTAAGCGCGCCCGGTCTCCGCCGTTATGACGTGCGCGGTTTGACGATAATCTGTCCGCCGGCGGGCAAACCCCAATTCGGCCGACAGCGCGCCGCCGCCGTCGGCAAGAATCAAGAGGCGGGCGGACAAGGTCTTTGCCTGCCCTTCGCAACGCAAAGATATGTCAAGGCCATCGTCCCGCCGTTGCGCATCCGTCAATGTGTGACCCGAGAGCAAGGTCGCTTTGCCGACAACTTCATGGGCGCGATACAGGGCGCGCAACAGCTCGGCATTCGTTACCACATAGGCAAGCGCATCGAGCCGCTCGCTATGCGCGTTGATTTTTGTCGCGCCGAAAGCGGCTCGCTCCGACACCCGGATACAGCGCACAGCGCTTGCGCGCGGGGCGATTTCATCCCATACCCCCAATGCCGAAAAGATGCGGCGGCTGCCGTCCGACAATGCGATGGCCCGCAACGGCGGCGAGAATTCGGCCGCCCGCGCGAGATTTTGCCGATCGATCAGCGCCACCCGCCCGCGGTATTCGCGCAAGGCGTGCGCCATCGATATGCCGGCGAGGCCGCCGCCGACTATGGCAATATCAAACTGATACCGGCGGGGCACTGCTACTCGGGCGCGGCCATCGCCCGCTCGACTTCATCCGTTTCTTTCGGCAAAGCGGCTGTCAACACTTGCGCGCCCGTTGCGGAGATGAAAACATCGTCTTCTATGCGTATCCCGGTATTGCGCCAGCAAGACGGGATGTGCTTGCCCGCGCGCATATACAAACCCGGCTCTATCGTCAAAAACATTCCGGCTTCAAAGCGGCGGGGCGCGCCGTTTTGAAAATACAACCCCGCATCGTGAACATCCATCCCAAGCCAATGCCCGGTGCCGTGCATGAAATATTCGCCATACGCGCGCTTTTTGATCAAGGCCGGCACCGAACCGCGCAATAAGCCCATGTCCACCAGCCCTCTGGTCAGCTCCCGTACGCAAGCGCTGTGTACCGTATCCCATGTGTTGCCGACCCGCGCCTTGGATATCGCGCTGCGTTGCGCGGCCAGAACGACATCGTAAGCCTCTTTCTGCGCGCGGGTGAATGTCCCGCTCACCGGAATCGTTCGCGTAATATCGCTCGCATACATTTGATACTCCGCTCCCGCATCGATCAGCAACAAGCCGCCCTTCTTCAGCTTGTCGCTATTCTTTATATAGTGCAACACGCAGGCATTCGCTCCGCCCGCAACGATCGGGGGATACGCCGCGGGGGCATCGTGGCGGTTGTATTCGTGTAGCAACTCGGCGGCCACTTCGTACTCGTATGCGCCGGGGCGGCAACGGCGCCACGCCCGCAACTGCGCGGCCATTGAGATATCCGCCGCCAGTTGGCAGAGGCGCTTTTCCGCCGCCGACTTGAGCAGGCGCATCTCGTGTAGCAATATGTCGCTATCGCTGAAATGACGCGGCAGGATGCCGCCTTTTCGCCGGCTCGCCTGCGAGCAGGCCGCGACGAGATCGGCAAAAAATTCCTCGTCGCTCGTATCGCAATAGAGGTGTTCGCGCCCGTTCAGCAAGCCGGGCAAGCAAGCGAAGAATTCTTCCGACGCGAACGCTTTGTCGGCGCCAAAAACCCCGACCGCTTTGCGCAAGCCGATACGGCTTCCTTCCCACACGAGGTTATGCTCGCTATTCTCTTTGCAGAACAATAAGTAGTCCCCGTGTGCGCAACCGGGAGCCAACACCATGATGACGTCGTCTTCGCCGATGTTTGTCAGGTAATGGAAACTGCTGTTCTGTCTGTATCGGTAATGAACATCATTGGAGAACTTTTGTTGCGGCGCAGCGCGTAAAATGAGAATCCCATGCCGACCGATACCGCGAATCAGCCGCTTGCGGCGACCGACACATTCCGCCCGAATGCGGTCAAAATATTTCTCTTTGCTCTTTGTATCTGACATCGTTTATACCTTAATACAACATATGCCAATTCGTAATGCTAGCCGAAAGGCAATCTTTGTATAGTCACTATTTTACTCATTATTTCATATATTTACACGCATAACAGACAACAGAAAGCAATCCCGTCTAATCCGGCGGTTTTGCTCTGTCCGATATCGCCCGATTTTGCCGATTGCAAACAACTTGACGCAATAGAAAATATCGATAATATTCTATATATGCATAATCAGATACATGAAAAACAAGGTGTCAATCTGATTTCAGAACTTGAAAAGCAGGTGACGAACTTACTCGAGAGTTATGAACGAATGACGAAAGAAAACCAATTGCTCCGACAAGAGCAACAGAGCCTTGCCTCCAAAAATGCATCCCTCATTGAGGATAATCATCACGTCAAGACTTGCATAGAATCCCTCATCACAAGACTGAAGTCACTGGAAGAGAATCAGTAATGGAAGATAAAACGCACACAACGGAAATCACACTGCTCAACAGCGCCTACCGCTTTGAGTGCGCGAGGGAAGAGGAAGAACATTTGCGCGAAGCGGCGGACTACATCAACGAGTGGGTCACGCAACAAGTGCCCGAGTCCCGGGATCATCTGAGCCGGGAGCGACTGATCGCCATGGTGGCATTGAATATGGCCGACCAACTGCTTGAATCGCGCAGACGCTGTCAAAAAGACGCCAAAACCCTCTCTGAACGAATTAAAAGCAGGCTTGACCAACAACACCTGCAAGAACAATTTGAAAAACCAGGATACCTCTGTGACTCACGTCAATAACCTCAATATTCTTAGTCTTACTCTAAAACAACGAAAAGTTGAAGCGCTCTCCGTTGTGCATGCTCATCAAGCAATGAGAAGCCTTGTGACGGGCGCTAAGACTTTGCATCTTAAATCGCGAGATTTAAGAATAGGGGGTGTAACGGTTTCCACGGAGGTGTCCTATTTAAAGAATCATATCCCAACCCCGTCTCTCCCCGCGCGGGAGGCGCAGAGCCCGAGCCGCAAGCGAAAGGCGATGCGACGGGAGGATGTCACAGACTTTTTTCCCAAACCAAGAGGAGATAGTGATGGCCATAAAAAGGCGTACTAAAAAGAAGTTGACCAAAAAACGGCCAACGAAACGTAGAATCGCTTTAAAGAGCGCTTCCGCTAAGCGGAAAGCAGCTCCTAAGAAGCGTACTGTCAAGCGGAAAGCGGCTCCTAAGAAGCGCACCGTCAAGCGGAAAGCGGCTCCTAAGAAGCGCACCGTCAAGCGGAAAGCAGCTCCTAAGAAGCGCACCGTTAAGCGGAAAGCAGCTCCTAAGAAGCGCACCGTTAAGCGGAAAGCGGCCCCTAAGAAGCGCACCGTCAAGCGGAAAGCAGCTCCTAAGAAGCGCACCGTTAAGCGGAAAGCGGCTCCTAAGAAGCGCACCGTTAAGCGGAAAGCGGCTCCTAAGAAGCGCACCGTTAAGCGGAAAACCGCTAGAAGAGGGTAAGCACGGCACACCGTGCTTGCCTATTAAGCCCGGCCTATGGCCGGGCTTTTTTTTATTGCCTGCTATATTCCCCTTCGCACAACCCTCCCCTTGCGCGACCCGCAGACGCGCCGGTGAGGGAAACGCCAAAAGCAAAACCGAGTTGCTCGATGTGCCTTGCGCGACCCGCAGACGCACCGGGTTCATCCCTGCCAGTCAGCCCTCCCCCGCAAGGAGTTGAGTCCTTCGGCATCGCAACCTGATTATTCCGCGCACAGTTGCCCTCGCAAAGGGGATACTCCAACGCAGGGAAGAAAGTCTTGGGATGGCTACCGCTAGGCTGCCTGCCAGTCGTTTCCCCGCAAGGCCGAGTTATTCGGCATCGCAACCTGATTATTCCGCGCACAGTTGCCCCGCAAGGAGATACTCCATGAACAATGCCAGAAACACTCCGGATTCCTGGCATCAACACGACAGGCAATAGCAACACATCGGCTACGACGCGCCGGTGAGGGAAACAATGACTTGCTCAGGCCATGACTCTCCCAATGCCTGCCAGAGGCTCCGGGTTCATCCCTGCCAGTCAGCCCCCCGCAAAAGGAGTCCTTCGGCATCGCAACCCGATCATTCCGCGCACAGTTGCCCTCGCAAAGGGGATACTCCAACGCGAGGAAGGAAGTTTCGGGATGGCTACCGCTAGGCTGCCTGCCAGTCGTTTCCCCGCAAGGCCGAGTTATTCGGCATCGCAACCTGATTATTCCGCGCACAGTTGCCCGCAAGGAGATACTCCATGAACAATGCCAGAAACACTCCGGATTCCTGGCATCAACACGACAGGCAATAGCAACACATCGGCTACGACGCGCCGGTGAGGGAAACAATGACTTGCACAGGCCATGACTCTCCCAATGCCTGCCAGAGGCTCCGGGTTCATCCCTGCCAGTCAGCCCCCCGCAAAAGGAGTCCTTCGGCATCGCAACCCGATCATTCCGCGCACAGTTGCCCTCGCAAAGGGGATACTCCAACGCGAGGAAGGAAGTTTCGGGATGGCTACCGCTAGGCTGCCTGCCAGTCGTTTCCCCGCAAGGCCGAGTTATTCGGCATCGCAACCCGATCATTCCGCGCACAGTTGCCCTCGCAAAGGGGATACTCCAACACAGGAACTCACAATCCTGCAGAATCTCCGCCGCGTCTTCGGCATCGCAACCGGTATCATCGGGAGCGCCAACGCCAATTACTTTCGTGAGGCGCGTTTGCCCTTCTTCGCAGACGGCATAGCAAGTTCCGCTAACAGCCTCTCGTCCTTGCGGACAACCGGCAACGCAAGAGCCTTCGTTTGTCAGCGGCTTGTCTGTCGGACATGCGGCGACGCAAGCGTTTCCGTTTAACAGCGGGTATTCTGCCGGACATATGTCCCAGCAACCGCCTTCCGGGTCTATTAGCGGCTTGTCTGGATCACATTTTTGCGCTTGTGCGCTGTTCGCGACGAAGGCGCAAGCGAGCGCCGGCGCCGCGCAAACCCCGCCGCAAAAATGAATGCGCATAGGGGAGAGAGATTAAAAATTGTCGGCTCATGGCATTCCTTCTGACGGCGGCCGTATAAATTGGTTGGCAGTTTGCAAGTGTCTTTGCCACTCCGCCTTTCGTCTCATTACAACGCTTCCTCGGGGCGTTGATCCTGAATGCGCAACGTATCGTCGCCCCGCTTGATGCCTGCCAGATGCATGATAATGGCATTCAACTTGTCATCCATGCGCTCAAACTTGACTTCCATGCGCTCAAATCTGGCATCCACTTCCTTGAACCTGTCGCTAAACTTGGCTTCCATGCGCTCAAATCTGGCATCCACTTCCTTGAACTTGTCGTCAAACTTGGCTTCCATGCGCTCAAATCTGGCATCCACTTCCTTGAACTTGTCGTCAAACTTGGCTTCCATGCGCTCAAATCTGGCATCCACTTCCTTGAACTTGTCGTCAAACTTGGCTTCCATGCGCTCAAATCTGGCATCCGCCTTGGCCTCCGCTTCCTTGAACCTGTCGTCAAACTTGGCTTCCATGCGCTCAAATCTGGCATCCACCTTGGCCTCCGATTCTCTGGTTCTGGCATCCGCCTTGGCATCCGCTTCCTTGAACCTGTCGTCAAACTTGGCTTCCATGCGTCCGAATTTGGCATCTAGCCATATCCATGTGCCCACGAGGGCGCTCATAATCAAGGCAAAACCGGCTCCCATTATGGACAGCGCCTGCCAGAGGCTCAGGCCGGCCTGTGCGGCCGCTTGTGCTGCGCCCGCTCCGGAGGCTTGCTGTGCGCTCGGCGTGGCGGCATCGGCCGGCGCTATGAGATCCCAAACTACCGGCAACGCCAGCGCCAGCGCACCCGCAATGCAGGCGACAACAAGCCAGCGAAGCAGGCGTTGTGGCGCGGTCATGGCAGTCATAGCAGTCATATCAAATACTCCCAACGAATCAATGCGGTCATCATAGCACAATGTTGCGCAACGCTCAATTCGGCGTAGGATGCCAGTACATATTGGAAACTTTGGGCAAATATTGTGTAATTTGTGCCATAGGTGTTTGGAGCCTCAATCCGTAATGTGGTCGTTGGGTATTAAACCATAGCAGATATTTTATCCGACAATCATGAAATGCCCGGATGTCGGTCAGCAACAAGCCCTCTTCAAACTCCGCAGGTTCTTCCCGAATCGCGCGGTGAAAGCGCTCATGGAATGCCTTCATCTTCGGGCATCCGAGTATGTGTGGCAGTGGCGATACCTTGCTCTTGCAGGCAGCGATCAAACGCGCCGCAGAACTCGGAGCCGTTGTCGGTGAGCGCTTGTTCTATCTTGCCGGGAAAGACTTGCATCATCAACTTCACAAAGAACTCGGCGTTGATACTGTTGCCACGAGGGACGCCGATAGCGAATCCAAACTGTCTATCAAACCGGCTATGCGAGCATGGTGCGCGGCCATGGTGCGCGGCCATGGTGCGCAAACAATACTCAATTGTTTGCGGGTTATTTATGATACTCAATTGTTTGCGGGTTATTTATGATACTCAATTGTTTGCGGGTTATTTATGATACTCAATTGTTTGCGGGTTATTTATGATACTCAATTGTTTGCGGGTTATTTATGATACTCAATTGTTTGCGGGTTACTTATGATACTCAATTGTTTGCGGGTTATTTATGATACTCAATTGTTTGCGGGTTATTTATGATACTCAATTGTTTGCGGGTTACTTATGATACTCAATTGTTTGCGGGTTACTTATAATATTTAATGAGGCACGGTAATGAGAGCACGGTGATAAGAGCACAAACAACTCTGTTGTTTGTGTCCTTGATTTGTTGTTTGTGGTTCCTTAAACTGTTTGTGCTCCATAAACTGTTTGTGTGTCCTTGATCAGTTGTTTGTGCTCCACAAACTATTTGCGGGTTGTTTATGGGGTGCGCCATGAAAGAGAGTTTGCGGGATGGTTTTTGCGCGGTTGCCGAAATCTCGGTGCCAGCCTTAAAGAAACCGTCGCACGGCATCCGGCGCAATGCGCAGGAGAGGCAATGGTTGGTACTAGCGTAGCAGCTTTACTTTGCCTTCAAGGATTAAAAGAATCAGCACAAACGATACGCCGATGCCCGCCAGTGCGCCAATTGTGTGCGATTCGACGAGGACAGGTATGCCATCTATTGAGCGATTCTGGTCAAAAAAGACCTCGTAGACGACTTTAGCCGCCATCGCGAGCAACATTATGCCGCCGATAGCAGTCGGGGTAAAAAAAGCCGCTTTTTGGGGCATAGACAGCGATTTTCCGGTATTGGCAACAGCGCCTATGGGGGGACACCCATATACGACCGCAATGAGGGCATAAAGCCCGTGCAAGGCGCCCGACAGGCCGCCATAATATTGCAGGTCGGGGAGGGAGAAATAAAAGGCCGTCGATATCAGCAAAGCGAAGCACAGCAAGCAAATCAGTTGCACACCTATCCCCAGCCCGACCATGCCATATCCCGCTATCATAAGAATCGCCAAGCCGCATAGATTGAGGACCCCGTGCCCGGCTGTAAGGTGGCTGAGATGACCGGTAATCAATCGCCATAACTCCCCTTCCATGAGCAACTCTCTGTCATACAGAAATTTATCGCTGTGCGATGTGCACACAAGAACCAGCGATGCCAATGCCAATATCACTGGAAAAACATCGTAAACGATATGGCAGGTGTCGGCTGTGGTGTAATGTCTCATTTGCAAAATTGAATCACTCTATAAAAAAGGAATTATATACCGAATACATAGGGTTGGTAACGGCATCAAATGCCGCGCCCCCTATAAAAAAGGAATTATATACCGAATACACAGGCAATCCCGAAAACATTGGAATATAAAGATTTGCGGGTTATCGACCGGATTCATAACGGATCGCATGAAAGCGTCAGCCAAAAGCACGGTGGCAAGCGGCTGTCATACAAGAGACTCACCAAGCGAAAATAAACCGTCTTTATAAGGGTGACCATAAGAGAATATCTCTTGAGGCATTCGCCGAAGCGGCAAAAGATGTGCTGCCAGAGAAGCCGCCGACAGGGTCAATGCATGAGAATAAGAGGCCGACAAGCGACAATTAAGAACCCGCTACTCGCTCAAAAAGCGGCAATCTAAGCGAAAACAAGCCGTCTTTAGGGGGCACAAGAAAATATCCCTCAAGGCGTTCGCCGAAGCGGCAAAAGATGCGCTGCTAAGCAAGCTGCCGACAGGGGCAATATATGAGAATAAGAAGCCGGCCAAGCGACAATTAAGGACCTGCTGCTGCTCAAGAAGCGGCAATCTCATTTATCTGTTCGGGCACATAATTCCCATAAAAAAAAGGCACACCCCATTCGGAGTGTGCCTTTATAGGTATAGCTAAAAGCTAATGACAGTTTATTATTATTCGTATCTACGCTGCCGACGTATGCCGTAGGCCACCAGTCCCAACAGAGCAAGTAAGCCTATTACTTCGTTCAAAGCGATAGCGCCACCGCCACCGCCGCCACCGCCGGTGGTGACAGTAGGCTGAGGAGCCTCAGGCGCGGCGCCGATAGCAGCACGACCCGGGTCAACTACGACCCCGTTGCGCTGCCCATCTTCATCGTACTGTCCGCCGTCAGTGATGTAGACAACCATGCAATCACCGCGACCGGTCATGAGGTTGCCCTCAGCGTCACGATACGGCGAAGAGGCATAGCCGTTATCCTCCGGACAGTCATCAGTACCGACAACGGTACCCTGACTATTGAATGTGCCGTATTCGGCATCGCTGCCTTCTACGGGTTCAAATGTCCGCCCGCTGTACTTCTCAAAGCGCACCGGGACATCCGTAAGAGCGCTCACTCCGTTCAGTGAGAACACCAAGCCGACTCTTCCGGCGACATAATTGCCATCCACGACATCGCTCATGACATTGTAGTTCGCAAAGTGCAGAGCTATTATGTCCGCATCATTGGAACCAAACACACCGGGGAGATCACCCATGCGGAAGTTACGCGCTTCCAACATGTCAGCGCCTTCCACGCGGCTTGCCAAGCGACTAAGCGTCCGATAACCGACTCTCGCCGACAGGCTGTACCGGTCGGTCGGCGCAGCATAGAGGGCCATGGAGCTCAGAGGCAGAATGTAAGCGCTCGCCATGTCTTGCGCATCCGGGATACCGTTGCCATTAGCGTCGGCGCCTCCCAATATCTCCGCGTCCGCGTCATTCACCACTACGAGGTTGAGGGGCAGAACGAACTCGGTGCTTCCGGCATGTCTCAGGTCAAGCCCAAGGGAAACAATATCGCCAATAGCATGCGCGCTGGCATCTATTGTCAACTCAACGTTTCGTCCCGTCAGCATAGCCATCACCGTGACTTCTGTCGAGGTGCTTATCGTCATCTCGTGGAGGCTTGAACATGCATCGGTAGCGCCGGGTAGCGCCAGCAAATCACAGGGGGCACCCGGGCCTGACATGCCATTTTCATAGGTCACCGTCACCGTGTTACCGGCTTGCACTTGTAAGAAGCCCTGGCTGACACCCGTCACCACTGCCGGCGGAGTTTGTCCGGCATTCAGCCGAGCGGCTCTGGCTTGGTCGACAATGCCAGCGGCATAGACGGCGGTTGCCAAGCTTGTCAAAGGCTCACCCATTCTCCAAACAGTGCTGGAAGTGCTGATCCTATATATCAACTGGGTCGCATCAGCAAAAGGAATCTCAACGGGTCCTTGATTAGCGCCTGGGGCAAACCCTGCTGCAAATGACGCATCGTCAGAGACAGGGTCTACCAGAGCCACCGGAACAGCCACAGCATCGGTACGGGTAGTTCTTTCAACTATCACCGTAGCCGCGGTCTCACCGTCAGGCACGACCGTCAGCCGGTCTCTGAACTCGACTTCCTCAAGGAATTGATAGTATTGCAACGCCGTAGCCTCCATGCCTCTGAGCGAGAACCCTCTGGCATCGGCTATTCTCCATTGAACCTGAAACGGCACACTGCGCATTTGGTCGCGAAGCGGGAACGGATCGCCATTGGCATTCTGAGGCTCCACTGTCGCAACGCCGGCGCTAACTGTCCAGCGGAAATGCTCCATACGCTCCGCCAGTGTTCCGACATAAAGGCCGGCAACACGCGAAACTCTGTGTGGATCAGTCGGCGCGCCGGTTCCGGCGCCTTCTACTGGCGCAGGCTCAGCGCTCACCACATCGCCAGTCGGCGCATCGGCGGCTTCTTGTGCCACACAAGCATCCGTTCTGGCATTGCGCCGCGGACTGCCGTCCGGAGCCGTGTACCAGCCGGTGAGGCTTTCGCAATCCTCAACCAGACCAAATACAGGGCTACCCGCTTCGATCACAGCGACAAGACTGTTCACATCGCTGCTGATCTCAACATTCGAGAAGGTCAGAGTCGCTTCGTTACCCGAAACAGACACCGTCGGCCTCTGGTTTAATGCTTCGCCGAAGGCAATCGTCCCGTCGGTAACAGAAGCGCCGGCGGTCAAACCCGCTATGCCCGCAATGATTCTGTCTTCCGACAGCGGGTGAAGCTTGGCGGTTGTCGTCAGAGCGGCTCTCAATTGACCCGCAATGGCGCCAACCGGCTCGGTGAATGTCGCCGTATAGATGATATCTCCGAGCGTACGAGCATCGTTGGCCCCTATTGTGTAGACCTTGCTCTGAGTAGACACCATGAAAGCTCTGATCTCCGGAGCGCCATTCTCAATGGCCTCAAACTCCAGCGGATCAAACTCGCTGGTGCCTTCGACGGTAATCAAGCCGGATGGCAAGGTCGCCGTGAATACTTCGTTGCCAAGCGCTGATTCGCCTTGATCCAAAGTACCCGTCGGGTCAACCATAAAGCTCACCACATTCGCCTCGGCCTCCACTGCCATCAGCTCGGTCGGATTGGTGTTCAGATTCACACCGGTTGGGAAACCCAGCCTGAGAGAACCCGGCACCACCGAAGCGCCCGTGATCGTGCCGCCATTAGACATCACACTCATGGCGATTTCGCCGGCAGCGGTATCAATAGCGGACACCGGAGCGCCGAAGTTCACGATGACATGGAACCTGTCGTCGCCTAGTCGGCTAATGGGAATCGCCGTGACATCGCTAAATGTCGCCGCCCATTCGTCTTGGACCGGTATTCGATCCTCATCCGGTAGCGTATAAGCATACATATCATCACTTATCGCGGTCGCATTCAGAACCACCGACGAACCCGTGTACATCGCTATGCGATAGTAGTCAATTGGATTATCGGCGTTTTCTTCGCTGTCAAAATTAATGATGACGCCTTTGTTCAATTCCACCGTATAGGTCCCGTTGGCCTCTACCTCTGTAACGGTAAGCGCCTCGGTAACGTCATCCGGAAGGACGACACCCGTAATCGGGCCGGAATCGCCGGCAGCAGTGCCGCTAGTGACCGGAATGCTCTCCCGAATAATAACACCAGTCGCAGTGCCCGCATCCGTAAGAATAGTAGCGCTGGCGGTAGTGCCCGTCCCCATAATGCTATCCAGAAGAACAACGACAGATGGGGAACCCTGAGCAACAGCAGTCTCGGTAGTGGCAGTGGCAGTAGCCGTGCTGGCCGCCGCCGCACCGCCGCCTCTGGTGGTGCCGGCAGCGATGACGGAACCATCTCTGCGCACAGCTTCCAAGTCATACATGATCTCATCCGGTCCGCTCACTATTGAACCGGAGAAATTGACCGTGTACTTCAACGTGTCATAGACCGTGACAGTCGGGCTGGTTGCGGATGGCTCTCCCACCCACTCGTCCAGCGTGTAACCCACCATGAAGGGCACTTCAAACAGCGGTGCATCAAGCAAAGCGTTCGTTGCTCGCAACGCAATTGTTATAGATCTAGTTTCTCCTGCCCCAAGAGTAGGCGTAAGATTAATTCTTGCAGCTTCCTTCCATAGACCCGAGTGGAATGCTATCTCAGCAGGCATCGTATTATCCGTTATAGGACAGGTCATTGTAAACATCCTGTTCCAAACATTAGCGTTCACCACTATAAAGTCTGACAATGACGTGCTGGGGCCAAAACCAAGCACTTGTGGGAGTCTGGACAAAATAACGTTAAATCTGTCATCGGCGATGGTATCTGCTACAGCAGTTATATCACTTCCGGCTGCGGGAGGCCTGGCATTTGATACCGCGCACTCGGCTCTGTTAATCGCATCAGTGTTCAACTGGACCCTCACTCCGAAAGAAGCAAGTCCGACCGTCGCCTCCGGCTTCATATCCACATCAAAGGAAAAGGATTCTCCCGAAACGGTCGCGTTGCTGAAACGAATCTCTGCTTCCTCGCAACCGGAACATGTGGCATCAGTAGGATTGCCTCCCACATAAAAACCTTCCTCATAAGCAGGATCAGCATCCTGTGCATATAGGACATTTCCGAAGCCTATTATGCTTAAGCTAAATAAGCCGATAAATGTTCTTTTCATAATTGATTTCATAGTATTTACTCCTACTAATTTTGATTTGTCTGGTAAAAAATTCATGATTGATTTCATAGTATTTTCCTTAATTTGGTTGTACTGTAATCCCAGTACCTAGACTTAGATTATTTGAAGGTGACAGGTATGGAAGCCAATCAGACGGCGCGGCAGTTTGATCCATATTTATATCGGCGAAATTATATCCCCCCTGGGCTGATCGAGGAAACATACCCAAAAAATCGGACGGCAACACCCCATTATCCTTGTTTCTAAAAGCAATGGTCCCTCCAAAAGCAATGGCGGCGGAATCACCAGCCAGGGCCGCCAGTACCGGTGGATTACCTGAAACCATCTTACTAGTGCTACCAAATATTGCGTCTGGCGCCGTCGCATCTGCAAAATCAAAGGCACCTGCGCTACCAGTGACTGTGACTGCCGCGGCCGTCATCACTGACGCATGATTGCGGTGATGAATCACAATAAAGTAGTTACCATCTTCGGGACTTCCTGTCCCAAACGCATCAGAACCAAATTGAACCGCCGGGCAATTCGTTTCGTCTTCAGCGATACCGGCGCAAGCGGTATTCTCAGGGTCGGCGCCTGTCGAGGCAATAAACCCTGCGGCATCCACTACGCGCCCATTACTCAGCAATAACGCCGGCTTGCGCGCGACGACACCACCGACTGCGGCGCCTTCGGCAGTGCCCGCTTGTCGCAAGTCAACCAGCACCCAATCCACAACACTAGCGGGGAAGGGAGCATCGTCGGTGGTGGCATCGTCATCGTCGTTCCCCACAGACAATGTGATGTCCTCACAGGGTGATATGTTTTCATCACCCCGATCACCCGGCGTATCCGAACCGGTCACCGTTGTTCTCGATACGAAATTATCATCCTCACCATCATGACAATACGGATCATCGGCGGGAATAAAATCTGACAAACCAGTGTTCATTGACCTTTGCGCATTCGCGTGAGCCGACAACAAGACGACAAAAGCCATCGTCGTTGCAAAATAGAATACGAGTTGCTTGAGTTGTATTTTCATGTTCAAACCTCTTTTCGGTTAAAGTTATGTCGGCTTGCTATTTCTGTATCGTTACACAAAACAGCAGGCCGCTAATTCAAAATCAATTCTTAAAAATTATTTTATAGATAATTATTTTTTAGTCAAGGTTACCCTTTGACAGCAGATTATAGACACAAAGTATCCGCATTGCAACCCCTGTTTTATGCGAGTTGTCAGATTATTTGAAAAACCCCCGTAAAACAAGGCTTTACGCCCGCTTTCATATGCGTGATTAGCCATCTGTTTGCTCGATCTCGCCTGCCGAATCTTGCCACAACTGAAAGCCGCCCGCCATGGGACATACATTGTGATAGCCCATCTCTTGCATTTTTGCAACGGCAAGAACAGAGCGCCCGCTCGACTTGCAACAGACCGCGCAGCGCTTTCCATTTTTAGATGCAGGGAGCGATTAAACGCGCCGCAGAACTTCTTGCAACAGACCGCGTAGCGCTTCCCTTTTTCATATGCTTGATTAGTCATGCCGTTCGCTCGATTTTTAGATGCTTGATTAGTCATGACGTTCACTCGATTCTTAGATGTTTGATTAGTCACCCGTTCGCTCGCTCTCGCCTGCCGAATCTTGCCACAACTTAAAGCCGCCCGCCATGGGACATACATTGTGATAGCCCATCTCTTGCATTCTTGCAACGGCAAGAACAGAGCGCCCGCTCGACTTGCAACAGACCGCGCAGCGCTTTCCATTTTTAGATGCTTGATTAGTCATCTACTTGCTCGATCTCGCCTTCTAAATCTTGCCACGACTGAAAGCCGCCCGCCATGTGGCATATATTGTGATAGCCCATCTCTTTCATTGTGGCGGCGGCAAGAGCAGAGCGCCCGCCGGACTTGCAGTAAATCACATAGCGCTTGCCTTCCGTCGCGCCTGCCGGCACGAATGCTTTGTCGTGATACGGGCTTTGCGGGTCGATTAGAAATTCCAGCATGCCGCGCGAGGCGTGAATCGCTCCCGGCACCTTGCCGTGTTCTTGTAACTCGCGCAGGTCGCGCACATCGACAAACTGGGTGTTGGCATCGCCGACCATGTTCTTTGCGGTCGCTGCTTCTACCGTGTCTACGGCGGCGACGGCTTGCTCCATGAGTTGTGCGAGGGTCGTGCTCATTAAACTGTCTTCAATATGATGACGCTGACAATCGCGCCGATGACCGGGCCGTTTACAAGCAATGCCGCTACGAGCAAACCCATCACCCAGCGGATGGTGTTTTGATGAGATGCGCACATCTCTTTTTCAAGCCCGCCGACACGGGTGCCGAGGTTGCCGGCCCTTGTGCCGAGGTTGCCGAGCCTTGTGCCAAGCATCCGAAGCGGGCCCATGATTGCGTTGTATTGCGCGGTATCCATTTGCATTTCCTTGTTTTCGTCCTCCCTTAGGTTAATCCTCGTGAGGACTGTGAACCACAGTATAACAAAAACTCGCCGGGTTATAGCCAGCGAGGGTTAGCCTTTGCTGTGCCCGCCGCCCCGCATATCTTGCGGGAATGGCGCACCGGTTGCAAAGCGGGCCCATGATTGCGTTGTATTGCGCGGTATTCATTAAACCATCTTCAGTATGACGACGCTGACAATCGCGCCGATGACCGGGCCGTTTACAAGCAATGCCGCTACGAACAAGCCCATCACCCAGCGGATGGCGCTTTGATGAGATGCGTGCATCTCTCTTTCAAGCCCGCCGACCTTTTGCTCAAGGTTGCCGAACCTTTGCTCAAGGTTGCCGACCCTTGTGTCAAGGTGATCAAATTTCGTGCCAAGCATCCGAAGCTGGTCCATGATTGCGTTGTATTGTTCGGTATTCATTTGCGTTTTCATTTTTTAATCCTCTTTTCGGTTAATACTCGTGAGGACTAACTGTATACACCAAGTATAACAAAGTTTGCCCTCATTGAAAAAAACCAAACATACGCTTAAAAACACTGCCGGTTTGACCGATTGTGACGAAAGGCGCGGTCTATCTGACCGGCGGTATTTAAGGGTCTGCGACCTCTGCGCAATAGTTGCCGCCAAGGCGGCGGCCGCTTAGCCCCCGGAGGGAGGGCTATGGTTGGCGTTGCCAGTTGCCTTTGGCAGTCAGTTGAAAGCCGGCGAGGGTTAGCCGTTGCGGCGCCATCCGCCCCGCATGTCTTGCGGGAATGGCGCACCGGTTGCAAAGCGGGCATTGTCCGGCGATATTTCCGAATGCTTGACTAGCCATCATGTTTGCTCGATCTCGCCCTCTGAATCTTGCCACAACTTAAAGCCGCCCGCCATGTGACATACATTGTGATATCCCATCTCTTTCATTCTGGCAGCGGCAAGAACAGAGCGACCGCCCGACTTGCAATAGACCACATAGCGCTTCCCTTCTGTTGCGCCGGCAGGCACGAACGCTTTGTTGTGATACGGGCTTTGCGGGTCGATTAGAAATTCCAGCATGCCGCGCGATGCGTGAATCGCTCCGGGGATCTTGCCGTGTTCCTGTAACTCGCGCAGGTCGCGCACATCGACAAACTGGGTGTTGGCATCGCCGACCATGTTCTTTGCGTCCGCTACTTCTACCGTGTCTGCTGCGGTTGCGGCTTGCTCCATGAGTTGTGCGAGGGTCGTGCTCATTAAACCATCTTCAGTATGACGACGCTGACAATCGCGCCGATGACCGGGCCGTTTACAAGCAATGCCGCTACGAACAAGCCCATCACCCAGCGGATGGCGCTTTGGTGAGATGCGCGCATCTCTTTTTCAAGCCCGCCGACCTTTTGCTCAAGGTTGCCGAGCCTTGTGTCAATGTGCTCAACCTTTTGCTCAAGGTTGCCGAGCCTTGTGTCAAGGTGATCAAATTTCGTGCCAAGCATCCGAAGCTGGTCCATGATTGCGTTGTATTGTTCGGTATTCATTTGTGCTTCCATTTTTTAATCCTCTTTTCGGTTAATACTCGCGAGGACTAACTGTATAAACTATAGTATAACAAAGTCCGCCCTCATTAAAAAAACCAAACATACGCTTAAAAACGCTGCCGGTTTGACCGATTGTGACGAAAGGCGCGGTTTATCTGACCGGCGGTATTTAAGGGTCTGCGGCCTCTGCGCAATAGTTGCCGCCAAGGCGGCCGCTTAGCCCCCGAAGGGAGGGCTATGGTTGGCGTTGCCAGTTGCCTTTGGCGGTCAGTTGAAAGCCGGCGGCCGACGGTTTGCCACGGCGTTCAAGGAAGCTGCGCACGATGGTGTCTTCGGTTTTCACTGTGATGTCGTAGTCCCAGCCTTTCGCCGTCACTCCGGCGGTACCGACGACTGTCCGTATCAATTCTCCTTTGCCTTGCAGGCGGATGCCGATGCGCCCTTGTTCATCGGATGCCAGAGCCGCGTTGAAGTCTCCCAGGTCATAGCCGGCGATGGTTAGCTTCTGCAGCGCTATCCGCCCCCGCACATCTTGCGGGAATAGCGCGCCGGACGCAAAGCGGGCATTGTCCAGAGACATTTTCATTTGCATGCTCACGGGCAGCGAAGCCCGACTCGTTTTGACCGGGAAGTTATCTATGTTTCCTGTCAGCGAGGCGGCGGAAATTGTGGCGCCAAACGGCGACCATGCGAGCGCGCCGGCAAGACCGACATCCGCGGCGCTGCTGCGCGCTTGCACACATAGCGCCGCCAGATCGGGAATGCCGGGGCACCACTGCCATGCGATGTCAATCGATGGCAGCGATGCCGCGATCGGGCGGGCGGCGGGCAGTGTCGCAACATCCAGCCGCACAGAGCCCTTTGCGATGGCGCCGCGCAAATCCGATATGCCCTTCGGCAAGGCGACGACAGCGTTATCGACCATAAAGCGCAGGGGCACCGAGGCGGCGAAGGCGCCGAGCAGGAGAACCACAAGAAGCAATAAAAATAGCAGACGCTTGAACACGGACACCCCGCCGCCTTATAACTCAAAATGAACGGTTGCGGAGACATCCCCTCGGGGGTTCGCTTTGAGCGACAACTCCCGCAACCAATAACCGTCTTCGATGCGCTTGCCGACCCAGCGCATCAGAGACCTGCCGGCGGCGATTTTAATGCGGACTGCCAAAATGCCTTTGCCTTCTTCCTCGTCAAATACTTCCATATCAAACTCCATTCCCGACTCCAGCAGGCTTTGTTCAATCGCATCGCGCTTTTGCTCCGCTGTCATCGTCACGGTCGCAGAGCTGTTTGCCCGCAAGTCCTTCACAGTGCGCGCCTTGCTTTGCAACCAGCGGTAATCATCGGTTGCGGCGGCGTGGCGGGTAACGCTGCTGTCGTAGTTCGCCCGCAGCGGTTGGTACGCGAATGTTTCAAATACGAAGGCGGTTAGCAGAACAACCGTGGCAATAAGCATGACTTGCTCGCGCGGTTCGCGCGCTTGCCACAGTCGCGCCAAATTGGCAAAAGGAGACTTCATGACACCGCCTTGAATTCAAACCGCGAGAGGTTGTAGCCCTCGCCTTCGCGCAACACTTTGTGACTCGCTTCAAGCGACCGAATGTTGAGCAAGGTGTCTTTGATTTGCTCAAAGTCGCCTTCGCTGCGGAGCTTGATTTTTGCCGTGTTGACATCCAACTCAAGCGACTCCACGCGGCAACTGTCGCACCCGGAAAGCGCCCGATCCAGCTCAACCATAATATCCCACGCGTTGTTTTCGCTTTTGTTCTGATGCTCGCGCAGGTTCCGTACTTGTTGCGATACCCGGGCGCGCAGATTGCTCGGGTTGCCGGATGCATCGATTGTCTTGAACAAGCCGACGGTGGCCTTTTGCAACTCGTTCGTCTGCGCATCCAGCAGGCGCTCGGCAACTGTCATGTTGCCGATGTGAGCGGTCAGCGCGGCCAGCATTATCGCCGCCGCCGCGCGCCACGGGCGCGCCCATGCGGCTATCGGGGCGGAGGTTCGATAATCGCTTTGGAGCAGGTTGATGGCGTCGCGCCCGTTGCAACGCAACATCATCTCATCCAACGGCGCCAATAAGGGACGCGCGAGCGGGCGCCATTCCTCCGGCAGCGCTTCGACATTATCGCTATAAATATCCAGGCGGTTAGCGTAGCTTTCCATGCCCGCGATTACCGAAATCCATTCAAGGCTGCCGGCAAAGCCAGAGTGCGCTCCGTTACGAAGCAGGCAACGGTCGCCTTCGTGCCAGATGCCGACCCGGCCTGCTTCAAAGGGCAGGGCGTATATGTCGGGCAGCAATACATGCTTGCCGATGCCTTCGCTTGCGAGCAACTCGCCCCAGTCATCCATTCGCCGGCGCGATACCACGATGGCGGGTATCGTGTCGGCGCTCGGATTGCCTAATGCAAAGTGCAATTTTTCAATCGGTTCCAGCACCTGATCTTCCAGCGCGAATGAAACCATTTGATGCAACATTTTGCGCGTGGGCGGCATTTGGCAATCGGCGAAAGACAGTTGCTCGGACGGAACCCAGACGATGTTGGCGGGGGAAGCGCGTTCCTCCGATGATGTCAATTCGACAATGGTTGAGTCAAGAGTAATTTTCCGCATATCAAATGTTTCCGGTGATGATGGTTTTATTATAAGGCTTCGCACTGCCGCCGTCATTTTTTACGGTTGTGCAAATGATTCGCTTTCGTCGTCGTCCGATTCCTCTTCTTCGCGGGGCGGGCAGTTGCTCGCGCCTTCGTGCATGCGCAAGCCTTCATAGGGGTTGGGGCCGGCATAACGATACAACACCTGCACCGGATAGCGGTCATCGTCTTGGGGGTAATGAAAGTCGATGTAGAACAGGGTATTCATCTCAAAATCTCTGCTTAAATGGCGAAACGATATGTGCGCAAGAAAAAACTCGCTGGCGAGGGTGAAGATTTTGCCGCCGACGTGTTCCGCCCAATCGATGATTCTCTTCTTCTCTTCTTCGTTTTCCTTTTTGACTTCGTCCGCATCTTTATCGGCATTGGCATCCGTATCTTCATTTGCATCTTCAATATCCGCGACTAACACATCTTTTAACTTCGCTTGCAATGCTTCCGCGTTATTGATCGGCGGTTCGCAGATGGCCTCTCTCAAGTCCCTCGCTTTTTCCGCCGCTTTTTCTTTGCCGACTATCGGCTCTATCAGATACTCCAATAATCTGGGCGGCGCAGTCAATAGATTGAGCCGTCTCGAACCGCGCGAGATCGGCAGAGGGACCAGCAAATTGTTCAGGCGTTCAACCTGCGCGCGCGACAGTTCTCTAAATCCGTTGATAAAAAACAGCTCTTGCATCATGGCCAAGCCGCCCGCGTTGCCGGCGCGGTAGGGCACTTGTGACAGGCTATAGGCGGCGTCTTCGGCGCCGTCGTTATACACGGAATCATCGGGGTCCACCCAGTCGCGCAAAGAGTCAAACAGCATGGCATGGGTTATGTCGGAATCATCATCGAGGTCCGCCAGGCTGATTTCATTGTTTAAGATATTTCGAATCACCGCCTGTGACCAATTTCTGGAATCCATCATCGGGTACTTCTCGATATCGCCTTTCCAACCGCTTATGTCAACGGGTCTTTCGAGCAACTTGTTAATGTTAAAAAGCCCCTGCAGGTCATAAATTTGCATGTTGATGCCGCTGACCCCTTCGAACACTTCGCCGCTGACCCCGCCAAGCAACAGACCCAGATGCGCGGTGCGCGACCACCACTGCCCCTCGCCTTTGTTAGCCGCGTAAAACCGGTTGGGCGTGCCGTGCGGGTAAACCTCTCGTTTTAGCAGATCCCCCGCAAATTTTTCCAACGTTAACGCAAACAGGAAAGATTGCTCCCTCTCCAGCACCTGAGACGTGCGACTGATGTTTATGTGCTGGCTGTACAACAACCACGAGGCGGTCGCCGACACCGATGCGGTAACTATCAGCACGCTCAAAAGCGCTATGCCCGATGCGCGCCTCATGTTTACGCCTTTAGTTTCCAAAGCTGTATCCCTACCCCGCTGCCAACCGGGAAACTGCGACTAAAACTGACCAAACCGCTTTCGGTATCAAGCCCCAGCGTCATCTTTACGCTGCCGCCGGGAAGCCAATCACGACAGGTATCGGTCCAGCGGGCGGTATCGCCGCACTCGTATTCTTCCCATTCCTCCAAATCTTCTTCGCTCAGCTCCACCGCAAACTCGGCGACCTCTTCGATCAACAGGCTCTCGTTTGGCAGGCTGTCTTGCGCCCGATCCAACACCGGCCACAGCAGGCGGTATAAGTTGCTGTCGTCATCAAAGCAATATGCCACGCGAACCATTCCGGAGCGCAACGCGCCGACGCCTTGCGGCAAACCGGCGCGCGTAAACTGCACCACACAGTCGTAAGACGACTCCCGGCCTTGCTCCGTTATGTCGCCGATGGCAAAAGAGGGCAGATAATCGTCGCCCAGCGAGGGACGCACCGAGCGGCGAATCAAATTGGAAAAGTCCTCGTGCATCAAGGTCACCAGTAACTGCATGTCCTTAAATACCGCCGCCTTCTCTTCGACCTTCTGTTGCACATCCATGGAGGTTTGCAGGCCTTGAAATGTCAGGGTCGTAATAATCGCAAAAATCATCATCGCGATGATCACTTCAATCAATGTGAAACCTTGCCGCCGCATTTAATCCAACCGTAACTTAACCACTTGCAAGCGGGCGGACGGGCGCGCATCAATATCGTCGTTGGCCGGCGAGTACACTTTCAGCGTTTGCGCAACGATTCTGATCGGCAGGCAATATTCGTCTTCTTCGCAGTCTTCGGCGGCATGAATTTCAAACTCCTCGGTATCCACTTTCCAATCGACTCCGCACTGCTCGGAAAAACCGGCTTGCACCACCTCGTCGTCGTCGGCATAAAAGAATAATGCGTCTTCCCACGCGACAAGATGCGCGCAGTAGCGTTCCTGTAAGCGCGCCTGGGTGTTGGCAAATCCGGACAGGGCCTCAAGCGCCGCGCCCAGCGAAATAGACAGGACGACGACGGCGATGAGCACTTCGATCAGGGTAAAGCCGGCCGAACGAAAATGCTTCACGGGCCGCCTTCCGGTTGGGCGCGAACAATATTGACCCGGCCGGTTGCCGTCCAGCGGAATGCCATCTGGTGTTGTTGATTGACCAATATCCGCATGACTCCGTCGGGCTGCCACAATCCGGTCGGCTCAAAACTGACCCACGGGGTTATCTTTTTTTCCTCTTCGTCATCCGCCGACTCGATAATGATGACAGAATCTTCGTCAACGGCGGGCACATCGCCGAAGCCGGCAATCGGCGCGCTATTCGCATCGGTTGAGAAGGTCATCCCCCAGCGGGCGGGCAATTGTTTTGCGGTGTTGCCGCCGCCAAGCAAGCGGGTGAGAAATTTGTCATCGCCGGGGCAACCGCCGAGCGCCACCCAGTTTCCCTTGTCTTCGTGCAGACACACCACCGTATGTTTGCGCCCCGCTTGGTCCCAGTGCAAGCCGTAAGCGCGACCGTTGAGGATGGCCTCGTTAGACAGGGCATTCATCACGCTGATGAACTTCTGGCCGAATTCCTTTGCCCGCGAACGCTCGCCGACGGAAACAGAAAGCACCGCGGCGGAAATAACGATGCCGATAATCAGGGCGACAACGACCAGCTCGATCAGCGTGAAGCCACTGACGCGCTTGCGCATCCCGCTGTGCTCAGTTCTTGGATTCCCAGTTACCGATGTCGGAATCAAGGCCGGCCCCGCCCGCGACCCCATCGCGTCCATAACTGTACAAATCAAAATCCTTGCCGCTGCGACCGCCGCTGCGTTCGTATTGGAAGGAATTTCCCCACGGGTCGGGGGGAATCTCTTTCATGTTGCCGCTGCTGACGAGGTCTTCCAGCGTGGTCGGATAGTTCATGTGGTCGAGACGATACATGTCGATCGACGCTTCCAGCGCGCGGATTGTCTGCTTGGCGGTGACCTGACGCGCCATGTCGGGACGATCCATGATATTCGGCACGACGAGGGCGGCGAGGATGCCGAGTATCACAACAACAACCATAATTTCGATCAGGGTAAAGCCCTGCGTCTTGGAACGTTTTCTTTTCATCATCTTTGTCTCCCGCTAAATAAGCTGATTCATTTGGATAACGGGCACCAGCACCGCCATAACAATTAACAGCACGACCCCGCCCATTATTATAACCAGCAACGGCTCAAACAATTTGAGCGCGGTATTAATCATCGTCTGTATGCGCTGATCATAGTAGTCCGCCACTTTAATCAGCATTTTATCCAACGCGCCGCTGGATTCGCCGCTGCTGATCATGTGAATCAAAAAAGGCGGGAAGTCGCCCGTCTTCAGCAGCGCCTTAAAAAGGCCGTCGCCTTCGCGCACGCTGTCAGACACATCTTCCAAACTCTCGCGCAGGGCGAGGTTTCCGATGCGCTCGCCGGCTATCTTCAGCGACTCCAGCATCGGCACCCCGCTGCTCAACAACATGCCCAGGCTCCTCGACCACCCCGCGCTGTTGCTGGTCACGATCCAGTATTTAAGACGCGGCACGCCGAGCAGGAAGCGGTCCCACTTTTTGCGATTTTCGATATTGCGCAACATTAAAAGAAAAATCAGCACGGAGCCGACAACCGCCATGAACAGATAGCCGCCATACATCTGCAGCCAGTTGCTCAAGGTCAGCAGCGCCTGAGTCAATGCCGGCAGTTCCTGATTCATCTGGCTGAATACCCGCGTGACTTGCGGCACCACATACACCAGCAACAAAACAACGACCGACAAGGCGACGGTCAGCATCAAAGCGGGATAAATCAACGCCGCTTTCAGCGACTGCCGCGCCTTGCCGGATTGTTCCACTTCGTCGGCAAGCCGCTCCAACACTTCGGTCAGGTGTCCGGTTTCCTCGCCCGCCGATATCGTGGCGATATAATCCGGCGGGAAGCTGGCCGGGGATTTTTGCATGGAACCGGACAGGCTGTGCCCTTCCGAAAGTTTGCTGCGCACCGACGACACCAGCCTTTTGATCTGCACGTTTTCCGCTTGCTCCGCCATCAGGCGCAGGCTTTCCTCAAGCGACATGCCCGAACCGAGCAAGGTGGCGAGTTGCCTTGTCACCAGCATCAAGTCGTTGCCATTTACCTTGCGCCGGAATTGAAACAAAGCGCTTGCGGCGCCGACCAAAGACACTTGGACCGGCGTCATTTTCTGTTCGCGCAAGCGCGCGCGCAAGTGGCGCTCGGAGTCCGCTTCCAGAACCCCTTTTACTATCTTGCCTTTGGCATCATAAGCGCGGTAGTTATAGGATTGCATCGGCGAAAGCCATCCCTTAGCGCAGTGTGACGGCTATCACTTCGTCGATCGTCGTGTCGCCGGCCAACACATGCTCCATGCCGATTTGACGCAAGTCAGGCTGTTTGTTGCGCACATGCTTTTCCATTTCCAACTCGCTTGCCCCGTCGTGCGTCTGCTGCCGCAGTGTGTCGTCCATCTTGACCAGATCAAACAGCCCGAAGCGACCGGAAAAGCCGCTGTGATGACAGTTTTCGCACCCCTTCGGCGCGCAGATAACGGCGTCTTTCGGCATATCAAAGCCCAAGTCCTCCAGCCGCAGATCATCGCTTGCTATTTGCATCGGTTCGCGACATTCGGGGCATAACCTTCTGACCAGCCGCTGTGCCAGCACGCCTTGCAGAGTCGCGGTCAGGAGAAACGGCTCGACCCCCATATCGCCCAGACGCGTGACCGCGCCGACCGCCGTATTCGTGTGCAGCGTGGACAGAACGAGGTGTCCGGTCAAACTCGCTTGCACCGCAATGCCCGCGGTTTCGTTATCGCGAATCTCGCCGATGAGCACTACATCGGGGTCCTGGCGCAGGATCGCGCGCAAGCCGCGGGCAAAAGTCATGCCGGCCTTGGTGTTGACTTGCGTCTGGCTGATGCCTTCAAAGTTATATTCGATCGGGTCTTCGATGGTCATGATGTTGCGCCGATTATGGTCCAACTCGGCCAGCACGGCATATAAAGTCGTCGTCTTGCCCGACCCGGTCGGGCCGGTTACCAATACGATTCCGTGCGGGCGGTTGGCCAAGCCTTTGAACTGTCTTTTGGTTTCGGCGCTCATGCCTAATTGGTCGAGGGTGACTTGCTCGCTTTGCTTGTCCAATACCCGCAAAACCACGCGTTCTCCGTAACTCGAAGGCAAGGTGGAAACGCGCAAATCCACGTTGCGACCGCCGAGGCGCACCGTTATGCGCCCGTCCTGCGGCACGCGTTTTTCCGCGATATCCAGCCGCGCGAGAATCTTCACCCGCGACACGATCAGCGGCGCCAAGCGAATGGAAGACGTCAGCATGGTGCGCAAGGTGCCGTTGAGGCGGAAGCGAATATGCACCTCGCGTTCATACGGCTCAATATGAATATCGGACGCCTTATCGCGAATGGCTTCAAAGAAAATGGCATTGAGCATTTTGATGATGGGGGCATCGTCTTCGTTTTGCAGCAGGTCTTCCGGCTCCTCCAACGCCGCCGCGACCTCGTCCATCCCCATCACATGGTCTTCGGCATCGCTGACCATGGACATGCTTTGTGACTGATTGGCATACGACTTCTGCATCGCGCGGTCAAACTCGTCATCGCCGAGCACACGCAGGTCAAACTCGCGCGAAAACCCGCGTTGAACTTCCTGCAATACAAAAGCGGATACGCCGGAGCGGCAAAACAGCGCCAATTCGCTTTCGTCGTCTTCGCCGATGAAGACGCCGTTGCGTTTTGCGTATGAAAAAGATATCTGCATGGTCGGTTTCTACGGTCGGTTTTTGGGAAATTCGCCGTGCTCAATCCGGAACGGCATGCCGCGAAAATCCATGACGATGTAGTCGGCGTTTATCTCCTTAATCATCAAATCATCGCTGACGTATTGACCGGCGCGCAATGCCGCGCCGTTGACAATCGCTTTGCTCGCTTGGGGGCGTTGCGCCGAATATAAATACCCGGACACCGAAAAAGGCGGAATTTGATCGCGCACTTCCGGCGCTATCTCATTAAAGGCCGGTATGCGGTCGGACGGGGGCGGCGACAGGTAGGGCTCCGCCATCGCGTCCCGCGCCGTCGCGGCGGGCCGCTCTGTCGGATTGCTATCCTTGGCCTCGCCGAATGTCGGGGCGGGCGGCTCCGGCGCCGCCGGCGCCGGCGGTCGGACGGGCGACAGGCGCGTTGCCGTCGGGCGCTCTATGCCGGCGCTTCTTAGAACCTGATTCCAATCGGTGCCCACCACCCAGTTTGGCAAATGCCATATCCCGACTGCCAGCAGCGCTATGACGCCGATTGCCAACATCAAAATTTGCGGCCAGCGGCTTCCCGCCAGCTCCGGCGCTTCTTCAATTTGCACCGATAACAAGCTCGGGGCCGTGCCCGTTTGACGGTCACGCTCAACTTTCTTCAGCGCCGACAGAATGTAAGACATCACCCCAGTTGCCCGCGGCAGGACTTGCTCAGCGGCGCCAGTTGCGGCATCGGGTCGAGGAGCGCGTTGATTTTTATCAGGGTCTCTTTGCCGACGAGGCCGTCAACAAACAAACCGCAACGGCCCTGAAAGCTGCGGACTTGATTTTGCAAGGCGGCGGTATAAACCCCCGATGGCGAAACCGGCTTGCGCTTGCCGTTCACGTTTGCAAGACTGTTTGCAATCCAGCGCACGGCGGCGCTTTTATCCCCGGGATACAAGGTGTTGCGATAATCCGAAGGCCGCCGCCAAAGCAGAGTGTATTCGCCCGTCCACGCCATTGCCAACTCCTGTTCGCTCAGCTCAATATTGCCGCCTCCGGCATCCATCAGCAAAGCCCCGTCCGCGGCAATCTTAGTCAAGGTCGCATAAAAAGGCTTGCCTTGCGCAGAGAGCAGCTTCAATATCGCCGGGCGATTGACCCGTTTGACTCCGCTGATCTCGCCGCGCCGATGCCAGCAGTCAAGCCGGTGTCTGAGGCCAAACTGGCACGGCAACTCCGCCGAATTTGCAAATTCCACCCCCCAAAGGCCGAACAAAACCGCATAGGGGTTGCTCTTCAGGCTGTCCGCTTCTAACTTATCCAAGCCGGTCAATACGGCGCCGGGCGGCGGCGATTTGGCATCCGAGTCTTCGGCGCTGCCGCGGCTCGCAACTTCCTTATCGGCAACATCGGCGGTGTCGCTCACAGCCACTTGCGGCTGTTCATCACTTGCCGCCCATCTGGCGCCTGCCTGTTCAATGCTTGGAAACAGAAATATTGTGCCCCCGACCAGCAACACTAATATCGTCGCAAGTGCGGCGGCTCTCCGGACAAAACTATCGCCATGCACTCCCCACGAACGCACGATCTTGCTCATCCGCTTCTTGCCAAACCAAGCGCAGGGCGCGCGGCGCTTGCCCAAAACCTCGCGCGCCGCTGTGTCCAGAATTTTCAGGTCTGCCCGGCGCCGCCCTTCGCTGAAACAACCGAGCAAGGCGCGCTCGCAAATCAGGTTGATTAGGCGCGGGACTCCGCCCGATAACTTGGCAAGGCGCAATAGCGCGTCGCGCGAAAACAGATTGGCCGCGCTGCCGGCGGTCGCAAGACGGTGCTCGACATATGTCTTGACTTCATCGGCGCCGAGCGGCTGCAGATGAAATCTGGCAATGATGCGTTGCCTGAGTTGGCGCAGATGCGGTTGCTCAAGCTTGTCAGCCAGCTCGGGCTGGCCTATCAGCGCTATCTGCAGCAGCTTGTGTTCATTGGTCTCCAGATTGGTCAGCAGGCGCAACTGCTCGAGCAACTCATCGCTCAGGTTCTGCGCTTCTTCCGCTATCAAAACGCAGCGTTTGCCCTGGCGGTGGCGATCCAACAGGTGGCGGTTGAGGGCATCGGTCAAGCGTTTGGAGCCCGCGTCTTTGTCGTATTCGATCTTAAACTCGTCGCATATCGCTTCCAGCAACTCGCGCGCGCTCAGGCACGGGTTTAGCAGCACCGCCAACTCCACTTCGTCGGACAGTTGTTCGACCAGACAGCGCCATATCGTTGTCTTGCCGGTGCCGACTTCGCCGGTGAGCAAGATAAAACCGCCGTTCTCATGCAGGCCGTACTGGAGATGCGCCAGCGCTTCGCGGTGTTGATCGCTCAGGTAGAGGTAATTGGGATTCGGCGCAATCGTAAACGGATTGGCCGAGAGACCAAAGTATTTTTCAAACATCGTCCTTAACCGTCGGCGCGGCTGATGCCATCCCGCGATGACCGCATGCGCTTTTTGCGTTTCTTGCGCTTTTTGACTTTGCGTTTGGTCTTGCCGTCATTTTGCAACTCGCGCAGAGGCGGCATCAGACTGGGACCGTGATCACTTTGATCGATCAAACTGTCAACCCGTTGCAACTGCTGCAACTGCTCCCAACGCAACGCAACGTAGCGGTCGCCGCTGGTATCGGCGGCGGCTTCGGGCGTGCGGAAAATCGTCGGGCGGACAAAGACCATCAAATTGAGTTTCCTTTCGCTGCCGGCGCGACCGCGAAACAGATGACCGACAACGGGAATATCCGCCAATAGCGGTATTTCGCTCTTGCTGTCGGCGCGCTCGTCCCGGGTCATGCCGCCGAGAATAATGACATCGCGATCGTTGACGATGACATCGGTCTCGATCTCACGATTCAATGTCGGCAATAAAAAGTTTCTGACCTCGCCTCCGCCGCTATCCGCAAGCGCCGCTTCATCCGCCCGTTTGTCGGTTTGTTTGACTTTCAAACGCACCGCATCGCCTTTGGTAATCTGCGGCGTGACTTCAAATTCCAGTGTCAGATCTTCCCGCTTAAAGAAATCGCGGTACTCGGTGGTACCCGCAATCAGTTCCGACCGCTCTACAAACGGTCGGCCGCTGCCAACCACGAGCTTTGCCGTCTCATTGTTTAGGGTCAAAATTGACGGTGTTGAC
Organism: Candidatus Oxydemutatoraceae bacterium; assembly: GCA_965220085.1. Classification (GTDB taxonomy): domain Bacteria; phylum Pseudomonadota; class Gammaproteobacteria; order Poriferisulfidales; family Oxydemutatoraceae; genus CBDCOZ01. Next base: position 454,310 of record CBDCOZ010000003.1, on the reverse strand, counting down.
AAGATATTCGCGGTCGCATCCGTTCGCAACGCATTGATCAACAAACCGATGGTCAAGTCGCCGCCGTTAAACCGTCCGCCGGCAAAATATTGCGCGCTGGGGCCGCCGATAAAATTAAACGCCGCAAACAACCCTTCCAACGATGTGATGCCGGTTACCGCGCCGCCGGAAAATGTCACCGGCTCCTCCGCCCCGCGCGGGGTTTTTTGCCCTACCAGCCGCGTCTGCAAATCCGCCGCCCGGTTCAGCGTAATCTCGGCAATGATCGCTTCGATCAGCACCTGCGGTCGCGGCGTATCCAACTCTCGCACCACATCCACAATCGCCTGCACGATATTGGTCGCGCCGCTCACAATCAGCGAATTGGTCGCGACATCGGACTGGATGGTGTAGCTCTTGTTCGTAATCGGCGAAGGCGCGGCAGCGGGCGCGGGTTCTTTGGCATCTTTTTTGTCCGCCGGTTTCTTCGGGGCTTTGACGACTTTCTTCTTTGGCGCCGGCGTTGTGTCCGCGGTATCGGCGCCGAAGTCGGCCAATTCAAGAAACTGTTTTGTCAACAGTCCTTTCAGAACCGTCTTCATCTCTTCGGCATTGGCATAGTTCAGGTGAATAATGCGAACCAACCCGGCTTTGCCTTTGCGCACTCTGGGCGGCGCGTCGAGCTCCGCTATCAGCGCGCGCAACGGCAAGCGGAAACGCGGCTCGCCGGTCAGAATAAGGCGGTCGAATTTGGTATCGGCAACGACATCAGCGAGGTGCTTGATCTGCTTGTTGCGGGCGCGGTTGATTACATTCACCATGTCCTTGGCGGTCATGTAATCCAAGTCCACGATCTCATAAGAACCGACGCTCTCTTTGTCAAAATCGCGCAAAATCTCTTCTACCCGCTCTATATTGGACAGGGTCTCAACCACAATCAGCGAGTTCGTCTCTTTATGAATCGTCACTTGCGCCTGGCTTGTCATCAGCGGTCTGACCATCGGCAACACCCCGCCGGCATTGAGATGTTTGATCGGGATGATTTTGGTTACCAAGCCTTCCGACTCGTCCAATGTCGAATAGCGTCCGGCGATATTCGCCGGCACGATGCGGGTCAGACCGCCCGGGCCTTCCACCGCGCGCAAACCGTGCATTCTGAAAACCGACAGCATCACATCGTAGACCTGATCGTCGGGCACTTGGGTGGTCGCAATCAGTGTGAATTTGCCCTTGACGCGGGGGTCAACCAGGAAGTTCTTGCCCGTAAGCTCGGCGACGCTCTCGATCAGTTGGCGGATCTCCACATCGCGGAAATTGAGCAAGGCCGCCTGTGCGGTGTGCTGTAGCAACAACAGCAGGCAGAACGCCATTGCGAAACGGCTAGTTGAGCGCGATAGTAACATCCATTACCCTCCCATCTCTGAGCAATCTAATCTTAAGCTCCTCTGACTCAAGCAGCTTCTTCATAGCCACGGGGTCGGATGGCAATTGTACAATGGGGCGCCCATTTATCAGAAAAATCATATCCTCTTTGTATAAGCCGGCGGCATTTATCGCTTGTTCGCCGCGTTCGCCGCGCGGAATTATCTTATAGCCGAGCCCGTACTCCGGAACGCGCTCCTGCCTGAACCTTACCAGATCAAGCAGCTTAAACGGCTCCTTTTTTATCACTTTTGCCAGTTCCGAATCTACGGTATTGACGCCGCCGGCCGCCTTGTCATCACCGGCGCTTTGCGGCGCTTCCTCGCGATTAAACAGGTTGCCTCCCTTCATGCGGAGCTCTTCTTCCTCGCCGTTGCGAAGCAGGATTACATAGTTTAAACCGAGCCGCTTTAGCGCAATACCGGACTTTATTTCATCGCCCACGCGATAGGCTTTGACCTGACCTCCGTCCGCCTTAATCATCGCAACGCCTTTGTCGCCAACCCCGAACACACCGGCAAGAGAAGCGTTGAGTTTGGACACAGTCGCCGGTTTGCTCGCTTTGACCGGTTCCTTTATGACAAACCAATCCCATGAAGCAGCGGGCGCTTGGGTCGAACGCGAAACAGCGCGGGCGCCGGTTTTGTCGGCGGATTTCGGTTGCAAGGGGTCGGGGTAATACACTTTCCAAAAGACATCGGACAGCAGGTAGAAGCATACGGGCAATAATACGATTACAACCAGATTGGCAAAGGCCCGGTTAAGCCCGACGGCATAATCTGCGGACATACTGGAACTCGATAACATCACTTAACGCACTTTGACTTAGGATGTCTTGACTTACGGCGCATTGACGGCTGCGGGAGGTTTGCTATCCCGCTTCTCCGACGGAAGCGTCTCAGCCGGCGGGGGGGTACCGCCGCCTTTCAGTCGCTTATAAAGCGCGCGCCCTCTCTTATAATTTTTGTCAAACTTCTTCCAGGCGTCTTCCTCGAATTTTGCCGGCGCCCACTTTGCAAATCTTGCTTTGCGCCTGTTATATACTTCGACGCCTTTTTCCAGCGCCTTGATCGCTTTGTCATTCTCGCCGAGACGGGAGTAGAGTATGGCAAGCGAGACAAGCGCCTGCATGGAATGCGGCTGGATATCGGCCCACAACTCAAATATCTTTTTGGCTTTGTCCGGCTGATTGGTTTGCAAGTAAGCCGCCCCGAGGTTTTGCATGACTTCTACGCGATACGGGTAATCCTCAAGCACTCTTTCAAAGTTTTGAATTGCTTTGCGGTACTCTTTGCGCCCGATATAGTAATTGCCGAGATACAGGCTTACATACTTGCGTAACCCGTGCTGTTCGACCGCGAGCTTGGCATATCTTCCGAATTCTTTGTTGCGCCCGGTACGCATCGACGAGACCGCGTTGCGGTAATTGGATTCCGCAACAAACCAGTTGTAATGCGTGCTGCCGGCAAATGCCGCGCCCACCAATAAGACCATGGCAAAAGCGACCCGCAACCCCAGCTTGGGCAGGCGAATGCGGTAAGGCCCTTTGATATGCCCGCCCGCCTGCCAATAACTTACGGAGATACACCCCAAGCACATCATGATGTACATGATGGTCGTCGCTTGCTGTAGCGGAAAGCTGACCAGCGCTGTCGCGGCAATGCCCGCAAACGATACAATCGGAGCCAGTACCGCAACCCGAACGCTCTCATCCAGATGGGGGGCTACCAAAATCCGCCATATGCTCGCTAACAACATCACGACAAGCCACACAATAATCGCTACGCCGACCATGCCCAGTTCGCTGGCGAACTCCAAATAATCGTTGTGCGCGTTGAGGTGAAAAAATCCTTCGGTCAACATGATGTCCTCGGCCACCGCCGCTTGGTACTTGGGGTAGAAAATCATCCAGCCGCCGATACCCGTGCCGAGTATCAGGTTGTCTTTTATCATCGCCAGCGTATTCTCCCACATGGCAAATCGCTGTGACCTGCTGCCATAAAAACCTTCTGTTATGGTTTTTACGCTTTCGGCAAGCGAGCCCGTTTTCACACCCTGACCACTGGGGTTTAAGTAACTGTCTATGCCCAATGTGGCCTTATCGATAAAAGTAGTCGGTGTGAACTGAACCATCACTGCGAAAACCGCGAGCATCGCAATAACCGACAGCACTTTGTTCCAGTTAATCCAGAGTTTGTACTTGTGCATGAACCTGAAGAATACGAGAGCCAAAATGATAACCGCAACCTCGCCAAAGAAAGATATCCACGAGCCGCGAGTGTGGGTGTAGTAAAGGAAGGAAAGCATAAATGCCGAACCAATTGCAAAAAACCAGCATTTCCATTTGTTGCGCTCATTAAACAGCAAGCACAACCCGAACGGCACCGTTGAAACCATATATTGAGCCGCCATGTTTTTGTTGCCGAAGGTGGCGGCGGGAGCCTGATGCTGATGCACCCAGTTCACCGAGAACAGGTATTGGGCAAGGCCCAAAAGACTGATTATAAGCCCGCTCAGAAACATACATAGCAACAGAATCCGGAAACTTTTCGCATCGCGAACCAGCATCACGATTAACAAAAAGACCAGTACCGCCGAGCCCCAATCGAGTGTCTTGAGCAGGCCTTCGTACAGGCTGGGCACCCAGAAGATGGAAAGCGCCATCCACAAAAACAGGATGACAACCGGCAATACCAGCGGCGAACGAGGAATCAATATGACGCAGTTGTCGTTCTTGCGCATCAGAAACACGAAATACATCAACATGACGAGCAACACACCGGTCTGGTAATAAGCGCTGACATGCAAGTCGGGGTTGTACCCGGTAGCGGTTTGTCCGTAGGGAGATATGATGGCGGCAAGACCTATGAAGATGCCGAGCAACCATACAAATGCTTTCGGCACATCCAGCGGCGGCATATATCTCGTGGCGCGGGCGGGGGATAATTCTTCGTTCAGAATAAACCCGCCGGATTGCCGCTCTTCCGCCTGCCGCTTATCTTGCTGGCCAACCTGTTCGGTTCTGCCTGCGGTAATCTTACGTCTTTTCTTTGACCTTTTTGCCATAATTTTTCCCGCTTTCCTTGCACCCAAGGGGTTAAAGAATCAGTCGGTTAAGTATGTCTGTTATTATAGCAAATGCTAATAATCCATAGAATTAGTTTGCATATATGCCTATTTTGAATATTACTTTTTGGTTGCTTATCGGTTTTGTAATCGGCTGGTTTGCGCACGCTTGGCAGGCGGATACCGCCATAAGCAGACTGGCGCAGGGGGGGGATCTGAGCGCGATACAGCGCGCAAAATCCATGCTGTCCGCATCCGGTTCGGCGGCAAACACCGACGCTGCGAGCGCGGACACGGAAATGTTCCGCAAGCAACTGCTACACGGCGAAATTGATAACGCGATCAAAACCTATTCGGGACTGATCGACTCGCACCCGGTCACAGCGGAGAAAATGGAACTGCGCCTGATCGAGCAGGCGCAACGCTTGACCAGACAGAGACGCCGCCAGAAAGCTCGCGAGTTAATCAACAAACTTCTTGAAGCAGATGCGTATAGCCCGCGCGCCATTTTAGCGTTGGCCAAATTAGAAGCGCTGAGCCAGCGCCATGAGCGGGCTTTGCAATACGCTTTGGATGCAAAAATATACTCTGACGACGCGTCCCTGACCGATGCCATCGATACCTTCATCAAAGAGACAACGGAAAAGCATGAAAAAATTCTGCGGCAAAACAAGCAATGGGAAAAGTTAGCGGGGCTGTTCTACGCGCTGCTTGAAAATGCCGATGAGTCCGAGGCGATGCAATACCGCTATAAGATCGGCGAAGCGCAATTCCGACAAGGTTCCTTGCTCGATGCCATTGCGACATTGAGACAAACCCTCGGGGATAGCATCATCGGACCTCAGGCACAAAACCTGACTCGCTTGCTGGAACAGTTGGTCGAACTGGGAGACAGCGCGCTTGCTATCCCGATCACAAATAACAACAATCAGTTTCTGGTTGAGACGGGAATCAATCATGTCGGAGACGCCACGCTTTTGATAGACACCGGGGCGACCATTTCTATTCTCAATAGCAGCTTTATAGAAACGTTGGGGCTGGACGAGAACGGCGAACCGGAGAGGGGCGAGATGACCATCCATACCGCCAGCGATGTGAAGACGATTGAGACCATCACGCTGGACACACTGGAGATTGGCGGCATTGAATTTGAGGGCATGACTGTCGGCATCACAGAGTTGCCGGGGCAACACGCGTTTGACGGAATCTTGGGGATGGATGTCTTATCCTACTTTGAGTTTCGCATAGACCAAACCAACGAGATTTTGCAATTAGAGTTCTAGCCGGCGCGCCGAATTGTCCGAGAGCCGTTAGCCGGGAAATTCAAAAGCGCTTTGGCGGGCGCTGTCGCTGCGGCAAAGATTTGAGACCGAAACGCCCAACAAGCGAACCGCGCGCGACCCGACCTCGGTCTTCTCAATCAATGCGGAGACGGACCTCAGCATCTCTTTGAAACCGCTCATCGGGCGGGCAAAAGTGTGGCTGCGGGTAATCTGACTGAAGTCGGAATATTTCACCTTGAGGGTAACAGTGCGCGCGCTCATCCTCCGCTCCGCCAGCATCCGCGCCACATTGCGCGCCTGCAGATTAATTTCCATAACCGCCTGTTCCTTGTCCCGCAAGTCGCTTTCAAATGTTTTTTCCGAACCGATGGATTTGCGCGGACGATCAACGATGATCCGCCTGTCGTCTTTGCCGCGCGCCGCGTGATAGTAATAAATCCCCGCTTTGCCGAACAAACCGATTAGTTCATCGATCGAATGCTGTTTGAGGTCCGCCCCCGTCTTGATATTCAGCGCTTCCATCTTTGCCGCCGTCACCTTGCCGACTCCGTGAAAAAGACGCACCGGCAAGGCGTCGATAAACTCGCCGACCCGCTCGGGAAATATCGCAAACAGGCCGTCGGGTTTGTCCTTGTCGGAAGCGATTTTGGCAAGGAATTTATTATTGGCAACGCCCGCCGACGCGGTCAGTCGGGTCGTGTCTTTTATCGTTCTTTTGATAGCCCGCGCCACATCGCAAGCCGCCGCAATATCATGCGCGGCTTCGCTGACGTCCAGATATGCTTCATCAAGCGATACCATCTCAGCCAAATCGGTGAAGCGGAAAAATACTTCGCGCAATTGCCGGGACACGCTGCGATAGACGCTGAAACGAGGTTTGATAAAAATCGCATCGGGACACAAGCGCGCGGCGCGCGCCGAGGGCATCGCCGAAGCGATGCCGAATTGACGCGCCTCGTAGCTGCATGTCGCCACCACCCCGCGGGCATGGGGTTGGCCGCCGACAATAACCGGCTTTCCGGCCAGTTGCGGGGAATCCCGCTGCTCTATCGCGGCAAAGAAAGCGTCCATATCGATATGAATAACGCATCTGCCTTCATCCGCCGACTGTTCCGTCTCCTGATTCATAAGCCACATAGAAAGATACCAAGGCTAAGCTTAGCAGTTTTTCATCACCGATTGCGCCTTGCTCAAAATCAGATAAAGCGCAAACCGCCTCTTTTCCCGCCATATCTGCGATAATAGATGCCGGAGGTCGGCCCGATCAGCCGAGGGTCGAACGCTTCGCCGCCGGAAATATTAAAATCGCCAAACATGAGCTTAACCGACATATGCTGCAACCTCACCCACAGTTCGTTTGACGACGACCGTGAGGAAGTCCTGAACAAAGCCAAGCGGGCGGGCGTGGATGCCATGCTTGTCACCGGATCAAGCGTGACCGACAGCCGCGCGGCCATTGCCCTCGCCGAGCGTTACCCCGATACGCTGTGCGCATGCATCGGCGTCCATCCCCACCATGCGAACAGCTGGGATGACGATACCTGCCAAGCGTTAAAAGATTTGGCAACACACAAAAAAGCGGCGGCTATCGGCGAGGCCGGTCTGGACTATCACCGTAACTTCTCGCCGCCGCCGGATCAACGCGATGCTTTTGAACGGCAAATCCAATTGGCAATAGAATTGAACAAACCGCTGTTCATGCACCAACGCGACGCGCACGATGATTTCATAGCCCTGCTCAAACCGTATCGCGACCAGATCGCGGGCGGCGTGGTGCATTGCTTTGCCGGCAATGCGCGGGAACTCGCCGACTATCTCGCTCTCGATTTTTACATCGGCATCACCGGCTGGATTTGTGACGAACGACGCGGGCGGCATCTGTGCGAATTGGTCGGCAAGATTCCGCCGCAAAGGTTATTGCTGGAAACCGATGCGCCGTATCTTCTGCCGCGCGACCTGTCCCCCGCTCCCAAAAACCGGCGCAACGAACCGGCTTTCCTTGCGCACATAAGCCGACAAGTTGCCAAGCATATCGGGGCCGAAGTGTCCGCGCTCGCCGCAAGCACCTCCGCGAACGCCGCCCGCCTCTTCGGGCTCGGGATGTCATAGTTGCGATATAATCCGGCTATGGGAGTCATGCGGAAAAAAATAGAGAGCATCATCGCGAGCGAGGTTCGCCCCGAGCGCCTTGATGTCATCGACGAGAGCTCAAAACATAATGTGCCGGCGGGAGCGGAATCACACTTCAAACTGATTATAGTGGCGGATACCTTTGAAGGGCGCAGCCTGTTGCAAAGACACCGCCACATCAACAGTCTGCTGGCAGCGGAACTGACCGGCGGCATTCACGCGCTTTCGTTGAATACTCTGACACCCGCGGAATGGGCCGCCAGAGGCGGCAAGGTTGATGACACACCGCCTTGTCTCGGCGGTTCCGATCAATAGCGGGTTACATGAAATGTGCCGTCGTTATTTTTTACGATATCTCCCTGATACACTGCGGAACAATCGTTGCGGCCGTCGGACACATACAGCCGTAACGCTTCCTTGATAACCGCAAACGCGACCTCATCCCACGGGATTTCGTTTTTGCCATAGAGCGCTACCTCCGATGTCTCGTGTTCGGCGCTGCATATGCCGCCGCCGAGCCGGCCGCAATACGTGACATACACCTGATGGGCGTGCTTTATATTGTGGATAGAAAACAGCTTGAGTCCTTCCGCCGTCGCGCCGCTCTCTTCTTTTGCTTCGCGAAACGCGCCCTCTACCATCGATTCATTGTTCTCCAAAAACCCTCCGGGAACCGTCCACATCCCCTTGCGCGGTTCGATCGCGCGCCGGCATAAAAGAATTTTCTCTTGCCATTCCAAAATGCACGCCGCGACAATTTTGGGGTTTTCATAGAACACCGCGTTGCAATCGGCGCAAGTGAAGCGCCGGCGCGTATCGCCTTGCGGGATTTGAGAAACGATAGCGGACGAACCGCAGTGGCTACAAAAGTTCATGGGTGACTATATCCGCCCATACTTTATGCATTGTCTATGCGGAAGTCTCGGTCGTGCCGCCCGCAATCTGTTTATTCCATGGCATCTTCGCAAGCATTGCGGACATACCGCAAAAGTCTGTCGCCCCCGCATACATCAAACCGGCGCCGACAAAACCCGCCAGATAAATAAAGTTGACATGAACGAATAACGCCAACACAACACTGAGAAACACAAACAGGCCGGCGCCAAAACGTGTCTGCCGCTCGATCGACCACGGCAGATTGGGGTTGCGGCGCACCGGATAACGCTTGCTCCAAGCCTCAATGCCGCCTTCGACGAGCACCGAATTAAAACCCAGCCGGTCTATCTTATGGCAGAACTCTTCCGCCCGGCGACCCGTGCGGCACAGCGCATATACTTCTCTTTGTCGATCCAACGACGGGGCGAGTTGATCAAAATTTGCCAGCGGCAACGACTGCGCTTGCGCTATCCCGACCGCCAGATATTCGCTCGGAGAACGAATATCGACAACCTGCGACTCGTCGCTCGCATCAAGCGCCTGTTTAAATTCATCGACTGTGATTCTTCTCATGGCGCTAACCTTCCCCCGTCGCCGTAGGACGTTGTGACGAACGAATCCACTCGCTCCACGAACCGACATATAACTTTGAATCGCCTATCCCCGCAATTTCCATCGCCAGTATGTTATGGCAGGCGGTCACCCCCGACCCGCATGTGTGAATCGTCGTCGCTTTATGCAAGGGCTCATGCCGCGCGCGCAATTCTTCGGCGGATAAAAAGCAGCCCTTATTATCAAGATTAGCGGTCAACGGATGGCTGACAGACCCCGGAATATGACCGCCTTTTTTATCCACGCTTTCTTGCTCGCCGGCAAAGCGGGCGCGGGCGCGCGCGTCAATCAAAACCGTATCGGCATCGGCAAGGGATTTTTCCACATCGGCGGTCGATACCCACATGTTGTCATTGGCCCGGGCCTTGAAATTACCCCGCTCACACTCGCTCGCTTCCTGTTCTGTCGGCAAACCGCCTCGCAACCATGCGCTAAATCCGCCATCCAATACGGCGACCGCCGGGTGACCGAGCCAGCGCAAGGTCCACCACATTCTGGCCGCGATCGATCCGTTTGCATCATCGTAAACGACCGCTTGCGAACGGTCGCTCAAGCCCCGCGCCGCCAGTTTGTCGGCGATGGCATCGACATCGGGCAACGGATGACGCCCGCTGCTGCCGGTCGGCGGCGACGACAGGTCGGCGTCCAAACTGACATAGCGCGCCGCGGGAATATGCTCTTCCAAATATGCTCGGCGACCGGCCTGCGGATCGCCGATTTCAAAACGGCAATCGAATACGACCCAATCGGGGTTATCGATCTGTGTCGCGAGCGTCTTTGCGGAAACAATCGTTTTATACATATTGATATTATACACCCTGATACCGCTTGAATCCGCAAGCCATTGACAATAGCGCTATAGTTATAGCCATGTGGACAGTCTATATCGCAAGTTTCCTGGTTTTGCTGACCGTCGTCGGCGCGATGGCAATCGGCGTCATCTTCAAGCGCAAACCGTTGTGCGGCAGTTGCGGCGGGCTTAATTGCGCATCGTGCAAATCCGGCAACAAGCGCGCATCGCCGACTGCGAAAAAAATCCTCGCCCGCAAGTAACGGCGCGGGTGTCTGTCGGCGCTCCGAGCTCCGACAAGCACAAACACTTCACGGGCCGACAAGGTAGCGGGAGAAAGCTTGGCTCATCGTCTGGGCGAACCCGGCATCGGTTTGCTCTATATAGTAGACCGCCAACCCTTGCTCTTGCGCAAGCTCCATGCCTTTTTCTTTGCCCGCCACAAAAAGACCCGTCGCCCAAGCATCCGCCGCCATCGCTGTCGGGGCGATGACAGTGACCGATGCGCCGCGGTACGGGAGCGGCCTTCCGCTGCGCGGATCAATTTCGTGCGAATACCTCTCCCCGTCTGTCTCAAGGAAATTCCGATAATCGCCGGATGTCGCAATGCCGGCCCCGTCCGGCTGCACCGCCCGCATCACTTCGCGCCAGCCGGGTATCGGCTTTTCCACGCCGACATGCCACGGTTGTAGCTTCCCGCTGATACCGGATGCCCGCAATTCGCCGCCAACCTCCGCCAGATAATTCGTCACTCCGTGCGCCCGCAAGATATCCGCCACACCGTCTGCGGCATAGCCTTTGGCAATCGCCGACAGGTCGATGCTCAGGCCGGGCACAGCCTTGCGCAACGCCGGCGGCTGACGACGCACCGACAGGCGCCGATACCCCAACCGCCGCAATGCGCTTTCAATATCCGCCGCAGCGGGCGGCTGCCGCCGTTCGGCGCTGCCAAAGCCCCACAGCTCGACCAACGGCGCTACGGTAATATCAAACGCCCCCTGAGTGAGTTTGCTAACATGTTGCGCATACGCGACCACTTCCGCGACTTCGGGAGATACCGCCTGCCACTCGGTCGAGCGCGACGCGTTGAAACGGCTTACATCGGAATCGGCGACATAGGTCGACATCATCGCCTCCGCTTTATCCAGATATGCCGTTATCTTTGCAGTCACGGCATCAAACTGCGACTCGTCCATAGACTCAAACATCTTGATCGACCAACTGGTGCCCATGGTCGGCCCTTGGAAAGCATGCTCGTCTCGCTGTTCGCCGCAGGCAACGACGATAAACGCCGCGCACACCCATGCGAGCGATTTCGGCAATGCGGTTTTACCCGCCAAAATCATCGAGCATAATGTTTTCATCTTCGACGCCGAGATGCCGCAACATATCTGTCACAGCATCGTTCATCATCGGCGGGCCGCAGATATAGTATTCGCAATCTTCGGGTTGCGGATGGTTCTTGAGATAGTTCTCGTATAAAACCATATGGATGAATCCGACATAGCCGCTCCAACTGTCGCTCGGTTGCGGGTCGGACAATCCTATATGCCATGAAAAATTGTCATGGTCGCGAGCGAGGTCATCAAAATCTTTGACAAAAAACAACTCGCGCAAACTGCGCGCGCCGTACCAGAAACTGATTTTGCGCCGGCTCTTGAGGCGCAACAATTGATCAAATATATGCGAGCGCATCGGCGCCATCCCCGCGCCGCCGCCAATGAAGACCATCTCGTTTTGTGTCTCTTTGGCATAAAAATCGCCAAAAGGACCGGCAATCGTCACCTTGTCTCCGGGCTTGAGCGCAAACAAATACGACGACATCACACCGGGAGGCAACTCCGGCGACGGCGGCGTAGCAATCCGGACATTCAGCATAACCACGCCTTTCTCTTCGGGATAATTTGCCATGGAATAGGCCCGCGAGACCGGCATATGCGCGTGTGACTCATATTTCCATAAGCCTTGTTCGTCCCATGCATCGCGGTATTCCTCGCCGATATCAAAATCGGAGAACCTGACATCGTGCGGCGGACATTCAATCTGGATATATCCGCCGGCGCGGAAATCAACATCTTCTCCGGACGGCAACTCCAGCGCCAGATTCTTAATAAATGTCGCGACATTATCATTTGAACGCACCGCGCACTCCCACTGCCGGGCGCCAAACACCTCCGGCGCAAGCTCTATCGCTATATCCTGTTTCACCGTCAGTTGGCAAGACAATCTGTCGCCATCGCGCGCTTCGCGGGGCGTGATATAGGTTTTCTCGGTCGGCAGGATTGCGCCGCCGCCGGACAGAACTTTGACCCGACATTGCCCGCATGTGCCGCCGCCGCCGCAGGCCGATGCGACAAATAAGCCATGACTCGCAAGCACGCCAAGCAGCTTGCCGCCCGGTGTCGTGGCAAAGCCGCTCTCGCCGCCGTTCACCGTGACCCGCACTTCGCCCTTTGGCACCAAAAAAGATTTTGCCGCCAGAATCACGAAAACCAGAATCAGGACAATGGCCGTGAAAAAAACAAAGCCGAGGATAATTTCAAGCGCGACTGTCATCAGAGTTTGATACCGGAAAACGCCATGAAGCCGAGCGACATTAAACCGACGGTGATGAAGCTGATACCGAGCCCCTGCAACCCGTCCGGCACATCGCTGTACTTCAGTCTCTCGCGAATTCCGGCCAAAGCGACAATCGCAAGCATCCACCCGACCCCGCTGCCAAAACCGTAAACCACGCTTTGGGCAAAGTCGTAATTGCGTTCGACCATAAACAGCGAACCGCCCAGAATCGCGCAGTTGACCGTAATCAGCGGGAGGAATATACCGAGGGCGGCATACAGCGCCGGAAAGAAACGATCCAATAACATTTCCAGCAGTTGCACGGCCGCGGCAATCACGCCGATATAACTGATGTAACCCAGAAAAGACAAATCCACTTGGGGCAGACCGGCCCAGGACAAAGCGCCATCCCTGAGAAAGAACTGATAGATGAGATTATTCAACGGCACCGTCAATGCCTGCACAACGATCACCGCGATGCCGAGACCGATGGCGTTCTCCATCTTTTTTGAGATGGCAAGGAATGTGCACATGCCGAGGAAAAAGGCCAAAGCCAGATTTTCAACAAAGACAGATTTAACGAATAATTGCAGCAATTGTTCCATCGGACTAACCCGTTTTGGCGACGATGCGAAACTCGGCTTGTTCGACCTGCCGCGGGCGGCAGCTGCGAATCGCCCATATCATCAGGCCGATCAAGAAAAACGCCGACGGCGGCAGCAACAACAAACCGTTCGGCACATACCACCCTCCCTGCTCGACCGTCGGCAATACCGGATACGAAAGCAGGGTGCCAAAGCCGAATAACTCCCTGACCGTGCCGACAAAAATCAGCGCCAAGCTATAGCCAAGGCCGTTGCCCAGACCGTCTATGAAGCTCAGGCCGACGGGGTTTTTCATCGCGTATGCTTCGGCCCGCCCCAGCACGATGCAATTGGTGATAATCAGACCGACAAAGACCGACAGCGTTTTGCTAATCTCATAGATGTAGGCTTTGAGAATCTGGTCGGCCACGATGACCAGCGACGCGATAATAGTCATCTGCACAATGATGCGCACATTGGTCGGCACATGGTTGCGAATCATGCTGATGGATGCGTTTGACAAAGCCAACACCGAAGTCAGCGCCATGCACATAATCAGAGATGCGGCGAGTGTTGTGGTGACCGCCAATGCGGAACAAATGCCGAGTATCTGCAGCGTAATCGGGTTGTTATCGATTAACGGGTCAAGCAAAACCTTTTTGTTCTCAGCCCATGCCATCGCCGCCTCCTTCGTCAAACGGACGCAATTCCAAAAAGCGACCATACGCTTGTTTGCCGAACCAAAAGCGAATGATGTTATCCACCCCGCAAGCGGTTAGTGTCGCTCCGGACAAGCCGTCCAGTTGATGCTCTTCCGTCTTGTTAGTCATCGTCCCGCATTTGCCGACTGTCAGTCGCAGATTTCCCTCGTCATCATAGATACGTTTGCCGTGCCACTGCGCGCGCCAAGCCGGGCTGTCCACCCGCCCGCCGAGCCCCGGTGTCTCCTTGTGCTGATAGAATTTTAACCCATAAACCGTATTCGCATCGGGTTCCAAAGCGATGAATCCGTACAGGGTAGACCACAAGCCATAGCCGTAAACCGGAAGCACGATGCGCAACAGGCGATCATCCCGACGAATCAGGCTCACTTTTATATATCTCGGCAGCCGCCCGATGGAAGCGATGTCCTCTTGCGCGCTCAACGCCCGCGTCAGGCTCGGGTCCGTGAGCGCGCTCTGCAAATCAAAATCTTCGGCGGCTATCGCGTCGGCAAAACGTCCCGTTGCAAGATCAACGATGCGACTCTCCGCCAGTTTTAGCAACTCGGCCTCATCGACACCGGGCTGATACAGCCCCGAGACCTCAAGCACGCCGCGGCTGATCTCCGCCCGGGCATTGGCTTCTTGCAACGGGCGCAAACCGATCGCCATCGCCGAAACGATGATGGAACAAACCCCGCACAGCAAAACGATAACGATTAAGGTTTTGGCGATGGAATTATTGTCCATAACGTCTCATCCTGCGCCTGATATTAAATCGCGCGACAAAGTAGTCTATCGTCGGCGAAAATATATTGGCAAATAAAATCGCAAGCATTATCCCCTCGGGAAACGCCGGATTAACAACCCGGATCAAAACAGCCAAAAAGCCAATCAACAAACCGTAGATCCACCGTCCGGCATCGGTCACCGTCGCCGATACCGGTTCGGTGGCCATGTAGGTCATGCCAAATGCGAAGCCGCCGAGGACAAGGTGCCAGTGCCACGGCATCGCAAACATCGGGTTGCTATCGTTGCCGACCCAATTAAGCAACGAAGAAGTCACGACCATTCCGGCAAAGACACCCAGAATAATGCGCCACGATGCAATGCGCGTATACACCAAAAATGCGGCGCCGAGCAGACACCCGGCGGCGGAGGTCTCGCCGAGCGAGCCGGGCAATACCCCCCAAAAAGCCTGTGACCACCGATAGCCGCTGTCTATCACGCCCTCTACGCCGGATAAGGCGGCGATTCCAAGCGGGGTCGCGCCGCTGTAACCGTCCACCGCAACCCAGACACTGTCGCCGGACATGTGCGCGGGGTATGCGAAATATAAAAAAGCCCTGCCGACCAGGGCCGGATTGAGAAAGTTCTTGCCGGTGCCGCCGAATACTTCTTTGCCGATGACAACGCCGAAGGAGATGCCCAATGCGACCAGCCACAGCGGCGTGTCGGGCGGCAAGGTCAGGGTGTATAGCATGGAGGTCACGAAAAATCCTTCGTTCACTTCGTGCCCTCTGACGACCGCAAACAAAACCTCCCATAAGCCTCCGACGATAACCGTGACCAGATATATCGGCAGGAAAAACAAGAAACCGAGAAACATGCACGCCGCGATATTAGACGGGTCGCGCGCAACGCCGAAGGCGGCGGTCAAGCCGCCGCGCCAGCCGGATATGCCCAATTCGCCCATCTGCGCCAATACCAAATTGGCCTGATAGCCGGTGTTAAACCACGACATCAGCACGCAAGGCAGCGTGGCGACGACGACATAACTCATCACGCGCTTGAGGTCTATGCCATCGCGAATATGCGGCGCTGTCGTCGTTGTCTTGTCGGTCCAAAAGACAAAGGTATCCACCATCTCGCGGATGGGCTCCGCAACTTTATGCCATTTGTGATCTTCGCCCGGCCAATTAATACGCATTCGCTTCCCCCTAGCCTTCCTTTTCAATCTGATCAAGAGCCTTGCGCAACGCGAAACCAAACTCGTGCTTGCCGGGGCATATATACGAGCACAGCGACAGGTCTTCCTCTTCCAACTCAAGGCAACCGAGCTCCTGCGCCTGTTCGGTATCCGTCACCAACAGCGCTCTCAGCAGCGGGGTCGGCAACATATCAAGCGGAAACACCCGCTCGTAAACAGACAAAGGCACCAGCGCCCGCTCGCTGCCGTTTTGCATACACGAAAATGAAAAGTCGCGCCCGCGCCGCAACCATCTAGGAAAAAACACCCGGGTCACGGAGAACAAATCCAGACCCGGCCTTATCCACGCCATGACCTTGCTCCGCCCGCGGTCGGGCAACGCGCTGATTTGAAGATGGAAACGGCCTATATATGCCAGACCGCTTTGTCCGTCGACGCGAACGCCGTCCAACACCGACCCGGAAATCACCCGCACATTGTCCTGTTCCAGCTCATCGCGACAGAGTTCATCGATGGAGTCTCCCAAACGCACCTTCAACAAGCGCGGTTTATGACACGCCGGGCCGGCCAGCGCGACCACTCTGTCCGCCGGATATTCTCCGCTTAAAAGCAACTCGCCTATCGCAATAACATCCTGATAGTTGATGACCCACGCTACTTTGTCGCCGCACACCGGACTCAAAAAATGGATATGCGTGCCGGCCAATCCGGCCGGATGCGGACCGGCAAATTCCGCGCGCCGCACCCGCGGATGCTCGATCGCCCGCACCGATGACTGCTCCGCGACACACAGATACACATGGCCATCCGTCAGCCCGGCGAGCGCCCTGAGACCGACGGCAAAGTATTCGCTGCGGTCGGCGATAATCACTTGCGGGTCGGCCGCCAACGGGCGGGTGTCTGTCGCGGTAACAAAAATGGACTCGGGCGCGCTGTCCGGCGGCGGAATCTTGCCGTAGGGACGCGTCTTGAACGCGGGCCACAACCCGCCTTGTTGCAAATGCGCCGCGAGTTCGTCGCGCGATGCCTGTCGCAACTTCGCTTCATCCCACGGCGAGAACTGTTCGCTGCGAGCGCCGTCGGGTTCGATCTCGATCGATTGCAACAAGCGATAGTCGCCGCGATTGATCGCGCGCACGGTGCCGGATACCGGGGACAGGAAACGAACCTGCGGCCATGTCTTGTGCGCGCACAACTCTTGTCCGCGCACAACACGCTCGCCTATCGCCACTTTTAGCAGGGGTCTCAAGCCTTGATATTCCGCAGCCAGAAAGGCCGCCTTTGACGTTGGCGCCGGCTTATCTATTTCTTGCCGCGGCGCCCCGCCGATGGGAATGTCCAAACCCTTTTTAATCCGAATTAACACAGTCAGGAATCAGATATCACACCCATTTTCGTATAAAATTATGGTCTTAGACCAAGCTCTCAGAAAGCCGATAACCGTATATTTGCCACCGCTTTGCAGAAGTCACATGAAATGAAACTCAAATAAGGCGTTATCATATCGCATTATGCGCGCAACTGACATAGAAATTGACCGATAAATCACAAAAATTATTTGCCCGGGCCTGCGGCTTGATTCCCGGCGGAGTCAATTCTCCGGTCAGGGCTTTCGCGGCGGTCGGCGGCGAACCGCCTTTTATCGCCCGTGCCGAAGGCGCATATCTGTTTGATGTAGACGGAAAAAGTTATATTGACTATGTCGGCTCATGGGGCGCGGCGATTCTGGGCCACGCGCATCCTGCGGTGTCGGAGGCTGTCACAGCCGCAGCGCGCAAGGGCCTGAGTTTCGGCGCCCCGACCGAAGCCGAAGTCTTGCTGGCCGAGAAAATTTGCGCCGCGATAGAGTCCGTTGAAATGGTGCGCATGGTGAATTCCGGCACCGAAGCGACCATGAGCGCCGTGCGGCTGGCGCGCGGATTCACGGGACGCAATTTGATTGTCAAATTTGACGGTTGCTACCACGGACACAGCGATACCTTGCTAAGCGCGGCGGGGTCCGGCGCGCTGACACTCGGTATTGCGGGCTCGCCCGGGGTACCCGAAGCCATCGCCGCGCAGACAATCGTGGCGGACTACAACGAGCCGCAACAAGTGCGCGAAGCATTCGCAAAGACCGGCGATGAGATAGCCGCCGTCATCGTCGAACCTGTCGCGGGCAATATGAATCTGGTGCCGGGCGACGCAACCTTTCTCCGCACATTGCGCGAATGCTGCGACACATACGGCGCACTGCTCATCTTTGACGAAGTCATGAGCGGATTCCGCGTTGCCAACGGCGGCGCGCAATCTCTCTGCGAGACAAAACCCGACCTGACAACGCTTGGGAAAATCATCGGCGGGGGGATGCCTGTCGGAGCCTTCGGCGGCGCGCGAAAGATCATGCGACATTTGGCGCCGGCGGGAACCGTCTATCAGGCCGGGACCTTATCCGGCAATCCTGTCGCGATGGCGGCCGGCTTAAAGACGCTTGAGATTCTGGCAGCATCAAACACGCTTGATGCAATCGCTTCCAAAACCGCCGCCTTAAGCGACGGGCTCTGCGAACGCGCCCGCGCCGCAAACATACCCTTCTTTTGCCGCCACATCGGAGCGATGTTCGGGTTCTTTTTCACTTCTCAACACGAGCGCGAAATCACACGCTTCGCTCAGGTGAAACGATGCGACGGCGAACGGTTTAAGCAATTCTTCCGCCTGATGCTCGAACGAGGTATTTATCTTGCGCCATCACCGTACGAAGCGGGCTTCGTATCGGCCGCCCATACCGATGATGCCATCGGTCTGACTCTGGACGCCGCCGAACGCGCCTTTAAGAACCTTTAGCGCGCGCCCTGGTGTCGAGCAATTCGCCGATACGCCGACACATGCCCCCGAAATCCCCGTTGGACATCACCAGTATCTGATCCTGTGCCCGGGCCTCTGCGGCGACGGCCGAGCGCAGCGCGGCAATGTCTTTATATGTTGTGGCTTGGGACAAGGCACCGCTCGGCCGCCCATACCGATGATGCCATCGGCCTGACTCTGGACGCCGCCGAACACGCCTTTAAGAATCTTTAGCGCCCGCCCGGTTGTCGAGCAATTCGCCGATACGCCGACACATGCCCCCGAAATCCCCGTTGGACATCACCAGTATCTGATCCTGTGCCCGGGCTTCTGCGGCGACGGCCTCGCTCATCGCGGCAATGTCTTTATGCGTTGTGGCTTGGGGCAGGACGCCGCGATCCAACGCCTCCAAAGACCATTGCAAATCCGCCGGCTGATAAAAGAACACCCGATCCGCGGTAGCGAGCGCCGCGATCAAATCGGCATTGTGGCAACCGCTTTTCATCGTGTTTGAACGCGGTTCGACAACCGCAATCAATCTGCCTCCGTTGCCGCGGGCGCGCAGAGCGGCGATGCCGGCTTTGATCTCGGTCGGGTGGTGGGCAAAATCATCATAGACAGTAATGTCCTCATAGCGACCGCTTATCTCCAACCGCCTGCTAACGCCCCGAAAAGTCTTGAGCGCTTCGAGCGACTCCGCCGCCGTCACGCCGACTTTGTTGGCGGCTGCGATTGCGGCAACCGCATTGAGAACATTGTGCTCGCCCGCTATGTCCCACTCGCAAACGCCTTGTGAGCGCCCTTGGCACAGCAGTTCAAAACCATTTTTCAGCATACGCCCCTGCCACTGCGCGCGCTCGCTATCCAAGCCGAAAGTCTGCACTTCGCACCAACAGCCGCGCGTTAAAACATCTTGTAACGCGCTGTCGTGCGCGCGCGCTACCGCCAGTCCTCCCGCCGGAACAGTGCGCATCAAGTGATGAAATTGTGTCTTTATCGCATCCAGATCGGGAAAGATATCAGCGTGATCAAACTCCAGATTATTGAGTATCAACACCCGCGGATGGCAGTGTAAGAATTTTGAACGCTTATCAAAAAAAGCGGTGTCGTACTCATCGCCTTCTATCACAAACATATCGGAGCGACCCAAGCGGGAAGAAATGCCAAAATTACCCGGCACCCCGCCGATCAAAAACCCCGGGCTTGCGCCGGCGCGCTCAAGAATCCATGCCAGCATGGAAGCTGTCGTCGTCTTGCCGTGGGTGCCCGCCACACACAATGTCCGGCGCCGGCGCAGGACCCGTTCATACAACCACTGCGGCCCGGAACAAAACGGCAATTGGCGCTCAAGAACCGCCTCTGCCAGCGGATTGCCGCGCGACAAAGCGTTGCCGATAACATAGCAATCCCAATCCCCTTCGGGCAATGCGAAACCGCTATCAACGGATACATCCATCCGCTTAAGTTGCTCGCTCATCGGCGGATAAAATGTCTTGTCACAACCGCCGACTTTGCAACCGAGCTCGCCGGCAATCCGCGCCAGCCCGGTCATGAATGTGCCGCAGATACCGGCGACATAAACGCTTTGTCTAGACACCGCCAATGACGGCCATCACTGCCACTTTGCCAATCATATGCAAAAATGTAATGGCGATCGCATATAGCAAGCGCAGCTCAAGGGCGTGCATAAATATGTTGCCGAGAACTCTTACAAGCCAAACAAACATCGCGAGATAGGCAATGACCAGCAGCGGCGACATGGCGGGGTTCGCATCTTCGGCGATACCCAATCCCTGTGCGAGAGTCAGATACTGAATCGGTATGAAGAGAAAGCCAAAACCGATAGCAACGCCGCCGACCGCGCAAAACGTCTGCGGGAAACGCATGGGAAAACGAAACAGCAACAACATGGCTTTTAGAAAGACGATAAGAAAAACGATTTCAAAAGCCGAGCGGAAAATGACATTATGTCGCAGCCCCAACCGCTCCGCGTCCGCTTCGCCGACCATCGCCGCCAGAATCATGACCGCAAGAATCTTGGCGGCAAACATCAACACAGCCACCCATAATACCGATTGCGACGTAGCGGGATAATCCTGCGGCGCCGCCTTCAGCGACATCAATCGCAGCACAAATATTGCCCGTTCAGACCACATTGCCACTGCGGGCGCGCGCTTAACGCGCGAACACCCACCGACTATCGTCCGACAAATCATCCCGGTAGCCATAGCCGTCATAATCAAATTGCTTTATAGCGGAAACGGTGCGCAGACGATTCTTTATGATATAGCGCGCCATAGCGCCGCGCGCGCGCTTCGCCATGATACCGATTGCCTTATAAGCGCCGCCGCGTTTTTCTTTGAACATCGGCGCAATGATTTTGCCTTTGAGTTGAGACGCGTCTATCACGCGAAAGTATTCCTCGGATGCCAGATTGATCAGCACATTCGGTTTGCCTTTTTGCAATTCGCAGTTCAGCGCTTGCGTAACCTTGTCGCCCCAGAATTGATACAGGTTATCGCAGCGCTCGGTCTTCAGACGCGTCCCCATCTCCAGCCGATAGGGCTGAATCAGGTCCAGCGGCTTCAGCGCGCCATACAAACCCGACAATATCAGGAGATGCTTTTGCGCAAACTCAACATCTCTCTTGTCAAACGAATCCGAATCCAGACTGCGGTACACATCGCCGCGAAAAGCGGACAGGGCGCATTCGGCCTGTCCCGCCCGCAAAGATTTTTTCCAATTTGCATAACGCTCCGCATTGAGTTTTGCGATAGCCCGGCTGACCCCCATCAACTTTTGCAGATTGCTTTCATTCATCTTTTTTAAATAGGCAACGAGCTTATTGCTTTCGTTCAGAAACTCCGGTTGTGTGCGGTTCGCAACCGCACACTTGCCGTGACCGAAAGTTTTTGCCGGTGATATAACAGCTAACATTGTTTCGTCCTCCCTTTTTCATTCGCCGCATGAGAAAACCCTGCGGCTTGTCAAAACCTCAAAGGCCGGCGATCGTCATATTCTCGATTAAGACGGAGCCGCAACGGATATTTGATTCCTCATCGAGGTCATCGCCAAGACCGGCGATAGACATAAACATATCGCGAAGATTACCCGCCAATGTCACTTCCTCGACCGGGTAAGCGACCTTGCCATTCTCTACCCAGAATCCGGCGACCCCCTGCGAGTAATCTCCGGTCGTGGCATTCACGCCGTTGCCGATCAACTCGCCGACGATCAACCCGTTATCCATTTTCGCAACCAAATCATCATACGGCACTTCCCCTCCGCGCAGAATGGGATTTCTCGCGCCGCCCGCGTTACCCGTTGTCTTGAATCCCAGTTTCCGCGCCGAGTACGTATCGAGAATATAGCCGCGCACAACCCCGTCGGCGACTATTCTGCGCGGGCGGGTTGCCGCGCCTTCCGCATCAAACGCCGCGCTGGAAAGTCCCTCGGGCAAATGCGGCTCTTCGTCAAGTTGCAGCCACGAAGGAAACACTTGGGTGTCCAAAGAATCCATCAGGAACGAGGTGCCGCGATAGAGGGAACCGCCGCTGATCGCGCCGAGAAAGTTCCCGATCAGAAAGCGCGCCGTGCGCGGCGTAAACAATACGGTCGCCTTGCAACTCTTTAGTTTGCGCGCGCCCAAACGCGCGACCGCGCACTCCGCCGCGCGCTTGCCCACCGCCTGCGGCGTGCTCAGACGCGTCGGATTGCGCCGCGAGGCAAACCAATAATCACGCTGCATCGCATCGCCGTCTCCCGCAACCGCAATGCAACTCATCGCGTGTATGGTGGAGGGATACGCCGCCAGAAAATCATGCGTGTTGCCGTAGGCCCCGACCTGACGGCGCGTATCGACGCTGGCCCCCTCAGAGTTGATGATCCGCGGGACGACACGAGCGGCTTCCTCGCACTGCATAGCGATTTCAAGCACGCGGTCAAGCCCTCCCGACCACGGATGATCCAACGACAGATCGGGCGTTTCCCGAGCCAGCGCATCGCGATCAACCAGCCCGGCGCAATCGTCCTCGCACACATATCTGGCGATATCACAGGCCGCGTCGACACTTTCCGCAATGGATTCCCGGCTCAAATCGGAGGAAGACGCATTGCCTCTTTTGGCGCCGAAGTACACGGTGATATCAAAGCTCTGATTGTCTTCATACTCTACCGTCTCTATCTCTCCCAAGCGCACCGTCGCCGATATTCCGTGCCCGCAGCCTACCGCCGATTCCGCCGCCGACGCGCCCTTTTGTTTCGCATAAGACAACGCATACTCAATCGCCGCGCATGATTTGTCCTTCAGCGCCGCAACATCAAACTCCGCGAGTTTCATGCATCCGTCCCCCCGACCGTCACACCGTCTATGCGCAAAGTCGGCTGCCCGACTCCGACCGGCAACATCTGTCCGTTCTTGCCGCACACGCCGATTCCGGCATCGAGGCGCAAGTCATTGCCGACCATCGTCACGCGGGTCAGAACATCCGGCCCGTTGCCGATTAAGGACATCCCCTTGAGCGGCGCCCCGATTTGACCGCCCTCAATCGCATAGGCCTCGCTCGCGGAAAACACAAACTTGCCGGAGGTAATGTCCACCTGTCCGCCGCCGAAATTAGCCGCGTACACGCCCTTATCGACCGATTTGATAATTTCCTGCGGCGAGTGCGGCCCCGGTAGCATATAGGTATTTGTCATCCGCGGCAGCGTCGGGTGCGCATAGGATTCGCGTCTGCCGTTGCCGGTCGGCTTGTCTCCCATCAGATGCGCGTTGAGTTTGTCTTGCATAAACCCTTTCAGCACGCCGTTTTCTATCAATGTCGTGCACGATGTCGGAGTCCCCTCATCGTCCATATTGAGCGAGCCCCGGCGGTGCGCCAGCGTCCCGTCGTCTACAACCGTCACTCCCGGCGCCGCCACTTTCTCGCCGATGCGCCCGGCAAAAGCTGATACGCCCTTGCGACAAAAGTCGCCTTCCAAACCGTGGCCTATGGCTTCGTGAAGCAACACGCCCGGCCAACCCGGCCCCAGTACGACAACCATCTCGCCGGCCGGCGCGGCCACCGAGTCCAGATTAATCAATGCCGACTCAACCGCCCTGTCAACCAAACCCGAAGGATCATTCTGCTTGAGCAAACCGGCATAATCGTAGCGACCTCCCGCGCCCTCGCGACCCATCTCGCGCCGGCCGTTGCGCTCTGCGATGACAGACACATTTATCCTGACCAACGGGCGCACATCGGCGGCTAACAGACCGTCGGCGTTTGCCACCAGAACCACTTCATACAGGCCGTTGATCGATGCCATGACTTGCTTCACACGCGAATCTTTGCGCCTTGCCATCGCGTCTATGGATTGCAGCAGCGCGACCTTATCGGTCGCTGACATCGCGGTGAGCGGATCATCCGCGGCGTACAGCGCGGTCGAAGCAAGCCTCTGTCGCACCCGCACACTCTTGCCGCCGTCGCTATGAGCGATACTGCGAGCGGCCTTCCCCGCATCGGCCAAAGCCGCCAGCGCAATCTCATCGGAGTAAGCAAAACCCGATTTCTCGCCGACGATGACCCGTACGCCGACCCCCTTTCTGATATCGAACGAACCGTCTTTTACGATGCCATCCTCCAGCGCCCAAGACTCGCTGCGGGCATACTGAAAATACAGTTCCGCATCATCGACGCTTGCCCCCGCAAGCGAACCGCATAAATCGAGCAAGCCCGCCTCATCGAGCTCGGCAGGCTCCAAAAAATGGCGCTTGGACAAATCAAGCGCGGGTGTGTC
The DNA here is from genome assembly GCA_965220085.1 of Candidatus Oxydemutatoraceae bacterium. Taxonomy (GTDB): domain Bacteria; phylum Pseudomonadota; class Gammaproteobacteria; order Poriferisulfidales; family Oxydemutatoraceae; genus CBDCOZ01. The sequence goes on along the minus strand of CBDCOZ010000003.1, from coordinate 429,777 downwards.
AGCCATAATCTCCATACCTCCTTACAACCTTCAAAGTCGGGTCATCAATAAAACCGTCCGCCATGATTATACAACTTCGGCAATAATTGGCTCTGTCAAAATGATGGTGGGTCGTGCAGGTCTCGAACCTGCGACCATCGGATTAAAAGTCCGGTGCTCTGCCAGCTGAGCTAACGACCCGTCGGCTGCCCCTTTGAGCGGGGAGGGGCTATTCTATGTTGGGAGGGGCAAAAATCCAAGCCGCAACGCCGCATCGTTTGACAGAAGGCGCGGCGATTCCCGCGCTTTGTTCGCGCCTCAGATGCTCTCCAACTTGCGCCAAGACGACGGCACGAGGCGAAAATCCGCAAATACCGTAAGCAAGGTTTTGAACACCGTGGTGTCGCTCCCGTAAACCATCTGATAATACTGAAACTTCAGCGCGACGGCGGCGCCAAACACGATGAACACAAAGGTGACGAACGAACCGACGGCAAGCGTGGACGCGCCCGTAATCGCTTGCCCAAAAGTACACCCGAGCGACAGCACGCCGCCGATACCCATCATCAGACCGCCGATTAAGTGCCGAAGAAAATCGGCGCCATCGGCAAACTTTTCCAAACGCAAGCCGCCGCTCAGCGCCGAATACAAAAATGACCCGACAATGACGCCAAACCCGGCAACCAACGCAAAGCTTAAATAAGACAGGGAGAAACCTTCCTGCAACCAATAGAAAAACTGCCCGCTCGGCTTAACAAAAGTAAACGATTGCGCCCCGGCATCGTACGGCGGCGTATCCAAGAAAGCGAGTTCCTCCAGCAAAGTCTGCCCAAGCGGACCGGCGGTCACATACCAGGCGGCGACCACCGCAAGACCGACGACCGCGCCGCCGAGCATGTTGTCGGGTTGCTTGCGAAAGTCGGCTGAGGCAAACGCTATCATGAGCAGTAAGACACCTATCACAAGCGGCGTGATATATCCCCATGCGGCTCTTTCGCCGCCCGCGGAACGCATGAGAATCTCGTCAACCCCCTGACTCGTCAAGCCAAAAGACCCCAGGTCCATCACCGGCATCCAACCGATGAACGCGATATGACCGAAGTCGGTATATATCATCAGGTATGCGCCGACGCCCATCGCAAGAAAGACAACGACGGACTTCAAATTGCCTCCGCCGATCCGGATCAGCGTCTTGTTACCGCAGCCCGAGCCGAGCGTCATGCCGATGCCAAACAACAAACCGCCGAGAACGTAACGCAACCAGACAAACTGCGGAGCGCCGTATGGCGGCTTGCCCGTCTCGCCGCTATCGGCCAACGTCATGTCAACAACCGCCGCACTGTCCAATGCGGCGACGCCAAGTATCGCCACCGCAATAGAGAACAGCCACGCCCGCAAGCGCCCGGTATCGGCGATATTGATCCAGTCCGACACCGCGCCCATCGTGCAGAAATTGGTCTTGGAAGTCACCGCGCCCATGACTATGGCGATTACGAATCCCCACAGCAAAACTTGTTCGAAAAGAGTCAGGTCCATCATCATAGATTGTTTGGTATGGCGATTATAGAACAATTTGCGATATTCTCATCCTTTGCAACCCCACAGCGCTCCCCTGCTCCGCTGTGGGTTGCTTGCGCTATCGCAACGGGCCTTCCAGGAAAAGGCGCAAGCGCAAGCGCAGGCGCTCCGTCAGATGTATGTTCATGGTGCGGATTCCGGTGTTTATGCCGCCGCCATAGTTCACGGTGAAGGTGAAACTGGCGTAGTTGGGGGTGGCGGCGAATCTGCCCGCGGGATAGAAAGTGAGGTCGCCGTTGCGCAGGGCGGCGGCGGTCACTGTGGCGCCGGCGGTCACTGCGGTGGCGCCGTTGCGCAATATGCCCTTGTCGGATGCTATGGCGGTGCGTATGGTTACGCTTTGCAGGTTGCCGACATCGCCCGGGAACATGAAGTCGGATGGCTTGAAAATATAGGGCTCTGATTCGTCGGCGGCAGTCGGCACACTCACCGAATTGACATAGGCGATGACGTTGCCAGCGGAGCAGCGGGTCTCGGCGGTGTCTATGGCATCGGTGAAACTGAGGCAGACGCGGATGTATCGGCCGACATGGGCCCGTGCGGGAGTGAAGGTGACAGCGGCGGCCCCGGGGATGTCGGCGTATGGACCGGCCCGGACGTCGGACTGTTGCCATTGCCAGATACGGGTGTGGGTGGGGATGCCGTTAGCATCGGTCACGGTGCCTGTGCTGGCGGTCAGTTCCACACCTTCGCGGTGGGCGGTGCCCGTTGTAGCCGTCACCGCCGGTTCGCCCATGGCCGCCGATGCCGTGGCCGACACCAGATCTATGGTGGTAGCTACTGTTACTGTACCGACGTTGCCGGCTGAGTTGTCCTTGGTGGTTGGAATCCACTCAAAGGTGGCATAGCCGGACATGGGCCCCGCATCGGAGGGCGGCGTGTAGCCAAATGCGCCGGCTGTCAGTCGGGCGGCCGTGAAATCAACCAAGGCCGAGGTGATTGGATTGCCGTTGAAGGTAAGAGAGCCTTTGGAGGCCCTGGCCACTCCCGCTATGACCAGACTGTCGCCATCCTCATCAGTAACGGGAAAGTCGTCCACCGAGAAAGTGTAACTGCCGCCCGCCGGCACATAAATGGTATTTGGCAGGCCAACTGGTATATCGTTGACATTGACCACAGCGGCGACGGAGGTCCAGCATCGGGTCTCGCTGTTGCTGTCGTCATCGTCAAAGGTGGCACAGGCGCGGATGAACTTGCCGACATGGGCCTGCAGGGGGGTGAAAGTGGCGGCGGCGGCCCCGGCTATGGCGGTGAAGTCGCCATCGGCGGTGTCGCCCTCATGCCAGGCCCAGGCGGGCGTGAATGTGGTGATGCCATCGGTGTCGGCTATGTCGCCACGGGCGGCGGTCAGTGCGCTGTCCTCATTCGGGCCGACCATGGTCAAGTCGGCGCTGTCGGCCGCCGTGACGCCCGGTTCCCCGGTGGCGTTCTGCGCCTGCGCCTGAGCGCAGAGAACAAACAGGGCCGGCAGAATAAGTGACCGGAGGCCAAGCCGGGCGAGTGTTGCCCGCCAATGCGGGGCAGTATTAAAAATTCGTCTGTTCATCGTATGACTCCTGTGTGGTTTGTGTATAAAGCGTGTTTCCGTTACCGCAACGGCCCTTCCAGGAAGAGGCGCAAGCGCAAGCGCACGGGGTGCATCGGGTCTATGCCGAAGGTCAGCGTGGCCTCGTCGTCATCCGCATCGGCGGCGGTGAGGGTGTATTCGGCGACGGCGGATACCGCCGTGGGTGTGCCGCTGATGGTGCGAGTGTCGGCATCAAAGGCGAGGCCGTCGGGCAGGGCCGGGCTTATGCCGTAGGTGATGGCGCCATTGCCGCCGGTGGCTGCGGGCAATATCAGAGGCGCGGTCGTCGTGCCGGGCGGCCAAATACGGGTGCCCACCGCTGCATCGCCAAAATCGGGCGCACTGTTGGCCACCAGGTTGATGGTCATGGCGGCGGGGGGTCCCGATTGAAGGGCGGGGGGGCCGGTGTCAAACATCTGGAATTTAAAGCTGAGGCGATTGCTGCCGACCGTGGCTGTGTCGGGCGGTGTGTATGTGAGTGCGCCGCTGTTTGAAGCGAAGTCTCTTGGGAATAAAGATATGGTCGATCCAAGATTTATTCTTCCATTAGCTCTGAGAGCGCGCACGGGCACTTCCGTCAGTATCAAAGTATCTATCTCATAATCATCGCCCTCCTCGTCTTCGTGACGAAAGTCACTCAGGCGAAAGCGGGATGTGCGACCAATGGCGAAATCAACGCTGCTGGGCAGGGAGTTGACATCATTGGTGTTGGCCACCGCCGCAACGGAGGTCCAGCAACGGGTCTCGTCGTTGCCATCGTCATCCTCAAAGGCGGCGCAGACGCGCAGAAACTTGCCCACATGCTCCTGCAGTGGCGTGAAAGCGGCGGCGGTGGCCCCGGCTATGGCGGAGTAGGCGCTGTCCATGGGGGTGCCGCTGGCCGGGGCATCGGCCTCATACCAGGCCCAGGTGGGCGTGAATGTGGTTATGCCATCGTCATCAGCTATGGTGCCTTGGGCTACGGTGAGTACGCTGTCCTCATTGGGACCATCCATGGTCAAGTCAGTGCCGCTGTCAGTATCAGTGACTGCCGGTACGCCGGTGGCGGCAGTGTTGGTCTGCGCCTGCGCCTGAGCGCAGAGAACAAACAGGGCCGCCGCCAGCAGGGCCAGCGGCCAGAGGCTAAGCCGGGTTAGCGTTGTCCGCCAGCGGGGGGGGGGGGGGGGGGGGGTAGTATTAAATATTTTTTGATTTATAGTATTTATCATGATGGCATGTCTCCTGTTTCTAGCGGATGCAGTTGCACAGTGTATGCACACAAACAATATTTAACTGTTTGTGGATTGTTTAGTGTTGGCACTCTTAGTGCTGTACGCTGCCACAAAATGCAAGTCATCTACAAATGTCTGATCTCCTGTTTCTAGCAAATGTAATTATACGATATATGCACACAAACAACACTCAGTTGCTTGTGGATTGTTTAAGTGTCGCACTATACCACAAAGTGCAAATCATGCAAGCGCCCGTTTGAGGCCATGAATATCGGGCATCTGGGGCAGGGCTTCAGGTTTGGTCTCAGGGCTCATAGAGATGCCTCCTTTGCGGCGAAAATAGCCATTTTATTAGGAATCTGCGATGCCGTAGCCGATGTGTTGCTGTCGCATGCCGTGCGGATACAAGGAATCCGGCATATTTCCGGCATCAGTCATGACGGATCTGCTATCAGGAATCCGGCGTATTTCCGGCATCATTCAGATACACAGTCGGATCGGGTATCCCCGCTTGGGCAAAACCCTGTTTGCGCAAACAACACGCATCGCATTGTCCGCAAGCCCGCCCTTCGCTGTCGGCCTGATAGCAAGAAACCGTCAGGGAGTAATCCACTCCGAGTTGCGCGCCTTGGCGGATGATATCCGCCTTGCCGAGCAAAAGCAGCGGCGCGACGATTCGACAACCGCGCCCTTCCGCTCCGGCTTGTGTCGCCAGATCGGCAAGGTCTTGAAAGGCGCGTATGAACCGCGGTCTGCAATCGGGGTAACCCGAGTAATCTATCGCATTGATGCCGATATACACCGCATCACAACGCAGCGTCTCGGCCCACGCCAATGCCAGCGATAAGAAAATCGTATTGCGCGCCGGAACATAAGTCGGCGGAATGCCCTCTTGCGGCCCGGTCGGAACGGGAAGCGTTTTGTCGGTCAAGGCGCAACGACCGATATCCGCCAGATCGATCTCCAGCGCCTTGTGTTCGGCCACGCCGATGTGGCGGGCAACGCGCCGGGCGGCGGCGACCTCGGCGATGTGTCTTTGGCCATAGGCGATGCTCAAAGCATGGCAGGTTTTGCCGTCGGCCTTGGCAATAGCGAGCGCCGTCGCCGAATCCAAGCCGCCCGATAATAGCACCACCGCAGCGCCCGCCATCTCACCCCGCCCCGCCGATTATGCCGCATAGTTCGCCCATCACCGTCCCCTCTGATCGCCCCACAAGACCTTGTGCAACTGCAATTGCAAACGGACGGGGAGGCGGTCGCGCAACACCCATTGGCCGAGCTCGGCCGCATCTTGCTCGCCCCAACTCGGCGAGAACAAAACGCAACAACGCTCGGACAAATTGTAGTCGGAAAGGATTTCTTTTGCCCAGTCGTAATCGCTCCGATTGACGATGACAAACTTGACTTGATCTTTGTCGCCGAGCAAGCCGATATTCTGATATCGATTGCGCGCTTCCTCGCCCGAGGCCGGGGTCTTGATGTCCATCACAATGGATACCCGCGAATCCACATCGGCAATGTCCGTCATGCCCCCCGTCTCCAATGACACCGCATAAGACGCATCGCAGAGGCCGCCGAGCAAGGGCAGACAGGCCGGTTGCGCCAAAGGCTCGCCGCCGGTAACCGTTGCGTGTGATGCGCCGTAGCCCTTGACCCGGCGCAATACCCGCGCGACATCCATCGTTGTGCCGCCATGGAACGCATACGCGGTGTCGCAGTAGCGACAACGCAAGGGGCAACCGGTCAAGCGGATGAATACGGTCGGTATGCCGGCAGAAACCGACTCACCCTGCAACGAATAAAATATCTCGGTAATTCTGAGCGTATCGGTCGGCATGATTACCCGCTGTGCGCGCCGGCTTATCGGCCTTCGCGTGTGAGGCGTTCAAGACGTCTTTTTGCGAGCGCGCGAATTTTTTCATCCTGTGATTCGCTATTCAGTTTCTGCAATACCGCTCTGGCGCCGTCCCACTCGGCGCGCGTCTCGCGAATGGAGGCGATTCTGAGAAGCGCTTCGTCGTGCATCCTGTGATCTTTGTGATTGGCAATGACCTGTTTGTAATAACGTTCGGCAAGATTATAGTTGTTGGCAATGTAGTACGATTCGGCAACCCAATACTTCGCATCCGCCGCATACTTGCCTTGGGGATATTTGCGCAAAAACCGCGCGAAGCGCTTGCGCGCCTTGGCATAATCGGCATCCTCCAGCGGCTTCATCGCATTGCGGTAGGAAAAATACTCCTGTTCATCCAAAGCGTCGTCGGATACGGCGGCGCCGATAGTTGCCAGCGGCATAGTCTCCGCTGTCTCGGCGGCAGCCGGCGGCACAGCGCTTTCTGTGGATTCGGATTCTGCGACCGCCTCCTCAGATGGCGTCTCCGCAGACGCCTCAGAGGGCATAGCCGGCGGCAATGCGCTTTCTGCGGATTCGGACTCTGCGACCGCCTCCTCAGGGGGCGTCTCCGCCGTCGCCTCGGGCGCCGCCTTGGTCGCTTCTTGCGCATCCGCATCGGCGGGAACCGCGCGTTCCGTATCCGTACCGGCGCCATCGCCTTCCGCAGCGGCGGCGGCGTTGCCAAACTCGCCGCTTTGCAAGCGCTTGAAATTCTCTTCCGTATTGCGTTTGAACCGCTCCAACTCGTGTCGCAAGCGTTCGTTCTCGCCGCGCACCGACGCCAATTCGCTTTGCAGATGCTCAATGCGGTTGAGCAATTCTGTCAACAACGCGCTGTCCGCGGGCTGCGCCCCGACCGCCGTCGCAAAAAATACGGAGGCTATTGCCGCGAACAGCGCTCGTGCCATGATGCTTTTCATTGACGCGGTAACGGAGACCACGATATGCCGCGCGCATAAGAGGCTTCGACCGGCACCAGCTTGCCGAAGACGCCGTCAACCGTTGCCAGACCGAGCACATTGCGCGATCCGTCCTGAGTCAGATAGCTCAGCAAGCGACCGTTCGGCGCGAAGCGCGGCCGCTCATCCAAACTGCCAAAACTCAATTCAAGCTCTCCGGCGGCGCCCAGATCCCTGACCACAATGGACGAGCGCGCGCCTTTGGCGCTCGCATAGGCGAGCTTGTCGCCTTGCGGGGAAATATCCGCATCCGAGTTGTAATCGCCGACAAATGTGATGCGCTCCGCCCGGTTGCCGGCGCCCGGCACAATCCGATAAACCTGCGGACTGCCGCTGCGATCGGAAGTGAAATACAAAGTATTATTCGGCGCCCAACTGGGCTCGGTATCGATCGCAATGCTATCTGTCATGCGGATCAACTTGGAAGCCGCAAGGTCATACGCATATATTTCTGGGTTGCCGTCTTTTGACGAGACAAACGCAATCTTACTGCCGTCATCGGACCATTCCGGCGAGTTTGCGTTGCCAAGCCCGCGCGTCACCGAGAGGTTGGTGCGCTCGGCGGTTTCAAGTTCTTGCATAAACAACTGGGGCGCGCCGTTTTCATACGATATATACACGATACGTTTGCCATCCGGCGCCCAACTCGGAGTCATCAGCGGCTTTTTGGAGTCAAAGATGCTGATGATGTTATGGCCGTCGGCATCGGCGATGTTGAGGCGGTAATTGCGCGCGCGATAACTGACCCATTCCGAACTGACAAACGCTATTTTGGTTCTGAAGATGCCCTTCACGCCCGTCAACTCTTCGTAGATCAAGTCGCTGGCGTGGTGGGCAATTTGGTCGTGGGAAGCGCCGGGCACTTGAATGCTCCATTCGGCAAGCCGCTTTTTTTGCACCACATCAAACAGAACGATCCGCAGCTTATCCTGCTCGACCGTGCCGCCGACTATTTTTTCAATCCCTTTCTCATGCCAGGCATCATAGGTCTGCGGGGCGTCGGTCGGCAAGGCCAGGGTTGCAAACTCCTTGGCCGAAACCAAACTGAACAAGCCGCTATAGGCAAGGTCGGAAGCGACAATTCTGCTGTATGTGCGCGCGGCATCCTGCGGCTCATTGACAAAAGCGCTCACCGCAACCGGTATGCCGCCCTCGACCCCTTCGGTAATCTCAACCTGAAGACGCGCGGATGCCGACGGCGCGGCAAGCAATACCGATACGACAAACCATAACAAATGAAAACGATACGACATCACCCTCCGTACTCCTGCTTAAAAGTTAATTCAATCTCGGCATCAAAAACATCGTCTGCCGGCGGAGCGGGCAACGGATTTGCCTTCCACACCGCTTCTACGACCGACAAGCGGTACAGCTTATCGCCGGCGCAACTGACAACCTTTACATCGACAATTGTGCCGTCTTTTTCCTGCCGCACGCGCACGACGCATTCCCCGCCTTTGATACTGGCGGGAGGCTTCTTCCAGCGCGCCTCCACGCTCCCCCGTAACATGCCGATGTACTGCCTCGTCCAGGCCCTGATTTGCAACTTCCGCATCCTGATCTTCTCCTGATGCTCGGCGTTTAACCGCTCCAACTCGGCCTTGCGCAAGGCTTCCTGCTCGGCCCGCCGCAATTCTTCTTCTCTTGCCATGCGCGCCGCCTCTTCTTTGCGCAACGCTTCCCGCCGCAATTCCTCGGCGCGCTTTTTCGCTTCTTGCGCGGCGCGCTTCTGTTCCTCAATGCGCAATTGCTCGGCGCGCTTGCGCTCCTGCAACTTCATTTGTTGCGCCTTTTTTCTGGCGCGCTCCAGTTCCTTGCGCTTCTTCTCGGCCGCCGCCTTCTCCGCTCGCAAACGGCGCAACGCTTCTTCCTTCTGACGCTTGTGCTCGTAATACCGCATGGCCTCCTCTTCGGTCAGCATCGTGGCCTTGATCACTTCGTCCTCCTGCGCCGGCTCTTCGGCGCTCGGTGTCATCGCGCCGGTGCACGACACAAAAGTAAACCCGACAATGAGGACAATCAGGCCGTGAAGCAATAAAGAGAGGATTGCCGATGATGGTATGAGCGCGCGCATCTATTGTCTTGACCGCGCCTAGTTTGCGGGCGGGCGCGTAATCAATCCGATATCGCCCGCGCCGGCTCTCTGCAACACGACCATCGCGGTCATTACATGCTCATACGCGACATTGCGGTCGCCGCGAACATACACCGGCGCCGCAGATGCGCCCGCAAGCAACGGCTTGAGTTCCGCAAACAGGATGTCTTCGGTCACCGCCTGATTGGCGCGCGCGCCCTGGTTGACAAAAAACCTCCCCCTCTGATCAACCGTCACGATCAGCGGCTCGACCTCGGGCGCGCTCTCCAAAACTTCCGCGGCCGCCTCCGGCAGGCTGATCTCAACCCCTTGCTGAATCAAAGGAGCGGTCACCATGAAAATAATGAGCAGGACCAGCATCACATCGATATACGGAACGATGTTGATCTCCGCCATCGGGCGGTGCGCGCGAAAATCAGCCATGCTCTCGGTTCCCTTCCTGACCGCGATGCACCTGACGATGCAAGATAGCGGTAAATTCCTCGATAAAGTTGTCGTAGCGGGCAAGCAGATTATTTGTCCGCTCGCTAAAACGGTTGTAAGCAATGACAGCGGGGATCGCCGCAAACAAACCCATCGCCGTCGCAATCAGGGCCTCGGCAATTCCGGGAGCGACCAGAGACAGCGTAGCCTGTTGCACATTCTGCAATGCCAAAAACGAGTGCATGATGCCCCAGACAGTGCCGAAAAGCCCGATATAAGGGGCTGTTGAGCCGACCGTGGCCAGGAAATTGAGGTGTCTGTTCAACGCATTCGCCTCTTTTGCCAGCGCCACTTTCATAGAGCGCACGGCGGTATCCGCAATCGCCAGAGGGGACAACGCTCCCTGCTTATGCAGGCGCACATATTCGCTGAAGCCGGTTGAAAAAATAGTCGCCAGACCTCCCTGCGGGCCCTCTTTTTCCACATCGCCGTATAACTGCGACAGATCCACATCGGACCAAAACCGCTGTTCAAACTGATCGGCTTCTTGTTGCACATTCTTGAAGTCGCGATAGCGGGCTATGATGAAAGTCCAACTTATAACCGAAGCAAGTATCAGTATCAATATCACGAGTTGGACGAGAAAAGTCGCCTCTGCGATTAAAGAAAAAACATTTAATTCAGGTTGCATTGGATATTCTCCCCGCTATATTATTTGGAATCGGCCGCATACTCTCGCTTGCAACACAAGCGACAGTCATATCGGCTTTGGCCGACGCTTCGGGCTCTTCATCGCTGTGGCGCATATGCCGCCGCTCAAAACTCGCCCCTTTAACGCTGCCGTACCGACAGCATGAACAAGTCATTACAAACAGCGGGCTTGCGGTATTCGCCGCAACCGCCTTCACAGCGACCCGTTGCTCCAATTTTAACGCATCCCGCGCAAAACCCTGAGAACGCGATCATTCGGCGCGTGCCGGCGCAAGAAAACGCAAGCAATTTGCATGATATACGCCCCCTTTGGCAGCGGCAGCTTCGTAACAAACCCCGACCGAGCGGCGACACTCCCGCGCCATGGCAATCCTCAGAATAAATCGCGGTTGCCCGTCCCCGCCGCCGGTCGCGGCGGCGGTTCCAAGCCGAACAATTGATAGGCGGCGTCGGTGACCAGCCGCCCGCGCGGGGTTCTGATCAGAAACCCGCTTTGAATCAGGAACGGCTCAAGGATGTCTTCTATCGTATCCCGCTCCTCGTTAATAGAAACGGCAAGACTGCCGATACCGACCGGGCCGCCGTTAAACTTTTCTATCATCGTTCGCAACAAACGACGGTCCATCACATCCAAACCGTTTTGATCCACATCGAGCATATTGAGCGCGTCGTCGGCCACTGTCGGGTTGATCGCGCCGTCTTGCTTGACCTCGGCATAGTCGCGCACTCGGCGCAACAAGCGATTGGCAATGCGCGGCGTACCGCGCGAGCGGCGCGCAATTTCATACGCGCCTTTGTCGTCAATCACGGAGCCCAAAATGCGCGCCGAACGAAGCACGATGTTTGACAAATCTTGCGTGTCATAAAATTCAAGGTGTTGCGCGATACCGAAGCGATCGCGCAACGGCGAGGTCAGCAAACCGGCGCGGGTCGTCGCCCCGACCAGCGTAAACGGCGGCAGATCAAGCTTTATGGAGCGCGCCGCCGGGCCTTCGCCGAGAACGATATCCAGTTGAAAGTCTTCCAGCGCCGGATACAGAATCTCTTCGACCGACGGGTTGAGACGATGAATCTCGTCTATAAACAACACATCGTGCGGCTCCAAATTCGTCAGCAGCGCGGCAAGATCGCCCGCCTTCTCTAAAATCGGACCGCTCGTTTGCTTGAGCGCGGCCTCCATCTCGTTTGCTATCACATGCGCCAGGGTGGTCTTGCCGAGTCCCGGCGGACCAAAGACCAGCACATGATCAAGCGGCTCGCGCCGCGCCTTGGCCGCTTTGATGAAGATCTCCATCTGCTCTTTGACTTTCCGCTGGCCGATGTACTCGCCCAAGCGGCGCGGGCGAATGCTGTCATCAAAGGTCTCTTCGCCGCTCAGTTCGTCGCCGGTCATCAAGTCGGGGTCCGCCATGCCGCTGTCCTCGTTAATCCGTCACGCGCCGCCTTTCAGCGCCTCGCGAATGACTTGCTCGATATTTTTGTCCGCGATATCAAGCGGCTTGAGCATCCGCTTGGCGTCGCCGCTCTTATAGCCGAGAGCCACCAATGCTTCCTGCGCCTGACTGCGCACATCTTCGGTCGTGGCCGCCGTTTTGCCGTCGCCGCCGCGGACATCGCTCCAGAAGCCGCTGTCCAAGCGGCTGCGCATCTCAACGATGAGCCGCTCGGCGGTTTTCTGGCCGATGCCGGGCACATGCGTCAGGGCCTGCGCATCGCGCGCGCCGATGCACTCGCGAAAAGTCGCAACATCCATGCCCGACAAAATCGCCAGACCTATCTTGGCGCCGATGCCGCTCACTTTGAGCAATTCTTTGAACAAAGCTCTGTCGCAGATATTCATAAACGCATACAACGTATGCGCATCTTCGCGCACCAGCAGATGGGTCAATACCGTGACTTGCGAACCGACCTCCGGCAGCGCATAGAAAGTGCACATAGGAGCCTGCATCTCGTAAGACACATTGTTCACATCGATCATCAAAAAAGGCGGTTGCTTAAAAATCAACTCGCCGGTCAAACGGGCGATCATGTCGCGGCCTCCGCAAGCAAAACCGACGGCCGGTGAAACGAATGGCACAGGGCGATGGCCATCGCATCGGTCTCATCCCGGTAATCGCGCTCCGCGATCTGTAACAAACGACAAACCATATACCGCACTTGATTCTTGTCCGCGCCGCCGCTGCCGGTAACCGACTTCTTGATCGCCTTGGCGTTGTATTCGTGCACCGGCAGGCCGGCTTTGATGGCCGCGCAAATCGCGGCGCCGCGCGCCTGTCCGAGCACCAACGCCGAGCGCGCGTTCTTTGACATAAACACCTCTTCCACGCTCGCCGCATCGGGCTTGCAACGGGCGATGACTTCCGCCACGGCATCAAAGATAGCGCCGAGGCGTTGCGGCAACTCCAATTTCGTCACATCGATAATGCCGCTTTCAATATAGCGATGCGCGTTGCCGTCGCTTTCAATCAGCGCATAGCCGCTGACCCGAAAACCGGGATCGATGCCGAGAATGCGCTCGTCCTTCATTCCGCCGCCGACAATATATTGCTCGGGAAATCCGCATTGCAATACACATTCTGAACATCTTCGCAATCATCCAGCGCTTGCAAAAGGCGCAGCACGCCGGCGGCGGTATCGCCTTCCACCGCGATCGAATCCGACGGATACATCTCATACTCGCAATTCTGCGCGACAAACCCCGCCGCCGCCATCTTGTCGCGCACAACGAGCAGGTCGGCGGGTTCGGTCAGCACCCGAATGCCGTCGTCGTTTGTGACCACATCATCGCCGCCGGCTTCCAGCGTCGCCTCGACGATCGCATCCTCATCGTGTTCTTTGGAATAGTCCAGCGCGCCTCTTTGTTTGAACAGATAGGCGACCGAACCGGCGGTGCCGAGCTTGCCGCCATAACGGCCAAACACATGGCGCACTTCCGCCACCGCGCGGTTCTTATTGTCCGTCATGCACTCGACCAACACCGCGATGCCTCCGGTCGCGTAACCCTCATAGGTCAAACTCTGATATGCGGCTCCGTCGGCCTCTCCGGTACTGCGTTTGATCACGCGCTCAATATTCGCCTTGCTGACATTCGCTTCCAGAGCTTTGGCTATCGCAAGACGCAAACGAGGGTTGCCATCCGGCTGTGCGCCGCCTATTCTCGCCGCCACCGAAATTTCGCGGATTAATTTTGTAAACAGCTTGCCGCGCTTTGCGTCCTGCGCCTTCTTGCGGTGCTGTATATTTGCCCATTTGCTATGGCCCGCCATATAAGCTTCCCCGTCAAAATGTATTCATTGTAATAAATTGTCGCCGCGCTTTCATCATCGGTCGACAACCCCGCATCACATCGCCCACCGCTCGATGGCGACACGGTTCGTATGCGAACTGACACGCAACGCCGCAGCGCGCGCATCCATCCAGCAAAACTCGCTGTGCTCCTTCGCATCCAAAGTCACGGCGCGCGCTTCTTCCGACTCCAGCCGAAAAACATGCTCGGTGTTCTCGATCACCTTCGGCCCGTAACGCTGCCGCCACATCGGATAAATCAAAAAGCGATTTTGCAGTTGACAATCAATCATACCGCCGACACCGAGCCCGGTCTCTTCAAACAGCTCGCGCTCGGCGGCGGCGAGCGGCGATTCGCCCCACTCAAGGCTGCCGGCGACCGATTGCCAAAAATAATCGGGTTTTAAGCGGCGTAAAACAAGGACTTGATGGCGCGGCGTATAAACCAAAACCAAGACCGATTCGGGGCGTTTGTATTGCATGGCTGTCCATTATATTACGGATGCGTCACAAAATACCTTAAATAACTTTGCAAAATAGGGGAATACGCATAATATTGCAACGTGAAATTTTCCATCATCATACCGACCCGCAACCGCCGCAAGAGTTTGCAGAAGTTGCTGTTTGCAATCGGCGAGCAAACTTATGACGAACATTTTGAGATTATCGTCAATGACCAGTCCGATGAAAAAACGACCTTCCAGCCGCCGGCAAAGGGCGAATTCCGCTATCTGCCGGACGACAAGCGCGGCTCCTCGCAATCGCGCAATAATGCAATCCGCAAAGCGCGCGGCGATTATCTCGTGCTGCTGGATGACGATGCCGATATCAAGCCGTCGTGCCTTGCCGACCTCGATCGGGTGATCGATCTATACCCCGACCATGCGTGCCTGTGCGGATTGATACGCAATATCGAAGACAACAAACCTTTCTCAAGATACGCCCATGCAAACCGGCGCGCGAAGGCCGTCGGCTTCGGCAATTTTGATTGTTGCCTCGGCTCGGCGATGGTCGTGAAAAGGCGCATAGCTCTGGAGCTCGGTTTGCTGGATGAGAGCTTGGGAACGGGCACCCACTTCGGCGGCAGCGAAGAGACCGACCTGATACTGCGCCTGCTTGAGGCCGAGCACAAAGTGGCGTACGACTCGGATTACGTGACCCTGCACCCGCGCACCAGCCCCAAAGCGATGAGTTCAAAAGCGTGGCTGCGCAAGCACTACCATTACGGACTCGGCCGCGGCGCGCTGTTGCGCAAACACTTTCGGATGAAGCCGGCTTGGGCCTTGGCGCAACTGCTGCGCTCTGTTTCCATGCCGCTTGGCGGTTCTATCGGCTCGCTGATATCGCTGCGCCCGCATCAAGTGGGACGCTATCTGGTGTCCGCAGCCGGACGCATTGTCGGCTTCGTCAGTTACCGCGGCGGAAACGAGAACTGAGATTGGCAAATTTCGCATACGCATACGAGGCCAGATAATCAAGCCGCCTGACCCAGTGCGAAGAAAACACCCGGGACAAGAGAAATAACAGATACGCCCTGCGCGCCAACATCTTTTGCAGCGGCGCGCAACCGAACACGCGATCGGTATCGTCAAACCCGCGCAAGCAACCGAATTCCACGAAGATACGGCTGAGCAGAATAGAAAAAGCCTGGCGCGAAAAGTGCCGGGTAGCGGGCGACTCCGCGTTGATCGACTTGAGCATCTTGAGAAAAACCTCGCGCAGGCGGGCGCAATCCTGATTGGATATGCCGTTTCTCTCATCCAAGAAGTGATGCAAAAACCCGTCGGGCAGGTCCTCGTTCAGCGCGCGAAAATGCTTTTCTGCGATTAATGTCGTCTGCCGCAGTTGTTGCAGGCGGTGGCGATAATTGACACTGCCGGAATGCGCGCGCCACTCCGCCAGCGGCCGGCGAATCACACAGCACGGATAGTCTTTGACGATCCGTTGCCACAAATCAAAGTCTTCGGCTTGCGGGTATTGCGCGCTGTAACGCAGGCCGTATTTATGCAAAAGCGACAGGTTAAAGCACACGCTGGAATGCGGAAAGGCGGCGGTGAAGCGCAAACTGGCGCCTAACTCCTCATGGCTGTGGCCGAGATTGGGCCAGGGTCTGAGGCGGCGACCGTATTGGCTGATGATGTGCGCATCGCAGGCGCAGAAAACATAATCGGGATGGTCGCGAAGAAAACCGACTTGTGCCGCAAGACGATCGGGCAAGCTGATGTCATCGCAATCAAGCCGCGCCAGCCACTTGCCGCGCGCCGCCTCGATGCCCTCGTTCAGGGTCTCGACAAGCCCCCGGTTTTCGCGCGATATCACGCGTAGCCGCGCGTCGCGGTCGGCATAGCCGCGCACGATCGCAAGCGAATCGTCGCGCGACCCGTCATCTATGATCAATAACTCAAAATCATCAAAGCTCTGATGCAGAACCGATTCAATGGCGGCGGGAAGAAAGCGCCGACCGTTGTAAACGGGCATCAGCACGGTGACTTCCGGCTTTTGCCCCGTCATTTCCTCAGTCATCGTCCCGTTCTCTCAACTTCAGAGACAGCTCTGCCAGTCTGGCATCCGACACCGCCATCGGCGCCGCGGTTAAAGGACACGAGGCAATCTGTGTCTTGGGAAAAGCAATGACATCGCGGATGGAGGCGCTGCCGGTCATCATCATCGCGATGCGATCGATGCCGAAAGCAATGCCGCCGTGAAACGGACAGCCGTACTCCAGCGCGCGCAAAAAGAAACCGAACCGCTCGGCGACTTCTTTGCCGTCAAGGCCCAATACCTCAAACACGGCTTGTTGCATTTCCCGGCGGTGAATACGCACCGACCCGCCGCCGAGCTCGGTGCCGTTGAGGACCAGATCATAAGCCCGCGACAAACACTTGCCCGGGTGGCGACGCACTTCGTCGGGGTCGGCAGCGCGGGGGGCGGTAAACGGGTGGTGGATCGAAGTCCAACCCTTTTGCGCATCGTCAAACTCAAACAACGGAAAGTCCGTGATCCACAACGGTTGCCAACCGTCCTCGCACAATTTGAGATCGCGCCCCAACCGCTCGCGCAACGCCGACAACGAATCGTTGACCGCCCGCGCGCCGCCCGCGCCGAAGAAAATCATATCGCCATCTGCGGCGCCTGTGCGCGTCAGAATTTCCCGCACCACATCATCGGCAAGAAACTTCAAAATCGGCGACTGCAAGCCGGCCGCGCCTTGCGCGACCGAATCGCACTTGATATAGGCAAGCCCTTTGGCGCCGTAGCGACCGACAAACTCGGTGTAGCCGTCAATCTCGCCGCGCGTGAGCTTGCCGCCTCCCGGCACGCGCAAAGCGGCCACCCGCCCGTTCTCGGATGCCGCGGGCTGCGCAAACACTTTGAACTCAACCGCGCGCATCAGGCCGGTCAATTCGGTCAACTTCAGCGGTATCCGCAGATCCGGTCGGTCGCAACCGTAGAGCCGCATCGCATCGGCATAGCTCATCCGCTCAAACTTCTGCGGCAACTCAACCCGTATCACCTCGCGAAACAGCGTTCTGACCATCTCTTCCATCAATCCCATGATTGCCTCCTCGTCCATAAACGAGGTCTCCGCATCCAACTGGGTAAACTCGGGTTGGCGATCGGCGCGCAAATCCTCATCGCGAAAACACCGCGTAATCTGATAGTAGCGATCAAACCCGCTCATCATTAACAACTGCTTAAACAATTGCGGCGATTGGGGCAAGGCAAAAAACGCATGCGGTTGGGTGCGACTCGGCACCAGATAATCACGCGCTCCTTCCGGGGTCGCCTTCGTCAACATCGGCGTCTCAACATCGATAAAGCCGTTGCCGTCAAGGAAGGAGCGAATGCAGCGCACGATCGCCGCGCGCGTACGCAGGCGTTGCAGCATCTCGGGTTTGCGCAGATCGATATAGCGATACCGCAGCCGCAATTCCTCATTGACACCCTCATCGTCAAGTTGAAATGGCGGGGTTTTGGACGCGCCGATGATCTCCAGCGATGCGCAGACAATCTCCACTGCGCCGGTGGCAAGCGCGGGGTTTTTGGTGCCTTCGGGACGCTCGCGCACCGTGCCGCGAGCGCGCAACACAAATTCGTTGCGCACCTTGTCGGCCAATGCGAACACCTGCGGGGTATCGGGATCGGCGACCAGTTGCACCAAGCCCTCGCAATCGCGCAGATCAAGAAATATCACGCCGCCGTGATCACGCCGTCTATTGACCCAGCCGCAGACGGTCACCTCGCGGCCTTTCATAGCATCATCGACTTGGCCGCAGTAGTGCGTACGGGATACGGAAGACATCTTTTATAAGTTTACAGAGTTCGGGTTAATCGGTTTGCGCCAACCGCCTATGTTGTTTTTTCATTTGCGGATTTCGTCGTTGTCGCGGCGGCGGATTTATCGGCTTTCTTTTCGCCGCCGGATTTCTCACCCGCGTCGGACTTCTTGGTATCCGCCGCATCACCGGACAGATTACGCTTATTGGCGGATTTGAAATCGGTCTCATACCAGCCGCTGCCGGACAACCTGAAACCCGCCGCCGATATTAATTTGCGCATCCGCAACTCGCCGCAGGCGGGGCACTTCTCCAGCGCAGGCTCGTTAGCCGACTGCAAGACCTCCGTCTGATGCCCGCAAGCATCGCACTGATACTCATAAATCGGCATAACATCCTCCGTTCATTGCTTAATCATATTTGTCATAATATCGGGTTTATCGCCGTTGTTGCGGCATGCAATATCATAATATGATACAGCAGTCATAGCGTTTTGCGCGTAGCAACCCGGCTCCGGCATGCAAAGTATAATCTAACTGCGAGCAAAGTGGCATCATGACCGATAAGAATATACTCATTCTCTATTACAGCAAAGGCGGCGCGACCGCAAAAATGGCGCGCCTGATTGCGCGCGGGGTCGACGGCGTCGGCGGCGCCGACGCCAAGTTGCGGACCGTCCCGGTCATATCCCGCAACGGACAGATTGATGAGACCCTGCCCGAAGACGGTCCCCCGCGCGCCAAGACAGACGACCTGCGCGACTGTGCGGGGCTGATACTCGGAAGCCCGACCCACTTCGGTAACATGGCCGCCCCGCTCAAGCATTTTATAGATCAAACTTCGGGCCTGTGGTTTGACGGCAGCCTCACGCGCAAGCCCGCCGCAGTCTTCACCTCGACATCCAGTCTGCACGGCGGCAACGAATCAACGCTGCTGTCCATGATGTTGCCGCTGCTGCACCACGGCATGATCATCTGCGGCTTGTCCTACTTGGAACCCGCCATGTCAAAGACCGGCGGCGGCGGAACACCTTACGGCGCGAGCCACTACGCCGGCAAAGACCAAACCCGCGACATCTGCGAGGAAGAAGCGCAGTTGTGCAAAGCGCTCGGACGCAATGTCGCCGAATTGGCTCTGACACTCGCTCGCGAACCCAAGGCATAAAACATTGGCGGAGAAAACAATCCATCCCATGTTTCGCCGCGCTTCGTGGCTGGCGCTTACATCTCACTTATTCCTGATCGCGGTCGTAACCGTCTGGAACTCCTGGATCGCGCCCCCGCAGGCTTACCCTCGCGCGCTCGCCCTCCTCGCGCTCGGCCTGCCATTGCTGCTCATCCTGCGCGGCCTGTTACGCAACAAGTCGGACAGCTATCATGCGGCGTGTCTGCTGGCGCTTGTTTATCTCGCCCTTGGCATCGCCAATATCGCGGGAGGCGCCCGCGTTTACGGCTGGTTGCAAACACTCGGCAGCGCCGCTCTGTTTGCGGGTTCCGCCTTGAGCATCAAGTTTATCGCGCGCTAGGAATTGTCGTCGCCGAGAACAGAGCGGGCGAACGGCACCGTAATACGCCGGCGATTGAGCAGGCTCGCCTCCTCCAGTTTTGCGGTCGCATCGATCAGGTAATTCATATCGCGCGAACAATGCGCTAACAACCAGCCAACCACTTCTTCCGAAAGCTCATATCCCTTTGTGCGCGTACGCAGTTTAATCGCGCGCGCCTTGGCGTCATCCGCCAAAGCCGCAAGACGATATACGCCGCCCCAGACCAAACGCGAAGACAGATCGGCCAGTTGAAAGCCCGCATTGCGCGGCACATCGGCCGCCGCCAGCAGCAGACATCCGCGCCCCGAGCGGATGCGGTTAATCAGGTTAAACAAGGCCTCTTCCCACGCCATCCGCCCGGCCAGCGCATCCACATCGTCAATACAGATCACGTCCATCGCCTCCAGACCGCCGAGCACATCGGCGCCGTACTCCGATACCTGTCGCATCGGCAAATAGATCGCGCGTTGCTTTGCCTCCGTCGCATAGTGGCATACGGCCTGCAACAGATGGCTCTTGCCGCTGGCGCTCGCCCCCGACAGATAAATCTGATTGACCGGATTGTCATCGACGCACAACAAACGCAAACAGCCGACCGTCTCTTCGTTGCCCCCTTCAACAAAGTTCTTGAAGGTGTTCTCCGCCTCCGGGGCGAACTTCATCAAGGATTGTCTGCTTGCCATCAATTGTTCCGGTCAGCTACCGGAGGCGATTGCAATGCGTGATGAATCAATGCCACCACTATGGCCAGTACCGGAAGCGCGAACAAAGCGCCCGCAAGACCAAACAAACTGCCGCCTATGATCAATGTAAACAGCACCGCCAGCGGATGCAAGCCGAGGCGGTCGCCAATCAGATAGGGAACCAAAACAAATGACTCAAGCAACTGCACAACAACAAATACGGACAGTACATATCCGAACTGCGACCAATCTCCGCCTTGCAGAAAACTTGCCAACGACGCCAGCACGATACCGACCACCGTGCCGAGATACGGGATTAAGCTGAACACGCCCGCAAACACGCCGATGACCAATGCAAGCTCAAGTCCCACCAGCCACAAACCGATACTGTAAAGAGCACCCAGCAACACGATTACCAGCAACTGCCCGCGCAAAAAGGTGCCCAGCACACGGTCGGCTTCACATACGCAGACGGACACCGCAGGAGCAATCCGCCCCGGCAATAGCCGATACAAACCGGCAAACACACGGTCCCAATCACGCATCAAATAGAACATCAGCAACGGGGTCAGGAACAAAACGACAACAAAGCCGGCCAGCGTGCCACCCGACTCGAGCAACCAGCCGAGAGTGATGCGCGCAAACTGCCCCGCATCTTGCCAGTTCGCAAACAGCATCTCGCCAATTCCGGACTGCTGTTGTTCAAATAATTGCAACACCGGATTAAGCCAGTCTTCCAATGTCTGCAAGATAGACGGCAAGCGTATCAGCAACCAACCGAGCTGCCGCTCAACTAACGGCAATGGCAACAGCATAATAAGCGCGATAACCGTAACGACCGCCAGCACGTAACGACCGCCAGCAGAACCAGAAAAGATGCCAGACTCGGATTGCAACCGCTACGGGTCAGGCGATTGACCAACGGCAAACACAGGTATGCGAGCAGGAAACCCAAAATGAACGATATACTGACAGTGGTAGTCAGCCAATGCAACAATGCCAGCAATACGACAAAAACCAGCAACGCGGCGACAGGGAAGGTTTGATTTGCTTTCACAATACTCCCTACCGCGACTTGAGGTGTGCGCGACATTTTTGCCAGGTGAAAAGATATACCAGAAAACTCAACATGGTAGTGACAAAAACCACATAAACCAGCCAATCCGCCGCCGACAACACGATCGAAGGCTCTGCGCTAAAGCCGGAGCGAGCAAAAAGTATCAATATAATCAACAACAACTGAAGCAGCGTGTTGATCTTGCTGATCTTGGGCGGTTTCATGTACAAGTCACGAAACCGGAAATAAAAAACCGCGCCGCCCGCAACGAGGGCGATGCTGCTCGCCGCCACGATCACGACTAACCAAAGCGGCAAAAGACCCGACACGCCCAAAACGATAAAGCTGCTGACCACCATCACCTTATCGGCCAGCGGATCAAAGAATCGGCCAAAACGAGTTTCCCAGCCGCAACCCTTGGCCAACCAACCATCGACAGCATCCGACAGAGACATAAGACACGCCAACACAAAGGCGGCGGCGAAGTCCTCGGCGACGATGCACCATAGCAATACGGGGGTAAAGATAAGACGAAACCCTGTGATTATGTTGGGAATATTTTGTTTCTTCATCACAAACCGGCGCCCAAACTTAAATAGCATCCCTCAATGACGACAAATTAAAGCGGTACCGTGTAAAATAGTCATATAATCCAATTTGACCTATTCATTATATCCATGCTGGATAAAAAAGCGCAGCACACGACATATCAAGATGCGGGGGTTGACATCGCCGCAGCGAACACCCTCATGGAGGCAATCAAGCCCGTATGCGAGCGGGCATCCCACCCCAATATCATCAAAAACCGCGGCGGTTTCGCCGGGCTGTTTGAATTGCCGAGCAACGACTACCGCAACCCGGTTATGCTCGGCGCAACCGACGGCGTCGGCACCAAGTTGCACCTGACAAAAGTGCTCGGGCGTTACGACACCATCGGCGCCGATCTGGTCGCCATGTGTGTCAACGACATTCTGGCGCACGGCGGCAAACCCGTCGCTTTCCTTGACTATTACTCGTGCGACAAACTGGACGCCAAACAGGCCTGCGCTGTCATCGCCGGCATCGCGCGCGCTTGTCGCGAGGCGGGCGCGGGTCTCATCGGAGGCGAGACCGCGGAGATGCCGGGCTGCTACCAACCCGGCAACTACGACCTCGCGGGCTTTGCCATCGGCCTTGCGGAAAAAGATGCATTGCTACCGGCAAATGTCAGCGCAGGCGACATTGTCATCGGCGTCGCTTCAAGCGGTGTGCACTCCAATGGCTTCTCGTTGATCAATCACATCATCAACACTAACCGGGTCAATCTCAATACGCCTTTTGACGGCAAGACTCTGGGCGAGACACTGCTGACACAGACCAAAATCTATGTGCGGCAGATACTGCCGCTAATTGAGCAACGGCGTGTTCGCGCCCTCGCACACATCACCGGCGGCGGCATCACCGAAAACCTGCCGCGGGTTCTCCCCGCCGGACACTGTGCGCAGATTGACACACAAGCGTGGCAACGACCCGACATCTTTGACTGGATTCAGCAACAAGCAAATGTCGAAGACATGGAAATGCTCAAAGTCTTTAACTGCGGCATCGGCATGTGCATAGTCGCCGCGGCAGAGCAAAGCGACATGATCATCCGACACCTCGCAAAACAAAAGCTTGACGCACGGAAAATCGGCGAGATACGACGGCACGACAAAGACGAACCTTGCGTGGTGTACCGATAAACGAGTTTGCATGCCGACTGACCGACCCAAACGCATCGTCGCACTGATATCGGGGCGTGGCAGCAATATGCTCGCCCTGTTGGACGCAATGGAAGACGGGCGCATCGCAGGAGAGATTACGCTGGTCATCAGCAACCGCAGTGACACCGAAGGCGGCAAAAAAGCAGCCGCACGCGGTGTCCCGACCGATACCGTTGACATCAATACCTATGCGGACAAACAATCCTTTGAAGCCGCGCTAGCCGACAGGATTACCGCCGCCAAACCCGACCTCATCGTTCTCGCCGGCTTCATGCACATATTGAGTGCGACCTTCGTTGCCCGCATGCGGTGTCCGATTATGAACATCCACCCATCCTTGCTACCCGCATACCGCGGCCTCAACACGCATCAAAGAGTCCTTGACGCCGGTGCGACCGAACACGGTTGCAGCATCCACTTCGTCACCGCCGAACTCGATGCCGGTCCGCTCATTGCCCAAGCCAAAGTGAAAGTATTCCCCGGCAAAGACACCTGCGCCGAGCTCGCGGCACGGGTATTGTCACAGGAACATAAACTCTACCCTGCGGTCGTCGCATTGTTTTGTGCCGGAGAATTAGAGCAGGGACAGCGATACTATTTATCCGATGCCGGCGCGCTCCAACCGCTACCCGCAACGACAGACAATTAAGCGGAACGCCCGGACACATGCGGCAATACCCGCAACCAGAAAACAATCAGGCCGAGAACTAACAACACGCTGACCGAGGCCAACCCGATCCGCAGATCACCACTGACACTGCCGACCACGCCCAGTATCAGCGGCCCTATAACCACCGCAAAACGGCCCAGCAAGTTATACAAACCGAAGAACTGCCCGGCGTTTTGTGCCGGAATCAAGTGCGCATAGAAAGCGCGGCTCTGCGCCTGTAAACCGCCCTGCAACAAAGCAACCAGCACCGCCAACAGGTAAAAATCCAACAGCGAATCAATCACCGCCCCCCACAAACAAACGACGACATAACCCAATACGCCGGCGACGATAAGCGGACCGCTGCCAAAACGCTCGGCCAACCGCCCATAAACCAATGTCGCGGGAAAACCGACGAACTGCACCAGCAAAAGCGCCGCAATCAAGTCGGTTGACGTAAAGCCGATGACCTGCCCATAGTTCACCGCCATCCTGATTACCGTATCCACCGCATCTATATACAACCAGTATGCAAGCAGGAACCAACCGGCAACCGGATAAGCGCGCACCAGACGAATCGTCTCCATAAACCGTCTTATCCCCTGACGAATGTTACCCCTGTCTTTGCGCTTCTCACGCACGTAACGAAACAGCGGCCAGGTGAATATGACCCACCAGCAACCGACCAGAATAAAGCCTATGCGCATCATGTCGTACTCACTCGTAGCAAACGATGATGCGTTCAAAATCATCCAGACAATAAAGGCCAATAACACACCGCCGCCAAGATAACCGATCGCAAAACCCGCCGCCGACACCCGCTCGTAATCGCGCGGGGCACAGACATCAACCAATAGCGCATCATAAGAAATATTGCCGGCCATAAAGAAAAACACCGCCAGCACATAACAGACAGCGGCAAACTGCCATTCACCCGACGGAACGAATGCAAATAAAGCCGTGAGTACCGCACCGAGTACCGCACAAATAACCACCAACGGCTTTTTAATATGCGAAGCATCGGCAATCGCACCGAGCAACGGCGCGCACAGCATTAGCAACAAACCCGATGCGGAATTAATCAACCCAAGCGAAAGGCTGATATCCCCCTCGGACATATCCTGCGCCCACTGGTCACGATAAAAAATCGGGAAAATACCGGAAAGAACAACCGTTGCAAACGCCGAATTGCCCCAGTCATAAACAGCCCAAGACAGCGATGACTTTGACCAGCCGCGAAACAAAGGTGGTGATTTCAACGAAAACGCCATGAGTATCTCATCTATTTTGCAGGAAAATAAAAATTTATTCGACCTTCCCTCTGAAGTTCAGAGCACAAGAGTTGATGCAATATCTTTTCCCCGTAGGTTCGGGGCCGTCATCAAAGACATGCCCCAGATGCGCCCCGCAGTTTTTACAAAGCACCTCGGTTCTTTTCATGAAAAGGGAGCAGTCTTCCTTGCAATCAATATCGCCAACGCTCGCCCAGAAACTGGGCCAGCCTGTTCCCGAATCATACTTTTCAGCAGAGGAAAAAAGTTTCTCATCGCAGCAAATACAGTGATATTCCCCCGCGCTGCTCAGCTTGTAATAAGCACCTGAAAAAGGCGCTTCTGTTCCCTTTTCCCGGGTCACCCTGTATTGCTCCGGAGAAAGTTTTTCTTTCCAGAACTTGTCGTCTCGCTTGTTCATACGCTTTGCTCCGCTCAATTACCGTACCCGCCATTCTATATGCAATCGGTATGCAAGCGGGGCAAACCCGCAAACAGCCGCAGCGAAAATGCCGCGAATATCCCGTCCTATCCCGACCCGTGCCATACAAAATCGCATCCCTTCTTGTATCATATACAACACTGACAAAGACCGGCGGTTACCAAGGAAAGACAGATGACAAAACCATTTCTGTGGATTGACGACACACAAGCGCTCGCAAACATATGCTCCGCCATAGACAAAAAAGCCGCCTTCGCAATCGACACCGAATGTGTGCGCGAACGCACATACTACCCGGCGCTGTCGCTGGCACAGATTGCGATTGAAAACGACGTCTTCCTCATCGACCTCACCGCCATCTCCGACTACGGCCCCCTGTGCCAACTGCTCGGTAACAAGAAGATTACCAAAGTCATACACGCCGCCGACCAAGACCATCACATATTGGATCGCCTCGGCTGCACGGTGGAATTGCCGACCTTTGACACACAGATCGCCGCCGCCTTTCTCGGCATGGGAGCGCAGATCAGCTACAAGGCTCTGATCAAAGAATGTCTCAACATCCATCTTGAAAAAGATTGCGCGCGTTCCGACTGGCTGCGGCGTCCGCTGTCGTCAAAGCAGCAAGAATATGCCGCCAACGATGTCATCCACCTGCTCAAAGCGCATCACATACTGCGCGATAGCTTGGCACGGGAAAACAAGCTGAGTTGGTTTCGCGAGGAAAGCGAAAGAATCCTGCAAAAAACCAGACATACGCTCGCACAACCCCCCGATGCCATGTCGATCAAAGTGTCCGGCAGCGGCCCGCTCACCCGCGCCGCCGAACACGACAAACTGCGAGCGCTCGCCGTATGGCGCGAACACAAAGCCCGGCAATTGGACAAACCCCGTCGCTGGCTATTGCCCGACAACACGCTGATCAAACTGGCGCAACGCGAGCTGTCGCTATCGCAGATAGAAAAAACCATCAAGACCTGCCCCGCCCGACACATACGAGAATGGAGCAAAGAGATAGCAAACATCCTCGGCGGTATCAGCGACGACGGCAGCGAAGTGAAAAAGACCGGGCCGAGCCAGCAACAGAAAAATCAGGTAGAAAAGATACTCAGCGCTATCAGAAAATCGGCGGAAGAACACAACATCGCCGCCTCGCTGATTACAAACCGCAAACAAATCACGCGATTGGTATTAAAGAGCGATGCAGAAATACACGAACTGCTCAACAGCGGCTGGCGCAAGACCGTCACCCGAAACCACTTGCCGGCATTGTAAGCAATGACTGCGGATACATTCCCCACCCGCTCGCTACGGGACCACTTGCTAAAGGTTGTCAAAGAAAAACAAGGCGGCAACATCCTCGTCCTCAGCGCCTGCCACGACTTCAACCGCGAACTGGAAGCGCTTGACGGCGTTCACCTGACCATCAGCGATACACTGCAAGAAGTGCGACAAAACAGCGATGCGGGGCGGTTTGCAATCGGCATCATCTGTCTGGACGAAGAGGCGGACAATCGTTCGTATAACCAACTGGTATCACAGATGCGCGACAGCCTGTGCGAAAGGGTCTACCTCTGCCGCAACAAAATAGCAGACCCCCAAACGGCATTTGATGACGACGCGCATATTCGCGCACTCGGATTCAAACGACTACAGACAAGCTCCGGCCAACCACAGGACAACGGGGAGCACCTATATTACTTTGATATCTTTAACTACAAAGATGTCCCCGACTGGCTCAACAGCCGCTTCTGGAGCAACCCCGAAATGTGGGACAAAGCCCGCTGGTAGCGGTAAAGTAATACTATCCGTTTTGAAGTGCGGCATTGGGCTACTTGCCTCCGCGACTGTCTTTCATGCCATTGCCAGTTGAGTTTTTGAGGTTGGATAGCGGTGAGGTAACAATCAAATCTACCGAACCATCCAGCATTTTTCTCATAACATCAACAATATTTCCACAGATGGTTCTGTCAAGATATTCCTTTTAAAAATCTGCTTTGATTATGGCTATTCTGGTAATAGATTATTGACCGACATAATTATGCCAAAATTGAAAGTTGGCGATGTTTTTTGAACAAAGTTCGGATTAATGGCATAAGCAAACCATACTGCGATTGCCGAAACCCGCCCATGTGCGCGCAAGCGGAACCCCTTTAACCCTTCCAGTTTTTAACCAAGTCAATTGTTTTGTTGTCTGGTTCATGCTCTTTAGGTTCAATTTTTCCAATATCAACAACTACTGGCACTTGTGCAAGCAGTCCAGCAAGTACGCATGTACCTGTTGGTAGTATAGACAAATATTCAACAGACAACCTATCAAGATAAGCAATAGTTCTTTCAACGGCAGTGATATCGTGATTATTTATCAATCTGTGCAAGAAATAATTGTGTAGTTGAGAAATGATAGTCGCAGAAATGTCATGTGGACGTTGGCTCGCTATAGTCAAAAATACTCCAAATTTGCGACCTTCTTTGATTACTTCTTCAAATGTCTCTAAACGATAGTCTTTCCAACTTTCCGCTTCGCGGAAAGATTCTTTTGACAAAATATTGTGCGCTTCATCAACGATAATATTGAGAAATTTTTTCTCATCTTGATTATGTCTGTGTTTATGTTCCGTGTAGACTTTTTTTGAGAGCAAAAGAGGAAGCGTTTTTTTCATTTCAAGATTTACATCTTTCAAATTTAAAACTACAAAATTACTTTCATTAAAAAAGTCATGTTGCGCACTGTTCGTATCTAATACTTTTTCAATATCTTTTCTCTTGCTTCTTAGCTTGTTGATCGCAGGAGCAATATGCTCGTTTTTGGCCTTATCGTTATAAACATCAAAAACCAACTGCAAGTACAGGAAATGAATAACTTTTGTTAAGACATTTTGTGGAAACTGGTAACTATCAGCAGAAGTATACAAAACCGTATCTTCTATTTCGACATCGCTCAACTCTCTACTTTGCCCGTTTCTGGGCATAAAATGATGATGTGTGTTATTCCACTCAATTCGTGCAAATAATTGTTCACTTATATCTAATTTGGGAGTTTCCAATATGTTTTTTAAGTAGTCAATTAAGATATATACCTTATCTTTGTCGGTCATTTTCAAGACTTCTTTTATACGCTTTCTCAAAATGTTTTTGAAAAAACCTAAGGTATCATCCTCAATATTTACTCTCTTGTAAAATTCCAACGAACGAGATAAAAATGGTCGTTGTGTTTTCTCAGTTGCGTTTGCCAAAATAGAAATAAGTTCAATGTCTATTAAGTCATTTTCGTTTAGTGGAAATTTTTCATCATTATTTATATCTTGAAGTTCTTTTCTTGTGGTGAGATTGTAAATCTTCTTTCCCTCTACAATACATTTTTCATCAGCGTATTCTCCGTTAAAATCAAATAGCAAAAACATTCCGTTGCTTTTAAAGTTCTCTCCGTTCTCATATTTCTTAAATAGCTCACGATAAATTTTTGCAAGCGTGTAAGATTTTCCACTTCCAGTATTTCCAAATATACCAATGTGACTTGCAAACAAGCTATTGATTCCGATTTTGATTTCCTGCCCTTTTTCAAGAGATAGCGTGCCGATAGTTATTGGTTCGTCTCCCTTTTTGACAAAATGGTACACCTCGCTAAATTCTTCGTTTTCTAACAAAAAACACTCATTGTCTAACAACGGCAACTCTTTTATTCCTTTCTCAAAACCTTTCTCGCCAAAAAAACCGAGCAGGCTTACATCCAATACACGACTTATCTTTTGCTTGTCACTGGTATATTCTTTGTTAGAAACTCCTTTCTCCTCGTGGATAGATTCTCCCTCAACTTTCCCGATAATTTTTGCAAATCCTTTCACTATTTTTATGTAGCCGCCAACAGAGATATTTTTTAGTAGCTCGCCTTTGTAGAGTAAGTGAGAAGTGTTTTTTGTTTTATCAACTTTTACTTTTACAAGACGACCATCGACAGATATAACTCTGCCAATTTTAAAAATTGAGTCTTTTAATGTTTGCTTGTCGTTCATTGTAAAAATTAAAATCTGTTACCTCTTCCTTTTCGCCAATTTTCTTCAGTAACTCACCGAACACTTTGTCGTTTATGGTTTTGAAGTCGTATTTGAATTCATCATCCATTTCTCCGTCTCCATTTTCTTTTTGAGGCGGAACCACAATTTCAATATTGTTATTATTAGAAGCTTCTTTGACCTTTTGCACACCTTCGTCAAGATTACTTGAGTGCGAAAAGATATAAATCTTGAGTGTTGGATTGGAATTTGCAACTCGTATCGTCACATCACGAATATGCTCATCAGCAAAAGAAAATCCTGCAACAAACAAAACTGTATTTTCTTTTTCAAGCTCATTGGAATAAATCCGCAAAAGTTCATAATAGTTTCTGTTCAAAACTGTTTCTCTAAATTTTTCTTTTGTCGGATTCACAATTGCCAATTTTTCATATTCAGTAGTAAATTCATCGATTGAATCATCGGGGGTTTTGCCGTTTGCTACGCTAACTAAATCGTCAATAGTTTTTTCGTCATCAATTTCGATCAACTTATCATCAGAAATAGTTTTAGACTTTATTTTCTCAGCAAGCCCTAAATCAAGAGAAAAGGCAATATCCTCATTCTCTTTTTTATACCAAGTAAGAGAGCCATGTATTTTCATTAAATTAAATACTGGTAATTCAGAAGTGTTGTCGTAATGCAAACTTGTTTTAAAAAATGACTTCTTAAAGTTCGTGAGATTAAACAATGGATCAAAACGACCGCTAAAGCCGTCGTTATACTCCACACTGGTACTCTCCAAAGCTTTCTCCAAAAACACATCTACATTTGTCGTAAACAAATTTACTTGCTTATTCAAAATTGTGCTTTTGCGATTGAGTAGAATTGAGTTGAGTATTTTTAGAAAAACTTTGTAGTTTTCCAAAACATCACTCGCACCAGTGCTACTTCTCAGAATTTCAAGATTCTTCAAAATTGCGCCGTCAAAAAATTTTTTATACAGCGAAACACGGATGATTTTCTCTTGCTCATCAGTAACTTCTCCTTTTTCTTTTTTCGCTGTAAGTTCAGTCAAAAATTGCTCAATTTTTCCAAATGTTGAGAGATATGGCATAGACATGCCAGAACCAAGCAGGAAATTTATGTTGCAATCCTGCACAATGTCTTTTAGCTCGGTTGTGTTCAATTGACCTTTCATAAGCTAACTCGATAAGGCAAGTTGTTGTTTCTCTTTGTCAATTCTTTCTTGCGCCATTTTTTGATATGTTTCCACCAACTCAATACCAATAAAATCTCTGCCATGCTTTTTGGCAACAACACCGGTTGTTCCCGAGCCCGCAAAAGGATCCAAAATACAATCCCCTTCGTTTGTGGAAGCCAATATGCAAGTCTCAACCAGCTTCTCCGGGTATACCGCAAAGTGTGTGCCGCGAAACTTGCCAAGAGGTATTTCCCATACAGTCCTTTTGTTTCTCCCTTTGGGATGGAAAGCCTGATCCCATCTTCCGTTATGCAGATTTGCATTCCCGCCATTTTTACCGTTTTCCGGTGTGCCGTCTCTTTTGCCAAAGTGATTTCTCCCTCCCTTCATTTTTGATTTTTCAGAAAAAGTAACATGGGGTTCTCTGATCGCATCCGCGTTATAAAAATAATCGGCTGTTTTCGAAAAGAGGAAAATATATTCATGATCGATTGTCAGTCTGTCTTTTGCCGAAGATGGCATTGCGTTTGGTTTATGCCAAATAATATCGCTTCTCAGTATCCAACCGTCATCTTGAAGCGCAAATGCGACTCTCCAAGGCATGCCCAAAAGACTTTTGTTTCGATAGGTATCGCCCAAGTTCAGCCACAAAAGACCGTCATCTTGAAGTTTGCTTTTTAACACGCCAAAACATTCCGCCAGATTGGAGATGTAATCTTGCGGGTTTGTTTCTCTTCCGACTTCATCCGGACTGGAATCGTCTCCGGAATATTTCCTGTGTCCAAAATACGGAGGGCTTGTAACGATGCACTGAAAGCCGCTGTCGGGTATTTGCCTGTGCGCTTTTCGAACATCTCCCAATATTATTTTGTCTTTCAGTTTTTTATTCTTCATGCCGATTGAGTATTTTTTGAATATACTGGTTTAATCTAATCTGAGAATCTTCGTCAAAACCATCAAACTTGTTTGGGCTCATATTGAAATGGAAAATGAGATCTATCCGGTCGTCAATGTTACTAATCTCAGCAGGCGACCAATTCCGGGCAACAATTACCGCAACAATATGATAGGCGGAATCACTATCTTTTAAATCTCGAATTGCCGCCACTATATCTCTGGTAAAGATGTGCGCGTGACCGCCGCCCTCTGTCTCTCTTGTCTTTATTGGAATTAGAAGCTTGTAGTTTGGTTGTCCGTTTTTAGAGAGCAACTTTGCCGACACATCGACGGTATGATTTCCGATTTTGATTTGTTTTTTCGCAATCTCTACTTTCTTACATTTTCCATAGTCCGAGTGTATGGAGTAATAATTTTGGAAAGCCGTAACAAGAGCCGTTCTGATATCCGCCTCAAGATGATGTCCTTTAATGCTGCGTCTTGATCCTTCAAGCCTGTCAATAACTATCTCTCTCACAGCTTGCCATTCAAAACTTTTAACAAGCGAACGATATTCATGGATAAGCTCAACCAGAGAATCAGTTTCGGCTGTTATTTTTCAATGTCTTCAATTTTTCTCATTCTCGAAATTAGAGGCGCTAATCTCTGTCGCGGAGCATCTCTGATAATCCAAGCAAAAAAGTAGAAACACGCTTTTGAGTGAGTATAAACTCTGCCAATACCATCAAACAGCATGGGGGTTTCTTCCTCTGTTGCGTTATAACAAGAGACAATTATTTCTTTCAGCCGGCTTTTGTCGGCATGAAGTAATATTTCGTTGAGCGTTTTATGCGAGTTTGTAACATGCTTTGCCTTCTTCTCCGCCCAATCATAAAAAGGTTTGGCTTGGTCTGCCAACTTAGCCAACTCTATCAGGCGATAGTGAGAAATATTGACTTGGTGAATTATTAAGTCTTTCATAACTATTCCCGTATTAAATCATCAACACCGACCTCAGGCGCTTTGGCGATTTTGGAAAAGGTATCAATCGTCGGATTTTTGTTCGCACCGTTCTCAATTTTGACAACAGTATTGAGAGATAAATCTGCAAGGCGGGCAACCTTTTCGAGAGAATAGCCCATTTCAGCCCGTATCTTTTTTAAATTATTCGCAATGCTCATAGCGGTGTTTTATAACATGATATATAAATCACAATGTAAAACATAAAATATTTACATCTGAATTATAGAAATTTGTCTCAATTTTGCAAAGGAAGCGGCGAAAGTAAAACCATAAAATTTCCTTTCAATTTTTTGCGGCTCCTCCCGCACCCCCGCCGATTTCTAAGGGTAAGGAAATTTTTGGTTTTGCATGCGCAACAAAGGGAGCGCACCCGAGGTGCGGTGGAATTGCCGACCTTTGACACAAATCGCCGCCGCTTTTCTCGGTATGGGATTGCAGATCAATTACAAAGATCTAATCAAAGATGGCGCGAACACAAGCCGCTTCTGGAGCAACCCCGAAATGTGGGACAAAACCCGCTGGTAAATAAGAACCGGCGACAAGCTTTTAACAAAAGCGGATCCGCCCGCGATCTCTGATATATCGGAATCAAAGGCTGAGATTCATGCGCCGCTTGAATGAAATAGCAAGGTTGACACGGATGCCGTTGAAACCGAAGCTCGCAATGGTCGCTCGCTTTATAAGCGAGTCCCAAAACCATTGAGTTCAAGATGTGCGGCTGGGGGCACACGGATGCGCCGCTCGGGAGTTTCTGTTTGCCTGCATGGAGCGGAAATGATTATTAGCAGCGGGGTGACAAGGCCCTAAAAGGCTGTCAGACCGTCCCTTTCGGGTAAAAGCATGATTGTCGTTATAATGCCATGACAATGGTTGGGGTTGGTCGCAAAACCATGCGGTCATAAAACAAAATGTTTTCAAAAGGTTAAATAAATGGGCATGGCTCTTTTCTTAGATAATTGGCTTAGCGTTATCGTCGCGGTTGTCATTCTGCTTTTAATAATCTTTTATGGCGGTTATAAGTTGCGCGGACTGGTCGACTTTCTCAGAGGGTTAAAACCTTTTAAAGAGGGCTGGAACCACCTTCTCGCTAAGGTTGACGCTATAGCGAATGATGCGGATTTTTTGAAAAGCGGCATGATGGCTATGCGCCGTCGTGAATTCTCTGACTCTGCAAGCCCTGCCGGATTAAATGATATGGGCATAAAAGTGACCGGTCTCATTGAGGCTGATGAATTGGCTAAAAAATATGCTTCGCATGTGAAGACAGAAGAAAATGAAAGCGCTTACTCTATTCAAGAGAAATGTTTTGACTTTGCGCTTGAAGAATTGCCCGATTTATTAACCTCACAAGAAAAAAAGTCTATTGAAGATGTGGCTTTTGGCGAGGGGGCGGAAACGGCTATCATCTTTGATACCGTGCTTGGCATTTCTTTGCGGGATTTTATCTTAAAGGGCATGGGTGTTGAATTAAACCCAAGCAGATAAAACACATCCCGACAATAACAGAGACTAAGAAACCAGTCTCTTATAAGTCAACCATTTGCCTACCGCTTTGCCACATAAGGCATCCAATCAATCAAATGTATGCGTGATTCTCGAATCACAGTATCAAGGGCTTCTTTCGCGGTCTTTTATGGTTTGGCGGCATAGATTCTCTGTGGCTCTTTATCGGCATCCAGTAAATCAAACTGTGCCGGCATGTTTTGCGGCTTTTCGCTCATGGCTTTTGTCATGGCATGCGCCACAGCTTCTATTTTCGGGATTACAACGCTGTTCCCGGCTTGTTTTCTAACCTGCGTATCGGGGACGACTATTTTAAATGTATCCGGATAGCCTTGCAGTCTCAGCATCTCTCTGGGAGTAAGGCGACGTTCGGCATTGAGCGTGACGTAATTGTATGAGCCGTTGGCGCGCAATGCAGCGGAGAAAGGGTGTATCCCCAAATTACCGCCCTTATTCTCGTGAACAACCGCCGGACGAGCGGTTATTTCCTTGCCTTGCTCTTTCAATTTCCGCTGCAGTTTCTGTCGGAAGTAATCACTCAAAAAATGCTTCTTGTCTACCTCATATTCCGCTTCCAAAATATCCGCAAGCGGTTTTGTCTTGCTTTTGCTTTTAGGGAATCTAAAAGGATAACTTTTCTTGAATCCGACGATAATAATTCGCTCCCTTTTTTGCGGAACGCCGAAATCCAACCCATTCAGCACTTTGTAGTGAACAAAGTACCCCAACTTTTCCAAGCACTGCAAAATAACGCCGAATGTTCGTCCCCCGTCGTGGGTGGTCAGTTGTTTCACATTTTCAAGCAAAAATGCTTTTGGCTGTTTGGCTTTCAGTATTCGCTCAATGTCAAAAAACAAAGTGCCTCTGGTATCGGCAAACCCCAACTTGTTGCCAATGATGCTAAACGCTTGGCACGGAAAGCCGCCGACCAAAATATCATGATTCGGCACATCTTCGGCGCTCAGTTCCGTGATGTCGCCGAAAGGCTTCTCGCCGAAATTTGCTTCATACATAACTTGGCATGGACCATCCCATTCAGATGTAAAAACGCATTTACCGCCCGCTCGCTCAAAAGCAATCCGCATTCCTCCAATTCCAGCGAATAGATCTATAAATTTAAACTTTTTTCCTTTCCTGTTATCCATGTGTTATCCATGATATTTTAAGCCCGTTCGCCATCAACCAGAAAAATCGTTATTGCTTTTGCCACCATAGTTTTCACTCAAACTTCTTCCAAAAACACCGCCCGCACGGGCAAAAGTCGGAATTGGCGGAGAGGGTGGGATTCGAACCCACGTGCCGGCATACACCGACCATCTGATTTCGAGTCAGCGCCGTTATGACCACTTCGGTACCTCTCCGTATGCGATGTGTCGCAGGTTCAATTATACCCGCCGCTTGCGAGCCGCCGCCGATGCGCGGGCGCATACGTTGCGCAAGCTATGCTCTCGCTAGTCCTCGCCTATTATCTTGCGCCGCCGCCAGCGCCCGCGCATACGGTTTGCGCAAGCCCGCGCGGAAATCAAAAAGCATAGCCAAAGCGTTCTATTTCTCTCGCGTATTTGCGCGCAACGAGCACTTTGGTCTCATCGTCATACAGTGCCCTGTATCCGCCCTCATAGGAGCTTGCCATCGACTTTTGGCTCAGGAACTTAGCCGCGGAATCTGCGGCACCGACCTCCTCCATCACATAGCGGAAGTCCGGGCGAAAATCCTCAAAGCGACCGACAAAGTCCATCGCCGCCATGTTGAGGAAGGTATCCTGCGGCCGGAAATGCACATCGCACATCCAGTCGGGAATCCCGCACACAAAGCGCACAAAATCGGCAAATGTCATGCGCTTAAAATGCCCTTTGCCGTATCTGTCGGCAAAACCTTTGTATTCGCCGTCAATAATAACCGCGTTGCGAACGCCTCCGCCTGCCGGGTCGCGAACTTTGTTGTAGTAGCAAGACACGAGCCGGTCCCACGGGTTCCTGACAAAAGAGAAATGAAAATAATCTTTGTATTTGGAAGCGGCCCTATGATAGAAGGCGCGGGGAATGTCGGCAGAGTGGATGCTGTTTTTCACCGCTATGCCATCCGCCTCCGCCATCCATAACTTGACCGTAGTGCATGCCGCCTTGGGCACATCATAATAGACAAACTTGTGCTTATGAGAAATGTACGGCCCCCGCTCCCGACCGGCAATCGACTCCCACGCCATGCTCAGCGAAGACACCAAAACAGCCCGCGCGCAATCGCGCGGCGCAAGGCAGCGCTGGGTCTTGTTACTCAGCCCGCCGGACATATCACGCGAACACCAACTGTCCGGCGCGGCGCAAAGACCGATACAAATCCGGAGCCTCTTTGTCTATCACATAATCCGGAACCCATTGCCGATGCTTCTCCCCCATCAGGTCTCGCACATGCTCGCCGAGCACCCGCCGCATGCTAAAGCCCGGCTCTCCGCACTCGCCGCACGAACATTCGGCATACTCGTCCGCGCGCCGATTGAGCAGCGCAATGAAGGCTTCCTCGTGGCGCCCTCCGCCATCGGTATCGATGCGGTTGTCCTGCATGATTTCGGCAAAGCGGCGGGCGGTTGCGGTAATCAAGCCGGCACGGCTTTGCGTATCCAGATGCGCGTATGCAAAACGATCCAACAAGTGAATCGCAAAGACCGAAAACTCCGCAATAATATCAAGACGCTGCGCGTTGGTGTCGGTCTCAAAGCCCTCGTTCTCCAAATTCAACACGCACTCGCAGGCCATGCGCCAGATGCTCACGCACAAACCGCTCGCAGTATCGCCAAAGTTGCGAGCGGGCTTGTTCTTATTCCACTTTGTTCGTATCCGTACCATTAAAAAATCCGAGCCATCGGCTTTGTTATAAATGTTATCATACGCCCATGCGTAAACAGAATTACTCCGAGTTGCTGCAAACAGTGCGCGAGGTCAAACCGCATAGCTTTATCTTTGAGAAAGACGACGCGATCGCCGCCGACCTATGCGATGACATCGTGCGCCGGTTTGAAGCCGCCGGCGACGAACACCATCCCGGATATGTCGGACAAGG
Source organism: Candidatus Oxydemutatoraceae bacterium (assembly GCA_965220085.1). Lineage (GTDB taxonomy): Bacteria > Pseudomonadota > Gammaproteobacteria > Poriferisulfidales > Oxydemutatoraceae > CBDCOZ01. Next base: position 392,753 of record CBDCOZ010000003.1, on the reverse strand, counting down.
CCGGATAGAAAACCCCGCCCTCAAACGCTCGACCGACCTATTCATCAGCAACAAAGACAACTGGAAGGACACGGATGCGGCGCTCTTTCGCTCGCTGACGGAGGCGCTGCGGGAGTTGTGCGTGGCATTTCCATACTTCAGAGGAGCGTTCAAAGACGTCGGCTACAACCTCCAGCGCACCCGGACGGGCGAGTTCTATCACTGGCACATCGACGGCGACAGCCGCGCGCTCAGCGACCGCCAACTGGTCGCGATCTGGTACCTCAACGAGGTCGACGGCCCCGGCGGCGAAACCGAATTTCTTTTCCAAGACGTGCGGGTCAAGCCCGAACGCGGCAAGTTGCTATTGTTCCCGCCGTTCTGGACCCATCCGCACCGCGGCACGACGCTTGAAAACGGCGCAAAGTATATCGCCACGACTTGGGTCGCCTTTAAGTGAGAACGACACGGTGACGGACGAAGCGGACATAAAAGAGTTGGGCGATGCGGGGTGTGCCGCGAGCGAACCCTTCGCCTTGCGCGTGTTAGGCGACAGCATGGAACCGGAGTTTCCCGACGGGTGCATCGTCATCATAGAACCGCAAAGCCTGGCGCCCAACGGCGCCTATGTGCTTGCGGAAGTAAACGGCGAATACATCTTTCGCCAATTCGTCATCAAAGAGGGGCGGCAATTTCTCAAGCCGCTCAGCGCCGGCTACCCGACCGTTGAAATCACCCACACGCAAGCGATCAGAGGGCTGATCATACAGCGCGGCGGCACGCGCAGGCGCGACCGCAAACTCTACATTTAAGACGCGCCCCGCGCTCACTCGCGCGGCGCGACATACGACTCATCGTTCGGGTTTAGGAAGATAAAACTGTGCCGTCCCTTTTCAATCTCCGCATAATCCGCCTCCATGCCCTTGAGCAAAGTCAGCATCCCGGCGCGGATGACAAGATCGGCCCCCGCGCTCACTCGCGCGGCGCGACATACGACTCATCGTTCGGGTTTAGGAAGATAAAACTGTGCCGTCCCTTTTCAATCTCCGCATAATCCGCCTCCATGCCCTTGAGCAAAGTCAGCATCCCGGCGCGGATGACAAGATCGACCCCCGCGCTCACTCGCGCGGCGCGACATACGACTCATCGTTCGGGTTTAGGAAGATAAAACTGTGCCGTCCCTTTTCAATCTCCGCATAATCCGCCTCCATGCCCTTGAGCAAAGTCAGCATCCCGGCGCGGATGACAAGATCGACCCCCGCGCTCACTCACGCAGCGCGACATACGACGCATCGTTGGGGTTTAGGAAGATAAAACTATGCCGCCCCTTCTCAATCTCCGCATAATCCGCCTCCATGCCCTTGAGCAAAGTCAGCATCCCGGCGCGGATGACAAGATCGACCCCCGCGCTCACTCACGCGGCGCGACATACGACGCATCGTTCGGGTTTAGGAAGATAAAACTGTGCCGCCCCTTTTCGATCTCCACATAATCCACCTCCATGCCCTTGAGCAAAGTCAGCATCCCGGCGCGGATGACAAGATCAACCCCCTCGCTCTTGAAACTGATGTCGTCCTCGTAGCTCTGCGCGTCAAAGCCCATCGCATATTGAAAGGTCTCCGACTCATCGCGCCGCGCGGCGATACGAAGCGGCCACCCCTGCGACTCGCTCAGCTCCGACGACTTCTTCATCTGCGCAGCCGCAGCCGCTGTCAGCTTAATCGGCGACTCACCCGGCTTCATCGCGCTCCCCCAAGACCCAAACTGCGGATAACCTCGCGGCTGTGCGCAACGGACGCATCGTCTTGCGCGCCGTCGCGCACAATCGTCTCCAGCGCACCGTGGGTCTTCTCAAAATCGTCATTGACCACGACATAATCAAACTCATCGTGGTGCCCCATCTCGTCCATCGCCCGACTCATCCTGCTGTTAATCACCTCGCTTGAATCCCGTTTGCGCTCCTCAAGCCGCCGCCGCAGATGCGCCTTTGAAGGCGGCAAAATAAAGACCGAGACGACATCGTCAAAACACTCCCGCACCGCTTTCGCGCCCTGCCAATCCAACTCCAAGACGACGCTGTCCCCGCCGCCGATGATATCGGCGACAGTCCGCTTTGCGGTTCCGTACATGGCATCAAAGACACGCGCGTATTCCAAAAAATCATCGGCGCCGATCATTTGCGCGAAGGTCGCCTCATCGACAAAGTGATACTCGCATCCGTTCTTCTCGCCGTTGCGCAACGGACGCGTGGTATATGAAGTCGATAACTTCAGCCGGTCAATATTCGCCAGCAACTTGCGCAACAAGCTCGTCTTGCCGGCGCCCGACGGCCCGGAAAATACAAAAATTTGTCCCTTGTTCAAAGTCTCACGCCCATTGCAATCTGGCAGACGGGTGCCCGCCGACGGCTATTTTCACCTTTCCCAAGGTATCCGTCAAACAGATTGCCTCCTATCGGCTATATGCTTGTCGCCGCATAGAGTGAGAACGTTTCGCGGCGGCGCCGGCGACACGTTCGCAGGAGTCGCAAAGACCGAGCCGCAGACGATAGGCGGCGAACTTCGTGCCTGCGCCAGCGACACACTCCCCTCACAGGAGTCGCAAAGGCCGAGCCACAGGCGATAGGCAGAAAGTTTCATGCTTGCACCGGCGACACACTCCCCTCGCGGGAGTCGCAAAGGCCGAGCCACAGGCGATAGGCAGAAAGTTTCATGCTTGCACCGGCGACACACTCCCCTCACAGGAGTCGCAAAGGCCGAGCCACAGGCGATAGGCAGAAAGTTTCATGCTTGCACCGGCGACACACTCCCCTCACAGGAGTCGCAAAGGCCGAGCCATCAGGCGATAGGCGGAGAACTTCGGGGTTGCATCAGTCGCACCTTTTCTCCGGCGCTTGCGGGATAGTGCGATAGGAGAGTTTCGGGGTTGCGCCAACTACACGCCCTCCTTGCGGGAGGCGCAAAGGCCGAGCCACAAGCGATGGGCGTAGCGCAAGTCCCGCAAGGAGATGGTTCGCGCTATCGCAGCGGGCCTTCCAGAAAGAGGCGCAACCGCAAGCGCAGATGCTCCACCAGATTGATGGTCATGGTGTAGTCATCTGCGCTGTCTGCGGCGCCATCGCTGACGGTGAAAGTGAAGCTGGCAAAGTTGGCGGCGGGGGTGGCGTTGGCCGGGGGATAGTATGTGAGGCCACTCAGATTGGCGGCCATCACTGTGGTGCCATCGGCCACTGCGGTGCTGCCGTCGCGGAGTGTGCCGGTGCCGGATGCTATAGTCTCAACTATGGTTATGCTGGTCAGAGCTGCGCCGGTGTCCTCGTCCATGAATGGGAAATCGCCGATCTTGAATGCATATGGCGAGTCTGCGGTTGCGGTGGCCAGCGCATTCACAAAGGCATCGTCACTGGTGGGCGCATCATTAGCGGCCACAGCGGTGGCTATCTGCAGGCATCGCTCCTCGTCATTGTTGGTGTTGTCTCGAAAGCTCACGCAGATCCGCAGAAACTTGCCGACATGGGCCTGCAACGGGGTGAAAGTGGCTGCGAGGTGAACGGGAGTGTAGGTGCCGCCATTGGTATCGGCCTGGCTCCATATCCACTGTATGGAACCGAGGCCGGTGGTTGGCGTATTGTCCGGGTCTTCTATGGTGCCTTGGGTTGCGGTGATGGCGGAGCCCTCAGTGGGAACGGTTATGCCGCTGGCGTAGGTGACGGCGGGCATGCCGGTGGCGTTGTCCTGCGCCTGCAGCTCGCCGCAGGCGATGACGAGGGGGAGCAGGATCAGCGGCAAGAAGCCGCGGAGGATCATCGTCCGCATGAGGCCGGGGCCTGCGGCGGGCGGGGTGCTGTGGGTTGCGGCGAAAAATGCCGGGGAATTGGATAAGCATAAGATGATGCGCTGCGGGCGCCGGGCGGCCCTGTCCGCCGCCGTGACCGCCGGTGCGCCAGTGGCGTTCTGTTGTGCTTGCGCTTGACCGCAGACGGTAAACAGAGCGAACAACAGAAGCGACCAGAGGCTACGCCTGCTTAATGTTGCATAGGGGGGGGGGGGGGTATTTTTAGTGTTAAAATTTGCTATAAACATTATTTTAATCCTCCTTAAAAAGTATCTTGCATCAAACATACGATATAAACGATTCGCATACGCCCTGCAAGCAAGCGCAGCCATCTCCGGCAAAGCCCGCACCATACACACACATCCCATTCTGTTGGGTTCCACTATGCCGATGGTGCCAGTCATCTCTGGCAAAGCCCACACCATGCACACATCCCATTCCGTTGGGTTACGCTGTGCCGACGGTGCGACCATCTCCAATAAAACCCGCATTATACACACCTATCCCCCAAACGCAAGTTTTGGGGTTGCGCCGGCTACACGCCCTCCTCGCAGGAGTCGCAAAGGCCAAGCCACAGGCGATGGGCGGAGGGTTTCGGGTTGCGCTGGCGACACGCCCCTCTCGCAGGAGGCGCAAAAGCCGAGCCATCAGGCGATGGGCAGAAAGTTTCATGCTTGCACCGGCGACACTCCCCTCGCGGGAGTCGCAAAGGCCGAGCCACAGGCGATAGGCAGAAAGTTTCATGCTTGCACCGGCGACACACTCCCCTCACAGGAGTCGCAAAGGCCGAGCCATCAGGCGATAGGCGGAGAACTTCGGGGTTGCATCAGTCGCACCTTCTCTCCGGCGCTTGCGGGATAGTGCGATAGGAGGGTTTCGGGGTTGCGCTGGCGACACGCTCCTTGCGGGAGGCGCAAAAGCCGAGCCACAAGCGATGGGCCAGAAAGCTTCGGGGTTGCGCCAGTCGCACCTTTTCTCCGGAGCTTGCGGGATAGTGCGAGAGGCATGTTATGGAGCACAAACTGAAAGAGAGCGCGTAATAGGAGCACAAACAGTTTATAGAGCACAAACAATACTTAATTGTTTGTGGCTTTTTAGATTGTTTGTGACTTCTTAGGGTAGCTATCGCCAAACTACCGCTAGGCAGCCCCAAGGAGCGTCGGTGCAAGTCCCGCAAGAGGATTGCTTGCGCTATCGTAGCGGGCCTTCCAGGAAGAGGCGCAGGCGCAAGCGTATATCGACAGATATCAGGTTGATGGTCATCGTATGGTTCTCGCTTCTGCCGCCGTCGGCATCGCTCACTCTGAAGGTGAAAGTGGCAAAGTTGGGGCCAGCGACGGCGGTGGCCGGGGGATAATAGGTGAGACCTGATAGTTTGGCCGCGGTCAGGTTGCCGTCTTCGAGGTCTCTACCGCTCAGGGTGCCGGTCATGTCTGTATAGCGCAACGTGCCCTTGCCGGTTGCGACGGCGCTGATTATGTCTACGCCGTGCAGGGTGGTACCATCCTCCTCGTCCATGAACGGGAAGTCGGAGGCCTGAAAGACGTAGGGATCGGCTGCGGTGGCGGTGAGCGGCACATCCACCGAACTGTCGCCACTGGCAGGGGCATCATTGGTAGCGGCGATGACGGTGCCGACGGAGCACAACGGGCCCTCGTTGGTGCCTATGCCGTCGGTGAAACTGAGACAGACGCGGATGTATCGGCCGACATGTTCCGACTCGGGTGTGAATTTGGCGGCGGCGGCCCCGGCGATGGCGGTGTAGGTGCTGGCCTGAGCGGCGGCGGATTGCCATTGCCAGTTGCGGGTGTGGGTGACTATGCCGTTGGCATCGGTGACGCCGGTGACGGATGCGGTCAGTTCCACATCCTCGTTGTAGGCTGTGCTGCCCGATGCTGCTGTCACAGTCGGCGCGCCGGTTGCCGCCGCTTGCGTGGCCGCCACCAGGTCTATGGTCATGGTGACATTGGCACTGGCGTCGCCACCCGTTATGCCCCCTGCGGATACGCTGAAGGTAAAGGTGGTGTAAGGTGCCATGACTGTGGTGGCACCGGTTGCGGGTGCATATCCCACAATACCCGACGCTAGAACTCCATCTGATGCATTTCCAATTGGGTTAACATCGCTGCCCGATAGAGTTGTGCTGCCCGCACCAACAGTGCCGAAGATTACCTGCGACAGCGCATCGCCATCTTCATCGGTGAACGGGAAGTCGCCCGCCGAGAAGGTATAAGTGCCGCCCACTGGCACAAAGATGGTGTTGTTCGATGCAACCGGGGCATCATTGACATTGACGACGGCGGCGACGGAGGTCCAGCAACGGGTCTCGCGGTTGTTGTCGTCATCGTTGAAGGTGGCACAGGCGCGGACGAACTTGCCGACATGCTCCTGCAAGGGCGTGAAGGTGGCGGCGGTCGCCGTGCTGATGTCGGCGTAGGCGCCGTCACTGGTGTCGGCTATGCTCCATTGCCAAGTCGGCGTGAAAGTGGTTAAGTCATTGTCATCGTTAATGCTGCCTCGAACTGCGGTCAGCACACTGTCCTCTTTGGGGCCCATCGTAGTCAGGTTGGTGTTGTCGGCCGCTGTGACGCCGGGTTCGCCGGTAGCGGCAATGTTCTGTGCTTGTGCTTGACCGCACAACACAAACAGAAGAAACAACCAGAGGCCGCTTGCGCGACGGCTGGGAGAAGGCATCCGATAACTCATAGTATTGTTCTTGATAGCAGTATGTAAAATAAGTCAGCGGTTATTCTACCGCAGACAAGCCCTTTTGCAACAATGCCCCTCGTCGGCTAGGCGGAGTCAAGCATATATTCCCCCTTCTATCGGCGTTCCCTTGCGCCATACGCCACACCCCCGCCATATCCGCAGGAGCAGCGAGAAGGCCGGGCACAGAGCCCGCGATACGCTCCGGCAGTTGGAAGCGCGCGCCATTCTATATACAATAGGCGCGTTCGTCTTTATGAATCATGACTTTTGTCGTTACCGAAAACTGCATCAAGTGCAAATACACAGATTGTGTCGAGGTCTGCCCGGTCGATTGCTTTCACGAGGGGCCGAACTTTTTGGTGATCGACCCCGAAGAGTGTATCGACTGCTCGCTGTGCGAACCGGAATGCCCGATCGATGCCATCCTGTCGGAAGACGACCTCAAGGACGAACAGAAACCTTTCTTGCGACTGAATGCGGACTTGTCTTTGCAGTGGCCGGTGATCACAGTCAAGAAAGACGCTCCCCCCGATGCCGATGCGTGGAAAGGGAAACCGGACAAGTTGAAACTGCTGGAACGCTGACACTCCGTGGCCCGCTACGCCATCCCCTTTGAGGATAATCTGATTGCCAAGTGCGGCGAGACGGTCGTCGCCGATTTTGAGGAGCGCCTGCCCGACTTAAGCGGCGCGGTCATCCTGTTGCCCGATGCGCTGCGCCGAATCAAAGCGCAATTTGTCGTGTTGCGCTCCGAAATACTCGCCTGCGCACAACAAAGGGGCTACGGCGCTGTCATCCCGCCGACGATTACGACCGTGCGCGGCTTGTTTGTCGACCGCTGTCTGGCAAGTTCAAAAACCGAAGTCACGGCGCGGCGCGAGCAACTGGCGTTCGCACACGCTCTGGCCGAACACCCCGACCTGTTTCCCAACCAGAGCCCGTGGCAAGCGACCGATGCATTGCTGAGCCTGTTCAATGAGATCAGCGAATTGAGCGACAGCGGCGAGTATGACATCGCGATGCTGGAGCGGGACTTGCGCAACCTCAAGCAGGATGTGTGGAACGACGATAGCAACATGTTTCTGGCGCTGTGGAAAGTGTGGAAAGACTTGATCAGCGACGGCGACGACGACCCGCATCGGCTTGAGCGCATGGCGTTCATCGAGGATGCGCTGACCGCCGAAGACGAGCATATCTATCTGTGCGGGACGGACAAGCTGACCCCGTGTCAGACGCGCTGGGCGCGGAAGTTGTATGCGCAAAATCGCCTGACGCTGCTGCTGCAAGATACCAAACAGCCGTTGCGTTACCCCAACCCGGCGCGCCAAACGGCGATGAATATCTGCGGCGAGGACATCACACCGCCCGCGGCGAGCGGCGACTTCTCGCGCTTTTTTGAGGCGGTTTTTGCCGACCGAGCCGAGCCGCTGCAAACGCGCGCCAAAGCGTTTGCCGCAGCAACGCCGGATAGCCCCGCCGCCGGTCGCCTGCGGGTGTTTCAGCCGGCGTCTTTTGAGCAACACGCGTGGGGGGCTTATCTGGCGATAAAGGATTGGATGGAGCAAGGTTGCGAAAAAATCGGCATCGTCAGCCTTGACCGCAAACTGACGCGCAGGATGTTGGCGGCGTTTGACCGCTATGGTCTCGTCTTGCAAGACTACTCCGGATGGGAACTGTCGACGACCAGCGCCGCCGCGGCGTTGTATAAGTTGCTGCCCGACGAAAGGGGGCAGTTTGACAGCGCCGCGCTGATCACTCTGATGCGTTCGCCTTTCTTTTCGTTTGACATCACCTCCAATCAACGGCTGCGCGCGGTCGGCAGTCTGGAGAGATGTCTGGCCAAATTGCCGCAGTTGCCGCAAACGGCGGAGGAGTTGCTGCGGGCGCTGCCGGATGACGATATCACTTATGCGCGGGAGGTCGGACAGCGCATCATCGAAGTTCTTGCCAAGTTGCAAGCGCTCGCGACCCAAAGCAAACAGCCGTTGACGCATTATTTCTCGACGTTGTTTGAAGCGATGGAAGAGACCGGCATGCGCAAACGCCTGGCCGTTGATGCCGCCGGCAAAAAGTTGCTCGATATGCTCGGGCATATGCAAACCGCCGCCGCCGAAGAGCGCCTGGAGGGCGGCTTTTATTTCTGGCGCGGGTGGCTGATGCACAGCCTTGAACACGACAACTATGTGCTGCCGCCGTCCGCCCGCGGCATCCTCCTGATGACGCCGCGGCAGGCGCGGCTGTGGCGAGCGGATGCGCTGGTCTTTGCGGCGCTGGACGGCAAGCGCTGGCCGGCCTTGCAGACTCCGTTGATGAACGAAAAAATCCGCTGCGAGTTGGGGCTTGAGACGCAAGAACAGAAAACCGCCGAGCAGTTTCTGTCGTTTCTGGCGTTGCTTGAGAGCGCGCCGCGAGTGTTGCTGACTTGCCAGCGCCAATCCGACAGCCAACAGATGATGCCGTCGCCGTGGCTGCGGGCGATCATGGATTTTCACCAACTCGCCTACAACGAGAGTCTGGCAGATGACGAACTCGCGCAACGAGCCCGGCGCTGTCATGCGCTGGCGGAGCACAAGAGTGTCGGCAAAACCCCGCGGGCGCCGACGATGCCCGCGCCCGCCGCGCCCCGCAGCAGGTGGCCGGAACAAATCAGCGCGAGCGCACACCAGACTTTGATAGATTGCCCGTATCGTTTCTTCGTGCAATATTGCCTCAAGTTGCGCGCGCAACAGCCGCCGGGCGAATACTGGAGCAAGGCAGAGTTCGGCACCCGTATGCACAAATGCCTGCAAGAATTACACGCGCATATGTCCGAGACCGGCGCGCGGTGGAGCGCGGAGAATGCCGGCCGCATCCGGACTGTCGCGGAGGAGATCATCGAGGCAAAGTTCCGCGCGGCGGCGGATACGAATTATGCCAATACCTACTGGCTTGATCAGGCGCGGACGCTCGCCGCAATCTACATCGATTGGTTTGTAAACTTGAGCGCCGAAAAAGATATTGCCGCCGTCGAATGCGAAACCAAAAAGACGAAAGCGATCAAGGACAGGCTGACGCTGACGGGAACGATAGACCTGATGATGGATTGCGGCGGCAAAAAATCCATCGCCGACTATAAGACCGGCCATGTGCCGGCAACGAAGATGATTCTGAGCGGCGAAGATGTGCAACTGGCGTGCTATGCCTTGTTGACAGAGGATACCGAGCAGGCGCTTTATCTGGCCCTGAAAGACGACGGCAAAAACCCCGAGCGAAAGCCGATAAAAGACGAGGAACTGGCGGACTACTGCCGACAGGCGCGACTGCGGCTGGAAGAAATCTATTCCGATTACATGGACAGAAAACCGTTGCCGGCGTGGGGCAATGAAAAAACAGCCTGCCAATACTGCGATTGGCAAGGCCTCTGTCGGCGCCCTGTCTGGCAGGCCTTAGACGAGCAACAAGACGGCTTGCGCCAGCCCCCACACGGCGAAGATGAACAAAGCGGTTAAGACAAGACCGACGATGATGAACTGATGCGGTCGTCCGCGACTAAAATCACGATGGCGGCGGGCGTTGCTTTGAACGCCGAAAAAACTTGCCGACACACTGTGCAGCACTTGCCATATATTCAATTTCTCTTCGGGCATAATCGTGACTCCGGCGCGCTTTTCATCGCGCTGTTTGCATTCGTCATGACGGCTGTCCATGCGCAAACACATCACGGCGCGCCGTCATTCTCCGCCGTGTATGCATTGGATTTTCCGTCCGCCGCCATGACCGTGCGGGTCACAAACGACAGCGGTATCGTGACATATGATAGCAAGATTACCGGCGGCGGGTTGGCGGGGAAACTGTTCGCGGGCGAGATTGCCAGCCGCAGCGCCGCGCGGCGCAATGACCGCGGCATCTTGCTGCCATTGCGCTGCGACTATGCGGTGGCAAAACAGCCCGGCAGGAACCGGAGTTACCGCTTTGACTGGGCGCAAAAGCAGGCGCTGTTGCGACACGAGGGCGAGGAAGACACGGTGGCGCTGACGGATGATGTGACGGATGAAAACATTTTGCTGCTCCGGTTGGCCGAAGAGGTCGGCGCGCTCGGCACGCGCTTTGACAAGACCTATCGGATACTGACGCGCGGGCGGATCAAGCAACGGCATTTTGCCGCTGTCGGCAGAGAGCAACTCGCGACAGCGCTCGGCGCTTTGGATACGATCAAAGTCGAGCGGCGCAAGCGGGGGACGGCGGATCGCATGTTTTGGCTGAGCAGCGCGCACCATTTCTTGCCGGTCAAAGTCGAATGGCGGAAAGGGGACAAAGTCAAACAGACCTTATCCGTGCTGGAACTGAAAACCTCATAGCGCCGCCCTGTCAAACCCCTCATATATACTATGGCGATAATCTCAAAACTTTTTTACAGCCGAGCCCAATGACAAACGATGCCCGCAAAGAAAAACTCCGGAACTTCATGAACCGCAACTGCTTGCTGAGCGGACACTTCACGCTCAGCGCCGGAACTACGACGAACTTCTACTTTGACTGCAAGCGAGCGACCCTCAACGGAGAGATGCTTGCGATTATCTCCGACCTGTTGATCGACGAAATGCGGTCGCTGACTTCGGAAGCGGTCGCAATATCCGGCCTGACGCTCGGGGCGGACCCGCTGATATGCGGCGTGATCGTCAGGGCACACGAGCGCAATCTGGGAATCAACGGGTGCATCGTCAGAAAAGAACCGAAAAAATACGGCTCGCAAAATCACATAGAAAATGACATCGGCAAAGGAACGCCGGTCGTCGTGGTCGATGATGTGATTACCACCGGCAGCGCGACCGCCAAAGCATGCGACTGCCTGATAGAAGCCGGCTACAAAATCAGCGGCATCCTGGCTGTGGTTGACAGGCTGGCGGGCGGCGCACAGACACTCGGCAGGAAGTACGGTTGCGGTGTAAACGCATTGTTCACCATCGACGACTTCCCCGCTGTCAAAAAAGCCGCCGCAAACTGAGCCGCCCATGGCATAGCGGCAGCGACGGAACCATGGCGGCCGAACCCTCCTTTGCGCAACGCCTGCTTGACTGGCACAAACGCCATGGGCGCCACGACCTGCCGTGGCAACGCAACCCGACCCCCTACCGCGTCTGGGTTTCCGAGATTATGCTGCAACAGACCCAAGTGCAAACAGTCATCCCGTATTACCGCCGCTTCATGCGCCGCTTCCCCGGCATCAAACGCTTGGCCGAAGCCGATGTCGATGAGGCGCTCGCGCTGTGGGCCGGGCTGGGCTACTACGCGCGCGCGCGTTCGTTGCACCAGGCGGCGCAAACGGTGCGTGACGAGCACCGCGGGCGCTTGCCGCGCACGAAGGAGATGTTGGTCAAACTGCCCGGTATCGGGCATTCGACAGCGGGCGCGATCTTGTCGCTGGCTTGCGGACAACGCCATGCGATCATGGATGCCAACGCAAGGCGGGTGCTTGCGCGGCACGCCGATATTGACGGCCGGCACGGAGACAGCCGCAGCAAACGGATTCTGTGGGAGCTTGCCGAACAACGGCTGCCGCAACGGGAGGCGGGCCGTTACAATCAGGCGCTGATGGACATGGGCGCGCTGGTCTGCACGACGGTCAAGCCGAAGTGCGAGACTTGTCCCGTAGCGCGCGATTGCAAAGCGTATCGCCGTGATGTCGTCGCTATGCGCCCGACGCAGCGCAAAAAGCGGACGCGTCCGGTGCGCGAATTTGTCGTCGTCATGGTCGCGCGCGAGGAGAAGGTATTGCTCGAACGGCGCCCGCCGCAAGGCATCTGGGGCGGGCTTCTGAGCTTCCCCGAAGCCGACAGCGTCGGGCAGGCAAAAAGCTGGTGCAGGCGGCATTGCGGGGGGTTTTCCGCCAGCGAAACATGGCCGGAAGTGACTTATAATCTGACCCACCTGCGCCTGTCGGTCACGCCGCTCTGTCTGCGACTGAGGAAGTTGCCGCTGTCGATTGCGGACGATAAGCGCTTCGTTTGGTGTAAAATTAGCGCTGTCTCAGGCGGCGCCCCCGCGTTGGTCAAGCGGCTGCTGAAACAATTGGAAGATAAACATAGCACGGAGAGAAAACAATGCGAACAGTCAAATGTGTGAAGCTGGGCGAGGAAGCGGAAGGGCTGGACTATAGGCCTTATCCCGGGGAGCTCGGCGAAAAAATTTACGAGAATGTCAGCAAGCAGGCGTGGGATGAGTGGCTCAAACACCAAACGATGTTGATAAACGAATACCGCCTGACTCCGGTCGATCCCAAGGCGCGCAAGTTTCTTGAAGAAGAGATGGAAAAGTTTTTCTTTGAAGGGGGTGCGGAGAAACCGAAAGAATTTACGCCGCCGGCATAATTGCCCGACGGAATTCATCGATGGCGCTGCCATCATTTGCTTACATGGCCAGATAGCTCAGTCGGTAGAGCAGTGGACTGAAAATCCTCGTGTCGGTGGTTCGATTCCACCTCTGGCCACCACCTGCGCCGCACTTAAGCCCATCTCCAACCAAACAGGAAAGCGACCCCTCCTCTGGCAAAGGCGGTACCACCCGCCGGACGAATGCCTTAAAAACCCTTTAGTTCAAAGGGCTCAGAGAGATTTCTGCATTCTGGTATCTCTTTTTTTCAAAAGAGATACCAAATCTCGATATAGTATCTTATAAGACAAAAGATACTGGAGTCGGGAACAGACAAGCACCTTAAGAACCCTTTAGTTCAAAGGGCTCAGAGAGATTTCTGCAATCTGGTATCTCTTTTCTCGGAAAGGGATACCAAATCGTGATATAGTATCTTTTAATACAAAAGATACTGGAATTGGAAACAGTATCTCTTGCTAACAGAACGGTAACCGCTTCTATGAATATTGAACTCGGCAAACAAGTACAACAACGGGATGGCTTCTCGGCATTTATACCGTTGCCCTTCCCGCCCAAAAAACTACTCAAAGGAATTCCGCATGAGCTCCTTTACAAGACCGATAGCGCCCGAGGGTTGGTGGGTGATCTGAATGGCATCACACATGTTTTGCCCGCTGTCGATTTCTTTCTCGCTATGTTCGTCTTTAAAGACGCGACACCATCGGCTCAAATCGAGGGCACCCAAGCAACGTTCATCGATGCGATTGAAATGAAAGCGGGCGTTGCCGCCAAAGACACCGATGCCGATGACATCGTTCGCTATGTGGCGGCTTTGTATCACGGACTGGAACTGATGAAAACCTTGCCCCTTTCTCTGCGTTTTATCAAGGGAATACATCGGGCGCTGATGAAGGATGCCCGTTCAAGCCACTACTCCGCCCCCGGAGAATTTCGCGCCGGACAAAATTGGATCGGCGGCACAAGCCCCGGCAATGCGCGGTTTGTGCCGCCGCCCGCAACCGAGATGCAACGGGCGATGAGCGACCTTGAAACATTTCTGCACCAAGATTCGATATTGCCGCTGCTGCAAATCGGGCTCGCACACGCCCAATTTGAGACCATACACCCGTTCCTTGACGGCAACGGGAGGGTAGGACGCCTTTTGATCGCGCTGATGTTGCATCAGAAAAAATTGTTGGAAAAGCCGACGCTGTTTTTATCCTCCTACTTTAAGAAGCATCAGCAAACCTACTATGACAATTTGGATGCTTATCGCAAAGGCGGCATTGAGGAATGGCTGCATTTCTTTCTGGACGGCGTGATTGAAACCGCGCGGGAGGCTATCGAGATATCCAAAGCGATCAGGGTTGTGTACGACGAGGACATGAAGAAGATGCAAGCGCTGGCGAAAAAACCGGCCGAAAGCGGTACCAAGGTGCTGACCCGCTTGTTTGCGCAACCGCTCGTCACATCCGCTCAAGTGATGCAGTGGACGGGCTTTACCCGCGCCGGAGCAAACGGGGTTATTGACAATTTTGTCAATCTCGGAATCCTTGAGCCGGCAGAGAGCAAAAGCAGGCGCGGCAAGGCTTATATCTATCGCAAGTATCTTGCGTGCTTTGATCCCGAGTGAGCGCCCGAACGGAATGCGCTTGCCGATGCAACTTCCGCGCACAAAGCGGGGCGGCGGAGGAGCGCACCGGGAGGATAGAAACCGTCCCCGCTTTCATGTCGGGGGTGCGCTTGCCGATGCAACTTCCGCGCACAAAGCGGAGGCGACAGAGGAGCGCACCGGGAGGATAGAAACCGTCCCCGCTTTCATGTCGGGGGTGCGCTTGCCGATGCAACTTCCGCGCACAAAGCGGAGGCGACAGACTAGCGCACCGGGAGGATAGAAACCGTCCCCGCTTTCATGTCGGGGGTGCGCTTGCCGATGCAACTTCCGCGCACAAAGCGGGCGGCGGAGGAGCGCACCGGGAGGATAGAAACCGTCCCCGCTTTCATGTCGGGGGTGCGCTTGCCGATGCAACTTCCGCGCACAAAGCGGGCGGCGGACTAGCGCACCGGCAGGATAGAAACCGTCCCCGCTTTCATGTCGGGCACGATGATCTTGGTCTTGTCTCTGCTCAAAGCGAGATCCGCCGCCGCTTCAAAGCCGTCGGCGATAACCTGCACCTTCCCGAGCTTGTACGCGTAAAGCTTGCCTTCGGTCCAACTCGTGATATAGATTGATGCATCGGCCGCCGCCAGCCCGTCGCCGCCGTCAAACCCGGCGCCGATCTTATTGATTCTCTTTGAAACCGGGTCGGCTTTGAGCAAGTCGCCGCCCCAATCCACGATCAGCAACATGGAATCTTCGCTCCAAAGCAGCCCGTTCGGAGCCCTGACATATTTCCCATCGTCGCCAAAGAGAAGCCCGACCTTGCCCGCCGAGTCCATCATAAAAACCGCCCCGCCGGACTTAAAGTCGCCGGTATCCGATATATAAAAATCTCCGGCAGGCGAGACCTCTATGTCATTTAGAAAAACCGGCTTTTGCGGAAACGCATCGGCGGCGGCGAACACTTTCCATGCGCCGTCAAGGCTGACTTTCAAAACGACATCGCGGTCGGTCACATAGAGATGCTTTTTGTAAAACACAATCCCCTTGGGATCATTCAAACCTTTTGCGACCACAACCCTCTTGCCGTCGCTGTCAATTTTGCTTATCTTGCCGTCGCCGTCGGTGTCGCGCGCTCCGATTTCAGACACATAGATGAGCCCGTCGGGGCCTTCCGCGACCGATTCCGGCCACACAAACCCCTCTGTCACTTTTGCCGCATGGATGTTGCCGAATGCAAACAGCAACATCAGAAATAATACGAATCTTTTCATGTTTTCATCTCCTCAAAGTCATGATTTGCATATACATACTATATTAGAAACCCGCCGATGGGAATAGCAAAGCGCATTTCGTAATATAATCATTGTCTTTCACGGTCAGTTTTATTGAATACAACAGAGGATAACGCAATGAATGATAAGTTTCCCGCGCCCTATGCGGTTGATTACAGCCGCCGCGACCCCGTTGCCGGGGTTGACGAACTGTTTTACCGGCGGTGGTCGCCGCGCGCCTTCAAACCGGTCGCCTTGCCGGAATCCGTACTCGCGGCAATCTTTGATGCGGCGCGTTGGTCGCCGTCGTGCCACAACGAGCAACCGTGGATCTTCATCACCGCAAGCGCCGACGATAAAGACGCCTTCGCCAAGTTTGTCGGCTTGCTGGTCGAGGGCAATCAAACATGGGCGAAAGACGTCTCGCTGCTCGGTTTCATCATCGCGAGCCGGCGCTTCTCGCACAACGACAAGCCCAACGGCTTGGCGGCGTTTGACTGCGGCGCGGCGTGGATGGCGATGACTCTGCAAGCGCGCAAGTTCGGCCTGTACACCCACGGCATGGGGGGCATCCGCCGCGAAGAAGTCTATAAGCAACTCAACATCCCCGCAGACGATTATGAGGTGATTTGCGGTTTTGCGCTCGGCTGCATAGATACGCCCGACCGCTTGCCCGAGAACGCCAAATCCGGCGAGGCGCCCTCGCAACGCAAACCGCTCGATGAAATCTGGCTACGCGGCAAGATGCGCTGATTGCCGCTAGGATGCGGCGACGGACGCCATGAACTCCTTCCACTCCGGCGACGACGGCGTATGCACGACAAAAGGCGGGTTGATTAAAGAGTCCTTGCGGTTGTATTCAAGCGGCGCCCCAGAAGTATCGGTCAAATAACCGCCGGCCTCCTCGACGATACATTGCCCGGCGGCGGTATCCCACTCGCAGGTCGGGCCGACACGCAGATAGAGGTCGGCGCTGCCATCCGCCACCAAACAGCATTTCAGCGAGCTGTCGGCATGCGCCAACTCGTGCTCGCCGATCTTTTCAAGCAAGCGGCGGGTCGGGACATTGATATGCGCGCGGCTGGCAACGACAATCGGCCTTTCGCGCAGCGTCCGGCACACGGTGATCGCCTGTGCCGGGCCGTCGTCAATGCGGCGATGCGCGCCGAAGCCGCTGGCGGCGTAATACAACTTGCGGCTGTCCGGCATATAGATGACGCCGAGCGTGACTTTGTGATTAACAACCAGCGCGACATTCACTGTGAAATATCCGTTGCGTTTGATAAAGCCCTTGGTGCCGTCGAGCGGATCAACCAGCCAATAAACAGACCACCGGCAACGTTGCGCAAAAGGAAACGCATCGGAACTTTCCTCCGACAACACCGGCCAGTCCGGCGTCAGTTCGCGCAACCCCCGCACGATCAATCGGTCGGACGCCAGATCGGCATCGGTGACCGGCGATTTGTCCCCCTTGTATTGAACGTTAAACGCGTCGCCGCGATATATCTCCATGATTTTGCCGCCCGCCCGACAGGACAGATCGCAAACATCCTCCAGCAAACTCGCCGGCGCCAAGGGGTCGTGCATCAGCCGCGCTCCCATTTCTTAAAGCGTTTCTTGCAATACTTCAGCAACGAGTCATAGTCCGGGAAATAGAGGTCAAACCCCTCCTCGGCGGCGGCATCGTATTCGCAATAGTCATTTGAATGGTCGCGACAAATCTGCGGGCGCGTCTCATAGATGCCGCATTGCCCGTCCGGCAAAAGGTGCGCGCATCGGGTGTCGTACACCAAACACCACCCGTCGCTGTCTCTGTACGCGCTGACATGATCGTGCGACACCTGCCACAGCAAATGCTCAAAGTCGTATTTGCTGCGCGGCCCCTCTATCGCCTGCGTTACATAGGTACAGCACTTGCTGTTGGTACAGAAACCGCACTTGGTCTCAGGCGTCATCTTGACGCTCTTGTCAGGTTTGATCGGAATGACTTTCCCCATATCTCTCTCACTTTGTTGTTGCTGCAAATCATCGCGCGAGCAGGCGCAAACAGCGCTGCCGACAGTCCGTCGGCGTCAGATACGGGCGTTCTCCGCGCCCTCGCGACCGCGCCGAACATCGTATCGCCCGCTTCCCCTCGCACCCGTAATTATATAGCGTTTGCCGGCGTCTCCCGAACGGGTCGCGCGTTTGTGCTCGGTTTATCCGCATGTTCGCAAACAATGTTTGACAAATATATGGACATCGCCGCTATGGCTGGTATATTGGGATATTATTTTATCTGTCCGTTGCGCGAGTAACGGACCATCAAAAGGGAGGCGATCGTCCAATGAGCGGAGCTTTATTTTCAATCGGAGACGTAATCAAACACAAAATATTCGGATATCACGGGGTCATTTACGATGCCGATGCCGTTTTTATGGGCAACGACGAGTGGTACGAGACAGTCGCCCAAACCCGGCCGCCCAAAGACCGGCCTTGGTATCACATACTGGTCGACAATCAGGACATAGAAACGTATGTCGCCGAGCGCAACCTTGAGGCGTGCTCGACACACACGATAAACCACCCGCTGGTTCGGGTGTACTTCAAAGAGTCCGATTCCGGTCGTTACATATCGCGACGCCTGCCGGCATAAGCGCTTGCGCATTTTGCATCGCGCTCCTCGCGCTCCCGCGACGCTTGCCGGCACAAGCGCCTGCGCAAGTTATTTGTACTGCAAGCGATAGAGCGCGGTCTCGCCCATCAGGTTGGGCCATTTGTTGATGATGCGAGATGCCCGGTAGGCGTTATTGACGACCTCCCGATGGACGCAATAAAACCCTTTATCGGCGCATAAGGCTTCAAAATCGGCCACCGTACACAGATGAATATTCTCGGTGTCGTACCACTGCGAAGGCAGGGCGCGGGTAATCGGCATCCGCCCCAGCAACAACTTCAGACGGCTTTGCCAAAAGCCCATATTCGGAAAGGTCACGATCGCCTCGTTGCCGACCCGCAACATTTCCCGCAACAACTCATCGGGACGGCGAATCGCCTGCAGAGTCTGCGTCATCAGCACATAATCAAAACTGCCGTCGTGAATCAGGTTGCGCAACCCCTTGTCAAGGTCTGTTTGCAATACGGGCACGCCGCGCTCTATGCAGCGGACGATATTGTCGTCGTCTATTTCAAGCCCCAAACCGGTCACCCCCCGGTTGGTTATCAGTTGATACAGCAACTCGCCGTCGCCGCAACCGAGATCGAGCACTTTGCTGCCGGGGCTGATCCAGTTTGAAATAATCTCAAAATCAAGGCGCATCGGAAATATCCCGCAAAATTTGATTCATGTGCGCATGGAGCAACGCGATATACTGGCGGTCGTATTTGAGAAACGCATCGTGTCCCGACGACGATTTGACCTCGCAGTAACTGACCGACCGGCCGGCCTGCAACAATGCGTTGACGATCTCCTCCGACCGCGACGGCGCAAAACGCCAGTCGGTCGTAAACGATACGACCAAGAATTTTGCCTTGGCGGCGGCGAACGCGGCGGTCAAATCCCCGTCAAAGCCGGCGGCGGGATCAAAATAATCCAGCGCCTTGGTCATGCGCAGATAGGTGTTGGCATCAAAGCGGTCGACGAAGGACTCGCCCTGATAACGCAGATAACTCTCAACCTGAAACTCGACATCAAAACTAAAGCCCGGCTGTTCCCCCTGCTGTTTCAATTCGCGCCCGAATTTATCGCGCATCTCATCCTCCGAAAGATAGGTGATGTGTCCCAGCATACGCGCGAGCATCATGCCCTTGCGCGGCGCCGGTCGGCCATAGAAATTGCCGTCCATAAAATCGGGGTCGGATACGATAGCCTGCCGCGCGACCTCATTAAAAGCGATATTCTGCGCCGACAGTTTGGGGGCGGCGGCAATCACCACCGCATGGCGCAGACGGTCGGGGAAGTCAATCGCCCACTGCATCGCCTGCATGCCGCCGAGGCTGCCGCCGATAACCGCCGCCCAACGCTCAATGCCAAACGCGTCGGCGAGCATACTCTGGCTCTTGATCCAGTCCTTGACGGTCACGATCGGAAACTTGCCGGCGTAGTGTCGGCCGGTGACCGGGTCGATCGTATTGGGGCCGGTGCTGCCCTTGCAGCCGCCGATATTGTTCGGGCAGATGACAAAGAACTTGTCGGTGTCAAAAGGTTTGCCCGGGCCTATGCACACTTCCCACCAGCCCGGTTTGCGATCGCGCATATCGTGATAGCCCGCCGCGTGCTGATCGCTCGACAAAGCGTGGCATATCAGTATGGCGTTGGACTTATCGGCATTCAACTCGCCGTAGGTTTCGTAGGCAAGCGCAAACTCGGGAAGGGTCGCTCCGCATTCAAGGGTCAGGCTTTGAGCAAAACGCCGCGCTTGGGGCTCTACTATGCCGACCGAATCGGCTGGAATTTTTTCCGGCATCTGCACACCTCTTACTTGACGAACAAGACCGTAATTATACCAAGTTGTGCCGCTTTTATCGGCAAGACGATGGCGCGCGACCGAACACGGCGGCGGGCGGGCAACCCCTAGCCGTCCGCAACCGCGCCGCTCGCTTGCGGCTTTTCGCCGATACGCAACAACGCGGGCAACAGCACCACGGTAAATATCGCGCTGACCGCAAGCCCGCCGACGATGACCGCCGCCAAGCCCCGATAGAGCTCGGCGCCGGCGCCCGGGGAAAGCAGCAGCGGCAACATGCCGAACAGGCTGGTCAATGTGCTGATGGCGATCGGGCGCAGGCGTATCTGCAATGCCTGCTCGACCGCAGCGGCGCGATCGAGCCCCGCGCGCTCCGCTTCGCGCGCCTGATGCACAAGCAGGATGGCATTGTTGACCACCAAACCGAGCATGATGACAAACCCTATCATGGTCAAAAGATCAAGCGGCTGGAATACGAACAGGTTCATGCCCGACAGCAATAGCACGCTGCCGAAAGTCGCAAGCGGCAAACTGATCACGATCAATGTGCCGTCTTTGAAAGAACGGAATATGACCGATATCAAAAGATACAAAATGATGATCGCCAGCGCGAAGATACCCGCCATATTGGCCAACGCGACATCGAGGTCGCTCGCGCTGCCGCCATAACCGACCGCCGTATTGGGCGGCAGTTGGCTGCGCAACACCGGCTCGACCTTCTCGCGCAAAACGGATATGGCCTGTTGCAAAGGCAACGTCGGCGGCGGCGTGACTTCCAGAGTCACCGTGCGCAGACGGTTGAGGCGGCGGATTTTATCCGGCCCCGCCGTGCGTTCAATGCGCACCAATTGTCCCAGCGGCGAGAGCGCGCCGTTCGGCGTGACCAGCGGCAGAGACGCCAACTCATCGGGCGTGTCCCACCCCTCTATGCGCGCTATGACATCAATTTTCTTCTGACCGTCAAAATAATCCGTCACAAACAAGCCGTCGCCGACGGCGCGCGAAATCATGCCGAGCGAAGCGCGGTCCCAACTGACTTCGGCAAGCCGTTCCTCATTCGGCTTGAGCGTCAACTGCGGGTCGGAAAGCTCCAGACCCGGACGCGGCTGTACCCGCGCGCCCGGAAGCGCTTGCATGATCGCCCCGTAACCGGCGCGGGCGGCGTTGAGCAAGGACTCAATATCCTGCCCTTGTATGTCAATGTCGATGGAGCGGATATTGCCCTGGCTGAACAACGATGCGCGGCGGGCAAAGGCGAGGACATCGGGAAAGTCACGGAACAAGTTATTCAGCAGGGGAACCAAGGCGTCCGAGTCCTCAGGATTCGCCGCCCGCGCGCCCATAAAAGCCTGTCCGGTAAACGCGACAAAAAAGTAATGCTTGACCTGCGGGAAGACCTCCCCTCTGACATGCGGTCGCAGTTTCTCGGCGATCACATCCCCTATCTCGGTCTTCATCGTCTCAATATTCATCCCCGGCGGCGGCAGCAGGATTGAAAAGACGAGATTGCGATTGCCGGTCGGCAGGTAATCCGCCTTCGGCATCGCCAACACGGTGATGACCAAAGGCACGGACAACAATCCCGCGATCAGCGCGCGCCGGCGCGCCGGCGTTGCGGTCAGCCGCATCAGCCGCCGCGCCAAGCGCAGCCAAGTTTCTTTATACGGATCAACGATCTGCTTATCGCCCAGCCAGCGGTTGCCAAAACTCGGCACCAAAAACAGCGCGGTGAGCAACGACATGATAATCCCCCCCGACAGCGCGACCGCCAGATCGGCAAACAGCTGCCCGGCCTCGTTTTCCATCCACACGATCGGCAGAAAGATAGCGACGGTCGTCGTCACCGATGCGATGAGCGCCATCCTCGTCTGCGTCATCCCCTGCAACGCCGCCTCGGCTATCGGCTTGCCCTGCCCGCGCAAGCGCAGAATATTCTCAACCACGATGATAGACGCATCCAGTATCATCCCGACCGACAAAGCGAGCGCGGCAAGCGAGATCGTGTTGAGCGTGCGCCCGGTCAGTTCCAACACGACCAACGCGGCAAACAACGATACCGGAATGCTGACACTGACGATGAACATCGGCCGCAGGCGGCGGGTGAACCACCACAGCACGATGCCGGCAAGAAAAATGCCGATCGCCAGATTGCCGAACAACAAGGTAATCGCCTCCTTGATGTAGATCGTCTCGTCAAAAACATGCTCCGCCGTCAGCCCGGCCTGCGCCAGCGGCCCCCTCGCCAATTCGTCCATCGCCTGCTTGAGTTTGTTCATCGTCGTGATGACATTGACGCCGGATTCGCGATACGCATTGACCGCAAGCGAGGTGCCGGTCTTGGTAATCACAAACGTATTGGAGTCTTGCGGAAGCACTTCCACTCGGGCGATGTCGCGCAACTTGACCGGCTTCTCATCGCGCCAGTCGAGCACCATATCGCCGAGTTCGCGCGGGTCGTATTTGCCGCGGAAGCGGATGCTGTAACTGCGCTTGCCGATGTCCTTGTCGCCGCCGGAAATATCCGCCATGCCCGCGACCTTTTCCACCGCCGCGGGCAACACGATGCCGCGGGCGGCGGCGAGATACGGGTCTACCGTAATCCGCAACTCGCGCTCCATCGCGCCGCGCACTTCCGACAACGCGACGCCATAGACGCGCTCAAACCGCCGCTGCACGGTTTCCTCGATCATGCGGCGGTACGCCGTGATGTCGCTGTCGTTGCCGGGCGCCGGACGGATGATGAACCAGGCGATCGGTCGCGCCGATTCGCCGACATTGCTCAGGATCGGATTATCGGCATCGGTCGGATAAGACGGCACCCGGTTTAAGCGGTTCACCACCTCTATCAGCGCCCGATCCACGCTGATATCAAGGTCAAAACTGAGGTTGATTGTGCCGCTGCCGCGCTGCGACGTCGACACCATGCGCGTCATCCCGGGCAAACCTTTGAGCGCATCCTCCTGCGGCTCCACGATCTCGGATTCAATCTCTTCGGGGTTCGCCGCCCGCCAATTCGTCGTGACCGTAATCTCCGGCTTCTGCACCTCCGGCGTCAGTTGCACCGGCAATTTATACAGCGTGATAGAACCAAAGATCAGAACCAGCAGGATGCAGGAGTACGCCGCGACCCGGTTTTCAAGAAAAGCGGCGGCTAACTTCACTGCGGCTTGCGCGGCTGTGTCAGACGCACCGGCAAGCCGTCGCGCAACCGCTCGCCGCCTCTGACAACGACTTTATCCCCGGGCTTCAGGGTGCCGTTTACCTCCACCCGCCCCTGATACGATGCGCCGGTGCGCACCGGAATCCGGCGCGCCGTCATAGAGTCATCCACCCGAAACACGCTGATACCGGAACCGCGAATGACGAGCGCATCTTCCGGCACGGTGAGTTTGGTGCGCGGCTCGGAGACCGGCACTTCCGCCCGCACCGCCTGACCGGGCAAACCAAAGCCCGCGGGCGGGTCAAGACGCACCTCAAACAACCGCGACTGTCTGTCGCCGACCGGCACGACCGTGCGCACAGTCGCCTGCGTCACATCGGACATCGGGTCTTGCACATTGTTTATCGTCAGATTGAGCGCATTCCCCCGCGACACAAAAGGCAGTTCGTCCGCCGATATTCTGACCACCGCCTCCAGTTGTCGCAGGCTGACGAGATCGAGCGCCGGATCACCCGCGCCGAGCCACTCGCCTTTGCTGGCGTGGCGCGTGCTGATCACGCCTTCAAACGGCGCTTTAATCTGCATGCGTTTGATCTTCTCTTCCATCAGAGCGGCGCGCGCTTGCGCCGCCTCCAGTTGTGCCATCTCCGCATCCCGATCGGATTCGGCCTGCTCAAACTCGCTGCGCGCGATATTATTTTGTTTGGCCAACTGCTTCAGACGCGCGGCCTCGTCTCGCAGAAACTTTATCTTTGCCTCGCTCTGTTTTATATCGGAATAATATTCCGCCAGCGTATGCCGCATCAGGACATCGTCCAACTGCGCGATCACCTCGCCCGCGGAGAAATAATCCCCGACTTCGGCGATATCCACGATAGCGCCGTCGCTCTCCGACGCCAGCGTCGCTTCATTGCGGCTTTGCAAACTGCCGCTATACCACACCCGCCCCCGCACATCGCTCTCGGCAACATCGGCGACTATCACCGACACCGCCGGCATCTTCCCGCCTTTGACGCCCGGCGGTTGCGCGACAACCGGCAGTGCGCAGAAAACGCCAATCGCGATAGCGCCGAGACTCCGCCGAGTTTGTTTCCAAGTTTGTTTGATGCTCATCATATCGGATAAAACTCCGCTCTTATTGTATGACATAGCCCGCCCCGTGCGCCAGCGGCAAAGAAACACCGCTTCGGGCGCGGGAGATTACGCGCCCGCCCGCCCCCCCTGCCAGCGGCGGAGAAACGACCTTGCAAAGCAAGGCAAATGGCGCAGACTGGAGTAAAATACCGTTTCCGTTGCGAATGAATATGGTCATGCTTTCCCGATATAACACTTTGAAAATAATCTCCGCCGCCCTGCTGCTTGCGGGTTTGCTCGCGCTGTGCGCAACCGCCCAAGCAAAATGTTCTCGCGCCGATGTCAATTACTACCTGCAAAAGGGCCTGACCCGCGGGCAAGTCACAGCGCTGTGCAAAGAGGCTTCCGGCGCGGGAGCGGGCGACGCTTCGCGCTATCGGGCCTACGATGCGATGCCCGACCGCAGGCGGGACAAAGAAGCCGACGAGCGCAAGCAAGAACGCACGCTGCTCAAAGCGGCGGTCGAAGGGCGCGACAAAGAATTGACCGCCGCCTGGCTCGGCTATACGGACGCGCTATGCATACAGGCGGATGCGCACAAGATAGAAACGCGCAGAGAAATTTGCCCCGAAGTGAAACACCGAATTTACTTTCGCGATCTAGAGATAACAGACGTGAACAGAGAATTCTTGGGTTTCGGACAACGGGGAATCGAAGTAGAAGGCAACATCAAGCGGAAACTGCTCGACGACTTCAAAGAATATCCTCCCGCAACGAGAAGGCGGTTGCGAGCGGCCTACCAAGCAACAGTCACCAAAGGCAAGGCCCTGATTCCCATCCGCAAGGGCTATCCGCTAAGCCGCATCAGCACAGAACTGCGCCGCCATATCCGCAAAGCCTCGGCACAATAGATTGCACAGATAAAGCGGGCTCACTCGGCAACGAGCGCCGACGGCGCTTCCATTTCCTGCGGAATATCCTCCCGCAACGAGAAGGCGGTTGCAAAGGGCCTACAAAGCAACAGTCACCAAAGGCGAGGCCTTGATTCCCATCCGCAAAGGCTATCCGCTAAGCCGCATCAGCACAGAACTGCGCCGCCATATCCGCAAAGCCTCGGCACAATAGATTGCACAGATAAAGCGCAGGCTCACTCGGCAACGAGCGCCGACGGCGCTTCCATTTCCTGCGGAATATCCCCCCGCAACGAGAAGGCGGTTACGCAGGGCCTACCAAGCAACAGTCACCAAAGGCGAGGCCCTGATTCCCATCCGCAAAGGCTATCCGCTAAGCCGCATCAGCACAGAGTTGCGCCGCCATATCCGCAAAGCCTCGGCACAATAGCGCAGATAAAGCGGGCTCACTCGGCAACGAGCACCGACGGCGCTTCCATTTCCTGCGGAATATCCAGCCCCATCAAGTCCAGCACGGTCGGGGCGACACTGCCGATGTTGTAGCCGCTTGCAAGAGGCGGCACTTTCTCTTCGCTGATAATCAGGCACGGCACCGGGTTTGACGTGTGGCAGGTATTCGGTTGCTGCGTCACAGGATCCAGCATCTCATCGCAGTTGCCATGGTCGGCGGTCAACAGCGTCGTCCAACCGTGCGCAAGAGCGGCCTCGACCACTCGCCCGACTTGGGTGTCCACCGTCTCAACCGCTTTGATAATCGGATCGGGCACGGCGGTATGCCCGACCATATCGGCATTGGCAAAGTTGGTCACGACAAAAGACATGGTCGTATCTTGCAACGCGCCGATCACGGCATCGGCCACCTCCGCCGCGCTCATTTCCGGCGCAAGGTCATAGGTTGCGACCTTCGGCGACGGTATCAGTTTGCGTTGTTCGCCGGGCAACGGCTCTTCCATGCCGCCGTTGAAAAAGAAGGTGATATGCGGATATTTCTCGGTCTCCGAACAATGGAACTGCTTCAGCCCGGCATCGCTTATGACTTTCGCCAGCGTGGTTTTAGGGCGCACCGGAGCAAAAGCGATCAGACAAGGAAACTTGCCGTCGATCTCTGTCATCGTCGTCACCCGAACCGTGTCCCATCCCCCCTGGTCAAACTCGTCAAACGCGCTCACCGTCAAGGCCTTTACCAACTGACGCGGGCGATCATTGCGGAAGTTAAACAGGATGACCTGATCGTCCCCGCGCAGGGCCTGCGCCGCGGGCAACACCGTCGGCAGAATAAATTCATCGCCGGTATCGGCGGCATACGATCGTTCAATCGCCGCTGTCGCAGAGGCCGCCCGCTCGCCCTCGCCGCGCGCCAACACCCGCCACACCTTCTCGGTTCGCTCCCATCTGTGATCGCGATCCATCGCATAATAGCGCCCGCATATCGTTGCGATACCGCCGCCGGCTTGCGCCAGCGCCGGTTCGACCTGTTCAACGAATTGCCGCGCGCATCGCGGAGGGGTATCGCGCCCGTCGGTAATCATGTGCAGCAGCGGGCGGCAGCCGTGTTGTCGCACCAACTCAATCAGCGCCAGCAAGTGGCGGACATGAGAATGCACGCCGCCGTCGGAGACCAGCCCGAGCAAGTGAACCGGACGGTCGCTTTCTTTCGCATTCTTAATCGTAAACGTCAGCGAAGGGTTATCAAAAAAGCGACCGTCTTCTATCGCCCGGTTTATCCGCATCAAATCCTGCTCAATCACGCAACCGCAACCCATCGTGATGTGCCCGACTTCGGAGTTGCCAATCTGTCCGGGCGGCAGACCGACCGCCGTGCCCGAAGCCTCGAGTTGGGTATGCGAATAGTGCGCGAATAGTTTGTCCAGATTCGGCGTGTCGGCGAGATAAGCCGCATTGTTCGTCTTGCCGGGGCTGATGCCGAAACCGTCCACAATAATCAGCAATGTTTTTTTAACGCGGTTGTTCACAATATGGTTGCACGAGGCGAGTATCAAGAGCAAAGTGTACCCGATTTATCCGCTTATACAAGGTGTCGCAGGAGCCAAGACATAGCGGACACGGGGGCAGATGTTGTGCCGTGTCACGGGCGCTGGGAGCTTTGGCAGTGTAATCCCCTCGCGGGGGTGTCAAACCATAGCGGATAGTCTCCCGACGATCGCGGAATGTCCGCAGGTCGTCAGCAACACACCCGCTTCAATTCCACAAACGCTTCCCGAAGAGGTGACAAGCGTTCATTGAATGCGTTCATTTGTATCCTCACCCCCTTGCGCCCCGCGACACTCCCCTGCTCCGCAGGTCACCCGCGCTATCGTAGCGGGCCCTCAAGAAAGAGGCGCAACCGCAAGCGCAGATTTGAGATGACGCTGAAAGTCAGGCTGGCCGCATCGGTGTCCGCAGTGTTGTTGTCGGCATCCGCTACCGTCCAGGTATAGTTGCTCTGCGGCGCTGCCGTAGGTGTGCCGCTGATGGTGCGGGTGGCGGCATCAAGACTTAGGCCCGCAGGCAGCGCCGGGGTCAGGGCATAGGTCAAAGTGCCATTGCCGCCGGTAGCCGCAGGCAGGGTCAGGGCGGTGATGGCTGTGCCGGTAAGCCAAGTCTGCTCGGCGATGGCGGCATTGGCGGCAAAGGCTGGTACCGCATTGACGGCGGCCTCTATGCGGAAGGTCAGCGTATTCGTATCGCCGTCGGTATCGG
Source organism: Candidatus Oxydemutatoraceae bacterium (assembly GCA_965220085.1). GTDB lineage: Bacteria > Pseudomonadota > Gammaproteobacteria > Poriferisulfidales > Oxydemutatoraceae > CBDCOZ01. The sequence goes on along the minus strand of CBDCOZ010000003.1, from coordinate 364,719 downwards.
TGGCGGCGTAGGTGTAGGTGGTCTTGGCGACCGTAGCGGCAGGGGCACCGCTGATGGTGCGGGTGGCTGCGGTGAAACTGAGGCCCGCGGGCAGGGACGGAGTCAGGCTGTAGGTGACAGCGCCATTGCCGCCGGTCGCCGCAGGCAGAATCAGGTCGGTGATGGCCGTGCCAGTCACCCAAACCTGATTATCTACCGAGGCATCGCCAAAGAAAGGCACATTGGTCACCAGCACGCCAGTGCTGCATCGCACCGCGGATGCGGGGGTGGAAAACTGATCCATGAACGAAGCGCAAACCCGCAGGTACTTGCCCGCCTGTGCGGCAAGCGGCGTGAACCCTGAGGAAGTGACACCTGTGGCAGTGGCGCCCGCTATATCGCTGTAGGCGCTGATTGCATTGGCGCCAATGCCTGTAACATCGGCCTGCTTCCACTGCCATTTCAGGGTGGCGACATCGATGCCGTTGGGGTCTGTCACACCGGTTATGGATGCCGTGAGCGGCACGCCAGTGTTATAGGCGGTGGTGCCCATGGCGGCCGTCACTGTGGGCGCACCGCCAGCGGCCATCTGCGTGGATGCTCCCACCAGATCGATGGTCATGGTGGCCGTGGTGGTATCGCCGTTGGAATCGTGTAACTCAAAGATGAAGCTGTCATAACCGTTGACGACAGAGATGGCAGTGGCCGGGGGCCTGTATTCGACAGGCCCGGCTCCATCGGCGAAACTGATCGCGAAATATACAGATAAATCACTAAATTGAAACCCTGCCGCTCGCACCCTCACGTCTTCCCTAAGAGTGGTATCAAACAGCCTGCCATGAGTGGGTTGGTTGTAGACCACCAGCGATTGGCTGGCAAAACCGCCGAAGTCTGTTTTCTTGAGTGCATATCCACTGCTTCCAATAGCAACATCAACGCTGGTGTCCGCGGCTTGAGCGTTGGCCTGTGTCGCGCCCAATGCCAGGGTCAGCAGGCAGAGCGTGGCGGCCCCGGTCGCAACCCTATCAGTCGGCGGTGCCGCCAGTGCGGGCGCGAAGAGCGCGACAAGCCGTCGCCACAGCGCAAGCCGTAGCCCGGCGCAACCAGACAACGCAACCGCACTGCGGCGGGTGGCAAATCTGTAATATGATGGTGGCAGAAAACGGGTGGCGAGGCGATACAGCCGGGCGACCGCAATCCCCTTACTTACATAGCGCGGCGGGGGGGGGGGGGGGGGTCAGTATTAAAGTGGTAGTATTAAATATTTTTCGCTTCATAGGTTTCATGGTTTTCATGGTTTTACTCCCGATGTTTAATCCGCACCTCGAAAACACAGTTGTTCAATGAGCGCCGTACTCTTAGCGCCGCGTTCTATCACAAAGTGCGAGTCATTTGCAAATACCGGTACCTCCTGTGTTTAGCAAACGCAATTTACAAGGAATGTCGCACTATACCATAAAGCAAATCATTTGCAAGCGCCTGTATGATGCCAGTACATATTGGAAACTTTGGGCAAATGTTGTGCAATTTGTTTCATAGGTGTTTGGAGCCTCAATCCATAGTGTGGTCGTTGGGTATTAAACCATGACAGATAGTCTATCATACGATCATTGAATGCCTGAATATCGGTCAGCAACAAACCCTCTTCAAACTCCACAAACTCTTCCTGGAGTGTGCGGTTAAAGCGTTCGTTGAATGCGTTCATCTTCGGACATTTGGGATACGTGTAGCAGTGCCGGATGCCCTGCTCTTGCAAGCAGCGATCAAACGCGCCGCAGAATTCGGAGCCGTTGTCGGTGAGCACTTGCTCTATCTTGGCGGGAAACACTTGCATCACCAACTTCATAAAGAACTCGGCAGCGATGCTGTTGCCACGTGGGACGCCGATAGCAAAACCAAACCGGCTATACAAATCTACGGCCGTGAACAGATAACGGCGATGACCTTGAATAAATCGTTGCACGGTATCCATAGCGATGCAATACCCGGGATACGTGGCCTTGGAACCCTTTTTAAGACGGTGCTTGCGCTTGCTTTGCGTTGTGCGTTGCCGACGCGGTTTTGCGGGCACCCAGCGCATCTTATCGGCTTCGCCGGCAATCAGTCGCGCGATGGTGCGCGGCTTGGGACAACGCAAGCCGCGCTCGTCACACCACGGTTGAATCAGCAGGTATATCTTGGGTGCGCCGTAGGGATAGTTTTCGCGGTGTCGCCGAATCTCGTCGATAATCTCCTCAGGCCAGTCGCGCCGGCGTGGCTGGCGCGGGCAAGTGCTCTGATTGATTAAGCCGTTAATGCCATAAAGCCGATATTGTCTCCGCCACTCATAGAGCGATGATTTGCTGATGTGGTAAGCGTCCATGCTGGCTTTTATGTTGTGGTTCTCCCATAATATAAGGGCTTCAAGTTTCTGTTTTGCTTTATAGCTCATAGTTGCCTCGTCTATTGAAAAAGCAGCTATTTTATAGAAACCTTTGATGCCGTGGCCGATGTGTTGATATTGCATGTCGGCTACGTTTGTTGTTGAAGCCAAGAATCCAGAATGTTTCTGGCATTATGCAGCGCCTGTATATCCTGCCTCGCTCCCCTTGTCTGCGCCCCGTAATACTCCCCTGCTCCGCCGCAGGTTACTCGCGCTATCGCAACGACCCCTCAAGAAAGAGGCGCAAGCGCAAGCGCAGATTTGAGATGACGCTGAAGGTCAGGCTGGCCGTATCGCCGCTTGCAGTGTTGTTGTCGGCATCCGCTACTGTCCAGGTATAGTTGCTCTGCGGCGCCGCCGTGGGGATACCGCTGATGGTGCGGGTGGCGGGATCCAGACTCAGGCCCTCAGGCAGTTCCGGGGTCAGGGCATAGGTCAGCGCACCATTGCCGCCGGTAGCCGCAGGCAGGGTCAGGTCGGTTATGGCGGTGCCGGTAAGCCAAGTCTGTTCGGCGATGGCGGCATTGGCGGCATTGGCGGCAAAAGCCGGCGCCGCATCCGCGCCCGTCTCTATGCGGAAGGTCAGCGTAGCCGTATCGCCGTCGGTGTCGGTGGCGGTGTAAGTATAGGTGGCCGCCACCTTTGCCGCCGTAGGCGTACCGCTGAGGATGCGGGATGAGGCGGTGAAACTGATTCCCGTGGGTAGTGTCAAGGGAGTCAGGCTGTAGGTGATAGCGCCATTGCCGCCTGTGGCCTCGGGCAATACCAGATTGAGTGCGGTGCCAAGCACCCAGAACTGGTCATCCACTGATGCATCGCCAAAGAAAGGCGCATTGGCTACCAAACTGCCGGCACTGCATCGCTCGCCCGATGCGGGGGTTGAGAACTGATCCATGAACGAAGCGCAAACCCGCAGGTACTTGCCCGCCTGTGCGGCAAGCGGCGTGAAGTCGGAGGAAGTAACACCAGTTGCCGTAGCACCCGCTATGTCGCTGTAAGCACTGGTTGCAGGGGCGCCGCTGGCGGGGGCGTCGGCCTGTTGCCACTTCCAGACTAGGGTGCTTACATTGATGCCGTTGCGCTCCGTCACACCGGTGATGGATGCGGTCAGCGGCACATTGGTGTTATAGGCTGTGCCCATGGCGGCATCTACCGTGGGCGCACCGCTGGCGGCCATCTGCGTGGATGCTCCCACCAGATTGATGGTCATGGTGGCGGTGGTAACAACACTTGATGCTTCAATACTGAAGTCAAAACTGGTAGTCGTGACAGAGATGACATCAGTTGGCGGGGTGTATTTGAGCCTGTGGGAACTGGCAGATAAAAAATCCGATGGGAAGAATGACTGAGCATCAAGGTTATCACGACCGGTCTTGCCGACGAGACTGTCGGGAACGCCGTTAAACTCAAAGAAAAGGGTGCCACGCTCAGGCAAGCTATCAATGTACAGGACGGCGCTGCCTGTGAAGCCGGGGAAGTCGGTCGGTAGAAAAGTATAAGCGCCGCCGCCAAAGTCAACATCAACGAATGCCCCCACCAAGTTGATGGTCATGGTGGCGGTGGTAACAACACCTGATGCTTCAATAGTGAAGTCAAAACTGGCAACGGTGGCAGAAGAGATGACGCCAGTTGGCGGGGTGTATTTGAGCCTGTGGGAACTGGCAGATAAAAAATCCGATGGGAAGAATGACTGAGCATCAAGGTTATCACGACCGGTCTTGCCGACGAGACTGTCGGGAACGCCGTTAAACTCAAAGAAAAGGGTGCCACGCTCAGGCAAGCTATCAATGTACAGGGCGGCGCTGCCTGTGAAGCCGGGGAAGTCGGTCGGTAGAAAAGTATAATCGCCGTTGCCAAGGACAATATTAACGCTGGTGTCCGCGGCTTGAGCGTTGGCCTGTGTCGCGCCCAATGCCAGACACAGGACCAACAACCGGAGGCTACGCCGCATCATCGTTGCCCGCCAGCGGGGGAAGGAGCGGAGTACTTTCAGAAAGCGGGCGGCGAGGCGATACAGCCAAGCGACCGCAATCCCCTTATTTATATAGCGGGGGGGGGGGGGGGGGGGGGAGGGGGGCATGGTATTAAAAATTTGTCGTTTCATATGTTTCATTATTTTCATGGTTTTACTCCCGATGTCTAATCCGCACCTCGCGAACACAGTTGTTCAATGAGCGCCATACTCTTAGCACCGTGTTCTATCACAAAGTGCGAGTCATTTGCAAATACCAGTACCTCCTGTGTTTAGCAAACGCAATTTACAAGGAATGTCGCACTATACCATAAAGCAAATCATTTGCAAGCTCCTTTTTGTAGCCTGTCTCAACCCCTTGTGTGACCTCACAATACTCCCCTTCTCCGCCGCAGGATACTCGCATTATTGCAAGGGTCTTGAAGGAAAAGGCGCAGGCGCAGAGGCGGCGGGCGGCGCGGGGGACAGCGCCGGTTAAGCCGTTCATGCCATCGCACGGATATTTGTGCCGCCACGCATAGCGTGATGAGCGGCTGAGGTGTTGATATTGCAACAACTCGTGCCGGAGCCGGGTGTCCCGCAATGTCTCCGGCATGATTCATGACAACTCGCGCTGGTGCCGGGTGTCCGCAATGTTTCCGGCATGATTCATGACAACTCGTGTTGGTGCCGGGTGTCCGCAATGTTTCTGGCATTGCTCATGACAACTCGCGCTGGTGCCGGGAGTCCATAGCCGCGGCTTACTCCTGCGCCGACGCTTGGGCATCTTGTTTGTTCTTCGCTATCACGCGCGAAATCAGCAACCCTGTCTCAAACAGCAACCACACCGGCACTGCCAGCAGGATTTGTGAGAGGACATCGGGCGGAGTCAGGACCATGCCGATAAAAAACGCGCCGACGATGATATACGGACGCTTGCGCGCCAGCGATTCGGGCGTGGTCGCGCCGCTCATGACGAGCAACAGGGTGACGATGGGAACTTCAAACGCCAGCCCGAAGGCAAAGAAAATTTTGACGACAAAATCCAGATAGCGTCCGATGTCGGTCATCACCGTCACATTGTCCGGCGCCACCGCGTTGAAAAAGGCGAACATCAGCGGGAAGGCGACAAAATAAGCGAACGCCATGCCGGCATAAAAAAGCACGGCGCTCAGCGCCAACAGCGGAAAGGCGAGCCGCCGCTCGTTGTGGTAGAGCCCGGGCGATACAAACGCCCACAGGTGATAGAAAATAACCGGCACCGCAAGCGCCAGCGCGAGCAATATCACCATCTTGAACGGGGTCAGAAACGGCGAGGCGACATCTATCGCGACCATCGAACTGCCCTGCGGCAAGCGCTCGAGCAACGGCGCCGACAGGGTCTCATAAATTGGGTTGGCAAACGGAAACAGGACGATAAAGACGACCGCGACCGACAGTATGATTTTGAGCAGCCGGCTGCGTAACTCAATCAGGTGCGAAACCAGAGATTGGTCGGTGTCATCGTTGTTTGGGCTTGTCTGTTGTTGCTTGCGGCGCATCAGAATTTTCCCGTTTGTCCCCTTCTGCCGCGCGGTCTTTCTCAAAGCGGCCGGATTCGATTTGCTCGTCTATCGCTTTGGCGAGGGGGTCTAGGTGTCCGATCTCTCTCTCGGCATCGCGCACGGCATCGCGGGTGTCGCCAAGAATTTTGTTTACTCCGGACTTGTCCGCCTCATACATGAATTCGCTTTTGAAGACCATCGCCATCTGTCTCAGTCTGCGCATCCAGTAACCGGCGGTCTGCGCCAGTTGCGGCAAGCGCGCCGGCCCGACAACCAGCAACGCGATGAGCGCAATCAGGGTTAATTCCCAGAAGCCAAAATCAGACATTGGCTATCGACTACTTCTTGTCGGAAGTATTCTCTCCTTTTGAATCAAGACTGGCCGGCTTCTTTTCTTCGTCGCTCATGGATTTTTTGAAGCTCTTTATCGCGCCTCCCAAATCCGAACCCAGGCTGCGAAGTTTTTTGGTGCCAAACAAAAGAATGACGATTAGCAAAATTAACAGAATCTGTAAAGGTCCCCAAGTCATAGAAAATCTCCTCGCGGCGTATCGTTCCGCATTGCGCTATATGTTACCACTTTTGCTTATCCCCTCGCCCTATCGCTCGCTGCGGCGGCGTTTCTCATCGTGTCCGGACACGCCTATGCGGCGTTCCAACTCATTCAGCACTGCGTTGATTGAAATGCCTTTATACGCGAGGAGCACCTGACAATGAAACAACAAATCAGCCGCTTCACGCACCGTATGCGCCTTGTCGTCGGACAACGCCGCCTCTATCAGTTCGGCGGCCTCCTCGGTAATCTTCTCTGCCATCGCGGGGTGCTCGCCTTGATAGAGCGATGCGACATAGGAGGTTTCGGCGGAGGCTTGCTTGCGTTGCTTGAGAATGTTCTCAAGGCGAAGCAGCACATCGGGGTTTGAATCTGTCTTATCCATCGCAACAAGTGTAAAGCATATTTGCACAATATATCATTCGCTTCAATCTGCCAAGACGCGACATCAGCAGGCGGCTTCAAGCCGGACATTGATGCCCTTCTCCCGCATGTGCCGCTTGGCTTCGCGGATGGTGTATTCGCGGAAATGAAATATGCTCGCGGCGAGCACCGCATCGGCGAGCCCTTGGGTGATGCCCGCGGCCAGATGACCGAGCTCGCCGACGCCGCCGGAGGCGATGACCGGTATGCCGACACTCTCGCTGACACGACGGGTCAGCGCAAGGTCAAACCCCAGCTTGGTGCCGTCGCGGTCCATGCTGGTCAGCAAAATCTCGCCGGCGCCATATTCCTGCGCTTGTTGCGCCCATTCAACGGCGTCCAGATTATGCGGGGTGCGCCCGCCGTGCGTATAGACATTCCACTTGGCCTCGCCTTCGCGCTGGCGCGCATCGATCGCAACGACGACACACTGCGACCCGACCGCATCCGCCGCTTGCTTGATCAAATCCGGCCGCTTCACCGCCGCGGTGTTGATGGCTACTTTGTCGGCGCCCGCGCGGTGCAAGCGGCAAATGTCCTCGGCGCTGCGCACCCCGCCGCCGACGGTCATCGGAATGAACACCTCCGCCGCAACGTGCCTGACCAGATGCGGCAGGATGTCGCGCTCGTCGGAGCTTGCGGTGATGTCCAGAAATGTGATCTCGTCGGCGCCCTCTTCGTTATACCGCTTGGCGACTTCAACCGGATCGCCGGCATCGGCGATGTTTTCAAATCGAATGCCTTTGACAACCCGCCCGCGGTCGACATCCAGACAGGGGATGATGCGGTTCGCAAGAGCCATTTACCCGCCGGGGCGCATCCGCTCAACGAGCTTTAGCGCTTCGCTAAAGTCAATCGTCCCTTCGTATAAGGCGCGCCCCAGAACGGCGGCCTGAAGCCTTTCCTCCTCTATCTCGCACAGGCGCCGAATATCATCCAGCGTGGCAAAGCCGCCGGCGATAATCATCGGCACGCGCAATTCGCCGGCCAGCGCGGCCGAGCTTTGAAAGTTCGGGCCGCACAGCATCCCGTCGCGCTTGATATCGGTGTGCAACACGGCGCTGATGCCGTCGGTTTCAAAGTGTTGCATCAAATCGGTCGGGTCGTGCTGGGACAGCTTCGACCAGCCGTCGGTCGCGACCTTGCCGTCCTTGACATCAAGGCCGATGATAATGTGCCCTTGAAATTCAAGACACGCTTCTTTGACAAAGTGCGGTTGGCTCGCCGCGCTGGTGCCGAGAATCACGTATTGCGCGCCGCAGTCGAGATATTGCTGAATGGCATCCATCGTGCGAATGCCGCCGCCGACTTGAATCGGCAACCCTTGCGTCTGTTTTGCAATTTGCTCGACCATGCGGTAGTGCTGCGGCTCGCCCTTCTTGGCGCCGTCCAGGTCGATGATGTGCAGACGCTTGGCGCCGAGCTCGCGCCACTTCGCCGCAACGCTGACCGGGTCTTCGGAAAACACAGTCGTATCGCCGAAGCGACCTTGCTTCAGGCGCACACATTTGTTGTTTTGCAAATCTATTGCGGGGATTAAAAGCACAAGAATCTCTGCGGATTGTCCGGAGAATTATCGGAGTTTGTAACAGCAAATATAGCCATGACTATATACTCAAGTACGCAATCTTACCTTAAATTGAGAAATCATGCCGCTAAAAAGGGGGACGGCAACGGCCTTGTCGGGGCAAAACCCGACTTCCTCCCGCAGGGCCGAGCGCTTCAAAGCGGCATTTATCCGCCTTTTAACGCCGTTTGCCGCCAAAAATCGGGAGATTGCCCGCAGCCGGCGGGGATTCTGATAGCGCTCGGACGATGCCGTATTCCCGCTCATGTCGGATTCTCCCCGCCGTTCAGGAACCTTGTGTTTGCCCGCTTCCATTCCAAAAAGCGAAGTTTTTGAGCAAGCGCAATCCCGCGGCGGCGCTTTTCTCGGGGTGAAACTGTGCCGCAAAAACAAAATCGCGCGCTAATGCGCACGCAAACTTGCCGCCGTATTCGCTGGTCGCGGCAATGACGTCGTCTTTGTCGGGGCGGGTGCGGTAGCTGTGCGCAAAATAGAAAAACGCATCGTCATCTATCCGCTCCCACAACGGGTGTGCCTTTGCTTGTCGCACCCGGTTCCAACCCATGTGCGGGATTTTGTGGCCGGGTTTTGCGGCGCCTCCCGTATTCAGGCGCGTGACTTCGCCGGCAAAGATGTCAAGACACGACACCCCGTCGTTCTCTTCGCTGTGCGTCATCAGTATTTGCAAGCCCATGCAGATGCCCAGAAACGGTTTCTCGCGCGAGGCGGCGACCAGAGCGGGGCCGAGACCTTTTGCGGTAATTTCCCGCATCGATGCGCCGGCAGCGCCTTGTCCCGGAAATACGACCTTGTCGGCGTCGCGAATCGTCTCGGCGGCGGTGGCGATGACCACGCGCCGATTGCCGCCGCAGACGTGACGCAACGCCTGTTCAACCGAGTTGAGGTTGCCCATGCCGTAGTCAACCAGTGCGATTGTTTCTACCATTTCAGACAGGCCGATGAAGACCGGTTCTATCAGAGAGTTCCTTTGGTCGAAGGGGTTGCATCTCCCATCATCGGGTCCATCTCCACCGCCATGCGACACGCCCTGCCAAAGGCTTTGAACACCGTCTCCGCGATGTGGTGGCTGTTTGCCCCGCGCAAACAATCGATGTGCAGGGTGGTCTGCGAGTGATTGACGAAGCCGTGAAAAAATTCGCCGATGAGGTCCACATCAAAATTGCCGATGCGCACGCGCGGGTAATTCACGTGGTATTGCAAACCCGGACGCCCGGAAAAATCTATCACCACGCGGGACAGGGCTTCGTCCAGCGGCACATAGGCCGAGCCGTAACGCCTGATGCCTTTCTTGTCGCCCAGCGCCTTGGCAAAGCATTGGCCAAGCGCAATGCCGACATCTTCGACCGTATGGTGAAAATCGACTTCCAGATCGCCTTGCGCTTTGATCTCCATGTCAAAGCAACCGTGTTTGCAGACTTGCTCGAGCATGTGCTGCAGAAAGGGAATGCCGATTTCAATGCGGCATGCGCCGGGTTTGTCCAGACCGAGCCGGATATCTATCTGCGTCTCGGATGTGTGGCGGCTGATGCTGGCGCTGCGGGCATTCATATTGCTTCGGGTAAACGAACGGTTATTATACGGAAATCGGCATTCGTTGCCGCCCTCTGCGCGAAAGCGCGGTTATGCCCTTGCGCCATCATGCGGATAAGAGGAAATTTGTCGGCCCGTCGTTGACCGATTCGACCCGCATGTGCGCTTGAAACCGCCCGCGCGCTACCTTTGCATGACGCGCCCGCACTTGTGCTGCGAATATGTCAAACATTTCGCGGGCGTATTCGGGAGGGGCGGCGGCGGAGAAACTCGGGCGCAGCCCTTTGCGGGTGTCCGCCGCCAGCGTAAACTGAGAAACGAGCAGTATCTCCCCGCCGCTGTCGCCGACACTGAGGTTTGCTTTGCCGGCGGCATCGGCGAATATGCGGTAAGCGACGATCCGCTCGGCGAGACGGTTTGCGGCGCGCGCATCATCGTCGGGTTGCACCGCGATGTATGCGAGCAAGCCGGCGCCGATTGTTGCGATGGTTTCCTCCTCCGCGCGCACTTTTGCATGCAGCACCCGTTGCAGCAATGCGATCATCTTTGCGCGTAACGCTCTGCCATATCATCGGTCGCATCCGCCAGATGGCGGATGATGCCGGGCTCAAATGCCGCATGCCCCGCGATGTATGCGAGCAAGCCGGCGCCGATCGTTGCGATGGTTTCCTCCTCCGCGCGCGCTTTTGCATGCAGCGCCCGTTGCAGCAATGCGATCATCGTTACGCGTAACGCTCCGCCATATCATCGGTCGCATCCGCCAGATGGCGGATGATGCCGGGCTCAAATGCCGCATGCCCCGCGATGTATGCGAGCAAGCCGGCGCCGATCGCTGCGATGGTTTCATCCTCCGCGCGCACCTTTGCATGCAGCGCCCGTTGCAGCAATGCGATCATCTTTACGTGTAACGCTCCGCCATATCATCGGTCGCATCCGCCAGATGGCGGATGATGCCGGGCTCAAATGCCGCATGCCCCGCGATGTATGCGAGCAAGCCGGCGCCGATCGCTGCGATGGTTTCATCCTCCGCGCGCACCTTTGCATGCAGCGCCCGTTGCAGCAATGCGATCATCTTTGCGTGTAACGCTCCGCCATATCATCGGTCGCATCCACCAAGTGATGGATGATGCCGGGCTCAAATGCCGCATGCCCCGCGATGTATGCGAGCAAGCCGGCGCCGATCGCTGCGATGGTTTCATCCTCCGCGCGCACCTTTGCATGCAGCGCCCGTTGCAGCAATGCGATCATCTTTACGTGTAACGCTCCGCCATATCATCGGTCGCATCCACCAAGTGATGGATGATGCCGGGCTCAAATGCCGCATGCCCCGCGGCGGCGACAATGTGCAACTCGCTTCGGGGCCACCTTTGGTGCAGCAAATACGCCTGCTCGGGCGGGCACACGACATCGTAGCGCCCGTGTATGATAATGCCCGGAATATCGGACAGCCGCTCCGCATCATCGAGCAGTTGCCCGTCGCGCAGGAAAATCTGATTGTGAAAGAAGTGGCATTCAATCCGCGCCAGACTCATCGCAACCCGCGGGTCGGAAAAGAACGCAATCACCGCAGCGTTTGGCAGCAATGTCGCGGTTTTCCCTTCCCAGATTGACCACGCCAGCGCCGCCCGCCGGCGAACATCCGCATCGTCGCCGGTGAGACGGCGATAAAAGGCGGCGACCATGTCATCGCGCTCGTCTTGCGGAATCAGGGCGGCAAAGTCTTCCCACAAATCGGGAAACAAAAACCGCGCGCCGTCCTGATAGAACCATCGGATGTCGCGTTGCCGACACAAAAATACCCCGCGAACTATCAGCCCGAGACAACGTTCGGGGTGCGTTTGCGCATACGCAAGAGCCAGAGCAGAACCCCACGACCCGCCGAAGACAATCCACGACTCTATGCCCAGAGACTCGCGTATCGCTTCCATGTCGGCAACGAGGTGTTGCGTCGTATTGTCGGTGAGATCCGCAAACGGCGTTGAGCGGCCGCAGCCGCGCTGATCAAACAAGACAATGCGGCAGACATCGGGATTGAAAAGCCGGCGGTGATGCGCCTCGCAGCCCGCGCCCGGGCCGCCGTGCAAGAAGACGAAGGGCAAACCGTCGGGGTCGCCGCTCTCTTCGACATACAGGGTGTGCCGCGCGTCAACCGACAGAGAAAGGGTGTTATACGGTTCTATTGGCGGATATAAGGTGCGCATTTGTTCGGATTATATAGGAAAATAGTCTCAGCGCTTGCCGCTATGCCGACAAAATGGCGCAATGCGGTGTATCATATGCGCTTAACCGTACCGGCAAAGGCGCGTTATTTGGCGCAACACGGGCAAAGGGGCCGTAGCTCAGTTGGGAGAGCGCGACGTTCGCAATGTCGAGGTCAGGGGTTCGACTCCCCTCGGCTCCACCATTTAGATTTGCCGACGATGCTATGTGTCAGAAAAGACTTTTGAAAAAAGACATCGCTTTATCCAGCCGCTTTGACAAAAAGAGCAATGTCATTGCAACGGGAGATATTCTCAAACTGTCCGTTGCGTTGCCAAAAAACTTTTTTCGGTTAATCATTACTTCGCCTCCTTACAATGTCGGCAAAGCGTATGAAAAGAAACAGCGCTTACAATCTTACATGGAGTGGCAAGAAACGATTGTCCCAAAGTTGATAGACTTGCTTCACCCGAAAGGAAGCCTGTGTTGGCAAGTCGGCAATTTTGTCGAGAAAGGGGAAGTGTTCCCGTTGGATAATTTCTTTTATCCTTTGTTTAAGAAGTGCGATCTGAAGCTGCGGAACAGGATTATCTGGCATTTTAACCACGGGCTTCATGCCAGCAAAAGACTCTCCGGAAGATATGAGACGCTGCTCTGGTTTACCAAGTCCGATGACTATATATTCAACCTTGACGCCATTCGTGTTCCGGCAAAATATCCCGGCAAGCGACATTTCAAAGGCAATAAAAAGGGATTGCTCAGCGGAAACCCCAAAGGGAAAAATCCATCCGACTATTGGGAATTAATACAGGATGAATTTGATTCCGGAGTAGTTGATGTGCCCAATGTTAAATCAAATCACCCTGAAAAGACCTGCCATCCCTGTCAATTCCCGGTAGAACTTATTGAGAGGTGCGTGCTCGCTTTCACCAATAAGGGTGATTGGGTGCTAGATCCTTTTGGCGGAGTTGGTTCCACCCTGATTGCCACAATAAAACATAATCGCAAGGGTGTTTCCATAGATAAAGAAGCCGAATACTCAAAAGTTGCCAGAGGCAGAGTGAATGCGCTTTGTTCGGGAAACCTCAAAATGCGCCCTTTGGGCAAGCCAATTCATACCCCTGCCGGGAAGGAAAAGATTGCTCAGGTTCCGATGGAGCGGGCGCTATGATCGTTGCCGCAAGATAGCTTCCGTCATTTTGTCTCCCCAAGCCGGAAGGCCTCATCCTATAGAATGGCGCGATACATGATGCATAAGTAGCATGCTCCAGGAGAACACTTTTCACACAGCACGCGATGTTGTCAAACAAGGCGGCGTCATAGCGTATCCGACCGAGGCGGTGTTCGGCATCGGTTGCGACCCGTGCAACAAAGAGGCGGTCATGCGTGTGGCCGAAATAAAATCGCGCCCTGTCGATAAAGGCTTTATCCTGATTGCATCACAAGCAAGTCAGTTGGATATGTTTTGCGATATCACGAATGAACATTTTCTGCGCCGCGTCAAAAATACCTGGCCGGGACCGAATACCTGGGTGTTTCCGGTCGCAGACACTTGTCCGCAGTGGCTGCGTGCCGGACAAGCGGGTATTGCCGTGCGCATCAGCGCGCACCCGCCTGTCATCACTCTGTGCGACACGCTGGAAAGCGCATTGATTTCAACCAGCGCCAACCTCTCGGGCGAGGAACCGGCAAAAACGGCGCAACAAGTCAGAGAAATTTTTGGCGATGCGATACACTACATCGTTGAAAGCAAAGTCGGAGATTTAACGCACCCGACGACGATACGCGATGTAAGCGACGGGCGGGTAATAAGAGAGTAGTCGCATCGCGCAGAAACGATATGACAGTGAACATTGACAAAGTAAGCGATTATCTGAGCCGGTTACAAGACGATGCCTGCGACCGATTCCGGGCATTGGATGGCGGACAGTTCAAAGAAGACCTCTGGCAACACGCCGGTGGCGGCGGCGGCAACAGCCGCGTACTTGAAAATGGCGCAGTGTTTGAAAAAGCCGGCGTGAATTTCTCCCGCATCCGCGGTGACCGACTGCCCGCCGCGGCGCTTGCCAAACGCACGCAATGCTCGGGCAGCCGATTTGAAGCGGTCGGCGCTTCAATCGTGTTGCACCCGCAGAATCCGTATGTGCCGACTGCGCACTGCAACCTACGCTTCTTTGTATTGCGCTCTGACGACGGCGAGCCCAAGTGGTGGTTTGGCGGCGGCTATGACCTCACGCCGTACTATCCGTTTGCGGAAGATGTCATCGCGTGGCATCGTTCGGCGCGCGATGCCTGCGCGGCATTTGGCGAAGAGGTATATCCCGAGTTCAAACAGTGGTGCGATAAATATTTTTACTTGCAGCACCGCGATGAGACGCGCGGTGTCGGAGGCATCTTCTTTGACGACCTCAACCGCTGGGGGTTTGACCGCACATTTGACTTCATCCGCGCCGTCGGCAAAAACTTTGTCGATGCCTACGGCGGTATTGTCACCCGCCGCTGCGATACCGAATACGGCGCGCGCGAACGCGAATTTCAACTGTATCGGCGGGGACGCTATGTGGAATTCAATCTGGTATATGACCGCGGCACCTTATTTGGTTTACAATCCGGCGGGCGGTGCGAATCCATTCTGATGTCGCTGCCGCCGCAGGTAAAATGGCAATACGGGTGGGAGCCCGAACCCGATACGGCAGAGCACGCCCTCTATCGGGACTATTTGAAACCGCGTGACTGGTTAAACATGAAACAAGATTGATGGCTTATCCTAATTTACGAATGCGCAGAATGCGCGCCGATGACTTCAGCCGCAGGTTGATTCGAGAAACCCGGCTCACTACCGATGATTTAATCTGCCCGATGTTCGTCGTGGAAGGCGAGAACACACGTGAAGCAATCACAGCGATGCCGGGGATCGATCGTTTATCAATTGATTTTCTGGTGCAGGAAGCCGCGCAGGTGCACGAGCTGGGCATACCGGCGATTGCAATCTTCCCGGTCATCGCCGCCGACAAAAAAAGTGACAATGCAAAAGAGGCATTCAACCCCGACGGCCTTGTGCAACGAGCGATCGGCAATCTGAAAAAGCAGTTGCCCGGGTTAGGCGTTATCACCGATGTTGCGCTGGACCCTTTCACGACACACGGGCACGACGGTTTGATTGATGAGAACGGCTATGTGATAAACGATGAAACCGTTGCGGTGCTGGTACAACAGGCATTGTCCCATGCACAAGCGGGTGCCGACATGCTTGCCCCGTCGGACATGATGGACGGGCGCATCGGAGCGATTCGCGACGCGCTTGAGCACGAGGACTATATCCATATGCGCATTCTCGCCTACAGCGCAAAGTACGCCTCGCACTTTTATAGCCCGTTTCGTGATGCCGTTGCTTCGGCGGACAATCTCAGCGGCGCCGGCAAAGAAACATACCAGATGGATGCGGCCAATGTACAGGAGGCTATCACCGAAGCGCAATTAGATGTGGGCGAAGGGGCGGATGTCTTAATGGTTAAACCGGCGACGATGTACCTGGATGTCATCGCCCGCATCAAGGACACATTCGGTGTGCCCGTGTTCGCCTATCATGTCAGCGGTGAGTATGCGATGTTGAAAGCGGCATCTGCCGGCGGCATGCTTGACGAACGCAATTGCGCGCTTGAAACCCTGACCTCAATCAAGCGCGCCGGTGCCAATGCGATACTCACCTATTACGCCAAAGCCGCCGCGCAGTGGCTACGCCAAGCGCAGTGAGCCAAACGCATCGCTATGGTCTGATAGGCCACCCCGTCAAACACAGCGTCTCGCCTCTCATTCACGGATACTTTGCCGAACAGACCAAAGAAGACATCGGCTACGAGCTGATTGAAGCACCGCTTGACGGCTTTGCCGACACCGTGCGCGACTTCCTCGCCAGCGGCGGCAAAGGGCTCAACATAACCCTGCCATTCAAACAAGAAGCATTTGAATTCGCAGATACATGCAGCGACTATGCGCGCAAGGCCAAAGCGGTCAACACGCTGGTCGGCAAAGACGGAGCAATCGCAGGACACAATACCGACGGCATCGGTCTCATCAAAGACATGCGTGACAACTGCGGGCTGACACTCACCGGTCGGCACATCTTGATTGTCGGCGCGGGCGGCGCCGCACGCGGAATCATCCCCCCGTTGTTTGACGCCGGTGTCGACGCCATCACGATTGCCAACCGCTCACTGCCCCGGGCACACAACCTGTGTGACGACATGTCATCGCTCGGGGACATCACCGCTTGCGCACTCGATACATTTGAGACAAGCCCGGCCGATGCGTTTGACGGCATCATCAATGCAACATCGGCGAGCCTCAAAGGCGAGATGCCCGCAGACTTTCATGCGCTATCACCCGACTGGGCTTATGACTTGGTTTATGCGGCAAAACCGACACCTTTTAATATCCGGCTTGCTGAAAAAGGTGTGCGCCATGTATTTGACGGCTTCGGCATGCTGATTGAGCAGGCCGCAGAGTCTTTTTATCTGTGGCGCGGCGTGCGTCCGCAAACATCCGCAGCGCTGTGCGCATTGCGGGCAAAGATTTGCTCTTGATTAGTAGCAACCGGGTTACATATGTTGCTGCTTCAACTCAACATATGACTCGGCGGAGAATGACAGGAACGATTTCTCCTTATCGCTCAGCTCACGTGCTTTTTTGACCGGACTGCCAATCCAGAGAAAACCACCTTCAAGCGTTTTGCCGGGCGGCACAAGGCTTGCGGCACCGACCATCGCGCCCGCCTGCACAACAGCGCCGTCGAGCACGACAGAACCCATGCCAATCAGACACAAATCCTCAATGGCGCACGCGTGGATAACACACCCATGACCGACAGTTACGTCGTTGCCAATCGTGAGTGCGAACCCGCCGGGGACAAAGTCGGTATCGCTGGTCGTGTGCAATGCCGAGTTATCCTGAATGTTGGTGCGATCGCCAATCGCAATGCGCATGATGTCGCCGCGTAGCGAACACAACGGCCACACCGAACTATCCGCACCGATGACAACATCGCCGGTGACAACCGCGCTCTCATCAACGAAAGCGCTTGAGTGAATCTTGGGGTCTATCCCGTTAAATGACCTGATGCTCATAATCTCTGCCTTATTAATAACTGAACTGAGTACAATCTATTTTAACCAAGATATCCGACCGGGCTTACACTATTGATCAAATGAGTTGCAAATCGCTAAACCCGTATATCAAGCTGGCACGCGTAGACAAGCCTGTCGGTTACTTTCTGTTGCTGTGGCCGGCGCTGTGGGCGTTGTGGCTGAGCGCCGACGGTCTCCCCCGCCTTGACACATTGTGGATATTTGTCGCCGGTGTGTTTGTGATGCGCTCCGCCGGCTGCGTCATCAACGACTATTGATCAAATGAGTTGCAAATCGCTACATCCGTATATCAAACTGGCGCGCGCCGACAAGCCCGTCGGTTACTTTCTGTTGCTGTGGCCGGCGCTGTGGGCGTTGTGGCTGAGCGCCGACGGTCTCCCCCGCCTTGACACATTGTGGATATTTGTCGCCGGTGTGTTTGTGATGCGCTCCGCCGGTTGCGTCATCAACGACTATTGGGATCGCGACGCAGACCGGCTGGTGGAAAGGACTCGCGACCGCCCCCTCGCCAGCGGCGAATTGCCCCCGACTCGGGCGCTGGTATTTTTCTCCGTGCTCATCGGCATCGCCTTTGCGCTCGTGCTGATGACCAACCTGTGGACGATTGCGATGTCGTTTGTCGCGCTCGTCTTGGCCGGCACCTACCCGTTGATGAAGCGTCTGCATCACTTGCCGCAACTGTATCTCGGCATCACTTTCGGCTGGGCGATTCCGATGGCGTGGACCGCCGAGGCGGGCACACCGGTCGTGCCGTTATCAATCTGGGCGCTGTATCTTGCCAACATCGCGTGGGTGCTCGCCTACGACACGATTTACGCGCTCGTCGATCGCGACGATGACATCAAGGCGGGCATCAAGTCCTCCGCGATTTTGTTCGGGCGGTATGACCGCCGCATCATCGGCGTGTTGCAAGCGACCGCAGCGGGGCTGCTTGCGGTTGTCGGCTATTTGCATCAACTCGGCGGGCTTTACTATCTCGGACTGCTGATTGCCGCCGCCTTGTTTGTGCGCCAGCAACTCTTGATCCGGAAGTACGACAAAGCCGCCTGCATGCGGGCATTTGTTGACAATGCCCGCCTCGGATTAATCGTCTTTCTCGGGCTGGCGGCAGACATGGGTATTACATCCGGATAGTACGCGCCAGCGACCACACTTCAATATACTCAACCCCGTTGCGCTTTAAGAGCTTGGCCATGATTCGGGAGTACGACAAGGCCGCCTGCATGCGGGCATTTGTTGACAATGCCCGCCTCGGATTAATCGTCTTTCTCGGGCTGGCGGCGGACATGGGTATTACATCCGGATAGTACGCGCCAGCGACCACACTTCAATGTACTCAACCCCGTTGCGCTTTAAGAGCTTGGCTATTTCGGCAAAAGTCGTGCCGGTCGTCATCACATCGTCCAGCACCGCAATCCGCCCGGGCGGCGGACGCCGGCGGAGCGCAAAAGCCCCCTTCAGGTTTTGCTCCCTCTGCTTGCGCTTCAACGAAGTTTGCGGCGGCGTTTTCTTGATGCGCACAACACAGTGCTTGTCGTACGGAACCTTGATACGGCGCGATAAGGTGCGCGCAATTTCCGTCGCCTGATTAAAACCCCGCTCCCTGATGCGCGCCGGATGCAGCGGTACCGGCAAAATACAGTCGGGCAACGGTTCCGAGTGCGTGCGGAGGTATGCCAGCATCAGGTTAGTCAGCGTCTCGGTCAGCCGCAATGTGTGGTGGTATTTGAAGCGGCTGATCAGCATGCTAACCGGCGGGGTATAAGCCAGCGCGCAATACGCGCGATCATACGGCGGCGGGTCAGAAAGGCAGCGAGCGCATTCCCCTGTCTGCGTCTCCGCCGCCAACGGCTCGGCGCATCGCCGACAGTGCGGCGCCGGCAACTGCGGCAACTCGGCGGCGCACGCAGAACAAAGTCCGGCATGAGGCACCCTTGCGAGACACAGCGGGCAAGGTGTCAGAAACCAATGTTTGCTGAAAAAAGGCATACGGCATGTTATGCGCTTTGTCGCCTGCGCAAGCGCCGCTTCGGACGAACCGGCCTATATCTTTGATGAGTGGCACTTTTTTCAAGCATTGCACTGTGCTAATAGCCATTTGACAAGTGTAACGATACGCGATACGATTAGATTCAATGAGAGATAAAATTCGTACTCTGAATATCTAAACTTTTAATTTCAAAACATAGAGGCTACATGATGGACAAACTGACAACTTTTATAAATGATAAGGACTTTCAAGAGCAAGCCATTAGAAAAGCTGTTTAATGCAGATGACCCGAGCAAAATACATCCAGCGCATAGAGAGCGTGTTGAAGACATTCTCTCCCGTTTAGATGCAACAAGGGAACCATCAGAAATGAGGTTGTCAGGTTTTTATTTGCACAAGCTAAGCGGCAAATATAAAGACTTCTGGGCAGTCCGAGTGTCTGAAAATTATCGAATATGGTTCCGGATACAAGACGGAGATGCGTGGGATGTTGATTACGGTGACTACCACTAAGTAATCACTTCAAAAAACTCGGCGCTGTAGCGCTTCTTCATCAGACCATGGCTATGAAAAATCCGCCCCATCCGGGGAGACAAATCAAAACGGCGCTTGACGCCGTTGGGATGAGCATCACAGAAGGCGCGGCCCACCTCGGGGTAAGCCGCAACTCTTTATCGCGCGTGATCAACGGCCTT
This sequence comes from Candidatus Oxydemutatoraceae bacterium, assembly GCA_965220085.1. Classification (GTDB taxonomy): domain Bacteria; phylum Pseudomonadota; class Gammaproteobacteria; order Poriferisulfidales; family Oxydemutatoraceae; genus CBDCOZ01. The sequence goes on along the minus strand of CBDCOZ010000003.1, from coordinate 344,701 downwards.
GCCGGAGTCTCTCCGGAGATGGCCATCCGCTTAGACAAAGCCTTTGGCGGCGGCGCGGAAATCTGGGTGCGTATGCAAGCCAATTATGACTTTGCAAAGGCCAAAAAACGTGCCGGCAAAATAAAAGTGCGGAAGATTACCTCTGTATCCCATGCCTGAGCAACCCGTCCGACAGACAATCTAACCTTCGCTTACCACAGAGGGAGTCAGCGAGCTCAGCGGAAAGCTCGCACATTGTCGGAGAGGGGGGATGCTCCATACTTGCACTAACCATTACTCTCCCCTTGCGGGAGAGTCAGCGAGCTTTGCGCGCTGGAGAGGGGGAATGCTTCTATCTCGCACTAACGTCGTGCAAGCTACCCCCCCTCACCGCATCGTCCTTCGCCTACGGCTCGGACTCTGCGACTCTCCCGCAAGGAGAGAGTATTGCTTGTATTGGCGGTTGCGCTTGAGCGCTTACCAGGAGGCGAGTAGCAATGCGCAAGCTCAAAACTTACCCCCTCGCCACATCGCCCTTCGCCTGCGGCTCGGCCTCTGTGACTCTCCCGCAAGGAGAGAGTATTGCTTACGCAGTATATAATTTCTCTATGTTGCGCAAGCGGGATAAGCGATACCCGCACAACAGCACTTTTAATGTCCGGTCACCTAGAACAGATTATCAAGCACCCGCCCGAGACGCTCTGCTTGGTGCGCCTTTCCGCTATCGGCGATGTAACCCACGCCCTGCCGGTTATCAACACGATTAAATCAAACTGGCCGCAGACGCAAATCAGTTGGGTCATCGGCAAAACCGAACACGCCTTAGTGCGCAATGTGCCCGACATTGAATGGCTAGTGATGGACAAAAGCCGCGGGGCGCGGGCATATGGCGATATCAGAAAACAACTCGGCGCAAGACGGTTTGACCTGCTGCTGTTGATGCAACTGTCGTTGCGCGCCAACCTCGTCCCGTTGCTCGCCTGCCGCAGCCGCAACCGCCTCGGCTTTGACCGCGCCCGCGCGCGCGACTTTCACAGTCTGGTAACCAACCTGCGCATTCCGGCGCACAAGAACGAACATGTGCTCGACTCGTTTCTCGGCTTCACCGACGCGCTGGGCATGGCGCGCAACATGGTCTGGAACCGGTGCTACGACCAAGACGACGAAGCGTTCGCCCGCAAGCATCTGGGGGGCAAACGAAACATCGTGATCAGCCCGTGCTCCAGTCACTCCTTGCGCGATTGGGCGCCGCAACGCTATGCCGCCGTCGCCGATTACGCAACGCAACATTACGGCGCGCGGGTCGTTCTGACCGGCGGCAACAGCGCCGAAGAAGCGCGACACGCGCAACTCATCCCGCAAGCCATGCGCGAACAGCCGTTGAACCTGATTGGCAAAACCACACTGCGCCAGTTGGCGGCGCTGATTGCGCACAGCGATGTCGTCATCTGTCCGGATTCGGGACCGGCGCATATCGCAACCTGCGTTGATACGCCGGTGATCGGGCTGTATGCGGCGACTAATCCAAAACGCGCGGCGCCCTACTTGAGCAAAGATCGGTGTGTTGACAGGTACGCCGACGCCGCGCGTAAGCGGTGCGGCAAAGATGTGCGGGAATTACGCTGGGGTACGAAAATAGAACGCAAGGGCGTGATGGATTTGATTGCCGTTGACGATGTGATCGACAAGTTCGATCAGCTTGCCGTAGCGCTGGCGTGGTCGCCCAGCCAGTCCAGATAAGCGGGAATGCCCTGCTCTATCGGTTGCATCTCATCGCGATAGCCGAGCGCGCGCAACGCACTCAGGTCGGCCTCGGTGTAAGCCTGATAACTGCCCTTGAGCTTTTCCGGAAACGGAACGAACTCAATCGTGCCGTTGCCGTGATAGTCCAATACCGTCTGCGCCACTTCCAGAAAAGTACGCCTGCGACCGGTGCCAAGATTGTAGATGCCGGTTGCGGGATGCTCCAGCAACCAAAGCTTCACCGCTACGATGTCATCGATGTGAATGAAATCACGACAGTGCTGCCCGTCTGCGTAACCCTCGCCGGCGCCAAACACTTTGATCTGTCCCGTATCGCGCAACTGGCAGTCAAACACCAGCGGCGTGCTGCGCATAAAACCTTTGTGCCCTTCGCCGGGACCATAGACATTGAAGTAGCGCAAACCTGTCACCGGCGACGGACAATCTTGCGATATGCTGCGCACATAGTTATCAATCATCAGCTTTGAATGGCCATAGATAGTCAGCGGCGCCTCGTTGTCCGGCGTTTCGCGGGAAGCCTTATTATGACCATACACACCGGCGGTGGACGCATACTGGCAGACAATCCGGTGCCGCGCGCAGAGTTCTATCAAGAAGCGGGAGTACTCGTAGTTGTTCGCCAGCATGAATTCTTCGTCGCTCTCAACGGTCGAGGAGCACGCCCCTTCGTGAAACACTGCTTGAACTTTGCGCGCGAATCCCGCATCATCAAAGCGCGACAATAAGTTCTCCGCAGTGAAGTAATCTTCAAACCGGAGGCACGACAAGTTGGGCGCGCCGTCGGGCGGCACATTGTCAACCGCTACGATGTCGGTGATGCCTTGCCGGTTGAGCGCGGCGACCACATTGCTGCCGATGAAACCGGCGGCGCCCGTTACGATGTACATTGCAACCTCCCCCGCAGCAACGCGTCCCGCAACGCCATGACATAAATCAGGATGAACAGCGCTATCAGGCACTCCTTGAGTTCGCCGTTGCTGATGTCCATCCACCGCGGCAGGCTTTCAAACGCCTGCGCCATCTCCTCTGCCGGGCGTGTCAGCAGCGCCAACACGGCGGTTGGCAGGCAGACCTGCGCCGGCCACATGCTGCGCCAGCCGGTCAGTGATGCATCGGGAATCTTGCGCCAGCGACGATAGAGCGGGTAACAAATGCCGCCGATGAAAATCGCAATAGTCATCACGGCGCGCGGCAACTGGTCGAACACAAAACCCAGATTATGCAGGTTGGTCTCTTGCTGATCGTTGATCGCGGCCCAGCCTTCGGGCGTGCTCCAGCCGAAAATATGCTGCCCCCAGCTCAGCTCCTCACCGGCAAAATACACCGCACCCAGCAACAGAAGGACAAACCACGTCAGTACATAACGCCCGGCAAGACGGGCGGGCGTCAAACTGACTGCCGCAACCGCGATTGCAACTGCGAGGAAGCCGACCGTCATCCATTCGAGCAACCCGCTCTCGCTGTAGAACCAAGCTTCTGCGCCGATGTACTCTGCTAAGTAGGGTGAGGCGGTGACCAGAACGGGCAGCCAGATATAAAACAGCGGCTTTTGGATTAGCGCCTGTGATGGGGTTTCAGTCATTTTGCTCACGGGTTTTCGGTTTGGAGAGTTGCAACATGTCGGGGAGTTCCAATATGGGTGTCTGAGTTGTATGCTCGGTTATACGCAATTTAATCACAGAAGCATATTATGCACTCCTGCGAGGAGCTATCAAATGCATGTCATTGCGCTGATGTTTTTGCCGCGCCGCATATAGTGATGAGCGGGCGACATGGGGAGCGTCCATACTGCTTTTATGCCGTGTTTCTCCCATCATGCAAGGGTTTCAAGTTTTGGTCGTAGGACTCGCAGATGCCCCCTTTGCGGCGGAAGCAGCTGCTTTATAGAACCTCTGCTACCGTATAACCGATGCTTTGATACCGCCTGTCGTGTTGATGCCGGAATCCGGAATTTTTCCGGCATTATTCACTCCTGTGCTATTTGTGTCGGCTCGGACTCTGCGTGATAGAATCGCAGAACATGCTGTTGTGCTGTTCATCAGTTAGACATCACGACCGCTTTTATAAGTATTATTATTTTTGCCAAATGGAAAGACAATGCAATTGATTTCTCTTCTTATTATTATTGTCGTTGTTACGGCAGTTCTTTATTCTCTTGCTGTGGCAACTCGTTGGGTTGCTGAGAAGAAACTAGGAGTCAAAGGGGACTTCATTGGCGGCAAAGGCAATGTGTTATGGCCAGTAGTAGTGGTAGTGCTGGTCGGTGGTTTCTATAGCAAACATGGCGATAAGATAGACAGTTTTTTGGACCAGGTAACAGAGGTAGACTTCAGAGGCATAAAACTTAAAGTGCGACAAGAGACAACAGAGACGATTACCGAGCATGCCTTGGGTGTTGATAATGCCACCACAGCCCAATCCCAACGGTGCCTATCATCTACAACAGAGGGCAGTGAAATGAGCAAGGAGAAAAAGGATAATATACGGAGTCTTGCTAATCAGGGGGATGCCGAAGCACAATTCATTCTCGGCCGGATGTACGCAAAAGGGCAGGGTGTTCAGCGAAACGACAAAAAGGCAGTGAAATGGTATCAGCTTGTTGCTAATCAGGGGATCGCCGAAGCACAAGTCAGACTCGGTACGATGTACGAAGCCGGACGAGGTGTTCCGCAAGACTATAAAAAGGCTATGGAATTGTATGAGCGTGTTGCTAAGCAGGGGAACGCCGAAGCACAAGCCAAACTCGGTACGATGTACGCAAAAGGACGAGGTGTTCCTCAAAACTACAAAAAGGCAGTGGAATGGTATCGGCTTGCTGCTGATCAGGGGAACGCCGAAGCACAAGTCAGCCTTGGTGTGATGTACGAATATGGACAAGGTGTTCCGCAAAACTACAAAGAGGCAGTGGAATGGTATCGGCTTGCTACTGAAAATGTAGGAGCTCCAGGAACTGAAGCTTTCAAACATATAGCGCAAACCAACCTCGGTGTGATGTACGCAAAAGGGCGAGGTGTTCCGCAAAACTACAAAGAGGCGGTGAAGTGGTATCGGCGTGCTGCTGATAAGGGGTTCACCGACGCACAAACCAACCTCGGTGTGATGTACGCAAAGGGGCGAGGTGTTCCGCAAAACTACGAAGAGGCAGTGAAGTGGTATCGTTGCGCCGCTGAACATAATGCCGTAGCACAGCACAATCTCGGTGCGATGTACGCAGAAGGGCGAGGTGTTCCGCAAAACTACAAGAGGGCATATATGTGGTTTTCTATTGCAGCAGCTAACGGGCATGATTATTCAGAATCTCCCCGGGATACTATTGCTAAGAAGTTGTCTGCAGGAGAACTGGAGGAAGCACAGACCAAAGCAACGCGATGCACTGACTGTTGGTTAAAAGGAGTCAGTGAGATGTGCCTGCCAGACATGATATGCGAAGGCTACTAGAGATATTGCCGATGCATACTTCACTCAAGGACACGAAAGAGCAAATGGCTGAGGGCTACGCCAGGCATTTTAGATTGGAACCATCGCCTCATTTGCTTGGCAATTGTGATGGATGCCATACAACTTAATGAATCACCATATAAAGTATTTCACATCATTTCCAAAACTTATTGTATAATTTTATTTCGGTATCTTTAGGAGGTAAGTTATGAGGCACTTAATTTTCTTTATCGTATTGTTACTTTTTTCATTGCCGTCTGTCGCTGGAGGTCATGGAGAGCGTAGGGAATTAGATTTGATGAGCAGCGATTTAGGGCTAGACATTTCAGATTTAGAGCTTTTAGATCTAAATCAGAGGGGCGAGAGTCTCGCACTGCCCTCTCAGGATTTTTCTGGACAGGCACGCCAGACGTGGAATTTTCCGCTCCCTTCAGATACTCCTGCTAAAAGCAAAGCAAAGAGTTAGACCTGAGGTTGCATGTTTCAAGGGAAGTTAGGCACTTAATTGTTCCCGCTAACGTTAGTCATTCAAACAACTTCAGCGCCATTTGTACCGCCGAGCATTCTGGCTATTAGGAATCAGACGGCTGTCCTATCCACATGAATCCGTCAAACACTCTGCTAACGAGTATGTCAATGGCATAGCACACACCAACGGTATGGAATCAGTCCGGGCTGTTTTGAAGCGCGGAGCGAATGGAACATACCACCATGTCAGTGCCAATTGTATAATCTTATTTCGGTATCTTTTAGGAGGTAAGTTATGAAACACTTAATTTTCTTTATCGTATTGTTGCTTTTTTCATTGCCGTCTGTCGCTGGGAATTCTCAGCATTCAGATTTGAAAGAATTAGACATACAAGAGATTTTAGGCCTAGATAAGTCAGAACTAAAGATTTTAAGTTCAGATTTACGCCTAAATAAGAGGGGTGAGAGTCGCGCACTACCCTCTCGGGATTTCTCTAAACAGGCCCGCCAGTCGTGGGATTCGCTACCCCTTCTGGATCCTCCTCCTGCAACTGCAAACGGAGGAACGAGTTAGACCTAAGGTTGCGCATTTCAAGGAAGTCGGGCACTATAATTGTTCCCGCTAACGTTAGCCATTAAGCCGTTCAAACAACTTCAGCGCCATTTATCCCGCCGAGCATTCCGGCTATTAGGAATCAGACGGCTGTCCTATCAACATGAATCCGTCAAACATTCTGCCAACGAGTATGTCAATGGCATGGCACACACCAACGGTATGGAATCAGTCCGGGCTGTTTTGAAGCGCGGAGCGAATGGAACATACCACCATGTCAGCGCCAATTGTATAATCTTATTTCGGTATCTTTAGGAGGTAAGTTATGAAACGCTTAATTTTCTTTACCATATTGTTACTTTTTTCATTGCCATGTGTCGCTGAGGGTTCTGAAGAATTAAATTTGAAAGAATTAAAAGAACTAGGGCTAGATATTTCAGATTCAGATTTACGTCTAAATCAGAGGGGCGAGAGTCTCGCACTGCCCTCTCAGGATTTTTTTGGACAAGTAGGCCAGCCATGGAATTCGCCGCTCCCTCTGAATCCTCCCGCAACTAAAAGCAAAGGAAAGGGTTAGACCTAAGGTCGCATACCTCAAGGGAAGTTTGGCACTTAATGGTTCCTGCTAACGTTAGTCATTCAAACAACTTCGGCACCATCTATCCCGCCGAGCATTTTACCCCAATTTGAATGCCATGAAATCGGGTTTCTCCTCAACTAGAATCCGAGAAATTCAATTAACTTCCCGATGCCATCAGCGTCTGGGATGAGTTCGTGTTTCGTGATATTGTCGGGTCATCTCCGAGCACAGACAAAGCAGCACCGCTTTGTGCTCATAAGGATTTCTTTGCTAGACTAAGACAATGAAAAAGGTTTTTGCACTTATAGCAGTTCTTTCTGTTGCACTTGTTGCACAGAGCGCAAAGGCAGAAAACTATGCCCCCCACTTTGTGTATTCTGCAAAGCGCTTTGCAAAAGAAGCCGCAAACTTTGTTATGGAACACGGAGGAATCAGTCTTCTGGAAGCGCTGTCCGGCACGTCAAAAGGCGCTTACTTTTGCGGAGGAGAGGGAGAGCCTCCGAAGGGTTGCAGTCTTGATGAGGCGTTAGAGTATTACAAAGCCAGCACAGAGGATGCTGCTTTTTTAGAAGAGTTTGTCGGTCAATTGGAAACTCAAAAAAAAGACGGAGTAAGTTATGCCGCCACAGGTTTTATTGTAAGAACGGAAACTTGCGCCGGAAACAATCTTATTTTTACGAACTCTCATGCTTTCTTTAACCGCAAAACAGGGGAGCTTGTCGCAAAAAATTCAAAGTTCTGTCTCAAAGGAACATGTTATGAGTTGGATCTTGATGCCATTTCTAAAATGGAAAAACAGGGGCTACTTGGCAGAAAACAGATAACCCGTAACAAAGAAAGAGCCTTTGACTATATTGTTCTTCCTATTAAAGGCAAAAAAAGGCCTGCCCCTCAAAGGGTGGCAACGCTTATTCCTTTTGAAAAATCTAATCATTGGAATGTGGGCATACGGTTTGCAGGGTATCATGTTGACAATAAAAAAATCTATTCCCTTCGGCAGTGCAAGATTAAACATATCATGGCTGAAAATCCTCTTGCTCTTTTTCATAATTGCCCGGGTCAAGGGGGTTCTTCAGGCGCTCCTCTTATAAACTCTGACAATGAAGTTGTGGCGTTTCATGCTTCCGGAAAGGGGAAGAACGGACAAGCCTATGACCCGCATAATGACAGCTTTAATATGGGCGGCGCTATTTCACAAAAGCTCATTGATAATTTAAACCGATATTGCTCCGACTCAAATTGATACGGCTCTAAAGACTGGAGTCTTGTGCCCTTTTAACCGATAGAGCTTTGGTCGTAGGACTCATGGATGCCTCCTGTAATGCGGAAGCAACTATTCCATAGAAACCTCCATTGTCGGCATCTCTGAACATAGACATGGCAACGCCGCTTGTGCCCAATAAAGATTGCTTTGCTAAACTAAGGCGATGAAAAAAATTTCTGCACCACTCATAGCGGCTCTTTTTATTGCGCTTGTTGCACAGAGCGCAAAGGCGGAAAACTGTGCCCCCCACTTTGTGTATTCTGCAAAGCGCTTTGCAAAAGAGGCCGCAAACTTTGTTATGAAACATGGGGGAATAAGTCTTTTAGAAGCGCTGTCCGGCACGTCAAAAGGCGCTTACTTTTGCGGAGGAGAAGGAGAGCCTCCGGCGGGTTGCAGTTTTGATGAGGCCTTAGAGTACTACAAAGCCAGCCCAGAGGATGCTACTTTTTTAGAAGAGTTTGTCGGTCAATTGGAAACTCAAAAAAAAGACGGAGTAAGTTATGCCGCCACAGGTTTTATTGTAAGAACGGAAACTTGCGCCGGAAACAATCTTATTTTTACGAACTCTCATGCTTTCTTTAACCGCAAAACAGGGGAGATTGTCGCAAAAAATTCAAAGTTCTGTCTCAAAGGAACATGTTATGAGTTGGATCTTGATGCCATTTCTAAAATGGAAAAACAGGGGTTGCTTGGCAGAAAGCAGATAACACGCAATAAGGAAAGAGCCCTTGACTATATTGTCCTTCCTATCAAAGGCAAAAAAAGGCCCGCTCCTCAGAGGGTGGCAAAGCTTATTCCTTTTGAAAAATCCAATCATTGGAATGTGGGCATACGGTCTGCAGGGTATCATATTGATAATAAAAAAATCTATTCTCTTCGGCAGTGCAAGATTAAACATATCATGGCTGAAAATCCTCTTACTCTTTTTCATAATTGCCCGGGTCAAGGGGGTTCTTCAGGCGCTCCTCTTATAAACTCTGACAATGAAGTGGTGGCGTTTCATGCTTCCGGAAAGGGGAAGAACGGACAGCCCTATGACCCGCATAATGACAGCTTTAATATGGGCGGCGCTATTTCACAAAAGCTCATTGATAATTTGAATCGATATTGCTCTGACTCAAATTGATACGACTCTAAAGACTGAAGTCTTATGCCCTTTTAACCGATAGAGCCTTGTATGAAAAGCTTCTTTTTTAGCGTTCATCTTAGTTTGCAGAAAATCTAATGCGATGAGCGAATAATGCCAGAAACACTCCGGATTCCTGGCATCAACAAAAGCCGACATGCGGACATTTAATGATTGTCGGATAGACTATCTGCTATGGCTTAACACCAAAGCATCGCTAAGGGACCACACTACGAACTGAAGCTTCAAGCAACCATGACACAGCACAACATTTGCCCCCATGCCCAGTATGTCATGGCATCAAACGCCACATTGAATAATAGTCCCCCGCGCACCGCATCATTTCGTTCGGCGCCAATGGCCTTTGCAGCAAGATTATCGGTCAGTGCGCATCCCGCATCGCTGACCGCCGCACCCTGTGCAACCGCACAGATTCCCATCCCTTAGTAACACAGGAGGTTTAACGATGGCGCATGCACGCGATCCTAATCTGAGAAAAATACTTTTGACCATGCTTCTAACCACATCCGTGTTGGGAGCGTCGCCAGCGTGGGCAAAAGACTGCCTTGAATTGATTCGGGTCAAGGATGCTAAAACTGCTTGGATTCGCTATGACGATGACTATAGGGACAATGACTATGTGCTTAGGAACAGATGCGATCAAGGTATCAAGGCACACTACTGCTTTGAAGAAGTCGCTGACTATGAGGATGAATATGGTGACATAAACCCTGGCTTTAACAAGTGCCCGGATATAGATTCCGCTTCGCTTTCTGCCAACGATGAGACATGGGCCGGCGAGGCGGAGTATCCCGGCCCTTTGCATTGGGTGGAGTGTGTGGACAGGGATGAGTCCTCCACGAAGTGGGACACAGATGATATCTCAACGGGCATCGAGACATATGTGGATACTATCTTAAAATCCAGGTGGACTGGCAGTAAATTGATGTTAGAAAAATGTGATTCGGAGTCAGGGACGAGGAAAGCCAAACGCATTATCCTTCACGCAGAGTAGGGGCTTATGTCCTCATAGATGGGTGGCTGGTATTGTATAAGCCCCTATGCAAATCTACGGCGGTGAACAGATAGTAGCACCGGCTTTGAAGAAACCGTTGCACGGTATCCATAACAATGCACGGAATGCGTTGTCTTGAAACTTTTGCTAAGACGGAGCTTGCGCTGACGTTCCTTTGATGTCGTAGCCGATGTGTTGATATTGCATGTCGGCTTTTGCTGAAACCGATAATCTGGAATGTTTCCAGCATTATTCACAAAGACCACGCTATGAATTGAAGATTCAAGCACTTAATGACACACAATATTTGCTCAGGTGTCCAATATGTCATGGCATCAAACAATGTCTTGACATCATAATTCAGTCATGCTATATACTACCTACAACCGTGACACTTTATTAATTAGTATCATGGCTTTATTCAATAAACAAACATGAGGGAAAATGCAATGAAAAAATATTTTTTAACCATCTTAATAGTCGCGCTTGCTCCCACAGTTAGTTATGCTTGGAGTGATTGCCTGAAACCAGATAGGCCCTATAGTAGGTATGTTGATATTTGCATTGAGAATGGAGGTTCTCGGAAGGAATGTGGTGCAAAATGGCACCAGTTGCAAAGGAATTATCGTGCGGATCTGAGGGATTACCGTGACTGCGTAGTAGCAGAAAAAAGAGCACGTACTAACCGGTACCGGTACTACTTTGCGCTAGACTGACAAACAGCTTTGATATACAGAGAGAGGAAACTGAACATGAAATTGTGGGATAGAGTTTTAACATTAACACTTATTATGCTGGTTATATCCTTGCTGTCTGGATGTGCCAACTTTCATTCTATAGACCGAATCAGTTCGCTGAGTGGCGATAAAGCAATCCACCTTGATGCAGAACAAAGACTTGTCTATGCGGGAAAGGATGAATATGGTGGCTCACGGCTGTGTGCGGAACCAAGTCCTGATGCGATTATGGCTTTTTCATCAACACTCGGTAGGGATTTTAGTGCTGAAGACAAGAAGGAATTATTAAGTGCCGCTTTTGCAAAATCTTCCGGATATATTGGTTTGAGAACCCAGTCTATCCAATTGATGCGGGATGCACTATACAGAGCTTGCGAGGCTTATTTCAACAAGGCTATAACTGAGAAAAAGTTTGTTGAGATGCATGAACAGTTTCAAGATATTCTGGTTGGTGCGCTTGCCATTGAACAACTAACAGGAGCCGTTGTTGCACCTGCCATGAGTCTGGTCGCCTCTCCTAACTCTAGCACATCTACTACCATCCGTAGGAGCATCTCAGATGGACAAGAAGTCACATCTGTCTCTACAAGTAATATGAAAGCGATAGGTGACGCTATACAAGGAATAGTCCAGAAAACGTATGACTCACGTTTAAAGCGTAAATGTATCAGTATTCTTGAAAGGGGAATTGCACTACGCGAGAAAGCGATTAATCGTTTTGATAAGCGAATGAAGCTCACAGAAAAGCGTACCGAAGGAGAGACGGCTCTTACAAGAGAGGCACTCTTGGAGGAACAAGAGCAGTTTCAAGACGGGGCAAACAATCTTATAAATCTTTGGGAAACAGTGTGCAAAGGGATACTTACCCAGGAATCAAGCGATAGCAATTCACAAGTAGACAGTAAGCAAGAAACTATGTGAAGTGCTAATCATTTTGCTCAAGCAACCCATAAATGCCTGATTTACAAGCCCTGTCATAATTACACACAACCTTAGCTACTAAACATATCCATGCACTCGTGCCAAAGGGTCATTGAGTGTTGAGTTGCTATCAAACACAGACCTCTCAGATTATGCAGATTAGTCTCCTGCTGGCTGTTGATCGTAGCCCACCCTTCGGGAGCGCTCCAACCGAAAATATGCTGACCCTAGTTAGCTCCTCACTGGCCAACACCGCCGCACTAGCAACAGAAGGCAAACCATGTCAGCGCATAGTGCCCGGCAATGCGGGCGGGCGTCAAACTGATGCCGCAACTCCGATTGCAACTGCGAGGGCGACCGTCATCCGTTCAAGCAATCCAATCTCGCTATAAAATCAAGATTCTGCGCCGATGTGCTCATATTAATCGGCGCACTCCAGCCGATGGCGATGGCCTCGCTACAGAATCAAGCTTCTGCGCCGATGTACTCCGCTAAGTAGAGTCACGCGGTAACCAGAATAGGCAATCAGATACAAAACAGCGGCTTTTGCACAAGCGCCTGTGATGAACCATCAAGCATTTTTCATCCGAGGAATAGAGAAATTACGTACAACAGTTCCCCGCCGCTCTTACCGCAGAACGTAAGCGACAGGATCCTGAGGAATAGAGAAATTACATACAGCAGTTCGGGATGAAGCGAGTCAATGTTCAAATCAAATGACTTTACATAAGGGTTTCCTTTAATATCTGACAAACTTGCATCAAGCAACGAAAGCGATTCTCGGCAAGCATAACATCATTCGCGGGCGACACCGCTTCGGTCGCTATTGCGTGACACCGCATACACAGAACCGCGCGCGCTGATTGAATGGATTGAAGCGCACGAATTCCGCCGCTTTGAGGATAAGCAATATCATTTGAAACGTTGCTTTGGATGTCGCAGAAGCTAGCTATACGGTATCCCTCTGCCGGGCATGCGGGGCGAGGCGATTATGAAGATGCCGGCAATCCACCCGGCTTACAAGTTGTCGCGCCGGAGAGAGTTGTTTCTGTGTTCGCTATGCGGAATAATTCATGCTGTTGCTAGAATAGCCCTCAAGAGGTCAACCGATGAGCATTGCTATTTTGACAGACAAGTTAATCACCGGCGGCGGCGGCGAATGCTATGTTCGCAATGTCATACGGGCGCTGTTGAAGGCGGGCGATGCGGTTGACTGCTTTGCTGCCAAAGTAGCGTTGCCGGAGGAGCTTCTGTCCCAACCCAAGCTGACAATCCGCCGTCAGAATTTGTCGTGGCGGCCGAGAAGGCTCCGCTCTTTGAATGCCATGGGATCGGGTTTCTCCTCAACGCGAATCCGAGAAATTCAATTAACTTCACAATGCCATCAGCGTTTGGGCCGTTCGTGTTTCGTGATGTTGTCGGGTCATCTCTAAGCATAGACATAGCAGCGCCGCTTTGTGCTCAGCCGCTTTGTGCTCATAAGGATTGCTTTGCCAGACTAAGGCAATGAAAAAAGTTTCTGCACTTATAGCAGTTCTTTTCATTGCGCTTGTTGCACAAACCGCAAAGGCAGAAAGCTGTGCCCCCCACTTTATGTATTCTGCAAAGCACTTTGCAAAAGTCTTGCCGCTTCAACCTTTCGGCCTCACTCATCTTATGTATTCTGCAAAGCGCTTTGCAAAAGAAGCCGCAAACTTTGTTATGGAACACGGAGGAATCAATCTTCCAGAAACACTGTCCGGCACGTCAAAAGGCGCTCACTTTTGCGGAGGAGAGGGAGAGCCTCCGGAAGGTTGCAGTTTTGATGAGGCCTTAGAGCACTACAAAGCCAGCCCAGAAGATGCTTCTTTTTTAGAAGGATTTGTCGGCCGAGTGAAAACCCAAAGAAAAGACGGAAAAAGTTATAGTTCCACAGGTTTTATTGTAAGGACAGAAAGATGCGCTGCGAATAATCTTATTTTTACAAATGCTCATACCCTTTTTAACCGTAAAAAAGGCGAGCCTTATGCAAAGAATTCAAAATTTTGTCTCAAAGGAAAATGTTATGAGTTGGATCTTGGCGCTATTTCTAAAATGGAAAAACAAGGGCTGCTTGGCAAAAAAAAGATATTAACTGGCGCGGACAGAGCCGATGACTATATTGTTCTTCCTATTAAGAGCAAAAAAAAGCCCGCTCCTAAAAGAGCAGCGAGGCTTGCTTCTTTTGAGAAAGACCATAACTTTGACACAGACATAATGTTCGCAGGGTATCACATTAAGAACAAAAGGGTTCGTTTCGTTCAGGGATGCAAGATTATAAATGCCTTAGAAAAAAACCCTCTTACTATTCTTCATAATTGCCCCGGTCGAAAAGGTTTTTCAGGCGGCCCCCTTATAAACTCGAAAAATGAAATTGTGGCGTTTCACGCTTCTAGCGGAAAGAAGGAAGGACAACCCTATGACCCGCCTCATGACAGTTTTAATATGGGCGGAGGCATTTCACAAGAGTTCATTGACAATTTAAATCGATACTGCTCTGACTCAAACTGATACGGCTCTAAAGACTCAAGTCTTATGCTCTTTTAACCGATAGGCTTTGGTCGCAGGACTCGCAGATGCCTCCTTTGCGGCGGAAGCGGCTATTTTATAGAAGCCTCTGCTACCGTATAACCGATGTATCGATACCGCCTGTCGCATTGATGCCGGGAATCCGGAATTTTTCCGGCATTATGCGCTCCTATTATCAATTCCTTGTATGGTACTAACGTACGGGATGTAACAGAGGATACAAATATGACTAATTACCGTCGAGCGACAGCAAAGGAAATTCGTGAGGTCGCAAGCCGGCTGGCCAATGACAGGCAACGCCGCAAACACCTAAGCAATGGCGATGGGCAACGCTATGCGTCTGCCAACTGCGCCATGAGTTTTGCCAAGGGACCGGAACACGGCCCTGACACCGGTGTGGCATGCGATGCGGGCGATTACGAGAACTTCCGGGAAGCGAAACGGAGGTTGTTGATTCCTTTGCTGCCTCCGTGGCTCCCCAACATCAATCGCAACATAGCCGGAGCTTGAAATGAATTTGAATATCCTGCGAAAAACTTATAGCGCAATAGTTAGGCTGTCTAATCTGCCTGCTCCAATAATTATGCTCGCTTTGGCAATAGCTGTTGCAGGGGTGTTTATAGCTGATGGATGGCTGGATGTGCCTCCAATAATTACTTTTCTCTGTCTTGCAGTGATTTTTCTCGGTTTACTGGTGCTTGCTGAGAAAAAGCTAAGGATTAAAGCCAATATATTATGGCCACTCGTAGTGGCAGGGATGGGTTTTTGGTTCGTAAATAAATATGACAATGAGATAGACAAGTTTTTAGATCAGCTGACACAACTAACTATCGGAGGCGTAACTTTTGTAGCAAAACCAGAAATGTCTAGGGAGATACTAAATGAGTCATCAACCACAGCGGGGGCAAAGAATCTATCAAATGGCAACGGCGGAAGTAACTGCGCACACCTGTCAAGCCTTAACGAAGTTGAGAAAAAGGCATGGCAATATGATGCCTTCGCACAATACAGTCTCGGTTTGATGTACGAAACTGGGCGAGGCGTTGAGAAAGATGACAAAAAGGCTGTGGAATGGTATCGGAAAGCTGCGGAGCAGGGATTAGCCGAAGCACAAAACAGTCTCGGTTGGATGTACGCAAATGGGCAAGGTGTTACACAAGATTATAAAGAGGCTGTGAAATGGTATCGGAAAGCCGCGGCCGCGGAGCAGGGATTAGCCGAAGCACAATACCTTCTCGGTTGGATGTACGAAGATGGGCGAGGTGTTGAGAAAGATGACAAAAAGGCTGTGAAGTGGTATCGAAAAGCTGCTAAACAGGGGTTAGCCGAAGCACAATACCTTCTCGGTTGGATGTACGCAAATGAGCGAGGGGTTGAGGAAGACGATAAAAAGGAGAATGACAAAAAGGCTGTGAAGTGGTTTGAGGATGCCGCTAAACGAGGGTTGGCCGAAGCACAATATCATCTCGGTTGGATGTACGCAAATGGGCAAGGCGTTGAGGAAGATGACAAAAAGGCTGTGAAGTGGTTTGAGGATGCCGCGAAGCAAGAGTTAGCCGAAGCACAATACAGTCTCGGTTTGATGTACGAAAATGGGCGAGGCGTTGAGAAAGATGACAAAGAGGCTATGAAATGGTATCGGAAAGCCGCTAAACAGGGACTAGCCGAAGCACAACGCAGTCTCGGTTTGATGTACGCAAATGGGCGAGGCGTTGAGGAAGATGACAAAAAGACTGTGGAATGGTATCAGAGAGCTGCTAATCGGGGGTCGGCTAGAGCACAATACAATCTCGGTTTGATGTACGAAAATGGGCGAGGCGTTGAGAAAGATGACAAAAAGGCTGTGAAATGGTATCAGAAAGCCGCGAAGCAGGGGTTAGCCGAAGCACAATACAGTCTCGGTTTGATGTACGAAAATGGGCAAGGTGTTGAGAAAGATGACAAAGAGGCTGTGAAGTGGTATCAAAAAGCCGCGAAGCAGGGATTAGCCGAAGCACAAAACAGTCTCGGCTTGATGTACGCAGATGGGCGAGGCGTTGAGGAAGATGATAAAGAGAAGAATGACAAAGAGGCTGTGAAATGGTATCGGAAAGCCGCTAAACAGGGGCTGCCCAAAGCACAACGCCTTCTCGGTCAGATGTACGAAAAGGGGCAAGGCGTTGAGGAAGATTGTGAAAAGGCTGTGGAATGGTATTGGCACGCTATTGCGATTTTAAAACCGTTAGCTGATCAACCGTTAGCTGATCAGAAGGTTGCCGAAGCACAAAAAGACCTTGGTCGGATGTACGCAACGGGGCAAGGCGTTGAGAAAGATGACAAAGAGGCTGTGAAATGGTACCGGAAAGCTACTGATCAGAAGTTAGCCGAAGCACAACACCTTCTCGGTCAGATGTACGCAAATGGGCGAGGTGTTGAGAAAGATGACAAAGAGGCTGTGAAATGGTATCGAAAAGCCGCTGAACAGGGGTTAGACGAAGCACAACACAGGCTCGGTTGGATGTACGCAAATGGGCGGGGTGTTGAGGAAGACGATAAAAAGAAGAATGACAAAGAGGCTGTGAAATGGTATCGGAAAGCCGCTAAACAAGGGTTAGCCGTAGCACAATTTGGCCTCGGTCAGCTACATGAAGATGGATATGGTGTTAAGAAAGATGACAAAGAGGCTGTGGAATGGTATCGGAAAGCCGCGGAGCAGGGATTAGCCGAAGCACAAAACAATCTCGGCCGGATGTACGAAAGCGGACGAGGCGTTCCACAGAATGATAGAACGGCTGTGAAATGGTTTGAGGATGCCGCGGAACAGAGGTTAGCCGAAGCACAATACAATCTCGGTTGGATGTACGCAAATGGGCGAGGCGTTCCGCAGAATGATAGAACGGCTGTGGACTGGTATCGTAAAGCTGCCAAACAGAATGATGCCGTGGCGCAACACAGTCTAGCTGTGATGTATGCGGACGGGCGAGGCGTTCCGAAGAAAGACTACAAAGAAGCGTATATATGGCTTTCTATTGCAACAGCTAACGGGAATAAATATGCAGAGGAGTACCGAGATACGCTCGCCGAGCGGTTGTCCCGCACAAAACTGACGGGTGCGCAAGATGAGGCTACCGAACGTTACAAAAAGATAACGGACGCGCAAGTTGAAGCTACCGAACATCACAAGCGGATGGATATTACCTGCCCATGATATGCAAAGATTGCTAAAAACGTTGCCCTATGTGCATGCCTCACTCAAAAGCGCGGAAGAGTAAATAGCTAAAGATTATGCCCAGCCATTTTAGATTAGAACTATCACTTAATTTGCTTGAGATGCAATGGCATCATATAGCCTGTTGAATAATCGCATAATATATTGCTCATCATTTCCGAGTTTTATGGTATGATTTTGTTTCAGTATCTTAGAGGTGAACTATGAAACACTTAATACTTTTTATCGTCTTGTTGCTTCCTTCATTCCCGCATGCATTTGCTACAGATGCTTCTGGCAAAGAGATTCCTCTGCTAGACCATAATTTCATGGATTCACGAAGAGATCTACATAAAGAATGGCTTGACCGGAGTCCTCCTGCTCTGCCTAACCGCATACCTCGCGCCCATAACCACATACCTCGCTGGGAGCGCAACATAATAATACCTAAGAAACGCAATTCCTAGCATCGTCAATCGGCCATAGCGCAGACTCCCTCATCTGCCAACGCTCGAGTCAAAGTTCTCGGCTAATATTGTTTTTCACTCTTTCACGCAGGTCAGCAGGATGGCCCGAACCGCCTGTGTCAAGGAACGATAACAACCAGCCATGCGCATTCGCCGAGCAAAGCACCGGATTAGCGACTCAATGATCGTGAGTTTGCACAACACGAAACCGAGCAAAGCACTGGATCAGTGGCTCAATAATCGTGAGTTTGAACAACATGAAACCGATGAGCATTTAGTTGAAACCGCTGTCAGCCGCGGGCGATTTGTATATATGTTCCGCTTGGCGTGTATCAATCGCGATGTTGTTATGAAAGTCTCAACGATTAATCCGACCCACCCATGGAACCGCAAACTTGAACTGTTCTTAAAGCATTGGATTGGCAGAGATCACAACAAGAAGGCATTTGTGGCATGTTGCGCATTACGCAAACTCGGCATCGCCGCCCCAACGCCCATTGCCTTTTGGCGCACCGGAAAAGGGATGCGCACAAAAACATATTTCATGTATGAAAAGATCAACAAAAGCACGAACGGCGAGAAGTTGCTTCGCGCGCTGAAAGCATCAGAGAACCCGCATTTGCGCGAATGCGCCGACGCCCTGCTATCGAATATGTGCGCGACTATTCGGCGCATCCACGATTTGGGCTGGCGTCACGGCGACTCAGAAGCAAAGAACTTCTTGCTGGATGCGCCCGCCCCGCCCAATGAGTTGCGGCCCCATCTTGTTTAGCACTATGAAAGAGGTTTATGATGCACTGAAGAAAGTGCCGAACATATCCGATGAGGAAGCATTTGAAAGGTAGCCAACAATATTCCCATTGGTCACAATACGCCCGGCACACATCAACAACTTCTCCAACCACCGCTATACCTATCCCCAATATCCGAAAATGAAGGCTCAAGGAACGCTTTAACCGCGCACTTCAGGAAGAATGTGCGGAATCTGAATAGGGTCTGTTGCCGACCGACATTCGGACATTCAATGATTGTCGGATAAAATATCTGTCATGGTTTAACACCCAGCGACCCACTCTTTTCAACCCGCGAGACAATGGCCCGACTTAACTCATCACGACAACGGCTGTGCGAAGAGAACAGCCTTTTTGCCAAGTCAATACCCGCCGGCGCCGTCGTTTTGGATGCGGGAGCGGGCGACCAACGATACAAGCATCTGTTTGCACATACGCGCTACGAAGCCGCGGACTTCAAAAAGGTGGACAAAAAATACGCGCAGCCCGCTTATGTTTGCGACTTGACCGACATCCCCGTTGAGGATGCCAGATTCGACTGCATACTGTTTAATCAGGTCATGGAGCACTTGCCCAATCCGCAGAAAGCGCTGACAGAACTGTTCCGTGTGCTCAAGCCCGGCGGCCGGATGATTTATACCGGTCCTCTCTTTTACGAGGAGCATGAAAAACCGTATGACTTTTTCAGATATACACAGTTTGGTCTTCGTATGTTATTCACCGATGCTGGGTTTACGATTAATCGGTTAGATTGGATGGAAGGTTACTACAGCACACTCGGCTATCAACTGAAAGGAATGGCAAAACACCTGCCGATGAACCCGAAAGAATTTGGCGGAGGAATTCTCGGCGCTTTGTCTGTTCCGCTGGTCTTTGCCGCCAGAATCAGCGCATATGTATTGTCTATTTTCTTTCACCGGATGGAGATGCGATACAAATTCACCAAAAGAGGTTATCCTAAAAACTATGTGGCCATTCTTACCAAACCATCGTGAGCTATGACATTTCACGATAGCCGTCTCAAGCGCATTAACTTATTGGACACCGCAGTTTCCACTTCCAATTTAGGTGACTTAATAATTGTGGGTTCAATGCTTAAGGAACTCAGTTTCGTGTTGGATAAGCTTCATGTCACGAATGTTCCCACGCATGACTATATCGGGAAAGTGGGACGGAAACTGATTCGGGAATCCCCGCTGAGCCTGATGCTGGGCACCAATATCTTGCAGTCAAGGCACAGAATGAATCGCGGCTGGCGGTTGCGCCGCGGGGATGCGGCTTCTCTGGCGAACAAAGTTCTTCTTTGCGGGGTGGGCTGGAGCAATTACAAAAAACGAGTCAGGTACAGGCAGAAGCGCTTTTACCACAAAGCGCTGAATAGCGAGTTGCTTCACTCTGTGCGCGATAGCCGGGTGCAAGAGATGTTGCATGCGATTGGCATTACAAATGTTGTCAACACGTCTTGCCTGACCACATGGTCGCTAAGCGAAGAGCATTGCAAGAAGATACCGACTAAGAAATCAAGCAAGGCGGTCTTCACCGTCACGGGACATAAGCCATCTGATAGCGATCGGTTGATGTTATCTACTCTGGATACAATTTATGATGAGTTGCACTTCTGGCCCCAGCAACTTGGGGATATGGAGTATTTTTTGAGTGTGGCAGATGAGGCAATGCTCAAGAAAGCAAATATAATTCCCCCCTCATTAAATGCTTACGATGCGTTTCTGGCAGAGAATGATACCGATTATGTCGGCACTCGCTTGCACGGCGGTATCCGTGCGTTGCAACACGGGATAAGGTCGGTCATCATAGGCATCGATGACCGCTCCTTGGAGATTCAGAAAGACATTAATTTGCCGGTGTTGGCCAGAAAAGATATTCGGAAACTGGGTTCAACATTGTTGTCCGAGCTTCCTACGGAGTGAATAATGCCAGAAGCATTCCGGATTCCTGACCTCAACAAAAAACGTAGCCGACATGCAATATCAACACATCGGCTACGCATCAAAGGTTTCTATGAAATAGCTACTTCCGCCACAGATGACTAGCAAACCCAGATTATGAAGATTCTGATTTGTTTCCTCCGCGCCGCGAACTCAACCCACTAAGAATGTCAAGAACGAACCGCTCACTAAACCCTGCTAAAAAGGACCAAACCCATAACTTGGCAATCTCTCCACCATTAATAGGGTAATATGTTTTTACCCATATAAGGAATTCCGTAGCATCCCTAACTGGAAAATCTTTAGGCTCAGGATAAGTAGGGAACACTACCCCCTTAATAAGTCCGCCATCAAATACCAGCATCAAAATTATTGCAAAAACCCCACCTATAATGGAAGGAAGTATATAATCTGGAATAAGTGCAGTCAGCCTACTTTCCTTTCTTTCCCTGTTTTCTTCTCCTCCCCTCCGCAACCTCTGAATTTTGCTGATAAGCCCCCCAGTAAACCCTAAAATGAATACCATTGGAACCATAGCACTATAACTCGCTGATGCAACTTTATAAAAATAAAGCATGGTTAAAATCAACACAAGTGACAAAATCACCGCTACTGCTACGGGTATTCTTTTGTGTGCTTTGTTCTCCATCTGTCCTCCGCTGATAAGTTCTAGGCAATCTTAATCTAAACTTTACAGATTATCCAACTTGCTTATGATTTCTTGGGCAACCTTGTGGCATCCCGTATGGTTCAAGTGTAGTTCGTCAACCAAGCAATCACTTAACTTAGGTATATCTTGACTTCTAACCAAACGGAAATTCCCAAATTTTCCTTCTAAGTCAGCTAACTTTTGGGAAAATTGTTGCATCACGTAATCACATACCGCTTGGCCTGTAGTGCTAATCTCCTCAGAAGGATACCCTGCCACCTCAAAAGAAGGTCGCAACCAAGGTCCCTTGAATAGGCCAACAAGCCCAAACCCAATCGCTGAAGATACTCCGCTCGGTTTCAAAAAAGTATAATTATGCGCCAAAACATGGATGCTGGGATTTCGGGTTCTTTGCAAACTTGTCATGAGTGTCGTATAAGCCTCCTCAATTTCTCCCAACATTCGGTTAAGCACTTTTATGTTAATTCGACTCTTAGTCTTCACAGCCCCACCCGCATAAGTCTTTAATAGCCCCTTATCTAACCACTTAATAATATCATTCCCTCCCCCAGAGATAATCAGTGCCCACACTTTTGATTTTTTTAGAATCTTCCAGAGCTCTATGTTCTTATCAGATGCCATGTCTTTTATCGTATCACCATTCTTAGAAAGAGGCCTCCCTCTAGGCGTGCCAAAAGCATCCGCTGGATACGGCTGAAAGTAAACCTTATATCTGTCCTCACTGGATCTAACGTCATTGATAGCCTTAAACTTTTCATAAATATTGGAAGGGCCTATAGGGTCTTGAGGATATGCAAACCACGAATCACCTTCAAAAAGAACTGTCTTACGTACCATCACTATACCTCCTTAATTAATCAGAAAATGTCCATTTGGACTATAGCACACATATCATTAAAAGATGCATCCTTGTCTGGGCAGAGAGATTCCCAGATACCGCTATTTGTTTCTGATAGCGCAGGCATAGCACCGACCATCATCAGCACTACGGTCAATGCCAAGAAAAGTTTATTTGAAGTATATGTCATAACTATTTCCTCCTAATCACCTATTCATCATAATGATGCCGTTGTGATTTCGTTATAATCTACTCAATCCAGAGACTAACCAGATATTGCATCCGTGTCAATAGTTAGCAGAAAATGGCTTTACATAAAGGTTTTCTCTATACCTGACAAACTTGCATCCAAACTTGCATCAAGCAACAAAAGTGATTTCCGGCAAGCACAACATCATTCACGGGCGACACCGTTTCGGTTGCCGGGCATGCGGGGCGAGGCGGTCATGAAGATGTCGACAATCCATCCGGCTTACAAGTTGTCGTGCCGGACAGAGTTGTTTCTGCGCTCGCTATATCGTGATTACAACAAGGTCGCTTTCAAATATGCATTGGCTTTGCTCAATGCCGGGGTGCCGGTCGCGGAACCATTTGCTTTCTGGAGCGACCGGCGTAGCCAGTTTGACCGCAGAAGTTATCTGCTGTGCCAAAAAGTTCCCGGTGGGATGACCCTGTATGATTTGCTACAAAAAATCTCACATCCGGTATGCCACTGTTGGCATGCTGGAAACTATTTTCTGCTACTCATCTGGGGAGTGAGAAATTGAACCAAATAATATGTTCATCCACACCAATGTCAGGGTTATAAGTGTTTTGCGCAGTCTGGAAGGACCAGTCAAGATCATATCGCACATGGCGATACTCAATGTTCCACATGTTATTATCTGCCCACAACAAATTAAAGAAAGGGAAATAAGCCCCAATTCCGAATTCATTTCCGCTAACATCAAAATTACGGCGCGTAGAACCAGCTATCATCGGTTGATCTGGTATCAGGCCGGCTGGTTCCACTTCGGCGATAGCCGAAAGCCACCTATGACCCCCAATAAAATACACTAAGCATTTTCCGCCACAGTTGGGGGGCTTGTAGCCGATTTTGGCAGTGATACCGTAACTCCTATTCTTTTTCATTTGCCATCGGCCCATGCCACCAAGAGACTCGTGGGTAGATCCGTTATATAGGGTGGAGTCAGCCTCAACGCCAAGAGTATAAGGGTTATTCTTCGAAGCCAACCATCCACCCAATGCAAGCCGCTCGCTTTGGATAATTCCATCTCCGATTAGGTGTTCAGTTTCACTGTCTTTGATTTGGGTATTGTCCATATCGGTTGTTATGTCTGTAGTCCCAAACTCAAGCCCAAACATGATAGAAGCATAGCAACCAGGATCGTTAAAAGATGCATCTTTTTTGTTTGGGCAGAAAAATTCCCAGATACTGCTCTTTGTTTCTGACAGCGCAGGCATAGCACCGACCGTCATCAGCACTACGGTCAATGCCAAGAAAAGTTTATTTGAAGTATATGTCATAACTAATCCTCCCAATCACCTATTCATCATAATGATGCCATTGTGATTTTGTTATAATCTACTCAATCCAGAGATTACCAAATATTGCATCCGTGTCAATAGTTAGCAGAAAATGGCTTTACATAAGGGTTTCCTCTAATATCTGACAAACTTGCATCAAGCGACGAAAGTGATTTCCGGCAAGCACAACATCATCCACTGACGACACCGTTTTAGTTGCCGGGCATGCGGGGCGAGGCGGTCATGAAGGTGTCAACAATCCGTCCGGCTCACAAGTTGTCGCGCCGCTAGAGTTGTTTCTGCGTTCGCTATACGAAATAATTCATACTATTGCTAGAATAGCTCTCAAGAGGCCAACCGATGAACATTGCTATTTTGACAGACAAGTTAATCACCAGCGGCGGTGCCGAACGCTATGTTCGCAATATGATACGGGCGCTGTTGAAGGCGGGCGATACGGTTGATTGCTTCACTACCAAAGTAGCGTTGCCAGAGGAACTTCTGTCCCAACCCAAGCTGACAATCCACCGCCAAAATCTGTCATGGTGCCCGAGAAAACTCCGCTACATTTGGTTCAACCGCTACTTGCGCCGACAATTAGCCGCGCGGCGGTATGACATGATACTGGGCATCGGCACACCCTACAGCCCCGATATTGCAATCTGTTGCGGAACTCACATAGGGGATATGCTGACAAACAAACGGCGATTATTGAACCCGTTGAATTGGGTGCGAGTTTATTACGATTGGAAAAAGTATCGCAGCGCTCGCATTACGCTGGTGCGTTCAAAAAATCAAAAAGACGAGGTTGTTCGCTTACTCGGTATCCCATCCGCACGAGTGGATATTCTGCCCCCCCCGACTACGGCAACATTCCGCCCGCCAAGTGCGAATGAAAAAAAACAGCTTCGCACCCGATACGCTCTGAAGCCCGACAAAAAGTACTTCTTGCTTGTTTCAAATAACCATCACAGAAAAGGGCTGATGACCGTGATACGGGCAATAGAGCATTTAAGACGCGATGACTGCGAAGTTCTGGTAGCCGGCGCGGGACGCGGCAGGTTTCCCGATTTGCCATTCATTCATTGGCTGGGCTATGTCAACAATGTTGTCGATGTGTACCGCATGTCCGATGCGGTGATGTTACAGTCGCGCTACGAACCGTTTGGGCAAGTGGTTACGGAAGCGATATTGAGCGGATTACCCGTATTCATCTCTGATCGTGTCGGTGCCGCCGATATTATTGACGAAGGCATGGGGTGGGTCACGCCGCACGGCGATGTGCGGAAACTGGCAGATGCCATCAAAGAGTTTCTGCAAAAACCCGCTCCGGTACCCGAAGATTCCATAGCACATATTCGGGACACACTGTCAATCACACGACACATTGAGACGTTAAAGAAACTGGCTCAATAGCAAGAATCAAACAAAACCCGCGCCGGTAATCCGAAGGATTCTCAGAACCCCGGATTACGGCTTCGCGAACAAACGCTGCCTATTTCCTTGCCCGATGCGTGACATCCAATACTACCGTTTCTCCTTCGCCGCATTAATCACCGTGAGATATTGCTCAGCGACCGCATCGGCCTGAAATATTTTCAATTTTGCATCAATGTCAGAAAGGTCGGGCGGATTGGCGAGTGCCTCCTTAATCTTTCCCGCCAATGCCGCCGCATCGCCGACCGGCACGAGATAATCCCGCAACCCACAGTGTCCGAGAATTTCTCTGGGGCCGCTCGGGCAGTCGGTACTGACCACCGGAGTTTTACAGGCCAATGCCTCCGGGATTACCATCGCAAAACCTTCCCAGTCAGATGACAGCACAAACAAATGAGCATGGCGAAACCATGGATACGGATTAGGTTGATAGCCGGCAAAATACACCCTATCCTGTATTCCCAATTGTTCGACAAGTTTTTGTAAATCTCGTCTTCCCCTCCTCCCATCGCCAATGATTACCAGATCTTCCTCGCACATAGCCTCCGCATACGCTCGTATCAACAACGCAAAGTTCTTTGGCGGCACATATCTGCCCGCACCCAGAATATAAGGACGATGGTACGGGGGGAGGTCGCTTTGACTGGCGGCGACAATTGCGTCAAAGTCAAACGGGTTGTAAATGTATGTCGCTTTGGCGGAATCGGCGCCGAAGTTTTTCACCAAATCATCGCGCACGCTTTTTGATACCGCGATCAAATGCTTGTCTCTGAAAATGCGCGGAAGCGCTCTTTGCAACAAACGGCGGCGGGCTTCCGAAACAGAATCAAACAAATCCATGCTCAGTGTGGTATGCACCACAACAAAGTGTGATTGTGCAAGCCTATAAAAACCGAAGTTGTAGGGGGTGTGAAAGAAAACAGCGTCGTAACCCCCTTGTGCCAAAAACCGTTCCATTTGATGCGTAAGAAAAAACGAATAAAAATAGGAGGAAAAGTCTCCCCATATCAATTTTCCCAGCTTGCGGATGATATTGCTGAGAATATTATGTCGCGACAAACCGAAGAGGTTCATCTTGACGAATCGCGCGCTTACATTTTTTGCATGATCAGGAACCTTGTTGTCCCAATAAATGATATCTGTCGTATGACCGGCTTTGGCAAAGGCACTCGCTAGCGTCACTACGACACGCAATATGCCACCCGCAGGATTAGTGGAACCGACAACCTGAGCGATTTTCATGAGAATAAATGTTTTATAAACAAAAATGTACCGAGCATATCAATTGCCTCAAAGGTGCAAACGAAGCCACTCATTCACAGCGCGCCAGTCACGACATGATGGCTTACGATAACCAAGCTTATGAGCAAAACAAAGAAACGGATTAGGAGGCGCATAGTGCTGGGGCATCAAATTAAAATCTGCCAGAACTAATCGCGGCTTGCCCTCAACGAGAATAGCTTTGATGTTAACAGCAGACATATCCAAGACGAGATTGTTCGCTTACGATGTGTGACTCTAAGCTCTATCTTTTCTCCTTCGCCGCATTAATAACAGTGAGATATTGCTCAGCGACCGTATCCGCCTGAAATATTTTTAATTTTGCATCAATGTCAGAAAGGTCGGGCGGATTAGCGAGCGCCTCCCTCATCTTTCCTGCCAATGCCGCCACATCGCCGACCGGTACGAGATAATCCCGCAACCCACAATGTCCGAGAATTTCTCTGGGGCCACTTGGGCAATCGGTACTGACCACCGGAGTTTTACAGGCCAATGCCTCCGGGATTACCATCGGACAACCTTCCCAGTCAGATGACAGCACAAACAAATGAGCATGGCGAAACCATGGATACGGATTAGGTTGATAGCCGGCAAAATACACCCTATCCTGTATTCCCAATTGTTCGACAAGTTTTTGTAAATCTCGTCTTCCCCTCCTCCCATCGCCAATGATTACCAGATCTTCTTCGCACATAGCCTCCGCATACGCTCGTATTAACAACGCAAAGTTCTTTGGCGGCACATATCTGCCCGCACCCAGAATATAAGGACGATGGTGTGGAGGAGGTTCGCTCTGACTGGCGGCGACAATTGCATCAAAGTCAAACGGGTTATAAATATATGTTGCTTTGGCGGAATCGGCGCCGAAGTTTTTCACCAAATCATCGCGCACGCTTTTTGATACCGCAATCAAATGCTTGTCTCTGAAAATGCGCGGAAGCGCTCTTTGCAACAAACGGCGGCGGGCTTCCGAAACAGAATCAAACAAATCCATGCTCAGTGTGGTATGCACCACGACAAAGTGTGATTGTGCCAGCCTATAAAAACCGAAGTTGTAGGGGGTGTGAAAGAAAACAGCGTCGTAACCCCCTTGTGCCAAAAACCGTTCCATTTGATGCGTAAGAAAAAACGAATAAAAATAGGAGGAAAAATCTCCCCACATCAATTTTCCCATCTTGCGGATGATATTGCTGAGAATATTATGTCGCGACAAACCGAAGATGTTCAGCTTGACAAATTGTGCACTTGCAGTTTTTGCATGCGTAGGAACCTCGTTGTCCCAGTAAATGACATCTGTTGTATGACCAGCTTTAGCAAAAGCATTCGCTAGTGCCATTACGACACGCAATATGCCACCCGCAGGATTAATGAAACCGACAACCTGAGCAATTTTCATAGAATCAACCGCCCATCAAATAGAGCTTGCCGCAGCATATAAATCATTTTAGGGGCGCCAGACGAAGCCACTCGTGCACCGCCCGCCAGTCGCGATGCGACGGCTTGCGATAACCAAGCTTATAAGCCAGATAAAGAAACGGATTAGGGGGCGCATAGTGCTGGGGTATCAAATTAAAATCTGTCAAAATCAATCGCGGCTTGCCCTCGGCGAGAATGACTTTGATGTTGACAGCAGGCATATCCAAATCGTGGATGCCGTGTTGTTCCGCTTGTTTGACAATAAATTTTCCCATGTCAAACAGCTTTTCCGACAAGTATCCCGATTCGACAATATAGTTGTACAAGGTTTGCCCTTCCACATGTTCCTGTACAAATACCCGCTCGCCGCTCGCCGATGTCAGACAGGCAAACGGCTCCGCACAATAAGGGCGCAAGCAATCAACAGCATAAAAATCACGATTGCGTTGATACTCAAATTGAGCAAGCGACTTTCCGCAAATCTTCTGACAGCGTTGTTCGGAATCCGGCACATATCGCTTCACCACAACATCACGATTTTCCCAGTGCGCACGATACACATAGGCGCGACGCCCCGAGCCAATATACTCAAAGACTTTCAGTTCAGGGATATCTAACTTAGGCAACTTATTTATATACTCTGTCACTAGGCGTTAGCTACTACTTAGCCACCTCTCACTCATAAAATTGCTGAAATGAATCTTTCCACTTTTGGATATCTTGCAAAGGCAAAGTCAACTCTGTGTATGATGCCATGACATATTGGACACCTGGGGCAAACATTGTGTAATTTGTGTCATAGGTGCTTGAAGTTCCAGTCCATAGTGTGGTCGCTGGGTATTAAACCATGACAGATATTTTATCCGACAATCATTAAATTGTATGATGCCATGGCATATTGGACTGAATAATGCCAGAAACATCCCGGATTCTTGGCTCCAACAAAAAACATAGCCGACAAGCAATATCAACACATCGGCTACGGTGTCAAAGGAACACCAGCGCAAGCTCCGTCTTGGCAAGGGTTTCAAGGCTATGCATCCCGGACACGGTTCACGTCCGATACTATTTGACTTTAATCTCATACCCCAACACGATGCTCCATCCAACCCGTTTCTCTATTTGTCTTATAAGCTTGGCATTCGCAAGCCATCATATCGAGATTATCGATCCGTGCGTCGCTGGCTGGATATGGCACCCTTGAAATGATTGAGACTTATCACAATTTGCTTCGTGTGCCCAATATGTCTTGGCATAAACAGGGGATTGACACTTTCTCCTGGCATTGCTACTATGCGAGAAATCCTTGATTAAAAAATACCTATGCACAGGAGGTAATACCATGGAAATACTCAAAGCCACACTTAGTAGCGGAGCGAACTTGATAAAGGCCAGCCGGGAGCTCATCAAGGTTCTCAAGGGCAACGAGGGCAAGACGCAACGCGATAAAGCCATCGAGAAATTGGAGGAGATCCAGAATCTCCACGAGAAGAACCTGACCAACTTAAAGCGTCCGAGCAGATTTGTCGCAGGTGCCCGACCCGCCATACTGTGGGTATGTGCAATCGGTCTGGCCTGGCACTTTCTGGGCTTGTCAGTGGTGCTGGGTCTTGCCGCTTGGTGTTGGGGTATGACACCTACGGAGCTGGAGGGGTACCGCCAGATGCTGGCCGTGGACGATGAGGCACTGTTTAGCCTGACCGCCGGTCTGCTGGGCCTGGGCGGCATGAGATCGTATGAGAAGTTCAAGGGGGTGGCGCGGGATAACATAAAGGGGTAACCCTTGAAAGGGGAAGCATTGGAGGGGCAATCATGAGCAAGACCGCAAACCCCGCCACAACCGCCATGCTGATGGGTGCCATGCATGTGGCACCCTGTGCCGTCAGGGCTGGCGATGGAGGCTATGCCCCGGCCGCAACCCATCAACTAGCCCCGCCGCAGGCCACTGTGGCGGGGCGCATTCTGCAAACCGAGACCATGCGCCAATCCATCAAACACCGGCAGTACCAAGGCCATTCCGGCTACGGGCCGCCACCCGTGCAATTGCACACCCAACATCGGCACATCGCCGATTAACATGACCCAAAGGAGATCGTATCATGCCCAATCAATCCAAGAAGGTCTGGCTATCCGCCAGATTAAAGCCACCCGAAGTTGCATCACTCTTGGCAACTGGCTGCGCTGCATTATGGGTTGTCGCATCATTCCTCTTGGAATCGGGATATTGGCTCCGCGTCGGTATGACGCTTTCCATCATACCGATCTCTCGCGGACATTTAATCAATGCGTCCATAATATGGGCACCTACTTTATTGGTTTTGGCGGTAGTGTTTTTACTCGTCTGTTTCCTAATCATTGTCTGCCTCTGTCATAACCTTGGTCGGATCGTTGCTGACCCTGACCCTGTCGCCCCTAATATATTTGGATTTGTATTCCTTACTATTCAAGTTGCATACCAGTATGGTACCATTCTCTTCAATGCGGCTACGGCACTGCAGAGACAACTCGCCTTTTTCAATAAAACCCTGGGCATATTTATACTTGGCGCTCGGCACAGCAACCGCTGCAATCAACGACCGCACGGTGCAGGTTTTGCTTCTTCTGTATGACCTGGCCCGGCTACAGCTTTCCCGATAGCTCATACTGGTGGGGTGCTCCTTATTATCAAATTCGACAGACGCGTACTTATGGTGCGACCCGTCAACCTTGTGGAATCGCGCCGCTTCGCCATTAAGCAAGACATAGCTGTTCCCTGCTTTGCTGGCATCAACAACAACCGTGCATGAGGCTCTCGGCTTGTAGCCATGGTCTGAGCTTCGGCAGTAGTTGTACAGCACTTTTGCCTCTTCAACGACTGCGACTCTTTTAGTATCGTCGGTAGCATCCGCAACCTGCGTACTGTCATCGCCATTGTTGGCCTAGGGCGATACTTCGGGCTCGGTGTGGTCATACAGGGTCGTCAACTGTGCCCAGCTTACTTTCGCACCCTGCAACTGCGCCTCTCTCAAGTTCGCCCCTTCCAAGTTCGCCCCTTCCAAGTTCGCCCATTGCAACTGCGCCTCGCCCAAGTCCGCCTTGACCAAGTTCGCCTTCTGCAACTGCGCCCCGTACAAGTTCGCACCCTGCAACCCAGCCCCTTCCAAGTTCGCACCCTGCAACTGCGCCCCGTACAAGTTCGCACCCTGCAACTGCGCCTCGACCAAGTCCGCCTCCTGCAATTCCGCCCACTCCAAGTACGCACCCTGCAACTCCGCCCCTTCCAAGTTCGCACCCTGCAACTGCGCCTCGTACAAGTTCGCACCCTGCAGCTGCGCCCACTCCAAGTCCGCCTTGACCAAGTACGCCCCTTGCAACTCCGCCCCTTCCAAGCACGCCCCTTGCAACTGCGCCTCGACCAAGTCCGCCCCTTCCAAGTACGCCCCTTGCAACTCCGCCCCTTCCAAGTACGCCTTGACCAAGTACGCCCCTTGCAACTCCGCCCCTTCCAAGTACGCCCCTTGCAACTGCGCCTCGCCCAAGTCCGCCCCCTGCAATTGCGCCCACTCCAAGTTCGCCCCCTGCAACTGCGCCTCTCTCAAGTACGCCCCTTCCAACTGCGCCTCTTCCAAGTTCGCCCCTTGCAGGTGTTTCTTCTTCAGATTGGCCTCGCGCAGATAAGAGTTATACAGTTCGAGCTTGATGTCACGGGTTTTCCAGCGCTCAAAGTTGACCTCATTCAACTCGCTCAACTTGCCCATAAGGAACTGTATCTCGGCGGATGGCTCATCTTTGTGGGCTCTCTGATATTGTGAGAGTTGCGTGGTTTCGCGAAGATGAGCACTCAACATCTCAGTGATATCCTTGCTCCTGATCGGGTCTCTTTTGGCCAGGTCATAAAGATTGAGGATGCTCAATCGCACCGATACGGGTTCCTTGTCGACCAGACTGGCCGCCGCTTGCCTGTAATCATCTTGCTCGTTGTGTTGATCGGCCCTTTGACCGTCGCGATATTCAAGATAGGTCATAACAACGCCAGCACCCGCAATAACCACAGCGGCTGCACTGATTATGATCGGGGACCATCGCAATAAAGCCGACTTCTTTTGGTCTGGGTTGGAATTAGTCATAATATACTCCTATTAAGTTAAGGTTAAGAAACATGCAAAGCCACAGGCAGATGCCTGCGGCAATGCACGGTTACACCCGCTAGCGGAATTGCTGGCGTTGCGGATGTTCGGAAAGTTGAGAGGTGAGGGTTGCCTGAGCGGCGGGCGGATGCCTGCGCTACGCGATTCTAAATATTGCCCGGGGGACAGCACTATCATCAGCAATTCTGCGATGCGGTCCATCAGGCCGATGATGCTGTGGGGGACGGTAGCCTTGGTCATCATCTGTCTCGGTTGTGCGACCCGCGGGCGGGCTCTGTTGCTGGCGACCATCATATAGATTCCTTTTTGTGCTTGGTTTCCAGAGTCATTCCAGAGGATAGTTCGTTACCTCGAGGGGCACGAATAAACACATAATGCCCAACCTCCAAAGCGGATACGGGTTGCCACCCGTGCAATTGCACACCCAACATCGGCACATCGCCGATTAACATGACCCAAAGGAGATCGTATCATGCCCAATCAATCCAAGAAGGTCTGGCTATCCGCCAGATTAAAGCCACCCGAAGTTGCATCACTCTTGGCAACTGGCTGCGCTGCATTATGGGTTGTCGCATCATTCCTCTTGGAATCGGGATATTGGCTCCGCGTCGGTATGACGCTTTCCATCATACCGATCTCTCGCGGACATTTAATCAATGCGTCCATAATATGGGCACCTGCTTTATTGGTTTTGGCGGTAGTGTTTTTACTCGTCTATGGTTTCCTATCATTGGCTCACCTTTGTCATAACCTTGGTCGGATCGTTGCTGACCCTGTCGCCCCTAATAGCTTTGGATCTGTATTTCTTACTCTTCAAGTTGCATACCAGTATGGCACCATTCTCTTCAATGCGGCACTGCAGAGACAACTCGCCTTTGTCAATAAAATCCTTGGCCTGTTCATACTTGTCGCTCGGCACAGCAACCGCTGCAATCAACGACCGCACGGTGCAGGTTTTGCTTCTTCTGTATGACCTGGCCCGGCTACAGCTTTCCCGATAGCTCATACTGGTGGGGCGACCATTATTATCGTAGGCAAATTCGACAGACGCGTGATTCTGGTACGATCCGTCAGCCTTGCGGAATCGTGCCGCTCCGCCACTAAGCAAGACATAGTCGTCGTCGCGGCTTAGGCTTACCTCGCTGACCTTAACAGCAACCGTGCATGAGGCTCTCGGCTTGCGGCCATGGTCTGAGCTTCGGCAGTAGTTGTACAGCACTTGTGCATCTTTAACGATTCCTTCAACAGTGTCGCTGGCGGCAACAATGGTCGTCATCATCAGGGCGGCAGCTATGAGGGTGATGGTTTTGGTCAGTTTGATAAACATAATATACTCCTATTAAGTTAAGGTTAAGAAATATGCAAAGCCACAGGCAGATGCCTGCGCTACGCGATTCTGAGTATTGCCCGGGGACAGTACTATCATCAGCAATTCTGCGATGCGGTCCATCAGGCCGGTGATGCTGTGGGGGGCGGTAGCTCTGGTCATCATCTGTCTCGGTTGCGCGGCCCGCGGGCGGGCTCTGTTGCTGGCAACCAGCATATAGAGTCCTTTTTGTGCTGTCAAGTGGGCGGCGGACAGGCGGATGGCGGCGGTCAAAGATGTGACCAGAAAGATTGCGCGTTCTGCTATGCGGGTGACCGCATCTGCCAGGATGCGGGCGCAGGATTCAATCGCCATATTCAGTGTTTGCGCGGCGAGGGCTATGCTGTGGGAAGCGATTGCGTCAATCATCATCCGTCTCGGTTGTGGGGCTGGGCCTGCTTGTGTTGACAAGCTGGGCGGCGTATTCAGGGAGTCAATGCCCCCGCAGGCCAGTGACTGCGCCATATTACGACCATCTGGCCAAGTCTGGCGCACGTCGTGCCGCCATGGCGCGACCGCTCCGCACCTGGTGCCATCTGGAGTGCGGAGTGCGGCTGCCTGTCTGAAGCGCGCTTGACGCAACACCGCAAAGCGGGACAACAAAGCCGTTTGTGTCAATGGCCATCGGCTAACAGCACGGTCTGCGGATGGCCTGCTGCCTGCTGTCACTACAACACCCCACATCAGATTATGTGTTCACTCCTGACAAGCATCTTCTGATGCGTCAGGCATAGTGCTCTGCTTGTACTCATCTATGATGTTCTTGACCATCTTCTCTGTGAGTATGCCAGTAGAGGCAGATTCGGGTATCTCATAGACCTTAGGGCCCGTATGTCGCTTTCGCAACAATGCAGGCAATTGTTCTGCTTCATGTTCATCAAACAAATCATCCTTGACAAGTTTATCCAGCACTCCTTCGATCTCGGTTATTTTCTCTTTGGTCAATCCGCCACTGAACACCACATTTTCCCCTTCAAGGCTGGTTTCCTTGCCGGTGCGCTCCCCTATGCGCCTTTCAATTGTGGCCAGAATTGTATCCCCGCCTTTACAGTCGTTGTTCGTGTCAGGTTGCGACTGGTCCCACATACCATCATCTGTAGTGCCCTGCAACTGCGCCCCTTCCAAGTCCGCACCCTGCAACTGCGCTCCGTACAAGTTCGCACCCTGCAACTGCGCCCCGTACAAGTTCGCACCCTGCAACTGCGCCCCGTACAAGTTCGCACCCTGCAACTGCGCCCCTTCCAAGTTCGCACCCTGCAACCCAGCCCCTTCCAAGTACGCCCCCTGCAACTGCGCTCCGTACAAGTTCGCACCCTGCAACTGCGCCCCGTACAAGTACGCCCCCTGCAACTGCGCCCCGTACAAGTACGCCCCCTGCAACTGCGCCCCTTCCAAGTCCGCACCCTGCAACCCAGCCCCTTCCAAGTCCGCACCCTGCAACCCAGCCCCTTCCAAGTTCGCACCCTGCAACTGCGCCCCGTACAAGTACGCCCCTTGCAGGTGTTCCTTCTCCAGATCGGCCCCGTTCAGACAAGATTCATTCAGCTCGAGCCTGATGTCATGGGTTTTCCAGCGTTCAAAGTTGACCTTATTCAACTTGCTCAACTTGTCCATCAGGAACTGTATCGGGGCGGATGGCTCATCTTTGCAGTTTTTATATTCTTGGGCTTGCGTGGCTTCGCGAAGATGAGCGCTCAATATCTCAGTGATCTCCTTGCTCTTGGCCGGGTCTCTTTTGCTCAGGTCATAAAGATTGAGGATGCCCAATCGCACCGATGCGGGTTTCTCGTCGACTAGATTGGCCACCGCTTGCCTGTAATCATCTTGCTCGTTGCGTTGATTGGCCATTTGGCTGTCGAGATATTCGAGATAGGTCATAACAACGCCAGCACCCGCAATAAGCAAAGCGGCTATATTGATTATGCGCTGGGACCCCATATCTTTGACCAGTAAAGCCTCGCCCGACTGCCAACGCGCTCCCATAATTTTCTTAAGGTACCCATATCCCTACCCCTTGGTATTATTAACTAGCAAGCTTCGGCAGGTACTTCAAGATTTAAATCTCTTGAGGCTGTCTCATGCTCATGCTACTTCATATATAACACACAATAGATAGACTTGTATGATGCCATGACATATTGGGCCCATGGGGTAAATATTGTGCTGTGTCATTAAGTGCTTGAATCTTCAGTCCATAATGTGGTCGCTGGGTGCTAAATCATAGCAGACAATTTATCCGACGATTATTGAAATGTCCGCATATTTGGTCCTCAACAAACCCTCTTCAAATTCCGCACACTCTTCCTGAAGAGGCGGTTAAAAGGCAAAGTCAATTCTGTGGGAAACCCGGACAACAACCTTGCTCCCAGTTTCCGAATATCTTTTCTGGCCAACACCGGCAAATTAATATCTTTCTGAATTTCCAAGGAGCGGTCATCGATGCCTATGATGACCGACCTTATCGTGTTGCAACGCACGGATACCGCCGTGCAAGCGAGTGCCGACATAATCGGTATCATTCTCTGCCAGAAACGCATCGTAAGCATTTAATGAGGGGGGAATTATATTTGCTTTCTTGAGCATTGCCTCATCTGCCACACTCAAAAAATACTCCATATCCCCAAGTTGTTGAGGCCAGAAGTGCAACTCATCATAAATTGTATCCAGAGTAGATAACATCAGCCGGTCGCTATCAGAGGGCTTATGCCCCGTGACGGTGAAGACCGCCTTGCTTGATTTCTTAGTCGGTATCTCCTTGCAATGCTCTTCGTTTAGCGACCATGTGGTCAGGCAAGAGGTGTTGACAACATTTGTAATGCCAATCGCATGCAACATCTCTTGCACCCGGCTGTCGCGCACAGAGTGAAGCAACTCGCTATTCAACGCTTTGCGGTAAAAGCGTTTCTGCCTGTATCTGACTCGCTTTTCGTAATTGCTCCAGCCCACCCCGCAAAGGAGAACCTTGTTCGCCAGAGAAGCCGCATCCCCGCGGCGCAACCGCCAGCCGCGATTCATTTTGTGCTTTGACTGCAAGATATTGGTGCCCAGCATCAAACTCAGCGGGGATTCTTGGATAAGCTTTCGTCCCACTTTCCCGATATAGTCATGCGTAGGAACATTTGTGACATGAAGCTTATCCAACACGAAACTGAGTTCCTTAAGCATTGAACCCACAATTATCAGGTCGCCCAAATTGGCAGTGGAAACCGCGGTGTCCAACAAGTTGATGCGCTTGGGATGGCTATCGCGAACTGTCATGGCTCACGATGGTTTGGTAAGAATGGCCACATAGTTTTTAGGATAACCTCTTTTGGTGAATTTGTATCGCATCTCCATCCGGTGAAAGAAAATAGACAATATATATGCGCTGATTCTGGCGGCAAAGACTAGCGGAACAGACAAAGCGCCGAGAATCCCTCCGCCAAACTCTTGCGGGTTCATCGGCAGGTGTTTTGCCATTCCTTTCAGTTGATAGCCGAGTGTGCCGTAGTAGCCTTCCATCCAATCCAACCGATCGATCACAAACCCGGCATCGGCGAATAACATACGAAGGCCAAACTGCGTATATCTGAAAAAGTCATACGGTTTTTCATGTTCCTCGTAAAAGAGGGGGCCGGTATAAATCATCCGCCCGCCGGGCTTGAGCACACGGAACAGTTCTGCCAGCGCTTTCTGCGGATTGGGCAAATGCTCCATGACCTGATTAAACAGTATGCAGTCAAACCTGGCATCCTCAACGGGGATGTCGGTCAGGTCGCAAACATAAGCGGGCTGCGCATATTTTTTGTCCACCTTTTTGAAGTCCGCAGCTTCGTAGCGCGTATGCGCAAACAGATGCTTGTATCGTTGGTCGCCCGCTCCTGCGTCCAAAACGATGGCGCCGGCGGGTATTGACTTGGCAAAAAGACTGTTCTCCTCGCACAGCCGTTGTCGTGATGAGTTAAGTCGGGCCATTGTCTTGCGGATTGAAAATAGTGGGTCGCTGGGTGTTAAACCATGGCAGATATTTTATCCGACGATCATTAAATTGCATGATGCCATGACATATTGGACTGAATAATGCCAGAAATATTCTGGATTCTTGGCTTCAACAACAAATGTAGCCGACATGCAATATCAACACATTGGCTACGGCATCACAGGAACGCCATCGCAAGCTCCGTCTTGGTAAGAATTTCAAGATCACGTATCCCGTGCATTGCTATGGGTACCGTGCGCTGGTTTCTTCAAGGCCAGTGCCGCTATCGTTCACCGCCGTAGATTTGCATAGCCATAGCGGTTCGGTTTCGCTGTCGCCGCCTATCGTGTAACAGTGCCACCGCTTTCTTTGTGAGGCTGGTGATGGAAGTCTTTCCCGGCAAGAGTGTCTTGGCATCATACATATCAGAACTATGACCTTAACGGCTTAACCAATCGCAGCACCGTCCCGCGCCGGCACCGACAACACAAACGGCCGCCGGAGGCAGTCGCCGAGATTTGACGACAACCTCGCTCTGACCAGAACCCTGAACATCTCCGCAACGCCGACCTTCTTGCTTGAAGACGGCAGACTCCTCAGCGGCCCTCGCTCGCCGCAAGACCTGCTTCGCGAACTGCAAAACTCGCAGCGCTTTTGCCCGCCCCGTGCTTGTTCATGCGGACTGGCTCATCCGTATGACTGTGTTCGGGGAGTGTGCTCCTCTTGGAGGGATTCTTTGATGGCTTGCGGGCGCTTCTTGGCTTCTTTGCTACCGGCAAGCGGCTTGTGGTTGGTAAAGATTTGGCAATCGGATTTCTATCATTTTGAGCGGCTGGCGAGCAAGGAATTAGGCAAAAAGCCAGTAATAATGCGGCTTATCTCCATGCTTGACAGGGTGTCGTAAAGCCGGCAATATGCTAGTCATAATTACTTTGTGGGGAGGGGTCGTATGACTAATGAAGAAAAGAAAAATATAGCAAAGAAAAATAAGGGAAATGTAACAGAGAAAGATGCAGTAAAGAAAGTGCTCGCAGGTATTTTGCTAGTTGTGCTGGCTGTTGTTCTCGTGATAGCAGGTGTGGCATGGGTAGCAGGAGAAACAGATTGGCTAAAGGATTGGCTAAAGGATTGGCTAGAGCCAGCAACTATCATGCATCTCGCTATGCTTGTTACTCTCATTATTGCTGTCATAGCGATATCTAAGCGATTAGCGATGTCTAAAGATGGAAATGGTAATACACCTGCCGCTGGTAATGCACCTTTGAAAATCAACCGTCTTGCGGCCGTGTTCGTTTCTGTCACTGGTAATGCACCTGCCACTGGTAATGCACCTAACCAGCACCACAAATACAATGAGCAAATCATCACGCTACTTGCGGCAATCGTTGGCGGCCTCTTTGTCCTTATGGCATTCCGTGTTGATGATACGATGTTTAAGTTCTCAGATCGAATAGAGAAGCAAGTAGAAAAAGCAGAAGCAGCAGCATTAGCAGCAGAAGCAGCAGCATTAGCAGCAGAAGCAGCAGCATTAGCAGCAGAAGCAGCAGCATTAGCAGCAGAAGCAGCAGCATTAGCAGCAAAAGCAACAACAGGAGAAGAAGTAGCAAAAATAGCAAAAGCAGAAGTCAAAGTAGTGAGGACAGAAGAATTAGCAAAAGTAAAAGCAGTAGTAGCAGAAGAAGCAAGAGTAAAAGAAAAAGCAGAAGTAGTAGCAGAAAAAGCAGAAGTAGAAGCAGTGAGAGCAAAAGCAAAAGTACGAGAAGCAGAAGCAAAAGTAGCAACAAAAGTAGCAGAGGCAGAAAAAGCAAGAGTAGAAGCAGAAAAAGCAAAAGCAAAAGCAACAGCAGGAGTAGGTGAAAGAGTAGCAGTAGAAAAAGCAGAAGTAGCAGTAGAAAAAGCAGAAGTAGCAGCAGAAAAAGCAGCAGAAAAAGCAGCAGAAAAAGCAGCAGAAGCAGCAGTAGTAGCAAAAAAAGCAAAAGACGAAGCAGGGGCAGCTGAAAAGAAAGCAGATGCAAAAGTAGAAGCAGGAGCAACTGAAAAGAAAGCAGATGCAAAAGTAGAAGCAGAAGCAACTGAAAAGAAAGCAGAAGCAAAAGCAAAAGCAGGGGCAGCTGAAAAGAAAGCAGATGCAAAAGTAGAAGCAGGGGCAGCTGAAAAGAAAGCAGATGCAAAAGTAGAGGCAGGAGCAGCTGAAAAGAAAGCAGATGCAAAAGCGAAAGCAAAAGAAGCAGAAGCAACAGAAGCAACAGAAGCAAAAGCAGCAGAAGCAGAAGCAGCAAAAGGGAACCTTTGTAAGAGTATTACAATAGATCCCAATCCTACCGAGAAGGATTTAAAAATGGCTATAGATTTAGGAGAAAAAGAATGCTTTTCAGAAGCGATAAAAGCCTATGATGAGATTTACGAAGCATCAAAGACGAATGCAAAAATCCGTCTTACGGCGAAGGTTTATTCAGGAATTGATTATCTCAACTTAGAGAATCCATCAAAAGCAAACAAGATTTTTAAGGAAGTGTATGACGAGGCCAGAAAAATAGAGGATCCATCAGAGTCTGTGATATTGATTGCTATTAGAGCAGGCCTTACATATGCAATGATGGAGAATACTTCCGACACAGATACCCATGACACATTAAATGAGATTGTTGATAAATACGAAGACGAAGCGAATGAGGAGATAAGAGAGGCTGTGGATTTTGTTAGGACACTAAAGGAGCTATATGATGATGAGGAGTTATATGATGAGTAATTCCGTAAACAAGGCTCCCGTGCATTTTGTTGCCAACCAGCCCATCACCAACAAACACCTGCTTGGGGAACCCACAAACGAGGAGTTCGAACGGCAAATAACACTTGCCGGCCCGCGCGGTTCGTCGGTTATGAAAACCGCATGTCACGAGGCTTTTGTGCGCTGGAATGATCTTGATGCAATTTACGGATTTGTTTTGGACAGTAACCAGCGCGCACAGCGGTTTTTCCTGAAAAGCGGTTTTCACGCAAGCGATGACAGAACTCTCTCGGGACACAAAACATTCAAATTGCTGCGCGCAGATATCTCTGGCAATGCAGAAGCCTCATAAACCTATTTCAGACACGCTGCATACTGACACATTCCGCAACGCAAAAGAACCATGAATCCGCGCCGCACAAAATATTCCGACATGGCAACTGCCAAAAAAGAATATGCCGAAGGGAGAAACATAACCGCGTTCCTCAGAGAGAAATGGGATTGCAAACAGAATACGACGGAAATTATAGAAATGGCTTATGACCTTCAAGCGGGTTCCTATATCCGAGATGCCGAATCAAACACGCAGATTGTCGCTCAATATTGTTCGCAGTTATCCGATATACTTGGGCAGTATGTTAGCGATAGCGATTCGTTGCTGGATGTGGGAACCGGCGAGATGACCACATTGCCCGGCCTGCTAAACCGGTTGGGGCATCCCAAAGAGGTGTTTGCTTTTGACACCAGTTGGTCTCGCCTCTATCAGGGACTTGCCTATGTGCAAAAAAACCTGCAACCGGCGGGAATACATATCAGACCCTTTGCCGCCAATATTTGTGAAATTCCTCTGCAAGACGGCTCAATAGACGTTATTACTTCAAGCCATGCGCTGGAACCTAACGGGGGGAAACTTGAGACTATCTTAAAAGAGCTTTTTAGGGTCGCAAGAAAAACATTGGCGCTTTTTGAGCCATGTTATGAAATCAATTCGGACGAGGGCAAGAAGCGAATGGATCAATACGGGTATATTAAAAATCTTGATGGCATTGCCGAAGCAATCGGCGGCACGGTGGTTGATAAAATAAAGATTGACAAGCCCAGAAACCCTCTGAATCCCACTGTGTGTTTTGTGATTCGGGCGCCTGACAGAGAACTCCCCGATAAGCCCGATACTGTTCTCTGCTCGGCTCCGGGCAGCAACTTTCCGCTTGAAGATTACGGCGGCTTTTATTACTCGAAAGATACCGGCTTTGGCTTTCCTGTTATTGAGTCAATACCCATTCTGAAATCAGATGCCGGCGCGCTTGCAACGGGCCTCTCGGATGCTTAATCGCGGCGATATTGCTCTTTCAAATGCCTGCCTCTCTTTTTTCGGCGGGTCGCCGAGTGCTGTCGCCATTGCAATCCGCCCTCGCACCAAAACCATATCGCCATGCGTTGCCATATTGTTGGCCCGTCCGGGAACAGAATTTCGGGCAACTCTTTGGCTAAGATACGCTTCTCTTTCCAGCGACAGACCTCCGCCATATCGCGCAAATCAAAGAACTCTTTAATGGGCGACCATTTAACATATGCAGACGAACAGCGGTCAAAGTCAATGAAAAATATCGGCAGGGTCTTGGCGCTCTCTGCCGTGATTTGCTCCGGCAGCAAGTCGGTATTAACCAATATGTTATTCGGATGGGGGTCGCCATGACGAAGATTGGCGGTGTGCATCTTTCGCATAATTTCTATCAAGCGACGACGTATGCTATGCGTGATATGTTGTGCCGCCTCATCATCCGGCTGTGAGATTTTTTGCAGCAGATCATACAAGGTCATCTCGCCGGGAACTTTTCGGCACAGCAGATAACTTCTGCGGTCAAACCGGCTGCGCCAATCGCTCCAGAAAGCAAATGGTTCCGCGACCGGCGCTCCGGCATTGAGCAGAGCCAATGCATATTTGAAAGCGGCCTTGTTGTAATCACGATATAGCGAGCGCAGAAACAACTCTGTCCGGCGCGACAACTTGTAAGCCGGATGGATTGTCGACATCTTCATGACCGCCTCGCCCCGCATGCCCGGCAGAGGAATGCCGTATAGCTGACTTCTGCGACGCCCAAAGCAACGTTTCAGGTGATATTGCTCATTCTCAAAGCGGCGGAATTCGCACGCTTCAATCCATTCAACCAGCGCGCGCGAATTCTGTACATGCGGTGTCACGCAATAGCGACCGAAACGATGTCGCCCGTGAATGATGCTGTGCTTATACAAGTCTGTTTCCCACCAATTATTAATCGTCACCCATTTAACAAACCCATAACAATTTGGCACCCTGAGTGTTTGATTATCAAGTATTGTATAGGAAACGGAAGAGAAGTATCTGACAATAGTATGGAGCTTTGGGCAAGGCTATAATCATATTTTTCCGTTCCAGTAAAAATGATGGAACCATGACGCCTAGTTGATGAAAAATGGCAGGACTCAAAACCATATTAAGTCTACTCTTTTTACATGAAGTATAGCGTTCCTTTGAATGGTATGTAGGGCATCATAAGGCGGTCCGTTCTTACCCCGGATGTCCCTACCTATCTAGTTGCTCCCCTGCTTACTTACCTTGGTGCCAGTGCTATTTAGCAATTCCCTAATCTCATTAAATTCTTTCACCCTCTCTTTGAAAACGTCAAGTGATGGATTTTTTGCTTTCTCTAGTTGCTCTTTCATTTTGGCTAGCCCGGAACCTATACTGCATATGCCGTGGTAGTTGATCGCATCAACAAGCGCTTCAGAAACCATATATGGTTGCCCTGTATCTCTTGCTAGTTTCTCTGCCTTCTTTGCCAGTCTCTCTGTACTCTCTGCTAGTTTCTTTGTATTATCCTTTGTTAGTGTGCCCTGTGCCAGGCTCTTTGTCCTCTGTACTAGTGGTTCTACATCCTTTGTTAGTAGTTCCTGTGCCTTATCCGCTAGTTGCCTTGCACTCTCTGCCAGCTTCTTTGTATCACCTTCCAGTTTCTCTGCCTTCTTCACTAGTTTCTTTGTACCCTCTGCTAGTTGCTTTGTATCTTCTGCTAGTTTCTTTGTATCCTCCTTTTCTAGTTTCTCTGCATTCTTTGCCAGATTCCCTGTCTTCTCTGCTAGTTGCTCTGCATCCTTCTTTACATCCTCTGCCAGTTTCTTTGCATCCTCTGCTAGTTTCTTTGTACCCTCTGCTAGTTGCTTTGTATCCTTCTTTGCATCCTCTGCGAGTTGCTTTGCATCCTCTGCGAGTTGCTTTGTATCTTCTGCTAGTTGCTTTGTATCTTCTGCTAGTTGCTTTGTATCTTCTGCTAGTTTCTCTGCATTCTTTGCTAGTTTCTCTGCATTCTTTGCCAGTTTCTCTGTCTTCTCTGCTAGCTTCTTTGCATCCTTCTTTGCATCCTCTGCGAGTTGTCTTGTATCCCTTGCCAGTTGCCTTACCCCCCCCTCTGAGTAACACGTCTTCCTCTTAGCCATTATCTCTTCCAACTTGTCCTTTCGCGCTTCTTTAACATTATCAAGTATTAGCTCTGCGAATTGGCCCTTGAACACAGCATGATTTATTTCGCCACTGATTCCGGAAGATATCCCGGCAAGACCCGAAAGAATACGCGTAGCACTCTCTGATTGAAACATAGCCCCAGCCCCTCCGAACACCACTGACATAGAGCCAAAGATTCCATCAGTTAATGAGCTAAATCGTGTCAAATAGGTGGAATATAAATTACAGCGTTGGTTTGATACTGTAATGAAATAATCTTGAATTCGAGCCAAGTTCGAGCACCCTCCTTCTTCGTTTTCATTTGCTTTTTGCAATGCTTTTTGCAACTCTTTCTCCAATTCAAGGACCTCTTCAGCACTTTTTCCCGGCTTACCTTGACGACTACCAAATGAGTGTACACCTGTGTCACTTGAGTTACTGCAGAATGAAGGCCTTTCTCCGCCATTTGAGTCTTTGC
Organism: Candidatus Oxydemutatoraceae bacterium; assembly: GCA_965220085.1. Classification (GTDB taxonomy): domain Bacteria; phylum Pseudomonadota; class Gammaproteobacteria; order Poriferisulfidales; family Oxydemutatoraceae; genus CBDCOZ01. Next base: position 300,614 of record CBDCOZ010000003.1, on the reverse strand, counting down.
CATTTGAGTCACATACTTCAGGGTCAAGTATAATAACCAGTTCTTCTATAGTGATACTCTCAAGTTTCTCGTCAAGCAGTTGGTTAGCTCCGGCTGAGGTGACTCGATCGCCTCCGAAAGAATATATAGACCTGCCTTCCGGATCTTCAGGTAATAAAGTTTTGTGTAAAGGGCGACAACCAATCACCATGAAACAGCTAATTATGATAATCGTTAGCTTTAACAGTCGCATATCAAACATGGGGGGACTCTTCTTTCGACTCCTGTACATTGTCTTCATCAGACCTGCTATGCCGCCCACCCGGTTCGCGAGGGGACTCCTCCTCTTTTGACTCCTGTACATTGTCTTCATCAGACCTGCTACGCCACCCACCCGGTTCGCGAGGGGACTCCTCCTCTTTTGACTTCTGTACATTGTCTTCATCAGACCTGCTATGCCGCCCGCCCGGTTCGTGGGGAGGCTCCTCCTCTTTTGACTCCTGTACATTTTCCATAACTCTTTGCCATGCGCGAAGGGCAGAGTCATTTTCCCTGCCTTTAATCCATCGCAATGTTCCATAAAGAGATAACACTGCCACCGTCAAGAAAGTTGGAATAATACAGCTAAATAAGTATGCAAGCGTAGCATATATTGACTCGCAACCACATATGCGCCACTCACAGATTTCTAGAATGCTGGCTATACAACAACTGTAGTATGCAAACAGATTATTAAGCAACTTAGAGAATGATCCGTATGTTAATGCCTCAAATATTGAGGCTGGCTCCAGTATATAAAATAGTGGCAATAGCAACACTATTGAAAGAACATACAACCGTTTCCGTCGTATGCCAGATTCGAATAGTTTGTCAACGACTTTTTCAGGCAGGCCCGGAAAGAGAGGCGAAGGCAGAGACTTATCGTCTCTTTGGTTATGTAAGGGAATCTCTTCGCGGATTATTTTAGGAGCATAGTTGTCAGTGCATCGCTTGATTCGCTCAAACACGCTATGGTGGATTACACCCTGTTCTATTTTGCGTAGCGTGGGGCGGTAGAACATGCCAAGCCCCGTGCGCGAGTCATACATCTTCCCGTGCACATCGGCATTCTTGCGGTAGTCAGCGTGTTGCCCTGCTATAAATTTCAACTCACACTTTTCAGCCGCTCCCATCATCCAATCCAAAGATACCAATGACATGGAATCTTTGGGGTAACTGCCGCCAACATTGGAATGCACTCCGGCAAACCACACCTGTTCAATATGCTGTTGCTCCCCGTTAGAGGGGCTACACTCTTTGCTAGGAGGACTATTATCATGCTCCCAAACCAGTGGGTGGAAAGTTTTGCGTTCGTCATCAAGCGATAAAGCGTGATAAGCATTGTGCACATGCTTCCCAAGCTTTTGGTCGCGAAACTTCCACAGCCGCTTCTGCAAAAGGTGTCTGGTCACAAAACCAATAAATCTTTTCAACCCATCAAAGGGCGCTCCTACGGCATCAACCGTATCCCACACGCCAATAAAGTGGATATCTACTTTTTGGTATCTAACACATGGCTCATTTCTGGTGTCCCGATACCGAGAAATAATCTTTTTTAACAATTTTTTTCGTTGTCGATAAGATTTCCCAATCAGTCTGTTACGCTTAACCAACCCACAATGCCCAACCACACCGGCCAGTGAGCGTACGGTAAATGCGCCACGACTGAAACGAAAGAGGAATACCTTGTCGCCGGCTTCGTAATTCTTGGCAAGGAATTCGTATGCCTGCCTGACATTGCGACTGAATCCCCAACCAAAAGCGCCGCCAAGCAACCGGAGTAACTTCAGACTACTAGTTCCAACGCCATCATCGTAGTAGGTAATCTGTTTGCAGTCGGGCACATTACGATCAACGGCGTTGAATATGCGCCAAATGTTTGTATCCCTAGTTTTCCCGCCACTGTTCCCAGTTCCATCAGAACAGATAATGATATTCTTAGCCATACTTTAGTAATACATATTGTTTTGAGGCTGTTTGGCGATAGTATCACACCGTCTGGGAAGGCGGGACACTATAATCGGTTGCCTTACCCCCGCGCAATGCTAAAACCCCGTAGTTTCAATGCGTTAGCGCAAGTGACTAGGGTGTTGATGTGGTGTCTTTTGAGCAGCGTAGCATTGCAATCTTTGATTGCGGGATACTAGGGTGTTGACTTGATGTGGCGTTTTTTGAGCAGAGGGATGGCGGCAATGGGGGCGGAAAATAGTGCCTGCTTGGATTACCCGCTAAAGAATTCAAGCGCCCCGATAAGGATGTATGAGGCCATGACACATTGGGCACATTAGGCAAATATTGTGTGATTTGTGTCATGGGTGCTTGAAGTTCCAGTCCATAGTGTGGTCGTTGGGTGTTAAACCATGGCAGATACTTTATCTGACGACTATTGAAATGTCCGCATATTTAGCCATCAACAAGCCCTTTTCAAGTTCCACAAACTCTTCCTGAGTAGTGCGGTCAAAGCGTTCCTTGAGCCTTCATCTTCGGGCATTGGGGATACGTTGTAGCAGTGGCGGATACCTGCTCTTGCAGGTAGCGATTAAACGCGCCGCAGAACTCGGAGCCGTTGTCGGTGAGCGCTTGCTCTATCTTGCTGGGAAAAGTTGCCATCACCAGCCTCATAAAGAAGGCGACGGTACTGTTACCACGACAGGCAACGATAGCGAAGCCAAATCGGCTATGCGAGCATGGTACGCAAACAACATTTAATGAGGCACGGTAATAAGAGCACAAACAACTCTGTTGTTTGTGGCTTTTTCATGGAGCACAAACAACTCTGTTGTTTGTGGCTTTTTCATGGAGCACAAACAATATTTAATTGTTTGTGATTCCTTAAGTTGTTTATGCTCCATAAACTGTTTGCAGATTGTTTATGGGTGCGGTGAACAGATAGTGGCGCCGGCTTTGAAGAAACCAGCGTACGGTATCCATAGCAATGCACGGGATGCGTGGCCTTGAGACCTTTGCCAAGACGGAGCTTGCGCTGGTGTTCCTTTGACGCCGGCCGATGTGTTGATGTTGCTGTCGGCTTTTGTTGGAGCCAGGAATCCGAAATGTTTCTGGCATTATTCACATAACCTTGTGGTGAAATAAAAAGCATGATAATGTGAAACCTGAAAAGTCATCAGTGAAAGGGGGATTAATATGAATGGCGCAGAAGAGAAACCTTTGCGTTATCGCAATAGAAGAGAAGGTCAAGAGTGGCTTTATTGTGTTGATCAGGCAATCTGCTGTGATACAAAAATAAACACAGGGGAAGATTATTCTATAAATAATCGTGCCGGAATTAAATTAGTTGCATTATCCGGAGACGGGTTTCTGACAGTATTGGAGAACTATTGCTGGGATGGTTCTACCGCAGTGCCTGACACAAGCGGCTGCATGTTCGCTTCGCTTGTTCATGATGCCTTGTATCAAATGATGCGTTTGGAATATGGGATATCACAAGAAAAAATGGGAGCAATGAAAAGGTCTGAGTTTAGAGAGAAAGCAGATTGGCTTTATTATGCCTTTTGTGTAGCGAATGGAATGTGGCGCCCTAGAGCTTGGCTTCGTTGGAAAGGGGTTCGGTTGTTTGGAAAAAGATTCACTATGCAAGGGGTTTGGTGGTTTGGAATATTCACTATGCCTGGAAAAATTTTTAAACTCATAAAAATATTGATCATGAAAACATCGAGGAAAGAGAGCGAGACGGCGCCTGCGAACGGCGCTTGCCCTTGCAAGGAATAGAAAATGTCACGCAAACAGTTTAGATGTCATGTGGTTTCAGTCGGGGCAATATTGCTCGCTGTGGCTGTAGGCTTGTTGGGTTTGGGTTTGGCTGATCAAAGGTATTCCGAATTTTGGGGAGATGCGACGCTCTTACTTTTCGGCGTTGCCTCTGCTTATATCGCTTACTGCATTCAAAGCAGACTTTCACATGCAAAAGCATTGCAGGAATTGTGGAGAGCAGTTCTTGAATCTGTTCAATTATCTGTTGCATATGCTAGAAAAGCCAACCCTTCAACAAATGAATATGAAGAGGCGTTATTTAAATTATCATGTGCGATAGATAGCATAAGGACAATATTTAAGAATGTTGAAGGGCTTGACCCTTTTCGGAGATTGGAAGGGATTTACGGATGCATTGAGAAAATAAATCCAAGCAAAGTGAATCCGAGCGCTACAGAAAAACAGATAGCGGAAGAGCAGATAGTTGACCACTGGAAAAAACTGCGCGAGGGCTTATTGGATGAGCTTTATAGAACGCCGCCTGTTAATCCTGACTTGTGGAAACCCAATGCTAACTCGGAAACAAAGGATTCCAACCGCGGCGTATCACCGCAATAGCGTAGCGATGGCTATGCCAAGCGGTGTGCCGATGATGTAGCCTGCGGCACCGACGACCGCGACGGGGATTGCCAATGTCATGGCATCAAACACTCCCCCGCGCCACCGGCAAAGTGGGCGATGATTTGCTACTCGGTATTGACAGCCGGCAAAGGCATATCATCTTTACAACTGCCAACAGAGTCGGGCATTACCCGAAGACAGCATGGTTTGTGCTTCGGCGCATCCGTGAAGCATATCAGAAGGAAGCATTCATGCTTGAGGGTGGTGTGGAAACAGATGAAACATGCATCGGCGGTCAAGAATCAAACACGCATGCAAATAAGAAACTCCGTGCCGGTCGGGGCGCGGTCGGGAAAACCGCCATGTTGGGAATGCGTGAGCGGGGCGGTCAGGTCAAAGCAATGCCGATGGCGATACGGGCCAAGCAACATTACAAGGCGCGGTCGTTGATAATGCGGAGATTGGGGAGCGCCATGTATGCCGGCGAGCATTCTGACTTCTTGGCTTCAACAAAAAACATAGCCCGCGCGCTATCGCACGACTGATTGCCGGTGCATCCGATAAGATGCGCTTGGGTGCGCGACCCCGCGTCGGCACAGCACACCGTAGCGCAAGCCCTGTCTTGCAAAGGTTCTAAGGCAACGCATCCCGGGCATTGCATTGCTATGGATGCCGTGCAAGCGCCAATGACACAAAGCACACAACATTTGCCCCATGTGCCCAATATGTCATGGCATCATACAATGGTGTCCGCCACCTACAACAGAGATAAACGGGGAAGCTAATGAAGATAACCAGAATAGAATGGAGGCAAAAGCACCAGATAAAAACCCAGAAGGTAGTAACATAATTAGCGAGAAGGAACTTATACGGCTTGCTACTGATCAGGGTTCAGCCGATGCACAATTCAGCCTCGGTCGGATGTACGCAAAAGGGCAGGGTGTTCCGCAAAACTACAAAGAGGCAGTGAACTGGTTTCAGCTTGCTGCTAAGCAGAAGTTAGCCGTAGCACAATTCAGCCTCGGTCGGATGTACGCAAAAGGAATAGGTGTTCCGCGAGACTACAAAGAGGCAATAAAATGGTATTGGCTTGCTGCTAATCAGAAGTTAGCCGAAGCACAATTCAGCCTTGGCTTGATGTACGCAAATGAAAGAGGTGTTACGCAAAACTACGAAGAGGCAGTGAAGTGGTATCGGCTTGCTGCTAATCAGAGGTTAGCCGAAGCACAATCCAGCCTCGGTGTGATGTGCGAAAGAAGTGTTGCTTCGCAAAAAAACCATGAAAAGGCAGTGAAATGGTATCGGCTTGCTGCTAATCAGAAGTTAGCCGAAGCACAATTCAGCCTCGGCTGGATGTACGCACATGGAATAGGTGTTACGCAAAACTACGAAAGGGCAATAAAATGGTATCGGCTTGCTGCTAATCAGAGGTTAGCCGAAGCACAATCCAATCTCGGTTGGATGTGCGCAAAAGGGCGAGGTGTTACGCAAAACTACGAAAAGGCAATGAAATGGTATCGTTGCGCCGCTGAACAAGGTGATGCCGTAGCGCAACACAACCTCGGTGCGATGTACGCAGAAGGACGAGGTGTTCCGAAAAACCACGAAAGGGCATATGTATGGTTTTCTATTGCAGCAGCTAGCGGGCATGAGGATTCAGAATCTCCCCGAGATGCTATTGCTAAAAAATTGTCTGCAGAAAAACTGAAGGAAGCGCAAAACAAAGCGGAAGGCATGCGCCGTCTGTTGGCTAAAGGAGCTAGTGAGAGGTGCCTGCCAGACATGATGTGCGAAGGTTGCTAGAAAAATTGTCAATATGCATGCCTCACTCAAGAACACGGAAGAGTAAATGGCTGAGGGCTACGCTAGACTATTTTAGATTGGAACCATCGCCTAATTTGCTTGGCGATTGTGATTGTTGCCATACAACTTAATGAATCACCGCATAAAATATTTCACATCATTTCCGAAACTTATTGTATTATTTTATTTCGGTATCTTTAGGAGGCAAATTATGAAACGCTTAATATTTTTTATCGTATTGTTAATTTTTTCATTGTCGTATGTATTCGCTGAAAACCAGAGCGGTACCAACAACGATAATGCAGAACAATCACATCATAGGTTTTCGCAACCCCAAATTAAGGATCTCCTCCCCCCGGACTTTTCTAGACATATAAGCCCGTCGTGGTCTATATACCAGTCGCGAAATTCAGCGGCGTACCAGTCGCGAAATTCACCACTCCTCCCTCCGAGTCTCGAACCTAAATTATTATCAGACATTCCCAACGATGTCAGCTCTCTGGATCCTGCATCCATGGTACGGTAGAGTTATTAAAAAAGACCATGAAATAAACGTAGGTTGGGGCCCCGTGTAGCCTTCGGGTTATTGGAAGAGCTCTAAATTAGCAAAGCCTCTGGCTAAAAAATTGAAGCACGGCTGTGAGCAGATGGGTTCAGCGCATCCCTTCTCACCTTGCCAGCAAAGCTGCGGGTTTTGCGGTTCGCGGAGCAGGTCTTGCGGGGAGCGTGGGCGCGGCTTCGCAGCGCGTATGTGCAAACAGATGCTTATACCGTTGAGTCGCCCGCTCCCGCGTCCAAAACGACGGAGCCGGCGGGTATTGACTTGGCAAAAAGACCGTTCTCTTCGTACGTCCGTTGTCGCGATGCGTTAAGTCGGGCCATTGTCTCGCGGGTTGAAAAAAGACTTTACGGTATTCCAATACCCTCGGCGACGATGAGCGGGCTTGAACCAGCCGTTCTCGGCAAGCGGCGGGCCGGCGCGGGTGTCCCAAGACCCAAGACGGGCAATGTCTCCGCCGATGGTGCCTTTGCGCCATTCGCGACGAAGCAAGAGACCGGACGGGGTATCAAAACGCTCGGCATACAAGCCCGCCGCAATCCTGCCCTCCGCTAACAACGGCACGGGATCGCGCCCAAGCACAAGCGCGCCTTTTGTGGCCGCCGGATTGGTGAGCGGCCAAACGGGGGGCGGCGACCCGCGCGTCCAGATTACATTGCGCAAGTCTTGGTCGGTCAGCCCCGACCCAAGAAGGCGATGGTCATATGTCCGTTGCCCTGACACCGTGTCCGCGCGGGTCAGGCGGGTGCCGTCCGGCGCAAATTTATCCGCGAAACCATTCGCCTCAATCATAGGCGACTCAACCGCATTAAACGCGTCGGCGCCGGGGAGGCGCCTGAAGCTGTAATTGGCATTGTAGAGAACAAACCACCCTTTCGGCGCTAACGCCTCGATCAACATCTCCCCCAAATCGGAAAATTGTGAGAAGGGAAATTTCTCCGACAGGTTTGTGAGGTTTTCCGGGATTGGGTACGAACACAAGACAGAGTTTGCAAGAATCACATTGTAGGGGCCGTGCCGGCGCACCGCTTCCGGTGTTGAAACGAAGACTCGACCGTCATCGTCTTTCAGCGCGCGCGCCGCTTGCCTGAGCGCGTCAGGGTCGGTATCACAGCCGAGAATGGTCGCGTCGGGGAAATAGGCGCGGGCTGTGAGCATTTCCGCGCCGTTAGAACACCCGAACGACAGGATGCGCAATGCGCCGCCGCCCAAATGGGAACCCGATGCGCGGCGGACGGCTTCTCGCAAGACCCGAAACACTTCGGCGTACCGGTTGAAAAAGGTGGCTTTAGATTGTTGAACCTGTTTTGACACCGCTCTCGTTCCTTTTGATAATGTGCAACCGCCGCTCCCGTTCTGTGAATTCATAGTTGCCCTTTTTGTTCTCAAAGTATTCATCGACCGCCGTTTTGCACCCCGACCAGCAACCGTAGTCATCGATGACCAACACCCCTCCGGGAATCAGGCGAGGTTCAATCCTTTGAAGGCACGTCGTGACTGATTCGTACCAGTCGCCGTCTATGTGCGCCAGCGCCACCGGTTCTTGAATCTGCATCGTGTCCTGAAACCGACCTTTGATTAAACGGATGTTGTTCTCTTTGACGGGGACATTATGCTCCTTGAAATTATACGCTACCTTTGCGATGAGGTTCTCTTCATACCCGTAGTACTTGCCCTTGCCGAGCCCCTTCGCCGCGCCGTCGGCGATGGTCGCATATCGTCGGTGAACATCTTGGCCGTCCTTGTCGGATGGGGGAGGAATCATGCCGAATACATCGTATATGCGGAAAGGCCGCTCTTTAGACTTCGCCGTTGCGATTACAATCGCCGACCCGCCCAGCGCACAGCCTGCCTCTATCAACAGGCCGTCCGCCTTTTTGCTTTCCAGTCTGGTGACGTGATTGTGCAAATCCTGTAGCGCGCTCTTGCTAAGATAGGTCAGGGAGCCGGAGCGCACCGCATCAATAACAGACGGGCGGGCAACTTTCCCCAGCGCCTTCCTGACCATGGTTTTGAAACGCGCCGACATGCCTTATGCCCTGTGCCGCGGTTTTAAGTGCGCTCCGCGCGTCCGCTCTTTGGACTTCGCCGCTGCGATTACGATCGCCGACCCGCCCAGCGCACAGCCCGCCTCTATCAACAAGCCATCCGCCTTTTTGCTTTCCAGTTTGGTCACGTGATTGTGCAAATCCCGCAGCGCACTCTTGCTAAGATAGGTCAGAGAATCAGAGCGCACCGCTTCAATGACAGACGGGCGGGCGGCTTTCCCCAGCGCCTTCCCGACCATGGTTTTGAAGCGCGCCGACATGCCTTATGCCCTGTGCCGCGGTTTTAAGTGCGCTCCGCGCGTTCGTTGCGGGCGGCGCCCTCTTATCTGCCGCGCAATATTGAACCCTCCGCGCTTCCAAAATTTCAGTGTGAATAGCCAGAACGCCGATGCGGCGCCCGATGCGGCGCCCTTTGAGTAATATGCGAGCAACTCCGCATCGGACACATGCGGCAGGCGAACCTGGCTCAGGCATTTCAAATCGAAGAACCGCCGTATGGCAGACCAACGTAATCTCACCGGAGCACAGTGGTCATAATCCACAATGCAAATGGGCGTGTTGCGAATCGTATCCGCGTCAAAGCTCTGTGGCAAAGTAGTCAGGATGTTGCCCGGTTGCATATCATTGTGCCGCCAATGTGTCGCGTGAATGTCTCTGATTGCGGCTGTTATCTTGGCTGCGAGCGCATGGCAAACATCGGGAGGCATTTGCTGTTCCCTATCCGGTGCGAGCAAGCCTCTTACCGACATCTGTGCCGGAACTTTCTGGTATAGAAAATAGGTTTTGCGCCGCCACAGACTTTCGTGGTGCTGCCACCACGCCAGAGGAGCGGCAACCGGCGCCCCGCTGGCAAAGAGCGCGCAACACCCCCGAAATGCCGTCCGGTTGTAATCCCTGAACCACTGCCGGATAAACAACTCGGCTTGGCGGCGCCACCGATAACGCGGGTCAACCGAGCAGACTTTCATCACTGCGGGGCGCGGGTGGAACGCCGGTTGCATCTCAAACAGCTTGTTTTTAGCGCGGCCGGGATTCCGTTGCTTTAGCAAGTGCGCTTGCGACTCACAATCCAGATACCGGCGCGCTTCGATCCACTCAACCAGCGCGCGCGGATTCTGCGCATGCGGTGTCACGCAATAGCGACCGAAACGGTGTCGCCCGCGAATGATGTTGTGCTTGCCAGAAATCACTTTCGTCGCTTGATGCAAGTTTGGATGCAAGTTTGTCAGATATTAAAGGGAGCCGCTGTGTGGCTATCATATCACGCCTTGCTTGCGCGGCGTTGCTGAGGGCAGCCTCCTGCTTGGCTGAGCCCATGCTTTCCAAGCAGTGCGGCTTGGCCCTTTTATGAGGCGCTTTCTTTTGGAGTGATGTTCTGGGTTGAAGGAATTAGGGTGAGGGTTTGCGCCTTTGGGTATCGGGGGCGGCATTTGAACCATAAGATGAAGCGACGCTTGCTCTGGATTACCCGCCAAAGAATTCAAGCGCCCCGATAAGGGTTCCTAAGATACCGATAATGGCATAGGTGCGATACAGCAAGGAATCTTTGGTCGCCATCTCCAACTTCCGCAGATCCTCCTTGGTCGCCGCTGCCAACTCCCGCAGATCCTCCTTGGTCGCCGCTGCCAACTCCCGCAGATCCTCTTTGGTCGCCGCTGCCAACTCCCGCAAGTCCTCTTTGGTCGCCGCTGCCAACTCCCGCAAGTCCTCTTTGGTCGCCGCTGCCAACTCCCGCAGATCCTCCTTGGTCGCCGCTGCCAACTCCCGCAAGTCCTCTTTGGTCGCCATGTTGGTTACTGCTCCCATCATTTCTGCCATGTCAAATGCTTCCTCATCGGATATGTTCGGCACTTTCTTCAGCGCATTATAAACTTTTTTAATAGTGCTAGAATCTTCCATAGGTAAGTTAAAACACAATCCTGCGCCAATTTCAAGTGTTTTTTGAACCCGATATGACAAGCGGTAATGTTCATCGGATGAACGGTAGAATCACGGCTCAAAATAAGCCACACACATACATTTCTGACTGGGTTCCTGCCGATACTGGAATGACAGCGGAGACGGTGACGCCTCTTAAAAAAGCGCTTGGAGGGGTTTGCCGGAAAGTTGCTTTACAATGAACTCTGGAACTGAGGAATTTTGAAATTCATTTTAATGACGGACACCGCATCCCCATCCATTAGAAACGATTGGCAGCGGCAGGAAGTACTCGATTTGCTGGGCTTGCCTTTTAGCGACCTGCTCTACAAGGCGCAACAGGCGCATCGCGCCTTTCACGACCCTTGCAAAATGCAGATTAGCACTTTGCTGTCGATTAAAACCGGAGCATGCCCCGAGGATTGCGCGTACTGCCCGCAAAGCGCGCGTTACAAAACCCCCATCGAAGTCGAACGCCTGCTGTCGGTTGCGGAGGTGACCCGCGCCGCAAAGGCTGCGAAAGAAAATGGCGCCGATCGTTTCTGCATGGGGGCGGCATGGCGTTCGCCGAGCGATAAGAACTTGGATCTGGTCATTGAGATGATTCGGGCGGTGTCCGAGTTGGGCATGGAAACGTGCGTCACGCTTGGGATGCTGAGCGATAGCCAAGCCGAGAGGCTTTCTGATGCCGGCCTTGACTACTACAACCATAATTTGGACACCGCGCCCGAGTTCTACGGCGACATTATAACGACCCGCACATATCAGGAGCGTCTTGACACGCTTGAAAACCTGCGCCGGGCCGGTATCAAAGTGTGTTGCGGCGGCATCCTTGGAATGGGGGAAAATCGTGATGTGCGCGCCGGCCTGCTGATGCAACTTGCGAATATGCCGACGCACCCGGAGTCGGTGCCGATTAATATGCTGGTGCAGGTTGAGGGCACGCCGCTCTGCGGCATAGAGGCGTTGGACCCGATTGAATTCGCGCGCACGATTGCGGCGGCTCGCATTCTGATGCCCAAAGCGCGGGTGCGACTGTCTGCCGGGCGCGAAAATATGTCGGATGAGACTCAGGCTTTGTGCTTTCTGGCCGGCGCTAACTCCATCTTCTATGGCGATACGCTGTTGACGACAAGCAACCCTGCGATGCAACGCGACCGGGCGTTGCTTGACCGCCTCGGCATTGAGCCGTTCGTTGGCAAATCTGCCGGCAATCCGAATTGAGCGGGCGAGCTGTCCGCTCCGCAGAAGCGGCCATTGTAAATTGAGCCGCTCCTTCGGAGCGCAACGGAATGCAATAAGGATTAATTTAGCTTCAGGATAACAAAGCTGACAATCGCTCCGATGACAGGGCCATTCACAAGCAAGGCGGCTACAAACAAACTCATCACCCAGCGGATAGTCCCCTGATGTTGCTCTTGCATCTTGTCTTTAAGCGTATGCACTTCACTCTCAAGCCTGTGCTGCCCCTCCTTGAGCGTATGCACTTCTTCTTCAAGCTTATGCAACCTACCCCCGAGCTTGTCTATCGCAGTTATAAGTGTGTTGTATTGTGCGTCATTCATTTGTGCGTCCATGATAACCTCCAATTGGTTAAATATCCGAAGGCCACCAATATGAATATAACACGGCCGGCCTTCTTTGAAAATACGCAACATATGAAAATCAGCGCGCTTGTGAGAAACTTTTTTGACGAACGGTAGCATCGGAATGACAAGCAGTCATGCAACCGTTCTAAATACCCGAAACTAAAAGTAAAGTGACGGGAGAACTCAACTAATGGCCATGAGAAAAGACCTGCGCAATGAGCTCCACAACCGTCGCCGCGACGCTCTCTGCCGCGAGCGAAAAATATCGGAAGGCGTGGCGGGCGTTACGCGCCGCTACGACGGCGATACGCTGTTGACGACAAGCAACCCTGCGATGCAACGCGACCGGGCGTTGCTTGACCGCCTCGGCATTGAGCCGTTCGTTGGCAAATCTGCCGGCAATCCGAATTGAGCGGGCGAGCTGTCCGCTCCGCAGAAGCGGCCATTGTAAATTGAGCCGCTCCTTCGGAGCGCAACGGAATGCAATAAGGATTAATTTAGCTTCAGGATAACAAAGCTGACAATCGCTCCGATGACAGGGCCATTCACAAGCAGTGCGGCTACAAACAAACTCATCACCCAGCGGATAGTCCCCTGATGTTGCTCTTGCATCTTCTCTTCAAGCTTGTGCTGCCCCTCCTTGAGCGTATGCACTTCACTCTCAAGCCTGTGCTGCCCCTCCTTGAGCATATGCACTTCGCCTCCGAGCTTGTCTATCGCAGTTATAAGTGTGTTGTATTGTGCGTCATTCATTTGTGCGTCCATGATAGCCTCCAATTGGTTAAATATCCGAAGGCCACCAACATGAATATAACACGGCCGGCCTTCTTTGAAAATACGCAACATATGCAAATCAACGCGCTTGTGAGAAACTTTTATGACGAACGGTAGCATCGGAATGACAAGCAATCATGCAACCGTTCTAAATACCTGAAACTAAAAGTAAAATAGCGGGAGAACGCAACTAATTGCCATGAGAAAAGACCTGCGCAATGAACTCCGCAACCGTCGCCGCGACGCTCTCTGCCGCGAGCGAAAAATAGCGGAAGGCGTTGCGGGCGTTACGCGCCGCTGCGACGGCGATACGCTGTTGACGACAAGCAACCCTGCGATGCAACGCGACCGGGCGTTGCTTGACCGCCTCGGCATTGAGCCGTTCGTTGGCAAATCTGCCGGCAATCCGAATTGAGCGGGCGAGCTGTCCGCTCCGCAGAAGCGGCCATTGTAAATTGAGCCGCTCCTTCGGAGCGCAACGGAATGCAATAAGGATTAATTTAGCTTCAGGATAACAAAGCTGACAATCGCTCCGATGACAGGGCCATTCACAAGCAGTGCGGCTACAAACAAACTCATCACCCAGCGGATAGTCCCCTGATGTTGCTCTTGCATCTTCTCTTCAAGCTTGTGCTGCCCCTCCTTGAGCGTATGCACTTCTTCTTTGAGCGTATGCAGTTCGCCTCCAAGCTTATACTCAAGCTTGTGTTGCCCCTCCTTGAGCATATGCAGTTCGCCTCCGAGCTTGTCTATCGCTGTTATAAGTGTGTTGTATTGTGCGTCATTCATTTGTGCATCCATGATAACCTCCAATTGGTTAAATATCCGAAGGCCACCAAATATGAATATAACACAGCCGGCCTTCTTTGAAAATACGCAACATATGCAAATCAACGCGCTTGTGAGAAACTTTTATGACGAACGGTAGCATCGGAATGACAAGCAATCATGCAACCGTTCTAAATACCTGAAACTAAAAGTAAAATAGCGGGAGAACGCAACTAATTGCCATGAGAAAAGACCTGCACAATGAACTCCGCAACCGTCGCCGCGCCGCCCTCTACCGCGAGCGAAAAATAGCGGAAGGCGTTGCGGGCGTTACGCGCCGCTGCGACGGCGATACGCTGTTGACGACAAGCAACCCTGCGATGCAACGCGACCGGGCGTTGCTTGACCGCCTCGGCATTGAGCCGTTCGTTGGCAAATCTGCCGGCAATCCGAATTGAGCGGGCGAGCTGTCCGCTCCGCAGAAGCGGCCATTGTAAATTGAGCCGCTCCTTCGGAGCGCAACGGAATGCAATAAGGATTAATTTAGCTTCAGGATAACAAAGCTGACAATCGCTCCGATGACAGGGCCATTCACAAGCAGTGCGGCTACAAACAAACTCATCACCCAGCGGATAGTCCCCTGATGTTGCTCTTGCATCTTTTCTTCAAGCTTGTGCTGCCCCTCCTTGAGCGTATGCACTTCTTCTTCAAGCTTATGCTGCCCCTCTTCAAGCTTGTGCTGCCCCTCCTTGAGCATATGCAGTTCGACTCCGAGCTTGTCTATCGCTGTTATAAGTGTGTTGTATTGTGCGTCATTCATTTGTGCGTCCATGATAGCCTCCAATTGGTTAAATATCCGAAGGCCACCAACATGAATATAACACGGCCGGCCTTCTTTGAAAATACGCAACATATGCAAATCAACGCGCTTGTGAGAAACTTTTATGACGAACGGTAGCATCGGAATGACAAGCAATCATGCAACCGTTCTAAATACCTGAAACTAAAAGTAAAATAGCGGGAGAACGCAACTAATTGCCATGAGAAAAGACCTGCACAATGAACTCCGCAACCGTCGCCGCGCCGCCCTCTACCGCGAGCGAAAAATAGCGGAAGGCGTTGCGGGCGTTACGCGCCGCTACGACGGTCGCGAAGTCATTTCCTTTTGCAGCAACGACTATCTCGGACTTGCGACCGATGCGCGTATCGGCGCAGCGCTGACAAAGGGCATCTCTCGCTACGGCGTCGGCAGCGGTGCGGCACATCTAATAAACGGTCACACCGCCGCACACCGCCGACTGGAAGAAGATCTGGCGGACTTTGTCGGTCGCAAACGGGCGGCGCTTTTTTCCACCGGATACATGGCAAACCTCGGTGTGATTACCGCTTTGGCAAACCGCCACAGCATCGTCTTTGAAGACCGCCTGAACCACGCATCCATGGTAGATGCGGGCATCCTCGCGCGCGCCCGGTTAAAACGTTACCCGCACAAAGACACCCGATTTCTCGCTTCAAACTTGGACAAGGAGCAACATTGTCTGGTTGCAACCGATGCGGTGTTTAGCATGGACGGCGACATCGCGCCGTTGCGTGAGATAGCCGGGCTCTGCGCCGAACGGGAAGCGACGCTGATAGCGGACGACGCGCATGGCTTCGGCGTGTTCGGCGACACCGGCGCCGGGGTCTGTGAAATGTTGCGACTCGACTGCAAGCATGTGCCGGTGTTGATGGCAACGCTCGGCAAAGCGGCGGGCGTGTTCGGCGCTTTTGTCGCCGGCGACGACGACCTGATAGAAACTGTGATACAAAAAGCGCGAACATATATTTACACGACCGCGCCGCCGCCCGCTCTTGCGTGTGCCGCGAGCGCGAGCCTTGCGATCATTCGCAACGAAACATGGCGTCGCGAACGTTTGTTTGCGCACATTGCCAAATTTAGGGAGCACATCGGGCAAATCGGGATTGAATGTATTGACTCACCGTCGCCGATTCAAGCCGTCATGACAAGGTCGGCGGAAAACGCGCTGGCATTAAGCGAAGCATTATTCCGGGAGGGCATACAAGTGACTGCGATACGCCCCCCGACCGTGCCAAAGAACGGCGCCCGTTTGCGTATCACCCTCTCCTCTGCGCACGAAGAAGAGCACATCGCAAAGCTAGCGGACTGCCTTGCCCGCATTTATCGGCAAGCCCCGGAGCTTTTTGCCGACAGACCTTAAACTCGCAAGCGCAAAGTCCGAACCGTCAGGCGAAGGACGATGCGTGAGGGGGCTTCTTGCACACCGTCACTATCGCTCACCCTCTCCTCTGCGCCTGCGGGCTTCGCCCTTGGCTTACCGACTCTCCCACGAGAGGAGAGTGCTAGCGCTAGCATCGCGTCCTCCTTGTAAGAGTAGCGGAGCATGGCTCTGGCGGGCGGCATTCAAAGCAATTCGCGCTCGGCAAACGAGGTAATCGTTTCGCCGACAATCAGGTGATCCAGCACCTGCACATCGATTGACTTCAAAGTCTGTTTTAACTCTTTGGTAATGTACCGGTCTGCGGAACTCGGTTCGGACAAACCCGACGGGTGGTTATGCACAAAGATTACCGAAGCGGCGTTGTGATGAAAAACGCGCTTAATCACCTCGCGCGGATGGACACTGGCGGTATCGACGGTCCCCTTGAACAGTTCTTCAAACTCTATCACGCGACGATGCTTGTCCAAAAATATGCACGCAAACACTTCGCTCTTATAGTTGCGCATCTTCAGAGACAGAAACCTGCGCGCGCTGTCGGCGTTTGAAAACATATCGCCGCGCTTGACCGTTTCCATCAGCGCGCGCCGCGATATTTCGACCGCCGCCTGCAAGCGCGAGTAATGCACCTTGCCCAAACCGTTATACCGGCACAACTCGGATTCGGAAGCATGCAGAATCTCTCTCAAGCCGCCGATGTCTTTTAACAGCGTGCGCGCGATATCCAGCGCGCTATTGCCGCGCGTGCCGGAACCGATGATAACGGCGAGCAATTCCGCATCGGATAACGCCGCCGAACCGCGAGCGAGCAGTTTCTCTCGCGGTCTCTCGTATTCCGGCCACTCATTAATTGTCATATGCTTTCCCATAGCGACAACAGTGTGCCCTCGGCAAGCAAAGGCGCGACAACGAATATTACGAAAGGTCAAAAAACACAGATAAACCGCCTTGCGGTATAATCCGAAACAAGAAAACCCTTTTCACTAACTGCGCAAAACTTCGGACTTTCTTATGCAACAAGCGTCGGTCATCATCCTTGCCGCGGGCCAAGGCACGAGAATGCCGGGCGATGTGCCGAAGGTGCTCTTTGACCTTGCGGGCGAGCCCATGCTCAAGCATGTCATCGCAGAAATTCAGAACATAGACGCAGGTTCAATCCACATCGTCATCGGCTACAAAGGCGAACAAGTCAAGGCGGCATTCCCCGATACATCACTCCGCTGGCACGAACAGGACAAGCAGCAAGGCACCGCTCACGCGGTAGCGTGTGCCCTGCCTGAACTCAGTGATGATGAGACAGTGTTAATCACGTACGGGGATATGCCGCTATTGCGCGCGGCAACATATCAAAAACTGCTGGCAGGTCTGCAAGAGGCGCAACTCGTTTTGCTCACTACGCAACTTCCCGACCCGACAGGATACGGACGCATCTTGCGCGATGATAACGGACAACTGACAGGCATCATTGAACAAGCGGACGCCACCCCGGAACAATGTTTGCTGGACGAAGTGAATGTCGGCGTGATGGCGGCAAAAGCCGGCTTGTTGCGTGAGCTCATTGACGCAATCAATACCGATAACCAGCAAGGCGAGTACTATTTGACCGATTGCTTGGGACTGGCCGTAAAGAAAGGCATTGCCACTGCTGCGGTGCAAGTAGATGACATTACCGAGGCACGGGGAGTGAACAAGCCTCCGGAAATTGAAGAAGCCGAACGGTTGATGCAAAGGCGGCGCGCAAAAGAACTGGGGCAAAAGGCTTTTCTCAAAGATGCCGCGCGCATAGACATTCGCGGCGAAGTGAGCGTAGGCGATGGCGTCCTGTTTGACGTCGGTGTTGTGCTTGAAGGAAGGGTCGCGATAGGAAACAATGTTCAAATCGGACCCTATGTAGTCATGAAAGATGTCACTATCGCAGACGACTCGGTCATCAAACCGTTCTCGCATCTTGAGGACGCCCGCATCGGTCGCAACTGTCGCATCGGCCCACACGCCAGAATCCGACCCGCCACATCAATAGATGACAATGTGCATATCGGCAACTTCGTAGAAACCAAGAAAAGCCGGATTAAAGAAGGCAGCAAGATCAATCACCTGAGTTACATAGGCGACAGCGAGGTCGGCAAAAACGTCAATATCGGAGCCGGCACAATTACGTGCAATTACGACGGAACCAACAAACACAACACCGTCATCGGCGACGATGTGTTTATCGGCTCCGACACCCAAATCATCGCCCCGGTCACGATCGGCACAGGCGCCACCATCGGCGCCGGTTCGACCATCGTCCGCGACGCCGAAGCCGGCAAACTGACTTTGTCTCGCAGCGAGCAGAAGACTGTCAAGGGCTGGAAGCGACCCAAAAAGGACTGAGCCATGTGCGGAATTGTTGTAGCGGTTTCCGATAAAAACATTTGCGACATGCTGTTGAACGGCCTCAACCAGTTGGAGTACCGCGGCTACGACTCTGCCGGCATCGCACTGATTAACGGCGGCATCCAGCGGGTGCGCCGAATAGGACGGGTCGCAGATTTATCCGCCGCGCTCAAAGCCGAACCGCGCTCCGGCAATATCGGCATCGCACACACCCGATGGGCCACCCACGGCGCACCGGACGAAGCCAACGCACACCCCCACATATCCAACGACCGCGTAGTCGTCGTCCACAACGGCATCATAGAAAACTACGAGATGCTAAAGCAACAACAACTTGCCGCCGGGTTCAGTTTTGAGTCCGAGACCGACACCGAGGTGATAGCGCACCAAATCATGCTCCGCCTCAATAAGGGCGGCGACTTGCTGACAGCCGTCAGAGACACCCTGAGCGAACTTGAAGGCGCTTACGCACTCAGCGTGCTTGATGCCGAGCACCCCGAATCCATCGTGCTCGCGCGCAAAGGCAGCCCGCTGATTATCGGCATCGGCGATGACGGCAACTACGCCGCATCGGACATTCAAGCCATGCTCTCAATCACGCGTGAATTCATCTATCTGCAAAACAACGACATCGCCCGCATCAGCCGCTCGGACGTCACGGTATTTGACAGCGACCTGAATGTCATTGAGCGCGAGCGATGCGAAGTGCCCGCCTCGCAGCAAGCGGTAGAGATGGGCGGCTTTGACCACTTCATGCAAAAGGAGATACACGAACAGCCGCGCGCGGTCGCCGACACCCTTGAAGGACGCTTTTTAGATGACATGGTGCCGGAAGAAATCATCAGCGCCGACTTCAGCGACGTGCTGGACAAAGTGCGGGCGGTTGAAATCGTCGCCTGCGGCACCAGTTCGCATGCCGGCATGGTCGCCCGCTACTGGTTTGAAGAGTTGGCAAACATCCATTGCACGGTTGAGATTGCCAGCGAATACCGCTACCGCAAGCAGGTGATAAACCCCGACACCTTGTTCGTAGCAATATCCCAATCCGGCGAAACAGCAGATACTCTGGCGGCAACCCACCTTGCGGCGCAACAAGGCTACCTTGCGACACTTGCGATTTGCAATGTGGCGGAGAGCTCTCTGGTCAGAGACACCGACCACGCACTGATGACGCATGCCGGCCCCGAGATAGGCGTCGCATCAACCAAAGCCTTCACCACGCAGTTGGTCAGCCTGCTCCTGCTGGTCATCCTCATCGGGCGCCACAACGGCATGTCGGATGAAATGCTTGAGAGCCTCGTCGCGCAACTGCGCAACTTGCCGACCCGGCTGGAGCAAGCCCTGTCACTTGAAAGCGAGATAAAAACACTGGCGCAAGAATACGCCGACAAACACCACGCGCTGTTTCTCGGGCGCGGGCAGCACTATCCGATTGCGATGGAAGGCGCGCTCAAGATGAAAGAAATCTCATATATACACGCCGAAGCCTACGCCGCCGGCGAACTCAAGCACGGCCCCCTCGCACTGGTCGATCGCGATATGCCCGTTGTCGTCGTCGCACCCAACGACCACCTGCTGGAAAAGCTCAAATCCAACCTGCAGGAAGTACAAGCGCGGGGCGGCAAGTTATATGTGTTTGCCGAGACCAAAACCAACCTCAGATCATCCGACAATGTGAATATCATTCAAGTGGACGCACAAGAGAACACCGTCGCCCCGATTATCTTCACCATCCCGCTGCAACTGCTCGCATACCACACCGCACTGCTCAAAGGCACCGACATAGACAAGCCGCGCAATCTCGCCAAGTCCGTCACCGTCGAATAGCGTGGCAGGGGGCGGGTTACCGCATAGCTCGGAGTATGAGGCGCTAATTCACCATACAATCTTGCAAAACCTACTGCCAGAGTAAAATATTCTGCAGGAGGCAAACGCATGAGCTATCAAAAAATCTCTTTAGAACCTAAAAACGAGAGCTTTGCCGAAATTATGAGCAATGGCAAAAGCTACTCAGTGCCCAAATTCCAGCAGGACTACGCTTGGGAGGCCGACCAATGGGATGAGCTCTGGCAGGACATAGAAAAAATGCGGGAGCACAAACAACAGCATTTTATGGGCTACTTAGTGCTTCAGAGCACAGACAGCAAGCATTACGAGATTATTGACGGGCAACAGCGCATCACTACCACAACCATATTAATTATGGCTGCGCTCACACGCTTCAAACAATTAATAGACGAATCATGTGATGCGGATGCCAATAAACGAAGATATGAAAACTATAGAGATATTTATCTTGGCGTATTTGATGCAGTGAGTTTGCAGACCCGGCCCAAGCTGGTACTCAACCGCCATAACAAAAGTCATTTCGAGAGCATTATCAACAATGACTATCAGGTTCCCCATCTCAGAAACCTGACTGCCACCAATCGCCGTCTGAATAAAGCTTTGGAGTTTTTCCAAAATAAATTCGAGGGTTTTGATGGCGAGAAGCTGGCGGAATTCATAAACTCCGTAGCTGACAACCTGTTGTTTTCAAGCATCACCACACAGGACGATATAAATGCATATGTGGTTTTTGAAACACTGAATGCGCGCGGCATACATCTGTCTGCTCCGGACCTGCTTAAAAATTACTTGCTTTCGGTGATGGATAGGGGTGGCGCAGTTAACGAGGACCATTTAAGTGATTTTGAAAATCAGTGGAGCAACATCATAGAGCAACTCGGCGTAACTAATTTCACTGCGTTTTTACGTTGCCATCATGGCATGAGACAAAAGTTGCCACCAAAAAAAGATATGTATCGTGCCTTGAAAGCTCAGATTGCCGATAACCAAACACAGGATGTGATGCCCTATATGAAAGACATCAAAAAATATGCGCCCCTGTATGCGGCGCTGCAAAATCCGGAGGATTCCTTTTGGAAGGACTATAGCGATGGACAACATCCTTCTCCCCAACAGCCTTTGCAAGTGTTGAAGACATTCGGCATACGAACGCCTGCGGTCCTTCTTATGGCGGCATACTTTAAATTTGATGAAAAGGACTTCATAAAGTTGACGGAATGGGTATCGGTTATATCCGTTCGCTACAATGTTATATGCGGCAAAATGCCCAATGCGCAAGAGAACGTGTACAGCCGCTTGGCCAACAAGATAATGCGCGGCGACATTGACAACATGCGGGATTTGGCCGAAGGGCTGCGCCCTATTTATCCGAACGATGAGGAATTTGCCCGTGCCTTTGCTGAGAAGAGCATGCCCAGCGGGCGTAGCCCTAAAAAAATACTGTACCTGCTTAAATCCATAGAAAAACATGTGACTCAGGGAGATGAGCCCCCTGTCGACATCACCCTTGAGCATATCTTGCCCTATCGGCCCGATGATGCGTGGCAGGAAAACTTCGGCAGGGATAATTACCATGATGCAATAGACCGGTTAGGCAACATGGCCATACTGGCCGGGGTCAATAATATGGGGCAGGAGCCTTTTGCGGAAAAAAAAGCGGTACTTGCAGATTCCCCATACGCCATTAATAACAAGATAGCGGAGTACCCGGAGTGGGATGCCGAAGCTCTGAACAACTACCAAAGGTGGTTGGCAAAGCAGGCCATAGCCACTTGGCAAATATCAAATCTGTGAAGCATCGCACATCTGTGAACAGAGCCTTGCTCAGAGATTTATAGGGTTTGTCCGTAGCCAGTCTCTGCACTCTTTCCAGTCGGGGACATACCTCTCAACATGCTTCCAGTATCTGGGTGAGTGATTGTGTTCCAACAAGTGGCAAAGTTCATGTATCACCACATAGTCCACGATACGATGAGGTGCGAGAATAATTTTCCAGTTATAGGTGATATCACCTTTGCCGGAACACGACCCCCATCGGGACTTATAGCTCCTGACCGATACTGATGCGGGTGACACACCGACTACTTTTGACAGTCTCTCAACTTTTTCTTGCAAGCGCACTTCCGCATGAGACCGATACCACTTTTCTAATAGACATTTAATCGTCTTTTGTCGGGCTTCCCCTGCGGGAGCAGTCACAACCAAGTAACCATTCTTAAGCCTGATTGATGGCTCGTTCCCCGTTACGACTTTCAACCGATAGTTCCTGCCAAGATAAGGAAAGGCCTCACCGCTAATATACTCTTTAGGTTTTGGAACTGGCCGTTCAGCTTGCTCCTTAAGTTTCGTCCTGATCCATGGGATGCGTTTGGCAATCAAGCTACGGACACGGCTTTCAGATAGAGACTTTGGAACTCTGACTCTGACAAGACCACCGTCAAGCTGAATCGATGCCGACTTCTTACGCTCTGTCCTCACTACTTCAACTTGAAACCCGAATTCTTCCATCATTTGAACTTCACCTTTGCCAGTTCCATAAACCGTTCAGTCACAGGTTCCACAAGAGACTCATCAAAGTTATCGGTCACCAGTCGTTTAATATCGCGTTTGACCCGCCTCTGCTCGTCCCACTTGTCAAAGAAGTCCACAATCTGCGTTGCCTCTTCCAGCATTTGAACCAGTTCGCGCACAACCTCCTTTGCCTGTTGTTCCTTTTCCGCATCAACAGTACTTTCTCCGTGATACACCGATGATTGATTCTGCACCCTACGCTGACCTCCTGCCTTCCCGCCAGCCTCTGCCGCACCCAGTTCTGCGATAAGAATATGGTAAAAAGACAGTTCGGTAGATGAAAGCCCCAAGTCCGATGCCTGCCCTTGACGGTCACTCTCAATGTTTTCGCGCATATCCAAAAGCAATTGAACCAGTTCGTCCCACTTTTCTTCGTGCTTGCGAATAATATCTTCCAATCTCTGAGAGAGCTTTTTATAGTATTCGGGGTCTTCATCAATGTTGACTTTGATGTGGTGTCTGATGGCATTCTCAATCTCGGATGCTCTGGCACGAGGTGATTTGTGCCGATCGAGTTGCTCTTTATAATCGCTCGCTAAAAGGTCAATAGGGGGTATTTCCGGATTGACACCCGTTGAGCGAACATGCTCATCTATCAACTCCCGCACCTTCTCACCCACACCCGCAATATCCAATTGCTCGTCCCTGTAGCGGTTTCTTGCACCGACAGAAATCTTGCCGAGTCGCTTCAGGTCTTGCAGGAACTGTGTTGCCTTGGCATCGGGCAGGATGATGTCCAACTGTTTTGAGAATTTACGAAAATCTGTCTGGAAAGCCTGTCTTTTAACCTCGTCCTCAAGGGACAGGATGCATGCATCCAAGTCATCCAAATCCATGCCATCAAAGCGCTTGAGAACACGAGTGTGTGCATTCTTCAGCTTCGGTATTTCTTCCTTGAGTTCAACCAGCGCACCCCGAACATCATCGGTAGAGAACATTTCCAATGCTTCACTCAGATAGTCAGACAAGCCATAGTAATCAACAATATATCCCCTGAACTTGTTCTCATTAGTGCGGTTAACCCGCGCAATTGCCTGCAGAAGAGAATGGTCGGTAAGTTTTTGGTCCAAATACATAACCTGTGCAATCGGCGCGTCAAACCCCGTCAGTAACATATCCTTAACGATAAGAAAGCTGAGTTCTGACTGGCCTTCGCCCGCACCGAAAGGTTTCTTGAAATCCTTAATCTGCTGCTTGTGCTTGGAGCTATCGGTATATTTGCGAAATCGCTCGTTGTCATTGTGGTCACCGGAAATGATGACCGCAGATTGTGGCGCATTTTCCTGTTTATCCAACTGCTCCTTATAGGTAATCGCCGCCTGCCGGGATGAAGTAACAATCATCGCTTTGAAACCGTTGGGTTGGATATGTTCGCGATAGTGTCTGACGATGTCCATACACACTCTGCGGATACGTTGCGGCGCTTCCAGAATCACCTTCTCTCTGCCAAATGTCTGTTTGATTTTCGCTTTTTCCTCTTCCTTTTTGTCGGCAAAATATTCATCAAACAGACTATCCAAACTGTCTCCGGTTATTTTCACTTCGGGTTTACGCCCCTCATAGAGAATTTGAACTGTCGCTCCGTCCTTCACCGCCTGCTCAATGGTATAGGTGTCAATGTAAGAGCCGAAGGTATTTGTCGTCTTTTGCGTCTTGATAAGAGGTGTTCCCGTGAATGCAATACGGGGTGCATTGGGCAGTGCGGTATTGATTGCCGCCCCCAGTGTTCCGTATTGGGTGCGATGCGCCTCATCTGCCAGCACAATGATTTTCTCGGATTCATTCAGGACGGGAAACTCAGAATCATCCGCACTCTCCCGAAACTTCTGCACCATTGCCGTCACTATGTCCGATGCATCTTTTGCAAGCAACTCTTTGAGTTCTTGCACAGAACCCGCATGATAAACAGTCTCCTCTTGGGTATTGGAAAAAGTGCCGGTCAATTGATTGTCCAACTGGGTACGGTCGGTCAAGAACACAAGTTTGTAATCACGCAGGTCGGGATCTCTGCGCATCTTGATGGACAAGAAAACCATAGTCAGCGACTTGCCCGACCCTTGCGTGTGCCAGATGACTCCCGATTTGTCTTTACGCGTCTTACCCGACTTGATACGCCTAATGGCCTTGTGCACTGCGCGGAACTGCTGATAACGGGGTATCTTCTTGATGATGCGACCATCGACCGGTTCAAATACCGTAAAGTTCTGCAGAATGTCTAGGAAATTAGTTTTGGAAAACAATCCTGCCAAAAGAACGCTCTGATGACCGGCGTCCACACTGCCCACCTGCTCCACAGTAAGAGGGTAGGGGTCTTTCCACTCAAGAAAATGTTCCATGCGAGATGAAATCGTCCCGACCCGCGCCTTGTCCCTATGGGTGGAGACCATCATCAGGTTATAGTAAAAGAGCTTCTCTGCCCCTTCCCCATCCGATGCATCTCTCCGGTTTGCATAACGCAAAAGCTGCTCAATCCCTGTCGCCATCGGATCAGTGATATAAGGAGACTTGCACTCAATGACTGCGAGCGGAAGCCCGTTCACAAAACAAACAATGTCGGGGATGATACTCTGATTGATGCCCGATACCTTGAACTGGTTGACGCACAGAAACTCATTGTTATCGGGGTTTTCAAAATCAATAATGTGCACCGTCTGCCCTCTATTACCCTGCCCCACATCCTGCATCACGGAAACGCACTGGTTGAGTTGCGTCCATATCGCTTTGTTTGCTTCTATGAGGTTGGGATATTGAGTTCTGGTCAAGCCGGACACTACCTTGCTCAGATTCTCATCGCTAATCCAGGGATTGATGCGTTTGATGTTGGCGGTCAGCCGTTTCTCTAAAACAACATCCTTGAATGAACTGCGCTCATCGCCCGCATCAGGTGCCAAACTCGCGCCTTCGACATACAACCACCCCAGAGACTGGAGTTGCTCAAGTGCGAGCGACTCTACCTTGTCGTATTCGTCACCCATCGGGTTTACCGACTCTGCACCATCTGCAATTTATTAATGTCGCTCATCTTTAGGCGGTCAAGATAATTACTGGCTTTGCTGATAGTTATCAAGCCGGAGCAGAGAGCGCTCATAACCATGCCTACATACTTGGAACCAAATATCTGCAAAGGCTCCTTGTGTCTGACTCTCCGGCCACCGCGCTTACGGGCAATATCATAGAATGCCGTATCGCGATTTTGCTTTGCCTTTGCGCAGGGCAACATGTGTTCGGGTATCAGGCACTCGCTGGCAAACTGGTTTGCCTCTCGCTCCATGTCCGTCGCATCCGCAGCCAGTTGCTCCGGGCTGTCAATGCAACTGGTGTCGTGCAGCAATATATGTCCCAACTCGTGGAAGAGCGTAAATGCCTGCATCTGCGGAGATGTCTTCCTGATAAAGATGACAGGAGTGCGGGGATGGGGTATGGAAAATCCTATGGCATTGCTGTCTTCCAGTTTCCAACGACCTTTATAACCCATGCTCTGAAAAACCAGCACACCCTTTGCTTCAACAAGCTCCCTGTATTTGTCGTAATCCTGCTTTGTGGAATCATCCAAACTCAGCCACTTTCTTACAGTGTCGGCCTTTTTCGCAACAGTTCCACTGAGCGTAGGGGGATTAAAATAAGCAATTTCTTCATCCAGATCTTCGGCCAAACCCAAATACAGGTCACGATGCCATTCCACCTGCCGGATGATGCAAGCCAACTTGCGGTCTAATGCTACCTTCTGGTTGGCCAGCGAGCGAAAATCTGCCGTATGCACCTCTTCCGCCATCGGTGTCTCGGCATCCAGAAAAAACAAAGGCGTGTAACCAAAAAAATTGGCAACCTTCTCCAGTTGATTGTAAGTCAGATGACCTTGTTGCAGATTCTCAAGTTTAATCTTCGTCGAATCCGCCAGATGCTGCATATCAACGGCAACTGTCTGACAGCACCATTGGATGCGCTCCGGATTGATGTTGTTGATTTTATGCATCATGCTCTTGCCATGGGAATTATATATCTGTGTATGCAAAGAAGTTCGCCGCTTGACAATTTATGCTTGATATTTGGCTCTTTGATTGTCGGCTTTCTGTTCTCATCAGCAACAAACCCTCTACCCAAATGTCTTGCCCGTGCTTTTTATCATTTCCAGAAAGTTTGTAACTTTGACCTCATTTAGCCGGCATACGAAAGGTATCTTGTAGTTTATGGGCTTCGGCGGCGTTGCTGTCCTTGGGTTGTCTGCTGTTAGTTGCGGATCTTCCTCAGTAACCACTGTCCCATCGGTCAACGACGCAACAACAATCAATTCCAAATCGTTATCGTCAATTCCTCTCGGATTATCTTTAATGTCGCCCGTTATCCCGGCAACGCCTTTTATCTTAACTCCCATGGTCAACACATTATCTTCCGATACCTCCGGATATGTTATCCCACTCTCATCTAACCATTTCCCGCACTCCTTGCTTTTGTGCCCGACTTCTTTGCACATTGGTTTTATAGTCTGTATGTTGCTATTTTCAATTTCTTCGGCAAGCCATTCCCATACTCTTGGGAATGACTGTATCGGATATTGTTGCCAAGCTCCTATCCAACTAGATGCGTCAATAATTAAAAAAGGCATATACTCTAATCTCCGTGATTAACAGGTCATTACTCTATATACATGCATACTTAAAACTTGTTGCCTATAAAAATCATACGGGGAAAAAAGTTAATTGCCATTACGGAGATGTCGCTTAAGCCAGGTAGGTATTCCTCTTATTATTTATCTATGCTGCACTCAACTCAACACTTTGATATACCCATAAAACTGATCAAAAAAGACATATACTTTAATCCCCGTGGAGTAGCCTCTGTATAGCGGATACTTGAATATTATCTAAAGACTTACAAGCTTTATACAAAGATGTATCACCCCGCTGTATTGAATCAAGCACAGCGTTCACATAACGCTTACCAAAGATATGAAACGGCTCTCGATGCCGCCATGTACGGGGGCTTTTCTCATCTGTGCTCTCTTCGCCGCTCCATCTTTCACTTCTAAATTGAATATAACTGTCATAATCTCTCTGGCGGATTTGATCTTTTTTGAGTAAGGCGACAACTACTACTTCCACGCTAATGCCACGTTTCCCAGAGATTGGCTCAAAATATTCGTCATACTCTTCGTAGGTCTTTGGAACATTCAATCCCGACAGAACTTCATCGGTCAGAAAAAAATGACCGGCAAAAGCGTTAGCCTCTTGCTCTTTTGGGGAAGTAACCGAACTGCGAAAGTTCATGTCATTATCAAAAAAACTGTCGCGATGCAGCAACAAATGACCCAATTCATGCAACAGCGTAAACGCTTGTCGTGCCTCAGAAGTTTTTGTGACGAATATAATGGGCATCTCGGTATGCGTTAAAGAAAAGCCCAACATTTTATCCGGGTTATTAACCTTCCATTTTCCCTTATAACCCATGCTTTGTTGCACAAAGATGCCCTTTGCTTCAATAAGTTCCCGGTACTCATCAAAACCATAAGATTCTCCTCGGTTGTAATCTATCCCCAGCCAATTTCTGACAGCCTCTGCCTTATGAGCCATATCGCCTTCAAGAACGGGCGGGCTGAATTGCGACTTGTCACCGGCACTTTCCAACATCTCAATAAATAAGTCTCTGTGTCTCTCGGCGCGCCTGATAAGTTTGTACAGGTTACTGTCTAGCCGGGCTTGCTCTCCAATCGTACGAAACTGCGGAGAATGTATGGTTTCTTTGGGCTCATCGGGTTCGGCAAAAAAGAATATGCTGTGGTCAAAGTAGTCCGCTACTTTCCTAAGTTGCGACATAGTCAGTTGCGCACCCGCCAACCTGCCTTCATTTATGCCCAACTGCCCGGCCAACTCCCCAATGGTTATGTGCAACTGATTGCAACACCATTGAATGCGCTGTGGGTTTAGGACACTTAGCGATTCTCTGCTACTCATGCCGATTGCTCCGCTTTGAATCTTAGCTTAATCTTCGTTTCATCCGCCGGATGTTGCATGTCAACAGCAACTGTCTGACAGCACCATTGGATGCGCTCCGGATTGATGTTGTTGATTCTATGCATCATGCTCTTGCTATCCCGTCTTAGCCGCGTAGCGACTATGCCATGACCGCTATTTTACTCCGTCGCACCCGTGCCTGCTATAAACAACGCTATGCAATAGCCCTAATCTTACACAGCTTGTCGTCACAATATTGCCTGCTGATTGAGGAATCTGATGTTTACGTCAACTGCTTGTGCGCTTTATATGGGATTCCAAGCAATGAGCAGACAGCTTGCTCTCGTGGTGCCTTACTTCTATGAGTTCTCATATAGTGCTGTGTGCGTATAGATAGTACCTTTTCATGAAAGGGATCATCTTCGTACTCTTTAAGAAGACCCTCCAAGTGTCTTTTGATATCATCAGTAACACCATTTTTTGAAACATCAAGATGATTGAAATAGCCGATTAGTTTATATGCAGGAGTAGACTCTTTAGAGATCAGGTCATCTATCACTTGTTTTATTTGGGGCAGACTGACAGCATCAACAATTTTCTCAATGTTTATCATAGTCCAAATAAACGACGCCCACTGTAGCATTTGCGTCACCTGTGATTTGTTGGCTTCAGGATGTCTTTCCTGAATATATCCAGAAAGGCCACGTAGCTCTTCCTCATTAAGCAGTAACAAACTTACTAAACGCAAACCACTTTCAATCATTACATGCACAATCTCCGATATTCTTGACTTCTCCATCTCACCATAATGATTGTGAAGTATCTGCTTTACCAGTTCATTAGTCTTTAGTATCCGATATATATCATCATGTATTCCACCCTCCTCTTCTATTTCGTCTGGTACTCCTGACTGTTCATGGGCATCCCGGAACTTTCTGTCCTCTTGTCTTGCTACCTGCACATCCTCTGCCCTATCACCTGAATTATCTTTGATTTTTCCAACCACCTCATAAAACATTTTTGTTTCTTCAGAGGTCAATTTAGCAACAGGAAATATCTCAAGAGCACACATAGTTCTAATCAAAATATCATCAATTATATTTTTGTCAGGGCAATGGTGGACAAAGAAGGTAAGGATTAAATTGTTTTTAGTAGTGAAACTCTTTTCACATATTTCCTCCAATAAACCTTGGTTGCCACGAATATTTTTAGCAAGGTAATCTCCCAAGAAGTAGTAGTATGCATAAGGTACTTTAAACTCTCCATTTGTATCTATAATTCCAGATCGCGCATCCATTAAACGTCTAATGACTGATTCCTGTATAGTGAATTTTCTTTTGTAGTCTTGGTTAAATGCTTCAAAAGAGAATGGATCAGAGCCTGATTCAGACCTATATCTGGCAAATGCCAGATGCTTTACATAGTTCATACATGTATTAATAGAACCTTCTTCCGTATCAATACCTGACTTTGAGAGACGCGCAAGAATAGCCACATAGTAACAAGTTGCATATGAGCTAATCTTTGTTGTACTGGGCATAAGCCCTTCAATAGTTTGCATAACTGTCAGAATAAAAAACGGATACCTTGGAACTATCCTTTGTTCCATTATTACCATATTCACTTTCTTTTCGATCTGGTCTACCATTGCATCAATCGATTCGTTATCAGATTTATCTACTCTCTTTCTAATCAGTTCTTCTTGTTTGACATGCGTTAGTTGCCTTATCTCCATTGTAGAGAACTTTGCGAACCGCTTCTCTTTTCTGTAGTACGATTGGTATGTGTCAGAATCCAAAAGAACGATTACTTGATCAAAATGCTCCAATGCCGATAGAACAATGCGCATATCTTTCCCGTTCGACGACATATTGTCCAAAATAATCGTTTTACTTTTCTGTTTCTTCCATAATGAATAATCTCCATTAAATTTGTGGCTATACTCTCTCTCAAAAATATCTGGGAGTTTACTGTGTAATTTGTTTTGCAAATCTATATATAAGACAGGCAATTCTTTTTCAATTAGGTGCAGACATAAACATCTTGCAAGAGCCGTCTTCCCAGAGCTTTGTTCGCCATGGATGAATACTGGGTCATGTTTAATGATATCTGCGTGGGTTTCAATGGATACCCACTCTGAACCTTCTTTGTCTACCTCGAGCTCAAGGTTAGGAAAAACAAAAATATCCTGCAATTTAAGATGCTCTTGGGATAGAAATTCGGTATCTTCCAACTCCTTCTGAAAATCTTCTTTAGGGCTGAAACAAGAATCTATCTCTTTCATAACTTTTGTCACTTCCTCACTTATCTCTTGGTAGGCCTCCTCCTCCTCATCATGGCTAGAAACCGGTTTCCCATCCTTAGGCAGGGCTTTGATATTGCCGTTTTTCTTTAGGAACCGTTCCCAAGCGCAAGGTTTTATTACGACAGGAATCCGAATAATATTTTTTTCTTCTGCATAACTCCACTCTGCTTTACAAGGTTCAGAATCCAGAAAGTCTGCGCTAAGAAGGAATATTGCAATATTTGCATCACGCATACCTTTTTTTATTTCTTTAGGAAGCGGTTGCCCTGCCAAAACCTTTCCATCGGTAAATATCTCAATACCCTGCTCACTGGTCCTCAGATGAGTTTTCAGTCTGAACATGAACCGCTCATCTTTGTGCGAATAGCTAATAAAAATCTTTTTTTTGTGTTTAGACATGATATTCCTTCAAGCTGTGACTCTGACTATACCAGACAACAAGTCCTGCATGAGAGATTGTTTTAGAGATTGGATTTGTGCAAGTTTATGATGTGCCATTTCAATGTGGTCATCTATAGTGGTCAGGACGGATGCAATTTTCTTTTGCTCGGGAATTGGCGGTAAAACAATTATTAAGTCTGCCAAGCCAGAAGAATAGATGTGAATTACCGAACTGCCCTGCCCTAACTTCATTCGTTGTTTTCTTCGGATGTTATCGTTCAGTTGATATGAAAGAAATAAGCTATCAATTCCTGAGACTGGCGAAAGAATAATAGCATCGCCGCCCACATACGCTTCACAATCAAGCGTAAATGATACAGATTTGCCAATTTCCTCTGCGGTCTCTCCTGAACCAGCAAAAATAATATCATTCTTCTTGAACCTCTTAGATGCATCAGCAACTTCACGCCTGATAAACGATTTGAACTTCTTTATCTGAAAATTATAGTCAGTATAAATTTCTGCATATCGGATGCAGGGTATTCCTTCGGAAGAAATTTCATTTTTTGATATTCCTTTACCCTTCGAAAATATCCCTGCATCACCTAATGTTGTTGTGACCCAACTTTTGGGGATGCGGCCTAGCTCGCTGTCTTTGAATTTAGTGTGGCCTATGCCTTTGGTCAGCAACTCTTGCATGGTGGCTTTTTTGAGGGCTTGGAGTTTGTTGATTTGAGTTTGGGTGGCTTCTATCACCTCGTCCACGGAGGTGAGGATGGCCGCGATTTTCTTTTGTTCGGGCATAGGAGGAGTATCTATAACGATGCTTTCCATTTGATTTTGGTTGACAGAGGGAATCGCTCCATCTTGCACAAAGTTCTTCAAGTCAATTGTTTGCAAGAAAAAATACAGAAAATCGGAATCGCAATTTGATGGGATTGCTGCCATCATATTGTTGTCTATTGCTGTTTCTCGAATCAGCTGCCGCCTCCGATTTATGAGAAGTGCTGCTCCAACTTTTGCAAAAACTACCGCATTTGGCGGGAACAGTTTTATTTTGGCTTGGCTTCTGACGCGCTCGCTTATCCAATTATTGGACTTGGTGATATATCGACTGTTTTCTACCAAATTCATGTCGCTGACTTTAATAAACGGATAAGCACCCGAATCCTTCCCTTGAAAAGTTTCTTTGAATGCACTGCCTCCTGAAAATTTTACAATGTCTCCAAGATTCTTGGCTTTCCAGGTTTGGGGAACGCGTCCTAGCTCGCTGTCTTTGAATTTGGTGTGGCCGATGCCTTTAGTCAGGGGATCTTGCATGGTAGCTTTTGCTCGAGGCCCTGAGTTTTTTGATTTAGACTTATTCATAGCCAAGCTCCTTGAGATATTTGTGCATGACTTTTTCGGATTGCTTCACTTGGGCGTCAATCTCGTGCAGGGACACTTTGTATTGGGAATTATGTATTTAACTTGACAGAGGTATTATTTCTCAATAATTGTGGGTTTGCCTTGACGGTCTACCCGCATGACAAACTTACGGTTTAAGTCTGCTTTTGTCGGTATCGGGCAATCTTTATCCTTCGGCGGTTTCCCTGCTTTAAGTAGTGCCGTAGCCGCTCTGTCTAAGTCTTTCTGTTTCATATTTGCATATCTGACTGATTAGATGTGTCATGCTCTACATTGTCTATTTCATACTCAAAGGAAGGATAGCACCACCGATAAATCTATTTCAAAGGAACCCTTTTTGAATTATCTACCTTCACCGAAACTGTAGTTATGCTGTGGGTGGTTTTCATCCTGTCAATTCCTTATAAGTAATCTGCTTGCCGTGCATACCGGCAAACAAACTGTTTAATCTGTCTTGGGTATCTATCTCACAATTGCCATCGTTAAGACGGAAGGAAAACTCATTGACATAAGCCCTGCAATGCTTCTTACTCCAGTTGTGATACACACCGCTAAAACCTCTCTTGAGTACAGCCCATACGGATTCTATGCCGTTAGTGTGCGCCATACCATTTACATATTCCTTCGCAGAATGATTAACCGCATAGTGGCGATTGGCAACACCATTGTATGAGGGGTTTTCATCAGTAAAAAGGGTAGAACCCTTGCGGACATTTTTATGTACGGCGGTCTGTAGTGTTTCCTTTGTAGTGTTCTCTACTGGCATGGCCTTTACTCTGCCTTTACGCTCTCGCATACCCAGTATAGCAGTCTTGCCAGCACCACCGCGACCCGCCCGCTTTTTCTTGTTGGGATGGCGGTTTTTCTCCTTGCCGCCGATATAAGTTTCATCTGTCTCTACTTGCCCATGCAGCGCCTGCATATCCCCGCCACATATAACCCGCAAGCGGTGAAGCATATACCACGCTGTTCTTTGTTGCACTCCAATCTCTTTGCTTAATTGCAGACTGCTTATCCCTTTGCGTGAAGTGAGCAGGGTATAGGAAGCATAAACCCATTTTCTGGCATCTACTTTATTCCGCTCTAGCGGTGTATTGGTGAATACATTGAAGTATGAACGACAGCTACCGCACCAATAATCGCCAGCTTTCTTTTGCTCTGTAATTTTGTTATCACATCCGCATTTAGAACATACCGGCTTATCACTCCATGCCAGACTTTCAAGGTATCGTATGGTCGCTTCATCGGTCGGGTATTGCTCCATAATCTGATATAGGCTTAATATTTCTGCTTTTCTCTTACTCATAGTCCTAATCCCCAAAGTGGTTTAACAACGAATTAAGATATAGGTATATAGCGTACTGGTATCTTTGTCAAGTTTCCTGCCTGACATAATCTGCCTCTGTCAAGTTAAATACATAATTCCCTTTGTATTTGTCCCACCATCTCTCAAACTGCGCTACGACAGCCGGGTCTGCACCTTTCATATGGTCACGGATGTGTTCTTTGGTTTTGATAGCGGCTTTGAACTTGTAATACTTCGCGCTTTGCTTTGCAAACACGCATGAAACATCCATGCCTTGCAAGGTCTCCTGAATGTATTCATCCTCAACCTCGGAGACGGGAATGCCACCGTGCAGAATCGCCTTCGTATCATAAGGTTCGGGAGGTGGCGAAGTGTCGGCATATCTGCGGATGTTGAGGTTGTAATCGTTCTCCCGTATCTCTTCCATAGTGACCACTTTAGAATAACGCTTCTCGTCTGTGTATGTGTCATAGGTCTTTAAGATGTGCTTGATATCGCTGTCGCGCAGTTTGTTCTGGTTCTTGCCCTTGGCATATTCCAGTTCGCCGTTGATGAACAGCACTTTGCCTTTGCGCTCCCAAGACTTGTTCTTATTGATGATAAGCAGTGCCGCAGGGATGCCTGTGCCGTAAAACAATGCAGGTGGCAGACCAATCACCGCCTCTAGCAAATCATCATCCAGTATCCCTTGGCGAATTTTCTTCTCACTTGCACCGCGAAACAATACGCCATGCGGCACGACCACGCCCATCTTGCCCTCTGCGCTGAGGGACGCAATCATGTGCTGAATGAAGGCGAAGTCGCCCGCATCCTTAGGCGGTGTGCCGTAGGGGTAGCGACCATAGCGGTCATTGTCTGCCGCTTCCTTGCCCCATTTCTTGAGTGAGAAAGGCGGGTTTGCAATCACCCGGTCAAATACCATCAGTTCACCACCTTGGGTGTGTTGCGGGTCGCCCAGAGTGTCGCCCTTTTTGATGCTCGCATTCAACACGCCGTGCAGGAACATGTTCATCTTGCAGATAGCCCAAGTACTCAGGTTCCTTTCCTGACCATACAGGGATAGGTTCTGAGGATTCTCGCCGTGGTCAGCGAGGTAGTTGCGGGTTTCTATCAACATACCGCCCGACCCGGCTGTAGGGTCGTATATCCGCATGCCCGAAGTGGGTTTTAAGAGAGACACTAACAGCCGTACCACTTCGCTGGGGGTATAGAATTCGCCGCCTTTCTTGCCTGCGGAATCGGCAAACTTCTTGATGAGATATTCGTATGCGCTGCCCAACAGGTCGGGACTCTCAAAGTCTTCATTGCGCAAACGATGCTTGGAGAAATGCGATAACAGGTCCCGGAGTTTCTTGTCCGACAGCTTGTCTTTGATGTTGAAATCAATAGATATCAACACACCTTCCAACGGAGGGTTGTATTCCTCAATGGCTTCGGTTGCTTTGTTCAGTCCCGCCCCGATGTCATGTTTCTGGTCTTTCAGGTTTGACCACCTTGCCTGCTCAGGAACAAAAAAAGTATCGTATTCATCTTCATCCGCTACTCGCCGCGCCACATCCGCTGTCGACTTGCGCTTCTTCCGATAGGTCTGCGCGACCTGCTCTTGCGCTTCCTCAAAGGAGTCGGACAAGCGTTTTAAGAACAACATGCCGAAGATGTAGTCCTTAAACTCGGACGCATCCATACTGCCCCGGAGGATGTTGGCAGCCTCCCACAGGAAGGATTCAAGTTGTGGCAAAGTCAGTTTCGGCATCTTTCAGGTGTGGCGGTGTGGGTTAGAGTGCTCAAGCATTATTTGTGTTGGCACCGGAGTTCTTCATGGCGTTGTAATCGCGGAGGATTTCATCCGCCATCTCTTCGGTCAAAACGCCTGTAGTGATGTTATCAGGCGGGCTGTAATCGGCAGGCCCCATGTGATCTTCTGTCAAACGGGCGCAGAGCTGATTTGCATAAGTACCACCTTTAACTCCGGCCAACCCTTTTCGTATTTCCTCTATTTTTGCATCGGTTAAGCCACCGCTGAAAATTGCAGTTTTTAAGTCAGTACTCTTACCTGTTCGCCTACTTATGAGCAATCCAAAACCGTAGCCTTCTTCTGCTATAGCCCCTTGCAGCTGTGTGTTGATAAGGTATGCTCCTTGCAACTGTGCATCCCCGAGGCTTGCCCCTTGTAGCTGTGCACCCTCGAGGCTTGCCCCTTGTAGCTGTGTATTGGTGAGGTTTGCTCCTTGCAACTGTGCACCCCAGAGAGCTGCCCCTTGCAACTGTGCACCCCTGAGGCTTGCCCCTTGCAGGTATGCGCTATAGAGGTCTGTCCCTTGCAATTGTGCATCCCCGAGATTTGCCCCTTGTAGCTGTGTATTGATGAAGTCTGCCTCTTGCAGGTGTGCACTAGTGAGGTCTGCCTCTTGTAGCTGTGTATTGGTGAGGTTTGCTCCTTGCAAGTACGCCTTGCTGAGGTTTGCTCCTTGCAACTGTGCACCCCTGAGGCGTGCACCTTGTAGCTGTGCACCCTCGAAGCTTGCCCCTTGTAGATACACATTTTGGAAGTTGAGTGTAACATCTGGGTTGTTCAACTTGCAAAGCACACCCAAAAGGGAGGCAACCTCGTTAGAAGGCTCTCTGGGATGATCTCTTTTGTAATCTTCTGCCTGTGTGGTTTCGCGCAGGTGGGCACACAGTATCTCGGCAATGCTTTTGTGGCGTTCCGGTTTTGATTGTGCCAAGTCATAGAGGCCATAGATTCCCCCCAGCCGCGCGGAAGCGGAGTCCTCATTTCCGAGGCTGGCTACTGCTTCGGTATATACCTTTTGTTCATTGGCAGCATGAGCAGCGTTTGCGCTGTCTTCCATTGCCTTGGCTCTACGATTAGCAACCAAAATTCCCCAAATCACTATTGCCGCTGTAAGGATAGAACCGATAGTTTGGATACCGTGCCATTTTGCTTCAGTGCCCTCCAACCACCAGGGCACAAACCAAAGCCCTATTATCAATGCACTAGCTACTACCAAGACAATTGCCCAGTACCGCTTATCCCAAAATTTCTGCCGTTCGTCTGCCATCTCAAGAATTATAAGTTATAGCGTTCGCCCCCATATATAATGAGTAGGCCACCGCCCGCACAACGGCAGAACCCCGCAATCGCAGCAATCGCAACACAAAACCCCCATTCACAGCCTCCGCCGGTACCAAACCAAGTAGGCGGCCATCGGGCAGACCACAATATATAGTGCCGCCTCAAACGCCAACCACTACGGAGAATTCCACAGGCTTGATTCAAGCATATGATAAACCCGAAAAAAGCCGAACCGCCGCCCTATTTTTCCACTGACTGACCCGCTGACTGACTCGCTGGCCGACCCGCTACCCGACCCGCTGTCTGAGAAGGCCGATGAGGGCGTGACAAAGGCCTAATAACTTTTGACTCGCTCCTGATTCTGTGGTAAAAGATACGAAAATAATAACTACTGATTTGCGGGAGTCTTCTCCCGTTTTCTCTCTTTAATAATGGAGGTAAATTATGAAGAGTAAAATTTTAATGGCGACTGTGGTTGCTTCCTTGCTGATGCTCGGAATCGCCGGCGTTGCCCAAGCTAATTCCATGCTGATGAAGATGGAGAAGAATGCCAACGAATGGGTTATGCCTACCGGCAACTACTTCAACCATCGCTACTCGGCTCTGGATCAAATCAACAGCGGGAATGTCGGTAACCTGAAAGTCGCCTGGCAATTTTCCACTGGCGGTTTGCGCGGACACGAAGGCGGGCCTCTGATCATTGGAGACACGATGTATATTCACTCATCGATTTATCCGGAGATCAATGTCTACGCACTCAATCTCGATGATCAAAGCATCATATGGCATTGGCAAAGCCACATGCCGGATCAAAAGCAAGTGCTTCCGGTTATGTGTTGCGACCAGGTCAACCGCGGCGTAGCCTATGGTGACGGCATGATTTTTGTCTATCAGGCCGACGCCCAACTGGTTGCGCTGGATGCCAAGACCGGCAAGATGATGTGGAAAGCCAACAACCGTGACGTCCGTGATGACGACAAGCATCTGGGCGCTACGGGCACTTCCGCCCCCATGGTCTACAACGACAAAGTCTATGTCGGCATAAGCGGCGGTGAGTTTGGCGTTCAAGGTCATCTGACCGCATACGACATGAAGACCGGTAAGCGCGTTTGGCGCGGTTACTCCACAGGTCCCGATAGTCTGACTTTGATGCACCCGACCAACACCACACACCTTGGCAAGGCTGTCGGCAAAGACTCCGGCACGAGCACTTGGGAAGGCGACCAATGGAAAATTGGCGGGGGCACGACTTGGGGCTGGTACTCATTTGATCCGGAATTGAACTTGGTCTACTACGGCACGGGCAACCCGAGCACGTGGAACCCGGTGCAGCGTCCCGGCGACAACAGATGGTCGATGACTATCTTTGCGCGCGATGCCGATACCGGCATGGCCAAGTGGGTTTATCAAATGACCCCGCATGACGAGTGGGACTATGACGGAATCAATGAAATGATTCTGGCTGACATCGAAGTCAATGGCAGAATGAGAAAGACTCTGGTGCACTTTGACCGCAACGGATTCGGCTACACGCTGGATCGCGTGACAGGCGAACTGTTGGTTGCGGAGAAGTATGACCCGGCCGTCAACTGGGCTTCCCATGTTGACATGAAGACCGGTCGTCCGATGGTGCTTGACAAGTACAGCACTCATCATCAAGGCGCTGATGTCAATACTACGGGCATCTGCCCCGCTGCTCTGGGCACAAAAGACCAGCAGCCGGCGGCATTCTCGCCTAAGACGAGTTTGTTCTATGTCCCGACCAACCATGTCTGCATGGACTATGAGCCGTTTGAAGTGAGCTACACAGAAGGGCAACCTTATGTTGGCGCGACACTGAAGATGTTCCCGGCGCCGGGCGGCGACCACATGGGCAACTTCATCGCGTGGGACGCCGCAAAGGGCAAGATCGTATGGTCTAACCCCGAGCGTTTCTCGGTCTGGAGCGGCGCGCTGGCGACAGCCGGTGACGTTGTCTTCTACGGCACGCTGGAAGGTTATGCGAAAGCGGTTCGCGCCGACAATGGCAAAGAGCTGTTTAAGTTCAAAACCCCGTCCGGCATTATCGGTAACTTTACCACCTATATGCATGACGGCAAGCAGTACGTCGCCATTCTTTCGGGCGTCGGCGGCTGGGCCGGAATCGGCATGGCAGCCGGCCTGACCAACGATACGGATGGTCTCGGCGCTGTCGGCGGCTACAGACACCTTGAGAACTACACCCGTCTCGGCGGAGTGCTGACTGTATTCTCACTCTAAGAGAGATACACTCGGCAGTGTTTGCTAAAGTGCCCGTGCCAATTTGGCACGGGCGCTTTTTTATCAGGCAAACATTCTCTCCGCTCAAAAGAAACACAAGAGGAGATACAAAATGAAAACGACATGTTTTATTTCCGGGTTGCTTGTATTGATCTGTGCGCTGGCAACCGTCCCGATGACCGCTATGGCGGCTGACAAACCCTACACATTTGACAAAGAAAAAGGCACGGTCGATTGGTACACATTCAGCGGCTATCGCCGTTATCATGCCGAATGTCACGTTTGTCACGGGCCGGCCGGCTTGGGCAGTTCATTCGGCCCGAAGCTGGTGGAATCCATCAAGCGCTTGGGCTACGAAGGCTACTTCAACATCGTGGTGAACGGTCGCGAAGCAGGCGCGCAGGTCATGCCGTCTTTTGCCGACAACTTGAACGTTATGTGCTTTGTTGATGACATATATGCTTATCTGGCAGCGCGCGCCGATGGCGTCATCGGCAGAGAACGGCCCAAACACGGCGGCAAACCCGACGAAGCGAAAGAGCGCGACAAAGCTTGCATGGGTCGTTAATATCCATGCATCCGGACGCAAAAATTACGCGGAATACTATGCGCTACGGCTTCGCTATTGCGGTCGCGTTGCTGGTATTGGCAGCGAGTCATGCTGTCACAGCCGCCGAAACAGGCACTGAGGTCGAGCGGCGCTCGTCCCTGCGCGTGTGCGCGGACCCGTCTAATTTGCCTTTCTCCAACCGGCAGGAGCAAGGCTTTGAGAACAAAATTGCCGAGTTGCTGGCGGCCGAATTAGGCACCTCGCTCAGATACACTTGGTTCCCTCAAAGCCTTGGTTTTGTGCGCTCGACTTTGAAAACCAGACGTTGCGATTTGATTATCGGTATCTCGGCGGCGCACGAACTGGTTCAAAACAGCAACCCCTACTACGCATCGGTCTTTGCGGCGGTGCAACGCGCTGATTCGGATTTTGATGTGAAATCCTTATCCGACAACGTGCTCAAGGAACGCAAGCTGCGCATCGGCGTAACCGCCGGCGCCCCGCCGGTTGATATTATTCTTGCCAACGGACTGATAGAACAAATGACGCCTTATCAATTGCGGCGCGCAGATATGCGCAACAGCCGAGCCGAAGAAATTGAGCGCGATCTGATCGACAAGAAGATTGACGTCGCAGTCGTTTGGGGGCCTATCGCAGGATACATGGTGCGGCGAAACGATGCCCTGAAGCTTGCTCCGTTGACCGCCGATAACTCGCAAAAACATCGCCTGATATTCCCCATCACGATGGGGATTAGGCGCAATGAGCTGCAATGGCGCAGACAGTTAAATAAGCTGATAAGAAAAAATCAGGATAAGATACATGATATTCTGCGCTCTTATCATGTTCCGCTCGTTGACCCATCTTAATATCGCTCCGCTCTGTCGGAGCCTGTGCCCGCCGCTCATAGCATCGGCGCTCTGTTGCGCGATGCCGGCGCTCGCGCAAGAAGTTCCCGAACCGAGCGACTATCGCACCGATAACTACATGGCGCCGGTGCCGGCAACCCTGAAAGGAGCCACGACTGTGGATGCGGAAACACTGCGCCAAAGATTAACGGACGGAGCAAACATTGTGCTGATCGATGTGCTGCCGTTGCGGCGCAAACCGCCGGATTTCCCGCCCACCCGGCTATGGAGAACACAGCCGCGCAAGAACATTCCGGACAGCGTCTGGCTGCCGAATGTCGGCTACGGCGATATCGCGCCGGAGTTTCGGACTTACTTTATTGAAAATTTGCGGCGGCTGACACGCGAGCGCGAGTCAGACAAGCCTGTGGAATTGCTTTTTTATTGCTTGGCCGATTGCTGGATGTCGTGGAATGCCGCCAAGCGAGCTCTGGAATTAGGCTTTCGTAATATACTCTGGTTTCCCGGAGGGACTGACGAATGGGAAGTGATGGGGTATCCTTTGGAGCGTTCCGCCGCAGTGAAAATGCCGGATTTTATACCGATAGAGGATTTGAAAGACCAATGAAAAAGTTTTACTACACAACCATAATGTGCCTGCTCTCGTACGCATGCCTTGCCATCGCCGAGCCTGATACGACAAAACCGTCAATCCCCTACAGCGAAGCCCAGACGCTGCTGTTTGACACCCCGCATTTGAAAAATATCGTATCGGAAGCCAAGTTGTACTACGATGTGGCGCAAACCGGCTCAATGACCACAAAGCTGACCGACCGGATTGTTCTCTCCGTCACCCCGGTTGACGGACACGAGGGCAAAGATATTGAGCCGCAGTTCCTCAGCGGTAAAAACAAAAAGGAATTTCCTCCGGTCAGGAAACGTCGCGGCAACTTTTTGTTGGCATATTTTCTGCAATGGGACATTGAGAAATTGCAAAACAATCGCGCCCTGAACATGGGCCGCATACACCGTCAATACGTTCAGTCGGTTATGCGGGATGCGTTCTTGACTCAGGCCGAAGTCAAAGCAGGCGATATCTCCTTCAACGGCAAATCGCTGGAGGCCGAATTTATACGCATGCAGCCGCTGCTCGGCATGAAAGACGAGCCCAGATATGAAAACCTATGGAATAAGCGCTACGAATTCGTCTTAGCCGATGTCCCCGGCGGAATTTACCGTATAACGACCGAAACCCCCGGCGACAAACCGGGCGCGCCCAAGGAACTCACTGAAATCACGCTCAGCCATATCGAACCCGCCGGCGCTTACCGCCCGCCACGCTGAGAATTTGCACAAAATTGGCAGAATTGAACAAAACACCGAGAGAACCATGATGAAAATTACAAACCTTAAATCACATGTGGCGATTATCGCTGCAATCAGCGTGCTTCTCGCAGTAACCAGCGCGTGTAGCCAAGACGACCAGCGCCAGCACGCTGACAGCGAGCATCGGCACACTCACGACGAACAACAACACGCGAACGCCGGGCAATCTGCCACTGCTCACGACGAGCAGCAGCACGCGAACGCCGGGCAATCTGCCGCCGCTCACGACGAGAAAAGAATCAATGATTTCCCGACTTATGCGCGCGCCGAGTATGTATATGTCTGCATGAGCACAAACGGCATGACAGAACATGTGCTGAGGCAATGCTCCTGCGCGATTGACGAAATCGCCAAGAGAATGACGTACGACGACTATGTCGCGGCCGAGACCGCCGTGCGGATGCGGCAAATGCAAGGCGAACGGGTTGCCCAATTCCGCGAGGTCGAGGTCGTCAAGCAAGCGATAAGAGTTCTCAAAAACGCACAAGCCG
This sequence comes from Candidatus Oxydemutatoraceae bacterium, assembly GCA_965220085.1. Taxonomy (GTDB): domain Bacteria; phylum Pseudomonadota; class Gammaproteobacteria; order Poriferisulfidales; family Oxydemutatoraceae; genus CBDCOZ01. Next base: position 257,817 of record CBDCOZ010000003.1, on the reverse strand, counting down.
AAGCGGAAATCAGCTGTTTTTAGGCCCGCAGCAAGGCCTGGCCGGCGTTAAAAGTGAGGAAAAAACATATAGTTATGTATTGTGCTATACTCAAAAACCCTTTATTTGATAACCTGCGCCCAAGCGTTTGGAAATGACAAATCCGCCGACGAGTCAGGTGAGAGGATGAACATGATACTAACATACAAACGATTTATTGCATTGGCAGTTTTTGCAATCGCAACCCTTTGTTGCCTGCCGTTGCATGCCGCCGAAAAAGCGGCGGACGGAGAAACTTCATGGGATGCCATCAAAGAGTTTCTCTTTCAGGACAGACACATAGACGAGAGCAATCCGGTTGCCAAAATCATTGCTCCAAAGCGCGCCGCAAACGGCGCCGATGTGACAATCCGGATTGTCGGCCTATCGCCGCAAACCGACCGCAAGCACATCAAGAACCACTACCTCGTCGTAGATGAAAACCCGTCGCCTGTTGTCGGCAAATTCTCGCTTTCGCCCGCGAACAGACTATCCGACATTGAAACGCGCATACGTGTCGATCAATATAGCCATGTGCGGGTTATTTCCGAGACTCAGGACGGCAGCCTGCATATGACCACCGCTTTTGTGAAGTCATCCGGCGGTTGCTCGGCGCCGCCCGTATCGGACAACGCCATGGCCGCCCTGAACCTCGGCAAATCGAAACTCATCGAAGAAAGACTGGACAACGGACTGCGCAAAATACATTTGTCCGTTCTGCACCCCAACAACTCGGGCCTGCAAAGAGACATCGTAACCAACATGACGATACCCCCGCATTTTGTCACTCAGGCGGTCGTCACGAATTCCGACGGAGAAACTGTTTTCTCGGTGGAAGGCGATATCTCGTTCAGCGAGAACCCCAGTTTTCAGTTTTATTACCAGCCGGAGAATATCGGCGACGAACTCGTCGCCCGTATAACGGATTCGCAGGAGAAGACATACACCAGCACCCGGTTGCCGATTGCCAAGACATAAAGTCGCCATGAGACGCTCGCCCGCTTCTATGCTCGCGCTGGCGGTCGGCTTCGCCGTTATCGCCGGGGCTCCCGCGCATGCGCACGATATAGAGCACGCAGAACCCGCTGTCGCGCATATCGAAGCGCAACGGACGGAAACATGCCACCTGAGGGGATGCCAACCCCTCGTCTCTTCGTTGCTCGAGTTCATCGGGCAGACCTACGGAGCATTTGGCGGTACCGATAATTACCCGAGCATTGCCGGCCTGCCGGAACCCGAAGTGCATTTCATTTCCCGCGCCAGACTGTCAAAGAAAGCATGTGACAGCGGGTGCGACGCGTTTGGCTGGTTTCCGAACAAAGGCAACGTCATATATATTGCCGATGATCTGGATGTCATGAACGATTTATACGCGCGCGGTATCCTCGTTCACGAGCTCGTCCATTATGTCCAACACATGACCGGACTGCCGCAAAGGGAAAATTCCTGCTTAACCTGGAAAACCCGTGAGATGCATGCCTATGGCATTCAATATCAGTGGCTGCGGGCAAACCGTGTGCGGATTGCAACCCCCGCGCACAACTTCCGCCTTGCGGGTTATTCCAGAATGACCTGCGACGCATAGCGGAATATGGTAAACTTGCCGAATTAAACAAACTTACATGGAGGGAATTATCATGTACAAAAAATATTTTTTGACCCTATTGATGGCGGCTTTTGCGCTGGCCTGCGTCTCAGGCGTTGCGGTAGCGGGGAAAGGCGACCTCAAAGTCAAAGAGGAAGTCGTTATCCGCGAAGTATGCGATGTCGTTTGGCCGCATATCAAAAACTTTGCCGATATGCACAAATGGCACCCGGCGGTTTTTTCCGTTGACGCAAAAGGCGGCAATGAGCCGGGTGCGACCCGGGTTCTGACACTTGGTGATGCCAATGGTCCTAAAGTCTATGAGGAACTCGTCAAGTACAGCAACAAAGCACAGAGCTTGACCTATACCATTACAAAAGTGGACCCTAAAGTCCTCCCCGTAAAGAACTACCAAGCGCGCTTGCGCACAGAAAAAGAAGGCAGCCGTTGCGAGGTAGACTGGCAAGGCACTTTCGATAATGCCGACCCGTCCATGACCGACGAAGAAGCAAAGGCGGCGGTCGCGGGTGTTTATCGCGCGGGGTTAGAAAACATCAAGAAAATGGCTATGATGAAATAACCCATCGGCTTTGCTCCGAGGCTATCACAGCGATAGCCGCTAAAAAGGCAGTGGTTTTCCGCTGCCTTTTTGCTATCTGCTTTATATGTGTGCTTTAAGGATTAGCGCTTGTTTTGCGCTTGCGCAATCGCGCGCCCGACGGCAAAGAACTTTTGCTCCAACGCCACGGGTTGCTCGCACAGATACGTAACCATCCGCTCGCGCTCTTCAAAGACCCGAATGTCCCACTTCTGCCGCGCTTCCAAGTCTTTCTTTTGCTCTGCCGTGAGTTCTTTGGTCTCCAGATCCTGCGTCTGTTGATCTATCCGGTTTATCATCAGGTTTTGTCGTTTGGCAAAACGCTTTATGCCATCCACAATCCGGTTGCGCTCCTCGTTTGACACCGACTCCATCGCGCGGAGTAAATCCTCCGCCGCATCCTGTCCGCCGGATGCCGCAATAAAAGATTTAACCTCATCAAGACTCTCCTCCACCGACACATCGCGACTGCCGAGACGCTTTGCCAACTTGACGATTTCCTTGTTCTCGCGCCAAGCGTCATCCTTTTCCAGCCCGCCCTGCCAGAAAGTGCCGACAGCCAGCTTCGGCACATAGCGTTGGATGCACGGCCACCACTCGGGAGGCTCGGGGGGTTGCGCCTGCGCGCTTCCCAATAAAAACAAGCCCATAGCCGCGCCAACCGCCAGGGTTTTCCGCCGCAATTTCAGGCCGGGTTTCGGGTCGGGAGATAATTTTTTCATCATAATCAACCTCATGGTATTGCAGAAAAATACTATGAGATAATACAATAGAAAGAGGGATTGACAAAATGAAACAGACCCGTAGAAAACACAAACAGCCCGAATCGCATTCGGGACGAACGCTATTGCTGCCGGCGCTCATGCTATGCGTGTGGTCGGTATTTGCGACCCCGCCCGCCGCCGCCGACACGGTGCGCGTTGGCGCGCTGAAATTCGGCACTGTCAACTGGGAGTTGGATACCGTCGTCCGTAACGGCTATGATCGCAAACACAATCTGTCCCTTGAAGTGATTCCTTTCTCAAACAAACAAGCGACGCCGATTGCTTTTTTCAACGGCAGTCTGGATATGTTTGTCACCGACTGGCTCTGGGTCTCGCGCGCGCGCAATGACGGCAAAGACATCAGCTTCATCCCGTACTCCAAATCGCTCGGCGCATTGATGGTCACAAAAACATCTTCGGCGCAAACTCTGGCAGACCTGAGCGGGCTGCGTGTCGGGGTGGCCGGCGGGCCTTACGACAAAAGCTGGTTGTTATTGCGCGCCTGGGCACAGCGGGAGCACAAACTCGACCTGTCAAAGACCTTCGCCGTTGAGTTTGCCGCCCCGCCGCTCCTCAACGGTCAGATACAACACGGCAATCTGGATGCGGCGCTGAATTTCTGGCACTATTGCGCCCGCCTTGAAAGCGCCGGATACCGTCGTCTGGTCGATATGGGCACGGCGCTGGAGGGCTTGGGCATACGCAATACGCCGATGGTCGGCTATGTGTTTGACGGCAAATGGGCGCGCGAAAACGGCGATATTGTCAGCCGCTTCAATCGCGCGGTGCGCGAAGCGCGCGCCCGCCTGATGAACGACGATAGCGAATGGGAAAAGTTGAAACCCATGATGAAAGCATCCGACGAAGAGATGTTTGTCACCTTGCGCGAACGCTACCGCGAAGGAATCCCGCGACAGTGGGGAGAAAAAGACCACGCCGCCGCGCGCAAACTGACCAAACTGTTTCACGCTGCCGGCGGCAAAGAACTCACCGCCTCCGAAGAACTTGCGACGGGAACATTCTGGACCAAAGCCTACTTCTAAACCGCATGAAAGCTGTCTCGCCGCGCTTTGCCGCCATAACCTCCATTGCTCTGCTTTTGCTGGTATGGCACATCAGCTCGCTCATTATCAATAGCGATGTGCTGCCATCGCCGCTGAGTGTCTTGGGCGTGATTTATGAACTCGGCGCTTCGGGCGAATTGTTTCGCCACACAGGCATCACCCTCAGGCGGGTTTTGGCCAGCTTCGTCATCTCCATGATAATCGGCATGACCATAGGCTTCCTGATGGGCTATTTCAAGACAATAGATACGCTTTTTGACCCATGGCTGATATTTTTCCTCAACATCCCGGCGCTGGTCATCATGATATTGACCTATGTCTGGCTGGGATTGACCGAAGTCGCCGTCATCGTCGCCGTGGCGGTCAACAAAATACCCAATGTCATCGTCACCATCCGCGAAGGCGTTCGCGCTCTGGATAAGGACCTGCGACAAGTGGCGCAGGCCTTCCGCTTCGGCAGATGGAAAACCCTAAGACACGTCGTCATACCCGGCCTATCGCCGTACATCGCGGCGACGACCCGCTCGGGCATCGCCCTCATCTGGAAAATCGTGCTCGTCGCCGAGTTGCTCGGACGCAGCGACGGCGTCGGCTTTCAGTTGCACCTGCAATTCCAACTCTTCAACATCACAGATATCATCGCCTGGGGACTGGTCTTCGTCATCATCATGCAGTTGGTCGAGCTGCTCATCCTGCGACCGTTTGAAGCATACACGACCCGTTGGCGCAAATGAGCACGACCCCGAACAAAGCGACGTTGCGCGTTGATATCAAACAGAAGCGCTACGGAGAGGCTGTCGTCTTGCGGGATATCAACTTCGCCGCGGACGAATATGAGATGCTCGCTATCACCGGCCCCTCGGGATGCGGCAAAACCACCTTGCTCAATCTGATTTCGGGGCTGGACACCGATTACACCGGGCGGGTTCGGCTGCCGCCGGCGCCGCCGGGCGCGCTGCCGCTGGCATTCGTATTTCAGGAGCCGCGATTATTGCCTTGGCGCACGATCAAAGAAAACATAGATTTGGTTTTGCCGGCGGGCGCCGACTCCGGCAACACCGATTTGTTCAAGCAGATGAACATTGAAGAGACGCTGGACCAATACCCCGCGGAAATATCTTTGGGCATGGCGCGACGCGCCGCGCTGGTGCGCGCGTTTTCAGTCGGCGCGCCGCTGTTGGTCATGGATGAGCCATTCACCTCAATAGACGAACGGATGGCGACGCGCCTGCGGACACTGCTCTTATCGCAACTGGAGGTCTCGCCCAAGACACTGCTATTCGTAACGCACAATATCCGCGAGGCTCTGTTTCTGTGCGCCCGTCTGCTGGTCCTGTCCGCCTCCCCGACCCGCCTGCTCGGCGATATCAAGTTGCCCGGAAAACCCGGGCGCTCAGACGAGGAAATAGAGACCTTGCGAACCGATATGCTGGGGCGTTTCCCGGATGTCCTAAGCTGACACCCCCTGCCTGCGGGCGGATGCCCCGAAAACAGCGGTCGGAGCGCTCGGACGCCCCCTTGAGATGGCTTGTATATGATTGATACATCCATGCAATTCTGTATATAGCAGGGATAAGTATTTTATATGGAAATATCGCCGTATTTGTATTGACATAGGGGCTGGCTTATAATACTTTGTACCCTCGCAGTTCATACGGAACTGCGGTTAATAACGTTATAAACTTAGGAGGTTATTATGAAAAAGTGGACTTTACCTAAAGTCAAAGAGATGGCAGTTGGCATGGAGATTAACTGCTATGCATGCGCTGAAGTCTAATCTTCAATCGTAGCTTTTTGATTTTTGATACTTTCATAGAGAGGCACGGACATTCGTTTGTCCGTGCCTTTTTGTTTGCGGGGATATAACCCCCCTTCGTCCGGCGGACACGCCGTCAGCCGATGTTCCCATCCGGGGAGCAACCTTCTTGACAGCGGACATGTTTCTCATATACTTGATGCAAGGAAAGTACCAAACTTCAGAGTTGCGCGATGAACACCTCAAGACCCAATGAATCACATGCAGATCGTCGTTTTAGGTTCGGGAGCCGGTGGCGGAATCCCTCAGTGGAATTGCAACTCTGACCATTGCCGGCTGGCCCGGGAACACAGCCCTCGCATCAAACCCCGAACGCAGTCCTCGCTGGCTGTCAGCGCGGACGGCGCGCGCTATGTCCTGCTCAACTGCTCGCCGGATGTGCGCCAGCAAATCAACGACAACCCGCAAATGCACCCGCGCGAAGGCAAGCGCAGCACGCCGATCAAAGCGGTCATTCTGACCAACGGCGATGTCGATCATGTCGCCGGACTGCTGACGATGCGCGAGAGCGAAGCGTACCGGCTGTACGCATCCGCCCGCGTTTTGGACACCATAAAAGAGAATTCCATTTTTAATGTCCTGAACCCCGACCTTGTCAAACGAGAAACCCTGACCCTGTCGCAAGCCTTCCGCCCGCTCGGGCCGGACGGCGCCGAGCTCGGGCTCACAATAGAAGCGTTCGCCGTGCCGGGCAAAGTGGCCCTGTACAAAGAAGACGCATCCAAAGGCGCCGATTTTGGCACCGCAGAAGGAGACACCATCGGCCTGCGCATTGCCGACGACCGCGGCGAATCATTTTTCTACGTTCCGGGCTGCGCGCGACTGGACGACGCGCTGGAGCGCCGCTTGCGGGGCGCCTCATTGCTGTTTTTTGACGGCACCTTATTCCGCAATGACGAGATGGCCGCTGCCGGACTGGGGCCTAAAACCGGCGAGAGAATGGGCCATATGAACATGGACGGCGAAGGCGGCTCGCTGGCAAGCTTTGCCGACATGGGCATCGAGCGCAAGATATACATTCACATCAACAACTCCAACCCGGCCCTGCTGGAAGACTCGCCGGAGCGACTCCGTGTCGCAGAATCAGGGTGGGAAATCGCGGAGGACGGACAACAGGTCGAACTATGAAAGCCAAACTGGAAAAAGCGCTGACCCCGGAAGAGCTGGAATCGCAACTGCGGGAAATCGGGAAAAATCGCTATCACGATAAGCATCCGTTTCACAAGTTGCTGCACGCCGGCAAACTCAACAAAGGTCAGATTCAGGCGTGGGCGCTCAATCGCTATTGCTATCAGGCCGCAATCCCGATCAAAGACACCGTGCTGATGTCCCGCATTCCCGGCCACGATATGCGCCGCGAATGGCGACAACGCATCGTCGACCACGACGGCGATGCGCCGGGCAAAGGCGGCATAGAAAGGTGGCTCAAACTGACCGACAGCCTCGGGCTGGACCGCGACTATGTCATATCGCGCGAGGGCGCTTTGCCCGCCACGCGCTTTGCGGTCGATGCCTATGTGCGCTTTGTCGCCGAACGCCCTCTGGCCGAGGCAATCGCTTCCTCGCTCACCGAAATATTTTCTCCCAAGATCATTGCCGAGCGCATGGAAGGCATGCTGAAGAATTACGACTTCATTTGCGAAGACAATATGGCGTACTTCAAGCCGCGCCTGACGCAGGCGCGCCGCGATGTGGAATTCGCCCTCAACTATGTGCGTGAAACCGCCCGCACCAAAGAAGCGCAGGAAGGGGTTCTCAACGCCCTCTATTTCAAGTGCGATGTGCTGTGGTGCCAGTTGGATGCCCTGCACTCCGCGTATGTGCAACCGGATGGCGTCATCACGCCGGGTTGCTTTGTCCCCGACCCCAAGACATGAGCAGCGAGAACGAAAAATTGACGGCTGGAAGTTGTCTCCAACTGCCTTCGTACGTCAAGTTACACCATGATAAAGCGCGCGAACGCTGGGTTCTGCTGGCTCCCGAGCGCGTCCTTGAGCCCGACGAAACGGCGCTGGAAGTCGTCAAAATGTGCGACGGCAAAACCAGCGTGGGAGACATCGCCTCGCGGTTGGCGAGCAAGTACGACGCCCCCGCAGACCGAATACTATCTGACATCATCGTTATGCTTCAGGATCTGTTTGACAAAAGGTTTCTGGAGCAAGGAGGCAAGACATGAACGCCACAGAGACCACTTCACAACAAGGCATCACAGCGAACAGCCGCGCGCCCGGCTTGCCGATAGCCATGCTGTGCGAACTATCACACCGTTGCCCGCTGCAATGCCCGTATTGCTCAAACCCGATGCAACTTGAAAAGCGCGCCGCCGAGATGACCACCGAGCAATGGGGAGACGTATTCCGTCAGGCCGCGGACATGGGCATTTTGCAAGCGCATTTTTCCGGCGGCGAGCCCTGCATCCGCAAAGACCTGGAGGATCTGGTCGAAATCGCCAACGGGCTCGGGCTCTATGTCAACCTGATCACTTCGGGCGTGCCGCTGAGTCGGGAGCGGCTGGAGAAGCTGAAAAGCCTCGGCCTCAATCACGTTCAACTCAGCCTGCAAGACAGCGACGAAGAGACGGCGAACCTCATCGCCCATTACCCGAACAGCTACCGCGAAAAGCTCAAGGTCGCAAAAGCGGTGCGCGAGTGCGGCTTACCGCTGACGCTCAATGCGCCCGTGCATCGCATGAACATAGACCATTTGCAAAGCACGATAGACCTTGCGGTCGAAATGGATGCCGAGCGCATGGAAGTCGCCCACGTGCAGTACTACGGCTGGGCCTACCACAACCGCGCCGCCCTGATGCCACACCGCCGCCAGTTGGAATGGGCGACCGAAACGGTCGAAAAGGCGCGCGAGGAATTGAAGGGCAAACTGGTCATAGACTATGTCGTCCCCGACTATTACGCGCGCAAGCCCAAGGCGTGCATGGGCGGCTGGGCGCGTCAGTTCCTCAACGTAACGCCGTCCGGCAAGGTGTTGCCGTGCCACGCCGCCGAGAGCATCACATCGCTGACATTTGACAACGTGCAAGAACGTTCGCTGAAAGACATCTGGCTCCATTCGGAAGCATTTGAAATGTTTCGCGGCATTGATTGGATGCCGGAAAAATGCCGCGGTTGCGAACGGCGCGAGATCGATTGGGCCGGGTGCCGCTGCCAGGCGTTTGCGATTACCGGCGACGCCGCCAATATGGACCCGGCGTGCGAGTTTTCCGACCACCACGAAACACTCGTCAGCATCGCCAATCTGGAATCAAAATCGGGGGAATCCGAGTTTGAATACCGCCGCATCAACTTCGTCAAAGACCCTGTCAAAGACCCTGTCGGCATAAGCTAAACAGGCCGGCAAACCATTGCGCGCGATCCAAGCAAGAGTGGCTGACGGGCAATGCGCCGCGCACAGCATCCGAGCGGATGCGACCCACACTCTGGCGGTTGCGGAATACGGCAACCCGCGGGGCATTCCCGTTGTCTTCCTGCACGGCGGCCCCGGCAGCGGTTGCCGCATAGCCGCGCTCTCGGCCCTGTTTGACCCCAAGCGCTTCCGAGTCATCGCGCCCGACCAACGGGGCGCCGGCAACAGCGCGCCGAAAGGCGGTTTGGAAAACAATACGACACGGCATTTGATCGCCGATTTGGAGCTTATCCGCGAACAATTGAGCATCCCCCGCTGGCTGGTTGTCGGCGGCTCCTGGGGCGCGCTGCTCGCCATCGCGTATGCGCAAGCGCACCCGCGGCGGGTCAAAGGCATTGTCATCCGCTCGTTCTTCTTCGGCGACAACGCCGCCATGCGACGCGCACTCATAGAAATCCCGCAACGGTTTTACCCCGATTTATACGAACAGTTTGTCGCCTGTCTCAATGCGGACGAACAGGCCGACCCGTTGCGGGCATACTATCGGCGCCTGCTCAGCGATGATGCGGCGGTCTGCGCCCCCGCCGCCCATGTGTGGCACGATTACGAGCGCGCCCTATCGGCGCTGAGGCCGGGCGAACTCACCCTGCCCCTCGCCGCACAAGACAAACGCCCGCTGCCAAATACGCCGCGCATGGAAGCGCATTATTTTTCCAACGAGAGTTTTCTAAAACCCGGCGCATTAATCGCCCATGCGCAGAAACTGCGCGGCATCAAAGGGGTCATCGTTCAGGGGCGGTATGACTTGCTCTGCCCGCCCTGTGCGGCGCACGAATTGCTGCGGCATTGGCCGGATGGCGAACTCCGCATGGTCGATGCCGCCGGTCACAGCCAATCCGAACCCGGAATCAAAGACGCGCTTGTGCAGGCAATTACGCACATCGCAAGCGCATAGCGCCGCTCTCCCTTCGCGGGAATCGTAATCGCGAGCTCTTTCAATTCCCCTTCGCGCACGATGCATGACGCTCCCCTCGCGGGAGAGTCGGCGAGCGTAGCGAGACGGAGAGGGGAATACTCCCCCGCAAAAGGAATATTGTGTCGTCCAAGCCGGAAACTTCTCCCCTCTCCGGCAGCCTGCGGGCTGTGCCCTTGGCTTGCCGACTCCCCCGCAAGGGGGGAGCGCAGGTTGGCGCTGTGCATGACGCTCCCTGCGTGGGAGAATCGGCAAGCGCAACATAAGACGGAGAGGGGAAACACTCCCCCGCAAAAGGAATATTGTGTCGTCCAAGCCGGAAACTTCTCCCCTCTCCGTTGCATCACTTTTTGCTTGCGACTTAGACTCTGCACTTAGTGCGAGCACTCCCCCGCAAGGAGGGAATGATGTTAGCAATGTGCAACACTCTCCCCTCGCGGGAGAGTCGCAGAGTCCAAGCCGTCAGGCGATGGGCGATGCGGTGAGGGGGAGTGTATCGAGTCCTACTGCGCCAGCAGGTCGCTTACCGCGCTATTGATAGCCTTGAAGTCTTCTTCAGCCAGACCCATCATGCCGAAGTGTCCCCACAGCGTGGGCAACTCAACGATAGAGCTCCCTGCGTGGGAGAATCGGCAAGCGCAACATAAGACGGAGAGGGGAAACACTCCCCCGCAAAAGGAATATTGTATCGTCCAAGCCGGAAACTTCTCCCCTCTCCGTTGCATCACTTTTTGCTTGCGACTTAGACTCTGCACTTAGTGCGAGCACTCCCCCGCAAGGAGGGAATGATGTTAGCAATGTGCAACACTCTCCCCTCGCGGGAGAGTCGGCGAGCGTAGCGAGACGGAGAGGGGAAACACTCCCCCGCAAAAGGAATATTGTGTCGTCCAAGCCGGAAGCTTCTCCCCTCTCCGTTGCATCACTTTTTGCTTGCGACTTAGACTCTGCACTTAGTGCGAGCACTCCCCCCGCAAGGAGGGAATGATGTTAGCAATGTGCAACACTCTCCCCTCGCGGCGGTGAGGGGGAGTGTATCGAGTCCTACTGCGCCAGCAGGTCGCTTACCGCGCTATTAATGGCCTTGAAGTCTTCTTCGGCCAAGCCCATCATGCCGAAGTGTCCCCACAGCGTGGGCAACTCAACGATAGAGCTCCCTGCGTGGGAGAATCGGCAAGCGCAACATAAGACGGAGAGGGGGAATACTCCCCCGCAAAAGGAATATTGTGTCGTCCAAGCCGGAAACTTTCCCCCTCTCCGGCAGCCTGCGGGCTGTGCCCTTGGCTTGCCGACTCCCCCGCAAGGGGGGAGCGCAGTTTGGCACTGTGCATTATGCTCCCCTCGCGCACGATGCATTACTCTCCCCTCGCGGGAGAGTCGCAGAGTCCAAGCCGTCAGGCGATGGGCGATGCGGTGAGGGGGAGTGTGTCAAGCCCTACTGCGCCAGCAGGTCGCTGACCGCGTTGTTAATGGCCTTGAAGTCTTCTTCGGCCAAGCCCATCATGCCGAAGTGTCCCCACAGCGTGGGCAACTCAACGATAGAGCTGCCCGCAATCATCGCCTGCTCGGCGCGGCAATCACGCGCGGGAATAAACATATCTTCGGCAAAGGCGATCACGCAGGTCTTGGCTTTAATCCGCCCGAGGGCCTGCGCCAAGTCGCCGCCGTGCGGGGCGCTTACGTCTCCGCATTTCCATTTGTCGGCCATGCACAACAAGGCATTGGGGTCCATCGGCAAAAACCACTTCTCCCAGAAGCCGCTCAGAAAAGTCTCCGCATCGGGGATGTCCAGCGTCGTCCATTGCTCCCGCTTATAGAACTCGGAACACACGCCCATCAGGGCAAACACATGCGCCATTCTGCGCAAGCCGGTTTCCACCCCGTGCGGGTCGGCGTATTCGCCGCCGTTCCACGCCGGGTCCGACTTCAGCGCCTCGGAGAACACGCTCACATAGAGCGCGTCGTGAGGCGTCGTCCGCGCGGTGCCGGCGATGGGCGCCGCGCGCCGCACGACCTCGGGGTAGCGCACCGCCCACTCGTAGGTCTGTTGCGCGCCCATCGACCAACCCAGCACGAGGGCGACTGTCTCAACGCCAAAGCGCTCCGTCATCAGCCGGTGTTGCGCGCGCACATCGTCGGCGATATCCAGCTTCGGAAAAGCCGACATCGCATGCGGCGCGGGCGTGTTGTGCGGGGAACTTGAAATCCCGTTGCCCAGTTGGTTCGGAATCACGATGAAGTATTTGCCGGGGTCCAGCGCCAGGCCTTCGCCCACATAGTGCTTCAAGCTCCCGCTGGTGCCGGAAAACATGACCGGAAACACGATGGCGTTATCGCGCGCGTCGTTGAGCTCGCCATAAGTCGCGTATGCCAGCTTGGCATCGGGCAAGGTCCCGCCGTGGGTCAGGTCAAAGTCTCCGAGGTCAAAGACCTCAAACTCGCCGTGATTTTCCGCCGTATAAAACTCATTTTCAAACATAATTTATAGCCTCCTTAAAAAAGATTAAATCTCGTCCAGTATCTCGTGTCGGCGCGAACGGTATTCGCGCTCGTCAATCAGCCCCTCGTCAAACAACCGCTTGAGCTTTCTCAGCCGTCCTGCGATATCGCCGCGGCCTTCGTTGCGGCGGGCGCGCTTATCGCTTGTAACCGGCGCGCGCACCTTGTCAAGGCGAATCACGACCCAATCGCGTCGCTGCTTGACGGCATAGGCGATGCCGGGCGCGGCAACCATTTCATACTCCAAATCTTCCGCCGCACGGCGGCTGCCCTGCTCCGGCTCATTGACCAGATCGCCGGGCTGGCCATACAGCATCTTCCGCTTGACCGCATTGCGGATGCCGCCGAAGATGATATGCAACCGTTCTTTGTGCCAAAACACGCGGCCGGCGCTAAATAGATCCTGCTCAAAAAGATCGCCAAAGAATGAATCGGCATCGCTTATGCGAAACAGCACATCCTGCCCGCGCTTCGCCTGCCGCAATGCGACGGCGAGTTGTTTGCCCAAGCGCTCGGCGGCTTCCGCGGAGAACAACGGCTGGGATTTTTTCCTGCCGTCGGGTCTGATGCGCAAACCGGCCAGCGCGCGTCGCAGGGACTTGCTTGAAATGCGCTCGGGGCGCTGACCGGTCGGCTTGCCCTCGCTCGCAACGATGCTGACGTATTCATAGCCGTCCTGCCAGCTCACCCGTCCGGCGGGTTCGCTCTGCGCCAAAGCGCCGCCCGCAACGGGCAACAACAAGGCCAACAGCAAGCGGCTCAGATAGATAGGTTTTGTGATATTGCTCATTGAACAGAGCAGTTTATATAAAAAATGGGCGCACCACAAGGGCGCGCCCATTTGTTCAAGCTTTGACTATGTTTATCGGTTTAGAAGAACATAATCGCGCCAACGGCAACCGAATCCTCTTCGGCATCAGTGCCATTGTGCGCTTCGGACTCAATTCTGGAATACTCAAGAACCAGATTGAAGCCTTCGCCAATCGGATGATAGGCGCCGACGGTGAGCATCTCGTTGGTCTCAACCAGATTAGTGCTACCACCGGCAGCGGCTCTTTCCTCACTGGTTTCATCCAGATCGCTTTCGCCGTAGCTGACGCCCAGCGTTGTGCCCATCGGGGTTTTCCAGCGCCCTTGGACATAGTAGCCGTCGGAATCACGCTCGTTGCCAAAACGATCAAAACCATCGGTCAAAAATGTCGTGGTGCCGATACCTTCGCCATCGTAGTAATAACCGACGAGGTCAATGGCGCCCACGGTGAGTTTGGCGCCGACATCGTAGCCTTCGCCTTCGCCATCATCGAGTGCGCCGGTATCCCAGTCAACATCCTGACGAATATAACTCGTCCAGACACGACCGATATCACCCATCGAATAGTTGAGTTTGGCTTCAGCGCCGTAAGTGTCATCCTCTTGGTTATTACCTCCGCCATTTGTCGCACTATAAGGAATGGCAGGAATGGCGGGGATGTCATTCCAAGGTTCACCCTCTCTAGCCTCACGGTAATTACCAGCCAACGAAGTGGCCGCCCACGGGTCGGTCATTGCGACTGTCGCGGTGAAACCGTTCAGGTTCGGCGTCGTGTACTGCGCCTGTGATTTCCAGTCGGCATAGATATAGCCAAAACCGATACGGCCCAGCGTGGTGTTGCCACCGCCGGCCCGATCACGCGCGGTACCGCCGACGCCCAGCAAGGTCATGTCTTCCAGAATCGCATCCGATGCAAACACGCCCAGATCTCTGCCGATCTTGAATGTGCCGACATCGTCATGACTCAAGGTCGTGAAGATCTGACGGAAGTTGGATGTGTTCAGACCCAGCGGGCCGCCGAGTGCGCCGCCGGCAAGAGAATCACCATCGTCACCGCCGGGTTGGAAGCTGATGTGAATCGCTGTCTTCCAGCCGCCCGCCGTTTCCGGCGCGAAAGCCTGGAAGTTGAACCACGACGGCAACAGACCGGTGCGGATATCGCCGTAATCATAGTCTTGGCCGTTGGAGCCGCAAGCCAAGCCGCCGGCAACGCCGCCTACACCACTGGGATCGCAATCACCGGTCACGACAAACGAATTGACGTTACCGCTGAAATCGACTTCCCACTGACCCATGCGCATCATGGACAAGCCTTCAAAGGCATCCGCCGACACCGTTGAGGCATAGCCCGTCAGCGCCACAGCGGCGCCGACCAGCAGGGTCAAAAATTTTTGTTTAAGAACGTTCATAAATCACTCCTTATGATTTAGGGGCCTGTTGCTCATGTGCGACATAACCGCCCCACACCGCTCCAGCGCCCGTTAAAAAGTTGCAATAATTATACAGGGAGCCCGCCCCGCCGGATGTTGTCACACCGCCGGCGCAAACACCGGCCTTTGCAAGGGCAATCCCGTTTTCATTGGCCTTACAAGCATTTATGCCCGCCCCGAAGCGTTGCAAATCCGCAACACCGGATGACATCCCTCCTTGCGCACAGCGCATCACGCTCCCCTCGCAGCAGAGTCGGCGCGCAACGCCTGCGAAGGGCAAGCCCGCCCTTCCCCCGAGGCTCGCCCGCCGCAAGCCTCCCGTGTGTATATAATGGGGGCTTGTCGGTCCGAGCGACCGCGCCGAATTTTCAGATTCACAAACAAGAGAAAGAGAAAAAAATGCGTATTGTTATTTCATCCGTTATCATGCTTATGACTTTTTTAGTCGCCCCCGTTGCGATGGCAGGCGATGTGGAGAATGGCAAAAAAGTCTTCGTCAAATGCGGGGCCTGCCACTCCGTAGAGAAAGATGTGCCCAAAGTCGGCCCCAGCCTTTTCAATGTTGTCGGTCGCAAGTCCGGAACGCTGGAGAGCTTCAAGCTGTACTCCCCGGCAATGAAAGAAGCCGGTGTCGTCTGGAACGACGAGTCCATCGCCGAGTTTCTAAAGAGCCCGAGAAGCTTTATCAAAGGCACACGAATGATCTTCATCGGCCTCAAGGACGACAAGCAAATCGCCGACCTCACCGCCTACCTGAAAACCCTCAAGTGAATGCCGAACCCGCTCCCCCGGCGGGAGAGCGGGCGGCGCCATCGTTGCGGCTTTTTTCTTTGCCGACTCCCCCGTGAGGGGAGCGGCGGAGCCCAAGCCATGAGCGGGAGCGATGGGCGATGCCCCTGCTTAACCCATAGCGGGCGTGTTATTTGGCGGCGGAGCCCAAGGCGATGGGCGGGAGCGATGCGGTGAGGGGAAACTTCCGACTCGCGCTTCCCTTCTCTGGTGCGCCTGCGGGGATGGTGCGATAGTGTTATGGAACACGTAATGGGAGCACGTAATGGGAGCACGTAATGGGAGCACGTAATGGGAGCACGTAATGGGAGCACGTAATGGGAGCACAAACAACACTCAGTTGTTTGTGACTTCTTAAATTGTTTGTAGGCTCTTCGGTTGGTTGTGGCTTCTTAGGCGTGGCTACCGCCAGGCTATGTGCTAGTCAGCCCCCTTGGCTTGCCGACTCTCCCATGCGTATGTCTTTAATCGCCGTCATGGACCTGTCTGCTCACCGAACTTATTAAGGAGGCGGTCTCGTTGTATAAATCAGAATGCACTTTCATGTGATCTTCGGTTACATAACCATCTTCCAAATCAAAAGGCACATTTTTGACTTTGGTCTCGCCGGTATCGGACTTATCAAAAAGATAAATCGCGCAATTTTCCTCCGGAATGTTCTGCACTTTCTTGTCGGATACTTTTGCGGCATAGATGAAATTGCCGACTTGTTCGGACACGATGTCGCTATGCGTAGTTATCAGGACATGAACCCCCGCATCGACAAGTTTTGCCAGCATGATCGATATCTCTCGTTGTGCCTTGGGGTGCAGGTGGGCCTCGGGCTCTTCTAAGATGAAATAGTCTCCGGGCGACAGTCGGTTTTTTATAAAAAGAACAACCGCAGCCAATTCCGACACTGAGGAAGAGGCCTTCATCAAAGACAACTCTTTGCTGCTCCCGTTTGATTGAAAAGAGTATTGGAAATCCGGCGGGCCGTTTCTGTGCGATGGAATGACTTTGATCTTGCCCGCCAGGGTCTTTGTTTCTATCTCCTCGGCAACACTGATTATAGCCTCACGCTTTTCTTGGAAGGGAGCTATGGCTTCAGAGCGAGGCTTGATGGAAATGAGTTGTTCCATGAAATCTTCCAGCACCCCATTAAACGAAGGCAGTTTCGATCGCTTTGTGCCCGCACGAATCAAAGCGCTGAGAAATATCCTATAGCTGTGAATGATATCACCGCGAATAGCAGGCAGATAGTAAGCTTCCAAGTCACCCCATCGGCGAGAGCGGGGGCGACCGCCAAAATCTTTTGCTGTGTCTTGCGGGGCTCCGCCGCACAGAGCATCCAAAAACATATCAGACAACCTCCATGCCACGCCCATGTCCAACTTAAGCATAATCAGCCCTTGCGCAAAAGCCTCTTTGTCTGTCGCAAAAACATTGTCATCTTCTTGTTCGGGCGCATTCAAGCCTGCGACATCCAAATGAGGGTTTTGCAATTCCTCATCAATGGTGTTTTTTATAGCCCGATAAATCGAGCCGAGGGTTTTCTTTGAAGCCTTGCTTGCTTGGGGGTCGGTCAGATTAATCTCCAAATTGTGCGGCGGACTGCCGGCCACTTTGATGCTGGCGCTCTCAAGAAAATGGGGCCCCTCCTCGCCGAAGCAATGTTGCGCCTTCTCTTTCCATGCTTCGCTAATCGTGGCAGCGAAGACTTTGAAATACTCGCCGATCGCCCGACAAGCATCGGCTTCGTTTGAGTCCGCGCATGCCAACACTATCTTTCGGACATGGTTTGATGATTGAGCGTCCCCCCGCATCGACCAAGAAATGTAGTCTTCCGAATCATAGAACAAACTCTTGATAGCGGCATAAATCAGCATGGCCATATACGACTTGCCGCCATTGCCGGGGCCGACAAAGACAGTCATCGGTTTGACTTCAATATTTTTGGCTTCGCGAATGGGGCCAAAGTTTTGTACGGTAAATTTCATTAGAATAAAGGTGTTGCTTAGATTGAGTTGGATTCTATCACATCAAATAAGGGATTTGTTGTCGGATAGGATGAACGGTATTAAATAAGAGATGAGCGGCAGAGAAGCTTGTCAAAGTCACCCCCTCTCTAGCGCACCTGCGCTACGGGCTATGGGCTACGGGTCGGGGAAAGTGTTCACAGACAACGGGATTCCGCCTGCGCTACGGGCTTCGCCCTTCGCTTGCCAACTCTCCCATGAAGGGAGCGTGTGTGCAGTGCTGACCGGAAACTTTAATTAGGACTTAAGCAGGCCTATTAAATCAGGGGGAAGAAATTTTCCTTTGGAAACATGCTGTATTGGTTGAGGTGAGCACATATTGGATGTAATCTGCTGTTTTAGTTGCTTCTTTACGTAGCGACTGGAGATTTTATTACTCACCAGAACAGGCAGGAAGTCAAAGGGCTCTTGGTGCAATTCCGGATTATTGTGAATAAAGTCCTCTATAAAATGCACTCCTCCTTGCAATTGTTTCCTGACTTCATCCACCTCTGACATTGGCGGGTTCGTTTTTCGCTCAATGACATAGAACCCGGTCTTTTTGTGTTTATCAAAATGCAAAACCACGAGATCATCGCAACGCTTTGCCCCCATACCGGTGATGCGAAATTTACGTTGAGGGTCACTGCGCCGAACACTGGCGGAAATCTTTTTATGGATCTTATCCAGACTGAAAATTTTCGGCGCACCTTGATTTTTTACCTTGTAGGCCTCGTCCGGCGGCTCTCGTTCTATCGCCTGGGAATACCGGCTACGCAATGCATCTTTAATCGCCGTCATGGACCTGTCTGCTCACCGAACTTATTAAGGAGGCGGTCTCGTTGTATAAATCAGAATGCACTTTCATGTGATCCTCGGTTACATAACCATCTTCCAAATCAAAAGGCACATTTTTGACTTTGGTTTTGCCGGTATTGGACTTATCAAAAAGATAAATCGCGCAACTTTCCTCCGCGATGTTCTGTACTTTCTTGTCGGATGCTTTTGCGGCATAGATGAAATTGCTGACTTGTTCGGACACGATGTCACTATGCGTAGTTATCAGGACATGGACCCCCGCATCGACAAGTTTTGCCAGCATAATCGATATCTCTCGTTGCGCCTTGGGGTGCAGGTGGGCCTCGGGCTCTTCTAAGATGAAATAGTCTCCGGGCGACAGTCGGTTTTTTATAAAAAGAACAACCGAAGCCAATTCCGACACCGAGGAAGAGGCGTTCATCAAAGATAACTCTTTGCTGCTCCCGTTTGATCGAAAAGAGTATTGAAAATCCGGCGGGCCGTTCTCAGATGATGGAATCACTTCGATCTTGCCTGCCAGGGTTTTTGTTTCTATCTCCTTTGCAACACTGGCTATCACCTTGTCGGAAGATTCGGGTTGAGGTCTGATGGAAATGAGTTGTTCCATGAAATCTGCCAGCACCCCATTAAACAAAGGCAGTGTCATCCGCTTTGTTCCCGCACTAATCAAAGCGCTGAGAAATATCCTATGGCTTTGAATAATGTCGCCGCGAATAGCGGGCAGATAGTAAACTTCCGAGCGAACCTGTTTCCGACGAGAGCGAGAGTTACCGTTAGCAGTTTTTAAAGTGTCTTGCGGTTTTCTGCCGTATAGAAGATTTAAAAGCTTATTAAATACTATGAATGCCAATACTGTCTTGCCCAACTCATTAAATATAACGGCCATGTCATCTCGTTCGGGTGTAGTCGATGCCCCGACACCTAAACCCGACTTTTGCAATTTCTTGTCAATTATCTCTTTCACACCCCGATACGTTGCGCTTAGAATTTTCTTTGAAATCTTGCTTGCTTCGGGGTTCGTCAAATCAATTTCCAGATTGCGCGGCGAACCGCCTGACACTTTGACACTGGCTCCCTCAAGAAGATTAGCTCCCTCCTCGCCGAAGCAATGTAGCGCCTTCTCTCTCCATGTCGCACTAACTGCGACAGCGAAACTTTTGAAATATTCGCCGATCGCCCGACATGCATCGGCTTCGCTTGAATCTGCGCATGCCGATATTATCTTTGAGGTGTAATCAAATAATGCCGAGGTATGGTCGGAGAGTAATTGATTATCGCCAAACATCCAATCAATGCAGCCCTCTATATAGCCTTTTGAGGGAAAGGGCAAACTCTCGATGGTGGCATAAATCAACATAGCCATATACGACTTGCCGCTATTGCTGGGCCCGACGAAGACAGTCATCGGTTTGACTTCGATATTTTTGGCTTCGCGAATAGGGCCAAAGTTTTCTACGGTAAGTTTCATTAAAATAAAGGTTTGCCTAGATAAAATTTGATTCTATCACATTAAACGAAGGATTTATTGTCGGATAGGACGAACGGTTATCAAGCGGGGGATGAGCGGCAGAGAAGCTTGTCAAAGCCACCCTCTCCGGCACTTGCGGGCTTCGCGAATGGATGCGGCAGATGAGGCAACCATCCCGTCCCTCTTCGGTGCGCCTGCGCTACGGGCTTCGCCCTTCGCCCTTGCCTTGCGACTCCTCCGCAAAGGGGAGCGTGCGCACGGCGCTAACCCCGCTCTCACAGCGGTTCGCTGCCGCGGCGAAGAATTTCCATATACTCGTGATAGACAAACCGTTTGCGCCAGCTCCGCTCGTCAAAAGGACGAACCATTCCAATATTAGCAAGGCGCTCTAACGCACTCTTAATACTCGGCTGAGAAAATTGCGTCACCTTTTCCAGCCGAGGGATGGATGAAATAGGGAACAGCTGCAATGCCTTGTGGACGGCGGCAACGGCAGGACTCTGAACGCCTATTTTCTCGATGATGTTTTTGTCGTCTCGGCGAAACAACTCATCCGCGTCTTGGGCGGTCTCCTGCGCGTCTTTGGCAGCCTCGGCAATAACCCGCAAAAAATACAGCAGCCAGCCCGTCCAATCGCCCGTAGTCCGTGTGGACTGCAAATGGTCGTAGTATTCCCGCCGACTATTCTTAATCGGCAAGCTGATATACAGCCACGGGTCGTCCAGCGCCCCCTCGTTGATAAGCATGAGCACGACGAGCAACCGCCCCATCCGCCCGTTGCCGTCCAAAAACGGGTGGATGGTTTCAAACTGCGCATGCGCCATCCCCGCGCGGATAAGCGGATCCAGCTTCTTATCCGGCATGGCGACAAACCGTTCTAATTCCCCCATACATTTTTCCACCTTGTCCGGCGGCGGCGGGACGTGCGCGTAATCGCCTATCCAATTTTGGTCGCGCCTGAATTCGCCGGGATTCCTTTTCGCTCCGCGTCCGCTTTGCAACAATGTCGCGTGCAGATTGCGTAACAGGCGCAGGGACAATGGCAAGCTGCCGGGGATTTCTTCGCGCAAATGCTCCATGCCGCTTTTTAGCGCCGCCACATAGTTGGAAGTCTCGGCGCGGTCATCGTCCTGCGTGTTCTTGCCGGCAACCGATTTGTGCTCGCCGCCCTCATCCAGCAACAAATCATCCAGCGACGACTGGGTTCCTTCCACCTGTGACGAAAACAATGCCTCGCGCCGCACGCACCCTTCCAAGAAATAATCGGAATTAGGAAGGAGGTTGCGAATACTCCGCAACGCCCCGACCGCGCGATTCGTTTCCCCCAGTGCGGGCATTAGCGCCGCCCAATCAGGCGACGGCAACGCCGACAGCGGCTTTGGCACAAAAGCCATGCGCCGCTCGCCACGAACTATTGCGGAGACTTCTGCTCCGTGGGCCGGGATAGCGGCAGGTCTATGCGAGGAACTCATGTGCGCGATTGTAGCGCCCTTTAAAGAAAACCGACTTTATCTTTAATAGTTCTCAGAGAAAGTAAAGTTTCTTTAGAAGTTCAGGGTGCTTTTAAAGATAATCAGGGTTTGCTTTATAAGTTGGCGGAGAAAATAAAGTTTCTTTAGAAACTCAGAGTGCTTTTAAAGAGAATCAGGGTTTGCTTTATAAGTTGGCGGAGAAAATAAAGTTTCTTTAGAAACTCAGAGTGCTTTTAAAGAGAATCAGGGTTTGCTTTATAAGTTGGCGGAGAAAATAAAGTCTCTTTAGAAACTCAGAGTGCTTTTAAAGAGAATCAGGGTTTGCTTTATAAGTTGGCGGAGAAAATAAAGTTTCTTTAGAAACTCAGAGTGCTTTTAAAGAGAATCAGGGTTTGCTTTATAAGTTGGCGGAGAAAATAAAGTTTCTTTAGAAGTTCAGAGTGCTTTTAAAGAGAATCAGGACCTACTTTATAAGTGTGCGTGGCGCTAGAACTTGCTCCCTCTCTCGGTGCGCCCGCGGGCTTCGCCCTTCGCTTGCCGACTCCCCCGCGAGGGAATGGGATTGTGCCGGTAGCACTCGCGGGCTTCGCCCTTGGTTTGCCGACTCCCCCGCGAGGGAATGGGATTGTGCCGGTAGCATTGCGGCTTCGCCCTTCGCTTGCCGACCCCCCCCCCGCAAGGGGAGCGCTACTTGCGCTCGGCAGGGGGGAGCGCGCGTTAGCCGGCTTTCTTGCGGCGTGTCCCGAGCAGGCCGCGCGACGGGTCATAGCCGTACACCGCCATTGCGATGAAGACGATGCTCGTGACGGATACGATGACAAACGCGGTCGGGTTGAACTCGGCATAGAGCGCGAAGCGCAGGAGTTCCACCGCGTGGGTAAACGGGTTGAAGGAGCAGATGTTGTACAGCAACAAGCTGCTCTCCTTCATCCGCCACAGCGGGTACAGCGCCGATGAGGCAAAGAACATCGGGAATATGACGAAGTTCATAATGCCGGCGAAGTTCTCCAACTGCTTGATGACCGACGACAGGAACAACCCCAGCGAGCCCAGCATCAGACCGCTCAATAGCAGCGCCGGAAACAGGGCGATATAGCCCTCCAGCGGCGGGCGGATTTCCCAGAACCAGGCGATGAACAAAAAGACATAGACTTGGGCGATGGAAATCATCGTGCCGGCAAACAGCTTGCTGACCAGCAGGAACCAGCGCGGGGCGGGGCTGGTCAGCAGAATGCGCATGCTCCCCATCTCGCGGTCGTACACCATCGCAAGCGAGGTCTGCATGCCGCTAAACAGTTGTATCATTCCAATCAGGCCAGGGGCGATGTATTCCTCATACAGCACATAGGTCTGGTACGGCGGGATGATGGACACGCCGAGCACCGAGCGAAACCCTGCCGCAAAGATAAACAGCCACACCAGAGGACGAACCAGAGCGGCGATGAAGCGCTCGCGCTGCTGCAAGAAACGGAGCAACTCGCGTCCGGTGATGCCGACCAGCGCATAGAGATATATCGCCAGCCTCAAGCCGGTATCTCTTTTCTGCGGATTCTCAACTGCTGCCATGATTCTGCCTCGCGGAAATTTTACGCTGCCATCTCTATGCCACAGGAAAGTCGCCAGCTTTTGACGCATCGTTGCCATAGAGGCATATCGCCAGCCTCAAGCCGGTATCTCTTTTCTGCGGATTCTCAACTGCTGCCATGATTCTGCCTCGCGGAAATTTTACGCTGCCAATCTCTATGCTACAGGAAAGTCGCCAGCTTTTGGCGCATCGCCACCAAGTCATCGGCGGGGGCGACTTCCGTCACCGGCGCATCTTTCTCCAACGCCCCCTGACTGATTATCAGCACCCGATCGGACGGCTGCACTTCCTCCAGCAAGTGGGTCGTCCACAACACCGCCAGCCCTTGTCGGCACAACTCGCGCACGTGCGTAATCAGAGTTTCGCGACTGCGGGTATCCAGGCCGAAGGTCGGCTCGTCCAGAATCAACAGGGCGGGACGACTCATCAGCGAACGGGCGATCTCCACGCGACGGATTTGCCCGCCGCTCAGGTGCCTGACTTTGTCGTTCATGCGGTCACTCAAGCCAAAGCGCTCAATCTCCTGATTCGCCCGCGCCTTCGCTTGCGCCGGCGACATGCCATACAAGCTGGCCGAGTACTTGAGATTTTGCCAGATGCTTAAATCGGCATCCAGCGAGCGTTGCTGGAACACGACGCCCAAGTGGCGCAAGGCGCTGGCAAGGCGCTTTTTAATGTCGTAGCCCGATATGACGATGCGCCCCTGCGGGCTGTGGTAGAGGCCGGTCAGCAGGGAGAACAGCGTGGTCTTCCCCGCCCCGTTGTGCCCCAGCAGGATGACGAATTCGCCCGCCGCAATACGGAAGTTGACGTTGCGAAGCGCCGGCTTATCCCCGTACGAATAGCTCAGCGAGTCAACTTCCAGTACCGCTTGCTTCACGTCAGGCCCGCCGTCAAATCGCTGTCAATCGGAAGAATTTACCCGCCAAGCCGTTCGCGCGCATCCGCGGATACGCAACTTACGTGCCTTTGACGATGACACCCCACGGGTATTGACCGACCGGAACCGACTTGATGACTTTCAGCTTTTCCACATCTATGACCGAAACATCATTGCTGGTGCCGTTGGTCGTATAAAGCCGCTTTTCCGCCGGGTCAAACGCCAACTGCCACACGCGCGAGCCGACCAGCAGGTATCTCTCGACCTCCAGCTTCTGCGCGTCTATCACCGCAATGCGGCTGGCAGGGCCGAGTGCGACAAATGCGCGCTTGCCGTCTTTGGTAATGCGCACGCCAACCGGCTGTATGGCTTCTTCCTCAACCCCCGGAATCTCAAACTTGATCGTTTTGACAATCTCCCGTGTCGCCGCATCAATGATGCTGACGGTGCCGCCGATCTCAGCCGATACCCAGACGTGCTTGCCGTCTTTGGTAAATTCGGCGATGCGCGGACGCTCGCCGACGAGCACATTGGAAGTCACCTTGCGGGTCTTGACATCTATAAAGTGCGCCATGTTGGTGGACTCGGATGTGTTGACGATCACCTTGCCATCGGGACTCACGCCCATGCCTTCGGGCTCCACACCGACCTGCACCTCGGCGATGACTTTCTCAGCGCCGATATCCACGATGGACACCATGTTGTCGTCCTCGTTGGCAACATATATGAACTGACCGTCCGGAGACAGAATCATCAACTCGGGGTCGGGGCCGGAAGGCAACACGCCTATCGGCTTGTGCGTCTCCAGATCAAGGATCTGAATGCGGTCGTCGTCGCTGGTGCAAATGTACAGATACTTGCCGTCTTTGCTCAGATCTATACCGCGCGGACGCTGACCGACTTTGATGGTCTTAATTACTTCCAGCGAAGCCGAATCTATGACGCTGATCGTATTGTCTTTCTCGTCAGAGACATAGATCAAATCGGCGTTTGCCACACTTGCGAGAAGCAGAAGGCATAGTGCCGACAGCACAGCCGTTGCCCGCACTGCGACGCTTCTACCCAGTTTGAAAATATTTTTGTATTGCATAATTACCTCCAAAAAATAATTCACGAACAGTTTATGGAACACAAACGACTTAAGGAACCACAAACAGTTTATGGAACACAAACAATACTTAATTGTTTGTGCTCTCATATCGTTTGTGCTCTCATATCGTTTGTGCCTCATTAAACAATCCACAAACAACTGAGTGTTGTTTGTGCCTCATTAAACAATCCACAAACAACTGAGTGTTGTTTGTGTACATATATATACATATCATTGGTTATCCAGTTTGCATTTTGACTCGCGGCGGTCATAGCCCAGCGTGTCCAGCCGCGATACCTCGTGTAAAAACTGCTTTTGCGGCGAGACCGAGACCAGCGAAGTCGCCGAGACGAGGATGATCGGCTGGCGCATCTGGTGGTTATAGCCGCGCACGGAGAGCTTCTGCCCCTTGTATCCCGCGAGATCAAACTTCGGCCCCAGCAGATAGTCGCGAATCGTATCGATCGCAACCGATTTCTCGCGCGTGACCGCAGTATTGACACTGCGCACAGCCGCCCAGACCGCATAATCTTTCTCCGACATGTTTTGCTTATAGGCCTTGCGGAAGCGCTTTTGTATCTGTGCCGCACCCCATTGCTCGTGAGACGAGTGCCAAATCTTCGGCATCAAACCTTGCGTGCCTACTACCGGGCGCGGGTCCCAAGTGCGATACATCAGATACTCGCCAAATTCGCCGACCACATCGGCGACGACGAGCACGTCATACTCAATGTCCTGCGTGAATACCGGTACCGTGGATGCGGCGGTGCGGCGCATGTCGGGACCGAAATCCCACGGCTTTTCTTCAACAATCTCAGCACGGAATTTCTTTGCCGCATTGCGCACGGCGGCGGCGAATTGCTTATCGGAATCGCGACGGCCGGTGACCAGAAACCACTTTGACCACTTCTTGGCGACCAGGTATTGCGCCAGCGCATCGGCGCGCATCGCATGGCTCGGGGTGATGTGGATGATGTTCGCGCGGCACTGCTCGGTACGCAACGCATCATCCTCGCTGCCGACATTAAAGAACAGCGCTTGCTTGCCGCGCTCGGAATCGGCGGCTTGCAACAGGGAAGCGGCGGCGGTGTCAAACGCGAACAGGCGGATGCCCTTGTCAAACAAACTGTCAAAGTGTTCCTTGACATTGTCTTCCGGCTCAAGGACTGCGCTTTCAAGCGTATATTCCTGACCGAGAAAACGCCCCGTCGCATTGCTGTCGGTAATCCCTTGCGCCCCGCCCAGCACGCCATCGTCCTTAGGCGGCGGCGTCAAGTTGGACAGCTTGGGCAATTTCTCCGCCTGCTGCTTGACAAACGCCATCTCCACCTTGCCGGTTTCTTGTGCTGCGGCGCTTTGTGCTACGGTAAGAACAAGCGACACAGCGATAAATGCTATTAATCTATTCATTTGTCGGTAAAACTACTTGAGAACTTGATACTTGGGTTATTATACAGAAAAATGAAATACGACAAAACACTTGAACAACCCCGATAACAGCGTCGCCGATGCCGTGCTGTTGCACTGGCTGGCATTTTTCACCGTCCTGGTCTTTGCCTTCTGGGTGCTGTGGCACAACGATCTCATTCAAAATGTTATCAGAACCGACCCGACCCGTCTGTCCGTCGTCATCATGCTCATCTTCGCCGGCGGCACGATGCACTGCGCCTTCCGCAGCGCCTGCCTGTCCGCGCGCCTGCGCGAGATCACCGCGATCATAGCCCGCCCCGATGCGTTGCAAACGACGACGGACGCATCGCGCACGGTGCGCTTTGACGGCGCGCCCTTGCCGGACTCGCCGCTGACCGACTACCTGACAGATGCCACCCGGTGCTCACCGCAAAGGGAGGCGCAACTCAAAGACATCAACGCGGTGCTGGTCGAAAGGGTTACCGGCTCACACGAAACCGGTTGGTTCTTCGCCCAACTTCTGATCAAACTCGGCCTGCTCGGCACCGTGGCCGGCTTCATCATCATGCTGGCTTCAATACACGAGACCGTCAGTTACGACGCATCGCATGTGCCGGAATTATTCAGCGGCATGACCGGCGGGATGCGTGTCGCACTCAACACCACTCTGGTCGGTCTGGTCGGAACCATTCTGCTGAGCTTTCAATATCTTATGATTGACCGCGGAGCGGACCGGTTGCTCAGCATCGCCACCCACTTTGCCACCACCAGACTGGTCGGTAGTGCGGCGGACGCCGGCGGCAAGGGGAATCTGCAAGGGGATACGTAATGGCATTCCGTCGCGCAACCCGCAGCACCGGCATGGATCCGTTTCTGGACTTGCTGTTCAACTCCATGCTGATTTTTGCTTTTCTGTTTCTGATCGCAATCGTGTTTATTTCGCCGCCGGCGGACCTTGGCAACGTCGAACTCAAGGCCGAGTACATCGTCTCTGTGAAGTGGCCCGACAACAGCGAGGACGATGTGGACACCTGGGTGGAAGACCCCGGCGGGCGGGTGCTGTGGTTTCGCAATACCGACACCGGCTTTATGCACCTTGACCGCGACGACCGCGGTGCGCAAAACGACACCATCACCGTCGACGGGCGCGAGGTTGTAAACCCCCTTAATCAGGAAATCGTCACCGTGCGTAAACTGATACCGGGGGAATATGTCGTCAACCTGCACTACTACAAATCCAACAGCGGCAATCCGGTCACCGCCTCCGTGAGTGTGTCAAAGGTAAATCCGTCATTGGAGATTTTGTACTACAATAATGTCGAACTACAACGCGCGGGAGACGAAATAACAGTGGTGCGATTTTCTTTAGACGGACAAGGACAGGTGGGCAATCTCAATACCCTGCCCAAGCAATTGGTTAAGGTGGAGCCGGCATGAACGAAGCGATTATCGGCATCAGTCTGGCTTATGTCGCCCTCGCCGTGCTGGTCGTCCTGCTACTGGTCTGCACCCGCTGGGCGCGGTGGATTAAGGTCGGGGTAGTGCTTGGCATCAGCGTCTTCTACTTCGTCACCTACGCATCGCTGGAACACCTTCTCGGCTGGCCGACCGCCGAATCGTTGCCGCAAGAGTTCGTCTTTCTGTCGGGCTATGTGAAAGAACCGAACGAGGACCGGGGCGAGACCGGCAACGTGTTTGTGTGGGTTGCCGAATACGATCTGAAAAAGCGCAAAGTGTTTGACATGCCGCGCGCGCATACGCTGCCATATTCAGCCGACTTGCACGCGCAGGTGACCGCCGCCCTCAAAGGCTTGAAGCGCGGCGATGCGCAACTCGGGCGGGTGGAGCATACTTCCGGCCCGCGCCTGCTGGCGCCGAGAACCTGGATGGAAGAGCGCATAAGCCGCATCCGTCTGGATGCTTTCCCGCGACAGGAGTTGCCGGAAAAATGAGGCGGCGGCGCGGCAGGCAATACCCCCTCCTCGCATTGCTCGGCGCTTGCCTGACAGGTTGCGGCGGCGAGCCGCCGAGCGGCTACTTCCCCTTGCAACCGGGCTTGGCCTGGCACTATCAGGTCGTCACCGAAGACGCCAAAGGCAAACGCGAAGACACGCTTACCATTACCAACTACGGCAAGGTGAGCGATGACAGCGAATACTATGTGCGCGGCACCAGCTCCGGCAACTACTACTACATCACGAAGCGCGACGACAGCATCATGCGCGTCGCCCGCAGCTCCATCATTGAACCCGAATTGAAACTTGACGACCCGGCGCGCTTCATCATCAAAGAACCGCTGCAAGCCGGCACCAAATGGGAGCACCGGATGCGCCCGTATCTGCTGACCAGCCAGACCGCGCCGACAATCAAAGAAGCCGTTCGCTACTTGGCGGACTGGGAGATCGTCGCCACCGACGCCACTATTGAAGTGCCGCAGGGGCGGTTTGAAAATTGCCTGCATGTTCAGGGCTATGCGGAAGTTGCGGTGCCGCGCAGCCGCTTGCTGCACCTGATGCCGCACATCATGCACTTTCAGATTGACGAGTGGTATGCGCCCGATGTCGGGCTGGTCAAGCTGGAATATGCCGAGACCACCGACTCCGAGGAGTTAATGGGCGGGACGATTCATATTGACTTGATTGCACTGGACTTTTAACGGGAAGATGCGAAATGAAAACAAGATTTAGTTGCTTGATGCCGGCGGCGATTGCGCCGGTCGTTGTCGGCGCGGGTGGGCTGGTCAAACTCGCCTATGCCGAGACCACCGATTCCGAAGAACTGATGGGCGGGACGATTCATATTGACTTGATTGCACTGGACTTTTAACGGGAGGATGCGAAATGAAAACAAGATTTAGTTGCTTGATGCCGGCGGCGATTACGCCGGTCATTGTCGGCGCGGGTGCGCTGGTTGCTCTAGTTGCTATGACTGCTGTCGGCTTGGTTGCGCCGGGCGCGGCGCAGAGTGCGCGGGCGGATAGTCACAGCGGGGCGGGCGGCGAGACGCTCGACCGCGGGCAGGCGCAGAAGTATATGGATCAATCGTTTCCGAACGTTCAGGTGGAAGACGCGCTCCCGTCGGGATTGCAAGGGTTTTCCGCAGTCACCGCCAACGGGCAGGTGTATTACATTTCGCATGACGGCATGTTCCTGATTGCCGGGACTGTGTTTAATGTGCGCGACAGTGTCAGCCTGAATGAGCGGGCGCAAGCCGTGTTGCGCGGGGATGACCCCGCCGCTGTGAAGCGCGCAGAGCTTCCCGATGTCCGCGCCCTGAAAAGTTTCCCCTCCAAGCTGAAAGGGTTCGCCACAGTCATCGCCGCCGGTGGCAAGGTGTATTACAAGTCCGATGACGGCAAGTTTTTGATTGCCGGAACACTGTTCAACCTGCGCGACAACGTCAATCTGGGCGAGCGGGTGAAAGCCTCCTTGCGCAAAGAGAGCCTCGCCAACATCAAACAGGAAAACCTCCTGACCTACGCCCCCGAAGAATACCGGCACACCGTTCGCGTCTTCAGCGATGTCAACTGCCCGTACTGCCGCAAGCTGCACGGCCAACTGAACGAGTTTCAAAAGCGCGGCATCCGGGTTGACTACATCCTCGTGCCATTCCTTGGCGATGAGGCTGTGCGCCAGACTATTAATGTATGGTGCTCCGATGACCGCCAAGCCGCTCTGGACAAAGCCATGGCAGGCGAGGCCATTGCAAAAGCATCCTGCGACTCCGACCCCGTCGCCGACAACCTTGCTCTGGCCAGAACCTTAAATGTCGCCGGAACACCAACCTTCCTGCTTGACGACGGCAGACTCCTCAGCGGCCCCCGCTCCCCGCAAGACCTGCTCCACGAGTTGCAAAACCCGTAGAGAGAGGTGGTGTAAACTTGCGATATGCTAGTCATAATTACCTTGTGAGGGAGTTCGTATGACCGATGGAATAAAGAAAGTACTCGTAGTACTCGCAAGCATTTTGCTATTTGTGCTGACTGTTGATTTCGTAGTGCGCATGGCATCGGGTGGCGAACATTCATTCGCCATGCAGACAGAGAAGCAGGAGAATGCGTCCACTGCAGATGCGGCATCAGATGGAGAAAAAGAAAAGGGGTGGGAGAAGTGGCTAGAACCAGCGCATATCATGCATTTCATCATGCTTTTTATTCTCGCTTTTGCTGTTGTAGCAATATCTATACGGTTAGTATCTCGTGAAAGCTCTTCAAAGAAAGAGCATTTCGAATATCAAGAGACTGTTCTCACGCTACTTGTAGCAATTGTTGGCGGCCTCTTTGTCCTTATGGCATTCCGTATTGATAGTCAGCTGACTAGGTTCTCAGAACGTATTGATAATCAGGCAGCAAAAGCAGAAGAAGTAGCAGGAAAAGTAGCAGGAAAAGTAGCAGAAAAAGTAGTAGCAAAAAAAGTGGCAGAAGGAGTAGCAAAAATAGCAGCAGCAGCAGCAGAAGCACAAGCAGAAGTAGCGAAAGCAAAAGCAGCAGAAGCAACAAAAAAAGTAGCAACAGCAACAGCAGGCATAGGAGTAGATGAAAAGACAGCGGTTACAAAAGCAGAAATAGCAAAAGCATTTCCAAGATCATCAGGAAGCATAGGAGTAAGGACAACAGTTAAAGCAACAGAAATAGCAGAAGCAAAGGTAGCAGCAGAAGAAGCAACAAAAGAAGTAGCAAAAGCAACAGCAGAAGCAGCACAAGCAGAAGCAGAAGTAGCGAAAGCAAAAACAGAAGTAAAAAAAGCAGAAGCAGACATAGGAGTAGCTGAAGAGGCAGAAGTTAGAGCAGCAAAAGCAGAAGAAGAAAAAGCAAAAGCAAAAGCAGAGGCAGCAAAAGCAGAGGCAGCAAAAGTAGTAGCAACAAAAGATAACCTTTGTAAGGACATTACTCTCAAGGAGATTACCGACGAGAGTTTGAAAAAGGCTATAGACGAAGCTATAGCTTTGGGAGAAAAAGAATGCTTTTCACAAGCGATAAGTGCTTATGAAAAGATTCAAGATCAAGCACCAACGACGAATACAGAAATCCGCCTTACGGCGAAGCTTTTTTCAGGAATTGATCATCTCAACTTAGAGAATTCAAAAAAAGCAAACACGATTTTTAAGGCAGTGTATGATGAGGCCAAAGAAATAAAGAAACCCGAAGTCCCTGTGATATGGATTGCTATTAGAGCAGGCCTTACATATGCAATGATGGATAATACTTCCGACACAGATACCCGTAAAACACTAAATGAGATTATTAACAGATACGAAAAAGAAACGGATGAGGAGATAAAAAATGCTGTGAATTTTGTTCAGGAACTTAAGGAGCTATATAGTAGTGATGATGAGATAGATTATGATACTGAGGATAATCCATCTGATGAGTAGTTCAGCACATCAAGAGCCCATGTATTTTATTGCCAACCACCCCATCAATGAACCTCAAAGTTGGGAGCCCACAGCCGAGAAACCCGAACGGGACATAACACTTGCCGTACCGGACGAAATCAATGTAAGACAAGACCCGAGCGTCTTGCCGGCGCGATGACAAGGGCGATATAGGGATTTACACACAATAATCTGCAAGCCGCCTCGGAATCGTGCGCTTGTCAGGCCATGCTACGATACCCGCATACCGTAATACTCTGTCAATTGGCATCGTAGCCTATTTCAACAAACGAACACAAGGAACAACGCAATGAAAAAAGTGCTTTTAACCATGCTTTTAACGACACTTATGTTGGGGGCATCGCCAGTGTGGGCAAAAGAC
Organism: Candidatus Oxydemutatoraceae bacterium; assembly: GCA_965220085.1. Classification (GTDB taxonomy): domain Bacteria; phylum Pseudomonadota; class Gammaproteobacteria; order Poriferisulfidales; family Oxydemutatoraceae; genus CBDCOZ01. The sequence goes on along the minus strand of CBDCOZ010000003.1, from coordinate 225,637 downwards.
TGTCTTAAAGTGATCAGGTATTCTGGCAATGACCATGACTACTATGAGGACGATGACTATGTGTTTCGGAACACATGTGATAAAGATATCGCCGTGCACTACTGCTTTGAAGAAGTCAGTGACTGGGAGGATGAATATGGTGACATAAACTCTGGTAATCCAAAGTGTCCGGATGTAGATTCCGATACGGTTCTTACCAACGATGACAGTTGGGTTGGCGAAGCGGTGTATCCCGGCCCTTTGCATTGGGTGGAATGTGTGGACAGGGGAGATAAATACACCGAGAATTTGGACACAGGTATCACGACACATGTGTATACGGTCGTTAAATCCAAGTGGACTGGCAGTAAATTAGTATTAGAAAAATGTAACCTGGGGTCGCACCAGTATAAAACACCAGATTTTCACCTTAGCCCCGGGTAAGGGCTTATGTCCTGATAACCAGTTGCTAGAATTGTATACCAATCCCCAATTTATTATCCTTTGCTGGATACTCACATACAGGGTTAAGCTCTACAGCCTCGTTAAATGGCGAGCAGATTTCTGCTGTTGCGCCGAATCACCACAGCAAGATATTTAATAGCAATCAAATCCTCAATTGCGCTTCTTAACGCGGAAGCTTACGGCCTTTGCTATATTCTTTAATTATTCTTTTTAGAGGTAGAGGAGCCTTTCGTGCTGGCAGAGGCGAGCATCGGGGTGGCATTGAGGGGACTCCTTACTGCTAGGTTTTGCTTCCAATCCGGGAACTCAGCTTACCAAGAGCTCCAGGGACCATTCGCTCACTAAACCCCGCTAAAAAAGACCAGACCAACAGTTTTGCAACATCTGCACCAGTCTCGGGATAACAACTTAGCAACTCAAAGAATTCCATAGAACTTGTAATAGGGTAATCCATACAATAGACAGGAAATAGATTAACATCCCCTATAGTAGCTCCAAGTCCGCCCTGAAATATCAGCATTAAGATAATTGCAAAAACCCCACCGAAAATAGAGGAGCGTATATAATCTGAAAGAGTTATTTTTCCTGCCACTTCTTCTTTCGCTTCTGCTTTTACTTTTGTTTCTGCTACTTCTGCTACTGCTTTTTCTTTGGAATATCTTTGGGTCATGCTCATAATCCCTCCAACGAATCCAAAAATAAACACCGTATGAACCAAAATATTCTTTCCTGAAGTTATAGCAGAATAGAAGCTACACACGAACCAAATCGCTAACAACAGGAGGAGCGGTGCTACTATTATCACGACTATTGTTCTATTCCTTTTTGGCGGCGAAAAACGCTCCTTTAGCCACGAACAAAAGCAACAACACAGACTTTTCATCGAATTACTCATAGCTACTTACCTCACAGTTTCTTCATAATCTCAATGGCAACAAACATACACCCCGTGCGATTTAAGTGTAACTCATCAATCAAATAACCATCCAGACCATCTACCTTTTGACTACTGACTAAACAAAAGTTTTTATTGCCAGTCTGTAATCCGGCTAATGTTTTAGAAAATTGGCGCATTACATGATCACATACTTTCTGACCCATCTTATCAATTTCTTTAGCAGGATAGCCCGCTGCCACAAGAGAAGGTTTTAACCAAGGCCCGTTTCCAAACACACCGGCAAGTCCAAGTATCGCTTTTGAAGGTATTCCGCTTGGCTTCAAAAAAGTGTAATCATGTGCCAGAACTTGAGCCCCTTTACTCTTACCCGTTCCCAATCTGGCTAAAATTTTCTTATAGTCACCTTCAATACCCTTCAATAATGCAGTAAGTTGCCCCCCATTAATGAGTTCAGTTGGTTTTGTAGCAGTCGCGTTCCATCGTTTTAGCAACGGTTTCCATCCTGACGGTTTCTTCTTCCCTGATAATATATCTCTGTCTCGACATAACCTGTCAACGATATCATTCCCTCCTCCGGAAAGAACTAACGCATCTACTTTTCTGTTATCTAGAATATTCCAAAGTTGTCCATTTTCTTCGCTTGCCATTTCTGCAATTGTATCGCCGTTCCTAGAAAGAGGCCTTCCTTTGGGAGCGCCAAAAGGTGGGAGCGGTCTTGCTGAATATGTTTGGAAATAAATTTCGTGTCTTTCTTTAGCAGACCTTTCTCCGTTAATAAACTTAAATGCTTCATAAACATTTGAAACGCCCGGATTAGGATATGCAAACCAAGAATCGCCTTCAAAAAGAATTTTTTTATGTGCCATCGTTATACCCCCCTAGTCAGTTAACGAGTACACAATTATTAGCATAAAAACGGACACAAGTAAAATTATGAGTGATTCCTTCATTATATTACTGAATAATGCCAGAAATATTCTGGATTTCTGACATCAACAAAAACTCTATGGTTGTTTGATATGCCATGACATATTGGACACATGGGGTGCGTCATGGGTGCTTGAAGATTCAGTCCGTAGTGTGATTCCTTCGTAGTGTTTTGGCGTTAAACCATAACAGATAATTTATTCGTTGCGGGGATGTCTCCGGTGCGCGAATCAAAACGGCGTGACGGACACGGGTGTGTGCGGAAAGTTTTGCGGTTGCCGTCGGGTTACCTGCTAGTCAGCCCCAAGGAGCGTGTCGGTGCAAATCCTGCGAGGGATGGCTCGCGCTACCGCAACGGGCCTTCCATGAACTTGCCTTGTCCCGGCCCGCGCATCATCGCACGACTGATTGTCGACGCATCCGATTCATGCCAACGGTGACAGTTGGGCTGGCTACGCGGAGTATCCGGCCCTTTGCATTGGGCGGAGCGTGTGAGCAGGAGCGAATCCTCCTCAAAGCGGGACGCAGATGAGCACAGGTATCGAGACATATGCGCATACTATCGTTACATCCAAGCGGACTGGCAGCGGATTAGTATTGGAAAAATGTGATCCGGAGTCGAGGAAGCGGCGCGACGCTTTTACCTAACCCCCTGACAAATAAGTGAGTGCTTATGTTCTGATAGCCGGTTGCTAGAATTGTATATCAGCCCCAATTTATTATCCTTTGCCGGATGCTCACATAAGGGGTTAAGCTCTGTAGCCTCGTTACATGGCGAGCAGATTTTTGCTGTTCCGCCGAATCACCACAGCAAGATATTTAAGCAATCAAATCCTCAGTTGCGCTTCTTAATGCGGAAGCTTACGGCCTTTGATCTTGCGGCCTTTGCTATATTTTCTTAATCATCCTTTTTTAGGGGAGTCTTCCGTGCTGGCATCGGCGGGCGTTGAGGTGGCATTTGAGGGAGACATTACTTCTTGGTTCCTCCTTTAATCCGGTTACTCAGCTTACCAAGGACTCCAGGGACCATTCGCTCACTAAACCCTGCTACAAAAGACCAGACCAATAGCTTTGCAACATCTGCACCAGTCTCGGGATAATAACTTAGCAACTCAAAGAAGCCCATAGGACTTATATCTTTAGCATCCGGATAGGTGGGAAATAGATTAAAATCCCCTATAGCAACTCCAAGTCCGCCCTGAAATATCAGCATTAAGATAATTGCAAAAACCCCACCGAAAATAGAGGAGCGTATATAATCTGAAAGAGTTATTTTTCCTGCCACTTCTTCTTTTGCTTCTGCTTTCTCTCTGGAATATCTCTGGGTCATGCTCATGAACCCTCCAACGAATCCAAAAATAAACACCATGCAAACCAAAATAATCTTTTTTAAGTCTGTAGTGGCGCTACCATCGACATTGACAACGGCGTGGCCTATTTTCAGGCATCGCTCCTCGTCATTGCTGGCATTGTCGGTAAACGATGCGCAGATGTGCAGGAGTTTGCCGGCATGGGCCTGCAACAGGGTGAACACGGCGGCGGTCGCCGTGGTTATCGTGATGTCGATGTAGGTGTCGGCGACGCTCCATTTGGTGCCGTCCGCCGCTGTGACCTCCGGTTCGCCGGTAGCGGTCGTGTTGGTCTGTGCTTGCGCTTGACCGCAGACGGCAATCAGAGCGAGCAACATAAGCGACCAGAGGCTACGCCGTATCATCGTTGCTCCCCGCTGTGCGGGGGTCATATCAGAAGTTTCGCGAATCATGCTACTGTTTCTTGGCTACCAACCGTATTAATGTACCCAAACAGCACTCAGTTGAATGAGTACTCCGCACTCTACCACAAAAGCGCGTCATCTGCAATTTCATGTGTGATGCCAGTACATATTGGACATGTGGGCAAATTGAATAATGCCGGGAACATTCCAGATGCTTGATTTCAAGCCGACGGGCCATAGCAACACCTCGGCTACGATGTCAAAGCCACTATGGATGCTTGCCATGTCAGCCGCTCATCAATGAATGCATCCAATGAATGCTTTAACCGCCTCTTCGGGAAGAGTTTGCGGAGTTTGAAGAGGGTTTGTTGCGGACCGAATATGCGGACATTTAATGATCGTTGGATAAAGTGTCTGTCATGGTTTAACACTAAAGCGCCGCTAAGGGGGCACACTACAGACTGAAACTTCAAGCGCCCATGACGCACCCAACATCTGCCCCATGTGTCCTATGCCATGCATCATACGCCTGCTTGACAGGCAAACCTTGCCTGTTCTATAGTTGCAAATCTGTAATGCCAGCGGCCAGAACTGGCAAATAACTAACAAAGCTGAGAATTATTTCTGTGAAAAGACTGCTTTTAACCTTGCTTTTGCTGTCGGTGTCGCCATTGCTGTCGGCTAATCACTTTTGCGGAGGCGAAGGAGAGCCTCCGGCGGGTTGCAGCCTTGAGGATGCTTTGAAGCATTACGAAGCAAACACGAGAGATGCTAATTTTTTAAGTGAATTTGTTGGTGAAGTGGACACACGAAAGAAAGACGGAAAAAATTATAGCACCACGGGTTCTATTGTAAGAACAGAAGACTGCAACAAAAACAATCTTATTCTTACAAATGCCCATGCTTTTTTTGACCGCAAAACGGGGGAGCGTCTGGCAAAAAGTTCAGAGTTTTGTCTTAATGGAAAATGTTATGAGTTTGATCTCAATGCCATTTCTAAAATGGAAAAACATGGGCTGCTTGGCGCAAGAAAGTTCACACGGGGAGAAAGATATTTAGACTATATTGTTCTGCCCCTCAAAGGCAAAAAAAGGCCTGTTCCCAAAGAGGCAGCGAGGCTTGGCGCCTATGTAAAAGAGCGTGACCTTAATAAGCCTATGTTGTTCGCAGGGTATCATATCAAAAAGAAAAGGGTTCGCTTTGTTGAAGGATGTAAGATTGCACATGACACTAAAGGGGCACCCCTTAATCTTTTTCATAATTGCCCAGGCATAGATGGTTTTTCAGGCGGTCCTCTTGTAAACTCTCGGGGCGAAGTTGTGGCTATTCATGCTTCCGGCGCAAAGGAGGGAAATGGACAACCCTATAACCCTCGAGGAGGCAACTATAATCTGGGGGGCGGTATTTCACAAAAACTCATTGACAACTTAAATCGATATTGCTCTGACTCAAACTGATACCGAAGCACACGCCGACACAAGCGCCGAGTTGCTCTCCCTGCGCATAGACGAGATCGAGCGCCGCGAAGCAACGCGCACCGGCGGCGCACCGAGCGCCTGCGCCGCCGAGGATGATCTATAATCGCCTTCAACGGAGGTGGCAAATGATGCATCCGAGAGCGGGACACATGCATCGCAGGCCGCCACACTAACAAACCATGAGATGACTATGAAAAGACTGCTTTTAACCCTGCTTTTGCTGGGGGTGTCGCCGGCATGGGCTGCTCACTTCTGCGGTGGAGAAGGAGAGCCTCCGGCAGGTTGCAGCCTGGAGGATGCTTTGAAGCATTACGAAGCAAACCCGAGAGATGTTGCTTTTTTAGATGAATTTGTAGGCCGAGTAAAAGTACAACAAAAAAACGGAAAAAATTATAGTTCCACGGGTTTTATTGTAAGAACAGAAAGATGTACTGGGAACAATCTTATTCTTACAAATGCTCATGCGTTTTTTGACATTAAAACGGGGAAGATGGTTGCAAGAAGTTCAAAGTTTTGTCTTAATGGGCCCTGTTATGAGTTAGATCTTAATGCCATTTCTAAAATGGAAAAACATGGGCTGCTTGGCGCAAGAAAGTTCACATACAGAGAAAGACATTTAGACTATATTATTCTTCCTATCAAAGGCAAAAGACCTGCTCCCAAAGAGGCAGCGAGACTCGGCGCCTATGCAAAAAATCGTGACCTTCGTGAGCCTATGCTGTTTGCAGGATATCATACCGAAGAGGAGAGGGTTCGTTTTGTCGAGGGATGTAAGATTACACATGACACTATCGAGCACCCCCTTACTCTTTTTCATAATTGCCCAGGCACAGGGGGGTTTTCAGGCGGGCCTCTTGTAAACACTGCACGTGAAGTTGTGGCTTTTCATGCCGGTGACAGTGATATATCTGGGAAGCCCTATGACCCTCGTAAAAGCAGCTTTAATTCGGGAGGCGGCATTTCACAAGAGTTCATTGATAATTTAAATCGATATTGCTCTGACTCAAACTGATACCGAAGCACACGCCGACACAAGCGCCGAGCTAATCTCCCGATGCACAGACGAAATCAAGCGCCGCGAAGCAACGCGCGCCGGTGGCGCGCCGAGCGACTGCGACGGCGAGGATGATCTATAATCGCCTTCAACGGAGGTGGCAAATGATGCATCCGAGAGCGGGACACATGCATCGCAGGCCGCCGCACTAACAAACCAGGAGATGACTATGAAAAAACTGCTTTTGTTTCTGCTTTTGCTGGGGGTGTCGCCGTTGTGGGCGGATGCAGAGAACTGTATTAAGGCAGAAGACTGTGACTTTCGCTTTATGCGCTCTGTAAAACACTCTGCAAAAGAGGCCTCAAACTTTGTTATGGAACATGGGGGGATTAGTCTTCTGGAAACGCTGTCCGGCACATCAAAAGGCAATCACTTTTGCGGAGGCGAAGGAGAGCCTCCGGCGGGCTGTAGCCTTGAGGATGCTTTGAAGCATTACGAAGCCAGCCCGGAAAATGCTACTTTTTTAAGGGAATTTGTCGGGGCAGTAGATAAACGACACAAAGACGGAAAGAAGCATTCTGGCACGGGTTTTATTGTAAGAACAGAAAGATGCGCCGGAAACAATCTTGTCTTTATGAATGCCCATGCAATTTTTAATTGGAAAACTGATGGGAAGAGGAAGGCGAAAAGCGCAAAGTTTTGTCTTAATGGCGCCTGTTATGAGTTAGATCTGAATGCCATTTCTAAAATGGAAAACCATGGGTTGCTTGGCGCAAGAAAGCGTCCGGGAAAAGGCGCCAGATACAGATATTTAGACTATGTTGTTCTTCCTATCAAAGGCAAAAAAAGACCCGCTCCTAAAGAGGCAGCAAGGCTTGGCGCCTTTTCAAAATTCGATGACACGCGGGAGGATATGTTGTTTGCAGGGTATCATATCAAAAAGGAAAGGGTTCGTTTTGTTCAGGGATGCAAGATTACACATGCTCTGGATGGCTATCCTCTTACTCTTTTTCATAATTGCCCGGGCGAACAAGGTTTTTCGGGCGGCCCTCTTATAAACGATAAAGCTGAAATTGTGGCTCTCCATACTGGCAGCAAGCGCCAATATAATGGACAAGCATATGACCCGCGTAATAATCGATTTAATTCGGCCGCTGGCATTTCACAAGATCTCATTGATAATTTAAACCGATATTGCTCTGACTCAAACTGATACCGAAGCACACGCCGACACAAGCGCCGAGCTAATCTCCCAGCGCATAGACGAGATCAAGCGCCGCGAAGCAACGCGCACCGGCGGCGCGCCGAGCGACTGCGACGGCGAGGATGATCTATAATCGCCTTCAACGAAGGTGGCAAATGATGCATCCGAGAGCGGGACACGGGCATCGCAGGCCGCCACACTAACAAACCAGGAGATGACTATGAAAAAACTGCTTTTGTTTCTGCTTTTGCTGGGGGTGTCGCCATTGTGGGCGGATGCAGAGAACTGTATTAAGGCAGAAGACTGTGACTTTCGCTTTATGTATTCTGTAAAACACTTTGCAAAAGAGGCCTCAAACTTTGTTATGGAACATGGGGGGATTAGTCTTCTGGAAGCGCTGTCCGGCACATCAAAAGGCTGGCACTTTTGCGGAGGCGAAGGAGAACCTCCGGCAGGCTGTAGCTTTGAGGACGCTTTGGAGCACTACAAAGCAAGCCCGGACAATGCTAATTTTTTAGATGAATTTGTCGGTTTGGTAGAAACGCGAAAAAAAGACGGAAGGAGGCATGGCGGGACGGGTTTTATTGTAAGAACAGAACACTGCGCCGCAAACGATCTTATTTTTACAAATGCCCATAATTTGTTTAATCGCAAAACGGGGGAGATGGTTGCGAAAAGCGCCAAGTTTTGTCTTAATGGGCCCTGTTATGAGTTAGACCTGAATGCCATTTCTAAAATGGAAAAACAAGGGCTGCTTGGCGCAAGAGAGTTCACGGGACGCCAAAGACATTTGGACTATATTGTTCTGCCTATACAAGGCAAAAAAAGGCCTGCTCCTAAAAAGATAGCGAGACTTGTTCCCTTTGCAAAAGATTATGACTTTAATAAGGATATGTTGTTTGCAGGGTATGATATCCCTAGCGAAAGGGTTCATTTTATGCAGGGATGTCAGATTACAAATGGTCAGCAAGGCAACCCTCTTGCTCTTTATCATAATTGCCCAACCCAAGACGGTCTTTCGGGCAGTCCTCTTATAATCCATAGAAATTACACCGTTCGTGAAATTGTAGCTTTTCATAGCGGCGGTGTTACAGACCATCAAGGACAAGCCTATGATGTCTATAATAAGAGCTATAACAGAGCCGGTGGCATTTCACAAGATCTCATTGATAACTTAAACCGATATTGCTCTGACTCAAACTGATACCGAAGCACACACCGACACAAGCGCCGAGTTGCTCTCCCTGCGCATAGACGAGATCGAGCGCCGCGAAGCAACGCGCGCCGGTGGCGCACTAAGTGCATAATGCCGGAAACATTCCGGATTCCCGGCATCAACACGACACGCAATAATTTTAGGGGTTTGCATGCAATTCTAGCCAAAATGCTTTTCAGCCATTCTCGCGCGGCATCTATTCTGATTAGTGCATAATGCCAGAAATATTCTGGATTTCTGGCATCAGCAAAAAACATAGCCGACAGGCTATAGCAACACATCGGCATCAAAGCCGCTATGGATGCTTACCATGTCAGCCGCTCATCACGGTATGCGACGTGACGAAAATATCAGCGCAATGACACGAACGGCTGAACCAGTCGTAGCGCTGTCCCACGCCGACAACGACGACGTAGTTGGTCGCCGGGGCAGTCGCCGAGATTCAATGACCGCTTTCGCCGCGCTATCCGGGAAGGGGTTGTGGAACTTGAATAGGCCCGCTGATGACCAACATGCGGACATTCAATAATCGTCGGATAAATTATCTGTTATGGTTTCACACCAAAACACCGCTAAGGGACCACAACCGGATCTTCAAACACCCATGACACGAATCACACAACATTTTCCCATGTGTCCAATATGTCTTGGCATCAAACACACAATAACTCTTCAACTCGTTTTTTAACTTTCTTTGATATTTGATTTCACAAAGATCTTGATGCTTTCTATTGGGTGTCGTAGCGATAGCCGAGCGCTTCAGTATCAAAAGTGCTCGCAACTGTCGGGTTCTGAGTTTGACCGTTGCTGTCGGTGAAGCTACTGAGAACGAAGTTTTTCCACTCATCATCATCGCCGTTGGGGTTAGTCTTGTTCCACTCCACCCACAACCGGTCAATGTTGCTGTGATGCATCCAGAAGATCGGATCAAGCGGCGACATACCAGTCGCCATGTTGCCACCAATGTCATTGTGAACTCTGTTGTGCGGCTCCCCTTCAAGGGTGCCCATCCCCGCGTGCTTGCGCTGGCACGCTGTCCCCTTCGGACATCCTTTGACATAGAAACTCCCAAATTCTTCAAAGTCTTTGATTGCCAAAATGTTATTGATTGCGTCGGCACCGACGACAGTATCGGGAAGCTGATTGTTCCCGATGATACGAGTATTGTCGTTGAGCGAGCCCTTCCAGAAAGCGGACGGAACATGTGGATAATTTGTCCAGTTCCAGTAGGGAAGGGCGAAATCAGCCTTACCCGACTGGGCCCGGCAAATCTCCTCAAAGTAATGAAGATAGGCACGGTGCCAAGGCAGGAAATAGGCGTTTCTGTGCGGGCAATAGTCTCTGTGAATCTCGGCCTGCGCCGTCCAACTCATCGGATTTGAAGCGGGCAGACTTTTCATCTTGAAGACCGCATCCGCGTAGGCGGTCAAATCATCGGCGGCAGATGTGGACATCACATTTCTCCGAACTATCATACCACTTGCTCCACTTTAAAATCGTTGAAGTTTGCAATCACTGCTACACTTTTTTCTGCCGCCTTATTTCTCCTTAGGTGCAAAACTCGAAGGGGGCAGCGAATTTCGCGATTGGTATGCAAACCACGGCGGGCTTACGTATGTAGAAAGGTCTGAGGAGAAGAGCTTGTTTTGTCGTCGGCCATTTGCAGACCCCCTCCTCAGCGATTTTACGTGTTCAGAAAAGCCCCGGGAGAGGAAATCCTTTTCCTTTATTGAACCTTTCTTTATTGAATCCTTTGCAGATCCAGCATCAATCTTTATACTAGTATCAGCACTTCCGCTAAGGTCTCCAGCGAATACATACGGCAATGGAAAAATTAACAATACGATAAAAAATATTAAGTGCTTCATAACTTACCTCCTAAGATACTGAAATAAAATTATACAATAAGTTTCGGAAATGACGCAAAATATTTTATGTGGTGACTCATTAAGTTATGTGGCGCCAATTACAATTGCCAAGCAAATTAGGCGATGGTTCCAATCGAAAATAATCTGGCGTAGCTTTTAGCCATTTACTCTTCTTGTGACTCTTTGTCTCTTTTCAACCAACAGCCGGTGTCTTTCTTGCGCTTTGCGTTGCGATTCCTTCAATTCTTCTGCAGACAACTCCTTAGCAATAGTATCTCGGGAAGATTCTGAATATTCATGCCTGTTAGCCGTTGCAATAGAAAACCATATATATGCCTCTTCGTAGTTTTGCGGAACACCTCGCCCTTTTGCGTACACCCAACCGAGATTGGATTGTGCTTCGGCTAGCCCCTGATTAGCAGCGAGCCGATACCATTTCACTGCCTCTTCGTAGCTTTGCGGAACACCTCGCCCTTTTGCGTACATCCAACCGAGATTGGATTGTGCTTCGGCTAACCCCTGATTAGCAGCGAGCCGATACCATTTCACTGCCTCTTCGTAGCTTTGCGGAACACCTCGCCCTTTTGCGTACATCACACCGAGTCTGAATTGTGCTTCGGCGTCCCCCTGATTAGCAGCAAGCCGATACCATTCCACTGCCTCTTCATCATTTTTCTTAACACCTCCTCCATGCTCGTACACCCAACCGAGGCTGAATTGTGCTTCAACTATCCCCTGCTTAGCAGCAAGCCGATACCATTCCACTGCCTCTTCGTGGTTTTGCGGAACACCTCGCCCTTCTGCATACATCACACCAAGATTGTATTGTGCTTCGGCTAACTTCTGATTAGCAGCAAGCCGATACCATTTCACTGCTTCTTCGCAGTTTTGCGAAATACCTATTCCTTTCTCGTATATCACACCGAGCGACTGCTGTGCTTCGGCAAACCCCTGCTTAGCAGCAAGCCGAAACCATTCCACTGCCTCTTCATCATTTTCCTCAACACCTATTCCATCCTCGTACATCACACCAAGATTGTATTGTGCTTCGGCAAACCCCTGCTTAGCAGCAAGCCGAAACCATTCCACTGCCTCTTCGTAGTTTTGCGGAACACCTCGCCCTTCTGCGTACATCACACCGAGGCTGAATTGTGCTTCGGCATCCCCCTGATTAGCAACAAGCCGAAACCATTTCACTGCCTCTTCATCATTTTTCTCAACACCTATTCCATCCTCGTACATCACACCGAGGCTGAATTGTGCTTCGGCATCCCCCTGATTAGCAGCAAGCCGAAACCATTCCACTGCCTCTTCATCATTTTTCTCAACACCCCACCCTGCTATGTACATCACACCAAGATTGTGTTGTGCTTCGGCATCCCCCTGATCAGCAGCAAGCCGAAACCATTTCACTGCCTCTTTGTAGTTTTGCGGAACACCTCGCCCTGCTACGTACATCACACCGAGCGACTGCTGTGCTTCGGCATCTCCCTGATTAGCAAGAAGCCGTATAGATTCTTTTTCCTTCTCGCCAATTCTGTTACCTTCTAGTTTTTTATCTGATGCTTTTGCCTCCATTCTATTCTGGTTATCTTCATTAGATTCTCCGTTTATCGCTGTTAGTGTAGGCGGTGGACACCGTGATTCTTCGCGATACTGTTGCGATTCTGCCTCCTTTGGCGGTACAAGAAATAATGCCTCTGCTGGTACTTCTTGTTGCGCTTCAAGTGTTAGATTTCCGAATTCTACTTTTGTTATCTGGCCCAAAAAATCGCCTGCCTCCTCGCTGTATTTATCCATGAAACCAAAAACCAGCACCACTACTACTAATGGCCATAACACATTGCTTTTGCCGCCAATGAGGCGCCCTTTAATCCCTAGCTTCTTCTCAGCAACCCAAAGGAAAAGAAGAAGAGCTGCCGCAACCGGCGCAAAAATTAGAAAATAATAAAGAATAGAATAAAGAAGAGAAATCAATTGCATTGTCTTTCCATTTGGTAGAAATGATAATACTTATAAAAACGGTCGCGATATCTAACTGATGAGCGACACAATAGTATGTTCTGCAATTCTAGCATGTTCTGCGATTTTAGCATGTTCTGCAATTCCAGCATGTTCTGTGATTTTAGCATGTCCTGTGGTTTTAGCATGTTTTGCGATTCCGGCATTATTCGTATCCGGTGATAATATAATGCTTCGCACCATGGCACCTTGTTAATCGGCCCGCGACTCCGTCAATACAACAGGAGAGGAGACAATGAAAAAATATCTTTTGACATTTTTTATGGCTATGCTTGTTCCCGCAGTCGGTTATGTTGCCAACTGCCATTTGCCATCAGAGATCACGCTTGCTGACGCATACGATGAGGTTTGCCCCGATGGGGTCGCCGATGGGATGGGGATGAAGGCTGCGGAATGCATGGCAAAGGCGCGCAAAATGCAACGCCGGTCGGCAGAGGAATATCGCGCGGCTCTGAAGGATTACCATGACTGCATAGCGGCGGAAGAAGCCCGGGAAAACAGGTGAGGCCGTAAAGTCGGGAAGGGGCATGCTTGAATCACATCCGCTCCTTGCCTTCGGCCTTGTCAATTTGTGTCGCAATCGTGTTGCGTATCTTTAGCCCCATTGCGTCTCAGGCAAAACTCTCGTGTCAGGGGTCGCGGAATCTCAATCGGGGCGGCTGTTCCAGACTTGTTGCCAGGTTTGGAATTGCGGCGGGGTTATGCGATAGCGGGCAAAGTTGCCTTCGTGCAGGCTGAGCAGTTCCTGTTCGGCGGTGTGGCGGAAGCGCTCCTGTGCGGCGGGTGCGATATGCTGTGCGGCGTATGCGGCGATATGCGCCAATGCCGATTGCCTGCTCCGTTTCTGCCGCACGACGGATTGCACCAACTCTTGGAGCGCGGCGCGGTGTTGCAAACGGAAGGGGTCGGGTTCGCCAAGGGACTGGCGGATTGCCGCGTATCGTTGCGCCGAGCGTTCATAGGCATAGACGAAAACATCCCTGAGCAGTTCCGCGCGGCGCAGTTCATAGACGCCAAGCATCGCTTCCGTATACATATCGGCGGGGACATCAACGAACGAGAGCGGCGCCAGATTCGCTTTTATCAGAGGAATGTTCGCGGCCAGACGCGAGACGCGCTTGTTCACATCGTCAAAGGGTTGCAGGTAGGGCATGTGCGCCAGCACAAAGAGCGCTTGCTCAAACGGATTCTGAATCGCTGCGGCGGTCGCCAGCAACTTTGCAAAACTGTCCTCTATGCGTTGCGGGTTCTCCAAAGGATGGAACACCGATTTTGCGATGCCAACCGGAATGTAGCGCAGGCGTCCCGCTGCCCGCGGGTCTGCCAGCAGGTTGTCCGCCAGCAGCGCATGCAAGTTGAGAATGGTGTGGCGGTTAAATCCGATATGCGCCGCTCCGTCGACAAGGAATGCCACGGCGTCCCTGTGGTTTCGTATCATCTGCGTTTCCAGCGGCGTCTTGCCTTGCGCCGCAACGCCGAAGTCTATCAGCCGTTGCGTCTCCGACAGGGAGTAGGTGTTGCCCTCCAGACGGCTGGAGTTCCACGACAAATCTGCCAGCAGGCGGTTTAGTATTTGCCTGACGAAGGTTCCCGCCGGTGTTGTGCCCGATGGCAATGTTCCGGCCATTGTCAGACGCTGCCGCTGCCGGTCGTCCAACATGGCGTTGCGGTTTGGCTTGTAGCTATCCGCAAACGCAGGCTCGTAGCCCACAGGCTTGCGCGCTGTCAGCGGCTGGCGCACATACTGTCGCACTTCCAATGCCGCACCGGTTAGTGGCAACGTGGTTCCCTGTGCCGTTGTTGCGGATGAAACCGAGTGGTATTGAGTCCAGCGACCGCTGCCCTTTTTGACGATGCGCCCGCTTGCCGCCAGCCTGTTCAAGTGATACTGAAGGGTGCGGCGGGGAATAGGCTCCGGCAGGGCGCTTTCTATGTTGCGGATACCCGCGCCTTGCGGATGTGCCGCCACTGCCTCCGCTATTGCTTGCAACTGGGATTCTGATATGGAACGAGTCATTATATATAGAGGGTGCTGAAATCTATGCGCAAATTAGAACACATGTAAGCGCAAGTATCAAGCCTACGCGCAAGTCATAGTTGCGCGTATAGGATAGCGGGTAATCAGGATGCGGGGGCGCTACCCATGACAGGGAAGCGAATGATGCCATGACATATTGGGCATATGGGACAAATATTAGGTGTATCATTAGGGATGGTTTTGTTATGACTTCAAAAGAATAAGTGAAAATTGACCCCAGCACATCCATCGCTTTGGCCTCTGTCATTGTTGCAATCTGCGCTCTTGCCGCAACTATTTGGCAAGGACAACAAAACTATAAACATAATCAGCTTAAGGTGCGTCCGATTTTGACAGCAAAGACAAATGACACAGGCAACTCTTTCACTCTTCAACTCGCCAATAGCGGCGTTGGTCCCGCCATCATCAAAGATTTTGTGCTGCTTTTTGAGGGTAAAGAAGTCTCTCGTAACAACTGGAAAACCCATGATGATTTTCTAGAAAGCAAAACAAAAGAATTTAAGAATGTGCGCGCCGGGAAATATGCCTCAGGTACAACGATGCAGGTGGGCGAAGATCTCCAATTGCTATCGTTTGAATACGATACGAATCAAGACATTAGTTTCGTTGATGACCTTGACCTGCAAGTGAATTATCAAGGCATCTATCAGGATGAAACCTTTACCTACGATTCCAGAGAAGACCGCAAGTCTCACGGTCAATAGTGATGTGATACGTCAGAGGATGGCGAAGTCTACAATCCCCCCTTATGGGGAGTAGCAGAGTCCGAGCCGACAGGCATGGACGATGCATCGGGGGAGTGATGTAACGAAAGTTAGTGCGTCAGGAATCGGGCGGTACGGGTTTCTCTTTGTTTGTATCGTCCGCTTCTTTGTTTGTGTCATCCGCTTCCTCGTCAATATCTGGCGACGGAGATATCCTGTCATAAATGACCTTCGCCTCTTTTGGAGTCACCCATTTGCCTTCGGCAAGAATCCGCAACGCATGTCTTGGATTTTTGATTTGGGAATACATCCCGCCTATCAAACCGCCCAAATGACCTTGCCAAGCAATACCTTCGGATATCCCGCTTAGCCGCAGAGTCGGTATTCCTGTTGGCACAATGAGAAGATAATAACCAACAAGACATATAAGCACAATGGCGACACCACCAATCCGAAGCACAATGGCAGTACCAAAAATCCGAATGCTACTGATTATGAGTATCCCTACCAACGAATAGACGACTCCGCTAAATCCCAAGTGCATACTTCCACTCTCGCCAAATTGCCATATGGCGAGTCCGGCAAAAACCACACCATAACCCATCCCCTCAATAGCGGCGCCTTTTTCCTGCTTGAACGCCCACAGCCCGACCAACCAAAATGGTATAAGATTAAGCACTAGGTGATCTATATTGCTATGAAAAAAATTGCTCAAAATGATAGCGGGTAGCGACCACGGCTCACCGGGGTGAACGGCAATGAACTCCGGTAGAGGACCGGAATTCCAAAAATATTCGCGCAACATATGGCACACAACCAAAAATATAGTCAAAGAGAAAATTACGCCAATCACTTTGCCCCACGAGAATGGTTTCTCGTCAAGGAATGCGAATTCTTTGTCAGCCATCTTTCACCCTCCTGTCTTGTTATTCGGTAGCAAGCGATGCAAACCCTACCGCCATGACTTTGATAAGTTACCATTAAAGCGCATTGATGCCAAAACACTCCGGATACGCAGGGCAAATGCTGTGTAATTCGTGTCATTCCAAAGGTTTCCCAAATCCGGCAAAAGCTATCACCGATGTCAATCGGCATGCCCAATCCGGCGATGGAATGGATTTGAATTGCGCCTCCCAAGTCCGTCCTTCATTCATCAACAGGGGTGGTGTTCCCGGAATAAAATGCGGCGAGGTCGTCTTGTGTGATATGGCCTGCGGCGACACTTTCAAAAAGGCAATGTGCGCGTCGGCATCAGCGACTGTCAATTTATATCCGTTGGCATAAAGAAACAAACCGGCTACGCCACAGGCAGTGCGCTTATTGCCGTCCACAAAAGCATGGTTGCGGGCAATGCCGATTCAAGCAACCCTATATCGCGCACACCGTCTGTGCCGCCATGTTATGCTTTGTGCGTATGGGCAATACGAAATCTAGTCGGTCCATAGCTCCCCTCCATCGTCCCTATTGCGTCATTGAATGGCGGCAGGCGGGGAAATCAGCGATGATATAGCATCTTAGCCTCTGTTGAACTTTTTTAGTTGGGGGATGGCTGCCGGTGCAGGCGGGTGCGGGGCGGCGCGCTCAAAGACGCTCTGAGCGTGGCCTCCCACCCACCAAGCGGACTGCCAAAAATGTGGATAAAAGCGTGGGAAACGTGACGAATATGGACTTGGGGCATCTGACATGCTCGAGTGGCAGAATCAAGGAACGAAATCGGAGTCGTATAAATAAACATGTGGAATTGGGATCCAGGACGTTTAGATTATGTTCAATTTGGCAATGTCGTGCAAATTGCCAGACTCGTTACGAATTACGACATCAGGAGCATAGATAAAGAAACAGCACAAAGAGAAACAGGGTTGCCTTTCAAATCCCCTGACACTCATAGTTTATGGCGCAATTATTCTCGTATCCTAAAGACATCGCTTCTTGTTTATGAAGAAAATGGCATTGCTTGCCCTACCGAGTTCGCAAAAATACTGGCAAAAACAGGCGAAGTAACTTGTGATGAATACATGCATTTCATCGTTCGGACTTATACCGATCCTCCCTTTGTGCTTAGCTCAAGAGGCGCCCAAGAAATCAGATACCCTCTTCTGTTCTCTTTGAAGTATTTATTAACCAAAGCTATCAGAGGGGAGGACGAGGGAACAGACTTATATGAAATTATAGGGGCTTATGAAAAAACGGGGTTTACGGGCAAAGAAGAGGACAATAAATTTATAAAGATTGTTAACGCTTCGACAAATTATAAGAGTCTCATAACTGACAGGGAAGCGAGCAGACAAGCGCGCGAAAGCTTAATTGCCATGTCACAAATATCATACCTTCATTTTCAAAAAAGAAACAATAATCACAGAATGTTTATTTCTTTGTCAAAAAAAGACGCAGAACAAATTTTTGAGTCGCTAGAGGGTTTATATATAGAAGAAGAGGACAGAGAAAAAAGGATACAAAAAACAGCAAATCTTTTTTCTTCCCTCAGCACAGCAGAAGAATTGAATTACAACAATAGTATAATGACAGAATCTTTGGAAAGCGGCTTTGCTTTTACAGAAGGAAGAAAAATAAAAAAGGCTCACATAACAATAGAGCGTAATAGCAAACTGCGACATGAATTTTTTAGCAAGCGCCCGGCCGTCTTGTGTGATTTATGCATTTTAGATACTCATGAAACATATCCCTGGACAGAGCGTGTGTTAGAACTGCACCATATTATGCCTTTATCTTCCGGCACAAGAGTCATGCTTGACGGAACAATACTCGACGATTTAGTGCCTCTTTGCCCTAATTGTCACCGCGCAGTCCATCGCTATTACGACAACTGGCTAAGAAAAGAAAAAAGACAAGATTTCTCTGGCATTGACGAGTCTAAGCAAGCGTATGAAAAAATAAAAACAGAATTTCGCGGAGCTGTTTATGGCGGATAATATGTATGAAAAGCAAATTAAATTGCTAAAAAAAGCTGAAACAATAGCACAAAGAGAGGGCGCATCTTTTGGCGATGCGCTAGAAAGTGTCGGACTCTCATATAATTCCTTGGTTTACAAGAATTCAAAAACTAAAAGATACAAAACATCTCATCCTGCCCAGCTTACAGAAATAAAAAAACTTGGCTCTTGCCCTTCCTTTGTCAGTTTTTTTTCTGGTTGCGGCGGAATTGATTTGGGACTTGAGTCTGTCGGGTACAAACATACGGCTGCTTTTGAAATTAATGCGGTGTTTTGCAAAACCTTAAGAAAAAATCGTCCTGACTGGAAAGTCTTTGGACCCCCGACTTATCACGGAGATGTTTCAAAATTTTCAGACATTGCAAACACGTTAAAAAGTTTAATCAAAGCGCCCTATGAAGGCGTTTTTGTCGGCGGGCCTCCTTGTCAGCCTTTTTCCATAGCAGCTAATCAGCGCTTTGCAAAATATGGAAAAAACTTCAAGCGGACAGGGTTTTCAAACAGATCTACTGGAAATTTAATGTTTGATTTTATAAAGTTGATTTTAGAATTTAAACCCAGAGCTTTTCTCATTGAAAACGTTCCGGGTTTGCGCGATTTGGATGATGGAAAACAGTTAACAAAAGCAATAAAAATCCTAGAGGCAAATGATTATCATATTGAAAGCCCTTTTATCTTGAACGCCGCAGATTTTAATGTTCCCCAGCATAGAAATCGCTTATTCATTATAGGCTCTAGGCTGTCCGGACCTTTTAAGCACCTTTCCCCTTCTGACAAAAGAATCAGCGCCGGCAACGCATTAAAAAAAATAAAGAAAGGCGCATCAAATAATGAAATACGCGAACACAAAATACCTTCTGTTATAAGGTATTCGCAATTAGACTACGGAAAAAGAGATACCCTTGGCAGGGTAGACAGACTTGATCCCTCAGTCCCATCTAAAACAATTATTGCAGGCGGTAATAATGGCGGAGGTCGTTCACATCTACACCCTGAAATTCCGCGCACTTTAAGTGTTAGAGAATGTGCTAGGCTACAAACCTTTCCGGACGATTATGTCTTTGTCGGTTCTACTGCGCGGCAATTTACTCAAGTCGGCAATGCCATTCCCCCCGTACTGGCAGCACAGATAGGCGTGGCTATGCGCAATAGTTTTTTTTAGCAATTCGCAATTCATAAAAGCACCAAACGTCTTTATGCGTGATGCACTCGCCAGAGCTCACTTAGCCAAGCCTTTCAGCACATCGGCGCGGTCGTCCATAAAGATGTCAACATCGCTTGGGATAAATCAGATTGCCCTGATGAGCATAGCGGCTATTTTTATATTCAAGAAATGCGCGATACTCTGTCGCCGACAGCAACACGACGCTTTCGCGCCCATTGCCGGCGATGCCAACCGGCTCGCGCCGGGCAAGCTCTTTGTATTAGCCAAAATTCTTCCGAAACTCCGGTGGTGTTACACGCAACATAATGTGCCTCTGATATTCCCATAATCATAAGCCTCATTAAAAGCATCGCTATAATTGTTTCCACAAGATAAATTACCGAGATTACATTCGCCGCTAAACTAACAATCGGAGGACTAATGACAATGACACCATACAAAGATATTTCGGGGAGATCAGGCGTGAAGGGCTATGAAGCAGGTAACGACTTCATACGGATTCGGTTTAAGGAGGGATCAGTTTACTGCTACGACCACTCTGCGCCAGGTCCTGAACATGTCAAAGAAATGCAAAGACTTGCCCGGTTTGGCAAAGGACTCAGTGCATATATAAGTCAACATGTGAAAAAGAATTTTGCTGAAAAGGAATGCTAAAAACTCTTCATCCTAGTTGCTATCTTTTTATTCGGATGGTTTAGTCTGGCGTGAGTTCTTGCGCTGTGCGCTGTCTGTCATCCGCTGCCTTAGTTGCGGACAACCGCACAATGCCCGTTAAGACGAACAAGGCATCCGCTATGACCCACCCTGCCCCACAGTTCGGGCTGTCTTGCAAGAAGGCGCGGTCTTTCTTGACAGAGCAACGATACAACAAGACGTGTTTTTCAATCCCATTGCCAATTCTGGCTGATGTCAGCGATTTTACGACTTAGGTTATATCTGTGCGCAACTTATAGTTGCACCTGTCAGCGCCCGCGCCCCAATAGCCACAGGTAGCGGTCAATCTCTCTGAAGGAGAATTCTGTCAGTCCGTAGGCTTCCCTGAACCGTTCCGCCACCGCACGAAACTCCGGATAGCTGTCTAACTCGCGATTCTTAAAAGCAAAGCCCGCATCCCCGCGCCGCCTGAACTTCTTGAGCATGTCCGCCACCAATGTGTCTCTCATGGGGTAGGCACATTCATTGTGAAAGCTACAGTACTTGGCAGCAAAGGCATACCTCCTTCCCCGCGGCCTTCCTCCTGGCCCTTCCAGATTGCTTATAGCCTCCCGTGCGCCGTTGGCAATGTCTTCCACAAGGTCGGGACAACCCGTTTTTAACCTCTCGTCAATATCCAGTTCGCAAATCATATCCGCAATCTCGACATATTCGTCGGGGAAAACGCCGGCGCTGTAAAGGGCATTGAGCGAAGCGACTTTGATCAGAACATCTTTAACGCAACGATTTTGAGGGCATGCCCGGAACAACTTATCAAGGGCATTTTCTTCGCGGAAGTACCGGTCGGATGTCCACCTCTTTTGATACCGGCGCACCTCTGCCGCGGTGGGCTTCGCTATCTCAGACATGGCGCTGCCCCCGAAGCCAAAAAATCATGCCCCGCCAAAAGAACAAACCAAACACCGTCCGGCTTCTCAGCGCTGGCAACTCAGGTCATCTTGCGCAGGGTGCGGTCTTTCTTGACAAAGTGGTGGTACAGCGCGGCTGCGATATGCCCCAATATCAGTATCCAAACCACCCACGCGCCCATCACGTCCTTGTGAATAAAGTCAATGGGCTCTTCAAACTCTTTGAATGTCATGCCCATCCCGTCTTGAACCAGCAGCGCAAACAACTGCGTGTCCTCAAACTTCGGAATATCAAACAGAAAGAAATATTCCGTATTCGCGCCGGTGCCGATATAGCCCGTTATCGGCATCAGAATCATGACGGCATAAAGCGTGTAGTGCCCGGCGCGTATCATCAGTTGCCACGCCTTGTTGCCCGGCTCCGGAGCCGGCAGGCGATTGGTCATCCGCCAGATGATGCGCAACGCCACGACAACGGCGATGGTCACCCCGACAGACAAATGTATCTGCAGGGCGGTCCAATTCTCCGGAGTTTTCTCCTCCGTAAACCATTGCCGATAGTAAACGCTGACGTATGCGGCCAAGAACAGCAGCGCCGTTCCCCAATGCAGCCACTTGGCTATCGTGCCGTAATCGTGTTTTGTGTTTTTCAGTCCCATTGCCAACCCCCGTTGATGTTGCGATTGATGATAGCGATTATACGGCTATCGGGCAAAAATGCCCGTCATCTCAGGGCAGCGTCGCAGGCAGCCTGTAGCCGGCGCTGCGCCCGCCGGCGGAATTTTGCGCAAACAGCCCCCTTTCTTTCAGGCTTTGAATGTCCCTGAGCGCCGTATCTTTGGAGCGCTTTTGATATTGCGATTGATGATAGCGATTATACGGCTATCGGGCAAAATTGCCCGTCATCTCAGGGCAGCGTCGCAGGCAGCCTGTAGCCGGCGCTGCGCCCGCCGGCGGAATTTTGCGCAAACAGCCCCCTTTCTTTCAGGCTTTGAATGTCCCTGAGCGCCGTGTCTTTGGAGCACTTTGCCAGCCGGGCGTACTGCGATGTGTTCATATGCCCTTCAAAGGAGTCTTCCAACATGCGGTTGATGACCAGACGCTGGCGCTCGTTGACGGGCGCGCGACCGCGATGAATCCTGTCCCACAGGCGCACCTTAAACAGCACATTGCCAAGGGAAGTCTCGGCGCCGTCGATGGCGCGTCCCAAGCAATCCAAAAACCATTCCAGCCACCCCGTGATTTCCGGTGTGCCGCGTTGTTGCTTTTCCAGTCGGTCATAGTAATCTTTGCGCTCGGCTTCAATCCGGGACGACAGGCTGTAGAAACGATCGGGGATGCCGTCCGCTCGCGCAAGCGCCATATCGCCGATGGTTCGGGCAATGCGACCGTTCCCATCCGCAAACGGATGAATGGTAACAAACCACACATGGGCGACTCCCGCTTTGAGCGCCGGATCAATGTCATGCCCGCTGCGACCATTTTCAAACCAGTCCAGAAACACCCGCATTTCTTTTTCCAGCCGCTTTGCGGCGGGGGCTTCAAAGCGAATCTTCTCGCGACCGACGGGGCCGGATACGACCCGCATGGGATCGGCATCCGATGTGCGCCACCCGCCGACGGTTATCCGGTTCATGCCGCTGTGCCCTGTCGGAAACAGCGCCGCATGCCAAGCGAACATGCGCTCCTTCGTCAGCGGCTTTGCAAATTGCTGCGTAGCATCTAACATCATTGCGACAACGCCTTCCACATCCCTGCCCGCCGGCACAAGACCGGCTACATCAATCCCCAGCCTGCGGGCAACCGATGAGCGCACCTCCTTGGGGTTGAGGTTCTCGCCCTCGATAGCGGACGACTTCACCACATCATCAGTCAGCGTGCGAAGGCAAGCCTCTCGCTTGAACTCAAAGCCGATGCCATCCATGCGCCCGAGCAACCGCCCCTGCCGATGGCGTATGTCAGCCAACTTGGAAGCCAGCGCTTCGGTGTCCCAAGTCAGGTTTGGCCAGTTTTGATGCTCGTGTATCCACATAATCACCGCAATATCTGCGGCGATTGTAGAGGCTATTCACCGCATCGTCAAGGCTGACTGCCCAGGATGTGCGATGCTATAAGGCTTTCACACTCTATATAATGTCTTGCCTGATGTCTTGTCTCATGTGTTGCGGAACCGGCTTCAAAAGGTAGCCGCAGGCTCTCGCTTCCACTCTATATAATGTCTTGGTCTGATGTGCTACCCACCCATACCTTGCAATTCGGGAGATTAACTCCCATAATGCAAGGCATGATACGCCGCCAGATAACCGACATATGCATAGCCGAGATAGAGCGCACCCCCGCGGTGGTCTTGCTCGGCGCGCGTCAGGTGGGCAAGACGACGCTTGCGCAGGCCATCGCAAAGCAAAAGGCTTCCGTTTACCTCGACCTTGAGTCGCCGGAGGATTTGGCAAAGCTCGCCGACCCGAACCGATTCCTGCGAGACAACAACGACAAGCTCATCATCCTTGATGAAATTCAGCGCGCGCCGGATTTGTTCGCGGTATTGCGCGGAGTGATTGATAAGAATCGCGCGGCGGGCAAGGAAGGCGAACAGTTTTTGCTACTCGGTTCCGCGTCTATGGACTTGTTGCGCCAATCCTCCGAGAGTCTGACCGGGCGCATTAGCTATCTGGAAATGAGCGGGTTGAATGTTTCGGAAACAGGGGGTGATGGCGCCGATAGTGTCCGCAAGTTATGGCTGCGCGGCGGGCTTCCCGATAGCTATCTTGCAAAGAGCGATGCCATCGCCATGCAGAGGCTTGAAAATATCATCCGCGCTTATCTGGAACGGGATGTTCCTCAAATGGGGTTTCGGGTTGCCGCCACAAGGTTGCGCCGCCTGTGGACTATGCTCGCGCATCTGCAGGGGGAGACGGCGAATTACTCCAAGTTAGCGAGCAACTTGGAGGTCGATCGCAAAACGGTCAATCACTACATTGACATCCTGACGGAGTTGCTGCTCGTCCGACGGGTGGAACCTTGGAGCGCCAACGTCAAAAAGAGGCTGGTGAAGGCGCCGCGTTATTATGTCCGCAATAGCGGGATACTGCATCGGCTGCTTGGCGTCGGCGCCTATGATGCGCTGCTATCTCACCCCATACTCGGCAAAAGCTGGGAAGGCTTTGCGATTGAGAACATCCACTCGGCGCTCCCGCGCCTTGCGCAAACCTGCTTCTATCGCACGGCTGCCGGCGCGGAGATTGATCTGGTTATCAGGATGCCGAACTCAGACATATGGGCGGCGGAGATTAAACACGGCGTCGCGCCGAAAGTCGGCAAGCGCTTCAATCGGGTTTGCGATGATGTCGGAGCGATGCAAAGATACATCGTCTACGGAGGCGATGACGAATTCCCCGCAGGAAGCGACACGCGTGTCATCTCGCTGGCGAAGTTCATGCAAAAGCTAAGCGCGCATTCCTAGTTCGGGAAGCGCTGCGGACAGCGGACAAATCGGGACAAGATGACAAAATGCGTTACACTGTTAGCGGTTTGGAAGATTGTCAGCGGGTGGCCGCCAAACTAAGCCAAATGGAAAAAGTTACGGGGAAAAGAAATGCTTGAGCAACGAAATTTATCCATTGGCAATGAGTTGTCGGCTGAGAACCTTGTTGTTGATGCAAACAAAAACAGGCGGTTGGAAAGCATCGGCATCATCTATGAGCCCGACTTCGTATCGCCGCAGGAAGAAGAAAATCTCTTGCAAGAAATTGATGCCGCCGTGGCTGACCGATTTGCGCCGGCGCGTGCAACACTATGGCTTCCGGTATGATTATAAAAAGCGCGCGATTTCTGAAAACGACCGCATCGCGCCGTTGCCGCATTGGGTGATGTCGCTTGCCAAGCGGCTGCAAGACGAAAACTATTTGGAGGCCATGCCCGACCAGTTGATTGTCAATGAGTACGAACCGGGACAGGGCATCGCGCCGCATATTGACCGCGATTGCTTTGGCGACCGTGTTGCGGCGGTGTCGCTTGGCGGCGATTGTTTGTTGCGCTTGCACGCGCCGGATGACAGCGACAAGAAAAACTTTGATGTCGCCGTTCTGCGCCGCAGCCTGATGGTCTACGCCGGCGAAGGCCGGACAAAATGGCGGCACGGAATCGCGACACGCCGATCAGACAAACAAAATGGCAAGGAAATAAGACGCGCCCGCCGCGTTTCTCTGACTTTCAGAATCGTTTTGCTTGGGTGATTCCCGCGGGAGAATATCCCGCTTGGGTTTGGCCGATGCCATCTGCCATCCGTTGCGCCCGAGCAAACGCCCCTGCCGATGGCAGAGGATTAGCGCTTGCCTCAAACTAACAGCGCGATGCAATCCAAGTTGCCAACGCTTCGGTGTCCCAAGTCAGGCTTGCCGGTTTTGATGCTTGGGTGATTCCTGCGGGAGAATATCCCGCTTGGGTTTGGCCGATGCCATCTGCCATCCGTTGCGCCCGAGCAATCGCCCCTGCCGATTGCAAGGGGTTAGCACTTGCCTCAAACTAACAGCGCGATGCAATCCAAGTTGCCAACGCTTCGGTGTCCCAAGTCAGGTTTGGTCATTACTCAGCCAGTTTTTTCAGCGCATCGCGGTTGTCGCGCATGATGGTTTCTGCCGCGTCCATCTGTCCGGCAATTTCCGGATTGCATGCGCTTAATTCAATGCCATTGGAAGTTTCAACGGCATAAAGCGTATCGCCTTTTCTAACGCGCAACTTGACCAGCGCCTCTTTTGGAAGCACCACGCCAATCGAATTGCCAACGGTCGTTACCTTTAACTGAGTCATCGCTCTCTCCTTTTCTCGGAATTATAACTTATGCAAGCTGTGCTCAAGAAAACGAAAGACTTTTTTAGTCTCCTCAAGATTGCATGATGCCAACATGTGTTGAGCATATGGGGCAAATGTTGCGCTGTGTCATTGATGCTTGTGGCTTCAGCCCGTAGTGCGGTCTCTTAAATGCAAAGACTTCAAGTTTCTGTTTGGTCTTAATGACTCATAGATTGAATAATGCCAGAGACCCTCTGGGTTCATGGCAACATCCGGAAACTTGACACCTATTCCGGATGGCGGTAGACTGCCAAATATTCACCACCCCGAGGATAGTATCCTCGGCCCGATGCCGCCTCCGGGCGGCGTCTCTAATTCCAAAAATCCCTCGTAGCCCTTAAAGGCAGGATGTTATTGGATGTGGGACTTGATCATATAGATAACGCAGAATTATAGTGAGGACAGCATGTCGTATCAAACCGCAAAAACAATCAAAGAAGTTATTCAGGAAATAAGAAAACAGCACTATGTGTTGCCCTCTATTCAGCGTGAGTTCGTATGGAGCACAAACCAAATTGAGACACTGTTTGATTCGCTCATGCGCCATTACCCTATTGGCACTTTCTTATTCTGGAAAGTCGATAAAGACAAAATCAAAGATTTTCAGTTTTATGAGTTCCTGAAAAAATACCATGAGAAAGACTGCAGGCATAATCAAAAAGCGAACCTTGCGGGTGACGAAGATATTACCGCCATACTAGACGGTCAGCAACGCATGACATCGCTTTATTTGGCGCTAACAGGGAGCTACGCCTGCAAAAAACCACGCATGGCCCGCAAAAACCCGAAGGCTTACCCCGAACGCAAACTGTATCTGAACCTATTGAAGCCATCGGATGAGTTGGAATCCGAATACGACTTCCGTTTCCTGACGGACGAAGATGTATCAAAGCGCAATGAAGACTTCCACTGGTTCCCTTGTAATGAAATCATGAACTTCAAGGATATCAACGAAGTGTCTCTATACTTAATGAAGAACCAACTGATGGACACATCAGTCCATACTAAACAGCAATCTGAATATGCCATTAATACGCTCCACTCTTTCTTCAACACCATCCATCAGAAAGGGACGATAAGCTCCTATCTTGAAGAATCCGAAGAGCTGGATAAGGTTCTCCAGATATTCATTCGCATCAATAGCGGCGGCACTACGCTCAGTTATTCCGATTTGCTTCTCTCGATTGCTACCGCGCAGTGGGACGAAAGAGATGCGCGAGAGGTCATCCATGAGTTTGTCGATGACATCAATAATATCGGGGATGGATTCGCTTTTAACAAAGACCTCGTCCTCAAGAATTGCCTCGTTTTGGCAGACTTCCCCGATGTGAAGTTCAAGGTCGATAATTTTAATAAGGAAAACATGAGGATTATTGAAAAGGCTTGGGAGAAAACTTCTTCGGCGTTGAGATCCGCTATCGAGTTGGTGGCAAAACTTGGTTACAGCGCGGAAAATCTGATAGCCACAAACGCCATCATACCCATTGCCTACTTTATATACAAAAATGATTGCGCAGACCGGATACTGCAATCGGGAAGCCTGGAGAATGACAGAAAAGCCATCAAGGAATGGCTGGCGCGAGCCTTATTAAAAGGAATATTCGGCGGTCAGCCTGACACCATCTATCCGCGCATGCGTGAGTTGGTTAATGACAACCTTGGTCATTTCCCGCTCAAAGAGGCTATCGCCTTCTACAGGGGCGGACCCAAATCTATTTCGTTTGGCAGCGATGAGATTGATAATCTGCTCGATCTCCAATATGGCAAGGCCAAGACATACTGTGCGCTCACTCTTATATACCCCGCGCTGAACTATAATTTCAAATATCATCAAGACCACATTCATCCAAAGTCCAAATTCAATAAACGCTCTATGAGAACCGCGGTATGCTCAGAGCAGCAAATTGAGGAGTTTACTGCGAAAGCAAATGGCATTGCCAATCTGCAGTTGCTGGAGGGAACGGACAATATAGAGAAGCGTGACAAACCCTTCAAAGAATGGCTAAACAGCAAATTTCCTGACAAAGCGGGAAGAGACCGGTATTTAGAACAGCATTACATTAGCCCGGGCCAATCGCTAGAGTTCAAAGATTTTCTGGATTTTGTCAGTGTGCGCCGGGAAACCCTCAAAAGACAATTTACATCAATCCTTGGAACAACCTCCGATGATGATGCAGAGTAGCTAACGGCTGCTTAATGCCCCCTCTTGCAAACACTCTATTGTCCTCAGTATACAGAATTATATACAGGCCAATGTGTTGCTAGTTATACCCCTGTAGTTGCTGTTGCATGGGCGCAATCCCATAATCATAGACCTCATTATTTAGGGTATTATTAAATGAACGTGAGCCTACTAGGCTATGGCATTTACCAATATAGATGAGCATACATTTTGATGTCCACAAAACCGCACACACCATCTGATGATTCCGCAGAGACTCTAAGAGGATCTATAACTACTAACAGACGCCTCTATATACTCTTCGTCGGGATTTGTCTTCTTACTATGACCGCAACCCTATCCACATCAGATGCGGATTTGTTAGATTTGGTTGGCAACGGTATCACTATCCCATTTGCCGGTACTACAATCCCATTTTTAGTTCTTTATACGCTTGTTGCTCCGATACTCATCACATTACAACGATATTTATGCTTCCACTTGAACCAACACAAAGAAAAGCTGGAAAAGAATGGGAGGGAACCATCAATACCTTTTGTTTTTGACTTTTCCATAATACTTCCGGAAGGGAAAGAAAGGCTATCTGCCCAACGATTTAACGCATTCATATTATTAACATTGCCAATGCTGACTATCCTTTTTTTGCTTATCAGGATTATCGATTATCAAGGGGCCCTGGCTTGTGTCATGGAACGGTGCCTTTTTTGTATTCTCTCTGTATACTGCATACCGCTATCACAAGTTGCTGTATTCTTTTTGGAAGGACATATTCGCATGGATATTTTTTATATTACCGCCAGTTATTATACTTCCTGCACTCTCAATATCCTTCTACCTCCCAATCTATCAGGGAGATTGTTCTGCGTATGCACCTGAAGAAACTTCTGCATCTGTACCAAGGACAAAAGAAACTGTTATACCAAGGATAAAAGAAACTGTTATACCAAGGGTAAAAGGAATGTTTACGCCAGGAATAATTAGCGTGCCTCAGTTAGCAGAGGATAAAGCCAGCAGAAATCAGGCATATAATGGCCGCTCATTTAGGTGTGCCAACTTTCAACAGGCTCACCTGAACAAAGCAAATCTCTCTAAGGCCAAATTAGAAGGTGCCCAATTACAAGGCGCAAAGCTCTCTAAGGCCAAATTAGAAGATGCCCAATTGCAAGGCGCAAAGCTCTCTGATGCCCAATTACAAGGCGCAGATTTCTCTAACGCCCAATCACAAGGCGCAGATTTCTCTAACGCCCAATTACAAGGCGCAGATTTCTCTAACGCCCAATCACAAGGCGCAGATTTCTCTAACGCCCAATTACAAGGCGCAGATTTCTCTGACGCCCAATCACAAGGCGCAGATTTCTCTGACGCCCAATTGCAAGGCTCAGCTCTCTTTACCGTCCAATTACAAGGCGCAGATCTCTCTAAGGCCAAACTACAAGGCTCAGCTCTCTATGAAGCCCAATTACAAGGCGCAAATCTCCATGGGGCCAGATTACAAGGCGCAGAGCTCTATGACGCCCAATTACAAGGCGCAAACCTCTATGACGCCCAATTACAAGGTGTAAGTCTTGCTTGGGCCCAATTACAAGGCGCATCTTGTTCATGGGAGCGCACTATCTCATGGGAGCGCACTATCTACAATGATGGTAAAGCAAGAATAAGGGAGCGCATTGATAAACCATCAAGTCTATATGGTTGCGATTTTGGAGAGTTAAAACCAAAACATATTGAGGAGATTATCTCTGAACTACCCGATGGGGTGCCTGATGAGATAAAGTCAAAGATTGAAGACCAACTTAATTTGCATCAAAATGAAAAAGCTTCTATTGGATATGCCCGCTGTGGAACATTATCTAAAGAAATGGCCAATGTGATAATTCAGTATTGGGATACGGAGGTCCCTTCAGAATACCTTAATAAATGGTATAAAAAAGAGGGCAACCCTTGTCCACCAAGCTAGTCGGCTTTGCCTTTGATGATTGCTTCAACGACGGTGCGGTCGGCGAGTGTTGAGGTATCGCCGATCTCATCGGTCTCACCGTACGCGATCTTGCACAGAATCCGCCGCATGATTTTGCCCGAGCGCGTCTTGGGCAAGTCCGGCATCCATTGCGACACATCCGCAATGGCGATAGCGCCAATCGCTTGCTTGACCAACGCCGGCAGTTTTCTCAACCGGATTTGCGATGATGTCGGAGTGATGCAAAAATACATCGTCTGCAGAGGCGATGACGAATTCCCCGCAGGAGGAACACACATATGATTGCTCGTGAAGGGTGCCACCGGAACATGAACACTTTTCTTTCAAACATTACGAATCGTCTTTTCGGAAAGACAAGAATGTCCGCGCCGAAATCCGCCCTCGCTTGAATGATGAATGCGTTCAATGAACGCTTTGACCGCGCCCTTCGGGAAGAGTTTGTGGAATTTGAAGAGGGTTTGTTGCGGGCCGAATGTGGCGGACATTCCATAATCGTCGGATAAAGTGTCTGGTATGGCTTGATACCCAACGACCACACTACAGACTGAGGCTTCAAGCGCCATGACACAACATTTGCCCATGTGTCCGATACGTCATGGCATCAAACAGCGGCTTACTTCTGCTGTGCGCCTGCTTATACAATCCTGCGCTTGAAGCCATCCAAGAAACATGTCCTCCGGCCCAGGCAGAAATTTTAATTTTTGCGCTTTAGCCCTCAGAGCAATATGAGTTTAGATTATCAATGAGATCTTGTGAAATGGCACCGCCTCTATTGAATCTCTTATCATATGGGTTGTAGGGCTGTCCATTCTTTCCCTTTCCATCACTAGCATGAAACGCCACAATTTTATGATGTTCACGGCCGTGAATAATTCTCCTGTTTATAAGAGGCCCTCCGGAAAAACCTACCTTACCTGGGCAATTATGAAAAATGGCATCAAGATTCTCTTCAAGGTTATGGGTGATCTTACATCCCTGAACAAAGTAAACATCTTTCTTGTCAATGTGATACCCTGCGAACATCATAGGCTTATTAAAGTTATAGGCATTGTGAAAATCAGCAAGCGTTGCCACCGCTTTAGGAGCGGGTCTTTTTTTGCCTTTGATAGGAACGACGATATAGTCCAAAGATCTTTCCTTAGAAGTCAACTTTTTTGCACCAAGCATTCCCTTTCTGTCCATTGTGGGGATGGCATCAAGATCCAACTTATAACATTTTCCATTAAGACAAAACTTTGAGCTCTTCGCATAAAGCTTCCCCGTTTTACAATCAAAGAAGCTATGAGCATTTGTAAAAATAAGATCGTTCCCAGTGCAATTTTCTGTTCTTACGATAAAACCCGTAGCGCCATAATTTTCCCCGTCTGTTCTTCTAGTCCTTACAAGACCAACAGACTCACCTAAAAAATCAGCATTTTCCGGGCTGGCTTTGTAGTGCCTCAAAGCGTCCTCCAAGCCACAACCCGCCGGAGGCTCTCCTTCGCCTCCGCAAAAGTAAGCAGCCGACAATAGTGGCGATACCCCCAGCAAGAGCAGGGTTAAAAATGTTTTTTTCAAGTGACTGTATGATGCCATGGCATATTGGACACATGGGGCAAATATTGTGTCATGGTATCATACACTCTCTCCCTTTTCGGAATTATAATAAGCGTTATAACCTGTGCAAACTGTGCTTAGGAAAACGAAAGATTTCTTTATTATCCTCAGGATACAGAGTCATATATAGGCCAATATATTGCTAGTTATGCCTTTGTAGTTGCCTATTGTGCGGGCGCAATCCAAAGTTATAAACCTCATTATTTAGGATATGATTAAATGGACATGAGCCTGCTAGGCTATGGCATTTACCAATATAGATGAGCATACATTTTGATATCCACAAAAATGCAAACCTCAAGCACACCACCTTATGAGCTCACAGAGGCTCTAAATGCATCTGTAGCCACTAACAGACACCTCTACATGTCCTTTATCGGGCTTTGTCTTTTTATCATGTTCGCAACCCTATCCACATCGGATGCGGATTTGTTAGATTTAACTGGCAACGGTATCACTATCCCATTTGCTGGCACCACAATCCCATTTTTAGTTTTTTATACGCTTGGCGCTCTGATACTTATCGGACTACAGCTATATTTATGCTTCAACTTGAATCAACACAAAAAGAAACTTGAGTGGGAACGACAAAGAAATAGGAAAGCGATGCCATCGGCACCTTTTGTTTTTGACTTTTCCGTAATGCTTTCGGAAGGGAGAGGAAAGTGGTTTGCTCAACGGTTTAGCGCATTCACACTGATTATACTGCCAATGCTAACTATCCTTTTCTTGTTTGTCAGGATTATTGACTACCAAAATTTCGGGTTTGTGTTATGGAACGGTATTCTTATACCCCTGCCTCTCATTACAACACGCTATTACGATTTACCGTATTCCTTCTGGAAGGACAAAGTCACATGGATATTTGTGTTATTGCAAACGGTGCTTGTTGTATTCGCAGGATTCAACTATTACCAAATAAATCAGGGAGACTGTACTGCTTATGCAGATGAAGGAATTTTTAAACCGATTGCAGGAATATTTACGCCAGGAATAATTAGCGTGCCTCAGCTTCAGTTAGCAAATCAGACATATAATAGCCGCTCATTTAGGTGTGCCGACTTTCAACAGGCCCACCTGAACGAAGCAGATCTCCATGGGGCAAAATTACAAGGTGCAGATCTCCTTGGCGCCCAATTACAAGGGGCAAATCTCGATTCCGCCCAATTACAAGGCGCAAATCTCTCTTACGCCCAATTACAAGGGGCAAATCTCTCTTACGCCCAATCACAAGGCGCAAATCTCTCTAAGGCCCAATTACAAGGCGCATCTTGTTCATCACAGGACACTAGCAACGATGATGGTAAGGCAAGAATAAAGGAACGCACTAATAAGCGATCAAGTCTAGATGGTTGCAATTTTGGAGAGTTAAAACCAGGGCATATTGAGGAGATTATGGAGATTATCTCTGAACTACCCGATGGGGTGCCCGGTAAGATAAAGTCAAAGATTGAAGGCCGACTTGATTCGCGTCGAAATAAAGAAGCTTCTATTTATAATGCCCGCTGTGGAACATTATCTGAAAAAATGGCCGATGTGATAATTGAATATTGGGATACGGAGGTCCCTTTAAAATACCTTAATGAATGGTATGGAGAGGGCAAACGTTGTCCAAGCTAGTCGGCTTTGTCTTTGATGATTGCCTCAACGACGGTGGGTCTGCGAGTGTCGAGGTGTTGCCGATTGCATCGGTCTCACCGTACGCAATCTTGCGCAGAATCCGCCGCATGATTTTGCCCGAGCGCGTCTTGGGCAAGTCCGGCATCCATTGCAACACATCCGCAATGGCGATAGCGCCAATCGCTTGCTTGACCAGTGCTGGCAGTTTTCTCAATCGGGTGAATGATGCCGGAAACATTCTGGATTCTTGGCTTCAACAAAAGCCGACATGCAATATCAACACATCAGCTACGGCATCAGAGGTCTCCATGAAATAGTTGCTTCCGCCGCAAAGGAGGCAACTATGAGTCCTGCGACCAAAGCTCTGTCGGCTGAAAAAGCATAAGACTTGAGTTTTTAGAACCGTATCAATTTGAGTCAAAGCAATACCGGTTTAAATTATCAATGAACTCTTGTGAAATAGCGCCGCCCATATTAAAGCTGTCATTATGCGGGTCATAGGCTTGTCCGTTCTTCCCCTTTCCGGAAGCATGAAACGCCACAACTTCATTGTCAGAGTTTATAAGAGGAGCGCCTGAAGAACCCCCTTGACCCGGGCAATTATGAAAAAGAGCAAGAGGATTTTCAGCCATGATATGTTTAATCTTGCACTGCCGAAGGGAATAGATTTTTTTATTATCAACATGATACCCTGCAAACCGTATGCCCACATTCCAATGATTAGATTTTTCAAAAGGAATAAGCGTTGCCACCCTTTGAGGGGCAGGCCTTTTTTTGCCTTTAATAGGAAGAACAATATAGTCAAAGGCTCTTTCTTTGTTACGGGTTATCTGTTTTCTGCCAAGTAGCCCCTGTTTTTCCATTTTAGAAATGGCATCAAGATCCAACTCATAACATGTTCCTTTGAGACAGAACTTTGAATTTTTTGCGACAAGCTCCCCTGTTTTGCGGTTAAAGAAAGCATGAGAGTTCGTAAAAATAAGATTGTTTCCGGCGCAAGTTTCCGTTCTTACAATAAAACCTGTGGCGGCATAACTTACTCCGTCTTTTTTTTGAGTTTCCAATTGACCGACAAACTCTTCTAAAAAAGCAGCATCCTCTGTGCTGGCTTTGTAATACTCTAACGCCTCATCAAGACTGCAACCCTTCGGAGGCTCTCCCTCTCCTCCGCAAAAGTAAGCGCCTTTTGACGTGCCGGACAGCGCTTCCAGAAGACTGATTCCTCCGTGTTCCATAACAAAGTTTGCGGCCTCCTTTGCAAAATGCTTTGCAGAGCACATAAAGCGAAAATCACAGTTTTCTGCTTGTGCGGTTTGCGCAACAAGCGCAACAAAAAGAGCCGCTATAAGCGCAGAAATTTTTTTCATTTGGTTTTTTTCAGTCGCTACTTGCCAAAAAGTCAGAGCAATATCGGTTTAAATTATCAATGAGCGTTTGTGAAATGCCACCGCCCCGATTAAAGATCTTATTGCGAGGATCATAGGATTGTCCCTTCGCCTTCTTTCCGCTAGCAGCATGAAAAGCCACAATTTCGCCTTTATGGCTTATAAGAGGAGAGCCTGAAAAACCGTTTGTGCCGGGGCAATTATGATAAAGAGTCAGAGGATATGGATGGGCATGCGTATGCGTAATTTTGCACCCGCGCACGGAATGGATTTTTTTGTTTTTAATATGATATCCCGCGGATAGCACACCCTTATTAAGATAAGAACCTTTCTTAAAAGGAGCAAGCTTTGCGACCCTTTGAGGAGCGGGCTTTTTGCCTTTGACAGGCAGAGCAATATAATCCAAATATCTTTCTCCGGACGCGAACTTTCTTTTGCCAAGCAGTCCTTGTTCTTCCATTTTAGAAATGGCATCAAGATCCAACTCATAACATTTTCCCTTGAGACAAAACTTGGCATTTCTTGCATAAGTCTCCCCTGTTTTACGATTAAACAGAGCGTGAGCATTTGTAAAAATAAGATTGTTTCCGGCGCATTTTTCTGTTCTTGCGATAAAACCCGTATAACCATAATTTTTTCCGTCTTCTCTTTGAACTTGCACTTGGCCGACAAACTCTCCTAGAAAAGCAGTGTCTTCGGGATTAGCTTTGTAATGCTCCAAAGCGTCATCAAGGCTGCAACCTTCCGGAGGCTCTCCCTCTCCTCCGCAAAAGTGAGCGCCTTTCGATGTGTCAGACAACGCTTCCAGAAGACTGATTCCCCCATGCCCCATAACAAAATTTGCGGCCTCCTTTGCAAAATGCTTTGCAGAGCACATAAAGCGAAAGTCACAGTTTTCTGCTTGTGCGGTTTGCACAGCAAGCGCAACAAAAAGAGCCGCTATCAGCGCAGAAATTTTTTTCATTTGGTTTTTTTCAGTCGCTGCTTACGTTGTTTAATTGAGGGTAATTCACAATTTTGGACAATCATAGGGAGCGGCGATCACGCCAAGATTTCTCGAATCGTTTGGCTTCTTCCTCGGCAGTTCTCGCTTGTTCTTCCAAAAGACTAACGCACACAGAGTTCCCCGCGGCACGATATTCCTTGGCACATCCGCGGCTTACTTCTGCTACGCGCCTGCTCATGCAATCTTGCGCTTGAAGCACTGCAATCATGTCCTCCGGCTCAGGCAAAGATTTCATGAGTTTTTGCGCTTTGGCCCCCAGAGCCTCGCACCGAGGGAGCACGGGCGAGCAGTCAGCGCCTTGAGCATACGAAACAGACGGCAGAAACATCACGCTAAAAACAAGCGCAAGAGACAAAGTCATCAAAAAGTTTTGCATTGCATTTTCTCCGATTAATTATGATGCGCGTGAATCCCGTTGATTGATTCATTCCATGCCAGAGCGGATAGGCGAACCTAATCTTAGCACCTTGGCAGTATGGCGCATGATACCATGACATATTTATACATGGGGCAAATGCTGTGTGTCATGGGCGCATTGCAACACATCCGCAATGGCGATAGCGCCAATCGCTTGCTTGACCAGCGCCGACAGTTCTCAATCGGATTTGCGATGATGTCAAAGTGATGCAAAAATACATCGTCTGCGGAGGCGATGACGCATTCCCCGCAGGAGGAACACACATGTAATCTCGCTTGAGAAGCTGATGCAAAAGATTACTGCCCACCCCTAGCACTGCGCACTGACAGTCAGTTGATGCGATTGTGTTATATGTTGGCGCATGGCATCTAGCGCCAAGAATCAGGACGCTTTAGCACATGACCGCTTGCGACGGTAATTTTGTCTGGTAAAAGGCCGTTACGCAGTTTGTCTTCACCCAAAATGATATATCTACTGGCTGCCTTTTTAAGCTGTTTTGAGTGACGTCTAGGTGGGAACGCAACAACTATCTTCTTGTCTGGGAACCTTTTGCGGATATACTCAATAGGAGGCGTTAAGTCACTGTCACCAGACACAATCAGTGCTGTGTCATAGTTTCCTTCATAGGCATCAACGATGAGTTGCGTAGCGATATTAACATCAGTCATCTTTTCTTCGGGTTGCCTCCATGTAGCTTTGCAACTATTGCATTGTACGGTTTTGGTTAGATATTGCCCAAAGCGACATGTGATATCAGGGCGAGTTTTCAGTGCATCCAGCCAAAGGGTTTGCCTGTGCCTGTTCTGACCATGTTTATTAGTTCTAATGTGGGCTGTGAAATAGTAGCAATGCTGCAGGGCTTGGTCCTGCTTGAGAATGGCCTTAGACACTTTGGCTACATCCAACCAGTAGTATTTCCTCCAGCCTTTTTCTCGTAAGCCATAGTACAGGTTGAAACCATCTATATAACTGATTACTTTAGTCATATTATCTCTCAGATTAGCAATTTTGACAGACTATAGCACTCAAGCAATGCCCTACGAACCTTGGGTCTGCGGGGGGCTTGACACCTATGCTGGATATCAGTAAACTGCCAAGCATTAACCACCCCGAGGATAGTATCCTCGGCCCGACGCCACCTCTAGGGTGGCGTCTCTTTATGTACTCTCGATGTGCTCTCGGTAATGCTTTCATGACTCACCTCCAAAGAATACCATATAACCTTGCTCTACCCTACCTATGTGGAAGTTGTCTGGTAGCTTGCGCATCCAGTCGCCAGATTTCACTATGGAATCATCATATTGTCTATAGCAGGTCAATGACGAATTTCCCGTAGGAAACGACATGCATATAATCTCGCTTGAGATCCTGATGCGAAAACTAAGTGCGCATCCCTAGCGTTGCGCACCTACAATCTTATAAATCATCCGGCGGACAGGCAGGCGCAGGTTTTACGGAATCATACCATTTACTTAGCCATGCTGACACTAGCAACTATAGTGCAAACGCTTTTTGCTGGACTGCTTTCTATTCGGGCTATGGTGTGGCTTTTCTTACACCACCCTTCAACTATGACACTCCTTAATCCAATGCTTCTCACTAACAATATAAATGGGAACACCCTTCTCTCTCATCTCTAAAGCTCGCAAGATTTTATTGCCATAGCTTGTATGTTTCCATGATTCGGCCGCATAATACCCGATAACCAAATAATCCGTTTTCTGCGTCAGGCTTCCTGCTGTTCCGCCAGAATCTTTAGTGTGCTGTTCACACTTATCGCGTTTCCCGAACAAGAATAAACCAGTAAAACAAAATCGCTTACCGTCAGCCACCATTCTTGGCGGGGGATTATCCAAAGGCAAATCTGTCGCAAGCGGAACCTCCCCAACCTCACCCACGCCGGCAAAGCTTTTCAACACCTCAAGCAGTTCGCGTGACTCTTCATCATCCAGCACACCATCGGAAAGCACTTCCCTAATGCGAGTTAAAAGATTGCGAGTCATTGAGTTTTCATTCGCCACACTGGCATACTTTGCTAACCAGTTATGCAAGAATTCGGCTTCTTTCTGATTAACAACACCATCTGCGATAATGCCTGCGGATAAACCGATAAGCTCATCTACTGAGCGATCGCTTAACCTCCCAGTGTGGAAACGGCGCACTAACTCTGGGTCATTCGTTTTCATAATGCCCATAATATACGGTAAATACAGCTAAGCTGTCTGACTCAATAAGCCAACAAAAAGCGGGCGCCAACTAAGCGTTGTCTCTTATCAATTTGACAAAGCCATCCTCATCTATGATTTTAATTCTTTGCCCTTCCTTGATTCGCTCTTTAGCCTCTTGATAGTTCCTCAAAGGCTTGCCAGCGCCTTGATCCCCGACAACCAAAAGCGTGGTTTTCTGTGTCACTTTGGGCCGCACATCGCATCCCAAATACGCAATCAAATCCGCCGCTTGCGCTCTCCTATATGCGCCGAGCCTCCCGGCAAACACAAGAACCTCGCCGCGCAACTTCCCTTTGAAATTGCCGTTTCTTTTGATACTCTTTCCCCTCGGGTGCAACAATGAATTAGGTTGCTTTGTCAATATTAGCCAGTCCTCCAGACTGATACCGGATTCTTCAAGAGCCGCCATCATGATATGCCCCGCCGCTTTTGCATCTTCCAATGCATCGCGATGCTCAAGTTCATACCCAATCTTCTTGCACACATTGACGATTCCATACCCTGCCTTAGCCACATCGCGCCAAGTTCTGCGAGCCACCTCAGTAGAATTAAGCCAAATTAGATTCAGCGGCTCAAGATCATCCTTTTCAATAGCCTGTTCTAACGCCTTCTGCTCAAAATGCACTTGAGAATGGTAGACACATACCCGGCCATTCGCCTTCTCACTAATAATTTCTGAGATTTCATAAAATGCCGGACTCTTCATAAGATCTGCTTTTCTGACTCCGCGCAGGCCAGGGTTCATTTCGCCAAAATAGGTTCTCGGATTCACAAGACTGCGCCACTCGTCAATCAGTCCGGACTTGCCAAAAGTGGCAATGCCGACCTGACAGATTGAACTGAGGTCAGAGTTTACCGTCTCAACGCCAATCGCGACAAATTTCACTTTGCTTGCCATCTTGCCTGTCACATCTTGCCTGTCACATCAATGAAAACTATGCGGGCTTCCGATGCTTCTCAAGCTCTTTGCGCCGCATCTCAAACCCTTCGGCAGCGCCGGCAAATATCGTCGTCATCCCGGTTCTTGAACAAACAACCTCGCGCGCGACCGATGTGTCAATATTCAAATCTTCGCCGCGCAATCCCTGCCATTGCGCCAAATAAAACAGCGAACCATATCGTATGCTTTCGCCGATGCTGAGGTTGCCCGCGGTACTGCCCGGCTTGGGCAAAACAAGCAACTCCCCTCGCTTGGCCCTCTCTGCCAACTGCGGGCTCTTCTCCGCCAACTCCTTCCCAATCTGCCATTCGTTCTGTAACTGCCGCCGGTCATACCGCGCATCGGCGCCCACAGCAAACACGACCGCGACTCCCGTCTGCGAACAAACAAGCTCTCTTTCGCTTGTCGCATCAATATCCATCGGTTCGCCGCGCAACCCCTGCCAGCGCGCCAAGTAGTCCGGCTTGCAATACTTCGTATCCGACCCGCCCTTCCAATTCAAAGCGGGAAGCTCGCTGTTCTTAGCCTTTTCCGCTAACTCCGGATGCGTTCGGACAAGTTTCCGCCCAGTCTCCCAGCAACCGATCAACCCTTTGTCCGCCGCTTTCCACTGCTCATCCCACGAGAGGTTTTCCCGAATGGGCTTGTCATGCGAACGGCGTATATGTTTGGTCGAATTCTCCATAATATACATAAATACAGCTAAGCAATCCGACTCAATAAGCTAATAAAAAGCAGGTGTAAACTAAGAGTTGTCTTTTATCAATTTGACAAAGTCATCCTCATCTACGACTTTAATTCTTTCCCCTTTCGCGATTAGCTCCTTAGATCTTTGATGATTCCTTGAAGGCTTACCTGAGTCTTTATCCTTGACAACTAAAAGCGTGGTTTTCTTTGTCACTCTAAGCTGTACATCGCATCCCAAAGACGCAGCTAAATCTGCTGCTTCTGCTTTCTCATATGATCTTAGCTTCCCAGTAAATACAATAACCTCGCCGTGCAACTTCCCGTTAGGATTGCCGCTTCTTTCAATATTCTTTCCCTTCGGTCGCGATGATGAATTAATAGGCTGTTCTAGCCACTCCTCTAGACTGATACCAGATTCTTCAAGAGCTGCTATCATGACATGCCCTGCCGCTTTTGCATCCTCTAATGCATCGTGATGCTCAAATTCATATCCGATCTTCTGACACACATCTTTGAGTTTATACCCTTTCTCAGATACATCGCTCCAAGTTCTGCGAGCCACCTCAGCAGAACAAAGCCAAATTGGATTCAGCGGCTCAAGATTATCCTTTTTAGCAGCCTGTTCTAACGCAGATTTATCAAAAGAAGCGTTATGCGCGATACATACTTGTCCATTAACCTTTCTACCGATAATTTTTGAAACTTCACGGAAGGTCGGACTGTCAATAACATCTTCTTTCTTGATACCATGCCCAGCAGGATCAGGGCCAAAATCAACTCCCGGATTCACAAGACTGCGCCACTCGTCAATCAGTCCGGACTCGCCAAAAGTGGCAATACCAACCTGACAAATTGAACTGAGATCAGAGTTTGCCGTCTCAACATCAATTGCAACGAACTTTATTTCGCCTGCCATTCTGCTTGTTACATCAGCCAAGCTAGCCGGCTTTGCCTTTGATGATCGCCTCAACGACGGTGGGGTCGGCGAGTGTTGAAGTGTCGCCAATCTCATCGGTCTCACCGCATGCGATTTTGCGCAGGATCCGTCGCATGATTTTGCCCGAGCGCGTCTTGGGCAAGTCTGGTGCCCATTGCAGCACATCCGGAATCGCGATGGCACCGATTTCCTGCTTGACCAGTGCCAACAGTTCTTCACGCAAGGGTTCGCTGCCCTCGACTTCCTGCATCAAAGTGACGTACGCGTATATGCCTTGCCCCTTTACTTCGTGCGGGTAGCCGACCACCGCCACTTCGGCGACTTTTTCGTGCAACACCATCGCGCTTTCGACTTCGGCCGTGCCGATGCGATGCCCCGACACATTAATAATGTCATCGACGCGTCCGGTAATCCAGTAGTAGCCGTCCTCATCGCGGCGGCAGCCGTCGCCGGTAAAGTATTTGCCGGGGAAGGTCTTGAAGTAGGTATCTATAAACCGCTGATGGTTGCCATACACCGTGCGCATCTGCCCGGGCCACGGGCGGGTAATCACCAACTTGTCTTCGCACGCGCCGTCCAACTCATTGCCCGCATCGTCAACGATGGCAGGACAGATGCCGAAGAACGGGCGCGCCGCAGAACCGGGTTTCAAATCGGTCGCATAGGGCAACGGCGTGATCATATGCCCGCCGGTTTCGGTCTGCCACCATGTGTCGATGACCGGACAACGCCGTTCGCCGACCACGCGGTAATACCATTCCCAGGCTTCGGGGTTAATAGGCTCGCCCACGGTCGCAATGACGCGCAAGCTGCCGCGGTCGGCCTTCTTGACCGGCGCATCCCCCAGCCGCATAAGCGCGCGAATGGCGGTCGGGGCGGTGTAAAAGACATTGACCTTGTGCTTGTCTATCACTTGCCAACAGCGCGATGCGTCGGGGTAGGTCGGCACCCCTTCAAACATCACAGTCGTTGCGGCGTTCGCCAACGGCCCGTACACGATATACGAATGCCCGGTAATCCAGCCGACATCGGCGGTACACCAATACACCTCGCCATCGCGG
Source organism: Candidatus Oxydemutatoraceae bacterium (assembly GCA_965220085.1). Lineage (GTDB taxonomy): Bacteria > Pseudomonadota > Gammaproteobacteria > Poriferisulfidales > Oxydemutatoraceae > CBDCOZ01. Next base: position 183,566 of record CBDCOZ010000003.1, on the reverse strand, counting down.
TAATCAAAACTGTAGCGATGCGTGATGGCCGCATACAACAAATACCCCCCCATCGTATGCAACACCCCCTTGGGCGTGCCGGTAGAACCGGAAGTGTAGAGAATAAACAGCGGGTCTTCGGCCTCCATCGGCTCGGCTTCGCACTCCGCGCTCGCCGCCGCGACCGCCTCGTGATACCACTCATCGCGCCCTTCGCGCATAGCCACATCCGCGCCGGTATTGCGCACGACGATTACCGCGCGGACATTCGGGCACTCGGCGGCGGCGATATCGGAGTTGGCCTTCAGCGGCACAATCTTGCCGCCGCGCCGCCCCTCATCGGCGGTGATGAGCATCGTGCAATCGGAATCCAAGATGCGATCACGCAGCGCCGTCGGAGAAAAGCCGCCGAACACCACCGAGTGAATGGCGCCGATACGCGCGCACGCCAGCATCGCCACCGTCGCCTCGACGATCATCGGCATGTATATGCAAACCCGATCGCCTTTTTTAACCCCCTGCGCTTTGAGCACATTGGCAAACCGGCACACCATCTCGTGCAACTCGCGATAGGTAAACGTTTTGCTTTGCGACGGCTCATCGCCCTCCCAGATAATGGCCGCGCGATCGCCGTGCTTGTCCAAATGCCGGTCCAGACAATTGTAGGAGACATTCAGCCGCCCGCCATCAAACCAGCGGATGATCGCCTTGTCGTAATCCCACTCCAGCACGCTGTCCCATTCGCGCTTCCAGTCCAGAAACGCGCGCGCCTGCTCGGCCCAGAACGCCTCCGGGTCTTCGACAGACTTTTGATACATGCGTTGATAGGTCTGCGCGTCTGCCAGCGCGTTCGGGTCCGCGGGCGCGGGGTAGCGCTGTTGTTTGATATCGCTGTCGGTCATGGTCGCAAGTATTCGGGGAATCGCCCGTTAACGGTCTGTCACTCCGCTTGATCGCGCCGGTGCGGGCGGGCGCCTTCGCCGCTCCCGATCAAAGGAGCGACTGCGAAAGGGCGGCACACCGCGCAGTGCGGTGTGCCTGTATCGCTTGCGCAACGATGCGCCCCCCGCCTCGGGCAATCAGCTCAGATTGATCGTAACCGCTTTGGTCTCGGTGTAGTTCTCAAGCACCGCTTCGCCCATCTCGCGGCCCCAGCCCGACTGCTTATAGCCGCCGAACGGCAATGCCGAATCAAAGATGTTGTAGCAGTTGACCCACACGGTGCCGGAACGAATTTTTGCCGCAAGCGAATGCGCCTTGGCAAGATCATTCGTCCAGATTCCGGCTGCCAGACCATAGATGGTCGCGTTGGCTTCCTCCACCAACTTGTCATCAAAGCCGTCACACGGAGACGCCGTGACCACCGGCCCGAATATCTCCTCGCGAACCACTTTCATGTCGGGGTTGGTGTCCACCAAAACAGTCGGCTCGATGAAGTAGCCGTCGCCGGCTTTCTTCCCGCCTCCGCTGGCGGCTTTCGCGCCCTCGGACAGACCGGAATCCAGATAGCCCGACACGCGATCGTGCTGCACCTTGGAAACCATCGGGCCCATTTCGGTATCGGGGTTCAGCCCGGGACCGACCTTGATCTTGGATGCCGCATCGGCCACGCCTTCGACCACCTTGTCAAAGATTTTCTTGTCCGCATACAAACGCGAACCGGCCGCGCAACACTGCCCGTGATTAAAGAAGATAGCATTCGCCGCGCCGGGGATTGCGGTCTCAAGATCGGCATCCCCCAACACGATGTTCGGCGATTTGCCGCCCAACTCCAGAGAGACTTTGCGCAAATCCTTTGCCGCCGCCTTGACGATCAAGCGCCCCACTTCGGTAGAACCGGTGAAAGCGACTTTGTCCACATCCGGATGAGAAGCCACCGCCGCGCCCGCCGTCTCGCCAAAGCCGGTCACGATATTGACCACGCCCTCGGGCAAGCCGACTTCCTGCAGCACTTCGCCGAGCAACAGCGCCGACAACGGAGTTTCCTCCGCGACTTTGAGCACCACCGTGCAACCGGTCGCCAGAGCCGGCGCCAGCTTCCACGCCGCCATCAACAGCGGGAAGTTCCACGGAATGATCTGCCCGACGACGCCGACAGGCTCGGGACGCGTATACGAATGATATTGCGCGCCCGGCGTGTACAACACCGAAATCGGGATGGTCTGACCGTGCATTTTAGTCGTCCATCCGCTCATGTAGTGGAACATGTCGGCAGATAGCGGAACATCGGCGACGCGGGCAATGGTAATGGGCTTACCGTTGTCCAGCGACTCGAGTTCGGCAAATTCCTCCAGACGCTCCAGTATCCGGTCGCCGATTCTATGAATCAAACGACCGCGATCGGACGGGCTCATGCTCGGCCAAGGGCCGCTCTCAAATGCTTTGCGCGCGGCTTTCACCGCCGCATCCACATCCGCCGCATCGCCTTCCGCGACTTTGGCGACGACCTCTTCGGTAGCGGGGTTCACGACGTCAAAAGTCTTGCCAGACTTTGCGCCGACCCACTCGCCGCCAATCAGCATCTTCTTGGGTTCTTTGATGAATTGAGTGATGCCAGTTTTCAATTCGATCACTTCGGCTGTTGCTGCCATAATTTCCCTCCTTTTCCTGTTCGGAAAGTCTAAAATTTAATTCTGCATCAGATGTTTGCTTGCCACCGGGCGCATAAACGCATTGGAGATCAACGCCAAAAACAATAAAAACGCCATCAGGTACATCGTCGTATTATATAAACTCGGCGTCGGATCAACCGTACCCGGCGGAGCAATTTCCAGCAGTTTAGCCAATGTTACCACTTTATTCTCAATCAGTAACTCCAACTCGCCGACACGGGCGCCAAAAGCCTGATAAAACCTTTGCGGATCAACCTGTTGCGCCAAATCGTGAATCGCCTCGTTCAAGGAATTCTGGCGCAAACTGGTGATGGCCAGCGGCCCCAAAACCCCCGCCGTGCTCCAGGCGGTCAGCAACCTGCCGTGGATGCCGCCGACATGGTGGGTGCCGAAGACATCGGCGAGGTAGGCGGGGATGGTCGCAAAGCCGCCGCCATAGAATGTAAAGATAATCATGGTCGCGGCATAAAAGAGAACCAGATAGAAAACCGCCGGCGTGATGCTGACCTGTTGCGCCGTCCACGGAATAGACAAGTACAGAATAATCCCGCCGACAAAAAATATCCAATACGTATTTCTACGCCCTATGTAATCCGACGAACTCGCCCAGATAATCCGCCCGACCATATTGAACACGCTGATCATCAACACATAGGCGGCGGCAAACGCGCTATCGACCAGCGACGGCAATGTGGAACCGAAAATCTCGGTCATCATCGTTTTTGCTACGCCGATGACGCCGATACCGGCGGTCACATTGAAGCACAGGACTATCCAAAGTTGGTAAAACTGCGGTGTTTTCAAAGCCTGATCTATGTCCACCGAACCCCGCGTCATCATCTTTTTCTTGGCGACATCATCGCTTGGCGGCATCCACCCTTCGGGGCGCCAGTCTTTGGCGGGTATGCGATAACTCAGCGCGGCAATTATCATCACGACAAAATAAATCAAGCCCATCGACAAAAACGTCTCCCACGCGCCGACAGAACCCGAACCCAACAAGTACGCGCCGGGCTCTCCCGGCACCACCATGTTGGCGACCTCGTTAACACCGACGACGACGACCTCCTTCAACTCGCCGCCCGCCTCGACAAAGCGATGTCCCTCTTTGGTGATGATGTCAAGGTCGGCGACGCGGCCCAAGTATTCGGGCGCTTTGTAAAAGGTTTGCAGGAAATATTCTTTGAGCGGAGTCGCCAGCATCGCGCCGCCGCCAAAGCCCATGATGGCCATGCCGGTCGCCATGCCGCGGCGGTCGGGAAACCAGCGGATGAGCGTGCTGACCGGGGACACATAGCCCAAGCCAAGGCCGATGCCGCCGATCACGCCATAGCCCAAATACACCAGCCACAACTGATGCAATGCGATTCCGGCGCTGCCGACAAGATAGCCGCCGCCCCAACAAACCGCGGCGACAACGCCGACGGTGCGCGGGCCGACTTCTTCCAGCCAGCGACCGGCAAACGCGGCGGCCAAACCGAGAGAAACGATCGATACGGTGAAAATCCAAACGACCTCATTGAGCGTCCAATCGTTCGGCGCACTGACCGCCACCCCCAGCGCTTTTACCAGCGCCGGATTGTAGATGCTCCACGCATAAACAGAACCGATGCACAGATGGATGCCCATGGACGCCGGCGGCACCCGCCAGCGATTAAAACCCGGCGGCGCGACGATGCTCTCTTTAGAGAAAAAATTAGCAAACATTATTATTCAAGGCTTATAAACAAACGGGGAGGCTGCGCCTGTCCCGCCCACAATTATATACACCATAACACAAGAGGCGTCTCCCCTTTGCTATCGGGATTATATGGGCAATTTGATAAAGCCTTACAGGCCGCATTAAGCCCGTTTATAGAAATCCCCAGAACGGTTAAAATCTGGGATTATCAAGCAATTTCTGTCAGTTATTTACACAACTCCCGAAAAATGATATATACAGAGCATATTCATATTACCTTTCGGGAGGGACAAACATGAACGATCCATTTCAAATGCAAAGAGAGCTTCGCTACGGAGCGCCTGTTTGCGATCAAATCTTAACCGGGCGATATTTCACTATCGGCTACAGTTGGTATTTCCGGCAGGCCAAATGGGCTCTGGAGATAGTTGATCCCCTGCTTCCTCTGATGGATGAGAAGACGAAACGCGAGAATATGTTCCGAGCCGATTTGCGAATTCCAGAACGATTTCGGGCAGGGTTAGGTCATTTTAAAAATAGCGGTTATCACCGCGGACATCTTGTAGCCAGCGCCAATCAAGATCAAATTGAGGTGCAAAATAGCGAGACATTCTTGTTATCAAATATGTCTCCGCAAAAGCCAAGTTTTAATACGGGGATATGGCTAAAACTAGAGAAAGCTATTCGTAAACTTAATGAGGATGAAGATACGCTTGAAACCTATGTTTTAACAGCTCCAGTCTTTGATTTTAATAAAAAAGTTGAAACATTAGAACTCGAGGGAGGCCTCGGTATTGATGTTCCGATTCCGCATTCTTTCGTTAAAAGTGTTTTGGCTGAGAGAAGAAACGGCGCCCTACGCCTTTGGACGTTCAAGGTGCCAAATAAAAAATGTAGCGGCAAATTGGATAAGTACCTTGTAAAAACATATGACGTTGAGCAACTTGTCGGCGGGCGGTTTTGGGATCGGGTCGCGGGCGGTGATCTTCATGACCAAAAAAGAACAAAAGGAAAGATGTGGTCATTAAAAGGGTCCCGCGATAAGCAAGCACAAGCCACTACCTACGAGTGCGGGTGTCCCCGCACGTGAGAGGGAGGCCCTTGCTCTGGGCGAACAAACTACCGCCGCCGCACAAGGCGCCAGTGGATGAAAAAGAGTATGCCGGTCACAACCAGCGATATCAGCGAATTAATCAGCCCCTGTATCCCCGACCGCTTTTCCGAGGCCACCGCAATCCGGTATCCTTCCTCGCGCAACCTCTTCGCCTCCGCGGCATCGGGCACCGGCCTGCCTTCGGGCCAACTGCGAAGGAAGCGCTCATTGCTCTGGAAGCGGTCATACACATGCCCGCGCATCGTAATTTCCGGCGCGCTTATCTCAAGCACATTGTAAATGCTCTTTGCAAGCGTAACGCTGAGCACCACCGCGGCGATAAAGCAAACCGCCACCGCATAAATCCCGACATAATTTCTCGTCATTTCCGCCTCCTATCAAACAACATCGGCGGCACGCCGACAACCAAACCATAGCATACCAGAATAAGCATGATATAATCGCACCGCTTTTAATTGCATCATAGCTTCTTTATTATCCGACAAAAATGTCCAAGCGGTGCGCTTTAATTACCGGTGTGACCGGTCAGGACGGCTCCTATCTGGCCGAGTTCCTGCTCAAAAAAGGATACCGTGTTCACGGCATAAAACGACGCGCTTCCTCGTTCAACACCAAGCGCATTGACCACATCTTCAACGACGAAGACAACCGCGGTTATGACTTCCGCCTCCACCACGGCGACATGACCGACTCAAGCAGCCTGATACACATTCTGGAAAAAACACAGCCCGACGAAGTCTACAACCTTGCCGCCCAATCCCATGTGGCGGTTTCGTTTGAAGAACCCGAATACACCGCCGACTCGGATGCGCTCGGGCCCTTGCGTCTGTTGGAAGCGATCCGCACGCTGGACAAGCAAAAAAACATCCGCTACTACCAAGCCTCGACCTCGGAGCTATACGGCGACACCTGCGACAAAATGCAAAACGAGAACTCCCCGTTTTCCCCCCGCTCCCCGTATGCGGCCGCCAAAGCCTACGCATACTGGATATGCTCGATCTACCGCGACGCCTATGGGATATTTGCCTGCAACGGCATCCTGTTCAACCACGAATCGCCGCGCCGGGGCGAGACATTTGTCACCCGCAAAATCACCCGCGGCCTCGCGCGCATCAAATACGGCCTGCAAGAAAGCGTGTGCCTCGGCAACCTGAACGCCCGGCGCGATTGGGGACACGCGCGCGATTACGTCGAGGCGCAGTGGCTCATCCTGCAACAAGACAAGCCCGATGACTTTGTCATCGCCACCGGCGAGCAATATTCGGTGCGCGAGTTTGTCGCGGCGGTGGCAAAGCGCATGGACATGGACATCGAGTGGCAAGGCGAAGGCGTTGACGAGCAAGGCATAGACCGCAACACAAACCGCGCGGTCATCAAAGTGGACGCGCGCTACTTTCGCCCCGCCGAAGTAGAAAGCCTGCACGGCGATGCGGCAAAAGCGCGGCAACAACTCGGCTGGCAACCGCGAGTCAGCTTTGACGAGTTGGTCGATGAGATGACGGAAAGCGACCTCGCCGCCGCCAAGAGCAAAGCAAGCAAAAAGGATGTTTGAAGACAAATCCGTTTATCTTGCCGGAGCGCGCGGCATGGTCGGAAGCGCCATCCGCCGCGCCCTCGAAGCCTGCGGCTGTCAAAACATCATCACGACCGCCCGCGCCGAGTTGGACCTCCGCTCGCAACAACAAGCAGAAGCGTTCTATGCTGACACGCAAATAGATTATGTCATTATCGCGGCGGCGAAAGTCGGCGGGATTTACGCCAACTCCGCATTTCCGGCCGACTTCATCTACGACAACCTGATGATACAAAACAACCTGATTCACGGCGCCTGGCGGGCCGGCGTCAAACGCCTGCTCTTTCACGGCAGTTCTTGCATATACCCGCGCATCACCCCGCAGCCGATGAGCGAAGACCAACTGCTTGCGGGCAAGTTAGAGCCGACCAACGAGCCGTATGCGATTGCCAAAATTGCGGGCATAAAGATGTGCGAATCGTATAACCGCCAGTACAAAACCGATTACCGGACCCTGATGCCGACCAATCTTTACGGCCCGGGCGATTACTTCCATCCCAAAAACAGCCACGTGATACCGGCGCTGATTCGCCGCTTCTACGAAGCAACCCGTGACGGCAGCCCCGATGTTTCCATCTGGGGCGATGGAAAAGCGCGGCGGGACTTTTTACATGTTGATGACCTCGCCGCTGCGTGCCTGCACATCCTGTCCGTTGAACCGGAAACATACTGGCAACGGGTCAACCCGATGAACTCGCACATCAATATCGGCTCGGGCAAAGACATGACCATTGCGGAGTGCGCACAAATCATTGCCAATGAGTTTTCTTTCAACGGCGAAATCCGGTTTGACACCGCCATGCCCGGCGGCGCGCCGCGCAAGTTGCTTGATATCTCCCTGCTACGAGAACTGGGGTGGCAACCGTCTATTGCGTTTGCCGACGGGATACATTCTACCTGTCAGTGGTTTAAGGAAAATCAGGATAATCTGCGAACGTAACCAGCGCCCGCAACCGACCGCGCTAACCACCGCTCTCCCCTCGCGGGAGAACCCCTCGCACTAACTAACACTCTCACCGAGAAAGCCGGCAGCTTGCCCCCTCTCCGGCAACCTGCGGGCTTCGCCCTTGGTTCGCCGACTCCCCCACAAGGGGAGAGTATGTTCGCGCAAGCGCTCCCCCTCTCCGGCGAACAAAGTTCGCCGAGATGATTTTAGGGACTATTGTTTCCCCTTGGAAATAACCGCAGCCAAGCCCTACGGGTCAATAATGATCGGAGTGCCTTCCTTCACCAACTCCCACACAACCGCCATATCCCGGTTGCGCAACGCGATACAACCATCCGTCCAATCCGCAGCGAGGTTCTGTCGCGCCGCCTGATTGTTGGGCTCGCCGTGAATCATAATGTGCGCGCCCGGATGGTATCCCTTGGCGGCGGCAAAGCGACGGTCGAGATCATCGGGATAAGAGATGCGCAGAGAGCGAAAGAACCTGCTGTCGGGGTTGCGATAGGTAATCTCATAAAAACCCTCCGGAGTGCGCGAATCGCCTTCGCGCTGCTTGTGTCCGACCGGAGACCCGCCGAGAGAAATATCAAACGAACGTACCGGCTGCCAGTAGCGCATCAGGTGCAACTTGCGCTTCGCCTTCTCAACGAGAATCAAATCCACTTGCGGCAATTCCTTCTGCCCGGCGCCCGCGCCGCCGCACAAAAGCAACGCGAGCAAACAACAGAGCAACCTGTTCATATGGCGATTCATTGCATACTACCTTGTCAACATCCCCCGCACGGAGGCTTATATATTCTAAACAGCGCTTGCGCTGACGGCAAATCCGGGCATACGCCGCCATAATCCTTCGCACAAAACGGCAATTTCAGTATACAATTCCAGTCTTGTTTGACAAGCAAGCAGCACAGTGAAAAAAATGACAATCTTTGCTTCGGCACTCGCAATCGCACTGGCGCTGGTTGCGTGCGCACATCAGCCGACAAGTACGACACAAGCCAAACACGCCCATGGCGTCAGCGAGTTTGAATTGGATAACGGCCTTAAGCTGCTAGTCAACGAAGACCACCGCGCACCGTTGGTTGTATCACAAGTCTGGTATCGTGTCGGTTCGGCGGACGAACACCTCGGCATCACCGGCATATCCCATCTGTTGGAACACATGATGTTCAAAGGCACTGCCAACTATTCCGGCGATGAATTCACACGCACGATCAAGCGTTACGGCGGGCGTGATAATGCCTTCACCGGTCACGACTATACGGCGTACTTTCAGGTGTTTGAAAAAAGCCGCTTGCCGGTCAGCTTTGAGTTGGAATCCGACCGCATGATTAACCTGATTCTAAAACCCGGGGACTTGGCAAAAGAACGCAAGGTGGTCGAAGAGGAGCGCCGCTGGCGCGTTGAGGACAAACCCGAATCAAGACTGCGCGAGCAACTGTTCAGTGTCGCACTTGATAACTCGCCCTACCAAAACCCGATTATCGGTTGGATGGATGACATTACCAATATTTCGCTCAACGATTTGGCGGTCTGGTATGACAACTGGTACGCACCGAACAATGCGACCATCGTCGTTGTCGGCGATGTCAACGCCGATGAAGTATATGCCTTAGCGCAAAAATACTTTGGTCACATCCCCGCCCGCCCGCTGCCCGCATACCGCAAGCGCAACGAATCCGCGCAACAAGGCGAGAGACGCATAGCGCTTGAGATACCGGCGACACAGCCGCACTTTGCCGTCGGCTATCGCGCGCCGCGCGCCGGCGCCGCAGCGACGGAGTGGCACCCGTACGCGCTCTGGGTGTTGGCCGACATCCTCGGCGGCAGCCGTAGCGCGCGCTTCAATCGCTCGCTGGTGCGCGGCGCAGAACTGGCGCAATATGTCGGTGTCTCTTACAGCCCGTACAACCGTTACGACGACCTGTTTTACATCAATGCCGCGCCCGTGGTCGGCGCCGACATCAAACGCCTGGAACAAGGAATAGAAAACGAGTTGCAAAAGTTGCGCGAGCATCCGGTCAGCGACGAAGAACTGGCGACCGTCAAAGCCGGAATAATCGCGCAGGAAGTATTCCGCCGCGACTCCATCCGCCATCAGGCGTATATGCTCGGCAGTCTGGAAGTGATCGGCGTCGGCTGGGAAGAGCTGTTTAAGTTGCGCGAGAGGATTGAGCGCATCACCCCGCGACAGGTCATGGAAGTCGCGCGCCGTTATTTCTCCGCGCACAACCGCTCGGTTGCGATCCTTTCGCCGCAAGCGCCGCAAAAAAAGTAATGGTTTGCCGCGCCATATCGCTGATCCTGTTCGCGGCGTTTGCAAGCGCCGCCGGCGCGTTTGAGATACAACACTGGACCACGCCGCAGGGCGCTCGCGTCGGCTATGTGCACAGTCCCGCATTGCCGATGCTCGACCTTGCGGTCATGTTTGACGGCGGCAGCGCCAGAGACGGCGACGACCACGGTCTTGCGAACCTCACGGCCGCCATGTTAGAGCAAGGCGCCGACGGTCTGAGCGCGGATGAGATCGCCAAACGGCTTGATGCCATCGGCGCGCAGTTCGCAACCGGAGTCGGCAAAGACACCGCAAATGTGTCGTTGCGCAGCCTCAGCGACAGCGCATACCTCGCGCCGGCGCTGGAGACTTTCGCCGCCGTCCTGACCAAACCCGACTTTCCAGGCAAAGCATTGCGACGGCTCATCAATCAGGAACTCACCAGCATCAAAAAACGCGCGCAAAGACCCGACCGGCTGGCAAGCATCGCATTCTACCGGGCGCTGTACGGCGACCACCCCTACGCGCATCCGGTCAACGGCGAAGCGGACACGGTGCGAACGCTGACGGCGCAGAAATTGCGGGCGTTTTATCAGCGCTACTTCACGGCGCAAAATGCGGTTATCACGCTGGTCGGCGATATCTCGCGCGCCGAGGCCGAAAAGATTGCGGCACAAATTTCCGCCGCCCTGCCGCAAGGCGCCAAAGCGCCGCCGCTGCCGCCGGTCGCGCCGGGCAAAGCGCAAAACATCCGCATACCGTTTGACTCCGCCCAATCGCATGTTTATATCGGCCACACCGGCATGCGTTTTAACGACGCCGATTACTTCCCGCTGTATCTTGGCAACCACGCCCTCGGCGGCAGCGGGTTCGGCTCCCGCCTGCTCGACGAAGTGCGCAAGAAGCGCGGCTATGTCTACAGCATCTGGAGCTATTTCGTCCCGCAGCGCGAGAACGGCGCCTTCGCGATCAACTTCCAGACCCAAACCGAGCAAGCCGCCGACGCGACAGAACTCGTCCTTGCCATGCTCAGAGACTGGCACGAAAAAAGCATCGCCGCAGAAGAGCTGTCCCTGTCAAAAGACAATGTGCGCGGCGGCTTCCCGCTCAGAATCGGCGATAACAAAAGCATCGCAACATGGGTCGGACGCATCACGTTCTTCAACCTCGGCTATGACTACCTTGACACATATGCCGAGCGCGTCGGGCAAGTCACCCCGGCGATGGTCGCGGATGCCATCAAGCGCCGCATTGACCCCGACAATCTGATCATCGTAACCGTCGGCGGCTAGCCGACGCCCGGCAAGATGCGAACCAACAAAGTGCGACTGATAGCCGGTCGCTGGCGCGGCAGAACGCTTGAGTTCGTCCCTTCCCCCGATGTGCGCCCGACCCCCGACCGCGCGCGCGAAACCCTGTTCAACTGGCTGCAACCGACAATCGCCGGCGCGCATTGTCTGGACTTGTTTGCCGGCAGCGGCGCGCTGGGGTTTGAAGCCGCCTCGCGCGGCGCGGGACACATCACTCTGGTCGACCATAACCGCGCGCTGTGCGAGAAGTTGCGCGCCGAGGCCGAACGCTTCAACGCCGACAACATAGAAGTCGCGCACCAAGACGCTTTTGAGTTTGTGGCAAACGCCAAACCGTTTGACATCTTGTTCCTTGACCCGCCGTTCGCCGGCGGCGCACTCGCAAAAATTCTGGCGCAGATAGAGCGCCGCCCCAAACTCTTACGCGATGCCTCTTTGGTTTACATCGAGTCAAAAGCGGGGGAGCAATACGACGTCGGCGCACAGTGGCAATGTCGGCGCGAGAGCAAAGCCGGAGCCGTAGCCTGCAAGTTGTACCGGACTGCGGCGGCAACATAAACTCCTCCCGCCGCCGAATCAAAAAGCGCATCAGAGCGCCGCCCCAAACTCTTACACGACGCCTCTTTGGTTTACATAGAATCAAAAGCGGGAGAGCGATACGAAGTCGGCGCACGGTGGCAATGCCGGCGCGAGAGCAAAGCCGGAGCCGTGGCCTGCAAACTGTACCGGACAACGGCGGCAACATAAACCCATCGCGCCGCCAAATCAAAAAGCGCATCAGGAGCGCCACCCCCGTCTCTTACGCGATGCCTCTTTGGTTTACATCGAGTCAAAAGCGGGGGAGCAATACGACGTCGGCGCACAGTGGCAATGTCGGCGCGAGAGCAAAGCCGGAGCCGGAGCCTGCAAGTTGTACCGGACTGCGGCGGCAACATAAGGGAATTATGTATTTAACTTGACAGAGGTATTATTTCTCAATAATTGTGGGTTTGCCTTGACGGTCTACCCGCATGACAAACTTACGGTTTAAGTCTGCTTTTGTCGGTATCGGGCAATCTTTATCCTTCGGCGGTTTCCCTGCTTTAAGTAGTGCCGTAGCCGCTCTGTCTAAGTCTTTCTGTTTCATATTTGCATATCTGACTGATTAGATGTGTCATGCTCTACATTGTCTATTTCATACTCAAAGGAAGGATAGCACCACCGATAAATCTATTTCAAAGGAACCCTTTTTGAATTATCTACCTTCACCGAAACTGTAGTTATGCTGTGGGTGGTTTTCATCCTGTCAATTCCTTATAAGTAATCTGCTTGCCGTGCATACCGGCAAACAAACTGTTTAATCTGTCTTGGGTATCTATCTCACAATTGCCATCGTTAAGACGGAAGGAAAACTCATTGACATAAGCCCTGCAATGCTTCTTACTCCAGTTGTGATACACACCGCTAAAACCTCTCTTGAGTACAGCCCATACGGATTCTATGCCGTTAGTGTGCGCCATACCATTTACATATTCCTTCGCAGAATGATTAACCGCATAGTGGCGATTGGCAACACCATTGTATGAGGGGTTTTCATCAGTAAAAAGGGTAGAACCCTTGCGGACATTTTTATGTACGGCGGTCTGTAGTGTTTCCTTTGTAGTGTTCTCTACTGGCATGGCCTTTACTCTGCCTTTACGCTCTCGCATACCCAGTATAGCAGTCTTGCCAGCACCACCGCGACCCGCCCGCTTTTTCTTGTTGGGATGGCGGTTTTTCTCCTTGCCGCCGATATAAGTTTCATCTGTCTCTACTTGCCCATGCAGCGCCTGCATATCCCCGCCACATATAACCCGCAAGCGGTGAAGCATATACCACGCTGTTCTTTGTTGCACTCCAATCTCTTTGCTTAATTGCAGACTGCTTATCCCTTTGCGTGAAGTGAGCAGGGTATAGGAAGCATAAACCCATTTTCTGGCATCTACTTTATTCCGCTCTAGCGGTGTATTGGTGAATACATTGAAGTATGAACGACAGCTACCGCACCAATAATCGCCAGCTTTCTTTTGCTCTGTAATTTTGTTATCACATCCGCATTTAGAACATACCGGCTTATCACTCCATGCCAGACTTTCAAGGTATCGTATGGTCGCTTCATCGGTCGGGTATTGCTCCATAATCTGATATAGGCTTAATATTTCTGCTTTTCTCTTACTCATAGTCCTAATCCCCAAAGTGGTTTAACAACGAATTAAGATATAGGTATATAGCGTACTGGTATCTTTGTCAAGTTTCCTGCCTGACATAATCTGCCTCTGTCAAGTTAAATACATAATTCCCCAACATAAACTCCTCCCGCCGCCGAATCAAAAAGCGCAGCAGGAGCGCCGCCACCCTCGTCGGGCGTTGCTCGCACCGACGACACGCTCCCCTTGTGGGGCGGCGATGCGGTGGGGGGAAGCCTCGTGCTTGCACCGGCCGCCTCATCTCTCCGGCACTCGCGCTATCGCAACGGGCCTTCAAGAAAGAGGCGCAGCCGCAAGCGCAAGCCTGAAACGCATTCCGTCGCGCCATTCAGATTCGCACCCGCCGGAATCATGCCCTCCCCGCAATTGAAAACATACGGCACCGCCACCGGAATACGACCGTACGCCAACCGAATCGCAGCCGGAATCCGCGAGACATCCAGCCCCCAGTTAAAAGGAATTCCATGCGCCGTGAAAACCGGAGCCGCAACCTGAACGGCAATGTTGCTTTTGTCGGCATCGCTGTTGCTGTTGTGGGTGTTGATAGGGCCGGCCGCATAATTCGGATCGCCGTTGTGTCGCGCCCATACCGCCTCCGCGTAAACCGGCGCGGCGGCTCTGACAGCATCGCCAAGCCGTTCGCTAAACTTTGCGTCAAAGGCGTTGGCAAGATTCAAAACCAACTGCGGAACCTCCCTTTCCGGCAGGGCGAACCCCGCGCCAAAAACATCCGCGCACAGCGGCGAATCCTGACCGCCGAGAAAGCACCCGTCAAAAGTATCCTCGCCGGAGGTCAGCGGAATGTCGCATTTGATAGAGGCGGCGGTGGCGGTGGAAATAGTCCACCCTTGCGCCACACATGTCTGCGCCATCGCCCTATCCGCCGCCGTCAGACTGACCGGAAAGGCCGCGCAGTCCGGCCAGTCGCCGACGTGCGAATCCCGATGGCATATGCATTCGGTTTCGCCGTTCAAGTTGTGGTTCGGCGGATAACCGCCGGGGACAGTCCCGTCTCGGTTGCAGTTTGCAACAAAACGCTTTCCGGAACCTATTCTAACATCGGTATGGTCCGCCGCTTTCGGAAAGACCGGCGGGTCGCCGTACATGTCCGTGCAGAACGGAAACGAAGCAAATCCCAAAGTGGTTTTGCACTGCCTCGCGGACGTGTGGCCCACCTGTCTTGAGGGAATCAGACAGCCCGTTCCGAGTTGGAAGAAATCCGACAAGATAGCCGTCCGACTCCCCCATCCCGCGGCTTCGCAATCGCTCAGCATTTTGGCCGTGGCATCGGCAAAGCATCCGGTGGAGCTTGGGATGTCCGGACGCGTGACTCGCGTCTCCCCTGCTGCGCAGACAGCGTGGCAAGTTCCGCCAACAGCTTCCCGTCCCGACGGACAACTGGCAACGCACACGCCTTCGTTCATCAGCGGCTTGTCCGCCGCACATTCGGTTTGCGCGTACGCGCTGTTTGCAAATGCGCCGGCGAGTATTACCGCCGCACAGACTCTAAGCGCACGGGGAGGGGGGGGGGGGGGGGGGGGGGGGAAACGGGCGCTAATGCGGCTGCGCGGCGCTGTGCGGCGTTAAAAAACGCGGCGAGGGTTTTTAACCTTCCGCAGAAGATTTGATTAACCTTCTGAAGAAGATTTGAATCGCGCGCGCAAATGAAAAGGTCAAGAGTCATGATGCGTATCCTATCACAAATCCCCATCGAATGTTTTTTGTTTTCTGCTCCTTTGATTGCTTTGGATAAAGCGGCGGATAAATCATCTTTGGTTGCCACATACTTCGTTTCTGTTTCTATAACAGTCAGCCGCTGGGAAAGTTGCGCAAACCCATTTCCATGTCCGCCGCCTCCGCCGCCCGTTCCCGGTTCTCCGGCGGGAGATGACCGAACAGATTTTAGGCGGCTATTGCGCACCTGTTGTTACCTTATTGCCCCAATCCCACAATTCGAGATCGGAAAATCCATACCATGTTTCATGCTTAATTACCACGCCAAGTATCTTGCTTTTTACGTTCATTCCCAGATTTCCCCGCAATTTCGGATGTCGTTTCATTAGAACGTATAAAGGCGATGTCCTCCTTGCCGCTGGGATATAATTATCGGGATATTTTTCTTCAATTTTTTGACGCAAAGAGACCGGATCGCCATCAGCCAAACTTATAACTGTGAATATAGACATATGTATTCTCGTAGTAATGAGTATTCTAGTCAGAAGATGATTATACAATCTGGCAGATTATATCCGACAGAATGCCTGCTTACAAGAAAAAATGCCCTTGCATATGTGCGGTCGTGACAAAACTCTCACCGCTGAAAACAGCGATGAAACATCGCCATTTGCAACAGCTTCCGTTGTCGGCCGGGCGGAGAGCAAGCGTATCCCGCATATGCCGATGCTATCCGCTATTTGCCGAGTTAAATATATAATTCCCGAATGATTGCAATATACCCCGGCACATTTGATCCCATCACCAAAGGTCACGCCGACCTCGTCTGTCGCGCGGCCAAAACATTTGACCGCATCATCGTCGCCGTCGCCCGCGACGTGGCAAAAAACCCCTTCCTGCCATTTGAGCAACGGGTGCGGCTCGCACAATCGGTGCTGAGCGACATAGACAATGCGGAAGTGCGCGGCTTTGACGGACTGCTGGTTGATTTCGTCAAACAGAAAAAAGCCCGGGTCGTCTTGCGCGGTCTGCGGGCGGTCTCCGACTTTGAATACGAATTCCAACTCGCCGCCATGAACCGGAAATTATCGTCGGCGTTTGAATCGGTATTTCTGATGCCGGCGGAAGAATACGCTTTTATCTCCTCGAGCATGGTGCGGGAGATCGCGCGCCTTGGCGGAGATGTGTCCGCGTTCGTCGAACCGCAAATCGCGGAGGCGTTGCATGCGCAACTTGAAAAACGCAATGGCGGACAATGAGCCTGCGAATCACCGATGCCTGTATCAACTGCGACCTGTGCGCGCCGGTCTGCCCCAACGATGCCATCTATGAAGGGAGCGAAATTTACGTGATCGACCCGGCAAAGTGCGACGAATGCGTCGGCCAGTACGACGCGCCGCAGTGCGTTCCCGTCTGCCCGGTGCCCTGTATCGTCGCGGCCGCAAAAGCATGAGCGACACCCGCGACATCCCCCTGCGGGAACGAATCATCTTCGCGCTCGATGTCGCCGACGGCGATACGGCGCGCGCGTGGATTACCCGCCTGCAACCCCATATCGGTTTTTTCAAAATCGGCCTGGAGCTTTTCATCAGCGGCGGCATGGCGCTGGTCAAAGAAATCGCAAGCCGCGACCACAAGTTGATGCTCGACCTGAAACTGTACGATGTTCCGACGACAGTCAGCCGCGCACTGACGCGCTTAAACGGTTGCGGCGCGCATTTTGTAACGATTCACGGCGACAGCGCGATCATCAACGCAGCGGCGCAAACCGAGACCGACTTTGACTTGCTTGCGGTCACGGTATTGACGAGCCTCGGCCGAGAAGGAGCGCGCGAACTCACAGGAGGGGCGGCCTCAATAGAAGAACTCGCGCTGCGCCGCGCGCGTCTGGCGGCGGACGCCGGCTGCGCGGGCATCGTCGCCTCGGCGCTTGAGGCAAAAGCGCTGCGGCAACGGCTCGGCGACGAACTCATCATCGTATCCCCCGGCATCAGAGCGCAAGCCGCCGCCGATGACCAAAAACGCAGCGCCGGCGCGGCACAGGCGATCGCCGCGGGAGCGGACTATCTCGTCATCGGCCGCCCGATAAGAGACGCCAAAGACCCTTTGGCCGCCGTCGCGCAATTCCAACAACAGATACAAGAAGCGCTCGCCGGCAACAGCGGGGAATGATTCGGATGGGATTCGAACGGGCGGATGCGATACTCTATTCGCGAATGTTGCCGATTATGTAATATAATCCGCCACCGTTCGGCGGCGCTGGTAACAAAGAATCCGCCGGCATGTGATAGATTTATAAGGGTAACAACCTCAACTTCATTACAAACTTTTTCATTAACAAACTTTTCAAACAAACAAAAACAAACAAATGAGCAGCAACATCCTAATTGTCGAATCCCCGGCAAAGTCACGCACGATAAAAAAATACCTCGGCCCGGACTTTGAGGTGCTCGCATCCTACGGCCATGTCCGCGATCTGATTCCGAAAGGCGGCGCGGTGGATACCGACAACGATTTTGAGATGAAATACGAAGCGGTCGCGAGAAACAAAAAGCACGTCGACAAGATCGTGCAAATGATGAGGAAGTCGGACTGCCTGTATCTCGCAACCGACCCCGACCGCGAAGGCGAAGCCATCTCGTGGCACCTGTTTGAATTATTGAAAGCCAAGAAAGCGCTAAAAGACAAGAAGGTCTATCGCGTCGTCTTCTATGAAATCACCAAGGAGGCGGTTCAGGAAGCGGTCAACAACCCCAGAGAGTTGTCCGACACCCTGATCAACGCGCAACAGGCGCGCCGCGCGCTTGACTACCTCGTCGGTTTCAACCTCTCGCCGTTGCTGTGGCGCAAAGTCAGCTCGGGCTTGTCGGCCGGGCGCGTGCAGAGCCCGGCGCTGCGCTTGCTGGTCGAACGGGAAGAAGAGATCGAAGCCTTCGAGCCGCGCGAGTATTGGACTATTGAGGCGCGACTGGAAAAAGACACGCAGCCTTTTGTCGCAAATCTGGTCGCTATCGGCGAGCAAAAACTCAAGCAGTTTAATCTGAACAACGAGAAGCAATCGACCGACATATGCGCCGCGGTGACCGAAAACGCAAACGGCAAACTGAAGGTCGATACCCACGAAAAGAAGCAACGCAAGCGCAACCCGCCGCCGCCGCTGATCACATCCACCCTGCAACAAGAATGCGCGCGGCGCTACGGCTTTACGTCATCGCGCACCATGCGCGTCGCGCAACAACTGTACGAAGGGGTGGACCTTGGCAGCGGAGCGGTCGGGCTGATTACCTACATGCGCACCGACTCGGTGACCCTGTCCGAAAATGCGCTGCGCGATCTGCGCGCCTACATCAAGAGCGATCTGGGCGCGGACAAACTGCCGGACGCGCCGCGGCGCTTTAAGACCAAATCAAAGAATGCGCAGGAAGCGCACGAAGCCATCCGCCCGACTTCGGCGGCGCGCGCGCCCGCCCAAGTGAAATCGCATCTGAGCGAGGAACAATTCAAACTCTACAGTTCGGTGTGGGCGCGGTCGGTCGCAAGCCAGATGATACACGCAACGATTGACCAAGTGGCGGCGGAGTTGTCGTGCGGAGACGGCCACATCTTCAGAGCCACCGGCTCGACCGTCAAGATAGCGGGCTATCTGGAAGTCTACCCCGACCGCGGCAAATCTTCCGACAAAAACCCGCCGCTCCCCGCGTTGGCACAAGGCGACGAAGTGACACTGAAAGAAGTCGTGCCGACACAGCGCTTTACCGAACCGCCGCCGCGTTACAACGAAGCGACCCTGATCAAAACGCTGGAAGAGCACGGCATCGGCAGGCCGTCCACCTACGCCAGCATCATCTCAACCTTGCAGAGCAGGGAATACGCGGTGATTGAAAGCAAAGCGTTTCACCCGACAACGACCGGGCGCATCGTCACCAAATTCCTGACCGAGCACTTCGCGCAATACGTAAACTACGACTTCACCGCGCGGCTGGAAGACAAACTGGATGAGATATCCCGCGGCGAAAAAGAGTGGGTTCCCGTGTTATCGGACTTTTGGCGCCCGTTCAAAAAGTTGGTGGAAGACAAAACCGAGACCGTTTCCAGGCAAGATGTGGCGCAGGCGCGCGAACTCGGCGCTCACCCCGAAAGCGGGCGACCGATCAGCGCGCGGCTGGGACGCTACGGCCCGTATGTGCAGATGGGGCAGGCCGAAGACGAGCAGAAACCGCAGTTTGCGAGCCTGAAGAAAGACCAAGCCATTGAAACGATCACGCTGGAAGAAGCCTTGGGCCTGTTGAAGTTGCCGCGCGAGTTGGGAACGACGGACGACGACGAACCGATCAGCGTCGCCATCGGGCGCTTCGGGCCTTATGTCAAATACGGCGACAAATACGTATCGCTGCCAAAAGAAGACGACCCGTACACGATAGAACGCGCGCGCGCGCTCGATCTCATCGAGGAAAAGAAAGAAGCCGATGCGAAAAAACTGATTCGCGAATTTCCCGAGCAAAAAATCAAAGTCCTGAACGGCCACTACGGCCCGTATGTGACCGACGGCAAGAAAAACGTCAAGGTGCCGAAAGACACCGACCCCGCCTCGCTGACGCCGGAGCAATGCGTCAAGATGATCGAAGAAGCTCCGGCGAAAAAGAAACGCGCCCCGCACAAGAAAAAATCCGCCTGAGTCGGTTGCGTCACGGCGCGGTCATCGCCACAATTCGGGCGGCGCATACGCGCCGTTTGAATCAAGCGTCAAGGTGCGCGCATCGGCATCGGAGGGCACAGCCGACAAGCGCGCGCATTGCGCGATATCATCGTCGCAAGCCGCCGCGGTAATCGCATAGTCTGTGCCCGACAGCAAATGCGCCGCGGCGCGGTCATCGCCACAATTCGGGCGGCGCATACGCGCCGTTTGAATCAAGCGTCAAGGTGCGCGCATCGGCATCGGAGGGCACAGCCGACAAGCGCGCGCATTGCGCGATATCATCGTCGCAAGCCGCCGCGGTAATCGCATAATCCGTGCCCGACAGCAAATGCGCCGCGGCGCGGTCATCGCCACAATTCGGCAGGCGCATACGCGCCGTTTGAATCAAGCGTCAAGGTGCGCGCATCGGCATCGGAGGGCACAGCCGACAAGCGCGCGCATTGCGCGATATCATCGTCGCAAGCCGCCGCGGTAATCGCATAATCCGTGCCCGACAGCAAATGCGCCGCGGCGCGGTCATCGCCACAATTCGGCAGGCGCATACGCGCCGTTTGAATCAAGCGTCAAGGTGCGCGCATCGGCATCGGAGGGCACAGCCGACAAGCGCGCGCATTGCGCGATATCATCGTCGCAAGCCGCCGCGGTAATCGCATAATCCGTGCCCGACAGCAAATGCGCCGCGGCGCGGTCATCGCCACAATTCGGCAGGCGCATACGCGCCGTTTGAATCAAGCGTCAAGGTGCGCGCATCGGCATCGGAGGGCACAGCCGACAAGCGCACGCATTGCGCGATATCATCATCGCAAGCCGCCGCGGTAATCGCATAATCCGTGCCCGACAGCAAATGCGCCGCATCGATCTCTCCGCTTAAATCGGTCGTATACGTCAGCCGCAGCAGATAATAGTTTTGCTCAAGCCGCATCAAATCAAGCAAACGGTTGCGCACTTCGGCGCGTTGCATCTCCTGCCGGTGCGCCATATAGCTCGGCACCGCGCCGCCGACCAACAAAGCCAGTATCGCGACGACGACCAGCAACTCAAGCAACGTGAAGCCGCGCCCGCGCCTATTCGACGATGATCCGGTCAACATGGGAGAACAGTTCGTAGGTCGCGGTGCTGGCGACATGAAACGACAGCGCCGATTGCCCGAACAAAGCCGTCGCCTCGCCGCTCTTGACCGCCCGCGCATTGATCAAGAAATGACAACAATGCGCCTCCGTCGTGTGCAAGCGCTCAACAAAGAATGCGCCCGCGACAAGCGATGTGCTCGCCGCATCGGTGGCATTGCTCCAATCAAAGTCTTGCCAACTGTCGCGCTGCGCCCGCGCGTATTGCGCCAGCGCGGCGGCGGCAAAATCGGCTTGCTCGGCAAGCGCCAACACTTCGGCCCGCCCCTGCTGCAAGGTCGCGCCCAGCACATCTTCCATCTGCGCATGCAGATTGAGCGAGCGGATCAGCGCCGTGTGCAGCGTCGCGCGCTGAATTCCGGCAATCGCCATCAAACTGGCAAGCGTCAACATCAGCAGCACAAAAGGCAACACGATGCCGCGCTCACAAGTTTTGCGCGCTGAAGAAAAAGGAGCGTTCCCGTTCATCATCACCCGCGGCGCTCGCCCGCCCCGCCAAAGTCATATCGACCGCGACGCCGACGATCGTCGCGGTGCCGGCGCGGTGCTGAAACGCAAACGCATCGCCTTGCCGCACCGCCAGCCGCGCGCGCATGCGCGCCACATTGTCGACGACTTCTTCGCTGTGCAAAGCGGGCGCTTTGTTGCCCTCTGTCGTGCGCACGATACTGCGCTGCCGGTAGAGCGACAAACCGCTTCCCGTCCCCGACCGCCCGACATAGAAGACCAACGGAGCATAGGCGGCGATTACCGCGCCCTCTCCGAAAGCCGGCGCGCCGGCGCTCACGGTCGCGGTCGTCGCCATTTGATAATCCACCCCGGTGCCGTTGACAGCGGTAATCTTGAGCAACGCCACATCGCGACCGTCACACACCGCCGCCAAGCCGCCCTCCCTGAGCCCGATACCATGGCTGATAACAAAGTGACCGGTAGCGGTGCTGTGTTGCTTGATCATGCCAAGCGGCGGGAGCACAGTGCGAATCAACAACACATCGCTATCGGCGGCGCGCCTGCCGCGGCTGTTGCCGACCGCTTTCAAAGCCGGATCGCTCGCGCCGACCGGATGCACTTCAAAAGCGCCGCCCGTGATATCCGCCCATATCTCATCGTGAACGGTGTAGTTGAACCGCCTGTCCGCAGACTGACAAAAATCGCCGTCGCCGGTCGCGTTCTTTATCAGTGTGCGAATAGAAATAAAATTCTGCGCCAACTCCGTCTGCCGCTCTGCGGTGAGATGCGTTTTCTTAACACTCTGATACAACGACAGAGTGCCGAGAATAAAAAGAGAGCCGAGCGCCAAAGCGGACAGCAACTCTATCAGCGTAAAACCATTTTGTCTTTGCAAGCAATGCATCGCCTTATTACAAGCGATAAACGACCGTGGCAACCGCGCTTATTGACGAATGGCGCAAACCGCCCGACGAGCCGCCGCGGGCCTTCCGGGAAAAGGCGCAACGGCAACTTGCAAGGCTTTGCCTGAGCTTGCCGGCTCCCCCACAAGCGCATCGGCTTGTGCGAGCCCCTGCGCTTAGCGCCTACCGCAGCGGGCCTTCCAGAAAGATGCGCAGCCGTAGCCGCAAGCGCATGCGCGGGTCGGTGGCAGTGCATGCCGTCGCGCCGTAAGTGTTGACCGTTGTCGGAAACATGCCCTCCCCGCAATTGAAAACATACGGCACCGCCTCCGGAATAAGACTGTACGCCAGCCGAATCGCAGCCGGTATCCGGAACAAATCCGGTTGCCAATTAAAAGGAATTCCATGCGCCGTGAAAACCGGACCCGAAACTCTCAGGGCAATGTTGCTTTTGTCGGCATCGCTGCTGCTGTTGTGGTTGTTGGTAGGGCCGTCCAGATAATCCGAATCGCGGTTGTATCGCGCCCATACCGCCTCCGCGTAAACCGCCGCGGCGGCTCTGAGAGTATCGCCGATCTGTTCGCGGGACTTCGCGTCAAAGGCGTTGGCAAGATTCAAAACCAACTGCGGAACTTCCCTTTCCGGCAGGTCGAACTCCGTACCGAACACATCCGCGCACTGCGGCGAACCCGAACCGCCGAAAAAGCACCCGTCAATAAAAGGTTGCCCGCCGGAGGTCAGCGGAATGTCGCATTTGAAGAAGGCGGTGGCGGTGGAAATAGTCCACCCTTGATCCGCACATGTGTGAGCCCCCTCCCGCTCGGCGCGGGTTAAGCCAGTCGGAAAGGCCTCGCAGTCCGGCCAGTCGCCGATGTGCGAATCCCGATTGCATGCGCATTCGGTTTCGCCGTTGAGGTTTTCGTTTGGCGGATAACCGCCGGGGACGGCCCCGTCCCGATTGCAGTTTGCCACAAAAGCCTTTCCGGAATTTGCTCTGACATCGCGATGGTCCGCCGCTTTCGGAAAGACCGGCGGGTCGCCGTACACATCCGTGCAGAACGGAGCAAATCCCGAATCGGTGCTGCACGCACTCGCGGACGCGTGGTCCACATGATTTGAGGGAATCGGGCATCCTCCCCCCAACGAAAAGAAATCCGACAAGATGTCCGCCCAACTCTCCCATCCCGCGGTTTCGCAGTCCCTCAGAATTTTAACCGTGGCATTGGCAAAGCAACCGGTGTTAACCGGGACGCGGTTCGGGTGCGTGACTCGCGTCTCCCCTGCTGCGCAGACAGCGTAGCAAGTTCCGCGAACAGCTTCCCGTCCCGACGGACAACTGGCAACGCACACGCCTTCGTTCATCAGCGGCTTGTCCGCCGCACATTCGGTTTGCGCGTACGCGCTGTTTGCAAATGCGCAAGCGAGTATTACCGCCGCACAAATTCTAAGCGCAGAGGGGAGGGGGGGGGGGGGGGGGGGTGATATTAATAATTTGTCTATTCATAGCTCTGCATAGAAGAGCGCGACACGTTTGGTCGCTTTTCTGAAGGGCGGTATTAGTAATTTGTTTGTTCATATCTATTACTCCTTATAGCTTGTGGCCAGCGAATATGGTTGCTTATGAGTCTCGCACTATATCACAAATTCAGTCATCCGCAAGTTTCATGCGCACTTGCGCCAATAGGATGTCGCACTATACCATAAATTCGATCATTCGCAAGCACCTTTGTATCTTGCCTCACTCCCCTTGTGTGCGCCCCATAATACCCCCTGCTCCGCCGCAGGGCGCTCGCGCTCGCGCTACCGCAGCGGGCCTTCCAGAAAGATGCGCAGCCGTAGCCGCAAGCGCATGCGCGGGTCGGTGGCAGCGCATGCCGTCGCGCCGTAAGTGTTGACCGTTGTCGGAAACATGCCCTCCCCGCAATTGAAAACATACGGCACCGCCACCGGAATACGACTGTACGCCAACCGAATCGCAGCCGGAATCCGCGAGACATCCAGCCCCCAGTTAAAAGGAATTCCATGCGCCGTGAAAACCGGAGCCGCAACCTGAACGGCAATGTTGCTTTTGTCGGCATCGCTGTTGCTGTTGTGGTTGTTGATAGGGCCGTCCGCATAATTCGGATCGCCGTTGTGTCGCGCCCATACCGCCTCCGCGTAAACCGGCGCGGCGGCTCTGACAACATCGCCAAGCTGTGCGCTAAGCTTTGCGTCAAAGGCGTTGGCAAGATTCAAAACCAACTGCGGAACCTCCCTTGCCGGCAGGGCGAACCCCGCGCCAAAAACATCCGCGCACAGCGGCGAATCCTGACCGCCGAGAAAGCACCCGTCAAAAGTATCCTCGCCGGAGGTCAGCGGAACTTCGCATTTGATAGAGGCGGCGGTGGCGGTGGAAATACTCCACCCTCGCGCCACACATGTCCGCGCCATCGCCCTATCCGCCGCCGTCAGACTGACCGGAAAGGCCGCGCAGTCCGGCCAGTCGCCGACGTGCGAATCCCGATTGCATGCGCATTCGGTTTCGCCGTTCAAGTTGTGGTTCGGCGGATAACCGCCGGGGACAGTCCCGTCTCGGTTGCAGTTTGCGACAAAGGTTTTTCCGGAAGAGGCGGTGACATCGGTATGGTCCGCCGCTTTCGGAAAAACCGGCGGGGCGCCGTACACATCCGTGCAGAACGGAGCTCTTCCCAAATTGGTGTTGCACGCATCCGAGGACCCGTGGCCCACCTGTCTTGAGGGAATCAGACAGCCCGTTCCGAGTTGGAAGAAATCCAACAAGATAGCCGTCCGACTCCCCCATCCCGCGGCTTCGCAATCGCTCAGCATTTTGGCCGTGGCATCGGCAAAGCATCCGGTGTTAACCGGGACGCGGTTCGGGTGCGTGACTCGCGTCTCCCCCGCTGCGCAGACAGCGTAGCAAGTTCCGCGAACAGCTTCCCGTCCCGACGGACAACTGGCAACGCACACGCCTTCGTTCATCAATGGCTTGTCCGCCGCACATTCGGTTTGCGCGTACGCGCTGTTTGCGAATGCGCAGGCGAGTATTACCGCCGCACAAATTCTAAGCGCAGTAGGGGGGGGGGGGGTGATATTAATAATTTGTCTATTCATAGCTCTGCATAGAAGAGCGCGACACGTTTGGTCGCTTTTCTGAAGGGCGGTATTAGTAATTTGTTTGTTCATATCTATTACTCCTTATAGCTTGTGGTCAGCGAATATGGTTGCTTATGAGTCTCGCACTATACCACACATTCGGTCATCCGCAAGTTTCATGCGCACTTGCGCCAATAGGATGTCGCACTATACCACACATTCGATCATTCGCAAGTGCCTTTGTATCTTGCCTCACTCCCCTTGTGTGCGCCCCATAATACCCCCTGCTCCGCCGCAGGGCGCTCGCGCTCGCGCTACCGCAACGGGCCTTCCGGGAAAAGGCGCAACGGCAACTTGCAAGGCTTTGCTTGAGTTGCCGGCACCCTGCAAGCGCACGGCTTGCGCGGCTTAGCTCCGCAAAAGTTTGACCGATTGGGTGTGCCGACATAGATGCGGGCTAAGCGGTGCGCGGGCGCACCGCAAGCGACCTGTCCGATTACGAACCGCAACGGGAGCGCATAGTCCGCGATATCTTCACCTGCCCGCCGCTGCCGCTCCATTCCAATTCAAGCGTAAACTGATCGCCTGCCGAGCTGACGGACAGCTTCGCCTTGCGCGGCAAGCGGTACTTGCCGTCATCACAAACCGCCGCATCTTCGGACCGCATCCCGACCCGGCATTGCCACAGCGCAAATTGAAAAGCCGTAAATTCCCACTCGCTGCAGGATTGGTTCGCACAATCAACCGCGCCGGAAGCGTTCTCCGGCACGGCGGACAGATCCGGACACAAAGCCGTGTTGTTGATGAAGTCCTCCATTTCAGAGAGCAACATGTTTCCTTCTATGTGCATGATCAAATCGTATTCGGTGGCGACGCTCAGGTGTTGCACTTTGACAAAACCGAACAGACCAAAGGACGCAAGAGCGATGGCGGCCAGCAACTCCATCATCAGATATCCCAGAGTCAAGCGCATAGGTAAAAGCCTTCGCAAGAAAAGTTCAGAGGAGACAACTCGGGTCGTCGCCGTCGTTCTTTGCCAGATGCGCCCTGCCGGTGTTGCTGACAACGACCAGCCGCGAGCCGTCGGTCTCCCCGCCTCGGTGTTGCACTTTGACAAAACCGAACAGACCAAAGGACGCAAGAGCGATGGCGGCCAGCAGTCATCAGATATCCCAAAGTCAAACGCATAGGTAAAAGCCTTCGCAAGAAAAGTTCAGAGGAGACAACTCGGGTCGTCGCCGTCGTTCTTTGCCAGACGCGCCCTGCCGGTGTTGCTGACAACGACCAGCCGCGCACCGTCGGTCTCCCCGCCTCGGCACAGCACAAAGCGACCGGCCGTGCTCGTACCTCTGCCGGGGGCAAAGGCGATGAACTCAGTGAAGTTATTAGAGCGAATCGTGATGTCGCCGGGCTCCAGCACGAAACTCTGCAATATACGCTCGCCCGAATCTATCTCGCCGTTTTCGTTGCCGGGCGACTCTGCGAAGACAAACCAACCCGCTTCGTAATTGTCGTCGCCGCAGGCGCCGCTCTCGGTGCGCGGGCACACAACGGTGCGGGCATGGGTCGCCAGCGCGTGGTTTCTCGCAAAGCGCAACCCCTGCAACAACGCCTCCGCCGTATTTGCCATCACCCGCTCGCGCACCCACGATTGATGTGTCGTGCTCGCGGCAAGTATCAGCCCGACTGTCAGCGCCATAACGACCAACAGCTCAATCATCGTCAAACCACAATGCTTTTTCATGCCGCAATCATCGGGGCATTGCCGCGCGCGCAAGCGCCGCAGTGGCCGTACGGCGGTATTTGCCGGATAAAGCGCGCGAATTATTCGCTATAATGGCGCTATGTCATCGCATCAACGCCATCCGCACAGCCCGCCGCCGCGCCGCATTACATGAAGCGCGCATTTCGAATCACGGCTTTTCTGTCCGCCGGCGCATTGTTGCTGTTCGCGCTGGCATGGGCGCTGGATTGGCTCTTGCAACCGCCCTACCCCGGCACGTGGATGCTCGCGGCGCAACCCGAACAGACATCCGTCACACCCTTCTCTTTGAACGAACTGCCCGCGCGCTACCGCAAACCGAACATCGTCCTCATCCTGTCCGACGACCAGGGCTGGGATGACATCGGCTACAACAAAACGCGCGTCGGCAGAGGCCACGCCCACCCCGTGACCCCGACGCTCGATGAGATG
The DNA here is from genome assembly GCA_965220085.1 of Candidatus Oxydemutatoraceae bacterium. Taxonomy (GTDB): domain Bacteria; phylum Pseudomonadota; class Gammaproteobacteria; order Poriferisulfidales; family Oxydemutatoraceae; genus CBDCOZ01. Next base: position 155,715 of record CBDCOZ010000003.1, on the reverse strand, counting down.
GCCGCAAACGGCATCGTCTTTGATCGCTTCTACGCGCCCGCCAGCACCTGCCGCGCGAGCAGAGCCGGCTACCTGACCGGAAGAGAACCCGGCAGGTATGGCATGCGTTACAACCACGGCGCATTCCCGATGAGCGAGACGACCATCGCGGAAACCCTGAAGGCCGCCGGCTACCTGACCGGACACTTCGGCAAATGGCATCTCGGCCATGTCTCCCGCGAAGACCAAAGGAAGGAACACACATCCGGCTTGCGCCGGCCTTTCGGCATCGGATACAAGCCGCCCTACTCGCCGCCATGGCAAAACGGGTTTGATACGGCCTCAAGCGCGTATGGCAACTTGCCGACATTTGACCCCGCCCGCCGCCACGCGCATTCCCCCTTGCCGCAATCGGTGAGCGACCCGCATTATTACGGCCTCTCATTCTGGGACAAGCCCATTGACGGTCACGAAGGCACGCGGATGGCATTGGATCAGATGCAAGGCAGCACGGCGCAAATCATCACCGACAAAGCGCTGTCGTTCATAGCGGAGGCCGCGCAACGCGAACAGCCGTTTTTAGCCGTGATATGGTTTCACACCCCGCACACGCCGCTCAGAGGCGACCCGCAAATGCTCGCGGGCAGCAACGAGGCGGAACGTCGTTACCTGACAAGCAGTTTTGCCATCCTGCCGCTGATAAACTTTTTCGTCTACCGCGCATTCAAAAAGATCGAGAGGCTGATAGCGCCCGCTCACGCACAATCGTCGGCGCCGCCGCTGCGCTTTTGGGACAAGTTGAAAGTGCTGTTCTTCTTGCAGCGGAATTTCAACCTGTCGTTGTATGCGATGGATCGCCAGATCGACCGGCTGCGCCAGTCGCTGCGCGCGATGGGCATCGCCGACAACACGCTGATATGGTTCTCAAGCGACAACGGCGCGCCCGAAGCGCGCGGACTGCATTCGGCCCTGCGGGGAGGCAAGGCAAGCGTCATGGAGGGCGGGCTTCGGGTGCCGGCGATTCTGGAATGGCCCGGCGTCATCAAAGAGCGCCGCGTGATTACGCAACCGGTTTCGGGACTCGACCAGTACCCGACGATCACCGACATCCTCGGCATCCGGCCCGACAATCAAAAACCGTCGGATGGCGTCAGCCTGTTGCCCCTGATAGAGGGCCGCGACCTCGCCCGGCGACAGATTCCGCTGCCGTATGACAGAGGACTGATCGACGGCGACTACAAACTGATTATCGCGGCGAACGACGGTTGCAAACACCGGCGGTTGCGTCTCTACGATGTCAGCGCGGACTTGAAAGAGGAACACGATTTGGCAACCGCATTGCCCGCTGTGCGCGAGCGCATGCTGGAGCGCTTCAACCGCCGCGCCGACAGGGAAAGAGCGCCGCGATTATGTTCGGCACCGATCGGTGGTAAAATGTGCGCCAGCAGTTGCGCATCTCTCGGAGCGCGGAAGGAATAGCGGTTTGTTTGCGGGGCGCTTTCCCGCAAAATTTGAAAGGGTTAAAAAATGAAAGATCAAGAATTTCTCAATTATTTCGGCGCCATATTGGCCGGTCTCGTTCTGATAGCGGTCATCATTTTCATCATCGCAACGGCGTTATCCGAAAGCCATCGCGAAACCGATGCCGCTCTGTTGCACGCGACGAAAGAACGTATCAAACCGATTTCCCGCGTCAATGTGGGAGAGGTCGGCGCCGTAACGGAAACTCCGACAGCGACGGCAAAAGCCGACATGACGCCGGAAGCGATCTATCAATCGGTCTGCCAAGCCTGCCACCTGAGCGGCGTGCTGGAATCGCCCAAGTTGACCGACAAAGCCGCGTGGCTTGCGCGGATGAAAGAGCGCGACCTCGAGGCGATGTACCAATCGGCGATAGCGGGTCGCGGCAATATGCCGCCCAAAGCCGGACGCGCCGACCTCTCCGATGATGCGATAAAAGCGACGGTTGACTACATGCTGGAACAAGCCGGCGTCTCCTACTAGCGCCGCCATCAGGAGCCCTATGTCAAACCGCCAAAACGCCCATGCCCGCCAGATAACAGCCGGCCTGCTTTGCTTGTTCGTTGTTGTAGCGACCCAAGCGCGCAGCGCCCAACCGCACAGCAACGCAGACCCGACCGCCCGGGCCCAAGCCCGGCCGCTAACCTCTTCCAACACAGTTCTTGTAAGCACCGCCGCCGATGCCGATACCCCATTTGTGTTCAAGGTATCCGACTTTCCGTTCAGCGATGCCGACGATGGCGATATGCTGGGCAGTGTCATCATAAGCAGGCTGCCATCCACTGGCACCATGGCCTTGGATGGCACAGCGCTGACCGCCGTGCCTGAAAACCCCATCACCGCGGCTCAACTGGTTGCCGGCGCCCTGACCTATTACCCAGCGCCGGGTCAGGAACCCAGTGATCCTGACGACATTACTACCGAAGCCCGCTACACTGGATTTCGGTTCAAGGTGGCAGACGATAGCAGCGACAACGCCATCAGCTCCGCCACTGCCGATATGCACATTCGCCTGGTGGCGCCGGCCCAGGTCGCCGCCAGCGGCAACCCCACCACGCAACCGCTCATCACCGCCGAAAACCCCGCCTATATCGTGGGCGCTCGGCTGACCGCCACCACCAGCGGCATAGACGAACCCAACAACATAAACCGCGACACCCTGATGTGGGAATGGCGGTCATCCGCCACCAGCGACGACGGCACATTCACCGCCATAACAGGCGCGACCGCCATCACATTCACGCCCACCCAAGCCCTGGCGGGCCAATATCTGCGCTTCTGCGTCAGTTTTATGGACCGCCACCCAACCCCGATGCAGGAGGGGCCGCTCTGCTCCGTCCCCGCCCGTGTGGCTAGTGGCGGGAACCTGCGCTTGCGGTTGCGCCTCTTCCTTGAAGGCCCTCTGCGATAGCGCGAGCGCCTGCGGCAAGAGACGAAGTGTTATGGGCGCACAAGGGATGAGACAGAATACGCTTGCGGTGACCCGCACTTTGTGGATTGTTGTATGACTTGCGCTTTGTGGTATAGTACGGCATTCATTCGCCAGACAGAAGGAGATACCGACACTTGCAAATGACTTAGCTTTGTGGCAGAGTACGCTAAATGAGGGAAACAATGAACAACTCAGCTTTTGTAAATGACTCGCACTTTGTGGCAGAGCACACAGCGCCAAACAATTCACAAACAGTTGATGGAGCGCTACAACTTAAGAAACCACAAATAATTAAATATCGTTTGTGTTCCCATGAAAGACCCACAAACAACAAAGTTGTTTGTGGGTCTTATTACCGTGACTCATTAAATGGTTGTTTGCGCACATATGCCGTATAATTGCATTTGCTCTGGAGACAGACTGCCATAGGAGAAATAGATATGAATAGACAGATTTTTAATACTACCCCCCCCCCCCCCCTGTGCGCGCGTCCGAAACCATAGGATAGCGACCGGCCTCCTGCTCTGCCTGCTCGCCTTATTCGCCCAAGCCGATACCCAACCGCACGGCAACGCAGACCCGACCGCCCGGGCCCAAGCCCGGCCGATAGCATCCTCCAATGCGATCTTCGTGAGCACTGCCGCCGATGCCGCCAACCCATATGTATTCAAGGGCACGGACTTTCCGCTCACCGATGCCGATGGCGATGTGCTGGCCGCTGTCATCATAAGAACGTTGCCGCATGTATCGGGCAACACCAGCACCCTGAGGGGCACCCTGTCGCTGAACGGCACAGCGCTGACCGCCGTGCCTGAAAACCCCATAACCGTGGCCCAGCTGGCTGCCGGCGCCCTGACCTATTACCCGGAGCCGGGCCAGGAGCCCAGCGACCCCGACAACCCCTCTTTCACCGGGCACTATGGCATAATGAGGTTCTCGGTACAGGACGATGGCAGCGGCGAAACGGTCAGCTCCAACACTGTGCAAATCAATATCCGCCTGGTGGCGCCGGCCCAGACCGCCGCCACCGGCAACCCCACCACAATCCCGGCCATCACCGCCGAAAGCCCCGCTTATATGGTGGGTGTCCGGCTGACCGCCACCACCAACCGCATAGTCGAGCCCAACGGCATAAACCGTAGCACCCTGATGTGGGAATGGCAGTCATCCGCCACCAGCGACGGCACATTCACCGCCATAACAGGCGCGACCGCCATCACATTCACGCCCACCCAGGCTCTGGTGGGCCAATATCTGCGCTTCTGCGTCCGCTTCATGGACCGCCACCCAACCCCGGCGTCAGAGGGGCCGCTCTGCTCCGTCCCTGCTCAGGTGATGGCACTGGTCCAGACCGCCGCCACTGGCAACCCCACCACAACCCCGGCCATCACCGCCGAAAGCCCCGCTTATATAGTGGGTGTCCAGCTGGCCGCCACCAACATCGGCATAGAAGAACCCAACGGCATAGACCGCGACACCTTTATGTGGGAGTGGCAGTCATCGGCCACTGCTGAGGGCACTTTTACCGCCATAGCAAGTGCGGACGACATCACATTCACGCCCACCCAGGCTTTGGCGGGCCAATATCTGCGCTTCTGCGTCCGCTTTATGGACAGCCACCCAACCCCGGCGTCAGAGGGGCCGCTCTGCTCCATCCCCGCCCGTGTGACGAATGCGGGCCTGCGCTTGCGGCTGCGCCTCTTCCTGGAAGGCCCGTTGCGATAGCGCGAGTACCCGCAAGAGACGAAGTGTTATGGGCGCACAAGGGAGGTGAGGCGCATAATGCCAGAAACACTATGGATTTCTTGTATCCACACGGCAGGCAATATCAGCACATCGGCAACGCCGCCGCAACCGCCCGCCGGAGGTGGTCGGCGATATTTGACAACAAGGCGCTTGCAAATGGCTTGCGCTGTGGTATAGTACGACACTCGTTATAAATTACATTCGCCAGACAGAAGGAAATACCGATACTTGCAAATGACTTAGCTTTGTGGCAGAGTACACTAAATGAGGGAAACAATGCACAACTCAGCTTTTGTAAATGACTCGCACTTTGTGGCAGAGCACACAGCACTAAACAATTCACAAACAGTTTATGGAACACAAACAATACTCAATTGTTTGTGCTCTCATGAAAGATCCACAAACAACAAAGTTGTTTGTGCCTCTTATTACCGTGCCTCGTTAAATGTTGTTTATGTACATTAAACAATCCATAAACAACTGAGTGTTGTTTATGTACATTAAACAATCCATAAACAACTGAGTGTTGTTTATGTACATATACCGTATAATTGCATTTGTTCTGGAGACAGACTGCCATAGGAGAAATAGATATGAACCTACGAACTTTTAATACTACCCCCTCTAACAGGAGGAAGCGATTGTATTTGCAAGCATATAGCATGAAGCAAAAAGATTTTAATACTACCCCCCCCCCCCCCCCCCCCCCTGTGCGCGCGTCCGAAACCATCGGATAACGACTGGTCTCCTGCTCTGTTTGTTCGTTGTTGTAGCGACCCAAGCGCGTAGTACCGAACCGCACAGCAATGCAGACCCGGTCACCCGGGCCCAAGCCCGGCCGGATCCCGGCGGCACCACAGTTCTTGTGAGCACCGATGCCGATGCCGACACCCCGTTTTATTTCAAGTCAGCCGACTTTCCGTTCACCGATGCCGATGGCGACAGTCTGACCGCCGTCATCATAGAAAGTGTGCCGAGTGCCGGCACCCTGCGGGTGGACGCCACCGCCATCACCTCATCCACAGTGCCGCAGACGGTGACTGTGGGCACCATACCCACTCTCAACTATTACCCGGAGCCGGGCCAGGAACCCACCGACCCCGACAATCCCCTTCTCAGGTATACCAACTTCAGGTTCAAAGTAATGGACGATGGCAGCGGCGAAACCGTCAGCATTAACTCAGTCAGACTAAACATCCGCCTGGTGGCACCGGCCCAGGTCGCCGCCAGCGGCAACCCCACCACGCAACCGCTCATCACCGCCGAAAACCCCACCTATATGGTGGGCACCCAGCTGACCGCCACCACCAGCGGCATAGTCGAACCCAACGACATAAACCGCGAAACCCTGAGGTGGGAATGGCAGTCATCCTCCGCCAGCGATGGCACATTCACCGCCATAGCAAGTGCGACCGCCATCACATTCACGCCCACCCAGGCCCTGGCGGGCCAATATCTGCGCTTCTGCGTCCGCTTTATGGACCGCCACGCAACCCCGGTGCAGGAGGGGCCGCTCTGCTCCATCGGCGCCCGTGTGACGAATGCGGGCCTGCGCTTGCGGCTGCGCCTCTTCCTTGAAGGCCCGTTGCGATAGCGCGAGTGCCTGCGGCAGAGAGTCGCGGAGTCCGAGTCGGCAGGCGATGCGGTGAATGTAGTTAGATGTGCGGAGTCCGAGCCGACAGGCGATGCGAGGAGTGTAGCGAGCGCGAGCGCTGTCACCGCTCTCCCGCGAGAGGGGAGCGCGGGTCATGCGTTTGCCCGCTAACGCGCGCGCAACTTATCCATGCAACGATAACCGATTGCTTCAAGCAGATGCGCTTTGGAGATCTCTTCGGCGCCGGCAAGGTCGGCAATCGTACGCGCAACTTTGAGTATCTTGTGCATCGCGCGCGTCGACAGGTTCATGCGCTCAACCGCGCGATACAGAATCGCCGTGTTCTGCGCCGACAATTTGCACGCTTCTTCGATCTCAGAAACTGTCAACACCGCATTGGGCTTGCCCTGACGTTTCAGCTGTCTTTGCCAGGCGGGGATGACTCTGGCCGCAATCGCCGCGCTCGGTTCGCACGGGCGCTGGCTGTGCTCGTCCTCTCCCCACTTGATGCGCGGCACGCGAATGTGCAGGTCAAAACGATCGAGCATCGGCGCCGACAAACGCGCGTAATAATTGCTCAAGCGTCTCTCATCACACGGGCAGTTGCCGTACTCATCCACATCCAAGCCGTCGGGACACGGGTTCATCGCCGCGATCAATTGGAAGCGGGCGGGATATTCCACGCTGCACGCCGCGCGCGAGAGATATATCACGCCGGTCTCAAACGGTTCGCGCAAAGCGTCGAGTACCGCGCGTCCGAACTCCGGCAACTCATCCAAAAACAAAATGCCGTTATGCGCTTTTGATATTTCTCCGGGCTGCGGGTTGCTGCCGCCGCCGACCAGCGCCGCCGCCGATGCCGTGTGGTGCGGCGAACGAAAAGGCCGCTTGTAGAAATCCTCCGTCCTGATCTTGTCATGGGTGAGAGACATAATCGCCGCAGTCGTCAGGGCCTCGTCCTCGCTCATCGGCGGGAGGATAGTCGGCACCCGACTGGCCAACATGGTCTTGCCGCTGCCGGGCGCGCCCATCATCAGGCAGTGGTGTCGCCCCGCCGCGCACACTTCCATCGCCCGCACCGCGTGATGCTGCCCGCGCACATCGCGCATATCGACCGCATAAGCGAACTCCGCCTTGCTTGCAAGCGGCGCGACCTTTTGCGCTTCCTCCCGACCGAGCAACCAGCCGCACACTTCAAGAATATGATCGGCGCTGAATATATTGGGCTTGCCGATCAGCCGCGCCTCGGGAACATTCTGCGCCGGTATCAGGATGTTGCGTCCGGCGCGCTCGGCGGCGAGGATGGAGGGGATGACGCCCTTGACCGGCAACAGCGAGCCGCTCAAACTCAACTCGCCGATGAACTCGCAATTCTCAACCGCCTGCGGCGGCAGCTGACCGCTGGCGACCAGAATGCCGAGCGCGACCGGCAAATCAAACCGCCCGCCTTCCTTCGGCACATCCGCCGGGGCCAGATTGACGACCACGCGGTGATACGGAAACTCAAATCCGTTTTGCGACAGCACCGCGCGCACCCGATGCTTGCTCTCCCGCACCGCTGTTTCGGGCAAGCCGACAATGTGCATACACGGCAAGCCGGAGCCGATATACGCCTCGACGGCGACCTCAATCGCTTCCAGTCCTCTGCAGACCCTGCTATAAATGAGCGCTACTTGTTGCATCAAACATCATCTCCCGCGCGCCATTCTCACGGCCTTTTGCAACAACGGGAGCGGCAATCTGACAGCCGTAGCAAACGAGCCGACAAACGCCATATGCCGCCTTGCTCAACGCGCCACATAAGATTTATTTATGGCTAACATATGAAATATATGATTTACATCATAAGCGGAATAAATAATAATGCTTCCCGTACCCGAAAACGGGCGCTATTTATTACTCAACTGAGAGGCAGATATTATGAGCGACAAGAGAACACTAACCACCTCAGCCGGCATTCCGGTCGCAGACAATCAAAACAGCATCACCGCCGGCGCGCGCGGCCCGCTGTTGGCACAAGACTGGCAACTCTTTGAAAAGCACGCTCACTTCAACCGCGAACGAATTCCCGAGCGCGTGGTACACGCCAAAGGATCGGCGGCTTACGGCACGTTACAGATTGAGAGCGACGTCTTGGCGAAGTACACCCGTTCCAAATTTCTTTCCGCGCCCGGCGAAGCGCCCTGCTTCTTGCGCTTCTCCACCGTGGCCGGCGAGCGCGGGGCGGCCGATGCCGAGCGGGATGTGCGCGGCTTCGCCCTCAAGGTTTACACCGCGGAAGGCAACTGGGATATCGTCGGCAACAACACGCCGGTTTTCTTTGTCCGCGACCCTTACAAATTCCCGGACTTCATCCGCACCCAAAAGCGCGACCCCAGAACAAACTTGCGCAACCCCGTCGCCATGTGGGACTTCTGGTCGCTCTCGCCCGAATCGCTGCATCAAGTCACCATCCTGATGTCGGATCGCGGCTTGCCGCGCTCCTATCGCCATATCAACGGCTATGGCTCGCACACCTTCTCGTTCTACAACGAGGACGGCGAGCGCTTCTGGTGCAAATTCCACTTCAAGACCGAGCAAGGCCATGAATTTTACACCGATGGGGAAGCCGCCCAGATAGTCGGCGCCGACCGCGAAAGCCATCAGCGCGACCTCTATAAGAATATTGATAGGGGCAATTTTCCGAGATGGAGATTTCAAGTTCAGATCATGCCCGAAGCCGCCGCCCGGAGCGTTTCCTACAACCCGTTTGATTTGACGAAGGTCTGGCCGCACGCGGAATACCCGTGCATCGACGCAGGCACCTTGGAGTTGAACTGCAACCCCGATAACTACTTCGCCGATGTCGAACAAGCCGGTTTCTCGCCGGCCAATGTCATCCCCGGAGTGGGACACAGCCCGGACAAGATGCTCCAGTTTCGCATCGTCTCCTATGCCGATGCCCACCGCTACCGCTTGGGAGTCAATTATGACGCGCTTCCGGTCAACCGACCGCAGGCAAAAGCCTGTGTCTACCATCGCGACGGCGCGATGCGCTTTGACGGCAACGGAGGCGGGGAGGTCAACTATGAGCCCAACAGTTTTGGCGGGCCGACGCAAGACAGCTCCTTGCGCGAGCCGCCGCTGGAACTCGACGGCGATGCCGACCGCTACGACCATCGCGACGGCAACGACGATTACAGCCAGGCCGGGGCGCTGTTCCGGCTCATGAACTCGGAACAGCAAGCGCGGTTGTTTGACAACATCGCCCGTTCTATGGCCGAAGCGCCCGACGAGATTATCGACCGCCAGTTGGATCACTTTGAAAAAGCGGATCCCGAATACGCCAAAGGAGTTTCCGGTGCGTTGAGGTGATGACATATTCGCTCCGCAGACGGGGAGGCGCGGAGCGAATCAAAGAATGGCTTTGCCCGCAGGTGCCATATCCTCTCAACCGCGCCTCTCGCGGACAAATCCTGCGGGCTTTTTTTTAACATGCTGCCCGCATATATCAAAGAATGGCTTTGCCCGCAGGTGCCATACCCTCTCAACCGCGCCTCTCGCGGACAAATCCTGCGGGCTTTTTTTAATATTCTGCCCGCATATCATGAAACCGTCGGCCGGCCCGAGCGCCTAATCGTTTTCCTGATCCAGACGTTGCTCGAGTTCGGCTACGCGCCGGCGCAACTTTTCCAGCACCGCAGTCTGTATGTCATACTCCTCGCGGCTGACAAGGTTCATCCGTTGCAGAAAAGATTCCATGCTCGCGCGGAAGTTGCGTTCGCACTCCTCGCGCAATTCGCCAAGGGCGGGCGGCATGTTGCGGAATACTTCGCGCGCCATCCCGTCCAATCTCTCCGAATCAAAAAGCGGTTTCATAGCGACCGATTATAACCCTTGCGCCCCTTATGCGGCCGGCGCCTGTGCGAACTCAAGCATTTTCATCGTCGCCGCAAAGGCCTTGCGCCGAATGTCTTCGTCTATCCGCACCTCGCCGTCGCCGCAAAGCAACGCCCGCTCCAGATTGTCCAAGCCGTTCATAGCCATCCACGGACAATGCGCGCAACTGTTGCAAGTCGCCCCCTCGCCGGCGGTCGGCGCTTCAATCAAGATTTTGTCCGGCGCGATCTGGCGCATCTTGTAAAAGATGCGGTTGTCGGTCGCCACGATGAAGCGCTTGTTGTCCAAGCGCTTGACCGCATCGATCAGCGCCGATGTCGAGCCCACGACATCGGCTTCGTCGATCACGGCTTGCGGCGCTTCGGGATGCACCAGCACAGCGGCGTCGGGATGCTCTTTTTTGAGTTGCGCCAGACCCGCGTGCTTAAACTCTTCGTGCACGACACAACTGCCTTGCCACAGCAGCATATCGGCGCCGCTCACGCGGCGAACATATTCGCCGAGATATTTGTCCGGCGCCCATAGTATCTTCTTGCCCTGATCCATCAGGCGGCACACCGCTTTCAATGCGATGCTCGACGTGACAACCCAGTCCGCGCGGGCCTTGACCGCCGCGCCGGTGTTCGCATAAACCACCACCGTGCGATCGGGATGCGCATCACAAAAAGCCGAAAACGTATCGGCGGGACAAGACTCATCCAGCGAACAGGTCGCCTCAAGCGTCGGCATCAGCACCCGTTTGTCGGGACTCAATATCTTGGCGGTCTCGCCCATGAAGCGCACCCCCGCCACGACCAGAGCAGAAGCCGGATGCCGCCGTCCGAAGCGCGCCATCTCAAGCGAGTCGCCGACAAAGCCGCCGCTCTCATCGGCGATCGCCTGGATGTCCTCGTGGACATAATAGTGCGCCACCAAAGCGGCGTCATGTTGTTCGAGCAGGCGGCGGATGCGGGCGGACTTTTCGCGCTTTTTCTCACCGTGATATTCGGGCACCGCAGCGCATACATCGGCGGTGATCGGCGCCCGTATCGGCAGCGGACGATGGACGCTTATTGTGTTCGTGGCACTCATAATTTATATTGTACAGTGTCCGCAAAGCCTGCGCGGAAATTACAGATTATTCAACGACGATAGCGGGTTGCAAGGCGGCCTCCAAAGCGCCGATGGCGGCGGCGGATGCAAACCCGTCGGCATGAAACATATCCAGTATCGGCGCAACCGCATCCGGCGCGCAAGCGACCAACAGGCCGCCGTTCGTCTGCGGATCACACAGCAAAGCCGCGCGCGCGCCGTTGCCGGCGGGCATATCCGTTTGCGCCCGCGCGCTTTGCAGGTTGCGGGTCGCAGCCCCCGTCGCGATGCCCTTTTGCGACAGAGCCAGCGCGGAATCAAGCATCGGAACATCGTCCGCGCGAATGCGCGCAACAAGACTTGCGGCATCGCACATCTCAAGCAGATGACCGAGCAGGCCGAATCCGGTGACATCGCACATCGCGTGTGCGCCGTCCGCTTGGGCGATACGCGAACCGACCGCATTGAGTTTTGTCGACCAGAAAATCATTTCCTCGTACGCATCCTCGCTCAAGCAACCCCGCTTGAACGCGGCGGCCAGCACACCGATACCCAGCGGCTTGCCAAGAACCAGCGCATCGCCGGCAACGGCGGCCGAGTTGTGCTTGATATGCTCCGGCTTGCCAAAGCCGACGACCGCCAGACCGTAAAACGGTTCGGCGCTGTCAAGCGAGTGCCCTCCCGCAATCACACACCCCGCTTCGCCGCACACATCGTGCCCGCCGCGCAACACCCGCGCTATCGTCTCTTCGTCCAACTTGTCCGACGGCATAGCGAGAAGATTCAAAGCCAGCGCCGGGCTGCCGCCCATCGCATAAACATCGGATAAGGCGTTCGCGGCGGCGATGCGCCCGAACTGATACGGGTCATCCACGATCGGCGGGAAAAAATCCGTCGTTGCGATCAACGCCCGCTCGGCGCTCAGCCGATAGACCGCCGCATCGTCGTTGCTGCCAGCGCCCGTCAAAAGGTCGGCGCACCGTGGCGGCGGAATTTTTGCCAGCAGGCGCGCGAGCGCCGGCGGCGCAATTTTGCACCCGCATCCGCCGCCATGCGATAATGAAGTCAACTTTGCAGAATGGTCTATGCCCATGTCATCACCTCAGAACAATTGGACATTATCACAAATCGACCGCTTTGATGAGATTCTGGACGTGCGCTCGCCGCAGGAATACGCGCACGACCACATCCCGGGCGCGGTCAATTATCCGGTGCTGGACGACGACGAACGCGCCCGCATCGGCTATCTGTATAAGCAAGTCTCGCCGTTTGAGGCGCGCAAACAGGGAGCCGGTCTGGTCGCGGCGCATATCGCCGGCCACATCAAACGCGACTTTGCCGACTGCGAAGACGACTGGAAGCCGCTGGTGTACTGCTGGCGCGGCGGCTCGCGCAGTCACGCGATGACGCATGTTCTAAACAGCGTCGGCTGGCGGGCCGAGCAACTGCCCGGGGGATACAAGTCTTATCGCCGCGCGGTCGTCGCCGCGCTCAAAACCCTTTCGTCACAGTTGCAATTTCGGGCGCTCTGCGGTCGCACCGGTGTCGGCAAAAGCCGCTTGCTTGAAGCCTTGCGGGCATCCGGCGCGCAAGCGCTTGATCTGGAAAAGCTCGCCAACCATCGCGGCTCGGTGCTCGGCGAGCCGCTGGCGGGTACGCAACCGTCACAAAAGCGGTTTGAAAGTCTGGTCTGCGCCGACATGCGTCGCTTGCGAGCGGATGTGCCGACCTATGTTGAGGCGGAAAGCCGCAAGATCGGTCGGGTACAGGTGCCGGCCCCTCTGATAGAAGCGATCCGGCGGGCGGAATGCATTGACATTGAGGCGACAACCGAACAGCGGGTCGCATTTCTGATGGCCGAATACGAACACTTCATCGCCGAGCCGGAGCGGTTTGAAACCGCATTGGCGCGTCTGAAACCGTATCTGGGCAAGGAGAGAATCGGCCGCTGGTGCGCATCCTTGCGTCAGGGCAAGACGGAGCATGTCGTCAAAGAATTGATCACCGCGCACTACGACCCTTTCTACTCGCGCTCGATGAAAGCGCACTTCGACCGCTACCCCGATGCGGCGCGCATCGCCGTCACAGGCACAGACCGCCAAGACTTTCTGCAAACCGCCGCCGAGTTGATGAAAACCGAGTCGCGGCCATGACGATAGGCCGCTCCGGCGCGGCGGCGCACTACGACCCTTTCTGCTTGCGCTCGATGAAAGCGCACTTCAGCCGCTACCCCGATGCGGCGCGCATCGCCGTCACAGGCACAGACCGCCAAGACTTTCTGCAAACCGCCGCCGAGTTGATGAAAACCGAGTCGCGGCCATGACGATAGGCCGCTCCGGCGCGGCGGCGCGCTTTGACTGATGTATAATCATTTGCCTATCGTCTGCGGACACATTTAATTTACCGATGCTCTCTTTTCAGGATATGTTGGCGGCTCTCCAGAGTTACTGGAAAGACCAAGCCTGCGCGATTCTACAGCCGTACGACCTGCCCGTCGGCGCCGCGACATTTCATCCGGCAACTTTTCTGCGCGCGCTCGGCCCCGAGCCGTGGCGCTGTGCCTATGCGCAAGGTTGCCGCCGACCGAGCGACGGCCGCTTTGCCGAGAACCCGAATCGCCTGCAACATTATTATCAGTTCCAAACCGTCTTAAAGCCGTCGCCGGACGATGTGCAGCGGTTGTATCTCGCATCGCTGGAAGCGCTCGGCATAGATTTGCGCGCGAACGACATCCGCTTCGTGGAAGACAACTGGGAGTCGCCGACGCTGGGGGCGGCGGGACTCGGCTGGGAAGTGTGGCTCAACGGCATGGAGGTCAGCCAGTTTACTTACTTTCAACAATGCGGCGGTCTGGAATGCAAACCGGTCACGGCGGAAATAAGCTACGGGCTGGAGAGAATCGCCATGCATCTGCAACAGTGCGACGACATCTTTGCGCTGGTGTGGACGCAAGCGGGCGACACCGCGCTGACGTATCGCGATGTGTTCCGCCAGAACGAGGCCGAGCAATCGGCCTACAATTTTGACTTTGCCGACATTGCGGCATTGACACAACATTTTGCGGACAGCGAGAAGTCGTGCGCGGTGTTGATCGAACAGAGCCTTCCCCTGCCGGCTTACGAGCAAGTCACCATCGCATCGCACTGCTTTAACCTGCTGGACTCGCGCCACGCGCTGTCGGTAACCGAACGGCAGCGTTACATCCTCCGAATCAGAAAGATGGCGCGCAAAGCCGCGCAACTGTTTTACGAAACACGCGAAGCGATGGGCTTTCCGTTGTTGCGCGAGAGACAAAAATGAGCGACACCCAAGCGAACAAATCCCTGCTGGCGGAAGTCGGCGTTGAGGAACTGCCGGCGCGGGTCGTCGCGGCGCTCGGCGCCGACTTTGCGCGGCGCTTGCAAGACATGCTCATTGCCGATGGGTTCAAACAGGCCGCCGATGACACGACCCGATGGTTCGCGACACCGAGACGGCTGGCGGTCAGACTCTGCGCTATCGCCGAGCGCTTGCCGCCGCGCGCCGTCGAGCGCAAGGGCCCGGCGCTGACGGCGGCGTACGACGACAGCGGCAAACCGACCGCCGCCGCTCTGGGCTTTGCCAAATCGTGCGGCGCGGAACTGTCCGAGTTGGAACAAAAAGACGGGCGGCTTTGCCACCAACACACAGCGCCGGGCTTGCAGTTACACGAGCAGCTCGGTCAATATATTGAGCAGGCGCTCGCCGCCGCACCGCTATCTGAGCGGATGCGCTGGGGCGACAAACCCCACACATTCATCCGCCCGATTCACTGGATACTCGCCGTTCACGCGGACACACCGTTGGAAATAGATGTGATGGGAATCCGCTCGGCAGGGGTCAGTTACGGTCACCGCTTCTATCACCCCGGCAGCATCGCAATCAAAAGCGCCGAAGCATACGAGCAGACGCTGGAGACCGAAGGCAAAGTCATCGTGGCGCAAGAGAAACGCCAGACGATGATTAGAAAGATGTACGACGATACCTTCCCCGCAGCGGACGGTGCCGATGACGCGCAGGCAGACTTTCTGCGACAACTGAAGAATTTTTACGGCGGCGATGAAAACCACGGCGACGCAATAGACGCGCTGGCGGCAGAAAATGCGGCGATGGTTGAGTGGCCATACCCGGTATGCGGGTCGTTTGACAAAACATTTTGCGATTCATTGCCGCGGCCTGTCATCATCCAGGCCCTGATAAAAAATCAGAAGTTTTTTCTGGGGCTGGACCGGAATGCAAAGCTATCCAATCGGTTTCTAATCATCAGCAATGTCGAAGGTGATGCGGATGGAAACATGCAAAAAGGTTTTGAAAGAGTCGCACACCCGCGCTTAAACGATGCCGCCTTCTTTCTGCGTAAAGATACCGAAGCCGGTCTTGACAGCTTCCTGCCACAACTTGCAAAGGTGATATTTCACAGAGAGCTCGGCACGCTCGCCGACAAGTCCGAGCGGCTTGGCGAGGTCGCCGCCGCCATCGCGCGGGTGTTGCAAAGCGCTGGCGACGATATCACACTTGACACCGATGCCCTCGCGCGGGCGGCACGGCTGTGCAAAGCCGATCTGATGACCGACACCGTCCGCGAGTACCCGGCGCTGGAGGGCGCTATCGGGGCCTACTGCGCGCGCCAACAGGGCGATGCGGCGGCGGGCAATATCATCGCCGAACACTATATGCCGCGTCAGGCCGGCGCCGGTCTGCCGCAGAGTACGGAAGGAAGCATCCTCGCCATCGCCGACAGGGCGGATACGCTGGCCGGCATCTTCGCCGTCGGCATCCGTCCGAGCGGCAGCAAAGACCCTTTCGCCCTGCGCCGCGCTGGCATCGGCGTGATACGGCTGATTCTGGCGCTCGGTGCGCGGCTAGAAAAAGCGGGCGCGGCGCAACCCGAATTCAATCTGTTCGCCCTGATCGACAGCGCGATCGCGGCCTATGAAAAGCAACTGAAAAGGCGGTTTGAACCGGAAAATATCAACGCCGCAAAGACCTATCTGCTTGAACGGATACGCGGCTGCTACCCGACCGCGGATACCGCACACGCGCCATCGCCGGATCAGATAGAAGCGGCGATGGCGATCCGCCCCGAGCGCTTGCTTGACCTCAACGGGCGGCTGGCGGCAATCTGTCGCTTCGGGCGGATGCCGCAGATGGGAACGCTCATCGCCGCCAACAAGCGCATCGGCAATATTTTGAAAAAGAACGCCGCCGAAGCCGACAGCGGCGAGATAGAGGAGCATATATTGAAAGACGAAGCCGAGCGGGCATTGTACGAGTCCCTGCGGGCGTGCTCCGAGTCGGTCACACAACTGGCCAAAGAACAAAAGTATGCCGACGCTCTGGACAAACTGGTCGGCCTGCGCGCGCCGATAGGCACGTTCTTTGACGAGGTGCTGGTCATGGACGACGATCACACGGTGCGCCGCAACCGCATCAACCTTTTGCACAAAGTGCGCGCGTTGTTCATGTGCATAGGCGATTTCTCAAAACTCAATGTGCGCGGAGAACACGATGAAACTGGCGCTGCTTGATCGCGACGGCGTCATCAATCACGACTCGCCCGAATACATCAAATCGGTCGCCGAGTGGCGTCCGATCGACGGCAGCATAGCGGCGATCACGCGGCTGATCAAAGCGGGCTGGCGGGTCTGCATCGTATCCAACCAATCGGGCATCGGGCGCGGCTTGATCACGATTGAAAACCTCGCCGCCATTCACGCCGAACTGCAAACGCGGCTACAGGCAAACGGCGCGCATGTAGAAGGCTTCTTTTTCTGCCCGCACCATCCCAACGCGCGTTGCCGTTGCCGCAAGCCGGCGCCGGGGCTGTTGAGAGATATTGCCCGCCGTCTGAACACCGACCTCAAAGGCGCGCCGTTTATCGGCGATACTATGAAAGATATCCTCGCCGCGCAGGCTGTCGGCGCCGCCCCCATGCTGGTCAGAACGGGTCTCGGCGAAGAGACGATCGCCGACCCCGAATTCCCGGCCGCGGTTCCGGTCTTTGACAATCTCGCCGCGGCGGTTGCGGCGCTGCTCAAACAACCCGACCGACACACAGCGGCGAAGCGGTAAAGGCCTGTCGGAATCGCCGCCGCCGTAGCATATAATCTATGACATGCATTTTCTGAAAGGATACGACTATCGCCTGCATGACGGGTGCGCGCTGACCATTGGCGCTTACGAAGCCCTGCATATCGGACACCAAGCGGTGATTGCCAAAACGCGGGAGCTCGCGCGCACCGCGGGATTGGCGGCGGCGGCCCTGATATTTGAGCCGCCGCCCGGCGAGTTTTTTGCCGCCGCCGCCGACAGGCGGCCGCACCTTTACAGACTCTCCCAACGCTTGCGGATGTTCGGCGCAATGCGAATCGACAAGTTGATATGCCTGCGCTTTTGCCGGCAACTGGCGGCGATGAGCGCGGAGGAATTCGCCGAGAAAATTCTGGTGCGCTCGTTAAATGTCAAACACATTATCATCGGCAAAGACTTTCGTTTCGGCAAAGAACGCAGCGGCGATTATCACACGCTGCAAAAACTCGGAGAGCGCTTGGGCTTCTCCGTCAACCTCGCCGACACCGTGATGCTGGACGGCAAACCGGTCAGCAGCACGCGGGTACGAAACGCGCTTGAGGGAAGCGATTTCAATCGCGTTGAGCGACTGCTCGGGCGCAAGTTCGGCGTGCAAGGACGGGTGATACCGGGCCTGGGGCGGGGCGGCAAAGAGCTCGGCTTTCCCACCGCAAACATCGCCTGTAAGAAACACCGCCCGCCGTTGCAAGGCGTCTATGCGGGCACCATCACCCTGCCGTCGGGGACGATCCG
Source organism: Candidatus Oxydemutatoraceae bacterium (assembly GCA_965220085.1). Classification (GTDB taxonomy): domain Bacteria; phylum Pseudomonadota; class Gammaproteobacteria; order Poriferisulfidales; family Oxydemutatoraceae; genus CBDCOZ01. Next base: position 137,653 of record CBDCOZ010000003.1, on the reverse strand, counting down.
CGAGGCGGTCATCAATGCCGGTGTGCGCCCGACCGTGTGCGGCAAGGAATACCAACTTGAAGCGCATATGCCGGACTTCTCGGAGCGGCTTTACGGACATAAAGTCGAGCTCATTCCGCTGATGAAGATTCGCGACGAACAACGCTTTGAATCCCTTGAGGCGCTCAAGCAAAGCATCGCACAAGACATAAGCAAAGCGCGGGCGTTTTTTGATTCCGGCACAGAACCATGACAGATTATAAAGACACCCTGAACCTGCCGCATACCGATTTTCCGATGCGCGCCAACCTGCCGCAACGCGAACCGGAAATGCTGGCGCACTGGGATGCGATCGATGTCTATCAACTGATCCGCAAAGCGCGCAGCGGCCGGCCGCGCTTCACCTTGCACGACGGCCCGCCGTATGCAAACGGCGACATTCACATCGGTCACGCCGTCAACAAAATCCTCAAGGATGCCATCATCAAGAGCCGTCTGCTGTCGGGGTTTGACGCGCCGTATGTGCCCGGCTGGGATTGTCACGGCTTGCCCATAGAACACCGGGTAGAAAAGAAACTGGGCAAGAAAAAAGCCGCCATCGAAGACGCCGAGTTTCGGGCGCAATGCCGCGCCCACGCCGCCGAGCAGATAGAGAAGCAAAAGCGGGACTTCATCCGCCTCGGCGTCATCGGCGATTGGGAAAACCACTATTCAAGCATGGACTTTGCAACCGAAGCAAACATACTGCGCACGCTCGGCAACCTGATTGAAAAAGGTTATATGAGCCGGGGCTTGCGCCCGGTGCACTGGTGCTTTGAATGCGCTTCGGCGCTCGCCGAAGCCGAAGTGGAATATAAGGACAAGACCTCCACCGCGCTGGATGTATTGTTTAGCGCGGACGCCGGTGAGTTAGGCGCGCGCATCGGCGCACAACTGCAAGGCGATGTCGGCATTCCGATTTGGACGACGACAGGCTGGACACTGCCGGCCAATCAAGCCGTCGCACTGCACCCGACAAGCGACTATGTCTTGCTGCAAACGACAAAAGGCGCGCTGATATTGGCCCAAGCGCTGGCCGAAGCCTGCCTGCAACGTTACGGCTTGCAAGCCACAGAAACCATCGCCACGGTAAAAGGAAAAGACTTGGAGTTGCTGTCGTTGCAACACCCTTTCTATGCGCGCAAAGCGCCGGTCGTATGCGGCGATTACGTGACTCTGGAAACCGGCACCGGCGCCGTGCACATCGCGCCCTCGCACGGCGTTGACGACTACCAACTCGGGCGCCAATACGACTTGCCGATTGAAACTCCGGTCACCGTTAACGGGGTCATCGCCGACAGCGAGGGGGTCGTGCCCAAAGCACACCTGCGCAAAGCCGATGACGCGATTGTCGATATATTGCAAACCCGCGGCAAGCTCTTGTGCGCCGCCGCTCATAACCACAGCTACCCGCATTGCTGGCGACACAAAACCCCGCTCATCTTTCTGGCAACGCCGCAATGGTTCGTCTCGCTCACAGCGCGCGACCTCGTATCGCGCACCGCACAGGCGTGCGAGAAGGTGAGTTGGATACCCGACTGGGGCGGCAAGCGCCTCGGCGGCATGTTGCGGGCGCGGCCTAACTGGTGCATCTCGCGGCAACGGCGCTGGGGCGTGCCGATTGCGGTTCTGGCACACAAAGAAACCGGCGAATTACACCCCGACACCCCGGCGCTGATAGAACAAGTCGCACAACGCATAGAGAAGGACGGGGTTGATGCGTGGTTTTCGCTGCGCGCCTCGGAGTTGCTCGGCGATGCCGCCGAAGACTATGTCAAAGTCCATGACACGCTGGATGTCTGGTTTGACTCCGGCGTGACGCACGCGTGCGTGTTGGATCAGCGCGACGAACTGGAATGCCCCGCCGACCTCTACCTTGAAGGGTCGGACCAATACCGCGGCTGGTTCCAGTCTTCGCTGATCACCTCCATGGCGTACCGCGACAAGCCGCCGTACAAAGCGGTTTTGACTCACGGCTTTGTCGTCGATAAATTCGGCAAAAAAATGTCCAAGTCACAAGGCAATGTCATCGCCCCGCAAGAGACCATCGGCGCTGTCGGCGCCGATGTCCTGCGGCTGTGGGTCGCCGCCACCGACTACACCTCAGAGATGTCGATCTCCAAAGAGATATTGACGCGCATGACCGACACCTACAGACGCATACGCAACACATCGCGCTTTCTGTTATCCAATATGTGCGACTTTGACCCGCAAACCCACGCGCTTAACGGGCGGCGGATGCTGGCGCTGGACCGCTGGGCGGTGGAAGCGGCGGCGGCATTGCAAGACGCGGCGGAGAAAGACTACAACGACTATGTCCTGCATTCGGTCTGCCAGCGGGCACACAAATTTTGCACTGTGGAAATGGGCGGCTTCTATCTGGATGTAATCAAAGACCGCCTCTACACGATGCCGGCTGACAGCATCGGACGTCGCTCGGCACAGACCGCGCTCTGGCACATCGCGCATATGCTGACGCGCTGCATCGCGCCGGTTCTGAGTTTCACCGCCGAAGAAATCTATCAGCGCATTCCCGGGCCGCGCGAGCAATCGGTCTTCGTTGAACGCTGGCATCGCGCGCTGCCGGCATTTGACGGCGAGAGCCTGTTGACGCCGCAACAATGGCAGCGGGTGATTGCGATCCGCGACCTGGTGTTGAAAGAGATCGAAGCGCAACGCCAAGCCGGCGTCGTCGGCTCTTCGCTGGATGCCGCGGCAGATATATTCTGCGGCGATGACGATCGGAACGTGCTGTCGCGTTTGGAAGACGAGTTGCGCTTTGTGCTGATCACATCAAGTGCGACAGTGGCCGATGCGGCAGACGCGCCGCAAGACGCCGTCAAGACCGCCGACGATATCGCCGTGCGCATCACCGCCGCCGCCGGCGAGAAATGCGCGCGCTGCTGGCACATCCGCGAAGATGTCGGCGACGACAGCGAGCATCCGTCGCTGTGTGCGCGCTGTGTCGCCAATGTCAGCGGCGAAGGGGAAGTGCGTCGCCATGCGTAAATGGCTCATCGCCGCCGCCGCAATCTTAGCCTTTGATCAGGCGAGCAAACTTGCCGCCGAGCACTGGCTCACGCCGCACACGCCGCTGCCGGTCACATCGTGGTTCAACCTGAGTCTGATCTACAACACCGGCGCAGCATTCGGCTTCCTCAGCGATGCCGGCGGCTGGCAACGCTGGTTCTTCGTCGTCATCACGCTCGTCATCTGCGTCATACTCATCGGCTGGCTCAGACACCTGCGCGATAACGAGGCGCGCGCCGGCATCGGCATCACGATGATTCTGGGCGGCGCACTCGGCAACCTCTGCGACCGGCTGGCGTACGGGCGCGTCGTGGATTTTCTGGATCTGCACTACGGGGCCTTCCACTGGCCGACATTCAACATCGCCGATGCCTGCATCAGCGGCGGCGCACTGCTGCTGATATACGCCACGCTGTTCGGAAAAGATTTCAGGCGATGAGTTCGAGTTTAGCGCAGGCCAAGACCAACCGCTTCTCGCCCTCGCTCCCAAAGCGCGCCAGCGCGATAACGAGGCGCGCGCCGGCATCGGCATCACGATGATTCTGGGCGGCGCACTCGGCAACCTCTGCGACCGGCTGGCGTACGGGCGCGTCGTGGATTTTCTGGATCTGCGCTACGGGGCCTTCCGCTGGCCGACATTCAACATCGCCGATGCCTGCATCAGCGGCGGCGCACTGCTGCGGATATACGCCACGCTGTTCGGAAAAGATTTCAGGCAATGAGTTCGAGCTTGGCGCAGGCCAAGACCAGCCGCTTCTCGCCCTCGCTCCTAAAGCGCGCCAGCGCCCTGCCGTGTTCGCCCGCCCCTTCAAGATTCAGCACAACACCGTCGCCAAAGGCGCTGTGTCGGACCGCCTGACCGACATTCAACATCGCCGATGCCTGCATCAGCGGCGGCGCACTGCTGCGGATATACGCCACGCTGTTCGGAAAAGATTTCAGGCGATGAGTTCGAGCTTGGCGTAAGCCAAGACCAACCACTTCTCGCCCTCGCTTCTAAAGCGCACCAGCGCCCTGCCGTGTTCGCCCGCCCCTTCAAGATTCAGCACAACACCGTCGCCAAAGGCGCTGTGTCGGACCGCCTGACCGATATTGATTCCGAGATCGGGAGCGAAGCGCGTTTGCGCGGGGTCGGAAGACGCCCGCTCGCGCGACGGGCGCTTGATCTGAATGCGCGGGCGCACTTCTTCCAGCAACTCTGCCGGCAACTCTTGCAAAAAGCGCGACATATCGGCAAACACCGGCGTGCCATAGCCGCGGTTGCGCTCCTCGGCATACGTCATCACCAAGCGTTCGCGGGCGCGGGTAATCCCGACATAGCAAAGGCGCCGCTCTTCCTCCAAATCCTCCGCCGTCGCCATGCTGCGCGCGTGCGGAAACAGATTTTCCTCAAGGCCGACGATGATGACCAGCGGAAACTCCAGCCCCTTTGCCGAATGCAATGTCATCAGTTGCACGCAGTCTTCTTCATATCCGCCCTGCGTCTCGCTTGCTTCCAGCGCGGCGTGAGTCAGAAAAGCATCCATGATGTTTTCTTCCCGCTCGTCTTCGGCCATCTGTTCTTTCTCCGCTTCAAAAGACGACTCAAACTCCCGCGCCGCCGCGATAAACTCCTCCAGATTCTCCATGTTTGAAATCGCCGCTTCATCGGAGTTCTTGGCGTAACTCTTTTCGTAGTGCGCCGCCAGCCGCTTGGCGATGCGCGCGGCCAATTCGGAGAGCATATGCTCGGGCGCAATGCCATCGGCCAAATGCTCCACCATCAGGCAAAACTCAGACAGAGACGACGCGCTTCTGGGCGTCAACTCGTCCTCTTTGATCAGGCGCACGGCGGCGTTCCACAAACCGCAATCATCGGCGCGGGCGCGTTCTCTGACCGCTTCCAAGGTGCGCTCGCCGATCCCGCGCGGCGGGAAATTGACGATGCGCTCAAACGACGGGTCATCGGCGCGGTGGCAAAAAAGCCGCATATGCGCCATCGCGTGTTTGATCACCGCGCGCTCAAAGAAGCGCATGCCGCCGTACACCCGGTACGGTATGCTTTTTTTAATCAACGCCTGCTCGATTACCCGCGACTGCGCATTGGAACGATAGAGCACAGCGACCTCTGCGCGCCGATGCCCCGCCTCATCGATCCAATGCGCCGCCTGCGCGACGACAAACTCGGCCTCATCGCCTTCGTTGTAAGCGGCAAACACTTTGATCGGCGGCCCGTCCTCCGCCTTAGTCCAGAGGTTCTTGCCCATCCGATCGCGGTTGTTTTCAATCAGCGCGTTGGCGGCTTTGAGAATGTTGCCGTTTGAGCGGTAGTTGCGCTGCAACCGATACACGCCGGCATTGGCAAAGTCTTTGCCGAAGTCGCGTATGTTGCGCGCGCACGCGCCGCGCCAGCCGTAAATGGACTGGTCGTCATCGCCGACCACAAACACCGGAATGTCCCGCCCCGCCAGCAACCGAATCCAGGCGTATTGAAGCGTATTGGTATCCTGAAATTCATCGACCAGAATATGACGAAAGCGGTGTTGGTACTGCTCCAGAACCTCCTCGTTATCGCGCAACAACTCGACGGTGCGCAATAGCAATTCGGTAAAATCCGCCAGCCCCGAGCGGCGGCAGTGCGCTTCGTACTCGGCGTAGATTCTCAGCAGACGCGCGTGCGCCGGGTTTTCTTCCTGAACCGCCGCCGCCCGCTTGCCCAGCTCTTTGTAATCGTTGATCAGATACTGCGTCTGCTTGGGCGGCCACTTTTTCTCATCCAACCCGAGCGCTTTGGTGATGCGCTTGATGATGCGCAGTTGATCTTGCGCATCCAGAATCTGAAACGATTGCGGCAACTCCGCCGCCTCGTAATGCCGGCGCAGGATGCGGTTGCAGATGCCGTGAAACGTGCCTATCCACATACTGCGCGCCGACCCCTCTGTCAAATCTTCCACGCGCCGGCGCATCTCCTGCGCCGCCTTGTTGGTGAAGGTCACCGCGACCACCGCATACGGCGATATGTCCTCGCTGTGGCACAGCCACGCGATGCGGTGCGTGAGGACGCGGGTCTTGCCGCTGCCGGCGCCCGCGATCACCAATGCCGACTGCGGCGGCGCGGTCACCGCCGCCCGCTGTTCCTCGTTGAGACCGGCCAGCAGTTGTTCGCGTACGCTATCCATGCCAATACGCGATGGCAAGACCGAGCGCGGCGATGACAACGACCGCGACAATGACCCGCCGCAATACCGCGATCTCGCGTTGCAACCTTGCGATGTCGCGCGTGTCTGTCGGCGGCGCCGCCGCTGTCATCGGGAACGCGCCCTTGGGATCGACGAGTTGCTCGATGATCTCGGGCAAGCGCCGCGCGAGTTTCTTGGCCAAGACCCTCGGGTCCCGGCGCTGCGCCATCCACCGCTCAAGAAACGGCTTGGCCGTATCCCACAAATCCAAATCCGGATAAATCTGCCGGCCAAGCCCCTCTATATTGAGCAGTGTTTTCTGCAACAGCACCAGTTGGGGTTGCACCTCCATATTGAACTGGCGGGCGACCTTGATCAGGCGCAACAACAGAAGCCCGAACGATATGCGGCTCAAAGGCTGCTGAAAGATCGGCTCGCACACCGTGCGCACCGCCGCCTCAAGTTCGTCCTCGCGGGTATCCGCCGGCACCCAGCCGGAACGGATGTGCAGTCTGGCGACTTGCCGATAATCGTGATTGAAAAATGCCAGAAAATTGGCCGCAAGGTAGCGCTGGTCTTCGGCGGCCAGCGTGCCGACGATGCCAAAATCAACGCCGAGATATTGCGGGTTGTCCGGCGATTCGGCGGACACCATGATATTGCCGGGGTGCATATCGGCATGGAAAAAATTATCGCGAAACACTTGCGTGAAAAAAATCTCCACGCCGGTCTCGGCGAGCTTCTTCAGATTGATGCCCGCCGCCTTCAGCCGCTCCGTGTCGTTGACCGGAATACCGTAAATTCGCTCCATCACAATGACATCGCTGTGGCAATAATCCCAATAGACGCGCGGTATATAAAGCAACGGAGAGTTATCAAAGTTGCGCCGCAACTGGCTCGCATTGGCCGCCTCGCGCAACAGGTCGATCTCGTTCATCAGGGTCTTCTCATACTCGGCGACGACATCCGCCGGATGCAACCTGCGGGATTGCGGGAAATACCGCTCCGCCATCCGCGCCATCGTGTGCAAGAGTTCTATATCACGGCGGATGACCTTGCGCACGGCGGGGCGCAACACCTTGACGACAACCGACTCGCCGCTTTTAAGCGCCGCAGCGTGCACCTGTGCGATCGAAGCCGACGCCAACGGCGCGGAGTCAAACTGCCGGAAGACATTCTCCGCCTTGTCGCCGAGCCGCTTCTCGATAATCTGTCGCGCCGCTTCTTCGGCAAACGGCGGCACCTTGTCCTGCAGTTTTGACAACTCGGCAATGACATCCTCGGGCAACAGATCGGGACGGGTCGACAGCATTTGACCGAACTTGACAAAGATCGGCCCCAAGTCCTCAAGCCCGAGCCGTATGCGCACCGCAAGCGGCTGCTTCTTGCGACCGAACCAATTCCACGGCATCAGATGAAAGAGAAAATGCGCCGGGCGCAAGAACGGAATCTTGAGCACGATCTCATCCAGCCCGCGGTTTATCAAAACCATGTTTATTTTTAATATCCTTGGAAGTTGCGTGATCAGCATCGTCAATCACCGAGTCGGTTTCTCTTCACAGCGGTCGACCGCAACGCCGCAGCGCTTCGGCCCGGCAAAAAATTACGCGCAACGCATGCGGCGGTCGCCGTAATCAAAATTGTCAAAGACGACGACCGACCGGCGCACTCACGCGTAGCACACGCCGCAGACATCGTAATCAAAATAGATGGATAGAAAACTCTTTGCATCGCCTGTGTATTCTATGCCACATTCGCATATATCGCTCCCCCTGACCGCCGCTCCCCGCAGAGGCCAAGCAACACCCGCCCCTCGCGGGCGCATCGCAGGCCGAGCCGCAGGCGGCGAGATGCGGCGAAGGAAAGTTTCGGGGTTACACCGACCGTGCGCACCCCGCAGAGACCAAGCCACACCCGCCCCTCGCGGGCGCATCGCAGGCCGAGCCGCAGGCGGCGAGATGCGGCGAAGGAAAGTTTCGGGGTTACGCCAACCGCACTCCCCTTGCGGGGGAGTCATCACAATGGTGCGAGAAGAGATGCAGGTTGGCCCCGCTACCGCAACGGGCCTTCAAGAAAGAGGCGCAAGCGCAAGCGCAGGTGTCCTACTGCCAGGCGGATGCTCATGGTAGCGGCGTTGGCGCTGGTGGTGTCGGTGTCGGCATCGGGCTGGTCGCCATCGTCGGTCACGCGGAATGTGAAACTGTCGTAGGCGGCGGCGGAGGGGTCGGTGGGCTGTTGGTCGGCCGCCGGATAGTAGGTCAGAGCGCCCGCCTCCAGCTGGGCGGCGGTTATGGGACTTTCGGGGACGGCGCTCAGGGCCGTGCCATTCAGACTCAGGGTGCCGGTGGTTGGCAGGGTCACTATGGTGACGCTGGCCAGACTGTCGCCATCCTCCTCATCGGCAAAGGCGAAGGCGCTGGCCGAGAATTTGTAGGGGTTGTCGGCATCGGCGGTATTGGACACCATTATGGTGTTGTCGGTAGCCGTCGGGGCATCGTTGACATTGGCAACTGCGGCGACGGAGTTCCAGCACAAAATCTCGAGGGCGCCGGTATTATCCAAAAAGGCACCGCAGGCTTGCAGAAATTTGCCGACATGCTCCTGCAGGGGCGTAAAGGTGGCGGCAGTGGCCCCGTCTATGTTGGCGTAGGTGCCGTCACTGGTGTCGGCCATTCCCCATTGCCAGGCGGCTAAAGCGCTTATGACATCGGGGTCCATGATGGTGCCCGTGGTGGCGGTGAGCAGGCTGTCCTCATTGGGTCCCACCATCGTCAAATCGGCGCCATCCGCCGCCGTTACCGCCGGCTCGCCGGTGGCGTTCTGTTGATGAGCCGTAAGAGCTTGAGTAGAAAAGGCCGCAGTTACCGCTGGTTCGCCGGCGGCGTTCTGCGCCTGTGCCGGTTCGCAGACTGCGAACAGGGCGAGCAGAAGAAGCGGTAAGAGGCTAAGCCGGGTTCGTGCTACCCGCCAATGCAGGGGGGGGGGGGGGGGGGGGGGGGGGGGTAGTATTAATAATCTCGCTATTCATGCTTTTGCCTAGCAGGGCGCGACACATTGGGTCGCTTCCTCTGAAGAGTAGTATATTAAAAATCTGTTTATTCATATCTGTTACTCCTGATAACTCGTGGCCAGCGAAGGCGTTTGCTCAATATAAGTCTTGCACTATACCACACATTCAATCATTCGCAAGTTTCATCTGCGCTTGCGTCAATAGGATGTCACACTATACCACACATTCGGTTATCCGCAAGCGCATCCTGTCTCACCCCTGCGCACCTCACTTCCCTTCTCCGTCGCAGGGCACTCGCTACCGTAGCGGGCCTTCCAAGAAGAGGCGTAGCCGCAAGCGCAGGTGTCCTACTGCCAGACGGATGCTCATGGTAGCGGCGTTGGCGCTGGTGGTGTCGGTATCGGCATCGGGCTGGTCGCCATCGTCGGTCACGCGGAATGTGAAACTGTCGTAGGCGGCGGCGGAGGGGTCGGTGGGCTGTTGGTCGGCCGCCGGATAGTAGGTCAGAGCGCCCGCCTCCAGCTGGGCGGCGGTTATGGGACTTTCGGGGACGGCGCTCAGGGCCGTGCCATTCAGACTCAGGGTGCCGGTGGTTGGCAGGGTCACTATGGTGACGCTGGCCAGACTGTCGCCATCCTCCTCATCGGCAAAGGCGAAGGCGCTGGCCGAGAATTTGTAGGGGTTGTCGGCATCGGCGGTATTGGACACCATTATGGTGTTGTCGGTAGCCGTCGGGGCATCGTTGACATTGGCAACTGCGGCGACGGAGGCCCAACACAAAATCTCAACGTTGAAATCATTATCATGGAAGAAGGCGCAGGCGTTCAAAAATTTGCCGACATGTTCCTGCAGGGGCGTAAAAGTGGCGGCAGTGGCCCCGTCTATGTTGGTGTATACGTTGGCCGCCGGAGCGCCGGTGTCGGGAGCGGGGGCGGATTGCCATTGCCAGAAGACAGTACCTATGCCAGCGGGGTTTTCTATGGTGCCCGTGGTGGCGGTGAGCAGGCTGTCCTCATTGGGCCCCGCCATCGTCAAATCGGCGCCATCCGCCGCCGTTACCGCCGGTTCGCCAGTGGCGTTCTGCGCCTGTGCCGGGTCGCAGACTGCGAACAGGGTGAGCAGAATAAGTGGTAAGAGGCTAAGCCGGGTTCGTGCTACCCGCCAATTCGGGGGGGTAGTATTAATCATTTTTTGATTCATATCTATTACTCCTAACATTGTGACCAGTGAAGGCGTTTACTCAATATAAGTCTTGCATCCGCAAGTGCCTCCTGTCTCACCCCTTTTTGCACCTAACACTCCCCTTCTCCGCCGCAGGGCACTCGCTACCGTAGCGGGCCTTCAAGAAAAAGGCGTAGCCGCAGGCGCAGAGCCGCAACGCAAGCGCCGGCCGCATTCTCCGTCGTCCCCTCCGGACAAGCGCATTGGCCGGTAAGCATCACTCGGGGACCGTTGGCTAAATTGCCGAAAATCGCATCGCGCGGAACCTTGGCGGGATTGGCGCAAGCGCAACCTATGGCGCCGATGGCGTTGTAAGTCGCCGGAACCAGACCGCGCGTCCCGTCCGGGTCGCAGTTGTAAACATAGCGGGTGAGCACAGCCGGATTCGGAATTTGGGGAAACTCATAATTCGGGCCAAACACATCTGTGCATTCCGAAATGCCGCTTGCCGCGCCGGGTGTTATGTTGCATAAGCCGTCGCTATCGGTGTTGATGAGATTGCCGGTGAAGTTTCTGAGATCGTAAATCGCGTAGTCCCCCCCTGTTTCCAAAATGGCAAACCGCTCCGGTGGTTTTGTCCCATCCCCTCATCGCGCATTTCTCCGCCGGAGTCACGCACGAGTCGTCCCCGTCCAGCGGCACCTTGCCATCGGCGCAAGAAGTGGCATTGATGGCGATGGCGAACGTCAGGGTATCCGCATCGTCGGGCGAGGTATTGCTGTCGCCATCGGCGACCGTGTAGGCATAGGTGATGGCGGTTGCGGTAGCGGCGGGTGCGCCGCTGATGGTGCGGGTGTCGGCATCAAAGCGCAAGCCCGCAGGCAAAGCCGGGGTCAGGGCATAGGTGAGCGGAGCCAAGTTTTGCGTCTGTGCGGCATCAAGGAGGATATTACCCGCGGTAGCGCTGCTGGCTGCGGGCAACGCCAGATTAATGGCAAGATGCGATATCCAGGTCTGGTTGGCAACGGTGGCATCATCGGCAAAGGCCGGCGCCGAATCGGCTTGCGCTTCGGCCCTAAATGTCAGCGTATCGGTATCGCCGTCGGCATCGGTGGCTGTCAGCGTGTAGTCGTTGGTACCGACAGACAAAGCCGGTCGGCCGCTGATGGTGCGAGTAGCCGCATCAAAGGTCAGGCCGGAAGCGTTGTTCAGGACCGGCGACAAGCTGTAGGTGATGGCGCCGTTGCCGCCGGTAGCCGCGGGCAAGATCAGATTGAGGTCTCGGTCGGTCAGCCAGATCAGATCCGAACCAGTCACCTGCGCATTGCCAAAGTCCGGTGCGGTGTCCTGCGCCTGTGCCTGTTCGCAGACGGCGAACAGGGCGAGCATGACCAGCAACCAGAGGCTACGCCGGGTCATCGCCGCCTTCTGTTCAGGGGTGGGTGGGGGGGGGGGGGGGGGGGTAGTATTAATAACTTTTTTGTTCATGCTTTTACCTATAATGGCGCGACACATTGGGTCGCTTCCTCTGAAGAGTAGTATATTAAAAATCTGTTTATTCATATCTGTTACTCCTGATAACTCGTGGCCAGCGAAGGCGTTTGCTCAATATAAGTCTTGCACTATACCACACATTCAATCATTCGCAAGTTTCATCTGCACTTGCGTCAAAAGGATGTCGCACTATACCACACATTCGGTTGTGTGCAAGCGCCTCCTGTCTCACCCCTGCACACCTTCACTCCCCTTCTCCGCCGCAGGATACCCGCTACCGCAACGGGCCTTCCAAGAATAGGCGCAGCCGCAAGAGCAGGTTTTGAACGCATTCCGTCGCGCCATTCAGATTCGCACCCGCCGGAGACATGCCCGCCCCGCAGCTGAAAACATACCGAACCGAATCCTCCTTTTCCGGCAGGATGATCTGCTCGCCGAATACATCCGCGCACTGCGGCGTACCCTCGCCGAAAACGCACCCGTCAGAATTTCCCTCGCCGGAGGTCAGCGGGATGTCGCATTTGAAGTAGGCGGTGGCGGTGGAAATAGTCCAGCCTTGATCCGTACATGCGCGAATCCCCTCCCGCTCGGCGGAGGTTAAGCCGGTCGGAAAGGGTGTGCAGTTCGGCCATGGGTCGACGTACGAGGCCCGATCGCAGACGCATTCGGTTTCGCCGTTCAAGTTGTGGTCGGGCGGATAACCGCCGGGGGCGTTGCCGGACAGGTCGCAGTTGGCTTGAAAACGCTTGGTGTTGATGTCATTGACGACAACATCGGTATGGTCAGATGCTTTGGGAAACTTGGGCGGGGTCCCGAAAATGTCGGAGCAGGCGGTGGTGGACATTATGCCGTGAATCAGGCAGTCCGAGCCGGAGACGCCGGAGTTTTGCGTTGCGCCGTAAAGGCGAAACGGCATACTGCAAACTGACGACGTAGCAGTCAACATGACAGTCCATCCCGCGTCGCGGCAGTCCCGAAACGCTTGTGCGGCGGCGGACGGAAGACACGCGGTTGTGGAATGCGCCGTGACCGACTCCGTTCCGGCGGCGCATTCGTTACCGGAGGTTTGCGCAAGGGCATCCGCGGCGGCGAGCATCATCGCCGCGCAAAGCGCACACATTCTAAAGTGTGAGCCGATGTGAAACATTATGAGTCATCCCGCATGAAACCTTCATTATACATCCCCAAGCACGCGCTTCGCGCAAGGCGGAGTGTTCGTTTGTGCGATTGGTCGCATCAGCGCCCGCGCCGGTTCAGTTTCTCTTCGCAGCGGTCGACCGCATCGCGCAGGCTGTCGACTTTTTGAATGAAGTCATTGACCTCATCGCGATCGACCGCCTGTCGTGTCTCGTCGCGCAGGTACTCGCCGGCGTTGTCGGACAACGCGCCGCCGCAGTACTTCAGCCAGCCGAGAACATCTCGCGCGCCGCGCCCGATCTCGTTTGCAAGCGCATCCCCGAGCCACGGGGCGAGCAACTCTTCCCAGTCAAAATCTATGTGCCGGAATATGCGCCGAAAGGCGTCGCCCAAATTGATGTCGCCGGAAATCTCGGCTCTTGCTTCGCTGTCATCGCCGACGGCAAGACGGAAAAAATCCGCCGCCCGCGCCTTGATCAAGGTATCCGGCTCGCCGTCGCACTCGGCGACAACCTCAAGCGTCCCGTCTGCGCGCGGCAGGAAAAAAATGCGCTTGTCAAAAGTGGCGATGTCAAAGCCGATGACTTTGCCGCGCAGAGGGCGCAGCTCGTCGCTCGCGCGCGCGTCATAGCGGAGACAGGCGTTGACCGCTTTCTCTATCACTGCGGCAAAATCAGCATCCACACTCATTGCAAGCGGTAGCCCCTGTGAATTGCGACGATGCCGCCGCTCATATTGAAATACTCGCAGCGTTCAAAGCCGGCGTCGGTCATCATCGCGCGCAGAGTCCGCTGGTCGGGATGCATGCGGATGGATTCCGCCAGATAGCGGTAACTGGCCTCATCGGATGCGATGTATTTGCCAAGCAAGGGGATGACATTGAAAGAATACATCCGATACCATTTATCCAGCCACTTGTGCGGGCTTGAGAACTCCAGGATGACAAATCGCCCGCCGGGCTTGAGCACGCGATAGGCGTTCGCAATGGCGGCTTCCTTGTCGGCCACATTGCGCAAGCCAAAAGCGGTCAGCACACACCCAAACCGGCAGTCGTCAAACGGCAACGCCTCCGCATCGCATTCGACATGCTCGGCGGTCGTAATGCCGGCATCCATCATCGCATCGCGTCCCTTGCGCAACATGTCGGCGCTGATGTCCGCCGCCACGATGCGCCCGCTGGCGCCAAGTGACGGGCGGGCGAGTTTGACCATGTCTCCGGTGCCACTAGCAAGATCAAGCAGTGACATCCCCTCACGCAAGCCGCACAGGTTTATCGCGGCACGCTTCCATATGCGGTGGGTGCCGAACGACATCAGGTCATTCATCAAATCATAGTTCTGTGTAACCGACTGAAAGACATTCTTCACCATCTGCGTTTTCTCATCCATAGATACCGTCTTGTAGCCGAAGTGTGTCGCGCGTTTATCCATTGCTCTCCTCTTTTGACGACATTGTAGCCGCTCGCGCTATCCGGCAAAAGCCGCCGCGACCGCGCCCGCCCCTACCAGCGCCATACCCGCAAGTTCAAAGCTGTCCGGATGCTCCCGAAACGCCCGCCGCCCGACTAACCACGCCAGCGGTAGCTCCACCTGCGCCAAGGTTTTCACATATGCCGGATGCGTCAAGGCGAAAGCGGCAAACCAACACGCCGAACCCAACACGCTCGTCAATCCCACCGCAAAGCACCGCCTTCGTACCGCCCATATCCGCCCGAAAGCGCCGCGGCGGAAAAACAAAAGTACCGCGCCCAAGCCGACTGTCTGCATCGCGATCACCGCCAGCAAGGTCACAGCCGACGCGCCGAATGCATTGCCGTCCAGCGTGTCATATGCGCACAGAATGAAAAGCGCTGTCAAGGCAAAAAAGAATCCCGCTGCCAGACCCTGCGCGCATGCGGTTAGGCATTCCCGCCCGTCCATGTCCCGCAGATATCCCCGCGCCAAACCGCCGCCGACCATCATCAGTAACACGCCGCAAAATCCCAAAACGATTGCCAATGCGCCCAAACCGGAAACACTTTCGCCAAAAAGCAAAAATCCAAACAACGCAATCTGAGGGGCCTCTGTCTTTGAAAACGCCGTACTAACCGCGAAGTTCCTGCGCGAAAAAAGCGCTACCAGCACCGCCGTTGCAATCACTTGCGCCAACGCCGACAACGCGCACCACATCCAGAACCCGGCAGCGGGCGGCGAGACACCAAAGCCCGAAACCTCCGCTGCCAAAGCATACAACCCCGCCAAAGGCAGCGCGAATCCGCTTCGCACCCATGTTACAGACCAGTCGTCCAAGTCCGCTTTCAGTGACTTCTGCAAGCCGGTTCGCGCGACCTGCATGCACGCCGCCAGCAGTGAGATGGGAACCCACAGCGCGCTCATTCTCAGTTGAGACGATCGGTGCGGCGCTCATGGCCGCTTTCTTTCAGGCGCTGCAAATAGCGTTGCCAGTTTTCCTCATAGTTTGCACCGAGCGAGTAGAGATAATTCCATGCGTATATACCGCTGCTATGGCCGTCGTCAAACACGAGTTTGACCGCATAATTACCGACCGGTTCAATCGCGGAAATATTGACATCCTCCTTGCCGACCTGCAACACTTCCTGCCCCGGGCCGTGCCCCGCTACCTCGGCGGACGGCGAATACACGCGCAGGTACTCACAACTCATCTTGAAGTTTTTACCGTCTTCAAAAGCGATTTCAAGCGCCCTTGAAGCCTGGTGCAAATGTATTTCGGTCGGTTTGATGCGCGTTTCCATAATCTCCGTATCCGCATGGCGGATGTGTTATTCTAACAGCATGCCGCCTCGCTTGACGAATGCCCCGTCGGGCGATGGTAGCGACGAGCCGGTTAGCGTTGTAATTGAGCGCGAAACCGCCGAAGGCAAACGCTTCCGCACCAGCGACCGGAACGAGCCACTTTTAAATTTCTTCCCGCAATTCGCGCGGGGCAATCATCTGCGGACACGGAAGTTTACGGCAGAAGAGCGGAACTGCACCTGCTTTTTGCCGCCGAGTGCAATTTTTTTAGGAGAGAGTATGGCATAATTTCAGCAGGTGAGGCGGGCGAAAATTATCTTGCTCATCCTGTTTGTTGCTTTGAATCAAAGGAAGACTCTTTTCAAAAATAGCGGAAAAGAAAAATGTAGTCAATATCCATCCTGTCCGTATGGCGGGAGTCGTGAGGTGAATAAACACAATGAACTGGAAGGAATACGAGCGAGAAATTCATGCCGAATTTCGCATGTTATTTCCCGAAGCGCAGGTTCTCCGGAACCAAAAATTGGAAGGGAAGTCCGGCGCAAGGCGACAAATTGATGTGCTCATTCGGGATCGGGCGGCCGGACGAACGGTCAACATCGTTGTGGACGGAAAATACTTCAACCGCAAAGTGAATGTCGGGGTTGTGGAATCATTCGCCGGGCTGGTGCGCGATGTCCGCGCCGACAGGGGCATTCTCGTAACGAATGTGGGCTACACTTCCGGTGCCTTGAAGAGGGCCCAGAGCGAGAGGCAGGGCATTGAGTTGGACATCCTTACCACGGATCCCATTAATCTGTGGATGTTTCAATCCAAATGGGGATTCCCTTATGTGGATTCGCATGGTGTTCTCTTAACCGCCCCGTTTGGATGGGTGGTTGACAACAGGGACAGGCTTGGCGACATGTCCAGCGCTCCTTTGGCATACCTGTATCAGCGAGGCACCCCTCTTGATTTATTAGAGGTATCCATAGCATCCCAAGACTATATGTATATCAACATGTGGCACAAGAATGACACCAAAGTCCGCACGATGAAACAACTCTTGAACAAGCAAGAGGAGAACTTCAATCGGTATCCCCCTGAAACCAAGGTGGAAATGTCATATGTCCCCGTGACTTTTTTTCCGCCGGGATGGCGCGGACATGCATCTTCGGAGGGCGCACATTGCTCGCCCAGACTTGCCGATTGTCCTTGAATATACTGGATTCGTAGATTTTCCCGACTTCATCTTTTTTGTCGTCCTGCTAACAGGAAAGGAGACTGCCCTTGTTAACTGCGGAAAGATTGATTATGTTATGGAAAGAGCAGTTCCGTTACATATGGAGCATTTTTCAGAAGGCATTCGGATGGCAGCCATAGATGGCGTTGACCGAGAACTAGACAGCATTATGGAAAAAATAGCGGAGCACTGCATTTCGGGCAAAAGCCAGCCTAAAGGCGGGTAGAGTCAGATTGCCAAGTCAAACGGCAAATCGCTAATGTCGCGCAACCGCCGCCCAGACACCAAAATATCTAGCATGTCGCTACCATCCGGTTCTTGCTTTGCCGCCGCCCGCAACTCGCGCAATGCAAAGTGGTAAACGCAGTCAATGTCGCCCGTCCCCAGTGCCAGCGAAGCCAACCGGGCCGGCATTGGTTCGCCGGTCACAATAACAATGTGCGGCGTTTTGCCCTTGCGGTTGCGAATCAGATTTAACCCCTCCGTCCGGGCGTTTTGCGAACGGCGCGCGCACCAGATACAAATCCTCCCCCATTTTCCGCGCGTCGCGTATTTCCCGTCGCAGAGAATCGGGAACAATTGTCGACACGCCGTATTCCTGTTTCCACCAAATCAGGTTGCAGAAATTCACGGCGCAACCCGCGGCGGGGGACAGAACCCCAAACAAATCGGCGACATCATCTCCGATGGCGGCGTTGGCTTCGTCGTCGCCCCGAAAAACCAAATCGGCAATCTCCCCCGCTTTCGCCGAAAATATCGCCGTCAGGCATTCGCGCAAATCGCGCTTGCCGGATTCATCATCCGCCAACTCCAACCGCTTCGCCGCCCGCAACAACCTCCCCCGGTTTTCCGCCGGAATCGCAACGCTCCGGGCCTCGGCGGCGACCGCTTGCAAAAACACCCTGCGCTTTTCCATTCGGCAAAACCGAATCACGCGCCGGAACAGCGCCGGACTGCGGGTCCGGGAGACAACCGACAACGCGGAATCCGGACGCGGCATTTCAATAACGCCGTCGCCGAATTTCCCCCAAGCGTCCGCGCCTTGCCGCTGGACCATTTCCAATTCCGCCGCAACGCCCGCAATGACGCGCTCGGCGGGGAACTCTTGCCCCATGCGCGAGAGAATCCAAACCCCGCCGCCCAAAGCGGCGCTTTCCGTTTTCCATGTGCTCGACATTTGTCGCCTCCTGTTTTACGCGTCCTCCTGAAAGGACAGGCCTTCAATCATTTCTATTCCCTTGTGCAACTGCATCATCAGGACGAATCGGAATCCGGCGGGCGTAATCACCACCTTTTTCCCAATTCGCCCCAGCAGGTCCAACTCCAAGGCAAAGCGCACAAACGCGCGGGTTCGCCGCCCGAGGACATTGTCCTGCCATTCATTCATCTTGCCCCCGACCATCCGAAAATTTTTGTTCAGGTCGTCAACATCCACCGGATAGGAATTGCGCGCCAGCAAAAACGCGCACTCCACAACGGCGGAAACGCCAAACGCGGTCGGCGAATGAAACGGATGCTTGGAGACAAACTCCCGAACCATTTCGGTTTGCTTGTGCGAAAGAATCCCCGGGCTTTCCTGCTCGGAAACAAAGGCGTCGCCAAAGTCGGTGAGGAACCAATGCTCCCCCTTTTGGCGGACGATGCCAAAGTCCGCCGCTCCGGACAGAATGTGATAAACGGTGACTTTGTCGAGGGAAATTGCGGCGGCGATGTCGGACATGGAGGTGTTGCCGTCCACCATTGTGCGCGCAATGTTGGCAATGCGCGTGAGACTGTAAGCCCCGTAATCCTTGGGCTTGATTTGCAGGAACCGCGAAAGCGAGGTCATCCGCTGAAAGTACTCGCTCATCACTTCCAGCGGGTCGTATGCAACGACCTGCACGCCCTGCCTTGCCGCCGAATTGATTTGCGGGGAACCCGCCGCCGTGACCAGCAGATAGGCGTCGATGACGCCCATCGGCAATTCCTCCGCCGCCTGCATTTCTCGCAGGGATTCCCGATATTGCAGCGTTTGCTACAAATGCTTGTCCGAGAAAACCCCGACTTTCAGTTCAACGAGGGCGAGGCGCTTTCCGCAAGTCAAGAGCATGTCCAGCCGCTGGTCGCCGCCTTTCATGGGGAATTGGCGGGCGATGAGTTTGAGCGGATGGGCGGTTTTCAGGCGTTTTGCCAGCAGGTCCAGGTTCCCGACAAACGCGCCTTCAATTTGCGCTTCGCTGATGTCAAGGCGGGCCATTCACGCCCCCTTTCCCACCGCTTTGGCGACGGGGACGGGCGACAGTTTCGCTCCGGCGATGAGAATAGCAAGAGGGTCAATATCACATCCCGCTGCCTGCCGGCCTTGACGAACCGCTTCCACCAGAGTCGTGCCAGAACCCATCATCGGATCTAAAACAAGGTCGCCGGGACGGGTCAATTCCTCAATGAAAATCCCAGGCAATTGCGGAGGAAACTTCGCCGGAAACGAATGCCAGCCATGCGAGGAAAACTTCCCGTTTGTGCCGTGAAAGTTCAAGTCGCCTTTCAACAAACGCAACAGCCTCCGCCCCGTGAGGGACAACGACGGAAGAGTAGCAATGGGGGAAACAGGATGCATGGCGTCATTATAAAGGATTTTCTGTATTACGCCGTATTAAATCTCTCGCGCCTCCCTATGTCGGAAAATGTTAAAAAGACCAACCTCTATTGTAGCCCTGCATCATAAGATTCCGCGTTGACACAAATCACCTCCCCCGCAAGCACTGTGTCAGGATTTCGGTTTCTTGTGCGCGCGCGGGTGTGCCTTGTCGTAAACCTTAGCGAGGTGTTGAAAATCCAGATGGGTGTAAATCTGGGTCGTGCTGATGTCGGCGTGGCCGAGCAATTCCTGCACCGCCCGCAAGTCGCCCGACGACTGTAGCAGGTGGCTGGCAAACGAATGGCGCAACATGTGCGGGTGCAGGTGTTGCGGCAGCCCGCGACGGCGGGCGAACTGTCGCAGGCGCATCTGAACATTGCGCGCGCTCATGCGGGCGCCGTGGCGGCCGACGAACACCGCGGCCTCATCCGCCGCGGCGAGCTTAGCGCGTTCGGGAAACCATCTTTGCAAAGATTCTTTCGCGCGCCGACCGATCAGGGTCTCGCGCTCCTTGGAGCCTTTGCCGATCACCCGCATAGAACCCTGCGCCAAATCCATGTCGATGAGATCGGCGGCGACCAACTCCGACAGGCGCAAGCCCGCTGAGTAAATCAATTCCGTCATCGCGTGATCGCGAATGACCAGGGGGTCGTCGGAGTCCGGCGCATCGAGCAAGTGCGCCACCTGATCGACCGTCAATGTCGCGGGCAAATGCTTCTCCCCGCGCGGGGCTTTGACATCCGCCACGACATTGTCTTTGACGATTCCCTTTTGCTTGCAGTAATCAAAGAATTGTCTGATCGCCGACAGCTCGCGCTGCAAGCTGCGCGCCTTGATGCCCGCCAGATAGCGGTTGGAAACATACTCGCGCACCGCCGACTCGCCGATGTGGCGAAAGGCGACGCCCGCGCTCTCAAGAAACTTCAGAAAGCGTCCGATGTCCCGGCGATAGGCATCGATCGTATGCGCGGAATAGTTGCGCGCGCCCTGTAACGTGTCAAGAAAGCGGCGGCAGATCTCTTCGCCTTCGCTTGCGGCGTTCATGCCCGGTCGTCACACCGCGCAAGCGTCGCGGCAATCAATTCCGCGCACTGCACCAGAAACATCGTTCCCATCCCGGCCTTGAAGCTTTCCGCCGAGGTGTTGCCAAAAACCAGCACGCCCAAGCGTTCGATGTGACCGCCATCGCTGCCGCCGGGGCACGACAGCGGCATGACGACAGCGGATGCGATGCGCTTTGCGAGATTGCCGAACATGGCCGCTTTGGCCGCCGCGTCAAACGGGCCGCAATCGGGTTTGTTGGCGGCAAACAGCGATGTCACCAAGCTCCGTAGCCGCGGGTCGTCCGCCCCGCTATTGCCATCCCGGCTGTCGGCGCAGCCGATAATGTTGATGATATTCATCGGCAACTCTTCGCGCAACACACCCAGCGCACTCTCCGCCACATGCGCCCGGCCGCTGTATTCGCGCATCGTCAGGCGCACCGCCAGACGGTGCAGGCAGATACTCCGCCGCTCATTCTCGGTGGCATTTTTGACCACCGTCTTAAAACTCGTCTCGAGTTTGTGGTGGCGATTTTGCAACTGCCGGGTTTGCTTCTCCGCGAGTATCGCCACATTGCCGACAACATCCTGCGGCGACAAGTTCAGGCGCTCTATCACTTCGGGGTGGCGCTCAAAGAAGTCGGGATGCGCGGCGAGGTACTCCGCTATCCGCGCTTCATCGGCTTGCTGCTTCTTCTTGCTCATGTCTCAGCGCTTCCGTCATACGCATACAGCGCAGGCGCGGCGAGGTACTCCGCTATCCGCGCTTCATCGGCTTGCTGCTGCTTCTCGCTCATGTCTCAACGCTTCCGTCATACGCATACAGCGCGGGCGCGGCGAGGTACTCCGCTATCCGCGCTTCACCGGCTTGCTGCTGCTTCTCGCTCATGTCTCAGCGCTTCCGTCATACGCATACGCCGCGGGCGCGGCAAGGCGCTCCGCTATCCGCGCTTCATCGGCTTGCTGCTGCTTCTCGCTCATGTCTCAGCGCTTCCGTCATACGCATACGCCGCGGGCGCGGCAAGGCGCTCCGCTATCCGCGCTTCGTCGGCTTGCTGCTTCTTCTTGCTCATGTCTCAGCGCTTCCGTCATACGCATACAGCGCAGGCGCGGCGAGGCGCTCCGCTATCCGCGCTTCATCGGCTTGCTGCTGCTTCTCGCTCATGTCTCAACGCTTCCGTCATACGCATACGCCGCGGGCGCGGCAAGGCGCTCCGCTATCCGCGCTTCATCGGCTTGCTGCTGCTTCTCGCTCATGTCTCAACGCTTCCGTCATACACATACAGCGCAGGGCCGGTGAGCACGACGCTGTCGCCGTCACACACCGCCGCCAACTCGCCGCCCGGCATGCGTATCCGCAGATTGCTATCGGTGCGCTTGCGGCGCACCGCAATCACCGCAGCGGCACACGCGCCGCTGCCGCACGCCATCGTCTCCCCCGCGCCGCGTTCGTAGATGCGCAATGCGATCGTGTTGCGATCGATGCATTGCATAAATTCGACATTGACCCCTTGCGGAAAGCATTCGTGGGTCTGCATCGCCGCGCCCAAGTCCGCGACCGGAATATCATCCAATCGCGCCACTTCAACCACCGCGTGGGGATTGCCAAACGAGAGCACGCCGATATTGAACTCGCGCCCGCCGACATCCATCGGGTAAGACATCAGATCGCCTTCGCACGCAAACGGAATCCGCTCGGGCGCGGTCACGGCTTGTCCCATCGCCGCGCGAATCATGCCGTCGTCCGCCATCTCAAGAACCGTCGTGCGCGTCCGGGTCTTTATGCCGATGCCTTGTGCGCCGACCGTGAGCAAACCCTTGTCCGCGGCAAAGCGCGCAAGACAGCGCACACCGTTGCCGCACTGCATCACTTCGCCGCCGTCGGCGTTAAAGATGCGGCAGAAAATCTCGGACGCATCCGGCGCGACTTCGGTCGCCATCAGCAGTTGGTCAAAACCGACGCCGGTGCGGCGGTCGCCGAGGCGGGCGATGACTTCGGGCGACGGGGAAAAAGTCTGCGCGGTGGCATCGACAATCATGAAATCGTTGCCGAGACTCTGCATCTTTGAAAAGCGAACAGGCATTGGAAAATTATACGGCATTCCCGCATCCGGTCGCGCCAAACGCTCAATCCAGCCGTCCGCAAACGATCAGATGACGGTCGCTAATCTCGGCGACGGCCAGTTGCGACAAGCCCGCCTCGTCCCGTTGCGCGCGCGCCTCCGGCGGCGTGAAAGCCGCGCACAGCGAGTTGCGAAAGTCACGCCGCAACACGGGCGCTTCGTCCGCCGCATAGCGCGCGACGAGGCGGGCGATGACTTCGGGCGACGGGGAAAAAGTCTGCGCGGTGGCGTCGACGATCATGAAATCGTTGCCGAGACTCTGCATCTTTGAAAAGCGAACGGGCATTGGAAAATTATACGGCATTCCCGCATCCGGGCGCGCGAAGCGCTCAATCCAGCCGTCCGCAAACGATCAGATGACGGTTGCTAATCTTGGCGACGGCCAGTTGCGACAAGCCCGCCTCGTCCAGTTGCGCGCGCGCCTCCGCCGGCGTGAAAGCCGCGCACAGCGAGTTGCGAAAGTCACGCCGCAACACGGGCGCTTCGTCCGCCGCATAGCGCGCGACGAGGCGGGCGATGACTTCGGGCGACGGGGAAAAAGTCTGCGCGGTGGCATCGACAATCATGAAATCGTTGCCGAGACTCTGCATCTTTGAAAAGCAAACGGGCATTGGAAAATTATACGGCATTCCCGCATCCGGTCGCGCCAAACGCTCAATCCAGCCGTCCGTAAACAATCAGATGGCGGTCGCTGATCTCTTCGACGGCCAGTTGCGACAAGCCCGCCTCGTCCAGTTGCGCGCGCGCCTCCGCCGGCGTGAAAGCCGCGCGCAACGAGTTGCGAAAGTCACGCCGCAACACGGGCGCTTCGTCCGCCGCATAGCGCGCGACGAGGCGGTCTGCGCCTTGCGCATCGGCGGGACGGGTGAGGTCGGCGACGAACACGCGGGAACCGCGCCGGCCAAAGTCGCGTATCGCACGCCACAGAACTTGCGGCTCGTGCAGGTGATGCAAGAGGCTGCTCGCGACGATCAGGTCATAGCTTTTGCGCGCGACGACCGGCAGAGTCGCCTCGATTAGCCGTACGCGTTGCGTGAGACGCTCTTTGTGCAACCGCTGTTGCGCCAGCCGCAACATCGCCGCCGCTCCGTCCAGCGCATCGATCGTCAGTTGCGGGCACAGGCGCGCCAGACGCACGGTGACATCGCAGGGGCCGCAACCGAGGTCCATCGCGGTTTTGCATTCGGCGGCGGCGGGTAACACGCGCGCGAGGTGCGCCACGATCATCGCATGCGGCTGTTCAAAATCGGCGCGCGCATAAGCCGCCGCCTGCTCGCTGCCATCCATCAATTCGGGTTCGGTCACTCTGTCCATTGCTTCGGGTCAATACACGAGGGGGCATTCAAGAATCCGTCGCATCGCCGTCCGGCAAGGCACACTCGCCGTCTGTCAAATCGTCGAGGCTCTCGCGCAGACGCACGATGTGCCAGTCATCGCCGTCGACCATCACTTCCGCAGCCCGCGGTCTGGAGTTATACCCTCCCGCCATAGAAAAGCCGTACGCGCCGGCGGACAGGATCGCAAGCCGTTGCCCTTCGCCGAGAACCATCTCCCGATTGGCGGCGAGCGTGTCGCCGCTCTCGCACACCGGCCCGACGATATCGTATGTCGCGGCCTCGCCGTTGCGCGTTTCCAGCGGGACGATGCCGTGCCGCGCCTGATAAAGCGCCGGACGCAACAGGTCGTTCATCGCCGCGTCAACGACAGCGAAGTTTTTTTGCGGCATGTGTTTTATGTACAGCACTTGGGTGACAAGCGCGCCCGCCTCGCCGACCACCGCGCGTCCGGGCTCAATCACAATCCGATACGGCCGCCCGTCCGCAGCGGCGACGATGGCCTTGATGTGGTCTTCAACCGGCGTCGCTTGCTCGTCGTCATAAGCGATGGCAAAGCCGCCGCCGACATCGATATGTTCAATGGCGTGCCCGTCCGCGCACAGCCGGTCGGCAAACTCAACGATGCGCGCCGCCGCTTCGGCATAGATCGCGGGGTCTTTTATCTGCGAGCCTATGTGGCAATCGACCCCGCGCGCTTCCAGCAACGGATGTTCGCGCACCCGCTCGTATAACTCCGGCGCCTGTGCGGCGGTGACTCCGAACTTGTCGCGGTGCCGTCCCGTCGCGATGTGCGGGTGCGTATCCGCATCGACATCGGGATTGATGCGTATCGCCACCGACGCCCGACAGCCGGTGAGCGACGCCTGACGGGCGAGAACGTCCAACTCGGACGCCGACTCAACGTTAAAGCAAGCGATGCCGGCGAGCAATGCCCGTTCTATCTCATCCGCCCGCTTGCCGACGCCGGAGAAGAAAACTTTTCGCGGGTCGCCGCCGGCCTTTAGCACCCGCGTCAACTCGCCGACCGATACGATGTCAAAACCGCTGCCGAGTTGCGCCAGCAAAGACAACACCGCCAGATTTGAACACGCCTTGACCGCATAGCAAACAAGATGCGCTTGCGTCCCGAACGCCGCATCGCAGCGGCGCCAGTTGTCTTCTATCGCCGCGCGCGAATACACATACACCGGCGTGCCCGCTTCGTGCGCGATCTTGTCAAGCCGCACACCCTCCATGCGCAGACGCTTGCCGTCCCGATGCAGATTGCTATTGGGGGGGAGTCGCTCTTGCATAACTTAAAATCTATCGGGCGGCGCGCGTCTCATTGCGCTCGTCGTCGGGCAGGTACAAATCGCCGCGCTCGCCGCATGCGGCAAGCAACAACATCGTCATCAGAATAAATGGATATAAAACTTTCTGCATCGCCTGCGTATTCTATGCTACATCCGCATATATCGCTCCCCCCTGACCATGACGCCTCCCTGCGGGAGTCGCGTCAGAACCTGAACCGCGCCCGGCTCATTGCATAACCCCCTGCGGGAGGCGGCAAACTCAGGCGGCTGGCGGCTCGGAGGAGCCGGTGCGGGCAATTCCCCTGCGGAGTCGCGTCAGAATCCGAATCGCGCCCGGCTCATTGCATAACTCCCCTGCGGGAGGCGGCGAGATTAAGCGGCTGGCGGGTAGCCTGGCGGTGGCTGTCCCTAAGAAGCCACAAACAGTAATGAGAGCACAAACAATACTTAACTGTTTGTGGCTTTTTTATCGTTTGTGCTCTTACTTACTGTGTTCCATAACACACCCCTCGCGCCATCCCCGCGAGTGCGCCGGCGAGGGGAAAGCGATAGCGCCCGCTATCGCAACGGGCCTTCCAGGAAGAGACGCAGCCGCAGGCGCAGGGGCGGCAGGGAGCGGCTGGGGTGTTGATATTACAGCAACTCGTGTTGATGCCGGGAATCCGGAATGTTTCTGGCATGATTCACTTTGCTTAGGGCGGAGATGTTCTCCCTGTGGTTTCCCCGCGAGGCTTGATGCCCGCACATTTGCCTTTTCGCATAAGGGGTGATAGACTTGCCCGACAAAGCAAGCGAAAAGGAAAACATGTCAAATCCACGTTCACAAATACGGGTCACATTGGATGCCGAAACCGGCAGCGAATTGGCAAAGCTTGCCGAGGGACGTCGGCAACCTGTTTCTGCGCTGGCGGTTGCTCTCATTCGTGAGGCTCTGGAACTGCAAGAAGACCGCCTGCGGTCCGACATCAGCAATCACCGCATCAGCGAAGATACAGGCCGGCGTGTCGCGCATAAAGACGCTTGGTAGCAGAGCCTGCGCTTGCCTGTCTGCCGGATGACTTACAAGGTTGAGTATGCGCAAAAAGTTGTCACAGATGATATGCCCGCCCTGCCTAAGAGCGCCGCAGAATTGATTAAACGCGCTATTGAAACGCGGCTGATGCGCGATCCGCTTTCTTATGGCAAACCTATACGGTCTTTATGGGCAGAGATGTTTGCGCGTCAGCGATTACCGCATTCTTTACACCCTTTCCCACGAAGATAAAATTGTCACCATTCACGCCATCGGTCATCGCAGAAAAATTAATCGTTAAGACACTCTCCTTCTCTGCCGTCGGTTACTCGCGCTATCGCAGCGGGCCTTCCAAGAAGAGGCGCAACCGCAAGCGCAAACCGGCGACTCTGGCGGCGGCAGAGCAGAACGGCCCCTCGTCGTTGGGGGTGCTGTGAGAATCCATAAAACTTATGCAGACTCTGATGTGCTTCCCCGCCTGAGCCTGCTCCGGGGTGAATGCGTTGGCGGTGGCCCCGGCTATGGCGGTGAACGGGCCATTGGCACTGGCGGACTGTTGCCATTCATATTCCACGGTGCTGGCGTTTATGCCGTTGTCGTCTCTGATTCGCAGGATGGAAGCGAACAGCCCGGTGCCCTCGGCGTGGGTGGGGTTGTCGGCGGTGGTGGCCGGGGTTATGGTGGCAGTGCCGGTGGCGGCCACCTGATTGGGATTGCGGAGGTTGATGATTATGGCGCGGAGATTGCTGGTCAGTCTGTCGGTGCTGCTGTCCTGCACCCGGAAGGTGAAACTGTCATAGTTGACTTTGGGCCTGGCGCCCACATCAGGGTAGTAGGTGATCTGGCCCAGACCGGACCGGGGTATGTTGCCACCATCGGCTATGGCCGCGCCCGCATGGAGCAATGTGCCCTTGCTTGAGTCCGGGTTTTCGACTACGATGATTCCGAACAGGGTGTCGCCGTCCGCATCCATGAATGGGAAGTCGGATTCCTTAAAGGTGTATGGTGCCGCGGCAGTGGCATTGGATGGCACATCCACAGGGTTGGAGCCGGTGGTGGGTGCATTGTTGACATCAACAACGGCGGCGACGGAGGTCCAGCATCGGGTCTCGCTGTTGCCGGCATCATCGTCAAAGGTGGCGCAGACGCGCAGAAACTTGCCGGTCTGGGCCTGCCGGGGCACGAAGATGGCGGTGGTGGCATCGGCTATGGCGGTGTAGGCGCTGTCCGCCGGGGTGCCGGAGGTCGGGGCATCGGCCTGTCGCCACTGCCAGGCGGGCGCGAATGTGGTTATGCCATCGGCATCGGCTATGGTGCCCCGGGCGGCGACGAGAGAGATGCTCTCATTGGGTCCCACCATGGTCAGGTCGGCACTGTCCACCGCCGTGACCGCCGGTGCGCCGGTGGCGTTCTGCGCCTGCGCCTGAGCGCAGACGGCGAGCAGGGCCGGCAGAATAAGCGACCAGAGGCTAAGCCGGGTTAGTGCTGTCCTCCAGTGCGAGGGGGGGGGGGGGGGGGGGCAGTATTAAAAACTTGTTTATTCATAGTATTACTCCTAATAGCAGTCTATGGTAGCAGTTATTCTGCTATCAGTGCGAGCCATTGTGCAAGTGCCTTTGGCAGATTGTCGATTCATCGTATTTACTCCTCATAGTTGTCTAGCAAACGAAATTGTACTAATGAGTGCGAGCACTCTTAGTACTGCGTACTCTACCACAAAGTGCGAGTCCTTTGCAAGTGTACTGTCTCACCTTCGTGTAACCCCATGACACCGACGGAGCGGCCTACCTCAAATGGGGTATGCGCACTCCCTTGTGCGCACCCCGCAACGCTCTCCTTCTCTGCCGTCGGTTACTCGCGCTATCGCAGCGGGCCTTCCAAGAAGAGGCGCAACCGCAAGCGCAGGGGCGAGTCGGCGACCGCGCATGCCGTCGCGCCGTCCGTGTTGGCCGTTGCCGGAGACATGCCCTCCCCGCAATTGAAAACATACGGAACCGCCACCGGAATACGACTGTACGCCAGCCGAATCGCAGGCGGTATCCGGAACAAATCCGGCTGCCACTCAAACGGAATTCCATGCGCCGTGAAAACCGGACCCGAAACCAAAAGGGCAATGCTGGTTTTGTCGTCGTCGCTGCTGCTGTCGTGGTTGCCGGTGGGGCCGTCCAGATAATCCGAATCGCCGTCGTATCGCGCCCACACCGCCGCCGCGTAAACCGCCGCGGCGGCTTTAACCGTATCGGTAAGCGTTGCGTCTCGGGACTTTGCGACGAAGGCGTTGGCAAGATTCAAAACCCATTCCGGAGGCTCCTTTTCCGGCACGGCGAACTCCGTGCCGAACACATCCGCGCACAGCGGCGAACCCGAACCGAAAAAGCACCCGTCAAAAACGGCGCCGCCGGAGGTCAGCGGGACTTCGCATTTGATGGGGGCGGTGCCGGTGGAAATAGTCCACCCTTGCGCCACACATTTGAGCGCCTTCGCCCTATCCGCCGCCGTCGCGCCGGTCGGAAAGGCCGTGCAGTCCGGCCAGTCGCCGAAGTGCGAATTCGGATTGCAGACGCATTCGGTTTCGCCGTTCAAGTTGCGGTCGGGCGGATAACCGCCGGGGGCATCTCCGTCCTGGTCGCAGTTTGCGACAAAGCGCGGCCCGGCTGAAAGGCCGTCGGTTTGGACATTGGGATGGTCCGCCGCTTTCGGAAAGACCGGCGGGTCGCCATACATTGCCGTGCAAGACCTATTCACGCCAAGGGAGGATTGCTCTTGGAGGAAGCAAAAAAATCCGGAGGAGGCGGTGTCTGATGTGTAAAGCAATGAGGGGATTCCGCAACCCAATTCCCCTCGGCCAACAAATGTGCCGGGCGTTTCCCGGCCCAGCCATCCCGCTGCTTCGCATTGCATTAGAATGTCAACTGCGGCGTTGGGGAAGCAGCCGGCGCCGTTGTTGGTTGACGTGACTCGCGTTTCCCCTTCGGGGCATTCTTCGGTTTGCGCTTGGGCGGTTTCGGCGAATGCGAAACACAAAGCGGCCATCATCGCCGCGCAAACCCCTCCAAAAATTTTAAGGGGGGGGGGGGGGGGGGTAGTGTTAAAAGTTTTTCGCTTCATATTATTACTCCTGTTGGCCTCTCCTGTTTCTGATAAATGCAGTTGTACAGTGAGCGCTGATACTCTTAATGCTATGTGCTCTGCCGCAAATCATAGTCTTCCTCCTGATATTTAGTCTGTATCCGGTGAACGCACTTATAAACAACACTCAGTTTGTGGGTTGTTTAATGCGCCCCGGTACGCTTAATGCTGTCTACTCTACCACAAAGTACAACCTCTTTGCAAGCGTACTGTCTCACCTCCTTGTGTGACTCCATAACACCGACGGAGCAGCCTACCTTAAATGGGGCACTCACTCCCTTGTGCGCACCTCAAACACTCTCCTTCTCCGCCGCAGGGTACTCGGCACTATCGTAGCGGGCCTTCCAAGAAGATACGCAACCGCAAGAGCAAACCGGCGACTCTGGCGGCGGTGAGAAAGATGTCCTCATTGGGCCCCCACCATGGTCAGGTCGGCACTGTCTGCCGCCGTGACCGCTGGTGCGCCGGTGGCGGCTTTGTTCTGCGCCTGCGCCTGCGCACAGATAACCAACAGGGTCAGCAGAACCAGTAGCCGGAGGCTGCGCCGCATCACCGACGGTAACAAGAGACCAAACCGAGCCATCGTTGCCCGCCAGCGCGGGGGGTAAATTGGTGTAAACATTATTAAGTTTCCGCATGCAACCCACATTATATAAGATACGCGCACCCGCCCTGCAATCAAGCGCATACATCTTTGGCAATGCCTGCATTATAGCAGACTATCCCCAAGCGCGGGCTGCGCGCTTGCGCTCACTACACGCCTCCCTCTTCGGCGCACTTGCGGGGATGGCGCAAGTTGCGTCTTGTGCGGTTTGGCGCGGCGTAACCTCCTTCTTCGGTGAGATTGCGAGGATGGCGCGAGAGGAGAGCGGCAGCGGGGCTACGCTACGCCCGAGAGGGAGCGCTGTCTCTGAAGCGCCCCTCCCAGCCGGCGCGAACAAGATACGGCACAGGCCTAAGCAAAGAGTCACATAAATGCGGCTATCGCAGCCGCTAACGCAAGTGCGGTTAATACAAGCCACTTTATGATTCCTATTGTCGCCTTAGCCACGTCTTCTTTAGTCGCCAGATTTTCCAGATCTTTTTTGGTTGCCATATTTTCCATGTCTTTTCTGAACTCGGCTAACTCCTTTTTGGTTGCCAGATCGGTTAACGCTTCTCTCACCTTGGTCAATTCTTTTCTCAACTCAGTTATCTCTCTTCTCAACTGATTCATCTCTTTTTTGATTTCTGACTTGAACTCGTCCAATTCTTTTTGCAACTGCGCTATGTCTTTTTGGGTTTCTGACTTGAACTTGGCTAAGCCTTCTTTTATTGCCAATTCAAACTGAATTAACTTTTCTCTCAACCGAGCCAATTCTTTTTCCAACCGATCTATGTTTTCTTTGATCTCTGAGCTGAACTCGCCTAACTCTTTCTTCGTCGTCAGATTGGTCAATTCTTCGCTCAACTTGGTCAGCTCTTTTTCCAACTGATTTATGTGTTCTTTGATCTCTGACTTGAACTCGGCAATCTCTTTTTTCGTCGCCAGATTGTCTAACGCTTCTCTCAACTTGGTCAGCTCTTCTTTCATGGCTGCTTCAAGAGCGGCCAATTCTTCTTTCGTCGCTAACCGGTCAGCGCTTCTTTCATGGCTGACTCAAACTTGTCTAACTCTTCTTTCCACTGAGCCCTGTTTTCTTTGAGCGCTAACTCAAACTTGTCAAATTCTTTTTGAGTCACTGCTTCAAACTTGGCAAACTCTTCTCTGGTTAGCAGAGTGCGCAGATGTCTGCGCACCAGCGCAAGTTGCTCGTTGGCAATCGCGTCTGCTTTCTGTTTGTCAAAGCCCGCGCCGGTCAAGTTATCGACGGGGTCATAAGCAACCCCCGCCGTATCTTCTGCTTTTAAGTCTTTAGTTTTTTTCATAATTATTTACACCTCCACATTGGATAATAACACTAACTCGAAGGCTATAGTCAACAGCCTTGTGCCCGATAGTAACACTGCTTTAGGAGTTGTAGCCAACCGAATAGGACAGGCGGCATAGATTGTCTGACGAACGGTCTAATCGCATCAATTCACGCCGCGGTTTTTCTGCGCAAAGAAGCATTTGCGGAGCGCCGTCATGGCGCTTCGCTTGCGAGAGAGTCGGCGAAGTCCGCCGTACGGACGGTATGCGTTGCTTATCCTTTCCAACTCTCCCACAAGGGGAGAGTATTGCTTGCCACAAGGAAGCGTGTTAGCGCAAGTCTTGCGATGAGGGTTCTCGCGCTATCGCAGCGGCCCTTCAAGGAAGATGCGCAAGCGCAGGCGCAGGTCGGCACCCAGATGTATGCTCATGGTGGCAGGCGCACTGCTCGCCATGCCATCGCTGACAGTGAATCGAAATGAGGCATAGTTTCGCTCCGCTTCCACTTCAGTCTCGGTCACCTCCGGGTAGTAGTTGAGTTCGGGGATGTCGCTTGCCTCGTATGGCACATTGCTTGCGGTGATAATCGTCGTACCCGCGCGCAAGGCGCCCTTGGTCGGCATGCCGGTGATGGTGATACTTTGCAGAGAGTCACCGTCCTCATCGGCAAAGGGGAAGTCGCTCGCCTTGAATGCATAGGGCATCATCGCAGTGGCCGTGGCGGGCACGGACACTTCGCTGTCTTCGGTCATCGGCGCATCGTTTACATTGGCAACCTGCGCACTGGCTGCGGAGCACAGCGTGGGAGCGACGACGGTGCCGCCTTCGGCTGCCGGGCTGGTGGCGTGGCTGTCCATAAAGAATGCGCAGACGCGGATGTGCATGCCCACCTGGGCCTGGGCCGGGATGAAGGCGGCGGCGGTGGCATCGGCTATGGCGGCCCAGGCGCTGCTGTCCGCCGCCGGCGCCGAGCCGTCGTCCGGCGCGGCCGCATACCATTGCCAACGCAAGGTCGCGGGGTTCAGGCCGTTGGCATCGCGCACTGTGCCGATGGCGGCGCTCAGGGTTTGGCCCTGGGTGGCGGCGCCGCTGATGGCGGGCTGACCGCCGGCGGCGGTCGGGGTTGCGCTGATGAGATCTATCGTGAGGGTGGATGCGTCCTGCGCGATGGAGGCGCTTCCGCCCATATCATCGCGCACCCAGTAGGTGAAACTGTCGTAGCCATTGCCTGGGGTGGCGTTGTCATGGGGATACCAGGCCAGAGCATCCAGATGTGCCAGAGTCAGGTCGGTGCCGACGGCTATGGTGACACTGGCATCGCCCGCCACCACCAGCGTGCCGCCTGTCGGCAGGCTGGCTATGCGGATGCCGGCCAGATCATCGCCATCTATATCCATGAATGGAAAATCGCCGCGCTCAAAGTTGTGCGGGCTGGCGGCGGCGGCGGCGGCAGGTACCATCACAATGGTGTCGTCGCCGGTGGGGGCATCGTTGATGTTCTGTATGAAAAAGATGATGGAGCAGAGCGGGCCTTCGGGGTTGGGGGCGCTGTGGGTGTCGGTGAAACTGATGCAGACGCGCACAAGATGCCCCACCTGGGCCTGGGTGAGCACAAGCTCGGCCTCTGCGGCATCCGCTATGGGGACGAAGTCGCCGGTAGGGGGAAAAACATCGGCATCGGTGGGGGCTTGATACCATTGCCAGGCGATGGTATCCCGGTTGATGCCGTTGGCATCGCGCACTGTGCCGATGGCGGCGCTCAGGGTCTGGCCCTGGGTGGCGCCGCCGGTAAAGTCCGGGCGACCGCTGGCGGCGACCTGTTCTGTGGTGGTGGGAGCCAGATCTATGGTAAGGGTGGAATCGCCGGTGGCGGTGTTGGTGGCGTCATCGCTGCCGCTATCGTGTACCCGGTATGTGAAGGTGGCATAGCCCGGCTCGGGGCTGGCGTAGGCATCCGGGTAGTAGGCCAGGGCGTTCAACTGCGCCTGGCTGAGTTCGGTGCCGACGGCTATGGTGACATTGGTATCGCCCGCCACCGCCAGCGTGCCCCTGGAGGGCAGGGATATTATGCGGATGCCGTTGATGGTATCGCCGCCCGTATCGCTGAAGGGGAAGTCGGCGGCGGCAAAGCGGTGCGGGCTGGCGGCGTTGGCGTTGTCCGGCACACTGACGGTGCTGTCGCCGCCGGCAGGGCGTTCGCCGCCATCCACTATGCGGGCGCTGGCGGAACACAGCGTCTCGGAGTTGGAGGTGGCGTGGAGGTCATTGAAGGTGACGCAGGCGCGGATGTATTTGCCCACCTGGGCCTGGCGCGGGGTGATTCTGTTGATGGTTGTGGTGACTCTGACTGGGTTGGCACCGCTGACGGGCGCATATGTGCCATCGCTGGTAGCGGACTGTTGCCATTGCCAACTGATGCTTGAGCCGATGCCGTTGTGGTCGCTGATGGCGCCTAAGGCGGCGGAGGCAAAGGCGGTCGCGCCGCCGTTCTGGATGATTGAGCTGCGTTGGACTTGCAGGTTGGTGATGCCGTTGAAAATGGCCAGGCCAAACAGCTCCTCGTCCTTGTCGTAATGGGCGGCATTGAGCAGGCCGGAGCGCACAGATGCTATGTCGGGCATGCCGGTGGCGGCCACCTGAGCGGTTGCGCGCAGGTCTATGCGGACGGCGGCGATGTTGGATTCCTCATCGCCGGCGGTGACACTGAAGGTGAAACTGGCGTAGTTCGATTGCGGGGACTGACCCGATGGGGGGTAATAGTTCAGGGTGGCGATGGCCATCATCGCCACAGTATTGTTGGCGCCTATGACAACATTAGCGGCGCCTACCCTCAGGGTGCCAAGATTCGGCAGAGTCTTTATGATCACACTTTGCAGACGGTCGCCGTCGAAGTCCACAAAACCGAAGTCATTGGCCGTGAAGTAGTGCGGATTGTCGGCGGTGGCGCTGGTCAGCGCCCCCACGGGCGCCGAAGGGCCTACGGCAATGGGCGCAGCCTGGGGGACGACCGGCGCTACGAAGTCACCCGCTGTCTGGTCGGTGCGGGCCTGGGCCTGGGTGTAGACGGCAAACAGGGCAAGCAGAACCAGCAACAAGAGGAAGCGCCGAATCATCGCTACCCCTAGTGCGAGGGGGGGGGGGGGGGGGGGGGGGTATTAAATATTTTTTGCTTCATGGCGGCCCCCCTCATGGCTTGTCTAGTGAATACGATTGTACGGTGCGTGTTGGTACGCTTAATGCTATGCACTCTATCACAAATCATAGTCTTCCTCCTGATGTTTAGTCTTGTCTGGTAAATGTAGCCATATTAATGCAGTCGTATAAATGAGTACCGTACTCTTAATAATGAGTGCTGTACTCTTAGTATTCTACTCTACCACAAAGCACAAGTCCTTTGCAAGTCTGTCTGTCACTCCCTTGTGCGCACCCCACGACTCTCCCCTCGCGGGAGAGTCGCAGAGGACGAGCCGCAGGCGAAGGACGATGCGGTGAGGGGGAAAGGTTCGGGCGTTGCTATCGCTGCTTCCCTACCGTCTCGCCTTCGGGGATGGTGCGAGAGGGAGTGTGGTTTATCCCCCTCTCCAGCGAGCGAAGCTCGCTGACTCTCCCACAAGGGGAGAGTATTGCTTGCCACAAGGGAGCATGTTAGCGCAAGTCTTGCGATGGATTGCTCGCTATCGCAACGGCCCCTCCAGGAAGATGCGCAAGCGCAAGCGCAGATCGGCACCCAGATGGATGTTCATTGACGCGGGCGTAAGCCGCGCCGGCTTGAGTCCGACCATCGGCGCCGCCTTCAATGGCAATACTCACTTGTGCGCGTGTGTTTGCCATTACCGCAACGGCCCTTCCAGGAAGATGCGCAGCCGCAAGCGCAGGTCGCCCCCCAGATGGATGTTCATTGACGCGGCGGCGCTGCTCTTCGTGCCATCGCTGACAGTGAATTCAAATGAGTCATAGTTTCGCCCCGCTTCCGCATCGTCCGCCGGGTAGTAGGCGAGCATGGAGATGTCGTCTGCCTCTACCTCGTATGGCACATTGCTTGCGGTGATTCTCGTCGTCCCCGCGCGCAAGATGCCTGCGGTCGGCGTGCTGGTGATAGCGATACTTCGCAGAGAGTCGTCGGCGTCCTCGTCGGCAAACGGGAAGTCGCTCTTCTGAAATGCATGGGGCATCTCCTCGGTGGTCATGGTGGGCACGGACACTTCGCTGTCTTTGGTCGTCGGCGCATCGTTGACATTGGCAACCCGCGCACCAGCGGAACAGAGCGGGCCCTCGGTCGTGTCTATGCCATCTTCAAATGTCAGGCAGACGCGGATGTATCGGTTGACATGGGCTTGCAACGGGGTGAAGGCTGCGGCGGCGGCCCCGGCGATGTCGGCGTAGGTGCCGGCCTGAGTGGCGGACTGTTGCCACTGCCACATCAGGGTTCTGCGGTCTATGCCGTTGCCATCGCTGATGCCGTCGACGGAGGCGGTCAATTCCGTGTCCTCGTCGTAGGCGGCGCCGGCAACCGCTGTCACCGTCGGCGCGCCGGTTGCTGTTGATTGCGTGGCCGGTACCAGGTCTATGGTGATGACGGCCTCGTTGCTATCCCTTTGCGCCGCGCCCGTACCGGTTCGGACGCTGTACGTAAATCTGTCATAGTTCGCCGTGGGCGTGGTGGCAGCCGCGGGAGGGGCATAGACCAACTCGATCCCTCCTTCCTCTCCGAGTTGTTCCAATTCGTCCCTTGTGAATGCTCCGGGAACGCTCGTTAAAGTTGAGGCAGTAGCAGTGGCGGGGCGGCGGAGAGACAGCGTACCGTTGTCAGGCAGACTGACTAATTGCATGTGAACCAAGGCATCCCCGTCCTCGTCGCTAAACGGAAAATCATCCGCCGAGAAATCATAACTGCGGCCCGCGGCCACGGGGATGGTATTGCCCGGCGCCACCGGCGCATCGGCGACATCGGCGGTCGTGATGGAGGCGGAATAGAGCGGGCCCTCGGTATTGCCCAGGCCATCGGCAAAGGTGATGCGGACGCGGGTATGCATGCCCACCTGGGCCTGGGTCAGGGCGAAGGCGGCATCGGTGGCCCCGGTTATGTTGGTCCAGGCACTGCTTGTCGGCGGCGGGGCCGCGCCATCGACCGGGGCGGCTTGCTGCCACTGCCACCTGACTGTGCCCTCGTCTATGCCGTTGCGGTCAAATATTATAAAGTTCGTGCCGTCATCGTATGCGGCGGTCAGCACGGTGTGCTGGGGTTGGCTGGCGCCCGAGGGGGTGATGGCGGGCGCACCTCCGGCGGCGGCCTGGCTGGTGGATACCAGGCGGATGTTGATTGTGGCGGCATCCACGCTAACTTTGTCATCCTCGCCATCGCTGCCATCGTCCTCCACCTTGAAGCTGAATTGGGCATAGAATCCAGATGACAATCTGTTGCTGGTGGTGACCTCCGCATTGCTGGCAGTCGGATAATAGGTCAGGTTGCCAGCCTCAAGTTGCGCCACTGTCAGGGTGACCGGCAGGTCGCCGCTGGTCAGGGCGGCGCCATTCCTGGCCATAGTGCCGCCACCCTGGCCGCCGCCAGTGGGCAGTGCGGTTATTTGGACTTTCGCCAGCGCATCGCCATCCTCATCGGTGAATGGGAAGTCGGTCGGCTTGAATGGATATGGCTCGGCGGAGGTGGCGTTGACGGGCACCGCCACTCTGCCGAGTTGCGCCACCGGCGCATCGTTGGCGTTGACCACCGGCAGGGTGGTGACGCAGGCCTTTTCCATGGCACTAAAGTCATCTCTGTACCTGATACAGCCGCGGATGCGATTTCCGACATGTTCCTGAGTCGGGGTGAATGCGGCGGCGTTGCTCGATGTGAGCACATTGACGAATACCCCGTTGCCGCCATCGTCCTGGTCCCAAATCCATAGGGATTGGGAGAAAAACTCATCGACGCCGTCGGGGTCGTTTATGTTGGAGCCTGCCAGTGTTAAGGATGCGCCCTCTCTGGGTGCGCCGGTCAGTTCAGGGGAGTTCAGGTCGCTTCCAATGGTAAGCACGGGGGCGGGCGGGTCATTGACATTGGCCACGGCGGTGGCTATCTGGTGGCACAGCTCCTCGCTGTTTCCGACGTTGTCTGTGAACGATGCGCAGGCGCGCAGAAAAAAGCGCACCTGGGGCTGGTCGGGGGTGAAAGTGGCGGAGGTGGCGCCCTCTATGTCGGTAA
Organism: Candidatus Oxydemutatoraceae bacterium; assembly: GCA_965220085.1. Classification (GTDB taxonomy): domain Bacteria; phylum Pseudomonadota; class Gammaproteobacteria; order Poriferisulfidales; family Oxydemutatoraceae; genus CBDCOZ01. Next base: position 100,024 of record CBDCOZ010000003.1, on the reverse strand, counting down.
TGGCGCTGTTGACGGGGTGGACCTGTTTCCATCGCCAGCTCAGGCTGAGCGGGTCGGGCACGCCATCGGTGTCGGCTATGTTGCTCGCGGATGCGGTTATCGGCACATCCTCGGTGGGCACAGTGCCGCTGGCGTAGGCGACAGATATATTACCGGTGGCGGCATTGTTCTGTGCCTGCGCTTGGGCGCAGACGGTCAGCAGTGCCAGCATAAAAAGACCGCGGCCTGTCATCGTTGCCCACCCGTATGTGCGCAGGGGGGGGGGGGGGGGGGGGGGCAGTATTAAAAACTTGTTTATTCATAGTATTACTCCTATAGCAGTCTATGGTAGCAGTTATTCTGCTATCAGTGCGAGCCATTGTGCAAGTGCCTTTGGCAGATTGTCGATTCATCGTATTTACTCCTCGTAGTTGTCTAGCAAACGAAATTGTACTAATGAGTGCCAGCACTCTTAGTACTGCGTACTCTACCACAAAGTGCGAGTCCTTTGCAAGAGTTGAGTTATTCAATGTTTCCCTCATTTGATGTACTCTACCACAAAGTGCGAGTCCTTTGCAAGAGTTGAGTTGTTCAGTGTTTCCCTCATTTAATGTACTCTACCACAAAGTGCCGATCATTTGCAAGTCTACTGTCTCGCCTTCTTGTGCGACTCCACAACACCTCCGTAGCGGCATACCTCAAAGGGGGTAGGCGCACTCCCTCGTGCGCACCGCACAACACTCCCCTTTTCCGCTGCAGGGCTCTCGTGCTATCGCAGCGGCCTACCTTTAGTGAGGTATGCGCACCCCCTTGTGCGCACCCCACGACTCTCCCCCTCTCCGGCGAGCGAAGCTCGCTGACTCTCCCACAAGGGGAGAGTATTGCTTGCCACAAGGAAGCGTGTTAGCGCAAGTCTTGCGATGGGATTGCTCGCGCTATCGCAGCGGCCCCTCCAAGAAGATGCGCAACCGCAAGCGCAGGTCGGCCCCCAGATGTATGCTCATTGACGCGGCGACGCTGCTCTCCGTGCCATCGCTGACAGTGAATTCAAATGAGTCATAGTTTCGCCCCGCTTCCGCATCGGCCGCCGGGTAGTAAGCGAGCATGGAGATGTCGGACACAGACACCACGTTGTTTTTGCTCGAGCCGGATGTCAACAGCGCTTCGCCGCCTACCAACAAAGCGCCCTTGTCCGGCGCATCGGTGATGGTGATACCTTGCAGAGAGTCACCGGTGTCCTCGTCGGCAAACGGGAAGTCGCTCGCCTTGAATGCATAGGGCATCTCCTCGGTGGTCATGGTGGGCACGGACACTTCGCTGTCTTCGGTCATCGGCGCATCGTTGACATTGGCAACCCGCTCACCGTCGGAACAGAGCGGGTCCTCGCGCTCGCCTATGCCGTCGGTGAATGTCAGGCAGACGCGGATGTATCTGCCCACATGGGTTTGCAACGGGGTGAAGGCGGCGGCGGTGGCTCCGGCGATGGCACCGTAGGCTCTGACCGCCGGGGCGGTGCCGTTAGCGGGGGCGGCGGCAGATTGCCACTGCCACATCAGGGTTCTGCGGTCTATGCCGTTGTCATCGCTGATGTCGTCGACGGAGGCGGTCAATTCCGTGTCCTCGGCGTAGGCGGCGCCGGCAACCGCTGTCACCGTCGGCGCGCCGGTTGCCGTTGATTGCATGGCCGACACCAGGGCTATGGTGATGACGGCCTCGTTGCTCGGCGCCGCATCCGTGCCAGTTTGGACGCTGTACGTAAATCTGTCATAGTTCGCCGTGGGCGTGGTGGCAGCCGCGGGAGGGGCATAGACCAACTCGATCCCTCCTTCTTCTCCGAGTTGCTCAAATTCTTCCCTTGTGAATGCTACTACAGGAACGCTCGTTAAAGTTGAAGCAGTAGCGGTGGCGGGGCGGCGGAGAGACAGCGTACCGTTGTCAGGCAGACTTCTCAGTCGCATGTGAACCAAGGCATCCCCGTCCTCGTCGCTAGACGGAAAATCAGCCGCCGAGAAAGCATAACTGCGGCCCGCGGCCACCGGGATGGTGTTACCCGGCGCCACTGGCGCATCGGCGACATCGGTGGTCGTGATGGAGGCGGAATAGAACGGGCCCTCGGTATTGCCCAGGCCATCGGCAAAGGTGATGCGGACGCGGGTATGCATGCCCACCTGGGCCTGGGTCAGGGCGAAGGCGGCATCGGTGGCCCCGGTTATGTTGGTCCAGGCGCTGCTGGCTTCGGCGGGGACCGCGTCATTGACCGGAGCGGCTTGTTGCCACTGCCACCTGACTGTGCCCTCGTCTATGCCGTTGCGGTCAAATATTATAAAGTTGGTATCGTCGGTGTATGCGGCGGTCAGCACGGTGTGCTGACGGTGGCTGTCGCCCGAGGGGGAGATGGCGGGCGCGCCGCCGGCGGGGACCTGCTCGCTGGTGTCTGCCAAACGGATGTTCATGGAGCCGATGTTGGCGCTTACGTTGGCCTCGATCTCTTCGCCATTGCCATCCAGCCTGATATCGTCGCCATCGTCCTCCACCTTGAAGCTGAATTGGGCATAGAATCCAGCTGACAAGCTGTTGCTGGTGGTGACCGCCGCATTGCCGGCTGTCGGATAATAGGTGAGGTCGCCGTCATCAAGTTCATCCGCTGTCAAGGTGACCGGCAGGTTGCCGCTGGTCAGGGCGGTGCCATTCAGGAGCAGAGTGCCAACACCCTGGGAGTTGCCAGTGGGCAGGCCGGTTATGCGGATGTTCGCCAACGCATCGCCATCCTCATCGGCGAAGCGAAAGTCGGATGGCTTGAATGTATATGGCTCGGCGGAAGTGGCATCGGTGCGCACCGCGACACTGCTTCGTTGCGCCACCGGCGCATCGTTGGCGTTGACCACCGGCTCGGGGGTCATGATGCAGAAACTTTCCCTGACATTAAAGTCATCCCTATAGGTGAGACAGCAGCGGATGACACTGCCGACATGTTCCTGGCCGGGTGTAAAAGACAGGGTTCGTCTGCTGATTTCAGTGAATACCCCGTCGCCGCCATTATCGGCGCTCCAAATATATGTGGTACGGTTGAGATCACTAAAGCCGTCGGCATCGTTTACGCCTTGGGATCCCAGTGTTATGGACGTGTCCTCTACGGGTGCGCCAGTCAGTGCAGGGCCGTCTGAGTGATCCCCAACGGTAAACATGGGGTTGTCGGGCGGGTCATTGACATTGACCACCCTGGTGGCTATCCGGTGGCATAGCTTCTCGGAGTTGTTTGCGTTGTCGGCGAACGATGCGCAGACCTGCAGAAGCCTGTTCGACTGAGGCTGGTCGGGGGTGAAGGTGGCGGTGTTCGCGCCGTTTTCGGCGGTGGCGGTGATGTCGTCGTAGGTGACGCCGTTGTCGTTGGACTGGCTCCATTGCCAGCTCAGGCTGAGCGGGTCGGGCACGCCATCGTCATCGGCTATGTTGCTTGCAGATGCGGTTATCGGCACATCCTCGGTGGGCACAGTGCCGCTGGCGTAGGCGACAGATATATTACCAGTGGCGGCATTGTTGGCCTGCGCCTGCGCTTGGGCGCAGACAGCCAGCAGTGCCAGCATAAAAAGACCGCGCCCTGTCATCGTTGCCCACCCGTATGTGCGCAGGGGGGGGGGGGGGGGGGGGGGGGTATAAATATGATCCTACACTGCCAGGATCTCCTGTGAGTCCGGTGAAGACTGCATGTGATATTTTCATAACCGCATTGTTGTTTTGTGTACCCTGTGGGTCTGATAAAAACTGCATGTGATATTTCCTCCTAATTTTAGTTGCAAAGCGTGGGGGTGTGCGCCGTCACTTTGCAATAGCAGAATCCCATGAGGGTTCAAACACATCCCCACTGTCGGCGATTATACCACATAAAAAATATTTGCAACCCCCCTGCAATCAGCGCATCCGCCTCCGGTCAGATGCCCGCATTATAAGGGTATCCCTAAGCGCACGCTGTGGTCGCGCCGGCCACATCCCCTGCGGGAAAGGCGCAGAGCCGAGCCGCAAGGCGAAGGATAGCGCGACGAGGGGCAAAGCCCGGGCATTTTGTGGCGCGAGATTCGGACTCCCCCGCAAGGGGAGCGTCGCATGGCGCGACAAATGACGGCGGCGATAAAAGCATATATAATTCGGGCCATGCCGAGATGGCGGAATTGGTAGACGCGCCGGACTCAAAATCCGGTGGGGGTAACTCCATGAGGGTTCGAGTCCCTCTCTCGGTAGGACCGCTCGCGCTGGCCGCCTTGCTTGTTGTCTCCGTTGCGGGCGAGCGCGCGCTTCTGCGCAGACCGCTAGCGGTCTTCTTTGATCATGGTCTCCACGCCTTTGGCGCGCAGTTGACGCCGCGTTGATGCCGCTTCCGTCAGCGGGTATGGGCCGAGCCATATGCGGAACCAGTCGCGACCGTCCCGACTGATCTTTTTTATCTTTGCTTCGTAGTTCAGTTCGCTCAGCGAGCGCTTGTGTTCGTCGGCGGCTTCGCGCGTTTTGAACGCTCTCGCTTGCAGGATGTATGACGGGGCGGCGGCGTTGGCGGCTTTGTCCGGCGGCGCTTGCCCTTCGGGCACGGTAATCTCAAACGACGGGAGGTGGGAGAAGAAACGAAAGTCGGAGCCGGGAAGTCGCTCGGGAGCGGCTTCTCCTTTGCCCGACGGGGTGGCTTGCTCTTCGGATGTCAGGGCGCTGCGCGCTATGTTTTGGCAGTAGTAATGCATGCCCGCCGCAACGCCGATGCCAAGCGTCAGGCCGAACACCGCGCCGATTAGAAATCCTTTGTTGACAGGCCCCCGCTTTTTGAGACTTATCTTGCGGTTGATGTAATCACGAGTCGTCATTGCTGTCCATGCGCTGCGGCGCGGACGCGCCGAGCATCTCCAAGCCGGAGCGGATAATTTGACCGATTGCCAGGGTCAGGGCAAGCCGCGCGGCGCGCAGTGCGTCGTCGTCAACGATGAGCCGGCGGCTGTTGTAGTAAGAATGAAACTGTCCCGCCAGCGTTCTCAGATAATTCAGCAACGCATGCGGCTCCATCTCGCGCGCAGCGGCGGCCAATGCGCCGGGATACTGTGCCATCAGTTTGAGCAGGTCGGATTCCTGCTCCTCCTCAAGGCGCGATAACGCCCGCGCGTCAAAAGCATAGTCAAGGCCCTTCTCTTGCAGGCGCGAGAACACGCTGCACACCCGCGCGTGTGCGTATTGAATGTAGTACACGGGGTTGTCCGCGCTGCGGGAGGCCGCCAGGGCCATGTCAAAGTCCATGTGCTGATTGTATTTGTATGTCAGGTAAAACAGCCGGGTCGCATCGCGGCCCACTTCCTTGCGCAACGCCGCCAGCGGGTAGAACTCGCCGCTGCGGGTGGACATGGCGACCAATTCCTTTTTGCGGTAGAGGTTTACGAATTGCACCAATACGATGCGCAACTTGTTCTTGTCAAACCCCGCCGCTTGCATCGCGGCGGTGATGCGCGCCGCGTAGCCGTGGTGATCGGCGCCCCAAACATTGACGAGCAAATCGTAGCCGCGCCGGTACTTGTGAAGATGGTAGGCGATATCCGATGCGAAGTATGTCGTCTGACCGTTGGCGCGCGCGACTACGCGGTCTTTTGCATCGCCCAGCGCGCCGGACTTGAACCAGCGCGCGCCTTCCTTCTCGTATATCAGGCCGTTCTTTTCCAATGCGGCGATCGCTTGGGCAATCTCTTTTTCGCCGAGCTCTTCGCGCTCCGAAAACCAGCGCGAGTAGGACACGCCGAGGCGGTCCAGGTCGTTGCGGATGCTGTCCAGCATGACTTTAAGCGTCAGGTCAAACACGACGGCGTACTCTTCGCGCAACAAATCTTTCATGCGGGCAATCAGCGCATCGAGGTTCGCCTCGGTGTCCTCGGGCGGTACATCGCTTAGCGTGTGTTTGAACGCTTCGCCGTGGGCGTTGCGCAACTTGGCGGCGATGTCCCACACATAGTCGCCCTGATAACAGCCGGCGGGAAAGTCTGTCTCGGCGCCGCACAGGTCGAGGTAGCGCAACCATACCGATAGCGTCAGGATGTCCATCTGCCGGCCTTTGTCGTTGATGTAGTATTCGCTGTCGGTGTCATAGCCCGCCGCGGTCAGCAGATTGACCAGTGCCGCGCCATACGCGGCGCCGCGCCCGTGCCCGATGTGCAAAGGCCCGGTCGGGTTGGCGGATACGAACTCGACCAGCGCGCGCCCCCGGCTGCCGGGCGGGCGGCACCCGTAGCGCTCGCCTTGCTCGAGAATGGCGGCGATGACATCGGCGCGCACCGCGTCTTGCAGATAAAAGTTTATAAAGCCGGGGCCGGCGACTTCGGCTTTTTTAATTTCACGCGGCAACGGGTGCGCGGCAATGATGGTGTTTGCAAGATCGGCGGCCGGGCGGGCGGCGGCGCGGGAGATTATCATCGCGATATTGCTCGTGTAGTCACCGTGCGCGGGATTTTTTGCCGGCTTGACTTCGGGGTCGGGAAAGCTGTCGATGGCGCCGGCGGCTTGCAAAGCGTTGAGGCTCTCTGTGAGCCATTGTTTTATTTTCTGATTCATATCGGTCGCTATTTTACCGTGTTGTCGCTTGTTGCCGGGCGCAAAGCATGGGCTTTAGTCAAACTCAATCGGGTCCACATCAATATGCCAACGCGCCGGCGCACCGCTTGGGGGGGGCTTGATCCGAGGGAGCAAGGCGGTCAGAAACCGTTGTAATGCCGCGCCTTGCCGCGCCTTGACCACAAGCCGCGCGCGGTAAAGCCCTTGTCGTTTTTCCATCGTCGCCGGCATCGGGGCATACAACCGAACCGCCTCGCTGCCTTGGGTTCGCGCCGCAAGCCGCGCGACTTGCGATAAGAACTTCATCGCTTCTTCGATGCGCACCGCTTCGGCGCGAAATACCGCGCAACGATAATACGGCGGCAACTCGGTCGATGCGCGCTCGGCGAGAAGTCTTTTTGCAAACACCGCGTAGCCGTCTTGCAATAACGAGCGCAAGTGCGGGTGCTCGGGGTGATGGGTCTGTATCATCACTTCGCCCGGGGCTTCGCCGCGACCGGCGCGACCGCCGACTTGGATGACCACTTGGGCCAGACGTTCCACCGCTCTGAAGTCGGAAGAGAACAGGCTGTTATCGACATTGATAACGCCGACCAGAGTCACGCCGGTGAAGTGATGCCCTTTGATCAGCATTTGGGTGCCGAGCAGAATGCGCGCGCGGCGTTTGTGCACTCTGTCAAACAACTCCTCAAGTTGGTCCTTCCTGCGCACCGCATCGCTGTCAAAGCGGACGATGCCGACGGCGGGGAACAATGCCCGCAACGCTTCTTCGATCTGTTCGATCGCAACTCCCGCCGGGCGCAAACGGCTGGCGCCGCAAGCCGGACATTTGGGCGGAACCGGGGTCGCCTTGCCGCACTGGTGACAGCGCAACTTTTTGTCGTGGAGGTGATATGTCATGTGCGTATCGCAACGCTCGCAGTCCAGCACTTCCCCGCACGCTTCGCACAAGGTCACCGGCGCGTAGCCGCGGCGGTTGATAAACAGCAACACTTGTTCGTCGGCGGCGAGCTTCTCGCGCATGGCATTGACCAGCGCCTCTGACATGCCCGCCAGCGATTGCTGCGCGCGCATATCGATTATGCGATACGCCGGCTGGGCAAATTGCCCGACCCGGCGGGGCAGGCTGAGGCGGCGATACTTGCCGTCGGCGGCGTTGCGAAGCGATTCAAGCGATGCGGTCGCGCTGCCGAGCACGACCGGTATGTTCGCATCGCGGGCGCGCTTGACCGCCACATCGCGGGCGTGATAGCAGAGGCGCTCGCGTTGCCCGCCGAAGGCGTCTTGTTTGTATGACGCGTCGTGTTCTTCGTCAACGATGATGAGCCCTAAGTTTTGGAAGGGCAAAAAGATTGCCGAGCGGGTGCCAACAACCACGCTCACGCGGCCCAGAGATACCGCGCTCCAACACTGCGCGCGAGCGGATGGGGTCAGAGCGGAGTGAAAACTCATGACGCCGCCGCCAAGGCGTTTGCGGAAACGGGATATGGTCTGCGGGATTAAACCGATTTCCGGCACCAGCGCCAGCGCCTGCCGCTGCGAGGCGATGGCGTCGGCGCACAGGTTTAAATACACTTCGGTCTTGCCACTTCCCGTAACCCCTTCCAGCAAGTAGCAACCGAAACGGTCCGCCGCGCCGCGCACCGCCGCCACCGCCGCCGCCTGCTCGGCATTGAGATCGTGACCTATCTCTTGAGGGGTCTTTTCATCGGCGCGCTCCGCCTTGCGGCAACGGGCGGCTCCCTTCGCCGCCAATGCTTGCAGCGGCTTTTGCCAGCCGCCGAAGTGGCTGCTGATAGTCTGCTCGTCAAGCGGCCCGTCGCTCGCCAGCAACTCATACAAAGCCTTTTGCTTTTTTGCGCGCGCGGGTATGGCGGCATCCGCATCAGGGCAACATTCCCAAACCGTGCGCTCGGCTTCCAGCGGCTTGCCTCTGCGTATCGCATCCGGCAGGGCGACACACAGCACCCCGTTAAAAGAGTAGTGGTAGTAATCCGCCATCCATCGCAGCAGCGACAGCAAGTGATCGGGAACGATGGGTTCGTCATCCAGCGCCTCGCTTACCGGAAGCAGTTTGCCGGCGTCTATGCTTGCTTCGTCCAAGACCTCCAGCACCATGCCTACTCTGGCGCTTTTGTTGAGCGGTACCCGCACCCGACAGCCGGGCGCCGCCGTTTGCTGCGGGGCGGGAGCGTACTCCAGACAGAGGGTTGCGGAGCCGAAAACAGCAACTCGCAAAGAGGCGTTGGTCGCCATCACCCGATGCTCCCCGATAAAGCGGCTGCTTTGCGACCCGAAGGGCAGGTTGCTATCCGCGATTCCTGTGCGCAAAGTTGTGGGTAACTTGTCATCTGGTCAAACTGCTTCCTTTTTTTGTCTTCATGATTTGACGGTATTCCTTTTATGGGTTGCAAAATGCATAATGCTTTCAATCGCTTACAAGGGGCTCCCGACATGGCTTCGGTTGCCTTGCAAAACGCCTCCGGATATTTGTAGCTGTGCATAGGCTTTGCTAAAGACATGATTATATATGCCCGACAAACGGGCATTGTGTGCAAACGATCGTAGTCTCGCAACGCTACGGCGGCGCTCATGAGCGTCGCCTTTTTGTGAGCACGCATGTGACTTGCGCACAGTATCCGAATCCATCCGTATTTATCCGGCTCGGGCTTGGCAGGCATGGCAGTGGCGTCATCCAAGCGCCTATCGTGTCGGTTCCAATTGAACATCGCTCATCATCGTTTGCTCCGATAGCCGCGGCGCTCCAGCAGTTTCTCCAGCATGAGCATTCTGCGCTTTATCTTTTTCTCGGTCAGTTCGTGTTCCCACACGCGCATCACAGACCAACCGGAATTCCGCAAAACGCGTGTGACTCTTCTGTCTCTCTGTCTGTTTTTGCGGATTTTATCGCGCCAGTATTCCGTATTTGTCTCGGGTATTTGTTTGTGCTTCGGGCATCCGTGCCAAAAACATCCGTCTACAAACACAGCTATTTTCTCTTTTGGGAAAACGAAATCGGGCCTTCCGTAAGCGGGAAAATTTCGTCGCCAACCGGTCAATTTATATTGCTTCATGACCGAGAGAAATTTTAACTCCGTAGAGGCATTGCCCGAATCCTTTATGCACCGCATCACCGAAGAACGTTTTTCTTTGCTATAGATGTCCACTTAATAACCTTGTCTCTTAGCAGGCGGTTTTATATCGCTCTATCGCTTCGCCAACCGCTTTCGCAAATTTGGGCGGCACCGCGTTGCCTATATGCAATCTGCTTCGCTTTCTGATTCTGCGCACAGGAATTTTTCAAAGACTTCCATTATTATCTGTGAGCGGTTTATACGGACCAAGCATAAAAAGTGGCAAAGGCTCTGTAAGCTCTGCATTCTATCACGTGCCGCAAAACACCGCGTCGCACATGAATAATTGTCAAAGTGTTTCCTGAATACACGGAACACATAACGAAGCGATAGCAGTGGCAAGTTCTACGGTGACTTTGATGAATGGACATGCGATATATGGTATTGATTGCATTGATGCGCAAGTAGCAACCCGCAAAGAGGCGTTGGGTGCCATCACCCGATGCTCCCCGATAAAGCGGCTTCTTTGCCGCCCGAAGGGCAGGCTGCTATCCCCATTCTCTGTGCATAGAGTTGTGGATAACCTGTTATCTGAGTCCAACTGCTCCCTTTTTCGTCTTCGTGATTTGACGGTATTCCTTTTATGGGTCGCAAAATGCACAGTGTTTTCAATCGCTTACAAGGGGGCTCCTGGCACGGCTTCGGTTGCCTTGCAAAACGCCTCCGGATATTCGTAGTTGTGCATAGACTTCGCCAAAAGCACGATTATGTATGCCCGACAAACGGGCGTTTTATGCCCCCCGCTTGCGGTGGTATCTCCCCGCTACAGGCTACACCGGGGACATGTCCGGGATGCGGTGACGGGGAATATGCGGTTTTATATGGCTGTTTAGTTTCATATAATCCTATGTTTGACGAAATATAGTTGGAAGTGATACTATAGCGCAATAATATACGTCCTATGGAGGATAATCATGCTATACAAGGTTGAAATTGAAAACTTCTATTCTATCGGCGAGCGTCAGGTAATAGACCTGCGTGCCCGCAAGTCAGTAAGGGACGAACTGGGGCGCCTGTCGCCAATCTACGAAGGCTCCGAAGAACGTGTGCCTAATGTGGTTACCTTGTTTGGCCCCAATGCTTCGGGTAAGTCCAATGTGCTACGAGCCATCATCTTTAGCTTAGATTTTAGGGCAAACAGTTTTGATAAACGAATTGATTTACCGCTACCCTACGAAAAATTTAATAACAGTAAAAAAATTGCCAGCCCATCAAAGTTAGCTCTTTCTTTCTCTGCATATGCGGATTTCCAAAACATTTCAGGCGAAGGACTGCTATGCCCTTACACATATGAACTGGTTTTGTCTCCTCGCGGTGAGAAAAAACCTGAACATGTTGTGCTGGAGAAGATGAGCTACAAACCCAGAGGGCATGGCAAACCGACAACAATTTTTGAGCGCAAAGAAAACAAAATCACTAAGTGCGCAAAGGGATTTATGACGACTCAAATAAAGAACCTGTTAGAGCAAGTATTGCGCGATAATGCCAGCGTGATTTCCACTCTGGCGCAATTGAACCACACGGTCGCTGAACATTGGAGCCGTTCAATTAACTCACAATCGCACAACAACATCTTTATTAGTCGATTTGAGGATGACGATGACTTAACGGTACATCGCTACGAAAGCCACCCTCAAGTTCTTCTGGAGCAACTGAAGGAGATAGCAAGGCGCATTGACTTCGGCATTGAAGATGTGACCATAGACAAATCAAATTCTAAATCCCAACTGCAATTCCAACATTCGGGACTGGATTATCCTATATCTTTTGAGCGGGAGAGCCATGGAACGCGCCAAGTCATAAAAGAGCTTCCATATATTTTTGCGGCACTTGCTACTGGTGGCATAGCCGTGATTGATGATTTTGATGCCGCTATTCATCCACTCATTCTGCTAGAGATATTGCGCTGGTTCAATAGCAAGGAACACAATCCGCGTGGTGCCCAACTCTGGATGACGTGCCATTCGACCACTCTGCTTCGGGAACTCACCAAGGAAGAGGTATTGCTTTGCGAGAAGGATGCACAGGGGCACACCTCGGTGTATGGGCTGGCAGACATTGAAGGGGTTCGCCGCGAGGAGGATTTCTTTGGCAAATACTTGAGCGGCGAATATGGCGCGGTGCCTACCATCGGCTGATGACTAGGCACCCAATAGTTCCCCGCCGCAAGGTCTTCTTTGTCGCCTGTGAAGGGAAAAGCGAACAAGGCTATGTTGCCCTGCTACAAAAATTTGCTGATAGTGACGACGAGTTACACATCCATATTCTTGCCAAAGTAATGGACACATACGGTGACCCTATGCAACTGGTTAACAAGGCCGTGCTAACCATTGGGAGTATTGAACGCGACAAGAAGGAAAGTTCCTCCAAAGGCAGATTCCTGTTGCTGGATACGGATCAGCTTACGAATGCCAACCACAAAAAAGAGGCGCAACGCATTGCCGAAAAGGATGAACTAATCTTGATTTGGCAAGACACATGTTTTGAGTCGGTTCTTTTGCGCCATTTCAAAGATCATGAAAATGATGATCCTCCGACAAGCGAGGAAGCATTGAAATGTCTGGAGAAGGTGTGGCCTAAATACAAAAAGGGAATGGCAGCCATGGACTTGAAAAAACGCATAACGCTTGCAGATGTATGCAGAGCCGCAAAGAGTCCCCTGAATCCCGACCTTGCCATACTGCTCGAAGCGCTCGGTCTGGCGAGATGACGAGTCATGCCGCGCAGAGGCAGAGCGGCCGGGGCGATACCGCGATACGCCGAAATATCACGGGCAACATATGAAGAGAACATGGCTCGCCGCAAAAAGCATCAGAACTTTGGCGACGACTGCTCAAGATGCCGTAATCCAAACCATCTCCTTAAATCAAAAAGCGCACCCTGAACATAGTATTAGCGTACCGTTTTTGATAATATGGGACTTTTCAGGCGAGGCACCAAACCCCCATGGCAGAGAAAACGACCAAAGCGAAACCTACCGGGCGCGGTCGGACAAAGGCGGACAAGACGGGCAAGGCGGCGGTCGGGCAGTATGTTCATAACACTGAGCAACGCGCCAACATTCCGCAAGCCGGATTAGTCAGTCCCGACACAGACCCATACAAGGACGAGAAGCAGACCTACCGCTACGACCCGCACCTTGACCCGGCCCTGCAATGGGCGGGTAAGGCCGAGCGCACCAGTTTTGATGTGCAGACAGTCAGCTTGCATGTGCATGAGCGCATAGACCCCAGAACCATCATCAATCAGGCTAAGCGCCTGTCCGATGGCGATGCACAGACTGAAATGTTCGCGGAACGCAGACCGCTACGCGAAGCAGTGGATTTCTACAAGCACAAGGACGGCTGGAGCAACCGCTTTGTGGCGGGCGATAGTTTGTTAGTGATGAACTCGCTGTTACAAAAAGAGAGCATGGGCGGCAAGGTGCAGATGGTTTATTTTGACCCGCCGTACGGCATCAAATACCAGAGCAACTTCCAGCCTTTTGTCGACCAGCGCGAAGCCACCGACGGCAAGGACGAAGACCTGACTTCCGAGCCGGAGATGATCAAGGCGTTCCGCGATACTTGGGAGTTGGGCATCCATTCCTACTTGTCGTACATGCGCGACCGCCTGCTGCTGGCGCGCGAACTGCTGGCCGACAGCGGCAGCATCTTCGTGCAGATTGGCGATGAGAATGTGCATCGTGTCAGCATGGTGCTGGATGAAATATTCGGCGCTGAGAATTGCATCGCCACTATCTCTTTTGCCACCACCAGCGGCAGCTCATCCAAAACTCTGCCGGAAGTGGCGGACTATCTGCTCTGGTATGCCAAAGACAAAAAGCAGGTCAAGTACCGCCAGTTGTATGAGCAACTGACCCGTGCTGAAGTGATAGATCTTTTTAATTGGGATGTGATGGTGGAAATGCCCGACGGGAAATGTCGCAAGCCGGATAGCAAAGAGCGTATAGATCCCGATAAACATCTTCCGGAAGAGGCGAGAATATACCAGCGAACAGGACTGGATGCTCAAGGTGTTTCGGGCACTGGACGCTCAGAGCCATATGAGTGGAATGGCAGGACTTTTCCCTGTGGCAAAAACCGGCATTGGTCGATATCCCACGAGGACTTGGACCGCCTGGCAACCTTAGGCAGGCTGGAAGCGTTGGAAGGTCAGAATTCGCTGAGGTGGAAACGATATGAGGATGAAGTGCCTGGGCGGCGCATCAACAATATCTGGCCCGCACAGATGTATCCCGGCGATAAGCGCTATGTGGTGGAAACCGCCGTAAAAGCCATACAGCGTTGCCTGCTGATGAGCACCGACCCCGGCGATCTGGTGTTGGACATCACTTGCGGCAGCGGCACCTCGGCGCTTGTCGCCGAGCAATGGGGACGGCGCTGGATTACCTGCGATACCTCGCGCGTGGCGTTGGCACTGGCCAAGCAACGGCTGATGACCGCAACCTTTGACTATTACAAATTGGCTGATGAGGATACGGGTATTGGCGGCGGCTTGCAGTACAAGACAGTCGCCACCGTATCCCCCAAGACGCTGGCACAGGGCGCGACCACCGAGACATTGATTTACGACCAGCCTCTGACAGACCGCAAGCGTGCACGGGTGACCGGGCCTTTTACTGTAGAGGCGGTGCCCTCTCCGATGGTGATGCCCTTAGGTGATGCCAAGGGCGATACGGAATCTAAAGGGGTAGACGCTACCGCACCCGAGGCCGACCGCTCCATAGCCCGTAGCGGTGCGACTGTGCGCCATGCCGAATGGCGAGACGAACTACTGAAGTCCGGCATTCGCGGCAAGAAAAACCAACGCATCAGTTTTGCCGACATAGAACCGATGTCCGGTACCCGCTACCTGCATGCCGAGGCCACCACTCGGCCTGACGATTCCGGCACAAGACAGGTACGCGAGTCCGATACTGCCACTCAACCGCAACGGGTTATGATAAGTTTCGGTCCCGAACACGCCCCGATGGATCCGCGTCAGGTGGAAAGTGCCATACAGGAGGCGGAGAAGATGCGTCCCAAACCCGACCTCATCGTTTTTGCCGCATTCCAGTTTGACCCGGAGGCCGCTAAGGACATAGACGAGACGGATTGGCCCGGCGTGCAACTGCTGAAGGCGCAGATGAACACCGATATGCAAACCCACGACCTGAAGAAAAAGCAGGCCGGCAGCGACAGCTTCTGGCTTGTCGGACAACCCGATGTGCGCTTGCACCTGTTGCGTAGCGGCCCCCACACAGGCAAGTGGCAGGTCGCCGTGCACGGCTTTGATTACTTTGATACCAAGACCGGCGAACTCACCTCCGGCGATGAATCCGACATAACCGTTTGGATGTTGGACACCGACTACGACGGCCGCAGCCTATACCCCCGTCAGGTCTTCTTCCCCTGCCCCGACCACAAGGAGAATGACCCCAAGCACGGCTGGAACCGTCTGGCTAAGGCCCTGCGCGCTAACATAGACGAAGACCTGATGGACTACTACCACGGCACCCAGTCCATTCCTTTTCACATGGGTGACTACGAGCGCATTGCCGTTAAGATCATCGACAACCGCGGCATAGAATCGCTGCGCGTTATCCCCCTCAAAGTACCCAGCCGGCAGAATTAGGGAAGGTAGTCATGGCCACAGCTAGCTTACTCAGGCAACTTATCAAAACGGGAGCGGAAGGCGACTATGATGCCTTTAAGCGCGCTTCCGAACAGTTAATTGAGGAAGAGCGCGCTAAAAAACATCATTTGTTGGCAAACGATCTTGAAAAAATTCTTTATGGGCGCAGAAGCTCCGCAACACCTTTAAGTTCAATGCTCGACAAACATATTCCGTATGACAAGGAAAAGAAGTTGCCTTTGGTGCAAATCAAGGAACCCGAAAGGCGTATGGAAGATGTGGTGTTGACCGAAGATAACTGCTCTACAGTACAGGAGGTTATACGGGAACACAATCGCGCAGATTTGTTGGGAAGTTACGGACTGTTCCCTGTAGACAAAGTACTGTTTTGCGGTCCTCCCGGGTGTGGCAAAACCCTGACCGCCGAGGTGCTGGCCAGTGAAATCAACTTGCCTTTGGCAGTCATCAGGATAGATAGCGTAATCTCTTCATTTTTGGGCGAGACCGCCTCAAACCTTCGTCAGATATTTGACTTTATATCGACCATACCCGTGGTTGCCCTGTTTGATGAGTTTGATGCGCTTGCCAAAGAGAGAGCGGAAAAATCTGAACACGGCGAGCTCAAGAGAGCGGTGAATGCCTTTCTTCAGATGCTGGATGATTATGATGGCAAGAGCATTATCGTCGCCGCCACTAACCATGAACAGATGTTGGACAGCGCGATGTGGCGTCGTTTTGACGAGGTGTTGGTTTTTGAAACTCCGAACACAGAGCAATTATTGAAACTTCTTAGTATCAAACTTCGCGGTCTGCGCCGGAGCTTTGAAATTGAAGATACCGGTGTTGTCAACTTGTTTGATGGCATGAGTCATGCCGATGTTGAAAGAGTCATACGCCGTGCCGCGAAAGATATGGTACTGTCGGGAATGGAGCGCCTCAATGAAAGGCATATCAGAACAGCTATTCACAGAGAGAAGTCTCGCAA
This sequence comes from Candidatus Oxydemutatoraceae bacterium, assembly GCA_965220085.1. Lineage (GTDB taxonomy): Bacteria > Pseudomonadota > Gammaproteobacteria > Poriferisulfidales > Oxydemutatoraceae > CBDCOZ01. Next base: position 83,740 of record CBDCOZ010000003.1, on the reverse strand, counting down.
TATGCCGTATAAAAGAGACTAATCCGCATGGCTCAATTATTTGAACCCGAATCTTTTATTCATCTGAATATAAGCAAGGAGAAACCGGTCACTCAAAAGAGATCAGGACCTGGCCCTCGCCGAACTCCACCCGAGGATATTAGGGGCCATGGCCGCAAGTTGTTAGAAAATCTTCGTGCTGCCAGAGATCAGGCTGATAACAATATTGGCGGTTTTGATAATCGTAAAATATTTAAGTTCACTGTGCAGAAAGGTTTTGATCCGGATGATCTAAGGAAAGTGGCATCACAACAGAGAGGCGTTTTGGGGATTGAGTTTGTAAGCCAAGAAGAACAAGAAGTCGTAATAGGGTTTGCGAGTGAGAACGGCCTTGCAGAATTTGAAGCCTGCCTGTCTACCATGGCTGAGGGTGGTAAGGTTACCAATCAAAATATTTTTTATGCCCTGCAGAATCTTGATGCCTTACAACCCGAAGATCGCAAAGGATGGGCTCTGAAGAAGTACGGGCTTCCGAAACAAGAAGCATTTTTGCTTGATATAGAACTTTGGCCGTTAGAAAATAATAATCAACACGAAGAGGAACGGCGGATGTTTGAACAATGGCTAACCGAGGCCGGCATAACAGTAAAAGATAGTGTCAAGCAACAGACACTGACTATCTACCGTGTTTGTTGTGATGCCGAGCAGGCACAACATCTCCTTAATCACCGCGATGTGCGCTATGTTGACTTGCCGCCCAGCTTTGAACTGGAACGCACACTTTTACATCAAGACATACAAGACTATCCCAAGGTTCCCATGCCGGATGAATCTGCTCCGGGGGTGGTTGTTTTGGATAGTGGGTTGGCAACCGGGCACCCTTTGTTAGGTGATGCGGTGGGTGATGCCCAAAGCTTTCTGCCCGGAGAAGAAGCGATAGATGAGCACGGTCATGGAACTCTTGTTGCAGGGTTGGCCTTATATGGAGAGGGTATTGAAGACAACATAAGAAGCCGTGAATTTATTCCTGCCTTACGCTTGTTTAGTGGTCGCATTCTGGACAAAGACAATACCTATGCCGAAGAGTTTATGGAGAACCGTATTGATAAAGCGGTGCGCTACTTCGTGAAGGAGTATGGATGTCGAGTTTTTAACCTGTCTCTTGGAGACACAAATAAGCCATATCTGGGAGGTCACTTAAAAGGTCTTTCGGTGGCGCTGGATTCTCTTTCTCGAGAATTAGGGATATTGTTTGTAGTATCCGCAGGGAATCTTAGGATTAATGCTGATTCCCCGAAGGGCATTCAGTGGAAAGAGGACTATCCAAAGTACCTATTAGATGACAATTCGCGGATTATTGAACCTGCCCCGGCATTGAATGTGCTGACTGTGGGTAGCTTGGCGCAACATGATGTTACCTATGGCAGTCAAAACTGGCCAAGCGACCCTGCTGAAAGGCCAATTGCACGACACGATGAACCTTCTCCGTTTACCAGATGTGGCCCTTCTGTGGATGACGCCATCAAGCCTGAGCTGATGGCCTATGGCGGTAATTGGGCATCAAATGTGCGCGCCGATAACATGCCGTTATCTACCGGCACCAATACAGGGTTAGGAGTTGTTTCCACCAGTTATAAATTCGCAGAGGGTCGTCTCTTTGATCTGGGTATGGGCACAAGCATGGCCGCACCCCAAGTGGCACATTTGGCTTCCTCCATCCTAAGAGAGGATTCAGAAATAAGTCACAATATGATTAGAGCCCTTCTTTGCACAAATGCGAGATTGCCTGAGATAAGTCCGGAATTATTTGATGATGACAAAGATTTTAGAAGGGTTTGCGGTTATGGCAAGGTGGACTCAACCACACTGTATCGCTCTTTGCAGACTGCGGTCACTCTCATATCCGGTGAGGCAATTGAGAATAAAAAGCACCATTTCTATGAAGTGCCTGTGCCTGATGACTTTATCATTACCGGGAGTTGTGACAGAGAAATTGCAGTTGCATTGGCTTATACGCCTGCCGTTCGCTCTACGAGAATTAAATATCGCGCTACGCGCATTGATTTTCGTCTGGTCACAGCCGATAGCCTAGACCGCGTAACTGCCATGTTTAACAAGGCAACAGATGACGATGAATATGAAAATATCCCAGAGCTAGACGGGGCTAAAGTTGGGCGAGTTGCACGTAGCAAAGGAACAGCACAAGCAGATGTCTGGAAATTCAGAAGGATTGATGGCAGATCTAAAATCAAGCGGGAAAAAGTTTTTGTAGTAGTGACCCGCAATGATTTTCCATGGGGAGAGAATCTTTGTGGCAATAAAGAAAAATATGCTTTGGTTATCAGCCTCCGTGATCGTCAAAACGAGGGAGTGCAGTTATATTCACAGGTTCAGGCCAGACTCAGAGCGCGAGAGCAAATAAGGGCCTAATGAAATATATGCCTGACAAGATTAACAAGCTCATCGTAAACAGTCCGCACGAGGCGACGCAAAAGCACTGGCAATACGATTGCGAGCAACGGCAGTCCAACTTGTCGGCAGGCAGGCGAGATGCCGGCTGTGTGGTAGCCACGCCCAATGCCAAAGGCTTTGATGACTTCGGGCAGTTACACGAGCGCAGAGCCATTAAGATTATAGACAAGCGCGACATAGAATCGTTGCGCATCATTCCGCTGTACAAATAGGGGGAGCCCAATGTTGACCGAACTTAAAATAGCCAACTTCCGAGGGTTTAGCGATGAGGTGACAATTCGCTTGAAGCCGATTACCCTGTTGATAGGTCGTAACAATTCCAGCAAGTCATCAGTGATGAAACTCCTGCTGATGCTCAAGCAGTCGTGTAACCCGGCGAGTCTGGAATTTCTGGCAACATCCGGCGATGCCATAAAACTGCCATCACTCTATGCGCAAAAGAATGTGCGAACTAAGGGGGATCACCTGAAGTTTGGCGTCAAGTTTAAGGACGCGGACAGTCCCGGAGATATTGTTAAGCGTTATTTGGAACAGATCCGCCGCAAGCAAGAAGTATCGCAGAAAGGTGTGCAAAACAAAAAAATCAACTATGTTCTGAATGCCAGTGTGTATTATGCCAAAGACCGAGCATCCAGAGGAAAGGTAGCGCTGGGCATAGAGCATGACAAGGGCTGCGTAACCCCGTATGAAAATGAAATAACTGATAATCTGAGAATGTTTCATTTGGCTAGTGTTTTGTCAGATGCTAACGAGCGCAAACTGAAAGATGACATAAATACGCTCACTGAAAAATTTAGCCCAGCTTTCCGGTCAGGTAAGGAGGATATAGGAGCCCTCATCCAAAAGCTTGGTAACTTTGCCATAGCAATGGAGCGCGAACTGAAAGATGATGTGAAGGTGTTAGAGCACTGCAACAGGCTTATAGTTCAAGATGTCGGCAATATATCTTATATAAGCCCAGAGATTGAATACTTTGAGAGGGCGTTTGCAAAGCATGCCTCTTGCCCTAATCGCGAAGTAGGAAGTGAGGGCAAATGGACATTACACCAACTGTATAAGATATACAAGGACAGGCGGGACGCTTTTGATTTGGTGAGCCGTCATCTGGAGAACATTTTGGGAGTAAGCGATATCACCTTCGATGAGCATCTGGAGGAATTGACCGCCTGCCGGGCAACCAACCTGAAAACTGGAGCTCGCACCAACATTGCAGATTTTGGTTTCGGCACAAATCAACTTCTGCCTGTTCTGGTGCAGGGAGCGATTATGCATCCCTACTCCACCCTGATGGTTGAAGAGCCCGAAGCGAACTTGCACCCGACCGCACAACTTAATTTGGCCAACTTCTTCGTTGAGTTATGGAATACGCGCAAGGTGACATCCATTATTGAGACGCACAGTGCCAACATGTTGTTGCGCTTGCGTAACAAGATTATCAAAGGGGAATTAGACTGGCGTGATATATCCGTAGCCTATTTTGCTACTGATAATAATAAAACCACTGTGAAAAACCTGAACATCAATGAGAAAGGCATACTGGATGATGGTTTGCCAAGAGAATTCTTTCATCAGGATTTCTGGGAAGTCATGGATATGACTACATAGCCATGGAGGAAGCAGTGACCGTTGACTTCATAGCCGTAGACACTAATGTTTTCGGACATATTCATAACAAAAATATGAATACAGAGAATCATATATATAAATTGTTGAAAAGTCTGGTTGATTTGAAAGTGTTGCTACTGATTGACGACGAGGGTGTTATAAGGCATGAATATAAACACCATATAGAACGAAAGATTGAACGCCTTACGATAGACAACAGAATCATTTTGCGACTCTGGATGGACCCTCAGAATCATGAGTGTGTCACTGTGGATGAGTCTTCCCTGCTTTGGAATGGCATCTGCGCTATAGTTCCGGAAGAACAAGATAAAAATAAAGAAGAGGTTGACCGGATATTTGTATATGTGGCATTCGTCAAGGACAGGATACTTATTAGCAATGATGAAAAGCATATCATTAACAATCGGGATAAGTTAAAATCGAAGGCAGAGGGCATGGATTTGTTGCAAGCGGATGTGATGACTTCAAAAGAGGCCCATAAAAAACTTGAGAAACACTAACAGGAGGATGAGACGTTGAACATACAGATTGATGGCAAACAATATCCGGCAGATTCTGATCACTTGACCGGCGAGCAAATCCTAAACCTAGCGGGCAAGAGTTACCCGGAGTGGTCTCTGAGCCTAGAGCGCGATGGCAAGTCGGTGCCTGTGGGGAAAGACGAGCAAATAGATTTGAAAGACCCCGGCAACAGAGCATTCAAGACTGCATCGGCTAAGCCGCAACGTCCCGACGACAAGAAAATCACCATCAAGGTGGACGGCGATGAGTTTACGGTAGCGGAGACGACGATGACCGGAGAGCGGATACTGGCTCTGGTCGACAAGAAAACCAGCGAGTGGTCTCTCAACAAGAAGTTGAAGAGCGGGCGACGCATTCCTGTTGCGGGAGATGAAGAAGTAGATTTGACGAATCCCGAACTAGACCGGTTTGAGACAGCGCCCTTACAGGCGCAACAAGGGGCGTAACATCGGTGGCGCTTGTGCCCGATGACAAACGGTTTCTGGAAAAGCATTTTTCAGGGCAGTGGGAAGTGCTCGGTGATAGCGATGGTCTGCTAATTCGCGATTACTCTTTGCCCGAAGGCTACAATCTGGATAAAACCAATCTGATGATACGCATTCCTGCCGACTATCCTGCCAGCCCGTTGGATATGTTCTATCTGTGCCCGCCGATTGGACGCAAGGATGAAAAATACATAGATGCCCTGACAGAGGAGCGCCACTTTAGTCAGCACTGGCAACGATGGTCGCGGCACTACGAATGGAAGCCGGGCATACATTGCGTCGCCACACACTTTGCATATATAAAAAATGTTCTGCAACATGAACTGATACGGTGATGGCTGGCAAGTATGCGCACACTTTGGCACTGACACAAAGCCAACATCGGCAACTCCGGGAGCACCTTTTCCCGGAGGATAATCGCGAATCTGTCGCTATCATTCTCTGCCACAGGGCGGCGGGCGCCCGGAGCCTGCGCCTGATGGCCTGCGAGTGCATTCTCATACCCGCCGATACTTGTTCCAATAGAACAGCCATCCGTGTGGATTGGCCCGTGACTGAATTTTTGACCGCCGACAAGATTAGCGACATAGACAAGCGCGGACTTTCAATCATGACGATTCATAGCCATCCCAAAGGCTGTGAAGAATTTTCCGACATTGACAATGAAAATGATCGAAAGTTGTTTGGCTCGATGGGCCGCTGGTTTGATGACGGGCGGCCCAATGGTTCCGCCATCATGTTGCCGGATGGCAGGATTATCGCGCGTGTGGTTGATGTCAAAGGAAAGTGTGCGCTCTTGGATACGGTTTCCGTTGTGGGCGAGGATATAAAAATCTGGCACTCTGCAAAGCGGGTGGCGCAACCGGTCGAGTCCGGTATGAGGGTTGCCCAGACATTCGGCAAAAACACCTTGGCGCTTTTGCGCCGATTGCGAGCAGGCGTTGTGGGGTGTTCCGGCACCGGCAGCGTCATCATTGAACTGTTGGCGCGAAACTGTGTGGGGCAGTTGGTGATAGCAGACCCGGATTGCGTGGAACCCAAGAACCTGAATCGCATCATAAACGCCAAAAGCCGCGATGCAAGTCAGAGCGCCCCCAAAGTAGATGCGCTGAAAAAAGCTGTGCAAGCCATGGGCACAGGCGCCAAGGTAGATGCGTACCAAGCGGATACATACGCTCCGCAAGTGGCGAGGGCGCTGATAGATTGCGATGTCATCTTTGGTTGCGTGGATTCTGCCAGCGGTCGCTACCATCTGGAATGCATAGCTTCCGCCTGTTGGTTGCCTTACTTTGATGTTGGCGTACACCTTGAGGCGGATGGCAAAGGCGGCCTGACCCAAGCCACAGCCGTAGCGCATTATATGCACCCGGACAATGCCAGTCTGATGGCAAGAGGAGGCTACGCCAGCGAGCAGATTGCGGCGGAGAATATGCATCGTTCCGACCCGAAACACTACCGGAAACAACTGAAAGAGGGTTATCTGACAGCAGTGGGCGAAGACCAGCCAGCCGTCATCTCCGTGAATATGCAAGCTGCCTGCATGGCTTTCAATGATCTTATGGCGCGCTTGCACGACTTCCGCTTAGATGCCAACGACTCTTTTGCCGTGCAACAGATGCAACTGGTGCAAGGCTATTACAGCAACCGACATGCGGAGCCCGGACAAGCCGACAAGTTGTTCGGCAAGTATGCGGGGATGGGCGATAGCAGCCCGTTACTGCAAAGTATTACAGACGAAAACAAGAATGCCTAAAAGGTTGTTCAAAAAGGCGCGCAAGCGGTTCCGGCATAAGCGCAAACGCTATGCGACCGAGTGGGTGGAAGATTTGCCGGATGTTCCGTCTCCTGACACTATATATGTAGTGGGCGGGCGGTCGCACCCCTACCGGATTGTTATGCAATGCCCAAAACGCAAATGCGATCATCTGGTGTATTTGGATGTCTTTGAGGACGCCGATCCCAAGTGGCGTTTTCATGAGCATCGGGATGGCAGTCTGAGTCTCTCACCCTCCATATTCCTGCCCAAGTTGCCATGCCGCAGCCACTATCAGGTCAAAAAGGGTAAGATTGTATGGACGCCTCGCCCGTGGTATAGGCGTTTTTTCCAAAGGTCACCTTGGTAATCGCATGCCTGACAAGATTGATAAACTTATCGTAAACAGTCCGTACGAGGCGCCGCAAAAGCGCTGGCAATACGATCGCGAGCGGCGACAGTTCAACTTGCTGGCAGGCAGGCGAGATGCCGGCTATGTGGTAGCCACGCCCAATGCCAAAGGCTTTGATGACCCCGGGCAGTTCAAGCCAATCAAGGCAGTCAATACTATTCGCACGAAGGTAGATGTCTGGCGGGAGGCGCGATATGCCGGCGCCACCATCATCACTCGCAAACTGCTTGAGCATTGGCAAGACAATCAGGAGCGGGAGAATCGCTTTTTCTTCTGTCAGTTGGAAGCCATAGAGACGCTTATCTGGCTGGTGGAAACGCAAGAAGGCGCGGACATGCGGGAAGGTCTCAATGGAGATGGCAGCGAGTTTGAACGGCTATGCAGCAAGATGGCTACGGGCACGGGGAAGACTATTGTCATGGCGATGATTATTGCTTGGAACTTTCTCAACAAAGTTACCGATCCCAAGGACAGCAGGTTCGGCAAACACGCTTTGATTGTAGCGCCCGGCCTTACCATCAAGGAGCGTCTGCAGGTGCTCAATCCCAGCCACGAGCACAACTATTACGAAGCGTTTAACATAGTGCCGCCGCCCATGATGGAGCGTTTGCGCCGCGGCAAGTTGCGGATTCATAATTGGCATGCGTTGGCTTGGGACAGTCAGGATAAGTTGAATGCCAAGGCTGCCAAGGGGCAGTTGCGTTCGGTGGACAAACGCAAACGCAAAGCGATAAGCGACACCGTCTATGTGCGACAGGTACTGGGCAAATACGCCCCCGACGATGGAGACCTGCTGGTGATTAACGACGAGGCCCACCATGCTTGGCGCGTTAACCCCAAGGCCAAAGGCAAAAACAAACGTTTGGGAAGCGACAAGGACAGCGCCGAGGAGGCTACGGTGTGGATCGATGGGCTGGACAGAATCCATAGGCATCGCGGCATTCTGCGTTGCTTTGATTTGTCGGCCACACCTTTCAGACCGTCGGGCGACCGCTCCGATGAGGACAGCTTGTTTGAGTGGGTAGTGTCTGATTTTGGCCTTAATGACGCCATAGAATCGGGGCTGGTCAAGACTCCCAGAGTGGTTACGAGAGACGATAGCGTACTCAACAAAGATGACCAGTCGCGTCTGTACCATCTGTATCAGGAACCCGAAGTGAAGGAAGACCTCAACCGCAAGGCGGATAAAACCGAACCGTTGCCGGATCTGGTGCGCAACGCTTACCAGTTATTGGGGTCTGACTGGTCGGAAAAATTTGAACAATGGCAAGAGGCGGGCAGCAAGGTGCCGCCGGTCATGATCACAGTAGCCAACAGCATAGAGACGGCGGCGCGTATTCACAATGCTTTTGAGCGGCAGGACATGATGGTGAATGAGCAACTGTGCAATCCCGACAGATTGTTACAAGTAGATAGCAAAACCATGAAGGATGCCGAGGGGCGCGATGAAAGGCCGGAGATAAACGGGCCCGGCAACAACCATAAGACGCTTACCAAGGACAAGCAAGCCGAATATCTGCGGCGCAAGGTCGGCACTGTGGGGCAGTTGGGCGAGCCGGGCGAACAACTTTGTAATGTCATCTCGGTGAACATGCTATCCGAAGGTTGGGATGCCAAGAATGTGACTCACATAATGGGACTGCGCGCATTCAGCAGCCAACTGTTATGCGAGCAAGTAGTGGGACGAGGATTGCGCCGGGTCAGTTACGATGTTGAGGAGAACGGCATGTTCAGGTCGGAATATGTGCGTGTTGTCGGTGTGCCTTTTACTTTTCTGCCTCACGAGGGCGGCGAGGAGCCTCCTCCGGAAAAGCCCGCGACACGTATTGAGTCGCTGCCGGAGCGCGCGGAACACGCTATCAGATGGCCTAATGTGGCGCGCATAGACTATGAATATAAGCCCAGTCTGGAACTGGACTGGGAGCGGATTAAGCCCCTTAATATAGACCCGTTGAAAACCATAACCGAGGCGGATATGGAAGTCATTCTGGCAGGCAAGCCACACGATGCCGTGCGGGATGCCATAGACATGGAGCACATTGCTGAAAACACCCGTCTGCAAACCGTAATATTCAAGATTGCCCGAAGCATTTATGAACAGCGGAAATATGAGAGTTGGAAGGGCAGTGCGTATAGTTTTCTGTCCCAGTTGATACCTTTGGCAGAGCATTTCATCCGATCTGAGTACCTGAGTTTCAAGGGCAATGTGGGTAGCGATGAATCCCGTCGCAAGATGCTCCTTATGTTGCACACCAGGGAAGTCATTGATCATATATGGGGATACATAAAGGACGCCAGCACCTACGACAACCCGACGGTAGTTGTTAATCAGGAGCGCCCCATATTTTCTACCGGCGACATGAGGCCATGGTATACCCGCAAACCCTGTCAGTCTGCCGCCAAATCACATATCAGCCATTGCGTATATGACAGCAGGTGGGAAGCGTCGGAGGCATATAAATTAGATAAATCCGACTATGTGGAGTCGTTTGTGAAGAACGATCATTTGGGATTTGTAATCAACTATAGTTATGGAGGCGCGACTCGCAAGTATTACCCGGATTTTCTGATTCGCCTGACCAACGGCGACTATCTCGTTCTGGAAGTCAAAGGGCAAGACAGCGGACAGGAGCAAGAAAAGCGCAAACAACTGGGGGAATGGTGCAAGGCTGTTACCAATCACGGTGGCTTTGGGTGCTGGCACTGTGCGGTGTCGTTTAGCCCTTCCGATTTGTCGGATATCTTGGCCGAATACGGCGAAGGGCGTATTGCGGCATAATCGCTTTTATTTTGCAGGCGAAGGGCTATGTCGTGTGCATCACCCGATGCTCCCCGATAAAGCGGCTTCTTTGTAACCCGAAGGGTGCGTGGCTACCCGCAATTCCTGTGCGCGAAGTTGCGGATAATTTGTCATCTGGGCCCAGCTGCTTCCTTTTTCGTCTTCATGATTTGACGGTATTCCTTTTATGGGTGAATAATGCCAGAAACATTCCGGATTCTTGACTTCAACAAAAAACGTAACCGACATGCAATAGCAACACATCGGCTACGGCATCAGAGGTCTCTATAAAATAGCTGCTTTTGCATTACAGGAGGCAACTATGAGTCATACGACCTAACAGAAACTTGAAGCCCTTACATTATGGGAGAAACGCGGCATAAAAGCCAGTATGGACGCTTACCACCTCAGCCGCTTATCACTGTATCTGTTATGGTTTAATATCCGACGATCATTGAATGTCGCATACTCGGCCCCCAACAAACCCTCTTCAAATTCCGCAGACTCTTCCCGAAGAAGCGGCGAAAGCGTCCATTGAACGCATTCATTTTTCGGGCATTTGTCATCTCCGGCATCCCCCCGAAACCAAGCGCTTTAAGACGGCGCGAGGGGGAGCGATGTCAGATGATGCTAGAATGTGTCGCATGGGTACAAAATTTTTCAGTCTGATATTGTTAGTCGCCGTCGCCGCTCTAATAGCTGTGACCATTAACAAAGTGTCGCTCTCCGAGCGCGAACAGAATGCGCAAGACCTGACGGAGCAGGCGATACTCCTGTACGACACAGAAGGTCGCGAACAGGCGTTTGCAAAAATCACCGCCAAGCATCTGAGCAGCGCGGACAAAGGCTACCCGTTTGTGCTTGACCCCCGCACGGGGAAGAGAGTCGCACACGGCGCCTATAAGGAGCGCGTCAACACGATAAGCATTCTGGCAAAGACCCGCAATGACGAAGGAGTGACCCTGATAGAGAGCGCCACCCCCGAAGGCGTTTGGGTCGAGTATGTCGTCCTCAATCCGGCAAGCGGCAAAGACGACCCCAAGCGGTCGTTCATCAAGCTGCATGACGGATATGTCTTCGGCGCCGGCTACTACAACCCCGACAAAAAATAAGGGCTGCCATACTAGCCAAAATGGCTATTCGGATATAAGCCCCAAAAAATAAGGCTTGCGCGCTCGGGCAATATAAAATGAGTATAGACATCGGCTTTCCGGAGCGTTGCATTCGCGCACTGGAGAGGGCGCTGGAACAATTGAACAACAACGCGCCGGATGCCATCGATTACGAAGTTTAATGAGTATAGACACTGGCTTTCCGGAGCGTTGCATTCGCGCACTGGAGAGGGCGCTGGAACAACTGCGCAACAACACACCGGATGCCATCGATTACGAAGTGTATCGCGCCGCTTGCGTCAAAGAGTTTGAAATTATTCTGGAGCAAAGCGGCAAGTTATTGCGTAAATGTCTGGCTGATTACTTTGCCAGCAATCGCCAAGCGGATGCCTACAATTTTAGAGATATTTTCCGTCACGTTGCCAAACACGACCTGCTGGATGCCGCCGCTTGCGAACGCTGGTTGCAATACCGTGACAACCGCAACAGCGCCGCCCATGACTACGGTATTCATTTTGCTGAAAAGACGCTGGCGCTCCTGCCGCAATTCATCATTGATGCTCGCGCACTTGCTGCCGCCATTCGGGCGGCGAAGAATGACTGAGCGTCTGCATCTGCAACCTCGTCATCGCGCCATGCCGGAGGCATTGCTCCGCAAGCGCCTGCCCGATGCGGAAGTCTGGGCTTACGGCAGCCGCATCAACGGTCGTGCCCACGACGGCAGCGACCTTGACCTCGTACTCCGCGCGCCCCGCCTGCAACCAATCCCGCGCGAAGACCTTGCCGGCCTCATCCAAGCCCTGTGATTCTACTATCCCGTTTCTGGCGGAAGTGCGCGACTGGGCGACCCTGCCGGATAACTTCCGCCGAGAGATAGAGCGGGACTATGTCGTGCTCCGCAAGTCTCGCACTGACTAATCTCCTCCTTGCGGGGGAGCCGGCTGATTAGCGGGGGGTTTCTCCCGTTTTCTCTCTAATACTTTCCCCTTTGCGGGGGAGTCGACGTGGCCTTGCTACGCCAAAGAGGGAAAGCTTCCGCCTTGTGCCTTGTGCCACGCAACAACTCTTGCTCATTTCGCATGCTCTTTATTTAATGCATCAAGATGCCTGAGTTGTTTTCCTATCGGAAGCCCCGCTAATGGTATGCGGTGATGCGCTATGCGAGGAACAAGGAACTCCCGGTATTTCGCGCCGGCAAGGAAAGTGAATGTGTCCTTATCAAGGCCCGCCCGCTTGCGGAGTTGCTGCAATACTTTTTCAGCCCATGCCAACCTGTCTTGTTTCTTCATAACATTGAGCGTTTTGTTATACGGCTCAACCGCAGTATCAAGTGTCAAGACATGATGCTTTGCCGACAGGATGTATATATCCTCATCTGGCGCCAGACTCTTTGCATATTGAAGGGACTTGGCAAACAGTGCGCCGGTATATAACGCACAAGCCTTGCCACGGTGAGTTTGCTTTTTCGCACCGCATGCTATCGATATAATTTTTTTCATGGTTTCGGCATCATGCGACTATGGGACGACCGGACAATGACCATGATATTGCCGGACATCACTTGGCGAAGGCACAAAGCGCGACCCCCTCTCCGGATCGCTGCGCTACCGACCCTCCCGCGCGGCAGAGTCGCACTTGCTTGCCCCCGCGTCTAAGACAAGGGGAGAATGTTGCACGGTGCTAATTACACTCTCCCACAAGGGGAGAATGTTGCACGGTGCTAATTACACTCTCCCACAAGGGGAGAGTCTATAATGTGTGCACCGGCTTTCTTGAAGATGGTTATGTTTGGGAAATATCTGCCAGTTGTGCTGTGCCGGTCCATTCCGGGAAGGATGGTTCCTGATTGCAAAGCTGGCGGTAAAGGTCCAGCAGACCCTGTCGCAGTGAAATCTTTGGTTTCCAGCCTAGTGTGCACAGGCGCGTGGAGTTGATATGGCTTCTGTAAATCTGCCCTTCCCTATCTCGTACATCTCGTTGCGCCACACTATGACCTGATATGTTCCTACATAACGCCAGCAGTTCACGGACACTGTGGGTTTCATCTCCGGCACAGTTGTAGATCCTGCAAGGATCTTCGGGCCACTTCTGCAGGAGCAGGCCGATGGCACTGGCCACATCGCGGACATGGGTGTAGGAACGGGTTTGCTCGCCGCTTCCCTCAATGGTCACGGGTTTTCCCTCCAGATGGGCGATGAGGAGCTTGTAAATCGCCAGTGCTTCGCGCATTCCCGGACCGTAGAAAGTGGCGGGGCGCAGAATCAGGTACTCCAGACCGCGGCTCCGGGCCAGTGCTTCCAAAACCCCTTCGCCCTGCCACTTAGTTTTAGAGTAGTGCTCGGTGGGTGCGACGGGGTTTGTTTCATACTGGACTTCAAAGCCGTTGTTGCCATAAACGCAAGCTGTGGAGACGAACAACATCTTAACTCCCGTTTCACAACAAGCACTGGCGACCCGTTCGGTACCCAGCACATTAACCCTCTCCGACCTGTCTCTGGCTTCCGCACATTCGTAGAGGTCGGCCATGGCGGCTAAATGTACGCACACATCCCTACCCCGCATAGCCTTTGCCAAAGCCTCCTTGTCCAGAATATCGCCACCCGAAGATAGGTCAAACCCTGCTACATCGCTCCCCCTGTCGCGCAGGTCTTCGTAGCAGTACTTGCCCAGAAACCCCTCGCTCCCTGTCACGAGAACTTTCCCCATCATTGCCAAAGCTCCCGTATCACCATAGTATCTGGCAGGGGTTGTCCGTCCCGCCACATCTTTTCCTCGGCGAGACCGAATTGCAGGGTCATGCCGACATTGGCGGCAATCTCCGAAGTGTCGTACGACCACTTGCCCTCGGGCCAAGCCAGCCACGGTGTGAAACCCTGATCCTCCAGTTGTTCAAGGTGTTCGGCCAGCCCACTTTGCAGGGCTGCGGGAGTGGCACACCGCAAGTCCTCGTGGGCATGGGCGTGGCCTGCCACAAGCCAACCCTTCTGTCGCAGTGCCTGCAAGTCGTCCGGTTGCAGTAGCCAGGAAGGGTTCTGCATGGCATCGATGCCTTCGTCGTCAAGGGTGCGGTGTTGCTCGACCTGTGGCAAGCATTTGAGTTTCTTGCGCAGGGTGTGGCACCGCTCATTGATTCCGTTGCTACGGGAGTTGTTGCCCCAGTGGTGGTAGAGTCGCTGTAGCGGCAAGGGCCGCACTTGCTCGCCGAAATGGTTGCCGCCGACAAAGACTACGGGTAGAAGGTTGGGGCAGGCAGAGAAGGCGGTCTGCAAATTGAGCACATCCTTCCAGCCGTCGTCAAAAGTCACCAGTCCCAGAGCATTAGCCAGCTTCTCCTCATTCCATGCCGCAACTTCCCGGTCAAAGAGCACAAGTTGTTCGGCGCAGGTGTCCAGAGGCAGGCTCATGCCGAATTGGCGATGCACGGCGTGGACCGGCGCGTCGGTGTCGGTCGGGGACTGAACTCTGTGCAGGGTTGCTACGCGCAAGGGATAGATGTCGCGGTTAAGCCTGCCCGCCACCACCCCCTGAGGCCGCATACTCTCCGCCCAAGCGACGATTTCCCCCACGCTGTCGCAACTGTGAATCGGCTGTGAGCGTCTTTTGTCCAGTTGCTGTCCCGCAAGCTTTTCGCTCCAGCCCCCGCAACCGGTCAGGGCGGCGATGGGCTTTTTCAGTTGCCAGGCGATGGCGATTTCGCTTAGGGTGCCGCTGCCGCCGCCAAGCGCTACTACCAAATCCGCCGCTTGTACCACCAGATGGTTGCGCATGGTGCCCAACTGCGTCCTCAGGGTGGTCTGCCGCCAGGGATTGGATTGCCAAGGATTGCCCCAGCCGGGGTGTATAGCCAGCAGGCGTCCTCCGGTTGAGTTTGCGCAACCCTTGGCCACAGCACGCATGATGCCGTCCATACCGCCGGCAACGAGGTCAAAACCACGTGCGCTCAGCTCGGCGGCCAATTCTTCGGCTATGCGACGTAGGGATGCGGGAATTTTTCCTGCCGAACCGACGATAGCTATCACATTAGGATGCATTTTCTAACTCCACCGCATCCTTACGAAGCTGTGCGCCAATCAGCCGCCACCAGTCGGTGTAGGCATCGTTGAAGACATTGCGCGCTTTGTGTTTGGCGTAAGCCAAGCTCGAAACCTCTAGCCGTTCCAGCAGTTCGATTAAGTCGTCCAGTTTGCTGTCTTCAACTAAATCAAGCTCAACGCATCTTTCGGCGATGGCAATGCGTCGTTGCGGTGTTGCCAGAAGTGTTGCCAAGCCGCCGCTGTTGTCCCACCTCATCAGTTCGTTAATCTGAGCGGCAATATGGGCACTGGCGTGGAACATGTCCATAGCCTGTGATAGTTTGGGTTGATTGCCGGCGGCGGCATATTCGGTCTTTTGCTCAAGTCCGGTCGTACACTCGCCGAAGACCGGAAACTTGTCGGCGTTCAATTGCTCGCCGGTCTTCACTTGAATGCGCTCGTTCAGAGGGTGCCATTCGGTGGTGTCGGGCGTGTATTCGGCACAGGCGGGAATCCACAGGATGATATAGACGCGGCGCTCGGTGTCGGCATCTTGGTTGGGGTGCGAGCGGTGCCAAGTGAGGCTGTGCAAGACTACCACTTGGCCTTTTGTTGCGGGGATTCTGATGAAGTTGAGGTCGTTCCGGTCGCGGAATTTTTCCGGGTCATCCATGATAAAGTCCACCGGCGCAGCGGCGCCCCACTTGTGTGATCCCTCCACAATCTCCATGCACCCGCCGGTTGCCGAAACATCATCAAAGGGTATCCACAGCGACAGCGATTGCGGGGTGTTGACCGGCCAGAAGGGGTAATCCTGATGCCAGGGCAAAGTCTGGTTAGTGCCTTTGCCAACGGCCTCACGACCTCGGTAGGGCTTGCTGATGATATGGTCGTGCAGAAGTCGAACCTGACTCTGGCGCATGAAGCGCCGCGCCAAGCCATGTATAGCTTTGTTGCAGAGCACGTCCCGGAATTGTTCGCTCTGTTCCCAAAGATCGCGCCACTGGTTAATCCTGGCAAGGTATTCCTCCGGCGACATTTCCATCTCGGCAGAGTAGTTCGCTACAAGCCGCGCGAAGCCGCTTTGCAACCCCCGGATGTCGGTGTCGGGCAGGCAGTTGTTCAGAACCGCGAAGCCGTGCTCCTCGTAGAAGTCCATGGCTTCCCCGGTCATGCCGGAAAAGCTGGCGGTGTTGATTTGTTCAGTCATAATGGTTACCTCCGATGGTGATGAGGCGGTCAAGAGCTTGGATGACACCCTCGGCGTGTTGCGGGAAATGTTGCTTGACTACCTCTGAAAATTCTTTGAGTACGATGGGCTTCATACGAAGCTTGTCGCCTTCGCTACAGACAGTGACACAATGCGGCTTGCCGGCCTTCAGGTTGACGCGCAGTGCAAAGACTCCTCCGTTGGGGAAGTTAATCAGGCGTAGCGAACGCAGGAAATGCGAGAACGCGAAATCCGTGTAGTGCCGATGCATCATGTCGCTAAAGTACCGGAGTGGCTTCGGCTCCAGTTTAATGAGAAAATCATCTATAAATCTGTCAGTCTTTCCAAAGTTTGATCCTCTGGCAGATTTGTGTTGCATGGCGTACCACATACCGTCCCTGTGTTGCAGGCGATAGTGTAGCCCCCCGTGGCTTTGGATATTCGGTGCGTCAAAGGAAGCGGGGCTGAAGTAGGGATAGCCGTTGCCGAAATCCAAAAAGTAATTATCCCGCTCAACCCGCACCAGCAGGCCGATGTGCATGAGCTCTTTCTGTTCGCCCTTGACTTTGTAGCAGGATAAGAGTTCACAGTTGAACCCCAGGTGGCACAGGAATTCCCGCAGGAAGATGTTGGCCACGGTGCAAGGGCCGCCGATTCCCGACAGCATGTCGTCGGCGAGTTCCCCCCAAGTAGGTGCGCGTCCTCGGTTCCTGATGAGCATGGGTATATTGTTGTAGCAGCAACTGACCATGAGAGTGGCGGTCACATGCTGCAATTCGGACAGCCCGTGAGACTTCGGGCGGCACAGATTTACTCTGGCGGCATACTCCTCAAACACCGCAGTCCGGTCTGCTAATTCCCGTGTTTGGATTTTCATCTTGACAGCTCCTCGCTGACGGCACGTAATTGCTGTTCGCACAAGGGCAGTAGGCCGGGGTCCATGGATTCGTTGGGGGCGTGGATGGCGCACAGGTCGTCGTTGGGCCCGATGCCCAGATAGGCCGTCTCGCCAATCAAGTTGCTCTGGAGGGGGCACTCCTTGCCGGCAAAAGCTTTGTTCAGCAAGCGTTCGCGCCGCTTCCATGTCCTGCCGCACTCTGCCAGAGCGGGTAGAAGCGCCCTTTCGATTATCCGTTCCAGCAAGGGTGTACTGTTCTTGCTGAGGATACGTTGCACACCGTCCTTGTAGAAATAGCCGGTCTCATCAATCCACAGATCGACCTCTTCAAAATGCAGGCTCGGGCAGATTTGGCGGGCAAACTCGCCCCCCATCTCTTCTTCGCCTTGCAGGATGTAGAGCACATCCAGGTCGAGGAAACTGTCCTGCAAGACCAGCAACCGTTGCGCCAAGGGTAGTAGGTTATCGCCCAGTCCTCTGCCATACCAGCGATTGTCCCTGTGGTCAATTTCCCAAGGGTTTGAGTCCCATTCGCATGGTTTGACGGGCTCGACATCGTAGTGACCCATGAAGCCGACGGTTCTGCGACCCGAGCCTGCATCGCGACGGCAGATTAGTAGCGGGCGGTGGGATGCCTTGGGGTTGTCAATTATTACGACAGTGAATCCCATGTCTCCCATTCTGGTTTTGATGTCCTGCCAAACGGCAGTTAGCCCTTTAGGGTTGTCGTGGACAGGTTTGTTGCGTACCCAAGCGCCCGCCAGTTTACGGCAGGCTTGGATGTGTGTTTTCGATTTAGTCATAGTCGTTCTCCTTACGGTCAGATAGTAGTTAGCGCGTTGGCGGAACTGGGTGGCGAACGGGCTTGCGCAAATAGCCTGTAGCGCCTCCTGAAAGCAATTGATGGCTTGGATTACGGTTGCCATGCCCTGATGGTGGGTCAGGCCGGTAGCCATCTTCCCGCATTCGCACATGGATTGGACGATGCGTTTGCGTCGCTCGCACAGGCCTTGTTGTAGCAAGGTGCGGAAATTCCCTCCTTGCTCAAGGTATCTGGCGGTTGCCTTGAGGGTGGCGGCACCCAGATAGTCGGCTACCCCGCGCTCAACGAACCGGGCAATCAGCGCCTCATCATCGCCCTCAAAATTCTCGCGCAGGTGTAGTAGCGGGTGAGGGAAATGCCCCGCCTTGTGGTCGTGTCCTACCTTGAGCATCCAGAAGCTGTCGCCTCTGCGTAGCCTGTGTCCGCCGTCAAAGGTCATGTCCATGTAGTCTTGGTGCATGACCTTCTGGTTGAAGATAACGGTCACCCCGCCTCGTACCCACTTGGGGCGATGTGGTTGCTCCGCAATGGCACGGTTGTACACCAAAGGTCTGGCCAAGGTGCCGCGCCAGAGCAAGGTCTGTGCGAGCTTGGCAGGATTCCACTTCCAGTGACCTTCCGTGTGCAAGGGAAAGGGCAGGTCGGGTAGAGGAGCAGTCTCGCTTAGGTCGTAGGCCGGGTCCTTGTACTGCCAGCGTTCCGGACCCGCGCAGACTTTTCCCTCTTCATGGGCGAGTAAATCCTGCAGGTTGGCCTTCAAGCAGGAGGCGGCGGGCACGGGGGAATCGCCCAATACATCTCCCGTTGCCAAGTCGACATCCGGGTTCTTCAGGTGATAGTGCCACACGCTGTGTAGCCAGAAGTTTGGTCGCACAGAGGCGCCGCTCTCTGTGCCCGCTAAAGAGGAAAAAAGAAGGTCGGCGTCCAGCCAACACAGAATCCACTCCGGTCCGATTTCCTCGCGAGCGTAGTGCAGTACTTTCTCGCGGGCCCGGTACATACCCTCGATAGAACCTGTGTTGTTTTGACTGCCATCTGCATCAACGCAGCGAAAGTCCAAGCCCCATTGTCGGAACCTTTCGGCAACTCGTTTCCGCAGGGAAGGTTCCAGTCCGGAGTCTATGGCAACCCAGCGCAGATAGTTTGTGGGCAATTCCACGCGGGTTTGTTCCTGCGCGGTTTGAAGTTCCAAACAAAGCGAATCCGGACTCTCCGGGGACAGGTGACCGCAGGTCAGGATGTGAATCGGCCGACTCTGTACATTTCTTGCAGATGTGCGGATAGTAAAAAGATTGCAGTTTTGCATATCGTCTCCATATTAAATCGCCTCAATCTCAGGGGTGCGCTGAACAAAAATTCACTTCCGAGGGAGTTCAAAAAGAACCCACACGCACCTGAAGAATTCAACCATAGAGGCTAAACGATCAAGGCGACTATTAACATTAGTTAATAATCAAGGTATGGAATCTAGCATTTTCGTTTCGTTCTGTCAAGGCTCGCGGAAGGCAATTTTCTCTTTGGATAGTTTCCTTGCACTAACCCCATTCTCCCGCGGCGGAGAGTGCTCCCGCGATTTGCGCAGCGGCGGGGGTTCGTATACAGTGATACTTTCAACTCACAGCGAAGGCGGTTTGGCAATCGCAACGGGCGCAACGGATAGCGTCTGGCGGCAACAACGATGACAGAATCAACAACAAAGGCAATGGCAACAGGCGGGCTTCTCGCACAGCGATGGTGAATGTCGCTGTCATCGGGGCGCGCCGCGCAAGGCAAGGCACGGGGCGCTACTTCGCCGCCGCCTTCGCAAAACTCGGGCATCGAGTGTGCGCCATCACCGCGACCGCCGATGCCAGCTTGCGCGAAGCGACGGATGCATTGCGCCGTGACGGGGTTCGGTTGCAAGACGGCAGCGCCTACACCTGCGCGCGCGCCATGTTGGCCGAAGCAACGCCTGATGCGCTGGTCATCGCAAGCCCCGCCGACAGTCACTTGGAATACATCCGCATGGGGTTGGAACACCGCTGCCATGTGTTGTGCGAAAAACCGCTGTTCGCCCCCGCCGCGGCGCCGGCAACGCCGGCGGACGATGCCAAAACATGCGCCGACCTGATGCGCCGCTTTGCCGCCGCCCGCCGCTGCCTTGCCGTCAATACGCAATGGCCGCAGACATTGCCGACATTTATGCGACTGCACCCGCAGCTGAACCTGAGCGCCGATGCCATCGACACATTTGATATGCGCTTGTGCCCCGAGAGCACCGGCGTTGACATGCTGCTCGATGCCGCCCCGCACTTCCTCAGCATGTTATACGCGCTCTGCGGGGCGGGCGCGATCACAGCGCCGACGATAGACATGAGCGAGCGCGAACTGCGGCTTCAATGCACACTGCGGCATGCGAGAGGACAAGCCCGGGCGCGACTCACGCTGGAACATCGGCGCGGCCAGCCCAAGCCCGCGGAGTATGCGATTAACGGTGCCATCGCCAGACGCCATATACAAATGCCCGGCTACTTGCTATCATTGGAGGACGCAAACGGCGCGCGCATACCGATGCGTGACCCGTTGCGCATGATAGCGGAAGATTTTATTCGTCAAATTGAAACCGAAGCACATCCCGATGACAGCATCCGCATTTGTATGCAACAACTCAGCGAGCTACTCGCACAGGCCGCACAACAACCCCGAGTTCCGCATTGAACACCGTATCCATGAATGCCCGCCCGATGTCCCGCCGCTTCTTTGCCATAGAATGTGCGCATGAGTCATTCCGCCAACACAACCGGCAACGGCCGCGCCGTCAAAATCTCGCCGTTAATAGACTTGCGCAAAGCGAAGCACAGTTCGGTATCGGTGCACACCCTGCCCGATGCAACAGCGCAGACCGCGGGCAACGGCGGGCGGGCGACCGAGCTCTCGCCGATGCACAACTTCATGGATAAACTGGCGCAGCCCGATGTCCCGCCGCTTCTTTGCCATAGAATGTGCGCATGAGTCATTCCGCCAACACAACCGACGCTGGTCGCGCCGTCAAAATCTCGCCGTTGATAGACTTGCGCAAAGCGAAGCACAGTTCGGTATCGGTGCACACCCTGCCCGATGCAACAGCGCAGACCGCGGGCAACGGCGGGCGGGCGACCGAGCTCTCGCCGATGCACAACTTCATGGATAAACTGGCGCAGCCCGATGTGATCGAGCGCTTAAAGGAGTATGTCGCCTGGCAAATCGCCTGGCGCGAAGGCCATGCGAACGGTATGTCTCTGGACGACGCACTGAAAAGCCCGCCCGAATACGCCCCGCTTTCAATCAACCTAGACTTGACGACCGCGTGCAACTACCGTTGCGGTCATTGCGTGGACATGGACATACTGAACACCGGCATCCGCCACGAGCACGACCAACTGATGGACGCCCTGACCGGCATGATCGAAAAAGGCTTGAAGTCTGTCATCATTATCGGCGGCGGCGAGCCGACCGCCTACCCCGCGTTTGGCGAAGTCGTGCGCCGCCTGAAGTCGCGCGATGTGAGCGTGGGCGTGGTCACCAACGGCAGCCTGATGAAACGCGTGGAAGATGTGTGCGATGTGCTGGGACCCGAAGACTGGGTGCGCCTGTCGTTGGATTCCGCCGACAACGACACATTCGCCAAGATGCATCGCCCGGGCAACAAAAAATGCACGCTGGACTGGATCTGCGAGCACATTCCCCCGATCAAACAACGCAACCCCGCGTTTGGCATCGGCTTTAGCTTCATCATCGTGTGGGACAACTGCACCGCAAACGACGAACAGATCACAGACAACACCGCGGAAATCTATGCCGCCGCCGAGCGCGCCAAGCAATATCGCTTTGACTACATTTCCTACAAGCCGTTTCTGGTTCGCGCCGAAGCGAACAACGCCGAAGTGGTGGACTTGGCCAACGAAGAAGAGACGCGCCTTGACAAGACCATCGCGCTGATTCGCCGCGAAGTGGATCGCGCCAAGACGCTGGAAGACGACACCTTCAAAGTGGTGGAAAGCACCAACCTGCGTGTGCTGGAAAACCGCAGTTTCCGCGACTACACCCGCCAGCCGCACAACTGCCACATGCAATTTTTCCGTCAAGTGCTAAGCCCGCTCGGCGTCTTTAACTGCCCCGTCTACCGGCACGTCCCGCAAGCGATGGTCGGCGAAAAACATGCCTACGCGACGGCGCAACAACGGCGTGATACGTTGCAAAACACCCTGCGCCTGATCGACAAGTTTGATGCGAGCGCCGAATGCAGCGAAGTCACCTGCCTGTACAACCACGCCAACTGGGCGATAGAAGAATTGATACGCAACCCCGGGAAGTTGGAGCAACTTGTGGCAAGCCCCGCCCGCCAAGACTACTTCTTATAAGCGGCGCCGAGGCGTTTGGTTCGTTTGAATGAAACAAGAAAACCTCTGTAAATCATGCGATTAAAGCAAAGGCACACTGGTTGCGATGGAATCAGAATTAAGTCCGATGGGGCGGATTGTCATGGCAACATACAGGCGCTTGCAAAAGGCTTGCATTGTGGTATAGTGCGACTTTGTACTGGCTGGCGGCGGCTTCATTGCGCTTGCAAATGACCTGTGATATAGTGCGACGGAATCCATGAGAGGAGAGCAACAGTTGAACTTGCAAATGACGGAATTTATGATACAGTGCGACACTGCTCGCACAGCCACATCTATCAGGAGTAAAACCATGAACCTAAAAAATAGCATGAAACAAAAAATCTTTAATACTTCTACCCCCCCCCCCCCTTCCCGCGTACGCATTGGCGGGCAACGCTAACCCGGCGTAGCTTCTGGTCGCTGGTTCTGCCGGCCTTGTTTGTTGTCTGTGCGCAGGCCCAGGCGCAGAATGCCACTGGCGCACCGGCGGTCACGGCGGCCGACAGCGCCGACCTGACCATGGTCGGCCCGAATGAGGACAGAGTACTCACCGCAGCCCAGGGCACCATAGATGATGACGATGGCATAACCACATTCACGCCCACCTGGGCCTGGTATGAGGCCGATGCCCCGGCCAGCGGCACCCCCATGGACAGTGCCTACTCCGCCATAGCCGGGGCCACCGCCGCCGAATTCATCCCCCTGCAGGAGCATGTGGGCAAGTTTGTCCGCGTCTGTGCCACCTTTGACGATGACAAAAGCAACGAAGAGACCCGTTGCTGGACCTCCGTTGCGGCGGTGACCAACTTCAATGATGTCAACCCCCTGCCCAGCAGTGTCGACTTCCCTGTTGGCCGCATATCCCGCTTTCGCCTCAGCGATTTTCGTCATGAAGACGAGGGGGGTGATGATTATCCATCTCCAGTTACTGTGCTCATGACGAGGTTGCCCGCCAATGGCACTCTTACAATCAGCGGATTGGTGCCTACGGGAGCTCCTGCATCTGTGTTCGCAAGCGAATTCATTAGTGCAAATGGATTCACATACACACCCCCTGCCAATGCCACTGTAGGCACTGGTTACGACATCTTTAATTTCGAAGTGTTTGTTACCGGTTATGGCGCTGGTCCTGCCGCCGCCATGACCATCAACCTGGTGGCAAACAGCGCGCCCGATTTTGGCGATGCATCAGTGACCGACCAACTTTGGCTGACCGCATGGCCCTCAATTCTGGTATTGCCCCGGGCCACCGGAGGCAATAACACCGCCTACAGCATAAGCCCGGCCCTGCCTGCGGGCCTGAGCTTTGATGCCGTCACCGCCGCCATCAGCGGCATGCCCACGGCGGTATCCGCCATGACCCAATACACCTATACCGCCACCGATGCGGACGGGGAGACCGACACGCTGACCTTCAGGGCCGCAGTGTCTCATGTCAGTGACCAGCCCATTGGCGGCCCCAGCACTGTCGGGGTGCCGATAACCGCCAGCTCCGCCGAGCCGCACCGCTTTGCCAAGGGGGACTTCCCTTTTGCTGATGAAGGCGGCGACACCATCAACGGCATCCGCATAACCGCCCTGCCCACGACCGGCACTCTGGCGCTGGCGGACGATGCCGATACCGCCATAGCCGTCGGCACCGAGCTGACCCTGGGCCAACTGAACAACTTGGCGTACTATCCGGCTGACGGCGCCACCGCCACCACAGGCTATGCGACATTCGGATACCGGGTGCGGGATACCGGCGATGTCAGCGCCGTGGTCAGAGCATGCGACCCCCGGGGGTTTTGCACTTCGGTTGCCGGCAGCGCCAACGAGGCCGCCGCCGATTCCACCCTCACCATAGATCTGGTGAATCTCCCGGACAGCCTGCGCTTGCGCCTGCGCCTCTTCCTGGAAGGTCCGTTGCGATAGCGCGAGTCACCCGCAATCGGTGACGGGCGCCATGGCAGCGTCTGCGAAAACCCGCTTGCGACATGCCCGCGCCGGCGCAATTGCAAGTCAGATCAGCGGTGCGACGCCTTGTCCGCTTCGTCAAACGATGCGTTTAACATTTGCCTTCGTTGCGACTCCGCAAGCGATGGTCGGGGGCGGTCGGGGGCGGTCGGCTTTACTCCGCCGACGGGATTGGCATCATGCGCCATTGTCATCGCAAAACTTGCCAAGTTTGTGAGACGCTTCTCCCGCAACCTTGGAGTCGCCCGCAAGCCCGGCCAGCCGTTTGGCCTCTTCCCAGGCGGCGCATGCTTCTTTGAGACGCCCCAAATCACGCAGGGCATCTCCTCGCTTATTATGCGCCCTCTCATTATCCGGATATAACTCAAGAGCCTTGTCGAAAGCCGCGAGCGCCTCTTCGTGACGGCCTAAATCAGTCAGGATACTCCCCCGATGAAAATAGGTCCTCGCATCATCCGGCTCTAACTCAATAACCTTGCCCAAAGCCGCGAGCGCCTCCTCATGACGCCCCAAATCATGCAGGACATCTCCTCTTTGATTATGCGCCTCCGCATCATCCGGATCTAACTCAATAACTCTGCCGAAAGCTGCGAGCGCCTCCTCAAGACGATTCAAATCAGATAGGACAAGCCCCCGATAAAAACATGCCTCCGCATCATCCGGAGCTAACTTAAGAGCCTTGTCGTAAGCCGCGAGCGCCTCCTCAAAACGATCCAAACCACACAGGGCGACCCCCCGATGAAAATAGGTCCTCGCATCATACGGATCTAACTCAAGAGCCTTGTCGTAAGCCGCGAGCGCTTCCTCATGACGATCCAAACCGCACAGGGCGACCCCCCAATGAACATAGGTCCTCGCATCATACGGATCTAACTCAGCAGCCTTGCCGAAAGCCGCGGGCGCCTCCTCATGACGCCCCAAATCATATAGGACATTCCCCCGATAAAAATATGCCTCCGCATCATACGGATCTAACTCAAGAGTCCGGTCGAAAGCCGCAAGCGCTTCCTCAAGACGCTTCAAACCGCACAGGGCAACCCCCCGATAAAGATATGCCTCCGCATCATCCGAATCTAACTCAAGAGTCCGGTCGAAAGCCGCGAGCGCCTCCTCATGACGCCCCAAATCACACAAGGCGCTCCCTCGATCGCTATGCGCCTGCGCATCATCCGGATTCAACGCGATGGCCTTGTCGTAAGATGCAAGCGCCTCCTCATGACAATCCAAATCACACAGGATACCCCCCCGATGCAAATATGCCTGCGCATCATCCGGATTCAACTTAATGGCCTTGTTGTAATCTGCCAGCGCTTCCTGATAGCGACCCAAACCACGCAGGACATTTCCCCGATTATTATGCGCCTGCGCATCATCCGGATCCAACTTAATGGCTTTGTTGTAAGCGACCAGCGCTTCCTGATAGCGACCCAAATCACGCAGGGCAATCCCCCGATTGTTATGCGCCTGCGCATCATGCGGATGTAACTCAAGAGCCCGGTCGAAAGCCGCGAGCGCCTCCTCGTAACGATTTAAATGAGCCAGGGCAGTCCCCCGATTGTTATGTGCTGCCGCATCATCCGGCTCTAACGCAATAGCCTTGTTGTAATCTGCGAGCGCTTCCTTGTGACGACCCAAACCACGCAGGGTAATCCCTCGATTATTATGCGCCTCCGCATCATCCGGATCCAACGCAATGGCCTTGTCGTAAGCTGCCAGCGCCTCCTCGCAGCGATTTAAATGAGTCAGGGCAATCCCTCGACTGCTATGTGCTGCCGCATATTCGGGATTCAACGCAAGAGCCTTTTCGGAAGCTGCCAGCGCCTCCTCGTAACGACCCAAATCACGCAGGGTAATCCCCCGATTATTATGCGCCTCCGCATCATCCGGATCCAACTTAATAGCTTTGTTGTAAGCGACCAGCGCTTCCTGATAGCGACCCAAATCACGCAGGACAATCCCCCGATTATTATATGCCTCCGCATCATCTGGATCCAACTTAATGGCCTTGTCGTAAGCCGCCAGCGCCTCCTTGTCACGACCTAAATCACGCAGGACAATCCCCCGATTATTATGCGCCTGCGCATCATCCGGATTTAACTTAATGGCCTTGTCGTAAGCTGCCAGCGCTTCTTTATGGCGACCCAAGCCACACAGGGCATTTCCCCGACTATTGTGTGCCGGCGTATGTTTTGGATTCAATTCAATAGCCCTGTCAAAAGCTGCCAGCGCCTCCTCGTGACGATCCAAATAATTCAGAGTAATCCCCCGATTGCTATGTGTCTGCGCATCATCCGGATTCAACGCAATGGCTTTGTCGTAAGATTCAAGCGCCTCCTCGTGACGATCCAAATGAGCCAGATCAAGCCCTCGGTTGCTATGCGCTGTCGCATCATCCGGATCCAATTTAATGGCCTTGTCATAAGCCGCAAGCGCCTCCTCGTAACGATCTAAATGAGCCAGGGCAAACCCCCGATTGTTATGCGCTGCCGCAACATCCGGATTCAACGCAATGGCTTTGTCGTAAGATACGAGCGCCTCCTCGTGACGATTTAAATGAGTCAGGGCAAACCCCCGATTGCCATGCGCTATCGCATTATCCGGATATAACTCAATAAGCCTGTCGTAAGACGCAAGCGCCTCCTCGTGACGATTTAAATGAGTCAGGGCAAACCCCCGATTGTCATGTGCTACCGCATCATCCGGATTCAACGCAATGGCCTTGTCGTAAGATGAGAGCGCTTCCTCGTAGTGTTCCGACGCACCGTTGCGGTCTCCCCCGTCAAAATACGGCGGAGCTTTTTGTTTCCCGTTCGTACGGATTTTCTTAGCGTCATTCATTTTCACTCTGACGGCGGATGCTTTTGTTCCCCGTCGGCACGGATTTTCTCATCAAAGCAAGCCGTTGTCCAAGCCTTCCGCCCATGTAGTCCGGCAACGCCATCTTGCCGGTTCTTGCGCACGGCTTTGCTTTGCTTTTGTGTGTTGCGGCAATTTTTTGGGGTGTCGGGCATAATCTGCTTTCCTCTGGTGATGGATTTTACTCTCCCCTCGCCAGTCCCGCAAGGCATATCTCCCGCGCCCGTAGCGGACATTCTAATAAGTCTGAAAAGGCACAAAAGACACTCGCCCAAGAATAAGCGCTATACTACCCGACCCGCCGGATACTGTCGGCGGGCTTACTCAGGACTTCGGAGATAAAAATGGCAAGAGTGACAATAGAAGATTGTATGGCGATTGTGGGCAACCATTTCAGGGTTGCTCAGATTGCGAGCAGGCGCGCGCGTCAATTGGATTTGGGCAAGGCGCCAAAGATTGATCGCAATGAAGATAAAAATTCGGTTGTTGCCTTGCGTGAGTTGGCACAACGCGCGATAGACGAAAGTGTTCTGGATGAATCGCTTGAGGAGTTGATGTCGATTAATCAGCCGGTTCCCCATCGCAATATTACGATTGCAAACGAGGATATCGGGGATATGGTCGCCGATGTTGAGCAATACAATGACATGAACGAAAGAGACGAGCCGGACGAAAGGATTATAGAGCCCGAAGAAGAGCAGCAGATACAGCAATTTGCGGCCTCGCAAATAGCACAACTGGCGCAATCGCCTGCGGCAGCGGAACAAGAGCAACCGGCGCAATCGCCTGCGGCAGCGGAACAAGAGCAACCGGCGCAATCGCCTGTGGCATCAGAACCAGACCAACCGGCACAACCGCCTGCGGCATCAGAGCAAGAACAACCGGCACAACCGCCTGCGGCATCGGAACAAGAACAACAGACGCAACCGCCTGCGGCATCAGAACCAGAACAACAGCCGCCGACATCGCAAGACAAAGAGTGAGTAGCCGCTGCCTGCTAGTATGGTGAGAAGCAACCAAGGCAATCACACCCCACACCCACAAAACAAAGAAAACCACTTTTTAGTTTCCGACTTGTGTCAGGTGCTGAGAGGCTACTTGACCGAGCGCGAAGTATCGGGGGTATACCAAGCATATCTGTTCGGCGCGGATGCCCACCTTAATCAGAAACGCCGCTCGGGAGAACCCTATATCTACCACCCCGTCGAAGTAGCCCGCACGATGGCCGACTTGCAGTTGGATGCGGTCACCATCTCCGCCGGTTTGCTCCACGATGTGATTGAAGACACCAGCGTCACCAAGGAGCAACTTGAGAAAGAGTTCGGCGATGAGGTTGCCGGAGTCGTCGACGGGGTCAGCAAGCTGGAAGGGTTGTCGTTTGAGTCCAGAGAAGCCAAGCAAGCGAAAAACTTTCAGAAAATGATTCTTGCCGTTGCCAAGGATGTGCGGGTTATCTTGGTCAAGTTGGCGGACCGTCTTCACAACATGCGCACGATAGAACACATGCCGTCGGCCAAGCAGAAAATGATTGCCCGCGAGACGCTGGAGATATACGCGCCGCTGGCACACCGCATCGGCATTGAGCGCTTGCATGTTGAGTTGGAAGAATTGGCTTTCAAGACGTTGTATCCGTTGCGGTATGCGATACTGAAAAAGGAAATAGAGCGCCATGCGGGGAAGCGCGACAAGCAGTTTGAGGCGATATGCGAAAAGATTCGGTTGCACTTTGAAAAGGCCGGGTTTGATTGCCAGATACGGGGACGCAAGAAGCACCTGTACAGCATTTACCACAAGATGAAGGCGAAGCAATTGCCGCTGTCCAAGGTGGCGGACATTTTTGCGTTTCGTTTGATCGTCAACAGCGTGGATGACTGCTATCGCGCCTTGGGCGTCATGCATAACTTTGCCAAACCGGTGCCGGGCCGTTTCAAAGACTACATCGCGCTGCCCAAAGCCAACGGCTATCAGTCCTTGCACACCGTCTTATTCGGCTATCAGGGGATGACGATGGAGGTGCAGATACGCACGCACGAGATGGACCGCATAGCCGAAGCCGGCATCGCATCGCATCCTCTGTACAAGGCCGATGATGACAACGCTATGCCCGGCACGGTGGCAACACACGAATGGCTGAAGAGTTTGAGCGCATTGAGTCCCGATGCCGGCGATGCGGTCGGCTTCATGGAGAGTCTCAAAGCCGAGTTGCGACCGGAGGAGGTCTATGTGTTCACGCCGGAAGGCAGAATCGTATCGTTGCCGGCAAAAGCGACCTTGTTGGATTTTGCTTTTGCGGTGCATACCGATTTGGGTTTGTCGGCAAAGACCGGTCTGGTCAATCATCGCCCAAGGCCGCTGAGCACGGTGTTGCGAAGCGGGCAAACAGTGGAAGTTTTGACGTCAAAAGATGTGTGCCCCGGCCCGGCGTGGCTGAGTTTTACGGTGACCGCCAAGGCGCGCAATGCCATCCACCACTATCTCAAAAACATCCGGCAGGACGAAGCGGTAAAGCTCGGTAAGCGCCTGTTGGAAAGCGCGCTTGACAAGCACAATATGTCCGTTGACAAAGTGAAGCCCGCGTATCTGCGACAGCTTATTCGGCTTGCCGGCGAGCGGGATTTGGCGGGCTTGTTTTATCAGATCGGAATCGGCAACCAGATTCCGCAACTGATTGCGGCGCGCTTGCTTGAGCCCGACAAGGACGGGGAGTTGCTGACCCTGACGATAGATCAGTCTTCGGGGATTAAGAATGCGCACGGCATCGTTATCACGTATGCGAAATGTTGCTACCCGCTGCCGGGCGATCCGATCGTTGCGGTGGTAAGCCCGGGACGGGGGCTGGTCGTGCACCGCGATGCGTGTCAGAATGTTCACTCGGCGGCAAAAGCCGAAAGCGATATTATCCACTTGCAGTGGTCGGACGACTTGCCGCAGCACGAAGAATACTCGGCGGCGATTCGGGCCGTAACCCCGCATAAGAAAGGGGCGCTGGCATTGATTGCATCCGAGATTGCGCGCATGGGTTCAAACATAGAGCATATTTCGTTTGAGGAACAGAGTGTGGATGTTGCGGCAATCAATTTTGTTATCGGCGTTAAAAGCAAAAAGGTATTGAATAATATTATGCGCGGCATAACAAAGAATGTCGCCAACACAGAAGTTTATAGAGTCGGCTTAAAGGCCGACAGCGCACATTAGAAGGAGGAAAACATGTCCAAAGAACCTATTCAAACAAACAACGCGCCGGACGCTATCGGCCCGTACTCACAGGCGGTCTGATAGCGCTTTTTGTTTTAGGGCGAAGGCTTTTGCGCTGGCTATTGGGAGCGCTCAAATTCAAAAATTGACTTCAGCAACTTTACATTGTAAGTCGCTATTTTCTTAACCTTGTTTTGTTCTTTCGCATAAAGCGCATCTTGATTGTTTATAGCCTTTACACATCTTCTATTATCAAAGTCCGCGAAGAGGGCTTTATCCGGGCCGATAGTCAAAACGACATTTTTATTCCTATTTTTTGAGATTATCTTATGTTTCTTTCGGTGTATATATATCAAGTTTCTGTAGTGATCAATGATTCGTGCTTCCTTTTTGTTTCTGGCTGACGAGATTGGCACAATATGATGAAGTTCAAACCCATCTTTCTTTTTGACTTCGTGAAATTCGAAATATTTGCGTTTTGGGGCGGACTTTCTTTGAGTATTTTCTCGAAAGAAGAATCCGGTGTCTCCGACATTGAGACGGAAGCAGTCCTTATCAACTTCAAAATAAACGGTAGTTTTCAATAGCCTCATTATCTGTTGCGCTTGATTCTTCCAATTATGAAAATCTCGCTTAGCAGTTTTGTCTCCCTCAAAATTGCGGGGATCGGCATATTCCCGCGCTAATTCAATTACTTTTTTACGGTTGTGCTTTGGCAAACTGCGGCACGAGTCAAGGAGTCCTATTTTATCCAAAGTTCCATCGCTGTCAGACAAAATGAACATAAACTCATAGATGCTAAGTTTGTCACCCGAATAGTCGCTATGGTGTATCGTTTCCGCTAATTGAGAAATTTTGTTCCCGAACAATCTGTCTATACCGTCGGTAAATTTCTTGTAGCTAGTTATAACCTCAGTATCGGTTATAAACTCAACCGCATGTGACGTTAGTTTGCCATGAAGAACCGGCCTGCCTTTCTCACAAAGCTTAAATTTCTCTCTTGACAAAAACCCCATATTTTCTAAGTCAGGGAAGAAATTCTTTTTTAGAGAGTTGATTGTGCCACGCCCTGCTTCGGCATTGATTCTCTTGACGATTGTTTGATATTTTCGGAAATCATCGGGCAAAATGGTATCTCGTTGATAATCGCCCGGAGGTATCGCAAACTGTTCCAGTTTGGCTACCGCATGAATTTTCCGCAAAATAGATTTAATATGATGCAGATCATATCTGTTGTGTTGTGAAACATGCCAGCCTCGATATTCTTTACTGCGAAGTCGTCTTACTATGTACTTCAAGAAAAGGTTACTTTTATCTATTGCAAGTATTTCATTTAAGATTTCTTGTGCTCTTTTGGTCATGTGATTTAACTTCTTTCAACCGTTTCCTGGCTATTTCCACATACCCCTTTTCCGAATCGCAACAAAGAAAGTTTCTGTTCAATCTTTTTGCAGCGACTGCCGTTGTTCCGACGCCGGCAAAACAATCCAAAATTAAGTCGTGCGGATTTGAACTGGCCGCAATAATTCTTTCTATCAGTTCCGATGGCTTCGGCGTGGCGTGTTCCGCTTTTTGCACTTTGCCATTTACTTTATTTCTATGTCTCTCGCTTGCCATATGCCAAACTTCGCCACAAAGTCGTCCCTTGGGATTTGGAAACCAACGTTTTCCATTTTTCAATATTCCCTTTTTTTTTGCATGCTCAATGCGCTCTGTCGATTCATAAGGCACGCGAACATCGTCATAGTTGAAGGTGTGCCTTTTGCCTTTTGTAAAGAATGTGATGGTTTCTTGCCCATTACTAAAGCGTCTTCGTGCGCCGCCCATTCCGTCTCGTTTGTCCCAAGTTATCCAATTTTGAAAATGAAGCTCCTTGCTCGCAAGGTATTGAAGTATAAATGCGGAGTTATACGGAGTGTTGAATATGTACAAACTCCCATTATCTTTAAGTTTGGGAATTAGCTCGTCAATCCAAGAATACGTGAAGTCGAAAAACGCTTTTTCTGATTCGAAGGTGTCCCAGTTCGCTTTTCGCAAATTGTATGGCGGATCAATTACGGCAAGGTCCGCAACACTATCGTCGATCTGCCCCAAAAATTTGAAGCAGTCCATCTGATATATCTTATTCGGTGTAATTTCTCTTGGCATAATCTCTTGGGCTTTCTTTCGGCCTGTGTTAACCCCCGCTACTTCCCGGCCAATAAAGTCGCGCCTCCGTTCTTTCCCATTCTCTGCGGATAGCCAAAGGCCGAATCACAAGTATAAACTAGGCCTCTATGCATAATTGCTCGTTGGGATAATTTCCGCTGAGTTTTCTTTCGGCTTCTATGAGCTTCTTATTAATCACTTCTTTGTAATTACTCATCACTTCGTATCCGATAAAATTGCGCTTCGCTTCTTTTGCCACCTTCAGCGTTGTCCCGCTCCCCGCGAAGGGGTCAAGAACCACATCATCAACATAAGTAAACAGTCTCACGCAACGATAAACTATTTCCTCCGGCATAAGCGCGCTATGTTTTCCAAAAGCAATATCATCCCTGCCGGGGACAGGTATTCGCCAAACCTGTTTTGTGAACTCAACCCATTCTTCCTCGGTGAGTCTGCTCGCTTCTTTGACTTCTCTGGGAGAATCATTTATCGGCTTGCCGTCCTTCACATAAACGGTTACGAACTCGCTTGTATTTTGCGCATAGAAGTTTCGCGGATACGGATAACTGCCAAACATCAGCTTTTTGCTCGGGTTGGCGCGGTCCCAGATATAAACATCGTACAGAAATATCTTTGTCTCTTCTTGACGCAGGATTGACTGCTGTATATCAGAATTAAGATCAAATATGTGTCTGTTGTAATGTGTCAAATAATCCGCTTTCTTCATCGGCATAAGCGGAGTATTTATTATCATTTTCCCATTTGGTTTCAAAACTCTTTCACATTCGTTCCATACTTTCAGCAACTCATTGATAAAAATTTGGTAGTCGTCAATATCTCCCAGTTGATTTATGTGCCTTTCCGCTTTTGAAATCTTTTGATAGCCGTCCTTTGTGTAATCTTTGATGTTGAAGTATGGCGGCGATGTGACAATGAGGTCAACTGCCTCATCGGGAACTTCGCTCATATTCTGAGCGTTTTTATAGAACACTTTGTTTAGAAAGCTTTTATTCATTAGTTTATTTCAAAAGTATATCTGCAGATGCGCCGGAAATTCTTGTCTATAGTGTACAGTGTGGCACAGACAGATACAATAAAGAAAGGTCACGAGGTATGGCGGATATGTCGCAAGAGGTTGTGGCATTCGGCGGGTGGCGGAACGAAGTGTCTGCTTATAAGTCATTCGTCGCCAAATATCGCCCGCTGAGCTCTGGCAGTATCGCCGTATCGTCGTTGACTCTTTTATTATCGGCGTTAAAAGCAAAAAGGTATTGAATAATATTATGCGCGGCATAACAAAGAATGTCGCCAACACAGAAGTTTATAGAGTCGGCTTAAAGGCCGACAGCGCACATTAGAAGGAGGAAAACATGTCCAAAGAACCTATTCAAACAAACAACGCACCGGACGCTATCGGCCCGTACTCACAGGCGGTGCGGGTCGGCAATGTCGTATACCTGTCGGGACAGATACCCCTGCAACCCGCGACGATGGAGTTGGCGGAGGGCGATATACGGGCGCAGACAGAGCGGGTGTTTGAGAACCTGCGGGCGGTCTGCGAGGCGGCTGGCGGACAGTTGTCGGATATCGTCAAGCTCGGCATCTACTTGACCGAGTTGGCCGACTTCCCGACAGTGAACGAGGTGATGGAAGCGTACTTTGACAAGCCGTATCCGGCGCGCGCGACGGTCGGCGTCGCCGCGTTGCCCAAAGGTGCCGCGGTTGAAGTTGAAGCGATTATGGTTGTTGCCTGAAGCCGGCCCCATCCCATACCTTTCGCCTGACGATGACTCCGATTACCGCGCTCAAGGGAATTGGGGAGGCGATTGCTTCGCGCCTTGACAAACTCGGCATTGAGAGCGTTGAGGATGTCCTGTTCCACTTTCCGCTGCGTTATCAGGATCGCACCCGTGTGTTGCCGATAGGGCAACTGCGCTCGGATTTGAACGCGCTGATTGCCGGACGTGTGCTTTCTGCGCGTGTGGCGTATGGCAGGCGGCGGACGCTGCTCGTTGAGGTCGGGGATGAGAGCGGAACCGTGCAGTTGCGCTTTTTCCATTTTTCCACGGCGCAGGAAAGAAGTTTTGCGCAAGGGAGCGAGGTCTATGCGTACGGAGAATGTCGTCTGGCGCGGGGCCGCCCCGAGATGATACACCCCGAATATCGTTTCACCGCCGACAGACCCGTTCCGGTAGAGCGGTGCTACACGCCGGTTTACCCGAGCACCGAAGGGGTGCAACAAAAGAACCTGTTGAAGATCACCGATCAGGCGCTCGCTTGGCTCGCACAACCCGAGAACCGCTTGAAAGAATTGTTGCCGCCCGATATGCGCGAAGGCATCGGCAAGTTATCCTTGCAGGAAGCGATAAACCTGATTCACCGCCCGCCGGCGGGGACTGATTTGCAGTCATTGGCGAATGGCCACAACCCCGCCCATCGCCGTCTGGCGTTTGAAGAATTGCTTGCAAACATGCTCAGCCTCAAGCGTCTGCGCAGCGAGGAGCACCGGCGCAAAGCGATAGCCCTCAAATGCGAAGGCAAACTGTTCGGGAAGTTGCTGGAACAACTTCCGTTTGAATTGACCGCCGCACAAAAGCGGGTGATAGCCGAAGTGCGCGAAGATATTGCGCGGCCAAGACCGATGATGCGGCTGGCGCAGGGCGATGTCGGTTCCGGCAAGACATTGGTGGCGGTAGCCGCTTTGTTACAAGCGATTGAATGCGGTTATCAGGCGGCGCTGATGGCGCCGACCGAGATTCTTGCCGAGCAGCATGCAAGCAACCTGCGCCCGTTGATGGAAGCGCTGGGCGTTACGATGTGCATGGTCAGCGGCAGGCAGAAAGCAAAAGAGCGCTCGGCCCTGTTGCGCCATATTCGTCAGGGGGCGGCGCGGCTGGTCATCGGCACCCACGCGCTGTTTCAAGAGGCGGTTGAGTTTGAAAACCTGTCGCTGATCGTTGTCGATGAGAAACACCGGTTTGGCGTGCACCAGAGATTGTTGCTGAAAGAAAAAGGCAAAGAAGAAGACTGCGACCCGCACCAACTGATTATGACGGCGACACCGATTCCGCGAAGCCTTGCGATGGTGATGTATGCCGACTTGGATTACTCGGTGATCGATGAGATGCCGCCGGGTCGCAAGCCGATACAGACCGTCGCCCTGTCCGAGGAGCGCCGCGCCGAAGTCGTCAAGCGGATCGGCGAGGCCTGTGCGCAGGGTGCGCAGGCGTACTGGGTTTGCACCCTGATTGAAGGGTCGGAAACACTGCAATGCCGCACCGCCGAAGACAGCTTCCGCCACCTCAAGAAGCATCTGCCCAAACTGCGCATGGGGCTCGTTCACGGCCAGTTGCACCCGAGCAAAAAAGAAGAAGCGATGCAAAAGTTTAAGCGCGGCGAGATAGATGTCCTCGTTGCGACCACCGTGGTGGAAGTCGGCGTGGATGTTCCCAACGCATCTTTGATGGTCATTGAGAATGCCGAACGCATGGGGCTCGCGCAGTTGCATCAGTTGCGCGGTCGTGTCGGCAGGGGCGAGCGTCAGAGCGCCTGCGTGCTGGTTTATAAGCCTCCGTTGTCGGACAAAGCAAAGCGACGGATTGAGATATTGCGCAAGTCAAACGACGGCTTTGAGATTGCCCGCGAAGATATGCGCTTGCGCGGCCCGGGCGAGATCATGGGCACGCGGCAAACGGGGCAAATGTATTTCAGGGTGGCCGACCTGTCCCGTGATGCCGAGTTGGTGCGACACGTCACCCAGATTGCGGAAGAATTTCTGCTTGAACACCCGCAGTTAAGCAATGAACTGATCGACAGATGGCTGGGGCGCCTCGCGCGTTATGCGGAAGTGTGAGCGCGCGCGATTTATAGAAATGTTCCGATGAACATCGTCACCGCAAACATTGCCAGCAGAAGAAACAAGGCCCCCATTTTGATGGCAAAGGACAGAGAGCCGCCAGACTTTCTGGTTGCAAAGCCGGCGGCGATCCCGGCGAGCGCGGCGATGAAGGCCGACCAATAGATGGTTTTTACGCAATCTGTTTGACAACTGCGACCGCTCTCAAATGTGCCCGATAGCAAATGATAAACCAACGCGATCGTGAGCCCCCATGCGGCGATCACAAAAGCCCAGGTCAGACTGCGACCTAATTTTCCCGCTGTGTTGCTATCTCCCATAGGCATAGATTTTACATCATTCGGATGCGGTTGTCGGGGCTTGCATCTTGACCCCGCCGCCCGACAGCGAATAATGCCGGAAACATTCCGGATTCCTGCCGGTTGCAAGGCGGGTGCAAATCGTGTATAGTGCGGGTTTTACAGGCGGACGGACAATGTGTACGCAAACAGTGCTCAGTTATTCGCGGATTGTGGACAATATGTACGCAAGCAACATTTAGCTGTTTGCGGATTGTTTAATGTAGGTTGCGGGAGACCCAATGGGAAATATTCTATATAATCTAGGCATCACCGAGATGTATGCGCTTGCTCGCAGGCGGGTGCGAAGATCTTATATAATGCAAACTTCACGAGGGGAATTATGTATTTAACTTGACAGAGGTATTATTTCTCAATAATTGTGGGTTTGCCTTGACGGTCTACCCGCATGACAAACTTACGGTTTAAGTCTGCTTTTGTCGGTATCGGGCAATCTTTATCCTTCGGCGGTTTCCCTGCTTTAAGTAGTGCCGTAGCCGCTCTGTCTAAGTCTTTCTGTTTCATATTTGCATATCTGACTGATTAGATGTGTCATGCTCTACATTGTCTATTTCATACTCAAAGGAAGGATAGCACCACCGATAAATCTATTTCAAAGGAACCCTTTTTGAATTATCTACCTTCACCGAAACTGTAGTTATGCTGTGGGTGGTTTTCATCCTGTCAATTCCTTATAAGTAATCTGCTTGCCGTGCATACCGGCAAACAAACTGTTTAATCTGTCTTGGGTATCTATCTCACAATTGCCATCGTTAAGACGGAAGGAAAACTCATTGACATAAGCCCTGCAATGCTTCTTACTCCAGTTGTGATACACACCGCTAAAACCTCTCTTGAGTACAGCCCATACGGATTCTATGCCGTTAGTGTGCGCCATACCATTTACATATTCCTTCGCAGAATGATTAACCGCATAGTGGCGATTGGCAACACCATTGTATGAGGGGTTTTCATCAGTAAAAAGGGTAGAACCCTTGCGGACATTTTTATGTACGGCGGTCTGTAGTGTTTCCTTTGTAGTGTTCTCTACTGGCATGGCCTTTACTCTGCCTTTACGCTCTCGCATACCCAGTATAGCAGTCTTGCCAGCACCACCGCGACCCGCCCGCTTTTTCTTGTTGGGATGGCGGTTTTTCTCCTTGCCGCCGATATAAGTTTCATCTGTCTCTACTTGCCCATGCAGCGCCTGCATATCCCCGCCACATATAACCCGCAAGCGGTGAAGCATATACCACGCTGTTCTTTGTTGCACTCCAATCTCTTTGCTTAATTGCAGACTGCTTATCCCTTTGCGTGAAGTGAGCAGGGTATAGGAAGCATAAACCCATTTTCTGGCATCTACTTTATTCCGCTCTAGCGGTGTATTGGTGAATACATTGAAGTATGAACGACAGCTACCGCACCAATAATCGCCAGCTTTCTTTTGCTCTGTAATTTTGTTATCACATCCGCATTTAGAACATACCGGCTTATCACTCCATGCCAGACTTTCAAGGTATCGTATGGTCGCTTCATCGGTCGGGTATTGCTCCATAATCTGATATAGGCTTAATATTTCTGCTTTTCTCTTACTCATAGTCCTAATCCCCAAAGTGGTTTAACAACGAATTAAGATATAGGTATATAGCGTACTGGTATCTTTGTCAAGTTTCCTGCCTGACATAATCTGCCTCTGTCAAGTTAAATACATAATTCCCTTCACGAGGGCGTATTAAGATGTTTGCAACGTTCGATCCAACACTGCCCCCCCCCCCCCCCCCCCCCGCATTGACTTAAACGGGTGCGGCCTCTGGCCGCTCTTGTTGCTCGCCTTGTGCTTGGCATTGGGCGCAAACCGGGCCGATGCCCAAGCCCGGGACAGCAGTGTTGATATTGTCCTCGGCAGTGGCAGTTATACCTTCGTATTGGCTGACTTCTCCGGCTTTGCCTCAGGTTCGCTGAGCTTTGTAAGTTATCCTGAGCGCGGCACCCTGACCAGGGGAAATGGTCAGGATCTTGCCGCCCATGTGAGTTCTGCAACCAGAGATGCTCATGTTGCCTTCTTCTTCCCAAGCGATTTTGAGAAACCTTTGGGGAATCACAGTCGTTCCAGATACGCCCCTCCTGCCGATGCTATCTCTGTTACCCCTGGTTATACCAGTTTCATCTTCAACATTCGCGATGGCAGGACGAGTTCAACGGCCACCATGACCATCAATCTGGCGGGAGCAGACACGCAGATGGCCGCCAGCGGCGCTCCCACAATCGCCGCCACGGACACGGGCCGAATCAGAGCTTCCATTACCGGTGTGACAGACCCCAACGGCATTGATGTCGGCACCCTGAGTTGGCAGTGGCAACAGGCCGATGCCCCCGTCAGTGGCGTTCCCAAAACCGGTGATTACATCGACATAAAGGATGCTACTTCTTCCTCCCTCTTCGCACCGACTGCCGCCCAACTGAGCAGGTATGTGCGCACCTGCGTTTCTTTCAAGGATCAGTTTTCCATGTCCGAATCGGAAGGGCCGCTGTGTAGCGACGGCATTCTGGTGGACAATCTGTCTCTGCGCTTGCGCCTGCGCCTCTTCCTTGAGGGCCCGTTGCGATGATGCAAGTACTCCGCTCCTCCCCGAATTGGCAGGTAGCAATGACACGGCTTAGCCTCCAGTCGCTCGCTCTGCTCGCGCTTTTCATCGTATCCGCTCAAGCGCAGGCGCAGAGCAATGCTACCGGCATGCCGGGGGTTACCTACGCCAGCGGCATAAACGTTCCCACTGAGGACTCCGCCATCACCGCCAACGGCGGCAACGGTTCCACCGCCATAGACGATACCGATGGCCTGGGCACATTCAGTTGGCAGTGGAGCGCAGCCGACACCAACGGCGGTGACTACGCCAATATCTCCGGTGCGACCAATGCCGCATTCACTCCGGGCGATGATCAGGTGGGCAAGTTTCTGCGAGTCTGCGCATCGTTCATGGATATGGCCGCCACCCCCAATATGGAGGAGCGATGCCTGCAGATAACCGCCGCTGTGGCCAACATCAACGATGCGCCAGTGGCAAGAAGAAGCAACACAGCCATAGGTGTAAGTGTCAACGCCAATGCCGCCGACCCTTATGTGTTCGAGGCAACCGACTTTCCGTTCAACGATGTTGATAAAGATATGCTGGCCAGCGTCATCATAGAGAACTTGCCATCCCGTAACTTCGGCACTCTGGCCCTGAATGGCACAGCCCTGACCGCCAAACCCACAAGCCCCATAACCGTGGCCCAACTGGACGCCGGCGCTCTGACCTATTACCCTATACCAAACCAGGAACCCAGCGACCCTGACGACACGGGCATCATTTATACCTCTTTCAACTTCAAAGTGACGGACGATGGCAGCGATGGCACCGACAACAAGACCAGTGTCAACTTCGCTTCAGTCAACATCCGATTGATATCGGTGGTTCAGGTTGACGCCACTGGCAGCCCTACCATAATCCCGGCCCCCACCGCCCAGACTCCCACCCATGTCGAGGGAATCCAGCTGGGCGCTTTCTCGGCAAACATAAACGACCCCAACGGCATAGACGGAAATACTCTGATGTGGCAATGGCAACAGACCGCCACCAGCGACGGCACTTTTGCCGCCATCACCGATGCCACCACCAACGTATTCACCCCAGGCCGGGCCCAGGTGGGACAGTACATAAGAGTCTGCGTAAGTTTCATGGACAGCCACCCGATGCCGGCCAGCGAGGGCCCGCTGTGCTCCGTCGCCGCCCGTGTGCGCCCCTTGCACTTGCGCTTGCGCCTGCGCCTCTTCTTGGAAGGGCCGTTGCGATAGCGCGAGTACCCTGCGGCGGAAAAGGGGGGTGTTATGAGGTGTGCAAGGGGGGTGAGACAGGATACGGAGTATGTACACAAACAACGCTTAATGAGACACAAACGATATGAGAGCACAAACAATATTTAATTGTTTGTGGTTCCTTAAGTTGTTTGTGCTCCACAAACTGTTTGCGGAATTTGAAGCGGGTTTGTTGAGGACCGATATGCGGACATTCAATGATTGTCGGATAAAATATCTGCTATGGTTTAATACCAAAACACCACGAAGAAACCACACTACGGACTGAGGCTTCAAGCACCTATGACACAGCACAACGCTTGCCCCATGTGTCCAATATGTCATGGCATCATACATTCCCCCTAATCAAGCCTGATATAATCCTACATCCAATGCACTAAAATGGAAATGGATGCATGCCATCAAAAAAAATAGAAGTAAAAGAGAGATTTGGGAGATTGTCATTTGATGGCAAGTGGTCGTTTGCACACGATAAGTACGAAGTATATTCCCATAATTATCATCGTTACCCGGCAAAATTCATTGGCCCTTTAGCAAAGAGACTAATTGAAGAAGAATGTAACGAGAAAGATATAGTTTGTGACCCTTTCGGCGGGTGTGGAACCACGTTAGTTGAGGCAAAAATAAATGGCAGAGAAAGCTTTGGTTTTGATATAAATCCGGTTGCAAAACTTATTACTGAAGTAAAGGTAAAGCCAATTAATCCAGATACGCTTATAGATGCTCAAGACCGCTTGGTAAGACGGATGGAAGATAGTCAAGCTGTGGGCAGTGATTACTACAAGGCCACGGAACGAATTCAATACTGGTTTTCCAAGGGAAGCTATGATGCTCTAAGCCATATTCACAGTGCGATTTTAGAAGAGGAAAAGCCAGATATTCAAAAATTTTTTATCTGTGCGCTATCGCATTGCTTAAAGAATGCTTCTCGCTGGCTTATGAAAAGCATAAAACCAACGATTGACTCTAATAAACAAGAGATTGATGTCTTCAAAACATTTATAAATCATCTAAATAGAATGGTGAAAAAAAATGAGATTTTTTACCACTATTTAAAAGCAGAAAAACGCCTATCTTTAGCGAGCAATATTTACCTGCAAGATATTACTAAAAAAAATCATAGTAAGTTAAAAGCAGACTTAATTATTACTTCGCCGCCTTATGTTACCTCTTATGAGTATGGGGATTTGCATCAATTAACACTTCTATGGCTTGGGCATAAAAAATATAAAAATTGGGGGACGCATATACGAGACTTCAGATCATTCAAGAGTTATTTCATAGGCAGCAGCCTTCGTATAGATGATTTCATAGGCAGTAGTCTTTGTATAGATAATCAGGCAGCGCATCGTTTGGGTAGCGATATTGCGTTAAATATCGTTAAGCAAATGGAACAAAGTAACAAGGCTTTATCTCGCAAAATTAATACCTATTTTTTGCGAATGAACAAAGCCTTTCGATCCATACATCGCTTACTGAGAAAAGATAAAAAGGCTTGCATTATTATTGGGAATACAAATCTTCTTGGGGTATCTATACTTAATGCGCAGGTAGCTTTGGAGCAGCTACTGAATTTAGGGTTTGATTTGGATGATGTCATTAAAAGAGATGCCAATACTCGCAAAATGATTGCCCCTTATCGCGATAAAGATACCGGTAAATTCACATCTAAAACAACAAGGGGTAAGGTTCTTGCCTATCATGAAGAATACATATTGAAGGTAAAGAAAAAATGAAACCTGAACAAAAACACAATTATGTTTTTGAGTTCTCGCCAAAACTAATTCGTTTTTTAGGTGAAGAGCTTATTCATGATAAGAAAATCGCTATTGCTGAGTTAGTGAAAAACTCCTATGACGCTGATGCTAGTAAGTGCGTTCTGAGCATTGAGGACGACAAGATTATCATAGAAGATGATGGTATAGGGATGAATACGCAGATTATTAAAGATTACTGGCTTAGGCCAGGGAATAGCCCAAAGTCTTCCGGACAAAACAGAACACCTAAATATCAGAGGATGCCAATCGGCGAAAAAGGTGTGGGAAGGTTAGGTGCACATAAA
This sequence comes from Candidatus Oxydemutatoraceae bacterium, assembly GCA_965220085.1. Taxonomy (GTDB): domain Bacteria; phylum Pseudomonadota; class Gammaproteobacteria; order Poriferisulfidales; family Oxydemutatoraceae; genus CBDCOZ01. The sequence goes on along the minus strand of CBDCOZ010000003.1, from coordinate 40,989 downwards.
CTGGGCGAAGAGATAACAGTCATTTCAAAGCAAGCCAATCATAAAGAGGTGTCTTTCCATATAAACTGGAAAGACCTAGAGGAAGCTGAATATATCAACGATTTAAACCCTATTCAAGTAATTGAACATACTTCTGAAACTGTTTTTAAGGATGGCGCAACTGGCACCCGATTAACCATTGAGAGATTAAAGGACTCCTTAAAAGACAAGGATATTAAACAGCTCCGAAGTGACTTGTTAAAGATGCTCCCTCCCTTTGCTTCTCGTATTCAAGATCAATTCCAAATTGATTTAACAACTAATGGTAACCCTTCCCAAACTGAAGACCAGTTGAGTGTAGATGATGTTTGTGCCAAAGCACTTTTTCGTTATTTTATTGTTTTCGAAAAGGGCAAAGTCACAAGCTTTGAGTATGAGTTTAGATCGCCGAATGTTCAAAAGATACCGAGCAAAAAGATTGAATTGGATGATATTAAAGATAAGCTTGAATCATTAAGAGCTAAATACTGCGAACACATTGCTGCGGATAATCAAGAAGTGAAGCCGTCAGATGTTGGTCCGGTCACTTTTCAAGGCTACATTTTTGATAGCAAGTTTTCCAGAAGTCTTGGTAGCCCTCATATAAAAATAATCAACGATTATCTTAGGAACAATGGAGGCATTCGCGTCTATCGCGATGGTATGAGAGTCTATAACTACGGTGAAGGAGGAAAGGATAATGATATTCTTAACCTAGATCGAAAACGGGCAAAAAGGCTCGGAGATAATATTGGCTACAATCAAATTCTTGCCATAATTGAACTTGACCGAGAAAAGAGTAGGGCGCTGATTGAGAAAACTAACCGAGAGGGTTTTATTCACAATCAGACCTTTCTAAGCTTGCAACAAGACCTTGATTTTTGTATGGAGGTGGTATTGCACTATCGCAAAATTGATCGGGCAAATATGGAGCCTTTGCTTGGCAAGGAATACGATAAAGCGGATATAGAAACAAAAATTAAAAAAATTGTTAAGGAGGTCAACAAGCTTAATCTCAGTGACGAGGAAAAAGATAAATTCAAGGCAAGGATTTATGAATTTTCTGAGGAGTTTTCGCAATTAAAAAATGTTTTTCTTACTGCCGCTAATACCGGGTTAAACCTTTCTTTTATTATTCATGAAGTTGACAAAATAATTGACCACCTTGAGAAAAAAATTCTAGAGAAAGATTTTAATAAGATAAATGCTGCTTTTATCCATCTAAAAGAAACCATTGCTGCTTATAAGACAACGATTCAATTAAAAAAGAAAAGCTCTAATATTTCAGTGAAAGGGCTAATCAATCAATCAATTTCTAATACTGAATTCCGTTTTGACTCCCATGGTATTGAACTGCGAACAGACTTAAAGGGAGATGAACTTAGTATTTCTGGAAAAAAGGGGTTAATCATTGGGGTTCTGATGAATCTTTTTGATAATGCTATTTATTGGTTGAGTTTTTACAAAATAGAAAAGAAGAAAATATATATCCGTGCTTACGGTGATGAAAAATCTACTGTTATATTGGTGGCTGATAATGGCAAAGGATTTAATATTAGCTTTGAAGCTGCGTTAGGCGCATTTATTAGCGGGCGGTTTGATGACAGTAGCATGGGGATAGGGCTACATTTAGCGGAACAGGTAATGCTGGCACATAAAGGCTCTATTGAGCAGGGCGATTGGCAAGAAGAGAATCTTCCTGAAGAATTTTCACAAGGAGCAATTATTAAATTAAGATTTCCGAGGGATGCAACTTAGCTATGTTATATGATGTTTTGATTATTGATGATGTCTTTGAACTACAAGAAGGCGAAACTGAAGGACTTTCTGAGGAAGGTGCAAAAGACGATGTTGCTGATGTTGCTGATGTTTCCCGGTTTGTTCTTCAATTATTGAAGAACAATATAAGAGTTGCCTGCTCAAGTGGTGAGGATGATGATTTAGAGCGTTTTGCCAATGTAGAACTTTCAACTATTAAATATATTTTCTTAGATTTGCATTTGCAAGGCATCGGTCCTAGTGCCTCAATAAGAACTATCAATAGTAAGTTAATAAATATCATGAGCAGAATACACTCGCTTATTAAAAGTGATAGTGTTTCTTGTCTTATTAATAGCAGATATCAAGAAGAGGGGCAGGGTTATGGGCCAGAGGGTGTGGAAGATTTGCGCGATAAATTGAAAAAGAAATTTAGTGACAAATATACTCTTGAGGAAACTCGGCGCAAGAACTTTCCGTCCAAATCCCAAAAGGATAAGATTTCAAAAAGCATACTAAAAGTTCATGTTAGAACGGCAATCATTGATGTAGCACTAAGGGTTGAGAAGATTTTTGACGAAAAGCTTAAAATCAAAGAGAATCTTCGGGATGTGATAACTTTTGATAACAAGTATCTGAAATATAAAAAGGCTTTTAATGTCGATAAGGAAACAAAAGCTAGAATTGAGCTTCTAAAACACATTAGAAATAAACTAGCTCATTCAGACATAGATAGTCTTGAAAGCATAAGTAATCAATATAGGAAGACTTTTTGGAAAATTTTCAGCAACCAAGAAGTTTCTGAGAACCCATCTGCCATCCAGTTTGAGGACCTTAAATCCCTAGATGCGTATTTGCAAAGTACTGAGGACCTTTGCAAGAAGATAGAATCGATTGGACTACAACCTGAGCAATGACTTGCTTTGACAATATGTCACATTAATCAAAAACCTCGTTGAAAATTTTAGCTACATCTTTATCAAGGTTGTCATCACTATAGTTGATTTCAGTCTCAACCAGCTCTTTTAGCAATTTGTAAAGGGTTTCACAATGATTACTCAAAGCATCTATAACAACTTCTTTTCTGGTTGAATTGAGCATGTTATTAATGGTTTTCATGTTTAAGTTGTCCCCATACTAGCGGGAGTGAACCTTGGGATGTGCTCCCCAGTGCCGTGAGATTAAAGTACTCGCGGCTTACTAAGTTGAAATCATATAAGGAGGTTATATATGAAAGACTTATTAGTTATCGTTTTAGTTGTCGCTGTTTTTGTGTGTAATGAATCACACGCAGCGTGGAAATCCGGGACATTCACTGATAGGATGACGGGAGAAACTACTGGAGCACATGCATATTCACCTAATGCGGTACCTGAACAGGCGCTAAGCGGACTGTATAGTGGATTAGAAAGTAGAGTTCAATATCAATGCCTTTTAGACGGCGCGGAAAACATCTTTGTCAGAATAAACGGGTTACTTCCTATAGGGACACTTAAATTCCGCGGTACAAATTTTGACACACCGTATACAAAAACAAGAGTGAAGTTTGATACTGGTGAGGTTCTAAATGGAGCGCTTAATGCTGTTGGGATTACACGGCGTGTATTTTTTTAATGTTGACGGCGGTAGAGAACCCATTAAGGAAGTTGAAGAATCAGACTCCGTGTTGTTAGAGTTACGTACTCCGATTGGGGAAGTACATTTTAACTATTCTCTTATAGGTTCGTCAACAGCAATACAAAAGGGAATTATGTATTTAACTTGACAGAGGTATTATTTCTCAATAATTGTGGGTTTGCCTTGACGGTCTACCCGCATGACAAACTTACGGTTTAAGTCTGCTTTTGTCGGTATCGGGCAATCTTTATCCTTCGGCAGTTTCCCTGCTTTAAGTAGTGCCGTAGCCGCTCTGTCTAAGTCTTTCTGTTTCATATTTGCATATCTGACTGATTAGATGTGTCATGCTCTACATTGTCTATTTCATACTCAAAGGAAGGATAGCACCACCGATAAATCTATTTCAAAGGAACCCTTTTTGAATTATCTACCTTCACCGAAACTGTAGTTATGCTGTGGGTGGTTTTCATCCTGTCAATTCCTTATAAGTAATCTGCTTGCCGTGCATACCGGCAAACAAACTGTTTAATCTGTCTTGGGTATCTATCTCACAATTGCCATCGTTAAGACGGAAGGAAAACTCATTGACATAAGCCCTGCAATGCTTCTTACTCCAGTTGTGATACACACCGCTAAAACCTCTCTTGAGTACAGCCCATACGGATTCTATGCCGTTAGTGTGCGCCATACCATTTACATATTCCTTCGCAGAATGATTAACCGCATAGTGGCGATTGGCAACACCATTGTATGAGGGGTTTTCATCAGTAAAAAGGGTAGAACCCTTGCGGACATTTTTATGTACGGCGGTCTGTAGTGTTTCCTTTGTAGTGTTCTCTACTGGCATGGCCTTTACTCTGCCTTTACGCTCTCGCATACCCAGTATAGCAGTCTTGCCAGCACCACCGCGACCCGCCCGCTTTTTCTTGTTGGGATGGCGGTTTTTCTCCTTGCCGCCGATATAAGTTTCATCTGTCTCTACTTGCCCATGCAGCGCCTGCATATCCCCGCCACATATAACCCGCAAGCGGTGAAGCATATACCACGCTGTTCTTTGTTGCACTCCAATCTCTTTGCTTAATTGCAGACTGCTTATCCCTTTGCGTGAAGTGAGCAGGGTATAGGAAGCATAAACCCATTTTCTGGCATCTACTTTATTCCGCTCTAGCGGTGTATTGGTGAATACATTGAAGTATGAACGACAGCTACCGCACCAATAATCGCCAGCTTTCTTTTGCTCTGTAATTTTGTTATCACATCCGCATTTAGAACATACCGGCTTATCACTCCATGCCAGACTTTCAAGGTATCGTATGGTCGCTTCATCGGTCGGGTATTGCTCCATAATCTGATATAGGCTTAATATTTCTGCTTTTCTCTTACTCATAGTCCTAATCCCCAAAGTGGTTTAACAACGAATTAAGATATAGGTATATAGCGTACTGGTATCTTTGTCAAGTTTCCTGCCTGACATAATCTGCCTCTGTCAAGTTAAATACATAATTCCCATACAAAAGGCAAGAGAGTGGTGCAAAAAGTAACCGTACAGTTAGAACGAGAAGGGCTCTCAATACATGAGTGGCTTATGTCAAGTTGTCCCCACACTAGTGGGGGTGAACCGAAGGGTTTGCATAATGCCAGAAACATTCCAGACTCATGGCTTCAACAAAAAACGTAGCCGACATGCAATAGCAACACATCGGCTACGGCATCAGAGGTCTCTATAAAATAGCTACTTTTGCATTACGGAGGCAACTATGAGTCATACGACCCAACAGAAACTTGACGCCCTTACATTATGGGAGAAACACGGCATAAAAGCCAGTATGGACGCCTACCATGTCAGCCGCCCATCACTCTATGCGTGGCGGAAACAATTTTGACGGCTTTCTTTCCGGCGATGTTTCGCCGCAATGCGCGGATGTTTTCGGCGCGGACTTTGCCATTCCGCCAAAGCTCGAAGGAAGCGCCGCGTAATGTTTTTGATTGCAGATGTCTCCGGTGCGCACATCAAAACGGCGGAGCGGATGCAAAAAGTGTGCGCTTGCCGCCGGGCTACCCGCTCGTCAGCCCCCTTAGCTTGCCGACTCTGGCAAGGGAGCGTGTCGGTGCAAGTCTTGCGAGCGGATTGCTCGTGCTATCGCAACGGGCCCTCAAGAAAGAGACGCAACCGCAAGCGCAGGTGCTCCACCAGATGTATGTTCATCGTGCGGGTTGCGGTGTTGCCATTCACTCTGAAGGTGAAAGTGGCGAATCTGGGGGTGGCGACGGAGTTATCCGGGGGGTAATAGGTGAAACGTGGTATAGCGCTCACTTGTAAGTGGAGGGCGCCGGTGACGGGCATGCCTGCCAAGCGCAAGGCGCCGGTGCCATCTGCTATCGCGGTGACTATGGTGAGGCTGGTCAGTGCGCCATCGCCCGGGAACACGAAGTCGGATGGCTTGAAAACGTAGGGCTCTGATTCGCTGGCGGTAATCGGCACACTCACCGAATTGGCCCTGGAGATGACGTTGCCTGTGGTGCACAGCGTGGGGGAGTCGGCGGTGCCGCCCTCTTGGGCGCGTATGCCATCCATGAAACGGAGGCAGGCACGGATGTATCGGCCGATATGTTCCTGCTCGGGCGTGAAGGTGGCGGCGGTGGCCCCATTGATATTGGCATATGTGCTAGTGGCCGGGATGCCGGTGTCGGGGGCGGCGGCGGATTGCCACTGCCAGTTGAGTCTGTGGGTGGGGATGCCGTTGGCATCGGCCACGGTGCCTGTGCTGGCGGTCAGTTCCACACCCTCGCTGTAGGCTACCGCTGTCACCGTCGGTGTGCCGGTTGCCGCCTCTTGCGTGGTCGGCACCAGATCTATGGTGATGGTGGCGGCAGTTCCGACATCATCTGCTCTCCAGGTAAAGCTGGTATAGCCCGCCATGGCTGTGGCGTTGGCGGGCGGGGTGTAGGTTACGGCGAAAATAAGCTCCGGATTTATGGTCGCAGGTACGGAGCTACCAGTACCAAGAATGGTGAGGGTCCCATCCGAGTTGAGAGGGGTGAATCTACCAGCGACATTTACGGTTGTAGCGCCGGTAGGTGCGGTCAGGAAGCGTATGCCGCTAAGGCCGCCGCCATCTGTATCGGTGAACGGAAAGTCACCCGCCGAGAAAGTGTAGGTGCCGCCCGCCGGCACATAGATGGTGTTGTTCTTCGCAACCGGGGCGGCGTTCACAACGACGGACGATGTCCAGCATCGGGTCTCGCTGTTGTCAGCGTGATCGTTAAAGTTGGCACAGACGCGCAGGTATTTGCCGACCTGGTCTTGCGTGGGCGTGAAGTCGGAGGCGGTGGCCCCGGCTATGGCGGCAAAGGAGCCATCGGCGGTGTCGCCCTGTTGCCATGCCCAGGTGATGGAGGAACGTGTGAAGCCATTGGTGTCGTCTATCGTGCCAGAGCTTGCGCGCAGTGTTGCGCTCTCTTGGGGATTACTCGCAGGTATGCCGTTATCGACCACCGTCGTCACCGCCGGTTCGCCGGTGGCATTCTGCGCCTGCGCCTGAGCGCAGACAACAAACAGCGCCGGCAGAAGAAGTGTTAAGAGGTTGCGCCGCGTTACCAGCGGCGAGCAGAGGCTAAGCCGGGTTCGTGTTGTCTGCCAGTGCGATAGGGGGGGGGGGGGGGGGGGCAGTGTTAAAAGTTTGTCGTTTCATGCTATTACTCCTCATGGATTGTCCGATGAATACGGTTGTGCCATGAGTGCTGGCACTCTTAGCGCTATGTTCTCTGCTACAAATCATAGTATTTCTCCTGGTGTTTGTCATGTACACAAACGATATAAGAGCACAAACAATTTAAGAAGCCGCAAACAATTGAGTATTGTTTGCGTTCCACCACTGTTTGTGCTTCATAAACCCTTTGTAAATTGGTTAATTGTCGCACTATACCACAAAATGCAAATCATGCAAATGCCCTTTGTAGGGGGCTTATATACAATTCTAGCCATGGGGCCGTGGCGCCTAACATGGAAAGCGCCACAGCATAGACAAAAGGCGCGGCTTGTCCCGACCCGCGCGCCATCGCGCGACCGCTTGCCGATATGTCCCATCAGATGCGCCGGTGCGCGAACCCGCGGCGGCATAGCGCCTGCCCGTCTTGGCGTTCGGGGCAACGCCTCCCGCGCATTGCGATGGGGCAACGGAATGCGTTCGCCAAGACCTGCGCTTGCGGTTGCGCCTCTTTCTTGAGGGCCCGTTGCGGTAGCGCGAGCGCCCTGCGGCACGAAGGGAGTGGCTTTTTCATGGAGCGCAAACAATACTCAATTGTTTGCGGCTTCTTAAATTGCTTGTGATTCCTTCAGTTGTTTGTGCTCCACAAACTGTTTGTGTGTCCTTAATTGGTTGTTTGCGTTCTATAAACTGTTTGCCGATTGTTTACTGCTATAATGCAAAGCACTTCTAATTATTCGGAGGCGGGAAGATGAACAAGCAACGAAGATTCTTTTTAGCAAAAATGATTGCGGCGGGCATCATTTCGTGGTTGGCGCCGAGCGCTTTGATGGCTAACTGGCCCAAATCGGCTTTTGATAAAACCGAGTTGAAGCAGGCGCTCGCGGAACTGATCGGCAGTCGCGAAGTGATAGACAAAAAGGTGTCGGTGACGGCGCCGAAGATTGCCGAGAACGGCGGGCAGGTCAGAGTCGAAGTCAAGGTGGACGCACAGGGTGTCGAGTGGATTGGCATATTGGTGGAAAAAAATCCGGTGCCGCTGACTTCCAAGTTCGTCATGACCGCGCGCGGCTTGCCGCATATATCGGCCAACATCAAGGTGCGCGAGACATCGGACGTGATTGCGATCGCAAAGGCGGGCGAGAAGGTCTATCGCGGCACGGCGAATGTGACAGTCACTGCGGGGGGGTGCGCCTGAGCGCAACGGAGATATGGCGAATTCAATAAAAATGCGCGCGCGCAAAGGCGACGGCGCCGCGACTTCGGTCAAGGCGCTGATTAAGCATCCGATGGAAACCGGGCGCAGGCGCGATGATGATGACCAGATCGTGCCGGCCCACTTCATTCAGAAAGTGGTGGTTGAGCACAAAGGGGATGTGGTGTTTGAAGCGTATTGGGGCACTGGCGTGTCAAAGAACCCTTTTGTCAGTTTTGAGTTTGACGGCGCCGAGGCCGGCGAGAAGGTAAAACTCAGTTGGTTTGATAATCTCGGTCAAAGCGAGAGTATCGAGGCGGCTATCAAATAACTCAGTCTGAATTTCCCATCTGAGCAAGGTATGCTCTGGCGGCTGTAATCTGTTCCGCCACTTGTTGCGGGGCGGTGCCGCCGTAGATTCCCTTGCTCTCTAGCGAGCGCTTGAGTTCCAGCGCTTCGATCGCTTTTGCATCCAGAGCGGGATGCAAGTCTTTCATGTCGCGCTCGCTGAGCTCGTCCAGCCCGCCGTATTCTTTTTCAATCGCAAGCCGGACGGCTTGCCCGACGATGCGGTGCGCATCGCGAAAAGGGATGCCCTGCTTGACCAGATAATCGGCGAGGTCGGTGGCGGTCGTAAAGCCTTGGGCGCTTGCCAGTCGCATCCGTTCTTTGTTGACTGTCATGGAGCCGACGACGCCCGCCATAATATTGACGCAGTCGGCGGTGGTGTCAAGCGCATCAAACAGCGCTTCTTTGTCTTCCTGATTATCGCGGTTATAGGCCAGCGCCTGCGCTTTCATCAGGGTCAAGAGGCCGAACAGATCGCCGTAAACCCGCCCGCTTTTGCCCCGAATCAACTCGACCGCATCGGGGTTTTTCTTTTGCGGCATGATAGAAGAGCCGGTGCAAAACCGGTCCGGCAGTTCGACAAACCCGAACTGTTGCGTACACCACAGGATTATTTCTTCGCACATCCGCGACAGGTGCATCATCAGCATTGCGCAGACAAAGCAGAACTCTATCGCAAAGTCTCTATCGGAGACCGCGTCGAGGGAATTTGCGGATACCGTTTCAAACCCGAGCAGGCGGGCGATGTGTTCGCGATCCAGCGGATACGCGCTGCCGACGCCGGCGGCGCTGCCCAGAGGCAACACATTGATCCGTTTGCGCAAGTCGAGCAGCCGCTGGTTGTCGCGCCGGAGCATTTCAAACCACGCCAACATGTGGTGAGCGAAGCCGACCGGTTGCGCGGGCTGCAAGTGCGTGAAGGCGGGCATGACGGTGTCTGTCTCGCGCTCGGCAATGTCTGCGATCGCGCTCTGAAGCGTCGCCACCGCAGCCTTGAGCGCGTCCGCCCGCAGACGGCAATACAGCCGCATGTCGGTCGCCACCTGATCGTTTCTGGAACGCCCCGTGTGCAACTTCTTGCCGGTTTCTCCGACTAACTCGATCAGCCGCATCTCGATATTCATGTGCACGTCTTCCAGCGATTCCTTCCACTCAAATGTTCCGCTTTCTATCTCGGCGCGGATTTTGTTCAGGCCGTCGGCCAGTGTTTGCTGTTCCTGCGCGGATAGCACACCGGCTTTGCGCAATGCGTCAAGGTGCGCGAGCGAGCACTCTATGTCCTGTGCATAAAGCCTGTGGTCAAAGCCGACCGAAGCGGAGAAGCGTTCAAAGCTCTGTTCGGTGCTTTCGCCGAACCTTCCGCCCCAGGGTTTTGCTTTATTTTTGCCTTTGCTCATAACTGTCCGCTATCGCCTAAATATCTATTGGGAGCAGGCATTGCTTTGTCAAGCAATAGGTCATATCATTTTTCCCATAATTCAGCGTCATCGCCTGCTCCAAGGTTAGGAGAAAAATCCATAGCCCCGTCAGTTGCGGGTTTAATTAAAACACTCTTGAACAAATCCTCTGTCAGCATTTGGCTTTTATTCCATTGTTAATAAGTGCTTTAAGCACTTGTTTTAGAATAAGCCGTGCCCCTTCGGGGGGAACTGCCATACCTATTTGCTTTCTTACTGCCTCTTTACCACCCCTAAAAATAAACCTATCAGGGAAGGTTTGCAATCGAGCGCGTTCCCTGTTTGTCAAGGCGCGGCATTCGCTCCAGTGGTACATATGCGTTCCGCCGCCGCCCGAGCCTGTAATCGTATAGGCGGGTTCATCGGCTTTTAAGCGCTTGTATATTTGGCTTATTTCCGTATTTGATTTTAGATTTAACCGAAACTGCTTTGGTATTTTGGCGGTAAAAACATTCTCGCCCGGTTTGATATAACGCAAACGCTCTATAACCCTCTTGCTTTGCGAAGTGAATTCATTGTTTGTCGCATCTTCGGGGATGGGCGGTTGCGTCAATGCTTCTCTGGCAGTTTTTTTCTTTTTTGATTTGGCGGGTAATTTAAACCCTGTCACATTCAATGATTTCTTAAATCCCACAATAATCATTCTGTGGCGGTTTTGAGGAATGCCATACTCCTCAAACTTATACTCATTGACATTGAGGTCGTAGCCCTCATTCTCAAGCGCTCTTAATATGGTCTCCAAATCTTTTTTGCTGCCGCTGCTTTTAATGCCGCTGACATTTTCCGCTATAAAAAAGGAAGGCCGGAAGTGTCTTAATGCCTTTGCGCCCCACCGGTAGAGACCGCCATATTGGCCTGTGATGCCTTTGTGTTTTCCAACAATGCTGAAATCATTACAAGGGAATCCAAATGCCAGCCCGTCAATATCATCAAGGGCAGCAAAGCTCAGCTTTTCTACGCGGCTACAGATAACCTTTTCCACAGGCAAGTTATATTGCAAGGTCTCGCACGCGGCTTTTTCCATATCGCTCGCCCAGATGTGGCGGAAGCCGCGCCCTTTGAACTTAGCAAGGTGCGCGCCTAACGCTAAGCCGCCCGCACCGCAGAATAGTTCGCCGATTGCATAGTTTGTCCGCTCTGTGCTCAGAGCGGGAGATGCAAAGTCTGGCGCTTTGTTTAATGCTTGGCTCATTGTGTTAGCTCTGGGAGAATTGATCTGCCTTCATGTTCTGACATTATTTTAATTCAAAAATAGTTTGCTCTCCGAAGGTCGTATGACCGTTTAAGAAATAATCTCTGCCTTTCGGGAAATAAGTCATGCATTCGGATGGAATTGATTTTATCATCTTTATGCCATATTGGATGCGCCTATGGCATTTATTATGATTTTGTAAATTTCGGGGAGTAAACATGACATCACTTACGCAAACACAAGACGGAGGGAATATGAATCGCTTGTTAAATCAGTCCGCGCCCTGCGGCGCCGAATATCTGTTTTTCTGGATCGCGCTGGCGGTTGCTTGCGCCGCGGTGCTCTGGCTGCTTTATTTGCTGCGCAAAAAGCGCGCGCCCGACCGGGATATTGACTCGCTTCATCGCTATATTCGCCACCATTTTCTCTTTAATGCCTTAAACACTACCGTCTGTCTTATTGAATCGTATCCGCAGCGCGCAAAGGGTAATCTTGAGAACATATCCGAACTTTTCAGGGTGATGTTGAGCCAAAAGGAAAAAATTTCTTTGCAAGAGGAGATCGAAACCGCGCGCCGCTATGTCGACATAGAGCGAGTCAGGCTGGGTGACAGATTGCAAGTCGCGTGGCGCCTCGATTGCGATGATGCGCTGTCGGCGCATGTTCCGACCATGTTTCTGCAACCGCTGGTGGAGAATGCCATCTACCACGGGGTGGAGACCTTGTCCGCGCATGCGGGCAGGGTGGATGTGACCGTCACATCTTCAAACCGGAAGATTATCTTTGAAATAGAAAATCCGGTCGGCGAGCGCTCGCATTCGCCGGGGCATTCCAGCGCGCAAGCAAACATAGAAAAACGTTTGGCGTTGCATTACGGCAAAGGTCGGTTCCGATTTGTTAAATCACAAAATATGGGGAAATATCATATTTTAATTAGTTTTCCGAAGGAGGAAAAATGATAAATGTTCTTATAGTCGATGATGAGCGACTCGCTCAGAAGTACCTGAGTGACATGGTCTCGGATATTCCGGGTTGCCATGTCGCCGGTTTTGCAAATAACGGCGTGGAAGCGGTCAGCAAGGTATCACAGCTTAATGTGGACCTGGTGTTGATGGATATTCACATGCCCGTTATGGATGGCATCGAAGCCGCGAAGTATATCTCAAGCGCTTACGATGCGCCGCAGATTATTTTCACAACCGCATATTCCAGTCATGCGCTGAGCGCGTTTGATACGAGAGCTTGCGGCTACCTTTTGAAGCCGATTCTGCGCGAAAAACTCGAAGAGAAAATTTCGCACGCTCGTCGCGACCTTTCGTTACGCGTCGCCGACGACGAGAAGAAAGTCAATCGGCGGCGGCATATATATTGCCGCAGCAAGAGCAGGGTATACCTGATCGCCGCCGAAGATATTATCTTTCTCAGATCGCAGGCAAAATACACTCTGGTAAAACATGTCAATGGCGAAGATTTGCTGGCCGAAACGCTGGTCAAGTTGGAAAAAGACTTCGCCGGATATTTTTTCCGGGTGCATCGCGGCGTATTGGTTAACTTTGATTATCTTGAAGCTATGGAAAAAGACAGATTCGGACGTAACTTTCTGAAGTTGAAGCATTGCAAAGAGAAGATCTTTATCAGCCGCAGACACATCGCGGATACGCGACAATTTCTGAGGCGGTTTGCGGCGGGACGGGAGGATAAAAAATAATCCCGCCGTCGTTGCGGCCCTTATGCGGTGATTATTTTTGCGAGTTGCCTTAATATGTGGGCATGGATGTCCTGCGCATAGCCACTCGTAAAAGCCCGCTCGCATTGTGTCAAAGCAATTTGGTGCGCGATGCATTGCGCGAACGGTATCCGTCATTGCAAGCGGAAGTCGTCGGTATCACAACCGACGGCGACCGCTTTGTCTCCCGCCCATTGACCGATACGGGCGGGAAGGCGCTGTTTGTCAAAGAACTGGAGCAAAGCCTGTTGCGCGAAGAGACCGACATCGCCGTGCATTCCATGAAGGATGTGCCGGCGGATATAGCGGATGACTTTTGCATCGCCGCGATGACCAAGCGCGTCAACCCGTTCGATGCCCTGATTTGCAAACGCTGCGATCGGCCGGATGATCTTCCGCCGGGCGCTGTCATCGGCACCGCCAGTTTGCGCCGGCGCTTCCAGTTAAAAAATTACCGCCCCGATCTGCGGGTCGCCCCGTTGCGCGGCAATGTCAACACGCGCCTGGCCAAATTGGATGCCGGGGAATTTGATGCGATTGTTCTGGCTTGCGCCGGTCTGCTGCGTCTTGGCATAGACGGCTACGCTCAGCTGCCGATTGATGTCTGTTTGCCGGCGATAGGGCAAGGCGCCATCGGCATTGAGTGTCGCGCGGGCGATAGCGCGGTCTTGGATTTGATTCGCCCCTTGCACGATGCGGATACCGGGCTGTGTGTCAATGCCGAACGGGTCGTCAGTCGCCGCCTCGGCGCCGATTGCCGCATGCCGATCGCCGTGTACGCGCGCAAAGAGCGCGATGCCGTTCGCATCGATGCCGCCCTCGGCGACAGCGATGGCAAAGCGGTATTGCGCGACAGCCGCCAAGGCCCGTGCGCCGCCGCCGATAGTCTGGCGCGCGACACCGCCGCGGCCTTGCTGGCTCAGGGCGCTGCGCGCATCCTCTCCGAGTCGAAGTCCGACCTTGCCTGAATCCGCCAAGAAAAATGTGCGGGAGCTGCGTGTCATGGTGACGCGTCCGGCGCACCTTGCGGACGGCTTATGCAAGTTGATCGAGGCCGCCGGCGCCACAGCGATTCGCTTCCCGACCGTGCGCATCGTCGCTAGCGCGGATACCCCGCAAGTCGTCTCTCTGTTCAAAGAGCTTGATCGTTTTTGTGCGCTGATATTTATCAGTCGCAATGCCGCGTTGTGCGCTTGCAAGTTGTTGCGCCGAATCGGCGTCGCATTGCCGCAAGAAAATGTTATCGCCATCGGCGCGAAGACCGCGCGACAACTGCGGCAAGAAGGCATTCCCTGCAAGGCGCCTTCGCAAGCCGCGCCGAGCGCCGAGGCTCTGATTGAAAGTGGATTGCTGGAGAGGATTCGTGATTGCGAAGCGCTGATCGTTCGCGGGCAAGGCGGCAAAGAATCACTCGCCGAACATTTGCGCGCGCAAGGCGCGCGGGTGACATACGCCCAAGTATACCGGCGTGAGAAGCCCCGCGCCGTACTGTCATTTGATGATGCGATGTCGCCGCCCGATGTTGTTCTGGCATCCAGCGCGGAAAGTCTGCGCAACCTGTATCAGATGACAGAAGATGCGTCGCGACCGCGTCTGCTTGAGGTACGGGTAGTTGTTTGCAGCCAAAGCATGGTTACAGTGCATGAGCAGATTGGCTTTCACAAAGCCCCTGTGATCGCCGCCAGCGCGCTGGATGAGGATATGTGGCGGGCGACTCTGAGATGGTGCCAAGGTTATGCTCCGTGAGCAATCGTTTTATAATGCGATGGTGCCAGAATCCAGCGATACAAATAATCAGCCTGCAAAGACGTCTCCCCGAAGCATATTCCGCTTGCTGACGAGCATCATTACACTTGTCGTAGCAGTGGCAATCATTGCGTGGGTGTGGCGGTATCTGCCCGTAGAGTGGCCGCAAGATTGGACCTCCGCCGAAGACGTTGCGGCGGATGAGCAAGCGCCCGGCGAACCAGTTCCGCCCGCTGTCGCTACCCGGCCCGACCCCCAAGCGCCGCCCGCGGAGTTACAACCTTTGCGCCAAATCAAGGCGCAAGCCGAAGCCGAGTTGCGGGAGTTGAAACACGAGTTGTCCTTGACGCGGACGGAGACTCTGCTTCTGCTGGCCGAGCGCGCCTTTGCTCGCGGCCGTAACGCTGTGGCAACGGAATACTTGCGCGAAGCGCAGGCGGCGCTTGCGGGGTTGGCGCCGACAGCGCAAACTTCGGAACTGCGCAAAGCGATTGCGGCGGATATTGTCACGATAGAACGATATGCCGGTCGTTCCCCGCAACGCGCGGCGCCGCTGATCAATGCGCTATTGGATCAATGCCTCATTCCCGAACGCCCGGCGACCGCCGCCTCCTCAACTCTGATACATGCGCTGCTGGAGTATTTGCCGCAGGGTATGCGGGAAGCCGTGACGATTCGCAAGGCCGACGATACGGAGCGGGCGAATGAGAAGTTGCTCAACTTTCTGCTGGTCGCCAGAGTCGCCGCCCTTGACGCAGACCGCGAAAAGTATCTGGCATCGCTTGACGGCGCGCGCCGTCTGGCCGAGCGGTTTGAAAAAGATGCGGCGTTTCTTGCGGCATTGGATGCGTTGGCGCGGCTTGATATCGAGTGGCGGCGTCCGCGCTTGCGGTCACTGCAAGAGATTTACGGCGGAGCGCCACGATGAAGCGTATTTTTTTCATGATGGTTTTGATACTGGTTGCGGTGCTTGCGCTGGTCGCGCTTGCGGGCCAACACCAAGGCCAAGTCGTCTTCCGCCTCGGCGGCTGGGAATACGGCGCGAGCTTTTTGAGTTTCGGCATCTTCTTAATCGGCTTGTTTGTCGTGTCCGCGCTACTCATCCGGCTATCCGTCTCTGTGCTGCGGATACCCGCGCGGGTGTCGGCGGCGCTTGAGCGCAACCGCCGCAAACAGGCGCGGGAAAAGCTCGGCGAAGGGCTTGCGGCATATGCCGGCGGCGACTACAAGCGCGCCGCCGCATCGCTCGCTAAGACAGACGCCTTAGGCGCGCCGCTCAATGGCGCGGTCAATATGCTGCTGGCGCGATGCAAGATGCATTGCGGCGACGCCGATGAGGCGCGCCGGGCGCTCAACAAAGCCCGCCGCGCTGTTTCCGACGGCGAGATTCTGGACTTGTTGCAAATTGAGACCCAAGCGAGCGAACAGCCGCCGGAGGCAACCGTGCGCAAACTCATGCGAGTCATAGATAAAAACCCGGATAACTTGCGCGCGATCGAATGCCTGCGAAAACTGTGTTCGGAAAACGGCTTGTGGAAAATCGGCGGCGAGACATTTCTGCGCGTATCCGCCGCGCTTGAGTTGCCCGAGCGCGACAGTCTGGATACGCTCGCTTGCGCGGCGACCGCGCTGATGCGCGATGCGGCGGAGAGGAAAGACGGACAACGGGTGCGGTGGTTGTGGCGCAACTGCGATGCGCGAGTGCGCGAGCGCACCCAAGCGGATTATGCGGTCAATATGATGCGCGCCGGCATGGTCGGGAAGGGCGAGAGCATACTCAAGCGACTGATAGAGGCCGACTGGAACAGCCAAGCGATTGAGCGTTTCGCATCGCCCGACATCGCCGAAGGCGCGCAAGAAAGACTGGAACAAGCAAAACGGTGGCTGGCGTCGCAGCCCGATAATCCGGCGTTGCTGGCCGCCGTTGCCAGACTGTATCGGCAGTGCGGTTTGTCCGCGCAAGCCAAAGAGCACTTTGAGAAAAGTCTGGCTTTGCGGCCCGACTACAAAGTCTGGCGCGAAGCCATGGCGGTTGAATCCGCCGAGCGGAAGTGACGGTGCGCCGAAGTGACGGTGATTTAGCGGGCGGATTAAGCGGGCGTATCGGTCGCGCCGCGAATAATGCCGGAAACATCCCGGATGCCCGGCATCGACGCAACAGGCAATAGCAACACACCGGCTGCGACAGCAAAGGTTTCTATAAAAGCGGGGATGTCTGCGCGGCGCGCATCAAAGCGGCGCGCCGGATGCGGGCGCAAAAAGCGCGCGGTTGCCGACGGGCTACGCGCGCGTCAGCCCCATCACGGAGCGTGTCGGCGCGAGTCTTGCGAGCGGATGGCTCGCGCTATCGCAGCGGGCCTTCCAAGAACAGGCGCAACCGCAAGCACCGAGGATGGCTCACGCTATCGCAGCGGGCCTTCGAGGAACAGGCGCAAGCGCAAGCGTATGTTCTCCGCCTCCACCAGGTTTATGGTGATGGTGGCAGTGTTACTCCGGGTTCCGCCGAATGAACGCATACTGAAAGTAAAGCTGGCATAGCCAGCAGCAGGTGTCACTGCATCATCGGGCAATCTGTACTTGGGGGTACTATTTCCGCCGAAGTCAAGCCGGAAGACAACGGAATCAACCCCTCCTTGACGAACAATGTTTGCAATGATTATGGAACCGGTGCCTGTAGCAGGTACGGTTTCTATTCGGACGCTTGCAGGCAGGTCATCAGCGCCATCTTCGTCGGTGTAGGTAAAGTCCTCAAATGCAAAGGCATATTCGGCAGTGCCCAGCGGTATATCAATAGTGTTGTCCGTCGCAACAGGCGCATCATCCACATTGACAACGGCGGCGACGGAGGTCCAACAACGGGTCTCGCTGTTGCCGGCGTCATCGTCAAAGGTGGCACAGACGCGGATGAACTTGCCGACATGGGCCTGCAGGGGCGTGAAAGTGGCGGCGGTTGCCCCGGCTATGGCGGAGTAGGCGCTGTCCATGGGGGCGCCGCTGGCCGGGGCATCGGCCTGTTGCCAGGCCCAGCTGGGCGTGAATGTGGTGATGACATCGGTGTCGGCTATGTCGCCACGGGCGGCGGTCAGTGCGCTGTCCTCATTGGGCCCCACCATGCTCAGGTCGGCGCCGTCGGCCGCTGTGACCGCCGGTGCGCCGGTGGCGGCAGTGTTGGTCTGCGCCTGCGCCTGAGCGCAGACAACAAACAGCGCTGGCAACATCAGCGACCAGAGGCCGCACCTACTTAATGTTGTGCACAGGGAGGGGGGGGGGGGGGGGGCAGTGTTAAAAGTTTGTCGTTTCATGCTATTACTCCTCATGGATTGTCCGATGAATACGGTTGTGCCATGAGTGCTGGCACTCTTAGCGCTATGTTCTCTGCTACAAATCATAGTATTTCTCCTGGTGTTTGTCATGTACACAAACGATATAAGAGCACAAACAATTTAAGAAGCCGCAAACAATTGAGTATTGTTTGCGTTCCACCACTGTTTGTGCTTCATAAACCCTTTGTAAATTGGTTAATTGTCGCACTATACCACAAAATGCAAATCATGCAAATGCCCTTTGTAGGGGGCTTATATACAATTCTAGCCATGGGGCCGTGGCGCCTAACATGGAAAGCGCCACAGCATAGACAAAAGGCGCGGCTTGTCCCGACCCGCGCGCCATCGCGCGACCGCTTGCCGATATGTCCCATCAGATGCGCCGGTGCGCGAACCCGCGGCGGCATAGCGCCTGCCCGTCTTGGCGTTCGGGGCAACGCCTCCCGCGCATTGCGATGGGGCAACGGAATGCGTTCGCCAAGACCTGCGCTTGCGGTTGCGCCTCTTTCTTGAGGGCCCGTTGCGGTAGCGCGAGCGCCCTGCGGCACGAAGGGAGTGAGGCGCAGGATGAGACAGGATACAAATGAATGCATTCAATGAACATCTTGCCCGCCTCTTCAAGAAGAGTTTGTGGCATTGAAACGGGTTTGTCGCTGGCCGACCTGCGGACATTCGGTAATCGTCGGGCAGACTATCCGCTATGGTTTCACACCCCTGCGAGGGGATTACACTGGCGAAGTTTCAAGCCCCTGTGACGCGGCGCAATGCTTGCCTCAGGCGTCCGATATGTCATGGCTTCCTACAAGACCATACGGAAAAGGTCTTTTTGTGTTATATTGCAAGCCGTTGCGGTTGCGGAACAAGACAAGTTCCGCGCCCGATAGGAATCAGATTAACCATGAAGTTTTTAGCGCCTTTTTGCATAGCTTTTCTTTCCGCTGTCGTATCGGCGGCGGGTGACATTGACGCCGGCAGGCAGAAATCCGCCGTGTGTGTCGCATGCCACGGCGCGGATGGCAACAGTGTAAATCCGGTCTGGCCGAAGATTGCGGGGCAGGCGGCTAACTATATCAAGAAGCACTTGAAGCTTTTCAAAGAAAACAAGCGTATCAATCCGCTGATGAACCCTCAGGCGGCGGCGCTTTCCGAGCAGGACATGGACGATATTGCCGCTTACTATGAATCGATGAAGACATCGCCGGGCGCGGCCGATGAGGCGCTCGTTGAGACGGGCCAGCATCTCTATCAAGGGGGCAACCCCGAGACCAATATCGCCGCGTGCATAGCCTGCCATGGCCCGAAAGGCAGCGGCAACCCCGCCGCCGGTTTTCCCAAGTTGTCGTTTCAGCACGCGGCATATACCGCCGCCCGTCTCAGAGCGTATCGCGCCGGCGAGAGCGATTACCCGGGCACTGAGATAATGAATGATATTGCAAAGAAGTTAACCGAGGAGGAGATCGATGCCGTTTCATCTTACATACAAGGCCTGCACTAAGTTGCCGTTGCTTTTGTCGTCGTTGCTGGCGATTGCGCTGGCGTGTCCGATAGCCGTCGCCGATGAGCGCGACGACCCGCCGCAGTTTGTCGAAGGCGTTCATTACGCCCGCCTTCCGCTGAAAGCCGGAGCCGATGATTCCGGCAAGATAGAGGTGCGCGAGTTTTTCTGGTATGGCTGCCCCCACTGCTATCAGTTGGAGCCGTATCTCAACAGTTGGAAAGTTGCCGACGATGTCGAGTTTATTCGCACACCCGCCACCCTCGGACGCAATTGGCTGACGCACGCTTATGTCTATTACGCTTTGGAGGCTTTGGGCAAAGCGGACGAATTGCATCCGCTGTTCTTTGAAGCGTTGCATGCGAAGAAGCTCAAGTTGCAATCGATCACGCAGATTGCGCAATTCTTTGCCGCCCACGGAGTCGATGCGGCGAAGTTTGAGAAAACCGCAAACTCGTTTGTGGTCGAGGCAAAGGTCAAGCAGGCGGATAAGTTGGCGCGGGGATATTTGTTGAGCAGCGTGCCCACGGTTGTGGTTAACGGGCGCTACCAACTCTCGCCGCGGACGGCGGGCGGTTATAAGAAGTTCACCGATGCGCTGGATTATCTGGTCGCGCTTGAGAGAAAGCGCCTTGGCAAGCGCCAGCCGTAAAGCCGCCCGAGCGCCCGGTCAATTCTCGTAACGTATCGCGACGGCGTAGCCGGCCGCGGTCTTTGCGACGCCGCTCAGCGGCAAGTCAAAGCGCTGCGTGGCGGCGGCGGCGATTTGTCGCAAGCGGGCATGTTGCGCGAGATTTATCGTGCGCTCCTCAATCGCGTTCCCGGCGCTGTCAAACAACCGCACGGTCAGAGCGGGCAGCGGTTGGGCATGCGCGCCGGAATTGGTTATGGATAATTGCAGCGCGAAGCGATTGCCTCGCTCGCTCTCGTATAACAGGACATCGCGAATCTTCAAATCCGCCGGATTGGTCCGCGTATTCTCCGCGCTCAAAAAAGAGCAATCGATATGTTCGCATACGCGCGCGACGACAGGTTGCTCGATCAATTTTGACGCATCGTCCGGCAGTTGCGCGGCGATCAGCAGGGTGGCGGCGGTCAGCAGAACTAGCGCTATGATGGTGATTCGCGAACCGATGCCGTAGCGCGGCGGCATGGCGCGCCGGGCGCTATGCGCGTCGGGCTTTCTCTTTATGATGATCTTCGGCTCGGGAGCATTCATCTGACTGCCATCGCTTGCGTTCAACCGGCTTTATGTCAGCCCGTAGTGCGGCAACTTTCTTTCCAGATAATGGATGTCTAACTCGCCCTGCCCGAACAGGGAGTCGTCCAGTATGCGACAGTGCAGGGGGATGTTCGTGTTGATGCCGCTGATGTAGATTTCCTCAAGCGCCATCAGCAACCGCTTGACGGCGATGTCGCGCGATTGGCCGTGGGCGATGAGTTTGCCGATCATAGAATCATAGAAAGGCGGCACCGTGTAGCCGGAATAGATGTGCGAGTCAATCCGAATGCCCGGCCCGCTCGGCAGGTGCAGTTGCTCAATTTTGCCCGGCGAGGGCGCAAACGTGCCGGCGTGCTCGGCGTTGATTCGACACTCGATGGCGTGCCCGTTAAAAGACACCTCGTCCTGAGTCAGGCTCAGCGCTTCGCCCGCGGCGATGCGCAATTGCTCCTTTACGATATCCACTCCGGTGATCATTTCGGTAACCGGATGCTCGACTTGAACGCGGGTGTTCATTTCTATAAAGAAAAATTCTCCGTCCTCATACAGAAACTCAAAAGTTCCCGCCCCGCAATAACCGATCTTTTTGCACGCCGCGATAATCTTTTCTCCGATCGCATCGCGTTGCGCATCGCTGATGCCGGGAGCGGGCGCTTCCTCGACGACCTTTTGGTGCTTGCGTTGCATGGAGCAGTCGCGCTCGCCCAGATGAATTGCGTTGCCGCGCGTGTCGGCCAACACTTGAAATTCGATGTGGCGCGGCTTTTCAAAAAACTTTTCCAGATAAATCTCGTCATTGCCAAACGCCGCTTTGGCTTCGGAACGGGTGGTCATGATCGCATTGGAAAGCGCGCCTTCGGTGTGCACGACGCGCATGCCGCGCCCGCCGCCGCCGCCGGATGCTTTGACAATGAGCGGGAAACCGACGGACTGCGCGAGTTTCATATTCTCCTCCATATCGGCGCCGAGCGGTTTGTCGATTCCGGGAACGCACGGCACGCCGGATTCGGTCATGGCTTTTTTCGCCGACAATTTGTCGCCCATCAGGGCGATGGTCTCCGAACGCGGCCCGATGAAGGTAAATCCGCACGATTCTATCTGTTCGGCAAACGCGGCGTTTTCCGACAGGAAGCCGTAACCGGGATGGATCGCCGTCGTGTCGGTCAGCTCGGCGGCGCTGATGATGGCCGGTATGTTGAGATAGCTTTTGCTCGCTTCCGGCGGGCCGATACAGACCGACTCATCCGCCAGTTTGACGTGCATAAGGGATATGTCCGCCGCCGAGTAGACGGCGACGGTGTGGATATCCAATTCGCGACATGCGCGCAGGATGCGCAACGCAATCTCTCCGCGGTTAGCGATAACAACTTTGTCCAGCATGCGGGCGTCAGCTCGGGGCGATGGTCATCATCGCCTGACCGAATTCGACCGGCTCGCCGTTTTCTATGAGGATGCGACCGATGGCGCCGGCAACCGGCGCTTCTATGTGGTTCATCATCTTCATCGCTTCGATGATGCAGATAGTGTCCCCCTTTTTGACCGCTTGCCCTTCCTCGACAAAAGGCGGCGTATCCGGCGATGGCGAACGGTAGAAAGTGCCGACCATCGGCGACTCAACGACGTGCCCCGAGAGGTCGGGTTTTGTCTCAGCCGGTTGTTCTGTCGCGCCGTTCCCCGCCGTCGGCGGTGTCGCGGGCGCTGCCGCGGTAACCGCCGGTTGCGCGACAGCGGGCGCCGTCGGCGCGGCCTGACTGGCACGGCTGATTCTGACGGATTCCTCGCCTTCTTTGATTTCGATTTCGGCGATGCCGGATTCTTCCAGCAACTCGATGAGCTTTTTTACTTTGCGAATGTCCATTAGTCTGCCTCCATTTTTGCGAGCGCGGCGCGCACTCCTAATTCGTAGCACTGTTTGCCGGCTCCCGAGATGACCGCGACCGCGATGTCGGACAAGAAAGAGCGCCGGCGGAATTCTTCGCGCGCGAACACATTGGACAGATGCACTTCTATAAACGGTTTGTCTGCGGACAGAAAAGCATCGCGTATTGCGATGCTGGTATGCGCGAAGGCTCCGGGGTTGATGACGATGAAGCGGGTGTCATCGTCCATCGCGCGGTGGATGCGCTCGATGATCTCACCTTCGACATTGGATTGAAAGCGCTCTATGTCGGCGCCGAGTTCGGCGGCGGTGGCGCTGAGCGCATCCATTATTTCGGCGAGGGTTGTGTCGCCGTATACTTCGGGTTCGCGTCGCCCGAGCAGGTTTAGGTTGGGGCCGTTGATGATTAGTATTTGAGCCATTGTTTTGTTATATGTTCGGGAAGTTTAATCTATTTTCAGCGAATATAACCCAAATGATGCGATCTTGCAAGATGCCCCTCAGGTGAATCAGCCGCCGACAGCGGGCGCCTGATCGGGTTTTTGCCACAGGAGCCATATGGCAGGCGGCGGGCGGGTGTCATCGGATAGCGCCGTAAGTTGCGATAAAATCAGTCCCTTCATATCCGTTTTATAGGAATTGCCCCGATGTATGCGCGTATCGTTGTCTTCTTTTTGCTTGCCACAATGTGGGTTGTGGTTTCTGCGCCGCACCTGTCTTGGAATTGGTGGCTCGGAATTGCGAGTTGTCTTTTGGTCGCGTGGCTGGCGTTTCGGATGCGACTCGTTGATCGCAACCACCCGCCGTTGCGGCTTTACTTCAAGATACCGATATATGTCCTTTGGTTGCTGGGGCGGATTATCGTTTCCAATATAAGCGTCGCCCGACAGGTGTTGTCGCCCGGGCTGCCTATCGCTCCGCGCTATATCGATGTGAACCTGAAGCGGCCATACGAACTGACTCGGGTTTTTTATGCCAACTCGGTTACTTTGACTCCGGGCACCGTCAGCGCCAGTTTGACAGACGATGCGTTGCGGGTGCATATCCTGAGCGATCAATCGGCGCGCGACATTGAAAGCGGCGCGCTGGAAAAAAAGATAGCGTGGCTTGAGAAATGATCGGGCAGACGACGACTTTTATCATGTTCGCCGTGCTGGCGATGCTGTTGATCGCCATGCTTCTCACGTTGATCGGCGCCATGCGCGCGCGCCATTTGTTTGATCAGATTCTGGCAATCAATATGCTGGGCGCGGTGGCGATAGCGGTGATTGTGGCGATCGGGCTGTTGCTGCAAAACGAGCATTTTGTCGATATTGCGTTGCTTTACGCCTTGGTTAACTTTGTCGCGGCGATTGCAATCCTGCATCTATTTAACAAGCGGGGACGCTTGGGTTGGCCGCGCCTTCCGCGCAAAACGGAGCGATGAGTGTGATAGTTGATGTGCTCAGTTGGCTCCTCGCATTATCGGGCGCGGGCTTCGTTTTAATCGGAGCAATAGGCTTGTTGCGAATGCCCGATTTTCCCGCGCGCACACACGCCGCCGGTCTGGCGGATGTGTTTGGCACGGCGCAGATATTGATAGCGGTCGCGCTTCAGCATGGTCTGAGCATGATCGCGCTGAAGCTCGCGCTGATCGTTATTCTGCTCGGCTGGACCGCTCCCGTTGCGGTGCATGCGATGTTCAAAGCGTACCGCCAGAGTTATCCCGAGTGATGGAGAGTCACATCATACAATGCGGTTTGCTGAGCTTGTTTGCGCTGACAGCGATCATCGTTGCCCGCGCGACGAATTTGTTTTCGGCGGCCTTTCTCGCCGGCATCGGGAGCTTGCTGGTCGCTTCCATGTTCTTTATTCTGGACGCGCCCGATGTCGCTTTTACCGAAGCGGCGGTCGGCGCCGGTCTCAGTACCATCCTGCTGCTGGCCGCGATTGCGGCGACCGATCACCGCTATGCCTATTATCCGATGCGCCATGCCGTGAGTCTGCCGCTTGTATGTGCCGTCGGTTGGCTGATTTATTATTCCATGCTCGATCTGCCGCTTCTCGCCGCAGCCGATGCGCCCGCCCACAATCACGTAAGCGCCTACTACATAGAGAACACGCCGTCGCAGATAGGGATACCCAATATGGTGACGGCGATCTTGGCCAGTTACCGCGGCTTTGACACGCTCGGCGAGGTCAGTGTGATATTTACCACGGGCATCGGCGCATTGATTATTCTCAGTTACAACAAGGACGGCAACGAATGACTATTATCAGAAAGAATCCTATTCTGCGGCGCTTGGCGCACCTTTTGACGCCGGCCATTATGTTGTTCGCGCTCTATGTGCAGTTTCACGGCGAGCACAGCGCGGGCGGCGGGTTTCAGGCGGGAATTATCTTCGGCATCGCCCTGATCCTGTACGCGTTTGTCCACGGCGTTGATGACGCGCTGAAGCTGATATCGTTGCGCTTGGCCGAGCGGATTACCGCCGCCGGTCTGCTGCTGTATGTCGGCACCGGCATCGCCGCGATGTTTCTCGGCGGCAATTTCTTGGATTACTCCGCCCTGTCCGAAGCGCCTCAGCGCGGGCAGCAGGTCGGGATATTCCTGATCGAGCTCGGGGTCGGGGCGACGATTGTCGGCGTCGTGATGCTGGTTTTCTGCCTGATCATGAAGCGGGTGCATGTTGATTGACATGCTTCAGTTTTTCCAAAGTTACCAGCATCTGCTGATCAGTGTCGTGATGATGGTCGGCTTTTACATCATGATCTCGCACAACGACCTGATCAAGAAGTTGATCGGTCTCGGTTTGATGCAGTCGGCGGCGCTTATCTTTTTTATCCTCGGCGCACAGTTGCACGGCGGCGACGCCCCGATCGCGCGGGAAGGGATTGCGCATTACTCCAACCCGTTGCCGCACGCCTTGATCCTGACGGCGATCGTCGTCAATGTGGCGTCGCTTGCCTTGGGCCTGGCATTGGTGATCGGCATCAACCGCATCTGCGGAAGTCTTGACGAAGAGCGTATCGACAGGCAGGAGAAAGGCTAATCTGCTGCCATAACGCATATGTTGTCGCACCTGCCCATACTGACAGTTATCGTGCCGCTCGTCTGCGCGCCGCTATGTCTGGTCTTCTCCGGCAAGGATGCCCGCGTCTGGTCTTTGTTGCTGGCGGCGAATTTCATCACGCTGATATGTGCCGCCGTGATGCTGTCGCATACCGCAAGCGTCGATGCGATGGACTATGCTTTGGGCGGCTGGGCGCCGCCGTGGGGGATTGCGTTTCGTGTCGATCAAATGAGCGCGCTGATGGTGTTCTTGTTTGCCATTATCTTTTTTGCTTGCGCATTGTATATGCGTAACAGCTTGTCTTGCGAGCTGGGACGCAAGCGCCTGTATCCGATCTACAGCGCCGTGCTCGTCAGCCAAGCCGGCCTGTTCGGCATTGTCATGACAGACGACCTGTTCAATATTTTTGTCTTGCTGGAGATGGCATCCTTGTCCGGCTATTCGCTGGCCGCCGCTGCGGGCACCCGCGCCGGTTTGCTCGGCGCGTACCGCTATTTGATCGCGGGCACTACCGGCGCGCTGTTTCTGCTGCTTGGCATCGGCTATATATACCTGTTGACCGGCACCTTGAACTTAAGCGATCTTGCCGCCCGCTTGCCCGCGGTGGCAACCTCAAACGCTTTGTTAGCGGCGTATGCCTTTATCGGCCTCGGCTTGTTCTTAAAGATGGCATTGTTTCCGTTGCACCTGTGGTCGCCCGCCGTCTATGCCCATGCGCCGACAGCGGTTGCCGCCTTCTTTGCCGGCACCGCGGGCAAAGCCGCGTTATATATTCTGATCCGTCTCTTTTTCCCGACCTTTGATGTGCTCGCCATCCGCTTGCCGTTGCCGGAGATTCTGTCGCTGATGGCGCTTGGCGCGATTGTTTTCGGATCGGTCGTCGCATTGCGGCAGGCGGATCTGAAGAAGATGATGGCGTACTCCAGTATTGCGCATGTCGGATACATCGTCTTGGCGATCAGCTTCGCTACGCCCGGCGGATTGAGCGCCGGTTTGATTCATATCTTCAATCACGCGCTTGCAAAAAGCGCGTTGTTTATGGCCATCGGTTGCATGGTCTGTCGCCTTGGCAGCAGTCAATTGAACGACCTGCGCGGCGCGGCGCGGAAGATGCCGCTGACATGCGCGGCATTGATCGCCGGCGGCATCGCTCTGATAGGAACGCCGGGGAGCGCGAACTTTATCAGCAAGTGGTACCTCGTCGCGGCGGCGCTTGATGTCCGATCGTGGGTCTCGGTGGCGGCGGTTGTCGCAGGCTCCCTTTTCGGCGTCGCCTATGTCTGGCGCATCGTTGAGGCGATTTGCTTTAAGCCCGAAGCGGCCCGGGCGACGGCCGGCGCGGGCGATGTGCCAAGGAGACCGGGCGCCGCGCGCGAAGCGCCAAAGGGGCAGGGCGCGGCGCGCGAAGCGCCGGACGCCATGTTGCTGGCCACCTGGGCGTTGGTCGCAATCAGTTTTTATATCGGTATCAACCCGTCGGCGCTGGTTGATGCCTGTGCGGCTATCGCCGCCGGGATATTGCGATGACAGCAGCGCAAAGTCTTCTTGCGGTTTGTCTGGCAACGCCCTTTGTCGCCGCCATGGCGATTGCCGTGTTCCGCCGCCGCCGTGTTTTGTGCGATGTGATAAACCTCGCCGCCCCGTTTGTATCGCTGATAGCGGGCGTCGTTTTAATCCTGTGGGCGCCCGGATACCAGAGCGCTGCGCTGACATTGTTTCCTCTGATCGGTTCGGCGCCGATCGCTTTTAACCTGGAGCCGCTTGGCATCATCTTTGCCGGCTTGATCTGTCTGCTGTGGCCGGTTGCCGCGTTGTATGCGGGCGCGTATATGTTCCAAAACCGCAGCGCGGATGTGCCGCGCTTTCTGGCGTACTACAACCTGTCCATCGCCGCGGCGCTCGCCATTGCGTTTGCGGCTAACTTTCTGACCTTGTTCATCTTCTATGAGGTTCTGACGCTATCGACCTACCCTTTGATCACGCATAGCAAGAGTACGGAATCACAGATGGCGGGGCGGTTTTATCTGGCGACCTTGCTGGGTACGTCCACGATGTTTTTGTTGATTGCCCTTATTTGGATCTGGCAGTTGTCGGGCACCTTGGACTTTGTCAGCGGCGGCATCCTCAAAGGGGCGGTCGATCCTTCTCTTGCCGGGTGGTTGTTGCTGCTCGTGGTTGCCGGCAGCGCCAAGGCCGCGATTATGCCGCTGCACGGATGGCTGCCGCGCGCGATGGTCGCGCCCGTTCCGGTCAGCGCGCTGTTGCATGCGGTTGCGGTGGTCAAGGCGGGAGTGTTTACAATCGTCAAAGTCATGGCGTATATCTTTGGTTTGGATTTTCTGGCGGAGGTGGGAACGCAGTGGCTTGTCTATCTGGCGGGCATTACCATCGTCGTCGCATCGCTGATCGCTTTGCGCCAGAAAAATATCAAGAAGATGCTCGCGTACTCGACGGTTTCGCAACTGTCTTATATCGTTATCGGCGCGGCGTTGTTGAAGCCGGCGGCGCTGATCGGCGTCGCCCTGCACATGCTCGCGCACGGCTTTGGCAAAATCACCCTCTTCTTTGCCGCCGGCGCGATTCAGACGGCGAGCGGCAAAACGCGAACGGACGAAGTGTCCGGCCTCGGCAAGACGATGCCGTGGACGATGACCGCGTTTTCCATCGCCGCGGTGTCTGTCATCGGTTTGCCGCCGCTGGCGGGTTTTTCCGGCAAGTGGTTCATATTGAGCGGCGCGACTTTTGCGCGGGATTATTTTGTCGTCGCGGTGATCATCATCAGCACGGTCTTGAACACGATGTATTTTTTGCCCGTCATCTATCGCGCGTTTTTTGGCAAGGGCGATTCCGCGCCTCGCGGCGAGGCGCCTTTGGCGATGTTGATTGCGGTCGCATGGCCGGCGCTGGCGTGCCTGCTGCTGTTCTTTTATGTCGATGTGATCATAGATTTCGTCGCCGGGATATTGCGATGAGCAAAAAGCGCTGCATGATATTTTTCCTTGCCTCGCTCTTTTTGCTGGCGGCGGAATGGGTCGTCGGTTATCACCCGCCTTTTCGCTTTGACTACTTCGGTTTCTTTTTATGGTTTGGATTTGCCGCCGGTGTCGGGCTCATTCTGGTGTCGTTGCTGCTCGGCAAGTTTATCAAGCGCAGGGATGACTATTACGATGATTGATTTTCTGCTTATCCCCGGTTTGGCGCTGATGCTCGGCTCCGTTCTGATAGGCGTCACCGCGGGTGTGGCGCGCAAAGCGGTGGCGTTGGGGCTGCCGCTGATCACGCTGGCATTGATATGGTTCCAGCCGGATGCGTCGGTGTCGGTTGATTTTATGGGCTATGCCATCACGCCGCTACAGATGAGTCCGCTTGGCAAACTGTTCGCCGGCGCCTTTGCCGTGATGGCTTTTGCCGGAATGCTCTATGCGATGAATCACGCATCGCGGACCGAGTTGGCGGCGGCGTTTTTGTATGCCGGCAGCGCTATCGGCATCAGTCTGGCGGGAGACTTTATCACGCTGTTTGTATGCTGGGAGTTGATGGCAATCGCTTCTGCGCTGATTATCTTCGCAGCCGGCACGCCGCAGTCCGGCAATGCCGGGCTGCGCTATGCGGTTATCCATATATTGGGCGGCACATTTTTGCTCTATGGTCTAATCGGCATCGCAAGCATAAGCGGTGATATTTCATTACGCCCGCTGGAGTTGGATAGCCCTTATGCCTGGGCGATATTGATCGGGTTTCTTGTCAATGTCGGCGCGCCGCCGTTGTCGGCGTGGGTTGCCGATGCGTATCCCGAAGCGAGCCCGAGCGGCAGCGTATTTCTCAGCGCGTTTACGACCAAGTCGGCGGTGTTCGCGCTGCTGTCGGTCTTTCCGGGCGCCGACATTTTGATTCCGATCGGAATCTATATGATTTTTTACGGCATCATTTACGCGCTGCTGGAAAATGATATGCGCCGCATCCTCGCATACAGCATTGTCAATCAGGTCGGTTTCATGGTCGTCGCTTGTGGCATCGGCACGCCGCTTGCCATCAATGCGGCGGCGGCTCACGCATCGGCGCATATCATTTACAAGGGCTTGCTGATGATGTCGGCGGGCAATGTCTTGTTGATGACGGGCAAGCGCAAATGCACCGATCTCGGCGGCTTGTATTCGGCGATGAAGGTGACGATGTTATGCGCGATAGTCGGCGCGGCCGCAATATCGGCGGTGCCGTTCACTTCGGGTTTCGCCGCCAAATCTCTGGTCAGCGAAAGCGCCGTGATGGCAAACATGGAGTGGGTGTGGGTCGCTTTGTTAATCGCATCCGCCGGCGTGTTCCTGCACGCCGGCGTCAAGTTCCCGTGGTTTGTTTTCTTCAACAAAAAAGCGACTGCCGCCGATGTGGTCGAGGCGCCGCCGAATATGCAACTGGCGATGATTCTGCTCGTTGCGATATGCATCGTGTTCGGGGTCGCGCCGACGTTGCTTTATGCTTTGTTGCCGTATCCGGCAGAGTACGCGCTCTACACCCCGCCCCATGTGATCGAGCAAACACAATTGCTCCTGCTGTCTATGTTTGCATTCTTCGTCATGTTGCCGTGGTTGCGGCGGACGACGACGATCAGCATGGACTTTGACTGGTTCTATCGGGTATTGCCCGCCCGCCTGTTGCGGGTGTTCGCGCCGCTAGGAACCGGGCTGTATCACGCGGCGCTTCGCAGATTGCGGCGATATTCGCACGGTCTGCTGTCGTTGTCGGGGTTGCGCTCGCCCGTTGCGGATGTGCCGATGCTCGCATTATTAGTCGGCATACTCGCGATCAGTTTGCTGGCGCTGCTGCTTATCTATTATTGATTTTGCGAACCATCGCCGCGGATGTGTGTCAGAGCAGAGGCTCAACCTGATCTATCAGCTCATCCTTGGATAATTCGCCGGCTTTGATAAAACGGATGATGCCCTCGCTGTCAATAATGACGCTGTAGGGCAGGCCGCCGTGTTTGTTGCCGAAAAGTTTGGCCACGGCTATGGCATCGTTATAACCGACCAGTTGCGGGTATTTGACATCCGGCATCGCTTGCAGAAACGCTTCGGCTTTTTCTTTGTCGTCTATGGCGATGCCTATCACTTCAAACCCGTCATCGTGATAGAGCTCTCGGACCTGACTGAAGCCGGGTATCTCGCGGCGACACGGCGGGCACCACGAGGCCCAGAAGTTGAGCATGATGACGTTGCCATCCCAAGCGCCGACGGACACTTGCTTGTCGTCGTAATCGAGCAGCGCGAACTCGGCCCTCTTGCTGTTGATCAAGTCCGATTGCGCCGACACCCCCGAAGCGGGCAAATGATATTTGACATAGTAGCCGGCGAAGGCGCCCATGGCGGTTGCCAAGGCCAGAGTCAGGATGACAAATCTTTTGCGCATTTGTATGTAAGTCGTCAGTTGGAAAAGGCGTTCAACACCGACCGCATGTGCTCGC
Organism: Candidatus Oxydemutatoraceae bacterium; assembly: GCA_965220085.1. Classification (GTDB taxonomy): domain Bacteria; phylum Pseudomonadota; class Gammaproteobacteria; order Poriferisulfidales; family Oxydemutatoraceae; genus CBDCOZ01. The sequence continues at coordinate 9,792 of CBDCOZ010000003.1, read as the reverse complement.
TGAAGTCATCCGCATTGACAAAGCCGACAACCCGCAGCGATTCCGCTTCGCGCCCTTGCCGGTCAAAGAACAGTATTGCCGGAGGGCCGAACAATCCAAAATGCGATAGCAACTCGCGGCTGTCCTCCCCGGGCTTGGTGATGTCGGCTTCCAGCACGTCGGTTTGAGCAAGCAACTTTTTAACTTTGTCATCGCTGAAAGTTAATACTTCCAGTTCTTTGCAACTCACGCACCAGTCAGCGTAAAACACCAAGGTCGTAATCTGCTCCGCCGCCAGATTCTTCCGCACCGCCGCTTGTACCTCTTGCAAGGCGGTCACGCGCGGAAAGAGGGGAGCGTGCGCCGTCGTCTGCGCTGTCTGAGTCGCATCCGTCCGCCACGGTTGCAACCAGTTGCTGCCGCCGTTTATCGCGTATGCCGCGAGCGCGCCTCCGTAAATCAGCGCGACCAAACCGCCGGCTCGCATAACTGTCCGCATCCGCTTCCACGCGGCGCTTGCTCGCAGCAAAAACAGGCCGATAGCGGCGATGAGCAAGCCGCCGAGCAAAGCGATTACGGACGGCGCGGCTGTGCGGTCGAGCAACCAGATGGCCACGCCAATCATGATGAATCCGCCGATGGCTTTTATCACATCCAACCCGGGGCCGGGTTTTGGCATGAACCGTCCCATCGATGTGCCTATGACGAGCAATGGCGCTCCCATGCCAAGGGCGAGAGCGAACAGCGCGATGCCGCCGGTCGCCGCATCGCCGCTGCGGGCGACAAACAACAACGCGCCGATAAGCGGCGGCGTGACACAGGGGCTTACAATCAGCGCCGAGAACACGCCCATGACGGCGGCGCCGGTCAGACTGCCGCGACGGTTTTCGCCGACTTGCGCCAGGCGCGCGCTCAGCGCGGCCGGCAGTTGCAGGTTATAGAACCCGAACATGCCAAAAGCGAGGACGACGAATAGCGCCGCGAATGCGGTCAGAACCGCCGGGTGCTGAAACCAGATCTGAAAACCGCTGCCGGAGAGCGCGATGACCACTCCCGCAACGCTGTAGGTCAGCGCCATCGCCAGCACATAGACCAGCGACAGCGCGAAGGCGTTTCTCGATGACCGCTCGCCGGTGTGGGATGACGTGATCAGGGTGGAGAGTATCGGGATCATCGGCAAGACACACGGCGTGAATGCCAACAGCAGGCCGAGGCCGAAGAAAGCGAGAGCGGCTAACAACAGCCCGGTCTTGTCGAGATACTCCGCCAACTGTTGTTGCTCGGATACCCGCGACGGCGCGCTCATCCCGCTGCCGGCATCGGTTGCGGGCAGTTCGGCGAGCGCGAATGTTTTTGTAACCGGCGGGTAACAGAGCCCGGCGTCGGCGCACCCCTGCCAGGTAATGTCTGCGGTTTGCGCGCCGGCGCCTTCAAATGCGACGACTGTCCGTATGCGATAGACGGCGACATCGCCGAAGAAAGGGTCGCTGATTGTCTGCCCTGGCGGCTTTGACACATGCGCCGTTTCATCGCCGACAACGACCTTGATCTTGTCGCGGTAAAGATAATAATCCTGCGCAATGTCCCATTGCACGGTGAGATAATCATCCGCCATGCGGCTGACGCCGATTACAAAAGCTTCTTCGACCGGCAGAAACTCATCTTGATTGCTCGTCGACAGGCCCGGCAATTGCGCCGCCGCAAACGGCAGGGCGGTTGCGGCAAGCAGAAGCGCGATGAAGCTGCGGCGAATCACGAGCATTGCTTTTCCAACCATTGCGAATATTCGGCGCTGGCTGCGATGATGGGCAACGCGATGATCTCCGGCAACTCGTACGGGTGCGAGCGTTTTATCTGATCGCGCACATCCGGCCACAGCGCCATCGTTGTCTTGCCGCTCAGGATATATTCTTGCGCCGCTTTGGTTTGTTGTTGCCACTGGTACACGGACGTAACAGAATCGATGATCTGTACGCAGGCGCAGAGATGATTTCCAACCAGAGCCCGCGCGATCTTCTCTGCGTCAGAGCGCTTCTCCACGGTGGTTTGCGCCAAGATAAAATGCGGTTGTTTCTGTAACTGCGCCATTTTGATAGGGCCCTCAAAAGCCAAGCTATTGTATAGTGAAAACATTGTATACTGTAAATACCGACAGATTTTCTATTGTAGCCTTGTTCAAACTATTATTTATTTTTCTGTTCCTGCTTGAATTGTTCCTGTTCGTTGAGATAGGTTCGCAAATAGGCGGCTGGACCACGATTTTCTGGGTCATAGGAACGGCCTTGGCGGGGTTTCAGACGCTCAGGTTTTATGGCATGACCGCCTCGTATTTCTCATATTACTCTATGGTCAGAGGAGCGGACCCGTCACAAGAAGTCGTCAACAGCTTCGCCATAATAATGGGCGCGATACTGCTGATGATTCCGGGCTTCCTGACTGATGTCATCGGATTGCTATGCCTTTTGCCATTGCTTCGCCGCTATCTCATCGCGAAGTTCGTGACGACCAAAAAGAAAGGCGGCGGATCAGGCGGCGGCCCCTCAGGGAGGCGCGCCAACAAGCCGGATGATACAGAGGTGATTGAGGGAGAATACCGTCGCCACCGGTGATATTCCGCTTCGGCTCCCTGCTGAGGGGGAACCTAAAATTTGCGCCTATTACAGTAACATATGGCAACATCCTATTGACTTTTTAGCGGATATCCCTATAGTAGCGTTTCCTAATCACTAGGAACCCAGCTCGCGACACGATAAGACGGTTGCGGGCTACCCGTAGAAAAAAACCGAACCCGTCGTATGCGCGGGGGAAAGAAAATATTTTAACTATATGCTAAAAAGAAACGTTTGTAAGGAGATGAAAATGAAATTGCAACCTTTACACGACCGCGTTGTAGTGAAGCGGACAGAAGAAGATAGAACGAGCCCGGGCGGAATTGTGATTCCCGATAGCGCCACCGAAAAGCCCATGAAGGGCGAGGTTCTGGCGATAGGCAAAGGGAAACTTTTGGACAACGGGGAGACCCGTCCTATGGATGTCAAAGTCGGGGACAAAGTATTGTTCGGAAAATATTCGGGCAATGAAGTCAAACTGGACGGCGAAGAGTTGGTCGTGATGCGTGAAGACGACATTATGGCCGTCATCGAGTCGTAAACATTTATCAAACTTAACAATAACTTATTAGAGGCTAATTACTATGAGTGCAAAAGAAATCAAATTTTCCGATGATTGCCGTCGGCGTATGATGGTTGGGGCGGACGCTTTGGCGGATGCCGTAAAAGTTACGCTGGGGCCGAAAGGAAAGAACGTCGTTTTGGAGAAGTCTTTCGGGTCGCCGACGGTGACAAAAGACGGTGTGTCTGTGGCAAAGGAAATTGAGTTACAGGATAAATTTGAGAATATGGGAGCGCAGATGCTCAAAGAGGTCGCTTCCCAGACTTCCGATGTGGCGGGTGACGGAACGACGACAGCGACAGTGCTGGCGCAGGGCATCATCCGCGAGGGCATGAAAGCGGTGGCCTCGGGGATGAACCCGATGGACCTCAAGCGCGGTTTGGATAAAGCGATGCAGGCCTCGGTAGAGGTGCTCAAGAGCTTGTCCAAGCCGTGTGCTGATCGCACTTCCATCGCTCAGGTCGGAAGCATTTCGGCCAACTCAGACACGATGATCGGCGATGTGATTGCCGATGCGATGGATAAAGTCGGCAAGGAAGGCGTGATTACCGTAGAAGAAGGCAATGCGCTTGAGAACGAGCTGGAGGTGGTCGAAGGCATGCAATTTGACCGCGGCTACCTGTCGCCGTACTTCATAAACAATCAAGACAACATGATGTGCGAGATTGAAGAGCCCTTCGTGTTGTTGCACGACAAGAAAATTTCCAATATCCGCGAGTTGTTGCCGTTGCTTGAAGCGGTCGCCAAGTCGGGCAAACCGCTATTGATTGTCGCCGAAGATGTCGAAGGCGAAGCGCTGGCGACATTGGTTGTCAATACCATCCGCGGTATCGTCAAAGTGGTTGCCGTCAAAGCGCCCGGCTTTGGCGATCGTCGCAAGGCCATGTTGCAGGACATCGCTGTCCTGACAGGCGGCACGGTCATCTCGGAAGAGGTTGGCTTGTCGCTTGAAAAGTGCCAACTGACCGACTTGGGTCAGGCCAAGCGCATCGCGGTATCCAAAGAGAACACCACCATCGTGGACGGCTCCGGAGCGAAGGGCGACATCGAAGGCCGCATCGAACAGATACGCGCGCAAATCGAGGAAGCGACTTCGGACTACGACAAAGAGAAGCTGCAAGAGCGCATGGCGAAACTGGCCGGCGGTGTTGCGGTGATCAAAGTCGGAGCGGCGACGGAAGTGGAGATGAAAGAAAAGAAAGCGCGGGTTGAAGATGCTCTGCATGCGACGCGCGCGGCGGTGGAGGAAGGCGTTGTGCCCGGCGGCGGAACCGCGTTGGTGAGAGCGATCGAAGGCATCGCTTCGCTGAAGGGCGACAACCACGATCAGGATATGGGTATCCGGATTCTGCGCCGCGCGATGGAAGATCCCTTCCGCCAAATCGTTGAGAATGCCGGCGGCGAGGCCTCCGTTGTGGTCAGTCTGGTGAAGGACAAGGAAGCCGCATACGGTTATAACGCCGCTACCGAAGAGTTTGGCGATATGGTTGAAATGGGCATCATTGACCCGACCAAGGTAACCCGCAGCGCGTTGCAAAACGCATGCTCCATCGGCGGACTGATGATTACCACCGAGGCGATGGTTGCCGAATTGCCGAAGAAAGAGTCTGCGGCGCCGGCGATGGATCCGGCGGCCATGGGCGGCGGAATGGGCGGCATGATGTAATCGGCCGTCGGCCATCGCTATATGCTTAAAAGCCCCGACCAGTCGGGGCTTTTTTGTATCCGCAGCGTGGGATAATATGAGGCATTATGATTGCCGGTTCATGAGAATGCAGATTAACACTTCCAGCCATCTGATCGAGGACATACGTCACATCAAATCGCCGAACCATGACGATCGTCCGCATGGGGCGACCGCGGATTTGATCGTCATACACGGCATCAGCGTGCCCGCCGGCTGTTACGGCGGCGAAGGCATTGAGAAGCTGTTTACTCGTACGCTCGCCCCCGCCGATGGGACGATCTATGCCGAGCTTGGCGCCTTGCGTGTCTCGGCTCATCTTGTCATTCGGCGAGACGGCGAGGTATTGCAGTTTGTGCCGTTCAATAAGAGAGCTTGGCATGCGGGGGAGTCCGATTACCGCGGGCGCAAGCGTTGCAATGATTTCTCAATCGGGATTGAACTTGAGGGCAGCGATTGGGACGCTTATGAGCCGATTCAATACGACCGTTTGGGCGAGATTACCCGCGCATTGCTCGATGCATACCCGACCCTGAGCGCTCACAATGTCACCGGCCACAGCGACATCGCGCCGGCAAGGAAGACCGACCCCGGGCCGCACTTTGATTGGCAATTGTTTCGCAACGCCCTATGAGCAAGCAAACCTTCGCTACCCGCCTTGACGCTCTGACCGCCGCCGACGGCAAGCGTCTCGTTCACGCCGGGCGGCTGATCGGCATAGAGAAGGAATCGCTGCGCGTCAGTCGTTCCGGCGGGATGTTGGCAAAGACGCCGCATCCGCGCGCGCTGGGTTCCGCTCTCACCCACCCGCACATCACGACAGATTATTCGGAAGCCTTGCTGGAGTTTGTCGTGCCGCCTTTGCCCGATGCGCGCACTGCGCGCGCGTTTCTGTGCGATATTCACGCCGGCGTCTTTTCGCATCTTGGCGAGGAGCTGTTGTGGCCCGCAAGCATGCCCTGCATCATCCGCACCGAAGCCGAGATTCCCCTCGCCTACTACGGCACCTCAAATAGCGGACGGATGAAAACAATCTACCGCAACGGCTTGGGTTACCGTTATGGTCGGGCGATGCAGACCATCGCGGGCGTGCACTTCAACTACTCGTTCGGCGACGATCTGTGGGCGGCGCTGCGCGACAACAGCCGCCGCCCCGATGATGATATGCGCGCCTTCCGCTCGCGTCGCTATATGGATTTGCTGCGCAACTTTCTGCGCCTGGGGTGGATGGCGCCCTACTTGTTTGGCATTTCCCCGGCAGTGTGTCGCAATTTCCTCGGCACGACGCGGACTTCGCTGGAAAGGTTTGACGAAGCGACGCTGTACGGTCGTTACGCGACATCCTTGCGCATGGGAGATATCGGTTACCAGAACAACCGCGATGCCAAGGTGCGATTCGCGGCCTCTTACAACAGCCTGCCCGAATACATCGCCAGTCTGGCGCGCGCGGTGACGACCGAATGCGACGAATACCGCGCCATCGGCGTCAATGTCGGCGGCGAATATTACCAACTGAGCGCGTGCATATTGCAGATAGAGAATGAGTATTACAGCAGCGCGCGACCGAAATACCCGCCGCAAAGGGGAGAGATGCCTCTGGCGGCGTTGCGCAACAAGGGCATCAGCTATGTCGAACTGCGCTCACTCGACGTAAATACGTTTGAACCCGCCGGCGTGAGTTTGGAGCAGTTGTATTTTCTGGAACTGCTGATGCTGTTTTGTCTGCTGGAAGACAGCCCGGCAATAGAGGATACGGATTGGGACGAGATAAGCGGCAACGAGATTACGGTCGCGCACGATGGCCGGCGTCCGGGCCTTAAACTTGCCGCGAACGGGAGGCAACGGTCGTTACAACAGTGGGGGCTGGAAGTATGCGACCGGATGCGCGCACTTGCGGAGTTGATGGACGCCAAGTCCGGCAAGCGCTTATACCAAGATGTTTTGGACCGGCAAACAGAGAAGTTCAAACATTCCGCCAGTTGCCCTTCGGCGCAGTTGTTGCGGGCGATGCGCGATAGCGATGCGAGCTTTGTCGCATTTGCGGAGCGCCAGGCCAGACGCTTTCGCGAAGAGTTCGCAAGCCGACCGTTGGCGGAGAAACAACGGGCGGAATTCGACCGTGTGGCAGAGCAGAGTCATAGCGCCCAAGCCGAGATTGAAGCGAACGACACCCTGCCTCTGGATGCCTATATCAAAGCCTATCTGGATCAGGCGACAGAATAAAGCGGTGCGGCAGCGCCTGTCGCGCACGAGTCATCACTCCCTTGCGGGGGAATGGCTCCGCCGACTCATGCCTCTTTGTGGGAAAACCTCCGGCCTGCACCGAGTGCGGAGTCCGAGCCGTTAGGCGAAGGGCGATGCGTGGGGGCAAGCTCAGTTCTCGCACGAGTCATCACTCCCGCCGGCTTGCCTGCGGGGATGGTGCGAGAGGAGCATGTCGGAGCAGCGTATCGGAGTAGCTGCCGCCAGGCTACCCGCTCGTCGGCCCCCTGAGCTTGCCGACTCCCCCGCAAGGAGGGAGTGATAACTGGCATCGGCGCCGTAGAAAAAGCTTCTTACTTTGCCTTGGCGAGAGACTGCTCAAGATCAGCGATGATATCGGCGGCGTCCTCAATCCCGATGGAAACGCGGACCACTTCCGGCCCGGCGCCGGCGGCGACCTTCTGCTGATCGTCCAATTGGCGATGCGTAGTCGATGCCGGATGTATGATCAACGAGCGGGTATCGCCTATGTTGGCAAGGTGCGAAAACAGTTCGCAACCCTCGACCACTTTGATGCCGGCCTCATAGCCCCCCTTGACGCCAAAAGTAAACACCGAACCGGCGCCCGCAGGGCAGTATTTTTGCGCCAGCGCATGGTAGGGGTTTGCTTGCAAGCCGGCATAAGAGACCCATTCAACGCTGTCATTCTTGTCAAGCCAGGTTGCGACTTCCAACGCATTGCCGGCGTGCTTTTGCATCCGAAGCGGCAGCGTCTCGACTCCGGTAAGCGTCAGATAAGCGTTCATCGGCGCCATTGCGGGCCCCAAATCGCGCAGACCGACGGCGAGCGTGTAAATCGCATACGCTGCCGCGCCGAAAGTCTCGCCAAAGCAAGTGCCGTGATAAGCGGCGCATGGCTCGGTCAGCGCGGGGAACTTGCCGCTTTGCTTCCAGTCAAAGTTGCCGCTGTCTATAATCACGCCGCCCATCGCATTGCCGTGCCCGCTCAGGAACTTGGTCGTTGAGTGGATAACGATGTCGGCGCCGTGTTCAATCGGGCGCATCAGCGCCGGCGTTGCCAGCGTGTTGTCAACAATGTACGGCACATTGTGTTTATGCGCGATGTCGCTGATCGCTTTGATGTCGCAAATAATCCCGCCCGGGTTGGCAATCGTCTCGGTAAAGATCGCCTTTGTCTTGGGCGTCATCGCCTTCTCAAAATTCTGCGGGTCATCCGGATCGACGAAGATGACATTCCAGCCAAAGCGTTTGAAGGCGTGCCCGAATTGCGTGATGGAACCGCCGTACAATTTGTTTGAGGCGATAAAATCATCGCCCGCTTCCATCAGAGCAAACAGCGAAAGCAATTGCGCCGAGTGTCCCGATGCGGCGCACACTGCGGCGGCCCCGCCCTCAAGCCCCGCCAGCCGCTTTTGTAACACATCGACGGTCGGGTTTGTCAGCCGCGAATAGATAAAGCCCGCAGTCTCCAGATTGAACAACGCCGCCGCATGTTCGACATCGTCGAAGACAAAAGCGGTGGATTGGTGAATCGGAGTGATGCGCGCGCCGGTGCTAGGGTCCGGTTGCGCCCCTTCGTGAATTGCCCGCGTAGAGAAGCCTTGTTTTTTGTCTGTCATGATTTTAATCCCGTAGTTTGGTGGTTCGGTATTTGTCGGAATGCGAAGTTTACACCTTTCTGCGAGCGATTGCTATCAATTGTATGATGCCATGACATATGGGACGCTTGGGGCAAACATTGTGCTGTGTCATAGGCGCTTGAAGTTTCAGTCCATAGTGTGGGCGCTTCGTGGTGTTTTGGCGTTAAACCATACCGGATACTTTATCCGACGATTATTGAATGTCCGCATATCGGTCGGCAACAAACCCTCTTCAAACTCCGCAAACTCTTCCCGGAGCGCGCGGTCAAAGCGTTCATTGAATGCGTTCATTTGTATCTGCCTCGCGCGCGCCCTAATACTCCCCTCCGCCGCGGGGTACTCGCGCTATCGCAACGGCCCTTCAAGAAAGAGACGCAAGCGCAAGCGTATATTGGCTCTGACCACCGTCGCAACGGAAGTCCAACAACGCATCTCGCTGCCGCCGTCATCATCATCAAAGGCGGCGCAGACGCGGAGGAATTTGCCCGCCTGCTCCTGCATGGGAGCGAAGGTCTCAGCGGTGGCGCCTGCTATGTCCGTGAAGGGGGCATCGGCTGTGGCGTCCTGCTGCCACTGCCAGACGGGGGAGAAGGTAGTGATGCCATTGGCATCGGCTATCATGCCGATGGTTGCGGTCAGTGTGCTGCTCACATTGGGCCCGTCCATGGTCAGGTCGGTACCGTCTGCCGCCGTCACCGCCGGTTCGCCGGTGGCAAAAGCGTTGACCGGCGCAACGGAAGTCCAGCAACGCCTCTCGCTGTTGTCGGCGTCATCATCAAAGGTAGCGCAGACGCGGAGGAATTTGCCCGCCTGCGCCCGCATGGGAGCGAAGGTCGCAACGGCAGCGCCGGGGATATTCGTGACATCGAGCATCTGCGGAACCTGCGCGAACAGGCATTCAAGGCGCTCTTTTCTGGGAGGAGCGATGATTCCTGCCCGACATGACTCAATGCCGTTAATGTCGGCTAACAGATTGAAAAGGCCCGGGAAAACGACCCCGAAGGAAGGATACTCGTCAATCGCATGGTCGTAGTAGTAGTTGGCATCGCCGTTAAGATACGCCAAAAACGCCGACCGAACATTCCTTAAGTCCGC
>CBDCOZ010000002.1:0-230214 GCA_965220085.1 Candidatus Oxydemutatoraceae bacterium | reverse complement strand
TGCACGGTATCCATAGCGATGCACTGCCTGGGATGCTTTGCCTTGGAACCCTTGTCAAGACGGGGCTTGTGTTGCGGTGTGCGCTGCCAACGCGGCGTTGTGCGCACCGGCGCATCTTATCGGATGCACCGGCAGTCAGTCGCACGATGGTACGCGGACTGGGACAAGCTAAGCCCTGCTCGTCACACCACGGTTGAATCAGCAGGTATGGCTTGGGTGGGCAAACAACATGTAATGAGGCACAATAATGAGAGGCACAAACAACTTTGTTGTTTGTGTATTTTTTGATGAGAGCACAAACAGCTTTGTTGTTTGTGTGTTTTTTGATGAGAGCACAAACGATATGAGAGCACAGTGATAAGAGCACAAACAACTCTGTTGTTTGTGTGTTCTTAGATTTGTTGTTTGTGGTTCCTTAAGTTGTTTGTGTTCCATAAACTGTTTGCGGGTTGTTTATGAGGTGCGCCGCAGGGATAGTTTTCGCGGTGTCGCCGAATCTCGGCGATTATCTCCGGAGGCCAGTTGTGCTGGCGTGGCTGGCGCGGGCAAGCGCTCTGATTGACTAAGCCGTTAATGCCATAAAGCCGATATTGTCTCCGCCACTCATAGAGTGATGATTGGCTGATGTGGTAAGCGTCCATGCTGGCTTTTATGCCGTGTTTCTCCCATAATGTAAGGGCTTCAAGTTTCTGTTGGGTCGTATGACTCATAGTTGCCTCCTGTACTGAAAAAGCAGCTATTTTATAGAGACCTCTGATGCCGTAGCCGATGTGTTGCTATTGCATGTCGGCTACGTTTTTTGTTGAAGTCAGGAATCTGGAATGTTTCTGGCATTATTCACGCTCCCCTCGCGCCATCTGAAAGCGCTTGGTTTCGGGGGGATGCCGGAGATGACAAATGCCCGAAGAATGAATGCGTTCAATGGACGCTTTCACCGCCTCTTCGGGAAGAGTCTGCGGAATTTGAAGAGGGTTTGTTGAGGGCCGATATGCGGACATTCAATGATTGTCGGATAAACTATCTGTTATGGTTTAATATCCAACGGTTACACTATGGATTGAGGCTCCAAACACCCATGACACAAATCGCACAACATTTGCCGCGCGCGTCCGATATGTCTTGGCATCATACGCCTTGTAACAAGAGGTTGTCGTAATGCGTGTTGCGGTCAATCCTGATCTTGTGCGCTGGGCGCGGGAGCGCGCCGGGGTGGGTCAGGATGCGCTTGTGGCCCGGTTTGGCAAGATTGCGGAGTGGGAGAGCGGGGAGTTGCAACCCACCCTGCGACAGGTTGAGCGGTTCGCACAGGCGGTGCATGTGCCGGTGGGCTATCTGTTTCTTGATGAGCCGCCGGAGGAGGATGTGCCCATCCCTGATTTTCGCACCTTTGGCGGGCGGATTCCTGAGCGCCCCAGCCCGGATTTGCTGGACACCATTTACGCCTGCCAGGAACGACAGGACTGGTACAGGGATTTCGCGCGGGCAAGCCGACGCGGCGGGCCGGGCTTTGTCGGCAGCGCCACTATGGATGCGCCGGCGGAGGATGTGGCGACGCAGATGCGCAAGGCGCTGGGGTTTGGCGTGGAGGCCCGCAAGGAATGCCCCACATGGTCCGAAGCATTGCGTGAGTTTATCCGTCAGGCGGAGGACATTGGCGTTTTGGTGATGGTCAATGGCATTGTTGGCAGCAACACCCATCGCAAGCTAAACCCCAGAGAGTTTCGCGGCTTTGCGCTATCCGACCCTCAGGCTCCGCTTATATTTATAAACGGCGCCGATACCAGAGCGGCGCAGATGTTCACGCTGGCCCACGAGTTGGCGCATCTGTGGCTGGGCGATTCCGCCTTGTCCGACATAGGGATGGCCCCGGTGTCGGGATATCGCACCGAGGAGGTTTGGTGCAATGCGGTGGCGGCTGAGCTTCTGGTGCCCAGAGCCGCGTTGCAAAGCGAACTACGTCAGGGCGAGCCGTTGGCAATGGCCATGCCTCGGCTGGCAAAGTCCTTCAAGGTTAGCGCACTGGTCATACTCAGGCGGCTGAAAGATGTGCGCTGGCTGGGCCGGGATGCCTTTGCTGCCGCCTGGGAGCAGGAAAGCAAACGACTGGCAAATATGGGGAGCAACAGGAGCGGCGGCGACTTCTACCGCACCACTCTGTCCCGCGCAGGCCGCCGGTTTGTCCATGCCCTCATAGTCAGCACCCTGGAGGGGCGCACCCTGTACCGGGACGCCTTTCGCATGCTCGGCATCTCCAAAACCCGCACCTTTGACAAACTGGGGCGAAAAGTGGGGGCGATCACATGACCTGCCTGCTGGATGCAAACATCTTTATCCAGGCCAAGAATCTGCATTACGGATTTGATTTTTGCCCGGCATTTTGGGATTGGCTGGCAGAGCAGAACCGCGATGGGCGGTTCACCCCCACTAGTGTGGGCAAGGAGTATATGCGTCTGCGGTATTCAATGCTCCTACCTTCACCTCCCGCAGATGCCTCATACTGTATACTTGTGAAATATTAGGAGAAACAACATGGCGAATGAGCAACCAAAACACATCTGGTCATTTGATATTGGAACCGGCTCACTAGGATACGCAGTTCGCGGAGCCAAAGGCGACCCTTTTGAGTTTAACAAAGTTGACTCTTTGTTGATTCCCGATGAGTTTGCGAAAACGAAGTCTGCGGCGGAGCGGCGTCGCGCTTACAGAACCAGATTGGCACACAAAAAACGGGAAGAGTGGCTTCGGAAAGTTTTCCAAGAAGCGGGGCTGGAAGTGCTGAACGGCGCGGAGATTATCGGTAGTGAAGGAAAAGAGAAACTGAAGAGCGGCGATGAGAGACTGGAAAGAGAATTTCCCGCAAAGGATGATGACACAGCGTACTGCGGGGCGTTATTGCAGATGATGCTCTTGCAAGGCGAAAAACTTGAAGAGTGGCAACTGTACAAAGCGTTTCATTCGGCGATTCAAAAACGAGGGTTTGACAAGTACATCCCATGGAAAAATGTTGCAAAAACCGCCGATAGAAGTGGAGAAAAAAGCGAAGAAGAAAATGGGGAATTTACCGAAACTGCTGAACGAGCAACCTGCATTCAGAAAGAAATAAAAAACATAAGCAAGGATGCAAATCACCATCACCCATGTTATTGGGAAGCGTATCGCATGGGTTTATGGGATCCGAAATTACCCGACACATACAAAGTGCGTATTGACCATAACGCCAAAAGCACCCATGTGGGTGAGACGAAAGATCCGATAGCAAGAGAAAAGTTAAACAACGAAAAAAAGAAAGGCAAGGCAAAAGAGGATATAGAGTGGTTGCCTCCCACGATGGCCGTGTATCCCAGGCACATGATAGAGAAACAATTGCGTTGCATGTTCAAGCAAGCAGAAAAGCAATACCCCGCCCTTACAGGAAAAGAAGACTATCTGCTGTACGGGCCCGCAGGCGAAGCCTATGCATCGTATCGTGCCGAGTGCGAGACCCCCGAATTATACGAAAAAGTAGGGGGCAGAAAAAAATTACTTAGAGGCAAGGAAACCGACTGGCAGGGAATTTTGGCACAAAAGATACCGACATTTGATAATCGTTCTCCAAATAAATGTGCCCTCATCCCTCGGCTCAATGTTTGCCGTGCTACTCCCAAAGTTAAAAACGGTGATATTGTGGGAGACTCGTTGCTACCCGCACAAGTCACATTTTTAATGAAGTTAAAAAATTTCCGATTTATAGTCGGAGAAGATAAAAAGGCATTTACATGTGAGCAGTTGAAAGAAATATTTGATGAGTGCATGCAAGATGTTAACAATAAGTTGAAAGAAATATTTGATGAGTGCATGCAAGATGTTAACAATAAGAAGCAAGACACATCAGAAAGAAAGATCACGAACAAACTGAAGTTGACAGAGAAAAAACTGGCAAAGTATATTTGCCGATATGGCGGAGATAGTGCACATGCGGCTCCGGAGAATAACAAAGTTGATGCTCCGAAATTTTCCGGAAGAGCTCGATTTTCACGCCCAGCCCTGAAGATAATCAAAGATATTATTCTTTCTGGGAAAGCGCCCCGACAATTCTTGAAGGAAAATGAAAAGAGGCTGATTGATGGAAACTCCGATAAGAAAAAAGGCCTGGTTAAAGAAGATTTATCCTTTATGGAGCGTATGGGAAATAGTTGGGCTGGGCTTTACATTCCAGATGAAACACTGTCGGAATATAAAACCATAGGTAAAGAAGATGAGCAAGCCAAAGAATATGCTATTCAAAAGATTATTGCCAGCCAAAACGACCCTGTAGTTCGCCATAGATTAGGGGTCTTTCTTTCACAGATAAAAAATATGCAAGAGGAGTTTGGTACCCCTGACAGAGTGGCCATTGAATTTGTCAGAGAAGATTGGTTATCGAAAAGGAGAAAGAGTGAATACACGACACATGCGAAAAAACGTGAAAAAGCAAATAAGGATGCACGGGAAGAATTGGGAGAGAAAAAGCTATCTCCTTCCCGGGAAAACATACTGAAATGGCAACTTTTGAAAGAGCAACAAGAGCGTTGTATATTTTGTGATCGTCTGATTACTCTGTCTGAATCATCCGGTTTACGTAAGGCAATACCTTTTGAAAATACAGAAATAACCCATATAGTTCCGAATTCTCAAGGCGGTCCGCGTGCTTACATGAATATTGTGCTTGCGTGTAGGAATTGTAATGGTAATCAAGGCGACCGCTTGCCATCTGATTGGCTAAAGCAGGAAGGCATATGGAGCGCCTTTGTAGAGCGTCTCAAAGGAATGGTGAAAGGAAAGAAGTACCCTAAATTTAAAGCCACACTTCTATCAGCGACGAACATGGAAGATGCTTTAAAGGCTGCCGACAATCGCGTCAAACTCCAGCAAACAGCTTGGATTGCAAAATTAACACAGATGATAGTGTGCCTACATTTCGGTTGGAAACCGGATTTTGAAGGGAATGATAGGAAGGTGGTTGTGCTGAGCGGGGGTGCGACAAACATGGTTGCTCAAAAGTATAAGCTGTTTGAGTTGTTGCACGAAGGAACGAACGTGGAAAAGAATAGAAATGATAAGCGACACCATGCGCTGGACGCAATGATATTGTCTTTTATCCCAAACTGGGTAAGAGATTCTAAGAAGCGGCTTTATTTTGCTCTTCCCCCAGAAGTGCGCAAGGCTAACCCGCAAAGATTCTTTGGTTCTGTGCTTGAACAAGTCATGCCGCACCAAATATGCTTTGACAAGCCTATTCTCAGGGAAACAATATACGGGAAGCGAGAAGTTGACGGTGAAGAGCAAGCAACTTATCGAGTGTCTCTTGACTCTTTAGCGTATGATGAAAATGGCAAGTGGAAAGGAATGACAGCAATAAAAAAGAGGGCTGAAAAAATATATGATGATGATATCCGCAAAAAGGTAAAAGATTGGATTAGTGAGAATAAGCAAATGGATGAAAAACAATGGCAAGAATACTGTAAGGATTTCCGATTGAATAAGAATAGCCCCTTAGTGAAGAAAGTCCGAGTTGCAGACAGAGGCATCAGTAATTACAAGGACATTTCCAGAGGCCAATTTGGACAATTTAGAACTCGCAAAGGGCCAGACCAAGGACAGTTTCTTTACTTGGATAGTAAAGACAAAGTGCGTGTTAAACCAGTAAGAGTATTTGAGTCAAAGCATACAGTTAAAAAAGAATTAGAGAGTAACCCAGATGTACAAAAAATATTTGATTTTTTCCATTCAAAGTGTCTTATAGAAGTGACTGAAGCCGTAATTACTAAAAAGAACCAGAAAGAAATAAGTTCTGGTACATATATGCTTAACACTATTAAATCTAATGGGAGAATAGAAATGACATCTTCAAAAGGAAAGAAGTGTGAAGGGACTCTGAATTCCTTTATAAAGGAAGAGTCAGATAGGGAAAAGAAGAAATTTGTTTTAAAAAAACGAAAGCATGAATGAGTCACAACATTATTCACATCCTTCAACACAATTCTTTCATCTGCAAAGAAAGGGGTTTCTTAGTTTGCAGGTCGCTTGATAGGCAGAAGCAGTGTAAAGAACTAAAACATCCGATTGAAGATATACGCGCAATTGTTATTGCCGCTAAAGGTGTTACATTTACCTCTAACTTGATTAGTGCCGTGCTTTCTGAGGGAGCAATCATCTTACATTGCGATGACAAGTTTCTACCATCCGGCATTACTTGCCCTCTTGAGAAATCGTTGAATACTGCCGCTTATTCAAACCAAGCCAAACAACCGGTTCGCTTCAACAAGTCACTATGGAAGCGGATGCTGATAGCAAAAACAGTAAATCAAAAATTGGGCTTAGAGTCTATGGGGGCTAGTTCGGCATATTTGGGACGCGCTATAGAAAGCAAGCACATTGATGAGGGTAACTGCGCGCGCTATTACTGGCGAGAATATTTCCCTTTGATCGGATATCCGCAAGCACGAAGGAATCGTCAAGATAGTGATGTTCCTAACGCAATGCTAAATTATGGTTACACTGTGTTGACCTCTCTTTGCCATAGGTCATTAGTCGCACACGGCTTGTCACCTCTTTTAGGAACAGGTCATGTGGCACGCTATGGTTCTAACCCGTTAGCCTATGATGTAATGGAACCGTATAGACCGTTTATAGATTGTTACTTGTTTCAGTTCCTGTCGGGCAACCTTATACCAGCGATGCGAGACTGGACGGAGTTAGTTAGCACACAGCTTACGGAGAATCTTGTGAAAAGTGAAAATCACTCTATTCGATTAGTCAGTGCGATAGATAAGACGGTTCAGAGTCTTGTCCGATGTTATTCGGAAATGAAGATAACGCCACTGTGGTTTCCCGAGATAGAAATAGGCTGAGCCCTTTCAAAATGGGATGGGTACTCGTAATGTTTGACTTGCCGGTGCTAACCAAGAAGCAACGACAGCAAGCGACAAAATTCCGGAACGCTTTGCTAGATGACGGATACTATATGATTCAATATAGTGTCTATGCCAGATCTTGCCCCACATCTGAGCGACTAGATAAGCACAAATCACGTTTGCGGCGGATTGTGCCTCATGCGGGTAACATCCGTGTATTGTTTTTAACAGACTACCAGTGGCAACGCGGAATAACTGTTATGGGTTCTGATTATAATCACGGAAGCAGGCAGACTAAACTCGTCATGCCCAGACAGACAATTTTTTGGGAATAAAATCCCAAGTCAATAAAAAACCACCCAGAACAATGTACTTTCGCAGGGAGTGCCTGGGTGGTTCGTCAGTTAAGACTTCCCTGCATATAAGTTAGCACTTTCAGCCACTTAAATCAAGCCGGATTATATCAGGCTTGATTGGGGGGGAAGTCAAAACTTTCATTTTCTCCTGCGGGCAGTGCCCGCGGATTATATCAGGCTTGATTGGGGGGGAAGTCAAAACGTGACATTTATCATTGTGATCGAAGACTGCGATTATATCAGGCTTGATTGGGGGGGAAGTCAAAACGAGCGATACAAGCGCGAGCTCGGCGAGAATGATTATATCAGGCTTGATTGGGGGGGAAGTCAAAACGTGAATCTTACGCGCTTCACAACGCCGACGGATTATATCAGGCTTGATTGGGGGGGAAGTCAAAACCGGAGACGGGGGCGCATTCTAAGAAACTTAGATTATATCAGGCTTGATTGGGGGGGAAGTCAAAACTATCTAGCATCGATATGTTGCGTAGATACAGATTATATCAGGCTTGATTGGGGGGGAAGTCAAAACATTATTTGAAGCCCATAAAACACATCCTTAGATTATATCAGGCTTGATTGGGGGGGAAGTCAAAACCGGCGCGAAACCGCGCAATTTGTGCAGGATGATTATATCAGGCTTGATTGGGGGGGAAGTCAAAACTGTGCAGCGTGTCTTTGTCTTTCGCGCCCAGATTATATCAGGCTTGATTGGGGGGGAAGTCAAAACGTAGGATAATTTTCGAAATGATTGTCGGTAGATTATATCAGGCTTGATTGGGGGGGAAGTCAAAACATGATCTGAAGCCCATAAAACACATCCTTAGATTATATCAGGCTTGATTGGGGGGGAAGTCAAAACATGTCGTCCACGCAAGCGCGCAGCGCTTTGGATTATATCAGGCTTGATTGGGGGGGAAGTCAAAACCCATGACGTCAACGGTGACTCGGCGGAATAGATTATATCAGGCTTGATTGGGGGGGAAGTCAAAACACCCATAAAAAGATCAGACATGGAATTCACGATTATATCAGGCTTGATTGGGGGGGAAGTCAAAACAACGGCGTGGCAGTCTGCAACATGACATTGGATTATATCAGGCTTGATTGGGGGGGAAGTCAAAACTTAGATCTGCCCGCTCCTGCGCATTTTGAGGATTATATCAGGCTTGATTGGGGGGGAAGTCAAAACCAATGTTCACGGCGTTGTATATCATTCATGATTATATCAGGCTTGATTGGGGGGGAAGTCAAAACTATAATGACTATCGTTGTTTGCGGCGGGCTGATTATATCAGGCTTGATTGGGGGGGAAGTCAAAACGTTGTACTTGCCCGCGACATATTGGCTCAGGATTATATCAGGCTTGATTGGGGGGGAAGTCAAAACCAGCACGTTGTTGTGCGCCTCTGTATAAGTGATTATATCAGGCTTGATTGGGGGGGAAGTCAAAACATCAAGCTTATCCTGGTACTAATGCTTGGGGATTATATCAGGCTTGATTGGGGGGGAAGTCAAAACAGGCGCGGATTAACCGCCAGAAATCATGGAGATTATATCAGGCTTGATTGGGGGGGAAGTCAAAACCTCAACTTAGGAATACTAATTTTAATCTCGGATTATATCAGGCTTGATTGGGGGGGAAGTCAAAACTATGTCACCGGCGCGGCGCCATACTGGCGAGATTATATCAGGCTTGATTGGGGGGGAAGTCAAAACACAGTATGTCGCATTGGGAAGTACCATGCCGATTATATCAGGCTTGATTGGGGGGGAAGTCAAAACTCGACAGTTTCTTGGGCAATGCCAACCAGAGATTATATCAGGCTTGATTGGGGGGGAAGTCAAAACCTGTCGCCCAACCACATCGGAAGTCCGTACGATTATATCAGGCTTGATTGGGGGGGAAGTCAAAACACACCACCAACACACACAACACAACAGCAAGATTATATCAGGCTTGATTGGGGGGGAAGTCAAAACCCGGATTCCATGCCGGTGCGCAGTTGCGCAGATTATATCAGGCTTGATTGGGGGGGAAGTCAAAACTAGGTAAACACCCCGTTGCTGCCTATGCAAGATTATATCAGGCTTGATTGGGGGGGAAGTCAAAACATAGTTGCTGTTCCAATGATTGGAACAACGGATTATATCAGGCTTGATTGGGGGGGAAGTCAAAACACCAGCAATGCGAAACAGATGACCCGGAAAGATTATATCAGGCTTGATTGGGGGGGAAGTCAAAACAGCGTAATCTCTCGATTGCTCATGACTGCCGATTATATCAGGCTTGATTGGGGGGGAAGTCAAAACTGTCTTTGCCGTCTTTGACAACGGAATAAAGATTATATCAGGCTTGATTGGGGGGGAAGTCAAAACGCATACGTTACTGGTTCGTAACTGCTGTCCGATTATATCAGGCTTGATTGGGGGGGAAGTCAAAACATTAACTGATTACAGAACTCACCAGAAAAGATTATATCAGGCTTGATTGGGGGGGAAGTCAAAACCAACATCAGAGTTTCCGATAATCGAAGAAAGATTATATCAGGCTTGATTGGGGGGGAAGTCAAAACACTATGTCGAGCTCGTCGGCCAGCCAGTCCGATTATATCAGGCTTGATTGGGGGGGAAGTCAAAACTTTGAGTTCGATCTTGTTAGCGTTATCGGTGATTATATCAGGCTTGATTGGGGGGGAAGTCAAAACTATAGTTGTCATGCTGAACGCCGGCGGCGCGATTATATCAGGCTTGATTGGGGGGGAAGTCAAAACTTCAACGTATTCGAGGATGGCGACATCACGGATTATATCAGGCTTGATTGGGGGGGAAGTCAAAACATGTCCGCCATCTGGCTGGATCTGGCTGGCGATTATATCAGGCTTGATTGGGGGGGAAGTCAAAACCCATGCCAGAGCATTGCCGCCACCAGATAAGATTATATCAGGCTTGATTGGGGGGAAGTCAAAACATAGGTCGTGATGATGTTCATCGCGCCGTGATTATATCAGGCTTGATTGGGGGGGAAGTCAAAACCGCGAACAACCCGCGCTTTGACGCGGAGCGGATTATATCAGGCTTGATTGGGGGGGAAGTCAAAACCCTCAGGCCGCAACGGCGCGGCGCTGTTCAGATTATATCAGGCTTGATTGGGGGGGAAGTCAAAACCCGGTCACTCTATATATATACACGTTGTCGGATTATATCAGGCTTGATTGGGGGGGAAGTCAAAACCTGACGGTATCTCGTGTCCGTCTGAACTGCGATTATATCAGGCTTGATTGGGGGGGAAGTCAAAACCGCCATCGCAAGATTGATTTTTGGCTTGAGGATCATATCAGGCTTGATTGGGGGGGAAGTCAAAACTCAGCCGCATATTGAATGTTCACGCTCTTGGATTATATCAGGCTTGATTGGGGGGGAAGTCAAAACTGCTTGATGTGCACGTCGGTTAGCGTGCGCGATTATATCAGGCTTGATTGGGGGGGAAGTCAAAACTCTTGCGCGCCGCATGCCTCGAAATATCGCGATTATATCAGGCTTGATTGGGGGGGAAGTCAAAACTCGACCTGATAGTCCCGATCGACTGCGTAGGATTATATCAGGCTTGATTGGGGGGGAAGTCAAAACTAAGATGTTATAGAGTGTATGTGCACCTTTGATTATATCAGGCTTGATTGGGGGGGAAGTCAAAACGCCATGCCGCGGATGTCTTCGACCGTAAAGATTATATCAGGCTTGATTGGGGGGGAAGTCAAAACTGGCTTCATGTTATTCCAGCTGTTGCTGCTGATTATATCAGGCTTGATTGGGGGGGAAGTCAAAACTAAGTTCGCTCGTGCGCAATAGGCCATCACGATTATATCAGGCTTGATTGGGGGGGAAGTCAAAACGTGGCCGCCTGTGGCCGCCTGTGGCCGCCTGTGGGATTATATCAGGCTTGATTGGGGGGGAAGTCAAAACCGGATGCAAGCATTGTTATGCAGAGACCATGATTATATCAGGCTTGATTGGGGGGGAAGTCAAAACTCGCTGGCGGTGGTTATGCGCAGCCGCGCAGATTATATCAGGCTTGATTGGGGGGGAAGTCAAAACCTCTACAGATGCGTGAGCCTGATCAGCTCGAGATTATATCAGGCTTGATTGGGGGGGAAGTCAAAACCCCCGGTCGCCTTGTCAACAAGTGCAAAAAGATTATATCAGGCTTGATTGGGGGGGAAGTCAAAACATATAGCGCTCGCCGGTGAAGTTCCCATCGGATTATATCAGGCTTGATTGGGGGGGGAAGTCAAAACTCGATCTTCTCGCCGGTTTTTTTATCACGCGATTATATCAGGCTTGATTGGGGGGGAAGTCAAAACCCGGCGTCGTCATCAGTGAAACTGCCGGTTGATTATATCAGGCTTGATTGGGGGGGAAGTCAAAACATGCGGCGTCAGCGGGGCATATCCGGAATACATCAGCCCCACACAAGCGTCGGCACATGTGACAAGCAACACAATCCGGAGCCTGATACAATAGAAGCGCTTGACTAACAATCACACATCGCACTTCTTAACGAAACGACAGACAAAACATTGCAAGAGCTTCCGACCCGCACAACAACCCTCCGTCCCAAGATATCGCAACCTCCGAGAAAGCGAATGGTCGCTTGCTCGCCGCACACAACAACCCCCCGTCCAAAAATATCGCAACCTCTGCCAACCGCCGCAAAACAGATGCGGAGCAACTGCAAGCGATGCTTACGACCAAGCGCCCGTCAGATGCTAACCGCCGCAAAACAGACGCCGGGCAACTCCGAGCGATGCTTACGACCAAGCGCCCGTCAGATGCTAACCGCCGCAAAGCAGATGCCGGACAACTCCGAGCGATGCTTGCAATCAGGCAGTCGTCAGACGCCAACCGCCGCAAAACAGATGCCGGACAACTCCGAGCGATGCTTACGATCAAGCACCCGTCAGATGCCAACCGCCGCGAACCAGATGCGGGGCAACTTATGAAAGCCGGCAAAACCGTATTCACGATGGACAAGCGCGCAACGGCAGTTCGCGACCTCGCCGGCACATTGCCGTCAATGGGCGCCAAGGCGCTCAATCATGCCGATGCCGCCTATGCGGGGTACTACCCGCTTGAGAGGGCGTCCCAAGCGATAGGGTTTGACAGCAGCCGCATCCCGCGGGAGTACGATTTTGCGACGGTGGGGAATAATGCCAGAAACATCCCTGTTTTGTGTTATAGTGCCTGCTCATACTATTTTTCAACAGGGGTGTTTTATGACCGTTTTGAAAGGCATGGAAGAAGTGGCGCGATTACTCAGGGGAGGTTTCGCCAAGACGGAGAAGCAGATTGCAGCCGTGGATCAAGGGTTGCGGGAGGAGATTAAAGGCTCGGAGGCCAGACTGGAAAAGATGCTGGCTCAAAGGCTGGATAGCGAGTTTAAAACTCTGGGTTCCGACCTTAAGGCTACGGGTGCCAACCTTGAGAATGCGGGTGGCGCCCTTAGGGAAGCGGGAGAACACCTGACACCAAAATAGATTGCGGCCTGTGGTGTGCGCAACACCATCTGCGCGCCCTGTGGTGCGCCAGTCGGTGGTCTGGCAGTCGCTCCGGGTGCGCCCATGTAGCGCCACGCAACAGTTTGAAACAGCGGGTAGCGGGCGGGCACTGGCAGTCGCCCCGGATGCGCCCATGCAGTGCCGCCACTCTGTGCCGGTGTGTCGCCGGTCAGCGATTGCCAGATGTTGCCGCCCCCTGCGAGCGGTGATTGTGTGAGCGGTAGCATTGGGCTTTTGATGACATTGCCTGCCGCCCTCTGCGAGCGGTGATTGTGTGAGCGGTAGCATTGGGCTTTTGATGACATTGCCTGCCGCCCTCTGCGAGCGGTGATTGTGTGTGCGAACACTGCATAACACAAGGCTTGCGCCCTGTTTCGCCAAGGCAAAAGCATTTTCCGAAGCGAAAATTCTATCACGGACTCAAATTGAAAACACTATGCACAAGTCAAAAACACCCGCCGCTTTATCCGGAATACATCAGCCCCACACAAGCGTCGGCACATGTGACAAGCAACACAATCCGGAGCCTGATACAATAGAAGCGCTTGACTAACAATCACACATCGCACTTCTTAACGAAACGACAGACAAAACATTGCAAGAGCTTCCGACCCGCACAACAACCCTCCGTCCCAAGATATCGCAACCTCCGAGAAAGCGAATGGTCGCTTGCTCGCCGCACACAACAACCCCCCGTCCAAAAATATCGCAACCTCTGCCAACCGCCGCAAAACAGATGCGGAGCAACTACAAGCGATGCTTACGGCCAAGCGCCCGTCAGATGCTAACCGCCGCAAAACAGACGCCGGGCAACTCCGAGCGATGCTTACGATCAAGCGCCCGTCAGATGCTAACCGCCGCAAAGCAGACGCCGGACAACTCCGAGCGATGCTTGCAATCAGGCAGTCGTCAGACGCCAACCGCCGCAAAACAGATGCGGGGCAACTGCAAGCGATGCTTACGACCAAGCGCCCGTCAGATGCCAACCGCCGCACAACAGATGCAAGGCGACTCATGAAAGCCGGCAAAACCGTATTCACGATGGACAGGCACGCGGTGGTAGTTCGCGACCTTGTCAGCGCATTGCCGTCAATGGGCGCCAAGGCGCTCAATCATGCCGATGCCGCCTATGCGGGGTACTACCCGCTTGAGAGGGCGTCCCAAGCGATAGGGTTTGACAGCAGCCGCATCCCGCGGCAATACGATTTTGCGACGATGGAGCGCATGGCAAAGACATTTCCCGAAGCGGTGCGGGCGTTGGATGCGGACTATTTCTACTGCGGCTACAACACTTGGCTTTTCCATCTGTACAGCCGTTGCGAGGCGCCGACCATACTCAACTTGTACTTCCGGCTGGAGGGCGGTTATCAGCCGTCCGCAGAAAACTTTGATCGGCTGATAGAGAAGACGCTGCGTTTGATGGATGACAAGAAACTGTTTGCGCACGCGTGTTGCGATTACGACATTGCGTACTTTAAGTATTTCACCGGCCGCGACATTTCCCGCATGCCGTTGCGGTTGGCTTATATGGACAACTATCAATGGCGCGAAGAGAATGTGTGTCACAAGGAGATACTGATGTTCCCCGTCAGAGGGCCTATGGTGCTCAGGGAAAAGATACACGAAGAATACGGGCGATGGTTTCGGCGCAACACGCGTATCAAGTTGCGGATGTACGGGCGAAGGGCAACGCCCCTTGCGCTGACCCGAAGCAACATCAAAGCGCCGCTCGCCCTTGCGCGGTCGGCAATGACGAGGGCTTGGCACAAAACCCGACGCGCCTTGAACATGCCGGTTTTGCGTTTGCCGTATGCCGTTGAGGATGTTCTCAGACACAAGGCGGCGGTGTTCTTTCCGCACAGTGTTTACTCGGGGCAGATGTTGGAGTTCATGAAGATGGGAGTCCCGATGTTTTTCCCGTCCAAGAAGTTGATGAGCGAATGGCATCTGCGATACGGCGCATTGAATGAAAAAACATCGACAACAAATAAGGGCAAAAATAACCGCCGAACGCGCGGCGGCTTCTCCGGAATCGTCTCGCAAGCGGCGGCCGCGATGCCCGACCCGAACAACAATCTGGACAAGGATGCGGTTGACTTCTGGCTGGACAAATGCGAATGGTATCGGCGCAATGTGATGTATTTTGATTCGCCGGCCGATTTGCGCGAGAAGTTAAGAATCTGCGATTATGCGGCGATGAGCCGCGCTTTGCTGGATGAGCAAAGCATACTGGACAACTTGCACAAAAAACGGTGGGCGAGATACTTGGGCTGACAACTGGCATATATGCCGCAAACAACTATAATTAAGGGTGTGCCGACGACAGGCGCGGTCTCAGCGCCGACCGAGCGGGCACACTTTGCTAACAAAGCGGCAGAAAGGCATAAACTATTCTGTCCGATACGCTAAAAAATAAAAACGAATGACAAACAATCTGGCCGGCTTCATTTCCGAAAACATGTTTCTCATTGTCGCAGCCATCGCATTGGTTGCGTTCATCGTCTATGCCGAAAGCAAACGGGCCATGCGCAAGTACGCCGACATAGGGACGGCGGAGGCAGTGAAGTTGCTCAACCGCGAAGACCCGTTGATTCTTGATGTGCGCGAATCCAACGAGCTCAGCGCGGGCACAATACGCGGCGCCAAACAGATTGCAAGCAGTGTCATCGCCGAGCGGCTCGCGGAGTTGGAGCCATACAAGGCCAAGCCTATCCTGGCCTTTTGCGCCAACGGGCTGAAAGCGGGCCGGGTCTGCCAGACCCTGACCAAGAACGGCTTCACGAATGTTTATCACTTAAAAGGAGGACTGACGGCTTGGATTCAAGCGAACCTGCCGTTGACGAAGTAAATGAGCACACCAACAATAAAAGTTTATACTTCTTCCAATTGCTCATTCTGCATGTGGGCGAAAAAGCTGCTGGACAAGAAGCAGGTCGCCTACGAGGAGATTCGGGTTGATCTGGACGATGAAAAACGGGAACAGATGGTCGCTCTGGCAAAGCGCACATCGGTGCCGCAGATTTTCATCGGAGAGCATCATGTCGGCGGTTATCAAGAGATGGTCGCCTTAGACAGCGAGGGCGAATTGGATAAAATGTTAGCGGGCGAAGCGCCGCAAGGAGTTTGAAGATGACAGCGGATGGCCTTGTTGATAAACGGCTGGATATAAAAAGAGTCTACATCAAAGATATGTCATTTGAATCGCCCAAAGCGTCCGTTGCGCTGACGGAAAAATGGCAGCCGCACCTTGATGTTCAACTGCGCAGTTCCAGCGCCAAACTGAATCGGGAGCACACCTACGAAGTGGACCTGCACATGACCATCACCGCGCGTCAGGATGAGGAAGTTATCTTTCTGGTCGATGTCGTACAAGCGGGAATGTTTGACCTTGTCAATGTCAACGAAAAGGAAGCGGACAGAGTTTTGCAGATTCATTGCCCGAACATACTGTTCCCGTTTGTGCGCGAAACGGTGGCAAGTTTGATTGTCAAAGGCGGCTTCCCGCAGTTGTTGATCGGCCCGATCAACTTTGAAGCGATATACAACCAGAAGTTGCAGGCGTTGCAACGGGAACCCGGGCGCAGCAAGCCCCACTAAAGCATGGCTTCTATCGCGGTACTCGGAGCGGGGTCATGGGGGACCGCGCTTGCCTTGCAGATAACCAGGTCGGGGCACAGCGTCAATCTCTGGGGGCGCGACCGCGACCTGATCAGCAGGATGAGCGAAGACCGTTGCAACGATGTCTATCTGCCCGGCATATTTTTGCCCGACATGATCAAGTTCCATTCCGACTTGGAAGCCGCGACCGCCGGCAATGAATTTATCATCCTCGCCGCGCCGACCGCCGCCGTGCGTCAGATCAGCGCCAACATCGCGGGCGAGATCAGCGGCCGCCTGAAGGGCTTGGCCTTGGCATGCAAAGGCATCGAGTTAAACAGCGGCGTCTTGGCGCACGAAGTGGTCGCCGAGACGATTGGCGACAAAGCGCCCCTTGCCGCTATCGGCGGGCCGTCGTTTGCGATGGAGTTGGCCGAAGAGAAGCCGACCGCCATCACCATCGCCGCTGCAAATCACGATGTGGCCGCAGGCTTCGCCGGCTTGCTGCGCGGGGGAACGCTGCGCGTGTACACAACGACCGATGTCATCGGAGTGGAGCTTGGCGGCGCGCTGAAAAATGTCATCGCCATCGCGGCGGGAATATGCGACGGCCTTGTCTTCGGCGAGAACGCCAGAGCGGCGCTGATTACCCGCGGCTTGAACGAAGTGCTCGGACTGGTCGCCGCAGCGGGCGGCCGCCATGAGACGGTCATGGGCTTGTCCGGCTTGGGCGATATCGTGCTGTCCTGTGCCGGCAGCCGGTCGCGCAATCACCGCTACGGCTTTTTGCTGGGTCAAGGCTTGATCTCCGAACAAGCTCTGGAAAGAGCCGGCGGCGTGGTAGAAGGACACTCAACGACATCTGTCGTGCTTGAACTGGCGCGCAAGCACGGGGTGGAGATGCCCATCTGCGAACAGGTTGAACGCGTCATCAAAGGGGACGCCACGCCGTATGATGCGGTGCATGACCTGCTACAGAGGCCGAGCAAGATGGAAGGGGCCGGCAAATAAATGTCCGCCGCAGCGTGGGGAAGCATGTGCTGACGGGGCTCAAGCGCATGATGACGGTGGTCTTATGGCTGGCGATGCTTATAGGGGGACTCTTTGGCGTTGCGCGGTTGTTTGCGACCCCAAGCGGCAATCTGGCGCTGGCTATCATGACGGCGATGCTCGCGCGCCGGCTTATACTTATAAAAGAGACATGAGTAACGCATTCGACTTGAGCGCGGAGTTTTGCGGCCTGCGTTTTAACACCCCGCTGGTGTTGCTGTCGGGCTGTGTCGGCTTCGGCGATGAGTACACGCGGGTCGAAGGTTTCTCGCATGCCGATGTCGGCGCGGTATGCCTGAAAGGCACGACGCTTGCGCCGCGCCTTGGCAACCCCGCGCACCGGATCGCCGAAACCCCGTCGGGCATGTTGAATGCGATCGGCTTGCAAAACCCCGGCATCGACGCGCTGGCCAATGAGATATTGCCCGGCTTAGACCCCTCCGAGACGCATTACATCGCCAACATATCCGGCTCAACGATAGCCGAATACGGCGAGCTTGCGGCGCGGCTGGACGACTCGCCGATCAGTGCGATAGAGATCAATATCTCCTGCCCCAATGTGGCGCGCGGCGGCGCCGAATTCGGCAACGACCCCGACATGTCGGCGCAGGTAGTGGCTGTGTGCCGGCAGCAAACGCAAAAGCCGCTGATCGCCAAACTGTCGCCGAATCAAGCGGACATTGCCGAGAACGCAAGGCGCTGTCTGGAAGCCGGCAGCGATGCCTTCGCTGTCATCAACACGATATCCGGCATGGCCATAGACATTGAAAGCCAAACCCCGGCGCTTGGAAATGTGCGCGGCGGCTTGTCGGGCCCCGCAATCAAGCCGATTGCCCTGCTCAAAGTGTTTGAGGTCTATCGGGTCTGCAAGCCGCACGGCATACCGATTATCGGCCAAGGGGGAGTGCGCACAGCCGGCGATGTCATCGAGTTTATGTTAGCCGGCGCGTCTGCGGTCGGCATCGGCACCGCCCTGTTCTATGAACCGCTGCTCTGCCGGCAAATCAACGCCCGCTTGCAAGACTACATGGCGGCGCATCAACTCGCCGACCTCGGCGCGCTGGTCGGCGCGCTAAAAACTTAGCAGCCAGTGCGCACAGCCGACGATGTCATAGAGTTTATGTTAGCCGGCGCGTCTGCGGTCGGCATCGGCACCGCCCTGTTCTATGAACCGCTGCTCTGCCGGCAAATCAACGCCCGCTTGCAAGACTACATGGCGGCGCATCAACTCGCCGGGCTCGGCGCGCTGGTCGGCGCGCTAAAAACTTAGCAGCTGTAGTACATATCAAACTCAACCGGATGGGTCGCCGCGCGATAGCGCACAACCTCTTCCATCTTGAGCCCGATATAAGCGTCTATGGAATCATCGTCAAAGACGCCGCCCATCTTGAGAAACTCGCGATCGCCGTCCAAAGCCTCCAGCGCCTGCGCCAAAGACGAGCACACTGTCGGCAACGCCTTCTCCTCCGCGCTCGACAGTTCATACAAGTCTTGCGCCGCCGGTTCGCCCGGATCAATCTTGTTGACGATGCCATCCAAGCCGGCCATCAGCAACGCCGCAAAAGTCAGATACGGATTGCCCGCCGCATCCGGGAAGCGCACCTCTATCCGCCGCGCCTTCGGGTTCAAGACATGCGGAATGCGAATCGCCGCCGAGCGATTGCGCGCCGAGTACGTCAGTATCACCGGCGCCTCAAAGCCCGGCACCAGCCGCTTGTAGCTGTTCGTGCCGGCATTGACAAAAGCATTGATAGCGCGACCGTGCTTGATGATGCCGCCGATGTAGTGAAGCGCTGCTTGCGACAGATCGCCGTATTGCTCGCCGGCAAACAGGTTGGTATCGCCCTTGACCAACGACTGGTGAACATGCATGCCGCTGCCGTTGTCGCCGACAATCGGCTTGGGCATGAAGGTGGCGGTTTTGCCGTAATTGTTCGCAACATTCAACACCACATATTTGAATATCTGGTTCATATCGGCGCGCCTGACCGCGGTGTCGCAACGGGTGCCGATCTCGCACTGCCCGGCGGTGCCGACCTCGTGGTGATGCACTTCCGCCTGCACCCCCATGTCCGCAAGCGCCGAACACATCGCCGAACGAATGTCCTGCAACGAATCGACCGGCGGCGCCGGAAAATAACCGCCCTTGATGCCGGGACGATGACCGATGTTGCCCTCCTCAAGCGGGCGCGCGCTGTTCCATGCCGCCTCTTCCGAGTCTACCTGACAGGACGACCCGCTGAAATCATTGTGCCAGCGCACATCGTCAAAAACAAAGAACTCCGGTTCGGGGCCGAAAACAGCCTTGTCCGCAACCCCCGACGAGACCAAATACGCCTCCGCCCGGCGCGCAATCCCTCTCGGGTCGCGGTTATAGGTGCTGAGATCATCGGGCTCCAATATGTCGCAACGCACCTGCAAAGTCGTATCGTGGAAGAAAGGGTCCATGACCGCGGTGCTCGTGTCGGGCTTCATGATCATATCCGAATCATTGATGGTCTTCCAACCGGCGATGGACGAACCGTCAAACATCTTGCCTTTGTCAAACAGATCCTCGTCGACAAACGACGCAGGTATCGTTACGTGTTGCTCTTTGCCGCGCGGGTCGGTAAAACGAAGATCAACATAACGGACATCATTGTCCGCTATCATTTTCATAATATCTTTTGTGGACATGCTAATAAACTCTCTTTTTGGTTAATGGTTTTTGAATGAAACTACAGACCGCCTCGGCAGCGTAAGGATTTCTCGTTGGGCTTTGTATAGTCTGTTTTGCTCGGTATTTGCCTTGGGCGGCATTGAAAATTCCGGCCGGCGCTTGTAGCCGACTCGTATTCTGAGCAGGGATTATATCGCAAACCCGGCAGATAACCAAAAACACCGCAGACAAGGGAATAACCGAGCCAAGCCCCCTGCCCTTTTGCTGTGCCGAATCCGATTTGCGAGCGGCCTCGTCCGAACACCGGCAAAGATACGGCAACAGCGTCCGAACACTGGCAAAGATACGACAGCGCCCGCGACAGACTCAGGCAATCCGCTACAACCGGAGGCTGTTCTCGCCATGCGCTAGCGCGACGGAAACACCATGCCAATCATCGCTGCAGACCGAATCGACACCGTGATAGAAAGGGCAAGCGGGTTGCTTATGGCAGTTTGCCTAATCGAGCAAACCGCTGCTCAATGCAATGCTACGCCGCTTTCTTAAATTGAAACTCCGCACTGATTTCGCCTAACGGACTGTTTATCAAAATAGTTTCACAAAGCTTTCTTAATTGGGATTCCTGTTCGGACCTTTCAACGTCCTCCCACAGATCAAACCATTTTTTATGAGCCAGATGCTCTAACATCTCGGCCTCACCGCGCGCCGTAGCAAACTCTATCTGCGTAGCGACCGACTCTTTTAGATCATCCATCGCTTCTGTTTTGGTATTGCCAAAACCCCATACATCCATCTCCAATGCGACAGCGAACCATTTGTAATCGGACTCGTCATCCGCGCACAACGAAACGAGCACACGCACCGGCTTATCAACGCCTAAAATTTCTTTTGTCATAGTTTGAACCTCCGCTATAGGTACGACAAGGATTATAGAATTCTCCCTTGTCAATATGGCGCTGATTATACACATTTATCCGATAACACTCCCCGCTGATGCGCCTGCGGGATGGTGCGAGGAGCGTGTCGGAGTGACCGGGCTACCCGCTCGCTAGCCCCCTTCGCTTGCCGCCGCTCCCAAGGGGAGGCGTATTAGTGGCGCAAGTCCTGCGAGGGAATCGCTCGCGCTACCGCAACGGGCCTTCAAGGAAGAGGCGCAGCCGCAAGCGCAAGGCGTCAAACACACGGGCGCCGGCGGAGCAGAACGGGCCCTCGGCGGTGCCCAAGCCATCGGTGAAATTGAGGCAAACGCGGATGTATGTGCCGACATACGCTTGCGAAGGGGTGAAGGTGGCGTCGGTGAACGAAGTGATGTCGCCATATGCGCTGGCGGGCGGGGCGCCGCTGATTGGCGCGCTGGCGGATTGCCATTGCCACATCAGGCCGTGGGGGCGGATGCCGTTGGGTTCGATGATGCCGGCGGTGGAGGCGGTCAGTTCCGCGCCCTCGTTGTAGGCTGCGCCCGATGCCGCCGTCACAATCAGTGTGCCGGTTGCCGCCGATTGCGTGGCCTGCACCAGATCTATGGTCATGGTGGCGGCGGCACTGGCGTGTTCGCGGTTACCGCCGCCGGCTCTCACAACGAAGGTAAAGGTGGTATAGCCGGCCATGGGAGCGGTGGCATCAGCGGAAGGGACGTAGGTCAGGTTGTTGCTATCCAAATGTGACTTCGAAACGTCAAAGCTTCTGCTGGCGCCTGATCCCAATATGGCCACAGTGCCTCTGGAGGGCACGGTGTTAACGGTCACCCAACGCAGAGTGTCACGCTCTTCATCGGTGAACGGAAAGTCGTCCGCCGAGAAAGTGTAACTGCCGCCCACCGGCACAAAGATGGTGTTGTCCAGCGCAACCGGTTTGTCATTGACATTGACCACAGCGGCGGCGGAGGTCCAGCATCGGGTCTCGCTGTTGCCGGCATCATCGTCAAAGGTGGCGCAGGCGCGGATGAACTTGCCGCCATGTTCCTGCAGGGGTGTGAAGGTGGCGGCGGTGGCGCCGGCTATGGCGGAGTAGTCGCTGTCCGCCGGAGTGCCGGTGTTCGGGGCATCGGCCTGTTGCCAGGCCCAGGTCGGGCTGAATGTGGTGATGTCATCGGTATCATCCATTATCGTGCCGCGGGCCGCAGTCAGCACAATGTCCTCATTGGGCCCCACCATAGTCAGGTCAGCGCTGTCCGCCGCCGTCACCGCCGGTTCCCCGGTGGCGACAGTGTTCTGCGCCTGCGCCTGAGCGCAGACAACAAACAGCGCCGGCAGAATGAGCGACCGCAGGCTAAGCCGAGTTCGTGTTGTCCGTCGGCGGGTGCAAATGGGTGTGAACATCGCAAACACTTTAATGTATCCTCGGCAAGCTTGCAATATGCACGACTCGCACACGCCCCGCAATCAACGCATTCATCTTTGACGACGCCCGCATTATATAGAGTATTCCTAAGCGCAGGCTTTGCCCTTGCGCCAACCGCACCCTCCCCTCGCCGGAGAGTCGCAGAGTCCGAGCTGTCGGGCGATAGACGATGCGGCGAGGAGAAAGCTTCGTGCTGGCGCTAATCATCGTTCCCCTCGCCGGTGTGCTTGCGGGATGGTGCGGTAGGAGTGTGTAGTGTGAGTCCGCAAGGGGCGAATGTTGCGCGCGCTACCGCAACGGGCCTTCAAGAAAGATGCGCAACCGCAGGTTGATCGAAGACATGAAGGCGAAGGGTTGGCGTACCGGGATTTTGGAAAAGGCGGCGCGGATTTCCTTTTCAAGGTCGCCGTCGGTGTCGTCGTCAAAGGGGATTCCGCTCTCGTTGAGATGATGCCCCAACTCCTGAACGATGAGGCCGTTTATAGGAAGGGAATTGTTCGCAAGGGCGGCGACGGGGCCGGCGGCGTAGTTTGACTCGCCAGTGTGCCGCGCCACGACGGCATCGCGCCAAATGGCGGCGGCGGCTGTGAGATATCCGGCGTGTGCGGCGATGGCTACGGCGTGAAAGGCATTGTAAAGAGACAGTGCGACTCCGGTCAGAGTGGAGGGAATGGCGAGTGATCCGCCGAAGACATCGGTGCATTGGGGGGCATCGTCTCCGGAGAAGAAGCATCCGTCAAAGTTGATTCCGCCTGAGAAAAGGGGGATTTGGCATTTGTCGGAAGCGGTGTCGTAAGTCCAACCCCGACGGGTGCAAAGCCTGTCGGGAACGCTTTCCACGATGATGGCAAAAGTCAAGGTGTCCGCATCGGCGGACATGGTGTTGCTGTCGCTATCGGTGACCGTGTAGGTATAGGCGGCTTCGGTCGCCACAGCGGTCGGTGTGCCGCTGATGGCGCGGGCGGTCGCATCAAAGGTCAGGCCTGCCGGCAAAGCCGGGGTCAAGCTGTATGAGAGAGCGCCATCGCCGCCGGTAGCCGCGGGCAACACCAGACTGAGCGCTGTGCCGGTCAGCCAACCCTGATCCGCAACCGATGCATCGCCAAAGTCCGGCGCACTGTTCTGTGCCTGCGCCGTGCCGCACAACGCAAACAAAGCGAGGATGGTCAGCGACCAAAGGCTGCGCCGAGTGCGTGTTGTCCGCCGACGGATGTAAATGGGTGTGAACATCGCAAACATACTCGCGCTACCGCAACGGGCCTTCCAGGAAGATGCGCAACCGCAGGTTGATCGAGCTCATGAAGGCGAAGGGTTGGCGTACCGGGATTTTGGAAAAGGCAACGCTGATTTCATTCGCAAGGTCGTTGGTATCTTTGTCAAAGGGGATTCCGTTGTCTTTGAAATGAATCTCCAACTGTTGGGCGAGGAAGATGCTTAGAGCAAAGGAGCTATCCGCAAGGGCGGCGACGGGGCCGGCGGCGTAGTTCGGATCGCCGTTGTGTCGCGCAACGACGGCATCGCGCCAAGCGATGGCATTTGCGCGAATTGCAGAGCCGCCGGCAGAGTTGTCGGTTCTGAAAGCCTCACGGTGAAAGGCGTTGTAAAGGGACAATGCGACTCCGGTCAGAGCGGAGGAGGGAAAGGCGAGTGATTCGCCGAAGACATCGGCGCATTGGGGATCATCGTCTCCGGAGAGGAAGCAACCGTCAAAGTCGCGTCCGCCCGAGGTCAGAGGGATTTGGCATTTGTCGGAGGCGGTGTCGTGAGTCCAACCCTGACGGGTGCAAAGCCTGTCGGGAGTTCCGCTTTCCACGGTGATGGCAAAAGTCAAAGTATCCGCATCGGCGGACATGGTGTTGCTGTCGCTATCGGTGACCGTGTAGGTATAGGCGGCTTCGGTTGCCGTAGAGGCCGGTGTGCCGCTGATGGCGCGGGTGTCCGCATCAAAGGTCAGCCCCGCCGGCAAAGCCGGGGTCAGGCTGTATGAGAGAGCGCCATTACCGCCAGTAGCCGCGGGCAACACCAGACTGAGCGCTACGCCGGTCAACCAATCCTGATCCGCAACCGATGCATCGCCAAAGTCCGGCGCGCTGTTCTGTGCCTGTGCCGTGCCGCACAACGCAAACAAAGCGAGGATGGTCAGCGACCAGAGGCTACGCCGAGGGCGTGTTGTCCGCCGACGGGTGTAAATGGGTGTGAACGTCGCAAACATACTCGCGCTACCGTAGCGGGCCTTCTAGAAAGATGCGCAACCGCAAATTGAGCGTGTCTGATGGGAAGACGAAGGGTTGGCGTACGGGGATTAGGGCAAAAGCGGTGCGGATTTCATGCTCATAGTCGGCGGCGACGGCATCTTCAAAGGGAATTCCGTTGGGAACGAAACCATTCGTATTAAGGATCTCGAGGGCGAGCGCATTCTGAGTGCGAGTGTTGCCCGCAAGGGCGGCGATGGGGCCGTCGGCGTAGTCCGGATCGCCGGTGTGCCGCGCCACAACGGCATCGCGCCAAGCGACGGCGATGACCGGGACCCATGGGGGGTTTCCGGAGAGGATGGCTACGGCGTGAAAGGCATTGTAAAGAGACAGTGCGACTCCGGTCAGAGTGGAGGGAATGGCGAGTGATCCGCCGAAGACATCGGTGCATTGGGGGGCATCGTCTCCGGAGAAGAAGCATCCGTCAAAGTTGATTCCGCCTGAGAAAAGGGGGATTTGGCATTTGTCGGAAGCGGTGTCGTAAGTCCAACCCCGACGGGTGCAAAGCCTGTCGGGAGCGCTTTCCACGATGATGGCAAAAGTCAAGGTGTCCGCATCGGCGGACATGGTGTTGCTGTCGCTATCGGTGACCGTGTAGGTATAGGCGGCTTCGGTCGCCACAGCGGTCGGTGTGCCGCTGATGGCGCGGGCGGTCGCATCAAAGGTCAGGCCTGCCGGCAAAGCCGGGGTCAGGCTGTATGAGAGCGCGCCATCGCCGCCGGTAGCCTCAGGCAACTCCAGACTGAGCGCTGTGCCGGTCAGCCAACCCTGATCCGCAACCGATGCATCGCCAAAGTCCGGCGCGCTGTCCTGCGCCTGTGCCGTGCCGCACAACGCAAACAAAGCGAGGATGGTCAACGACCGCAGGCTACGCCGAGTGCGTGTTCTGTTCCGCCGACGGGTGTAAATGGGTGTGAACATCGCAAACATACTCGCGCTACCGCAACGGGCCTTCGAGGAAGATGCGCAACCGCAAGTTGAGCGTGTCCGATGGGAAGACGAAGGGTTGGCGCACGGGGATTTGGGCAAAGGCGGTGCGGATTTCACTTTCAAAGTCTTCGCTGTCGTCCTCAAAGGGAATTCCGTTGGCGTTGAAATGATGCCCCAACCGCTCGGAGATAAATTCGTTTATAAGACTGCTGGTGACCGCAGAGTGGGCGACGGGGCCGTCGGCGTAGTCTGGATCGCCGGTGTGCCGCGCCACAACGGCATCGCGCCAAATGGCGGCGGCGGGGGCAACATGGGAGCTCGTATTAGGGTCGATGGCGGCGGCGTGAAAGGCGTTGTAAAGAGACAGTGCGACTCCGGTCAGAGTGGAGGGAATGGCGAGTGATCCGCCGAAGACATCGGTGCATTGGGGGGCATCGTCTCCGGAGAAGAAGCATCCGTCAAAGTTGATTCCGCCTGAGAAAAGGGGGATTTGGCATTTGTCGGAAGCGGTGTCGTAAGTCCAGCCCCGACGGGTGCAAAGCCTGTCGGGAGCGCTTTCCACGATGATGGCAAAAGTCAAGGTGTCCGCATCGGCGGACATGGTGTTGCTGTCGCTATCGGTGACCGTGTAGGCATAGGCGGCTTCGGTCGCCACAGCGGTCGGCGTGCCGCTGATGGCGCGGGCGGTCGCATCAAAGGTCAGGCCCGCCGGCAAAGCCGGGGTCAGCGTGTATGAGAGAGCGCCATCGCCGCCGGTAGCCTCAGGCAACACCAGACTGAGCGCTGTGCCGGTCAGCCAACCCTGATCCGCAACCGATGCATCGCCAAAGTCCGGCGCACTGTCCTGCGCCTGTGCCGTGCCGTACAACGCAAACAAAGCGAGGATGGTCAACGACCGCAGGCTACGGCAACTGAGCCGCTGTTCAGCAGCTACATGAGGGGGGGGGGGGGGGGGGGGGGGGGTGAATTGGTTAAACATTGTAAACATTTTCATGCATCCTCCTAAAGTTTGCATTATAAGGTCTTTGCACCCGCCCTGTGATTGAGCGCGCGCATCTTTGATGATGCCTATAATGGTACAAAATATTTTCCATCGGGTTCCGTACAACCTCCAATAAACATTCCGCAAACAGTTTATGGAACACAAACAGCTTAAGAAACCACAAACAGTTTATGGAACCACAAACGATTAAATATCGTTTGTGCTCTTATTACCGTGCTCTCATGAAAAAGCCACAAACAACAAAGTTGTTTGTGCTCTTATCACTGTGCCTCATTAAACTGCTGTTTGCGTACACATTTCCTGCAAAACTTGCACTATACACGATTTGCACACGCCTTGCAACTGGCGCATTTATCCCCCGTAATGCCTATATTATATAGACTTTTCCTCAGCGCAAGCTTTGTGCGGGTGCTGGCACGACGCTCCCCACGCGGGAGTCGCAGAGTCCGGGCCACAGGCGACAGACAATGCGGTGAGAGGGAAAGCTGTGTGCTTGCGCCAATCATCGTTCCCCTCTCCGGTGTGCTTGCGAGATGATGCGATAGACGATGCGGCGAGGGGATGCTCGCACTACCGCAACGGGCCTTCCAGGAAGATGCGCAGGCGCAGGTTGATATCGCCGGACACGCAGGTATTCGTCGCTATGTCCGGCACCAGCGGCGCGTCGCAGAAAACAAGATTAACGCAGGTCGCCCCGTCAAAGTGTTTCGCCGGCGTCAAACCCGCGCAAGCCTGTATGCTCGGTGCGCGGCAATCCGAACCCGTCCCCACATTTGGCGAATTGCATGCGCAAACATTCGTCGCCTCGTTCAATGTCGCCGGTGCGGCGCACAAAACAAAATCAACGCAGGCTGTTTCGTTGAAGAATTTTGCCGGTGTCAAACCCGCGCAAACCTGTGGGCTCGGCGCACGGCAATCCGAACCCGTCCCCACATTGGGCGCTTGGCATTCGCACACATTCGCCGCCTCGTTCAATGTCGCCGCCATCGCGCAGTCTTCCACGCAGGCGCTGCCGTCAAAGCGTTTCGCCGGACTCAACTCCCCGCAAACCGTCCCGCTGGGCGCCAGGCATTCGGTCGCGCCGTTGGTGTTGAACTCGGTCGGTTCCATCCCGTCCGGACAATGCGACACAAAGCAGGTGTCCGCATTTTCGGCCGTCCATTGCGGGAGGTATTGCAGGGCGGGGCCGAAGTGATGGCGAAGGAAGGTATTTCCGCTGACATTTCCGAAGCGGGAGGAAGAGTGGGAGTAGGGGCATGCTACTGCGGCTGACGCGTCCCGCACATTGATGTCGCAGTAGCAAGACTTCAAAACGGATTCAAAACTGGGATGCTTTTTCGCCTGCCATCCTTTTGCCGCGCAGACATCAAACTGCATGGAAATTTGTTGCGCACTGTCCTGACCGCTGAATGTGCTTGCTACGTCGCTGAACCCGCACGCTTGCGGGTCGGGCGCGCATTCGGTTTCGCCGTCGGTGTTTGCCCGCGGCGGGATCATGTCCAGACCGCAGTCGTAGACAAACCGCGCGGCGGAGTCGGTCGAAGGGTCTGGAAACGACAGATCCGGTCCGAACACATCGGCGCATTGCGGACTGCCGTTGCCGGCCAAGAAGCATCCGTCCGCATTGCCGCCGTCCGGGGAGGTGATGGGGACGACGCATTGATTGTCGGTTGAGACCGTCCATCCCGCCGCTTTGCATCTGTTTTCCGGCGTGTCGGCGAGGCAAGCCTCGCCCAGCAAGACGGTTTGCGCCGGACAAACGCACACGCCGTCCGCGTTTTCTGTCGCGGCGGCGGGACATTCGCACATCGTGCGCCCGTCGGCGAAAGTCGCCGGAAGATGTCCGGTGGTTCCGCCCGTGTCGCAGTTGTAGACATAGCGCGGGTCGCTTTCGTCTTCCGCCGTTGCCGGGTCGTCCGCCGGGCGTTGCGGAAAGTCAAGGTCCGGACCGAAACGGTCTGCGCAGTTGATGCCCAAAATGCAAAAGTCCTGGGTTGATGTCGGGTCTTTGTTTTTTATGTTACAAAGGGAAAAGGCGAAGCCGGCAATCTCCAGTCGGGTTGTCCATCCTTTGGCTTCGCATTTGTTCGCGCCATCGATGTGCGCGTTTTCAATGCACACGCGGTCTTGGGTTGTGGCGGTGAATCCGGCGGGGCATGCGTCCATGCATTCGGTGCCGTGGATGACCGCCGCACAGCTGTTGGTTTGTGCGTGTGCGGTGTTCGTAAGCAAAGACAAAGCGCAAGCGAGCAGTGCTACGCAAATCCGCTCAAGGACTAGGGGGGGGGGGGGGGGGTGAATTGGTTAAGCATTGTAAACATTTTCATGCGTCCTCCTGAAGTCTGCATCACAAGGCCTTTGCACCCGCCTGCGATTGAGCGCACACATCTTTGGTGATGCCTATAATGATACAAAATATTTTCCATCGGGTTTCGTAACCTCCAATAAACATTCCGCAAACAGTTTATGGAACACAGTGATAAGAGCACGGTAATAAGAGCACAAACGATATTTAATCGTTTGCGGTTTCTTATGTTGTTTGTGTGTCCTTGATTAATTGTTTGCGCACACATTTCCTGTAAAACTTGCACTATACACGATTTGCACACGCCTTGCAACTGGCGCATTTATCCCCGTAATGCCTATATTATATAGACTTTTCCTCAGCGCAAGCTTTGTGCGGGTGCTGGCACGACGCTCCCCACGCGGGAGTCGCAGAGTCCGGGCCACAGGCGACAGACAATGCGGTGAGGGAACGCAGAGACTACCGTAGCGCAAGGTGTGCGAGTGCCGGTCGCACTCTCCCCTTGCAGGAGTCGCAGAGTCCGCTATGACTCCGAGCTTTTTTTGAGAGTCGCAGAGTCCGAGCCACAGACGATAGACGATGCGACGAGGGGGAAAGCTTCGTGCTGGCACTAATCATTGCTCCCCTCTCCGGTGTGCTTGCGAGGATGATGCGAGCAACGTGTCGGTTTTCAATTTTTAAGCGCAAGGCAAAACGCTCGGAATGCGCGCTTGCGAGGATGATGCGAGCAACATGTCGGTTTTCAATTTTTAAGCGCAAGGCAAAACGCTCGGAATGCGCGCTTGCGAGGATGATGCGAGCAACATGTCGGTTTTCAATTTTTAAGCGCAAGGCAAAACGCTCGGAATGCGCGCTTGCGAGGATGATGCGAGCAACATGTCGGTTTTCAATTTTTAAGCGCAAGGCAAAACGCTCGGAATGCGCGCTTGCGAGGATGATGCGAGCAACATGTCGGTTTTCAATTTTTAAGCGCAAGGCAAAGCGCTCGGAATGCGCGCTTGCGGGATGGTGCGAGCAACGTGTCGGAGCAGTTACCGCCAGGCTACCCGCTCGTCAGCCCCCTTAGCTTGCCGACTCTCCGCAAGGGAACATATTAGCGGTGCGTCCCGCGACGGGATTGCTCCCGCTACCAACGCATCGCGTTGAGTCGCTCCAGTGTGTGGCGCAAGCCCACAAGGGGCGAATGTTGCTCGCGCTATCGCAACGGGCCTTCCAGGAAGATGCGCAAGCGCAAGCGTATGGGGCCGACACGAACGGCGGCAGAGCAGAGCGGGCCCTCCTCTGCCGGGGGTGTGTGTTGATCCATAAAGGTTACGCAGACGCGGATGTATTGATTCAACTGGCCTGGCCGGGGGGTGAATTCTCTGGAGGTGGCACCCTCTATGGGGGCAAAGGGGCCATCGCTGGCGGCGGACTGTTGCCATTCATACATCAGAGTGTTGCGATTTATGCCGTTGGGATCTCTGATTCCGACGGTATTGGCGGACAGCCCTACCCCGTTGGGAAGTGGAAGTGTGATGAGACTGCCAGAGGCGGCGGTCTGGACCGCCGATACCAGACGGATGCTGATGCTGGCGATGTTGTCGCTGGCATTGTTGCCGGTGCCATCGCTGCCATCGTCTGTCACGCCGAATCTGAAACTGGTATAAATTTCAAAGGAATCGCTGGGGTTGGTGGGCTCCTGGCCTGACTCCGGGTAATAGGTCAGAGCGCCGGCGGTCAGTCGGACCACAGTTATCTCCGCTGTGGGGACATCGTCGGCGGTCAGGGCCGTGCCATCCAAGGACATGGTACCGGCGGCCGGCAGGCCGTGTATGACTACGCTGGCCAGCATGTCGTTATCGGCATCTCTGAAAGTGAAGTCAGTTGGTCGGAGCCTGTAGGGGTCGGCGGCGCTGGCGGCGGTGCGCACTGCAATTGTGAAAGAGGTGGCCAATGGCTTGTCGTTGATGTTGGCCACAGCGGTGGCTATCTGCAGGCATCGCTTCTCCATATTGGGGGTGGCGGCCATATCCATGAACGATGCGCAGACCCGCAGAAACTTGCCTACCTCGTCATCGCCCGGAGTGAATGCGGCATTGGTCGCGCCGGAGATATTGGCGTAGGCGCCGCCGTTGGTGTCGGCCGCGCTCCATTGCCAACCGAAGGCGCCCAAGCCATCGGCATCGGCTATGTTGTCACCCGATGCGGTTATCCGCACATCCTCGGTGGGTGCGCTGCCACTGGCGTAAGCCACCGATGGCATGCCGGTGGCATTCTGCGCCTGAGCCTGAGCGGATACGATGAAGAGGGCGAGCAGGAAGAGCGACCGGAGGCCGCGCCCGCTTAAGTCAATGCGGGGGGGGGGGGGGGGGGGTGAACTGGCTAAACATTGTAAACATTTTCATGTATCCTCCTGAAGTTTGCATTACACAAGACCTTCGCGCTGCCCTGCGATTGAGCGCGTACATCTTTGATGATGCCCAGATTATATAGAATATTTTCCATTGGGTTTCGTAACCTCCGGTAAGCAATCCGCAAACAGCTAAGCGCTGTTTGCGCACACATTGTCCGTCCGTAAAACCCGCACTATACACGATTTGTACACGCTTTGCAACCGGCGCATTTATCCCCGTAATGCCTACATTATATAGGGTATTCCCAAGCGCAAGCTTTGCCCTTGCGCCGACCGCACCTTCCCCTCGCGGGGGAATTGCTCGCACTCAGTGCAGAGTCCGCTATGACTCCGAGCTTTTTTGAGTCGCAGGCGATAAACGCTGCGGCGAGGGGGAAAGCATAGACTGCCCAAGCGCAAGGCGTGTGCTTGTGCGAGGGAACGCGGGTTGGCGCGAGGGCGCGCCGGTTGTGCGCGGGGTTAGCGTCCGCCTTTTTTGCGCAATTCTTGCAGGGTGCGAATCTGCGCCGCGGCTTCGGCGATTTCAGCCAATGCTTTGGCCGCTTCCACATCGGAGAGTTTGCCTTTCAGCGCTTCTTCAGCGCGGGTCTTGGCTTCTTGTGCGCGTGATTCATCAATGTCTTCGCCGCGCATGGCGGTGTCGGCAAGAATGACAACTTCGTGCGGTTGCACTTCCAGAATGCCGCCTGAGATGTAGTAGCTTTGCTCGCCGCTCTCGGTCTGCAAACGGACTTGCCCCGGGCGGAGCAAGGACAGGAGCGGAGCGTGTTGCGGGTAGATGCCGACTTCGCCTTGCTCGGCATCGGCAAAGACGACTTCAGCTTCGCCGGCGAAGATCTCCTTCTCGGTACTGACGATTTGGACGCGTATCGTACTCACTATTCTTTCATTGACTCGGCTTTCTCCAGCGCTTCCTCTATCGTGCCGACCATGTAGAAAGCCTGCTCGGGCAGATGGTCATACTCGCCTTCAATGATGCCGCGGAACGCTTTCAGCGTATCCTGCAAGGAGACATATTTGCCGGGCGAACCGGTAAATACTTCCGCGACGAAGAACGGTTGCGACAAGAAACGCTGCGCCTTGCGCGCGCGCGAGACGACCTGCTTGTCTTCCTCGGACAGCTCGTCCATGCCAAGAATCGCGATGATGTCTTTCAACTCTTTGTAACGTTGCAGCGTGTTCTGCACCGCGCGCGCAACATCGTAGTGGTCTTGCCCGATAACGAGCGGGTCGAGTTGGCGACTGGTTGAATCAAGCGGATCCACCGCCGGATAGATGCCCAACTCGGCCACCTGACGCGACAACACCAGCGTCGCATCAAGGTGCGCGAAAGTCGTCGCCGGTGACGGGTCGGTCAAATCGTCCGCCGGCACATAAACAGCTTGGAACGATGTGATGGAACCGGCTCTGGTAGAGGTGATCCGCTCCTGCAAAACACCCATCTCTTCGGCCAGCGTCGGCTGATAGCCTACCGCCGAGGGCATGCGTCCGAGCAGGGCCGAGACTTCGGTGCCGGCGAGTGTGTAACGATAGATGTTGTCTATGAACATCAGTACATCGCTACCGTCGTCACGGAATTTCTCGGCGATCGTCAGGCCGGTCAACGCAACGCGCAAGCGGTTGCCCGGCGGCTCGTTCATCTGGCCATAAACCAGCGCGACTTTATCCAGCACTTTGGATTCTTGCATCTCGTGATAGAAATCGTTGCCCTCACGGGTACGCTCACCGACACCGGCAAACACCGAGTAGCCGCTGTGCTCAATCGCAATATTGCGAATCAACTCCATCAGGGTAACGGTCTTGCCGACACCGGCACCACCGAACAGGCCGATTTTGCCGCCTTTTGCAATCGGCATAATCAGGTCAATAACCTTAATCCCGGTTTCCAGAATATCAACGGTCGGCGACTGGTCGGCATAGGTCGGCGGGTCGCGATGGATTGGCATCTTCTCGGTCGTATTAACCGGGCCGGCATTATCAATCGGGTTGCCGAGCACATCCATAATTCTGCCCAGCGTCGGCTCGCCAACCGGTACACAGACCGGGCTACCGGTATTCTCGACCTTCAGGTTGCGGCTCAGTCCCTCGGACGGGCCCAAGGCGATCGTACGCACGATGCCATCACCGAGCTGCTGCTGCACCTCAAGCACGAGGCCTTCTTTTTCGGCAACCGTCAGCGCGTCGTACACCTTTGGAATATTGTCGCGGGGAAACTCAACGTCCACCACCGCGCCGATTACTTCAACAATCTGTCCTGTACTCATCAAAAAACCTCTCTATAACTATGTTATGTTTCTAATTCACTCGCCGGAGCAGACGCTATACCGCCGCCGCGCCGCCGACAATCTCGGATATCTCCTGCGTAATCGCCGCCTGTCGGGCTTTGTTATACGCAAGTTGCAATTCTTTTATCAACTCGCCCGCATTGTCCGACGCGCTCTTCATCGCAATCATGCGCGCCGCCATCTCGCAAGCAATATTCTCTATCACCGCCTGATATATCTGCGACTCAATATAGCGTCGCAACATCATGTCCAGCACCCCTTTGGCATCGGGCTCGTAGAGGTAATCCCAGTGGTAGTCCAACACCTTGTCGTCGCTCGCCGCCACCGGCACCAGTTCGGAGACGATCGGCGTTTGCGCCATCGTGCTGACAAATTTGTTCTCGACCAGGAACAGGCGGTCTATCTCGCCCGCTTCGTACGCGTCCAGCATCACTTTGATCGGCCCGATCAAATCATCCGGATGGGGCACGTCGCCGAGGTGCGCAATCTGCGAAGAGAGCCCGCCGATGCGTTTGAAAAATGCGATCGCTTTGCTGCCGATCGCGCACACTTTCGCGTCCGCGCCTCGGTCTTGCCATTCCTTCATCGCGGTCAGTCCGGCTTTGAACAGGTTGATGTTCAAACCGCCGCACAGCCCGCGGTCGGTGGCGACGATGATGAAGCCGACCCCTTTGATCTCTTCTCGCGGCGTCAGCCACGGGTGGCGATATTCCAGCGAGGCTTTGGCAATGTGACCGATGACATGGCGAATCCGATCGGCATAGGGACGGCTGGCGCCCATGCGCTCCTGCGCCTTGCGCATCTTGCTGGCGGCGACCATTTCCATCGCTTTGGTAATCTTGCGGGTGCTGCCGATGCTTGCGATCTTGGTGCGGATTTCTTTTTCGTTTGCCACTGCCTTGCCCTGTTATCGCGCTTGTCTTACCACGCGCCTTCCTTCTGCTTGAACGCATCCAACGCCGTTTTCATCGTGGCCTTGGCTTCGTCGCTCAACTCGGCGTCTTGGTTCAAGGCGGCCATGAACTCGGCGTGCTCGGCGTTCATATAACTGTGCAACGCTTCCTCAAACGCGCCGACCTTGTCCGCTTCCACATCGTCCAGATAGCCTTGGTCGGCCGCATACAGCGACACCGCCATCTCGGCGACTTTCAGCGGCGAGTATTGTTTCTGCTTCATCAATTCCATGATGCGCTGCCCGCGCTCCAGTTGATGACGGGTTTGCTCATCCAGGTCCGATGCGAACTGGGCAAAGGCCGCGAGTTCGCGGTACTGGGCGAGCGCCAGCCGCACCCCGCCGCCGAGCTTCTTGATGATGTTCGTCTGCGCCGCGCCGCCGACACGGGAGACCGAAAGCCCGGCGTTCATCGCCGGACGAAAGCCGGAATTGAACAGGTCGGTCTCAAGAAATATCTGCCCGTCGGTGATGGAGATCACATTGGTCGGCACAAACGCGGACACATCGCCCGCTTGCGTTTCAATGATCGGCAGCGCCGTCAGCGAACCGGTGCGGCCTTTGACTTCGCCGCCGGTCTCGCGC
Source organism: Candidatus Oxydemutatoraceae bacterium (assembly GCA_965220085.1). Classification (GTDB taxonomy): domain Bacteria; phylum Pseudomonadota; class Gammaproteobacteria; order Poriferisulfidales; family Oxydemutatoraceae; genus CBDCOZ01. The sequence continues at coordinate 195,078 of CBDCOZ010000002.1, read as the reverse complement.
TCGACATAGGCGGGATTCACGCGCGCGGCGCGCTCCAGCAAACGCGAGTGCAGATAGAACACATCGCCGGGATACGCTTCGCGCCCGGGCGGTCGGCGCAACAACAGCGAAATCTGTCGGTAGGCCCATGCCTGCTTGGTCAAATCGTCATAGATGATCAGCGCGTCCTGCCCGCGGTCGCGGTAGTATTCGCCCATAGAACAACCCGAGAACGGCGCCAGAAACTGCATCGGCGCCGGATCGGCGGCGCCCGCCGCCACGATGGTCGTATGTTCCATCGCGCCGTATTCCTCAAGACGGCGCACCGTTGCCGCGATAGAAGATTGCTTCTGACCGACCGCGACATAAATGCATTTCAGGTCGCCGCCTTTCTGGTTGATAATCGTATCAATCGCAACGGCGGTCTTGCCGACCTGACGGTCGCCGATGATCAACTCACGCTGGCCGCGCCCGACCGGCACCATCGCGTCGATCGCCTTGAGTCCGGTCTGCACCGGCTGGCTGACCGACTGCCGTTCGATCACGCCCGGGGCGACTTTCTCGACCGGTGCGGTCTGTGCCGCATTAATCGGACCCTTGCCGTCAATCGGGTTGCCGAGCGCGTCCACAACACGCCCCTCGAGCTCGGGCCCGACGGGCACTTCAAGAATCCTGCCGGTGCACTGGCAGGTATCGCCTTCCTTGAGGCCGCGATACTCGCCGAGCACCACCGCGCCGACCGAATCGCGCTCCAGGTTCAGCGCCATACCGTAGAGGTTCTCGTTAAAGCGAATCATCTCTCCGTACATCACGTTGCCAAGACCGTGAATGCGCACGATGCCGTCCGTCAGGGACACGATAGCGCCCTCGGTACGCACTTCGGCGCCGGCTTCAAAATTGTCTATTCTCTGTTTAATCAGATTGCTGATTTCGGTTGGGTTGAGTTGCATTGTTTGACTCTCTATAAAAGTTATGTATTACGTTCGAGCGATCAGTGTCGCAGAAAACCTTTGCAGACGGCTTTTGACCGAGCCGTCTATCACCAAGTCGCCGAGCCGCACGACCGCGCCGCCCAGCAACGATTCATCCGTCGAGCAGTCCAGCTCAATGCGGCCATCCGCGCGCTTTGCCAGCGCGTTGCGAATCGCCTCTTGCTGCGCGTCATCCAGCGGCTGTGCGCTGATAACCGTCGCCCGCACGATGCGCTCGGCGCGCGCGGCGTAGCGCTCAAACAGGCGCGCTATCTCCGGCGCCAAAACCAAGCGGCGGTTCGCCGATAGCAAGCGCACGAAGTTCAAGCGGCCGGCGTGCGACACATCATCGCCTAACAAGGCTTGCACAGCATCCGCCACCTGTGCGGCGGAGTAACGCAAGTCGCCGATCAATCTCTTAACGACGGCATCTTCGGTCAGTGCAGAGAGCTTGGCAAGCATCTGCCCCCACCGCTTCGCATCGTCCGCGCCTTGCGTAGCGGCATACGCCGCCCGCGCGTAAGGTCTTGCTACTGTGACCGGTTCCGACATGGTTTATATCTTGCCTTCCAAATCTTTCATCGCGCCGCTGTGGGTGTTGCGATCGATCTCCTTCGCCAGAATGCGCTCGGCGCCGGCGACGGCGAGCTCCGCCACCCGCTGCGACAACTGCTCTTTTGCTTGCTCAATCTCGCGGTCGATCTCGGCCTGCGCGGCGGCTTTGATGCGCTCGCCTTCCTCGCGCGCCGCGACCTTCGCCTCTGCGACGATCTCCTGCGCGCGTTTCTCGGAAGCGGCGATGATATCGGCGGCCTTGGTCTGGGCTTGTTGCTTCATCTGCGTCGCTTGCGCTTGCGCGTCCGCCAAACCTTTCTTGCTGTCTTCGGCAGCCGCCAGTCCGTCGGCGATACGTTTGCGCCGCTCTTCCAGCGCGTTGATCATAGGCCCCCACATCAAGCGGTTGACCATCCAGATCAGAATCAGAAACGCCAGAATCTGGGCAATCAGCGTTGCGTTAATATTCATCGCCTGCCTCGCTCTTGTGCCAAGGATCTTATATCGCCGTCTGTAGCGCGCCGACAAACGGGTTGGCGAACAAGAACCACATGGCAAACGCCAGAATGATAAACGGAAACGATTCCATCAAGCCGCCGCAGATGAACATATTGGTCATCAACTGCGGGCGCAACTCCGGCTGGCGGGCGATTCCTTCCAAGGTCTTGGCGCAAATCAAACCCCAGCCAATGGCGGAGCCCAAACCGGCGGCGGCAAGGATGATACCCACCCCAAGGGCGGTGGAAGCGTATATGTTAGCGATTATGTCAGGTGTCATTACTGTCTCCTATGCGAAAGTGAAATTCGGTTATCAATGGCTGTCTTCCTGCGCCATGCCAATATAGACAATCGTCAGGACCATGAAGATGAACGCTTGCAGCGTCACCACAAGCAAATGAAAAAGCAGCCACCCCAAGTCAAAGGTGATCTGCAGCGGTATCCAGAGCAACGCCGCATAGCCGACCGCCAGCGTCCCGCCGATCAGCGCGATCAGCAGGAACACCAACTCGCCGGCGAACAGGTTGCCGAACAAGCGCAACGCCAGGCTCAATAATTTTGCGACTTCCTCAATCGCGGTCATTACGACATTGACCGGGATGAGAAACTTGCCGAAGGGGTGAAACAAAAAGGTCTTCAAGTAGCCGACGAAGCCCTTGCTCTTGATGTTGTAAAAAATAATCAGCGCAAACACGCTCAAGGACAACGCGAAGGTCGCGTTCACATCGGTCGTCGGCACGACTTTGAGATATTCCACGCCGATGAGTTTGCCAAGCTCCGGCAGCAAATCGACGGGAACCAAATCCATGGAATTCATTAACAGCACCCAAGTGAAGACGGTCAGAGCCATCGGGCCGATCAGGGGGTTGTGTTTGACGAAGACCTCGCTGATCTGTTTGTTCACAAATTCGACCAAGGTCTCGGCCGCATTCAACATGCCGGAGGGCGCGTCCGCTGTCGCCGCGCGCCCGATTCGCCACGCCAGCAAGACGATGACGAGCGCGAGAAAGACGCTGAAGAAAATCGTATCGGCGTGCCATGCCCAGAAGCCCGCGGCCTCGTGCGTGACCGGGTCGCAATCCCCGACGCACAGGTTGGTCAGGTGATGCTTGATATATTCGACTGTGCCGCCGCTGCCTTCGCTCATAGTTTTTCCGGATTGTCCGCCTGCATACGATACAACTCGACCCAGTATGCGGCGTAGGCGGCGATGAATGCCGCAAGCATCGGTAACGGGGATAAGCCGAGATAACCAAGGCCCAGCGAAAACAGAGCCAAAACCAAAATAAAGCGCGGAATGAAACCGAAGACAAATACGCCGGCGCCGGCTTTTTGTTTGTCGCCCAAACGCCGGTCAAGACGCTTGAGCGATGCGCCCAACCACGATGACAATAACATCGCGCTCGCGCCGCCGAATGCCGCGCTGATTGCCGATTGCTGACCTTGATAAACAAACATAATTGCGCTTACAACCGCTGTGACAAAAAACTGCCAGATAAGAAGTCTGCTAATTTTCTCTTGTAATAACAGCTCTCAGACGGTTCCTGCCGCGCGATTGACTTACTCAATAGTATTAAGCTAGTAACTTTATGAACACTTAGGGCATCGCTGATGACGCCCAAGGGTGCGAATATTAGCATGAAATTTAGCCTCATATCAAGACCGCCGCACGGATGCCGGTATCGCTAAGGAATCAACCGCCGGAGCAGGGGCGCAAAAAGGCGGCCGCAAAGGGCTTCCTTGCCTCGGAGCGGACGCCCGGTCATGCCCGCCGGCAAGCCCATATGCCCCGCAACATCTTGCAGGGTTCTTCGGATCAGATGGCCGGCCATGACCGCCGGCAAGCCGTCCTCGCGGAGTCCGACGCTCTGACCGACTCTATATATGCGCGGGTTCACGACCATAGGCGACATATTGCTTTCTTGCATCGTTTGTATCTCACATACAACCCGGCCAGACGAGCGTTGTCACGGCGTGTCCACAGACGTTGCGTTCGACAATACATTCTGAGCAATTCGGCGCCGCTCCAACCGCTGCACCGATACATCACCCCGAACGCAACCTCGCCCGCCCAGAGAGCGGGGTAGGAGAAAAACACACCGCGCTCGGGAGCACGCCAACGCAATTTGTATATCCTCTCTGTCCCCCGAAAAAGAATGCGATAAAACAGGGACAAAGGGCGTCGTTGCATCAAGGCGTCTATCGCCGACTTGTGGCGACGATACGGTCGCGGCAAATGCGCCGCCGAATACTGCTCCCGCAACAAGCGCTCGGGTTTGTAATACCAACGACCGCGATTCAAAAAATCGCACTCGTGCGTGATAAAGCGGAAGACATCCTGCCGCGGGAACAAGTGTGCGCGCGCGGACATATACAACTCGTCGCCGCGGGCGTTAAAGCGGGGCAACAACTTCCCGCGTCGGACATATCTGTCGGTGATTATGTAGGCGCCGCCGGTGACGCTGGCGCGCACATAGTGATACGGAACCGCGCGCTTGCAGTCGCTCTCCCAATCGCGTCCGCCTCCGTTTGACGGCCACAGCACTTCGCTCATCAGGGCGCCGTTTGCCGCGTGATAACAAGCGTTCAGGAAGCGCATATTCGATATGTCCGTCACTTTTTCTCCGGGGATATTACGCAAGTCGTAACTCTCGTACTTGTCTGCGACACATTTCAAATGCACATAACAATCATCATCTATCGCGGTCAATTGATCGACAAAGAACCGCCGCGACAAAGGCAACAGATCTATGTCGCTGACAATCACCGCATCGTCCGGGTACTTGCAACTTCCCCAGTAGCGAAGCAACGACGCTTGCAACACGATGTTTACATCGGGCAACAGCGGCACGGTGTGCACCTCGGCGCCCGCCACCTCCCGCGGCACAACCGGAACGTCTTTGACGCGGTCCGGAATGTAAAACAACACCGGTGTGATGCCGAGATTCAACCATGCTTCGGCGGCGACCGGCCAGAAGTCCAGATACTCCGGGTCGGAGTTGGAACTCATTAAGGCGTATTTAATTTTCATCGGGAATTCGTCGTGCTTTGTATCGGCGGCTTGCCCATTATAAGCACAGAGAGCGGCAACTGAGAAGGGCATCATAAGCCGGACGGACGACACCGGGCGGTTTGCCCATTATAAGCATAGCGTGGCAACGCCGTGCCGCATTATTTTCCCCTCGCGGGAGACAGGAAACACTCTCCCCTCGCAGGAGTCGGGATACGGCACAATGCCGACCGGAGTTCTCCCCGGAACACTCTCCTCGCGGGGAGGCGGCAAGCTAAGGGCTGACTGGCAAGCAACCCGGCGGCAGGCAGCCCCGACTCCCTGCGCGAACAACTCGCCGGCGGGGCTGACCGGCAAGCAACCCGGCGGCAGGCAGCCCTAAGAAGCCACAAACAATTGAAGAAGCCACAAACAATTGAAGAACCCACAAACAATTGAAGAACCCGCAAACAATTGAGTATTGTTTGCGCTCCATAAACTGTTTGCGCTCCATAAACTGTTTGCGCTCCATAAACTGTTTGTGCTCCATAAACTGTTTGCGCCTCTCATCATGTGCTCCATTATCGTTTGTTCTCCTATTAATGTAGTAGAATGCCCGTTTGCCGCACATGCTAATTGCACAAGCGATTACACTAACGGCATGCTGATTTAAGTTTTGCTTCAATGCCGAAGAAAAAAGATTGTCGGAGAAACTAACAAATGCGAATTAAATCACGACTTCGGTCCGCGCTTGAGCGCGTCAAGAGGGGTGTGCGGCGGCGGCATCAGCTTCTGGATCTGGCCATCTCCATCGCCATCATTCCGGGCGTCCGACTACTGAAGCAGTACCGCATCCACAAGCGCAACCAGTGGCCCAGAACGCAACTGCGCCTGAAAGACATGGGGCTCTATCCCATCGTGGACCGCTACTACGAGCCTCTTTTCAATCACCGCAATCTCCGGCACCCGCTGTCGGACGACCGCCGCCTTCCCGGCATCGACCTCAACGAGGCGGCACAACTGGAATTTCTGCGGAATCTTAGTTTCGGCGAAGAACTCGTCGCCATGGATCTGGCGCAGGAACAGCCCTTTGACTCGGTGTTGTATTCCATTCGCAACAATTTCTACCTCCCGGGCGACGCTGACTTTCTGTACCAGTTCCTGCGGCACACCAAGCCGAACAAGGTCATCGAGATCGGCAGCGGTCACTCGACCAAGATTGCCCGCGTGGCGCTGCGCAAGAACAGGGACGAGGGCGGGCCAGCCTGCAAGCACATCTGCATCGAGCCCTACGCTACACGAGAAGCCCCCTGGCTGGAGAAGATGGAAGACATCGAGATCGTCCGCAAGCCCGTGGAGGAATGCGACCTGGACTGGGCGAAGGAGCTGGGGCCAGAGGACCTGCTGTTCATCGACTCCTCGCACATAATCCGGCCGCAGGGCGATGTGCTCTATGAATACCAGGAGATCCTCCCGCAGTTGCAGGCCGGGGTCTACATCCACATCCACGACATCTTCACGCCCAAGGACTATCCGGAAGCCTGGGTGGTCGACAATGTCTGGTTCTGGAACGAGCAGTACCTGCTGGAGGTGTTGCTCACCAACACCGCCCGCTACGAGGTGGTGGCCGCGCTAAACTTTCTCCAGCACCGCCACCAGAAGCGGCTCGGCGAGGTCTGCCCTTACCTGACCCCCGAGCACGGGCCCGCTGCCTTCTACATGAGGGTCGTGGGCTAGCCCGCCGGGGCCGCCGCCGAAGCTCCGAAAGAGGAGCCGCCTTGATTCCCTCCCCCCGAACACTGGCAGCCCTGCCGCTGCTATTGCCGTAACGGGCCTGTCCGTGTGTGCCCGCTACAGGGCAGAATGGCGGACCGTCATGGGCGCGGATGTCTATTCCACGAAGGCGCTGCCCGCAGGGGTGACGAGGCGCGGGGCTATCGCACCTCCTGCCGCAAGAAAGCGACGGCGGCGACAACCGGTTCGTCCGCAACATACTGCATAATGCCAGAAACATTCTGGATTCTTGGCTTCAACAACAAACGTAGCCGACATGCAATATCAACACATCGGCCACGGCATCAAAGGTTTCTATAAAATAGCTGCTTTTTCAATAGACGAGGCAACTATGAGCTATAAAGCAAAACAGAAACTTGAAGCCCTTATATTATGGGAGAACCACAACATAAAAGCCAGCATGGACGCTTACCACATCAGCAAATCATCACTCTATGAGTGGCGGAGACAATATCGGCTTTATGGCATTAACGGCTTAATCAATCAGAGCACTTGCCCGCGCCAGCCACGCCGGCGCGACTGGCCTCCGGAGATTATCGACGAGATTCGGCGACACCGCAAAAACTATCCCTACGGCGCACCCAAGATATACCTGCTGATTCAACCGTGGTGTGACGAGCGCGGCTTGCGTTGTCCCAAGCCGCGCACCATCGTGCGACTGATTGCCAGCGCACCCGATAAGATGCGCTGGGTGCCCGCAAAACCGCGTCGGCAACGCACAACGCAAAGCAAGAGCAAGGAGCGTCTTGAAAAGGGTTTCAATGCAAAGCGTATCGGGCATTGCATCGCCATGGATACCGTGCAACGGTTTATTCAAGGTCAGCGTCGCTATCTGTTCACGGCCGTAGATTTGCATAGCCGGTTTGGCTTTGCTATCGGCGTCCCTCGTGGCAACAGCATCGCTGCCGAGTTCTTTATGAAGCTGATGATGGAAGTGTTCCCCGCCAAGATAGAGCAAGTGCTCACCGACAACGGCTCCGAGTTCTGCGGCGCGTTTGATCGCTGCCTGCAAGAGCAAGGTATCCGGCACTGCTACACGTATCCCAAATGTCCGAAGATGAACGCATTCAATGAACGCTTTAACCGCACGCTCCAGGAAGAGTTTGTGGAGTTTGAAGAGGGCTTGTTGCTGACCGATATTCGGGAATTCAATGAGCGTATGATAGACTACCTGCTATGGTTTAATACCCAACGACCACATTATGGATTGAGGCTCCAAACACCTATGGCACTAATTACACAACATTTGCCCAAAGTTTCCAATATGTACTGGCATCATACACATACCGGCAACATGCAAACCGTATTGTATAATGCGAGCGTACGCCATCCATGCCGATTGCACAAGCGGTTATGCTAACGGCATGTTGATTTGAGTTTTGCTTCCATGCCGAAGAAAAAAGATTGTCGGAGAAACTAACAAATGCGAATTAAATCTCAACTCAAAGAGCGGGTCTTCCCGCATGCGCTGCGACAGCGCAACTGGCGAGCAACGATGATGCGCCGAGGCCTCTTGTTGTCGGCTATGCTTGCCCTGCTCGCCACGGCGAACCAAGCGATTGCTCAGGCATCGGCGGCGGCGCCGGAGGCCATGCCTAACACGCTTTGGATACCGCACAACGCCACCTCCGACATGCCGTACACCTTCAAGAGGGACGACTTCCCTTTCAACGACAGGGACGGGGATACTCTGGTCAACATCACGATAAAGAGCCTGCCGGCTCGGGGCACCCTGCAGGTGGCCAGCTCCGCCGCTACGGTGAATCAGAATGTGACCGCCGCCAACCTCGGCGACATCAAATACTGGCCGGAAGCCAATCAGGAGGCACAATTCGGCTACACCAGTTTTACATTCACTGTCAGGGCCGGTTTCCTGGATTCCAACGAAGCCACGCTCAGCATCAACCTTCGCGCGGTCGCGCAAACACCCGCCATCGGCGCGCCCTTCCACCAGTCCCTGACCACATTTTCCAGAGAAAGTTACTGGGAGGATGAGATACTCGAAGGCGGACCTGGCGATATCAATGACCTGAACGGCGGCATCGACCCAGTCGGCTTCGGCAGAGAAGGCAACGTCGCTATCGCCTATAGTTGGCAATGGCAACAATCCCCCGCCCGCGCCGGCCCATACGCCGACATCAGAGGCGCGACCTCCACCGGGAACATGCCCGACCACTTTGCCCCCGGCGATGAACAGGCGGAGCAGTATGTGCGCCTCTGCGTCAGCTTCAAGGATCTGCATACCCCTCCCGGCGACGAGACGCGTTGCTCCGAGGTCGCCCGCATAGACAATATCAGCGATGCGCCTGTCGGCAGCACCAGCACGGTTGCGGTGCCGGCCAATGTCAGCAGCAACAATCCGCACCGCTTTGTCAGGGCGGATTTTCCATTTAGCGATGTCGATGACGACACCATCAACGGCATCCACATAGTCACCCTGCCCACGGCGGGCACTCTGGTGCGGCGGGTGGGCGCTTCCAACACAGCCGTCACCGGCGGCGCAAACGCCACGCTGACTCTGGCCGAACTGGACACTCTGGCATACTACCCGGCTGACGGCGCCACCGTCACCGACGACTATGCGACATTCACATACCGGGTGCGCGACACCGGCACAACATCAGCACCCTCAACGGCAGTCGCCAACGAGGCCACCGCCGATGCCACCCTCATCATAGACCTCGTCAGTGCCACTCAGGGCGCCGCCAGCGGCGCCCCCACAGTGACTCCGGCCGCAGACCCGACCGCCGGCTATGACGAGGATACCGAGCTGACCGCCAGTACCGACGGCATTACCGACCCCAACGGCATAAGCAATGCAAACATACGCTGGCAATGGTACCGCGCCGATGCCCAGACCGGCCCATACGCCGCCATCTCCGGAGCCAACGCCGCCGCCTTCACCCCCTCGCAGGCGGATGGGAACATGCACATCAGAGTCTGCGCATTCTTCCGCGATGCTCTGAACAACGCCGAGGGCGGCAGCGTCGGCGCCCCCATGCTGTGCTCCGACGGCGCCGTGGTAACCCATGTCAATGATGTGCCCACCAGCGCTGACAATTCGGTGAGCGTATCCGTCAACACAAGCGCAACCAATCCGTACATCTTCACGGAATCCGACTTCCCGTACAGGGACGAGGAAGGCAACAGCCTGGATCACATAACCATAGTCACCCCGATAGCATCCGGCAAGGGCACATTGCGCAACGGCAGCGCCGCAGTGACCGCCAACACCGAAGTAACCGACGACGAGCTGCGCAACGGCAACCTCACTTTCTATCCCCCGGACAACTCCGCCGCCGCCCCTGACTTCGCCAGTTTCACCTTCACCGTAAACGATGGCGCCTTAGACAGCGCAACCCACACCATGACCATTAGCTTGGCGGAGCGCCTGCGCCTGCGCTTGCGGTTGCGCGTCTTCCTGGAAGGCCCGTTGCGATAAACCCGAGTCACTCCCCCAAGCCGATGCGCAAACAAAACTGTGCGGCGGATGATGCCAAGGCGGTCATCCGCTATCTGTGCATCATATGCCGCGCGCCGCATTCGTCGGCGCAACCGTTTTCTTATCAAGAAGACAAGGAGGCGGTTCTGCCTTTCCCCGTAAACTTCCGCAAAGAATATGACGCGCTTCCCTATCGCTTCGTCAGGGTCGCAAAAGATCCGGATTTGATATTGCTCAGCGTCCTGTCCGGCGACGATGCCCAGTTGTTTATGTCCGCCCTTTTCGCGCGCTGGACGTTCGGCGCCCGGCCATTGCTATTAACAAAAATCGGCGAACCCATGATAGCGAACCCGGACGGGTACGACTATGTTTTTTCATCGTTTCCTCCCGCGCGCAAGGGAGACTGCGAGAACGTCTGTCTGGGGCTGGGACTGCTGGACTTCTTGGGTAACTGGCATCGGCACAAAGAGATAGCGAAAACAAAATTCTGCAATTACGTCTATTCAAACGACCGCCGGCCCGGAACAAAAATCCGTCGTGACTTCTGCCGCAAACTCATGCGATACAAGCCGGTCGATTGCCCCGGGCAGTCTCTCAACAACATGTCATTCCCCGAGCAAACCGAGCCCGGGTGGATTCACCCCTTTGATTTAAAACTCCGCTTCATCAAAGACTACAAATTCACCATCGCTTTTGAAAACACTTCTATCAACGGCTATGTCACGGAAAAAATATCACACCCGTTGGCGGTGGGAAGCATCCCGATATATCACGGTTGCCCCGCGATTGCCGACTACTATAACCCGCGCGCCTTCGTCAATTGCCACGACTACGGAAACACGGACGATGTCATCGACCGCATACGGGAAATAGACAACGAACCCAAACTATACGAAGAGTACCGCAAGGCGCCGCCCGTCTTGCCCCGCCATCACTACTACGATGTGCCGACCAAGATGGGCAAGGCGTGGGCATCCATAGCCGAGGCGGCCTTGGCGCGGCGCGCCGAGAAGCCGTCCTTTCTGATGCGTTTATTCGCGCGCCCGCACAAGCTCTTTTGCGTCTGCCGCATGCTTTGTCGCAACCCGAATATCAGCCTGCGCTATGCCAAGAACATTCTCAAGAACATCGCGCTCTGCATCCCCCGACGGTTGTGGCGCGCTTGCGTCCGGCTATGGTCGCGGGCGCGGCAGTAAGCGGCGCAGCGCTTCCTGCAACCGCCGATACCTTTTCTGCGCCGCGACCATGCGCGGGTTGTCGGCATGCGCCTGGCACATCCCCTTGCAATGCTCTTGCAACAATGCCGCGCCGCCCGAACCGGTGCGCCGGTCAATCGCCCCGAATGCATCCTCACCCGCCGCGATAGCAAAGTAAAAAAGAAACGCGACGGGTTTGGGCGAACGCCGGCCTGCCGCGCCGAATGCTTTTATCGTCCAAAATAATGCGCGGTAGATCAACGGCGGGGCGCGGCGCCGTCGCAACGCATCTATAGCCGACTTGTATTGCCCATACGGGCGCGGCAGATGCGCCGCCGAGTAATAGCCTTGCCGCAACCGCTCGGGGTCATACATCCATGCGTTGCGATTCAAAAAATAATATTGCTGCGCCGGGTAGGTTACGTAATGAAACACCTCTTGATGCGCAAACCGATGCACACGCGCAGACGAGTACAGCTCATCGCCGAACCTGTTAAATATGCCGTTGCCGGACTCCTGCGCGGTATCGGTTTTGGGAGCAAACGTATGTTTCATATCCTCCCCCTCCCGCCGCCGGAAATACGGCAGCACTCGTTCGCAACAAGACTTCCAGTCGGAAGGGGCGCTGCCTGTCTCTCCCGAACTGTCGGCAACATCGGAGCCCCACCACACCGCATGCATCAAGCCGCCTTTGGCGATGTGATAGCAAGCGGGCAGATAACGTATCCTTGTGGCATCGTGCCGCGCGCCCGCCGCCGCATCGCACAAATAAAAATGCTTGTATCTGGCGTTGTCAAATTTCAGATGCACATAGCGGTCATCCGCCACTTCGACCAACTGCTCTATGAAAAACTGCCGCGACAGAGGCAACAGATCGATGTCGCTGATGATCACCACATCGTTCGGATACTTGCAACTCCCCCAGTACCGAAGCAACGACGCTTGCATCACGATGTGCACATCGGGCAACAGCGGCACGGTGTGCACCTCGGTGCCCGCCACCTCCTGCGGCACAACCGGCGCATCGGCGGCGTGGTCGGGAATGTAAAACAGCGCCGGTGTTATGCCGAGCTTCTGCCACGCTTCGGCTGCGGCCGGCCAGAAGTCCAGATACTTGGGGTCGGAGTTGGAACTCATTAAAGCGTATTTGATTTTCATCGGGAATTCATCGGGCTTTGTATCGGCGGCTTGCCCCATTATAAGTACTAGTCGGTCACAGAGCCTAAACACGGAAGATATGTTAGATATTTGCCATCGCGGGCTTGATTCTTATTTTAGCGCAACCGGCAACCCCGCGCCGCATGACTCCCGCTCGCACCAACTCTTACTCGCCCGCTCTTCGCATCGCCCTTGCCCGCGACTCGGCCTTTGCACTGAGTGCGAGCAATTCCCCTGCGAGGGGAGTGCGCGGGATGTCGCCTATGATTGAGATATATCCCGACCGAGTTGAGATAAGCAATCCTGGCGAACCAATTGTGCCTGTTAAACGCTTCATTGACAGACACCAATCCCGCAACGAGGATCTTACGGATATCATGCGGCGCTTTGGCATCTGTGAAGAAAGGAGCAGCGGGATTGATAAGGTAATACAAGAGGCGGAAGATTATCAATTGCCCGCGCCGGATTTCCGAGCCGACTTGAAGCGCACAATCGTTATTATCTTTGGTCCGCGCCCATTCAGTAAAATGGACCGTGCTGAGCGTATTCGCGCCTGTTACCAACACTGCGTTTTGCAGTGGGTATTGGCGCAACAGATGACAAATCAGACACTTCGCAAGCGCTTCGGATTGTCCGCAAGAAGCATGAGCAGAGTTTCCCATATCATTTCAGACGCAAGAGATAACAACCTGATTAAGCCAGCCCCTAACGGATCAAAAGCCAGAAGATATGTTAGATATTTACCATCGTGGGCATGATTCTTATTTTAGCGCAGATATCTGTGGATAATAGCCGTATGATTCATATGAAGTTCCCTATTCCAGCGCAGGTGCCTGTGTATAATATCTGCATGATTTATACGAGATTTTCTATTTTAGCGCAAGCAGAACCTGTCAATATGCCAGATATCTCTAAATAACGCCAAAAATACGCCGGATTGCCGGCTCCAACACGGTATTCTGCAATAATCAGCCCTCACACGGCATCAAAACCCTCTAAAAGCGGCCACTTCGGCTTAAAAAAGGCAGCGATGGGTCATTGCATAATGCCAGAAACATTCTGGATTCTTGGCTTCAACAAAAAACGTAGCCGACATGCAATATCAACACATCGGCTACGGCGTCAAAGGTTTCTATAAAATAGCTGCTTTTTCAGCAAAGGAGGCAACTATGAGTTATAAGACCCAACAGAAACTTGAAGCCCTTACATTATGGGAGAAACACGGCATAAAAGCCAGTATGGACGCTTACCACATCAGCCCTTCATCCACTCTATGCGTGGCGGAAAAAATATCGGGACTATGGCATTAACGGCTTAGTCAATCAGAGCGCTCGCCCACTCCATCTGCGCCGCCGCAACTGGCCTGCGAAGATAGTCGCAGAGATTCGGCGACACCGCGGAAACTATCCCCCAAGCTATCTTCCATGGCGCACCCCATAAACAACCCGCAAACAGTTGATGGAACACAAACAACTTAAGAAGCCACAAACAGTTTATGGAACACAAACAACTTAAGAAACCACAAACAGTTTATGGAACACAAACAATAATATTGTTTGTGCTCTCATCAAAAAATACACAAACAACAAAGTTGTTTGTGCCTCTCATTATTGTGCTCTTATATCGTTTGTGCTCTCATCAAAAAATACACAAACAACAAAGTTGTTTGTGCTCTCATCAAAAAATACACAAACAACAAAGTTGTTTGTGCTCTCATCAAAAAATACACAAACAACAAAGTTGTTTGTGCCTCTCATTATTGTGCCTCATTACATGTTGTTTGCCCACCCAAGCCATACCTGCTGATTCAACCGTGGTGTGACGAGCGCGGCTTAGCTTGTCCTGCACCGCGCACCGGTCGCGCTGCCAGCACTGTCACCGGCCCCCACAGGGGCACCGTTGCGCCTCCGCCGCGCTCGCTACGCTCTTGCGCTTGCCTTGAGCACATGCACGACATGAACCCCGCCCCGCCAGACCGCCGGTAGCGCTGTCGCAGAACAACACAGGGGCGCTTGGGCGGACTGGCTGCGCTCGCTACGGCGCTTGGCGACCGTAGCCCGCGTCCGTCTTTGTCGCTTGCGCTTGACTTGGCGCTCGCGAGCAGTGGCCTCCGGACAGGCCCGCGAGCCAGCGGCCACCCACTCGCATGGCACCACCCAGTGCGCCGACCACAGAGATGGGCGCAGGGCTTGCGGCGTGTCTGCATCCGGCTATGGTCGTGCGCCTTCCCGGCTACGAGTGCGCCCGCGCGCGCGGCAACAAGCGGCGCAACACTCCCTTCCATCGCCGATACCTTTTCTGCGTTGCGACCATGCGCGGGTCGCCGGCTTGCGCATGGCACATCGCTTTGCAATACTCGCACAACAATGCCGCGCCGCTCCTGCCGGTGCGCCGGTAAGCCACCCTGAACACATCCTCGCCCGCCGCGATAGCAAAGCAAAAAAGAAACGCGATGGGTTTGGGCGAACGCCGGGCGCCCGCGCCGAGCGCCTCTGTCATCCGAAACAACACGCGGTAGGTCAGCGGCGGGGCGCGGCGCCGTAGCAACGCATCTATCACCGACTTGTATTGACCATACGGGCGCGGCAGGTGTGCCGCCGAGTAATAGCCCTGTCGCAACCGCTCGGGGTCATACATCCACGCGGCGCGATGCAAAAAGTGATACTCATGCGCCTCATGGGTGATGTGCCGAAACACATCTTGCCGCGCAAACCGATGCGCGCGCACCGACGAGTACAACTCATCGCCGAATCGGTTAAATTTCCTTTTGCCAAACTCCCGCGGCGCATCCGTTTGCGCATCTGCCTTGCAAAGCATCTTCCCCCAATCCCACTCATAGTAGAAGTACGGCAGCGCCCGTTCGCAACAGCGCTTCCAATCGGAGGGGCTCGCCGGCGCGCCCCCGCTATCGGAAGCATCTGCAGGCCACCACACCCGGCGCATCAACTCGCCCTTGGCGATGTGATAGCAAGCCGTCAAGTAACGCATTTTCGTGGCATCACGCCGCCCGCCCGCCGCCGTCTCGCACAAAGTAAAATGCCCGTACCCGACCCTGCTCACTTTCAGATGCACATAGCAATCATCCGCCACTTCGCGCAACCGCTCTACGAAGAACCGCCGCGACAGAGGCAACAGATCGATGTCGCTGATGATCACCACATCGTTCGGATACTTGCAACTCCCCCAGTACCGAAGCAACGACGCCTGCAACACGAGGTGCACATCGGGCAACAGCGGCACGGTGTGCACTTGCGTACCGGGCGCCTCCTGCGGCACAACCGGCGCATCGGCGGGGTGGTCGGGAATGTAAAACAGCACCGGTGTTATGCCGAGCTTCTGCCACGCTTCGGCGACGACCGGCCAGAAATCCAGATACTCCGGGTCGGAGTTGGAACTCATCAAAGCGTATTTAATTTTCATCGGGAACTCATCGGGCTTTGTATCGGCGGCTTGCCCCATTATAGCAACGCCTAAGCGCGACCGAGAAGCGCTTGCGCGACATGCCGCCACCCGCAGGATAGCGTCTCGCAAGCGCTTGCAAATCGCTCGCAAGAAGCGCGCGTGTCCCCTACCACTTCCGACACAAGAGACAGCAATGGGGGGCATTGCGGTCGGTCAAAGTGTAGCGCGTGTCCCCTATCACTTCCGACGCAAGAGACAGATGATCAAGCCAGCCCTCATCAAAAGCCGGAAGATATGGCAGATACCAACCATCGCAGGCACCATTCTTATTTCATCGCAACCGCAACCCCTGCTTTAATTGCATGATTTATCAAGGCTTTCTTATTTCATCGCAACCGGAACCCGCAAGTGTGCCCCAGATACCTGCCTGCCCACAGGCATGATTCTCATTTCATTGCAACCGGCACTGAAGGCCCTGTGTATAATATCTGTATGATTTATACGGAATTCCATATTTTAACGCAAACGAAACCTGCCAATATGCCCGATATCTCTTGATAACGCCAAAAATACGCCGGATTTCCGGTTTCAACACGGTATTCTGCAACAATAGGCCATCATACGGCATCGAAGCCTTCTAAAAGCGGCCACTTCCGGCTTAAAAGAGCAGAGATAGGTCATTTGAAGCCCTTTACGGGGGGTCGAACAGACCATCTGGCTATGATTTAACACCGGAACACCACGGAAAGGACTACGGACTGACACTCCGAGCATCCATGCTATACACGTATCCACCGCCGCATTCGGCATAACCGACAGACGCCTCGTCCCTTCCGCGTTCCTGAAAACTTGCGTCGGCGCATCTGCCTATCGGCAGACCCAAAACCGCTACCGAGTTATCTGCGTATTGTTTATGATACGCAGATAACATTTAATGAGGCGCAACCGCAAGCGAATATAGGCGACCTGAGGTTTTCTCCGGTACCTGGGGTCGGCGGCATGGATGGCTACGCCAGTTTCACCTTCAGAGTCAGCGATGGCACCGACTCCAGCGTCCTCCATACGATGACCATCAACCTGAAGTCTACCGATATACGCTTGCGGTTGCGCCTCTTTCTTGAGGGCCCGTTGCGATAGCGCGAGCAACCCACAGCGCTTGCGCGACACACTCCGTCTGGAAGGCCGGCTGCGATAGCGCGAGTTCTGCGCACGGAATTGAGTGCGCACATGACCAACTCACAAGCGCGATGGCACGCGGAATCCGTGCGCTGTGTCAGCGCGGTTCTAACGGTGTATCACCGCTTGGGCAATCGGTTCTGCGGCTTGCGGGTTGAACCGGGAGAATGTGACCCCCTTAGATCGCACGGATGCCCTCGGTGGCAGAGGGGCGGGCGCGAGGCCGGCTTATGATGGCAATGTGATCAAGAGCCGGGATGAAAGTAAGAATAAAATCCCAAATGGATAGGCGCGTCGGTGATCTTCTCAACAGAAAATAACCGATCCTTAAACATCCTGTTTCCTGCCATGACGGCAACGTGAAAACCTTTAAGGATGAGTTCGACCTTGCCATCGCGCATCAAAGCATATTGCCCCGCAAAATTATCTTGAATATACTGCGGCAATAATTTGTCAAGCGCTTCGCTGTTGCGATCTGCTTCTTCCTGTCGTGTGCGGTGTGTTGTCATGAGAAAGTCCCCCTCATTATTTTTGACGAATACGTCGCATGTATTGTAGCGCCCCAGAAGCGCTGCGGAGGTGTTGGAGCGAAGCGGAGGCAAGCATATCAGTCTCGGCGCGGGGATGCCTTGCGGGGTTTGCGGGGGAAGGGTAGAATCCGTCACTGGAGGAAAGCAGATATGCCCCGACAACCCGAAAAATTGCCGCAACCTGCGCAACCGTCCGGCACGGCGGAGGAAAAAGCCCGCGAAGCCTTGGCAAACTATATGCGTTGGGTGATGCCGTTGCAAGGGCGGCTTGCCTTTCGCGGTCAGGCCGACGCCGATTGGGGGTTGGACTCCGGCGCATATCGGCGCTTGAAGCGGAAGATAGAACAACACCCGTATGCGGAACATTCGCTGTTTGTCGGCTATCTGCACGAACGCGTGAACGAGGCGCTCATGCGCTTTTCCGAACACGGCGATAAGCAACCGCTTGAAATCATGGCGCACTTGCAACATTACGGCGCCGCGACCGGCTTGATTGACTTCACCGAAAACGCCCTGACCGCGCTGTGGTTCGCTTGCAAGGACCAACTTGAGAAGAACGGGAAGGTGTTTGCCTTGCGCTTGGACGAGCCCGAAAAGATTGAGGAGATCAAAGCGCGCGGAAAATTGAAAGGGGAGTTGAAAGACTTCTTTGGCGAGAGAGAACCGCCGGACAAATTGCAGGCGTGGTGTCCCGGCGACAGCAATATCCGGATGGTAACCCAGCAGTCGCTGTTTATCTTTGGGCGGCCCGGCATCGGGAAAGAATTTTTTCACGGGCGGCCCTACGAGGTGCGGCGCGAGGAGAAAGAATTGTTGTTGCGCATCCTTGAGCAATCGGGAATATCGGAGACGTTTATGTTTTCCGATCTCGCCGGCCTTGCGGCGGCGAACGCGAACGACAAGGCTTATGATTTTGTCAAGACCCGGGCTTACCTCGATGAGAAAATCCGTACCGACGGCGAACAAGAGACGCTGTCGCTGCGCTATTTTGAACGGGGCAATCTCAACAGTGCGCTGGAGTGCCACGAGGATGCGCTGGCGGATTACGACAAGGCCATCGCGCTGGATGCAAAATATGCGAAGGCGCATTATAACCGCGGGATTACGCTGCGCAATTTGCATCGCCCGCAGGAGGCGCTTGCGGCGTACGACAAGGCCATCGCGCTGAATCCGGAATATGCGAAGGCGCATTACAATCGGGGCAATGTCCTGCGCGATTTGCATCGCCCGCAGGATGCGCTTGCGGCGTACGACACGGCTATTGCGTTGGACCCGGACGATGCGGAGGCGCATAACAATCGGGGGGCGGCGCTGCGCGATTTGGGGCGCTATGAGGAGGCGCTCACGGCTTGCGACAAGACCATCGCGCTGAATCCTGAGGATGCGAAGGCGCATAACAATCGGGGCACCGCCCTGTATGACTTGGAGCGCTACGAGGCGGCGCTTGAGGCGTACGACAAGGCGATTGCGGTGCGGCCGCAACATGCGATGGCGCATAGTAACCGGGGAGAAGCCCTGAGCCATTTGGGCCGTCATCGGGAGGCGCTTGAGGCTTTTGACACGGCCATTAAGTTGCAGCCGACAGATGCGACGGCGCATCATAATCGGGGGAACGCCCTGCATGATTTGGAGCGCCTCCAAGAGGCGCGCGTTGCTTGGGCAGAAGCCCGACGGCTGGCCGAGCTTGCCGGTGATGCGGCGGTGGCGGCAGAAGCGTCTCAGAAACTCGGCGCGTTTTGCGAGGACAATAGCGCATGATGTCTCTCGCTTATTCGGGCTGCATTTTATTGGCTTATCGCATGTTTGGAGGCAATCTTTGCCAAACCCGTCGAATCCATCTTACGTCCTTTCGTACAGTTAACGGTTTGGGTCAGCCTTGGTATCGGACAACCTTTATCCCTTGGCGGTCTTCTCGCGTTTAGTCATGCCCTTGCCGCTCTGTCCGGATCTTTTTGCTTCATTTACAAGTTCCTCATAAGTAACTGCCCGCACAAAATAGTTTTGTTTGTGGTGCGGATAGGTTTTGTTATTCACATGAAATTGCCCCTCGCCTATATTGCCTCTGTGTTGCTTGTCAACGTATAGGATTGAGGGGTCTGCCACAATAGCATCACAATCAACTTCAAATATCTCTACCGCATCCTTAAAAAATAGCAAATAAACTAATTTGTCAAATAGTTTGGCTTTTATTTGTTGTATGTTGCAGTCAAACTTTTTAGTATCAATATCGGTAGTGGCTAATAACCTATCCCTGTTACTATTTTTTATAATTACATCATAGAAGTTACTTTCATCAATCTTTAATTTGTTTGCCCTTAATACCTTTGATGCTTTCACTTCAATTTTGTTAGAAGTCATCTCTTCAATTAAATCAAACTTAAGATCACCACTTTCTAACAAATCTCGCAATATCTTTACAATGACTTCCGCCACTCTTCCAAATTGTCGGGTATTAACATCAATAATCCCATCCCTAAAACGCTTTATATCATTTTTCATTTTCTGATGTAATCCTACCTTGTATTATTCCAAAGTAACTGTCATCCTTCTCAAAACCAATATATTGCCTTTCGGTTTTTATGGCAGAAATAATCGTACTGCCGCTGCCGGCAAAACAATCCAGCACAATGTCATTTTTGTTACTGAATATGCGCAGGATTCTGTCCATTATTTGTAGCGGTTTTTGTGTGGGATGTTTTGCCCTCTCTTTGCTCCAAGGCACAATAGGCGCGATATCAGTCCATACATTGGACATTGCCCTATAAGCATTGCCGTTTTTCTTTCCGATGGTTCCCCCCGTTTTTTTCTTTATCGTCGATGGTATTTTGTTATAGGTGTAGTTATCGGTATCTTTGACAAACCATAATATATCCTCTCTCGTAGAAACGAGATTGGTTCTTGCCCCTCGCCCTTTGATTCTGTCATAAATGATCCAATTTTTAAGATGAAAAGAGTTTGACAGGCTTGTGATTGTTTGGGATACATTCGTCCATCCCTGAAAGATAATCAGATTGCCATCGGGTTTCAATACCCGCGTAAATTCTTGTTCCAAGATGTTCCAACTTAACCCGCCCTTTTGATCCCAATCGCAACCGTTATATCCTATCTCATACGGCGGATCAATCGCTATCAAATCAACAGATGATGCGCGAACCTTTGGCAACAGTTTCACACAATCCCCTAACAACACGCTATTGGGTTTTATTGCTTCGGTCATGCCGTCAATCCGTTATAAGCGATATGCTTTCCGTGCATGCCGGCGACATACTCTTTGGCAGAATGATGAACAGCGTAATGACGATTGGCAACATCGTTGTGCGAAGGGCTTCCATCCGTAAAGATAGCAGAACCCTTGCGGACATTTTTATGTGCCGTTGTCTGCAATGTTTCTTTTGTCGTATTCGGAATAGGCATTGCTTTCATTTTACCACCGCGTCGGCGCATTCCAAGCGCCGCAGTTAACCGCTTCCGGTGTTGGCCGGACGGAGTCAAGCATATAAGTCCCGGTGCGGGATATGCCTTGCAAGGTTGGCAGGGGAGGAGTAGAATCCATCACTAAAGGAAAGCAAGCCATGTCCCAACAACCCAAAAAATTGCAACGCACAAAAGCAAAGAAAGGCCGTAAGCAAGACGGCAAGATGCTGTTGCGGAACTATATGGAATGGGTGGAAAACTTGGACGGGCGGCTTGCCTTTCGCGGCCAAGCCGACGCCGATTGGGAACTGGACTCCAGCGCATATCGGCGCTTGAAGGAGAAAATAAAACCACACTCGTATGCGGAACATTCGCTCTTTGTCGGCTATTTGCATGAACGCGTGAACGAGGTGCTCATGCGCTTTTCCGAACACGGCGATAAGCAACCGCTTGAAGTCATGGCACACTTGCAACATCACGGGGCCGCTACCGGCTTGATTGACTTCACCGAAAACGCTCTGGCTGCGCTGTGGTTCGCCTGCAAGGACCACCCCGAAAAGAATGGAAAAGTTTTTGCTTTGCGCTTGGACGAACCTGAAAAAATTGAGGAAATCAAAACCCGTGAAAAATTACAAGGAGAGTTGAAAGACTTCTTCGGAGAAAGAAACCCGCCGGACAAATTGCAGGCATGGCGACCCGGCGACAGCGATATCCGGATGGTGACCCAGCAATCGCTGTTTATTTTTGGCCGACCAAGCATCGGGGAGGAATTTTTTCATGGGAACCCCTACGAGGTACAGAACGAAGAAAAAGAATCGTTGAGGGGAATTCTTGAGCGATCAGGAATATCAGAAACTTTTATGTTCTCTGATTTCTCCGGTTTTGCGGCAGCTAACGCGAACGGCAAAGCTTATAATTTTGTCAAGACCAGAGCTTACCTTGATGAGAAAATCCGTACGAGCGGAGAACAAAAAGCTCTACTGTACTTTGAAAGGGGAAATCTCAACAGTGCACTGGAATGCTACGAGGAGGCACTTGCAGATTATGACGAAGCCATTAGGTTGGAGCCGAGAGGGGCAGGGGCACATATTAATCGGGGGAACACCCTGTGTGACTTAGGTCGCCATGAAAAAGCACTTGCAGCTTACAACAAGGCCATTGCGTTGGATCCGGAAAATGCGGATGCATATAACAATCGGGGAAATGTCCTGCGTGATTTGGATTGTCACAAGAAGGCACTTGAAGATTATGACACGGCCATTGCGTTGGATCCAGAATATGCGGAGGCACATTACAATCGGGGGTGCGTCCTACGTGATTTGGGTCGTCACAAGGAGGCACTTAAAGCTTACGACATGGCCATCGCATTAGATTCAAAATATGCGGATGCATATAACAATCGGGGGGTTGCCCTATATGATTTGAATCGTCACGAGGAGGCACTCGTAGCTTACGACAAGGCCATTGCGTTGAATCCGAAACATGCGATGGCACATAGTAATCGGGGAGAAGTCTTGAATCATTTGGGTCGTCATCGGGAGGCGCTTGTAGCCTGCGACAAAGCTATTGCGTTGGATCCAAAATATGCGGAGGCACATCTTCACCGGGGGAACGCCCTGCATGATTTGGAGCATCTCAACGAAGCGTGCGCCGCCTGGGCAGAAGCCCAACGCCGGGCCGAACTTTCGGGCGACTCGGAGGTTACAAAAAAAGCGTCTAAAAATCTTGGCAAGTTCTGCGAGGACAATAGCAAGTGATGCCAAACCTGCCGGCGGAGCGAAGCCGCCGACCAACCCCAATCATTAATTCCAGAGCCGGAACGAAGGCGAGCGCTAAGCGCGTTGTTTGGCGAAGCGGACGAAGCGTCGCACCCACTGATCCGCCTTGCAATTGCGCCGGTGCAAATATGTCGCAAGCAGGTTTTTGTAGACGATGCCGTCGCGCCCGTCGCCGATGCCGTCGCCGCGCGATAAGGTCATCGCGGTCGCCGCCAAGTTCTTTGCATTGACCAGTCGCGAGTAGTGGAATTCGTGCGCGCGGTAGCGGCGACTGGCGGATACATCCGGCCATGGCATCGCATCCGTTTCTGCGAATTCAACATAGCCGCGACCGCAAGGGGTGTCGCGCGTCAGCGCATCCGCCTCAAGCACGCCGCACATCGGGTAGCGCTCGCCGTGCCGGATGATGTTGCGGGCAAGGTACATCAGGCCGCCGCATTCCGCATAGGTCGGCATGCCGTTTTCTATCGCGCTGCGAACGGCATTGCGCATATCCGCATTGCGCGCAAGCCCCGCCGCTTGCGTCTCCGGAAAACCGCCGCCGATAAACAGAGCATCCAGCGGCGGCAAAGCCTTGTCACGCAAGCTGTCGATCGGCGCCAGTTCAACACCGCACTGTTCAAAGCGTTCCAAGTCATCGGGATAGTAAAAAGAAAACGCGCTGTCTCTGAAAATGCCGCAACGCAAATTGCTGGCTTTGCTCGTCGTCGCTGCGGGAGGCAAGTCGGAAAGCGGTTTGCCTTTCGCCGCTATTGCCAGGATGGCGTCCATATCGACTTGCTCGGCGACGGCCTCGCGCATTGCCTCCGCCATTGCCGTTGCATCGCCGGCTTCGTTTGCCGGAATCAGGCCCAAATGTCTTTCGGGCATTGCAAGGCGCGCATCTTTGCTGACCGCGCCCAGCACAGGCACATCGGTATATTTCTCAACCGCGGCGACCAGTTTGCCGCGATGTCTGGGGCCCGCTATGCGGTTGAGAATGACGCCGGCGATGGACAGGTCGCGGTCAAATTGCTCGTAGCCTTGCAACAAGGGCGCGACACCGCGTGTCATGCCGGCGCAATCAAGCACGAGGATGACCGGGCACTGCAATAACTTTGCCAGCGCGGCGTTGCTGTCGTGACCATCCGGGTCAAGCCCGTCATACAGACCCTTGTTCGCCTCAATCACGCTGATGTCGGCGCCGGCGCTCCTGTGGCCGCAGGTCTCCCTCAGTTCTTGCTCGGTTTGGACATTGAAATCCAGATTGAAACACGGCCGACCGCTGGCGAGCGCAAGCCATGCGGGGTCGATGTAATCGGGGCCCTTCTTAAACGGTTGCACCCGCAGGCCGCGCGCCGTCAGCGCGGCACACAAGCCGGCGCTGATCACCGTTTTGCCGGACGATTTATGCGCTGCGCTGATCAGTATGTGCGACACGGCCTTTTGCCATTTGCGAAAAACGGCGGGTCAGTCGGATGGTTCGCAAAAATGTTTATCCGCCAAACTCTGCGGGAAGAAGTCCAGAACCGCCAGCGCAAAAACGACGATGGCCATCGCGAGACCGACACCGCCGATGCCAAGAACGATCTCCGGCAAGCTGGGGGTGTATTCGGCGACGACACCGTCAAAGAAGCTGCTGCTCTCTTCCATGCCGGGAAACATCACCAGCGGGTAGGCCTGTCCGCCGATGATGATGACATACAACTGGGCGAACATGCCGACGAGTACCAGGCTACAGCCCAGCCAGACGGCGGTGCGGGAGCGGCTCGTTTGCGGAAGGTAAAACAGCAGCAGCGGCAACACGCTGCCGATGCCGATTTGCAGCGCCCAGAATATGCATGTGTAGATGCCGCCGTCCAGCAGGATGAAACGTTCAATGCCGCCGTGCTCGGCGGCGTACAGGTTGGTGATGTTGAACACAAAGACGAAATAAAGCACGGCGGCGACAAAGACCGCGAGCAAATTCTTGAGCTTGAACAGGATATAATCGCCCACGGCGCGCCGATCGAGCGCGGCGGTCGCCATCATAATCACGATAAAAAGCGCCAAGCCCAAGGCGAACGACATCATCACAAAGAGCGGCGCCATGATCGCCGCATCGTAGGCTTGTCTGGCAACGAGAAAACCGAAGATGGAACCGGTGCCGGTCGTCAGTATCAGGCGCCAGATCAAAGCCGCCACGCCCGCGGTCTTTTGGCAGGGTTTCATCCTGCGCTCAAACAGCGTCCACATATACAAGAACAAGACGACGAAGAAACCGGCATAGAGCAAAATGTTCCAGGCGAATATGGATTTGAAATTGTAGTATGTCATCGCCACGATCAGGCGGTCGGGACGGCCGAGATCAAGGACTAAGACCGCCAGGCCGCCGACTAAAAACGCGACCGCCAGCAACGACGACAGCCGCGCCAACGGCTTGTAGTCGACCTTGCCGAATACCGAGCCGACGGAGGCGACATTGAGCACGCCCGATGCGGCGATGATCAAAAAGATTGCGAACACATGCGGGATGCCCCAGACGATCTGGTTGTTCATGCCGGTCACATAATGCCCGTGATGCTCCATGTGATAGGCGCTCACGGCGCCGGCGACAACCAGCGCTGCGAACAGACCGAGCAGCGCCATATAGCCCGGGCTACGACCTTCGAGCGCTTCGTAACGTATCGGAAGCATAAGCGGCTCCTTAGATTCCCGCGTAGCGCACGCCCGTATTGAGGCCGAGGTCGGCGCGAATCTGAGCGCCGCCGTGTTTGCTCAGACGCTTGGAAATCTCGCTGTGCGGGTCGTTGAGATCGCCAAAGATAAGCGCGCGGTGTCCTTCCCGCTCGCACGCGTCGGCGCAAGCGGTCGTGCCGTCGCCGCGATCGACTTTGTGCGCGCACAAGGTGCAACTTTCAACGGTGCCTTTGCCGCGCGGCGCGTGCGGCAGTTGCCCGTCCAAATCTTCATGGATAAAAGAGCGCGCCTTATACGGACACGCCATCATGCAATAGCGACAACCGATGCAGGTGTGTTTGTCGACCAGCACGATCCCGTCTTCGCGCTTAAACGATGCGCCGGTCGGGCAGACATCCGCGCAAGGCGGGTTCTCACAATGCTGGCACATGACCGGGAAGGATTTGCTGTGTCCGGTTTGTGTGTCGCGTATCGTCAGCTTGCGTATCCATTGCGCATCGGTCTGCGCGCGTCCGGCGCCGGTCAAGCCGTGCTCTTCGTCGCACGCGCGCACGCACGCATCGCAACCGTCGGCACAGGCGTTGACATCCACCAGCATGCCCCAGCGCACCTTGTCGGTAACCGCTTCGTCCGCGGCGCGGGGGGCGGTGTGCCCGAGTCTGTACAGCAACACCCCGGGGGCAATCGTCATGCCCGCAAAGGCGGTCGCTTTGAGAAAGCGGCGGCGCTTGGGAGAGTGCTCCGATTGCCGTGCGCGCTTGCTTTGCGAATAGTTAAATGTCCGCCCCATCGCCCGCTCCTGTTATTCGTAAGCCGCCTCGGGCCGGTCGGCATGACAGCCGAAGCAGTCTATGCTGACACTGCTGTACACATGACACGCGGTGCAGAAGTGGTCGCTGTCGGTGTGTCGCGGATAGTCGCCGGCGGCATCCGGTTGCACATGGCAGTTGATGCAATTCACAAAGCGGTGGCGGTCGGTGCGGATGCCCTTGCGCACGGTCTCATCGCGCTGATGCAAAATGAATTCGTGATGGCGGCGGCGCATTACTTCGGTCGGCTCAACACATTGCGCAACGGCGGGGTCCGCCGGCGGAATCTTTGGCAGCAAGCTCTCGTCCGCATACAGCGCTATCAAACCGCCGAGCAGAAAGGTCGGAACCAGCAACAGTGTAGTATTTAGCCTCATCAACTGCCACAACGACGGAACGGGTCATTCTTGCGCCTGCCGGAATGCTCAGTGATCCCCCAATGCCATGTCAATATAGCCGGTCGGACAGACATCGGCGCAGATATGACAGCCCACGCAACGGTCGTAATCGGTATCCACATAGCGCCCCAGCGTCTGCTTCGCCTTGTCCACCCGAAAGACCGCATCCTGCGGACAGAAAATAACGCAGTTGTCGCATTCAAAGCACATGCCGCAACTCATGCAACGGTTTGCTTCCGCAATCGCCTGCGCCTCATCAAGCCCTATGCTCCGCTCCTCAAAGTGACCGAGCACCGCTTCGGTATCGGGCCCGCGGCCTTCGCGGATATTGCGATCGACATATTCAAAGTGCGCCAAAAACAATCGCTCGTGCGAGATGATCTCCTGCGCCGAGCGGTCTTCGTAGTTGTGAATGGAAAAGTCCGCTTCGCAGGTGCCGCGCTTTTCGCCGCCCTCAAAATTCTCCGGCTCAAGCCCTGCTTCGCCCAGCTTTCTGAGCAAATTAAAATGGTGCACATCGACGCGCGGGCGCTTAGGTTGCTCGGCGCTCTCCAAGTAGCAGTCAATGCTGTCGGCAACGATAGACCCTTGCCCGATCGCCGTCGTTAGCAAATGCGGGCGGATGATATCGCCGGCGGCAAAGTGCCCCGGCTTGTCGGCAAGCGCATAGAACTTGTCGACATCCATCAAGCCGCGCCCGTTGTCAAACTGCTCCAGACCGTCAAGGCGCCCGCCCTGTCCTATCGCGCTGACAACCAAGTCGCACGCAATTTCAAACTCGGTGCCTTCTATCGGCTTCGGCTTGCCGTCTGCAAATTCGCACTTTGCCAACTTCACCGCTTTCGCGCGGCCTTCGTCGTCGAGCAACGCCTCAACCGGCATCACACCGTTGATAATCTCAACCCCTTCCTTTAATGCGTCTTGCACTTCGTGCTCGCTGGCGGTCATCTCTTCCTGCGCAAACAGCGAAGTCAATGTGACCTGCGCGCCTTCGCGCGCCAAGGCAAAAGCCGAATCGTGAGCGACATAGCCGCCGATGACATGCTCCGGACGCGCTTTCTTATCCGGCAGATCGATGCGCCCGAGGCGTCTGGCAACCGATACCACATCGATGGATGTGTCGCCGCCGCCGATGCAGATGACTTTGTCCGCCGTGACCTTGAGCAAGCCCTTGTTAAAGGCCTCAAGAAACTTGACGCCGCTGACGCAGTTTGGCGCATCGCCATTTGGAATCGGCAGATCGCGACCGGTCTGACAACCGACGCACCACAGCGCCGCATCGTATTCTTTTTCAATCTCTTCAACGCTGACATCCTTGCCCACGCAGACGTTCAAGCGGGTATCGATGCCGCCCATCGCCAGGATGCGCTCAATCTCCTTGTTCAGGAATGCGCGCGGCGTCCGGTAATTCGGTATGCCGTAGCGCATCATGCCGCCGAGCTCTTCGTGCTCATCAAAAATGACGCTGGCATGACCCTTGCGCCGCAAGTGATACGCCGCCGACATGCCCGCAGGCCCGCCGCCGATGATAGCGACCTTCTTGCCGCTCAAGGGCGTGTCGCACTCAAAGGCGAGGTTCTTCTCAATCGCGGTGTCGCCTATGTATTGTTCGATCGCATTGATGCCGACATAGTCCTCGACGTGATTGCGGTTGCACCCGTCCTGACACGGCGCCGGACACACTCTGCCCATCATGGACGGAAACGGGTTGGCGGCGGTGACGCGCTCAAATGCATACTCCTGCATAGAAACGCCTTCCGCCGGTTTCTCAATCCCGCGCACGATCGACAACCAGCCGCGAATGTCTTCGCCCGAAGGGCAACTGCCCTGACACGGGGGAGTGCGGTGCACATAGGTCGGGCACTTGCTCGAGGTATCGGCGGAGAAAATGCTTTCCGTAAAGCTCCCCCATTTGTTTTCGCCGTCTCTGAATTTTCTAAAAGTAAGTTTTTTCTCTTCCGGTTTTGTAGTTGCGTCTGACATGTTGTTTTTTCTCCTCAGTCTTTATTCTTTATATTGTGGCATAACTCGGTTACGCCGCTTCATCCTGCGCTGTTTCGGCATCCGCGCCGCTTTCGCGCTCCAGCACTATCGCATTGCTCACCAGTTGATGCAAACTGACGATTTGATCCATTGAAAATCCGTATTGGGGCAACACTTTGGAAAACTGGCTTTTGCAGATGGCGCAGATTGCCGCCATATGGGTGACGCCGTAATCCTCTGTCACTTCCTGTAACGCCTCCATCCGCGGCAGCGCGCCTTTCACGCGCAATTCTATCAAGTCATCGGTCAACAGCCCGCCGCCGCCGCCGCAACAGTATGTGCCCTCTTTGATGGTATCGGAAGGCATATCGTAAAAGTGATTGCAACAGGCTTTGAGAATCTCGCGCGGAATCGCAAACTGCCCGCCCGCGACATCGCCCATGCGCGAGGCGCGCGCCACATTGCACGAGTCGTGAAAAGTCAAAACCATGTCGTCGTTTTGCGACGGGTCCAGGCGTAACCGGCCTTGCTTGATGAGGTCGTGGGTCACTTCGCAGATGTGTTGCGGCACCGGATAATCGGGGTCCAGAAAGTCAAACGGGCCCGCAAGCGTATTCAAAAAGCTGTACGCCACCCGCCACGCATGCCCGCACTCGCCAAACACGATTCTTTTGACACCGAGGTCTATGGCTGCCCGCCGCACCCGCAACGCGATCTTGCGCATGTTCTCATAACTGCCGATAAAAAGACCGAAGTTTGCCGCTTCGCTGGCTTGCGAGCTCAGTGTCCACGATATGCCGGCTTGATGGAACACCTTGCCGTAGCCGATCAAGCCGTCCACATGCGGCTCGGCAAAAAAGTCCGCCGAGGGGGTGACCAACAACACCTCGGCGCCTTTCTCATCGAGCGGATAGCGCACCTTGGCGCCGGTGTCTTCAAACACTTCTTCTTCCAAACCATCCAAAGTATCGCGCAACGCCGGTTCCGGCAGACCGAGGTTGTTGCCTATCGAGTGCACTTTGCCGATAATCTCATTGCAATATTTCTGTCCCTTGCCCACGTGGTCCATCACTTCGCGAGCGGCCATGGATATCTCCGCCGTGTCTATGCCGTAGGGGCAGTACACCGAGCAGCGGCGACACTGCGAGCACTGGTGGAAATAGCTGTACCAATCATCCAGCACTTCGCGGGTCATATCCTGCGCGCCGACCAACCACGGGAAATACTTGCCGGCAAACGTGTAATAGCGGCGGTATACTTTGCGGAATAAATCCTGACGGGCGACAGGCATGTTCTTCGGGTCTGTCGTGCCCAGATAGTAATGACATTTGTCGGTACAGGCGCCGCATTTGACGCACGAGTCCAGAAACACTCGCAGGGTGCGGTATTTGCCGACCAGACTGCCCATCTTCTCGACCGCTTTGTTCTCCCAATCATCGACCAACTCTCCCGGAAACCCCAGCGGTTTCTGAAACTGCGGTTTGGCCTCAAACGGCTTGCTGTCCGCCATCGCCTCTTCGCGCAACTTGGGAATGGCGCGGTATTCTCTGTATTCGGGTATTTGATATTCGGCTTCGGCCATGATTATTTCCTCGTCGCGCCGTCCGACCGTTCGAGTTTCAACGCCCACTCGGCAATGTGTCTTTTTCTCCTCGGGTTATCCACCTGCGTTCGGGTCGGGCTGAAAAACACTCCCGGCGCATGCAACAACTTGCTTATCGGGAACACCGCCATCAGCGCGATGACCAATGCGAGGTGAATCAAAAGCAACGGGTCCGCCGGCAACGGCAGCCAGTCAAAATACATCAGGCCGAGAAAGAAGCCCTTGAGTCCCACTATGTCCACGGGGTAAAAAAACGTCATCAAAATGCCGCTCGCTCCTATCGCCAGCAACAGCAACAACATGAGATGATCCGACGGCGCCGAGATGTAGCGCACCCGGTCAACCGCGAGCCGGCGCAGAAAGAGCCCGGCAAGCCCCGCGACCATCATCCACGCGGCGTATTTGCCAAGCGGTTGCAACCATTCGACCCAAAACCATACCGGTTCGGTAAAGTAGCGCAAGTGCCGCAACAACACCAGCAACAAGCCGAAGTGAAAAAGCCAGCCGAAAAGCCAGGTCCATTTGTTGGACTTAAACAGGCTCTCAAAGAACACGACTTCTCTGAACATGCGGCAAACCACGCCGGCGCGAGTCGTCGGCGCCGGCGTCGTCGGCACCTTCAGGGGGGCGGGAGTGCGCTTATAAACGAATATGCGATACGCAAGCCCGCCCGCCAGAAACGCGGCAGCAGAATAAAACAATAGCGCGTATATAACCGTCAGCGCAGACAAGACTACCCCTTGCTTACAAAAGCCACTCAGGGCCCGCTCAGACGCAACCGGTCGGCTTCGGCAAACCGGCATATTTGCAGGCCTGCTTCGCCGGGCCGTACGGGAACAACTCATACAAGTATTTGCTGTTGCCCTTGTCTTTGCCCAGCTTCTTGCCGATCGCCTTGGTCAGCACACGGACCGCCGGCGCAATCTGGTACTCCTCGTAATACTCGCGCAGAAAGTTAATCACCTCCCAGTGATTTTGATCCAACTCAGCCCCATCGACCTGAGCCATCGCTGTCGCCAGCTCCGGTTTCCAATCGCTGAGATTAGCGAGATAACCTTCTTCGTCGGTTTCATAAACTTTGCCGTCAATTTCAAGTGCCATAGTTCAACCCTCCTGAATATCTGATACTCGTAATAATTATAGCCATGATTGCACATTATCGTGATGCGCAACCAGATCAACAAACCCATTGTAATCAACCGGTTTAATCCCCTCAATCAAGTCCGCGCTGTCCATGCCGCGCGCTTTGACATCGGGCATCAACACATAAATATCAAGATGGCTTTGCGCCTCTTGAATCAATTCCTCAAAACGCGCGCCGGCCTGCGCCGCGACGACCGCATCTTCGATCAACAACACCGCCCCTTTGTGCCGCATCCGCAAGCACGAAGACAAAGCGTTCCGTTCAAAGGGCGATTTGTTGACTATCGATAACATTCCCATCTCCGCATCAAAAGCTGAGTACGACATCCTGCTCGGACATCAGTTTTGCCAGTTCGTCGCGACCCACGATGCGAACGGAGCTTTTCTCTTTCCAGTCATCGTCTTCGTCTTCGTAGGACAAGGCCAGGAGCTTGTCCTCGCTGAGGCCGCGTTCCTTCAGCGAGTCGCTCTCTATATAGATCTTTTTGACATCGTAATCGCCGAGCGCCGAGTATGCGGGGGAAAAATTCTTCACGCCGATAGCGGCGGTATCCTGCGCTTTCATCAACTGATACACCCCGTCATCCATAAACACCAGACTGATGTCCTGCTCAAACGCGGCGGCAATGAGGACGACCTCCAACGACTCCAGCGCATATATCGTTCCGTACGGCGCCCTGCGGTTTACGCACATGAACTTCTTGGTTATGCCGTTGCTCTGCTGTTCTTCCATCTCTTTCTCTTACTCTTATGACTGTGCGCCAAATATCAGTCGCCGAAGGTCACCAAGCGGTCGGATTGGATGCCCGCCTCGACCAATTGACCGAGGCCGGAGATGCGAAACCCGTCGGCGATGTTGTCGGCATCCTTGCTGTGCCGCTTGGCTTCGTCCCGATCGAGAACCCCGCGACGTTGGGCGGCGGCGACGCAGACTACCAAATCCAGCGCGCGCTCTTTTGCAAGTTGCGACCACAGATCGACCAGATTGCGATCGTCCTGCGGCGGCACGGTGAGGCGGGTGCCGTTATTGACCCCGTCGTGATAAAAGAAGACGCGGTAAATCTCGTGCCCTTGTTCGAGCGCCGCCTTCGCGAAGAGATACGCGCTGTCAGATGCCTGATGCGTATAGGGGCCTTCATTGACAAGAACAGACAGCTTCATGGCGCCGGCAACGAAACCGCATCAAAAGCGCACATGCGCCGACGCGTTCAGGCTGCGTCTTGCGCCGAGCCAGTTATCAATGTGGAACTTGGTAAACGGCAATTCGGTCAACTCAAAGAAACGCGGCCAGCCGATGCGCTCGATCCAATCGTTCAGCCGTTCCCAGTCTTTGGCATCTTCCTTATAGGTCTTGAGAATCTTCTTGACCACCGCAGTCGCTTCCGGCCACCGCGGCGGATTATTGGGGATGCCCGCCGCGACCAACTTCTGGAAGGTCGGCTTGCCGCGCGCGTTTGAGTGGTTGCCTCCGACCCAAATCGCGAGCTTGGTATGTTCGGGGTCATTGATTTGCATCGGCGGACACGGCGGGTAACACGCGCCGCAACAAATGCATTTCTTCTCATCCACTTCCAACGACGGCTTGCCGTTGACCAGCGCCGGGCGAATCGCCGCCACCGGACAGCGCGCCACGACCGAAGGGCGCTCGCACACATTTGAAACCAGGTCGTGATTGATCTTCGGCGGCTTGGTGTGCTGGATATTGATCGCAATATCGCCTTGCCCGCCGCAGTTGATTTGACAACAAGAGGTGGTTATATGCACGCGATTCGGCATATTCCAGTTCTTGAACTCGTTGATCAACTCATCCATCATCGCCTTGACGACGCCCGACGCATCGGTACCCGGAATGTCACAGTGCAACCAGCCTTGGGTGTGCGATATCATCGTCACCGAGTTCTTGGTGCCGCCGACGACAAACCCCGCGTCTTCGATCGCTTGAATCAGCGCTTCCACCTTGGACCCGTCGGCCACCATGTACTCAATGTTGCTGCGGATGGTGAAGCGGACATAGCCGTCGGCGTACTCCTCGCCGAGTTCGCACAGTTTGCGCAACGTAAAGACATCGAGGATGCGCTGCGTCCCCGCGCGCACCGTCCATACCTCCTCGCCATTGTGCGCGACATGCTTGAGCACCCCCGGACGGGGGTCGTCGTGATACGCCCAGTTGCCGTAATGCTTGCGCATTATCGGGTGCATATATTGAAAGCCGTCGGGACAGCCCGACTCTATCGGTTCGCGATGTTCTTGTGCCATGAATACCCTCCCGTCTTATGCGACCGCGCGACCGTTGCCGTTGCCAGCTTTGCGCGCAAACCATTTCGTCGCTTCGTCTTCCCAATCGTCAACGCGCACATACGAACTGGTGCGCGGGTCGTTGATCATATTGGGGTCCACCTCAATCCCGATGCCTTCGAGGAAATTGACCAGACCGATGCGCTCTATCATCTCGCCGCACCGCTCGTGCTCCAGACCGTTCTCAGCCCAGAAGTCTATCGTCTCCTCGGCAATTTCGACCAAACGCTCAAAGTCTTCTTCGCTTTCCAACTTCATGAACGGAACGATCATCGTCCCCATCAGGTCGCCGACTTTCAGCGTGCGCTTGCCGCCCAACAACAGGGACGCGCCCTTGTCATCTCCCGGCGACAACGCTTTCGGCATCACATTCAGACAGTGCATACAGCGCACGCAGTTGCGGTTGTCGACCTCCAGCGTGTCGTCGTCTTTCAATGACAACGCTTTTGTCGGACACCGCGCAACCACATTGTCGACAATGTATTGACGCCCTTTCTTGTTCACGTATTCCTTCACTTCCTTTTGATCGACTTTCATGTCATCGCGCCAGGTGCCGATGATAGAAAAGTCGGCGCGCTCGATTGAGTTCATGCAGTCGTTGGGACAGCCGGACACTTTGAATTTGAATTTGTAAGGAAGGGAAGGGCGGTGGACATCATCGGTGAAGTTGTTGAGCAAGGTGCGATGGATTTTCATCTCGTCAATATTGGATTGCTCGCAACGCGCCGCGCCGACACAACATTGTCCCGTCCGCACACAAGGCCCCGCGCCGCCCAAGTCCCAGCCGTAATCGTTTATTTCATCAAAGAAATGCTGGGTATTCTCGGTGGAAGCGCCGATAAACATGATGTTGCCGGTCTGACCGTGGAAGGTCACAAGCCCGGAGCCCCATTTCTCCCAACTGTCGGCGAGGTTGCGCAACATCTCTGTCGTGTAGTAGTTGCCGGCCGGAGGTTGCACTCGCAAGGTGTGGAACTCTTTGGATGCCGGAAACGCGCTGCCGACTTCGGAGAAGCGCGGAATGATACCGCTGCCGTAACCGTAGACACTCACCGTGCCGCCTTTCCAATAGCCCTTGCGGGTTTCATAAGAATGCTCGAGTTGCCCGAGCAAGTCATTCGCTACTGCGTTGATACGGTCGTCGGAATGACCGTCTCTGAGCCGTTTGATGCCGGATATGAAGCTCGGCCAAGGGCCTTTCTCCAGTTCATCGAGCATCGGTGTTTCGTGGTGTTGCTTATCTGCCATTATTAACCCCCTGTAATAAACTCAAGTTGTCAGGTTCTGAAATTAAAATAGTCTTTGCCTTGAGCGTCGTGCGATTTTACCACACAGCCGCACAGCGCTCTCAAAGTGTTGTAAAATCTGGCTTGAATGAGGGGGCTCTGCCGCCGACCGTGCTTTTCAATGTAATACAGTATGAAACAACAAGATACAACATGCGCCGACCTCCTCGGCAGCGACGAGGCGACTTACCGGCGCTGGCGCAAACACAAGTTTGAAGCCTGGACACATCCGGCGACCGCCCCGATTGCGATCAAAAGTCCGGCAGAGCTCAACGACCGAGACATCGAAGCGATCAAGCGCCAATGCCGCAAGACAAACATCTGCTTTTATCGGTCGCAACAAACGACAGTGCGCCCGTCCGACATCCGCGCGCTCGGACAGCGACTCGGTCTTGACGAACCGGTCGCCAACCCGCGCGCCAACGCGCAACACATCAGCCTGATCCAAGAAACCGATGACAGCGACTACATACCCTATTCCGACAGCGCCCTGACCTGGCACACCGACGGTTACTATAACGATGCGACACACGCTATCGGTTCGTTCATCATGCATTGTGTTCGCCCGGCAAAAGAGGGCGGGATAAACCGCTACCTTGACCCCGACATCATCTATATCCTGTTGCGGGATGAAAACCCCGAACATATCCGCACCTTGATGCACCCCGAGGCGATGACCATTCCGGCGAACGGCAGCCGCCCCGCACAAAGCAACCCGGCGCTCGCAAGCGATGCCGACGGCAATCTGCTCATGCGCTATACCGACCGCAAGCGCAATATCACGTGGCGCAAGGAATGCGCGCAAGCATTGTCCCGCTTACGGGAGATAGTCTCGCACCACGAAAAGTATCAACTGGTGCGACAACTCAAGGCCGGCGAAGGGGTGATTTGCAATAATGTGTTGCACGACCGCAGCGCGTTTGAAAGCGGCGCCGAAAGCAAACGCTTGCTGTACCGGGCGCGCTATCACAAGCGCCTGCCGGACACCGGCTGGCAACAACTCTGCCGCCTGTAACAAGCGATGATATCCGGCAAGACAAAGAGGCGGTTGCGGTGCTGAGGTTGAGCGCGATACTGGTCGGCGACCACCAAATGGAGCGCTTTGATCAACTGCTCGAGTTGGTCAAGGAGTGCGCGCGCAGAGGGGAGATGTTTATAGAGATGGATATCCGACCGCCGTTTCCGGATACCCCGGAGAACTGGCAAGAGCAACTTGAGGCGGCTTTTACCTCGGCCGATAACATCCGGTGAGCCTGCATTGGGAAGACAGCGATACCAAAGCCCGGCCGCCCAAGGTGCCCGAGGACATCGTCGATCTGGTATTCCGTGTGACGTGCGCGAAGTTGCCGATCGACCATGGCAAAGCGCTGTATCGGGCGGTGGCAGATGCGCTGCCGTGGGTCAGGGACAATCCCGATATCGGCATCCATACCTTGCACGGAGCGGAATCCGGCAACGGCTGGATGCGCCCCGCCGCCGGCGGTATTATTCACCTCTCAAAACGGGCGCGCTTTATCGTGCGGCTGCCGGCAGAGCAGGTCGAAGTAGCCCGCGCGCTGGAACGCCAAACCCTCGGCCTTGGCGGTTACGACTTGCGACTCGGGGTCTCGCGCACGCGCTTGTTGAGCCGTGAGACCACGTTGTTTGCGCGCCGCATCGCCTTTGCCGCGCCGCTGGATGAAAGCGCTTTTCTTGAGCGGGTCGCCGCTATGCTGAAGCGACAAGACATCACGACACTGAGGATTATGACCGGGCGCCAACACACGATCGCGGGTCGCGAAGGGGAATTAAGCTGTCGCAGCCTGATGGTCGACGGTCTCAGTTTTAACGATTCCATACGCCTGCAACAGCGCGGGCTCGGCGAACACCGGGTGATCGGCTGCGGCATTTTCCTGCCGCACAAAAGCATCGCGGCGGTTTATGACCCCGCGCAGTAAGCAATACTCTCCCCTTGCGGGAGAATTGCTCCGCCGGCGAAACCTCCTTGTGGGAAAGTTTCCGGCTTGCGCCAAGCGCAGAGGACAAGCCGCAGAGGACGGACGATGCGGCGAGGAGGCAAGGTTTGGTGAAGACACAAAGCGCATTGAAGTCTGCTCCTTCCCCCTCTCCGGCGAAGCTGTGCTACGCCGACTCTCCCGCGAGGGGGGAGTGCCACAAGGGCGGCGCAAAAAGCGGCGGCATGCCAACCCGACTCTCCCGCGAGGGGAGAGCGCTGCTGGCATCCTGCGAGGGGGTGTAATGGCCCGTTGCGATAGCGCGAGCCATCCCCTCGCACCGACTCCCCCGCAAGGGGGGAGTAATGTGGTATCAACATGCTACCGAACAGGGAGACGCCTCGACTCCCTCGCAAGGGGGAGTAATGGTTAGCGCTGTGCAATACTCTGCCTTTGTGAGGGAAAAGGATAGCTTACGGGAAAGTGGTAAAATTATCGCCTCACTTATCCATTCAACTTTTATCAGGAGACAAAAACGATGCCGACATTAGCGGTAAAAGACAAAGAAATCGAAACGAATGACAACGGCTATCTGCTCAATGCGCAGGATTGGACGCCCGATGTCGCCGAAGCGATTGCCCGATCCGACGATCTGGCGCTGACGGACAAACATTGGGATGTGCTGAATTATTTGCGCGAGGAGTTTCTCAACAATAACGAAAACCAACCCAACACGCGCAACATAGTCAAAGCGATGCAAGCGAAGTGGGGCGACAAAGGCGTCGGCGCGAAAGACTTGTACGACTTGTTCCCGAAAGACCCGAGCAAGCAGGCCGGGCGCATCGCGGGCTTGCCCGAAAGCCGCCGCAAAGGCGGCTATTGATTGCTGGGCCAAGGCGATAGGCACAAGGCGATAGGCGCGGATGGATTCGAACCAACGACCCCCACCATGTGAAGGTGGTGCTCTAACCGGCTGAGCTACGCGCCCGCAGCGAAACCCGAATGGGCATTTACTCCCGATTGCGATTCAGCGCGTCCTTGGCGATATCGTTCGCATAGAACTCGCGAATGCTTTCGACCGACTCCGTGCGATTGGCGCCGGAACCGACGAGACACATCCCGTTTTTGTCACAGCCCCATAACAGATAGGGAGTGAAATCTTTCAAGTCATCGGGAAACTGATCGCGATGAGGGATGCCGGTCACTTCGACCTTGTCGCCGCTCTCTTGCTCTCTCAATTCCTTTTTCACCCGCATCAACTCAACTTTCAGATCATTGACATCGGCGCCATCCCACTGGCCGACCACATTATTTGCTTTGCTTGTTATGTCATTATCCGCCATAATTTTCTTCCTCCGAACAATACGCTCAAATCCGCAAAAGCATTTATTCTAACACTTTATTTTTTATGCCCCGCAGGGACAAAAGCATATATTGCCATAATTTCTTTCCCAAGCGGCAGCGGCGCACGGGCTCTTCCTTTATCAGAGACCTTCCCCCCATCGCGTGGCGAACATTCATCTTCGGGGCGGCAAACACTTTGTATAGGTCGCGATCCAAAGCCCACTCGCGGAACATCTCCATATCGATATCGCGACAATCCGGCGCCGGCAACAAAGCGGCGCATAACTTGTTCGCCCCTTTTGCGGTCAGAAAGTACGTGTAGGCCCCGGATGCGGAAGCTTTGACCCGAAAAAACTCTTCGTCATACGCTTCGCCCGGCGTCACCCTGTGCGATTGATACAGTATGTCCGCCTCTGCGGGCATCCGCACTGTGTCAAAGGATTGGTCTCTGCTCAGAAACACATCGTCTTCAAGAATCAACGCCGCCTGATCGTCTTCCAGTTCGCGCGCGACATACTCCCAAACCTGAATATGAGATATCGCACAAGCGATCATCGCGACAGTCCCCGCGGATGCTTTCTCCATCGGAACATCGCGCGGGCCGACCCGAAAGTAATGCCCGTACTCTTTCTTGAAGTCTTTAACATGCGGCTCCAGCCCCAGCGCCAATTTTGAGCGGATAAAAAAGCCGCGCTCATCGCGCAGCAACGGGCTGTTCCAGCCCCTGATATCAAGGTGGTTTTTGTTCACGCCCATGTACTTCACCGACGGAATGCGACCGCGGCATGTCGGCAGATGCGCCTCAAGGCGTTTGCGACGGCGGGCGCCGAGCACAGGCGGGTTAATAACCGCTACAAACGGAACATCGCGGGTGATCACCATAATAATGAATGACGAATAATGCCAGAAACAGAGAAATCGTAGTAAGATGAATTATACAACTTACGCACCGGCTTGCCAGACCCCGCCCTATGTCAACGCAAAAACACATCAACCGCCTCGCACAGGAAACCAGCCCCTACCTGTTGCAACACGCGGACAATCCGGTGGCGTGGCGCCCGTGGAACCAAGCCGCGCTGGATGTCGCGCGCGAACAAGACAAACCGATACTGTTATCCATCGGCTACTCGGCGTGCCATTGGTGTCACGTCATGGCGCACGAATCGTTTGAAGACGAAGAGACCGCCGCGGTGATGAACGAACTCTTTGTCAATATCAAAGTGGATCGCGAAGAGCGGCCCGACTTGGATAAGATTTATCAGACCGCGCAAATACTGATCACACAGCGTTCCGGCGGCTGGCCCTTGACCATGTTTCTCCTGCCGCAAGACCAAACGCCTTTCTTCGGCGGCACCTATTTCCCCAAAGAGCAACGCCACGGCTTGCCGCCTTTCAAGGATGTGCTCAGACGCGCGCACGAGTACTATCACGCCAACAAGAACGCGTTGCACGACCATAGGGAAGCGGTGCGCCGATCGCTCGGCGACATATTCTCTGCCGCCGCAACCGACACGATGCCCGCGGCGGCGGCGCTCGCACAACAAGCGGTCGCCAATCTGGGCAAATTATTTGATCCGCAACACGGCGGATTCGGCAACGAACCGAAGTTTCCGAACTGTCATTACATCGAGTTGCTGCTCAGACACGCCGCTCGCAACGACGACAGCCGCGCCTTGCACATGGCGTTA
The DNA here is from genome assembly GCA_965220085.1 of Candidatus Oxydemutatoraceae bacterium. Classification (GTDB taxonomy): domain Bacteria; phylum Pseudomonadota; class Gammaproteobacteria; order Poriferisulfidales; family Oxydemutatoraceae; genus CBDCOZ01. Next base: position 155,055 of record CBDCOZ010000002.1, on the reverse strand, counting down.
TTTACGCTTGAGAAAGTTTGTCGCGGCGGAATCTGCGACCAACTCGGCGGCGGATTTTGCCGCTACTCGGTAGACGAGAAATGGCTGATCCCGCATTTTGAGAAGATGCTTTACGACAATGCGGGCTTGCTGGGACTGTTAGCGCAAGCCTGGCGCCTATCCGGCGATGCGCTGCTGTCAGAGTGCGCCGACGACACCGCGCGATGGGTCATGCGCGAGATGCAATCCCCGCAAGGCGGTTTTTACTCGGCGCTGGATGCCGACTCGGAGGGCGTCGAAGGCAAATACTATGTCTGGGACCCGCAAGAAGTAAAAAGCCTTCTGCGGCAAGACTACCCCGCGTATGCCGCCCGCTTCGGCCTGGACGATCTCCCGAACTTTGAAGGGCGCTGGCATCTCTATCAAAAGCGCACGATCGCCGAGCTTGCCGAACGGTTTGCCGCCGCGGAAGATGACATCCGCGAGCTGCTGCGGCGCGGACAGAGCCGGTTGCTCAAACAGCGCGAGCAAAGGATACGACCGGCGCGCGATGACAAGGTATTGACCGCATGGAACGGGCTGATGATCAAAGCCATGGCACAAGCCGCCCGCTTGCTCGGCAAAAAAGAATATCTGTCATCGGCGGTCTGCGCGCTGGAATTTATCCGCCGCGCCATGTGGCGGGACGGGCGTCTGTTGGCATCGTGGAACGGAGGCGAGCCAAAGTTAAACGCGTATCTGGACGATTACGCGTTTTTAATCGACGCGATACTCGAAGTCTGCCAAAGCCGATGGAACAGCGACTATTTTATCTTCGCCTGCGAACTTGCCGACACCTTGATTGCGCGGTTTGAAGATACCGAACAAGGCGGGTTCTTTTTCACCTCCCACGACCACGAGACGCTGCTCCAGCGCCCGCGCATACTGGCCGATGAAGCGACACCCTCGGGCTATGGCGCCGCCGCGGGCGCGCTGACCACATTGGGCAATATTCTCGGCAACGAAAAATATCTGAGCGCCGCCGCAAGAGCAATCGCCCAAGCCGGCGGCGCTATCACGCGCTCGCCGGAGAATCACGCCGGCCTGCTCAAAGCCGCGCTTGAGCAAGACGACTTGTCGGAAACATTGATCATCCGCGCCCCCGCTGCCGAGTGCGAACGATGGCTTGCGCAAACAGCGCTCCGCTATAACCCGTTGCGGATCTGCTTTGCGATACCGAGCGCAGAGAAATTGACCATTGAAGGGATGGCGGATAAGTTGCCGCGCGCAACAGCCTGCGCCTACCCGTGCCGCGGGGCGACCTGCCGCGAGCCGATTGAGGATTTTGCAACGCTGCAAAAACACCTGCAAGACTCGGCCGTCGGCATAAAAGAATGACCCACATGCGTTTTGCGCTTCGCTTCATCGGTTCGTGCCTGCATGTCCTGCTCGCCGCCGCTATCAGTCCGTTGCTCGGCGCACCCGGCAACACCCGTTTCACCGCCTTCCAAAGCGCGCTGATTACATGGCTTATGCGGGCGCAACTGCGTCTGCTCGGTGTGCGCATTCAAGTGCGGGGGAGCCCGCACCCCGACGCGCCGTTGCTGGTCTCAAACCACATATCGTGGTTGGACATCCTCGTGCTCGGCAGCTTGCGCACCTCGTGCTTTTTGTCAAAAGCCGAGGTGAGAAACTGGTTTTTGTTCGGCGGCATCGCATCCCATTTCGGCACCATCTTTATCACCCGCGGCGACGGCGCGGGCGCGGCATGCGAAGCCATCGCCAAGCGGCTGCAAAGCAATATCAGCACGGTGGTATTTCCCGAAGGCACGACGTCAAACGGCGCGCTGGTCAAGGCGTTCTTTCCGCGCCTGTTCGCCGCCGCCATCGACACCGGCAACATGGTGCAACCCGTCGCGATACATTACCCCGCCGCGAACGGGGTCAATCCGCTGGTGCCGTTTGTCCGCGAGCAATCCGTTTTTGCCCATGCGGCGGCGATATTGCGGTGCAAAAATACCGATGTCCGCGTCAGCTTTGCCGAGCCGGTCGCGGCTGCCAAGAGGGGCCGGCGCGAGCTGGCCGATGCGTGCCGCGAAGCCATTCTCGCGCAGTTGCCGCCCGAGGTCGCGCGACAATCGCGGGCGCAAAATGTATAATGTGCGCGCTGACTGCCGCAACAAATTGATCGGAGTGTAGCTCAGCTTGGTAGAGTACTGCCTTCGGGAGGCAGGGGTCGGAGGTTCAAATCCTCTCACTCCGACCAGCGCAATGATTTTCTTGCGCTGAGAATATCCGGCGTATCTGTCGGCGCATAACGACAGAACGACAACCGCCGCGCGGACGCTTTAGCGACTCAGCCGCAAACAAAAAGATACGACTCTGGCATAGGCGCACAACATCCATATCCGCGTATTCAGCGGAAATACGAAACGCAGAGCGCGGCGGATGACGGAATCGCGCGGGCAGCGCGCGGCGAACCACCGGTGGAACATTTTGCGCAAATAGAGCCGCTTGGCGCGGTCAGAAAACGACAGCCGAACTTTTCTATTGACAAAGTCCGGATGCTTGACATTGAGCACCGTGCCAACTTCGGCCGGCGTGATATCTCGCGGCGCGCTATCCGGCGCGCAGTCTTCGTTGAACCACATGCCGAACACTTTGTTCTCTTCCCTAAAACCCTGGTCGTTGAAACACCTGTGGCGAAACTCAAAATATTCCTCCATCCCTTGCCGGTGTTCGGGCAACGCCAGTTTGATCAGGTCGGGGCGCACATCAAACGGGTTGTTGTGGTGCGGGGTCTCGGCATCGAGCCAATGGTAGCGGGTGTTTTGCGCTTCCACATCCAAATAAATATGGTACTTCTCGGGGCACAGTCGCAAGGCGAGGTAGTACATATAATCCTGCGTCCAATCGACACCGTGATAAATAACCGGAAAACAAGCGTCGGCAAAACTTGCGTTGCAAACGATGCAATCCATATCGTGGATGACCCCGCACTTGACGCGCTGCGTTCTGTCCAGCGGCTTTTTGTATCGCAAAGCAGAAAAGAAGCCGGCAAAAACCGGCCGATAGTCCAAGAGATCGCGTTTGATCGCCTCCGCCACATCGCCGCCGTCCGCGGCGCTGAAACGAATATCATCGTCGGAGAATATATAGTATTCGTACTTGCCGCGGGTCTTCTCATACATGAAGTTGCGATTCTCGGACACTTGGGAATATTTCAGCGTCCATTGCGCGTTGGGGTCGCCTCGCCTATGCCAGTTGACGCGATAGAAGTCGCAATAGGGCTTGGCAAACTGCCGCTTGCGTTCGAGCGTGAGTTCTTGGTTTATCAACGCACCCTGCTCCATGATGCAAAAAAGCTTCTTGTCCATAATTGCCATTATAATAACGGACTGATATGAAGCAAGCAATTTACTTAGCGCCGGACAAACATGCTTGAATACCCGCAGATTGACCCCGTTGCCATCGCCATCGGGCCGCTTCGGGTTCACTGGTACGGCCTGATGTACTTGCTCGGCTTCGGCGCGTTCCTGGCGCTCGGACACCATCGCGCCAAAGCCCCCCGCGCAGAGATCGCGCGCGAGCAAGTCAGCGACCTGCTTTTCTGCGGCATCATCGGCGCCATCGTCGGCGGGCGGGTCGGCTATATGCTCGCGTATAACTTCGGCGCATTGCTCGCCGACCCTATCAGCATATTTTTTATCTGGGAAGGCGGCATGAGCTTCCACGGCGGACTCGTCGGCGTACTGCTCGCGCTGTGGGTTTTTGCCGGCAAAAATAAGCTTCGCTTCCTTGAGGTAACGGACTTCACCGCACCATTAGTCCCGATTGGACTGGGGGCCGGTCGTATCGGCAATTTCATAAACGGCGAATTGTGGGGGCGCGTCAGCGACGCGCCGTGGGCGATGGTCTTCCCCCGCGCCGGCCCGCTGCCGCGCCACCCGTCGCAACTGTACGAATTCTTTTTTGAAGGGGTCGTGTTGTTTGTCGTGTTGTGGATTTACTCGCGCAAACCGAGAGCGCTCGGGCGGGTCAGCGCGTGGTTTGCGATCCTCTACGCAGCGGCGCGGTTTGCGGTCGAATTTTTCCGCGAACCCGATGCCCACATCGGTTTCATCGCCTGGGGCTGGCTGACGATCGGACAAGCGCTGTCTGTGCCGTTATTCCTGCTCGGAGTGTGGCTGTTGTTTGCAAACCCGAACCGAGCGCCGCGCTGATCGCACCGCCGTAATCACTCCCTCCTCGCACAGTGTCAGTGCGCGTCACTCTCCCCTCGCGGGAGAGTCGCAGAGCACGAGCCGAAGGCGATGGGCGATGCGGCGAGGGGGAAAACTTCCGGCTTGCACGACGGTAGCGCGAGATAGAAGCATCCCCCCTCTCCAATGTGGCTTCGCCACATTGACTCTCCCGCGAGGGGAGAGTATTGTTCGTGCGAGTATCACTCTCCCTCGCGGGAGAGTCGCAGAGCACGAGCCGAAGGCGATGGACGATGCGGCGAGGGGGAAAGCTTCCGGCTTGCACGACGGTAGCGCGAGATAGAAGCATCCCCCCTCTCCAATGTGGCTTCGCCACATTGACTCTCCCGCGAGGGGAGAGTATTGTTCGTGCGAGTATCACTCTCCCCTCGCGGGAGAGTCGCAGAGCACGAGCCGAAAGCGATGGGCGATGCGGCGAGGGGGAATGATAACAGTGTGCTAGAATTTATCGCTTACTCAATTCGGACCAGTGCGCACCTATCTCAAACTTCTCGAATCCGTTCTTTGTTCCGGCGCCCAAAAAACCGATCGCACCGGCACCGGAACGCTCTCCCTGTTCGGTTGGCAATCGCGCTATTCGCCGGACGACGGCTTCCCGTTGCTGACGACAAAAAAATTGCATTTCAAATCCGTCGCGCACGAGTTGTTGTGGTTTCTAAAAGGCGACACCAACACCGCCTACCTGAAACAAAACGGCGTGTCCATATGGGACGAGTGGGCCGATGAAAACGGCGAGCTCGGCCCCATCTACGGCAAACAATGGCGGCGCTGGGGCACGGCCGACGGCGCGCACATCGACCAGTTGCGGCAAGTGATAGATACGATTCGCAGCGACCCCGATTCCAGACGCATGCTCGTCAGCGCGTGGAATGTCGGCGAGCTGGCGCAGATGCGTCTGCTGCCGTGCCATGTGCTGATGCAGTTCTATGTCGCGGACGGCAAGTTATCGTGTCAGTTCTACCAGCGCAGCGCCGATGTCTTTCTCGGCGTGCCGTTCAACATCGCATCCTATGCCCTGCTGTTAAAGATGATGGCGCAAGTGTGCGGTCTCGGTTGCGGCGAGTTGATACATGCCCTCGGCGATGCGCACCTGTATTGCAACCATATCGAACAGGCAAAAACGCAACTCGGGCGCGAACCCAAGCCCTTGCCGACATTGGAACTAAACCCCGACCGCAAAGACCTGTTTGCATTTCGCTACGAAGATATCGTGTTGCAAAACTATCGGCCGCACGATCACATCGCGGCCCCCGTTGCGGTTTGAACATGAACCTTTCCATCATCGCCTGCTATTCGCAAAACCGTGTGATCGGCATGAACGGAAAGATGCCGTGGCGCCTGTCCGCCGACTTGCGACGCTTCAAGAAAATCACCTTGGGACACCCTATCGTCATGGGCAGAAAGACCTTTCAATCGCTGGCAAAACCATTGCCGGGGCGGCGCAATATCATCCTGAGCCGCAGCGGCATCGCGGCGCCGCCCGCGTGCGAAGTCATCTCTTCCCCCGCTGCGCTAGGCGAACTGATCGGCTCTCGCGAATGCTTTGTCATCGGCGGCGCCGAGACCTACCGGCTCTTTTTGGGCCGGGCACAACGCATCTACCGAACGCGCCTGGATGTGACCATAGCAGGCGATACTTACTTCCCGCAAATCGATGAAAGCGAATGGACGGTCTGCGCCGATGGCGAACACGCGGCGGATGAGAACAACGACTACGCTATGCGCTTTGAGAAGCTGGAGCGCATCTTGCGCGCCGCTTGAATCAGCCGCATTCAACCTGAAACAACCGCTCGCGCCCGTCATCCAGGCGCATAGCGCTGAGCCGCTCCCCCCAAACACACGCCGAATCCAAAGCGATGGTATCGCTCCCGCGCCGAAACCCCTGACTCGCCCAATGCCCGTAAAGCGTCGTATAGCCCTCGCGCGGATGCGCAAAGGCATACCAAGGGCGCAGCCCCGCAGGCTGTTGCCCCGGAGCCTCGGTGCACGAAAGCGCCATCGCCATCGTCCGCTCATTCAGATAGCGCATGCGGGTCATCGCATTGACCGCCACCCGCAAGCGATCCATGCCGGTAAGTTTCGCGTCCCAACAGTCGGGCCGGTCGCCATACAACGTTTCAAAAAACATCTGCCTGCTATCGGCATCGGCGAGCTGCGCGCTCACTTCGTCGGACAAACGCAAAGCCGTCCGGACATCCCACTGCGGCAACAAGCCCGCGTGCACCATGATCAATTTTTGCCGCTCGGCAACCCGCGCCAGCGGACACTGATACAACCACTCGAGCAATTCATCGCGGTCATCCGCCGCCAGCGCCGCGCGCAAACCGGCATCGCGCGTCTCGGACAGGCCGAGAGCAAAGCGCATCAAATGGAACTCGTGATTGCCCAGAACGCAAGCAGCGCCGGCGCCCAGCCCCTTGACAAAGCGCAACACCTCAAGCGATTTATCGCCGCGATTGACCAAGTCCCCGCTAAACCACAACTCATCCGCAACCGGATCAAAAGCAATCTTCTCGAGCAAGCGTTGCAAGCAGTCGTAGCAACCGTGCACATCGCCTATCGCATAAAGACTCATGGTTCGCTCTCAGGAATGCCGCCGCGACCGGAAAGGTTCGGGCGCGGACGCGCCTCAGTGCAGCGTGCGCGGCGCGGTCAGGATGAACTCTTTGATCGGCGCTTCAAACTCGGTGCCGTCTTCGGCCAGCATCCGATAACTGCCGCGCATCGTGCCGAAAGGAGTTTCCAAGACCGTGCCGCTGGTGTAATGGAATGTCGCGCCCGGCCCCAAACGCGGTTGTTCGCCGACAACCCCGTCGCCGCGAATCTCTTGTGTCTTTTGATTAGAGTCGGTAATGACCCAATGTCTGGAAAGCAATTGTGCGGTGACATTGCCCTCGTTAAGAATCGTTATCCGGTAAGAAAAAACATAGCGGCCCTCGGAACTGTCGGACTGTTCCTCTATATACTGTGTTTCAACATCCACACTGATCTCATAGCGTTTTGAAGTCATCATTATTCTCCCGAATTGCTTGGCGCAAGCGAAAGATATTCTACCATGCGAAGGTAGTCATCGACGCACACCGCATCGGGACGCATAGCGGGATTGATGTTCATGCGCCGCCAGGCGGCCTCATCAAACAACGGCGCCAGCGCATTGGCAATCGTCTTGCGGCGTTTGGAAAAAGCGCGTTTGACGAGCGCGTCCAATGCGGCTGTCTTCTCCGGCGACACCCCCGGACGCGGCAACATGCGGACAAAGGCGGAGACAACGGCGGGCGGCGGATGAAACGCGGCGGGCGGCACATCAAACAGCACGGCGGTCTCAAAACAATACGCCGCCATCACGCTCAGCCGCGAGTAATCCGCGGCGCCGGCGGGCGCTGCCAAACCATGCGCGACCTCGCGCTGAAGCATAAAATACATGTCGCCGATACACGGGCGGAAACGCATCAGGCGAAACAACAACGCGGTCGATATGTTGTATGGCAAATTGCCGATGAGCCTAATCGCGCGCGCATCGGCAAGCGATGCGAAATCAAAAGCGAGCGCGTCCTCGCAAAACACGCGCAGGCGACCGGCGGCGGGCTCGACACTGGGCAAGCGCGCGGCCAAGTCCCGGTCTATCTCTATCGCATCAACACACACGCCGCGCTGCAGCAACGGCAGCGTCAGCGCGCCTTCCCCGGGGCCTATCTCAACCACGCGGTTATCGGGCGGCGGGGTGATCAGATCTATGATCCGCCCGACAATCTGCGGGTCGCGCAGAAAATGTTGGCCGAAGCGTTTGCGCATCGCCATGCGCTTACGCCCGGCACAATGCGATCGCCCGCCGTACCGCCGCGACAAGACTGCCACAAGAAGCCTTGCCGCTTGCGGCGAGCTCCAATGCGGTACCGTGATCCACCGAGGCGCGAACAAACGGCAGGCCCAAGGTGACATTGACCGTCTCGCCAAACCCCATCCGCTTTGTCACCGGCAAGCCCTGATCGTGAAACATCGCAACGATGACATCGTAACGCTTGATGCTCTCGTCGGTAAACGCCGTATCCGCCGACAGCGGGGTGATCAGATCTATGATCCGCCCGACAATCTGCGGGTCGCGCAGAAAATGTTGGCCGAAGCGTTTGCGCATCGCCATGCGCTTACGCCCGGCACAATGCGATCGCCCGCCGTACCGCCGCGACAAGACTGCCACAAGAAGCCTTGCCGCTTGCGGCGAGCTCCGACGCATCAACACGCGCGCCGCGCCGTAGCAACGGCAGCGTCAGCGCGCCTTCTCCGGGGCCTATCTCAACCACGCGGTTATCGGGCGGCGGCGTGATCAGATCTATGATCCGCCCGACAATCTGCGGGTCGCGTAGAAAATGTTGGCCGAAGCGTTTGCGTATCGCCATGCTCTTACGCCCGGCACAATGCGATCGCCCGCCGTACCGCCGCGACAAGACTGGCACAAGAAGCCTTGCCGCTTGCGGCGAGCTCCGACGCATCAACACGTGCGCCGCGCCGCAGCAACGGCAGCGTCAGCGCGCCTTCCCCGGGGCCTATCTCAACCACGCGGTTATCGGGCGGCGGCGTGATCAGATCTATGATCCGCCCGACAATCTGCGGGTCGCGTAAAAAATGTTGGCCGAAGCGTTTGCGTACCGCCATGCTCTTACGCCCGGCACAATGCGATCGCCCGCCGTACCGCCGCGACAAGACTGCCACAAGAAGCCTTGCCGCTTGCGGCGAGCTCCAATGCGGTACCGTGATCCACCGAGGTGCGGACAAACGGCAGGCCCAAGGTGATGTTTACCGTCTCGCCAAATCCCATCCGCTTTATCACCGGCAAGCCCTGATCGTGAAACATCGCAACGATGACATCGTAACGCTTGATACTCTCGTCGGTAAACGCCGTATCCGCCGACAGCGGCCCGGTCAGGTCAAACCGTTCGCGCTGCAATTTGCGTATCAGCGGTTCAATGATCTCCCGCTCCTCCGCGCCCAGATGCCCCGCTTCGCCGGCGTGCGGGTTCAGCCCGCAGACACCGATGCGCGGCGTTGCAATTTTGAACCGCTCGACAAAATCACGGCGCACGATGCGCATCACCCGCTCCAAACCGTCTTGCGTAATCCGCCCGGGAACATCTTTTAGCGGCAAGTGAGTCGTTGCCAGCGCGACCTTCAGCTTATCGTTCGCAAGCAGCATCACCGTCGGCGCCCCGCACAACTGCGCCAGATACTCGGTATGGCCGGCAAACGAAATTCCGGCTTGCATCACCGCCGCCTTGTGAATCGGGCCGGTTACCAGCGCCTGCCACTCGCCCGCCAGACAACCGCGCGCCGCGCGATCGAGCAGTTGCAAGACATAGCGCGCATTCGCCGAATCGATCTCGCCCGCTCGCACCGGCGCCGCAACCGGCAGCGGCAACACCGTAAGATGTCCGTCGCCTCGGTGCGCTCCCGCCGTATCGCGGTCAAAGGTCTCCGTCTTCAGCGCAATATTCAGCGCGCGCGCACGGGCGCGCAAAAGCTCCGCATCACCCAAGACGACAAGCCGCGCATCAAAGGCGATATGCGCCAAGGCGACGACGATATCAGGCCCGATACCGGCGGGCTCGCCGATGGTAATCGCTATCGTCTCGGGTCTGCGCTCAGCGTTTGTCATCCGCCCCTCCGTCGGCCTATCCGATATCCGTTTTGATCGACACGCGGCTACAGCCTTACATCGACATAATATCTTTCGCGCAAACGCAAAAGCCAGGCATTGATTTCCGCTTCCGCCTTTTCCTGACGAATCTCTGCGATCACGCCGGCGCGCTCGAGTTGCTCGCTCATATCTTGTTCGCGCGTATCCGACACCCGCAACAGATGCCATCCGTATTGGGTGCGGAAGGGGCCGACGAGTTCGCCCTTGCGGGCGGCGCGCACTTTCTCGGAAAACTCCGCGACCATGTTCCGCAAGTCAATCCAGCCCAAATCGCCGCCTTTGAAACCGCTGCCGGGGTCCTGCGAGTAGCGCTTTGCATAGCGCGCAAAGTCGGCGCCGTTCTCAATCCGCCGCTTCATCTTGCGCAGTTTCTTCCGCACTATCTCATCGGTATCCATCACATTCGGAGCAATCAAGATATGTCGCACACGGTATTGGCGTTGCATCACCGGCGCCTCGCCCTCCTTGCGCCGCGCATCGAGGCGCAGCAGATACAGATGCTTCGGCGTTTTGATAATCGGCGCGACCGCGCCGACTTCCATCGCGACCACCCGCTTGGCAATGGCCGCCGGCATCTGCGCGCTCGCGCGCCACCCCGAACGGATGAGCTCCGCGCCGTCCGTTTGCGCCGCTTCGCGCGCCAACTCAAGGAACTCGCCGCCCTCAGCGGCGCGCCTTTTAATGCTCGCAAGCAACCGTTCGGGGCTCCGTCCGCTCTTTTCTGTCCCGACGGCGACGCGCAAGTACGAATAGCGAAACGCAACATCCTCTCCCGACGCATACAAGCGGCGGCGTATCTCCGCATCGCTCACATTAATCCGCTCCACCACTTCGCGCTGTTGCACCCGCCTGATCAACAAATCCTCGCGCACCTTGTTGTGAAAGGTCTTGTAATCCTCGCCCTGCTCCTCCATCGCTCGGCGCATTTCCGCGAGCGTCATATTATTTTTTTCGGCGATGCTCTCTATCGCCCGCTCCACGCTCGCCTCATCGGCCACCATGCCCAAGCGCTCCGCTTCGTGCAGTTGCAGCGCGCGGATAATCATCTTTTGCAGCACTTCGCCGACCAGCATTTCCCGAGCGGGAACTTCCCGGCCCTGCTGCTCGAGCATATTCGCAAACCGCGACACCCCCGCTCGCAACTCGCGCTCGGTGATCGCGCGGTCGGCGGCAAACGCAACGATGCGGTCGAGCGTCCGCTCGGCGGCAACGCCCGCGCCCGAAAAAATTATCAGGCCACAGATAAAAATTTCAACTATGCGTCTTCTCATCAATTCTCGCTCACTGCAAAAAGCTGGAGTTCTTAATCATACTGCTCACATCATCGCCGACCCTTCCGACGCCGTGCAAGTTTAATTGCAAACCGATAAAGTTGTCATGGCTCAATCCGCCGGCGCTTATTTCTCCGCCCTCGCCGGTGACATCGTTCAAACGCCGCTGGAACCCTATTCTGGCGCTAAAACAGCAATCGTTGTATTCGATCCCCGCAAGCGTGTTCAGCGATTTCTTGCTGTCCACATCATACGACGCCGCGCCGAAGAGTTTCCAGTTGCCGCCGAGCGGAAAGTTCGCGCTGATTCCCGCCTGCTCAAAGTCATCCCGCTTGTGTCCGAAAAACAGATTCGCCGAATACGCCTCGCCGCCATTGAGCGACGCCATCAGCATACTCCGCTCGGTCTCGTTTTCTTCGCTATCCCAGATCAACGACGACAGAAACCGCACCTTGCTATTCGGATTAATCGCGACCTCGCCGGCGAGGTCGGACTTGTTCTCGCGCGCCGCCGACAGCGGCGCGCCGGCGGCGGCGGGCAAGTTCACCCGCCGGCTGCGAAAATAAAATGTGCGGCCAAGGCTCATGCGCAACGCTTCAATCCCGCTGCGCTTGTGCAGCAGACGCGACGTGAGGGCGGCGGTCGCCTGATCCGCATCCCCGATGCGATCGATACCGTTAAAGCGGTTTCTGTCAAACAACCGCGCAAAGCGAAACTCGCTCTCGGAGGTATCAAAATCGGGCAAGTCATCCTGCGCGCGGTAGGGCACATTGAGGTAAAAAAGTTCGGGCTCAAGGGTGTGGCGATAGCGGCTGTGGTCTTTCTCAAATACCAGCCCGGTGCGCAAACTAAAAGACGGCACGGTGCGGTTGTGGTCGTCGGTGCGACGCAGCTTGTAGCGCGTATGATGCACAGAGACTTGCGGCGTAACGTGAAACCCCGGACGGCGATACGACCACCGCATATCCGCCTCGTTGTGAAAGCGCGTGCCTTTGGGGACAACGGTTTGCATGCCGGCGGCATCCGCAATAAAGGAGTTCTTGTTCGCGAATTCGGCGGTGTCCGACAACACGCCGACGCTCAGACCGGTGTCATCCAGATCAAACCGTCTGCCGACGGAAAAGCGGGGGCGCTTTTGATACGGGCGCGCGGGCGATACGTCATCGCTGGAGCGCGCCAAGCGCTCGCCGGAGAGTGTCATATTCCAGCCGCGGTAGAACCAGTTCATCGTGGCGTGGCTGCGCAGATACGACTCGCCGTACACATTAAATCCTCTGCCGAAGTCTTCCAGATACTCGTCATCGGACACATACTGCAAGTCGAGCTCTGCCGAAAACTTGTCGCCGACGGCGGAAACATGGTTGTACTTATAGGCGTGTCGCTCCTGATCGAACTCGCTGTCGTCCAGCGTGGAAAATTCAAAATTGCCGCGATCCAACTTGTACAAATAGCGCGACTCAACATTGAGTTGCGTCCCCCGTTTGCTGTAATACCGCGGCTCAAAGGTGATGTCTTTGTTCGGCGCCAAGTCAAAGTAGAACGGCGCGCTGATCTCGCGCCCCGACGTGCTGGAGTTGCCTATCTCCGGCGCCAGAAAGCCGCTTCGGCGCACCGAATCGCTGGTGGAGAACCGATAGCGGGGCAGATAGAAAACCGGCGCATCGAGAAAATGCAACCACGCATTTTTGACCCGCCCCTGATTGTTCGCAACGTCATAAGAAACCTCATCGGCGGAAATAAACCACCACGGGTCTTTCGGATCGCAGTTGGTATAACGCACATCGCCCTTGGCTTTGACGCGCTCGCTCTGCGAGTCATACGTCACCTTGTCGGCGCGAACGAGCGCGGCGCTCAAATTGAGTTGCACATTGCCCTCCAGCATCGACATCCCTTTCTCGCGCGCGCCGACCCTGTCGGCGGACACCCCCATCTCTCTGTCGCCGCTTCGCGCCGACTGCTCGGCCGGGCAATAGTTCCGCGGCTCATCGGCAAGCGCCGCCGAGCTTAGCGCAAGCATAAACACCCAAAATGTCGTGCTGGCATATAATCTAAAAATTGAAGCCACTTTTATGGAAAAAATTTCTGCCATTATAGTCTCTGCGCTATTATGATGTAAGGCCGGCCTCAATTCCGAAAGGAAAGGTCGGCGACCAAAGTAGCCATGAACAAGCGCCGCCACAAACAGGAAAACAGTCGCAACCGCGCCAAGCCGACGATGAGCCTATGCGCATAATATGTTTCAACGCCAACGGCATCCGCTCCGCCAACGCCAAGGGCTTCTTCGCCTGGCTTGCGCGACAGAAGGCGGATTTCGTCTGCATTCAGGAGCTCAAAGCCCAGCCCGAGCAACTGTCGGATACGGTCTTTCATCCCAAAGCGTTCCGCTGCCACTATCACGGCGCGCTCAAAAAAGGTTACAGCGGCGTCGGCCTGCTGTGCCGCCACAAGCCGCGCAAAGTGATTGCCGGCTTTGGCAGCCGCGAGTTTGACAGCGAAGGCCGCTACATCGAGGCGCAGTTCAAAAATCTCTCTGTCATCTCGCTCTACGCGCCGTCGGGTTCCTCAAGCGACGAACGACAGCAAGCCAAGTTTCGCTTCTTGGACGAATTCAAATCGCACCTGCTCGCCCTCAAGCGGCGCAAACGCCACTACATCATCTGCGGCGACTGGAACATCGCGCACAAAGAGACAGACTTGAAAAACTGGCGCGGCAACAGAAAAAATTCCGGCTTTCTGCCCGAGGAGCGCGCCTGGCTGGACTGGCTGTTTGATGAGGCCGGCTACAACGACGCCTTTCGCGAAGTCTGCCCCGGCCCCGACCAGTACACCTGGTGGTCAAACCGCGGACAGGCGCGGGCGAAGAATGTCGGCTGGCGCATCGACTATCACGTGACATCCCCGGCCTTGCGCGGGTGCGCCGACAAAGCGCGCATCTACAAGGAGCGCTTCTTCTCCGATCACGCGCCGCTGATAATAGACTACAAACTGCCGCCCGCCATTTCTGTGACATCCGCGACATGACCGCCTCCGTGCTCAAAGCCTATGCCGACAGCCGCCTCGCCAAGGTGCTGCTGATAGGCATCATCAGCGGTTTGCCGTGGGTGCTGCACGGCGCGATGATAACGCTGTGGCTCAAGGACGCGGGCTTCACCCGCAGCGCCATCGGTCTGTTCGGCTACATCGCCACCGTCTACGCTCTGAACTTTCTGTGGGCGCCGCTCGTCGATGCGCTGCGCATCCCGTGGCTTGGCGATGCGCTGGGACGCAGGCGGTCGTGGATTCTGATGTTGCAAGCCGTCATCCTGCTGTCCGCCGTCGGCTTGTATTTTTATTCGTTGCCCGTCAATCCGTGGGTGATTGCAACCTTCGGTTTGATTATCGCCGCCGCATCCGCCACTCAGGATGTCGCCATCGATGCGATGCGCATTGAACTGATGCAAAAGAATGAATCGGCGATGATTGCGGCGGGCGCTGCGATTGCAACCGCCGGCTGGTACACCGGCTATAACGCGGGCGGCGCCATCGCACTGTATGCGGCGGACTGGCTCAAACAAGCCGGCGTTGAAAACCCGTGGGGGATGACGTATCTGCTGATGGCCGTTGTCATCGTGGCGACCAACATCGCGCTGCTGTTCGCCAAAGAACCCGCAAGCGAGCGAGCGGCGGTGCTAACTGGCATCAAAGCCGGCAACGCTTCCGGCCCTGTGCTTGGTCATGCGCCCGGTCATGTGCTTGGCAATGCCCTTGGCAATGTGCTCAGCAATGCCGGCGCATGGATTCGGGCATCGTTCTGGTTGCCGCTGTCCGAATTCTTCCGCCGCAACGGCATGCAAACCGCCTTGTTGCTGCTCGGCTTCATCGTCCTGTTCAAAGTCGGCGAGGCTTTTCTTGGCCGCATGTCGTTGCTGTTT
The DNA here is from genome assembly GCA_965220085.1 of Candidatus Oxydemutatoraceae bacterium. Taxonomy (GTDB): domain Bacteria; phylum Pseudomonadota; class Gammaproteobacteria; order Poriferisulfidales; family Oxydemutatoraceae; genus CBDCOZ01. Next base: position 139,964 of record CBDCOZ010000002.1, on the reverse strand, counting down.
TATCGCGAAGTCGGTTTCAGCGAAGCCGACATCGCCACCTACTCAAAGCTACTCGGCTGGGGAACCATCGTCGTCTTTTCCATCCTCGGCAGTCTCTTTAGCATCCGCTACGGCTTGCTCAAAGGGCTGATAATCTGCGGCATCGCGATGGCGGCAACCAACCTGATGTTCGCATGGCTGGCGCGCGTCGGGCCCGACATCAGCCTGTTTGCCGCCGCCGTCGTCAGCGACCAATTCACCTCGGCCATCTCAACCGTCGCCTTCGTCGCCTTCATCTCGCAACTGTGCGACCGCGCCTACACCGCCACCCAATACGCACTCCTCGCATCGATCGGCAACCTCTCGCGCACAACCCTGTCGGCGCACAGCGGGCAAGTCGTCGATGCGCTGGGCGGCGCCTGGGACATCTTCTTTGTCCTGACAGCGGTGATGGCTGTTCCGGGCTTGCTGTTGCTGTGGGCATCGCGAAAACGGCTCTCCCCCTATCTGACGATTGCATCGTAGCGATGGCAAGGTTCTACATCGGTGGCGGATTTTTGAGCGTTCCGGCTTGTTTTCGACAGCTTGGTTTGGACACCTTTAGAAGGAAAATAAGCCATAATGACCCGAATTGCACAAATTTTGTCCTCAGTGTAATATGTATTGGTAACAGACAAAACCAAGCATTCTGAACTTTGTACTATAATAGTAAGTCGCTTGATGCTGATAACACATTAAAGATTGTTATGACAGAAAAGATAAAACACTACTTGCGCGGGATGGCATCCGTATTCCCAATATCCCCTGCGCCCAAACTTGAGTTCTCCAAGGGTCGGCGCAAGGCATACTTGAGGACATCCGCATTCCAAATATATCCTGCGCCCAAACGCTTCACCGAGAAGAACTTGCCTTCTTTCCACGATGATGCCAAAGCCTTAGCCGGCGACTGGCAGCGGGTCGGTGGTTATATTCGCCGCGCCATGGAACAACAGAATGTCCAAGAAAAAGACATCCAAGCGCAAGCGACAGACATCAAGTAAGCCGCCCTCACCCCTTCCGACGGAATCCGCACGAGAGGGTACAATTGTACCGGAACGGGAACAGGGGAGGGTTATAGAAACACATTCTATACAAGCGCATTACGGCCCCCTACCCACACCCGAAGATTTTGCCCGGTATGATGCGGTCTTGCCTGGCGCAGCCGAGCGCATCTTGCGTATGGCCGAAGCAGAGCAACAGAAGCGTAATGACTTTGTGGAGAATGACATGAACCAATTTCACATCGCACAAAAACGAGGGCAATGGATTTGGCTTGTTGTCATCCTAGCCGCCTTGGGAGTGATTGCCTTTGGTCTATATTACGATCAGGGCTGGCCCGCTATTGGGCTTGGCACCATCCTGTCTGTGGTTGTGGGCTACGCTCTGCACAAGAGCAGCTCTTAACTTTGACCGAGTCTCTTGCGTCCCTTTGTTCTGACAGCGGTGATGGCTGTTCCGGGCTTGCTGTTGCTGTGGGCATCGCGAAAACGGCTCTCGCCGTATCTGACAATCGCACCGTAGCGATGGCAAGGTTCCGCGCTTTGCCAAGGTTCTTTGACCGAATGCATAGACCGCATATGCGGCTTATTAAAGGATATACAGATGCCACCATAGGTAATTTATATGATATGCATGCCAAGCGCGCATTGATTGTATGTATATAATGTGCGCATTGATTGTTAATACATTTTTGCTTTAACCTATGTTGCTTTTTGATTTCCTGCTTACTTCCGGGCTGCTGGCGGCGGCGGTTGTGGTCATCGTTTGCGCCACACGATTTGTCACTAAAACAAATACGAGACTTGATGCTTTGGAGGCTCGCTTTGCCAGATTGGAGAAAGGCCTTAAAACCCTGAGTAACACCGTTCAAGGATTGCAGAGCGTACTCAGTACCAAGTTTGGAGCGTCGGTTGCCCAATCAACCAGCCCTATCAACCTGACTGATTACGGGAAAGAAATATCTGAGAAAGCAAAGGCCGACGGCATAGCCACTCTCTACGCTGATAAACTGAAGGACAGGGTGGTTGGCATGAACCGTTATGAGATACAAGAGCACTGCTTTTCTTATGCAAAAAATGACTTGTTGAAAGACTTGAAAGAAAATGCCCCGGAGGAATACAAAGTGATAACCGACTATGCTTACGATGCCGGTTTAGAGGCAAAAAAGATAACTTATGTCATTGGAATTAAGTTACGCGATGCGTTGCTTCATTCTATGGAGATGACACCAAACGAACCTGACAAGCGTAATCCCTCCGCATGAGATAGGAATTGTGATGACCGAGAAGATAAAACACTACCTGCGCGGAATGGCATCCGTATTTCAGATATGCCCTCCGCCCGTCCGCCTCACTGAAAAGGACTTGCCGTCTTTTCAAGATGATGCCAAAGCCTTGGCCGGCGACTGGCGGCGAGTTGGCAACTACATTCGCGATGCCATGGAGCAACAAGATGCTCAGGCGCTTCCGCATGACCAAGAAGAGAGAATCCGGATAATGTACGATGACCTTACCGTCCTTCTGGAACGATTTCACCGAGAAGGAAATGTCCGGATGCTCCAAGAAGACCTTGCCGCTATCCTGGAACAACACCAAAGTTCTGTCCGGCAACGGGCAACGGATTGACGGCTACATTTGCTACGCCACCAAGCAACAGAATGTCCAAGAATAGGAGAATAGATATGAACCAACAAGTTTATAATACCCCCCCCCCCCCCCCCCCCCCCCCCGCCCTATGCGTGTAACCGGCGGGTAGCGAGTAGCGCACTCTGCCTGCTCGCGTTTTGTATCCTAGCCACTCAGGCGCAGGCGCAGAACAATCCGGCCACCGGTATGCCAACCGTCACCTATGTCGGCAACCTAAACGCGCCCACCGAAGACTCCGCCATCACCGCAACCCAAGGCACCATAGAAGACCCGGACAATACGCCAACCACCGACCTCGGTTCCACAACCTGGATCTGGAGCCAGGCCGACACCCATGGCGGCGCCTACACTCCCGTTCACCCCCTCGCGCCTACTTTCACCCCCTTGCAGGCCCATGTCGGCAAGTTTCTGCAGATTTGCGTGCGCTTTCGAGACAATGCCAACAATGACGAGGAGCGATGCCTGCAGATAGCCACCGCCGTGGCCAATGTCGATGATGCCCCGGTTTCACTGGACAACACCATTTACATAGCGCCGGGCACTACCTTCTACCGCTTCAAGACGACCGACTTTCCGTTCGAAGATGAGGATGGCGATGTTCTTACCGCTCTGGAAATTCTAACCTTGCCCGCCAACGGCACGCTTGAAACTAACGGGGGACGAATACTGCAAGAAAATCTTGATGTGAGATTGATCAGTGGCAGGGGGATTCAGTTGGAAGGCAACAGTATACCCACATTTGCATACAGACTGCCCGGCACCGCCATGCCCGATGCCAACTATGCCAGTTTCAGATTCAAGGTTGGCGCCGCTCCTGCCGGACAAACGAGCGGAGCGTTGCTGTACAGCGACAACCCCGCCACCATCACCTTTGCCATAGCGCCTGACGCCCTGCGCTTGCGGCTGCGTCTTTTTCTGGAAGGCCCGCTGCGGTAGCGGGAAACACACTACGGACTGTGTTCAGCCTTCGGCAACAATCCGTAATGCCGGTGCTTGAGCTACTCGGCGGAACATGACAAGCCCGAGTCTCTCCGATCATTTTCAAAACCCTGCTATAATTTCAACCGTTCATAATATTGACCATAATTTTAAATCAATACAGAAACACAGGAGGGTGCTATGCGCAGAAAAGAAATAGTTACAGAAATCATTGGCGGCGACACTTTCAAAACGGCGAGTCGGAAACATCCGGTCCGCTTAGCTAACGTGTATGCTTCGGAGATGGGGCAACGCGACGCTGCCAACGCAAAAAAGAAACTGTCGGGCCTCATTAAAAACAAGCAGGTCATAATTCAAACGTTAGCCCGCGATAAGCACGGCAGATCTGTCGCCCATGTCAGGGTAGACAACAAGTCTGTCAACGCGGCAATGCGAGACTGACGGATTCGCCGTAGCATAGCCCCGCCGGTGTTTCCACACAGGCGGGACGAAGGTTATCGGGCGCGGGTCGCAAGAAATGACTTGGCATCGGGAAATAACGTTATCGGCTTGTTCTTTGGGATTAATCCCATCCTGAGTACCACAGAGGGGTCTGGGTTTATTATCCGGACATGGCGGCAGTGTTCGTTTTTCCCGACCGCATTCTCGAGCATGTTTACGCTCTCATAGTCCCCTGACGGAAACGAGTAGCCAAAAATCACAACTTCCGTTGCAGTACTGAGATGGTGCCGCGCCGCCGCCCAGACTTTCTTAATGCGCTGATGAAAAACGGCAGCTTTGCCAATAATCGGAGGAACAACTACCGGGTATGTCGTCCATCTCTTTTTTCCTCTCTTGATGTACATGTCAGGATTCACCACTTGTCTGGAAGTCACGCGGATTGTCCTTTCAGCATTACACAGAGCGTTGTAGGAAGGCTTTGATGAAGTGTGACTAGAATACCAATTCAGAGAACCGTGTAACTTCAACAGAGCAATCCTGCCCTTGCGGGAAGATTCCGCTTCGGCGAATGTGGGGCCGCTACGAGGATTGGTTACCCGAATGTCTTCTCCCAACCCGTACAAGTAAGGAAAGTTGAAAATGGTTCCCTTATGTGAACCGTACATCTGAAGGCTATCCATTTTCTCAAGATTCCTCTCTATGTGCAGGTCATAATTGAATGTGACGAAACAAAGGTCTTGCGGTGTAAAATCCGTTTTGTTCAAATACAGGGAGAGTATCTTTCTGATATTAGAGTGCTTAGTAGGCTCTAATTCGTTAGTGGTATGGGCCATTCTGCTGTTTAGGAGGAAGACCAAGTTCCTGAATACCTCTTCAATATCCCCGCGTCCGGATGCATGAGTACCAAGACAAAGCAAATCGGAGTGAACTTTCACCAAAATACTTTCCAAATTGTCGTTACTCTCAACAAGCGGGTCCACACCGTACAGCCTGATAAGGGATTTCCTCACCTTGTCTAAGGAATCAGATAACTCCATATCTTTCTTGCAATTGCTAAAAAACCCCATATTGAGGGGAGGGCGAAACTCAATTGGGCACCGCAATCCGTCCGAGTAGGTCGATCCTGCCCCAACCACAATGACAACTTTTTCTCTGTTTCCCATGGTCTTGTATCTGTTCCACGGCTTTGGAAAGCCGACAGGACACGAAACGATTGCTTAACTACTCCTTTTAGATGACTGGTTAGCTGCAATGGCAAACGGGCACCCCCAACCAGATTAAACGGGGATTGTACCAAGCAATCACTAAAATCAAAAGAGCTTGTATGATGCCATGACATATTGGACACATGGGACAAATGTTGTGTGTGTCATGGGTACTTGAAGCTTCAGTCCATAGTATTGCATGTCGGCTATGTTTTTTGTTGATGCCGGGAATCCAGAATGTTTCTGGCATTATTCAGTTGCGGCCGAGCGCATCTTACATATGGCCGAAGTAGAACAACAGAAACGCATCAACTTAGCGGAAGAAATCATCAGCCAAAGCTATACTGCACAAAAACGAGGGCAATGGCTTGGGTTTGTTATCATCATAGTTGCCATCGGGCTAATTGCCTTTAGCCTGTATCATGATCAGGGCTGGCCCGCTGTGGGACTTAGCGGCATTCTGTCTTTGCTTGTCTACACGCTGCGCAAAAAATAGCTCCCAACTTTGCCCTAGTCTTTTTGCATCCCTTTGTCCTGACAGCGGTGATGGCTGTTCCGGGATTGCTGTTGCTGTGGGCATCGAGAAAACGGCTTTCCCCCTATTTGACAATCGCACCGTAGCGATGGCAAAGTTATACGCTCGTCCGAATACGAATTAGGCAATGAAAACCTTTAATAGTAGTTCTGAAAATGGCAACGAAATGGGGTGGTTAGGAACCGCTACTGTCGCTACCATAGTACTTTTAATTGTAGTGATTGCCTTAACTCCGCTGTGGTTTGTTTTACGGTGGTTTGTTTTCGATCTACCTGCTTACAAGATTAATCCTGTTTATATTGTATCTTTATTAGCTGTGGGGCTTTTTTCTCGCCGCATGATTATTTATGCCGTTTCCTTCCCCCGTCGCGTGGAAACGGCTCGCTTGATATACCGCGAGACAAAAAACAATGATGAAGTTCACTTAGTGAATACCAGAGTATTCCAAAAAGCTTTTTCGAAAATTGTTCGCATAGGCAACACACTGGGCGCATTATTTTGTTTAGAGAATGTTTCGGATTACGCAGATAAGGCGATAATGTCCATCATTGGAGGTGTTGAGAGGCGCGGCGTATTGTTTTGCCATGTTTGGCTATCGGCCCCTCGAGTTAAGCATGAAAGAACAGGTGAAAAATCGAGTACGCCAGTCATGAATTTATTTTTCGGAGTAGCTGCTATTCCTGTTCCAGTGCAGGCGTACTCTAATGACAGCCCTCCAAAAGGGTATGGTGCTTTTGTTCTACACAAGGCACTAGACTCTTTATACAACAACATGAAAGACGCTGTACATCCGCAGTATATGGAAAGTGTATTTGACAAGGCACTCCTTGATGAAAAACCACCTGTGTTCACTGCCCTTAACGGACGCATGGAGTTTTATGATTCTATTAGAGGAGATTGGATGGGGCGATATAGCATTGGCGGAGAATCAAAATGGTCTGTAAGGGACGGGTACTTTTGTGGAGAAAAAATTGATTGGGTCCCACCCGATCAACGAAGGCACATTCCAAAGCTCTTACTACTTGCCAAAAGCATAAAGATAGGGAAATGAGTTTCGGGTAGGTTTGTAACCTTCTCTTAACCGTGTAATCCAAGAAAAGCTTATGAAAGTCAAAGGATGCCTGCCAATGACAAAACATAAGCTACGGATACCCATTAACTCCCTATCCCACTCAGTAGCATCTGCACGGCGATATGCAACTATATCGCAACTGAAAAATCAGAAACACTTTTCAGGGTCACTGACCAGACCTGAAGAGTGATGTTATAACCCTGCTCTGCTACATAGAGTTACACCGAGATACTTTGCTAAGAAATTTCCAGCCTTTTCCAACCTTTGTTGGGAGACTTGCCGCGCCTATTTGCTATAATCCGTCCCTAGCGCTTCCTTCAACACTTTTAAGACGGCATCAACCGCTAACTGATAAGAAGTGTCTGCATGTTGACGCTGACGATAACGGTGACCGATGTTGACGAACGGCGCCACCACTAACTTATAAGAAATATCTGCATGAGCAATTTAGCGAAACAAGACAAGATCGACATTCTGAAGAACCTGCTCCGGCAGATGTTCCAGCTCGATCGTGGTGATTTGGACTTCGGGTTATACCGCATCATGAGTCTCAAGGCTGCCGAGATAGAAAAGTTTCTGGACAAGGAACTGTTACCGCAGGTATCGTCCACTTTGGACAACAATGCCGCCGACAAGTTGGCCAAACTGGAACAGCAACTGAAGGAAACGCTGGAGACGGTCAGGAAACTGGGCGGTGTCAACCCCGAAGATACCGACATGGTCAAAAACCTGCGTCACCAGATAGCCGAAGCGCGCAAGGATAACGCGGTGGAGGCCGATGTCTATAACCATCTGGGCAACTTCTTTGCCCGCTATTACAGCGAGGGGGACTTCATGTCCCTGCGCCGCTATTCCGGGGGCAAGTCCAACTACCTCGTTCCCTACGACGGCGAGGATGTCAAACTGCATTGGGCGAATGCCGATCAGTACTACATCAAGACCACTGAGAACTATGCCTCGTACATTTTCACGGTGGGCGAGGGCAAGAGCAGGCAGCGCATCCGGTTGGAAACGACCAAGGCCGATAACGAGAAGGACAACATCAAGGCGACCAATGGCAAGCAGCGGCGCTTTGTGCTATCCGATGGGAGGGGTGAGAAGAAGCCAGCGGTGGAAGAAGATGGTGACGACATCATCATCCGCTTTGAGCACCGCCCCCTGAAGGCTAGCGAAAAGAAAACATGGCCGGGCAACGGCAATGGCAATGGCAATGGCAATGGCAATGGCAATGGTGGCGGGCAACAGGGCAAAATCAATGCAGCCAGCCACGAGCGCATCCAAAAGAAACTAGCAGAGCAGTGCCCGCAGTTATTTGCGCCTGCGCCCACCGAGGGCGACCCTGAACGCACCGTGCTGGCCAAACATCTGACCGCTTACACCGCTAGGAACAGTTTTGATTATTTCATCCACAAAGACTTGGGTGGCTTTCTGGAGCGTGAACTAGACCTGTATCTGAACACCGAAGTGCTGAGCTTGGACGACATCACACTGGGGGATGAAGCGCAGTTGAATCGCACCCTGCTGCGGGTTCGCGCCACGCGCCATGTTGCAAAGAAGATTATCGCCTTCATCGCGCAACTGGAAAATTTCCAGAAGCAGCTTTGGCTGAAGAAAAAGTTCGTGTTGGATACCCAGTACTGCGTCACGCTGGATCGCATTCCCGAAGCCCTGTACGCGCAGATCGCAAAAAACAAGGCACAACGCGAAGAGTGGGTGCGGCTGTTTGCCATAGATGAGATTAATGGCGACCTTGCTGGTAGCGTGGCGGCAACCAAACCGCTGACTGTGGAATTCCTCAAGGCCAACCCCTATCTGGTGCTGGATACGCGCCATTTTGGCCGGGGCTTCACCGACAAGCTGTTAGCTGCACTGAGCGATACCGGCCCGCTAGATGAGCAGATGGACGGCGTGCTGATACACGGCGAGAACTTTCAGGCACTCAGCCTGTTGCAAACTCGCTACGCACAGCAAGTGAAGTGCATCTATATTGATCCGCCGTATAACACGGATGCTTCCGCCATTCTTTACAAGAACGACTACAAGCACTCCAGTTGGCTATCCATGATGGGCGGTGGCTTACAACTGACCCCAAACCTTATGACCGCTGACGGCATCTTGTGCGCTGCGATTGATGATGAGGAACAGTCGTTTCTGCGAATTTTGTTGTCAGCCACTTTTGGAAAAGAGGCAGGGCTTGCGGTTGTCCGCTCCAACCCTGCGGGGCGAAAAACCAAGGGACGGTTTGCTCCCGCACATGAATACGCGATGTTCTGGGGAATGTCCGAGGAAGCTGTTCCAGGGAGTTTGGAAAAAACTGCAAATGCGCTGAAGCGCTATCCTTCAGAAGACGAGAAAGGGCGATTTGCATGGGCGAATTTCATTCGCTCCGGAAGCAACGACAAAAGGGAAGACCGCCCCACAATGTTTTACCCGATTTATGTCGGGCCGAATGACAAGATGCGCGTTCCCAAAATGGAATGGGACGACAATAAAGGCGAATGGCACATTCTGGAAAAAACCAAGAAAGAAGAAGTTGCTGTCTGGCCATTGGGAAAAAACGGCGAACACGAGGTTGAAAAAAATTGGCATCGGGGGCATAAGCGGGTTATAGATGAGCCAAATGAATACCGCGTGCGCCGGACAGACAATGGAGGCGTTAGCATTGACTTCAAGACACGGATGGATGAGGACGCATTGCCTATCACTTGGTGGGAAAAGTCAGAGTATGCATCCGCAAATCAAGGCGCCGCGATATTGAAAAAGCTCTTCGGTAACAAAGAGTTTGACTTCCCCAAGTCGCTGGGCTTGGTGGAGGACTGCCTTCGGGCGTCGGGGCTGGGGCAAACGGATTTTGCACTGGACTACTTTGCGGGATCGGGGACTACCGGTCATGCGGTCATCAATCTCAACCGCGAGGACGGCGGGCGGCGCAAATATATTCTGGTGGAGATGGGCGAGCACTTTGAAGATGTGCTGTTGCCGCGCCTCAAGAAGGCGGTTTATTCCAAAGACTGGAAGGACGGTAAGCCGGTGTCGCGAGAGGGCATCACGCAGTTTTTCAAATATATGCGTCTGGAATCCTACGAGGATACGCTGGACGGTCTGGAACTGACACCGCACACCGAGGCACAACAAGATGTGCTTGCCAGCGGTTCGAAATTCGCTGAGGACTATCGGCTTCGCTACGCTTTGGGAGCAGAGACGGCGGACAGTGCCAGTCTGCTCGGCAAGGATTTCCTTGACCCCTGGAACTATACGCTGTCCGTGGTGCGTGACGGCGAGCGCGAGAATATGGCCGCCGATCTGCCGGAGACTTTTAACTACCTTATCGGTCTGCGGGTGGAGCAGCGCATGATGACTGACGGGGTTCTGGCCATTGTCGGCACGGATGCCGGAGGCAATCGCTGTCTGGTGCTATGGCGCGACACGACGAAGACGGACAACGCCAAACTGGACAAGTGGCTCAAAAGCAACCATAAGGCATTCGGCAAGTTGGACTTGGTCTATGCCAATGGCGACCACACCCTTAACGCCGTGCGACCGAAAGGCAAAACCTGGGAAGCCAGACCCATTGAGCCCACCTTCCGACAACTGATGTTCGGGAGGAATAACTAATGGCAAAGGAACTGACTTTCTCGCAAAGATACGGCTACGAGCCGTTGCCCGAACCAATGCGCTTGGAGCACCTTTCCGATGATTTGCGCAAAGAAATATGGAATTGTTTCCGCCTCATGATTGCACCACCTATTAACTCCTCTTATGTACATGAGGAATTTTGTAAGCGTATTTTGGATAAGCTGAAAAACGAAGTCTTATTGGTAGATGATAGACACATACCCATACCCCATGATGAGGTTATGCGTACACTTAAAACTACTGTTCTGGAAGGAGAGTTCAATGAAGTTCTCAATTTTATTGAGCATGTTGCGAATGAGGATGTAAACATGGGCGCGTTGGAGAAGATAGGCAGGGCAGACATAGTGACGGCAATCAATTCTTTCTCTTATTGGGTGAAGAGCTTACTTGACAAGTATGAAGCAGCTTATTGGCTAGATATGTCAAAGAAGCCATACCAGATTGTGCCTCGTGCCAGCAAAGAAGCGGGCGAAGCCACGCAAAAAGCCGTTGAAGCTGTGCACAAAAGTGGAATGGTCGGGGCGTCAACGCACCTGCGCGGTGCGGCAAAGCATATTGACACCCGACAATACAGAGATTCCATTGCAGATAGTATCCATGCCGTTGAATCTGTAGCGCGCAAGATCACGCGAAAGGAAGAGGCATCTCTTGGCCAAGCGTTGGATATTCTTGAGAAAGACGGCTTGTTAGAGCATGAATTTCTTAAAGATGCATTTAAAAAATTGTACAGATATACAAGCAATAGCAGGACAGGTATTCGTCACGCTATGTCAGAAAAGAGTATATCTGTCGGCTTGGACGAAGCCCTGTTCATGTACGGTGCCTGCGCTTCATTCGCCGCCTACCTGACCAACAAGCACAGACAGCAGCAAGGCAGTAGTCACTGATGCCAAAACAGAAACAACCACCACGGTTGCAAGACAGGCTGGTCCTGCATCGCTTTATCTGCGATGAGTTTGGCGAGCAATATGGCATGGATGGCATGTTGCACAAGCTAAATACTGTGGTAGCAGATACCGATGGCGATGCCAGCAAATATTGTGAGGCACTGTTGCCCCTGCACGCACATGCAAAGCTGAGTAGTGGGCAGGTGGCGGAATATGATGCCAACATAGCAAAGCACAGCCGTGAACTGCACATTGGCGAAGAATACGGGCGGCAGTGGAAGCCTTATCAGTACCTCGCCCTGCTGTTTACCGAGCATTATCTGGCGCGCTACTTTGATGACCTGGAGGGGCTCTGCGCCAGTTTGAACAGGATACGACACAGTGTGTATCGCCATGCGCCGGAATACAGGCCAGACGACTTGCACACGCTGGCTTTCCAAAGTGCCACCGGTTCCGGCAAGACACTGCTCATGCATGCCCATATCTTGCAGTTTCAACGTTATCAGGAGCGGGCGGGCAGACCACTTAACAATATCATTCTGCTCACGCCCAATGAGCAGATGTCCCTGCAGCATCTGCATGAACTGAAGCACAGTGGTCTGGAGGCACGGCTGTTCTCTGCTGATGCCAGACCCGGGCTATTCCGGCATATAGAGATCATTGACCTGAACAAACTGGCTGAGAAAAAGGGCATCAAGCGCGTCGCATCCAGTGCTTTCGGTGATGACAATCTGGTATTGGTGGATGAGGGGCATCTGGGCGCATCCGGCAGGGTGTGGCGCAAGCGGCGCAAGGAGTTGGCACGAGGCGGCTTCACATTTGAGTATTCCGCCACCTTCAACCAGGTGGCGGGCAAGGACAAAGAGATGCTGGCCTTCTACGGTAAGTGCCTGCTGTTTGATTACGCCTATCGCCACTTTCACCAGGATGGCTACGGCAAAGACTACTCCATATCCAACCTGCAGGAAGATATGGGAGAGCACAACAGCAACATTTATCTGCTGGGGTGCCTGCTGATTTTTTACCAGCAGTATCGTATTTGGCAGGACAAAGGGGCACAGTGGCAGGACTTCAACATTACCAGACCGCTGTGGGTGTTCCTTGGCAGGACTGTTATCGGCTCCAGCAATGCGGCCAAAGAGACGACTTCTGATGTGGTGCGTATACTGGATTTTCTCGGCTGGGTACTGGCGCATGCCGACAATGTGCAACCTGTAATTGATGCCCTGTTGCAGGGTAAAACCGGGTTGCACGATGAAGCTGGCAAGGATTATTTTTCTGGCCGCTTTGATTATCTGAAGCAGTGTAAGACAACTAACATATATGACGATATATGCATGGCATTGTTTCACGGGCGCGGGCACCTGCATGTGGCGTATCTGGCCAGGGGCGAAGGCGAGATGCATTTGCGCTGTGGTGATAACCCTACCTTCGGCGTGGTTAATGTTGGCGATTCCACCAAATTGCACAAACTGCTGACAGAGTTGGGCAACCCTGACCTGAAAATAGAACGCGAGGCCGGCTTCGCAAAGCGCTTGTTTGCAGATGTAGACCGCCCGGATTCCACAGTCAATATCGTCATCGGCGCACGGCGATTTATCGCTGGCTGGAATTCCTGGCGCGTCAGCACCATGGGGCTGATGCATGTGGGTGTCGGCGAGGGGCCGGAGATAATTCAGATGTTCGGCCGTGGTGTGCGCTTGCGCGGCTGGAAGATGAGCCTGAAACGGCACCAGAAAAGCGGCGCTGAATTGCCATCAGACGGTACGGATCTGGTCAAGCTGGAGACGCTGAATATTTTCGGTCTGCGGGCGAACTATATGCAGACTTTTAAAACGCTGATGGAAGAAGCGGGCATAGATACAGAGCTGAAAATTTTCACGTTGCCGGTTGCATGGAATTTTGGCAGGCAAAAGGGCCTGAAGCTGATTCGCGTCAAGGGTGGCGAAAAGTTTGAATGCTCTGCGGAGCGACCGGTACTTTGCGGCCCCGCAAAAGATGCTGAACCGGTGGTGCTGAACCTGTATTCGTCTTTGCAGAAGGTTGATTCTGGCTCGGTAGGGGATGTGCCGGAGGCAGATGAAGTCAAGATGAATCTGGAACCTTGGCAAACCGGTTTTTTTGACAAGGCGCGTATCTATGAAAAACTGCTGGAGCACAAACGCCGCAACAATTGGCACAACCTGACGATTGAACGGCAGGCGATAGACAGGTTTTTAGAGCAGACAGGCTGGTATGAGCTATACATGCCACCGAATCGTCGTAATGTGATTAATGATTTGTCAGCACTGCGCGAACTGGAAGATTTGGCCATAGACTTGATTACCCGATACGCCGAGAGGCTTTGGCGCACCCGCCGAAGCAAATGGGAAAAAGAACATCTTGAGGTGGTCAAGCTGGATAAAAACCACCCTAACATTGTCAAGGAGTACAAGTTGCTGGTCAGTGCCGCACAGGAGAAACTGATACGGGATGTGAAGCGGCTGGAAGAAAACTTGAGAAGAACAGGACGCAGTATTAGCCCTTATGCCACTGGTGTGAGCCCTTATGCCACTGGTGTGGGTGTGGGTGCCATTATGACGGACATCCATGCGTACAAGCCCCTGCTGTCTGCCCTTAAAGATTGCCAGATAACCGTACAGCCGGTTGCCTTGAACCCGGATGAGAAAAAGGCTGTTGACTCTCTGGTGGAACTAGCCGGGGAAGAAAATTCCTGCCTTCAGGGTTGGGAGCTGTATCTGCTACGCAACATGAGTCGCGGGCGGGGTGTGTCATTCTTTGATGATTTTCATTATTACCCCGACTTCATAATATGGCTGAAAAAGGGCACGCAGCAACATGTCGTCTTTCTGGACCCCAAGGGGTTAAGCAGGTATGGCGACAAGGAGAAAAGAAAGGTGCAGTTACACCACAACATCAAGGGTATAGAGCAAAAAATACGCGAGAAGGATTCCAGTATTCATTTGCATGCATACATATTGTCCGTGACTGCGCGAGGGAATATAGGAGAGCAGCGTCCGCTGGAGCAATGGAAACGCGATGGCGTGTACTTTTTGGATGAGCAAAACTATATGCAGGATATTATTGAAGCCACCCTCGCCTCCTAGCCTGCTTGCTTAATTGCCTCTCCTAACCCGCTTGCTCAACCGCCTCCCTCGCACTGTGTGCTCCCCCTTGCGGGAGAGTCTTGATTAATGCGGTGGAATAAGCATATTTAAGTTGCTCGCACTGGTAGCACTCTCCCCTTGCGGGAGAGTCAGCGAGCTTCGCTCGCTGGAGAGGGGATACACTACGGAGAAGTGATAGAATTCTGCCAAAGGAAAAACCGAATGTACAAAAGAATCGCCATCGTCGTTTTCACCATTGCGCTCGCCGTCGTCGTTTTTGTCGCCGTCGCTTTCCTTTCTCTCTGGCTCGCTAACCTCATCGGAATCCAAGACGAATTCATCCAGCTGGTGGACTCTAGTCTGTCCTCACCCGTTGTTGTCACCATCATAATCGTCGGAGTTCTCGTCTGGTTCGTGAACAAATTCTACGAGGAAGTAAGCGAAACTATTAGCCGAATAAAGAAAATTGGAGGTGGAGGCATAGAGGCCTACCCGAAACGACATATGTTGGAACAGAAGTCTACGACAACCGCCTCTCTTGAGAAGACAAAAGTAGATGAGAGATTAACCACAAAAGATCCAGCGTCTGATTCGGCTACCACTGATAAAGAGAAAAGTGGGGCAGAACCAATAGCCAAGACAGCCGCGGAAGGTGATTCTTTCGCCGAAATCAAAGAAAAGGCGGAAGCGGGAGACGCTAAAGCACAAAATGATCTCGGTGTGATGTATTACAACGGCCAAAGCGTTGTGCAAGACTATAAGGAAGCGGAGAGATGGCTTCGACGCGCCGCCGAACAGGGACATACCAATGCGCAATTTAATCTTGGCGTGATGTATCAAAACGGACAAGGCGTTGAGAAAGATTTTGCGCAAGCGCTCAAGTGGTATCGCCTTGCTGCCGAACAGGGAACCGCCATCGCACAAAACAATCTCGGCTTGATGTATCACGACGGTCAGGGCGTTGCGCAAGATTATGCGGAGGCGATGAAGTGGTATCGCCTTGCTGCCAAACAGGGAGATGCCGATGCACAATTTAATCTCGGCGTGATGTATGACAACGGTCAGGGCGTCGTGCAAAACGATAAAGAGGCGGTAAAGTGGTATCGACGCGCTGCCGAACAGGGAGATGCCGATGCACAATTTAATCTCGGCGTGATGTATGACAACGGTCAGGGCGTCGTGCAAAACGATAAGGAGGCGGTAAAGTGGTATCGCCTTGCTGCCGAACAGGGAACCGCCGATGCACAATTTAATCTCGGCGTGATGTATCACAAGGGTCAGGGCGTTGCGCAAAACTACAAGGAAGCGTATATCTGGCACTCCATTGCAGCGGCGAATGGGGAGGAAGACTCAGTGAAATACCGGAATAATAATGCCAAGTTATTATCTGCTGGTGATTTGGCACAAGCGCAAGCCGAAGCTACGCGCCGCCTAGAGAAAATCCGAGAGAAACAGGCGAAGAGCGAAGAATAAGATCTCTTTATCCGGATACTCCCGGGGATAGAACCGGACATCTTGCACATTGCCACTAGGCATCTTGCGAAAGATTCCCCTCTCCGGCGCGCTACGCTTGCCGACTCTCCCGCGAGGGGAGAGTGCAGGTTCGTGCGAGTGCTATGGCCACAAGCGCCGGTTGAATTGCGAGGTCGTTATAATTCCCAAATGCTGACCGACGAACAACTGCTAGAGTTTCTGTGCGAGGGGGAGTCCGAGCGGGCAGGGTTTGCCGTGTCCGAAACGGATACGGACAAACTCTGCAAGGCGATTTGCGCCTTTGCGAACGACCTGTCCGGTCACGGCAAGCCGGGCATCCTTTTCATCGGGGTGAACGACAAGGGCGAGCCGACCGGGCAGTTGCCCGTGGACGATGACCTCCTGCGGATGCTGACGGGATTGCGACACAACAAAAAGATTCTCCCGCTACCGACCATGACGGCGCAAAAGCGACACTTGCAAGGCGCGGATGTCGCCGTTGTGATTGTGGAGCCCGTTATTGATCCGCCAGTGCGCTATGACGGACGCTGTTGGGTTCGCATTGGCTCCAGCGCGGCCATCGCCAGCCCCAATGATGAAGTCCGTCTGAATGAAAAACGCGTCGCCGCCGACCTGACTTTTGACCAGCGTCCCGCCCGTCCGCCCGCCGCGCCGAACGACTTGAACCCGTATGCGTTTCAGGACTACTTAACCAAGGCGGTGTCGGCGGACACGCTCGCCGAAAACAATCGCGACATTTCCCGCCAACTGCAATCCCTCGGATTCATGAACACCGCAGGCAATGTCAATAACGCCGGAATCTTATGCTTTGGCAAGGAGCCACAAGAGTGGCTGGGCGGCGCTTACATTCAATTCCTGCGCTGTCCCGGGACAGACATTGTTTCCGCCGCTGAGGCCATTGATCACAAGCAAATTCATGGAACAGTCTTTCAGCAAATCAGCGACATTGAATCGCTAATGAAAACCCACATCCGAACTTCGGCCGTCATCGGCGAAAAACATCGGGTGGATTCTCCCGACTATCCTTTCATCGCTCTGCAACAAGCCATCCGTAACGCGGTTTTACATCGCTCTTACGAAGGCACTAACGCGCCAACCCAATGCTACTGGTTTGAAGACCGCGTGGAAATCCGCAACCCCGGCGGGCCTTACGGACGGGTGACCGCCGACAGTTTCGGAGAGGAAGGATTGACCGATTATCGCAACAGAAAGTTAGCGGAAGCGATGCGGGCAGCGGAGTTGATCGAGCGCTTCGGCTTCGGCATCGGCGCCATCCGCCGCTCGATGGAGCGCAACGGCAACCCCGCCCCGGAATTCCGGGTGCGCGAGACGCATGTGACCGTGGTGCTAAGAAGCCGCCCTCCGTCAAACTGACGGAAGCACGCATCGCATCCGCACTTAATCCCCGTTCGCCAATTCCAATAGGCGAGCAGGGTTCCAAATCTGCTCGGCGATTTGGACATACAGCGCCTGCCGCTCTTCCAAGTCGCTTTTCTTAAATTCCGAGTGCGGCTTGAACGGTAAGTTGTATTTGTCCTTTGTGCGGCGCAAAAACCCCGGATTATTCTCATAGCATTTTTCGTGCAAGGATTGGGCCAGCAGGTTCTGGCGAAGGTAGAACTCTCGCTTGCCATCAGCCCCGGCATAGGGCTTGTCATTGTAGGAGGCGTTATCTGACTTGCGGAGAAGCAACAATCCGCCAATGCGATTACGGAATTCATAAAAATCAGTTTCATTATCAAACTCGGAATCGTGCCTGTGCTGTGCGAACTTATCCGCCCAGATGTGTTCGATCTCGTATTTCGCGTACTCTGCGTAGCGTTGGATATAATTCTCACCGGTCGCCCACTGCTCCAACACAGCAGTTATGCGAGCGAGTATGCGGCGCACTGCGGGCTTGTTTTGTCCGTGCAAGCGGAAGTGCGGATGTTTTGAAAAAACATCCGCAGACATGAACGGATCATCCAGCCGATCGACAAGGCATTCGGCAATGGCGTGCGCATCCTTATTGCGCAATTCGCGCATCAGAAGGTACATCGCGTAAGTCATCGCGCTGTAACTGATGGTTCTTCCGCTCCAGATGCGACGGTGAATCAAGATATCCAGATATGCGGAGGTCACCCGCAACTTGGGTAGCGCGATAGCGTCTGATTCGTCCGGGGACAACACGGCCAACAATGCCGGGTATTGCAAAGTGAACCTGAATTCGGCATTGTGGCAGACACTTTCCAAACCGTCATCTCCGGCGGTGGAAATATCGTCCGCCGCACGGCGCAGGCGGAGATACCAATCCGAGTAGAATTTAAATTCTTTGGCGATAAAGCGCTTAAAGTCGCAGCTGCTTTTCAGCTCGAGGACACGTTCTTTGTCCCGAACCCAGCGATGGAATTCCGACCCGATGCGGTCAAAATCCCGAGGTGCGGCGTTGCGCTTGCGCTCGCGAATGCTGTTCGCATGTCGTCCGCGCAACCATGCTTTAATAGCGTCAGCGTCCTCGTCCTTGCCGTAATCCACAAGCTTACCCACCTGCTCCTTCCAGACACCCTCTGCTTCTCTGCGAGTTTCCGAATCAGGGATTTTGGCCAGAAGATACCCTTTCAGCATTTCGGTCGGCGTGAGCGACAGGCCACGATCGTTCATTGTCTCAAAGACGGTGTAGGCATCCTCGTCCGAAGTAGCCTTGATTTCCACAAGGCACACCAACTCAATCAGCCAATCGGCAAAATAGGGAAACGGGAAATCCTCCTCATCCGCCTTGAGCCCATCCAGCAAATCTTCAATCTCCCGATACCGCCGCAAAATGTTGCGGACGGACTCGGGTTGCCCCTCCTCGTCAAAGGGGGCCCCATCGTAAAGAGCGGTAAGACATTCCTCCCGCTCTGGGATATCCAGATTGAATTTCTTCTCTCCGAATTGAACAGAGCGGATGAGGTCCGCCAGCTGTCCCCGCCGCTCTTCGTCCATCCTGCCGAGCAGAGCGATAAGCAGCAGAGTCAAGGTAGTGAGGCGTTGTTGCCCATCCACAATATAATGAATGCCGTCGCGGTCGCTCACGATTATGGAGCCAAGAAAGTAGCCGCGATAGTTGCGAATCATCTGCGAATCGTGCTCCGGCGCCCACTGAGGAATGAAAGCGCCCACCAAGTCGTTCACCAACTCTTCGACTTGCTTGTCTCTCCACTTGTATTCCCGCTGGTAGAAATCCACGGAGTATTTTTGTCCGAGGACCATCCTGACAGTTTTCGTGCCGGCATCGATGTTGTTGCTCATTGTTTCATCTCCATTGTCATTGTCTCATGCATCGCTTTCCACTCTGACCCAGTACTACCGAATCCTTTTCCTCCGACGGAACGATGCGCATTGCCTTGTGCAGGGCAGTCTGTTTGGAAAACACCGGTATCCGCACTATCGGCGAAACGCGGTGTGTCAGAAATGGATTGCGTGAACTCGCTCTTCATGCGGAAAATTATAAGCCACCCCATCCATTTTCTGCAAACAAGGTTCCAATGCTTGTCTGCGGTAACATCCGGTTGCGCCAATGTGCGCATAGCTAAGACACCACCGACACTACCATACCGCATATGCCCGTAGCACAAGCAATACGCCTCTCGCCAGCATATTCAGAGCTTGACTTTTTGCCACCCAACTATAAAAAAGTCTTGACTATTTTATAGCTAACCATAAAATAGTCAGCATAATTCAACGCCACAAACGCAACACATGATAAACGCCGACAACCCCGTCCCGCGATATCTGCAACAGCCGCTAGCCGAAGCACTGGCAGACAAGATAGCTCTGGTCACCGGGCCGCGTCAGTGCGGCAAAACCACTTTGGCACGCATGTTGGAGTCGGATTATCAATACATCAACTATGATTCGGCCGAGCATCGGCAAGTGCTTCGCGACAAGAGTTGGGACAGGCAGCGCGCCCTGATAATCTTTGATGAACTGCACAAGAGGCACGGCTGGAAAGCCTGGCTGAAGGGCATCTGCGATGTGGAAGGTCTGCCCCCGGCTCTGCTGGTGACCGGCAGCGCGCGGCTGGATGCCT
Source organism: Candidatus Oxydemutatoraceae bacterium (assembly GCA_965220085.1). Taxonomy (GTDB): domain Bacteria; phylum Pseudomonadota; class Gammaproteobacteria; order Poriferisulfidales; family Oxydemutatoraceae; genus CBDCOZ01. The sequence continues at coordinate 119,934 of CBDCOZ010000002.1, read as the reverse complement.
TTCGCAAGACCGGCGACTCGCTGGCAGACCAGCCCGTGCGCCGCACCCCGGAGCTGGCAAACGCCATGCTACAGACAGCCGAGACCAGTGCGGCGACCGCCACTCAGCACCCCATCATGGGCTGATGCCGTATTCGGGAGAGCCAAAGCATCCCTTGGCTGAGGTGTTCGGGCATCTGCCGGCAGATGCCAGCGACAGGGCCAGGCGGTTTCGCACAAACAAGCTATGCCCGTTCAACAACAAGGTGCCAAACTGCACCAAGGACAAGGCCAAAGACCCTCTGGGCATTTGTAGCATAAACAGTGATGCGGGGACCGTTATAACTTGCCCGATTCGCTTCCGTGAGGATTGGCTTATAGCCGATGATGCGGCGCGTTTCTTCTTCCCCAATGGTGCCCGTTGGACTTCGCTTACCGAGGTGCGGCTGGCTGATGGCAATGGCCAATCTGCTGGCAATGTGGATATGATTCTGGTTGCATACAACGAGCATGGCAGAGTCTGCGATTTTGGTGCCCTTGAGATTCAGGCAGTGTACATATCGGCAATGTGCGAAGACCCTTTGCCCATTACATGGAAGACTGCCAAGGGCGCGCACTGATGGATTGGCGCGACCAGCCCAACTACCCCAGACCGGATTTCTTGTCATCCTCCCGCAAGCGGCTGGCACCTCAACTGATGTTCAAGGGTGCCATTTTTCATGCTTGGGGCAAGAAAATGGCGGTCGCCATGGACGAGCCGTTTTTCAATACCCTGCCAGAGATGGAGGCGGTACCACAGGCGGATGCTGATATGGCATGGCTTGTTTACCGGCTGGAGATGGCACCGGACAATGGCGGCTATACGCTGCGGCACCATAAAACCCTGCATACAAAATTTGATGCCGCTCTGCGTGGCATAACCCGGCCAAAAGTGGGTAGAATAGATGCATTTCTTGGCACCTTGCAGGCCAAAGTGGACGAAAAGCTGGAAGTCGAGCCTGTGAACAGGTGCATGGATTCCCCTCTGGGGGGCAATTAGCCGTGCAACAGGCCGCTCTTTTTGATGGTGTGCATGAGGTCTCCTCTCCCGCCAATCTGGTCAATCCGGCCTCTGTGCCGCATCGCAGCCCGTTTCGCTATGCCGGCGGCAAGACCTGGTTTGTGCCGCGTCTGCGCCAATGGCTGGGCGCGCGCCGGGCGCGGCCGCCGTTGCTGGTGGAGCCCTTTGCCGGGGGCGGCATAATCTCGCTGACGGCGGTGGCCGAGGGCCTGGTCGGGCGCGCCCTGATGGTGGAGCTGGACGATGCGGTGGCGGCGGTCTGGCAGACGCTGATGGCCGGCGATGGCGAGTGGCTGGCCCGGCGCATACTGGCATTTGAGATGTCCAGGGATGCGGTCATCGCAGTCATTCGGGCGCAGCCCGGCTGCCTCAGGGAGCGCGCATTCCAGACCATAGTGCGCAATCGCACCCTGCACGGCGGCATACTGGCCGCTGGCTCCGGGCTGACCAGGGCCGGCGAGGGCGGCCGCGGGCTGGCCTCCAGATGGTATCCGCAGACCCTGGCCAAAAGGTTGCGCGCCATCTGTCGGATGCGCCATCACCTGCGCTTTGAGCATGGCGATGGCATGGCCTGCCTCCGCCGCCATGCCGCCGACGCCGATGCCGCATTCTTCATAGACCCGCCATACACCGCCGGCGGCAAAAATGCCGGCCGCCGCCTGTATGCGCACCACAGCCTGGACCACGACCGCCTGTTTGCCCTGTGCGCCGCCCTGTCCGGCGACTTTGTGATGACCCACAACAACGCCCCTGAGGTGCGGCAGCTGGCCGCCAAATACGGCTTTGCGGCGCGCCCGGTGGCGATGAAAAACACCCATCATGCCACCATGACCGAACTCGCAATCTCCCGCGACCTGTCATGGATGGACGGCGGGCAATGCCCGGCGGCGCGATGACCATCCCGCGGCGGCGCAGTTGCAGGGGGCCACAGATGGGGAAATGGCACAGACTTTTAAGGAACGGATAAGAGGGCAGGTAAACAAAGGTACCCGCCTGACAAGTGCGGTCTTCGGCGGTGGGCTGACCGATGGGGAAGTAACCGCAATCCAAGATATGCTTTCTCAGCTTGCCCGAGCTAGCCTGTACGATAAGCCAGAGCGATTGTGCGCGGAGTTGCGGGAGCGCCATATGGACAAGGAGGTGAGCCATGAGGTGCCCAAAGATGCCGTAACTGGCGCACTCACAAAGGAAATGGCCCACAAAATCATAGAGGATTACAATAAGAGCCTCAATCACCCATGACACACACAATATTTGCCCCATGTCCAATATGTCACATGGCATCAAACACTCATTTTATGATAGAATCCCTCCAAATCGGTGTCCATCCCATTCAATTCCCACTGATCAAAAATGGAATTTCTCATCCCCATCGCCATCGCACTTTACTTTCTGCCGACGATAGTCGCAGCGAACCGCGAGCACAAAAACACCGCGCCGATATTTGTCGTCAATTTTTTCCTCGGATGGACTGGGGTCGGTTGGGCTATCGCTTTGGCTTTGGCTTGTAGCGATAACACAAGGCCCAAAGAAACCAGAGAGGAGCAGGATTCGTCGAGTTCGCTTATTGCGTGTCAGATGTGCGGCAAGAAAATTTCACCGCATGCGACTGCGTGTCCCGGCTGTGGGCATCCGCGGGCGGACAATTAACCGTTCTTGTCGTTCCCAAGCGGTACTTGGGAACGACAAGGGTTCGGACATTATTTCCGGTTTTCCGCCGTTCCGACAAATTGAAAAATGAAACGCCCTCGACAGGTGGTTCTTTTGACGAAACCAGAGAAAAAGCAAAAGCGGGGGATGCCAAAGCGCAATTTGAGCTCGGCTGGATGTGTTTAGCTGGCAAAGGCGTTGAGCAAGATTATAAGAAAGCGGTGAAATGGTATCGACGCGCCGCCGAACAGGGGGACGCCAGCGCACAAAACAATCTCGGCTTGATGTATGTCAACGGTCAGAGCGTTGCACAAAACTATAAGGAGGCATATATCTGGTATTCCATTGCGGCAGGGAATGGGTATAAGCGATCGGCGAAATGCCGAGACGACGTCGCCAAGTTATTGTCCGCCAGCAGCTTGGAGGCAGCGCAAGCCGAAGCCGTGTGCCGTCTGGAAAAAATTCGAGAAAACAGGCGGAAAACAAGAATTAAAATTTCTTTGTCCGGATACTCCCGGAGACAGAACCGGACATCTTGCACATTGCCACTAGGCATCTTGCGAGAGCTTTCCCCCTCTCCGGCGCACTACGCTTGCCGACTCTCCCGCGAGGGGAGAGTATAGTCCCGCATACATCCGCAGCGCAGGCGATACGCCTCTCCCCAGCGCATCCGGCGCCTGACTTTTTCATACCGAACTATAAAAAAGTCAAGACTTTTTTATAGTTACCTGCGAAATATTCGCCCGCCGTAGCCCATCACTTCCCCTTGCGGAGGAGTGAAAATCTTGCATTGCCCTCACATACCAGCCCGCTAATCCTTGCAATATTGCAACCATGCTTATAGGATTGCAAGGATGATTGCACGAGAGTCACTATTCCTAAAGGTGCTGGATCACCTGCGGCGCTACCCCGCCGTGGCCTTGCTGGGCCCGCGGCAGGTAGGCAAGACCGCCCTCGCGCGGCAGATAGCAAAAATGCGGGATGCGGTCTACAAGGATTTGGAAAACCCCGCCGACCGAAGCGAGGTCGAGGACATTGATTTGTTTTGCGCCAGTCATCGGGACTGCCTGGTGATACTGGATGAGATACAGCAGATTCCCGACATCTTCGCGCCGATTCGCAACATCATAGACCGCGACCTGCCGGAGCGCCGCGACAATGGTCAGTTCCTGTTTCTGGGCTCGGCGTCCGGGACGCTGTTGCGCCAGCCCGGCGAAAGTCTGGCGGGGCGCATAGCCTATCTGGAGATGACCCCGCTGTCGCTACGGGATGCGGACGACCACAATCGGCTGTGGTTGCGCGGCGGCTTTCCGGAAAGTTATCTGGCCACAGATGATGCGAGCAGCATGGGCTGCCGCCGCCGCTTCCTCACCGCCTATCTGGAGCGCGACATCACGCAACTGGATGCGCGCATTCCGGCGCCCGTGCTGCGCCGCTTCTGGGCGGCGCTCGCACATCGCCAAGGCAGCCTGCTCAATGTTGCGACTCTGGCGAGAGCGCTTGGCATCAGCGGGCAGACTGTGAACCGCTATCTGGGTTTGCTCGAAGAGTTGCTGTTGCTACGTCGCCTGCCGCCGTGGCACGGCAATGTCGGCAAGCGCCTGATCAAATCACCCAAGATATACATCCGCGACAGCGGCATGGCGCATGCCTTGCTGGGCTTGCAAGACATCGCCGCCCTGCTCAATCACCCCGCAAGCGGCGCCAGTTGGGAGGGTTTCGTCATCGACAATCTGCACAGCGTCTTGCCGCCGGGTACCCAAAGCTTCTTCTACCGGACTTCCGCCGGTGCCGAGATAGACCTGATACTGGAGATGGGCGCCGGCAAACTCTGGGCGATAGAAATCAAGCGCAACTCCGCTCCCAAACTCTCCAAAGGCTTCCGCCAAGCATGCGCCGACCTGCGCATTAAGCGTAGCTTCATCGTCTACCCCGGCGCCGACACCCGCCAGACATCTCAGGGTACTGAAATCGTTCCGCTGCCTGCAATGATGGAACGCATCATACAACTGTAGTTAGTGCGAGTAATTCCCCTGCGAAGGCGGAGTGCGGTTAGTGCGAGAGGAGATTCTTACTAAACCGCTCCCTTCAGAAGAGGGCTTGATACAAATCGCCGCAACCAATTCCGCACCGTCTGCCATGCCAAGACCGCAATCTGCCGGCCTAAGCGCTCAAGCCCATCGGCGAATCTGCGGTTTTGAATAGGGCAAAAGGGCTTTGGCGCTCCCGATTTTGCTTGGCCTCCGACACGAGGGGGCCTTAAAAAAGATAACGCATGGGGTTTACTTTTTTCTGCTATGAGTATGGTAGAATAGTGCTTAAACTTATCTAATATGGTTATCCATTTCCGAACGAAAAAACTTGAGAAAACTTTTAACAGCGAACGCAATCTTAAGAAAGAGTATGGTAGCATGGCCAAAAAAATACGCAGACGCATGGCCGAACTAGCCGCCGCCAAAACGCTTGCGGACATGGGGCCTCCCAAAACTCCTCCGGCGCGCTGTCATGAGTTGACCGGCGGCAAGCGCGGGCGGCAATGTCAGTTGTCGGTCGATTTAACGGATATTCAGCGCTTGATATTTGTGCCCGCTCACATTTCCGAACGAAAAAACTTGAGAAAACTTTTAACAGCGAACGCAATCTTAAGAAAGAGTATGGTAGCATGGCCAAAAAAATACGCAGACGCATGGCCGAACTAGCCGCCGCCAAAACGCTTGCGGACATGGGGCCTCCCAAAACTCCTCCGGCGCGCTGTCATGAGTTGACCGGCGGCAAGCGCGGGCGGCAATGTCAGTTGTCGGTCGATTTAACGGATATTCAGCGCTTGATATTTGTGCCCGCTCACAATCCCGAACGAAAAAACTTGAGAAAACTTTTAACAGCGAACGCAATCTTAAGTAAAGAGTATGGTAGCATGGTCAAAAAAATACGCAGACGCATGGCCGAACTAGCCGCCGCCAAAACGCTTGCGGACATGGGGCCTCCCAAAACTCCTCCGGCGCGCTGTCATGAGTTGACCGGCGGCAAGCGCGGGCGGCAATGTCAGTTGTCGGTCGATTTAACGGATATTCAGCGCTTGATATTTGTGCCCGCTCACAATCCCATCCCAAGAAAACCCGACGGAGGACTGGATTGGAAACAGGCAGACACCATTGAAATTCTCGGAGTGGAGAATACCCATGGCAAGTAGCGCACTTCGTCAGAGCGACTATCGCCCCGACACCGCTACGCATCCCGGCGAATTGCTGGGGGAGTATTTGGCGGCTTACGGGATGACGCAGGTTGAGTTGGCCGGTCGCACCGGTCTCAGCAAGAAGGCGATTAACGAGATCATCCGCGGCAAGGCGCCGGTGACGGCCGACACCGCCATCAAATTGCATCGCATATTCAATAAGCCTTCGTACTTTTGGAGCGCTCTGCAGCAAAATCATGACGACATTAAAGCCAGGCAGGCGGAGCAAAAGCGCCTGCAAGGCCGGTTGAACTGGCTCAAGAAGTTTCCCGTGGCGCAGATGATCAAACAAGACTGGATTGCCAAGCGCCGAAATCCGACAGATCAACTCGACAGTGTGCTGCAGTTCTTCGGCATCGCTTCGCCGGCGCAATGGAAGGTTGCTTCCAAAATAGCCTACCGCCAAGCCGCGCGATTTGAGGCGAACTCCTATGCCCTTTCGGCCTGGCTCCGTCGCGGAGAAATAGAGGCTCTTGAAATGGACATCCCGAATTTCAACCGCGCGGCTTTTAGACAAGCGCTGAATCGGGCGCGGGAATTAACGCGGGAACAGCCCGAAGTTTTTCAGCCGCAGTTAATTCGGGACTGTGCGCAAGCCGGTGTCGCCTTGGTTTTTGTTCCCGAACTGCCCAAGACAAAGGTGTCCGGATGCACACGCTGGTTTGACGGCAAGGCGATGATTCAACTGAGCCTGCGCTACAAGAGCAACGACCAACTGTGGTTCGCCTTTTTCCATGAGGCGGGGCACATCCTCAAACACGGCCGCAAGAAAGTTTTTTTGGAATGTGGTGTGATGTATGAAAAGGAGGAGGAAGAGGCTGATGTTTTTGCGCGCAATATGCTTATCCCGCCGGCAGAGTACAACGCGTTTCTGCTTGAGGAGGGGCTTGGCGGATACCCGCTTCAAGCCATTGAGGACTTCGCCGATAAGATAGGCATCGCCCCGGGCATTGTCGTTGGCCGTCTGCAACACGACAGAAAAATAAAATTCTCGTGCGGGAATGCGCTAAAAGAACGCTACACCTGGGCGCGGCGGTAAAACTTTTCGTCGCTTAAACCTTTGCCCCGCCGGAGTAGGTGGGAGACCTGGGCGCGGCGCTAGAGCTTTTCGTCGCTTAAACGGATGACTCAACACTCGCACCGTATTGCGCGGGACACGCTTACTCTCCCCTCGCGGGAGAGTCGGCGAGCGCAGCGAGTCGGTGAGGGGATGCGCCACGGATTGCGCGGGACACGCTTACTCTCCCCTCGCGGGAGAGTCGGCGAGCGCAGCGAGTCGGTGAGGGGGTGCGCCACGGATTGCGCGGGACACGCTTACTCTCCCCTCGCGGGAGAGTCGGCGAGCGCAGCGAGTCGGTGAGGGGGTGCGCCACGGATTGCGCGGGACATGCTTACTCTCCCCTCGCGGGAGAGTCGGCGAGCGCAGCGAGTCGGTGAGGGGGTGCGCCACGGATTGCGCGGGACATGCTTACTCTCCCCTCGCGGGAAAGTCGGCGAGCGCAGCGAGTCGGTGAGGGGGTGCGCCACGGATTGCGCGGGACATGCTTACTCTCCCCTCGTGGGAAAGTCGGCGAGCGCAGCGAGTCGGTGAGGGGGTGCGCCACGGATTGCGCGGGACACGCTTACTCTCCCCTCGCGGGAGAGTCGGCGAGCGCAGCGGGTCGGTGAGGGGGCGGACTTTGACAAGCTTAGCACCAAGCCTCTTGCAAGAGATTACCCCTCTTTGCATCGCCCTTCGCCGGCGGCTTAGACTCCGCACTTAGTGCGAGCAGTTCCCCCGCAAGGTGGAGCGCAGTTAATGCGAGAGTCACTTACAGCAGGGTGCCGGAAGCGGCGCTGGCGGTCGGCGATGCTTCGGTGTCGTCGGCGAGCAGTCGGACATAGGGGTCATAGATAAATATGCGGTTGCGAGCACGGTCTGTTAATTCTCTCAGGATGCCAAGTCGCGCCATCCGCGCGACCAGTTTATTGGAGGCCGCATAAGTAGTGCCCGTCCATTCCATGACATTCCGGACTGACACTATGGGATTGCCAAACATCCGCTCAATGACCTTGATGCCATTGCCCGCCGCCTGCCCAAAGTTTCCGGCGATGGCGCGGTAGTGGTCTTCGCGCAACTGCAAGATGCGGCGGCTTCTTTCGGTGGCATCGGCGCTCACCGCAACAACCCCGCGGAAAAAGAATGCCAGCCAGTTTTCCCAAGCGCCGCTGTCGTGTACCGCTTGCAAGCGCTCGTAGTACTCTGGCCGATAGCGATCAAAGAAGTGAGAGAGATACAGCACAGGCTTGCTCAGGATGTTGCGCTCTGTAAGCAGAAAGGTTATCAGCAACCGCCCGACGCGCCCATTGCCGTCCAAGAACGGATGAATCATTTCAAACTGCGCATGGGCCAGACCGACCTCGACCAAAGTCGGCAACGCATCATCGCGACGGTGGAGGAACTTCTCCAACTCTCCCAGCGCCTCGGGGACAATGCCCGCCGGCGGCGGCACGAAGCTGGCATCAGACAATGCGCAACCGGCAGGACCGATCCAGTTCTGCGAGGCGCGCAATTCGCCAGGCTCCAGACGTCCGCCGCGCACCCCGCGCAACAGATTCTCGTGTATCTCACAGATGAGCCGCACTGAGATCGGGAGCTCTTGCAGTCGTTCCAGACCGTGATTCATAGCCCGCACATGGTTGATAACCTCGCCCACATCATCAGGAGACTTCTGCTCCGCGGCAACTCCCGCCTCGGCGGCCAGCAAGTCGTGCAATGAACTTTGTGTACCTTCAATCTTGCTGGAAAGAACCGCTTCCTTACGGGTGTACATGGCGACGAATAGGTCTGGGTTTGGCAATGTCTGAATGGAGCCGTCCAGACGCCCCAGCATCTGGTCGGCCTTAGACAGCAGGGCTTGCTGCTCGGCGTTCAGGTTTATCGGAGGGTTGGCGGGCGGCAACGGCTGAGGGATGAAAGCCTTGTATCCCGTCGGCTGTTGCAAGTATTGTCCTGCTCTGTTGGAGTGGTCTATAGTAGTGTCGGTCATATTATACTTTCGGATATATAAGGAATAGATTTTGCTCCATATTATACTTTCGGATGCATATGGAGCAAATTGCGCTCCATATTATACTTCCGAGCACATATGGGGCAAATCGCACTCCATATTATACCTTCGAGCACATATGGAACAAATTACGCTCCATGTTATACTTCCGAGTACATATGGAACAAATCGCGCTCCATGTTATACTTCCGAGCACATATGGAGCAAATTGCGCTCCATGTTATACTTCCGCGCACATATCAGTGCGAGGCTTACTCGGAGCGTTTTGCTTCGGCGGCCAAATCCACGATGATCTCATCGCCGGCAATATTGCGGATCTTCAGATGGGACACGGAGCTGGGCACGGCATACTCCGAATCCACTACCGCATCACTGCTTGCCTGAAACTCTAATTTCCGTTTGCCTCGCCAAACGCCTTTCGGGCTTAGCGTTCCGAATTGCAAACATTCAATCGCTTCAAAGCCCTGATCGGATAGGACGATACGCTTGTCGGTATCCAGACCGGCGCGGTCGTTATGCTCGTCCGCCTTGCCGGTCAAATAAGGGCTGTAGTATTTGCGCATGGCGATCTGCCATTGATCTTTTTGCCGACACACATCCAACTCAACGCTATCCTCCGTAGTGATTTGACCGGATTTGCTCTCCAGCAACTCATCCAGCGAGCGGATGACGATGCGACAATCGCTGTGCTGATGCCGCTGTGCTTCGCGATTCACCGCCTGTTGCGTGACATTATCTGCACGATGTGCATACAACACGAGTGCTTTATCAACATCTGCCTGACCCGCTTCCTCCAACACCGCGGCGATGAGATCCATGGTCAACTTCCTGTCCAGCCCCGCATACTTCACCGGCACCCGGCGATTACCCTCGGAGTAGCTGCCCTCCCAGAATTGATTGAGTCCTTCCTCGCTTTTGTCGCCCTTGGCGGGTTGCCAACCGGTTAGCAGGGGGAATATCTTCTCTTCGGTCTGCGCCGGATTGCGAAACAGGCGCACCCCGTCGCGCACCTTCAGCACATCAAAGTGTGCGCCGGCCTTCGCCAGCCGGTCGCGGGTGGTCTGCACCGCATTCTGACCGAAATCGCTGGTCACAAAACGCCGCCCCAAGTCGTGCGCCACCTTTGCCGTGGTGCCGCTACCCGAAAAGAAGTCAGCCACCAACATGCCCGCATCGGATGACGCCTTGATGATGCGCTCCAGCAGAGCCTCGGGTTTTTGGGTGGGGTAACCCGTTTTTTCTTTAGCCTGAGAATTAATGAAATTAATATCTATCCATACATCTGGCGCAATAACTTTCGTTGCATCTACTGGAACAACGCGGTCGTATTTAGAAATATCCAGCTTTCCCTCACGAATCTTATCGTCAACTTTATCTTGGTCGTATACCAGTATTTGCCGCACTCTGCTACCATTAGATCCGGAAACCACATTAGTATGATACCCTCTTTCTATAGTGCTTTTTTTTGCGTCGGTGGGGTCAACTTCTACCTTATTGAAAATCATATCGTTGCTCTTGCCATAAAAGAATATGACATCATGCATATTTTGATAACCGCTTCCTGGTGCAGTCCAACGCCGATAATGCCACACAATCTCGTTGCGGAAATTGTCCTCGCCAAAGACCTCGTCCATCAGTATCTTGACATAGTGACCGATGTGCCAATCCAGATGCGCATAGATGCTGCCGGCCTCGCTCATCACCTCGCGGATGGCCAGCAGGCGCTCGTACAACCAGTTCAGATAATCCTCTTTTTTCCAGATGTCGCCGTACATGACTTCCTCGCCCAGCGAGGAATCGCCGTTCATGTCTCGTTTGCCTCGACCGCGCAACCAGATCTTTTTTGCGTAGTCGATGCCGCTGGCAAAGGGCGGGTCTATGTACACCAAGTCCGCTTCCAGGTTCTGCGCTTTCAGCCAAGCGCAGGCGGACAGGCAGTCGCTCTGTAGCAGGTAGCTGTCGGGTTGCGCGCTTTTGTCGTCGCGCACTTGCTCCATCGTATCGGCTTCATACAACGGCATCTCGCGGGGCTGCAGACGGTTTTGATAATTGAGCAGGGCTTGCCCGGCTGCGGGACGCAGCGCATATGGTTGGGCCGGTCGGCTCATAGCGGTTTCTCCAGCCAGCGGGACAACGTGCCTCGGAACGTATCCATATGGGTCTCAAAATTGCCGCTGTTGTCTTCGTCCACAAAGTTCATGTAATGAATATGCGGGTTGCGTTTCACAAATATTTGTTTGACAAAGTTTTCCTTCGCCTTGAACTCGTCGTCATAAAAAGGTTTGCCCTTGGTCTCTATGATAAATACGCGCGCGATGCGCGCCTGCTTTTCTTTGTTTTTGTCGTAGGGGCGGTTGCCTTGCCGACGCAACAACAGAAAATCCGGCGTGTAGCGCCCGTGCGGTGTGCGAATGTCAAAGCTGTTCAAGTCGGGGTCGGTCATGCCATTGTAATAGAGTTCCACGTTATTATCCTTCAGATCTTCCTCCGTCAGTAGTCTAAGAATAGCCTGCTTTTCAAAATTGCTGTCAAATTGATAAGGCGCATAGTTAAAACTAATGTCCTGCGGGTCGCAACCTTCGTACTCCATCAGGCCTTCTATTCTTTCGGGCCGGTTGCGCAACCGCTCCAGCCCTTCGGCACCGGGCCGCACTTAGGGCAAGAAGTTACCGCTTTTTTGAGTCATGGACGGCGAAGGGGCGCCCCACTCCAGCAAGTCAATGCTGACATCCTCATGCAGTTCCTCGCGCCGATACTTGGCTCCGGCGACGAAGCAAGCGGCAATGGCGCGCACCCATTGGCGACAAATCCAAGCGCCGCCTTTGGGATGTTTGGCAAACCATTCCAGACGGTTCTCGTACTCTTGGTACTGGCGCAACAACTCCGCGCCATATTGACGATTGAGCTCCGCCGCCGTGCGCAACCCCCAAAGCGCCCGTTGCAAGGCGATCAAAAAATCTTTGTAGCGCCGCAAAGTGGTATCGTCGCCGGCGCTATCGGCAACCGATTGCGCGAACGGCAGCCCGCCGCTTTCCCGAATGGCGCCTCTCCCTTCGCGCGGCTGGTATTTGTATTCGTCACGCGCCGTGAATTTTTTCAACTTGAACGCTTTCAGCGCCTCCATCGGGTCATGTTCGCTGTGGTTGGTCTCCACAATCAAGCGGCTGTCTGTCTGCTTGTACTCCAGCTTGCCCAAGCGCGGTTTGCGTTTCAGTACCGGCATGCGATTGGCCAGACCCAACTGGAACCCATTGACACTCATTTGATGCATGGCTTTCAATTGCTCTTGTAGCAGGCGGTAATTGCCCTCGCCGAGGCAGACCAGCGCGCGTTCCTTTGCGGCGTCTGTCACCTCGCGCAGACAGCGGCAGGCGGTTTGTAGCACGAAGTTTTTTGTGGTGGTGTGGCGCGGCAATGCAACGGCGGTCAGGTTGCGGCAGTCCCAACCCTCCGTGCCTACCGCCACCAGCAGAACGACGCGCTTGTCGCTGTGCGGACTGTCCAGATTGTGGAACTCGGTCAGCGCTCTCGGCGGCAACGGATACTCCTTGTTGGCGCTGTAGTAGGTCAGTATTTCAGCGTCTTGCCCGGGGCGGTGTTTGCCGTACCATCGGCGCACCGTCGGTAATGCCTTCGTATTGAGGTCGGCAACCGAGGGGCAGTAGAAGGCGATTTTGCTGCGAGCGTCATTGGCGTATGTGCGGTCGTACTCGCCGAAGAAACCGTCCAACGCGGCGGAGATGAATTGCTCCTCGCGCACATCCTCATAAAAGCGCACGGCGGGCGTCTTCAAAAATTGGCCGATGCCGGCCGCCAGCGGGAAGTGGTATATCACATCTTGCAATTGTGTCAGACGGATGCTTTGCCCGGCTATTTCTATTTTGGTTTTGACAAAGGGGGTGCCGGAGAAGCCGTTCACTTCGCGCAGATTGTTTTTGCCATTGAGCACATCCACCGCCTTGCGCAGTTTTTTCTGCTTCTGCTCGGAGGCGGCGTAGGCGTGGTGAGCCTCGTCAAGGAACACGCCGAGGGCGGGTATCTCGGCCATGCGGTCCCGCAAGGCGTTGTGCCTTGCCCTGCTTTCTATGGTCTTGCTGTCCAGCGGTTCGAGATTCCGCTCATCCATGTCGTATTGTTCCAGCACCACCTTCTCGGCGTTGGTGATGAAGACCAAGCCGCGCTTATGCATCAGCACCAGCCGGTTGACACGCGCCAAGTTGGGGTTTTCCGCCCGCATGGACTTGTTCGCCGACTTGGGACTGTCCAACACTTCCACATGTATCTCTTGCCGCGCCTTGTCAGCATCGGCGGGCGGCAACACCCAGCGCGGATTAAACTCGCGTATGGTTTTTAGCGAAGGCAGGATAGCGGTCTTGGCCGCATGAGGCGCCAGCACGGCAAAGTTATGCGCAAAGCGGGCGTCGTCGGGCATGATTCGGGACAGGTGCAAATCCAAATAGATAAATGCCGCCATCAGGTAGGTCTTGCCGGCCCCCATGGGCAGGCTGTAGAGACGATTGGGGTAAGGGTAATCGCGCAGCAATTTGCGAAGGTCATCGCGCCATTCCTTCCGAGTGCGCGGATCGTCGCGGGCCATGCGCGCCAATTCGCTCGCCCCGTTGCTTTGGGCAAAAGCGACGAAGAATTGGCGGATGGGATCCGAGAGCAAGTCGGGGCGGCGGTTGTATCTGTACTTCTCCGCCATGCCGCTGTCGGTCAGCAGGCCGGCTGCGACAATATCGGTCAGCGTTTTGTTTCCGCCGGCGAATTTAAGCCACAAGTGCGTCTCTATCGCTCTGACTTGGGGAGGGCGCAGTTTCCCCGCTTCGTCGATGTACTTCAGGATGCCGCCAGGGATTGAAAGAGCGTGGTCGCGCTCATCCTGCGCCCACCTTCCGGCGGCTTGCATGGCCAGCGTGACTACCGACAGCGACGAATCGGACATGTTAAATTTTCATCCTTGTCATTATTGCAAATGCTTGGCGATTGTTCGGGGCTTGGCGCGGGTCTTTCATTGGCACATCCGTACTCCGTCCGCAAAGCGCAAGAACTTCCGTCGTCGGATAGACACAATCCAAAGCGCCTCTTTGCGCAGGTAACGGAGCAACCCCTCCCCAAGCATAGGGGGATTATATACGATTCATTGCAAAGCGCCTTGAGTCGGGATGTGGGTTATACTGACGGACTGCCAAACACTTAACCGGACTATTCCATGATTGACAAAGAACAAGCCAAAGAGTTGCATGTGCGCACTACAAAGGGCGCCGGCCCTGATGCGGGCCAAGACAAGCTCATAGATCAGATCAAGAGTCTGCTGCCCAGTCTGGTGAACAGCGATGGGCAGGCGGATGCCAAAGCGTTGACCGATGTCATAGATTCTGCCAACACCACAAGCAACAATCAGGGCTATGAACTGACTTTCGCCGGCAAGGGATTGGCGCGGGCGCAGGCTAACGAACCCACCCTGATGGAACTGAAGCCCGAACCGCAACAGAGCAAGAACGCCGACGATACCGAAAATGTCGTCATCCGCGGCGACAACCTGGATGCGCTGAAGATTCTCTATCAAAACTACTTCGGCAAGATAAAGATGATCTACATAGACCCGCCGTACAACACCCGCACCGAACACTTCATATACAAGGACAACTTCAAGACGAGCGATGCCGAACTGACAGAGCGCTATGGCTTAAACGAAGAGGCCATCGACTTTCTGCACAATGTATACGGCACTCGCAGCCACAGCGGTTGGCTCAGTTTCATGTACCCGCGCCTGAAACTGGCCCGTGATCTGTTGCGCGATGATGGCGTCATCTTCATCAGCATAGACGACAACGAACAGGCTAACTTAAAAATTATCTGCGATGAGATATTTGGGGAGAATAATTTTATCGGGAATATTGGCTGGGAGTCAAAGACAAAATCACAAAACACACAAGACTCTTACAACAAACTTCAGCCCAGAGTAGAGTATATTCTCTGCTATGCCATGCAAGAAAAAATCAGATTCAATCTGATAGGCAATGGCGAAAAAACATATTTGGAAAAAGATGACAAGGGGCGCTTTCGCTATGCGCTGGTAGAACAAATGAGCGCTAAGGGTATGCGATCAAGAGAAAGCATGAGGTTTCCCATCTTAGGGGTAGAACCTGACAAAGGAAAGCAATGGAAGATCGGCAAAGAGAAGATTGATGAATACGAAAAACGCGGAGATCTGATTCTCTATAAAGGAAAGCTCCATATAAAAATG
This sequence comes from Candidatus Oxydemutatoraceae bacterium, assembly GCA_965220085.1. GTDB lineage: Bacteria > Pseudomonadota > Gammaproteobacteria > Poriferisulfidales > Oxydemutatoraceae > CBDCOZ01. The sequence continues at coordinate 104,714 of CBDCOZ010000002.1, read as the reverse complement.
AGAAAAGAATATGAACGACAAGAAAGAGCGCACCCCTTCTGGGCATTCTTTTCAAAGGATATAGGCACGGCGGAATCGGCGAAGCAGAACCTTTCCGGCATCATGCAGTCTAAAGATCACGGGTTTGATTCGGTAAAGCCGGTGCCGCTCATACAACGGCTTGCGTTTCACGCCACCGACAGCGAAGACATAGTAATGGATCTCTTTGCCGGCAGCGGCACGACCGGCGATGCCGTCATGCAACTCAATGCGGAAGACGGCGGCAATCGCAAATTCATACTCGTGCAATGGGATGAAGCCATAGATAGAAAGAGCAGCGCGGCGACTCACAAGTTTTGCAAAGACAATAATCTTGAGCCTGTCATATCCGGCATTTGCATAGAACGTTTGAATCGCGCCGGGGACAAAATCCGCCAAGAATGCGGGGCTTTGGTCGGCTCTTGCCCGGACATAGGTTATAAAGTTTTCAGTTTGCAACCCAAGCCGCGCATTGCGGAAACGGCCGATAACACAGCGCCGAATCCGATAATGTCTATCGATAGCCACCGCAAAACCACCGACGACACCCTGATAAACATGCTGGCGGCGACCTGCAAACCTCTGCATACCAAACTGCGTTGCATTGTGGAAGACAAGCTGTATCAGGCAATAGAGAAAGATCAAAGCGATGGCGAACTCTATATGTTGGCCGACCTGCCCGGCGATGCTTTGGAGCCCTATCGCGATTACAAAATAAATCTGGACGGCTGGGCGGATATCAACCTGTCACAGTTCCTCAATCTGGGCGCACACAATCGCGACAACATCACTGTCATTTATTGACGGAGGCGCGCTTGCTATTTGAGAAGCAACAATACCAGCAAGACTGCATAGACAACATCGCGGCGGCGCTGGATGGCATCAACCTCGGCGCCGTAAACACAGAGAATCTTGTGCGGAACTTAGAGCGCCTTGGCGACACCGGTACCGGCGCGCTGTCAATGTATCCCGTGGCGCCCCAGCCGCGCTTGGATGTGTTGATGGAGACCGGGACCGGCAAGACCTTTGCCTACCTGCAAACCATTTTGGAACTGCATCGGCGATTCAACCAGAAAAAATTTATCATCGTGCTGCCACGCGCCGCTATCAAGCAGGGTGTCATCCAAAACATACGGCTGACGGATGAGTATTTTTACAACCTGTACGGACAACACATTCGCTATATCGACTATCCCGGCAAAGATTTGAGAACCGTGCATTATGATTTCATAGCCGGCAACGATTTGTGCGTGTTGATAACTACCAACAGCGCTTTCAATTCGCAGGACAACCGTATCAACCGAAAAACCGAAGGGCTGTTTCAATTTGGCAGCGCTTGGGAAGGCATCGCCGCTCAAAAGCCGGTGATCATCATAGACGAACCGCATCTGCTTAAGGGCACGGAAACAAAGCGCGGGCTGGACAAACTGGGAGACTGCTTGCGCCTGAGATTCGGAGCCACATACCCCAAAGACGAAGACAGCAAGTTGTCCAACTTGGTTTATGCGCTGGATAGCATCAGCGCGTTCAATCAATATCTGGTGAAGCAAATAGGCGTACATACCATTTATGCGCGCGCAGAGGAAGGCGGGTTGGCAGTCAAACGCACCGAACCGCGGAGGAAGTTTTGCGAAGTGGAGTATCAGATCAACGAGCAACCGCACAGAACCAGAGTGCGCGTGGGGGATGACTTGGGGGCAAAAACCGACATACAGAAATACGGAGGCCACAGCGTAACTCGCATAACCAAAGACAAAGTGGCTCTGAGCAACGGGGAAATATTGCAAGCGCAACCCGGCAACTACCAACTGAGCGAAGTCGAACTGAGGCAGATGATACGACACACGATACAGAGACACTTTGAAAAAGAGGAAGGCCTGTTTGAGCAAAACATAAAAGCGCTCGCGCTGTTTTTTATTCCCGGCATTCATGACTTTCGCGGCGACAGCCCCCTTATCAAGCGCATCTTTGAAGAGGAATACAGAACGCTGCGGAAGCGATACTACGACAACACCGACAACGAAAACTACCGCCGCTATCTGGATCGCGATTTTGAAGCCGGCGAATTATGCGTGCACAACGGCTACTTCTCCGGCGACAAGGGGACAAAAGAACAGCAGGAGCGCGAAGGCGTGCGACTGATTCTCAACGACAAGGAACGGCTGCTGTCGCTGGATGAGCCGTTGCGCTTCATCTTCTCGGTCTGGGCATTGCAAGAAGGCTGGGACAGCCCCAATGTCTTCACGATATGCAAGTTAGCCAGCACAGGACATGAAACCAGTTGTCGCCAGCAGGTCGGTCGCGGATTGCGCATCGCCGTCAATCAGGCCGGCAAGCGGCTGACGCACAAATACTTGGGAGAAGACGTCGAAAAATTCTACGGCATCAATGCGCTGGATATGGTGGTGTCGCAACAGGAGCAGGGGTTTATCTATAGCATTCAAAAGGAAGTGGAAGAAGCCAGTTTGTCGGTAGTTGGCGATGAAATAGATAACGAGATACTGAAGGGAAAAGGATTCAACCAGCAAGAAGCCAATTACATCATGGTCGCCTTGGATACCGGCGGAGTCATTGCTCATGACGAAAAACGCGACACGTATAAAGTTTGCAGTCCGATATTGCCTTTCATAGAAAACAACCCCGACAAGTTCGGCGTCCTGACCGACGAACGCATGGCTTTTGCAAAGCAAGTGTTCGCCGTCAACAGCAAGACCCACATACTTGACAAAAACCGTCGCCCCAAGACACTGCGGGTGCGAAAGAATCAATGGCAGAAGTTCCGGGCCCTTTGGGAGACCATCAACCGCCAAGCCAAAATTACCTACGGTGAAATATGCGAAGCAAGCCTGATAGAAAGCATCAGTGACCAGTTTAATGCCGCCGACATAGAACCATCGACATCATATGTTGACAGAAAGAGATTGGATACCCGACAGAATGTGGTATCCGTTCAAGATGAAACTTCCGGAGCCTACGCAACAGACCGATACTTTTCCAAACACGGACTGTCCGAATTTATGCATACCCTGGCGACGCAAGAATGCCTGCCGTTGCATTTTGTGGCGCGGCTGTTCTGCAAACTGAAAAGGCAACATTTTGTCAATAATCCGCAGAAGGCCCATACTTTGCTGGTTCGTCTGGCGAAGGATGAGATACACAAGAGCATCCTCCGCAGTGTCAACTATCGTTTCACGGGGACCACCGTTCTTGCCAATTCATTGCAGGATAGTGACGGCAATCTGATACCCGAACTGAAGCGCAGCCTGTTGGGACAATTCTATGATGACAGTAATGAGCCGCGAGAAGAATTCTTGTACGATACCGTCGTATATGATTCCAACATAGAAAAAGAAAGCATCCGGAATGACCCCGCACAGATAGACGGAAACCGCATTACCGTCTTCGCCAAGTTGCCGCGCATCAATATTCCGACACCCTACAAAACCTATAATCCCGACTTCGCCTACCTCATTGAAAAAGAAGACGGCAAAACGCTCTTTCTGGTTGTGGAAACCAAAGGGCATCGGTATGAAACCAACATACCCGAAGCAGAACGCAACAAGATTAAGTATGCTGAGAAATTCTTTGATGCATTGCAAGACACCTTGAGTCGGGATGGCATTGACGTTGACATACGCTATCAGACCCGCATCAATAACCAGCAACTGGCAAGCATCGTCCAAGACTGCTTAAACGGATGACTCAACGCTCGCAGCGGATTGCGCAGGACATGCTTACTCTCCCCTCGTGGGGGAGTCGGCGAGCGCAGCGAGTCGGTGAGGGGGTGCGCTACGGATTGCGCAGGACATGCTTACTCTCCCCTCGTGGGAGAGTCGGCGAGCGCAGCGAGTCGGTGAGGGGGTGCGCCACGGAAAGGTGATAGAATCCTGTCAGAGAAAAAAACCAATGCGCAAAAAAATTATCACTGCCATTATTTTCGTCGCTGTTTTTGTCGGCATCGCTTTCCTTTCTCTTTGGCTCGCCGACGTCATCGGAATCCAAGATACATTCCTCAAACTGGTGAACTCCATTATGTCTCCAACCGTTGTTTACGTCGGCATAATTGTCGGGGCATTCGTCTGGTTCGTAAACAAATTCTCCGAGGAAATAAGCGAGAGCATCAACCGGCTGAAGAGCATCGCAGGCCTAAAACTCTACAAGCAACAACCCGCGTCGGAATCAGAACCTGCGGCAACCACCTCCCTTAAGAAGGGGAAAGTAGATGAAGGATTAACCGCAAAAGATTTGGAGCCGGAAATAAGCGAGCTCACCAGCCGAGTGAAGAAAATTGGAGGTGAAGGCATAGAGATCTACCCGCAAGACTCTACGTCGGAACGGGAACCTGCGGCCACCACCTCCCTTAAGAAGGGGAAAGCGGATGAAGAATCAACCGCAAAAGATTTGGCGCCTGATGCGGCTGCCGCCAGTAAAGAGAATGGCGGAGTGAAATCCACAACTGAGACGCCCTCGGCAGATAACACTTTCGCCGAGACCGAAGAAAAGGAGAAGGCGAAGGATATCAAAGCACAATTTAATCTTGGCGAGATGTATTACTATGGTCGGGGCATTCAGCAGGATTATGCAGAAGCGGCAAAGTGGTTTCAGTACGCTGCCAATCGGGGGCATGCCAAAGCGCAATTTAATCTTGGCATGATGTATTACTACGGTCGGGACATTCAGCAGGACTATGCAGAAGCGGCAAAGTGGTTTCAACTTGCCGCCGAACGGGAAGACGCCAAGGCGCAATTTGGTCTTGGCATAATGTATTACTATGGTCGGGGCGTTAAGCAGGATTATGCAAAAGCGGTAAAGTGGCTTCAGTGCGCTGCCAATCAGGGAGACGCCAGAGCGCAATTTAATCTTGGCTTGATGTATGGAAGCGGGCAAGGCATTCAGCAGGATTATGCAGAAGCAGAGAAATGGTATCGGTGCGCTGCCCAACAAGAATATGCCATTGCGCAACATAATCTTGGCGTGATGTATGCCAATGGCATAGGCGTTAAACAAGATTACGCAGAAGCAGGGAAGTGGTTTCAACATGCCGCCGAACAAGGAGTCGCCAGCGCACAAAACAATCTCGGTTCAACGTATTACAATGGCAGAGGCATTAAGCAGGATTATGCAGAAGCAGAGAGATGGTATCGGCGCGCTGCCCAACAAGAATACGCCATTGCGCAATATAACCTTGGCTTGATGTATCACAACGGGCAGGGCGTTAAACAAGATTCTGTAGAAGCGGGGAAGTGGTTTCGACTTGCCGCCAATCAGGGATACGCCAAGGCGCAATTTAATCTCGGCGTGATGTATCACAACGGAAAGGGCGTTGCGCAAAACCACCGGGAGGCATATATCTGGCATTCTATTGCGGCGGGGAACGGGTACGAGCAATCAGTGAAATACCGAGATGATGATGCCAGATTATTGTCTGCTAACGACTTGGCGACAGCACAAGCGGAAGCCAAACTTCTCATGGAGAAAATCCGGAAAAAACAGGCGAAGAACGAGGAATAAACTTTTTCTGCCCGGCCCTGCTCTCGCAAGGTTGCGTAACTTTTATTGTCTGGGCAGAGAAGAAGCTACGCCGGCTCCCCCGCAAGGGGGAGCAATAGTTAGCGCAAGGGGGAGTGCAGTCAGCGCAAGCCGGATAATTACGGCGCGATTTGCGGTCAGGCGCGGTTGGCGGTCAGGGCGCGGGCGGCGGTGGCGCTTGGTTCGGCTGTGCCGGTTGCGCTGCCGGCGGCTGAGGCGGCACCGTACCCATCGCCAACTCTTTCAGTTTGATCAAAGCGGTTTTCACCTGCGAGTCATAAGAAAGCCACTTCAGCATATCCTTATAGATATTGAGTTCCTTGCGCGCGGCCACATCCTCGTCGCTCAATTCCTCAAACTCCGACTCGACATTGGGCGATACGCCATTGTCGTGTATCACTTTGCCGGCGGGGGTGTAGTACTTCGCCGTCGTCAGCTTCAGCGCGGTCTCATCCTGCAACGGATGAACCGTCTGCACCGACCCCTTGCCGTAAGACTTCTCGCCCATCACGGTCGCGCGATGCAAATCCTGCAACGCCCCCGAGACAATCTCCGACGCCGATGCCGAGCCGGTGTTTATCAGCACGACCAACGGCACCCCGCCGGACGCATCCGGCGATGCCGACTTATACTCGTGCATGCTGTCCGCGCGCCGCCCTTTGGTATAAACCACCAACTCGCCTTTGCCGACAAAATAATCCACCACTTGCACCGCAGCGGCCAGCAAGCCGCCCGGGTTGTTGCGCAAATCCAGAATCAGCCCCTGCAGGGGTTGCTTGTTCTCCTTCGTCAGCTTCGCAATCAGCGCTCCCATATCGGCGCTCGTGTTGGTTTGAAAACGCGTGAGGCGCACATAGCCATAGCCCGGCTCAAGCAACACCCCGCGCGCGCTCTTGACCTTAATCTCCGCCCGCGTCAGTTCCGCCTCAAACGGCTGCTCAAGGCCCTCGCGCCTTATCAGCAACTTGACTTTGGTGCCAATCACCCCGCGCATCATATCGACCGCCTCGGACAACTCCATCCCCTTCGTCACCGTCTCATCAATGCGCACAATCATATCGCCCGCCTCCAGACCGGCGCGGCTCGCCGGCGTGTCGTCTATCGGCGAGACGACCTCGATGAAATCGTCTTTGGTATCCACCACGATGCCAAGCCCGCCGAACTTGCCGGTCGTGCCAATCCGCAGATTCTCGTGCGCCTGCTTCTTCAGGTACACCGAGTAGGGATCCAGCGTCGCCAACATCCCGTCAATCGCGCCCCGTATCAATTCCTCGTCTTCCACCTCATCGACATAACTGTGTTTGACCCGCGCGTAGATGTCGCTAAACATCCGCAACTCCTTCAACGGCAACCCGCCCGCTTCGTTGGCGCGCACCGTGTGCGATTCCTTTGACAAAAAGACAACGGCGGTAACGACCGAAACCGCCATGCAACCTAAAAATAAGACGACTCTGTTCATTGCTTGTGCCTGCTTACGCATATAAAGACCCGATTATATAGGAAAGCCCGCCGCTTTTCAGAAAGGCCGCGATAACGCTGGCGTTGCCCGCATACGCAAAGGCATTTCGGCGGGCGCAGGGTTCGGAATGGGCTTGGCATTGCGGGAAGCACGTTGCGGCCTGACGCATTGCGGGTGGGTGCGCGGCGGGCGCATTGCGGGTGGGTGCGCGGTGGGCGCATTGCGGTGCTTATTTATTTTCAAGCACGCGGGTTGCTTGTGTTTGCTTGCGGTGGTCGCGGCGGGCATGTTGCGGGTGGTACAATGCCACCATACTATCGTGTTGCCTAGTTGCCACTGGCAACACCTGCTAACCTGAGAGGACATTCAAATGGGCGACGACGAAACAAGCCAAGATTTTTTTGAGGGAGGACGCGTCGCCTACGACGCAGGACAATATCAAGAAGCCATAGAGCTTTTTAGCAAGGTCATAGAGTTTGATCCAGAATTCGCCGAGGCTTACAACAACAGAGGCGTTGCCAAAGCTAACCTAAACCAATACCAAGAAGCCATCCAAGACTACGATAAAGCCATAGAACTTAAGCCGGAATATGCCGAAGCTTACGGCAACAGAGGCCTCGCCAAAGCCGGGCTGGAGCAATACCAAGAAGCCATTCAAGACTACGATAAAACCATAGAGCTCATCCCGGAAGATGCCAAGGCTTATAACAACAGAGGCACTAGCAAAGATAAGCTAGAGCAATACCAAGAAGCCATTCAAGACTACGATGAAGCCATAAAACTGAACCCGAAATTTGCCGGTGCTTACAGCAACAGAGGCCTCGCCAAAGCTAAGCTAAAACAATACCGAGAGGCTATCCAAGACTACGATGAGGCCATAAAACTGAACCCAGAAAATGCCGAAGCTTACGGCAACAGAGGCATCATCAAAACCGCCCTAAACCAATACCAAGAAGCCATCCAAGATTATGACAAAGCCATAGAACTGAACCCGAACCTTGCCGAAGCGCACAGCAGGCGGATGGCATCACGGGCACTATTTGAGCAGAAAAAAATAACGCAAAAATATGAAAAGCAGCTGGAGGAGCAACAGGAGGAGTTTGACAAAGAGCTGCAAGCTAGATTATTAGATAAAGAAGAAAATTTTAAGGAGCTACTACATTATGAGGATACTCTGGAAGAGATGGAAAGAGACTATAAAAATAAAAGTCGGGGGTATCTTGCGGTTCTTGCACTCTCCATTTTCATGTCTCTTGCTACCTATGGGGTAGTGGCATACCTAGGCTATGAAATGATTGCAATTGACAAGCTTGTAACCCCCACCGACTCCTATAGTATCATCCTCCCCTTTATCACAATGGCTACTTTGATACTGGTGCCTTTTTATCTGTGGGTGCGTTCCGCAGACAGAGATAAAGCTCGTGCTCTGGCACTGCGCGAGGATATTCGCTCCAAGCGGGCTTTGACCATTTTGACTAAATACTACGAGCGTAGTGCGGGCGAAAGCAACCAAGCATTGCTACGCCTGTTTGACCACCACACACACAGTAGCACAGCGGCCTTGATTCTGGGCACATCCAAAGAGCAACCCACCAGCGTTGTTCAAGCGGTAGCGGAAACGCTTGACCGCCGTAGCGAGGACAAGAAGGGCGATAGCAAGTAGCGGAGTTCACTTGTGCGACTAAGCGAGTCACCCCAGCTATATGTCTTATTTTTCGTCGCGAAAGCACAGCGATTCCGTTCTTCATCACGATGTCCGGATGGGCGTAGGCGGTCGCGATGGGCACATTGCAGGTGGTACAATTGCCACCATACTATCGTGCTACAAACGTGCTATGCTGGCCGCCGGTAGCACCTGCTAACCTGAGAGGGTATTCAAATGACCAACGACAAAACAAGCCAAGATTTTTTTAAGAAAGGATACGTTGCCTACGAAGCAGGACAGTATCAAGAAGCCATAGAGCTTTTTAGCAAAGCCATAGAACTTAACCCAGAATATGCCGATGCTTACTACAACAGGGGCCTCATCAAAGATGAGCTACAACAGCACCAAGAAGCCATCAAAGACTACGATAAAGCCATAGAGATCAACCCAAAAGATGCCATGTATTACAACAGCAAAGGTGTTGCCAAAGGCAAGTTAGAGCAGTACCAAGATGCCATTCAAGACTGCGATAAGGCCATAGAGCTCAACCCAGAATATGCCATGGCTTACACCAACAGAGGTAACGCCAAAGTTAAGCTAGAGCAATACCAGGAAGCCATCCAAGACCACAATAAGGCTATAGAGATTAATCCAGAAGATGCCGCTGCTTACAACAACAGAGGTAACGCCAAAGCTGGACTAGAGCAATACCAAGATGCCATCCAAGACTACGATAAGACCCTAAATCTCAACCCGGAATATGCCGGCGCTTACTACAACAGAGGCAACGCCAAAGCCGCGCTAGAGCAATACCAAGAAGCCATCCAAGACTACGATAAAGCCATAGAACTTAAGCCGGAAAATGCCGATGCTTACTACAACAGGGGTGTCGCAAAAGCTGCGCTAAGCCAGCACCTAGGAGCCGTCCAAGACTACGATAAAGCCATAGAACTGAGTCCGGAATTTGCCGAGGCTTACTTCGGCAGAGGCAACGCCAAAGCGGAGATACAACAATACCAAGAAGCCATCCGAGACTACGATAAGGTCATAGAGCTTGACCCGGAACTCGCCGAAGCTTACGTCAACAGAGGGGGCGCTAAAGCTGAGCTAACGCAATATCAAGAAGCTATCCAAGACTGCAATAAAGCCATAGAACTTAATCCGGAATATGCCGGCGCCTACTACAGCAGAGGCACCATCAAAGCTAAGCTAACGCAATACCAAGAGGCTATCCAAGACTACGATAAGGCCATAGAACTCAACCCGAAAGATGCCATGGCTTACAGTGGCAGGGGCAATACCAAGGCTAATCTAAAACAATACCAAGAGGCTATCCAAGACTACGATAAAGCCATAAAACTGAACCCGAAATTTGCCATGGCTTACAGCAACAGAGGCCTCGCCAAAGCTAAGCTAAGACAATACCAAGAGGCTATCCAAGACTACGATGAAGCCATAAAACTGGACCCAGAAAATGCCGATGCTTATAACAACAGAGGCATCATCAAAACCGCCCTAGAACAATACCAAGAAGCCATCCAAGACTATGACAAAGCCATAAGATTGAACCCGAACCTTGCCGAAGCGCACAGCAGGCGGATGGCATCACGGGCACTATTTGAGCAGGAAAAAATAACGCAAAAATATGAAGAACAACTGGGAGATCAACAACAGAAGTTTGACAAAGAATTGCAAGCCAAATTGCAAGACACAAAAGAAACTATAGATGAAGCGCTGGATTACGATGCCACTATGAAAGAGATGGAAGCAGACTATAAATCAAAAGATGAGCATCATTCCCAATCTCTCAAGGTTTTAATGCGCACATCCATACTTTTTTATGGTTTAGTAGTAGCATTTTATGTCTTTGGGTTGATTGAAATAAAATCCTGTGAGCCCTCCTGTGAGCCCTACGATATTCTCCCCTTTATCACAGTGGTCACTTTGGCGCTGGTGCCGCTTTATCTTCGGGTGCGTTCGGCGGACAAAGACAAAGCTCGTGCTCTGGCACTGCGTGAGGATATCCGCTCCAAACGGGCGTTGACTATTTTGACTGAACACTACGGGCGTAGGGGAGGCGAAAACAATCAAGCGTTGCTACGCCTGTTTGACCACCACACACACAGCGGCACACCGGCCTTGATTCTAGGCACATCCAAAGAGCAACCCGCGAGCGTTGTTCAAGCAGTCGCGGAAACGCTTGACCGCCGTAGCGAGGACAAGAAGGGCGGCAACAAGTAGCAGATTCGCCTGTGCGACTAAGCGAAGCGCCGGGCCACCTCGGATACCGCTATGCGCATCAGTGCTGGCAACGGGAACAATAAAAACTTGCGCACCGCAAATGCTCGCCGGTGAAACCTTCGCCCGGCGGTTCGGGCCCAAGGCGCCGGCAACTTGTGCCGCAACGGGTCGCCCGGCAGCCACAGGACGGCACCAAACCGGCGAGGTCACGAAAGCGCATGGCGGTTCCGTTCTTCATCACGATGTCCAGATGGTCTAGGTAGTCTCTAGCAGGCACATTGCAGGTGGCACAATGAGCGACCATGCTACCAACACAAAGTGCAGAGAAAAATTGCCTTGCGCAAGTTGGCCGACAATGCGCAGGCCGACCACGACGACAAGCCAAGCGCTTGGTTCGAGCAACGCGGTCACCCATACCACACGCATTGCGAATCCTTCAGCGCGCTGGCCGACACCGAACACGGCGCGAACAACCGAGCCAAGTCGTAAGCATCGAGCAACACAAAGCAACGCGCACCGGTTGCGAGCCGACCGGTTGCGGCGGCGAGGGTGATCTATAATCGCCTTCGATCTATGCGGCTTGTGTGTAGACTGGACAAGCCGCACCTTTAATCTGTCTGTGCTGTGGCGCTTTCCAACTTAAGCGCCGCAGCGCCTAATCGCGCTCATTGACAGGCAGCGCCGACCTGTTGTAGCATTGCAAACTTTGAATGCCAGCGGACAGAACTGGCAAGTTTAAACATTCGATTCTTGAGGAGACTTAACTATGAAAAAATTATTTTTTTTAATGTTGCTTTTGCTGGGGGCGATGCCGGCATGGGCTAATTACTTTTATGCGCAGATCAGTGCCGGGTCCGGCCACACCTGCGCCCTGAAACGCTCCGGCGAGGCCGTCTGCTGGGGCGACAACGAATACGGTGAGGCCGCCGCGGACGCCGGTCGCTTCCAATCCATCAGTGCCGGCTGGGACCACACCTGCGCCCTGAAACCCTCCGGCGAGGCCGTCTGCTGGGGCTACAACGTACTCGATCAGGCCAGCCCGCCCGCCGGTCGCTTCCAATCCATCAGTGTCGGGCTCCTCTACACCTGCGCCCTGAAACCCTCCGGCGAGGCCGTCTGCTGGGGCTGGTCCTTACACGGTGGGGACACACCGCCCGCCGGTCGCTTCCAATCCATCAGTGCCGGCAGGGACCACACCTGCGCCCTGAAACGCTCCGGCGAGGCCGTCTGCTGGGGCAACCGCGAAAACGGCAAGGCCAGGCCGCACGCCGGTCGCTTCCAATCCATCAGTGCCGGGTACGACCACACCTGCGCCCTCAAACCTTCCGGCAAGGCCGTCTGCTGGGGCCACAACCAATACGGTGAGGCCCGCCCGCCCGCCGGTCGCTTCCAATCCATCAGTGCCGGTGCCCAGCACACCTGCGCCCTGAAACGCTCCGGCGAGGCCGTCTGCTGGGGCTACAACAAACACGGTCAGGCCACACCGCCCGCCGGTCGCTTCCAATCCATCAGTGCCGGCAGGTGGCACACCTGCGCCCTGAAACCCTCCGGCGAGGCCGACTGCTGGGGCGGGAACAAATACGGTCAGGCCACCCCACCTTCTTAAGGAAGAGATTGATATCAAAAAAGCGCTTTTAATCATCCTGACTTTTGCGCCTGCGCTTGCGCCTATTCCTAGAAGGCCCCCTGCGATGAGATTCGTCTTCGCCGAGCACACCCACAGAGGTCACGCCTGCGCCGTCCCCATGATCACGACCCAACATCGACGCGCTCAAACAACGCAAAGCAGCGCGCGCCTTCGAGCTGTGCGGCTTGTGAGCAGTCTGCACAAGCCGCACCTTTAATCTGTGTATAATGCCAGCGGACAGAACTGGCAAGTTTAAACATTCGATTCTTGAGGAGACTTAACTATGAAAAAATTATTTTTTTTAATATTGCTTTTGCTGTGGGCGATGCCGGCATGGGCTAATTACTTTTATGCGCAGATCAGTGCCGCGCTCGTCCACACCTGCGCCCTGAAACGCTCCGGCGAGGCCGTCTGCTGGGGCGATAACGAATACGGTCAGGCCGCCGCGGACGCCGGTCGCTTCCAATCCATCAGTGCCGGGTTCGGCCACACCTGCGCCCTGAAACCCTCCGGCGAGGCCGTCTGCTGGGGCGTGAACGTCGCCGGTATGGCCACACCGCCCGCCGGTCGCTTCCAATCCATCAGTGCCGGGCGCGACCACACCTGCGCCCTGAAACCCTCCGGCAAGGCCGTCTGCTGGGGCAACAACGGACTCGGTCAGGCCACACCGCCCGCCGGTCGCTTCCAATCCATCAGTGCCGGGTTCTTCCACACCTGCGCCCTGAAACCTTCCGGCGAGGCCGTCTGCTGGGGCTACAACAAAAACGGTGAGGCCACCCCACCTGCTTAAGGAAGAGATTGATATCAAAAAAGCGCTTTTAATCATCCTGACTTTTGCGCCTGCGCTTGTTGTTGCGAGTCATGCTGTTGGGTGGGAGGATCCGATGTATTCGGGCAAGCGCAATGTGTATCAGTATCTCGGTTGCCACGAAGACATGAATTATGTGCAACTGCAACAGTGCGAGGCAGAGGCTAGTCGCATACTGTTGCAACCGGCTAAAGCGGCTGAAGCGGCAAAAGTGTCGACAATGACACGCGGGGCAAGTATGCGTATAATGCGAGCGTCAAGATCTGGGGAGTGATTGAAAAAGTTGCAACTATGCACCGGGGGCTATGTTTCTCTGACACCTGGCGCGTAACAAAACTGTCCGGTGGGTTGACACTTTCGTCACCGTGACAGAGCAGAAGACTCGATACATCTCCTCAGATATCGACCGGAGTAGAGTGGCATGCGAAAGCATTGCCGCTCTGCTCCGCTTTTTGCAATGCGAAGCTTGTTGTCGGACCCGAGCAACGGAACCCGGAGAGTTATTCGACTGACACAAAATTATTTTTGCCGATCAGTTGAGCGGCAACCCGTAACATCGCGCGAACAACGAGCGACACCGCATAACGAAACTTTTTAAACCTTCATAGTCTATGCTGTGGCGCTTTTCGAGTTGAGCGCCGCAGCGCTCCGTGGCACAAACATGAAGCGCCGGATGAACGGGCGGCCAAAGTTACAACGGTCGCAAGCGACCGATGGAACTTTGCCCCCGCGCCGCCCGTGTGAGGCCGGTGCGCGACCCCGGCAGAAACACATCCGAGGCGCAAGCCAACCGCTTTGCGCACGGAGTGCGAGCGCGCCGAGCGCGTACTGCGCCGCCAGCGCAAGCCGCCCAGAGCGTCGGAACAACCGCAAGCCCTGCGCCCGCCTCTGTGGCCGGCGCACAGGGTGGCGCCGAGCGAGAGGGTGGCCGCTTGCGCCCGGGCCTTGGGTGCGCTGACCGCCGGCAGCACCTGCTAACCTGAGAGGGTATTCAAATGGCCGACGACAAAACAAGCCGAGATTTTTTTGAACGAGGAAACAAAGCCTGCGATGCAGGGCAGTACGAAGGAGCCATCCAAGACTACGATAAAGCCTTAGAGCTTAACCCGGGTTTCTCTGATGCAATCCACAACAGAGCGGTGGCACAAACACTATTATGGACACAAGACAAACAGAAAAAATAACGCAAAAATATGAAGAGCAGCCAAAGGAACAAAAACAGAAGTTTGAGCAAGAACTGCAAGCCAGATTGCAAGACACAAAAGAAACTATAGATGAAGCGCTGGATTACGATGCCATCATGAAAGAGATGGAAGCAGACTATAAATCAAAAGATAATCATCATTCCCAATCTCTTGATGTTTTGATTCGCACATCCAAATTTTTCTATGGTGCGGTAGCAATATTTTATGTCGGCGGGTTGCTTGCGATAGACTCCTATGATTCCTACGGTATCATTCCCTTTATCACGGTGGTCACTTTGGCGCTGGTGCCGCTTTATCTTCGGGTGCGGTCGGCGGACAGAGACAAAGCTCGTGCTCTGGCACTGCGCGAGGATGCCCGCTCCAAGCGGGCTTTGACTATTTTGACCACATACTACGAACGTAGTGAGGGCGAAAGCAATCAAGCATTGCTGCGCCTATTTGACCACCACACACACAGCGGCACGGCGGCCTTGATTCTAGGCACATCCAAAGAGCAACCCGCCAACGTTGTTCAAGCAGTAGCGAAAACGCTTGACCGCCGTAGCGAGGACAAGAAGGGCGGCAACAAGTAGCAGATTCGCTTGCGCGGCTAAGCGAAGTGCCGGGCTGCCTCGGATACCGCTACGCGCATCAATGCGGGCAGCGAGAACAATAAAAACTTGCGCACCGCAAATGCTCGCCGGTGAAACCTTCGCCCGGCGGTTCGGGCCCAAGGCACCGGCAACTTGTGCCGCAACGGGTCGCCCGGCAGCCACAGGACGGTACCGAAACGGCGGGTCACGAAAGCGCACAGCGGCTCCGTTCTTCCTCACTTTTGCGGGTCGGCATGGGCGCTCGGAGCCAAGCAAATTGCGGGGCTGCGGGTTATAACACCTCACTTTTGCCGTTCGTCATAGTCGGTCGCCGACAGACACATTACTGGTGGTACAATGCCACCATATTATCGTATTACCTAGTTGCCACTGGCAACGCCTGCTAACCAGGAGGATATTCAAATGACCAACGACAAAACAAACCAAGATCTTTTTAAGGAAGGATGCGACGCCTACATGGCAGGACAGTATCAAGAAGTCATAGGACTTCTTGATGCGGTCATAACGCGCAACTCGAAACATGTCGATGCTTACTGTGTCCGGGGCGACGCCAAAGCCGCGCTAAAACAATACCAAGAAGCCATCCAAGACTACGACAAAGCTTTGGCGCTTAAGCCGGAACTCACCTTGCTCCATTATCTTTACAACAACAGAGGCAACGCCAAAGCCGCGCTAGAACAATACCAAGACGCCATCCGAGACTACGACAAAGCCATAGAGATTAACCCAAAACTTGCCGATGCTTACAACAACAGAGGGGTCGCCAAAGCCGCGCTAGAACAATACCAAGATGCCATCCGAGACTACGACAAAGCCATAGAGATTGAACCGGACAATGCCCAAACTTACACCAACAGGGGCCTTGCCAAAACTAAGCTAAAACAACACCAAGAAGCCATCCAAGACTACGATAAGGCCATACAACTCAACCCAAAATATGCCGAGGCTTACAACAGCAGAGGGGTCGCCAAAGCCAGGCTAAAACAATACCAAGAAGCCATCCGGGACTACGATAAGGCCATACAACTTAACCCGGAATATGCCGATGCTTACAACAACAGAGGCGCCACCAAAGTTACGTTAGAGCAATACAGAGAAACCATTCAAGACTACGATAAGGCCCTAGCCTAGAGCCCAACCCGGAATATGCCGATGCTTACAACAACAGAGTCGCCGCCAAAGCGTTTCTGAAACAATACTAAAAAGCCATCCAAGACTGCGATATGACCATAGAGCCTAACCCGAAAGGTGCCGAAACCAAGCTAAAGCAATACCGAGAAGCCATCCAAGACTACGATAAGGTCATAGAGCTCAACCCGGAAGATGCCGAGGCTTACAACAACAGAGGCATTGCCAAAGCTGATCTAAAACAATACCAAGAGGCCATCCAAGACTACGATAAGGCCATAGAGCTTAACCCGGAATATGCCGATGCTTACAACAACAGAGGCGCCACCAAAGTTACGTTAGAGCAATACAGAGAAGCCATTCAAGACTACGATAAGGCCCTAGAGCTTAACCCGGGTTTCTCTGATGCAATCCACAACAGAGCGGTAGCACAAACACTATTATTGACACAAGACAAACAGAAAAAAATAACGCAAAAATATGAAGAACAGTTAAAGGAGCAACAACAAAAGTTTGAGGGAGAGTCGCAAGACAAGCCGAGCGCCGCAGAAAAAGCCATAGGCGAAACATCAGATTACGATGCCATTATGGAAGAGATGGAAGAAGACCATAAATCGAAAGCCAAGTATCATCGCTACTCTATAATATGTTTGATTATTGCTTCTATAATCCTCTACGGTGTGGCAACATGGGTCGGCATTGCAATGATGAAAGACCAAGGCTCCCACAGCATCCTTCCCTTTATCGTGGTGGCTACTTTGGTACTGGTGCCGTTTTATCTTTGGGCGCATTCGGCGGACAAAGACAAAACTAATGCTCTGGCGCTGCGCGAGGATATCCGCTCCAAGCGGGCTGTGACCAAACACTATGAGCGCAGCGGGGGCAAAAGCGATCCGGCGCTTTACCCCTTCCTCGCACCGAGTGGCATACCGGAGGCCTTGATTCAAAGCACATTCAAAGAGCCGCCCGGCAACTTTTCTCGTCCAATAACATGGGCAAAAACATTTGGCCGCAACATGGGTGCGGATAGCGAGTAGCAGAGTTCGCCTGTGCGACTAAGCGAAGCGCCGGGCTGCCTCGGATACCGCTCCCTTCACTAGCGCTGGCAGCGGGAACAATAAAAACTTGCGCACTGCAAATGCTCGCCGGCGAAGTCTTCATCCCGACAACCGCAGGACGATACCGAAGCGGCGGGAGTCACGAAAGCGCACAGCGGTTCCGCGCTTCATCACGATGTCCGGATAATCTGGGCACTCGGCAACAGGCATCTTGCACGACTACGGGTCATGACACCCTCGCTTTTTCGGACAATCTGGGCGATCGCGGCGGGCTATAACATCTCACTTTTGCAGGCGACCGCGGCCACTCGCCGCCAAGCAAATTGCGGCGCTACGGCTTATAAACCCTCACTTTTGCCGTTCGTCATATGCGCTTGCCGACAGGCACATTACTGGTGGTACAATTAGCCGCCATAATTAATCGCGCTACAAATGCGCGGCGCCGACCGCCGCCGGTAGCGCCTGCTGACCTCAGGAGGTATTCAAATGTTCAAAGACGAAAAAAGCCGCGCTCTTTTTGAACGGGGAAACAAAGCCTACGGTGCGGAGCAGTACCAAGAGGCCATCCGACTCTTCGATCAAGCCATAGAGATCAATCTGAAAAACGCCAAGGCGTACAACAGCAAAGGCACCGACAAAACCGAGCAAAAAAAATACCAAGAGGCCGTCGCAGACTACGGCATCGCTCTGGAAATCAACATGGAAAATGCCGTGGTTTACAACAACAGAGGCCTCGCCAAAGCCGATCTGGAACAGCACCAAGAGGCCATCAAAGACTTCGACAAAGCCATAGAAATTGATCCGGAGGATGCCACAGCCTGCATCAACAGAGGCGCCTCCAAAGCCTCGCTAAAACAATACGAAGAAGCCATCCAAGACTACGACAAAGCCATTGAGATTAACCCCGAATACGCCAAGGCGTACAACTGCAGAGGCATTGTCAAAGCCGCGACAAGGCAATACCAAGAAGCCCTCCAAGACTACGACAAGGCTCTGGAGATCAACCCGGAATACGCCGCGGCATACAGCAACCGAGGCACCTGCAAAAGCAGGCTAAAACAATACCAAGAAGCCATCAAAGACTTCGACAAAGCCACAGAACTTTGTCTGCAAGATGCCGCGCCTTACAACAACAGAGCCCTCATCAAAATCAGTCTAAGACAATACCGAGCGGCCATCAAAGACTTCGACAAAGCGATAGAGTTTGACCCGAACGATGCCGAGACGTACAGCAACAGAGGCGCCGTCAACACCGTGCTAAAACAATACCGAGCAGCCGTCAAAGACTTTGACAAAGCGATAGAGCTTGGAGCGGACGATGCCGAAACATACAGCAACAGAGGCACCGCCAACACCGCGCTCAAACAATACCGAGCGGCCATCAAAGACTTTGACAAAGCCCTAGAGCGCGACCCGAAAGATGCCTCGAATTACAACATCAGAGGCACCTGCAAAGCGAGGATACAACGATACCAAGACGCCATCAAAGACTACAGCAAGGCCCTGAAGATAGACCCGGAATACACTCCGGCTTACGACAACAGAGAGGCTGCCAAAGCCGAGCTAAAACAACGCCAAAAAGCCCTCCGCGGCTACGACGAAGGAAGCAACGCCAAACGCATACTAAAACATACCGGCAACATCTGCGCTTGGGTCGCGCTCACCGCGCTCGTAGCGGGCTATGTCGGCGCCATCGTGGTTGCGGGCGGTTATTGGCTGCTTCAGCTATCCCTCAACGAAGGGCCGTGGACAGACGCGTTGCTGGATACGGCGCTGGGCTTTGCGCTTATTATTATCGCCGTGTGGTACACGCGAGACGGGGTGCGGGGCCTAACAAACATCATCGCCGCCCGCGTGCCTGCCAACAAAAACCCCCTCAGCAAAAAGCTCAAGGTGATTGCCGAGCGCTGTCTGGCGCTGGCATACCCGAAGGATAACAAGCAATGAAACAACCCGCGCCGCATGCGCACTCCATGCGGGGCAGTATCAAAAAGCCATAGCGCTTTTGTAACGGGAGGCGCGAGATGGCGGAAAAATCCGGTTCAACACTGTTTGCGAGGCTATCCATCGTTGAGTGGATCGCCTTACTTGGCGCTTTGTCCCTAGGTTATTCCTTTTTCTGGGAATGGGGATTTTGGAGTGCGCTTGATGTGTCCCTTAGGGAAATTCCGATTTCGTCTGCCGACATAGTGGGGAGCTTGGCATGGGTTGAGGGTCTCATTATAGTGATAATTGGCACGGTCACACTTATCGCGTTTGGCCGCAGGGCAGAAGGGTACAAGAGCGAAGATGAGCTCATTCGAGGATCGCCATTCCCCCGATTCACTAAGCTTATTTGGAGGGGGACAGATATTTTCTTGCCCATTATGATTGTGCTGGCTGTGGGAACGGTGGCATATCGCTTTGGGAAAGTTCCGCCGATGCTTCTTTTCCTTTTTGTTTTTGTAGCGTGGCACTACTTTATTAACTGGGCATTCAATCATCCGCGGGCACCCCGAAATGTCCCTCTCTTCTTATTTTGCTATTTTGCTCCCGTGTTTTTTCTTCTACAGCCCTATGTGTTGGGGCGTGAAGCTGCTGGCGATACCATTGCCGAGAAAGAAACCGCAAGCGTATTTTTAATGACGGGGAAAACTGTTCAGAAAAAACAATTGATATTATTGAGGAACAGCCATGACTTTGTTTATGCCTACGATTCGGAGAACGGTTTGCTTTGACGCTTCCGTGGTCCTCGGTTGTCCGGATAGACGCAAAGTCCAATCCCGATTCGGGAATTGAGATTCCCTTCATTCCCAAATATAACGATGGGATGACGGAAGAGAAAAAGAATTAACGAATACTAATTTAGGAACACTCATAAAATTCCGCCTTGCGCCCCTCATCAGCGCTGGCAACGCGAACAATAAAAACTCGCGCGCTGGCCGATGACACGCTTGGCAATCGGCGTCGCACAAACCGGGCACGCCTCTCCCGCACGATGATAGACCGACAGCTTCACACTGAAGTATCCGGGCCGCCCGTCCTCGCGCATGAAGTCGCGCAGCGTAGTTCCGCCGGCGGCGATTGCTTCCGCCAGCACATCGCGGATGGCATCCGCAAGTCGCTCGTAGCGAGGCTTTGAGATGCGACACGCCGGTCGCGCCGGATGGATGCCCGCCGCAAACAGCGCCTCGCTCGCGTAAATGTTGCCGACACCGACGACGACATGCGAGTCCATAATCAGATTCTTCACCGCCGTGCGCCGCCCCTGCGCCGCGCGGTGCAGATGCGCGCCGGTGAACTCGTCGCCCAGCGGTTCGGGCCCAAGGCGCGCCAGCAACTTGTGCCGCAACGGGTCGCCCGCCAGCCACAGGACGGTACCGAAGCGGCGCGGGTCGCGAAAGCGCATGACGGTTCCGTTCTTCATCACGATGTCCAGATGGTCGTGAGCGGCGGGCGCGCTCGCCTCTCGCAGGATGCGCAAACTGCCGGACATGCCGAGGTGAAAGAGCAGGCAGCCGCGTTGCAAGTGCAACAGAATATACTTGCCGCGCCGCGACACCCGCACGACCCGCTGCCCGCCGACCTTGCCGGCGAGCCCGCGCGTCACCGGCAAGCGCAAGCGGTGCTGGCGCACGACCGCCTCGCCGATGTGCTTGCCCGCAAGATGCGGCGTGATGCCGCGCCGAGTCGTTTCAACCTCCGGCAACTCAGGCATCGCAAGCCCCCCGTCGGGCGCACCGCATCACCCCAACTCGGTGACAACGGTCATGGCATGTGGCATCGCAAATCTCTCGCACACCGCACCGCATCACGTCCCCTCCCGGCGGTGCTCGATCATCCCTTCCATCTCCACCAGCAGTTCGGGGCGGCAGATCTCGCCGCGAAAGATTTTAAGTTCCGGCAGCGCACCGAAGCGGGCGGGCAAGGCGCGGGTAACAGCGTCATAATCCGCGCACCGCATCACGTCCCCTCCCGGCGGTGCTCGATCATCCCTTCCATCTCCACCAGCAGTTCGGGGCGGCAGATCTCGCCGCGAAAGATTTTAAGTTCCGGCAACGCACCGAAGCAGGCGGGCAAGGCGCGGGGAACAGCGTCATAATCCGCACACCGCATCACATCCCGCCGTTGCTCGATCATCCCCTCCATCTCCGCCAGCAACTCGGGGCGGCAGATCTCGCCGCGAAAGGTTTTAAGCTCCGGCAACGCACCGAAGCGGGCGGGCAAGGCGCGGGCAACAGCGTCATAATCCGCGCACCGCATCACGCCCCCTCCCGCCAGCACTCAATCATCCCCTCCATCTCCGCCAGCAGTTCGGGGCGGCAGATCTCGCCGCGAAAGATTTTAAGATTCGGCAGCGCACCGAAGCGGGCGGGCAGGGCGCGGGTAACAGCGTCATAATCCGCGCACCGCATCACGTCCCCTCCCGCCGCTGCTCAATCATCCCCTCCATCTCCGCCAGCAACTCGGGGCGGCAGATCTCGCCGCGAAAGATTTTGAGGTCAGGCAGCGCACCGAAGCGGGCGGGCAAGGCGCGGGCAACAGCGTCATAATCCGCGCGGCGCTTCAGGTAGAGGCGGGCGCTGCGCAGGTCGCGCAAGGTCTTGTCGGCAAACGCGGGTTCCGCCTCAGCCGCAGCCGCCAGCAACGCCTGCAGGTTGTCGGCCACCTCATCCAGTTGCGCCACAGCGTCGCCCGCATGGCACGAGCGATGGCCGACGATGCTCGCGGTGCCTGAGATATACAGTCGGCAGGCAGCAGCGCTGCGGTGCAACACGGCGCGCGCAAACAGCGGCGGCGGGTCGCCATACTGCGCCGGATAATCGCTCGGATTGGTCTGGCGCGGGTTATCAATCACGCGCCCGCCCCGCTCGCCGCCCAGAAAATACAGCAGGCCGTGCTCCGCGCCGCTGCCGATGACAGTCGCCGCGCACAGCATCCCGGGACTCACCGCGCCGATGACAGCCGCCCGCGCGCGGCAAAACATCCGATACGGCGTCGGCTCGCCCGCGCCGCTCAAATCCGGCAGGTAATGCCAGACCCGAAGCGGCGCGAAGTCGCCGCACTCTTTGAGAATCGCAAACAGCGCCCGATAAAACCGCGCGGTCGTCTCGGCCACCGGCTGCCCCCGCCGCAGCGGCAAAAACCCGCAGGCCATGTCCGCGTTCGCCGCATAGCGCACGCCGCTCTCATGCGCGCGCACCGGCGCGGCGGGCGTCGCATACCAGTTTTCAAACTGCCTTCCAACGCCGTTCAAAAGTTCCGGCCCAAGCGCCACAGCGCCCCCCTCGGCGCCGCCGTTCAGCGCGATGCTAACGATACGCCCGTCGCCCTCGGCGCGATGATGCTCCGGCCTGATGTCGGGGTACGGCATCAGGGGCTGGGATTGGGAATGGCGGTATGAATCTCCTCTATTTGATCCAGCACATCATCGGACAGCGCGACCTCCGCGCTCGCAATGTCATCGGCAAGTTGTTCCATCGTCGTCGCCCCGATGATATTGGCGGTCAAAAAAGACCGCGTATTGACATACGCCAGCGCCATCTGCGCCGGGTCCAGCCCGGCCGCGCGCGCGACATCGACATAGCGGCGCGTCGCCTCCTCCCCGAGCGCGCTCGTATAGCGTTTGAACTGCTCAAACAAGGTCAGGCGCGCCTTCGGCGGCTTCCGCCCGCCGAGATATTTTCCGCTCAGCGCCCCAAACCCCAGCGGCGAATAAGCGAGCAACCCGACATGTTCGCGGTGCGCCACCTCCGCCAAGCCGACCTCAAAGGTGCGGTTGAGCAGGTTATAAGGATTCTGCACCGAGACGATGCGCGCCTGACCATGTTGCTCGGCAAGCCGCACCCAATGCATAGTCCCCCACGCCGTCTCGTTGGAGATGCCGATGTGGCGCACCTTCCCCGCCGCGACCATCTCATCCAGCGCCGCCAAAGTCTCCGCAATCGGCGTCGCCTCCGAATCATCGGCGTGCGTATAGCCCAAGCGCCCGAAGAAGTTGGTATGCCGCGCCGGCCAATGCACCTGATAGAGGTCTATGTAATCGGTCTGCAACCGCGTCAGGCTGTCGGCCAGCGCCCGCTCCAGATGGTCGCGCGCCAGTTTCGGCCCGCCGCGCAGATACTCCTGCATGCCGGGGCCGGATACTTTGCTCGCGATAATCAACTGATCGCGATCCGATCGCTTGGCAAGCCAGTTGCCGATGATCGCCTCGGTGCGCCCCTGCGTTTCCGCGCACGGCGGCACCGGATACATCTCGGCGGTGTCAATAAAATTGATGCCGCGCTCCAGCGCGTAATCCAGTTGCGCGTGCCCCTCGCGCTCGTCGTTCTGCTCGCCCCACGTCATCGTGCCAAGACAAATGACGCTGACGCGAAGGTCCGTAGTTCCAAGTTGTCTGTATTCCATCGTACCCCCTCCGGTTTAATGCTCCTATCGCAACATTTTACACGCGACCGACTATTGCGCGACGAACTCCCGCATCCGCCGCCAGTATTCGTCGCCGACTTGGCGAATCAAGCCGGTGTGCCCGGCGCTCTCCGCCTTCTTAAACGTCTTGTTTCCCGGGAACGCCCGATAGAGCGCGTAGCCCTGCTCATACGGCACGATCGCAGCCTCGGCGCCGTGAATGAACAGCGTCGGCGCGGTGATATGCGCCACCTTGTTCACCGAATCAAACGGACGACCGAGCCCCGGCGCCCGCCCCAGCCCGCGCCGTTCGGCCATCGCCTTGCCGCTCAAAAAGGGCGCGATTAGAACGCCTGATAGAGTGCTCGCAACATTTCACACGCGCCGCGTCATTGCGCGACGAACTCCCGCATCCACCGCCAGTATTCGTCGCCGACTCGGCGGATCAAGCCGGCATGACCGGCGCCCTCCGCCGTCTTAAACGTCTTGCGTCCGGGGAACGCCCGATAGAGCGCTCGCAACATTTTACACGCGACCGATTATGGCGCGACGAACTCCCGCAGCCACCGCCAATACTCATCGCCGACATGGCGGATCAAGCCGGTATGCCCGGCGCCCTCCACCGTCTTAAACGTCTTGCGTCCCGGGAACGCCTGATAGAGCGCGTAGCCCTGCGCATACGGCACGATCGCATCCTCGGTGCCGTGAATGAACAACGTCGGCGCGGTGATATCCGCCACCTTGTTCACCGAATCAAACGGACGGCCGAGCCCCGGCACCCACCCCAGCCCGCGCTTCTCGGCCATCGCCTTGCCGCTCAAAAAGGGCGCAATCAAAATGTGTCCGGCATAGGTCGCATCCTGCGCGACCTCTATCGCCACCGCCGCCCCCAGCGACCCGCCGTACAAGTATGTCTTGTCCGCAGCAAACCCCAGTTGCGCGCGCACATACCGCAGCGCAGCGCGCGCGTCCTGATAGATGCCCGCCTCGGTGGGCTTGCCCTGACTCTTGCCGTAACCGCGATAACTCAAGATAAAGACGTTTGCAATCTGCGACAGTTTGACCAGATACGGGATGCGCATATACACATGCCCGCCGTTGCCGTGAAAGTAGACGATGATGCGATCCGACTGCGCGTTGGGAAAGAACAACCCCTGCAATTCGATCTGCGCATCCAGCGACGGAAAGAAAATTTCGCGGCTGCCGATCTCCTCGCACGTGCGGTCGGCGTACTCGTAATAGTCGCAGTGGTTTTGTGTCGGCGACAGCCGCGCGGCCGGCGCGAACGCAAGCCGCTCAAAGATAGCATGACCGCAACCCGGCAGCAGCACCGCCACCGCCGTCAGTAAAACCATTCTGCTCTTGTGCCGTAAACTCATTGCCAAAAAGTATCAGAGAATCGCAAAGCATAGCACAAGCCGGCCCGTATAAGAGAGTGTGGGATGCTCCGACATGCCGGGCGCCCCCGGCACAGGTTGTCGGCGAGCGCTTGCGCGGCATCCGCAGCAACGCCCGGATGCGCCGCCTGGAACCCGCAAACAGGCCGCCGGCATCATCGGTCAGACTCCGTATCCGCAGCGATGCGCGGAGGCGCCGCCTGGAACCCCTGCCAAGACGGGGCGGGCGCTGTGCCGCAGGCGAGGGCGAGGCGCATGTCAGGCGCACAAAGGAGGCGCAAGATACAAAGGCATTGCGGACGGGGCGGGCACTGTGCCGCCGCAAGGAGAGGGCGCGTGTCAGGCGCACAAGGAGGCGCAAGATACAAAGACATTGCGGACGGGGCAGGCTATGCCGCCGCAGGGCGAGGGCAAGTATCAGGAGCGCACAAGGAATGCGGCAAGCTACAAAGACATGAGCGGATGACGCGCATTTTATGGTATAGTACGACACTTATCGTACATGCATGAGACATGCCATTATCAAAAACCATAGTGATGAATCGTAAAACTTCGGATATCACCCCCGCGCAACGGGGCGCAACGATGATACGGCGCAGCCTCTGGGCGCTGATGTTGCCGGCGTTGTTTGCCGTCTGCGCACAAGCGCAAGCACAGAACGCCACTGGCGCGCCGACGGTCACAGCGGCCGACAGCACCAATCTGGCTACGATGGGCCCCAACGAGGACAACCAACTGACCGCATCCCGAGGCATGATAGACGACCCCGATACCATCACCACTTTCACGCCGACTTGGCAGTGGTCACAAGCCGATGCCCCGGCTAGCGGCGTCCCGACGGCCAGCGCCTACGCCAACATAGCCGGAGCCACTGCCGCCACCTTCACGCCGTTGCAAGCCCATGTCGGCAAGTTTCTGCGCGTCTGCGCCTCCTTTACCGATGATGCCAACAACCGCGAGATCCGATGCTGGACCTCCGCCGCCGCTGTGGTCAATGTGCAAGATGACCCGATTGCGCTGGACAACATTGTTTTCATTCCGCTGGGCACCACTACTTACAGTTTTAAGGCGAGTGACTTCCCGTTCACCGATGAGGATGGCGACAGTTTCGTCAACGCTCTGTTTGTGCAGAGTGCGCCCGCCCTCGGTGAGTTGGATTATGGCATAGGGGTTTTAACGAGTGCTAGAATTACTGCGGAAATAGAGGATACACCAAGCGGGCGAGGACTTGGCGTAGGCTCCATTGCTTTCCCTACTTTCGTGTACAGGTTACCCACTCCTGCTCCCACCACGCCTATGGCAAATTATGCCAGCTTTGACTACAGAATTGTCACCGGAGTAACAACCGCATCACAGAGGGCCAGTGACGACAACGAAGGCACCATCACCTTCGCTCTGGTGTCGTCCGCGACATCGGTGGCAACCGGTGCGCCGACGGTGACAGCGGTAGCTTATAGCGCGGGTGTGGAACTGACCGCCAGTACCACCGGCATCACCGATGCCAACGGCATCCCCCACGCCAGAAACCTGATGTGGCAGTGGCAACAGTCCGCCACCCAGGCCAGCGCATACACCGACATCAACGAGGCCACCGCCGCCACCTTCACGCCCGGGCAAGACCATATCGGCCAATACATCCGCGTCTGCCTCCGTTTCACCGACGGCAGAGGCAACGCCGAGGGCGGCACCGCCGCCGCCCCCACGCTGTGCACCGCCGGCAACGTCATCACCGGAGCCAATTCGGTGAGTGTGGCGATCTCCGCCAACGCAAACATGCCCTACACCTTCAAGGCATCCGACTTCGCATTCCCGGGCGATCCCACCGGCAATCTGAGAAGCATCAGAATAGTCTCCACGATAGCATCCGGCAAGGGCATATTTCGCGCGGGACCAATGCCCGTTGAAAACGGCGACTCCGTACAAGATACTGGAATAGAAAATCTCACCTATTATCCCCCGGCCAACTCCGTCGCCACCCCCAGCTTCGCCACTTTCACCTACACCATGAACTATGGCGGCACAAACACCGCAACCCGCACGATGAACATCCATCTGGTGGAGCACCTGCGCTTGCGGTTGCGCCTCTTCCTCGAAGACCCGTTGCGATAACGCAAGCAGCCCACGGCGGAGAAGGGAATGTTGCGGGGCGCGCGCAAGGGAGCGAGCATGCCCCATAAAGGTATGCCGCTACGGAGGTGTTATGGAGTCACACAAGGGCGAGGCAGGATGTGCTTGCAAATGACTTGCGCTTTGTGGTAGAGTAGACAGCGCTAAGAGTAGCAGTACTCATTATTAAAGAGTGCGGCATTCATTAAACAGTCTGCAAACAGTTTATGAGGACAAACAATTTAAGAAGTTACAAACAATGAATCAAGGACACACAAACAACTTAAGGGACCACAAACGATTAATCAAGGACACAAACAACGGAGTTGTTTGTGCCTCTTATTACCGAGCCTCATTAAATGCTGTTTGCGCACATATTACATGACTGCATTTGCCAGATAAAGACTAAACATTAGGAGTGATACCATGAATCGAAAAAATTTAATACTGCCCCCCCCCCCCCCCCCCCCCCCCCCCTGCACTGGCGGGCAACGATGATACGGCGCAGTCTTTGGTCGCTTCTGTTGCCGGCGCTGTTTGTTGTCTGCGCTCAGGCGCAAGCGCAGAACGCCACTGGCACACCGGGCGTCACGGCGGCGGACGGCACCAACCTGACCACGACGGGACCGAATGAGGACAGTGTGCTGACCGCCGCCCAGGGCACCATAAACGACCCCGACAGCATAACCACTTTCACGCCGACTTGGCAGTGGCAACAAGCCGATGCCCCGGCCAGCGGCACCCCGGCGGACAGCGCCTACTCCGCCATAACCGGGGAAACCGCCGCCACCTTCACGCCCCTGCAGGCTCATGTCGGCAAGTTTCTGCGCGTCTGCGCCGCCTTTGACGATGATGCCGGCAACGACGAGACCCGATGCTGGAGCTCCGCCGCCGCTGTGGTCAATGTCAATGATGCCCCGGTTGCAGATAACAACACCATCTATGTGCGGGCGGGCGGCAGATATGTCTTCTCGGCGGATGACTTCCCGTTTACCGATGAAGATGGTAGTGCGCTAGGAGTGATGGTCGCACAATCTGTGCCCGCCCTTGGAGCCATGACTGTTAGTGTTACCGGTATTTCCAACAGCGTATCCGCCGGTCAGAGCTTTACCGCTCAAGAACTTGCAGAGGGTCTTGTCACATACACGCCGCCCGATGGGGCCACGGCCATGGCGGGCTATGCCAATTTTGAATATTCAATAAGGACTGAAACAATCTTCGCTACAAATTGTTGCAGTAACAATGGCACCATCACCATTGATTTGGTGCCGGCCACGGCAGTGCCGGCCACCGGCACAGCGACTGTGACAGCGGCATCGGGCATCGCCTATCACGAAGGCGTGGAACTGACCGCCGGCATAGGCACCGTAGCCGATGCCAACGGCATCCCCACCCACAGACGCAGTTGGCAATGGCAATCCGCCCTCGCCCAGGCCGGCACATACGCCGACATCGACGGGGCCACCGTCGCCACCTTCACGCCCGCGCGGGAACATGTCGGCCAATACATCCGTGCCTGCCTCCGTTTCACCGACGGCATAAACACCGCCGAGATGCGCTGTTCCGCAGGCAACGTCATCGCCAGAGCCAATTCGGTGAGTGTGCCGATTACCGCCAGCGAATCAGAGCCCTACAGGTTCAAGCCATCCGACTTCGCATTCCCGGGCGAGGATGTCGGCATGCTGGTCAGCATCAGAATAGTCACCACCATAGAATCCGGCACCGGCACATTGCATCTTGCAGGCGCATCCAGGCCCATCACCAACAGAAGAGGCAGCAACCTCCTGGCTAACACAGTACAAAGGCTCATCTATTACCCCCCGCCCGACTCCGCAGTCACACCCAACTTCGCCAGTTTCACCTACACCATGAACTATGGCGGCCCAAACACCGAAACCCGCACCATGAACATCAATCTGGTGGAGCACCTGCGCTTGCGACTGCGCGTCTTTCTGGAAGGCCCGCTGCGATAGCGCAAGAACCTCACGGCGCTCGCACGACACATCCCTTCTCGCAACCGACTGCGATAACGCAGCCACCCGCAGCGCTCGCACGACACACTCCTCCTCGCAGGCCCGCTGCGATAGCGTAGCCACCCGCAACGCTCGCACGACACGCTCCTTGGAAGCTGACGAGTGCGCAACCCGATGGCAACCGCAAACTTTCCGCACGTATCTGGCGCACCGTTTTGCTTGCGCCAGACATCCCCGCTTTCATAGAAACCGTTGATGCCGTAGCCGGTGTTGCTATTGCATCGTGTTGTAGCCGGAACCCCGCAATGCTTCGGCATGATGCATGACCGCTTATCGGAAAAAATGGCTCTTTCGGCATATTGGTTGCGGCGCAGGCCTTGTAATGGTGTTTTATAAGGCCATGATGAACATTTTTACAGTTACTTTCACGCGCACGACAAACCTGATTGCCTGCGCGATCTTCGCCGTCGGCGTTGCGATACCGCACCCCGTTGCGGACGCGGCGGATGCGACCAAAGCAGCGCCCGAAGTGTCGCTCGCCGACGCCTATCGCCCCGACGACAACACGGTGGACCTCGCCGAGTATTGGGTCAGTGAAAAATACGATGGCGTGCGCGCGGTGTGGGACGGGCAACGATTGCGCTCGCGCAGCGGCAATGTGTTCGCCGCGCCGCACTGGTTCGTCGCCGACCTTCCCGCCACAGCGCTGGACGGTGAGTTGTGGTTGGGGCGCGGGCAGTTTGAGGCGACCGTCTCGGTCGTGCGCAAACAGCAACCGCACGATGGCTGGCGCGAGATTCGTTTCATGGTGTTTGACCTGCCCGCACACGCCGGAACATTTCGGCAGCGGCAGGCGGCGCTGCGCGCGCTTGTCGCCGCCAGTAAAAACGCTTTCTGGCAAGTCGTGCGACAGCGGCCCGTCGCCTCGCGCGAAGCGTTGCAAGCGCTCTTTGACGAGACCGTTGCCGGCGGCGGCGAAGGGCTGATGTTGCGGCGGATAGACTCCTATCATCAAAGCGGGCGCAGCAGAGACTTGCTCAAATACAAACCGTTTTATGATGCCGAAGCGACCGTTATCGGCCACCGCCCGGGGCGCGGCAAATACGCCGGCATGACCGGCTCGCTGCGGGTGCGCACCCCGCAAGGGCGCGTCTTTCGCATCGGCAGCGGCCTGTCGGATGCGCAACGCAAAGACCCGCCGCCGGTCGGCGCGACGATTACTTACCGCTATCAGGGTTTGACGCGCAACGGCCTGCCGCGCCATCCGGTGTATCTGCGCATCCGCCGGCCCGCGCCGTGACGGCTTACTTGCCGATGCAAAACCGCGAGAAGATATCGCCCAACATGTCCTCGGTGGCGTACTCGCCGAGCAACGCGGACAAACTTTGATGGGTGTCGCGCAAGTCTTGCGTGAGCATGTCAAGCGCTAACCCGGCATCGCTTGTCGTGAGTTTGTGCGCGAGCGCTGCCAAGTCTTTGCGCGCATGACCGAGCGCATCCAAATACCGCCCCCGCACGACCAGCGCCGGTCGGCGCGACGA
This sequence comes from Candidatus Oxydemutatoraceae bacterium, assembly GCA_965220085.1. Lineage (GTDB taxonomy): Bacteria > Pseudomonadota > Gammaproteobacteria > Poriferisulfidales > Oxydemutatoraceae > CBDCOZ01. The sequence goes on along the minus strand of CBDCOZ010000002.1, from coordinate 73,999 downwards.
TTACTTACCGCTATCAGGGTTTGACGCGCAACGGCCTGCCGCGCCATCCAGTGTATCTGCGCATCCGCCGGCCCGCACCGTGACGGCTTACTTGCCGATGCAAAACCGCGAGGCGTATCTGCGCATCCGCCGGCCCGCGCCGTGACGACTTATTTGCCGATGCAAAACCGCGAGAAGATATCGCCCAACATGTCCTCGGTGGCGTACTCGCCGAGCAACGCGGACAAACTTTGATGCGTGTCGCGCAAGTCTTGAGCGAGCATGTCAAGCGCTACATCGGCATCGCTTGTCGTAAGATTGTGCGCGAGCGCCGCCAAGTTTTTGCGCGCATGACCGAGCGCATCCAAATACCGCCCCCGCACGACCAGCGCGTCCTCGCCGAGATTGACAACTCCCCCTATCAGGGCTTGACGCGCAACGGCCTGCCGCGCCATCCGGCGTATCTGCGCATCCGCCGGCCCGCGCCGTGACGACTTATTTGCCGATGCAAAACCGCGAGAAGATATCGCCCAACATGTCCTCGGTGGCGTACTCGCCGAGCAGCGCGGACAAACTTTGATGCGTGTCGCGCAAGTCTTGAGCGAGCATGTCAAGCGCTACATCGGCATCGCTTGTCGTAAGATTGTGCGCGAGCGCCGCCAAGTTTTTGCGCGCATGACTCAACGCATCCAGATACCGCCGTTGCACGACCAGCGCGTCCTCGCCGAGATTGACAACTCCCCCTATCAGGGCTTGACGCGCAACGGCTTGCCGCGCCATCCGGCGTATCTGCGCATCCGCCGGCCCGCGCCGTGACGACTTATTTGCCGATGCAAAACCGCGAGAAGATATCGCCCAGCATGTCCTCGGTGGCGTACTCGCCGAGCAGCGCGGACAAACTTTGATGCGTGTCGCGCAAGTCTTGAGCGAGCATGTCAAGCGCTACATCGGCATCGCTTGTCGTAAGATTGTGCGCGAGCGCCGCCAAGTTTTTGCGCGCATGACTCAACGCATCCAGATACCGCCGTTGCACGACCAGCGTATCCTCGCCGAGATCGACAACCCCCGCTTTCTCTTTGATCGCCGCACACAGCGCAGCGATGCCGGCGCCGGTTTTGGCAGACACATATAATGTGTCCGACTCCGGCGGCGGCGCTTTGAGCAGGTCGCTCTTATTCAACGCGGTGATCACATTGGCGCCGGCGGCGGCCAACTTATCCAGCAACTCGCGCCCCGCCGCGCCAAGCCCCGCCGTCGCATCCGCCAAGACGACCACCACATCGGCGCTCTCCATCGCTTGATGCGCCCGGCGAATGCCTTCGCGCTCCGCCGCATCGGCGCCCGGGCGAAGCCCTGCGGTGTCCAGAACGCGCATCGGCATGCCGTCGATCAAAATATCGCACCGCACGACATCGCGTGTCGTCCCCGGCGCATCGCAGACGATGGCCGTCTCGCGCTGCGCGAGGCAGTTGAGCAAACTGGACTTGCCGACATTGGGTTGGCCGGCGATGACCAACTCCAGGCCCTCGTGCAAGCGCATCCCGCCCGTCGCCCGCCGTTCTAACTCGGCCACCGCCTGTGCCAGCGCCTTGACGCGGGCGCACAAGGTTTGTTGCAGGGTGTTGTCTTCCGTTACGTCTTCCTCGTCGGGAAAATCCAGCGTCGCCTCGATCAGCGCCCGCAACGACTTGAGCTCCTCGCACACGACCCGCACCTGCGCGGAGAACTCGCCTTGCACGACACGGCGGGCGCTGCGCGCGGCCTGTTGGCTGGCGCTGTTAATCAAGTCGGCAACCGCCGACAGTTGGGCGAGGTCGCGCTTGCCGTTGAGAAACGCGCGCCGGCTGAACTCGCCGGGTTCGGCCATTCGCGCGCCCAATTCAAGGACGCGGGCGAGCAGCATTTCTAACACGACCGGGCCGCCGTGGGCGTGCGCTTCAAACACATCTTCGCCGGTGTAACTGCGGGGTCGCGCAAACAGCAGGGCGATGCCTTCGTCTATCGGCTCGCCGTCGGCGGCGATGAAGCGGCAGAAGGTCGCGCGGCGGTCTTGCAGCGCGCGTCGCGCGGTCAGTTGCAAACCGATTGTGCGCGCGCGCGCGCCGCTGATGCGCACGATGCCGACACCGCCGTAGCCCGCGGGCGTGGCAACCGCCGCAATCGTCGCGTTGTCTGGCAGGCGGCTCACGGAGTTATCCGGCGGAAGTTAGTGTGCCTCCAACGGGTAGGACTTGCCGATGGCGCGCGGCGGCAAGTCCAGCCCTAACTCCGGGACTTGGTGTGCGATCCAGGCGGTGAAGGTGTTGCTGTTTGGGCCCGGCCACATGCGGTACTTGTTGTGATACGGATAGCTGCGCGCGGCTTCGTCCACTTTTTCCGCGACCGCCTCCGCCACCGCGCCGCGCAGATCGATCAGGATTCTCGGTTCGGAGCCGAACCATTTGCGATCCGGCAAGTCCTGCGCAATCCGCACGATCGGGTCGCCGCGATAGATCCGCCAGCCGAGCACTTCATAGACCGTGTACTGCTCGGCTTGCGCCGACTTGGTCGCGACCCATGTGTGATCGGCAAACCAGCCGCGCCATCCGAACGTCGCCGCCGCATACACTTGCACCACCGCCTCCGGTTCGTCGGCGGCAAGCGGTGCGATGCCGATTGACTCGCGCGATGCCATGCGCCAATCGCTCATGCAAGCGGAGAGCGCCGGCGTCAGCGCCGCCAGCACAATCAAAATCCGAGTGGCGTGTTTCGTCCGTGCGATCATAAAACACCCGCGAGCGCTGCGTTGCGCCAGTCGCTCATGCAAGCGGAGAGCGCCGGCATCAGCGCCGACAGCACAATCAAAATCCGAGCGGCATGTTTCATCCGCACGATCATAAAACACCTGCGAGCGCTGCGTTGCGCCAATCGCTCATGCAAGCGGAGAGCGCCGGTGTCAGCGCCAATAGCACAATCAAAATCCGAGTGGCGTGTTTCATCCGCACGATTATAAAACACCTGCGAGCGCTATTGGCGCCAATCGCTCATGCAAGCGGAGAGCGCCGGCATCAGCGCCGACAGCACAATCAAAATCCGCGTGGCGTGTTTCATCCGCACGATCATAAAACTCTCGCGAGCGCTGCGTTGCGCCAATCGCTCATGCAACCGGAGAGCGCCGGTGTCAGCGCCAATAGCACAATCAAAATCCGAGCGGTGTGTTTCATCCGCACAATCATAAAACTCTCGCGAGCGCTGCGTTGCGCCAATCGCTCATGCAAGCGGAGAGCGCCGGCATCAGCGCCGACAGCACAATCAAAATCCGCGTGGCGTGTTTCATTCGCGCGATCATAAAACACCTGCGAGCGCTGTGTTGCGCCAATCGTTCATGCAGCCGGAGAGCGCCGGCGGCAGCGCCGACAGCACAATCAAAATCCGAGCGGCGTGTTTCATCCGCACGATCATAAAACTCTCGCGAGCGCTGCGTTGCGCCAATCGCTCATGCAAGCGGAGAGCGCCGGCATCAGCGCCGACAGCACAATCAAAATCCGAGCGGCGTGTTTCATTCGCACGATTATAAAACACCCGCGAGCGCTGTGTTGCGCCAATCGCTCATGCAAGCGGAGAGCGCCGGCGTCAGCGCCGACAGCACAATCAAAATCCGAGTGGCGTGTTTCATCCGCACGATCATAAAACTCTCGCGAGCGCTGCGTTGCGCCAATCGCTCATGCAACCGGAGAGCGCCGGTGTCAGCGCCAATAGCACAATCAAAATCCGAGCGGTGTGTTTCATCCGCACAATCATAAAACTCTCGCGAGCGCTGCGTTGCGCCAATCGCTCATGCAAGCGGAGAGCGCCGGCGGCAGCGCCGACAGCACAATCAAAATCCGAGCGGCGTGTTTCATTCGCACGATCATAAAACACCTGCGAGCGCTGTGTTGCGCCAATCGTTCATGCAGCCGGAGAGCGCCGGCGGCAGCGCCGACAGCACAATCAAAATCCGAGCGGCGTGTTTCATCCGCACGATCATAAAACTCTCGCGAGCGCTGCGTTGCGCCAATCGCTCATGCAAGCGGAGAGCGCCGGCGTCAGCGCCGACAGCACAATCAAAACCCGAGCGGCGTGTTTCATTCGCACGATCATAAAACACCCGCGAGCGCTGCGTTGCGCCAATCGCTCATGCAAGCGGAGAGCGCCGGCGTCAGCGCCGACAGCACAATCAAAATCCGAGTGGCGTGTTTCGTCCGTGCGATCATAAAACACCCGCAACGCAAGCGCTATGCTTGTGCGATCCGCCGGTTGATGACCCACTGTTGCGCAATGGAAAGAACGTTGTTGACGAGCCAGTACAGCACCAGCCCGGCCGGGAAGAACGCAAAGAAGGCGGTGAATATGATCGGCAACAACATCATCACGCGCGCCTGTATCGGATCCGGCGGCGTCGGGTTCAACTTGGTCTGAATCAGCATCGTGCCGCCCATCAGCAAGGGCAGAACGAAATACGGATCGCGCACCGAGAGGTCTTGTATCCACAGCACAAACGGCGCCTGACGCAACTCCACGCTTTCCAGCAACACCCAGTACAGGGCGATGAACACCGGTATCTGCACCAGAATCGGCAGGCAGCCGCCGAGCGGGTTGATCTTCTCTTTGCGGTAAAACTCCATCATCGCTTTTTGCATCTGTTGACGGTCGTCTTTGTAGCGGTCGCGCATGGCGAGGATGCTCGGTTGCAACTTGCGCATGCGCGCCATGGATTTGTAACTTGTCTCGGATAATTTGTAGAAGACGAGCTTAATCAAAAGCGTCAGCAGGATGATCGCAACCGCCCAGTTGCCGGATAGCAAAAAGAATTTGTCGAGCAACCAGAACAGCGGTTTTGAAATCACCGAGAAGATGCCGTAGTCGGTTACCAACTCCAGCCCGGGCGCGATGTCGCTGAGTTGGTTTTGAATCTTTGGCCCGGAAAAAATGCGCCCGCCAAATTGCATCGTATCGCCCGGGCCGATGCGCAAGGCTTGCGAACGCAGGCCGATGATGTACTCCCGGCTGTGGTCGCCTTGCACCGAACGGGTGTAGATGTCGCTGTCGGTTTTTGTGTCCGCCAGCAACGCGCTGAAGAAGTAATGTTGCAACATCGCCACCCAGCCGCCGCGAACCGTCTGCGACAACGCGGCTTCGTCCATCTCTTCAAACGAGACCTTGTTGTATTTGCCGTCGTAATACGCGCCGCCGGTAAACGTATAGATGAGCGCCGACTCATCGGTCGGCGGGGCGCGGCGCACCTGTCGATACTGCCGCCCGATCCAGGTCGTCGCCGAACGGTTGCGCACCGTGTGGGTCACGTCAAAACTGTATTGACCGCGATGAAACGCGTATTCTTTTTTGACCGTGATGCCGGTGTCGTTGCGCCAATGCAATGTTGCGGTCACGGTGTCGGCGCCATCGCGCAACGTCACTTCGGATACGTCTATCTCATAGTTCGCATGGTGCGACGGCGCCAGCGCGCTCAACTCCTCCGGCGACACATCGCCGGTTTGATCGTGCAACAATCCCGATTGAATGATGTAGCGCGGGTCGCGAGCGGCAAGCAAGCGATAGGGAATGTCTTTGTGCTCGGAATCTATCGGCACTTGCAACAACTCAAGGCTCGTCACATCTCCGCCGCGCGTATCTATCTCCACGCGCATCAAGTCGGTGGTCACGACCAGCGTATCGCTTTGCGATTGTCGCGGCGATTGCTGCGGCGCGGCGCTCGCTTCGCCGTCGCGCGCGGCGACCGCGCTCGGCATGTCATCGCGCACCGTATCGACGACAGCGCCTCCCTCCGCTTGCGCCGGCGGTTGCGTCGCTTGCGAGACGGGCGGCGGCTCTTCGGCACGTTGCGGAGCGTTCCACTCCTGCCAGCGTGTCCAAAGCAAGAACAGGACAAGCCCAAGCGACAGATACAGAAGCAGGCGCGGATTACCCATCACGCGCCTCCCGCTTGTGTGTCCCAGAATGACTTCAGCGCTTCGCGACAACCGGGAAGTCGCGGCGGCTGACCGCCTCGGCAGATGACGACATAATCGCGCGCCGGCAGGCGGTATCTGTTTTTGCGGAAACTTTCGCGCACCATCCTCTTTATCCGGTTGCGGTGAACGGCTCTTTTCAGCGCTCGCGTTCCCACCGCGATGCCAAGCCGGGCGGTGTCGTGCGTGTTGTCGCGCGCAAAAAAAACGAATCGGCGGGCGATGGTTTTGTCGCTCGTTGACCGCTTGTCCAAAATGGTTTTGTACTCGGTCGCTTTGCGCAGGCGATGTTCACGACCAAACTTCTCGCTGTGTCTTGACGACAAAACAATCAGGGGATTAACCGAGCTCTGCCTTTGCGACGGCGAGCGTTGAGAACAGCGCGACCCGCTTTCGTGCGCATCCGCGCGCGAAAGCCGTGGGTGCGCTTCCTCTTGATGTTGCTTGGTTGAAATGTTCTTTTCATAAGTGCCGCTGATTGTAATGGCTGGCTCCGTTTTTGGCAAATGCCACAGTCCGGGTCCCTGTTATAATATGGCCTTGTTGCGCCTCGCTCACATTCCCGCCCCCACGCTTTGGGCATCCCTCCAACGGGAGCGGACAGATGATTAAAGCAGATGCCTCGGCAAAAATCAAGTTTTTTATCACGGCACAGGCGCGCTTGCCTGAGTCTGCGGGGCCGGTAACTTTTTAACCGGCGGGCGCTCTGATTATTTACAGACGGTGGCGCAACTCTGGGGTGCGGTGATGACATTCAATTTAACAACACATTTAACCGGGGGATGCAATTCTCTCGGATACAGTAATGAAATTTAAATCAATCAGGTGAGAAGATTTTTTCTGACGAACGGTATATTTTTCAAGATAAACGGTCATGCAAACGTGTTTTTTCCACAGTTTGTGCACAGAAAAAATATTTTCTCTTGGCGTATCAAACTCTTTTATAGGGGGGTGGACAAAGTTCATTTTACGTTTAATCTATGCATGTGTTGTCATCCTGACAACAGCACAAAGTAACAAACTTTTAAGGAGAATTTTTATTATGAATTTGTGGCAAGAGTGTGTGAAGACACTTGAAAGTCAACTCAAAGAAGAGGACATGAACATGTGGGTTCATCCGCTCGAAGTATACGAAGCCGATGACAGTTTGAACCTCGTCGCGCCGAACGGAGCTATCGCGACGTGGGTAAAAGAAAACTGTTTTACAACCATTCAAGAAACGCTGAGACTGTCCACAAACAAGTCGGTTAAACTGCGTATGAGCGTCTCTGTTCAGGGGCTTAAAGAGGTGGATAAAAGCCTGGATAATCAACACCTTGAAGAGGCGTCGCACCGGCAGAAATTGGCTTCTTTTTTGAACCAGCACCAGACTCTTGATTCCTTTGTCGAGGGCAAGTCAAACCAGATTGCAAAGGCTGCCGCGCAACAAGTTTCAAACAATCCCGGCACGGTTGCGAATCCGTTTTTTCTCTACAGCGATGTCGGTCTTGGCAAGACACATTTGATGCACGCGATCGGAAATGAAATCGTGCGCAAGGATCCTAACGCGCGCGTTTTGTACATGAGTTCGGAACGCTTCGTGCACGATATGGTGCGCGCGCTGCGGGAAAATAAGATGGACAAATTCAAGAAGTTCTATCGCTCTATCGATGTGTTGCTCATTGACGATGTTCAGTTCTTCAGCGGCAAGGAGCAAAGTCAGGAAGAGTTTTTTCACACCTTCAACACGCTGATGCAAAGCAAAAAGCAAGTCGTTATGACGTGTGATCGTTACCCGAAAGATCTCGTCGGTTTGCAAGAGCGGTTGAGATCACGGTTCGGTTGCGGACTCACGCAATCGATAGAAGCGCCGGACCTTGAAACGCGCGTGGCCATCGTGCAAAACAAAGCCACCCTCCTGGGTTCGGAAATGGATCAGGATATCGCGTTCTTCATCGCGAAGAACATTGATTCCAATATCCGCGAGTTGGAAGGCGCGGTGCGGCGGGTGTACGCGAGCGCGACGGCGTTGGCTTCTCCGGTAACGCTGGCGTTGGTTAAAAGCTCGCTGCGAGATGCCTTCGCGTCGCACCGCCGCGCGGTCACGATTGAAGATGTGCAGAAGATCATCGCACAGTTTTATAATCTTCGCGTCGCCGACTTGTTGTCAAAGAGCCGCAAGAAGATCATCGTCTTCCCGCGGCAGATGGCCATGGCTCTTGCAAAAGATGTCACGCAGGCGAGCTTGCCGACAATCGGCGAAGCGTTCGGCGGCCGTGACCATACGACGGTGCTCTATGCGTGCAGAAAGGTGGCCATCTCTCGCAAACAAGATCCGAAACTTGACAATGCTTTTATGCGCCTGCGACAAGAACTAACTGCATAAAACATATGAGCAAACCGGGCATAACTCACAACTCACAATTCATCCAAGCTGGTATCCACAACGGGATGAGAGTGAGAGAACGCAGTGGAAAAAGCCGCAGGGGTTTTATCCACAGACTTTTCATGTTATAACAACAATAAGCTTGATAACCTATATATTAATACTATGCGAATAACATTACCCACTTCCGACTTCGTCGACATCCTTTCGCGCTTGCGCAAGATTATCGACGGCAAGGCCATCGAGTCCCACAAGGTCATGGCCAAGATCATTCCCGAAGACGGGGCGTGTCGCTTCGTCAGCTTCGGTTCCTTTATCGATGTGTTGAGTTGCCGTTGCACGAACATTCAGGTTGAGGAGCCGGCCGAAGTGCTGTTTCCCATCCAAAAAGTGTACGAAATAGCGCGAAATTCGGCAGAAAAGCCAGAAATATCGCTTAACTTCTTCGAAAAAGAGGATGAGGAGCAAGAGGCGATGGCGTGCCAGGTGGATGTGACCTTTCCGGGTGACAAAAGCCGCTACAAGTTGCAAAGTTTGCCTGTTGAGGGCTTTCCCGATGCGGAAGAAGAACCGGCCCAATGCGAACTCACACTGCGTCAGGATGACCTCGCGAACATGTTCGCCAAGGTGTCGTTTTCTATGGGTGAGCACGATCCGAGGCACTACCTGAATGGCTTGTTACTGGAGCACGATGGCGACCAGTTGTCGGCGGTTGCAACCGATGGCCACCGCCTCGCCCGTAGCATCATGAAAGTGGAGCAGACAAGCAAGGAGAAAGTCGATGCCATCCTGCCGCGGCAACTTGTCCTGGAGATTGAAAAAGGGTTGGGGGGCAGCGACGATGCGCCGGTCGTCATTCAGATTGGCAAGCGGCAAGTCAAGGTTATCTTTGACGAAAATACCTTTATTATCGCGAAAGTCTTGAGCGGCAAGTTTCCGGATTATCAGCGTGTTATCCCGCAGAAATCCACCCGCAAGGCAACGATTGACCGGCAAGATATGCTCAGTTCGCTGATGCGCTCGGCTGCCATTCTGGTGACCGATTCGGCGCGCAACGACCACAGCGTGAAACTTTCCTTTTCCGGTGAAAAGGTCGTCTTGCAGACCGAATCTATCGGCGGCGATACGGCGGAAGTCGAGCAGGAAGTGGCCTTTGAGGGGGATGACCTCATGTCCGGCTTCAATCTGCGGTTTCTGGTCGAGGTGATGAAAGCGGTGGATACGGAGAAGGTCATTCTGCAAATGCAGGACGCGCTGGATGCCATCCGAATCATTGGCGACGGTGGCGGGAACGACGATTATGTCGTGATGCCGTTGCGCCTGTGATGTGCCGATACGCGCCCTTTTCGCAGAAAAACTCCGGTGTTTCAATAATATCCATGCCGACCTCGACCCCGGGCTCAATCTCTTTTGCGGCCCGAACGGGTCGGGCAAAACGACGCTGCTTGAAGCGATCGATATCCTGTCGCGCGGCACCAGCTTTCGCACCCGCTACAAAGCAGACCTGATAAAAAACGGTTGCGACCGCCTGACCGTCAGCGTACGCCTGACCGACATATCCAAGCACAAAACGATTCTCGTCAGAAAAAGCATAGCTGGCGGGACAGAGGCATTTTTAGACGGCGAACCGTTGGCCGGCATGGCCGCTGCCGCCCGCCTGTTGCCGGTGCGGTCTTTCCATCCGGAGAGCCATGCGCTGATTCACGGCAGCGCATCCGGTCGCCGCCGCTATCTGGACTGGGGGGTGTTTCATGTGAAACATGACTTCTTTGGCATATGGAGCAAGTACCAAAAGTGCTTGGCAAACCGCAATGCGTTGCTAAAGACGAACCCTGCCGCGCCGGACATGAAGCACTGGAGCGAGCAAATGGGGGCACTGGGGCGGGATATTGATGTGGCAAGGCGGGAATACTTTTCCTCGTTAGCCCGCACTATTCAAGCCCTCCTGGCGTTGGCGAAGCCTAAAGGCGAGGTCGGCGTTCGGTATTTCCGCGGCTGGGCGGACGGGCGCGATCTGTCGGCGGTCTTGGAGGAAAGCCTGGAGGGGGATCAACAAAGGGCGACTACGCGATTCGGCCCGCATCGCGCCGACATCGTTATTGACTGGGACGGGAGCTCGGCGAAAAGGGTTGTTTCCAGAGGGCAGGAGAAAGTGCTGGCGCTGGCACTCATCCTCGCCCAGATCAAGCATTTCACCGCTGAGTTCAGCCGCGACTGCGTTGTGCTGGTGGATGACCTTACCTCCGAGTTGGATTCGGAATATCTGGCGTGGGCGATGGGCGAACTCAAGGCGCTTGGGCAACAGGTGGTTCTCACCAGCATCAACCATGATATTCCGCTTGAGGAGTGGCGCTCTCATCGGGTGTTTCATGTGAAACACAGCGGGGTGACCCCAAGGTGATCCCAAAGTAACCCATGAGTGAGCCAAGGGGGATTCTAGCCCAGGCGCCGGACGAGGCATGCTTTGCCGCCAGTTCTCTGCCGCCAGATAGCGAGGTGGCCCAAGAGTGAGCCAAGGGTGATCCTAGCCCAGGCGCCAGACGAGGCATGCTTTGCCGCCAGTTCTCTGTCGCCAGATAGCGAGGTGACCCAGAGCCAGATGCCGGACGTGGCAGGAAGCCGCCTATCTTATTGTATTATCAGGGCATTATATAGTTTTCCGCCCGCATATCAGAAAAAGGCGACCATCGGTCATATTGGCACCACGCCTTCCCGACGCCTTCGGAGATACTGGAAGGATGGAAAGCAAAACCACACAGAAAAAGGCGGCCCGTCATATTGGCAACGCTCCTCCCGACGCCTTCGGAGACACCGGAAGGATGGAGCACAATGCCGCATAGAAAAAGGCAGCCGCCGGTCATATTGGCATCGCTCCTCTCGGCGCATTTGGAGACACTGCAAAGATGGAACATAATGCCGCAAAAAAAGATACAAAAAAAGAGGCGACTTTGATAACCGTTTATGGTACACTAGACCACTTAGTGCGCTAACGCAAAAACCTAATGACATACGATTCTTCTAATATTAAAGTTTTGAAAGGGCTGGAGGCTGTCAGAAAGCGTCCCGGCATGTATATCGGCGACACGGACGACGGCACCGGGCTACACCGCCTTGTCTTTGAAATTGTTGATAATTCAATAGATGAAGCGCTTGCCGGACACTGTTCTGAGATAGAGGTCCGAATCGATGAGCAGGGCGCTGTAACCGTCACCGACAACGGTCGCGGCATTCCGGTTGATGTCCACAAAGAGGAAGGCGCCTCCGCTGCCGAGGTGATCATGACGACTCTGCACGCCGGCGGCAAGTTTGATGAGAACTCCTACAAGGTCTCCGGCGGTCTGCACGGTGTCGGTGTTTCGGTTGTCAATGCGTTGTCGGAAAAGTTGGAGTTGACCGTTTGGCGCGACGGTCGCATGTACATGCAAACCTATGCGCAGGGTGTGCCGGAAGCGCCGATCGAAGATTCGGGCGCTGCGCGCGGGCGCACCGGAACAGCCATCCGTTTTATTCCGAGCAAGGATGTTTTCAAAGACACCGGCTTCCGCTACGAGTCATTGGCGCGGCGCTTGCGCGAGTTGGCGTTGCTCAACTCGGGTGTCAAGATACTGTTGCATGATTTGCGCACCGACAAAAAAGATGAGTTCAAATACGACGGCGGCATCCGCGCGTTCGTGGAACATTTGGATCGCAGCCGCACCGAAATCCACCCGACCGTATGCTATTTTCAGGCGACCGACAAGGGCACCGGCACCGTGGTGGAAGCGGCGTTGCGCTGGAACGACAGTTACACCGAGAACATTTACTGCTACACGAATAACATTCCTCAGCGCGACGGCGGCACACACTTGTCGGGCTTTCGCAATGCGTTGACGCGCACCTTGCTGCGCTACATGACGCAAGAGAAATTGATCGACAAAGACAAGATGTCGCTGAGCGGAGAAGACTCGCGCGAAGGGTTGACCGCGGTCTTGTCAATCAAGGTTCCGGACCCGAAGTTCTCTTCGCAAACGAAAGAGAAACTCGTTTCATCCGAAGTGCGCGGAGCGGTGGAAACGGCGCTCGGCGAACACTTGCAAACGTTTTTGTTGGAGCGCCCGAGCGAAGCGAAGGCCATCGCCGAGAAAGTTATCGCCGCAAGCCGAGCGCGCCAAGCGGCGCGCAAAGCGCGTGAGATTACCCGGCGCAAAGGGGCGTTGGATGTCGCCGATTTGCCGGGCAAACTGGCCGACTGTCAGGAGAAAGACCCGGCGCTGTGCGAGTTGTTTTTGGTCGAGGGCGACTCGGCGGGCGGCTCGGCAAAACAGGCGCGCGACCGCAAGACGCAAGCGGTTTTGCCGCTGAAGGGAAAGATTCTCAACGTGGAAAAAGCGCGATTTGATAAAATGCTGTCGTCAGAAGAAGTCAGCACCTTGATAACCGCCCTCGGGTGCGGGCTAAGAGATGAGTATAATCCGCAGAAGCTGCGCTATCATCGCGTGATTATCATGACCGATGCGGATGTGGACGGTTCACACATCCGCACCCTTTTGCTGACGTTCTTCTTCCGCCACATGCGCGAGTTGATAGAGAACGGCAACCTGTATATCGGAATGCCGCCGCTCTACAAAACGAAGAAGGGCAAGTCCGTTCGCTATCTCCAGAACGACGAAGAGCTCAACGCGCACCTTCTAAACTTTGCGCTGGAGGGCGCCGAGTTGCGGTTGGCAGGCGGCAACGCCAAAGGCAAGACGCTCAAAGGCGCTGCGCTTGAGAGTTTGTTGCGGGAATATCTGGCGACACTGAGTGTCGTGCAACGCCTCTCTTTCTTCCACGATGAGGCGGTGCTCAAACAGATGATCATGACCGCCCCGCCCGCGGAAGCGCCGGGCGATGCCAAGCGGATGAAAAGCTGGGGAGCGGCGCTGGCCAAAGGGCTTGCGGACGATGCCGACGGCGCCGTTGCGTACAAAGTAATCGCGGGCGAAGACAGCGCTTACCCGCTGGCGGTTGAAAAGTTGGCGCACGGTTTGCGCCACGATGACAAATACCGCAGCGAGTTTTTCCAATCGGATGACTTTGAGAAAATTCGCGCCGCCGCCCGCCAGCTGGACGGCCTGTTTGATAACGGCGCGCTGATCAAACGCGGCGAAAAAGAGCAAGCGGTTGCGCGCTTTGACCGGATGGTCGATTGGCTTTTTGACCAAGCGCGAAAGGGCATTGCAATCCAGCGCTACAAAGGTCTTGGCGAGATGAACCCCGACCAGTTGGCGGAGACGACGATGGACCCATCCGTGCGTCGGCTGATCAAAGTGAAAGTTCACGACATGCCGCAGGCCGATGAGCTGTTCTCAAAACTGATGGGAGACGAGGTGCCGCCGCGGCGCGCCTTCATAGAACAGCACGCGCTGTCCGCGACCAATATCGACATATAACCGCCGGTGTCTCCGCTGAAGATCGCGTCCTGGAATGTCAATTCTCTGCAGGCGCGACGCGCGCATGTGTCGGACTGGCTTGCCAAATCAAAACCGGATGTGCTGGCGGCGCAGGAGACCAAAACCGAAGATGCAAACTTTGACACCCAAGCGTTTGAGAAACTCGGATACAACGTCGTCTTTTGCGGGCAGAAAGCGTACAACGGTGTGGCCATTTTCGCACTCGGCAAGCCGGAGGATGTCCTGCGCCAACCGGCCTTCCCGGACAGCGGCGATGACAAGCGCGTCATCGCCGCCACCGTCGGCGGCATCCGCATTATAAATGTGTATGTCGTCAACGGTTCCGAAGTGGGGTCGGAAAAATACGCATACAAACTGAAGTGGCTCAAAGGCCTTGCCGCGTTTTTGCAAGACGAACTGGCGCGCCATCCGAACTGCATCGTCTTGGGCGACTTCAATGTCGCGCCGACCGATGCGGATGTGTGCGATCCGGCCAAATGGGAAGGGGCGCTGTTGTGCAGCGACAAAGAACGGGCGGCATATGCCGAGTTATTGCAACTCGGCTTGGTCGATACCTTCCGCTTGTTTCAGCACCGCCCCGACGAGACCTTCAGTTGGTGGGATTACCGCGGCGGCGGTTTCAATAAGAATCACGGCTTGCGCATAGACTTGATATTGGCCAGCGCGCCGCTCGCCGAGACCTGCATCACAAGCGCGGTGGATCGCGAACCGAGGGGCTGGGATAAGCCCTCGGACCACACCCCCGTCGTCGCCACGTTCGCCCCGCCGCGCACCGACTGATACGCTCCGCTTGCAACAAGCGCTCGCGCCGACCGATGCGCTCCCCCGTGCGGGAGCATCCGCGAGGTTGCCCGCCGCAGAGCGTTAGCCCTCGGCGGCGAGGTCTTTTTCCAGTGCGGCGAGAAAGATCGCATCCAACTCGTGGCTGTTGCGCTTGCCGATGTCTTGTTGCAACAACGCTTTGACTGCGGCAACGCTCAGCCGCGCGGGGTCCTGCAGAGCGCCCCACCTCACCCCCGCCTCCGACAGTGATCTGGCGCCAAACCCTTCTTCCAGCAATGCATAGGCAAAGTTCCGATGCTGTTGAAAGCGCGGATTTACGTATTCGGCAATCAAGCCTTGCCCCGACTCGGTCTTGGAAAAGGCGGTCGAGTATGCCGCCATCCCGTGTGCGGTGCCGCAGGCAACCTGATCCGGCAGCGACAGATTGCCGACCAAGTACAGAGGCCCGTCGGCAAAAATGATCGCATCACGCTCGCAGTCTTCGCAGACTTTCCCCCAGTCAATCGCCGCGCGCGGCGGCAATGCCTCTTTGTCAGGGCGCATGCGGAGGATGAGGTCATAGTCTTTGCCGCTTTCCAGCGCCAGCCGATACGCTTGTTCCGTTTTGTAATACATCTTTTTCGGGTTATTAATTCGCAAAACGGCGCCGCCGCATCGTCCTCTGCGACCACCGCATCGGTGCGATAGAAGCGTTGTAATTCCGCTTGCGTGACACAGTCGCCGCCGGCGGTGAAAAAACGAAAGAATCCGGGGTAAGCGCGCTCTAAATCCCGCGCCCCGTGCTGTCTCAGGGCGTCGGCATACGCATCGCAAAAAGCGTCCGTAAAGAGCCGTTGAAGATGACCCTTGCTGGGTATCAGGGGAATCTTGCGGCCAATCCGCCGCCAGACATGGACGAAATAATCCGCATCGTGACGTTCCAGCCCCAAGTGATGCCAACTCGCAAATACCTGTCGGTAGCCGCGCAACTGGCCTGAGATGCACACCGCGATGCGCAGTTTGCGCTTCGGGCGCACGGCGTTGCCGCGGGTTACGGCTTGTTTGGTCATCGGCAACAACACATGGCGCAGTTTGTTCAGCAAACCATAGTCGATGCCCGCGAGCACAATCCCCAGCTTGTTGCGGCTTGCTTCGGGCAATGTGTTCAGCATGGCGGGGTTCGCGGTCGCCGCGCGCGCATACGCGCGAAAGGAGGCTATGGTTTTGGCATGAAACGGATGATTACAAAACAGCCACCCGAGCCTGGCAAGTTCCAGCAGCAATAAGCTCTCAACCTGCGATGCGGTCGGTTCTTCGTCAACAAAACCCATGGCCAGCCCAAACCAGAATACATTGTCATCGTCCTGCGGCATCTCAAGCCAGATTTGTCGCAACTGCGAGCGGAAGGGAGCGCGTTTGTGGGGTTTCTGAGACAGGTTCACTTTGCCGTGGTCTAAAAACAGCGCGTGATACAACACACGGTTTTCTGCGGCGGACTCCATCAGTGCGCGGGCTAATTCATGGAACAGTCGCTCTTGCAATACCGGAGTGATGGCATGATTGGCAATAATCATTGCCCCTTCCTTGCAAGCGTTGTAATCGAGCTTCCCGTGTTCCTCGGCCTGCTTCAGCAATCGCTTGGCCGTATCGTTCTCACGCCGGCAGTGCGCCAGAGCCTTTTCCCCTTCGGCAGAACCCGTCAGTTTTGTCGGCTCGCCGCGGTGTACTTTGGTCCATAGCGCACAGGCGGCGTCCCACTGTTGCTGTTCTATCGCTTGGCGTATCTTCTGAACATACTTACTGTCTGCAATCGCTTGCTGTATTTTTTGAGTATGGGTTTGGCCTGCTATGAGTTGCAGGAGTCGTCTGATTTGCTTGATATGCCGTTTCGATTTGAGCTCCCGACCAGCGAGGTTTAAACAATAGACAAGGATGGGTTTTATGGCTTTTCGCATGGAGTCATTATAAACCAGCTGCGCCGCTTTGTTTTTCTCCTGTATGATGCCAGAAATCCAGAATGCTTCTGGCATTATTCATGCCGTTGTATCTGTCGCATTCTTTGCGCCCCCCGACGCTTGCCTTCTCCCTGCGGCGGCAGAGCACAGCGCGCGCCGTCTTGTCCCGACACGCACCATCGCTATGGTCGCCGCACCAGCGCCCCACAGCGGTTGCCCCGTCTGTCCGCTATGTCATGGCGCCATAAAAAAGGTTGCAACAAAGCGTCGGGTTTGTATAATAGCCTTTTGTTTTTATCTGGACCAACCGACATATTAGGAATTCGCCGTGCCAAGCATAGCAGTAAAAGAACACGAACCATTTGACATCGCCTTGCGGCGTTTCCGTCGCGCCTGCGAGAAGGCTGGCGTTGTGCCCGAAATTCGCAAGCGCGAATACTACGAAAAGCCCACCACGATTCGCAAGCGCAAACTGTTGCTCGCCAAGAAGCGGCAACGGCGGTACGCACACCTCCAGAACCGCGCGAAGAGTGTCAGACGCGGCCGATAACGCCCGATGAAATCCCGCTTGATGGATGAGGTCAAAACCGCGCTCAAGGCCGGTGACAAAAACCGCGTCGGCATCTTGCGGCTGATGATATCCGAACTCAAGCGCAAGGAGATAGACTCGCAAAAGGAGCTCACCGAAGACGGGGCGTTTGCGGTGCTTGAGAAGATGGCGAAGCAGCGACAGGAATCCATGAAGCACTTCAAGAAGGCCAAGCGCGATGATTTGTTTGCGCAGGAGAAATACGAGCACGAAGTGATCTTGAGCCACCTGCCCGCCGCACTCGGCGCGGAGGAAGTCGCCGCCCTGATCGAGCAGGCGTTTGCGCAAACCGGCGCCGCCGAGACGAAGGATATGGGCAAGGCGATCGGGTGGGTCAAGGCCCATGCCAAAGGGCGGATTGACATGGCGGACGTGAGCCGCCGGATCAAGCAAAAATTGGCGGGCGAATAGCGCGTCGCCCCGTCTGTCGGTTCTGCCAAAAATGTTCCCTTCGCATGTGGCAAGATGAAGAGGGGATGCCCATCGTGTATTATCTTAATGCCTGAGAGTTGATGTCTGAGGGAGAGCCATGACCGATTTAATGCAGTTCGTAAAACTCAAGCGCCAAAGCCCGCAGAAGCGGGCGGCGGAGGTGCGCCGCCGCGACTTCGGCGAGATTTACGGACAGTTTGATCCCGCCAATGCGGGGCGTCAGGCCGGACGTTGCATCTCTTGCGGCAACCCGTACTGCGAGTGGAAATGTCCGGTGCACAATTACATCCCCGACTGGCTCGCGCTGATCGAACAGGGGCAGCTGTTCAAGGCGGCGGAGCTGTCGCATCAAACCAATTCCTTGCCCGAAATTTGCGGGCGGATATGCCCGCAGGATCGCCTGTGCGAAGGGGCGTGCACACTGAACGACGGCTTCGGCGCCGTGACGATTGGCGCGATCGAGAAGTACATTACCGACGAAGCGCTGGCGGCGGGCTGGCGACCGGACTTGTCGCAAGTGACGGCGACCGACAAGCATGTCGCCATCGTCGGCGCGGGGCCTGCGGGCCTGGCGTGTGCCGATGTGCTCGCCAGAAACGGTGTTGCGGCGACGGTGTATGACCGCTACCCCGAGATCGGCGGCCTGCTGACGTTCGGCATCCCCCCGTTCAAGTTGGAGAAGCAAGTCGTGCGCACGCGCCGTAGCCTGCTCGAAGAGATGGGCGTGACCTTTGTGCTGAACTGCGAAGTGGGCAAAGACATTCCGTTTCAGAAACTGCTGGACGAACACGATGCGATCTTTCTCGGCATGGGGACCTATGCCCCGATGCGCGGCGGCTTCCCCGGCGAGGAGCTCGCCGGTGTCAGCGAAGCGCTGCCGTTTTTGATCGCCAATGTCGCGCACGAGTTGGGCATGGAAGAGCGCATGGGCAAACTCATCGGCACGAGCGGGCAGCGCGTCGTGGTCCTCGGCGGCGGCGATACCGCGATGGATTGTGTGCGCACGGCGGTGCGCCAAGGCGCCGCTGCGGTCAAATGCGCATATCGGCGCGATGAGGAGAACATGCCGGGCTCGCGGCGCGAAGTGCGCAACGCCAAAGAGGAGGGCGTTGAGTTTGTCTTCAACCGCCAGCCCGTCGCCATTGTCGGCAGCGACAAGGCGGAAGGCGTTAAAGTTGCCGCCACCGAGCTCGGCGAACCGGATGCGCGCGGGCGCCGCCGCCCGCAGGTCGTGCCCGGCAGCGAAGAAGTCATCCCCGCCGACCGTGTGCTGATCGCCTTCGGCTTTCGCCCGTCGCCCTCGCCGTGGTTTGCCGACTTTGACATCGCCACCGATGCCGATGGCAAAGTCATCACCGCCCGCGACGCCTTTCCGTTTCAAACTGAGAACGCCAAAGTGTTCGCCGGCGGCGACATGGTGCGCGGCTCCGATCTCGTCGTCACCGCCGTATTTGAAGGACGCGAGGCGGCGGCGGGAATGCTCGCCTATCTCGGCGTGGACGCGCCGCTTGCGGCATCGCGATGATGAGCGACGCTCCCGCACAGCAACGTCCCCGTCCGACCAACGACCGCTTGTTGCGCGCACTGAATCGGCAGCCGACGGATTGCGCGCCGGTTTGGATCATGCGTCAGGCCGGTCGCTATCTGCCGGAGTACCGCGCCACCCGCGCGCAGGCCGGGAACTTTTTCACGCTATGCAAAACGCCGCAACTTGCCTGCGAAGTAACCCTGCAACCGATTGTGCGCTACCCGCTGGATGCCGCCATCGTCTTCTCCGACATTCTTGTGATTCCCGATGCGATGGGGCTTGGCCTGAGCTTTGAGGCCGGCGAAGGCCCCGTTTTTGCCCGCCCGGTGCGCACCGAAGCGGACATCCGCGCCCTGTCCGAAGCCCCGCTTGAAGGGTTGGACTATGTGTTTGAAACCGTGCGCCTGCTGGCGGCGGAACTCAACGACAAGATACCCCTGATAGGCTTTGCCGGCAGCCCCTGGACGCTTGCCGCATATATGGTTGAGGGCGGCGGGCGGATGACATTTGCGAAGGTAAAGAAACTGATGTACGAGCGCCCCGAACTGCTGGAGCGGATGTTAGAGACCTTGTCCGCATCGGTGGCATCGTACCTGTGCGAGAAGATAAACGCCGGCGCCGACTGCGTGATGATCTTTGATACTTGGGGCGGCGTGCTCGCCCACCGCGAGTACCTGCGCTTTTCGCTCGCGCCGTTGCAACGAATCGTCACCGACATCCGCGCCCGCAACAAAACCGCGCCGATCATTCTTTTCACCAAAGGCGGCGGCAACTGGCTGTCCGAGATGGCGCAGACAGGTTGCGATGCGCTCGGCCTTGACTGGACGGTCAGCTTGCAAGACGCGCGCCGCCAAGTCGGCGACCGCATCGCCCTGCAAGGCAACTTAGACCCCAGCGTGTTGCTCGCCGCCGAGCCGGTTGTGCGCGCCGAAACCCGCCGCGTCCTTGCCGACTACGGCGCAGGCCCCGGCCACATCTTCAACCTCGGCCACGGCATCTATCAGCAGACCGACCCCGACTGCGTCGCCGCGATGATTGACGAAGTGCATGCCTACAAACCCGCGTCGCCTGCCGCTTAATAATGCGTGGTGTGCGATGCGCATGCGAGCGAGAACAACCTCGCCGCGATGATTGACGAAGCGCATGCCAACAAACCCGCGACGCCTGCCGCATTAATAATGCGTGGTGTGCGGTGCGCATGCGAGCGAGAACAACCTCGCCGCGATGATTGACGAAGCGCATGCCAACAAACCCGCGTCGCCTGCCACTTAATAAGTAGTGTGCGGTGCGCATGCGAGTGTGGGAGAGGATGATAGCGCGCGCAACGTAATTCATGTGTCGTTGCCGGGAGCCTGCGAGTGAGAATCACGGAGGTGTCCGCTCAGTAACATCTAATACTCCGGACGCGCGGTCCTGAACTCGCCGCAAAGGCGGAACGAAGCCCCCTTAAAACGAAGGCGAGTTACATGCGTGTTGAACGCTTTGTGATTGGCGGAGTGTTGTCAGACAGGAGCCGTTACTTGCTTCGCGCGGAAGAGGGTTTGATGTCCGCGCTCCCCTTTTTAGGGTCGCCACTGCTGATGCTTTTTGTTGCGAGCTCTTCTGCCCGGTCAAGTATTTGCGCATTTTTAAGCGGGCGTTTGAGAGCGCTGATGGGCATCCCATTTTTCAAAGCCGTCATAATGCCCGCCGCTTCCAAATAGTTTTCCGCCATGTAGAGTTGACCCTTCGCCCATGGCAACGTCTTCAAATCGTTTTGCATGATATTTTTGTTGTCTCTGACCGCAATGACCGGAATGCCTTGCTCCAATGCGGCCAAAGCAGGCAGCCCTATGCAGTTGTCCGGCATGACCAAACAAGATATGTCTCTGGCCGTAACCACATCCGGATACCGCATCGCTTGCTCGTCGGTTACGATCTTTGGCGCGCGTTGCAACCCTTTGAGGATACATTGCATGTACGTAAACGACACGGCTTCCGCCGCTTGCCGCGCATCGACGATACCGACATCCATGTTGGACACCAGTTGATTTTCTATCATCGGGGAATGGGCGGCTTGCTTGTTAAACACCGCGGCGATAGCGTGCGTAAAGATGGCTTCGACGCCTCCCCAAGGGTTTACCATATCGCCGCCGCTTCTAAAATATTCTGAGTGCAGTTTGCTATCCGGTATTTTAATGATGGAAGAGATGGCGATGTTGTCATACCGTTCGTTGCGCTTTTCCAGATGAGAAAGGAGATGCTCCATTCCCTCAACCCTGCCGGTCGCTCTGCCGGACGGGGCGTATTCCGCGATGAGACTCATGGCGGGGTCCAGTATGATAATGTCTTCGCAATGCAGCCCGGCGGATGCGCGCGCGGCATTGATGGCATTGATGGCGGCATTGACAAACAGGTCATCGCTGGGATGCTTTTCTATGATTGCCAGCATGCGATTGGAGCGAACCTTTTGCAACCCGATGGTTCCCATCAGCAAACGGCAGATAACGCTGCCCTCCGCATACAGCGTGTTGTCGGACATTTCATTGATGTCCGAAGCATTCACGACATTGGGATGCGTGATGAGATTGTCGCAGCAAGAAGCCAAGAGCCTGGAAACCGGAGCCGCATCGCCGGCATGACCGCCGATCGCAGAACCGATCCCGGTGGGCACCAACATAGCCGCATTGAAAGCGCTCGTGTTTTCTGTGGCGCGCTTCTTAAATGAAAATATAGAATCAACGGAATGCTCTGCGGATTCCAAAACCCCCAACTCTATGTCATAGAAGGCATCGCGGGACTGAGTGACGGCAAACCTAATCGGGTGTTGATGAGAGGGCAGCGACTCGCGCACCGCTCTGGCAAAATAACCGATTAAGCGGTCGTCCGCCTCTTTGGGCAGCCGCAGTTGTTGTTCAAAGATTTTCATTTTTAGCGCTTCCCCCCGCATCTGTTTTTGAAATCGTCATAACCATAACCCTTTTTGAATTTAAGTTCCGCTTCTGCTGTGAGGGCGTAAATTGCGGGCAGATTGATGCCGTTAAACATGTGTGATTTTACAAGAGTATAAGCCCCAACGCCAGTAAAAATTACGCGTGATCCGATAGCCAAAGGGGTGTCAAAAGCGTACATTCCGAACACATCACCCGCCAGACAGGTAGCCCCTCCCAATATATATGTGTGGCGTCCGGCCTTGCCCGCGCTCCCTGCGATGTCAGGGCTAAATTGGTATTCAAAAACCTCCGGCATATGATTCACCGTGGTATTTAGGATGGCTACTTTTTCGCTTTCCGAATCAAAAATGTCTGTCACTTGGGCAACGAGATAACATTTGTCTTGAACCAGCCCGGCGCCGGGCTCAATGATCACCTTGAGATTGTGTTTATCCTGCAACAGTCGTACGCCTTCACAAAGGGGAGCGGTATCATCATTCTCTTCAAGCAGGTATCCTCCCCCAAGATTAATGTGCCGGCTTTGTTCCAGCAATCCCGGAATGTGTTTATCAAGGCGTTGAATGGTTTTTAACAGGGGGGTTAAGTCTTGCGAGTCACAGTTCGTATGGAAATGCAGCCCTTCTATGTTCTCGAATAATTTGGGGTTTGACTCAAAGAGTCGCTTGAGATGTTGCAGAGGGATGCCTAATCGGGAATTGGGTCTGCACGGGTTGTATCGGTCATCCTTTATAAAAGACAACTGCGGATTAATCCGCAGGCCGCACTGTATTTTTCCGAGAACGCTTTTCTTACAGCGCTCCCACTGAGAGAGAGAGTTAAAAGATACGCTATCGCACAACGATAACAAAGTTTCTGTCTCTTGGTCTTGCAGGCTCGGGCTGGTGAGGTGAACCTTTTGCGCCGTATCAAGAATGTCTCTTGCCAGTTGCGCTTCAAACAAAGAACTGACGGCAAAGCCATCAACATGTTTGGCAATGATGTTCAAAGAGCCATAGACGCTGTGGCATTTAAGCGGGAATAATTGAGAAACTCCTATCCGGCTAAAAAGACGATTCAGCCTTTGGCAGGCTTTTGTGATTTCAACTTCGTCGTATATGAATGCGGGAAGGCGTTTGATTGACTTGATTCTATCCTGATTCAACATGCTTTTCGTATAAATCAGGATGCTTAAGTTTAAGAAAAAATCTTACAAAACCTGAGAATTCGCTTTTTGGTGATGCCATGTCTTTAAGTTCCTCTAAGTCTTCTTTAAGCAGATTCAAATCATTGCCACCATTTATTTTGTTTTTTATTATCAAACGACAGAGTACTGAAACTGCTTTTAAAATGTTTCCTCTTTCTGCAAGAAGATGGTCTTTATCGTTGCCACTTTCTCTGGGATGTGCGCCACGGTTTAACCCCAAGATGTCTATTGTCTTTTCTGCCCTATCCTTTTTTGCCCTGCCGATGTCTGTTTTAGGTTTAATTTTCACAGTGAAAATTTCATCATCCCATTCATAATCAAAATATTTTTCCCCATCATCAATAGCGGGATTTAACAAAAGAGGTTCTTCTCTTTTTATAGAAGAGCGTTTGCCTCTGGCGCGCTTCTTTTCATCTTTACTTTTTTAGCTTTTCCCCAACGATTTTTAAACTTTTTTGGTCTTTTGGTTAGTTCCTTCTTTTGGTATTCCTCTAATGTCTCCCGAAGTTTAGGGGGGCAATTTTTCTTATCAACCTTTATCACTGTTTCTCTTGCTACAATATTTTCTTAATACGAGCATCAAGACGTTTATTTAGTTCACGCTCTTTCATGCTCTCTCCCAATGTTGGGGAAATCTCATTAATTTCCTTTTTGAGTCTTTTATATTCTTTGTCTTCTTTAGAGTTGCGCTTATTTTTTAAAAACAGTTCATTCATCCTTTCATATTTCTCCCCTAAAGAAGCACTCAACGTGGTTGGCAAACCAAAATAGTCGAGCAACACTTGGTGCGCAAATAGCCCTTGGGGAACAGGCTCAGAATTAATTTCTGTAGTTTCATCATCTTCGTCGTAAGCCACGCTAAATATTTTGTACCCATCACTAACATCAGCTGTTCCGGTAACACATAAGGGCGAATGTGTTGCGATAATAAATTGAATTTTTGGAAACTTCTCATTGAGTCGCCCTAGAATTTCACGCTGTAGTTTGGGGTGCAGGTGCTGTTCAACTTCATCGATAATAACGATTCCTTTGGCATTTAAAATGCTGTCTTTGTCCAGAGGCAAGGGTTTCCAACGACGTTTTTCTCCCTCCGTCTCGCTATCATTAATTTTAAGCAAATACCATAATAAAATATCAAGGGTCAGTGTGACGAGAGACTTATGACCATCGCCGACAGAATCCAGAGGTTTCGTTTCCCCGTGTTGCCTCATATAAATGCCATCCGGATCTAGCGTTATTTCCGAGTCCTCTTCTAAGTCAAGAATATGTTTTAGCAAGCCTTTGACGAGCTTGTCTGTTCTGCCCGTTCCGTTCCGGGATTGTGCTTCGGCTGCACGTAACCGTCTCCATGCAAGCTCCGGATCCTGCGGAGGAGTGTCATACTTAAACAAAGAATAAACCGCATCGGGCGCAAAGTAATTTGAGTACTTGGCTGTCCCTTGTGTTCGCAAGCCCGCCCCGTAAGCTATTAAAAACAACTCTTTCCACAAAGGCGCCTCTTTTGATATTTTTTTGCCATTCTTCTTAACCACCTGCGTGATTGCTTCAATGACAGATTCCTTTTCTTCTGTAAAGGTTGTTTCCGTGCTCCACTTATTGCGATTGTTCTTTAGCCCGATTTTAACTTTTGCTTCTTTCTTGCCGCCTTTCTCTTCGGTTCCTTTTCTTACATAATTTCCCTCTAACTCTCTTAACAAAGCATCGGCGCTGCCGCGGTCGCACAAGCCCATGGCAATTGCGCGCAGGATGGAAGATTTCCCCACTCCATTATTGCCCGTAATCAGTGCGGACATGCCCAAGGAACCGTTGCCGCTGAGGTCCATTTCGACCTCCTTGAAGCACCGGACATTCTTAAGAGTAATTTTTGTTATATACATAGCAGTTTTAGTATAGCCTGTTTCGATTCTGGTTTAGGATAATGTTTTTATGCTCTCTTTGTCAAACTTATGCAATGCGGTTCATAAAGCATCAGCGCCGGATTCTGGGCATGATCAAAGAAGTGCAGGCCTGCAAACCCGCGCCGCAGGCCGCACTGTAGCGATAGTGTATAGTTATATATAGAGTCAGGGGTATTGACAGAGATCTTTTTATCAGTACACTTCCGCCTCACTCTGAAGGAGGGAAACCATGAACAACTCAACTAAGCATAGCTCAATAAGAATCGCACACCGGTTAATTGAGATTGCCAATCAAGATGATAAGATGCTTCGCCCGATGCAGATCCTGAAACTTGTCTATCTGTGCCACGGATGGATGTTGGGACTTTATGGTCGGGAACTTATCAAGGAAGATGTCGTCGCCTGGCCGTACGGGCCGGTCGTTGCGGAGTTGTACGAGAGGGTTAAGAGTTATCGGCACAAGCCGGTTCCGCTTGATGCCGTATCAACGCCTGCGGACTCAGCAAGGCTTGGTAGTGACGAAGAAGGTTTAATCGGGCAAGTCTATAAAGGTTACAAGCATCTCAGGGGACTCCAACTGTCGGCACTTACCCATGCCGAAGGAACGCCGTGGGCGATAACAAAGGAAGAAAAAGGTACTCCTTCAGCAATATCTAATGACCTAATAAAGGAGCATTTTTCTGAGCTTATTGAACAGGCGGAAAGCAAGAAGCAACAAACCAACGCCTAATCTTCAATGCTTTCCAAAAGCTGGGAAATTCTAAAGTTGACCAAGAAGCTTGCATAACTTTCATTAAAAAGCCCTACAAGATATTCACTTAAATCTACACTGTCGCCACTTTCATTTTTTACATCAAACTTCAATTTCTTGCTAGTTGTATATAAGAACAAAGTATGGAAGTAGACCGAGGTGAGATAGTGTTTACGTGCAATTGACACTTGGTCCGAATTACTTTGTTTCTGGTTGAAACGATGTAGAACATGACTATCCATATTAATGTAGATATGGGTCAATTTATCCTCCTCAACAAGAGGATACATAATTGTGTCAGCATCAAACGATATACCGGATCCCTCTAACTCATCCCATGTTCTAGCATTTGAATTTTCTCCTTCCTTTTCTACTACTTCCACAAGGGCTGGGAGCCCAATATTTGGTTCACTGGCTTCTTTAGGCTTCTTGTCTTGTTTCTGGCTATCTATGACTTTAACGAAGAAAGTCTCTTCAAAGTCTCCATCTTGTTCCCCAGGGTTAGTAAGGGTCGCCTGAACCTTTATTGAGGTGCCTACCGGAATATCCTTGCGGGCTTTGGTATGTAGTCTGATGATACCTTTGCTCGGACTTGCTTTAGACACGGATAACAAGTCTGTAATTTCTGTTGGCTGAGGAAGCCCACCTCCGCCACCTCCGTTTGAACGATAACCTAAAAAGGCTAATTTGAATTCCCCCGGGTCATCGTCGCGATCAAAATAACTATCTTCAACATCAGTTTCAAATTGGATTGTCCGTTCTTTTCCTTTCGGGATTTGTATCAGAGGGAGCTCATCTTCTTGTTGTTTTGCCTGAATCTTGAACTTTGCCGGATAACGTTCGCCGTTGAAGGGAGCAGGCTCTTTTTTTGACCTTGACTTTTTCCCTGCACCACTCTTATTCCTAGATTTATCTTTGGCTTGGATATTAAGTGTTTGTTTTAGCAGTTTTGTTAATTCAGGAGTCAGGGGAAGATTCTCGCTAAAATCAGTAAGAATCTTTTTTGTCTCTTCTCCATCGCCACTAATTAGTTTTGATCGATATTCATGGTGTATTTCCTTTAACCGACTGTTTTTTAGTACTTCTGTAATCTTGGCCCTTAACTCTTGTGTTTCTTTGCCTTCGGCAAGTCTGTCTCTAGATGCCATGAACAGCCTATTGCGAATATTTGAGTTGAGGCTTGTACAGTCCACATGGATCAGCAGGTGGTTTTGTAGCAAATTAAACTTGAGAGCCCTTGTTATAAATTCACGGGTGAAATGACCATGTACTTGACCATTCATCGAGAATAGAACCGACATATTGTTCTTAAAAAATTCTCTGCGTATGGTTCCTCTGCTTTCTTTAGCATTTTTACCCTCAACTTGAAATTTGAAAATGTAGCAACTTATCTTGAAACCACCCCAATCTGACACTTCCTCAGAGAAGGTTTCTTCTATGTATTTGCCAGAGCTATCGTCTAAGCGTCTCTTTAGTCCGTAAAGAGAGCGTTCGGGGTTTTGATCTTTAGGGTAACGTTTGTTGTTATCTATTGTAAATATGGGAAGGGCAGGTTCAAATAGATGTTCATTTAGACTCAAATTTAAATCACGAGATATAACTGACTTAGAGCCTGTAGGCAACTGGTAGGAATACAACTTGATGATTGTCCCTGTTGTGAATTTCCTTCCCCTAAGCCCAAGGTCAAGTTCTGTTATTGGAAAGCTAGGAATTTCACCATCAACTGTTAGGTACTCATACCAAGTGCTTTTGTATTCGGACTCCTCTTTTTTATTTAGCGGGTGCGGGCGAACGAGGGTAAACCCGAACGGCTTATCTCCTGTATACCTCTTTGAAGCAATAAGTTGGTACCGTTTATCTCCACAAAAAATGATTGCGCCGGAGCCACCCATATTGTATTTCCCCTGCACAAAGTGGATTTTCTGCTTATTGCCCTTGCCCAGCGACAATAATGTTTCGGGAAGCATCTCAGGCTCTTGACCTTCCCCATAATCATAAATAACCAAGGAAGTTTCGTTTCTGGGGCCATGTGCGATAACTTGAATATTTTCTGCTTGTTCATCACGCCGGTGGGACAAATCCCAATGCTCATTATCAGGAAAAAATTTCTGTATGGCTTCATCAATAGATTGTGGGGCATCTTTTGATTTTGGATCTATACCTTCCTCAAGGCAACGCCTCATTAAAATTGCGTCAATGGAATTAGTAAGTTTTTCGATTAAGGAAGCTACAGGTTTAGATTGCTGGTTATCAATAAAGGAGTAATTGTTTTTGCTACCACCGTAGGGCTCCCAGTTTTCTTCATGGAAGATTTCAGGGTTATCTGAAATGATGGTATCAACATCATTTTCAGTTTCGGCCCAATAAAGCTTTTCAAATAGTTTTGATAGTTCTTCTTTCATAGCTGCATAACAATATATCCTAGTGACTTGATTAAAGCCAGATTACTTCTTAGCTTAGGACTGAGTTAAATCGCTAATCTATCACTGTTACTAAATTAACCGTCCTGTTAGTCAGGTTACGTTAATCCCTAAATAAGTATCTGGAGGTTGTAACTATTTCTCATCCTTTTCTCTGATTACAGCGAGCACACAAAGTCTGCCCATTTTTAATGGTTGTACTACCCCCATCGGCGTGACGCTTTATATGATCAGCATGCATATCTTCATACTCCACACTCTTTCCGCACTGTTTGCACTTGCCTCCATCTCTACGCCAAATAACTGTTTTCTGATTTTCGTCAAAGCTTCTTTTATTGTCTTTAGCGACTAACTCTTCATTGTCCTTAAAAAATTTATTCGTATAGACTTTATTCCTAGTTTCTATGTTTTTTCGGATGCCACCGCTTATTTTGAAAGCCTGAATATAGTTGTATAAATCTTTCTCCCAATAATTACCGTTAAGAAGGTCGGCTTCATCTTCCACCTCTCTTCTACCCTGCTCAAACCCCGTGTAGAAGTCGCCAAACGCTGAGTTTTTGTCTTGCATCACATAGCCTTCCATTAAGATTGAGATTAGAAGGTAAAGGTCTACAAACCCCCACTTTATATTTAGTTCTGGCACTTGTTCATCAAAGCACCTTTTCATATACCCCAATACTTTTTTCACCTTTTTTGCTTTCCCAGAGTCGTTCTTGAAACGTTTTTCATCCTCATACATTTTCTTCAAGTCAGGTGCTTTTACATCTGTAGGGCCTTTAGCTAATTCCAAGCAAACAACGTGGGCTATCCAATCAGCATAAGAATACCTCTTATCTGCCAGAGGGATTATTGTAAAGACTTCATGCGATGTTAAATCAGCAATAAAATTTCTCATTTCCCCCAACATCGCATTTCTTTTTTCTGCAGGGTTTAGGGGAACCCCTTCCTGCATCCTCATAAAAAGATCTTTAATTTCAACTTCCGATGCACCCTCGACGATAGTAAAAGACAACTCATATAGTGCTAATTTCTCTTTTACTTCAATGCTCAGCTCAGAATACTTCTTTCCTGCAATAGAACCCTCAAATAAATCTGCAGATTCTTCACCTAATTCGTACTTGTCTTTGAAAAAGTTCCAGATGGCTCGCAACCGCTGTTGCCCATCCACAACTTCATATTCATATTCACCTTCCTCAACCTTCCTCAAATAGATTTTAGGAATGTCGTAACATCTTAATATGGAGTCGAGTAGTAACTTGTTTTTCTTTTCGCTCCAAACCGGAGTTCTCTGGAACTGGGGGCTAGGGTTTATGTTCCCTTCACGCCTGACAGCTGCTTCTATATCCCATGTTTTATGAATCACTTTCATTTCTTGTCTCAATACACTTTGATCTTTTTATAAACTGCAGATTAGGCAGGCTTGGTCTTCGGGGTCATCATCGTCCTCTTCACGCAAAGCATCTTGCCAGCGTTTGTGGACAGTGACTGGTTGGCCAGCGGTCAGTCGCTTCTTTTCTCTTTCTTCAGCCTTTGCGATGATCTCGTCAAGCGTTCCTTGTGAGCTCCATGTATAGCCATGCCCTTGAATGTCGGTCTCGCCATCCTTCCATGAATATTTTTTCCGCTGGCGTTGTTCAAAGGCTTTGGCTTTCTCAAAAAGCTCCGGGTGGTTGCGCTTAAGCCCGAGCCATTCGTCTTGCCGTTGGAAAAAACAGAAATAGCAGCCGGAGCGTGAACGCCACTTGTAGTACTCAGGAATGCCGACGGAGTCTTCCAGCATTTGGAATACATCATCCCGGACGATACCATCCTCAACAAATGGGAAAACCGCCCTGATGTTGTCCTTGCGACTTATATATCCCTCGCGGTTCTCGTCGGCCCTAATCCCGACATAACTAATCACCGGGTCATCGCCGACAAACTTCTCAAATGGTTTGATTTTCATTGCCTGTGTGCACCACCGTTGTTGTGGTGACGGCAGGTATTCATCGTGGTGCTTCAGCCAATGCTCAAAGTCTTGACCGCTCCCAAGGCGCACGATCGGCTTGCCCAGATAAGACTCAAGCTTATCCAAGAAATCGTAGACCTCTTGAAGTTCCGCGCCGGTGTCTGAGAAGAAGTACTCGATGCGCGCGTGTGTTTCGGGATACTTGTCGCGAATGTAAACAGCGAGCGCAGCGCTGTCTTTCCCCCCGGACAAGCCTAGGACATGGCGGACTTGGTCTTGCGGCAAATCTGAATAAAAGTTTTTGGACTCACTCATTAGTCGTTCCTGTTTCTTTGTTCACAGCTAATTGTAAAGGGTTTGTAGGTTCTTGTCTTTCATCAAGGATTTGGGCAATAGCCATAAGCACTTCGGACAAAGTGTGTTTCCGTAGCATTCGTTGCAACTCTTGTTTTGCGGCTTCTATAGATGCGGGATTTTTGTTTCCTTGTTCAACATAAGAAATATATAAGCGTTGCAACTCAAGTGACCGCTTCGCATAATCGGCTAACTTAAATTCTGCAACAGAAATAGTTTCATCTGTCCATTGCTTCGTTGGCAGTTGGCCGAGGAAGCTCAAAACATTTTCCAACCACTGGTCATCGTCAACCTCTTTTTCCGATAGACGGTTGATAAAAGCTTTGAGCCCGTCCTTTTCAATCGTGTACTTTGTTAATTCATTAAACCAAGCGAAGTGGCTTCGTATATCAGGAAGACTTTTCTCAGGAGTAAGACCAAACGCATTACAAAGTAATTCTCTCTGATTCTTTAACAGGGTGGGGTAGGCGTATTTGAGACTGCGCAAGGCCTCCGTAAGCTTGTCGGCAAGCCCCTCCGCCTTGCCTTGGGAACTTATTCCTAATGCCTTAGGTAACTGTTTGAACAAAAGCTCTTCGGGAGAGGCTGCTGAGTTTAGAGCATCGCGCACTTTCATTGCATCCTTTGTTAGCAAGCTCGTCATCTTGGTCTTTTGTACGAATTGCGGCAGGCCTTGAATAAAAGTAGCAAGGGGTTGAATTAGCTCAATGACTGTTCGTTTGCTCGGTTTCTTAAAGAGAGCCTTTTGATACTGCTCCAATATTGAAGCATTAATCCCTTCTATCCTGAACCTCTGGACAGTGTACTCATCGGGGCGCTTCAAGAAGTGGGTAATATCTTTCTCTGTAAGAATCGGCACATAACGCCCCTCACAATAGAAGGCTAACTCTCTTTGATAGATGATGTAGGCGGCTATATAGAGCAGAGGGAGCAGACCCGCTTTCACTCCATAAGGAGGAGACCTCAACTCTTGGTTGAGATTAGCGAATGATTTTGCTTGCTCTTCCGTGCTATCCAGAAATTGGTTTATGCGTTGCCAGACCGGCTGAATGTTTGCTGTGTCTTGCTTCCCTTTCGGAGGTTCAACAAAACCATAATTCCCCTTCGTGTCTTTCTTGTGTAGCTTGCTCTTTTGAAACACCGCTTGGTAAATTGCTTTTTCCGGAGGGTACTTATCAATTCCAAGGTTTTGTTTCTCTGGTGACTCAAGCATTGCTAAAAGAAGTTTAGTCCGCGCGGCGGTCGCTTGCGAGGAAGGGTAATTGGTATTGATCAGCTCATTATGTATGACTGGTGCGGAGGTATATATGCGGCCTAACAAAGAAGAGAGAGCCTTCTGCAAATGTCGCCTGCTTTCAATGCTAATCTTTTTACCTGCGTTATACCATTCATTCAGTTCAAAGTCGGCCAGCACTTTGTCCAAAGCTTCGGTCTCGGCATTCTCTGCAATGATTAACCTATCCTCAATCTCTTTTTTTGCGACAGGGTCGTTGTGAAGTTCTTGGTTTGAGCTGATAATCTTTTTCAAGGCTGCCGTGTGTACGACCGTAGTGGTAATGTGTTCCCCGCGCGGACACAAAACAACGATGTCGCGATCACCGAAATGTTTCTTCACCGTTTTCTTAAAGGTAACTTTGTCGTCTTCATTGCGAGCCAGATAGAACAATATTCGTTCCTGTGAGGCTTCGGTCTCTGTTGACAGGTAAGATTCTGCGTCAATAAATGCCGGCACAAA
This sequence comes from Candidatus Oxydemutatoraceae bacterium, assembly GCA_965220085.1. GTDB lineage: Bacteria > Pseudomonadota > Gammaproteobacteria > Poriferisulfidales > Oxydemutatoraceae > CBDCOZ01. Next base: position 41,748 of record CBDCOZ010000002.1, on the reverse strand, counting down.
ATAGCGCAGTGTTCCTTTCTGGATGGAGTATTGCCTTGCGATGATAGGTTGATAACCCCGGTTGTTTAATTCCTCCGCTACTGACAGGTGCATCAATTGCCCTTCTGCTTCTTGCAATGCATCATCAATGTCGAAATCGCTGCCTTGCCAGACACGATACTCTTTACCGAAGCGGCGATAGCTGATAATTGATTTCTCCGTCAGGGCATTAATCGACTTATTGAGATTAGGCAAACCACAAGACTGCAATACCTTTTTAGATGGCTTAAGATTACCTTTAGCCCCGATGATGTTGAGTATGCCGATGACTTTCGTGAGAGTGACTTCTTCAGGTGGGGCATCCCCTAGCCGATCAATTGCGCTTGCTACTTCTGCCCAACGCCTGCGCGTGATATGGTCGCCGGAAGCTATCGACTGATTTGCGATGAAGTAGTCATAGATATGGTCGGGCAAGACATAGTCACCAACCTTCTCAAGATGTTCCAGCACTTTTAGAAAGCCGTTTTCCTCAGAACTCCCAAGGTAGCTAAAAAGGCTGCGCTCGTTCTGCGCAATCTTTTGGCAAAGCAGGGGAAGTAAAATTGCGCTGACCGGGTGCAACGGGTAGCAACTTCCAAATAGCTCTACCGCATTTTGCCGGCCTAGGGATCGTGGTAACGCTTCTTCTTTTAGCAGAGCATCAACGATTTTTTCTGTCTTTAATTTCTTTCTCTCAGCCGGACTAAGTTTCTGTTGTAGTGCCCTGCCTATCACTTTGACACTCTGCTCTGCCGAATCAATAAAAGGAATTTCTTCAAAGCGGCCTTGGACTTTAATCCACTCATTGCGGTCACTCTCTTTAAGGTGGGCGGCGTAACGATCAAGCGATTGATGAAGCAAAACCACAAGGGCTAGGTTTGGCTTGCCTCCGCGACACGCATGCTCAGCTAAGGCTTGCAACAGGTAAATATCGTTTCCTTCGTGTCTTGCCTCATACTCAAGAAATTTACCGAGTTCATCAATAACAATCAGGACGCCGCCGCAATGTTTGCGTGCCAGTTTGTTTTGCAGGGTCTTTATGTGATCCATGACTTTTGACACCGACACTCTCTTTTTATCGAGGTCAGAGCGGAGTTGCTTGAGCCAAGCTTCGGGTTTTTTCTTAGGCCAGTATGCCTGCGCAGAAGTTAGGACTGCCTGCAATAAACTTTTGCTCAGTGGCTCCGGAGAGCCTGTCAGCAAGATTTCAAAATATCCGTCTTGCTTTTGTTTTTTGTACTTTGCGGCCAAGGCGGACTGCTCTGCTCTGAGCATCTTCTCAGCAACACCGCTCGCCGGATTTAACTGAGGCGAGAGCAACTGCGTTAGGAATACTGAGAAGGCGGATTTGCCGGCGCCGTAGGGCCCGACTAGCGACCAAGCGCGCGGCGCCTGTTCTTCGTGGAAGGTTGTTGCCATCTGCTCCAGCGCCCGCAAGGGGCTTGAAGTGATGACATAAGATTCCGTTAACTCAGACGAGCCGGCATCACGCTCAAGGTTGATAGAGCGTGTGTAGCGGGTATTAATCGCGATTTTATCTGCGATACTCATGCTGCTTTCTTACGCCGCGGCGGACGGTAGTGTTGTTTGAGTAAGTCATAAGGGCTGTCAAGCGCTTCTTTCATATACACTTGATGAATTCCCGCGGTTTCCCGCACATCAAAGAAAGATGTTGCATCTGCAAGTTTCTCCAATTTTGTAATGAAGCCGTCTTCTGTAAGGCGGAAAACAGAACCGGCCGCCGGATAGTCATCTTGGCTGTACATCAAATCTTTGACCGGCAAGGACTGCACGCCGCGATCCCGCAAAACAGATGCTACTGCGAAGCCAAAGATTGCAAGGGGCAAATCAGCGCGCAGTTCCGGGCCGGACTGATAGGTCTTTGATACGGATGATTGGGTCATAAGTTTCAAGATACTTAGCGGTGAGTCCAAAGATTCCTCGGCGATAACGCCTTTCCGCTGTTTGGGTTGCGAGTACATCCGAACAAGCAACATCACATCGCTTTTGATTGAGCTCTTCGCGGGTCTTTTTCCGGCTTTGACTTTTTCGTTGATAAAGCTTTCCAGAGCCTGCTGTAACTCTTCGGCAGTGAAATGAGGACGGTGGAAGCAGTTAAAGAACCAGTACCATGTCGTTGCTATGCGGGGAGAGGTTGCCAACAGCCAGTGAATCAGCCAAATGGTCGCATCGTCCTCAAGGTAAGGGTCGTACCCTTTTTCAGAGAAGACCAGCTTGCCTATTTGTGTCGGCTGATAACTATCTTCCTCTATTATCTGACAAGCCCTAAGCCAGTAGCGAATAGCGAGGACCATGTTCTTGCCGACGCCAAGGTGAGCTGTCGCATCTTCGGACTCAAACACTTTTTTTTGCGGGTACTGTGCCGCGGCTGCGAAACCTTTTGGAATCCAACCGTAGCGCAAGGCGAAAGTCTCATGACGAGCAAACGCTACATTTTTAGAATCAAACTTCATCCGCCAGAGTGGTTTGTTAAAGTATAACAGACCCCAGGGGAGCCTGAGACTCTCCTCTATCTTATATGTTATTCCATGTGGTAATTTCATGTCATTGCTTCCATTTGCTAGAGCGGGAGCACTCTAGCACATAAGTGGAAGCTGATCTTGATCTATCAGACAAACGGCCGCATCCGATACGACGAGCGGTATCGCAACCCAACTTTTGCAAGCATGGCGGGGCGAAACAAGGCACAAAAAAAGCCCCTCACGGGGAGGGGCTTTTTCACGAGGGGTGTTTTCTCGTTGTCGGCTTAGCGAAGGTCGAAGCGATCCAAGTCCATCACTTTGGCCCATGCTTTGACGAAGTCCGCAACGAAGAGTTCGTCGCTGTCACTGCAGGCGTACTCTTCGGCCAATGCTCTGAGTTCGGAGTTTGAACCGAAGATCAAGTCAACACGGGTAGCGGTCCACTTGGCTGCGCCGGTGCCGCGGTCAACCCCTTCAAACATTTCTTCGTCTTTTGAAGTGGCTTCCCATTCAATGCCCATGTCCAACAAGTTCACGAAGAAGTCGTTGGTCAAGGTTCCCGGGCGGTCGGTGAAGACGCCGTGCTTGGTGCGGCCGAAGTTGGCGCCGAGCACCCGCAAGCCGCCGATGAGCGCCGTCATTTCCGGCGGCGTCAATGTCATCAGTTGCGCGCGGTCGATTAGCATGTGCTCCGGCGGAACGGCGAACTTCGTTTGCTGGTAGTTACGAAATCCGTCCGCGACAGGCTCAAGCACCGCAAACGATTCGGCATCGGTCTGCTCCGCCGAGGCATCCATGCGTCCCGGGGAGAAAGGCACGGTCACGTTGTAGCCGGCATCTTGCGCCGCTTTCTCAACGCCGGCGCAACCCGCCAGCACGATCAAGTCGGCGAGGGAGACCCTCTTGCCGTTGGCGAAGTCCTTTTGGATTCCCTCCAAGGTCGTCAAGACTTTTTCCAGACGTTGCGGTTCGTTGACCTCCCAGTCTTTCTGGGGGGCTAAGCGAATCCGCGCGCCGTTTGCCCCGCCGCGCATATCCGAACCGCGATAAGTCGAGGCCGATGCCCAGGCGACACTGACCATCTCGCTGACGGACAAGCCGGAAGCGAGGATTTTCTCTTTCAAAGAAGCGATCGCTTCATCGCCTATCAACTCGTGGTTCACCGCCGGAATCGGGTCTTGCCAGACCAACTCCTCGCTCGGCGCTTCCGCGCCGAGATAGCGCGCGCGCGGCCCCATGTCGCGGTGGGTGAGTTTGAACCAAGCGCGGGCAAAGGCGTCGGCGAACTCGTCGGGGTTCTCATGGAAGCGCCGCGAGATTTTTTCATACGCCGGGTCTTCGCGCAAAGCGAGGTCGGTGGTCAGCATCGTCGGCTTGTGCTTCTTGGATGCATCGTGTGCGTCCGGGCAGACCGCTTCCGCGTCTTTCGCCACCCACTGATTGGCTCCGGCGGGACTCTTGGTGAGCTCCCATTCGTAGCCGAACAGGTGGGCAAAGAAGTCATTGCCCCACTGCGCGGGCGTTGTCGTCCAAGTCACTTCGGGACCGCCGGTAATCGTATCGGCGCCCTTGCCCGAGCCGTGGCTGCTCTTCCAGCCAAAGCCTTGTTCTTCAATGCTCGCCGCTTCGGGTTCCGGCCCGACAGCGTTGGGATCGCCGGCGCCGTGGCACTTGCCGAAGGTGTGACCGCCGGCAATCAAGGCGACGGTTTCTTCATCGTTCATGGCCATGCGCTTGAAGGTTTCGCGGATGTCTTTTGCCGCCGCAACCGGGTCGGGATTGCCATTCGGCCCTTCGGGGTTGACATAGATAAGACCCATCTGCACTGCGGCAAGCGGGTTCTCCAAGTCGCGCTCGCCGCTGTAGCGCTCGTCTCCGAGCCAGTCGCCTTCGGCGCCCCAATAGATATCTTTCTCGGCTTCCCAGATGTCTTCGCGACCGCCGGCGAAACCGAAGGTTTTGAAGCCCATGGACTCCAGCGCGACATTGCCCGCGAGCACGATCAAATCGGCCCACGATATTTTCTTGCCGTACTTTTGCTTGACCGGCCAGAGCAGTCTGCGCGCCTTGTCGAGGTTTGCGTTATCCGGCCAGCTGCCAATCGGCGCGAAGCGTTGGTTGCCGGTTCCGGCGCCGCCGCGCCCGTCGCCGATGCGATACGTGCCGGCGGCGTGCCATGTCATACGGACAAACAGCGGTCCGTAATGGCCAAAGTCCGCGGGCCACCAATCCTTTGAATCGGTCATCACAGTGTGAAGGTCGTTCTTCACCGCTTCCAAGTCCAGGCTTTCGAATTCTTTGGCGTAATTGAAGCTGCCGTTGGTCGGGCATGATTTTGAAGAGTGCTGGCGCAGGATGTCCAGCGGCAATTGCTCGGGCCACCAATCCCGATTGGATGTGCCGCTGCCGGCGGCGTGGTTAAATGGGCATTTGGATTCAGTCATTTCTCCTCCGTAAACAAATTTTCTGTTCAATGGAAGCGGTTTCCGCTTCGTCGTCCCTTGAACCAATTTCAAAGGGGTATTAAGGGTAATGATTTGCGCAGAAAATTCAAGCGAATCTGCATTTATTTTTCTTACTGCGATTATTTATTTTGTGTTAAGACAAAGGTTTCCGGTACTCGTGCCAGCCTTGCGGGCAGTAATGCGATAGCTGTGCAAGCAATGCTCTCCCATAAGAGGGGCGTGTCGTTTATCCCCCTCACCAGCGAGCGAAGCTCGCTGACTCTCCCACAAGGGGAAAGTGCTGCACGATGCCAACTCACACTCCGCCCACAAGGGGAAAGTGTTTTGACGTATGTCGCCGGGCTCAATGCGAGTTGTGATTCTGCTCGCTGACTCTCCCACAAGGGGAAAGTGCTGCACGATGCCAACTCACACTCCCCCCTTGCGGGGGAGTCGGCAAACCAAGGGCGAAGCCCGCAGGTTGCCGGAGAGGGGGGAAAGGTTCCGGCTTGTATGAGGCGGATAAAAAAACACCGCCGGGGATTGCTCCCGCAGCGGTGTCTATATTCAATCATCTCTCGGGACACTTTCGTATCCCGATTGAAGATGTCTATTTACTCAGAAGTTGTCGGATCAATTGTCCGTCTTATTTCCGAGATTTTGTTTGCCGGGAAACCGCCTTTCTCGGCGTGTTCCTTGATCGCCGCCGCATTCGGCGCGATGTAGGTGCAGTAGACCTTGTCATCAGTGACTTGGCTTTCAACCCACTGGATGCTCGGCCCCATGTCTTTCAAGATACCGCACGATTTTTGTGCGATGCCCTGAAACTCATCGGACGACAGGTTGCCCGCTCCCGGTATTTCTCTTTCAATTACATATTTAGGCATTTTCTTCCCTCCTTAGTGTTTCGGATTCTTAGAAGCCCCAAGTCAATGCGAAACCGGCGTGGTATGAACGCACATCAAGACGGGTGATATCATCCGAACCCGCATGCGCATAGTCATAGTCTCTGGTTTCTTTGATTTGGTGCGCGATGTGCGCGTCCAATGTCAGGAACGGAGCCAAGAAGCCATCCCAGGTCATGCCGGCGGTCACACGATGACGATAAATCACCGGCGCTTCCAGCGCCTGAATGTAGCGCCATGTTTGCTGACCGCCCGCGCCTGTCAAAGGCAGGCACGTCCCGATGCCGGGAGCGCCCGTACACACGCCCGTATTGCCCTCAAGCGGGTCGCCGTCAACGCGACCTCTGGTCGGGTCATTGGCATAACCGTAACCGACACGGAAGGTCAGCGGGCCTCTGTCCATCTCCGCGCCGAGCGAGACCGCAGTCTGGTCGTGATAGAGACGGCCCCAGAACTCGGCTTCGCTCCAGTCTTTGTAGATTACATCGGCCATCACGCGCATATCGGAGTTGAACTCGTGTGCAATACCCACCGCGACATTTCTCGGCTGTTCGATCTCAAGTTTGGAGTAGCTTGCATTCGCGATAGTCGCATCAGGCGACAGCAAAATGGCGTCGCTCCAGCTGTGACGTTGTTCGGTCTGCGCATAAAGGCCGACACTGGTCTGCGGTGTTATCGCATAGTCAACGCCGCCGGTCGCGCGAATGCCGTAGTCGTGGCTCTGCGCACTGGTGCCGGCAAGACCGGCTTCGATCATCGCATAAGTGACGGTGATAGCCGCGCCGATATCCAGTTGCGGATTGACCTCGTAACCGACGCCGGTGTTAATGCCGAGCGAAATAAACTCCGCGCCTGCACCGAGCGTCTGGTCATTTTGGCGATAGTCCACGCCGATACCCGAGACCGCGCTCAAGCCCATGCCTAAGACGACCGGAATACCGATTCCGGTCAAGTCCTGAGTGACCGCAATCTGCGGCACCGCATAGGCTTCGGCTTGTGAGCGCGTTCTGTAGTTGGGCACGGCGCCGCCTAAAATCGGATTGTTGCCTTGCGTATGCTTTGCAATCGCTTCCGGATAGTAGAGTGTCGCGCCAAATGTAAAGTTTGTGCCGCCCTGAAAGTCCGCGAGGTTAGCCGGATTGCCAAACACTGCCTCAACCGGACCGCTGTGATCGCCGGCAATACTGGTACCCGCCATACCCGCCGCCCGAGGCGACAGCACGTTGTGCAGGTCGTAGCCATACGGCCCGGCGACTGCGACAGACATCGTGACTACCGACATTGCCAGTAAGCCCGCCAGTTTCCCGGCCATTGATATCATTTTAGTTTTCATGGAATAAATCTCCCTTTTAATTTTCATAGAATAACCCTCCGTAGTTCAGACGGCACCCGACCCCGTTCATCGGAGTCGGGCGCTGTCTAAAATCAGTTTTTAAACCACCTCCAAGCGTCGTTGCCCGCAATCTTGGAAAACAGGACAACGTTCACCATCAAGGCGATTAAAAGTGCGAGCGCAGTTCCCAGCGACCACAGCAAAGCCGTGCCCAACGGGGTCTGATCCCACATTGCCCCGCCCGGAACATAGTGTTGGACGCCCAGTGCGTGCAGGCCATAGCCCACCCCGACAGACCAGATGACCATCGCTATTATTGCTTTTAGAATACCCACTGTTACGCTCCTCTACTTAACGTCCAAATCTCTTAGCGTGTTGCTATCGACATCGGCTTTGGTCGGCATGCAGGTATAAGGTTCCAGTTTCTCCTTGCTGGTGCTCGGATGGGTCTTTACCTTGCTCCACCACTCGGCGACGGCGCTGCTTCTTTCGAGCACATTGCCCATGCCTTTGATGTCTAACATATTCGCACAGGCCGCCCAGTGGATGTCGGCGAGAGTAAAGTCGCCGCAAATAAACGAACCGCGATGGGACGGGTTTGTGCTTTGCAGTTGCTTATCAAGCGCGGCTACGCACTTGTCAACTGTCCCGCTGTCGTCCATCTTCGGTTGCAAGACGATTATCGCATTGACGCACCATTCATACATGGTTGCGCGCAGAACGCCGTTTCTCGGGACGAGCGAAGGACCAAAGCCCTTGTCATCCATATACGACATGATTGCGGTATGCCCCGTCACGACGAAGTCGACGTGGCGCAGAACAGGTCCGACGCCCAGCGGCGACATGCTCTGAATTTCCGATGAACTCGGATCAAACATCGCTGTCTTAACAGACATGCCTTTTTCGCCCGCTGTCATCAGGCACTTTGCAGTGTTCACACAATCCGGGGCGCCCCAGAGAGTTACTGCACTTCTTAAACGATCACCTATAGCCATTGTTTTTTCCCCTCTTGATTATTTAGTGATTAATAAATTAGTTTATTGAATTCGTTGTTTATAGAAAATGCCCTGCCTGAGAAGCTCAGGCAGGGCTCTTACTGTGTTAATACCAGCTTACGATGCCATGACCGAGAGAGAGTCTCCCTGCATAGCAACGCCGTGATAATTTTCTTGGTCATTGATGCGCTTGGCAAGTTTCTTCTCGCCTTCGCTTGCATATTCGGCATCCCAAACAGCGAGCTTTTTGCGCATATACATATCCCACACCGGCGGAACCAACGCCATGGCGAACAGGGTGAAGTAACCCCAACCCGTGTTCGGCGCATCCACTTGGTCCAACTCCCAGAAGTGGGTTTCGCCTCTGTCGTGATGGTCGGCCTGACGACCGATTTCAATGAAGAACCAGCTGGTGAACGCGGTTGCGTTGTCCCACGAATGGCGATAGTCAATCGGCTGACCGGTTTCGCGAATCAAACCATAGTGCTCGAGGAAGTTCAGCGCCTCAAGTTCAAAGTTGGAAATGACCCAGACGATGGCCAAGCAACCGATGCCGATCCATCCGCCGGCAACAAAGAACAGCAGGATTGAGGGCAGGCTCATCATGAACCCGCGAATCCAGCGGTTCTGCCACGACAGGAACGGAGCATCCAGTCTTTTCAGACGCTCGGTTTCCATGTCAAGCAGGAATTTGGACTGGCCGATATAACTCATCGGAAGGTGGGCGTAGATATTACGACCACGCGGAGCGGTTGCGGGGTCATCCTCCGAAGCCAACTCAAGGTGATGGTTATACACATGCGCGTAGCAGAAATGGCTCGAGCCAGACAGCCCCATCATCAGACGGGAAATCACGAAAGCAAAACCTTTGGTATGGCTCAGCTCGTGACCGTAGATGATACCGATGCCGGCAAAGATACCGGTTGAGAGCGTCGCCCCAATCAGATCCAGGCCGCTCAGCGCCCCTATTTGATGGGCCGGCAACATCGCCAGTGCCGGCATCCACTCAAACCATGGCGCTGTGGCAGCCATGACCGCGTCGGGCTGAACATATTGGAATATGCGATACGCCAGTACGATTTGAAGAAGCGCAAACACCGGCAACATGACGTACATGACCGAGTTTTGCAACCACGGAATACCCAGAGTCTCACCATCGTTGCTAACCGCGCCGCGCGTTTGAAACTTCATCGCCGTATCAATAAAGATACCGGCAAACAACAGCGCGACACCAATCCAACTGTAAAGACCTCCTAGCATGACTCCAAACATCGATACCAGAATCAGTATCGGCGCAAAGAAGTACCTTGCGTTTACAATTAGTTTTTTCATATTACTAACTCCATTAATCAACAGATTCAATTTGAGAAACCGACCTCTGTTAATGAGGTCTGGTTTTTCACAGTTCCCCAAGCATACACCACATTACAAAGTTATTGCAAAACTCCGCAATATATGTTATAAATCGGTTTCTTGCCCTTTTTGAATTTTCCCCAGAAATTCATTAACTTAATTGATTGCCGTTGGTTTTCGTGCCGACGATAAAATGCACAAAACAGCAAATTATTCATTTATTTACCTTCTAACTTGCGATGTAGTGTTGTTATTTCGCCACACCCGGCCTTGAGTGCGGTACCCGCGTTGGCGTCGTTTCCTGACAGCTTGACGGATTGATGCGGCGTTCGTCGGTTTGGACGCAGGCGCGGGCGACCAACGATATAAGCTGACAGCTTGACGGGTTGATGCGGCGTTCGTCGGCGTATCTTACGCGTTCACAATGCGGTTGCGCAAGACGCCGATCTTTTCCACTTCGCACTCCGCCACATCGCCCGGCCGCAGATACTCGGGCGGCTTGCGCGCGAAGCCGACACCCGCGGGCGTGCCCGTTGCGATGATATCGCCGGCTGCGATCGCCGGACTTTTGGAAATGGTTGCGATGGTTTCTTTGATGTCAAAAATCTGATCGGCGGTACTCGCATCCTGCTTGGTCACGCCATTGACACGGCTGCGCAAGCGCAAGCTCTGCGCGTCGCCTACCTCATCGGGCGTGACAATATAAGGTCCCATAGGGCAGGACTTGGGCACGCTTTTGCCGAGATAAAACTGGCGGTGGCGCTTCTGCAATTCGCGCGCCGAGATGTCATTGACCGCCGTGTACCCGAATATATAATCGAGCGCCTCGGCGGGCGCGACCTTGTGCCCCGCCCGCCCGATGACCACGGCCAACTCCGCCTCCCAATCCAGCCGTTTGGATATTTCGGGGTCGTAAGGGATGTCGTCGTAAGGGCCGCACACGCACAGCGGCGACTTAGTGAACACGATCAGCGCGTCGGGCTTTTCGGTTTGTTTGATGTCGCCTTTGACTGTTGCGGACTCGGTGACATGGTCTTGATAATTCCAGCCCAGGCACAGCACATTTTGGCGCGGACGCGGAATCGGCGCGAGCAAGCGCACGGCGTTCATTGCCACATACATCGCGCCGCCGGCAACGGCGCCCCCCGGCGCTACATGCGCGCGCAAGACATCCAGCGCCGGCGCGCCGGCGTCTATCAGCGCCAACATATCGGTCGGCAAGTTGCGCGCGCGCCATCGCGCGTCCAAGGCCGGCAGGTATACGGCGGTGTCATCGCAAAGCGCCCCCAGATGCGCTTTGCCTTCGTACTCGCATGTCAGTAACTTCATGAACGTTTAAGTGGCGGGTGTGTTTCTGCCATTTTGTTCTCGTGTTCCGACACATTCTAACACTCCGCCGCGAGGGGAGAGTGTTTACGGCGCTAACTTATACTCCGCTTGTGCGAGGAGAGTGCTTGTAGCGCTAATTTATACTCCGCCCACAAGGGGAAAGTGTTACACGGTGTTAACTAACACTCCCCCCTTGTGGGAGTCGGCAAACCAAGGGCGAAGCCCGCAGGTTGCCGGAGAGGGGGCGAGCTTCTGGCTTGCACGAGTTCCCTTCCCCCTCACCGCATCGCCCTTCGCCTGCGGCTTGGGCTCTGCGACTCTCCCGCAAGGGGAGAGTGCTTGCGGCGCTAATTTATACTCTGCCTGTGCGGGGAGAGTGTCCCCCATTAAAAGAGTTTTTTCTCGACCGGTTCCGGCACGGTATTGTCGTCGCCTTTCTCGGGCGCTATCTCTTTCGGCAGGAACTCCGCGCGGAACGTTTCGCTGATGCCGTCGCTGTCGCTCGGGTGCGCGAGCAAGCCGCTGTCGCGGTCGATGAGCGCGCTGATGATGTTGGACGGCTTGAAGTATCCGCGTTCGGCGCGCCCGTCCAGCGCGGTGCGCATGAAGTCAATCCATATCGGCAACGCGGCTTTGGAACCGGTTTCGTGGGCGCCGAGCGGGCGGTGGTCGTCAAAGCCGACCCAGACGGTGGCCACGATGTCGCGATTGAAGCCGGAGAACCAGGCATCGCGCTGGTCGTTGGTCGTTCCGGTCTTGCCGGCAATGTCGCTGCGGCGCAACGCGCGCGCGCGGCGACCGGTGCCTTCGCGGATGACATCTTTCATCATGCTCGTCATCTGATAAGCGATGTCGGCCGGGATTGCGCGGTGCGCGAATTGTCCGCTGGCATCTATATCACTGCTGTCACCCATATCGCCGCTGTCATCCATACCGTCGCAGTCCTCGTTGCACAGTCGCAGCGCTCGCTTCTCAAACAGGACCTCCCCGCTCCTTTCGATGCGCTCGATCAGTTGCGGCTCAAGCAAGAAGCCGCCGTTCGCAAACACGGCGTAGGCGCGCGCCATATCAAGCGGCCTGACCGTGCCCGAGCCGAGCGCGAGCGTCATATTGTGCGGGTGGTCTCGGCGCTCAAAACCGAAGCGGCGGATGTAGTCGAGCGTTTCTTTTATGCCGATGTCGTCAACCAGTTTGATAGAGATCAAGTTGCGCGAGCGTTTCAGCGCATCGCGCAATCTGGTCGGCCCGAAAAATTTGCCGCTGTAATTTTCCGGGCGCCAGTCAAAGTGCGAATTGGCAAACACGACCGGCGAGTCAATGACGATGGATGCCGGGGTGTAGCCCTCGGCGAACGCGGCGGAGTAAATGAAGGGTTTGAAGTTTGAGCCCGGTTGCCGGTTGGCTTGCGTGGCGCGATTGAACTTGCTGAGGCTGAAGTCAAAGCCGCCGTTTAGCGCGAGGATAGCGCCGGTGTTCGTATCCAGCGCGACCAATGCGCCCGCGACATCGGGCAGCTGTGCCAGGCGCGGCGGTTGTGCGCCGGCGTTTACATAGACGACACTGCCGGTTGAGGCCACCGTCGTTGCGAATTCCGGACGCGCGTCCTGCCGGTCCTCATCGATACGTTTGCGCGCCCATCGCCACGCCGAAGGGCCGAGATGCGTTTGCGCGCCGTCCTTCAGTGTGACATCGAGCGTTGTCGCGCTCGCGCGGGTGACCACTCCCGGGACGAGCTCGCCGATGCGGGGCATGGCGGCGAGCGTTTCTCGCGCCCGCGCATCAAAGTCCGCGGCGAGCGGGTCGAGTCGCTCCTTTGTTCCGCGCCAGCCGTGGCGTCTGTCGTATTTCAACAGCCCCTCGCGCAGGCTCTGTCCGGCGCTTTCCTGCAACAAGCTGTCGATAGTCGTGTAGACCTCAAAGCTGCTGGTGTATGCCTCGGGGCCGTATTCCTCCACTATCTGCGCGCGCACCATCTCCGCGACATAAGGTGCTTGCAGTTCCACCTTGAGCGCGTGTCGCTCGGCGCTGATGGGCGCGTTATCGGCCGCATCGTGTTGCGCTTGGTCTATCATATTGAGTTCAAGCATTCGCCCGAGCACATAGCCGCGCCGCTCCAATGCTTTGTCCGGATTGGCGAGCGGGTTATAAGACGACGGCGCTTTGGGCAACCCCGCAAGCATGGCAATCTGCGGCAGGTTGAGCTCGTCAACCGTCCTGCCGTAATAGATTTCGGCGGCGGCGGCCACGCCATAGGCGCGCTTGCCGAAGAATATTTTATTGAGGTAGAGGCTGAAGATCTCCTCTTTTGTGAATACCCGCTCCAGCATCAGCGCCGTAAATATTTCCTTGAACTTTCTTTCAAAGGTTCTCTGCTTGGTCAGAAACAGATTGCGCGCGAGTTGCATCGTGATGGTGCTGCCGCCTTGCGTGCGCTCGCCGGTTTGTATCAAATTGATGGCGGCGCGCACCAGCCCTTCGTAATCCACCCCCACGTGTTCAAAGAAGCGATCGTCCTCGGCGGCGAGAAATGCGTTTAACATATCCCGCGGAATCTGTTCGTAGAGAATCGGCACGCGCTGCTTGTCGCCGAAAGATGCGATAAGCTTTTCGTCTCTTGAATAGACCCGAAGCGGCGCTTGCACTTGCACTTGGCGTATCTCCGGGATGGACGGCAAACTCTGCCCGACATAGATATAAATGCCGAATAAGGCTACTATGGGCGCAGCGAAGAGCAAGAGCAAGACTTTGTAACGGGTTTTCAAGACGCAATTTGCGGTATGGTAAAAACTAGATTCTAGCACTGAATGAAACAGCGTAATGTTTTTTTAATCGGGCCGATGGCATCGGGCAAGACAACGGTAGGCAAAAAGCTGGCCGACCGTTTGGGCCGCCGCTTTTATGACCTTGACAGTTTGATAGCCGACGCCGCGGGGTGTGATATCGGAACGATTTTCGCGCGCGAGGGAGAAAGCGGGTTTCGCGCCCGCGAGGCCGCGGCGTTGCGGCGGATTGCCGCAGAGCGGGCGACGGTTATTGCGACCGGCGGCGGCGCACCGCTGGATGCGGGCAGTCGCGCGTTGATGAAAACCGGCATTGCGGTCTATCTGAGGGTGGCGCGGGAGTCGCGCCGCGAGCGCATCGGCGACGGGCGCGGACGCCCCTTGCTTGATGATGGAAGCATAAAAGAGAAAATAAAGGAATTAGACCGCGCACGAACGCCGCTCTACCGCGAAGCGGCTGTCTTTGAAGTTGACAACAATGGCACAGCAGATGAAGCGGTTGAAAAAATTGTGCGCTTACTTGAGGATAAATAATGGAAACTCTAAAAGTTAAATGTGGGAAAAGCAGTTATCCGATTCATATCGGCGGCGGCTTGTTTGACGAGTTGGATAAATTGTTAGCGCCTTATCCGGGCGCGCGCCGCATCGTCATCAGCGACGATGTTGTCGCCGGTCACTACCTCAAGCGCGTGCGCAAGGCGGCGGGAGCGGCCGCCGGTGATGTCATCGTCTTCGCGAACGGAGAGCGGAGCAAGACGCTTCAAACCTGCGAGACAATTTATACCGCCCTGCTGGAACGCGGCATCTCCCGCGACACCCTGCTCATCGTTCTGGGCGGCGGGGTGGTCGGCGACATGGCCGGCTTTGTCGCCGCGACCTATTTGCGCGGCGTGCCTTTTGTGCAGTTGCCGACGACGCTGTTGGCGCAGGTGGACTCCGCCGTCGGCGGCAAGACGGCGGTCAATCACCCGCTCGGCAAAAACATGATCGGCGCGTTCTATCAGCCGCAATGTGTCATCGCCGACTTGGATACGATCAAGACATTGCCGGAGCGACACTTTGCCGCCGCCCTTGCCGAAGTCATCAAGTACGGGGCGATTCTGGACATGAACTTTTTCTTTTGGGTGTGGCAGAACATGGACTTGATACAACAGCGCAGCGAAGACGCCTTGACGCGGATGATATATCGTTCGTGCGAACTCAAAGCCGAGGTCGTCGGCAAGGACGAGCGCGAGACATCGGGCTATCGCGCCATCCTCAACTTCGGCCACACCTTCGGTCACGCATTGGAAAAGGTTCTGGGCTACGGCGCCTGGCTACACGGCGAAGCGGTCGGTTGCGGCATGGTGCTGGCGGCGCGCCTGTCACACAAGTGCGACAAGTTGTCGGAAGAGGACATGGTGACGGTCGCCGATCTGGTCAAGAAAGCGGAACTGCCGCATGCGGTGCCCAAGGAAGCGACGACCAAACAGCTGATGGACGCGATGCGTCTGGACAAAAAGAACACCGCTGCCAAGCAACGGTTTGTGTTGCTGAACGCGCTCGGCAGCGCCGTCGTCAGCGACACGGTGAAGCCCGCCGACGTCAAAGCCACCCTAAACGAAAGCCGCTGACTCCGCCCACACGCGAACGACACTCCCTTGCGGCGAGCCCGCGCCAATCATCATCCTCGCCGCCGCGCCTGCGGGGATGGCGCTGGAAAGAGTTGTTCGTTGTATGCGGTCGGGGCCTTACTGCCGCGCCTGCGGGGTGGCGCGTATCATATTGCGCCCGCTCCCCATCGCGCCGCCTCACACCTGTGCCTGCGCGGATGGCGTTGCTTCATGAAAGGAGCGACTCAGTTAATTGCCCTCACACCCGTACCTGCGGGGTGCCAGAGGGAGAGTGTCGGAGTAGCTGTCGCCGGGCTGCTTGCCGATCGCCCCCCGTGGCTTGCCGACTCCTGCAAGGCGAGAGATCTTACGGCGGGCAATGTGCAAAGCCTTCACAAAGGAGGTGTAATCGCTTTTAGAAGACATGACACATTATAAATGTCGCCGGGCTACCTGCCGATCAGCCCCCGTGGCTTGCCGATTCTCCTGCAAGGCGGGAGCGCTTGCGGCGGGCGATGCGCAAAGCCGCAAAGAAGGAGTGATTACAGTTGGCAAAGGAGGGTGATTGCTTTTAGAAGACATGACACATTATAAATGTCGCCGGGCTGCCTGCCGGTCGCCCCCCTTGGCTTGCCAATTCTCCTGCAAGGCGGGAGCGCTTGCGGCGGGCGATGCGCAAAGCCGCAAAGAAGGAGTGATTACAGTTGGCAAAGGAGGGTGATTGCTTTTAGAAGACATGACACATTATAAATGTCGCCGGGCTGCCTGCCGATCAGCCCCCGTGGCTTGCCGACTCCTGCAAGGCGGGAGCGCTTGCGGCGGGCGATGCGCAAAGCCGCAAAGAAGGAGTGATTACAGTTGGCAAAGGAGGGTGATTGCTTTTAGAAGACATGACACATTATAAATGTCGCCGGGCTGCCTGCCGGTTGCCCCCCTTGGCTTGCCAATTCTCCTGCAAGGCGGGAGCGCTTACGGCGGGCGATGCGCAAAGCCGCAAAGAAGGAGTGATCATAGTTGGCAAAGGAGGGTGATTACTTTTAGAAGACATGACACATTATAAATGTCGCCGGGCTGCCTGCCGATCAGCCCCCGTGGCTTGCCGACTCTCCTGCGAGGCGAGAGTGTTTACGGCGGGCGATGCGCAAAGCCGCAAAGAAGGAGTGATTACAGTTGGCAAAGGAGGGTGATTGCTTTTAGAAGACATGACACATTATAAATGTCGCCGGGCTGCCTGCCGGTCGCCCCCCGTGGCTTGCCAATTCTCCTGCAAGGCGGGAGCGCTTACGGCGGGCGGTGTGCAAGAAGCCCCCGCAAAGGAGGCATCCTCACAGTGAGCTTGGGCGGCGTGATGTCGGTTATCGCAACGGGCCTTCAAGAAAGATGCGCAGACGCAAGTTGATGTCGTCGGGCGCATCGACGCAGGCCATCCTGTTAAAGAACTTCGGCGGTGTCAAATCCGCGCAAACTTCCGCGCTCGGCGCCTTGCAATCCGAACCCGTCCCCACATTCGGCAATTTGCATTCGCAAACATTCGCCGTCGGATTCCGAACCGCTACCCCCGCGCAAACAACCGGCTCCGTCCCCCCGTCCGGCGCGCGACAGTCCGAAACTGTCCCCGTATTCGACGCAAGACATTCGCACTCATGCGTCTGCGTGTTTCCGACCGAGGCCCCCGGACAAGTTTGAACGCAAGTCGTCCCGTCGAAAAATTGAGTCCCTTGCAAACGTTCGCAGTTCGCCGGCGTGGCGGTTCTGCAATCCTGCGCCGTCCCCACGTTCGGCGCGTTGCATTCGCACGTATTCGTTGTCGGGTTCAATGTCGCCGCCATCGCGCAGCTTTCCACGCAGGCGCCGCCGTCAAAGTGTTTCGTCGGCGTCAAATCCCCGCACACCTGCGCACTTGCCGCCTGGCATTCGGTTTCGCCGTCGGTGTTGAATCCCGACGGTTCCGCCCCGCCCGCGCATCGCGCTGTAAAACAATCATTCTGGTTTTCCTCCGTCCGTTGCGGAAGGTGTTGCAGGGTTGCGCCAAAGTAAAATGGGGCAAACAAATTGGAGTTCGTGTCTCCGCGCGCGTGAAAGCCCGAGGTTTGGTGCGGCGGCCATAAGCCGTTCAGACACGACTGTCGGGCGGGGTCGCCGTTCCCCCCGTCCCACGCCTTGATGTTGCAGTGGCATAATGTGACTCCGCTGACAATGTGTTTGCGCGCGCTCCATCCTTTCGCGTTGCACGCGTTAATCTGTTGGTCGACAGCAACGGTTTGCAGTCCCGCCGGAAGCTCGTCGTAGACACAAAGCGCCGATGCGAAATGCGCCGTCACAGTCAGTCCGGCGCTGGCGGGCAACGAACAAGATTTCTCGTCCGTGTCCGCGACTTCGGAACTTCCAAACCCGCCGGTTTGTCCGGCGCATGCGTTGCCTTCGCCCTCCCACCGATCGACATACCATCCCTCCGCCGGAGTGGCGACGATGGTCGCGGTGGTGTTGAGAATTACCGAGGCGGTGGTCGCGCCCATAATGGCAGCGCTCCCGCCTTCCGCCGGCATCGCTATGGCGCGAACCGTCACCCGCGCCAACGCAAAATGCGCCGTCACAGTCAGCCCGGCGCTGGCGGGCAGCGAACAAGATTTCTCGTCTGTGTCCACGCCCCTGAAACCTCCGAGCCTGCCGGTTTGTTCGGCGCAAGCGCCGCCGTCGCCTTCCCACCGATCGACATACCATCCCTTCGCCGGAGTGGCGACGATGGTCGCGGTGGTGTTGAGAATTACCGAGGCGGTGGTCGCGCCCATAATGGCAGCGCTCCCGCCCTCCGCCGGCATCGCTATGGCGCGAACCGTCACCGGCGTTGAGGGCGTTGCGCATTCGGTTGCGCCATTCGTATTAAATCCGGACGGCTCTTCCCCGTCCGGACAGTGCGACACAAAGCAGGCGTCCTTGTTTTCCTCCGTCCGCCGCGGCAGGTGTTGCAATGTTGCGCCGAAGTGATAGCGGAGGTTGCCGATACTTTCGGTGACGCTGAATACGGAAGTTTGAGAGGGGTGGCTACAGTTGGCGGAATGCAAAGTCGCGTCCCGCACCTTGATGTTGCAGTAGCAGCGGTCAAGGTTCGCCCCGAAGCCGAAGCCGGGATGCTTCAGCACAGCCCAGTCGTTGTTCGCGCAAGCGTTAAACTGCTGGGAAATTTGCGCGTGCGCGGAGGAGGGAAACTCGGTGACGGCGTCGCTGAGCGCGCAGTTGGATTGGTCGGCTTGTGCGTGTGCGGTGTTTGTGGCGAAGACACAAACAAACAGCACCGCGCAAGTCCAGTTACGAATTAAGCCACTGACAAGCGACGACCAAAGGTGCTTCTCAAACAGCACCGCGCAAACTCTGGCAAAAATTAGGGGGGGGGGGGGGGGCTATATGATACACACGGAACCGCTTGTTTGCGAGCGGATATGTGATGCGCATCGGTTCTGCTTGCAGACAATTTTTAATCAGGTTTTGCATGAGACTTCAATCATAATGACACCGGCATATCAAACACCACAATGGTGACGGACGAGGCGGGCCGAGAAACAAGTTTGCCCGCCTCGAGGACACCATTATACCAGACATTGGAACGGTGACAGACGGGGCGAGCCACAAGGAGCAACATTTACCCGCCCCGAGGACACTAGCATACCAGACACTGGAATGGTGACGGACGGGGTGAGCCCGGAGTGCTCACCCCGAGGACACAGTATACCAGACATTGGAATGGTGGCGGATGGGGCAAGCCTGAGGAATGTCTGCTCGCCCCGAGGGCACAGTATACCAGATATTGGAACGGCGGCGCACAACAAGCCCCCGCAAAGGAAGCGTAATCGCTTTTAGAAGACATGACACATTCATAAGTGTTGCCAAGCTGCCTGCCGGTCGCCCCCCGTGGCTTGCCGACTCCTGCGAGGCAAGAGTGTTTACGGCGGGCAATGCGCAAAGCCCCCGCAAAGGAGGGGTGATTACTTTTAGAAGACATGACACATTCATAAGTGTTGCCAAGCTGCCTGCCGGTCGCCCCCCGTGGCTTGCCGACTCCTGCGAGGCAAGAGTGTTTACGGCGGGCAATGCGCAAAGCCCCCGCAAAGGAGGGGTGATTACTTTTAGAAGACATGACACATTCATAAGTGTTGCCAAGCTGCCTGCCGGTTGCCCCCCGTGGCTTGCCGACTCCTGCGAGGCAAGAGTGTTTACGGCGAGCAATGCGCAAAGCCCGCAGGGAGGCGTAATCATAGTTGGGCAAAAGAGGCATAATCGCTTTTAGAAGACATGACACATTATAAATGTGCAAAGCCTGCGCAAGGAGTAATCGTTGCCGACAACACTGCCCGAAGCGTCGCCGCCTGCAAAGGGGGTGCGCTCAGTGAAAATGTGCGCAATCGGCGGCAAAGCAATCGCAAAGCCTGCGCAAGGAGTAACCGTTGCCGCCGACATTGCCGAAGCGCCGCCGCTTGCAAAGGGGAGCGCTCAGTGAAAATGTGCGCAATCGGTGGCAAAGCGATTGCAATGCCCGCACAAGAAGGCGTGATCACAGTTGGCTTGGGCGGAGTGATGCGGGTTATCGCAACGGGCCTTCAAGAAAGATGCGCAGACGCAAGTTGATGTTGTCGGACGCCTCAACGCACGTATTCATCGCTGTGTCCAACACCATCGGCGCATCGCAGGAAACAAAATCAACGCACATCGTCTCGTCAAAGAATTTCGCCGGCGTCAAACTCGCGCACCCTTCCTTGCTCGGTGTCGCGCACATATTCGTCGCCGTATTCAATACCATCGGCGCATCGCAGGAAACAAAATCAACGCACATCGTCTCGTCAAAGAATTTCGCCGGCATCAAATCCGCGCACACTTCCTCGCTCGGTGCCGCGCACATATTCATCGCTGTGTCCAACACCATCGGCGCATCACACGAAACAAAATCAATGCACATCGTCTCGTCAAAGAATTGCGCCGGCATCAAATCCCCGCAAACCGTCTCGCTGGGCGCTTTGCAATCCGCACCTGTCCCCACATTCGGCGCATTGCATTGGCAAACATTCGCCGTCGGATGCCGAACCGCCGGCGCGGCGCAAACAACCGGATTCGGCGCAAGACAGTTTGAAGGCGTTCCCCTATTCGGCGTGCGGCACTCGCACCCGTTACGTTGCCGATTCAAAGTCAACAGCCCCGCGCAAGTCGCAAAATCAACGCAATCCGACCCGTCAAAAAACTTCGGCGGAGTCAGCGCCGCGCAAACCTCCTCGCTCGGCGTTAAACAATCGTCCGAATTTCCCGTGTCGCATTCGCAAACATTCGTCGCCGCATTCAATGTCGCCCCCGTTGCGCAACTTTCCACGCAGACAACGCCGTCAAAATGTTTCGCCGGAGTCAAACCCCCGCAAACCGCCCCGCTTGGCGCTCGGCATTCGGTTTCGCCTCCGGTGTTGAATCCGGACGGTTCCGTCGCCCCCGGACATCGCGCCACAAAACAATCGTCCTTGTTTCCCTCCGTCCGCTCCGGAAGATGTTGCAGGGTCGCGCCGAAGTAATATGTCGCGGCCGTGTTGGCATCTGTGTCTCCACGCGCGGAAAACTCGGAGGTTCGATGCGGCGGGAGGGAGCCGTCCAAACACGATTGCCGGGCCGGGTCGCCGCGCCTCCCGTCCCACGCCTTGATGTTGCAGTGGCACAATGTGCTTCCGCCGACAATGTGTTTGCGCGCCCCCCATCCTTTCGCGTTGCACGCGTCAATCTGTTGGTCGACAGCAACGGTTTGCAGTCCCGCCGGAAGCTCGTCGTAGACACAAAGCGCCGATGCGAAATGCGCCGTCACAGTCAGTCCGGCGCTCGCGGCCAGCGAGCAGGATTTTTCATCCGTGTCCGCCGCTCCGGAACTTCCAAACCCGCCAACTTGTCCGGCGCAGGCCCCGCCGTCCCCCTCCCATCGGTCAACATACCACCCCTCCGCCGGAGTGGCGACGATGGTTGCGGTGGTGTTGAGAATCACCGAGGCGGTGGTCGCGCCCATAATGGCAGCGCTCCCGCCTTCCGCCGGCATCGCTATGGCGCGAACCGTCACCCGCGCCAACGCAAAATGCGCCGTCACAGTCAGTCCGGCGCCGGCGGGCAGCGAACAAGATTTCTCGTCTGTGTCCACGCCCCTGAAACCTTCGAGCCTGCCGGTTTGACCGTCGCAAGCGCCGCCGTCGCCTTCCCACCGATCGACATACCATCCCTCCGCCGGAGTGGCGACGATGGTTGCGGTGGTGTTGAGAATCACCGAGGCGGTGGTCGCGCCCATAATGGCAGCGCTCCCGCCCTCTGCCGGCATCGCTATGGCGCGAACCGTCACCGCCGTTGAGGGCGTTGCGCATTCGGTTTCGCCGTTCATATTAAACCCCGACGGCTCCTTCCCATCCGGACAATGCGCCACAAAGCAGGCGTCCTTGTTTTCCTCCGTCCGCTCCGGAAGATACTGCAGGGTCGCGCCGAAGTAATGGTGCAGTTGCCGCTTGCCCGCGTTGGAAATCAGCCGGGAGGAGGGAATATAACTCCGGCAGTCATTATGCTCCGGCTGGGACGCGTCCCGCGCCTTGACATTGCAGTAGCACTCTTGCACGATGTCAAAGGCGGGGGATTTGAAGATGGCCCATCCCTTTTCCGCGCAGGCGTCGAACATTCGGGAGACCTGCTCGCGCGCGGAGGAGTGGACGGAAGAGGCGACCTCGCTGAATGTGCAGTTGGATTGTTCGCTTTGTGCGTGTGCGGTGTTCGCGGCAAAGACACCAGCGCAAGCGAGCATCGCCGCGCACAATGCACGCAAACAATGTTTTAATGAGGCACAAACTCTAGCAAAAATTAAGGGGGGGGGGGGGGGGCATATGGAAGCGCTTGCTTCGCCGATGGAAGCGCTCGTTCTGCAGGCAGAGACTTCATGCGCATCGGTTCTGTTTGCAGGCAACTTGCAGGCAATTTTTTAATCAGGTTTTGCATAAGACTTCGATCATAATAACTCTGGCATATCAAACACCGCAATGGTGGCAGACGGGGCGAGCCACAAGGAGTAACGTTTACCCGCCCCGAGGACACTAGTATACCAGACATTGGAACGATGACAGACGGGGCGAGCCACAAGGAGCAACATTTGCCCGCCCCGAGGACACTAGCATACCAGACACTGGAACGATGACGGACGGGGTGAGCCCGGAGTGCTCACCCCGAGGACACAGTATACCAGACATTGGAATGGCGGCGGCGCGCAGGGAGTCTTCACAAAAGCGCCCGAGCACGCACTGAGGGGATGGCGCGCGAGGAGCGCTCGCGGTGTGATGCACGATGCCGGAAACATTCCGGACTCCTGACATCACCACGAGTTGTCATGCATAATGCCGGAAGCATTCCGGATTCCCGGCTTCAACACAACACGCTGCAATAGCAACCCATCGGCTGCGGTGGCCAAGGTTTCTATCGCCCCACGTGTCCGCTATGTCCGGACACCATCCGGGGCATTGTCAAGCGGAGGGTTTGCGGTTATGATGGCAGTCCATCGCGCAGGAGGATACGCCCGTGAAAGCATCAGATCTGTTTGTCAAGTGTCTGGAAGAGGAAAACATCCGCTACATATTCGGTGTGCCGGGGGAGGAGAACGCCGACTTTATGATGTCGCTGGATGCGTCCGACAAGATAGAGTTTATCCTGACCCGCCACGAGCAGGGCGCGGCCTTTATGGCCGAGATATACGGTCGCCTGACCGGCGAGCCGGCCGGCTGTCTGGGCACTCTGGGGCCGGGCGCTACCAACCTGCTGACCGGTGTCGGCGATGCCAATATGGATCGCGCGCCCATACTGGTGCTGACCGGTCAGGGGGCATCCACGCGCCTGCACAAGGAATCGCATCAGGTGATGGATGTGGTGTCCATGTTCCGTCCGGTCACCAAGTGGGCGACATCCATATACCATCCGGACAGCATACCGGAGGTGGTGCGCAAGGCCGTGCGTCTGGCGCGCACTGAGAAACCGGGGGCGGTGCACATTGAGTTGGCCGAGGACATCGCCAAGAAGCCGAGCGACAAAGCGCCGCTGCCGGTGCAGCACTTCCGCCGTCCGGTGGCCGATGACAAGATCATGAACCAGGCCTTTGAGCGCATCCGCAAGGCCAAGAGGCCGCTGATACTGGCCGGAAACGGCTGCATCCGGCGGCGCGCCAGCAAGCAACTGCGCCTGTTTTGCGAGGCCACCGGCATAGGCGTGGTGAACACCTTCATGGCCAAGGGCGCGGTGGACATGGATGCCGATTACTGCCTGTACACCATCGGGCTTGGCAGCAAGGACTATGTCACCTGCGCGGTGGATGCCGCCGACCTGATCATCTCCATCGGCTTTGACATGGTGGAATACCATCCGCGCACCTGGAACCCGAATCGCGACAAGGCGATAGTGCATCTGGATTTTCTGCCGGCCGAGGTGGACGAGCACTATCATCCGCAGCTGGAGGTGGTGGGCGACCTGGCGCACAGCCTGTGGATGCTCAATGAGCGCGTGGCCAAACAGCCGCTTTGCCCCGACACCAGACAGCAGGCCGCCACCCGCCGCCAGATGGGCGAGGAACTGGCGGCGCACAAAGACGACACCGACGAGGGCAGCATAAGGCCCCAGAAAGTGCTGTGGGATGTGCGCCGGGTGATGGGGCCGCAGGACATATTGCTGTCCGATGTGGGCGCGCACAAAATGTGGGTGGCGCGTCACTACCAGTGCCACGAGCCCAACACCTGCCTGATTCCCAACGGCTTTTGCTCCATGGGCTTTGCCCTGCCCGGGGCCATCGCCGCCAGCCTGGTGCGCCCAGAGCGCAAGGTGTTGGCCATTGCCGGCGATGCCGGATTCCTGATGAATGCGCAGGAGATGGAGACCGCCAAACGGCTGGGCAGCGACATCGTCTGCATGGTCTGGGAGGATCACGCCTACGGCCTGATAGCCTGGAAGCAACAGCAACAGTTTGGCCGCCACACGCCGCTGAGTTTTGGCAATCCGGACTGGATGCAACTGGCCGCGGCCTTTGGCTGGCAGGGGTTGCGCATAACAAACAGCGGCGAGTTGGCCGACGGCCTGCGACAGGCGTTTGCCACCGCCGGGCCGAGCCTGATGGTGGTGCCGATAGACTATCGCGAGAACATGAAGCTGAGCCGACGGCTGGGCGAATTGACATGCGCCATCTGAGCGCTTACGCTGCGCCGCTGAGTTTTGGCAATCCGGACTGGATGCAACTGGCCGCGGCCTTTGGCTGGCAGGGGTTGCGCATAACAAACAGCGGCGAGTTGGCCGACGGCCTGCGACAGGCGTTTGCCACCGCCGGGCCGAGCCTGATGGTGGTGCCGACAGACTATCGCGAGAACATGAAGCTGAGCCGACGGCTGGGCGAATTGACATGCGCCATCTGAGCGCTTACGCTGCGCCGCTGAGTTTTGGCAATCCGGACTGGATGCAACTGGCGGCGGCCTTTGGCTGGCAGGGGTTGCGCATAACAAACAGCGGCGAGTTGGCCGATGGCCTGCGACAGGCGTTTGCCACCGCCGGGCCGAGCCTGATGGTGGTGCCGATAGACTATCGCGAGAACATGAAGCTGAGCCGACGGCTGGGCGAATTGACATGCGCCATCTGAGCGCTTACGCTGCGCCGCTGAGTTTTGGCAATCCGGACTGGATGCAACTGGCCGCGGCCTTTGGCTGGCAGGGGTTGCGCATAACAAACAGCGGCGAGTTGGCCGACGGCCTGCGACAGGCGTTTGCCACCGCCGGGCCGAGCCTGATGGTGGTGCCGACAGACTATCGCGAGAACATGAAGCTGAGCCGACGGCTGGGCGAATTGACATGCGCCATCTGAGCGCTTACGCTGCGCCGCTGAGTTTTGGCAATCCGGACTGGATGCAACTGGCCGCGGCCTTTGGCTGGCAGGGGTTGCGCATAACAAACAGCGGCGAGTTGGCGGACGGCCTGCGACAGGCGTTTGCCACCGCCGGGCCGAGTCTGGCGGTGGTGCCGACAGACTATCGCGAGAACATGAAGCTGAGCCGACGGCTGGGCGAGTTGACATGCGCCATCTGAGCGCTTACGCTGCGCCGCTGAGTTTTGGCAATCCGGATTGGATGCAGCTGGCGGCGGCCTTTGGCTGGCAGGGGTTGCGCATAACAAACAGCGGCGAGTTGGCGGACGGCCTGCGACAGGCGTTTGCCACCGCCGGGCCGAGTCTGGCGGTGGTGCCGACAGACTATCGCGAGAACATGAAGCTGAGCCGGCGGCTGGGCGAGTTGACATGCGCCATCTGAGTGCTTACGCTTTGTATGCTAGATTGTTTGAAGGTCGCAAGTCATGACAGTACATTATGAATCGCTTATAGAGCCAGCGCCCGCGCCGTCCGGCAAAAAGCGCGAGGTGCGCTCGCCGTTTGACGACCGCCTGCTGGGCACTGTCGCTCTGGCCGATGAGGCCGCCGCAGAGCAAGCCCTGACCACCGCCTATGCGTTGTTCCGTGACCGGCGGCAATGGCTGCCAGTGTCCCGCCGTTGCGAGATTCTGCGCAACGCCGCCGCCATCATGCGCGACCGGCGCGATGAACTGATACGCACCGCCGCCAGCGAGGGCGGCAAGCCCTGGGGCGATTCCGCCGTGGAGGCGGGCCGCGCCATAGAAGGCGTGGAGTTGTGCGCCGAGGCCATCAGCCAGCATGCCGGACAGGTCATCCCCATGCGCGAACCCAACTCCGATCTCAGCCGCATGGCCTTTACCCAGAGGGAACCCATAGGCCCGGTGCTGGCGATAAGCGCGTTCAACCATCCGCTCAACCTCATCGTGCATCAAGCGGGCGCCGCCGTTGCCGCCGGTTGCCCGGTCATCGTCAAACCGGCGCCCGGCACGCCGCTATCCTGCTTTGAGTTCGCGGGCATTTTGCGCCAAGCCGGGTTGCCGCCGGCCTGGTGCCAAGCGTTGCTGCCGGAGAGTCTGGAACTGATTGGCAAGATGGCCGCCGATGCGCGTCTGGGATTTCTCAGTTTTATCGGCAGCGCCGCTGTGGGCTGGATGTTGCGCTCGCGCCTGGCGCCGGGTGTGCGCTGTGCTCTGGAGCACGGCGGCATAGCCCCGGTGATAGCGGACGAATCCGCCGATGTGGAACGCCTGATTCCGGCCCTGCTGAAGGGCGGCTACTACCATGCCGGGCAGGTCTGCGTGTCGGTGCAACGGGTCTTTGCGCCGCGCACCCTGTGCGACGAGTTGGCCGAGCGTCTGGCCGCCGGCGCCAATGCCCTGCGCGTGGGTGACCCGCTGGATGCGGCGACCGAAGTGGGGCCGCTGATCAGCCCCAAAGAGCAGGAGCGCGTGCATCAATGGGTGATGCGGGCGGCGGATGGCGGCGCGCATCTGGCCTGCGGCGGCCGCAAGTTGGATAACAACTGCTACGCTCCGACCCTGCTGGCGGACCCGCCGCCGGATGCCGATGTCAGCCGCCGCGAAGTGTTTGGCCCGGTGCTCTGCCTGTATGGCTACGAGCGGCTGGACGATGCCATAGCCCAGGCCAACAGCCCGGAGTTTGCCTTTCAAGCCGCGGTCTTCGCCCAAGACATAGACCGCGCCATCGCCATCTATCACCAACTGGATGCCTCCGCCGTGATGATCAACGACCACACCGCCTTCCGCCAGGATCAGATGCCATTCGCCGGGTTGCGCCGCTCCGGTCTCGGCATAGGCGGCATGGAGCACAGCATAAACGACATGCAAATAGAAAAGATGATGGTGCTGCACGGCCCTCGCGCCCCCTGAGCCCGCAACCCGCCGCTTGGGATAAACCGGCGGCTACGCCGGATCTGCCTTTGGTGCTTTGCTCCCGCTTCCGGGTCATGCCTCATCGCGGGTGATGCGCCGCCCGTCACCTACGCCAGTGGCATAACCGTCCCCGCTGGTCATGCTTCATCGCAGGTGCCGCACCGGCCCGCCCTTTTGATGTGCCTCCCACTGGGGGAGAGTGATGTTTCAAAGGCGCTTTAACCTGAGTTTGAAGCGCAAAGCATTCTGGCGAAGGGAGAGCGGCGGGGCTTGGGAGGCCGCTATCGCAACGGGCCTTCCAGAAAGATGCGCAGACGCAGGTTGATGTTGTCGGGCCCCTCAACGCAGGCATTCGTCGCTCGGTCTAACGTCATTGACGCGTCGTCGCACGAAACAAAATCGATGCAGGTCGTCGTTGACTCGTCAAAGAACTTCGGCGGCGTCTGCGCCGCGCAAACTTGCTCGCTCGGCGCCGCGCACGTATTCGTTGCCATGTCCGGTACCATCGGCGGGGTGCAGGAAACAAGATCCACGCACTCCGCCTCGCCGACATCAAAGAACTTCGCAGGTGTCAACCCCGCGCAAGTATCCGTACTCGGCGTCTTACAAACATTCGTTGTTTCGTCAAATATCATCGGCGCGGTACAGGAAACAAAATCAACGCACTCCGTCTCTTCCTCGTCAAAGAACTTCGCAGGTGTCAACCCCGCGCAAGTATCCGTACTCGGCGTCTTACAAACATTCGTTGTTTCGTCAAATATCATCGGCGCGGTACAGGAAACAAAATCAACGCACTCCGTCTCTTCCTCGTCAAAGAACTTCGCAGGTGTCAACCCCGCGCAAGTATCCGTACTCGGCGTCTTACAAACATTCGTTGTTTCGTCCAATATCATCGGTGCGGCGCAGGAAGTAAAATCAACGCAGGCTGTCCCGTCAAAGAACTTCGCCGGGGTCAAACCATCGCAGACCTGTTCGCTGGGCGCCCTGCAATCCGAAGCTGTCCCCCCCACGTTTGGCGCATTGCATTCGCACACATTCGTCACCCTGTTCAACATCGCCGGCGCGGTACAGGAAGCAACATCAACACACTCCGCCCCGTCAAAAAACCTCTCAGGCGTCAATCCCGCGCAAACATCTTCACTCGGCGCCAGACAACCCGCGCTTCCGGTGCAGTCGCAAACATTCGTCTCCGTATTAAATGTCGCCCTCGCCGTGCAACTGTCCGCACCCTCTGCGCAAACCCCCGGCTGCCCCGAAACCCCCTTGCGCCCGATCGACCCGCACGTATTGCATTGCCCGCCATCTTCAAAATACCCCTCTGCACAAACGCACTCTTGCCGCGGCGAATTTTGCGACTCATAAGCCGGGTCCGGCAACCGGTCCTCGGCGCAGTTCACGACATACTGCCGCACAGACCCCGCGTAAGTCGGAAAAACCGGCGGCGAGCCGAACAATTCCGAGCACATCGTCGGATTGTTCCCCAGAATTCCGCAGTGGCTTTCGCTGCCGCTTTGCGCATCGCGCACGCCGATGTTGCAACGCACATGACCGTTTGGCGACAGCGGCTTGCGATAGAGAACGCGCCATCCCGCATCCGTGCACGCTTGCGCCTGCGTATGCGCTTCATCCGGCACACAAAGCGGATCCTCGTTTGGCCGCGCAACCTCCGAATGGCCGGCATCCGCGCAACCGGGAATGCGCACCGCCTCCGAGAAAAACGAAGTCAATGTGAGTCTCTCCGTCGCTGTCGATGTCTCCGCATATTCGGTGCGAATTTGATATTGCACCTTCTTCTCCTGCGGCGCGTCTGCGTCGGTGTAAGTCGTCGCCGTTGTCGCCCCGACCACAACCGCTTCGCCGCCCGTCTCCCGCCGCAAAATGGAATAGCTGCTAATCCGCACAGTGGCAGAGGAAGCCGCCGCAACTTCGGACGCTTCCCACTCCAACTCCGCCCGCCCCAAAGCCGACATCTCGACCGAGACCCGCGGCGCACCCGGACGGGAGACGGGCGCGCAACCCAGAAATGCGTTGCCCGCGGTGGAAAGCTGGCAGGTGTTCGGATAGGCGTCTTCGCACGGCCCGGTCAACGGAGCCGGATACTCCACTTGCATCTCGTTCGGGTCGTCGGAATGATGCTCATGTTCGAAATCGTAAAGGACGAGAGCGTCCGGATCAAAGTTGCTGCCCGCGTTCAAATAGCACCCGGCGCCGTTGAGAATGCATGTGTCCGCCCGCTCGCTACGAAGCGGGTCGATGCTGTGGCTGGTCCGCTTCCACTCCCCGCCGGCCTCCTCGCACGAGCCCTGCGCATAGTCGTTCGCACATTCGGAAAATATGTTGTTCGGGTCGCGTAGCATGTCGCTTTCGCAAAAGTTGCGCGTATCCGCGCCCCACCTGATTTGGCATGTCCGGTCGTCCGGGCCTCCCGTCAGTCCTTCCCCTGTCCCTTCGCATTCGCCCTCGGCGGAAATGTCGGAATGAACAGAGGCGACCGTTGCAGTTGAAAAAACCTCCGACCGCCCAGTGTCGCTCCAAACATAACACTCCCACGGGTCGTTGTTATGGAGGGTCTGAATGGTGCAACGTTGCACCGGAATGCATTCGCCGCTGTTGAGCGAAACCGCAAATTGCATAATCTTTCCCTTTTCTCTGTCGCTTCCCTTGGATGCCTCGCACAAATCCGCCCGCGGCGTGTCCGGGCAATTCCCGTCATCGTCCGGCAACCCGCTTTCGCAAGCGCCGCAAGTGTAAGGATTGACTTCCAACTTGTTTTGCGCCGCGCAATTCACAGTCGGTTGGCAAGTGTCCGACTCGTCCGGCGCAAAACCCGCCAGGCATTCGCCGCATTCATAAGCGTTCAGCTGAATGCGTCCGGTGGGGCAGGTGATTTTTTCGCGGCAAGTTCCGGCGTCATCTTCCACATAGCCTGTCTTGCATCCGGCGCATTGGTAGGCGTTTCGTTGCAGGCGGTTTTGCTCTGTCGCGCAATCCACAACCGCGTGGCAAATCCCGCTCCCGTCAACATCCTCCGCATAACCGGCGGAGCATGCGCCGCAATTCAAAAGTCCCGTTGCCGCATCCCGGTTCAAAGCGCCGCAGTCCTTTTCACATATATTGTCCGGGTTGGCGGGGTTGGATTGGGTGAAGCCGTCAAAACACTCGCAACCCGCGAAGGGATTCGCCCGCCCGTAGTTTTCGCCGCCGCAAAGCGGATACGCGTTGTCGCACGACATTGGGTTCGTCGGAAGATTGACCGCCGTGTCGCCGCCGATGTGAAAGGAGGACAAGGCGCCGTCCGCTCCCGCTTGTTCGTAGTCCAAAACATAGCACCAGTCCTCCGCCGAACTTTCCCTGCAGACGCGCCCGACGACGGCGCCGCCGGCGGCATTCAACGCTTCGCCGTCCGGACAATGGGCGTCGACATCTTGAACGGAGAGGCGTTGGTCGGGACGGCAAACCGCGCCGCCGCGAAACTCGCGGTGTCCGGAAACGCACGCGCCGCATGTGTAGGGGTCGGTCTGCTCGCGATTCTGGTCGGCGCAGTTCAGGCGCTCGCGGCAAACGCCGCCCACATCGTCGTGCCCGGCAAGGCAGTCGCCGCAGGTGTAGGGGTCGGTTTGCGCGCGGTTTTGGCGGTCGCAATTCACGCGCGCACGGCATTCGTATCCGCCGCTATCTTTTTGCAGGAGGTCGGAGTTTGCGGGGCAGGTGCATTGCAACAGGTTGTCGCTGCGCGCGTGCGGACAATTGTAAACGATGCGGTCATTCGCCGCGTAGTCGCTTTTCGCCGGAAAGGAGTAATCGCCGTCAAACTGTCCGACCTTAAAAATATCCAGGCAAGTCGGACCCTCGCCCGCGTCGTTTCTGCTGACCCTGCAGAACTCCCCGGTCGCGCCGTCGCTGGCCCTTTGCCACGGAATGAGGCAGGTTCGGGCGTCCCGGTCGGCGCTCCATCCCGCCCCGACGCACGCCTCCAAATAGTCGTGCGTGTTCACTTCGACCGCAGCGGAGTAGTCCGACTCTGCGCCGCCATCGTTAAGGAGAAAACTGCTGTCATTCGTCCCGGAACGAACGCGAAAGGCATGAATGCCGGTGTTGCGAGCAGTGCTGTTGTCCTGAAATCTCGGATGCGCCGGAACCTCCATCGTCACCGTCGTCGTGCGCGCGTCTGGCGCACTCGGGATAAAGGTGGTGGTAACCGTCTCCCGCGGATCCTTGTCTTGCTTGCGCTCCACCATGTAATAGTCCGCAAAAACCCGATCGTCGTTTGGGATGCCCCAGGAGATTTCCACATTGCCTGGCGACACAACGCGGACGGAAAGGTTGATTGGCACCGCCGGCAATTTGGCGCATACATGCGCGTCAGTGCGGTATGTCTCCTCGCCGGGGACGCAATGCGGGCCGCGGCGGGCGCCATTAAAGTCAAAGTTTGAACCGGCGCTGTTCTGATTGGTTTTCGACGGCATGCAGAAGAAGTCAAAGTTGTCTGCGCCGATGAAGTTGTTGTTCGTCCGCTGTTGCACATAGATCCGGTAGCCACTGTTGGAGCAGCGTTCCTGATCCGATGAGCTGATGAAGGGGACGCTGGTGTGCCTTTCCGTTTTCCAATAGCAGGTGTGCTGGTAACTTTCGGAAAAGTTGCGGTGCAGTTGAACTGAGTTGGGGTGCTTGTCGGATCTGGAGCGATACTGATGCCCCCCGTCGTAGTCGGCGGTCATTCGCCGGACGGTCAGGCCGCTAGCGCGGCACCATTCCAGCGTTGGCAGGCCCCACTCTTGGACGCATGGCGCGCCGTCCCAGTTCGGGCGTTCTTGTCCGGCGGGGCAGTTGTGGTTCGGATGCGCGGCGGCGGTGGGGACGACTGAAAAGTTGACTGCGAAAGCCGCGACGGTAACGAGTGCTATCGTCACTGCCATTCGCACTGCGTCAGCCGAAAAATTTTGCTTCGCGCCCTTGGCGCCGATGTCACACATGTTCATCATTATATCTTTCTTGCCTCTGTCCACCCTCTCCTCTCGCGGGGGGAGCGCTCGCACTCACTGGCTCGCGCTAACGAACATTCCTTTGTGGGGGCGCATTGTCCGCCCTGCCACAATAATCGGATTGTAGCATAACACTCTCTTGCGGGTGCGTCCCTGTCGGCGCGTTTGCGCAAGCCTGCGTAGCCGTGCGCACTCCCTTCGCGGGCGTATTCGTGTCGGCACGTTTGCGCAAGCCTGCGCAAGGAGGCGTAATCGCCATCACCGCGCAATTCGCAATTCGGACGGTAGCAAACTCCGGCAGGAGTGATCGCTTTTAGAAGACACGGCCACATTATAAGTGTCGCAAAGCCCGCGCAAGGCGTCATCATGGTTGGCTTGGAGTGATGCCGGTTATTGCAACGACCCCTCCGGGAAGATGCGCAGGCGCAAGTTGATGTCGGCGGACACGCATGCATTCGTCGCTTCGGTCAATACCATCGGCGCATCGCAGGAACGAAAATCCACGCAGGCCGTCGTGCCAACGTCAAAAAACCGCGCCGGCGTCAAAGCCGCGCAAACCTGCGTACTCGGCGCTTTGCAATCCGCACCCGTCACGATGTTTGGCGCATGGCATGCGTATTGGCCTTGCATCCATTCCAATACCTGAAAATCGCGCCTGCTCAGGGCTGTCTCCAATTCACCGAAGTCTGGGATGAAAGGGGACCGTATTATGTCCATGAAGCAGGGGGCAGTTCCGCTGTTGTGGCCGGATTTCTTTCGGCGTCGGATGGCGCAGATGAGCGAGATGGCGCCGGGACAGTTGCGCTTTTTGGGTTTGGCGATGTGCGCGGCGTCGGCGGTGATTGGGGCGATTGCGTATTTTGCGTAGGGCGCGCCGCAGTCCCAATCCGGCCCGAATTTGTCGGGGGCGCGGGGGGTTAGCGAAACAGGATGTCGGACGGGGTCCATTCCCCTTGCGCCATCTCGTCGGCGAGGGCGAGCCATTGGCGCTTTCGCCCCTCCGCGTTGTCGGGGATGTCCGTCCCGCGCGGCCAGTATTCCTCAAAGAGTTTGCCGTCCAGTTCCTGAAACGCCGTTATCATCTCCGCCTGAATGTCCGTCAAACTGTTTTGCATATATCCCCCGCCCCGATGTCCGTCCGGCGCGCCGACACTTCCCGCCGTGAACATGTCGCGGGCCGCCAAGACGCCGTGATACGCGACAAGGAATTTGAGGGCCCCGTCGTATTTGTTTTGTTGTCGGGCGGGCCCCACAATTTCGGGGCAAAGCGCGGCGGCTTCGGCGCGAACTTGCCGCTTTTTCGCGTCGTCCAATTCCTGAAAGCGGCGGATTTCCAAGTCAACCGCGTGATGCTCCTCCAGCCACCACAGCCGCTCCCCCGGCTGTAGGCGGCTGCGGGCGTATTTCCGCACCTCCTCCATTTTTTCCGACGGGGTTTTCCGCGCAAACTCCTCGTATGTCACGCCGATTTTGTCGAACAGGGAGCCGCCTTGCGGCGTGTCCATGCCGACGACAAAGCGCGGGGCGTGCGAGATGCGGACATGGTGGACGGCGTCCTCGTCGCGCATGGACTCCAGAATGCTGTTCGCCGGCGCGCTCCAATTGTCCTGACGGGTGCTTTTGACCTCCACTCCGAATCCGTCGGCCTTGATGTCGGGGAAGGCGTGGGGGTGGTTGGTCGGATTGATTCGCAGTCCGCGCCGGTGGGCGACCTCCTGCATCACCCGCAGGACATGATTTTCAAAGGCCCCCGCCTCGTGGTATTTGCGGCTGTCGCGAACATCCCGGCCGAGGCGCTTTGCTCCTCGTCCAGAAAGGCCTCAAATTCTTCGCGGGCCATGCCAGCGCGGCAAGCACCGACTTGGCCATGTGCCAGCCCATCACCGGCGGCACGGCGTTGCCAATCTGCCGCTCAATCTGCCGGATGCCGCCCTTGAAGGCGAAATGGTCGGGGAAGGACTGGCACCGGGCCGCCTCGCGCATGGAAATGCGGCGGTCCAGGGCGTAATGAAACTGAATGTGTCCGTGGCATTCGGCGCGGATGGTGGCGGCGGGGCGGTCGGCTTTCAGCGTCCGGTTTCCCTGCTCCGCGCCGCGCTTCGCCCTGCTCCAAATGTGGTTGGCAACGGCGCCCTCCTCCGCGCCCTCCAAATCCTCCAGCGCGGCGCGGGCGGTAATCCAGTTGCCGCGGGAAAGCGGCGCCGAGGGCGGCGCAAACGGCCTCCCGTCCTTTCTGGTGCCGACAATGAAAACCCGCTCGCGCATCTGCGGGACGCCGTAGTCGGCGGCGAGATACAAGTCAACATCCAGCCGGTATCCCAAGTCGGCGAATCCGGCGATGATGGCCTTTCGCAGTCCGTCGTGCCGCGTCATCAGCAGTCCGCGCACATTTTCCGCCACAAACGCGCGGGGCCTCGCCTTGCGGACGGCTTGAATCATCGCCCCGTAAAGCGTGGTGCGCTCGCCGTCCGCGCCCAGCCCCTTGCCGTTGATGGAGACATCCTGACAGGGGAAGCCGCCAATCACCACGTCCGCGGACGGAATGTCGGCAAGGTGGTCGTGGACGTCGCCGCAGACAATGTCCCCGCCGAGATTCGCCCGATAGGTCTCGCATGCCGTCGGCTCAATGTCGTTCGCCCAGACCACTTGAAAGGGCAGGCGGGGGTAGGTTTTGCCGAGAAAGCGAAAGCCGCCCATGAAGCCCAAGTCCAGTCCTCCGCAGCCGGAAAACAGGGACAGAATGGAGGCGTTTTTCTGGGGGCGCCGTGTTGTCATGGCCGCATTATATCACAGGCCGGCAAAATCAAAAGTGCGCCAGACGGGAAACGGTTTCGCTCACTTCGCCGTCACCGACTTCGCCAAGTTCCTCGGCGTGTCTGTGTTCGCGCCCGGCGCCAGAGCGGAGTGGTGCGGGTTATCGCAACGGGCCTTCAAGGAAGATGCGCAGGCGCAAGTTGATGTTGGCGGACACGCACGTATTCGTCTCCTCGTCCAATACCATCGGCGCGGCGCATTCGCACACATTCATCGTCGGGTTCAATGTCGCCGGTGCGGCGCAAACCGGAATGTCAACGCAGGCCGCCGCTGTCTCGTCAAAGAATTGCGCCGGCGTCAAAGCCGCGCAAGCTTGTGCGCTCAGCACATTGATTGTCAGTGTCAGTTCGGCGCGCTCATAACCGTCGGCGGCGGCGGTTACCGTTACGCTATGGGTGGGCGTGGTTGCGTAGTCCGGCTTGCCGCTCGTTGCCAAAGTGATTGCGCCGTTGGTGCTGTTTATTGTGAACAAGGCGGGATTATTCGAGTCGGTCAGGCTCCAGGTCGCGCTGCTTACGGTATTGCCACCCTCATCGGTCGCCACCAGCGTCACACCCGCTATCGCTGTGCCTGTCGTTGCGTCCTCCGCTATCGTCGCCGTGTTGGCCTCGCCCCTCGTATCGGTGTCCGCAATCCGCAACTTCGGCACCGTGCACGTATTCGTCGCTTCGTCCAATACCATCGGCGCATCGCAGGAACGAAAATCCACGCAGGCCGTCGTGCCAACGTCAAAAAACTTCGCCGGCGTCAAAGCCGCGCAAACCTGCGTACTCGGCGCTTTGCAATCCGAACCCGTCTCTTCGTTGGGTGCGGTGCATTCGGAAACGCAGGCGCCATTCTCCGTTAGCGGATTGTCCGCCGAACATTCGGAAACGCAGGCGCCGTTCTCCTTCGCCACCGAACACGAGGCGACGCAGGCGCCGTTCTCCGTCAGCGGATTGTTCGCCGAACACGAGGCGACGCAGTTTCCGTTTTCCAGCAGCGGATTGTCCGCCGAACATTCGGAAACGCAGGCGCCGTTCTCCTCCGCCACCGAACACGAGGCGACGCAGGCGCCGTTCTCCGTCAGCGGATTGTTCGCCGAACACGATGCGACGCAGTTTCCGTTTTCCAGCAGCGGATTGTCCGCCGAACATTCGGAAACGCAGGCGCCGTTCTCCTCCGCCACCGAACACGAGGCGACGCAGGCGCCGTTCTCCGTCAGCGGATTGTTCGCCGAACACGATGCGACGCAATAGCCGTCCTCCTCCAAATTGTCGCCCGTGCATGAGTCAACGCAGGCATCGCCCTCGTCCAACTTCCCTCCCGTGCATCTGCAAACCCCGTCGGACTCCGCCTTCCCCGTCGGACAAACGCAGGAATGCGAATCGGCGGAGTATGACCCACCGCTGGGGCAGGCGGAAGTGGTTGCGTCGTTGGCTATCCAGCAATTTAGAAAGGGGACCGAGACCACTTCGGAGGGCGGAACATAAGTTCCGTTCGAGATCCAGACAAACGGGGCGCAGTCGGCGCGGCCGGCGCCGTCGACGGCGTCTCCCGTGATGAAGCATCGTTTTCCGGGGGCGTTAGTGGGAAAGCGCAGGTGGTCGCTTAGCACTCCGTTTTGGTTTTCGCACCAGTCCCCGAATTCCAGGAGGTTGTCGGCGATGCAGGTGTCGGTTCCGACGATGGCGGTTTCTCCTGCGGCGCATTCGTCGGTATGCGCGAGCGCGGGTTGCGCGATGACGACGGCGGCGAGTGTGCTGGCGAGCGCGAGGACACGGAGCATTTTCTCCGCCCATTTGCTTGTTTGGCGGTTGTGCGCGGTTTTCACTCGTGCGTCTCCATTGAAGCGAGAATCATACGCGTTTCCCCCCAATTATGCAATCCCCCTGTCGTCCGTTACGGCAGGTGTTGTAGCGTTGCGCCGAAGTAAAATGTGGCGGCCGTGTTGGAATTTATGCTTCCATGCGCGTGAAAGAGGAGGTTCTGAACGGCTCCGAGGAGCCGCTCAAACACGATTGTCGGGCGTCGTCGCCGTTTATCCCTTGCCGCGCCGGAGTCGGTCGCGACCGCAGACCGCTGTTCAAGAAGCCCATGCGACGAAGGAAGCAAACGGGACGCGCCGACGGCTTGAGCGGAGCGGTGCGGGTTATCGCAACGGGCCTTCGAGGAAGATGCGCAGGCGCAGGTTGATGTCGGCGGACACGCATGTATTCGTCGCCTCGTCCAGTACCATCGGCGCGGCGCATTCCGCAACATCAACGCAAGCCGTTGTGCCAACGTCAAAAAACTTTGCCGGTGTCTGCGCCGCGCACACTTCCGCGCTCGGCGCCCTGCAATCCGAAGCCGTCCCTATGTTGGGCGCGGCGCATGCGCAAGCATTCGCTGTCGGGTTCAATGTCGCCGCCCCGGCGCATTGCGCAACATCCACGCACGCCATCGTGCCAACATCAAAGAACTTTGCCGGCATCAATCCCGCGCACACTTCCGCGCTCGGCGCGCGGCAATCCGAAGCCGTCCCTTCGTTGGGCGAAGCGCATGCGCACTGGCCCGTCTCCGCGCTCAATGTCGCCGGCGCAGCACACGAAATAGCAGCAACGCAAGCCTGTGCCGCGGCGTCGTAAACCTTGCCCCGATCGTTGCATTCGCATCGGCGCGACTCCGTGTTGGCGTGCGTTGTCGCCGGACATCGGTTACCGGCGACGCAGGTCGTCCCGTCGAAAAACTGCGGCCCGCTCAATTCCCCGCAAACCGCCGGCGACGGCATCTGGCAACCAGGAGGCGTTCCGACATACGGAGAAACGCACTCGCAGGTGTTGCTCGTCGTGCGCAATTCCGTCGGATGTTCGCAGGTTAAAAACGGTTCGCACCGCGCCGCGCCCGCGTTGTAAAACCGCGGCGGCGTAAAATCCGCGCATGCCTCCGTGCTTGGCACTCGGCAGTCCGCCGCATTGCCCGTGTTGCATTCGCACGTATTCGTCGCCTCGTCCAATGTCGCCTCCGCCGAGCACGTCGCAACGCAAACAAACCCGTTGTAAACCTGCGGCGGATCCAAACTGCCGCAAACTTCCCCGCTGGGCGTTTGGCATTCGGTCGCGCCGTTGGTGTTGAACCCGGCCGGCTCCGTCCCGTCCTGACAATAGGCCACAAAACAATCATCGGCGTTTTCCGCCGTCCATTGCGGCAGATACTCCAGAGTCGGGCCGAAGTAGTAGCGCAGGGCGGTATTGCCCGCAAGGCTGAAGCGGGAGGAAAGGACGGGGTCGGGGCACGCGTCATGGCGTTCCACATCCCATGCTTTTATGTCGCAGTAGCAAGCCCTAAAGACGGAGTCAAAATCGGGATGCTTTTTCGCCTGCCATCCTTTCTCCGCGCAGACATCAAACTGCATGGAAATTTGCGCCCTGCTCTGTGTGCTGGTATGTGCGACAAATTCCAAATCGCCGAATGCGCACGCTTGCGGGTCGGGAGCGCATTCGGTCGCGCCGTCGGTGTTTGCGCGCGGCGGGATCATGTCCAGACCGCAGTCGTAGACAAACCGCGCGGCGGAGTCGGTCGACGGGCTTGGAAACGACAGCTCCAGTCCGAACACATCGGCGCATTGCGGACTGCCGTTGCCGGTCAAAAAGCATCCGTTTGCATCACCGTCGTCCGGAGAGGCGATGGGGACGACGCATTGGTTGTCGGCCGAGACCGTCCATCCCGCCGCTTTGCATCTGTTTTCCGGCGTGTTGGGAAGGCAAGCCTCGCCCAGCGGGACGGTTTGCGCCGGACATGTGCACACGCCATCTGCGTTTTCTGTCGCCCCGGCGGGACATTCGCACATCGTCCGCCCATCAACGAAACGCGCCGGAAGGTGGCCGGTGGTTCCGTCCGTGTCGCAGTTGTATACATAGCGCGGGTCGCTCTCGTCTTCCGCCGTCGCCGGGTCGTCCGCCGGACGCTGCGGAAAGTTAAGATCCGGACCGAAACGAAAAACGCAACTGCCGCCGCCGCCGGCGCCAAAACTGCAAACGTCCCTGGTTGATGTCAGGTTGCCGGTTTTTATGTCGCAAAGGGAAAAGGAAAGACCGAAGTTAAACGTCAGTCGGGTTGTCCATCCTTTGGCTTCGCATTTGTTTGCGCCATCGATGTGCGCGGTCTCAACGCACACGCGGTCTTGGGTTGTGGCGGTGAATCCGGCGGGGCATGCGTCCATGCATTCGGTGCCGTGGATGACCGCCGCACAGCTGTTGGCTTGCGCGTGGGCGCTACTCGTGGCGAAGACACTGGCGCAAGCGAGCATCACCGCGCAAACCCTAGCAAAAATCAGGGGGGGGGGGGGGGGGGGGGGCATATGGAAACGCTTGCTGTGCCGATGGAAGCCCTTGTTTTGCAGGCAGAGACTTCATGCGCATCGGTTCTGTTTGCAGACAACTCGCGGGCAACTTTTTGATCAGCTTTTTAATCAGGTCTTGCATAAGACTTCAATCATAATGACACCAATATATCAAACACCGTAATGGTGACGGACGAGGCGAACCAACCTAAGGAGTAAGTTTGCCCACCCCGAGGCCCCCAGTATACCAGACACCGTAATGGCGGCGGACGGGGCAAGCCTGAGGAATGTTTGCTCGCCCCGAGGACGCGAGTATACCACACATCGGAATATGGCATGCAACAAGCCCCCGCAAGGGCATCCGAGCAACACGCACACCTGCGCCTGCGGGGTGCGAACTTTGTATGGCCCTCATTTTATTGTGCCGGATGCCGCACACCCGCCTGCGGGCGCAACCGAGTCTTGGGGGCGCACACCTGCGCCTGCGGGGCGTGTCGGAGGAGTTGTCGCCACAGGCTACCCGCCAGTCAGCCCCCGTGGCTTGCCGACTCCTGCAAGCGCTTACGGCGGGCAATGTGCAAACCCCCCGCAAAGGAGGCATGATTACATTTAGAAGGCACGACCACATTATAAATGTTACAAAGCTACCTGCTGTCAGCCCCCGTGGCTTGCCGACTCCTGCGAGCGCTTACGGCGGCAATGTGCAAACCCCCGCAGGGAGGCATGATTACATTTAGAAGGCACGACCACATTATAAATGTTACAAAGCTACCTGCTGTCAGCCCCCGTGGCTTGCCGACTCCTGCGAGCGCTTACGGCGGGCAATGTGCAAACCCCCGCAAAGGAGGGTGATTACTTTTAGAAGACATGACTACATTATAGATGTCGCAAACCTCCCGCAAGGAGGCATCCTCACAGTTGGTTTGGGCGGAGTGATGCGAGTTATCGCAACGGGCCTTCCAGGAAGATGCGCAGGCGCAGGTTGATGTCGGCGGGCGCATCAACGCAGGCACTGCCGTCAAAATGTTTCGCCGGCGTCAAACCCGCGCACACTTGCGCGCTCGGTGCGCGGCAATCCTGCGCCGTCCCTATGTTGGGCGCATTGCATGCGCAAACATTCGTCGTCGGGTTCAATGTCGCCGCCATCGCGCAGTCTTCCACACAAGCGATTCCGTCAAAATGTTTCGCCGGCGTCAAATCCCCGCACACTTGCGCGCTTGGCGCCCTGCAATCCGAAGCCGTCCCTATGTTGGGCGCATTGCATGCGCAAACATTCGTCGTCGGGTTCAATGTCGCCGCCCCGGCGCAAACCGGAATATCAACGCATGCCATCGCCGTCTGGTCAAAGAACTCCGCCGGCATCAATCCCGCGCACACTTCCGCGCTCGGCGCACTGCAATCCGAAACCGTTCCTTCGTTGGGCGCGTTGCATTCGCACACATTCATCGTCGGGTTCAATGTCGTCGGCGGAACGCACGAAGGAGAATCAACGCAGGCCATCCCGTTAAAGAACTTTGCCGGTGTCAAATCCCGGCACACTTGCGGACTCGGCGCGTTGCAATCCTGCGCCGTCCCCATATTCGGCGCGTTGCATTCGCACGTATTCGTTGTCGGGTTCAATGTCGCCGCCATCGCGCAGCTTTCCACGCAGGCGCCGCCGTCAAAGTGTTTCGTCGGCGTCAAATCCCGGCACACCTGCGCGCTTGCCGCCAGGCATTCGGTTTCGCCGTCGGTGTTGAATCCGGACGGTTCCGCCCCGTCCGCGCATCGCGCGACAAAGCAATCGTCCCGGTTCTCCTCCGTCCGTTGCGGCAGGTGTTGCAGCATTGCGCCGAAGTGATATGTGGCGACCGTGTTGGAGTCCGCGGACCCACGCGGGGAAAAGGAGGAGGTTCTGAACGGCTCAATGGTGCCGTCCAAACACGATCGTCGGGCGGCGTCGCCGTGTTGTCCGTCCCACGCTTTGATGTTGCAGTGGCATGTTGTGACTCCGAGGACAGTGTGTTTTCGCGCGCCCCATCCTTTCGCGTTGCAGGCGGCAACTTGCTGAGAGACCAAATCGGTTTGCAGTCCCTCCGGAAGGTCGCTGTAGACACACAGCGCCGATGCAAAATGCGCCGTCACAGTCAGTCCGGCGGCGGCGGGCAACGAACAAGATTTCTCGTCGGTGTCCGCGGCTCCGGAACTTCCAAACCCGCCGGTTTGTCCGTCGCAGGCGCCGTCGTCGCCCTCCCATCGCTCGACATACCATCCCCTTGCCGGAGTGGCGACGATGGTTGCGGTGGTGTTGAGAGCTACCGAGGCGGTGGTCGCGCCCATAATGGTCGCGCTCCCGCCCTCTGCCGGCATCGCTATGGCGCGAACCGTCACCGGCAGAGTCTTGCATTCGGTTTCGCCGTTCATATTGAATCCGGACGGCTCTTTCCCGTCCGGACAATGCGACACAAAGCAGGCATCCTTGTTTGCCTCCGTCCGTTGCGGGAGGTATTGCAGGGTTGCGCCGAAGTGATGGTGCGCATAGCGCCCGCCCGGCCGGACGCCGAATTCGGTGTTTCGGAGGCTGTCGTGGCAGGCAATCGCCCCGGTAACCGAGTCAATCGCCGCGACATT
>CBDCOZ010000001.1:0-215991 GCA_965220085.1 Candidatus Oxydemutatoraceae bacterium | reverse complement strand
CCCGCACCCTGCAACGCCCCAAAATCTGGATAAAAGGCGACGATGATGCCCTCAACTCCCTCAGATAAACTTGCCAACCTCACCAAAACTGGCCACCTGAAGGCGGAGCCACCTGACCGACAAGAGTTTGCCAACATGGTAGCAATGGCCAAACGCCGCATGGCTGATTTGCAAGTCGCCGGGCTGTCGGAAGACAGCAGATTCACCATAGCCTACGGTGCGGCATATACGCTTTCTCTGGCAGCCCTCAGATGGCACGGCTACCGCTCCGACAAACGCTATCTGGTATTCCAGTGCCTGCAACACACTCTGGGCATGGATGCCGCAAAGTGGCGCATTCTGGACCAATGCCACAGGCACCGCAATCTGGCCGAGTACGAGGGGCAACTGGATATCCCCCAGATACTTAGCGAACAACTTGTGGGGGTTCTTGCAGAGCTACTAACTCTGGTGGAAAAACTGGACTCATAAACTCAGGCCCAGATAGCGACAACATCAGATAGCTCGCACGGTCATCTTACAGCTGTTCCCAGTGCATTGTGACTACAAGGCCATAGCATTTTCCCGTTGCAACTACAGTTGCTTCGGCAAGAGTCCTCAGGGAGTGCATAATGCCAGAAACATTCTGGATTCTTGGCTTCAACAACAAACGTAGCCGACATGCAATATCAACACATCGGCTACGGCGTCAAAGGTTTCTATAAAATAGCTGCTTTTTCAATAGACGAGGCAACTATGAGCTATAAAGCAAAACAGAAACTTGAAGCCCTTATATTATGGGAGAACCACAACATAAAAGCCAGCATGGACGCTTACCACATCAGCAAATCATCACTCTATGAGTGGCGGAGACAATATCGGCTTTATGGCATTAACGGCTTAATCAATCAGAGCACTTGCCCGCGCCAGCCACGCCGGCGCGACTGGCCTGAGGAGATTATCGACGAGATTCGGCGACACCGCAAAAACTATCCCTACGGCGCACCCAAGATATACCTGCTGATTCAACCGTGGTGTGACGAGCGCGGC
Organism: Candidatus Oxydemutatoraceae bacterium; assembly: GCA_965220085.1. Classification (GTDB taxonomy): domain Bacteria; phylum Pseudomonadota; class Gammaproteobacteria; order Poriferisulfidales; family Oxydemutatoraceae; genus CBDCOZ01. The sequence continues at coordinate 214,962 of CBDCOZ010000001.1, read as the reverse complement.
TTGCGTTGTCCCAAGCCGCGCACCATCGCGCGACTGATTGCCAGCGCACCCGATAAGATGCGCTGGGTGCCCGCAAAACCGCGTCGGCAACGCACAACGCAAAGCAAGAGCAAGGAGCGTCTTGAAAAGGGTTTCAATGCAAAGCGTATCGGGCATTGCATCGCCATGGATACCGTGCAACGGTTTATTCAAGGTCAGCGTCGCTATCTGTTCACGGCCGTAGATTTGCATAGCCGGTTTGGCTTTGCTATCGGCGTCCCTCGTGGCAACAGCATCGCCGCCGAGTTCTTTATGAAGCTGATGATGGAAGTGTTCCCCGCCAAGATAGAGCAAGTGCTCACCGACAACGGCTCCGAGTTCTGCGGCGCGTTTGATCGCTGCCTGCAAGAGCAAGGTATCCGGCACTGCTACACGTATCCCAAATGTCCGAAGATGAACGCATTCAATGAACGCTTTAACCGCACGCTCCAGGAAGAATTTGTGGAGTTTGAAGAGGGCTTGTTGCTGACCGATATTCGGGAATTCAATGAGCGTATGATAGACTACCTGCTATGGTTTAATACCCAACGACCACATTATGGATTGAGGCTCCAAACACCTATGGCACAAATTACACAATATTTGCCCAAAGTTTCCAATATGTACTGGCATCATACAGGGAGTTTACAACCTTTTTGGGTTATGGTTAAGTGTCACCAGTATTGTTTTAGATTTGGACTAGCGAACATAATCCATTTCCGCTTCGGAATCTGATACATACCATCAATACGCCAACCAGTAGATTCAGGAGCACCAAACATGAGCGGATCATTTAGCAAGAAAGAGTGGAGGAAAATACATGAACACTTCGATAAATATGCCAACCAGCATGGCTTGCCGATACGTCGTAAAAATTCTTTCGTGATTGGCAGCTTCAATATCCGTAAACTTGGCAAGAAGGACAGCAAGAGTGATGGTTCGTGGGAAATGCTGGCCAAAATTTCCAGGCGGTTTGACCTGCTGGCAATCCAGGAGGTGCAGGACAATATGGATGGCCTCAAAAAGCTCAGGGGCATGCTGGGCAGGAAATATGGCATGGTCGCATCAGATATCACTGGCAGGCCTCCGGGTGGCAGGTCGCTGGCTGAGCGGCTGGCTTTTCTGTTCCGCTGGGACAGGGTGGAGCGCACCGAAATTGCCTCCGATATCAGCTATGACAGAAGCAGCGTCATAGACACTCTTCTCAGAGAATGGGACGGGATTCAACGAGCAATAAATGCCAAATTGGCAGGCAATGCAAGATATGTGCGCCTGCCGACATTCCTGACTTTCATCCGCCAGCCATCCTGTGTCACTTTCCGCATAAAGGGCGCAGATGGGGCAAAGCCATATGAATTCATGGCAATAAATGCGCACCTGCTGTATGGCAGATACGCTGCCGAGCGGTATATGGAATTCCAGGCATTGATAAAATGGCTGGAATACAGGGCCGCCACAGAGCATTCCTATTGCAGGGATATGTTGCTGTTGGGAGATTTGAATCTGGACTTTAACAACCCGAACACAGATCGGAAGAATATAGACAAAGACCTGAAAAGCATAAATGCAAAATTGTCCAGGAAGAGGGGGGATATTGCGACCATGTATTTCCCTTTTCTGGATAAACATCCCAAACGCAGTGATGTTTTTCGCTCCAATGCCAGATTGAATCAAACATATGACCAGATAGCCATAGTGGCGCGGGACAAAAGGCTGCCCGCCCCAAAGATCAAAGACTCCGCCGGAAAAACCAGGGACGGCTTTGACTATGGGGTCTTCAATTTTGTGGACCTGTTTTCACAAGCCCTGCACAAAAAACCCTTCAAGGACCTCGGTAAAGCGCAACAAAAAACCCTGCTGGACAAATTTGAGCACGACCTGAGCGACCACATGCCCATCTGGGTACGACTTCCAAAACCAAAACCTTGATTGAGGGGAGTTGGTTACATTCAGCGAAAGGCCGATTAGCTGCTGAATTCAAAAGTGTGGGGTGGGATTTGGCACTCGGGCAGGTGGCGTTGAATCAAAGCGACCGCTTCCTCCGCTGTGCTCGCTCCCCATACCTTCTGCAGTGCCGCTACATCGCCGCGTGCACGATGATCAATCGCACTGTCGGCAATTTTTTCCGCAGTGCCGCCGCTGGCAGTCAAAGCAACGATGAGGCGGTTATTGGTCCAGGCAAAAGCGGCCTCGGACAAAGTGCCCGCGCCGCCGCCGATGACAATCACGGCATCGCTGTTGGCAACGATCAGATTGCGCGCGTGGCCGATGCCGGTAGCGATCACGATGTCGGCGCGGGCGTTGGCATGAGCGCGATCCAGAGTCGGAATGATGCCGACCGTATCGCCTTCGCGGTAGTTATGCGCGCTGTGGGCGCCGGCAAAGACGGCCGCCATGACACCGGTCAACCCGCCGCTGCAAACGCGGAAGCCGGACGCTATCAGGCGACGACCGATATCATGCGCAATGCGGTAGTTGGGCGCGTCTTCGGGCGTGCCGCTGTCGCCGATAACAGAAACCATAAACCGCCGCGCGGGTTGCGATATTGCTCTTTGTTCCATCATGCTCGTATATACAATAACAAGGATAGCACGGCGGCGACGGTCATCTCCCCTTTCCGGCTCAAACCGGCGTTGCATAATGCCAGAAATATTCCGGATTCCTGACACCGACAAAAACCGCAGGAGCCATGACACATTGGACACATGGGGCAAATATCGTGTGCCGCGGGCGCTTGAAGATTCAGTCCGCAGTGTGATTCGTTCGCGGTGTTTTGGCGCTAAACCATAACAGACAGTCTGTTCATTGCGGTTTGGGATGTCTGCGGCGCGCGAAGCAAAACGACGCGACAGATGCGGGCGGAAAGTTCTGCGGCAGTTGCCGTCGGGCTACGCGCTCGTCAGCTCCAAGGGGTGTGTCGTGCAAGCGCCGAGGATGGCTCGCGCTATCGCAACGGGCCTTCCAGAAAGAGGCGTAGCCGCAAGCGCAAAGCATTGAACACACCGGTACCGGTGGTGCAAAGCATCTCGGGGGTGCCTATGCCATCGGTGAAACTGAAGCAAACGCGGATGTATTGGCCGATATGCGCCGACAGAGGTGTGAATGTGGCGGCGGTGGCCCCGGCTATGGCGGCGTATGTGCCGGCCTGGGTGGCTGACTGTTGCCATTGCCAGCTGCGGGTGTGGGTAGGTATGCCGTTAGCATCGGCGATGCCTGTAGCGCTGGCGGTCAGTTCCACATCCTCGTTGTAGGCGGCGCCCGATGCCGCCGTTACCGTCGGTGCGCCGGTTGCCGGCGATGCCGTGGCCTGCACCAGATCTATGGTCATGGTGGCATTGCTGATGCTAGATTCAGCAGGTCCAGTCCAGACATTGAACATAAAACTGGTATAGCTCGCCATGGCTGTGGTGGCATTAGTGGACGGTGTGTAGACTAAAGACCCGTTATTTAAAAGGCTTGACGATATATTGAATGCCACAGGTGGTTGCACAGCCCCTGCCAGAGCAATGCCGCCATTAGCAGGTATGGTCGAAATCTGCACCGTGTGCAAGGCAGCGCCATCGGCATCGGTGAAGGGGAAGTCACCCGCCGAGAAAGTGTAGCTGCCGCCCACCGGCACATAGATGGTGTTGCCGTGTGAAACCGGTCTATTGTTGGTCTGCGCCTGCGCTTGAGCGCAGACAACAAACAGGGCGAGCAACAGAAGCGAGCAGAGACTGCGCCGTATCATCGTTGCTTCCCGCCGCGCGGGAGTCATATGATGATTGCCGCCTGACGGGATGAAGTGACAATCGCCGCGCCCATGCGGGGGGCGTATGGAAATTTGACTGTTCATATTGTTGCTTTTGATAATGGCATGTCTCATGCATATACGATTAACGCCGTACTATACCATAAAACGCGCGTCATCCGCTCATGTCTTTGTATCTTGCCGCATTCCTTGTGCGCCCCTGCTCCCTCCCCGCTGGCGGCAGAGCATACCGTATGCCCCGTCTTGGCAAGGGTTTCACGGCCGCACCTCCCGCGCCTTGCTATGGATAGCGCGCAAGCGCCCATGCGGGGGGCGTATGGAAATTTGACTGTTCATATTGTTGCTTTTGATAATGGCATGTCTCATGCATATACGATTAACGCCGTACTATACCATAAAACGCGCGTCATCCGCTCATGTCTTTGTATCTTGCCGCATTCCTTGTGCGCCCCTGCTCCCTCCCCGCTGGCGGCAGAGCATACCGTATGCCCCGTCTTGGCAAGGGTTTCACGGCCGCACCTCCCGCGCCTTGCTATGGATAGCGCGCAAGCGCCCATGCCACACGCATTTGCCCCATGCGCCCAATATGTGCTGGCATCATACAGGCGCTTGTCTGAAAGGCCGATTTGGATTATCATAGCGGCTTCCTTGAGGCGCCTCGCGCACAAGAATGACCGATTATGAAAACATACAGCGCTAAAAACGGGGAAGTCCCCTCCGACTGGTTTCAGGTTGATGCGACCGATAAGCCGCTCGGGCGTCTGGCGACCGAAGTTGCCCGCCGCCTGCGCGGCAAGCATAAGCCGCAATTCACGCCGCATGTGATTACCGGCGATTGCATCATCGTCATCAATGCGGAGAAAGTCGCGGTGACCGGCAACAAGCGAAGCGACAAACTCTACCATCGGCACAGCGGCTATCCGGGCGGATTAAAAACGATGACCTTTGCGCAAATGATAGAGAAGCATCCGGAGCGGGTCATTGAGTTGGCGGTGAAAAACATGCTGCCGAAAAATCCTTTGGGCAGAAAAATGTTCGGCAACCTGAAAGTCTATGCCGGCAGCGAACACGAACACCGGGCGCAAAACCCGCAGCCTCTGGAAATCTAAGCGGACAGCAAACAAATGGCAAACGAATAGCAAACGAAAGGCAAACATAACCATGGCAGACAACGAACAAACTTTTTACGCAACGGGACGCCGCAAGGGGTCGGTCGCCAGCGTCTTCTCCAGCCTCGGCAACGGGCGCATACGCATCAACAAGCGCGACATAGAGAAATATTGCACACGGCAAACAGCGCGGATGATCATCCGCCAGCCGCTGGAAGCGACGAATACGATGAACAAGCTGGACTTCAATATCTCCGTCAAAGGCGGCGGCACCAGCGGGCAAGCGGGGGCGATCCGGCTCGGCATCGCCAGAGTGCTGGTCAAATACGATGAGAGTCTGCGCAAGCCACTGCACGACGACGGCTTCCTGACCCGCGATGCGCGCATCGTAGAGCGCAAGAAAGTCGGCCTGCGCAAAGCGCGCAAAGACATCCAGTACTCAAAACGCTGATACCTTCCGTCGCTTGAATACGCGCGTATGGGCGGCGCAGCCTTGTGTGTTCTCGGGGGATGATTTCAGGGAGCCCGCAGCGTCTCGACCCCGTCGTGACGGCCTAACAGCAACACATCGGCCGCGCGTCTGGCAAACAGGCCGACCGTTACGACACCGGGTATTTGATTGAGCGTTTCCTCAAGCGCGCGCGGGTCTGTCATATCCAGATTGGCGACATCGATGATCTCGTTGCCGTTATCGGTCACAAACCCTTCGCGCCAACGCGGCGTCCCTTGCAGCAAAGTGACTTCGCGCGCGACCATGCCGCGCGCCATCGGTATCACTTCTATCGGCAACGGAAACCGCCCGAGCCGCTCGACGTATTTGGATTCGTCGGCGATACAAACAAAGCGGCGGCTTATCTGCGCGACGATTTTCTCGCGGGTCAATGCGCCGCCGCCGCCCTTTATCATCCGCAGGCGATGGTCCGCCTCATCCGCGCCGTCGATATACACCCCGATTTCAGCGGTCGCGTTCAAGCCGACTATCGGCACATTGAGAGCGGCTAATTGCCGCTGCGTCCGCACGGAACTGGCGACGGCCGCGTCAATTTTTGACTTTATCTTTGCCAACTCGCGGATGAAAAAATCGACCGTGGAGCCCGTGCCGACACCGACAATTGCGCCGGATTCAATATAATCAAGCGCGGCGGCTGCGGCCATGTGTTTTAGCTTTTCGGCGGACATCTAGTATATTTTAGTTTAAGTTGAGTCTGACAAGCCCATTTTAACCGTTATGTTTCAAGAATGTGTCAAAGCAATAGAAGAATCGCGCGTCTATGATGTCGCGGTCGCAACCCCGCTGGAGCGGGCGCGCGGCTTGAGCCTGCGCTTAAACAATCGCGTGTTCTTGAAACGCGAGGATCTCCAGCCCGTCTTCTCATTTAAGATTCGCGGCGCTTATAACAAGATTATCAAAATACCGGATTCGCAAAAAAAGCGCGGAGTCATCGCGGCCTCTGCCGGCAATCACGCGCAAGGGGTCGCGATGTCGGCGCAGAAACTCGGCATCCGCGCATCCATCGTCATGCCGGTGACGACGCCGAAGATAAAAGTCGATGCGGTAAAAAGCATGGGGGCCGAAGTTATCGGCATCGGCGATACCTACGATCAGGCGTTTGAATATGCGATCAAACTTTCCCAAGAGTCGGGCATGATATTCATCCACCCTTACGATGACATCGACATCATCACGGGACAAGGAACGATTGGCAAAGAAATCACCGAGCAGTTCCCCGGCGCGCCGGATGCCGTCTTTGTGCCGGTCGGCGGCGGCGGCTTGATCGCGGGGGTATCCGCCTGGATCAAGCACGCGCGGCCCGAGACAGCGGTTATCGCTGTGGAGCCCGCCGATGCCCCGACCTTGCATACCGCTTTGCGACACAACCGGCCTGCGACGCTCGATAATGTCGGGCTGTTTGTCGACGGCGTTGCGGTGCAAAAGATCGGCGAGGAAACTTTCAAGATTGCAAAGCATACGGTGGATGCGACGGTGCTGGTATCCACCGACGAAATCTGCGCCGCGATAAAAGATAATTTTGACGACACCCGAACGCTGTTGGAACCCGCCGGCGCGCTGGCCATTGCCGGGTTGAAGAAATACGTCAAAGAGAAAAAAGCGCGAGGACAAGATCTGATTGCGATCAACTCGGGGGCGAATATCAATTTTGACCGCCTCAAACACATCGTCGAGCGTTATGAGATCGGCGAAGGCAACGAGTCCCTGCTGGGCGTCACGATACCGGAACGCCCCGGCAGTTTTCTGGAGTTCTGTCGCGCCATCGGCAAGCGGACGATTACCGAATTCAATTATCGTTATTCGGATCAGGCGCAGGCGCGGGTGTTCGTCGGCTTGCAGTTTGCGGCGGAAGAAAAAGCGACCGTTACGGCAGCGCTGGAGAACAAGGGCTACGAAGTCTTTGACCTCTCCGATGACGAAATGGCAAAACTGCACCTGCGGCATATGATCGGAGGGCATATCCACAGCGCGGCGGCAAACGAACACCTGTGCCGTTTCCAATTTCCCGAAAGACCCGGCGCGCTGCTGGAGTTTCTGGAACACATCGGCGATCGCGGATGGAATATCAGCCTCTTTCACTACCGCAACCACGGCTCGGCATATGGCCGGGTATTGGCCGGCATACAGATTCCGGACGGCGAGTTGGAGCAGTTCCAGTCATTGATGCAAGACACCGAGTATAACTACCGCAACGAGTCGGGCAACCCGTCTTACGCGCTGTTTTTAGGCTGAGCGGCAAAATTCAATCGTGTATGGAGTTTTTGGAACACATCGGCGATCGCGGATGGAATATCAGCCTCTTTCACTACCGCAACCACGGCTCGGCATATGGCCGGGTATTGGCCGGCATACAGATTCCGGACGGCGAGTTGGAGCAGTTCCAGTCATTGATGCAAGACACCGAGTATAACTGCCGCAACGAGTCGGGCAACCCGTCTTACGCGCTGTTTTTAGGCTGAGCGGCAAAATTCAATCGTGTATGGAGTTTTTGGAACACATCGGCGATCGCGGATGGAATATCAGCCTCTTTCACTACCGCAACCACGGCTCGGCATATGGCCGGGTATTGGCCGGCATACAGATTCCGGACGGCGAGTTGGAGCAGTTCCAGTCATTGATGCAAGACACCGAGTATAACTGCCGCAACGAGTCGGGCAACCCGTCTTACGCGCTGTTTTTAGGCTAAGCGGCAAAATTCAATCGTGTATGGAGTTTCTGGAACACATCGGCGATCGCGGATGGAATATCAGCCTCTTTCACTACCGCAACCACGGCTCGGCATATGGCCGGGTATTGGCCGGCATACAGATTCCGGACGGCGAGTTGGAGCAGTTCCAGTCATTGATGCAAGACACCGAGTATAACTACCGCAACGAGTCGGGCAACCCGTCTTACGCGCTGTTTTTAGGCTGAGCGGCACAGTTCAATCGTGTATGGAGTTTTTGGAACACATCGGCGATCGCGGATGGAATATCAGCCTCTTTCACTACCGCAACCACGGCTCGGCATATGGCCGGGTATTGGCCGGCATACAGATTCCGGACGGCGAGTTGGAGCAGTTCCAGTCATTGATGCAAGACACCGAGTATAACTGCCGCAACGAGTCGGGCAACCCGTCTTACGCGCTGTTTTTAGGCTGAGCGGCACAGTTCAATCGTGTATGGAGTTTTTGGAACACATCGGCGATCGCGGATGGAATATCAGCCTCTTTCACTACCGCAACCACGGCTCGGCATATGGCCGGGTATTGGCCGGCATACAGATTCCGGACGGCGAGTTGGAGCAGTTCCAGTCATTGATGCAAGACACCGAGTATAACTGCCGCAACGAGTCGGGCAACCCGTCTTACGCGCTGTTTTTAGGCTGAGCGGCACAGTTCAATCGTGTATGGAGTTTCTGGAACACATCGGCGATCGCGGATGGAATATCAGCCTCTTTCACTACCGCAACCACGGCTCGGCGTATGGTCGGGTATTGGCCGGGTATTGGCCGGCATACAGATTCCGGATGGCGAGTTGGAACAGTTCCAGTCATTGATGCAAGACACCGAGTATAACTACCGCAACGAGTCGGGCAACCCGTCTTACGCGCTGTTTTTAGGCTAAGCGGCACAGTTCAATCGTGTATAATGACCCTCCGTTTTTGGAGGCAACAACGCGCATGGGACAAGAACTGACAAAGAAAGACGCAACCGCTTTGGTACCGCTGGGCAACCTCAACGCCTACATCACGGCGGTCTACGGCATCCCGGTGCTCAGCGCCGAAGAAGAGCGCCGGCTGGCGATCGAATACCGCGACCACAACGACCTCAATGCGGCGCGCAAGCTGACGTTGCATAACCTGCGCTTTGTCATTCACGTCGCGCGCAGTTACGCCGGCTACGGTCTGGCTCTGGAAGATTTGATTCAGGAAGGCAACATCGGTTTGATGAAAGCGCTGAAACGGTTTAACCCCGCCTTGGGCGTCCGTCTGGTTTCTTTTGCCGTGCACTGGATACGGGCGGAGATGCACGAATTCATCATCAAGAATTGGCGCATCGTCAAAGTCGCAACGACCAAAGGGCAGCGCAAATTATTCTTTAAGCTGCGCAGCGCCAAAAAGCGATTCGGCTGGCTGAACCCCGAAGAGGTGGCGCGGATTGCCGAAGACTTGGGCGTCAAACCCGCGGAAGTCGTTGAGATGGAAAAGCGCATGGGGCGCAACGAAGTCAGCTTTGATCCGCTGACAGACGACGACAACGAGGGCGCTTTCGCGCCGTCCGAATGGCTGTCGGATGAGAAGCAAGCCGCAGACCCGGCAAAACTCATCGAGAAAGAACAGTGGCAGGAGCACTATCAGGAAAAACTGATGGTCGCTATGCGGCAATTAGATCGGCGCAGCCGGGATATTCTAAAAGTGCGCTGGCTAAGCGACAGCAAGAAGACTCTGGGCGAACTCGCCAAGCAGTACAAAGTATCCCCCGAGCGCATCCGTCAGATCGAAAAGCGCGCGCTGGAACAGCTCAGAGAGAGCATCGGCGACGAGTAGCCCCTCGCGCTGCCCGCCTTGCGGGGAAGCCGCTTCACGCAAGAATCAGGATGTAGCGATCCAACAACAGCGCGGCAAACAAAAGCATCAGATAGACGATGGAGAAGAGGAAGGTCTCCATCGCCCGGTCCATGCGCCGCGTGATCTTCAGACTGATGCCGTAATACAAAAAGACCGCGTTGAGCAGCGACACCGAAAAAAGGTAGACAGCGCCCGACATGCCCGTTACAAACGGCAGGATTGAAACCGCAGTCAGCAAAATGATATACAGCAGTATCTGCAGCCGCGTGTATTCTTCGCCGTGGGTCACGGGCAACATCGGCACATTCGCTTTGCCGTACTCCTCTCGGCGGCATATCGCCAGCGCCCAGAAATGCGGCGGCGTCCAAATAAAAATAATCAGGAACAGTAGCAACGCTTCCAACTCAATCTGATTCGTCACCGCCACCCAACCGAGCAGCGGCGGGGTCGCGCCCGCGGCGCCGCCGATGACGATGTTTTGCGGCGTCGCATACTTTAGATATCGCGTATACACAACCGCATAACCGAGCAACGACAACACCGTCAACAAAGCCGTCAGATAGTTCACCCACAGCATGAGTATCGCCATCCCGATGCCGCCGGAAAAAGCCGCAAACCATAAGACCTGACGCTTTGTCAGCTTGCCGGTCGGCAACGGGCGTTCGCGGGTGCGGCGCATCGCGGCATCGATCTTATAATCCGCAATATGGTTGATAGCGGCGGCGGAACCCGCGACCAACGCGATGCCGGATACCGTTGCCAACACCAGCAGCGGTCGCACATCGAGCGGTTCGGCAAGCAACATCCCGACCAGCGCCGTGAACAGCATCAAGCCGACCACGCCGGGCTTGCTCACCTCAAAATAATCTTTGATGACTTGGATGGAAACTGCGGACATCACTATCGCGCGCTATCAATCGGGCGCGGCGTGTCGCGCAAACCCTTCGCGAGCGACAAGGCACAGAGCAACAAGATCGCCGCCACACCGTTATGCGCCACCGCGATCGGCAACGGCAACATGCAGAGGACATTGACCACCCCCAGCGTCAACTGAAGCAACAGCGCCGCCGCGGTGGCGAGCGCCGCCGCTTGCAAGGGCTTTGCCGAGCGCCGCGCCAGAACGAAAACGATCAAGATTGAAAAATACAGCAAGACGAAGGCGGCGCCCAGGCGATGCGCCAGATGGATGGCCGTGCGCGCCGGAGTTTCTAGCAGCCCGTGCTCATAGTTGACCCCAGCGCGCGCATCCGGCGTGAAACCGGCGGCGAAATCCGCCGGCGGCCACCACTGACCGTGGCAGGTCGGGAAATCCGGACAGGCAAGGGCGGCATAATTAGAACTCGTCCATCCGCCCAAGGCAATTTGAACCAGCAGCAACAGTATCCCCCCATACACGGCATAGCCGAGCCCTTTTGTCGGCGGTGATGCGCTGGTTTGCAAGGTCCGTTTGCGGTCGAGATAGATCCACCACAGCAGCGACAGCACCGCAAAGCCGCCGAGCAGATGCAGAACGACAATCAGCGGTTGCAACAAAAGAGTGACCGTCCACATGCCCAACAGAGCCTGCAACACGACCGTTGCGGATAACAATACCAGCAAGCCGCGGCGGGCGATGCGCCACCCGGCAAAGACCACGGCGAGTATCAGCAATCCCAGAAAACCCGCCAGATAACGGTGCGCCATCTCGCGCCAAACCTTTCCGGTATCCAGCGGTCGCTGCGGATAACGCGCCTGTGCGGCTTCTATCTCGGCGCCGCTCTGCGGCATGGCAAGCAGATTGCCATAACAGCCGGGCCAATCGGGACAGCCGAGCCCGGCATCGGTCAGACGAACATAGGCGCCCAGAGTGATCACGCAAAAAGCGGTGATCAGAGACAGCGCGAGGGCGCCCGAGAAAATTTTCCTTTGATCAGCCAATTTTTGATGCCTTCAGCAGCAACTTTGCATCTTTTGCGATATCACGAGTGGACACATCCCGCGGGTAGGACATCATCAGATTGCCCAGCGGGTCCACAAGATAAATGCGCCCGCCCGGCAAACCCACAAAGGCCTCATCCGTCTGTGCCAGACGCAGCACTTGCAAGGTCGGATGCGAACGAAGCAACTCGTAGGTGTTGTCACTGAGCGCCGTGTCGGGGGCGGACAAATAAACGGTCTTTACGCGCGCCGCATGCCGGCCTAAAATCTTTTTTGCCTGACGAATCTTGAACAAGTTTGCTTCGCAATACAGATCACAATCCGCATCGCTCCAAAACAGCATCGTCCAATAACGGGAAAAAGGTTTCTGCGCAAAGCGCTCGGAACCGTTGTCCGCCAAGCGCAAGTCGCCGATGACCCTGACCGGCTCAACCAGATTGCCGCGATTGGTCGTCGCAGAGGTATCCTTTTGCGGATTGAGATAGATCAGACTGGCGATGCCGAGCGGGATAGCAAATACAGCAACAAGTGCCAACAACTTCAGGCGCCCGACTGTCGTTTCGCTCATTGTTTTCTGGTGGTATTCAGGGCTATCAACAGGATCAAGCACACCAACGACAAGGCAAACCACTGCACCGCATAGCCCAGATGCTTGGCGGAAGAAAAGGCAATCTGCGGCCACTCGCGCAAATATCCGTGCGGCAGCGACGGCGACATCCGGACGACAAACGGCGCTACCGGAGCATCCAACAGGCCTCGCAACATGGCAAAATCTATCGTCTGGATGACGATCGGCCAGCGGCGGGTTTGCATCTGCGGGTCGCCCAAAGTCACCATGTCGCCGAACGGCGCGTAAAACCGGCCTTCGATCGTGTGTTCCCGCTCCGCCGCCGACGGAAGATCCGCCCGCGGCAGCCGCTCGCGCATGCCATCGACCAGCGGCACCCAACCGCGATCTATCAGAATAACCCGTCCGTCCTCCGTCATCAGAGGCGTCAATACGCTGTACCCGGCTTGCTTGTTGCGCACCTGATTGTCGAGCAGAAACTGCTTGTCCGACGACATCGCGCCGCGGACGCGCACATTGCGAAAACGCCATGCTTCAATATCGTCTATTTGCCTGGGAAGCGTTTCTGCCGGCGCATTTTGCCGCTCGCTGTATTGCTCTTCTATCAGTTGTTTCTCCATCATGCGGTCTATTTGCCACCGCCCCAGACCGGCAAAAATCGCCGCAAAAAACAAAGCCGCCATCAATGGTATGATAGAGGGAGAAAAACAGAAGGGGCCGATGTTCAGCGAGAAGATTTTCATGGTTAATATTTTACACACAAAGATGATTTCAATCGGGTTCAAAGGCAACTCAAATCCGCCATGTCGACTCTAAAAATAGTCATCGTTCTATTTCTGCTTGCCATCATCGGCAGTCTGGCTGTGGCGTTATTTTATCTGGTCACAAGCAAAGGCAAAAGCAAGCGGATGGCGAAAGCGCTAACAGTGAGAATCACACTCTCCGTCATCGTTTTCATTATCCTTATGGCGGCCTATGCGAGCGGTCTTATATCGCCGAACATGCGCTGAGAGATGTGTGTTATCAAACCCAATAGACAAATATAAACAGACCGAGCCAGACCACATCGACAAAGTGCCAATACCAGGCGACCGCCTCAAAGGCAAAGTGCCGATCGGATGAGAAGTGCCCGGCTATGCTCCGTATCAAAATGACCGTCAGCATCGTGACGCCGATAGTGACATGAAAGCCATGGAAGCCGGTCAGCATAAAAAATGTCGAGCCGTATATGCCCGAGCCCAGCGTCAAGTTGAGATCGTTATACGCGTGTATGTATTCGTAGGCTTGAAAGCCGACGAACAAGAAGCCCAACAACACGGTCAGAAGCAACCCGATGATCAAACCGCCGCGGCGATTCTCCTTGAGGGAATGATGCGCCCACGTAACGGTCACCCCGCTGGTCAAAAGAATCAAGGTATTCAGCGCCGGAATGCCCCACGCGCCGATTATCTGATAGTCTCCCCCGACAGCCTCCGGGCCGTTGGCGGCGGTCGGCCACAGCGACTCAAACCCCGACCACAAGTAGAAGTTCGTCGCAGCGCCCGCGCCCTCGCCGCTGAGCCACGGCAAAGAATACACACGGGCGTAAAACAGCGCGCCGAAAAAGGCGGCAAAGAACATGACTTCGGAAAAAATAAACCAGAACATCCCCCATCGGAAAGAGGTATCGACCTGATCGTTATAAGCGCCCGACTGACTCTCTTTGATGACGGTGGAAAACCATCCCCCCATCATCACGATCAGGAGCACAAAACCGACGCCCATCAGCGGCGCGCCGAAAGACAATTCGTTGAGCATGGAAGATACGCCGACCATGATTGCAAAAAGCGCAATGGAACCGACTATCGGCCAATGGCTTCCGTGCGGAATGTAATATTGTGATTGCGTAGTTGTCATCGGTTTCTACCCTCCTCTCTGCCCGCCGGCAAACTAAACACCGCCCGCGGCGACGGTATCCGATATATCAAAAAAAGTATACGCCAACGATATCGTCTTCACGTTATCGGGCAACTTGGGCGCGATGACGAAGCTGACCGCCAACTCGCGTTCCTGCCCCGGTTCAAAAACCTGTTGCGTAAAACAAAAGCATTCCAGTTTGTCAAAATAAGCGCTCGCTCGCACCGGCGACACACTGGGGACGGCCTGCGCGACCGCCCTCTGCGAGGTCTTGTTTTTGACGAAATAATTCACCGTATAAGGCTTGCCCGGATGCGCTTCCATCTTGTTTGTCGCCGGATAAAAATCCCAGTTCAAGGACTGATTCAAATTGGCCAGCAACTCGACCGAAACCGTGCGATTCACATCGGGGACATATTGCGCCGCTTGCTCGGCATCCGCCCGTCCGGTCTTGCCGTTGAGGCCGGTCAACTCGCAGAACACATCGTAGATTGGAACCATCGCAAAGCCAAAAGCAAACATCGCCACAGACACCAAACCCAGCTTCACAGCCAGCGACTTATTACCCGTTTGTCTCATTTCATCCCCGCCACAAAATAGAATGTGACATAGATTGCAAGCGCCGCCAGCGCAAGAAATATGGCTGTAAACTTAACACTTCCGGCACAACCCGCCATACGCCCGCGCCCCGACTTACTTGACTTCCGGCGGAGTCGCGAAAGTGTGATACGGCGCCGGCGACGGCACCGTCCATTCCAACCCGGCGGGCTTCTCCCACACTTCGTCGGTCGCTTTTTGCCCGCCGCGGATGGTCGCCACCACAATATACAGGAACAGCAACTGCGCCAAGCCGAAACCAAAGGCGCCGATACTCGACATCATGTTGTAGTCGGCGAACTGCAGGTTGTAGTCGGGAATCCTGCGCGGCATTCCGGCGAGCCCGACAAAATGCATCGGGAAGAAAGTCAAATTGACAAAGATCGTCGACAGCCAAAAATGCCACTTGCCCAAACGCTCGTCGTACATATGGCCGGTCCACTTGGGCAGCCAATAGTAGACCGCCGCCATAATTGCAAAGATGGAGCCCGGCACCAGCACATAATGGAAATGCGCGACGACGAAGTAGGTGTCGTGATACTGATAGTCCGCCGGCGTAATCGCGAGCATCAGACCGGAAAAGCCGCCGATCGTAAACATGATGATGAAACCGATCGCAAACAACATCGGCGTCTCAAAGGTCATCGACCCGCGCCACATCGTCGCAACCCAATTAAAGACTTTGACGCCGGTAGGCACCGCGATGAGCATCGTGGCAAACATGAAGAACAACTGCCCGGTCAGAGGCATCCCGACCGTAAACATATGATGCGCCCAGACGATAAAAGACAAGAAAGCGATAGAGGCCGTCGCGTATACCATGGAGCTGTAGCCGAACAACGGCTTGCGACAGAAGGTCGGCAAGATGCTTGACACCACCCCGAACGAAGGCAAGATCAAAATGTAGACTTCGGGATGGGCAAAGAACCAGAATATATGCTGGAACATCACCGGGTCGCCGCCGCCGGCGGCGTTGAAAAAGCTGGTGCCGAAGAACTTATCGGTCAGCAACATCGTCACACCGCCCGCCAATACCGGCATCACCGCAATCAGCAGATACGCCGTAATCAGCCAAGTCCAGACAAACATCGGCATCTTCATCAGCGTCATGCCGGGGGCGCGCATATTCAATACCGTCGCCACCACATTGATAGCCCCCATGATCGAGGACATGCCCATCAGATGGATCGAAAAGATGACAAACGGCAGAGCCGCCCCGGTCTGCAAGGTCAGCGGCGGGTAGAGCGTCCAGCCGCCCGCCGGGCCGCCGCCGGGCAGGAACAAGGTCATCAGCAATATCGCAAAAGCGAACGGCAACAACCAGAAACTCCAATTATTCAAGCGCGGCAAAGCCATATCGGCGCCGCCGACCATCATCGGAATCAGCCAGTTGGCAAGGCCGGTAAACGCCGGCATGACGACGCCAAAAATCATCACCAACGCATGCATCGTAGTCATGGAATTGAAAAACTGCGGGTCTACCACCTGCATGCCCGGTTGGAAAAGCTCGGCGCGGATGATCATCGCCATCGCCCCGCCGAGGAAAAACATAACCATCGCAAACCACAGGTAAAGCGTGCCTATGTCTTTGTGATTCGTCGTAAACAGCCAACGCTTCAGGCCGGTCTCGGGGCCGTCGTGATGGTGTTCGTCCGCCATTATTGCGCTCATGACAATACTCCTTTTATTGAATAGCCGACATCTGTCGGGTTAAAGCGACCGGTTGCGCGGCGCTTTTCATGTCCGCAACCCAGCGCCGATATTCGTCCTCCGTAACCGCGCGTATCACGATCGGCATAAAGCCATGGTCGCGCCCGCACAATTCGGCACACTGCCCGCGGTAAATGCCGGGCTCGTTAATCTTCGCCCACGATGCGTTGATGAATCCGGGGATGGCATCTTTTTTCACCGCAATATCCGGCACCCACCACGCGTGAAGCACATCGTTTGAGGTGACCAGAAAACGAATCTTCTTGCCGATCGGCAAAACCAACTGCTTATCCACCTCAAGCAAATAGTTCTCGCCCTTTTCCGCCGCGGCGTATATCTGTTCTCTCGGGGTCGCCAATACGCTATAAAAATCGATGTCCTCATCGAGATAATCGTAGTGCCACATCCACTGATATCCGGTCACTTTGACCGTCATCTCGGCTTCGGACACATCTTCCATCTTGATCAGAACCTTCGCCGAGGCCACCGCCATCACGATCAACACCAGAAAGGGCGCGACAGTCCACAAAACCTCCGTTGTCGTGCTTTCGTGAAACTGAGAAGCGCGATGACCTTTTGACTTGCGGTGCATAATCATCGAGTAAAGCATCACGCCGAACACGCCGATGCCGATAGCGACGCAGATCCAATAAATCAACATGTGCAAGTCAAAAACTTCTTGGCTGATATCGGTCACGCCGACCGGCATGTTGTACGGCTGAATGGCAAATGCCGCAAGAGGAAGTGATAGCAAAATTGTAAAAGTTGATGCGATTCGAAAAATTTTCAACATTTTCTATATCCTTGTCATGGCTCGCGATGTATCGCCCGGTTAAGGCGCCGAACTCAAATCTCTCGGGCCTTGACGCTTGCGGCAAAGACCGCACTCGGAGCGAGCAAAAAACTTCGCATATAGTGAATGAAACACGGAGAATTGTCAAGACAATGCGGGAAGCCATGACATATCGGACACAGGGGGGGCAAACATTGCGCCGTGGCACGGGCGCTTGAGGCTTCGCTAGCGTGGTCGCTGGGTGTTACACCATAACAGATAGTCTATCCGACGATTATTAAATGTCCGCAGGTCGTCCGCAACAAACCCGCTTCAAATTCCACAAACAGTTGATGGAGCACAAACAACTTAAGAAACCACAAACAACAAATCAAGGACACACAAACAACAAATCAAGGACACACAAACAACGAAGTTGTTTGTGCTTCTTATCATGTGCTTCTTATCATGTGCTTCTTATCACTGTGCTCTCATATCGTTTGTGCC
Organism: Candidatus Oxydemutatoraceae bacterium; assembly: GCA_965220085.1. GTDB lineage: Bacteria > Pseudomonadota > Gammaproteobacteria > Poriferisulfidales > Oxydemutatoraceae > CBDCOZ01. The sequence continues at coordinate 197,058 of CBDCOZ010000001.1, read as the reverse complement.
TCATCAAACGTTGCGTACATACCCGGTATCCTGTTCCATCCTCTTGCGCACCCCACAACACTCCCCTGCTCCGCCACCAGACACTCGCGCTATCGCAACGGCCCTTCCAGGAAAACGCGCAAGCGCAAGCGCAAGCCGGGAACGCAGTCGGGCCAGGGCCCGATGTATCCGGCGCCGCCGCAAGCGCATTCGGTTCTGCCGTTCAAGTTGTGGGCCGGCGGATAACCGCCGGGGACATCTCCGTCGCGGTCGCAGTTTGCGACAAAGCTCCTCGTCCCTGTTTTGACTTCGGGATGGTCCGCCGCTTTCGGAAAAACCGGCGGGTTGCCATACACATCCGTGCATAAGGGGCGAAGTCCTCCATGTATGAAACATTCGGAGCCGGTATTTTGGCCGGTGCGCGTGTATACGAGGGAGGCAATGGAGCAACCCAATTCTCCGTCCGTGATGAACACGGGCGCTTGACGCCCCGCCCATCCCGCATCTTCGCAGTCATCCAGAATGTCAACCGCGGCATCAGGAAAGCAATTGGTGCCGGTGAGGCCCGTGACTCGCGTTTGCCCTTCGGGGCATTCTTCGGTTTGCGCGTACGCGCTGTTTGCAAATGCGCAAGCGAGTATTACCGCCGCACAGATTCTAAGCGCAGTAGGGGGGGGGGGGGGGGGTAGTATTAAAAATTTGTCGCTTCATAGCCTTCATGGTTCTTCCGAATCAATCGTCGCCGAGGACGACCACCCGCCAGTCCGCCGCGTTTTTCAGCGCGTCCAAATTCGCCCGGACGCGAAAGTCCTCCCCCCGCTACGGGGAGTTTCGCCCCGCCCGCCAAAAGGATTCGCCCCTTGCGGACGGGTTGTATTTGTCTTGAAGGAGTCCGTTTGGGAGGCACAACACGGCAACGGAGCCCAACTCCCGGTAGGGCGGCTCGGACGGAGGCGGAGACGGCTCGGCGTAGTTGTATTTGACGAAAATCGTCACGGACAAAAGCGCGCGCCCGTCCTCGGTCGTCATCACGGGCGGCAGTTTTCCCGCCTCCTCCGTGTCTTTTCCCGACCGGACCTGGCGGACGGCCATGGAGGTTTGCGAGGTCTGAATCGTGATGGTTTTCTCGTCCTCCTTTTTCCGCCTTGGAATCCACCAGCAACGCCACTTTCACCGTGTGGTCGGGGAGGAACACATAACCCGCCCGCTTGAAGTCCATCTTGCCGAACAGGCGGTTGGGGATGCGGGGCATTCCCAGCGAATCCATCGCCTCCCGCGTGACATCCTCCGCGACATCGGCGACGGCGTCCGGCTCGCTGCGGAAAATGTCCGCCGCCGCCTTGGAATAGTCCCGCAGGGCCTGCTCCACCAGGCGCATGGCCGACCGCTCCACATCCTCCAACTTTTCCGGGTTCCGCCGGAGGTCCGCCAAACTCACGCCGCCATAACCCTCGCCGCGGAAACGCGCCGCCGCGCCGTTTCCGCGTATTTCTTTTCCAACTCCAGCCCCACATAGCACCGCCCCTCCGCTTGCGCGGCAATCGCGGTCGTCCCACTCCCCATGAACGGGTCCAGCACAAGGTCGCCGGGGTCGGAAAGCAGGCGAATCACGCGCCGCGCCAAGTCCAGCGGAAACTTCGCCTCGTGAGTGTCGTTGGCGCGCACCGACGGAATGCGCCAAACCCCGCGCGAACCCCATTCGCCCCATTCCTTTTCGTTCAGGCGGCCGCGGTCGACTTCCGTGATGCCGGGCTTCCAAAACACAAACAGGTGCTCAAACTCGTCCACGGCGCGGTAGGAGTTGCTGTGCCATTGGCAGTTTTGCCAGCAGGGGTCCTTCACCCAGACGCGGCGGTCGTAAAGGTAAAGCCCCGCCGTTTCCGCCCACTTTTGAAGCAACCCGCCGACCACCAGAACCTTCGTCCCCGGCGACTGGCGCCCGCCGCGGCAGTTGTTGTCCTCCAGCCGGCGCTGAATGGTTTGCTCGCTGCAATTCAGCGCCTTGGCGAGTTGGACGCGGGTGGCGTCCGGGCGCTTTTGGAGCGCGGCGAGAATGTCCTCGCGGGTCACCGGCGAGCGCCGCGCGCCGGGCTTGGACGCCTGAAAGCGGGGCATTTCGGGGTCCTGAAAACACAGAATGTCCGCGATGTTAACCGCCATAAAGCCGCCCGGCTTCAAAATGGGCGCGTGCGCCGCCGCCGTTTCCGACAGCAGGTTTTGCCACTGTTTGAAAGTCATCCCCCTCTCGTAGGACTTGCCGACGAAATAGGGCGGCGACCAGAAACTCAGCGCAACGCTGACCGGGCGAATTCGCCGCAGCCCTTCGCGCGCGTCCATGCGGTGGACTTTGTTTTCGGACAGAAAATTCATCGGAGGAATTGTAGCACGGAAACCCCGGGTCAAACAATTTCCGATTTCCGCCCGAATCAATATACAATGCGGACATGACGGCGGAAACGAAAACTCCCGGCGGCGCCTGGGCGGCGCAGGTTCCGGACTTCGCGCGGCGCATCGGCGAGGCGGCGCGGGCGGAGCGCGTCGTGCTGTTCGGCTCGGGCGCAAGGGGGGACATGAGGGAGCATAGCGACTTGGATTTTCTGGCGGTGATTTCGGACGCAATGCCGGACGAGAAGGCAACGGAGGCGAGCAGGTTTTGCGCCTGGGCCGTGGGTGCAGATGGCAACCAGGGCAAACAAGGCCGGCAGGGCGAGCGTCCGGAGGCTGCGCCACATCATCGTTGCCCGTCGGCACTGGGGGGCGGTATCAGAAATTTGTCGCTTCATCGTATTTCTCCTTCTGGTTTGTGTTTCGTGAATGCGGTTGCGCAATGAGCGCTTCTGCCACAAAGACATCCGCAAGTATCTTCGTATCCTGTCTCATCCTCTTACACCCCACAACACTCCCCTGCTCCGCTACTAGACACTCGCGCTACCGCAACGGGCCTTCAAGAAAAAGACGCAACCGCAAGCGCAAGGCTGTTGGCACAATACGGGCGGCGGCGGAGCACAGTTCCTCGCTGGTGCCTATGCTATCGGTGAAGCTGGCGCAGGCGCGGATGTACATGCCCGCATGGGCCTGGCGGGGAGTGAAAATAGCATCGGTGGCGCCGGCGAGGGGGGTGTATGCGCCGCTGGCCGGGGGGCCGCTGGCCGGGGCCGGGGCAGATTGCCATTGCCAGCGGATGGCGCTCTGGATGCCGTTGGGTTCGGTGATGCCATCTGCGGATGCGACAAGCGGTGCGTCCTGCAGGTAGGCAGTGTCGGTGGCCAGAGCGGCGGTCACTGTGGGTGCGCCGGTAGCATCCGTCGGGACGGAGGTGATTAGGTTTATCGTGATGGCGGCGGGGCGGGCGCTGTCCTTGTTGCCTGTGCCATCGCTGCCATCGTCGGTCACATTGAAGGTGAATTCGGCGTAGCCGCTCCGGGCGCTCTGCCCGGCGGCGGGGTAATACGTAAGGTCTGCGATGTCGGCGGCGACTATGGTGTCGCCGACCATGGCGGCGGCGGAGCCGTTGCGCAGGGCGCCGGATGCCGGCAGCGATGCCAGAGTGACGCTGGCCAGCATATCGCCGTCCTCGTCGGCGAACGGAAAGTCGCTCGCCTTGAAAGCGTAGGGGCTGGCCATCGTCGCACCCATGGGCACATTGATGTGGCCGTCTTGCGCCACCGGCGCATTGTTGACATTAGTGGTTTGGACTGCGGCGGAACAGAACGGGCCCTCCTCCGCCGGAGTCGCGTGGCGATCCCTAAAGGTTACGCAGACTCTTATGTATTGGTCAACATGGGCCTGCGTAATGACGAATTCTTGCGCGGTAGCGCCGGCTATGGCGGCAAAGGTGCCGGTGCTGGTAGCGGATACCTGCCACTGCCACCTCAGGGTTCTCCAGTCTATGCTGTTGAGATCGGCAATGCCGAGGTAGCTGGCGGTCAGCCGGGTGCCCTCGGCGGCGCTGGTGTCCGGTGATATTGTGGGCGCGCCGGTGGCCGCCATCTGGTCTGGCGATGTCAGGTCTATGAGTATGAAATTAACTCCCGACGCGGTGTTTTTGCCGGTGCCATCATCGTTGTCGTCCACCACCGTGTAGACAAAGGTAGAATAGAGGTTGGCGGGTTGCTGACCGGATTCCGGGTACCAGGCCAGAGCACCGGCGGTCAGCTGGGCCACGGTTACAGTTATGGAGTTTCCGGTGCCAGTAGAGACGGGTCTGCCATTCAGGGTCAGGGTGCCCCCCGGTATCAGGGTATCAAAGATAATAGCGGCCAGCATATCGCCATCGGGGTCTATGAACCAAAAGTCTGATGCCTTAAACCGGTATGGATTGTCGGCGGTGGCGGATGCCGGCACCGCGCTGGTGTGGCGCAGTCCGTGTGCAGGCGGGTCGTTGACATCGGTCACTCTGACGGGGGCGGAGCAGATGCTGGCGGTGCGTATGCGGCTGTTCTCAGTGGCGGGGTCGCCGCCCTCGGCGGTGCCCCGGCCATCGGTGTAAAAGACGCACAGGCGCAGATTCTTGTCCACATGGTCTTGCGATAACGGGGTGTATCTGTCGGTGTCCCAGGCCACCTCTTCCCAGCCCAGGCCGACGGCGGTACTGAGTTGCCAACTGAAGTCAAGTTGTTCCGCTACGGGCAGGCCATCCTCATCGCGCAGGCCGGTCGCACTGGCACGGACTGTCTGTCTCTGGGCCACGGTGGTTATGAGGTCGGCGCCCCCATCCGACAACACCATGCCGATAGCGCCCTGCGGTGTTCTATTGACGGTCAGGTTGATGGTGAGGGTGACCTCGGCGGTGGCGATGTTGGCGCCGGCGCTGCCGGTGTCTATCACCCGGTAGTCGAAGCTGTCGTGGCCATTCATGGCGGCGGAACCGCTGTCGGGGTAATAGGCCAGAGCGTTGAGTTGGGTCAGAGTCAGTTCGGTACCGATGGCGGCGATAATCTGACCCGCCACCAGAGTGCCCGCAGTCGGCAGAGATATGATGCGGATGCCGTTGAGGGTGTCGCCGTCCGCATCGTCTATCGGAAAGTCGCTGAGGGCAAAGTCGTACGGGTTGGCCGCGGTGACCTCGGCGGACACATTCACAACGGAGTCGGCCCCGACGGGGGCATCGCTGATGTTCATCACTTGGGTGCCGGCGGAGCAGACGGTCTCAAGCCTGGGAGGGATATGCATGTCCATAAAGCTGATGCAGGCGCGGATATACATGCCCACCTGGGCCTGCCGAGGGGTGAAAGTGATGGCGGTGGCGCCGCTGATGGCGGCGTAGAGCCGATTCCGGAAGGGCGATTGTTCCCACCGCCAAGCAATGGTGCCGGCGCTTATGCCGTTGGCATCGGCAACAGTGTCCATAGCGGCTGTCAGCAGTATGTCCTCATCCCAGGTACTCTGGGCGGTCTGACTCTGGGCGGTGATGGCGGGCGAGCCGGTGGCAGCGGACTGTGACCGCAACACCAGCCGGATGGTGTTGCTTGCAGCCTGTAGGGAGGTTTCTCCGCCAGCCGTGACAGTGAAGAGAAAGGTGGCGTAGTTGGCGGTCGGACTCTGGCCCGGCTCCGGGTAGTAGGTAATGTCGCCGATGGCGGCGGCGGCCACATCCCGGGGCACAGTGACAGCGGATCCGCCCACCCGCAAAGTGCCGCGTTGGGGTATGCTGAGGATGGTTATGCTTTGCAGTTCGTCGCCATCGCCATCGTGGAACGGGAAGTCGGTCTTCTTGAAGGCGTAGGGGCTGTCGGCGTTGGCGTTGGTGTATACGTCTACGAATGCACCGAAGATGTCCGGCTTGGCCGCCTGCGCCTGAGCGCAGATGGCAAACAGGGCTGGCAGAACCAGCGACCAGAGGCTAAGCCGGGTTAGCGTTGCCCGCCAGTGGGGGGGGGGGGGGGGGGGGTAGTGTTAAAAGTCTGTTTATTCATAATATTTCTCCTATAGCAGTCTATGGCAGCACTTATTCTACTATAAGTGCGAACCATTTTGCAAGTATCTTTGGCAGTTTGTCGATTCATCGTATTACTCCTCATAGCTTGTCTAGCAAATAAAATTGTACTAATGAGTGCGAGCACTCTTAGTACTGTACTCTGCCACAAAGCGCGAGTCATTTGCAAAAGTTGAGTTGTTCATTGCTTCCCTCATTTAATGTACTCTATCACAAAGTACAAGTCATTTGCAAGAGTTAAATTGTCCATTGTTTCCCTCATTTAGCGTACTCTGCCACAAAGCGCAGTCCTTTGCAAGCTTCTTTTTGTAGCCTGCCTCACTCCCCTTGTGCGCACCCTAATACCCCCTTCTCCGCCGCAGGATACGCGCATTATTCAGAAAACAGCCGGCGCTCAGTCTGCCGCGCAGGCGGCAAACAATAAGGCTTCGTATGTCATCGGCACTAAATCCTGAACCCCGAAATGATACAAATAGTGGGCGCTCATCGCTTGCATCTTGGCGGGCGGCGTCAGTCCCGCTTGGCGATTTGCCATATGGTTTTGCGCGCCGATGTTTTTCAGGCTGCGCAACGCCGCTTTGACGCCGCGATGATGTATCACCTCCGTGCTGCGTTTGCATGAGCGAACCGCAAAGCCGGCGCGCTCTAACATCGCTCTGATATCCGCCGCGCTTTCAAAGTCCAGCGTGTGCCGGTCGGTGTCAACCGCTTTCCAACTTTCGCGCAACTCAAACAGTGTTTGCGGACCGAAAGTCGAGAAGAACAACCAGCCTTTGTCGCGCAATATTTCTTTGCAATGCGCGAACAATTCCTCCTTTTCGGGGTACCACTGAACAAACAAACTGGAGCAGATGAGATCAAAAGTGTCATGTGCGAACGGCAAATCCTTGGCGTCGGCGCAGACATAATGACTGCGGGAGAGGCATTGCCCGTACAATATTGAGCGCTGTAGCATGCGCTCGGAAAAATCAAGTCCGACCGCATACACATGCGGAAAATGGCGGCACAAAAGGCGCGTGCCGTAGCCGGTGCCGGTGCCGATATCCAATGCGGTCTGCGGCATATCGGCATGTCGTCCGCACAAAGCCAGCAGCGCGCAAGCCGTTTTCTGTTGCAAGCCGGCGTGCGCATCGTATTCAAAAGCGACCTTGTCAAAGGAGCTTCGAACGGCGGCCTTGTCAATCGGCTCAGACATGCAGACACCGCTCCAAGGCGCGGGCAAATTCGGCGGGGGACGAAAGCATCGGCGCGTGTGCCGTTGCCGGGATGCAATGATAGCGCCCGTCGGGCGGCAACCGGCTCGCCGCCTTGAGGCTCTTTGCGCTGGTCAGGCGATCGTGTTCGCCGGCGACAAACGAAACCGGACATTGACAGCCGGCGATGGCTTCGCGCATATCCGTTTGCGCCAACACATCCAAGCCGGCTTTCAGTTCGCCGGCGTCACAAGGGCGGGCGAGGCAGCCGCGCAACCGCTTTCTAAGCGCGCCTTCGTTGCTGTCTCCCATCGTCTGCAACGCAATAAATTCGCGCTCACAGGCGCGATGATCGGTCTCCAGTTTGCAAGCAAAGCGGTCAAAGCGGGCGGGCGGCATTCCATCGCGCCAATCATCTGCGGCAATAAACCTGGGGCTTGAACAGACGCAAATCAAATGCCGAACTTTCTCGGGGTGCCAGACGGCTATCATCTGCGCGACCAACCCCCCGAGCGACCACCCGACCCAAATGGAATCATCGGGCGCCGCAGCGGCGAGCGCCGCCGCCAACTGCCGGAGATCGGCGAACGTAATACCCGCCTGCGCCGCATCGCGGCTGTCGCCGTGCCCGGGCAACTGCGGCGTGGCAATAGAACATCCTTTGAGGTATGGTTTCATCTCATCCCAACATGTCGTCGCCGCCATCCAACCGTGCAACAGGATAAGACGGCGGTGTTTAGTATAATGACAAAGCACTGTCTTTCACCGCATAGTATCGCATAACATATCCGCCGGAAAATGCCCGCTACGCTTCGCCTCATGCTTGCGCGCCTCGGCACGAGGGCTGACTCGCCGCGCGCCCGCAAGCCGGCGCGGTGCGGCCCCTCGTATCGGCTTGTCTGTCTCCCAATCCATCGTCAGATTATGCCCTATCCGCGCATCGGGCAAACATCCGGTTGATATTGCGCTCCTGCGCAAGGGTTGGCACAAGCGGATTCGGTTGTGACCGGATTACCTCTGCAAAGATTGGCGGTACTCGCTCAGGATGGCCGCAACTCCGGGCAACCCTTGCGCCTTAGTCTTATGAATAAGATCTGCTTTGCTCATCATGGGCTTTTTAAAGCGCCGTCGCATGCGTTCTAGCGCAAGAAGATCTCTGGGCAAATCAAATTCGACCATTTCAATAATGAAATCATTTGCCGACATTGCTTTGAGCGCATATGGCCGGAGAGCTTTGACAGGAAAATGAACAAGGTTGTCTGTCACAATGACAGAAGCCGATGCCTTTATGGCAGCCGCCAATACATGTCTGTCATCGGCATCCGGCAGATTCAAATCCTTCTCAAGGCTTTCGTATTCGGTCACTAATGCTTCCGGAAACGCATCCTCAATCTTTTCTCGTTGCCGAGAACCGTCGGTCTTGCTTTTCGTCATCTTTGAAATTGCTTTTTGTGTTTCCTCTAAGATGCGGGCGCTCCATTTAGGGCGGAACAAATCGGCTTCGGCAAGACTGAGCAATATGTTGCGCCGGAGCGCGCCGCCAAGAACACATGCATCGAGGGCGGCTATGGGCCGTCCCGAATGCCGGCTCATACAAGGCCGGCTTCGGCATCCGCTTTGGCAAGGGCGCTCAAGGCCCTGGACCGCCTCGCATCCCGTTTCTTTTTGTAGGCGAAGAGGTCATGAGCACGGATACGGCGGTGACGACCTGCCTTGGCAAAAGGAATATCCCCCTTCTCAAGGAGTCGCACAAGAAAGGGGCGGGACACATTCAGATGGTCGGCGGCTTGTTGGGTTGTTAACTCCGCATCAACCGGAGTCATATAAAAATCATAACCGCTGCAAAACTTCAAGAAGCGCTGTTGCCACAGCAGGCTCAAGTGTCACATTAGCTTTGCCGGCTTCAAGGGCAAGCGACACCTTTGCGGGCTTGCCCTCTTTGGACTCAGGCCCGATAGCATTTATGAATTGATTTGCGCTCTGAACCTCTGCCTTGTTAGGCGAGCGACCAAAGAGCCTTCTGTCCCGCGAGTAGTCATGAATCTTTATAATTTCTAAAAGAGTTAATAATCGGCGGAATTATACACCGCTGCCGGAAATAATCGAAATATTCGCATGATGCCAAGGCATATCGGACATAGGGCAACGTAATACCCGCCTGCGCCGCATCGCGGCTGTCGCCGTGCCCGGGTAACTGCGGCGTGGCAATAGAACATCCTTTGAGGCATGGTTTCATCTCATCCCAACATGTCGTCGCCACCCAACCGTGCAACAGGATAAGACGGCGGTGTTTAGTATAATGACAAAGCGCTGTCTTTCACCGTATCGTATCGCATAACATATCCGCCGAAAAATGCCCGCCACAGACATCATTGCCATCGCTCTCGCCTATTTTGCGGGGTCTGTTTCCTTTGCGATCATCGTCACCCATCTGGCCGGAACAACAGACCCGCGCGAGGGCGGCTCGGGCAATCCGGGCGCGACCAATATGATCACCGTCGGCGGCAAGAAACTCGCCGCTGTCGTATTGCTCTGTGACATCGCAAAATCGTATCTGCCGATATTCGCGGCCGGCGCGCTCGGCTTGGGCGATACCACGCTCGCCGTTATGGCGGTCGCCTCGGTCATCGGACACCTGTATCCGGTCTTTCATCGCTTCAAAGGCGGCAAAGGGGTCGCAAGTTGCCTGGGGACGCTGCTCGCAATCTCGCCGCTGACGGGATTATGCTGGATTGTAATCTGGTTGATTGTCGCGGCGCTATCGCGTTTCTCTTCGCTTGGCGGAATCGTCGCTTGCGCATCGGCGCCGGTCACCCTGTTCTTTCTCGGGCAGGCAGGCGCGATCGTATTGGCAAGCGTTGTCATCGCGATATGGGTCGTGGTGCGCCACCGCGGCAATATCGACAGAATCCGCAACGGCGCCGAATCACGTCTGTTCTGACCCCGCCGCGCGGGTTGCCACAGCGCCGAGATCGGCGAGCTCGTTGAGGCCCCATCGCGGATGCGCGCGCGCGAAGCGATCGGGAGCTTGTCCGGCTTGCAGGCGGAGCAAGCCGGCGTGGGCAATCATAACGCCGTTATCCGTGCACAAATCTTGCGGCGGGCAGAAAACCTCCGTTCCATCCGCGCGCAGGCTTTCAATGCTTTTGCGCAAACGAAGATTCGCCGCAACGCCGCCGGCAATCACCAGTTTCTTTGTTTTGCGCAACGCCAGCGCCTGACGGCATTTGATCATCAGCGCATCCACCGCCGCCGTCTCAAACGCGAGCGCGATATCGGCGCGCTCTTGCTCGCTGTCGCCCTGCCGTTGGACCGCCCGCAAGACCTGTGTCTTCAGCCCGCTGAAACTGAAGTTTAAGTCGCGGCGATCGCTCATCGGGCGGGAGAATTCAAACCGGCCTTCGCGGCCGTTTTGCGCGAGTTGTTGGATCGCCGGCCCGCCCGGGTAGGTCAGGCCGAGCATCCGCGCCACCTTGTCAAAGGCCTCGCCGACGGCATCATCGAGCGTCTCGCCGAGCAGTCGATAGTTCCCCAAGCCCCGCACCTCAACCAATTGGGTATGCCCGCCGGAAACCAGCAAGGCCAGATACGGCGGCTTGAAAGCCGCAGCGCCTAACTCGCACACCAGCAGATGCGCTTCCATATGATGTACGCCGATGGCCGGTCTGGCAAGCGCCCACGCCAGACTGTGCGCAAATGTCGCCCCGGTCAGCAACGCCCCGATCAAACCGGGGCCTTTGGCATACGCCACCGCATCTATCGCCTTGAGGTCGTACGGTCGCAGCGCTTTGCGCACGAGCGGCAGCAGCTTTTTTAGGTGGTCGCGCGAAGCGAGTTCCGGAACGACACCGCCGTGCGGGCGGTGCAGTTCCGCTTGGCTGAATATTTCGCCGGCGACAACGCCGCGCTCGGAATCGACCAGACCGATTCCGGTCTCGTCGCACGATGTTTCCAAACCGAGCGCTAACATTCGTTCGTTACCGGTCGCTAAGTCGCTAAAAGACGACGACCGCGACCCACGCCGCAATGTGGCGTATCACGCTCATCAGAAAGTACAGCGCGAAAATGGCCGCCAGAGGGCTGATGTCGATCACGCCAAGGCTCGGCATGATGCGCCTGAAAGGGGCGAGCGCCGGTTCTGTCACAGCGAAGAGCAAAGAGATTGCCGGGTGGGACAGCGCTTGCCTCCCGCTGACAAACCAACTGCTGATAGCCAGCGCAAAGATGGCAAAGATATAGATCCGTATCACCAGCAGGCTGAGCGTGACGACGGCGGCGAAAGCCGCTTGCGGCGGGGAAAACGCATACCCCAGAATCACAGAGATAAGCCATGTCTCGGCGACACCGAGCAACCACGCAAAAACCCAACACGACATATCCCAACGCCCCGCGACCGGGATAAATTTTCTCAGGATGGAAAGCGGCGGTTCGGTCAGCTTAAATACGAACTGGGAAACCGGGTTATAAAAATCGGCCGACGCCAGCGACAGGATGCCGCGCAGAATCAGCGCGATGATATAAAACGTGAACAGGTTATCAACCAGAAACAGCAGCGGGTTGTCAGACACGGAAACGCCCATCCGACCTAAGCGGAGACCTCCGCCTCCATCGCGGCGGCGCGTTGTTGCGCCGCATGAAACATGCGTTGCGCGAGCGCTTGCGCGTCGCGATACTGTTGCGCGCCGAAGGCGGCGCGGCCACCCCGCGCATCCGCTGCCAGCAACTGTTTTAGATTTGCTTCCTTCAACACTTTGATTCCCTCCGCAGTCGTGCCGCCTTTGGAGGCGACCTGCGCATACAACCGCTTTGCATCGCCTTCGTCTGCCGCCAGCGCCGCGCTGCCGGATAAGGTCGCATGAACCATCGCGGTCGCGGTCGACGGGGCAAACCCCGATTGCGCCGCCGCTTTTTTCAGTCCGGTCACAAACGCCGCCACACAACTCAGGCACATCGCATAGAACATCCGCTCATCCTCGCTGTTCGCCAAGCCGCATTGCTCGGGATATTCTGCGCAATGTGCGATCAATGCATCGGTATCCTCGGCGCCGAACCGCGCGATGACTTGCGCGCCGTGAGACAACACCTCCGCTGCGAACCGTTGCGTATCCGCAAAACCGCAATCGCGGGCGATTGCCGCAAGCTGTTCGGCCAGCGCCAGAAAATATCCCGGCCCGCTGCCGCACAAAGCCGTCATGGCATTCATATCGCTCTCTTTGTCAAGCCAGAAAACCGCCGCGACTCTGGCAAACAGGCTCTGCGCATCCCGGCGGCTGTCGGCGGACACTTCCGCCGCCGCGTACAAACCGACCGCGCCTTGTAACAGCGATACCGGTGTGTTCGGCATGCAGCGCGCGATGCTCCGACAGCCTTGCGTCCACTCGGACAGGCGCGCGATTGGAACGCCCGCCGCTGTCGACATGAACAGGCCGTTGAGAGCCGGAGCGATCTCCGCACAAACAGAACGCATGTCATTCGGTTTGACACAGGCGACGGTCGTTGCCGCGTCGGCGACCGCCTCGCGATTTGAAGCCGCTAATATCAAGCCCGGGTAAGCGGCACAAAACGCTTGCAGCCGCCGCCGGTTATGCTCGGCGACGACGATGCGCTGCGGTTCAACACCGCTCTTTATCAAACCGGCGATGATGCGCTGGGCGATGTTGCCGATGCCGATGAATGCGATGCGATCAGTCATGCCGTCAGACCGGTTTATCCGAAAAGCCGGCCGCTTCGTGCCAGACGGTGTTGAAACACTTTGGCGATATCGGGGGGCAATTCCTTGTGCCGCATCGCATATGTCATCCCCGAATAGTTTTCGGTGTCAAGAAAGCACATTTCGGCAATAGCCTGCGAACTGATTTGCAACGCGTCGCGAGAGGCGATCTCAATCGCGTCGCCGTTTTGAACAAAACCTGTTTTCATCACTTTCATATAAAAGCCGAGCCGGGCGCTGTGACCGAAGACCCTATCAAACCGTTCGCGATTCGTCGCGATATTCAATTTGTAGCACGGGATGCGCGGCTGGGTCACGCGCAAGATCGCATCACCGATGGCAATGTCATCGCCTATGCAAACATCGTTATCCGACAGGCCTTCTGTCGTCAGATTTTCGCCGAACAGGCCGTAACTTTCGGCGCGCAGGCGATGGCGGCTGCGCCAGTATTCATAATGCTCGCTGGCATAAGCATACGCCGCCTTGTGCGCGCCGCCGTGGCGCGCGCGGTCAGCCTGAGCGTCGCCGCAAAGTCCGTCCTCGCCGAGGGCGACACGGCGGCCGGATATCGGCTTTTTGCGAATGCTCGTTGTCACTTCGCGGCCTTTGTACATCACCACACGAGGCTGTGCGACATTGACCGAGACGATACGCGCACCCATCGCCCTATCCGCGATGTCCGCCGCCGCATGCTTTGACGACGACGATCAGCGATACCAGAAAGAGCGCGATAAAAAGCAGCAAGGTCTGCTGGGGAATGGACAGACCCAGAAATGTCCAGACGACTTCGGCGCATTCGCCGGCGCTGTTCATCAATACCGCAAAGACTTTTTGCAACGGCAGCGCCTCCATCAGGTAGTCCAGTCCGGGCGTGCAGTCGGGAACGTCCTCCGGCGGCACACTCTGCAGCCAAATGTGGCGACCGGCGACCGCCATGCCGGCGGCGCAGACGAGCATATTCAAACCGGCATAGATGCGCTGGCCGATGCGGGACGGATTGTGTGTCGCCGCGAGAGCAAACAGGACGGCGGCAAGGCCGACCAGCCAGCGGTCGATGATGCACAGAGGGCATGCGGCCAGACCCAGATACCCCTGCATGAAAAAAACGGCGATGAGCAGAGACGCTATCGCCAGCGCCAAGCCGAGCAGGTGTATGCTGCGAAAAGAAAAAGCCCGAACAGAGTCCATCATATTACATGCCTCGGGCGCGCGTTACGGCAACAAGCCTCTCCGTCGCTTCGTCGCGGACAGAAGCCGCCCTGTGCGACGAAGAGGTCGCGCTGCCCGCCTCAGTCGTCCCAATCCAAAGCACCGCCGGTTTGATACTCGGTTACGCGGGTTTCAAAGAAGTTTTTCTCTTTTTTCAAGTCCAGTATTTCGGACATCCACGGGAACGGGTTTTTGACGCCGGGAAACTGCTCCGGCAAATCAATCTGCGCAAAGCGCCGATTGGCAATAAACTCGACATATTGCTTGAACGAGTTTGCATTCATGCCCAAAATGCCCTGCGGCATCGTGTCCTCGGCATACAGTTTCTCGTGCTTGACCCCTTCCATGATCAGTTCTATCATCTCGGATTGGAACGCTTCGCTCCACAGATCCGGATTTTCCAACTTGATTTGATTGATGACATCTATGCCGAAGTTCATATGCATGGACTCGTCGCGCAGGATATATTGAAACTGTTCGGCGACGCCGACCATCTTGTTGCGCCGTCCCATCGACAATATCTGCGCAAAGCCGACATAAAAGAAGATGCCTTCAAACACGACATAAAACGCGATCAAGTCGCGCAACAAACGCCGGTTGTCCGCCAGCGAGCCGGTTTTGAAAGTCGGATCGCTCAGACTCTTGGTATACGGCAAAGCCCATTCGGACTTGTGCGCCACCGACGGCAGTTCGCGATACATGTTAAACACTTCGCCCTCATCCAAGCCCAATGATTGAATGCAATATTGGTATGCGTGGGTGTGTACCGCCTCCTCAAACGCCTGGCGCAAGAGATATTGCCGACACTCGGGATTGGTGATGTGACGATATACCGCCAACACCAGATTGTTCGCGACCAACGAGTCGGCGGTCGAGAAGAAACCCAGATTGCGTTTGACCACCATCCGCTCGGCCTCGGTCAAACCGTCCGCCCGCTTCCACAACTCGACATCGGCGGTCATGTTGATCTCCTGCGGCATCCAATGGTTGTTACACGCCGCGAGATATTTGTCCCACGCCCAGGCGTATTTGAACGGCACCAGTTGGTTTAAGTCGGCGCGGCAATTGATGATCTGTTTGTCATCGACTTGAATCCGCGCGGCCCCCATCTGCAGGTCTTCAAGGCCGGTCACTCCGCTGTCGCCGGCGCCGTTCTGCGGCGCAACGGCTGCGCGTTGCCCGCTGCCCGCATTGCCGTTGCGCTTGCGGACAAGCTCCGGGGCATCGATAACCGGGTCGTTATCGGCCAAGGGGGAATCCCAATTAAATTGACTTGGTTGTTGCATAAGTATCGTCTCCTATAGTTGTTTTATTGGCATGCTTCGCAGCCTTCGTCCATCGAACACGCGGGCGCTTCCGGCCGGCTGTTTGACACCGCGTTCAACTTGGAGTCGGCCGTGTTGAGGGTGCTCTTCTCCACATGGGTCGCCCCCATAGAACGCAGATAGTAAGTCGTTTTCAAACCTCTCACCCACGCCAACTCGTAGAGGTTGGACATCTTTTTGCCCGACGGCTCCGCCATATACAAGTTGAGCGACTGGGATTGGTCGATCCATTTCTGCCGCCGCGATGCGGCCTCGACCAGCCAGCGCGGGTCTATCTCAAAAGCGGTGGCGTACAACGCTTTGAGCTCGTCGGGAATTCTGTCGGTCTGGCGCACACTGCCGTCGTAGTATTTGAGATCGTGAACCATCACTTCGTCCCACAAGCCGAGCGCGCGCAGGTCATTGCGCAAGTATGTGTTCACCACCGTGAACTCGCCCGACAGATTGGATTTGACAAACAGGTTCTGGTAAGTCGGCTCTATGCTTTGGGACACGCCGCAGATATTTGAAATCGTCGCGGTCGGCGCGATCGCCATGGTGTTGGAATTGCGCATCCCGACCTTTTTCACGCGGGCGCGCAACGCATCCCAGTCCATCGTCGAAGACATATCCGCTTTCAACATCCCGTCGCGGCTGTCGGCCAGCATCTTGACAGAGTCGATCGGCAAGATGCCCCGGCTCCACAGCGAGCCTTTGAAACTCGAATACGCGCCGCGTTCCTGCGCGAGATCAACCGAAGCCTGAATCGCAAAATAACTCACCGCTTCCATAGAACGGTCGGCAAACTCCACCGCCCGCTCGTCGGAATACGGCAGGCGCAACTTATACAAGGCATCCTGAAAACCCATGATGCCAAGCCCCACCGGACGATGGCGCATGTTGGAATTGCGCGCCTTGCGGACACTGTAGTAATTGCAATCAATTACGTTATCCAGCATCCGCATCGCGGTGTTGATCGTGGCTTCCAGTTTCTCCGTATTCAAACCGTTCTCATCGACGTGCTGCGCCAGATTGACCGAGCCGAGATTACACACCGCGATCTCGCTCTTGGAGGTGTTCAATGTGATCTCGGTACACAGGTTGGAAGAGTGCACCACGCCGACATGTTGCTGCGGCGAGCGGATGTTGCACGGGTCTTTGAATGCCAACCACGGGTGACCGGTCTCATACAGCATGTTAATCATCTTGCGCCACAACTGCGCCGCTTCGACGCGCTTGTATGTCTCCAACTCGCCGCGCTCCGCCGCCGCTTCGTATTCGACATACCGCTTTTCAAATTCGCGCCCGCACAAATCGTGCAAATCGCCGGTCTCGTTCGGGGAAAACAATGTCCAGCGCGCATTTTCTTTGACCCGTTTCATAAACAGGTCCGGCACCCAATTGGCCGTATTCATATCGTGCGTGCGCCGACGGTCGTCGCCGGTGTTCTTGCGCAACTCAAGGAACTCCTCGATATCAAGATGCCAAGTCTCAAGATAGGCGCACACGGCGCCTTTGCGTTTGCCGCCCTGATTCACCGCCACGGCGGTGTCATTGGCAACCTTGAGGAAGGGCACGACGCCTTGCGACCTGCCGTTGGTGCCTTTGATGTAAGAACCCATCGCCCGCACCGGCGTCCAATCGTTGCCGAGCCCGCCGGCAAACTTGGACAACATGGCATTGTCCCGCATCGCCTCAAATATGCCGTGCAAATCGTCGTCTATCGTCGTCAGATAACACGAAGACAACTGCGGATACAAGGTGCCGGAATTAAACAGCGTCGGCGTTGAGCTCATGAAGTCAAAGGAAGAGAGCAAATTATAAAACTCTATCGCCCGGTCGTTCTGGTTCGTCTCGTTTAATGCCAGCCCCATCGCAACCCGCATAAAAAACGCCTGCGGCAATTCTATCCGCGCCTCGGAATCGGAGTGGATAAAGTAGCGATCGTATAAGGTCTGCAGCCCCAGATGGTTAAACTGGCGGTCGCGTTGCGGGCGCAACGCCTGCGCCAAGCGCTCCAAGTCGTATTCGGTCATGAGCCTCGGGTCGAGCAGCTCCAAATCGCAGGCCCGTCGGACATAGTCCGGGAAATAGGCCGCGTAATGCATGTCGGCATCCAACTCCGACACATCCGACCGATTGAGGAAGGCCAGAGCTTCGCCCCAAAGCCGCTGCAACAGAAAACGCGCCGCCACGAAACTGTAGTTCGGGTCCTGCTCGGTCAGGCTCCTCGCGCTCATCACGACGACGCTATTGATATCCTCTTCTTTCATGCCGCTGTACAAATTACGCAGCGCTTGCTCAAGGATTAAATCGGGCGCGACATGCTCGGTGTCAAGACACGCGTCACGCACCATCCGCTGCATGCGTTCAAAGTCAAGCGGGCGGGTGCCGCCGTCGGCGTACTCGACCATGATTTCCGCATCGGGTTGCGCCGCGCTCTCTTCGCTCTTCTTCTTGTTCAGACGTTCCTGCGCGCGTTGTTCGCGATACAGCACATAAGACCTGGCCACGCGGTGATGCCCGCCGCGCATCAATGCCAACTCAACCTGATCCTGAATATCCTCTATATGAAAGGTCTCGCCGTAAGAAGAGCGATTGCGCGTCAGCGCGGTCACGACCTGCTCGGTCAGCTCTTCGACAATCTTATGTATGCGCGTTGACGCGGCGGCGGCGTTGCCTTCGACCGCCAGAAACGCTTTCGTCACAGCAACCGCGATCTTGCTCGAATCAAATGCCGTGGTCTTGCCGTTGCGACGAATCACTCGGTACTGTCCCGGCACGGCCACCGGCATCTCAACCGCCGACGCTTCGGCGCCGACGACAGCCGGCGAGGACAAATTGGTATCTGTTTGCTGTTTTTGTATCTCCATTATTGGTGTCTCTCTCTCTCTAAAATTAAAGGGCAAAGCCCGACTATATTTACCTTCTCAACGGGCCTTTCAAACAAAATAACCCGTCAAAGCGATGTCTACCGCATCTTGTGTCTATAATAGCACTACTTTGCGACCATAACTACTATATATTGTGGTCGGGGGTGAATATCTATGTGTATATATACGGAATATCTTGTGAATAACCCTTACACTATGAGTCATTCCAACCACTTGAAATCCGACTGAAAGATTGTGAATAACATACTAATTGGCATCGATACAGGGGGCACATTCACCGACTTTGTGCTGGTCACCGAGGAGGGCGTAAGGGCTCATAAGACCTTGTCCACGCCGGATGCGCCCGAGCAAGCGATCGTTAGCGGACTGCGCGAGTTGGGTATCGCGCCGCATCTGCCCCTGTCGATGATGCACGGCACCACCATCGCGACCAATGCGGTGTTGCAAGGACGCGGAGCGAAGACCGCTTACATCACAAACTACGGCTTCGCCGATACGCTGACGATCGGCAGACAAACACGGAGCGAATTGTACAACCTGAAACCGGCGGCAAAGACCATCCCCGTTATGCGCGAACTGTGTTTTGAAACCGGCGGACGCATCACACCGCAGGGAGAGGTGTTGGAAGAATTGGATGCCGCGCAGATCGTTGCCATCCGCCGGCGCCTCAAGCAAATGGGGGCGCAATCGGTCGCCGTTAATCTCCTGTTTTCCTTTATAGACAGCCATTTTGAGGAGGAAATAGAGCGCGCGCTGCAAGACGATTTTTTTGTCTCCCGCTCCTCCGCGTTGCATCCGGCGCCCGGCGAGTACGAGCGCGGCATCGTCACCTGGCTCAATGCGCGTCTCATCCCTTTGATAGACGCCTACCTGAAAAAACTCGGCAGCGCATTGCCCGCCGCAAACATCCGGGTGATGCAAAGCAACGGACATACCATCGCATCACAGCAAGCCGCCAAGCGCTCGGTCAACTTGCTTTTGTCCGGGCCCGCGGGGGGTGTGATCGGCGCCAAGCACGTCGCGGATATGTTAGGCGAACAAAAAATGCTCGCCTTTGATATGGGCGGCACCTCGACCGATGTCGCGATCATCGACGGCGACATAGCCCTGACCGGCTGCCGACAGATCGGCTGTTGGCCGGTGACGATACCGATGGCGGATATCCGAACGATCGGCGCCGGCGGCGGCTCCATCGCCTTCGCGGATGAAGCCGGCCTGCTGCGCCTTGGCCCCGAATCCGCCGGCTCCATGCCCGGCCCGGCGTGTTACGGACGCGGCGGCGAAAAGCCGACCGTCACCGATGCCAACCTGATTCTCGGTCACATACCGACCGTCCTGCAAAACCTGACTTTGGATATGGCAAAGGCGGAGGCGGCGTTTCGGCCTCTTTGTGCCGCGCTTGGCATCGATCGCGACGAAGCGGCGGACGGTGTGATAAAGCTGGCGAACGAGCAGATGGTACAAGCGCTGAGAAAAACGCTGGCCGCAAAAGCCTGTTCGGGCGATGCGTTTTTGCTGTGCGGATTCGGCGCGGCGGCGGGCCTGCATATTTGCGCGCTGGCGGACGGACTCAATATCAAGCGGGCGATCATACCGGCCTATGCGGGCGTCTTGTCGGCGCTCGGTATGCTTACGGCGCGCAAGGGACTGTATCGCACGCATACCGTATGCGCGCCGATCGACGGCATTGAGGCATCCGCGATCGCCGCCATTCGGCAACGGCTTGAAAGGCAAGTCGCAAGCGCTATGCGCGCGCAACAAATCGCGCAATTTGAGCTGCGATATAGTTGTGACCTGCGCTATCTGGGACAGTTGTTCTGCCTCACCTTGCCGTGGCAGGGCCCGGAGCGAACCCAAGCCGCATTCCACCGCATGCACGAACAGCGTTACGGTCACCGCCTGGATGCGGCGGCAGAGTTGGTGTCGTTGCGTCTGGAAGCCCATAGCGAACCGGAGATCACATTCCAAGAAGCGCTCGGGAAGTATCAAACGAGCGCCCGCGCGAACGAGCGCTTTGAAGCCAACACGGTGATCTCCGATGCCAATTGCACCACCTGGGTGGCGCAAAACTGGCGGGCGCAACGGGACAGTATGGGCAATCTGCGCCTGCGACGCAACGAGTCGGCCAGAGCGCGGGCAACACCAAGCGGATAGCCTATTGCGCAACGATCAATTCGCGCAGAGCCGTCGCCGGGTCGGCGGCCCGCATCAGGGTCTCTCCGATCAGATACGCGCGGATGTTATTCCGTCGCAGGGTCTCAATATCGGCCGGCGTTTGAATCCCGCTCTCGCTGACGACCGGTTTGTCCTCGGGCGCTCTTGCGGCCAGAGCGCGGGCAACACCAAGCGGATAGCCTATTGCGCAGCGATCAATTCGCGCAGAGCCGTCGCCGGGTCGGCGGCCCGCATCAGGGTCTCTCCGATCAGATACGCGCGGATGTTATTCCGTCGCAGGGTCTCAATATCGGCCGGTGTTTGAATCCCGCTCTCGCTGACGACCAGTTTGTCCTCGGGCGCTCTTGCGGCCAGAGCGCGGGCAACACCAAGCGGATAGCCTATTGCGCAGCGATCAATTCGCGCAGAGCCGTCGCCGGGTCGGCGGCCCGCATCAGGGTCTCTCCGATCAGATACGCGCGGATGTTATTCCGTCGCAGGGTCTCAATATCGGCCGGTGTTTGAATCCCGCTCTCGCTGACGACCAGTTTGTCCTCGGGCGCTCTTGCGGCCAGAGCGCGGGCAACACCAAGCGGATAGCCTATTGCGCAGCGATCAATTCGCGCAGAGCCGTCGCCGGGTCGGCGGCCCGCATCAGGGTCTCTCCGATCAGATACGCGCGGATGTTATTCCGTCGCAGGGTCTCAATATCGGCCGGTGTTTGAATCCCGCTCTCGCTGACGACCAGTTTGTCCTCGGGCACTCTTGCGGCCAGAGCGATGCTCGTTTCAAGGGAGACTTCAAAGGTGCGCAAATTGCGGTTGTTGATTCCGATCAATGCGGCGGCGTCGCCGAGCGCCAGAATACGGTCGAGTTCGGCTTCATCGTGCGCTTCAAAGAGCGCATCCATGCCCAAGCGCTGCGCGACGGCGGACAACTCTTGCAACAAACCGTCATCGGGCAAGGCGGCGGCGATCAGCAATATGCAATCCGCTCCGAGGGCGCGGCTTTCATAAACCTGATAGGTATCCACGATGAAATCCTTGCGCAGGGCGGGCAACATACAGTGGCGCCGCGCCAAGTCCAGAATCGCCCCCGACCCTTTGAAGAAACGGACATCGGTCAAAACGGAGAGACAACACGCGCCGGCGCGCATGAAGCCGGCGGCAATTTGAACCGGGTCAAAGTCCTCCCGCAACACCCCCTTGCTCGGCGATGCGCGTTTGATCTCGGCGATGACCGCCGCATGACCGCCCGCTATCCGCTGTCGCAAACTGTTGCCAAAGCCGCGCACCGCGCCCTGCGCGTCGGCAAAATCTTTGAGCGCCGAAATGCCGTATTTCTTTTTTGCCCGCTTGATCTCATTGCGCTTGTGGCGCAGTATCGTATCCAGTATCACATCCGCGCCTCAAACATATTCGCCGCTCACAGCGACCCACTGATTCAGCTTGTCCGACGCGCGGCCGTCGCGTATCGTCTCTTGCGCCAGCGCCACCCCTTGCCCGATGCTATCCGCCAGCCCGGCGACATACAACGCCGCGCCGGCGTTCAATGCCGTCGCATCGCTTGCCGCGCCGGGCGCGCCGGAAAAAACCGAATGCAACATCGCCAGGCTCTGCTCGACGCCGTCGACACGCAAGGCATCCAGCGGCGTCGCTTGGATGCCAAACTCCTCGGGCGTGACGGAGAATTCCCTTTGCGCGCCGCTGGCGGCGTCAATCTCATACACCGAGGTCGGCGCCGACGCGCTGATCTCGTCCATGCCGTCCTCGGAGTGCGCGACCAGCACATGGCGCGCTCCGAGCGCGACCGCCACAGCGGCCATCGTCCGCAACAGGCTCTTGTCAAACACGCCGATGATTCTGCGCGGCGGGCGCGCGGGATTCACCAGCGGGCCCAGCAGATTAAATATGGTGCGCACGCCGAGCGCCTTGCGCACCGGCGCCACTTGCGCCAGCGCCGGATGAAAGTTCGGAGCAAACAGAAAACCGATGCCGACCCGCTCCAGCGTGTGCGCAACGCCCGCCGCATCGAGCGCGACCGCCACCCCCGCCGCCTCGAGCACATCGGCGCTGCCGCAACTGCTTGAAACCGCCCGATTGCCATGTTTTGCCACGACCGCGCCGGCGGCGGCGGCAACGATCGCCGCGGCGCTGGAAATATTGAAACTGGCGACGCCATCGCCGCCGGTGCCGCAGGTATCGATTAGATTCTCTGCGGGCGCATCAAGCGGCACCGCCGCCTCCAGCAACACTTCGGCCGCCGCCTGCAGGGTGGCGCTGTCTTCTCCGTACATATGCAACACGGCGAGAAACGCGCCGACCTGCACCGGATCGCTGTCGCCGGCAATGATCGCCCGCATCGCGGCGCGCACCCGCTCTGCGCCAAGCGGCTTCTTCGCGCTGAGCGTTCTGATTAAATCGCTAAATTGCATCGTCGAGAAAATTCTTCAGCAACGCATGACCGTTGCGGGTCAGGATGGATTCGGGATGAAATTGAACACCGGCGACCGGATAGGCGCGGTGGCGAATCCCCATAATCTCTCTTGCCGCGTCCTCTTCGGTCCAGGCGGTTTCTTCCAAGTCGGCGGGAAAAGACGCTCTGTCAATCGCCAAAGAGTGATAGCGGGTGGCGGTGAAAGGGCTTTCAAAGCCGCTGAAAACGCCGGCGCTCGTGTGGTGTATCAACGAGGTTTTGCCGTGCTTGATTGTCGCCGCATGCGTGATCTTGCCGCCAAACACTTGGCCGATCGCCTGCATGCCAAGACACACGCCCAGTATCGGCGCCTTGTGCGCAAAAGCGCGGATGGTGTCAAGCGTCACCCCGGCCGTATCGGGAGTTCCGGGACCGGGTGATATCACGATTCGTTCGGGCGCCAGAGACGCGATCTGCGCGACATCGATGCGGTCGTTGCGAAACACCTTCACCCGCGCGCCCAACTCGCCGAAATACTGCACCAGATTATAGGTGAACGAATCGTAGTTATCTATCATCAAAATCATACCGACAACCGCAAAAGAACAAGCATTATACCCGCGATACCGCGCCCGCCATCTCGGCGGCCTTGAACAGAACCCGCGCCTTGTTCATCGTCTCCATCCATTCGTGCGCCGGGTTTGAATCATACACCAGGCCGGCGCCGGTCTGCACAAACAGCGTCTCGTCTTTGATGACGGCGGTGCGAATGGCGATGGCGGTATCGATGGCGCCGTCCCAGCCGATATAACCGACCGCCCCCGAGTAGATATTGCGCTTCACCGGCTCCAACATCGCGATGATCTCCATCGCCCGCACTTTGGGCGCGCCCGATACGGTGCCCGCCGGGAAAGTCGCGCGCAACACCTCCGGCAAACCGACATCGTCGCGTTTCCTGCCGGTCACATTGGAAACGATATGCATCACGTGGGAGTAGCGCTCGATCGCCATCTTTTCGGTGACGCAGACGCTGCCGATCCGCGCGATGCGCCCGAGATCATTGCGCCCGAGATCGATCAACATCAGATGCTCGGCCAATTCCTTTTTATCCCCCAGCAGTTCCTTCTCAAGCGCCAAGTCTTCCGCCGCCGTCGCCCCGCGGCGACGGGTGCCGGCGATGGGCCTGAGCGTCAGCTCATCGCCCCGCAGCCGCGCGAGTATCTCGGGAGAAGAACCGACCACGCGGAAATCGCCAAAATCAAAATAGTACATATACGGCGAGGGGTTTAAGCGCAACAACGCCCGATAGAGATGAAACGGCGCGCACCGAAACGGCGCTTGCATTCGCTGCGACAACACGATCTGCATCGCTTCGCCGTCGGTGATGTATTGCCGGCACGTCTCCGCCGCTCGCATATATTCCGCCTTGCCGAAACCGGACACAAAGTCTTTCTCATCCGGCGCGCTTTCCGCCGCCGGCAACAGCGGAACGTCTTTGCGCAACTCGGAGCGCATCCGCGCAAGCTCTTCGCGCGCGGCGTCATACGCGTCGGCGCGCGATGCATCCGCATGCGCGATCAAAAAAAGCGCATTGCGCGCGCTGTCAAATACGGCAAGCCGCTCCGATACAAAAAGAAAAATATCCGGCGTGCCGAGCATGTCGGGCAGCGCGCGGCCGGCGAGTTTCGGCTCAATCAGCCGTATCGTCTCATAACCGAAATAACCCACAAACCCGCCGCTAAACCGCGGCAAGCCTTCGATGGGAGGCACGCGAAAAGTCTTGATGTATTCCTCTATCCAGGCCAAGGGATCATCCGCCGCGCGGGTTTGCTCCTCGCCGTTGCGATGCAGGGTGATGCGCTTGTCGCTGATGCGAATGTGCTTGCGACACTCAAGCCCAATAAAAGAGTATCGCCCCTGCTCGGTATCGGCTCCCGCCGATTGCAACAAGTAGCTCATCTTGCCCGCCGCCAGTTTCAGATAAATATCGGCGGGCGAGCTGTCGGTCTCAACCTCGATAAATAACGGGATGTGCGTGTAACCCTGATCAACCAGTCGTTGATATTGTTCTCGCGTCAAATTCATCCGCCGTCAGCGCGATGACGCGGCCGCTGCGATGGCGCGGCGCATCGCCCCGATCGTCTCGCGATAGTCGTCGGCGCCGAAGATCGCCGACCCCGCGACAAAGGTATCCGCGCCCGCGGCCTTCGCCGCGGCGATATTGGACACTTTGATTCCGCCGTCGATCTCCAAGCGAATCTCGCGCCCGCTGCGGTCGATCAGGCGCCGCGCCTCGCGCAACTTATCCAGCGCCGACGGCATAAACTGCTGACCGCCGAATCCCGGATTCACCGACATCAGCAATAGCATATCGATCTCGCCCACGGCCTGCGCCGCGCTCTCAAGCGACGCCTGCGGGTTTAGCACCAAGCCCGCTTTGCAGCCTTTGTCTTTTGCCAGTCGCAAACTGCGCGCGACATCATCGGTCGCATCCGGATGAAAGGTGATCCAATCCGCTCCGGCATCGGCATACGCCTCGATCAGCCGATCGACCGGCGTCGCCATCAGATGCACATCCAAGGGCGCGGCAACCCCGTAATCGCGCACCGCTTTGCAGACCATCGGGCCGAATGTCAGATTCGGCACATAGTGATTGTCCATCACGTCAAAGTGAATCATGTCCGCGCCGGCATCCAGCGCCGCATTGACCTGTTCGCCAAGGCGCGCCAAATCAGCGGACAATATAGACGGGCAAATTAAATCTTTCATCACCAAATCCTGATAAATACTGCTTATATCGGAGTACGAATAGCCGTCAATCATAACAACTTTTCGCAGAAACCCAACATTTTGGGAATTATATGCCTGCGTATGCAAAACAGCCTGTCAGTCCGCAATCCTAAAATTGACTCCGGCCATTTCACTGCTTTGTGCTCTGTTTCAAACATCTTATACAGTTCAAATAATCCGATTGTCTTTGCCTTTCTCTTTGTCATTGAAATGCCTCTGTTTAATGGTCTGATTGCATACACAGGCATATAATTCCCAAAACGATGACTATCAATAACGGACTCGTTCAACACAAAAAAGCATTGTTCTTAGAAGAATATAAGGATATTTTTTGTGAGGTGTGCGACTTCAATTATCGTAAAAATTATGGCGAACGCGGCGATGGCTATATTGAGTGTCACCATACCCGACCACTCAGCGACGGCGCGCGCGAGACCTGCCCAGAGGATTTAATCCTCGTTTGCGCTAGTTGTCACCGAATGATCCATCGCAAAGAACCTTGGCTTGAGATTGATGAGTTAAAGGACATAGTTAAAGCCAGACCCTATTATTAGAATTGGAAATGCAGGCCTTCGACCAACGCCTCAAACAGGCTCATCCGAATCCTCTCCGAGATTTTCCATGTGCTGATTTTCTACATGTTGCGCATACTTGACATGCCCTGTTAGCCGCTTCACGCTTTCTTTCTTTATTTCTGTGTTCGGCCTCTCCTGGCCCAGCATATGCTTATAAGCTCGGATTTTGTTTCGGTAAGATTTAGGGAGCCTTACATTATCGTTATGTATCAGCAAGCCGTGAACTTTCAGACCCGCACCTTGCGCGCGTTGCATAAAGTAAGTTTTTCTTTGAGAGAGTTTCCAGCAGGTATCATGAAATATTTCATTCACAGATTGTCGGAACTGGTCGGAATCCAAATCCCCTGAGCCTGAGAAGACAATATCGTCCGCATACCGTGTAAATAACACCTTCTTTTGTTCGGCTAAAGAACATAATTTTGCATCCGTTTCTTTCATTGCCAGATTAGACAAAACAGGACTGGATGGAGCGCCTTGGGGCAAATAATCTTTGTAACAGCACAGCGCAAGAATGATGTCGCAAGCATGTTCGGAGTATCCTAACCCCATGAGCGGCCTCTTTATGGTGTCTCCGTTTGTTGTTCCAAAGAAGTTTTCAATATCTGCGGAGCAAACCCAGTCGGGTCTGGCTGCGCAATGTTTTTGCGCAGCCAGAATATGTGACTTTTCAGGAACAAAACCAAAAATGTGGTCATCAGGGAATGTTGAGTCCTCTTTGAGAGCGCGCGCCAAATGATAACCAAACCACTTTTGTATTACCTTTAATGCAACCTTCGGGGCATGAATCCGCCTTTGCTTATTGCTTTTCTTAACCTTAAAAATGCGGTAATACTTTTTCTCATTACTTAGGGAGCGAACAAATCGAGCATCCAAACCAAAAAGCAAACCCAAGCAAGAATACGAAACAACAGGAGGCAAGTTCCTCTCAGCCAGCGCGCGTATCTTATCTTTGTCGTCGCAGGAGAACTCTTCGCCTAGCGCCTGAAGATAATGTTTCGTGTCTATATAGGAAACAAGGAGTGGCGGGGCTATCACGGCTATGTTTGACTATTGTTTAACAAGCGACACATTTGGTCGCGCTTTCTGAAGGAAAAGCGACCCAATGTGGAGCGCCCTTCTTTGCCTAGCCTTGCGCGGCGAGTATGATGGCATACCCTGCAATTCATTCGCCACTCCTATTAGCAATACTAACACACTTTTTACACTGTGCACTCAAATATAGAGCCCTTCTTACGTCCGGGCTTTGTGTTCCAATAAAGGAGCGGGCTATATCCAACCCTTTTTTAGTAAGCGCATAGGTGGCCAAATTATTTGTGTCAGTGTGAGGAGGTTGCCATATTATTTCTCCGCTTCTTCGCAAAGACTCTATTTTCTTTTTCACTTGGCTCTCTTCTATATAGGGAAAGTTTTCCTTGACGGCTTTAATGATATCTTGCAGACTCGCAGACCCTATGATTTTCAAAAGTGTTAAGAGCCACGTTTTGTCAACCAAGCCACTGCGAGCAATCCAACTGATTTTTCCTGAGCGTAATTTCATCTCCCGTAGCAGTTTTAAATAGTCGGCTTTTATTCCATCTTGGTCAATAAGAGAAGCCTCAGAGAGATCTATAAGGACATCAATAGTCTCGTCCTCTTCATGGATGGTCATAAAAACACCTGAAACTTCATTTCCCCAACGCCTTCGGAGGAAAGTGGTTACAGTTCTTTCTAAATCTTGTCGGTCTCCTGTATTGATAGATGATTTATGCATCGTATTAACTAGCCGGATCACGGGGCAATTGATTCTCTACTATCCGAATGATTTCCTGACTGCGCTGGCGGGCTTCCTCCGGCCATTCACGAACCTCTTCAAAGTCTATCTCCATGCACTCGTTTTGTGTCGCCGATTTAAACATTATTTTATTGGTTCTTGTGGTGTCTAAAGTGACATCTGTATCGGGCTCATAATCTGCTACCCTCCTATATCCATAAGCTTCCTGAAGGAGAGTACTAAAAGCATCTAAGTGCCCTTTCATCATCGTAGATTGATCTTCTGAGGAGATTTTCCTTAATATATTCTTTTTATGCTCTCTTCTAATGCCATGATGCTTTGCTTTTCCGCCTTTCCCCATGAGGTTTATACCATGATCTTTGTGCAGACACTTATACATTTCTATTTTCACATGAAATGCCGCGTAGTAATAGCGGTTAATCGCACTTCTTATGAAAAGATTCTGCCGTTCTGCTGTTTCTGTCCTCGCCCCCTCATAAAGGTAGGCTCCGACAATCTCAAACCGCATCGTACTCACAAGGTTTTAGCATTTTGGTAATCCTGTATGCTGTTTTAAGCTCTTTCTCTGTCGGCTTTCTGTTCTCAATTACCGCCCAAAACTTAATGACACTTTTACGGCATGTTATCCTTGTTCGCAAATACTCCATAGAGCGGTTTCCTTTTGCGCGGTTGCAATGCCCGCAGAGCAGTTGATAGTTTTCATAATAATCACCGCCACCTTTTTAGTTTGGGATAATTCGGAAACGGGCGTTGCTTTCACTTCGCCTTGTTTTTCTCATGCCTAGTATAGCAGTTATTACTAACCACACCGACTAACCGGGAATTATATGCCTGTGTATGCAATTAGACCATTAAACAGAGGTATTTCAATGACAAAGAGAAAGGCAAAGACAATCGGATTATTTGAACTGTATAAGATGTCTGAAACAGAGCACAAAGCAGTGAAATGGCCGGAGTCAATTTTAGGATTGCGGACTGATAGGCTGTTTTGCATACACAGGCATATAATTCCCTTTTTGTTTTATAGGCAAAGGTTATTAAGGGGATTTGGGGTTAAATTGCAAAACGGCACCCGCCGTAATTTTGTTTTTCCGGCATTATTTTGTATGATTCCTGTTTGCCGAATTAGTTCATCAATAATTGTTAGCAAGATAGCGCTTATGACAAACCCTCTGAAACAACAAGGTTTTCCATTTCTGATAGAGTCGGAACCGGTCTCTCAGCAAGAGGAGATTATGGCAGATGCCATGCGCTCTTATGAAGAGAGCATTGAATACATTTTGCGGGACGAAGAGCTTGCGAAAGCTGTCGCAGTCGAATTCAACAAGATGAGAAAGCAGGAAGACGACAATGGTTTTTTGAGCCCTTTGGCTTTTGCCGACTTTTTTCTGATGAGCCGAGCGGTGATTGGTTCGGCGCCAAAGGTTTTCGCACAGATAGCATGAATCTTTCAAGCGACAGAAAGAAAGTTGATATAGCGCTTCTGAGCGCCTTGTTTAGCACGGAACCTAACCGCAATGCCGCCTAAAATTGAGAACTCTAAAGATTCTGATACCCCGGTCGAGCCCTCCTCTGATGACCCCACTGATCCGATCAAAAGCAAACAAGCATCTCATTTTGTGCAACAAGTATGGGAAGCCCCAATCCTCCCGCCTAAAATATTTAATAGCTATTCTCCCGAGGCGCAGAGACAGATGTTGGAGTGCATGGCAAAAGAGCAAGCCCAAAGACATTATGACAGGAAACAAACGAATCGGTTTACATTTGTCATACTGCTTGTTCTTGCGGTTGGAGGGGTTTTTCTGGCATACCATGGCAAGGGGTTAGGCACATTCCTTTCCGGTTCCATGGTGCTATTCATATTTTATCAGGCACTCAAGGACAAGATTGGGAAAATTTTTAAAAGGCCAAAGTCCTGACTCAAGGCTTGTTCTGTCCGGCAGTGTGAACCCCTGATGAAGAGCCTAGCCACATAGCCCGCCGCTGAATCATCGTCTTGCTCCTTGCCAGTAGTAGCGGCGAGAGGCGTTGGAAACACCTCTCTTTGGGAATTATATGCCTGTGTATGCAAAACAGCCTATCAGTCCGCAATCCTAAAATTGACTCCGGCCATTTCACTGCTTTGTGCTCTGTTTCAAACATCTTATACAGTTCAAATAATCCGATTGTCTTTGCCTTTCTCTTTGTCATTGAAATACTCCTGTTTAATGGTCTGATTGCATACACAGGCATATAATTCCCAACATTTTTGCCAGCCCGCCCGCCACAAAGAACGGTCGGAATCCGAGCTGCGCTACAATGACCGACCGACAGAACGAACACCGTGAAGCGCAAAACACTCAACTCAGGCAATATATTCAGGACGCTGCTGCTGATGGCGGCGGCGGCATCGGTGTTGCTGATGCCGCAAGCCGGGCAGACCCCCGCATGGGACGCCTGGGACGACTTGATTACGACCATCATCGTGCCCGTCATCGCGCCAATCGTCTTCGTACTGTTGCTGATGGATATCGTCATGTGCTGCGCCACCGGCAACACGGACACTCGGCAGAAAAAGATCGTGGCGCTGATAGAAAGCCTGGCGGCCATCGCCGTCGTGTGGCGCTTGCTTGACTTTCTGCTGACAGCGGCCTGACGCTACCGCAACGGGCCTTCCAAAAAGAGACGCAAGCGCAGTTTGACAGGTTCCGAATCTCGAGACATCACGTCTTCTATCACGAAACTGATTCGCGCCCGCCCGGTCAAACCGCCGCCGGGGTCTGCCGGCTCAAAAAGCAGGCGCAACTCCTCGGCAGGTTCGTCCGTATCATCGGCAAGGATTAAGAGGCGCACGACGGTTTGGGTCGCCCCCTTTGGCGCCGTCAAAGGTTGCGGCACCGTCAAAGACTGCGGCAAGAGTGCGTAATCGTCGGGGCCCGCCGCCGCCGTGCCGGTTGAGACGGCGGTCTCGTCAACGCGCAGATTGATAACCTCATCACGCAGCAACGGATTGCAGAAAAGGAGCGTGACCTCTATGCTCTGGCCTTCCGCAACCGATCGCGCTCCGGCGGGCGCTACGGAAAACGACGGCGCGGACGCAGAAGCGATGACAAACCCGAACGCCGCCTCCCCGGTCAAGTTTGTCCCTTCGCCGGGCGATGCGCGAACCTCGATGAATTTGAATTTGCATTCGTCAACGTCATCGGCAAGCGGTTCGACAAAAATAGCAGCGGCTCGAGTGCCTGTCGCGATATCCGCCCGCGCCGGCGCTGCGGGCAGCGCGACCGATTCCGCACCGGACTGGCGAAAATGTATCCGGTAGTCTTGCCCGTAAACAGCGGTGGCAGAGGTCTCTATCGTGATCGCTTCGGCAAAAGCGGATGCGGGATCGATGCTCACGGAAAAACCGGACCGTGCGCCCGCATCTTCCCTCGCCACAACGGTAACCAACTCGCCGGCAGTACTCGGCGGAAGAACCGCCGAAGGGTGCCGAGGGTCCCCGTCAACAACAAGCTGGGGAACTAATGCCAATTTCGGCCGTTCATCGGTGTTGCGAATCGTCACAGTCATCGTTTGACTGCCCGACAGCAGTTGTTCATCGGTCGGCGCAAACGTCAGGATAATCCGCTCCTCCAACTCAAAAATATCATCCTTGAGCGCTTCTAGCAAAAACGAAGTGCGGGTGGAACCCGCCGCAATCACCAACTGTTGCGTCGAATACGAATAATCCGTGCCAAATACGGCGGTGCCTGTCGCTGTCACCGCGACGGATACGGCTTGTAACACCGGCGTATCGACCGCCAACTCAATGGTCGCCGTCGTGCCTTCCTCAACCGACCTCGGCGACAGAGGCAACAACTCGGGAATCGTCGTATCTTCCAACGTCAGAGTAAATTCGTACTCCCCTTGCAACCGAGCTTCATCCTCGGACCTTATGCGGATAATCAACTCTTCATCGGCTTCGTCTTTGTCATCTGTCAAGGCGGTAACAAAGAACTGCTGTTCCGTTTGACCCGCCGGCAACGTGACCGTCGCAGGTATTTGATAATCTTCGGGGCTTGCATCTCCGCCGATGCGGTCTATCAAAAAGGCGACATCCCCGGTCGTGCCGACAGGCGTGTCGATAGTGACCCGCGCGCGCTCGCCTTCCTTGATACGGTCTCTGTCAAGCGCAGCCGAAAAACGTTGCGCGTCATTGTCTTCTATATCCAGCGGAATCAATACGGGATCTTGAACGACCGATGTCGACGTCGACGGCGGCAGGACCCGTATCAAAACACTTTCTGTGCGCTCGACCGCCGCATCATCGATCGTCGTCAGGGTCAACTGCGCGCGCTCCTTGCCGGCGGCTATCGTTATCGTGGCGGGCAACGCCCGATAGTCCTGTCCCGCGATCGCGCTGCCGGTCGTCGTCAGCATCAGGGTCAGGTCTTCGCTCAAGGGCGGCTCCAGCAACAAGGCGAAGGTGGCGCTCGCGCCTTCCGCCACTTGTGTCGGAGCGTCGGCGGCCAACGATAACCTCGACCTATCTTCTATCACCAGACTGAGTTGCGCCCGCCCGGTCAAACCGCCGCCGGGATCAGCCGGATTAAAAACCAGGCGCAACTCCTCGGCGGGTTCCGCAATGCCATCGGCGCGGATTAAGATGCGCACGACGGTTTGGGTCGCCCCCCTTGGCGCCGCAAACAACGGCGGGAATATGTAATCGCCGGGGTCCGCCGCCGCAGCGCCGGGCGAGACGGCGGTATCGTCGATGCTCAAATAGAAGATTTCGTCACGCAGCAACGGATTGCAGAACAGGAGCGTGGCCTCGATGCTTTGGCCTTCCTCAACCGATTGCAACCCGGCGGGCGCTACGGAAAACGACGGCGCGGACGTTGACGCGATAACAAATTCAAACGCCGCCTCCCCGGTCAAGTTTGTATCTTCGCCGGGCGATGCGCGCACCTCGATGTGTTTGAACAAGCATTCGTCAACATCATCCGCAATCGGCTCAATAAAAATAGCGACGATTGAAGTATCGGTCGCGATATCCCTCTGCGCGGGCATCTCGGGCAATCCGGTCAGAAGGCCCGACTGCCAAAAATATGCCAGGTAGTCTTGCCCGTAAACAGCGGCGCCCGATGTCTCTATCGTGATCGCTTCGGCAAAAGCGGATACGGGATCGATACGAACGGACAAACCGAACCGCACATCCGTCTCTTCCCGCGCCACAACGGTCACCAACTCGCCGGCGGCGCTCGGCGGAATAACCGCCCTAGGGTACCGAGCCTCCCCGCTAATCCAAAGTCGGCCGGGATTTAATGCCAATTCCGGCCGCGCGCCGGTATCGCGAACCGTCACAGTCAGGGTTTGACTGCCCGACAACAGTTGTTCGTCGGCCGGTATGAATCCCAAGCGAATCTGTTCATCCGGCTCAAAAATATCATCCGCGGTCGGTCGCAACAAAAACGAAGTGCGGGTGGAGCCCGCCGGAATAAGCAACCGATGCGGCAAATACGGATAATCCGCGCCGAGCACGGCGGTGCCCGTCGCGACCACCCACACGGACACTTCTTGCAGCACAGGCGTATTGACTTCCAACTCAATGTGCGCCGTCTCGCCTTCGCCGACCGACACCGGCGCCGGGGGCAGCAACTCGGGAATCGTCGTATCTTCCAGCGTCAAAGCAAGTTGGCGCTCCCCTCGCAACCGGGTTTCGTCCGCGGACCTTATGCGGATGATCAGAGTTTCATCGGCTTCGTCTTGGTCATCGGTCCGGGCGGCAACAAAGAACTGCTGTTGTGTTCGACCCGCCGGCAACGTGACCTGCGCAGGTAGTATTTGATAATCTTCGGGGCTTGCATCTCCGCCGATACGGTCTGTCAAAAGGGCGACATCCTCGGTCGTGCCGATAGACGTGTCGATAGTGACAAGCGCGCGCTCGCCTTCCTTGATACGGTCTCTGTCAAGCGCAACCGAAAAACGTTGCACGTCATCGTCTTCTATGTCCAGCGGAATCAATACGGGATCTTGAACGACCGATGTCGACGTCGACGGCGGCAGGACCCGTATCAAAACCCTTTCTGTGCGCTCGGCCACGTCATCATCAATCGTCGTCAGGGTCAACTCCGCGCGCTCTTCGCCGGCGGCGATTGTTATCGTGGCGGGCAACGCCTGATAGTCTTGTCCCGCGATCGCGCTGCCGGTCGTCGTCAGCGTTACGGTCAGGTCTTCGCTCAAGGCCGGCTCAAGCAACAATGCGAAGGCAACGCTCGCGCCTTCCGCCACTTGTGTCGGAGCGCCGGGGGCTAACGATAACTTTGACTCATTGTCCGCCACGCTGACGACGACCGTCTGTGGCGGCAACTCGCGATACGAAGGCACAGACTCGTCCGCGCGCACCGCAACTTGCAGCCTCGCCACCGCATCGCCATTGGCCAAGTTATCGTCAACCGCTGTGAAGCGAACCGCTTGGGGGATGTGCCAGTTCTGCGGAGTAAACGTGATAGCGGGCGTATCCACCCGAATACGCGATGCCGGGTCGGCGGTGACAGCCAGCGCCACTTGCTCCGCAACGGCGTCCGGCATGGTCGGCGGCGGGTCGTCACTCGACAATGTGCCGCCGGGATCGACGCTGTCGGGCGCTTGCGGCGGGCGGGTCAGGCGCAACGCAAACATCCCTTCCTCGCCTTCGACCAGCGCGATTTCTCCCGCTTGCAAGTCAATGCCGTCTTCGGCGACAGAATGCAACGCGGCGGCGGCATCGAGCGTGCCGCCGCTTGCCGTGCCGTTTTGCACCGCCGCGACAGCGGAAGGCCGCACGTTGTCAAGTATCGCCGAACGCACTTCGGCGAGCGTTAAATCGGGCTTGAAAGACCACAGCAAAGCAGCCGCGCCGGTGACCATCGGAGCGGCAAACGAGGTGCCGCTCAAGCGCACCGAAACATCGCTGCCCGTATCGGAGCGGGTCAGCGCAATATCGTAGATCCTGACGCCATCTTTGTTCGTGCCGGGATCCGAAACCAGGCGGAAGCGGAATTGAAAGTTCTCGCTATACGCCCAGCGGGGGATGCCTATGGAAACATCGTCGGCGAAATTCACATCGCTCCACGCATCCAGCGCCCGCCAATCCCGACCATCGACGCTGATTTCCAAAAACAGGGCGTCGCAAAACGTAGAAGCACAGCGTATCGGGGGTGTGGAAGGGTTTGGCTCATACTCCAGGTCGGTGGCAAGTTCAAATGACAGAAACAAGTAATCATCCTCGCCGTACTCGCTCAGATCGATCGGATCGCGGGTCACGCTGAAATCGGCCCGATTGGGGTAGTTGCCATCGGGGCTGTCGGTCCAATAGATTCTTTCCCCTTCCGCCACCCGCGCCCAGCCGCCTTCGACGCTCCAGCCCGCCGTTGAGGTCGTATCGGCGGCAATTGAAACGACCGTCTCCGACTGGGCGTCCGGGGCTTTGCGTTGCGCGGGAGCATAGTTTGGGGTCTGCGTGTAGCTTCCGGAAAAAGCCCTGCCGGGACCAAGCGCAAACACGCCCGTGCCGGGGGCCGCCAAGTCCACCGACTCGGCGCCGTAATTGGAACTGCGCGCCAGAGAACCGTTGGAAGACAAAGAGGCGACGCTCAACAACCCGTCTATATCAAAGCAAGCCGGCACGACGATGCGGCCCTCATTCGGATTATCCAGGTTGCTGCTGTCATTGCCGGCACTTTGGACGGTCATCACACCGTTGCGCCCCAGCTCTTCAATCGCGATATACTGCATCCTTCTGGTTGCCGATAACCGCTCCCTGTCGCACTGACTGGCGCCGCTGATGACCGCGCTAAAACTGGCATTGATAAGCCGTATGTTGTGCCCGGCCAGACGCATCCTCAGAACATAGTAGTACGCCAGAATAATGTCGGATGTGCGTCCCCGGCTGTCATAGCCGAGCACCTTGAGCGACATGATCGAGGCATTCCAGTTGATACCGGCGCCCAATTTCCCGTTATTCCCCCGCATGCCGATAACGCTCGCCACCGCGGTGCCGTGCCCCTCGTCATCCCACGGGTCGCCGTCGTCATTGACAAAATCACAGCCGTGTATGTCATCGACACAACCGTTGTTATCGTCATCGACACCGGCAACGCCGTCGGCTTCCGCGCGATTGACCCACAGGTTGGAAGCCCAATCGTCGTAGGTGTAGTCGATGCCCGAATCCATGACCGCAACGATGACATCGGCGGTGCCGGTCGTATAGGCCCACGCTTCGCGCGCATTGATATCCAAATCCGGAGCGCTCTCGTTATGCAAGTGGCGTTGGTCGCTGAAGTTGGGATCGTTCGGCATCACTGCCCGGGCCTCGTTGATTGTGTCGGGGCCGACCGCTTCAATGGAGTCGTCAAGCGAGACGAGCACATTCAGCCATTGCAGGTTCCAACTCGCCGGCACCTCTATGATCGACATATTGAATAACGGCATATCCTCCACCGTCACCTCCGGAAAGTTTGCGAGCGTCTCCATGACACCGTCGATACGCGTGACATCCGGGTCGTGAATTGCGATCAACCGCTGCCGCCCTTTGCGGCCGACGACGGCTGCCGCCGTTGCCGCGTGCGTCTTGATTTGGCGCGCGCCGACAGCGAAATCGCGCTCGGACATCGCCGCGCGCAACGCCTGCGGCATAGAGGGGTCGTCCGGGATCAGCGGCTGCGGTTCTTCGCGTTGCAACACGAAAAACAGCCCCAGCGCAACCGCAACCGCCGCTATCAAATACCGGTTTTTGAAGAAAGTATCCCGCATCGCCTGTCATTCTATCAGTTTCGTGACTTGTCGGTATCACACATGTGACCGCCGATACGATGCGGGGCGGTATGGAGCACATAATAAGAGCACAAACAATACTCAATTGTTTGTGATTTTTTAATGGAGCACAAACGGCAGTAAGAGCACAAACAATATTTAATTGTTTGTGGTTTCTTAGATTGTTTGTGATTTTTTAATGGAGCACAAACGGCAGTAAGAGCACAAACAATATTTAATTGTTTGTGGTTTCTTAGAAGCGCCGCACCCGGCATGGAATGGGGCGGGGTGCGCAACGATGCGGGGCGTATCGGGGTTCGGATTGGGAAGCGGAGTTTCGGGCGGGCAAGCGGAAGTTGCCGATGAAGCCGAAGGCTATAAACGAAGCCGCCGCCGGCAGCATGGAAACTCGGGAGAAAATGCCGCTTATAGAAAGTCCGGCGGCCATCGCCGGCGGGCGGCGCTTGCTTGCCGCCGCCAGCCGCCCGAAGCTACCGCAGCGGGCCTTCCAGAAAGAGGCGCAAGCGCAGCCTGATGGGCTCCGCCTCTTGAAAGATGAGCGCAGAAGTGGAAGCGATGACAAATCCGAATGCCGCATCCCCTTCCAAGTTCGCGCCTGCGTCGGGCGATACGCGAACCTCGACGAATTCAAACAAGTCTTCGTCGGTATCATCCGCAAGCGGTTCGACAAAAACAGCGACGACTCGAGTGCCTGTCGCGATATTCGTCCGCGCCGACGCTTCGGTCAGTTCGACCGACTCCATGCCGGGCTGTTGAAAATGTATCCGGTAGTCGCGCCCGTAAATAGCGGTGCCCGATGTCTCTATCGTGATCGCTTCGGCATACGCGGATGCGGGATCGATACGAACGCGAAAACCGTGCCGCACTCCCGCCTCTTCCGTCGCCACAACGGTGATCAACTCGGCGGCGGCGCTCGGCGGAAGAACCGACGAGAGGTAGCGAGCCAGCTCAACGCCGTACATCTCAAAGTCCGGAGTATTCGGCGGAATCACGAGCGGGGGGTGCTGAGGGTCGGCGTCGCCATCGGCGTCGGTACGAAGCCGCGAGTCCAATGCCAATTGCGGCCGCCCGTCGGTATTGCGAATCGTCACCGTCATCGTTTGACTGCTCGCCAACAACGGGTGTCCGTCGGTCGCAGTCGTCGGCGCAAACACCAAGCGAATCTGTTCATCCGGCTCAAAAAGATTATCCTCGGTGGTCAGCAACGAAAACGAAGTGCGGGTTCCGCCCGCCGGAATACGCAGTTGATGCGGCAAATACGGATAATCCGCGCCGAGCACGGCGGTGCCCGTCGCCGCCACCCACACGGATACGGCTTGCAACGGCGGCGTATCGACTTGCAACTCAATGCGCACCGTCTCGCCTTCCTCTGCCTCTGCCGGCGACAGGGGCAATAACTTGGGAATCGTCGTATCTTCCAGCGTCAGAGCAAATCGGCGCTCCCCTCGCAACCGGGTTTCGTCCGCGGACCTTATGCGGATGATTAACTCTTCGTCGGCTTCGTCTTGGTCATCGGTCCGGGCGGTCACAAAGAACTGTTGCTGTGTTTGACCCGCCGGCAACGTGACCGGCGCAGGTATGTGATAGTCTTCGGCGCTTGCATCTCCGCCGATACGGTCTGTCAAAAGGACGACAGCCTCGGTCGTGCCGATAGACGTGTCGATAGTGACAAGCGCGCGCTCGCCTTCCTTGATACGGTCTCTGTCAAGCGCAACCGAAAAACGTTGCGCGTCATCGTCTTCTATGTCCAGCGGAATCAATACGGGATCTTGAACGACCGATGCCGACGGCGGCGGCACAACCCGTATCAAAACGTTTTTTGTGCGCTCGGCCGACGCATCATCAATCGTCGTCAGGGTCAGTTCCGCGCGCCCCGCACCGGCGGCTATCGTTATAGCAGCGGGCAATGCCCGATAATCCTGTCCTGCGATTGCGCTGCCGGTCGCGCTCAACGTGACGGTCAGGTCTTCGCTCAAGGCCGGCTCAAGCAACAATGCGAAGGTGGCGCTCGCGCCTTCCGCCACTTGTGTCGGAGCGCCGGGGGCTAACGATAACTTTGACTCATTGTCCGCCACGCTGACGACGACCGTCTGTGGCGGCAACTCGCGATACGAAGGCACAGACTCGTCCGCGCGCACCGCAACTTGCAGCCTCGCCATCACATCGCCATTGGCCAAGTTATCGTCAACCGCTGTGAAGCGAACCGCTTGGGGGATGTGCCAGTTCTGCGGAGTAAACGTGATAGCGGGCGTATCCACCCGAATACGCGATGCCGGGTCGGCGGTGACAGCCAGCGCCACTTGCTCCGCAACGGCGTCCGGCATGGTCGGCGGCGGGTCGTCACTCGACAATGTGCCGCCGGGATCGACGCTGTCGGGCGCTTGCGGAGGGCGGGTCAGGCGCAACGCAAACATCCCTTCCTCGCCTTCGACCAGCGCGATTTCTCCCGCTTGCAAGTCAATGCCGTCTTCGGCGACAGAATGCAACGCGGCGGCGGCATCGAGCGTGCCGCCGCTTGCCGTGCCGTTTTGCACCGCCGCGACAGCGGAAGGCCGCACGTTGTCAAGTATCGCCGAACGCACTTCGGCGAGCGTTAAATCGGGCTTGAAAGACCACAGCAACGCGGCCGCGCCGGTGACCATCGGAGCGGCAAACGAGGTGCCGCTCAAGCGCACCGAAACATCGCTGCCCGTATCGGAGCGGGTCAGCGCAATATCGTAGATCCTGACGCCATCTTTGTTCGTGCCGGGATCCGAAACCAGGCGGAAGCGGAATTGAAAGTTCTCACGATACGCCCAGCGGGGAATGCCTATGGAAACATCGGATGCAAAATTAATATTGCTCCACGCATCCAGCGCCCGCCAATCCCGACCATCGACGCTGATTTCCAAAAACAGGGCGTCGCAAAACGAAGAAGCGCAGTATATCGGAGGCAACGAAGGGTTTGGCTCATACTCCAGGTCGGTGGCAAGTTCAAATGA
Source organism: Candidatus Oxydemutatoraceae bacterium (assembly GCA_965220085.1). Lineage (GTDB taxonomy): Bacteria > Pseudomonadota > Gammaproteobacteria > Poriferisulfidales > Oxydemutatoraceae > CBDCOZ01. The sequence goes on along the minus strand of CBDCOZ010000001.1, from coordinate 157,376 downwards.
CAGAAACAAGTAATCATTCTCGCCGTACATGCTCAAATCGATCGGGTCGCGGGTCACGCTGAAATCGGCCTGATTGGGGTGGTTGCCATCGGGGCTGTCGGTCCAATAGATTCTTTCCCCTTCCGCCACCCGCGCCCAGCCGCCTTCGACGCTCCAGCCCGCCGTTGCCGTCGTATCGGCGGGAATTGAAACGACGGTCTCCAACCGCGCGGCTTGGGCTTTGCGCTCCGCGGGAACATAGCTTGAGACCTGCCCGTAGTCTCCGCGAAAGTTCCTCCGCCCGGGGGCAAGCGCAAACACGCCCGTGCCGGGGGCCGCCAAGTCCACCGACTCGGCGCCGTAATTGGAACTGCCCGCCAGAAGACCGCGGGAAGACAAAGAGGCGACGCTCAACAACCCGTCTATGTCCAGGCAAGCCGGCGTAGTGATGCGGTTTGCGCTCGGGTCGTCAATGTCCCTGCCTTCGTTGCCGGCGGCGGCGACGGTCATCACGCCGTTGCGCCCCAACTCCTCAAGCGCGATATGCTCGGCTCTTATGGCGGTCGGCAAATCCTCCCGGGCACAGCTGTTTGTGCCGCTGATAATCGTTCCGTAACTGGCATTGATAAGCCGTATGTTGTGCCCGGCCAAACGCATCTTCAGAACATAGTAGTACGCCCGCACGCTATCGGATACGCGCCCGTCGTTGTCGTAGTCGATCGTCTTGAGCGACATAATCGAGGCATTCCAGTTGATGCCGGCGCCCAATCTCCCGTTATTCCCTTGCATGCCGATAACGCTCGCCACCGGGGTGCCGTGCCCGCGGTCATCCCACGGGTCGCCGTCGTCATTGACAAAATCACAGCCGTGTATGTCATCGATACAACCGTTGTTATCGTCATCGACACCGGCAACGCCGTCGGCTTCCGCGCGATTGACCCACAGGTTGGAAGCCAAATCGTCGTATGTATAGTCTATGCCCGAATCTATCACCGCCACGATGACATCGGGGTTGCCGGTCGTATAGGCCCACGCTTCCCGCGCATTGATATCCGAGCCCGGAGAACTCGCGTGATACAAGTGGCGTTGCTGTCCGAAGTCGGGATCGTTCGGCGTCACCGCCAGACCTTTGGCGATCATATCGGGGCCGACCGCTTCAATGGAGTCGTCGAGTGAGACGAGCGCATTCAGCCATTGCAGGTTCCAACTCGCCGGCGCCTCTATGATCGACATATTGAATAACGGCATATCCTCCACCGTCACCTCCGGAAAGTTTGCGAGCGTCTCCATGACACCGTCGATACGCGTGACATCCGGATCATGAAGGACAATTAACCGTTGCCGCGCTTTGCGACCGACGACGGCAGCCGCCGCGGCGGCAACCGCCGTTGCGCGCGTCTTGATCTGGCGCGCGCCGGCGGCGAAATCGCGCTCGACCATCGCCGCGCGCAACGCCTGCGGCATAGAGGGGTCGTCCGGGATCAGCGGCTGCGGTTCTTCGCGTTGCAACACGAAAAACAGCCCCAGCGCAACCGCGATGGCCGCTGTCAAGTATCGGTTTTTGAAGAAAGTGTCCCGCACGCGCCTGTCATTCTATCAGTTTCGCGACTTATCGGTATCACACATGTGACCGCCGATACGATGCGGGGCGCGCGAATTTAGAAACGGTACTTCAGGTTGGTGAAGTAGAAGCCGCCGTTGAAGCCGAACGGCGATACGCGGCGGCTATAGACGAAGCTGCCGCCGGCCGAACCGTATCGGTTCGCATCCGAATTCCTCTCCGGTCTGGTATCAAAGAGGTTTAGCGCGCCGACCGTCCAATCTATCTCGTTGCCGAAACTGCGGGTATATTCAACATCCGCCAGCCAGCGCGCGCCATAGTGTTGCGGCTCCGTATCCACTCTGGATACGACGCTGCCATAGTGATTCAGCCGCCATGTCCAGTTATTGTCGCCGTCGGCATAATTGGTCGTGAAACTGTAGCGCTGTCGCGGGCTGCCCTCTTCGAGGTACGACTCAATATCGGTAAACGGCGCCGTCCCGTCTCTCAGACCGGCGACATTCTCAATATCGCCGTCCCTGCGGGTGGTGTTGAAATTCAAGGCCGCGGTGAAATCTATCGCCGCGCCGCTGTCCAACGGATAGTCATAATCAACGATCACATCCAGGCCGCGGGTCACCGTATCCATCGCGTTGCTGAAAAACTGAAACCGCACAGCGTCAATATCGACATCGTGCTCGCGCATCAAGGCATCGGCAGCGCCCGCCACAAAGCCCGGGCGTATGTCGTCCTTGACAAACTGTCTTGACAAGACGATGCGATCCCTGATTTTCGCGCGGTATGCGTCCGCTGTGACAGTCAGCCTGGGCAACGGGTTGGCGACAAAACCGAAACTCAGGCTGACCGAGTTCTCCTCTTCCAGCGCTTCGCCGCCGATGGCGCGGACAAAACCGCTGGCGTTATTGGCCGTCAGCACTTCTCTGGGAACGCCTCGGACAAATTGCGTGCTGATGTTGTTGAAGTACTGCTGTGCCAGAGACGGCGCGCGAAAGCCCGACGACACCGCGCCGCGCAGTGCGAACACATCCGACATCTCGTAGCGCATGCTCAGCTTGCCGTTCATATCGTTTCCAAAATCGCTGTAACTCTCCCACCGCGCCGCGGCGGCAAGGGACAGATTATCGCTCACCCAACTTTCTCCATCGAGATAGAGCGAATGATTGTGGCGGCTGACATCGACCTCGTTCTCGGGCCTGAAACCGGGGAACACCTGAATGCCCGGGTCGGCGCGCTCGCCGTCCTGCGCGCGTTGACCGCCGTCTATGTAAGAAGCCGGATCACCGGCGCGGATGCGATAGCCGTCGCGGCGATACTCGTATCCGGTCGCGATATCCAACGCAAAATCCGCTATTTCCAAGGGACGGGTCGCATCGGCTTTGAATACCGTTTGATCAAACTTCAAACCGCCGGAATCGGCTTGTCGCGGCGACGCCGCGCCCAAAGACACATTGAGCGAATCCTTTACCCGGAAATCAAAAGTGTTCTCGCCATAATGCGCGCTGACATCCGCCCGCCACGCGCCGAGATCAAACTTGGCCCCGAGCGCCAGCGAATCGTCATCCACATCGGTTGTGATCAGCGGCAGAAAACCGTCCGCATAAACCGACGGCAGGTTGCGCCGGTCGGAAGCGCGGCGGTAGAACCCGCCCGCCTCGGTCTCGCGCTGACTGATGCCGCCGAACGCATAGAGTTCAACGCCGTTGCGCAAAGGCAGCGCGGAATTAAAAAACACATAATCGTTATCCGACTCGGCATCGCCGACCCGATGACTGACGCGGTCAAAACGCGCTTCTCTGGCCGGGTCATTGCAGTCGGGGGCTGTTCCTCCGTATTGGCACCGTATGTCCTCGCCCGCGCGGTTGGTCGGGTTGCGATCGCGCCGCTCGGCGGTCAGGTTAAAGAAACCCGTTTCGGCGAGGGCGAATCCGCCGTTGAAACTATAGCGGCGTTGCTCGCCATCGCCCTGATAGGTCTCCCCGTAGTAAGCCTGCGCCTCGGTCTCGCCGACCCGCTCCTTGAGCACGATGTTGATAATGCCGGCCACCGCATCCGAGCCGTACTGGGCGGCGGCGCCGTCGCGCAACACCTCAATCCGTTCTATCGCCGACGGCGGAATCGCATTGAGATCGACGCCGACCGAACCGCGACCGACCGAACCATTGACATGCAACAAGGCGCTGGTGTGCCGGCGTTTGCCATTGACCAGCACCAGCACTTGATCCGGATACAGACCGCGCAGAGTCGCCGGGCGCACCGCATCGGTACCGTCGCTGACGGTGGAAACCGAGAAGTTGAATGACGGCACCAACGTTTGAATCAGCTTCGCGGTCTCCGTCACATGGGTGCGGGCGATGTCCTCGCTGCTGATCACATCGACCGGCACATTGGTGTCGTATGCGGCGCGCACGGCGGTGCGCGAACCGACAACCACCAGATGCTCGGCCTCTTCCTGCGCGTATGCCTGCGGCGCCGATATGCACGCGATGAGACAGGCAAGCCCGCATATGCGTAAGCGGATGTTAATCATTTGGCACATTTGATATAGGGTGTTTCCCGCATGATATATGATTATTGCCATATGCGGAAATACAGAGGGTTAGGCGTTTCGTTTGACAAGCCGTGTTCTGCCGACGGAACAAGGGGCGGGCGGCGACCGCCTTGCCCGTCAAAGACGGGCAAGGCGGCGGATAGCGATTGAGCGAATTAATCCTTCGGGATGCCGTGCTCTATAAGCATGGCGGCTAATTTCTCACCATCCCAGCACAGAATATCATTCTGGTTTGCCTTGTTTTTTGCATCTTCGTTAATTTCTTTGGCAGTGGTTATGAAGAGATAGATGGCGTTGGCTTCGTTATCAGGTTTCTTTCCATCATCCTCTTTGCGCTTTATCAACTGGTCAATACCCGCACCCCCCGATGTTCCCTGATGCCACTTCACCTGCGCATATACCTGTATGCCCAAGGGTGTCATTGCCTCAACATCCACATCGCCGGCTTGGGACTGTTTTTTCCCGGGTATCCTTACACCCTCAAAGTGCATGCTTTCAAACAATCCCTTTATCATTCTCTCCAGCGAATCCGCATGCAGAGTGGATTCTCTCGGCACCTGAAAGATCTCCCGCAATTCCTCCACCATCCGAGCAGAGAGGGACTTGCCATATGCCTTTTCCAGTTCCGAGTAGTTGTCGTGCAACCACAGGTGTGTGCCCCTGTACTTCAGGCGCGATTGTACGCTTGCCGGCATTTTTGACCGTTCCCAAGGTTCCTCTTTCCATTCTTCGGTCTCGTAGTAACTGCCCGCGTGTTCTGCCCAGTCGGGTTTATCTTTTAAGTAGAGCGGTTTATCACATGCTATTTGGGCACGGTGTAAGTCTCCCCCGCGAGGCACCAAGACCCAGTCTCCTTTTCTCATTTCACAAAACCTCCAAAGCATGCTTCTGCCACGCGGAGTCAACCACTTGGTATTTTCCCAACCGTCTTGGCTCAGGTCCACATCCGGCCAGCCGATGGTTATGATGCGTTCCCTCTTGCAATCCTCCAGTTGATTATTGCCAACAGGCTTGCAACGGTTCATCCATACTCTTTGCGATTTTTCTTCTGTCATAACAAATACCTCCGTATCAAAATTCAAAAAGTCGGGGGATAGTATAACAGAATTCCCCAAGCATATTGTTTTGGGAATTATGTATTTAACTTGACAGAGGTATTATTTCTCAATAATTGTGGGTTTGCCTTGACGGTCTACCCGCATGACAAACTTACGGTTTAAGTCTGCTTTTGTCGGTATCGGGCAATCTTTATCCTTCGGCGGTTTCCCTGCTTTAAGTAGTGCCGTAGCCGCTCTGTCTAAGTCTTTCTGTTTCATATTTGCATATCTGACTGATTAGATGTGTCATGCTCTACATTGTCTATTTCATACTCAAAGGAAGGATAGCACCACCGATAAATCTATTTCAAAGGAACCCTTTTTGAATTATCTACCTTCACCGAAACTGTAGTTATGCTGTGGGTGGTTTTCATCCTGTCAATTCCTTATAAGTAATCTGCTTGCCGTGCATACCGGCAAACAAACTGTTTAATCTGTCTTGGGTATCTATCTCACAATTGCCATCGTTAAGACGGAAGGAAAACTCATTGACATAAGCCCTGCAATGCTTCTTACTCCAGTTGTGATACACACCGCTAAAACCTCTCTTGAGTACAGCCCATACGGATTCTATGCCGTTAGTGTGCGCCATACCATTTACATATTCCTTCGCAGAATGATTAACCGCATAGTGGCGATTGGCAACACCATTGTATGAGGGGTTTTCATCAGTAAAAAGGGTAGAACCCTTGCGGACATTTTTATGTACGGCGGTCTGTAGTGTTTCCTTTGTAGTGTTCTCTACTGGCATGGCCTTTACTCTGCCTTTACGCTCTCGCATACCCAGTATAGCAGTCTTGCCAGCACCACCGCGACCCGCCCGCTTTTTCTTGTTGGGATGGCGGTTTTTCTCCTTGCCGCCGATATAAGTTTCATCTGTCTCTACTTGCCCATGCAGCGCCTGCATATCCCCGCCACATATAACCCGCAAGCGGTGAAGCATATACCACGCTGTTCTTTGTTGCACTCCAATCTCTTTGCTTAATTGCAGACTGCTTATCCCTTTGCGTGAAGTGAGCAGGGTATAGGAAGCATAAACCCATTTTCTGGCATCTACTTTATTCCGCTCTAGCGGTGTATTGGTGAATACATTGAAGTATGAACGACAGCTACCGCACCAATAATCGCCAGCTTTCTTTTGCTCTGTAATTTTGTTATCACATCCGCATTTAGAACATACCGGCTTATCACTCCATGCCAGACTTTCAAGGTATCGTATGGTCGCTTCATCGGTCGGGTATTGCTCCATAATCTGATATAGGCTTAATATTTCTGCTTTTCTCTTACTCATAGTCCTAATCCCCAAAGTGGTTTAACAACGAATTAAGATATAGGTATATAGCGTACTGGTATCTTTGTCAAGTTTCCTGCCTGACATAATCTGCCTCTGTCAAGTTAAATACATAATTCCCATTGTTTTGCCCTTTCTATGATATATTTATTATATGAATCCACATATCACATTGCGCCAGTTGCAATTCTTGACGAGCCTTGCCAGGCACCTGCACTTTGGCAAGGCGGCAAAAGAGTGTTGCCTCACCCAAGCGGCGTTTAGCATCGGCATCAAAAAGCTGGAGGACCAACTCGACCTCAAGTTGATCGATCGCACCAACAAAAATGTTTTTCTCACCGCCGCCGGGTTGCGAGTCGTCGAGCAAGCGGAACAGATTCTGGGCGAAACGCAACGGCTGGAAGAAATCGTCATGGCCAGCAAAGAGCCGTTCACGGGCAAGTTGCGCTTGGGCGTGATTCCGACCATCGCCCCCTTTGTGTTGCCAAAGATGCTGCCGAAGATAAAAGCGCGTTGGCCGCGGCTGAGCCTTTCCATCCGCGAAAACATGACGGCGAGCCTGCACAAAGACCTGATCGACGGCGAACTCGATTTGATTTTGATCGCGTTGCCGTATGACCTCAGCGGGGTGGAAACGATGAGCCTGTTCAAAGATTATTTCAAGATTGCTCTGAGCAAGCAAAGCAAGTTGTTGCGCGAAACGAGTTTTGATGAAAGCACGCTGCCGCCGTCCAGCATATTGTTGCTTGAAGACGGCCACTGCCTGCGCAATCACGCCTTGCATGTGTGCAATACCGAACATCAGAAAAAGATCAGTCCCTACTCCGCCAGCAGTCTGCAAACCCTGATCCAGTTGGTCGATAACGACCTCGGCGTCACCTTTGTCACCGATATTGCGATTGCCGGCGGCTTGCTGAAAAACACGGACATCGCCACCGTTGACATGCCCGACCGCGCCTACCGGGAAATCGGTTTCGGCTGGCGCAAAGACAGCGAACGGGGCATCGAGTTCGGGGAGTTTGCCAATCTCTTTGCCGAGTTGGCGCCCGCGGAAGCGAAGCACATATAATTCACCGTCGGAAAACAAAACATCGCAGTGACAAACCAGAAAATTGGCCGCGCCCTTTTGAGCGTATCGGACAAGACCGGAATTGAAGAACTGGCGCGCGCCTTGCAGCGGGCGGGCGCAACCATCCTATCCAGCGCCGGCACCGCGGAACGCATCCGCCAAAACGACATAGCGGTCAGCGATGTTTCCGAATACACCGGTTTCCCGGAAATCATGGGCGGCAGAGTCAAGACCCTGCACCCGAAAATTCACGGCGGATTGCTCGCGCGCGGCGACGAGGACGAGCGCGTCATGCGCGAACACGGCATCGAGCCGATCGATCTGCTGGCGGCGAATCTCTACCCGTTCGCGCGTACCGTCGCCAAACAACACACCCGCGAAGAAGCGCTTGAGCAGATAGATATCGGCGGCGTCGCGCTCATCAGAGCCGCCGCAAAAAACCACGCCCGTGTCATCGTTGTCGTCGATCCGGCGGATTACGCAATGCTCATCCGCGCTTTGCAGGACGGGGAGTTGGCGCAAGAAAAGCGCGCCGAACTGGCGGCCAAAGCGTTTGCGCATACCGCCCGCTACGATGCGATGATCGGCGACTGGTTTGCGCGCAACGACGACGGCTTCCCGCCCGCTTGCGGCGGCTATCAAAAGGAAGGCGATTTGCGTTATGGCGAAAACCCGCACCAGACGGGAGCCTTCTACCGCCACCACAGCGACACCGCGCCGCGCCTGTTGCAAGGCAAGCCGCTCTCGTATAACAACTATCTGGACGCCGATGCGGCGATGAAAGCGGTGCGAGAAATTGACGGCGCCCGCGCCGCCTGCGTCATCGTCAAACACAACAACCCGTGCGGCGCGGCCTGCGGCGATACGGCAGCGGCCGCATACCGGCGCGCTTTTGACACCGACCCGGACTCGGCATTCGGCGGCATCATCGCGTTGAACCGGGATGTCACCGATGATGTCGCACAAGCGATCATCGAGCGGCAATTCGTCGAGGTCATCGTCGCGCCGGCATTTTCCGACCGCGCATTGAAGGTGTTGGCAACGAAGAAGAATGTGCGGGCGGTGACCGGCGGAGCGCCATCGGCGCACACCGCGGAAATGCGCGCCATCGGCGGCGGCCTGCTGTTGCAGCAAACCGACAGCGCGCATATCGATGCAAAGCAACTGCGCACTGTCAGCAAACGCAAGCCGCGCGAAAACGACATCCGCGACCTGCTGTTTGCGTGGCGGATAGCGAAGCACACCCGCTCAAACGCAATCGTCTTGGCGCGTGACGAAGCCGCCGTCGGCATCGGGGCCGGACAAACGAGCCGCGCCGACTCGGTGCAAATCGCCGTCAACAAAGCCGCCAAAGCGGGGCTGGCCGACGGTTGCGTGATGGCATCCGATGCCTTCTTTCCTTTCCGCGACGGCATAGAGCGGGCGGGCGAGGCGGGCATCCGCGCCATCATACAACCGGGCGGATCAAAAAATGACGCCGACGTGATCGCGGCGGCGGATGAACTTGGCATCGCCATGGTGTTCACCGGCATAAGACACTTTAAGCACTGATGAACGTTCTCATCATCGGCGGCGGCGGAAGAGAACACGCGCTCGCGTGGAAATGCGCGCAAAGTGCGCGGGCAAAGACCGTGTTTGTCGCGCCGGGCAACGCCGGCACCGCCCGTGAGGGCGACAAGGTCGTCAATGTGGATATCGGCGCCGATGCGACCGATGCGCTGGTTGAATTTGCCGAACAAAACGATGCGCGCCTGACCATCGTAGGCCCCGAAGCCCCGCTTGCCGCCGGCATCGTCGATAGATTCAAGCGCGCCGGCCTGCCGATATTCGGGCCGACGAAAGCCGCCGCGCAACTGGAAACTTCAAAATCGTTTTGCAAGAGTTTCATGCGCCGCTACGGCATACCGAGCGCCGACTACCGTTGCTTTGACGACTATCGGGCGGCGCGCGACTACCTGACAAAAGTATCTCTGCCGACGGTGATCAAAGCCGACGGGATTGCCGCCGGCAAAGGAGTCATCATCGCCCGCACGCTGGCGGAGGCGCGCAGCGCCGTCGACATGATGCTGAATCAAAAGCGTTTCGGCGAAGCCGGGCGACAGATCGTCATTGAGGACTTCCTGCAAGGCGAAGAAGCGAGCTTCATCGGTCTTGCCGACGGCAAACGCCTGCTCGCTTTGGCCAGTTCGCAAGACCACAAAGCCAGAGACGACGGCGATACCGGGCCGAACACCGGCGGCATGGGCGCTTATTCGCCGGCGCCTGTGATCGATGATGCGGTGCGCGCGCGGGTGATGGAGCGCATCATGCGACCGGCGCTTGAAGGCATGGCAAAGGAGGGCCGGCCTTTCGTCGGTTTTCTCTATGCCGGCCTGATGATAGATGACCGGGGCGAGCCTTCGGTACTGGAGTTTAATTGCCGCCTGGGCGACCCCGAAACCCAACCGCTTTTAATGCGCATGCGCTCCGATTTGCTTGAGTTGTGCCTGCGCGCGATAGGAGGCGCGCTGGATGCGGCAGACATTGAATGGGCGCCGCAGCCGGCTCTCGGTGTCGTCCTCGCTGCCGACGGCTACCCCGGCGCTTATCGCAAAGGCCGGGACATCAGCGGCTTGGATGAGGCAACCGACGAACACACAAAAGTCTTCCACGCCGGCACGCAGATCAAACAAAACCGGGCGGTGACCGCCGGCGGGCGGGTGTTGTGCGTGACATCGCTCGGCGAGGATATCGCGCAAGCGCGGCAACGGGCGTACGAAACCTGCCGCCGCATCTCCTGGGACGGAGTCTTTTATCGCAAGGACATCGGGTGGCGCGCGTTGCGCCGCGCCCGCGACTGAGCGGGCGGGGAGAACGCTCAGTTCTTCATCGCATCAAAGAATTCGCCGTTGGTCTTCGTATCCTGCAACCTCGGCGCCAAAAACGCGGCGGCTTCGGCGGCATCCATCGGAATCAGACAAAACCGGGCGGTGACCGCCGGCGGGCGGGTGTTGTGCGTGACATCGCTCGGCGAGGATATCGCGCAAGCGCGGCAACGGGCGTACGAAACCTGCCGCCGCATCTCCTGGGACGGAGTCTTTTATCGCAAGGACATCGGGTGGCGCGCGTTGCGCCGCGCCCGCGACTGAGCGGGCGGGGAGAACGCTCAGTTCTTCATCGCATCAAAGAATTCGCCGTTGGTCTTCGTATTCTGCAACCTCGGCGCCAAAAACGCGGCGGCTTCGGCGGCGTCCATCGGAATCAGACAAAACCGGGCGGTGACCGCCGGCGGGCGGGTGTTGTGCGTGACATCGCTCGGCGAGGATATCGCGCAAGCGCGGCAACGGGCGTACGAAACCTGCCGCCGCATCTCCTGGGACGGAGTCTTTTATCGCAAGGACATCGGGTGGCGCGCGTTGCGCCGCGCCCGCGACTGAGCGGGCGGGGAGAACGCTCAGTTCTTCATCGCATCAAAGAATTCGCCGTTGGTCTTCGTATTCTGCAACCTCGGCACCAAAAACGAGGTGGCTTCGGCGGCGTCCATCGGGTCGATAAACTTGCGCAACACCCACACCTTCTGCAACTCCTCCTCGCCCATCAGCAACTCTTCGCGCCGAGTGCCGGAACGCTTCAGGTTGATCGCCGGATAGATTCTGCGCTCGGCAAGGTGGCGGTCGAGGTGAATCTCCATATTGCCGGTGCCCTTGAATTCCTCGTAGATGACCTCGTCCATCTTGGAACCGGTATCGATCAGCGCCGTGGCAATAATCGTCAGGCTGCCGCCCTCTTCTATGTTGCGCGCGGCGCCAAAGAATCGTTTGGGACGATGCAGGGCATTGGCGTCAACGCCGCCGGTCAGCACTTTGCCCGAAGACGGCACCACCGTATTGTAGGCGCGCGCCAAACGGGTGATGGAATCCAACAAGATGATGACATTTTTCTTGTGCTCGACCAGACGCTTGGCTTTTTCTATCGCCATATTCGCAACCTGCACATGGCGAGAAGCGGGTTCGTCAAACGTGCTGGAGAGCACTTCCCCCCTGACAGAACGTTGCATCTCGGTCACTTCCTCCGGACGCTCATCGATCAGCAACACGATCAGATAGCACTCCGAATTCAGCGCGATACTCTGGGCGATGTTTTGCAACATCAGGGTCTTGCCCGCCTTCGGCGGCGAGACGATCAAACCCCTTTGCCCCATGCCGATCGGCGCGCAGATATCTATGACTCTGGCGGTAATGTCTTCGGAACTGCCGTCGCCGCGCTCCATCCGCAACCGCTCATCGGCATGCAAAGGCGTCAGATTCTCAAACAGCACCTTGTTGCGCGCCTGCTCCGGCGCTTCAAAGTTGATGGTGCTTATCTTGAGCAGGGCAAAATACCGCTCGCCGTCTTTCGGCGGGCGAATCTTGCCGGAAACGGTATCGCCGGTGCGCAGATCAAAACGTCTTATCTGGCTTGGCGAGACATACACATCGTCCGGGCCGGCAAGATAAGAGCCGTCGGGCGAACGCAGAAACCCGAACCCGTCTTGCAGGATTTCAAGAACGCCTTCGCTCATGATGTCCTCGCGGTTGCGGGCTTTCGCCTTGAGGATGGAAAAGATGATGTCTTGGCGACGGGCGCGGGCAATATTTTCTATGCCCAAAGACTCGGCTGTTTTTAACAGCTCTTCGGTCGGTTGTTTTTTCAGTTGTGCGAGATCCATAAGATTGTTCTTCTTTCAGTCAAATTGATTCAACAAGGTAATAAAGGTAATAAAAAAATTGGGTACTAAGGGAATTACGAAACGTGGCTTCGGGATTCCGCCGGGCTTTTTATGCAAAATGTCCGGCGACGGGGACTATCCTACCACAAATATCCGCTCATGTGTCAATCGGGCTTAAACGACTACAGTGATTTGTCTATAAATGCCGCAAGTTGAGCGGGGGACAAGGCCCCTACGCTCTGATCCTTGACGCTGCCATTATTGAAAATAATCAGGGTCGGAATGCCTCGCACACCGTATTTCGCCGGCAGTTCCTTATTCTCGTCCACATTGACCTTCACGATCTTGAGACGGTCTTTGTACTTCTCCGAGAAATTATCCAGTATGGGGGCAATCATCTTGCACGGCCCGCACCAGTCGGCCCAAAAGTCTACCAGCACCGGGAGGTCCGATTCAATAACTTCTTTCTGGAAATTATCTTCGCTTCCTTTGATAATATGTTCGTTCAATTGTTAAACTCCGATATGGGATGAATATGAGTGGTAAGCTATTCTAGCAATGCTTGAAAGATATACCAAAGCCGAGTCTACAATACTTTGCCGATTTTTGCCACTATTGGTATTTTCCGCAACATCGGTATTGGCCCAAAACCCGCAAACTTCGGGCGTCGCCGAGATATGCGAGTTATTGGGCAATAAACTGAGTTCGGTCGGCGTCCGCGAATGCTTGGACCTCAATCTGGCGGATACCGGCGCGCGCACCGCCCAAGGGCGCGCGCTGGTCTACAAAGAATATCCGCCCTTGGGCGACAAGCCGCCCCATGCGAGGGTGCTGTTGATCGGCGGCATACACGGAGATGAATACGCTTCGTTCAGCGTCATGATCAAGTGGATGAAAATTCTCGACCGCCACCACTCCGGTCTGTTCCATTGGCATATCGCCCCCTCTGTCAATATCGACGGATTGCTCAAGCGGCCCGCGACACGAACCAATGACAACCGAGTGGACCTCAACCGAAACATGGCCAGCAAAGACTGGGACAGCACGGCCAACGCTTACTGGCAAAGCCGCGCCGGAGGAGACGCGCGCCGCAACCCGGGCAAACAGGCTTTGAGCGAAAGCGAAAGCCGCTGGCTTTCCGAGCACATCGATGCGTTCAAGCCCGATGTCATCGTCAGTTTGCACTCGCCTTACGGCCTCGTGGATTACGACGGCCCCGCCGCGATCAAACCGCCGTCACGCCTCGGCCCGTTGCCGTTCAGAGACCTGCCGACTTTCCCCGGCTCTCTCGGGCGCTACGCCGGCGAGGATTTGCGGATACCGACGCTGACGATCGAACTCGCATCATCGCGCTACATGCCCGCGGACCGAGACCTGCGCGATATGTGGGTCGATCTGGTGCGCTGGTTGCGCCTCAACATCCCGCAACGATCGCCCTGACTGCGAGGCTAGGCGCCCCCCTCGCCTTACGGCCTCGTGGATTACGACGGCCCCGCCGCGATCAAACCGCCGTCACGCCTCGGCCCGTTGCCGTTCAGAGACCTGCCGACTTTCCCCGGCTCTCGGGCGCTACGCCGGCGAGGATTTGCGGATACCGACGCTGACGATCGAACTCGCATCATCGCGCTACATGCCCGCGGACCGAGACCTGCGCGATATGTGGGTCGATCTGGCGCGCTGGTTGCGCCTCAACATCCCGCAACGATCGCCCTGACTGCGAGGCTAGGCGCGCCCCTCAAAGATTATCTTCCACTCTCCGTCTTGCAGGCGCCACATCTGCTGCTTGCGATACGCGACCGAATAATTATTGCTCTTATAATCCTGATCAAACCTGGCGACAAACACCGGGTTCGGCTGCCCCGAATACAACATCAAGTCCAGATTCTTAATCTCCACGTTGATCGAAGTCTTTGCTTTTGCGTTGCGCCGCGCGCTCGCAAGCATCGCCTGATAATCAAACTTCTCATCGCGATAGGCGGCGGAATAATGGGACAAATATTTCTCAACATCCAAACTCTGCCAGTCCTGCTGCCAAGCGCGCAGGGCGCCGATCAAGGCCTTGCGCCGGCTGAGCCATTCTTTTCTGCGCAACCACTTGACCCGCGCGGCGAGCACCACCGGCGCCGATTCCGCGCCGCCAAGTTCGCGCAGCCAATCGATCGCATCGTTGCTGATGACGATGCAACCGCGGCTGGCTTGCGGCGGACGGCTATGGGTTATGCGCGGCACCCCGTGCAACCAAATGCCGCCGCCGTCATGCCCTTGCAACCGGTCCCAGCGGTTCGGGTAATTGAGCGCGTACGCGCCGTTGCCGTAGAGTTCCGGCAACTCATCATCGGCATAGATATGCCCCACCCGGTATACGCCGGTCGGCGTGCGGCTGTCGCCCTCATCGCGCTTATCCATGCCGTTCCTGCCATACGACGCATAATAATCCGCGACCAACTGCGGGCCGTCCTTGTGATTGCGCAACAAGTAAAGGCGCGAATCATCGGCATCAAACAGCAGCGCGTAAGGATGCACGGACGACAAGCGCAAAATGGCATCCGGCATCTTGTCGGCGTAATCGGGACGATAGTCGTAACGCGCTTTGAGCTCTTTCATCATGTCGGCGATGCGCACTTTGCGCTGTCCGGCCGCCGACGGCAGCAAGGGTTTGCCGCCGCTGCGAGCGGCATAGAGGTCGCCTTGAATCATCTGCGCCGGACGAAACTCGGGATACTCCCGGATGATCGCCTCCAGCGCTGCGCCCGCGGCGGCGGAATCCCCCGACACGAGCAGCGACAGCGCTTCGCCGAGTTCGGTCTCAAGCGGTTCGCGCAACGCGTCTGCGGCGGGCTGTGCGCTGGCAAGCCCGCCGGCAAAGCCACAGGCAAAGCCGCCGACACACAGCAGCACACACGATTTAAGCGTACGCATACTCAAGCCCCTCACTGCCTCTCCGCGACCCTTTCTCTGGCAATCTTCCACCCGTCGGCGGTTCTTTTCAGCAACAGCCTCTTGGTCACTACGCTGCGCAAAAGGTTTGACTCATAACTCTGGACGAAGGTCACATCGCGCCCGTCCTCGTTCTCCGTCACACGCACTGCGGACACGTTGACCGCAATAAATTCGGGCGCGCGCAGCCGCTTCGTCCGGCTCTTTTTCCACTTGGCGTTCGTGACGCTGGCGCGCGGGCGATAATCATCCGCATAGTGCGAAAAATAGGCATCGGTATCGCGCGCCGACCACGCCCGCGCCCAACTCGTAACAAAGCGAAGAACCTCCTGCTCTTCCTCCTCCGCAACCAAGCCATCCGCGCGTTGCGGCTCCTCAACCATCGGCTTCGCCACCCGTTCATCGGCCAGCACCCGCTCGGCGGCGGAAGCCTCCGCAACCGCTGCCGGCGGCGCGGCAGGCGTGATAAATCTGAAGTCGGGCGCGGGCAGCGGCTCCGCATCCAGCACCAAGGCCCGGCGATAGGTTTCGGCGGCGCGACGGTCGTATATCTTTTGCAGGTTGTGGTAACTCGCCGCTGTCGCGCGGTTGAGCGCTATCACGCGTTCAAACAGATCTTCGGCCAGTTGCAACTTGCCGAGTTTGCCCGACACCACGCCGAGATTATTGAGAACGACGGGATGATCCGGATATTTTTCATCGAGCGCCTGCAACAGTCTGTGCGCCTTTTTGAAATCGTTTGCCCGAAACCGTTCCAGCGCTTGCCGATACAGATCCTCGGCAAAGACCTTGTCGGAAGCCGCAGCCGGCGCGAGCAGAAACACGGACAAGGCAAAGCCGCCGAGACCTGCTCTGATTATCTTTATAGACGGAGTCATCACTGCAATATCATAACAATATCCGCTTCAACGGAGAGCGGAGACGGAAAAAAGAACAGACCCGCCGCGATAACAAGTCTATAATAGACGAACATATCATCGGAATAACAATATGCAAATCTACCTTGTCGGCGGCGCGGTTCGCGATACACTTCTTGGCATGCCCAGCGACGAAAAAGACTGGGTCGTCGTCGGAACGACGGCCGCCGACATGGTCGCCAAAGGCTTCAAACCGGTCGGACGGCATTTCCCGGTATTCATCCATCCCGACAGCGGCGAGGAATATGCCCTCGCCAGGACCGAACGCAAAACCGCGCCGGGCTATCACGGTTTTGAGTTTGACGCATCGCCCGAAGTCAGCCTTGCCGAAGATCTGAAAAGACGCGACCTGACTGTCAATGCCATGGCGTTTGATGCCAACGAACGACTCATCGACCCGTGGGGCGGGCTTGACGATCTCAAAAATCGCAAGTTGCGACATGTGTCGGACGCATTTGCCGAAGACCCGGTCAGAATCCTGCGCGCCGCGCGCTTTGCCGCAAAACTTCATGCCCTCGGCTTTGTCATCGTTGCGCAGACACAGGCGCTGATGCAAAAAATGGTTGCCGCCGGAGAAGCCGACCATCTCGTCGCCGAACGCGTATGGCAGGAGGCGGAGAAAACGTTGGAGGGAGAGAACCCGTCCGTTTTCTTCGGCGCGCTCAACCAAGCGGGCGCTTTGCAGAAGACCTTTCCCGAGTTGGAGTTCCTGACAAAATCCGCGGCCTGTGCGCGCATACTGGATGACTGCGCGGCGAATCACCCCCCCGCGACATTGTTTGCGGCGCTCGCCCTGCTCGCGCGCGCTAGCGGCGCCTCGTTGTTGCCGCTGTGCCACAGGCTCAAACTCAAACAGGATTACCACCGGCTCGCCGCGCTGGCGATTCGCAACGGCGGGCGGCTGATGCAAGCGGCCGATATGTCGGAAGCGGAGGCGCTGGATGTCATCGAGCGGAATGACGCCTTGCGCAAAACATCCGTTTTTGACACGCTGCTGACGGCGTGCCTGCTGTGCGAACAAACGACGCCGGTCGGCGCGGAGCGACTGCGCCGCGCGATTGCTACACTAAAGAAAATTGACTTCAAAACGGAATTAAAAGATTACGACCAAGACGATATTCGCGAGCGTGTGCGCAAGATACGACTGGCCGCGCTCAAAGGCATATAAAAAGCAATACGCAGCCGACTATCACGCGGCAGACCACAAACGGCAACAGACCGACGGTTTCCACAAAGCGCAGAAACAGGCGGATCGTCATCAGCGCAAATACCGCCGCAACGACAAAGCCGGTCAGCAGCGCGTCAAGCGCGACATCCTCGTATCCGTGCGCAAGATGTTCATGATATAGAGCTTACCGCCAAGCCTCATCGCGATATTCGCGAGCGCGTGCGCAAGATACGACTGGCCGCGCTCAAAGGCATATAAAAAGCAACACGCAGCCGACTATCATGCGGCAGACCACAAACGGCAACAGACCGACGGTTTCCACAAAGCGCAGAAACAGGCGGATCGTCATCAGCGCAAATACCGCCGCAACGACAAAGCCGGTCAGCAGCGCGTCAAGCGCGACATCCTCGTATCCGTGCGCAAGATGTTCATGATATAGAGCTTACCGCCAAGCCTCATCGCGATATTCGCGAGCGCGTGCGCAAGATACGACTGGCCGCGCTCAAAGATATATAAAAAGCAACACGCAGCCGACTATCACGCGGCAGACCACAAACGGCAACAGACCGACGGTTTCCACAAAGCGCAGAAACAGGCGGATCGTCATCAGCGCAAATACCGCCGCAACGACAAAGCCGGTCAGCAGCGCGTCAAGCGCGACATCCTCGTATCCGTGCGCAAGATGTTCATGATATAGAGCTTACCGCCAAGCCTCATCGCGATATTCGCGAGCGCGTGCGCAAGATACGACTGGCCGCGCTCAAAGATATATAAAAAGCAACACGCAGCCGACTATCACGCGGTATATCACAAACGGCAACAGACCGACGGTTTCCACAAAGCGCAGAAACAGGCGGATCGTCATCAGCGCAAATACCGCCGCAACGACAAAGCCGGTCAGCAGCGCGTCAAGCGCGACATCCTCGTATCCGTCAAACAAAACGAATGCTTCATATGCCGTTGCCGCCGCGATCACCGGCAACGCAAGCAAAAAAGAGAAGTTCGCCGCATCGCTGCGGGACACGCCGAGAAAGCGCGCCGCCGTCAGCGTAATTCCGGCGCGCGACACGCCCGGAATCAGCGCGAGAACCTGAGCCAAGCCCACCCACAAGGCCACCATCGGGCCGAGCGCGCGGGGACGGCGGCGCGTGCGATCGGCAAGCCACAAGAGCAGCGCAAAGAAGATCGTCGTGCCCGCTATCAACAACGGCGAGCGCAGGCGCAGATCGACGAAGCCGTACAAAAAGAAACCCGCCGCCAATATCGGCAACGACCCGATGACCATATGCCACAGCAGGTCTTTGCCCCTGATGCCGCCCAAGGCGATGTCATCGGACGCGCGCAAAGCGAGCGCTAACGGCCGGCGGTAGTGCAACGCAACCGCGCACAGCGTCCCGCCGTGCGCGACCACATCAAATGTCAGACTGCCGCTCCAGCCGAGCAACTCCGGCGCCAATATGAGATGGGCCGAACTTGAGATCGGCAAAAATTCGGTTATGCCTTGCACCAAGGCCAAAAAAGCAGATTGAAGAATATCCATGAGGTGATGCGCTTCTGAGATTACCCTAACAGTATAGAATAGAAACTTTTCTATGGGACGACAAAACCGTACGATGGACGAGAAAACCGCAAAAGTTATTTTGATTACCGGCGCCGGACGGCGCATCGGCGCACAGATTGCCAAAAAACTGCATTGCGCGGGCTTTCATATCATCCTGCACTGCCGCCGCTCGCAACAGGAGACGCAAGAATTAATCGAGACATTCAATCGGCAACGGCCCGCCTCGGCGCATATGCTCACAGCCGACCTGCGCCGCTGCGACCAAGTCAAGGCCCTCGCCGACGAAGCGCGCGGCATCCGAGACCGCATCGATGTCCTGATCAACAACGCCTCTGTCTTCTACCCGACCGCGATAGACACCGTAACCGAAGCGCAGTGGGATGAGATCATCTCGGTGAACCTGAAAGCGCCGCTGTTCCTGATTCGCCGCCTCGCCGACGAACTGCGCCGGCGCAAAGGATGCATCATCAACATGCTGGACATCCACGGCGAGCGTTCGCTGAAAGGGCATCCGGTCTATTGCGCCAGCAAAGCCGGTTTGGCCATGCTGACCCGTTCTCTGGCACGGGAACTCGCGCCCGATGTGCGTTGCAACGGTATCGCGCCGGGAGCGATCCTGTGGCCCGAAAACGACGACCCGCGGCAGCGGGAAGCAATCATCTCGCGCACCGCCCTAAAACGCGCCGGCGACCCGCTGGACATTGCAAACACCGCCCTGTTTCTGATACAAGATGCGCAGTACATCACCGGACAAACGATCACAGTCGACGGCGGGCGCACCCTCGGCAACTGAGAGCGCTCCTTGCCGCGCTAACAGCCAGCGGAAGTCCGCCTTCTGAATCTGATCGGACACATCGCCGAAGCCGTCGCGCAATTCGCTATAACTGACTCCCGAAGTCGACGGCGGGCGCACCCTCGGCAACTGAGGGCGGTCGATGCCGCGCTAGCGGCGCCAGCGGAAGTCCGCCTTCTGAATCTGATCGGACACATCGCCGAAGCCGTCGCGCAACTCGCTATAACTGACTCCCGAAACCGGGTGCTTCAACGCGCCGCAAATCTCCGCCAAAGGCACGATGACAAACACACTCTCGGTAACATCTTTGTGCGGCAGACACAGCCCGTCGCGCGCACAGACCAAATCGTCATACAGCAGTTGGTCAAGGTCCAGTTGCCGCGACACAAAGCTGTTTTCGCTTTTGACCCTGCCGTGTCGCTTTTCTATTGCGCTCAGCGCCGCCGTCACTTCTTGCGGCAACATGTCCGTTTTGAAAGACACGACCATGTTCAAGAAATCATCTCCTTCAAACCCGACCGCCTTGGAGAGATACACCGAAGACATCTTTAGCGCGCCAAAAGACTCGCGCAACATGCCGATGCAAGAAACGATGTTCTCCTCTTTGTCAATATTGCTCCCGACGCCGACAAACACTCGGGCCATGTCTCAATCGCGCTTGCCGCGCTCGATGACGATGCCCACCGCATCCGAGCCGCGTACCGCGCCGGGTTTGCTCAACGTCAGGCGAATGTATGCCATGCCAAACTCCGCCGCCAACGTATCGGCCAGTCTGTGGGCGAGGGTCTCGACCAAATCAAACCGCTCCCCTTGCATAAAAGCCTGCGCCCGTTTGGCCACCGCTTTGTAATCGATCGTATCCTGCAATTGATCGCTCGCAGCGGCCGCTGCGATATCGGCGCCGATCTCCAAATCAAGACACAGACGTTGCGGCACATGCTTCTCCCACTCAAACACGCCGATGGCGGTCTCTACTACCAGACTTTTTATGAAAATTTTGTCCATTGCCGAAGCTTATCAAGTGCGCAAAAGAAACAGAAGTTCGGATTATAAGCCCAATCGGCATATCGGCGGAACACCCCGCAACGCAAACCCCGTCTTGGCAAGGTTTCAAGGCGGCGCATCCCGCGCATCGCTATGGATAACGGAGCACGCTATAGGCCGAAGCTTCAAGCGCTCATGACACACACAACATTTGCCCCCATGTGCCCGATATGTCATGGCATCAAACAGAAGATAGATTTCTGCCGATAACTAAAAATGGCAATGGGCAAAATTACGCAATCCCGATGAACAGTTCAAAAAGCGCGATATATACGCTCGCTCGTTTTAACCATCCTCTGCTAAAATCAATTTTATGGTTTAATGTAATTATGGTTGCATCACAAAATTACATTGCAAGTATCGGCGCATAAGTTAAAAGAACTTTGCTCCGCGCATATCGGGCGCTTTTAATATGATTTCAAAACATCACATAAACGAACTTAAAAGAGCGGGCAATGGAGAGATTGCTAAATTGGTAAAATCTCAAAATGAGAGCGGCGCAATAGTCCATATACTTGAGAACTTAGGCCATTTGCCCGAAGATTTTGACGGCAGTTGGTTGCCCGACCTTTTGGGACACAAAAGCAAGCATGTTCGCCTTGGCGCGGTTAAAACCATAGGCAAATTAAAGAACCAGGCATTTATTCCATACTTGGAGAAAACCGCTTTGCAAGACAATGTGACAGATATTAGACGCGAAGCGGTTTCGTCAATAGGCCGACAACGCTCTGAGAACACTCGGCAGATTCTCTTCAAAATTCTTGATGACAAAGACCCCAAAATAATCTGCCAAGCCATCAGAGCCTTGTTGGTATTCAAAGGGCGACCAGACGTTGACAAAAAACTCAAATCTCTGATCAAACATGAAAATGAAATGGTGACAAAAGTCATTCGCAAGGAGTACTTTTCAAATGCGCGCGAAAAAGAATCAGGACAGCCTCATGCGGAATCCTATGACTTCCTCAAAAATGTCGCGGTACATGATGACGTCAGAGAGGTTCTTAAACTCGTCCCCGATGATAGCTTTCATCTGACATTTACATCGCCGCCGTATTACAACGCGCGCGACTACTCAATTTATCCAAGCTACCAAGCATACTTGGACTTTCTAAAAGAAGTGTTTCAGTTGACTTCTGACAAGACCAAAGAAGGGCGTTTTCTCATAGTAAATACTTCACCAATCATAATCCCAAGAATAAGCCGACAACACTCTTCAAAACGTTATCCGATTCCTTTTGATCTCCACCATCTGCTGGTTCAGATGGATTGGGAGTTCATTGACGACATCGTGTGGATAAAGCCAGAAGCCAGTGTCAAAAATCGGGTGGGAGGTTTCATGCAGCACAGAAAACCGCTCGGATACAAGCCTAATACTGTTACAGAATATCTCATGGTGTATCGCAAGCAGACATCCAAACTCCTCGATTGGAATATCAGACAGTACGACAGAGAAACGATGCAAGAAAGCAAGGTTGAAGGCGAGTTTGAGTCAACAAACGCATGGCACATAGACCCGACATTCAATAAAGTCCATTCTGCGGTATTCCCGGCAGACCTGTGTGAAAAGGTTATCAAGTACTATAGCTACAAGGGAGACCTGGTATTTGATCCTTTTGCGGGCAGCGGAACCTTTGGCCGAGCAGCCCGAACCATGAACAGGTATTTCTTCTTAGCCGAACAAGAACCAAAATATTTTGCTTATATGAAAAAGCATTTTAAGAAACATAGTTTGTTTGATAAGCGAGAAACATGTTTTTTATCTTTGTCCGAATTTAAGAAAACGATTGGAAAATGACACTAACAGAACAAGCAATACAAAATATTATCAAGAGACTTTTGAACGGAGATGACTATAGGATAGAAGTTGTCGCGCGCATCAATGCGAAATTCCTTCAATGCGCAATAGACTTTTTCAAAAAAATTGTGGACGCCAAACTTGCCAACCAAGCAATAGGTGTTGATTGGTGCAAAAAAGCTTTTTTGCTTGATTCAAGCTTCCCCAAAGAAGAAATTGCCATCCATTCGGGGCTAAATATGAAAACCATCAGGAACATGTTCAACTCAACCAGAAAAGAAATTGTTATAGATGCCTCAAATAATCATTATGAAACCCTTTACAACGCAATAAAAGAATTGGTTGAGACTGAAAATGAAGTTGATTTAACACTCACCATTAAACTAAAAAGCGTTTCAATAGACTTAAATGTAAGCGAAAGCCTGATAGTGATTAACTCACTGGCGGTTAAACGAGCGGCTTTAAGAGGAGGTCTGTGGAGCACGGCCGGGAAAAGAGTTGAGAAACCTCTCATGCAGACCCTGTGCAAACTTTATCACGTCCCCGAAGAAAATTACGCCGCCATATCCAAAAAGAGTTCCTCCGATGAAACCATTGTAAGAGAGGCAGATTTCTATTTGCGACATGGCAAAAAAGAATATAAATGCGAAGTCAAACTTATGGGGAAAGGCAATCCCGAGAGTGCGGATGCTGTAATAGCGAGAGATAGCCAAGTTTTTATTGCCGATAAACTTTCTGATACAAATAAGAAGCAACTGGATAGTCGGGAAGTTGAGTGGGTAGAATTAAGAAGCGAGCCCGGCTTTAGACGCTTTAAGAAAGTGTTGGAGAATTTAAGCATTCCGCATGCCGACTATAGCGACGACAACCTTGATAAAGATGTAACTCAGATCTTCAACGAGATTTTTAATTAGTGCTGTTCTCTGGGAATGCTATTTTCTGGGCGCTTGTGAAGACACTCAAGACTTTTCCGATAAGTATCAAAGTCTCCCAAATTCTCAAACTTTATAGGCGGGCTATTCTTACTACGAACGCTTTCACCGCCTTCTCAGAGAGAGTCTGTGGCATTTGAAGCGGGCTTGTTGCAGACCGAATATGCGGACATTCAACGATTAGCGGATAGACTATCTGCTATGGTTTAACACCCAACGACCACACTACGGCCGAAGCCTCAAGCGCCATGACACCGCACAATATTTGCCCAAGTGTCCAATATGTCTTGGCATCATACATCTATGACGCGCTCGGCAGCCATTTTCTGGAACTGTCCGCCAAGCAAGCGGGCAGCTTGGAGGTGGCCACCCGCTACGGCATCGTCCACGCGGCGCTGGTCATCGGACTGGCGCTGATGCGTTTTACCGACATGCCCGCTGCGGTGGTGAAAAGGCTCTCCGTAGCGGGCGCGATATTTTGCGCCGGCGCGATCCTGTTTTCATTCAGCATCTATGTTTCTGTCTCAACCGGAATAGCGGCGGTAACCGCCATCACCCCGCTGGGCGGCATCGCACTGATGGGCGGCTGGCTCTCCCTGCTATGGGTCAGCGCCGGCTTTGGAAAACGCAATGCCGAATAAAGCCGGTCTCAGGCGGTTTTATCCCATGCCACCGCACAATACTTGCCCCCATATGCTCCATATTTCACGGCATCCCACAGGCGCTTGCAAATATCTTGCTTTATGGTATAGTGCGGCTTTTAATAGAATTTCAGGCGGTTTGACTTGCAAGTGACTTGCGCTTTGTAGCAGACTACGGCATACGGTGCTAGGAGTACCGACATGAAACAGTTTATGGAACGCAAACAATTTGAGGAACCACAAACAATTAAATATGTTTGTGCTCTCATCAAGAAGCCACAAACAACAAAGTTGTTTGTGCCTCTAAATACTGTTTGCGTATATAATGATTGCATTTACCGGAGGTAAACCATGAGGAGTAATAGCATGAACCGACAAGCTTCTAATACCGCCCCCTCAAGCAGGCGGAAGCGGTTGTATTTGCAAGCATATAGTGCGAAGCAGAGAATGTTAATACTACCCCCCCCCCCCCCCTAGCCTTACAAGCAAGGGGCCTGTCGGCGTTTCGCCGTATCGCCTTCTCACCCGGTTTTTATCACCCGCATATCCGCAGTCCGCAAAGCGGTCTCGCCCCCCGGCGGTGCGTGGGTTGATGCTGTCGCTGTGGTCTGTTGCAGTGCGCCCGGCAAACACCGCCCGCCGGGCTATGACCGGAGCCGCCGCGCGTTGCCTGCTGGCCCTGTCTCTGGCATTAGGCGCAACCTGCGTCTGGGCCCAGACAGGCGGCATCCCCGCCGCCCAGGATACCAGCATTGATGTCCGGATTGGGAGTAGCGCCTACGAGTTTCGGCTCAACGACTTTGCCTTCAAGGATGCGAATGGCAACACCGCCAACAGAAATAGTTTCGTCGTGGAAGTGGTCACTTTGCCTGCCCATGGCATATTGGTTAAAAGAAACGCTACCGTTATCCGCAGCAATCATACGGGGAGTGTATTCCTCCCTGGCGACTTTGGGGACCAAAATTTAGCAAATCCACTCTGGGTTCCTCCCTTTGATGCCATTTCTGTCACCCCCGCCTATACCAGTTTTACTTATCGCGGCTACAGTTTCAATGATGTCGACACCGACAGTTTGCATGGCACCATCACCATCAATCTGGTGGGAGCATCCTCGCAACTAAGCCCCACTGGTGCGCCCACGGTGACGGGCGGCACGGGCACTTCATATGCCGTCAATACGCCGCTGACAGCCTCCATCTATGGCGTGGCTGATCGAAATGGCATTGATACAAGCACCCTTGCCTGGCAGTGGGAACAGGCCGATATCCCCTCCAGCGGCACCTCTGTAGTCAGTGAGGGTGACTACAGCCCTATACAGGGCACCGCGACAACGGGCGGCCTCTCCTCCGGCTTCACGCCTCGTGCCGAGCATGTCGGCAAATACCTTCGCGTATGCGCCTCCTTCAAGGACCAGCACTCCACACCGAAAGGCGAGGAGCAATGCGGCATCGGCCTTCCTGTGGAAGGTACGTCGTCCGGCTCAAGTCTGCGCTTGCGCCTGCGTCTCTTCCTTGAAGGCCCGTTGCGGTAATGGGAAACACACTGTATATGCAAACCGCCATAGGAGTAATGCTATGAAACGACAAACTTTTGATACGCGCCCGCGCAGTCTTCTCAATAAGGGGATTGTCGGCGTTTCGCCGTATCGCCTTCTCACCCGTTTTTTATCACCCGCATATCCGCAGTCCGCAAAGCGGTCTCGCCCCCCGGCGATGCGCGGGTTGATGCTGTCGTTGCGGTCTGTTGCAGTGCGCCCGGCAAACACCGCCCGCCGGGCTATGGCCGGAGCCGCCGCGCGTTGCCTGTTAGCGCTGTCCCTGGCATTGGGCGCGACCTGCGCCTCGGCCCAGACAAGCGGCATCCCCGCCGCCCAGGATACCAGCATTGATGTCGGGGTTGCGAGCGATCGCTATCTCTTTCAGCTAAACGACTTTGCCTTCGAGGATGCGGATGGCAACGCCGCCACCAGAAGCAAGTTTGTTGTGGAAATAATCACTGTGCCTGACCGTGGCAGATTGGTCAGGAGGAACGGAACCATTCTCCGCGGCAATGAGGATACGAGCTCAGTCATCCCCAGCGACTTTGGCGCCAACTCTTCGCAAAATCTGTTCTGGATACCTCCCCCCGAGGCCATTTCCATCACCCCCGGCTTTGCCAGTTTCACTTATCGCGGCTACTCTCTGAGTGATACCACCGCCATCAGTTCGCATGGCACTGTCACCATCAATCTGGTTCTGGGAGAAACCACGCAACAGGTCGCCGGGGGGGCGCCCACGGTGACGGGCGGCATGGGCACTTCATATGCCACCAATGCGCCGCTGACAGCTTCCATCTATGGCGTGGAGGATCGAAATGGCATTGATACAAGCACCCTTGCCTGGCAGTGGCAACAGGCCGATATCCCCTCCAGCGGCACCTCTGCAGTCAGTGATGATGCCTACAGCGATGCGGGCGCCGCGACAACGGGCGGCCTCACCTCCGGCTTCACGCCGCGCGCCGCCCATGTCGGCAAATACATTCGCGTCTGCGCCTCCTTCAAGGACCAGCACCCCGCGGCGGCAGACGAGGAGCGATGCAGCATAGGCGCTCCTGTGGAAGGTACGTCGTCCGGCTCAAGTCTGCGCTTGCGCTTGCGTCTCTTCCTGGAAGGCCCGTTGCGGTAATGGGAAACACACTGTATATGCAAACCACCATAGGAGTAATGCTATGAACAGACAAATTTTTGATACGCGCCCGCGCAGTCTTGTAAACAAGGGGATTGCCGGCATTTCCGCCCGTTTTTTATCACCCGCACATCGCAACCCGCCATCCGCCGTAGCACGGTCGCGCACCCGGCTGTGCGCGGTCTGTTGTTGCTGTGTCTGGGCATTGGGCGCAACCTGCGCCTGGGCACAGACCGGCGGCGTCCCCGTAGCCAAGAATATCAGCGTTGATGTTCCGATTGGAGGCTCCGCCTACACCTTCAAGACCACCGACTTTGCCTTCACCGATGCGAGTGGCGCCAGCCTTGCAATCGGTGGTTTTGCCATAGAAGTGGCCACTTTGCCTGACCGCGGCATATTGATTAAGAGGAGCGGAAGCATTATCCGCATTGATAATGACTTGAATTTGCTGGTATCCGGCGACTTTGCCGACGGGGATTCACGAAATCTCGTTTGGGTGCTCCCCGATGACGCCATCTCTGTCACTCCCAACTACACCAGTTTCGCCTATACGGGCTTCTCCCTTGATGCAACCACCATTGACAGTTCGCGCGGCATCATCACCATCAACCTGGTGGTGGGGTCACCCATACAACAGGAAGCCGTCGGCACGCCCACGGTGGCGGGCGGCACGGCCATTTCATATCGCCTCAATACGCCGCTGACGGCTTCCATATACGGCGTGGCGGATCAAAATGGCATTGATACAAGTACCCTTGCCTGGCAGTGGCAACAGGCCGCTGCGCCCTCCAGCGGCACCTCTATAGTCGGTGTCTACGGCGATATAGAGGATGCCACCGATGCTAACTTTAGGCCCCTTGCCGCCCATGCCGGCAAATACATTCGCGTATGCGCCTCCTTCAAGGACCAGCACTCCACGCCGAACGACGAGGAGCGATGCACCCTCGGCCTTCCTGTGGTCGGCACATCCGGCTCAAGTCTGCGCTTGCGCTTGCGGCTTTTCCTGGAAGGCCCGTTGCGGTAATGGAAACACATTTTATATACAAACCACATCGGGAGTAGAACTATGAAACGACAAGTTTTTGATACTCCCCTCCCGCATTGCCGGGCGACGATGACTCGGCGTAGCCTCCGGTCGCTGGTTGCGTCTTCACGCAGGATGTCTGAATTAATCTTCGCGTCAATTGACCCTCTTAAAATTTGCGCGGCGATGATGCTCGCATTCGCATTCGCCGCGGACGGCGCGTCAGCGCAAACCCCATGCCCCCAAGGGCAAACGCGAATCTCTTCCACAGCGCCGGGTTCCGAATTTAACACCGGTTGTTTTGCCGATGCGGACTTCGCTATTGTGAATGCTTGCAGGAATGCGGGATGGGGGGACGGCACCGTCAGCGGCTTAATTTCCTTTTTCACCGGAGAGTTAGGATGCGAAATTCCATCCTTTCTTTACGGCGACATGACGGAAGTCAACAGGGGAGCCCAATTCTGTTTTGTTCGAGGGAATCTGCCATTATGCACGGATATATACGGCAGTCCGCCGGTTTTTCCGAAAGCGGCGGACCATCCCACCGTTAAACCCGAGGGCGGGGACCGCTTTGTGGCAAATTGCGACCAGGGCGGAAGTATCCCCGGCGGCTATCCGCCGGACCAAAACCTGAAGGGCGCAACCGAATGCTCCTGCGATTTGAACTCGCACGTCGGCACATGGCCGAACTGCACGGCCTTTCCGACCGGCTTAACCCCCGCCGAGCGGGAGGGGATTCGCACATGTGCGGATCAGGGGTGGACTATTTCCACCGCCACCGCCTTCTTCAGGTGCAACATCCCGCTGATTTCGGGCGAGACGGAATTTGAATGGTGCGTTTTCGGTTCGGGTTCGCCGCAGTGCGCGGATGTATTCGGCGCAGCAGAGCTCGCCTTTCCGGAAAAGGAGGATTCGGTGCGGTATGTTTTCGATTGCGGAGCGGGCATGTCTCCGCAGGGGGCGAATCTGAATGGTGCGACGGAATGTGCCGCCAACCTGCGCTTGCGGCTACGCCTCTTCCTGGAGGGCCCGTTGCGGTAATGGGAAACACACTGTATATGCAAACCACCATAGGAGTAATGCCATGAAACGACAAATTTTTGATACGCGCCCGCGCAGTCTTTTAAATAAGGGGATTGCGGGCGTTTCCACCCGGTTTTCATCACCCGCACATCGCAACCCGCCATTCGCCGCAGTGCGGTTGCGTTGCCCGGCTGTGTCCGGTCTGCGGCTTTCGCTGTGGCGGCAGTTTGTGGCGCTCTTTGCGCCCGCACGAGTAGCGGTAGCAATCGACGGGGTTGCATCCGGAACCGCCATGCGTTGCCTGTTAGCGCTGTCTCTGGCATTGGGCGCAACCTGCGCCTCGGCCCAGACCAGCGGCATCCCCGCCGCCCAGGATACCAGCGTTGATGTCGAGATTGGGGACGATACCTACCTCTTTGAGTTAAACGACTTTGCCTTCAAGGATGCGAATGGCAACGCCGTCACCAGAAGTAATTGGGTCGTGGAAGTGGTCGCTTTGCCTGACCGTGGCGTATTGGTTACAAGAGCCGGGGGCATTCTCCGCACTAGCGGTAATCAGCCGCCTTCAATCACCCCTACCGACTTTCCCGTCGGTCGGTTGGGAAATGTGCACTGGGTGCCTCCCTTTGATGTCATTTCTGCCGCCCCCGGCTATACCAGTTTCATTTATCGCGGCTACAGTTACAATGATATCAGCACCTTCAGTTCGCATGGCACCGTCACCATCAACATGGTGGCATCAACCACGCAGGCAGCCGCCAAGGGCGCGCCCACGGTGACGGGCGGCACGGGCGGTTCATATGCCGTCAATACGCCGCTGACAGCTTCCGTCTATGGCGTGTCTGATGTAAATGGCATTGATACAAGCACCCTGGGCTGGCAGTGGCAAGAGGCCGCTGCCCCCTCCAGCGGCACCTCTGTAGTCAGTGAGGAGGACTACAGCGATATAGCGGACACCGCGACAACGGGCGGCCTCACCTCCGGCTTCACGCCGCGCGCCGAGCATGCCGGCAAATACCTTCGCGTATGCGCCTCCTTCAAGGACCAGCACTCCACGCCGGTATCCGAGGAGCGATGCAGCTTTAGCCTTCCTGTGGAAGGTGCGTCATCCGGCTCAAGTCTGCTACTGCGCCTGCGCCTTTTCCTCGAAGGCCCGCTACGGTAATGGAAACACATTTTATATACAAACCACATCGGGAGTAGAACTATGAAACGAAAAATTTTTGATACGCGCCTGCGCAGTCTTTTAAATAAGGGGATTGCGGCCGCCTGGCTTCATCGCCTCGCCGCCCTCTTTCTGCCGCCATCCCTCATATACTCGCCATGCACCGCAGTGCGGTTGCGTTGCCCAGCTGTGGCCGGGCTGTCGGTTGCGATATTGCTGCTGTCGGTTGCGGCCTCCCCCGCGTTCGCGCAGACGCTCAGCTTCAATGCCGCCTTGCACGATCGGCTGTATGCTACAAATGGGGGCGCGCTAAACTTCGCGTTGCCCAATGCTCTGCCGGACGGCACCTACACCTATACGCTCACACCCGCCCTGCCTGCGGGTCTGACATTCACAGCCTCCACCAGGGCGCTTGCGGGCAACCCCACAGCCGCCAAGGCCGAAACCACTTACACATACACGGCCACCAACGCAGACGGCGACACGGTGAGCGATACCTTCACCATTGAAGTGTTGCAGGGGCCCACATGGCATCCGCGTCTTTCCGGCGTATTAACCACTTTGCAAGCCGCTCTGGATAGGGGAGGCACTGATCAGGTTTGGATAGTTGGCGAGGCTTTGCCAGCTGATTATGCAATCAACCCCGGCGGCGGCGTCAGGCCCCTGACATTCAGCATTTCACCCGCCTTGCCCGCCGGTATGAGCGGTGGAAACCATCCCCTTCTTGATTACTGGTATCTGTTTTCCGGCACCCCGACGGAAGCCATGCCCACCACCACCTACACTCTGACGGTGACGGATTCTGCCAGCCCTGCCGTGTCTGCCGATTACACTTTCACCATCACGGTGAAGTTCGCGCCGAAGGCTGCCGATGCCAGATACCAGGCCTCCCGCTCCGCTGGTGACAGTGCGCCCATCACCATACCCGCCAGCGTCTTCATAGGCGCATATGACGATGACGATGGCGATGAGTTGGCATCGGTCACCATCACTGCCTTGCCCCCGCAGGCGGGCCTCACCCTCAACTTCAACAACGAAGCAGTGACGGAGGATCAGACCCTGGCCATAACAAACGGCGACTTCAGCGGCGGCGACCTGACCTTGACCGTAATCGACGACAATTCGTCAAGCGCCCCCCTTGTAAGCGCCACCCTTGGCTTCACCCTCAGCGATGGCGATGCCGACAGCAACGAGGCCACCCTCACCATAGGTTTGACTGCCGTGCGCTTGCGCTTGCGCCTTTTCCTGGAAGGCCCCTTGCGGTAATGAGAAACACATTTTATGAACAACCACATCGGGAGCAGAATTATGAAACGACAAACTTTTGATACACGCCCGCGCAGTCTTGTCAATAAGAGGATTGTCGGCGTTTCGCCGTATCGCCTTCTCACCCGTTTTTTATCACCCGCATATCCGCAGTCCGCAAAGCGGTCTCGCCCCCCGGCGGTGCGTGGGTTGATGCTGTCGCTGTGGTCTGTTGCAGTGCGCCTGATGTCTGTGCGAGTGGCGGGCACCGCCCGCCGGGCTATGACCGGAGCCGCCGCGCGTTGCCTGCTGGCCCTGTCCCTGGCATTAAGCGCGACCTGCGCCTCGGCCCAGACAAGCGGCATCCCCGCCGCCCAGGATACCAGCATTGATGTCGGGGTTGCGAGCGATCGCTATCTCTTTCAGCTAAACGACTTTGCCTTCAAGGATGCGGATGGCAACGCCGTCACCAGAAGCAATTTTGCTGTGGAAATAATCACTGTGCCTGACCGTGGCAGATTGGTCAGGAGGAACGGAACCATTCTCCGCGGCAATGAGGATACGAGCTCAGTCATCCCCGGCGACTTTGCCGCCAACTCTTCGCAAAATCTGTTCTGGATACCTCCCCCCGAGGCCATTTCCATCACCCCCGGCTTTGCCAGCTTCACTTATCGCGGCTACTCTCTGAGTGATACCACCGCCATCAGTTCGCATGGCACTGTCACCATCAATCTGGTTCTGGGAGAAACCACGCAACAGGTCGCCGGGGGGGCGCCCACGGTGACGGGCGGCATGGGCGCTTCATATGCCACCAATGCGCCGCTGACAGCTTCCATCTATGGCGTGGAGGATCGAAATGGCATTGATACAAGCACCCTTGCCTGGGCAGTGGCAACAGGCCGATATCCCCTCCAGCGGCTCCTCTGCAGTCAGTGATGATGCCTACAGCGATATAGCGGGCGCCGCGACAACGGGCGGCCTCACCTCCGGCTTCACGCCGCGCGCCGCCCATGTCGGCAAATACATTCGCGTCTGCGCCTCCTTCAAGGACCAGCACCCCGCGCCGGCAGACGAGGAGCGATGCAACATCGGCGCTCCTGTGGCCGGTACGTCCCAGACAAGCGGCATCCCCGCCGCCCAGGATACCAGCGTTGATGTCGGGGTTGGGAGCGATCGCTATCTCTTTCAGCTAAACGACTTTGCCTTCAAGGATGCGGATGGCAACGCCGTCACCAGAAGCAATTTTATTGTGGAAATAATCACTGTGCCTGACCGTGGCAGATTGGTCAGGAGGAACGGAACCATTCTCCGCGGCAATGAGGATACGAGCTCAGTCATCCCCAGCGACTTTGCCGCCAACGCTACGCAAAATCTGTTCTGGATACCTCCCCCCGAGGCCATTTCCATCACCCCCGGCTTTACCAGTTTCACTTATCGCGGCTACTCTCTGAGTGATACCACCGCCATCAGTTCGCATGGCACTGTCACCATCAATCTGGTTCTGGGAGAAACCACGCAACAGGTCGCCGGGGGGGCGCCCACGGTGACGGGCGGCATGGGCGCTTCATATGCCGCCAATGCGCCGCTGACAGCTTCCATCTATGGCGTGGCCGATCAAAATGGCGTTGATACAAACACCCTGAGTTGGAAGTGGCAAGAAGCCGATGCCCCCTCCAGCCCCACCTTTGTAATCGGCGCCTACGACGATATAGAAGACACCGCGACAACGGGCAGCACCTCCCGCTTCACGCCTCGCGCCGCCCATATCGGCAAATACATTCGCGTATGCGCCTCCTTCAAGGACCAGCACCCCACCACACCGGCAGACGAGGAGCGATGCAGCCTTGGCCTTCCTGCGGTTGCCAGCTCAAGTCTGCTACTGCGCCTGCGCCTCTTCCTGGAAGGCCCGTTGCGCTAATAGGAAACGCACTGTATGCGCAAACCACATCGGGAGCAGAATTATGAAACGACAAACTTTTGATACGCGCCCGCGCAGTTTTGTAAGCAAGGGGATTGACTCGGCAATGACCCGACGCAACCTCCGGTCGCTTATTCTGCCGGCCCTGATTGCCGTCTGCGGCCAGGCCCAGGCGCAAAACTTCGACCCTCAGGCACAGCCGTCCAGCGTTGATGTGTCCATAGACGCCACCGCCGCATCCCCGTACCACTTCAAGCTATCCGACTTCCGCTTCACCGATGCGGAAGATGATGCCCTCGTCAGTGTGGGATTATCGAAACCCACAAGGGGCACTCTGCGGGCGGGCTCCTCCGCCGTCACCGGCACGACTTTTGGAACCAGAGTTGTTGTGACCGCAAACGCCATATCCACCATCAGCTACCATCCGCCCACGGGCCAGGCACAGACGCGCAACTACGCCACATTCTTTTTCTATGTCCTCACCGCAGGAAGCCTCGGCAACGCAAAGGGCACCATGACCATCCGCCTGTTCAACCCCACCCAAGAGGCCGCCACCGGCGCCCCCGTCGTATCCGCCGACACAGGCACCGCCTGGAACAAGGATGTGCCCATCACCGCCGCCATCGGCACTATAGCCGACAACAACATCATAAACACCGGCACCCTGCGCTGGCAATGGCAATCGGCCGCGGCCCCGGCCAGCGGCATCCCGGCCGCCGATGCATACGAAGACATCGACGGCGCGACCGCCGCCACCTTTACCCCCCGGCAGGCACATGCGGGGACATACGTCCGCGTCTGCGCCTCTTTCATGGATCAGCATGCCACTCCCGCTAACGAGACGCGATGCACCGACGGCAACATCATAGTCGTAGAGAACCTGCTGTTGCGCTTGCGCCTTTTCCTGGAAGGGCCCCTGCGGTAATGCGAGTCCCCTGCGGCGATGGGGCGGCTTGTGGCACAATCTGTCCCTTGTTTCATTGAGCAACCACAAAAACCGATGTCTAGAATTTGCCAAATAACCAACAAAGGCCCCATGAGCGGCAATGCGGTCATTCCGCCGCGGGTGCAAAAGCTCACTGACGACTTTCGGTTGATAAACACCCGACTTAGCGGCAATGTTGGCCCGGTGGCGCTGGCTTATGCGGACGCGGTTTTGGGGCGATACAACGGCGAGCCGGACTATATTAACGAAGCCATCACCCAAACCAGCCTCGACCAATTGAGAGTCTCTTTCCCCTCCTTCGGATTCGTTTTGATTCAAACATTTAAGAACAACGGGATTCCCTTTCCGTCGCTGGGCACACTGGACACTACTGCGAAAGAAATCGCGGCAGTCACGGCGGCGTTTGAGAGGATTCCGCCGATGGAACCGTATGTTTTCAACTGCGGGGCGGGCATGTCTCCGGCAGGCGCGAATCTGGACGGCGCGACGGAATGCATTCTCCAACAGCAGGAACCGGATCAGGAACCGACTCTGCTGTTGCGCTTGCGCCTTTTCCTGGAAGGGCCCCTGCGGTAATGCGAGTTGCCTGCGGCGATGGGGCGGCTTGTGGTACAATCTGTCCCTTGTTTCATTGAGCAACCACAAAAACCGATGTCCAGAATTTGTCAAATAACGCACAAGGGGCCCATGAGCGGCAACAATGTTTCGCACGCGCATAACAAAACGCGCCGCCGCTTTTTGCCCAACCTTCACACCCATCGCTTTTGGCATCCGAAAGAAAACCGTTGGATCAAGCTGAGGGTGTCGCGCAAGGGGCTTAGGATTATCGAGAAGAAAGGAATTGAGCGCGTGGCAAACGACTTGCGCAACCGCGGGGAGAAAGTTTAATGGCCGGCAAGAAGGAGAAAATCAAACTCGTCTCCGGCGCCAAGACCGGTCATTACTATACCGCGGTGAAAAGCAAGCGCGCCGACGCGCCCAAACTGGAATTGAAAAAGTACGATCCGGTTGTCCGCAAACACGTCATCTACAAAGAAAGCAAAATATCAAAGTAAGGCGCGCCGATGTAATCGGCGCCCTCCTTCTGTCGCGCCATCCGCGCGCCTCGCGCGAGCGGGGCCTTTCTCAAGTGCGTTGCGAATGCAACGAATAATTGCAGATGCGCTCCGAAAACTGCGACAACGCCTGTATCCCGCTCTCTTCCGCCTTGCGGCACCAATCCTGCAGAGACTTTAGCAATTGATTCTGATCGCGGCAGTTGTGCAACAGGTCTTCAAGCGTGTGCTTGAACTCGTATATCACTTGCAACTGCCGACTGTTCAGGGCGGCTTCCTTTAACGCGCTGATGTCTTGCTCGGTAATGTGACGCTGGTGCAGGAACAATGCGTTTTTTACCTTGGCCAACAACTTGCGGCGCGATTTGTCGGCGCCGGCCAGTTCGGCCTTAAAAATGGGTTTGACGACATCGGTCGCATATTCCAACAACACGTGCGGGCGGCCTTGAATCAGAGCCTTTAGCGTGGACGGGGTCACTTCCGTCAACTCGTTGGCATCATCTTTCGGCACCGGAGCGCGGCGCAATACGCGCGCCAAGCCGAAGGCGCTGAGCAACTTGATGTAGAACCAACCGATATCAAACTCCCACCACCGCATGGAGAACTTTGCCGAAGACGGATACGCGTGGTGGTTGTTGTGCAACTCCTCGCCGCCTACGAGCGCTCCGAAATTGACGATATTGGTGGAATTGTCATCTGTCGCAAAATTGCGGTAGCCCGTGAAATGCCCCAAGCCGTTGATGACACCGGCGGCAAAGAACGGTATCCACGCCATTTGCACGGCCCAAATCATGATCCCGAAGAACCCGAACAGTGCGAATTGAATCAACAACATCGCGGCGATTCCGAACGAGGGATGGGCGCCGTATAGGTTTCTTTCCAGCCAATCTCGCGGCAGCAGGTGGTGACCGTAGGCTTTGACCACCTCCTCTTTGACGGCTTCGTCGCGGTAGAGTTCCGCGCCGCGATACAGCACTTCGTTAATGCCGTAAATAGCGGGGCTGTGCGGGTCGTCGGCGGTTTCCACTTTTGCGTGATGCTTGCGGTGCACGGCGACCCACTGGGCGGTCACAAGCCCGGTCGACAGCCACAGCCACAGCCGCATCAGATGCGACGCGATCGGGTGCAAGGCCAGGCTGCAATGCGCTTGGCAACGGTGCAGGTAAAGCGTTACGGAGATTATCGTCAGGTGGGTCATCCCCAGAGCCAGCAGGACAAGCGCCCACCACTCCGGTTGCAACAACCCTTTTCCAGTTAACAGGTCAAATAGCATGTTTTCAATTTATTACAAATAGTCGGATAGGTCAAATTAGCGAGATACGGGAATATCTGAAACGGCATTATACACCCTTTACTTGCGCCAGAACACCGGCGAGAAGACAATCAGCAGCGCAAACACCTCCAAACGCCCAAGCAGCATGGAAAAACACAGGACCCACTTGCCGAATTGATTGACCGTCGCATAGTTCTCGGCGACATCTCCGAGCCCGGGACCGAGGTTGTTAATCGCCGCCGCCGCCGCCGAAAACGCGCTTTCTTGATTCAGTCCGCTCGCCATCAGCAACAAGGTAATCAGTATCAGCGACCCCACATAGGCGGAGAAAAAACCCCACACCGATTGAATCGTGCTGTTGTCCAGCACCTTGCGCCCGACCTTCAGGTGCGTCACCGCATCGGGATGGATCAGTTGCCGCATCTCCAAAAAGCCTTGCTTTAACAGCAACCAAAAGCGGATGACTTTCATCCCGCCGGCGGTGGAACCGACGCAGCCGCCGACAAAACTGGCGAACAACAAGAGCATCGGAATCACATGCGGCCAACTCTCGGCAGAGGCGGCGACAAATCCGGTCGTCGTCGTGATGGAAATGGCGTGGAATACCCCCGCGATTAAATCGTCATAGGCGCCGGCGTTGGCCAGCGCCGCGAGCGTCAATACTGTGACGACGGCCAGCAGGGAGATAAAAACTTTGAATTCCGCATCTTTGAAATATGCCAGCAGCGAGTGTTTGCGCCAGGCGAAAAAATGCAGACTGAAACTGGTCGCCGCGAGAATCATAAACACGATCGCCACCGCCAGCACCGCCGGTTTGTCGGCAAAATAGCCGAAACTCGCATCGTGGGTTGAGAAGCCGCCGATGGCGATGGTTGAAAAGCTGTGGCATATCGCATCAAACCACGACATGCCGGCAAGCCGGTACGCCAGCGCGCATGCGACCGTCAAAGACATGTAGATGCGCCACAGCAACATCGTCATCTCGCGAATGCGCGGCAGAATTCTGGCGCTCATGCTGGCAGACAACATCTCGGTGCGGTACAGCTGCATCCCGCCGATGCCGAGAATCGGGGTGATCGCTATCGCGATCAGGATGATGCCGAGTCCGCCGAACCATTGCAAGAGGTGACGATACAGCAACACCGCGCGGGGCAGCGAATCCAGACCCGTGATCGCGGTCGCGCCCGTCGTGGTCAGACCGGCGATGGATTCAAAGACCGCTTCGTGCAAAGCCAGTTGCGGAACTTCCAGCATGTACAGGGGCATGGCGCCGGCGGCGCTGATGACGCTCCAGGCAAACACGACGATTAAAAACGCTTCCTTCAGGCGCAGATTGACGCGATGGTTGCGCGCGACAAACCACGCCGCCGCGCCGACCGAGAAGATAATCAGAAACGAGCGCGCAAACGGCACGGTGTTTTCTCCGTGCCAGATGCCGACCATGACCGGCGCCAGCATCGTAAAACTGAACATCATCAGGAGCATGCCCAGCACCCGCTGGATGGACAAGAAGTGGCTCATAGAAAGGTCGCGTTTACTTGAAAGACTTTCTCAATGTCGGGGATGTGCTTCTTGTCAATGACGAAAAAGATCAAGCGGTCGCCCGACTCGATGACGCGCTCCGATTCGACCGGAATCGCCCGCCCGCCGCGAATGATTCCGCAGACCATGCACCCCGGCGGCAGATGCAGGCGCGACACCGGACGCCCGACGATCTTTGAGGTGCGGGTGTCGCCGTGAACGACTATCTCCAGCGCTTCGGTGTTGCCGCGCCGCAGCGAATAGGCGGCGACCGTGTCGCCGTGGCGCACATGGCACAGCAACTCGCTCAGTGTGATTTGCTGCATGGATAGGGCGATGTCTATGTCTATGTGGTCGCGCCGAATCAATTCTATGTAGTTGGTGTCGTTGACAAGCGCCAGCGCCTTGCGCGCGCCCAGATGCTTCGCTATCAACGCGGACAGGATGTTGTCCTCGTCGTCGTCGGTGACGGCGCAGAATATGTCGGTTTGATGGATGTTCTCTTCCGATAGCATATTCTTGTTCGTGGGGTCGCCGTGCAAAACCACGATGCCGTCCAAGTTTCTGTCGCACAACTGCGCGCGTTCCTTGTCGCGCTCGATCAACTTGACGCGGTATTTGTGCTGCAAGGCTTCGGCCAGATGAATCCCGATGTCATTGCCGCCGGCAATGATGATCCGCTTGAAAGGATCAATCCGCTTGCCGAGCGCCGCGTTCAACTCCGCCACCTGCTCCGGCGGGGCAAAGAAAAATATCTCATCTCCCGGATAGATGCGCGTGTCGCCGTCGGGTATGATGGCTTTGTCATCGCGATATGCCGCGGCGATGCGCACGACTCCGGTCAGCATCTGCCGACATTCTCGCAGGGGGCGGTCGATCAAACTGCCGCCTTCCCGCGCGACAACACAGACCAGCAGCAGGCAGCCGTCGCCAAACTCGGCGAATTGCAGCGTGCCAGGATAGCGAATGAGGCCGCATATCTGGTTGGAAATAATCCGGTCGGGATTGAGCAGCGCGTCGATTGGAATCAGGCCGTCGCCGAACAACTTGTCGCTCTCTTCGAGGTAGGCGCGGGTTCTGACCACGGCGATTTTAGTCGGCACGTTAAACAGCGTGTGCGCGACGCGGCAACCGATGATATTCACTTCGTCTTGTTTGGTCAGAGCGACCAACATATCCGCGTCTTCGATGTCCGCTTGCCGCAACACTTGCGGATGCGAACCGCGACCGACGAGCACATTCATGTCAAACAGGTGTTGCAAGTCGCGCAACCGCTCGGGGCGCTCGTCGATCAGCGTCACATCGTTGCCTTCTTCGGTCATGCTGCGCGCCAAAGCAACCCCGACGGCATCGGCTCCCAAAATGATAATTTTCATTGCGACCCCTTGCCCTCCCTGAAGTTTATCCCCAGAGATTTCAGTTTGCGATACAGGTGTGTTCTCTCGATGCCAACGCGCAACGCAAGATGGGTCACATTGCCGCCTACCTCGCGCAAGCGGCACTCCAAGTACCTGCGCTCAAACTCCTCGCGCGCCTCGCGCAGCGGCATCTGCATCATGTGACCCAAATCGGCGCTTTCGTTGCCCGCCTCGCGCATCACGACACGCGCCTCTTCCAAAGTGATTTGATTGTTGTCGCCCCTTTTCAGCAGACGCTCGACCAGAGAATCCAACTCGCGCATATTGCCCGGCCACGAGTGGTGCAAGAGGAAATTCTGCGCCGCGATGGAAAAGCGCCGGTAGGGCAGCGAACTCGTCTGGCAGTGATAGTCCACGCACGCGCCTATCAGATCGGGGATGTCGCCGCTGCGCTCGGTCAGCGGCGGCAGATATGCCGACTTTCCGGCAAGCCGTTCGGCCAGCGGCGGGCAGACGACTCTTTGCTTGGTCAACAAGTCCAACTCTCTTTCGTCCGAACACATCAGGCGAAAGCCGATGCGATCTCCTTTGTGCTTGTTCAACGCCGCCGCCAATTCGTATTGGTTCGCCTCGCCGTGCATGCCGATATTCTTTATCAACAGCGTCCCCCAGCGATTGGGCGGGGGCAGGTCGGCAACGACGTGCCTCTCATCGATCACGACGAAGTTCTTCTTGGCATACGCGCTCATCGTATGCACATAGAATGCAAAATCGGTCTTGCCGATACCCGTCGGCCCGTGAATCATCAGCGGCTCGGCGCTGTGTGACATGGCTTTTGCCTGTTCGCGCAACGATTGCGCGACCTTGCCGGTGCCCGCCGGTATGCGCACCGGCGCATCCGTCATGCGCGCGCCGGGCAATGTGTGATTGATCGCCTGCAACAACTTGGCTGTCGTCAGCGGCTTTTCAATAAAGATGCTGGCGCCCAGACGGGTCGCCTCCACCGCGCTGTCGATCGTGCCGTGTCCGGACATGACGATAACCGGAAAGGGCAACTCGCCGCCGCGCCGCCAGTGTCTGAGCAAACTGATCCCGTCCTCATCGGGCATCCAAATATCCAACAACACGAGATCGGGATCGGTTTTGCTTGCCCGTTCGCGGGCGACCGTTCCGCTGCCGGCGACGCTCACTTCAAAACCTTCGTCTTCGAGAATGTCCTTGACCAACTCGCAGATGTCCGTCTCATCATCGACAACCAGAATATGAAACTTTTTCACCGTCCCGCCTCCGTCCTGTCATCGCGCTCGTATTGTCCCTCATACTGTCCCGCCGAGACGCTGCGCAGCGTCACCTTGACGAGCGCGCCGGCGGCGGTATTGTCAATGCGGATATAACCGTTGTGTTCCTCCGCTATGCGCTTGACTATCGCAAGCCCCAAGCCGGTTCCGCCCGCCTTGTTCGTCACGTACGGCTCAAACGCTTTTTCTTTTATCTCCTCGGCAAAGCCCGGCCCGTTGTCGCGTATTTGTATCTCGACCGTATCGTCCTTGGGGCTTTCGGTCGTGATCGTAATCAACGGCGCGCCGGCGCCCGCGAGCGCTTCGGTCGCATTCGTCAGGAGGTTATGCAAAAGTTGGCGGATGCGTCCGGCATCGCAGACCAAAGGCATCGCAGCGCTGGGCCGATACTCAATGCGCACGCCGTCGCTGTCGGACAGATACAGTTCGACTACGTCTTCGATCAGTTGTTTGATGTCCGCTTCGCGCACATCCATCGGCGCCGATCGCGCAAACTGACTGAAGTCGTCGACGATCCGTTTCATCGCTTCCACCTGCTGGGTGATGACCGTCGTTGAGCGTCCCAACAAAGCCTTGCCCTCATCGCCCAATTCCATGCTCAGTTTGTTCTTCAGCCGCTCGGCGGAGAGTTGTATCGGTGTCAGGGGGTTCTTGAATTCGTGCGCCATGCGCTGCGCGATCTCGCCCCAGGTCTGATGGCGCTGTGCCTGTACCAGATCGGTCACATCGTTGATGACGATGACATACCCCCCTTCGGGCACGCACGTTCCGCGACAGACCAATATGCGCCACCGCCCGTCGCGCACATACTCAAAGCGTTTTTGCCATTCTTTCTTCGCGCTTGTAATCTCGCGCGACAGGCTGGCAAGAAATTCGCCGACTTCCGAATCGCCCGCAATCTCGCGCAAGGGCTTGTTGATCCATTCGTCCAGCCGGAATAGCAGTATTTCCGAAGCGGCGGTGTTGGCCGTTTTCAATTGCATGTCTTCATCCAGACTGATGACACCCGATGACACATGTTCCAATACGGTCTGCAAGTAACTGCGCTGCCGCTCAAGTTGAAAGCGGTTGATCTCCGCGACATTCTGTGCCGCGGCCAAACGGCGGGTCATCTCATTGAACGACTCGACCAGCGAACCGAACTCATCATCCGAAACGCGCTCCAAGCGCGTGTCCAGTTTGCCCGCCGCCACCGCTTGCGTGCCCTCGTCCAGAATCGCAATCGGTTGCGCCAGCCGACGGGCAAAATATAACGCCGCCCAGCCGGCATAGACGACGCCCAAAAACAGCACCAGTGTCAGCGTCAAAATAAAACTCTGCTTCAGGGAGTCGCGCAGGAACACCAACTGGTTATACTGAGTAAACGCGTTCTCAACGGACGACGCCCAAGCGCCGACGCGCTGGGGCATCGGATAGAGCACTTGCAAAAAGCGCGCATCGCCGAGCACTTCGTCGGATATGACCGGAAACACAAGCCGGGTGTATAAGTTTTCTCCGACCAGATCGACCCCCGCATAAGGCTCGTCGCTGCGCCCCACTTCGCGCAACACGGCTTCGGGGGGCAGCGCCATCAACGCGCCGACGGCCTCTCTGCTCGCCGTCGCTATCACCTCGCGGCTGCTGTGCAACAAGGTCAACTCGCCGATGCTGTCGTCGGCTTCAAGAAAAGATTCAAGTTGCAACGACGCGATTTCGTCCGAGGAGCCCGACAACTCCAACGCGATCGCTTCGACCCGACCTTGCAGACTGCGTTTGCGCGATTCCAAGGACCAGCGGCTGAGGTCAATAGAGTTTTGCAGCGCGAGTTCAATGTCGGCGTCAAACCAGCTGTCCATGCCCTTCTCAACCAGCCAACTTGAAAACCAATAGACCGTCAGAGCCGGAATCAGCATCAGCACGACAAAGGCTTTGGTCAGGCGCAGGGTCAGCTTGGAACCCGGCCGTTTGGCAACATACGAGGCGATCAGGCGCGCGACATTGATGACGATAAGCAACACGAACATCGCCAGTATCAAAAAGATAAAAGCGACCAGCCAGATGCGGTACTGACCGAATAACTGCGAGTTTTCTATCAGGGCGCGGCTGACCGTGAGCGACAGCACCAGCAGGAAAAACAATCCCGAGACCAGCCAGATGCTCTTGTCTGCGCCGGCGCCGCGCAACCGGGAGAAGCCGGAGACCAGTCCCTTGTCATCTGCCATGCCGGATACCTCGCGCAGACATGATTACCGCGCCGCCGCGCTCAGAGGGCCCATTGACGCCAGTCCGAAGACATGGGCCATGGCGCGGAAAAATAGGTTTGCAGACGCAACGGCAAGGCCAGATTGTTGCGCTGAAGGCGCATGCGCATGCGCACGTGGGTCGCTTGTGACGCCGCAGCCAGCGACGATTTGATCAGGACTATATCCTCATAGCGGCCGAGGTAGCGCAGCGCGGCGTTTAACGAGTCAAAGGCTTCCTGAGCGGATGTCGCCAAGTCATCCACGATGTATTTGCGCGTCAGAGCGTGGAAACGCAAACGTCTGGGCAAGCGGATGTTGACAATCTCTTTGTCCGGCCACATCTCTCTCTCTTGCAACACCACCGCCTCGCCGACAAAAATCAGATTCACTCCTTTGTTCAGCGCGGTCACCAACATGGCGGGCAACTCAAACGACGCTTGCGCGTTCAAGGAAATGACACCGTCGCGCACCGCCGGCTCGCCGAACTCTATCGTGATGATGTCTCCGCTTTGACCGTGGGTCGTCGTGCCGGGTTGTTGATGCGCGTTTTGACCGACAACCGGAGTTGTGACAACACACCACACCGCCAAAATGCCGACCGCGCCGACCGCTAACCGATTGCTCATGAGATACATAAAACGGAGTATAGCAACTTTACGCGCATTTCGGATGGCCATCAACGCAATGCGCCTGCCGCTGCGGCGCCGATGCCGCGCGAATCGGAAGCCGCGGACAAGGCTCCGTTGCGCTTATCTTGGATGACGATCTGCATGTTGCCGCAGGCGCGCTGTCGTTGTTTCAGGCTGTGACCGAGCTTTTGCAAGCCGCAAGCGGAGTATGGCAACTTTGCGCGCATTTCGGATGGCCATCAACGCAATATGCCTGCCGCTGCGGCGCCGATGCCGCGCGAATCGGAAGCCGCGGACAAGGCTCCGTTGCGCTTATCTTGGATGACGATCTGCATGTTGCCGTAGGGGCGCTGTCGTTGTTTCAGGCTGTGACCGAGCTTTTGCAGGCCGCGCTGCATCCCGACACTCAGCGCGCCGCTCTCAAAGGTCACGACATCGGGCAGATACTGGTGATGAAAGCGCGGCGCTGCGACGATGTCGCCGGCGCTGTCGCCGTCAAGGAAACGCATGATGCCGAGCAGAACCATCGTGATGATGCGACTGCCGCCGGGCGTGCCGAGCGCCGCAAGGCGTTCGTCGTCTTCCACAAAGGTCGGCGACATGCTGGACAACATGCGCTTGCCGGCGGCGATGGAATTCGCCTCGCTGCCGGTCAAACCATAGAGGTTGGCCGCGCCCGGCGCGGCGGCAAAATCGTCCATCTCATTATTTAGCAACACGCCGGTGGTACCGGCAATCAGACCGCAACCGAACGGGTAATTGATTGACAAGGTTGCCGCCACCCGATTGCCTTCGGCATCGATGATAGAAAAATGCGTCGTGTTCTCGCCTTCGCGCGGGGCGGCGGAGTCGCCGCTCGGTGTCGCGGCAGTCGCATCGATGCCGCGCGCCAGTGTGGCGGCATATTTCTTGTCCGTCAGGTAGCGCGGTATCTCGACAAAATCCGGATCGCCCAGCCACATTGAACGGTCTTTGTATGC
Organism: Candidatus Oxydemutatoraceae bacterium; assembly: GCA_965220085.1. Classification (GTDB taxonomy): domain Bacteria; phylum Pseudomonadota; class Gammaproteobacteria; order Poriferisulfidales; family Oxydemutatoraceae; genus CBDCOZ01. The sequence goes on along the minus strand of CBDCOZ010000001.1, from coordinate 113,036 downwards.
TCTGCGCATCGCCTCAATGATGTGATGCTTCCTTTGCAGCGGCGACATCCCTTGCAGGTCAAACTCGGACAGGATGTTGAGTATCTCGGCTATCACGATTCCCCCCGACGACGGCGGAGACGCGCTGATGATATCGGCGCCTTTATACGTGATGCGTATCGGCTGCCTCTCAACCACTTTGTACTCGGCCAAATCATTGAGCCGCCAGATGCCGCCCGCGCGCCGCACCGAAGCGACCAACTCTTGTGCGATGGCGCCGCGGTAAAAGCCGTCTTTGCCGTGCTGTGCTATCTTGCCGATCGTGTTTGCCAAAGCCCGTTGCCGGATGCGATCGCCGACCTTCGGCGCATCGTTGCCGATAAGAAAGGGCATGCTATCTTGCGGCTGTGCCCGCAATGCGTCAAGGCGCGACTTCGCATAGCGGACAAGCCGCGCATCCGCCGCAAAACCTTCTTCGGCATGACGCACAGCCGGCGCCAGCAAGTGCGCTAACGGCAAACTGCCGTAACGCTCGGCGATATGCGCCAATGCCGCCGGCATGCCGGGTATGCCCGCGGCCAATGCGCCATCCGCCGACAAGCCGGCGATGACGTCGCCGTTCTCATCTTGATACAACTTGGCGTGGGCGGCAGACGGCGCGACTTCGCGCCCGTCCACCATGATGTCTTTGCCGGTCTTGCTCTCGTGCAGCAACCAGAAACCGCCGCCGCCAAAACCGGAGCCGGACGGCTCGACCACTCCCAACACCGCGCTGACCGTCACCGCCGCATCGAATGCGTTGCCGCCGTCGGCGAGGATCTTCTCTCCCGCTTGGGTTGCCAGCGGATGCGCCGTTGCAATCGCATATCCGTTCGCAACGGCAACGAACGGAGCCGCCGCCAGTATGCAGATTAAAAACAGTCTGATCATCGTCTTCATTTCGCGCCCGCCGCATCGGAAACCAACGAATCCAAGCATTGCCCCGCAAGCGCCCGCCCGTTGGCAAACTCGCCGGCGGACATCTTCTTTCCATTCTGCATCTGCACCTGCCGCAACTCCAGCGCGCCGTCGCCGCAAGCGACGACGACCGCAGGCCGCCCGTCGCCGATAAACCGCCCGGGCTCGCCTTCCCCGGCACACGGGCTTGCGCGCCATATCCTCAAGACGCGATCATTGAGCTGCGTCTGCGCAACAGGCCACGGGTTCAAGGCGCGAATCTTGCAATCAAGCGTTGCCGCAGGCTGCGTCCAATCTAGCCACGCCTCGTCTTTGCGCGCCTTGGACGCATAGCACACGCCTTGCGCCGTTTGTGCCGCCGCGGCGGCGAGCATCGCTTGGGGATTGTCCATAAAGCGTCGCAGCACATCGGGAACCATCCCGCCCAGCCGGCGCAACAGGCTGTCGCTCGTATCATCCGCCAGCAGACGGCACGCTTGCGAAGCGATTATCGGCCCGGCATCCAACGCCTCTGTCATCTTGATCAGGCAGACCCCGCTGTATTCGTCGCCCGCTTCAATCGCGCGCACGGCCGGCGCCGCTCCGCGCCAGCGCGGCAACAATGACAGATGCGCATTGACACAAGCAAGCTTGGCGCTGCGCAACGCCGCCGCGGGCAATATCAAGCCGTACGCCATCACGACGATTACATCCGCTTCGTAAGCGGCAAGCGTTCGGCAAGCGGCTTCGTCAAAACTTGTTGCCTGCTCAAGCGGCAGATGATGCGCGAGCGCGCATTCCTTGACCGCGCTTTGCCGCAACTTCAAGCCGCGACCGGCGCGACGATCGGGCGCGGTGTAAACGGCAACCACTCGGTGCGGCGAGCAGATGAGCCGCTCAAGAGTCGGCAAAACGAAATCGGGAGTGCCGGCAAAAACAATACGCATTTCTCAGTTAGCGGACGCGCTCAAACCAGTTCGTAAGGGACGTTCTCCCGCGGCGGCGGCTTTTCTCCGGGGCGCAACTTTCTCAGTTGCTCCAGCACGCGGCGGCGTTTTTCCGGCGACAGATAATCGACGAACAGTTTGCCGCGAAGGTGATCCATCTCGTGTTGAATGCAAACAGCGAGTATCCCGTCGGCTTCAATGTCCAGCGCTTCGCCCGCGGGCGTGCAGGCTTTTACCCGAATCCGTTCGGCGCGCTTGACCTCGGCAAAAATACCGGGCACCGATAAGCAACCCTCTTGCATCACTTCCTCGCCCTCTCGGCGCGTAATCTGCGCATTGACCAGACGCATCGGGGTGTCGCGCTTCTCCGACACATCGACGACCAGAATGGATTTTTGAATATTGACCTGAGTCGCCGCCAGACCGATACCGTTCTCGGCATACATCGTCTCCAACAGCTCGTCCGCAATCCGCGCGACTTCGGAGTCGAAGTCTGTTACCGGCTCGGCCTTGTGGCGCAACCTGGGGTCCGGGTATCTGAGTATCTCTTTCATATCAATTTCCAGCCTCCTGATATCGCGCTTATTCTACGCCCTCGGCGTACTTTCGTGCAACGTGTCGGAAAATATGGTCGTTTCATGCCTCGCATTATGGCAGAAGTCCGCAACAGGTAATAATATAGCCCGATGACGGTCAAAACCGCGATAGAATCATGACAGATACCGCAAATTCGGAAAGCTTGCTGATATTAAACCGCGCGCCGGGTGTCGGGGCCAAGCATTTCCGCGCGCTGCTCGAGCGCTTTGGCGCGCCCGCCGATGTGCTCCGCGCAAAACGCGATCAACTGGCAAAGGCCGGTTTGCCCGCCAAGGCGATCGGCTTTCTGCGCAACCCGGACCGCAGCCTGATAGAGAAAGACCTCGCGTGGTTGCGGGACCCCGCGCACACGATCATCAGTCTGTTCGATCAAAACTATCCCGAACGTCTGAGCGCCTTGCCGGATGCGCCGCCGGCGCTGTTTGTCAAAGGCGATCGGTCGCTGCTTCGCGATCCGCAAATTGCAATTGTCGGTTCGCGCAGTCCGACTGTCGGCGGAAGAAAGATCGCTTATGACTTTGCAAACGAGTTGGCCAAGGCGGGCATCCTCATCACCAGCGGTCTCGCATACGGCATAGACAGCCGCGCCCATCACGGCGCGTTGGATGCCAAGGCGCCGACTGTCGCGGTCATCGCCACCGGGCCCGATATCATCTACCCGGCGCAGAACAAAGAACTGGCCCAGACGATTGCGCGCAACGGGGCGATCGTCTCCGAGTTCCCGTGCGGCACGCCGCCGATTCCGAGCAACTTCCCGCAACGCAACCGCATCATCAGCGGTCTGTCGCTGGGCGTTATCGTCGTGGAAGCGAGCATGCGAAGCGGCTCGCTGATCACCGCGCGCCTCGCCAACGAACAAGGGCGCGAAGTGTTTGCGATACCCGGCTCCGTCCACAACCCGCTGAGCAAAGGTTGCCACCATCTGATACGCAGCGGCGCGACACTGGCCGAGAGCGTTCCGGATGTGTTGGCCGGCATCAGATCCTGTGTCGACTTGGAAGCGCTGTCGCCTGCCGGCGAAGACGATGACACCGCCGCCGGCGCGGCCAAGGCGGGCGCGCTGGATGCGTCGCATTTGCGGTTACTTGAGCAAATGGGTTATGACCCTGTCACCGCCGACACGCTGGCGGAGCGCACCGACACGCCGATTGAAGAAGTCGCCTCCATGTTGCTGATGTTGGAGTTGGAAAACTACGTCAGCAGCGGCGGCGGCGGGTTTTACTGCCGGATCAATTGACCGACAGCGCGAGACGATGAAGAATCCCCTGGCTAACACCAGCTTCGTCAAAAGCGCCATGCGGGCGCAAGAGTTTTTGCCGGACAGCGGCGCGGAACTCGCCTTCATCGGCCGTTCTAACGCCGGCAAGTCAAGCGCTATCAATGCCATCTGCAAGCAAAAGATCGCCAAGACCGGCAAGACCCCCGGGCGCACGCAGACGATAAACTTCTTTGCCGTCAGCGCGGAAAAACGGCTGGTGGATCTGCCCGGCTACGGTTATTCAAATGTCAATGAAAAAACCCGACAGCAGTGGGATGCGGTACTCAACGATTATTTTTCAAACCGGCAGAGTCTTCGTTGCGTCTTTTTAATCGCAGATATTCGGCGCGCGCTCGGCACACCGGATATGGAAGTGATCGATTGGATCATCGCCCTCCGCCCCGAGTTGCCGCTGCATATATTGCTGACAAAAAGCGACAAGTTGTCGCGGAGCGCGGGCGCGCAAACGCTGCGCGATACGATGGCGCAACTGGAGCGCATGCTGCGGAGCGCGATCGGCGCGCAAATATTTTCCGCCCACAAAGGCAGAGGCGCAGGCGAGGCGCGGCGCAAAATCGGCGATTATCTGATGTTGTAAGGCGCGGCGGGCGCGGCTCAGTGCGCTTCGTCCCAATTAGCGCCGTCGCCCGCATCGACCGTCAACGGCGCCTTGAGCGGCATCACCTTGCACATCTTGTCACAGCATTGTTCGCGCACTTCCGCCGCCTTGTCTTGCGGCGCCTCCAGCACGAGCTCGTCGTATACCTGCATGATGATGAACACATCGTCGGGCAAATCCTTGCGAATGTCTATCATCGCTTGCTTGATGATGTCCGCCGCCGAACCCTGCATCGGCGCGTTGATGGCGGTGCGCTCCGCATAACGTTTCAGCGGCGCGGGCGCGGCTCAGTGCGCTTCGTCCCAATTAGCGCCGTCGCCCGCATCGACCGTCAACGGCGCCTTGAACGGCATCACCTTGCACATCTTGTCACAGCATTGTTCGCGCACTTCCGCCGCCTTGTCTTGCGGCGCCTCCAGCACGAGCTCGTCGTGTACCTGCATGATGATGAACACATCGTCGGGCAAATCCTTGCGAATGTCTATCATCGCTTGCTTGATGATGTCCGCCGCCGAACCCTGCATCGGCGCGTTGATGGCGGTGCGCTCCGCATAACGTTTCAGCGGCGCGTTGCGTGATTTGAGATCGGGCAGATACAACCGCCGCCCGCTGATGGTTTCGACAAAACCCTGCGCGTGCGCGAGGGCGCGTGTGCGCTCCATATAATCCTTGACCGCGGGATAATGCTCAAAGTATTTCTCCACGTAGCGCACCGCTTCGCTGCGCGCAATGCCGAGCTGCTTGGCCAGACCGAATGCCGACATGCCGTAAATCAAGCCGAAGTTGATCGCCTTCGCGATGCGCCGTTGGTCTCTGTCGACCTGCGCCGGCGCGCACCCGAACACCTCGGCGGCGGTCGCCGAATGAATGTCATCGCCGGCGGCAAAACGCTTGAGCAAAGCGGCGTCATCCGACATGTGCGCCATGATTCGCATCTCAATCTGCGAATAATCTATCGCCAGCAAGCGGCAGCCCGGCGGGGCGATGAAGGCTTGCCTGATCCTGCGCCCCTCCTCGGTCCTGATGGGGATGTTCTGCAAGTTGGGATCCGATGACGACAGCCGTCCGGTTGCCGTCACCGCCTGATGATACGACGTGTGGATGCGCCCGCTATGCGGATGGACCATCAGCGGCAATCTATCGGCGTAGGTTTTGAGTTTGTTCAAAGCGCGATGCCGCAAGATCAACTCCGGCAATTCGTGCTCGTTCGCCAGTTGCTTCAAAACATCTTCGGCGGTGGAGCGCTGGCCGCCTTTGGTCTTTTTCTCGGGTTGCAAACCGATCTGATCATAGAGAATGGTTTCTATCTGCTTGGGCGAGTTCATATTAAATTCGCTGCCGGCCTGCGCAAACGCTTTGCGCTCGATCTCCGACGCGCGCTGCTCGAGTTCGGCGCTTTGTTGCGCGAGTATCTCGGCATCGAGCAAAACCCCCTTGCGCTCCATCGCCGCCAACACCGGCAGCAAGGGCATCTCAATCTCTTCATACACCCGCGTCAAACCGTCTTGCGCGAGGCGCGGCTTGATGCATTCTTGCAAACGCAGACTCATATCCGCGCGCTGCGCCAGATAATCCCCGGTCGTTTTAACCGCCAACTGCGGGAAGGCGATCCGCTTCGCGCCTTTGCCCGCAATCGTCTCGAGTTCTATCGTGTCAATGGCGAGATACTTGCGCGCCGCCTTGACGATGCTGTGATCGCTTGCGACCGAGTCACAGACATAAGAGGCGAGCATGCTGTCATCGCTCACGCCGCGCAACGCGATGTCGCAAGCGGCGAGGGCGTGTATCATGCGCTTTGCATCGTGCGCCGACTTGGCGCAATCGGCATCCTCAAATACCGGCGCGAGTTGGCGCAGACAGCGCTCGCGATCGAGTTGTTGCGGCGCGCCCGGGTAGCTGTGCGCAAGCGGAATATACACGGCATCGTCTTCCCCCATTGCCAAAGCGATGCCGACGATCTGCGCGTCAACAGCGCGGTCGCCGGACAGCGCGATATCAAAAGCAAAGCGCTTGGCTTTGCGTATGCGGCGCAAATAGTCCTGCAAAGACGCTTGGGTCAGTATCAGGCGATACGCGACCTCGGGTCCGTCGTCGGGCGCAGCGTCCGCCGCCCCGTCATCGCCCAGCGCCTCAAGCCAGCGCCGAAATCCGCAATCCCGATACAGGCGACGCAACGCTTCAATATCGGGGTCGGCGACGGTCAAAGACAACGGATCATCGTTGAGTTCCAGCGCGCATTTGATCGTTGTCAAATCTCGGTAAACCTCCAACATCGGCAATGTCTCTCGCAGCGCCTCCTTCGTCTTCTCACCCTTGACCTCATCGATATGCTCCGTCACGCCGGCGAGATCACCCCACGCGTTGAGCCACTGCGCCGCGGTCTTCGGCCCGACCCCGGCAACCCCGGGGATGCCGTCGGACGCATCGCCGACCAGAGCGAGATAGTCCGCTATCTGCTCCGGCAACACGCCGAATTTTTTCTTCACCTTAGCGGCGCTGTCGGTCAGGGCTTCTTCTTGCTTCTTCTTCATCGTGTCTATCAGGCGCGTCTTGTCGTCGACCAGTTGCGCCATGTCTTTGTCGCCGGTAGAGATGAGCACGCTCAGCCCCTGCGCCACAGCCTGCCGCGCCAAAGTGCCGATGACGTCATCGGCTTCCACCCCCTGGTATTGCAACAACGGATAGCCCAAAGCCGCAATGATGTCGCGCGTGATTTCAAACTGACGTTTTAAGTCTTCGGGCGTCGGAGGGCGGTGCGCTTTGTAGCCGGGATAGATTTCGTGACGAAACGTTTTGCCGGGCGCATCGAAGACCACCGCAAAGTAATCCGGCTCGTACGTTTTGGTCAGCGCGCGCAACATATTGATCACGCCATAGATCGCGCCGGTCGGCCGGCCTTCGGGGCCGGTTAAATCAAGCGCGTGATAGGCTCTGTGCAGATACGACGAACCATCGACCAAGACAAGTTGCTGTGACATGTCCGAAAAACTGCCTTCTCCCCGCGCACCGGTTACAGGTCGCGATATTCCTGCCTCTCATAATTCTGATCGACATAGCTCGCGAGTTCGTCAAGCGCGCTCTGGTTGGAGCAGTTCGTTTCAAAGACGCGGCGAAAGTCGCCGTCCTTCTCGGCCAGCAATCGATCGCAACGCTTGAGAACAGCGGTCGCTTCGCGACGGAAAATCTCGTCAAATATGCGGTCGGTTACAATCCGCCGGTCGGATTCGGCATCGATACCTTCTGCCGCAAGCGATGAGTAAATCACCGCATACAGCGCCGCCAGCACCCGCACATCGCTCTGTATCGCAACCGGAACATTGCCTATCGCATCTTGCACCGGCGCAAAGCACGCCATGATGCGCAACAACAGTTCGCGGGTTATGCGTTGTCTTTTGAAACCAAACATAGATGAAAAACAGTGTTACCGATCATGTGCGCTCAACAGTAGCGAACCATAGAGCGGTTCATTATAGCCCAGCCACCCAAACCGCATGAATGCAATACATTTATAACGGTTTATCGCAGATAAAACGATACGAACCTTGGCTCACGCCGCACAGCCAAGACGCGCCCTCGCATTTTCTTATATAATATTTGCGCAATCTGCGAACTCCGAATCATGTCCGTTTACACCGCCATTCCCAAACAAGACCTCATCCGCTTGCTTGAACCATACCCGACCGGGCGGTTGCTTTCTTTTGCCGCCACCAGCGAAGGGGTGGAAAACACCAATTACTTCGTCAACACCGATGGCGGGCCCAATGACGGACGCTATGTGCTGACCGTGTTTGAATCGCTGCAACGGGCGGAGTTGCCGTATTATCTTGACCTGATGGCGCACCTGGAGCGGGCCGGCATCCCGTGCCCCCGCCCCATCGCCAACCGCAAAGGCGAGCGCCTCGGCCAATACGCCGATAAGCCGGTCGCATTGATCACCTGCTTGGACGGCAAAACGATCCATGCCGCCAGGCCCAATGCCAAGCAGTGCCGTCACGTCGGCGAGACGCTCGCCTCGATACACAACGCAACGCGTACGTTTGAACCGCGGCGGGCCAACAGCAACAGCATTGAATGGTGTCGGCGGCAAGCGAACATGATGCTCTCAACGCTGAGCGCGGCGGATCAAGAACTGTTGCTGTCGGAAATAGATTACCAAAAGCAATGCGACTTGAGTGTCCTGCCTCACGGCACCATCCACGGCGACTTGTTTCGCGACAACGCGCTGTTTGCCGGAGACACCTTGAGCGGGGTGATAGACTTCTACTACGCCTGCTACGGCACGCTGCTCTGCGATGTGGCGGTCGCCGTCAACGACTGGTGCAGAAACGACGACCTCTCGATCAACGGCGAGCGCCAGGACGCGCTGCTTGAGGGCTACCGCGAGCGCCGGCCCTTCGCTCAAAACGAATGCGATATGTGGCAAGATGTCATGCGCCGCACGGCGTTGCGCTTCTGGGTGCTGCGCCTGCATTACCGCTTCGCCCCCGGCAAAGAGCAGATTGCCGCCTGCAAAGACCCCGACACATTCAAACACATCCTGCGCGACTGCCGACACAACCCGCCGCTGTTTGTAAAATTGCATGCTACGACACCTGAAACAGATTAACGAACGGCTCGGCCGCGCCGTATCGCGGTTGATGGTGGCGATGGTATTCGCCACATTTGCGGTCGTAGTGCTGCGGTATGTTTTCAATTACGGCCGAGTCGATATTCAGGAAGTAACGACCTATCTGCATGTCATCATCCTGACCCTGTGCATGGGTTATACGATGAAACACGACGAACATGTGCGCGTCGATATTTTTTATCAGGGCTTTGGCGAGCGGCGACGGACATGGATAAACCTCGTCGGACACTGGCTGTTTCTGATTCCGGTGTGCCTTGCGATCCTGATTGCCAGTTGGGATTACGCGTTCATCTCATGGCAGGTATTGGAGAAGTCGGCGGAAACAGGCGGGCTGCCGTTTGTGTTCGTCATCAAATCGCTGCCGTTGGCGATGGCGCTGTTGCTGATAATCCATGGCATATCCGACAGCGTTCGCTGTCTGCTCAAACTGCGCGACATGAAAAAATGACGGCCATTCTGCTGTTTCTGACAATCGTCATCGTGATCATGGCCGGCTATCCGGTCGCTTTTACCTTGGCCGGGGTCTCGTTATTGTTTGCGCTGGCGGGGGTCGCAACCGGCGCCCTTGAGTTCAGTTTGCTCTACGCTTTGCCCGCGCGCATCCACGGCATTCTCATCAACGGCACGTTGATCGCCGTGCCGTTGTTTATCTTTATGGGAGTGGTATTGCAAAAGACCCATATCGCCGACGAATTGCTTCTGGCCGGCGCCGACTTGCTGAAGAAAGTGCGCGGCGGTCTCGCCATCTCGGTCGTCGTCATCGGCGCGATACTGGCGGCGAGCACGGGTATTGTCGGCGCGACCGTAACCACGATGGGGCTGTTGTCTTTGCCGGCGATGATCAAACGCAACTACGACCCCGCGCTCACCTGCGGAACGATCTGCGCTTCGGGCACGCTCGGACAGATCATCCCCCCTTCCATCGTATTGGTATTGCTCGGCGAAGTCATGTCCTCGGCATACCAACAAGCGCAACTGATGCAGGGCTTGTTCGCCCCCGATACCATTTCGGTCGCAGATCTTTTTGCAGGCGCAATCATACCGGGATTTATCCTGGTCGGCCTTTACATCGCATTATTGTTTGCCATGGCATATTTCAAACCTTCGCTTGCTCCCCCCCATCAAAATGCAAGCCCGATAGACCTCAAAAGAATTCTCAGCGCTCTGGTAGCACCGTTGCTATTGATTACCGGTGTGCTCGGTTCCATACTAAGCGGCGCTGCAACACCGACAGAAGCCGCCGCCGTGGGAGCGGTGGGATCACTGCTACTGGCTTATCTCAAGAAATTAACGTCACGCTCAATCATCGGCGAGGTATGCCGCACCACTGTCAAAATCAGTTGCATGGTATTCATGATACTGATTGGTGCGAGCTTCTTCTCGCTTGTATTCAGAGGATTTGGCGGCGATGATTTGATTCACGATATGTTGTCCAACCTTCCCGGCGGCCTGCTCACGGCGATGTTGCTTGTCATGCTGATGATGTTTTTGCTCGGCTTCATCCTTGATTTCATAGAGATCACTTTCATCATCGTGCCCATCGTAGGCCCCAGCCTGATCATACTGGGAGCGGACCCGCTCTGGCTTGCGATCATGATCGCTATCAATCTGCAAACATCGTTCCTGACGCCGCCCTTCGGGTTTTCACTGTTTTACCTGCGCGGAGTGGCGCCGCCAAGCGTCGCAACCCGGCAGATATACAAGGGAGTCATTCCGTTCATCGGCCTGCAGGTGTTCACGCTGCTGATTTTAAGCGTCTGGCCGCAACTCGTTACCTGGTTGCCGTCGTTGCTGCTGAAGTAGATACCCGCCCGGTTGCAAGCGCGGCAACGCTGCGGGCGGATATTATCTTAGCGAGAAATAGTTGCCTTCGGACACCTTATGCCACGCCGCAACTTTCTTCTGGAACTCCAGATATGCGGCATAAGCCCGTTGGCCGAAAGGGCTGTCGGCGACCGCTTCGCGCACCACATCCGCCGAAAGCGCGCGCAGTTTCTCAATCACATCGTCCGGCAAAGGCAATATATTGACGCCGTGCTCTTTCTCCAAAACCTCCATCGCATCGTAATTGTTCGCGATATACTCGGCCGCAATCTCGGTATTGGCCACATAGCACGCCGCGCGCACGACTTCTTGCAAGTCCGGCGGCAATCCTTCAAACGCCTTTTGATTGACCGAGCATTCGAGCGCCGGGCCGGGCTCGTGCCAACCCGGGTAGTAGTAATGCTTCGCGACTTTGTACAGACCCAACGCCAGATCGTTATACGGCGTCGCCCATTCGGTCGCATCGATCGTGCCGGTTTGCATCGCGATGAACAACTCGCCGCCCGGCAGATTGACCGGCACCCCTCCCATCCGCTCGAGCACCTTGCCGCCAAGCCCCGGCATGCGCATTTTAAGTCCCTTAAAATCTTCGACACTTTTAATTTCGCGGTTAAACCATCCCGCCATCTGCATACCGGTGTTGCCCGCCGGAAACGGTATCACTCCAAACGGCCGGTACAACTCCTGCCATAATTTCAAACCGCCGCCCTGATAAAGCCAGGCGTTCATTTCCATGACGGTCATGCCGAAAGGAATCGTCGTAAAGAAGTTAAAAGCGGGGTCCTTGCCTTGCCAGTAATACGCCGCCGAATGCCCCATCTGTGCGGCCCCGCTGTGCACCGCATCAAACACCTCCAAGGCGGGGACTAACTCGCCGGCGCCGTATACCTTGACAGTCAACCGGCCGTCGGACAGCGTTTCAATAGTCTTTGCAAGACGTTCGGCGCCGGTACCCAAACCGGGGAAGTTCTTCGGCCATGAAGTGACCATTTTCCAGCGGTATTTTTTATTATCCGACTTAGCAGCGGATGACTCCTGTCGGGCATTGTCGCAGCCGACCATGCCACCTCCTAGCAACACGCCCGCTGTCGCTTGACCAACAAAATGTCTTCTTTTCATTTCAGCATTCCTTCCAGAGTGTAATTAAATCCATTCGCCCGGAAATATTCAAAATCCTTGCGGTAGAACTCGCGAACTTTTCCGGCAAGCTCTTCGTTGAGATAGAAAAAATCGCCATAGTGCGGGTATTTTTCCATCTTGCTCAACTGCCTGTTGCTCAATTTCCACGCCGGGAAGCGCTTCGCGCTGCCATAGTTCGTGTGGTGTCCGGAGAAAAATTTGATGTCTTCCCGGCGCAGGTTCTTGTTAAAAACCGTGTTTAAGAATTCCAAAAGATTATAGCCTATATCCCCGACATCAAATATCTTGTCAAAATGAATGTCCGCCCGCCACTTGCCGCCCATCTGAGGTTCAAAATGATCCTTCGCATAGTTCACCGCTTCTTCTCCCTTGCACAACGAATCAACAAACTCGGCAAATGTCATAGATTTCACTATCGGGCCGGCATCAAATGCATCCCTGATTACATAGCGAAGGGCTCGCAACATAGGGTGTTTCTTTTTTGCTTTTTTACCTTGCTTAAAAATCAACCTGAAATCCGTCGCCATTGCTCTGAGCATCGCAGTTACGAAATTCCGATTCGGGGAACAATATCTCTCAAGAAAACCCGATACGACTCTTTGGTATGGGTCGCGGATAATCAATATTTTGCGCCATTCCCCGGAGTTCATCGCTTGCGGCGGGAAGGCATGGGAGGCATCAAGGTGTATATCAGCCCGGTGCGTAAAAGTACCCGCATATATCTTGAACAGTAATTTGACATTGGTACAGCCGCATTTTCGGCTCCACCCGACGATGACTTTATGATTATGGTCTGCCAGAAATAGCATCTTCCGCCCTTGGGGACATATCCCGAGAAACATTATATATCCCGCCCCCCAAAAGACATCGCCCGACGTGAAAACCGTCATGAGTTGTTGCGGCCGACACCGCATCGCCCGGCTTCTTATATAATCACCCTATGAAGGTTCTGCTCGCCAATCCCCGCGGTTTCTGTGCCGGAGTCGACCGGGCAATCGCAGTCGTTGAAAACGCGCTTGAAGTGTTTCCGCCGCCGATTTATGTCCGCCACGAAGTGGTCCACAATGTGTATGTCGTCAATAGTTTGAAAGAGAAGGGCGCTATTTTTATTGAAGACTTGGAAGACGTTCCCGACGGCAGCATCGTCATCTTCAGCGCCCACGGCGTCTCCCAAAGCGTGCGCAAGGAAGCCGAACAACGCAAACTCAAAGTGCTCGATGCCACCTGCCCGCTGGTCACAAAAGTCCATATTGAAGTCGCCAGAAACAGCCGCGAAGGCATAGACTCCATCCTCATCGGTCACCACGGCCACCCGGAAGTTGACGGCACAATGGGACAATACGATGAGCATGGCAAAGGGAAAATATATCTGGTCGAATCGGTTGACGATGCCCGCAACATTGAGATTAAAGACCCGCAACGAATCGCATATGTCACGCAGACGACACTGTCTGTTGACGACACAAAAGACATTGTCGCCGTGTTGCTGCAACGCTTCCCGCACATTCGGGCACCGCGCAAAGACGACATCTGCTACGCCACCCAAAACAGGCAGAATGCCATCAAGCAACTGGTCAAAGTTTGTGACCTGATTATCATCATCGGATCGCACAACAGCTCAAACTCAAACCGCCTGTATGAGATTCCGCTAAAATTCGGCATTGACGCATATCTGGTAGACGGCCCCGACGAAATAAACCCCCGCTGGCTTCAAGGCAAAAAAAACATCGGTTTGTCGGCGGGCGCTTCGGCGCCCGAGGCGCTGGTCAAAACGATGATTGAAAAACTGAAAACGCTCGGTGCATCCGAGGTCATTGAGTGGGATGGAGAAAAAGAGAATGTTTCCTTTCCGCTACCGCGCGAGTTGCGCAACATCAAACCGGTATCGGCATAAAACGATATGGAAGCACAGATTAAATGGGTCGGCAATATGTCCTTCAATGCTGAGACAGGTTCCGGCCACACGATAACAATGGACGGCGCACCGGAGGCGGGCGGACGCAATCTGGCCCCGCGGCCGATGGAACTGGTACTGGCCGGATTAGGCGGCTGCAGCAGCTTTGATATTGTTAAATTGCTACGGGATGCAAAACAGGAAGTAAGCTCCGTTGAACTCAAACTGCAAGCAAGCCGCGCTGACAGCGCACCGACGGTGTTCACAAACATAAAGGGACACTTCATCGTCAGCGGGCACAATGTAGAAGATGCCGCAGTCGCCAAAGCCGTAGCCTTGTCGGCGACACAGCTGTCATCGGTTGCCAAGATGCTGGAAAAAAGCGCCGTCATAGAGTGGGACTACGAGATTATCAACGATGAATAAACGCCCGGCCATGCTCGGCATGCACCATGTGGCGCTGAATGTTGTCGACCTTGCGAGTTGCGAAAAGTTCTATGCCGACCTGCTCGGCTTCAAGGTTGAATGGCGCCCCGATGATGACAATCTGTATCTGACCTCCGGTTCCGACAACCTCGCCCTGCACCGGGCAAACACAGTCAGCGCAGACGGCGCATTAGACCACTTGGGCATTATCGTCAAACAACCCGAAGACGTTGACTGCTGGCATACCTTCCTGTCGCAACACGGAGTGACAATAGATGTCGCCCCGAAATCTCACCGCGACGGCGCCCGCAGTTTCTACTGCCGCGATCCCGCGGGTAATCAGGTACAAATCATTTATCACCCGCCACTCTCCGACTCATAAAACCCGAAGATGTCGTCCAAGGTTCCTTTTGACCCATCCATGGCGGCATTTGACCACGATTACCTGTGGCACCCGTACAGCCCGTCACGCGACAACAGCAATACTTATCCGGTAGTCGCCGCCGCCGGTTGTCTGCTGGAGCTGGCGGACGGACGGCAATTGATTGATGGCATGTCATCGTGGTGGGCGGCGATTCACGGCTACAACCACCCCGTATTAAACGCTGCGCTGACGCAACAAGCCGGACGCATGGCACACGTCATGTTCGGCGGCCTGACCCACCCGCCGGCAGTCGCGCTCGGGCAAAGACTGCACGCCTTGCTGCCGCAAAAGCTGAGACGCATTTTCTACTGTGACTCGGGATCGGTCGCGGTGGAGGTCGCCGTCAAGATGGCGCTGCAGTACCAGTTCGCGCGCGGACAAGCGCAGCGCAAGCGCTTCGTCGCGCTGGAGTACGGCTATCACGGCGACACCTTCGCCGCCATGTCACTCTGTGACCCGGTCAATGGCATGCACCATATGTTCAAGGACACATTGCCGCAACAGCTATTTGTGCGCGCACCGCAATGCGGTGACACTGCGGATGAAGCGGCGCACAACAGCATCAAACAGCGCTTGGCAGAACACCACGACCACATCGCCGCAGTCATCCTTGAACCCGTCGTACAGGGCGCCGGCGGGATGCGGATATACGCGCCGCAGTATCTGGACTACGTACAGGACTTATGTAATGAGTATGACGTGTTGCTGATTCTGGATGAGATCGCGACAGGATTCGGACGCAGCGGCGAGATGTTCGCCTTTGAACACGCACAGCGCTGTATCCCGGACATCCTCTGCGTCGGCAAATCCCTGACCGCAGGCTATATGAGCATGGCGGCGACGATCACAAGCGATGCGGTCGCCGACACGATAGACAGCGGCGAGCCGGGTTTGCTCGCACACGGCCCCACTTACATGGGCAACCCGCTCGCCTGTGCGGTCGCCGCCGCCAACATTGACCTGCTTAAGGCGAGCGGCTGGCGCAAGCGCATCAAAGCCCTCGAGCGGCGGCTGCAAACCGAACTCGGCGACTTGAAGACGCTGCCCGGCGTAAGCGATGTGCGGGTGAAAGGCGCGATCGGCGCAGTGGAAACGACAGATCCCGTGCCGCGGACATTCTGCGATGCTTTCGTTGCGCGCGGCGTGTGGATACGACCGTTTAGAAACCTTGTTTATATCATGCCGCCTTATACAATAAGCGATGCGCAACTATCGCAATTATGCGGCGCGATAAAAGAGGTCATCCGTGAAAATTATCGTTAATGGCAAACAACGCGACTTCGGCGGCGGTACGACGCTCGCCGACTTGATCGCGCGCCTTGCGCTGACCGATCGCAAGATAGCGATTGAAGTAAATCTTGAGATCATTCCGGCGGGCAAACGCCATTGCACACCGCTGGCGGAAGGCGACCGCATAGAGATCATCGAAGCGGTCGGCGGAGGCTGAGCATCGCGATGGCCGACACAGTACGCAACGACGCGCCGCTTGTCATCGCCGGACAGACCTTCCGCTCGCGTCTGCTGGTCGGCACCGGCAAATACGCCGATGCCGAACTGGCGCAGGCCGCGATCAAAAATTCCGGCGCAGAAATCGTCACAGTCGCCATACGTCGCGCCAATCTCGGCCAAGACACAACGCAACCGAACATGCTCGACATCCTGCCGCCGCAATGCGTCGTGCTTCCCAACACCGCCGGCTGCCACACCGCCGCCGACGCGATACGCACTTGCCGCCTCGCGCGCGAGTTGTTAAACGGCAAGCGGCTGGTCAAGCTGGAAGTCCTCGGCGATGAGAGAACGCTCTTCCCCGATGTATCACAAACCCTCGCCGCCGCCGCCGAGTTGGCAGCCGACGGCTTTGACGTGATGGTCTATACCAACGACGACCCGATTACGGCGCGGCGCTTGGAAGACATCGGCTGTATCGCCATCATGCCGCTGGCCGCGCCGATCGGTTCCGGGCTCGGGATTCGCAACCCCTATAACATCGCGACGATCGTTGAGAATGCATCGTTGCCGGTCATCGTTGACGCCGGTGTCGGCACCGCTTCGGACGCCGCCATCGCGATGGAACTCGGTTGCGACGGCGTGCTGATGAACACCGCCATCGCCCAAGCGCAAAACCCGCCGCTGATGGCGAGCGCGATGAAGAAGGCTGTCATAGCCGGGCGCGAAGCATGGCTTGCCGGGCGCATGCCAAAGCGTCGCTTTGCATCCGCCTCCTCGCCGGACGAGGACTTGTTCTTTTAATCCATGAACGCAGAAACCGCCGCCAGAGGCCGGCCACACATCCGCTCCTATGTCTCGCGCAATCGTCTCACAACCGCACAACGCCGCGCCCTGACCGAGCGCTGGGCGCAATTCGGCATAGACCTCGGCGGCGCGCGCCTTGACATGGCGCGGATATTTGCCCGACCCGCGCCCGTCGTGCTTGAAATCGGCTGCGGCAACGGCGATCTGATCACGCAAATGGCGGCGGGCAATCCCGCACAAAACTTCCTCGGCATTGAAGTGTACCGCTCCGGCGTCGGTTCGCTCTTGCGCAAGGCGGCGGCGCTCTCGCTCGATAACCTGCGCATCATTTGCGACGATGCGATCAAAGCCCTTGAGCGCATGCCGAACGACAGTCTCAGCCGGGTCATGATCATGTTTCCCGACCCGTGGCCGAAAAAGCGTCACCACAAACGGCGGCTGGTCAAAGCGGAGTTCATCGCCGCACTCCTCCCCAAGATGAAACCCGGCGGCCTGCTCTGCCTGGCGACCGACTCAGAACCTTATGCGCAAGAGATGCGCGCGGCGGTGGAAAGCACAAAGCGGTATCGCCGTTGTCCGCGCGAACACATCGCGCGTCCGCAAACGATTTTTGAAAAGCGCGCGCTGCTGGCCGGCAGACCGATAGCGACTCTCGCGTACGAGTTGCGCTCTTGAAACGGCCGCCGGGCCGATAGCGACTCTTTTGTGCGAGCCGCGCTCTTGAAACGGCTGCCGGGCCGACAGCGACTCTTTTGTGCGAGTTGCGCTCTTGAGACGGCCGCCGGGCCGACAGTTACTCTTTTGTATGCGTCGGGCCTTTGAACCGTCCGGCCACCGTATTGAGAAACGGATTGGCCGTGCGCGGCGAGGAATGCAACACGCAACTCGACAGATCACGGGTATCACAAGCGGATACCGAACACTCGGTATCTTTGCGCTCGGCCAGCTTGCGCCACGCAAACGCCAAAGCATTTTTGCGATCCATAAAAAAGTGATCGGCCCATTCGGCGCTGGCAAACCCGCTGCGCTCAAGGGTCTCCATCACCGGCGCCGGCACCCGAACGAAGAGAAACTCTATATGCAATTCCACCAGCCGGCGCGCAAGTTGGTGCAGCATGGCTTCGCCGGTGGCATCGATCTCATTCATGGAAACCGCGTCAATGATAATGAACCGGAGTTCCGGCTGGCTCGCCACGCGATCCAATATCTTGTGTTCAAAATAACCCGTGTTGGCAAAGAACAAAGGGCCGCCGAAGCGCAATATCGCAATTTTAGGGCAGGTCTTGAGTATCCCTTTGGTCGCATCCCGGAAGCCGCCGCCTTCGTGCCGCGCCAGCAGGACTACCGACGGGCGCATCGTGCGATAGACATACAAGCCGAGGGAGAGCGCCGCGCCAATCAAGATGCCGTTCTCAAGGTGCGGCGCAAAGACCAAGGTCAAAAGAAACGTCAGGAGCGAAACAACCGCATCGTGTCTTTGCACTTTCCAGATATGCAGAAACGGTTTGACCTTTATCAAGCCGGCCACCGCCAGAATGATGACCGCCGCCAAGGCCGGCTGCGGCAAATGGTAAAACAGCGGCGTTAAGAACAACAGCGTAAAGCCGACGACGACAGCGGTCACGACCGAAGAAAACCCGGTCACCGCTTGCGCCGAGAAATTAACCGCCGAACGGGAGAAAGAACCCGACACCGCATAGCCTTGTGAAAAACTGGCGGCAATGTTAGAGAGCCCCTGCCCGATTAACTCCTGATTGGCATCGAGCCGCTGGCGGGTGCTCGCGGCCATCACTTTGGCGACGGAGATCGCTTCGGTAAAACCGATCAACGCGATGGCAATCGCCGCCCCCGACAACTCGCGAATCATCTCAAAGTTGGCCGTCGGCGCCGAAAAATCAGGCAAGCCCTGCGGTATCTCGCCGACTACCATGCCGCCATTTTCTTTGAACCCGAGCCACCACGACAACAAGGTGGCAACCGCCACCGCCAACAAAACATCCGGCCACTTCGGCGCAAACCGGCGCGCCGCAAGCATGATGGCGAGGGACAAAGCCGCTATGCCGAGGCTCTGCCAATGCGCCTGATCAGCGGTCGCCAGCATAATATTCCAAATCGTCTCGTAATGGTAGGGAGCCCTCTCAACGGATACTCCGAGAATCGGTCCGAGCTGCGAAGTCGCTATGATGATCGCCGCGGCGTTGGTAAAGCCGATGACAACCGGGTGCGAAATGAAATCGACCAGCACGCCAAGACGCATGAGACCCATCGCAAGCTGAATCACCCCGACCATCAACGCAATCAGAACCGCATAAGCGATGAAGGCTTCGCCGCCCGCAGTTGCGACCAGCGGCCCCACCGCCGAAGCAGTCAGCAAAGACACGATCGCGACCGGCCCGGTCGCAAGTTGCCTGGATGATCCGAAAACCGCCGCCACAGCGACAGGCAAAAACGAAGCGTAGAGACCGTAGTAGGGCGGCAAATCCGCCAGTTGCGCATAGGCCATCGATTGCGGTATCAAAACCAGAGCCACCGTAATGCCGGCGATGATATCGCACTTGAGCACCGATTGACTTTTGAGTTCGCCGACCCAGCGGGCAAAGGGAGTGAGCTCGTCATAAAGCCCGGCGCTTGCGTCTTTTGCTTTTTCAAGAATCTGTCGGGATGCGCTCATGATGTTCTATATTAGCACGACACGCACAGCCGCGTCATTTTTATTTGTCCGCAGGCGGCAGGCGGCCCAAAGCCGACGGCTGCCGCCATCCGCCGCCGCTCCGCAAGAGCCTGCGGTATTGCAATCCCCGTATTTGCCCCTACAATAACGAAGCGCAGAGACTCCGACCGCCCGTGATCATTTCCCACAAATATAAATTCATTTTTATCAAAACTTACAAAACAGCCGGTAGTAGCATTGAGCTATACCTGTCCAAGCATTGCGGCAAGCGCGATATCATCATTCCCATGATTGACGAAGATGACTGGGATTACGCGCGCAATTGGAAGCGATTCATAGTTGCCACCGGTTGCCGCTCGGCCATGAGAGAAATTTTGCGAGCCGATAGGAGAGCGATAAAATCCGGCATCTTACAGTTGCAACACAGCCTGCGAATGTCGACTTTTAACCCCGACCTTCCGTTGCTGCTGAAAAACGATGAGCCCGTGCCGTGGAAATACCAACTCGTAGACGATTATTCCCATATACCGGCAAGAGAGGTCAAGGATATGGTCGGCAAGAACATATGGGATGACTACCATGTGTTCTGTGTTGCGCGAAACACTTGGGACAGACTGATATCTTTTTATTTCTGGGCGCAGCACAAGCGCGCGGAGAAGGGTCTGGAACTGAGCTGGGAAGAATACGTAGAAAGATATATCCGGACTGAAAGCT
The DNA here is from genome assembly GCA_965220085.1 of Candidatus Oxydemutatoraceae bacterium. Classification (GTDB taxonomy): domain Bacteria; phylum Pseudomonadota; class Gammaproteobacteria; order Poriferisulfidales; family Oxydemutatoraceae; genus CBDCOZ01. The sequence continues at coordinate 92,727 of CBDCOZ010000001.1, read as the reverse complement.
ATTACACAGATAATTACCGACTATATAGCGATCGCAATGGGAACTCGCTGGTCAATAAAATAATCAGATATGAAAATTTGGACGAGGAGTTTGAGCAAGTATGCGACAAGCTGGGTATTCCTTTTAGCGCATGGCGTACACACCCAAAGGCCAAAGCGACGCAAACTCCCCGCGAGCAAGACTACCGTAGCCTATATACCCCGGAAGTGAGGGATCTCGTGGCAACAAATTTTGCCGATGAAATCGAATTGATGGGCTATAAGTTCTAAACGGGATACCTAGATTGAAAGATACGCACTTTCAATCTGCTTGCCCAACCGTTCAAGAATCTTATGCCGTTTGAGCTTTAAGGTCGGCGTCAGAAAACCGTTCTCAACCGTCCACGGCTCGGGCGCAATAATTACGCGACGAACCTTGGCGTAGGATGGAAAACCCTTCAACCGCAAAGAAACCCGTTTCATCACTTCTTTCCCGAAGGCATCATCCGCTAACACGCTACCGTCTGCCTGCGGCGTCATGTCTCCCGGGCAACTTGCCGCCTCATCCGGATTCAAAACCAATATCGCAACCAGAAACGCTTTGCCCTCTCCCCACACCATCGCCTGATCAAACAAAGGATCCGCCAGCAACGCATTTTCCATATCAACCGGCGGCACTTTCTCACCGTTAGACATCACGATAATTTCTTTAATCCGCCCGATGATATACAACCGTCCATACGCGTCTATGCGCGCCCTATCACCGGTATGAAACCAGCCATCGGCATCTATCGCTTGCGCGGTTACCTCAGGCAAATTCCAATATCCCCGCATCACACATTCGCTGCGCGTCAACAACTCATCGCCGTCACCGAGCTTGACTTCCACGCCGTGAATCGGCGGGCCTATGCTTTCCGGCACATTGCTGTGCTGGCGGTTTACCGAAATCACCGGCGCAGTCTCGGTCAAACCATAGCCCTGATACACCGGCACGCCAAGCGCGATAAACGCCCGCGCCACATCGGGCGACAGCGCCGCGCCGCCGCTCACCATATGCCGCATGCGCCCGCCGAACGCCTTGCGAAACCGCCGCCCGATGAGTCTGTCGACGACGATGCGCGCCAATCCGAACCACAGCCCGCGCCGCGGCGCCGGCCGCGCCGCCGCCCGCGCCAGCAACCAGCGCAAAGGCGCCAATGCGCCGCTAAGCGATGCATTGAGCTTCTCCAACATGCCCTCAAATATGCGCGGCACCGCAAACATCACGGTCGGCTTTATTATCAGCATATCCTCCTTGAGGTGTTGAATAGAACGCGCAAACGCCACCTCCGCTCCAATCAACATGGTCATGTAATAGCCTGCGGTGCGCTCAAAAATATGTGATAGCGGCAAGAAAGACAAAAACAGATTATCCGCGCCTATCGGAAATGACTTCTGCACCGCAACCGCATTAGACAGCAAGTTATGGTGCGTCAACACAACCCCCTTGGGCGCACCGGTCGTCCCCGATGTATAAACCAGTGTGGCAATATCATCGGGTGCGGCACCGGTCAAAACGGAATCGGGCTTATGCGCCAGCCAGCTATCTAACGCAACCGCGTTAGGCAACTCCGGACTGTCGGCTTCATCGATTACTACGATACGCTTGAGTGTCGGCACTATCTCCAAGTTGGCAATCACAGAAAATCGCGCGCGGTCGGTAACGAGTATTTCACTGCCGGAGTCACGCAAGATATATTCGACATTGCCCGCATTGTCGTGGCTGAAAATCGGCACCACCGCCAGTCCCAAACCGAGCGCCGCCTGATCGCACACCACCCAAGGCACCCCGTTCGGCAGCATGATGGCAAGCCGCGCGCCGCGCGCCAGCCCCTCGGCCAACAGCGCCTGCTGCCAGCGGGCGACTTCGGTCGCCACATCGTCCCAGCGCCACTCGCGCCAAGTGTTTTCGCCGCCGTCATGCTGCCGATACGCAACCCGCCCGCCCGACAGCGCGACACGGCGGACGAACAAGTCCGACAACGTGGCGATGTCTCGAATCTCCGTATTTTGTCGCTCTTCTGTCATCGCATGTTTTACAAATCCGGTTTGTGAATACAATCTGTCATATCAATATCATATACGACCCATGCACTCAGCGCCACATGCACTAAAAAACTGGCTCCGGCAAACCTGGGGCGACGACGATTTCGCGTTGCAAGCGTTGCCGGGCGACGCCGGTTTCCGCCGCTATTTTAGAATCACCCGCGAGGGTTGTCGCCTGCTCGCAGCACACATGCCGCCGGACAAAGAAAACCCCGCCGCCTTCGTCGCCGTCACCGCGATGCTGGAAGCCGCTCACATCGCGGTACCGCACATCCGCGCATACGCGCCCGCCGACGGCTTTCTGCTGATAGACGATTTTGGCGATAATCTGCTCGGCACCCAACTCAACGACGACACCGCCGACGGCCTCTACCGCCAAGCGATCGACATGCTGGTCGCGATACAATCCGTCGCCGCGCAACAACTGCCGCCGTACGATAAGCGCGCCCTGATACAAGAGGCCGAGCTATTCACCGACTGGTACTGCATCAAACACCTGCAAGCGGACCTTCGCGAGAGCGACCTGCGACAACTCAGCGAGGCCTATCACTATCTGGCGGACACCGCTCTGGAGCAACCGCGCGTCTTCGTCCACCGCGACTACCACTCGCGCAACCTGATATGCGCCGACGCGCAGCGCATGGCGACGATAGACTATCAAGACGCGGTGGCCGGCCCGCTGAGTTACGACCTCGTCTCCCTGCTCAAAGACTGCTATGTCAAATGGCCGCGGCAGACCTATCTGGGCTGGGTCACATACTACTTACAACGCGCCGAAACAGACATGGACGCCGACACATTCATCCGCTACTTTGACCTGATGGGCGCGCAACGGCATCTGAAAGCCGCCGGCATATTCGCCCGTTTGCATCACCGCGACAACAAAGACGGCTACCTCAAAGACATCCCGCGCACCTTGTCCTACATCGGCGAACTGGACAGCGGCGATGACCCGATACTGCGCAACCTGCAACGTCTGTTAAACTCCCTGCCGAAACGATGAAAGCGATGATCCTAGCAGCCGGACGCGGCGCCCGACTCAGGCCCCTGACCAACGACACGCCGAAAGTATTGCTCAAGGCCGGCGCCCGGTGTCTGATCGAATACCACCTCAAACGGCTGCGCGCGGCCGGCATCAAAGACATCGTCATCAACCTCGGCCATCTCGGCGAGATGATTCGCAAGAAACTCGGCAAAGGTTCCGACTACAACGCAAAGATTACCTACTCGGACGAGATGGCGGGCGCGCTGGAAACCGGCGGCGGCATCATCAACGCCTTGGAGTGGCTCGGCGGCGAACCGTTCGTCGTCATCAACGGCGACATCTTCACCGACTATGCAATCCGCCCGTTGCAACTGGAAAACGCCCAAGCGCATCTGGTCATGGTCGACAACCCCGAGCACAACCCCGGCGGCGACTTCTACTTGGACGACAAGCACATCACCGCCGACAGCGGCAAGTTGCTGACCTTCTCCGGCATCAGTTACTACAAGCCGTCGTTCTTTGACAACGCCTCGCCCGGGCGCGCGCCGCTGGTCGAACTGCTCAAAGAAAAAATACCGCAGAACGTAGTCACCGGCGAACTCCACAGCGGCGTCTGGATGGATGTCGGCACCCTTGAACGGCTCAACATGCTCAGGCAACAACTCGCAAGAGAAAACAACCGATGACACGCCCCGCGCCGCCCGCCAAACACGACATCATCAGCCGCACCTTCGCACCCGGCATCATCACCGACCGGCTGGCACACGCCGTCCGTGCCAACGTCGATGCGGCGCTGGCGGAAGATACCGCAGGCGACGACATCAGTTCGGCATTGATTGCCGCCGACCGCATCGGTCGCGCCTCCGTCGTTGCCGGTTCCGCCGCCGGCGTGCTCGCCGGATGTTTCTGGGCGGACGCCGTCTTTGCCAAGCTCGACCCGGCGGTTGACGTGGCATGGCGCCGCAAAGACGGACAGGCATTTCGCGCCGGCGAGGCGCTGTGCGTAATCAGCGGCCCCTTGCGCGCCATCCTCGGCGGCGAGCGCTGTGCGCTGAACTTCCTGCAAACCTTGTCGGGAGTCGCAAGCAAAACCCGCGACGCCAAAGCCGCCTTGGAGCACGGCGACGATGCGACCGCGCTGCTGCTGGACACGCGCAAAACCTTGCCCGGGCTTCGCATCGCGCAGAAATACGCGGTCGCTTGCGGCGGCGGGCACAACCACCGCTTTGACCTGTCCGAGATGATACTGATCAAAGACAACCACATCCGCGCCTGCGGCTCGATCACAGAAGCGGTCGCGCGGGCGCGCGCGCGCTGCCCCGACGCCATCGTTGAAGCGGAGACCGAGACGCTTGAAGAAGTCGCCGAAGCCTGTGACAGCGGCGCGGACATCATCATGCTTGACAACTTTTCCCTGCCGCAAGTCCGGCAAGCCATCGCCTTGATTGACGGGCGCTGTTTGACCGAAATATCGGGCACGGAAAAAATCTTAGCGCAACACGATTTAGCGGATATCGCACGCTGCGGCGCCGACTTTGTCTCGCTCGGCAGCCTGACCAAAGATGTCACAGCGATCGACATGTCGCTTGAGATCGAGCGCCGCGCTTAGGGCGCGCGATGGCTGCGAATCGGCGCCGACACCCGCGCGGGAGTCCCGCAATGGCGCGAGAAAGAAACGCAGGTCGGCGCCCGCTATCGCAGCGAGCCTTCAAGAAGAGGTGTGTCGCGCAAGTGCTACGGGTTGCTCGCGCTATCGCAGCGGGCCTTCCAGGAAGAGGCGCAAGCGCAAGCGTATGTCGGCTTGGAGCACCGCCGCAACGGAAGTCCAGCAACGCGTCTCGCTGTTGCCGGCATCATCATCAAAGGTGCCGCAGACGCGGAGGAATTTGCCCACATGCGCCTGCATGGGCGTGAAGGTGGCGGCGGTAGCGCCTGCTATGTTCGCGAAGGAGCCATCGGCTGTGTCGCCCTGTTGCCACTGCCAGGCGGGGGCGATGTCAGTGATGCCATTGTCATCTTCTATCGTGCCGATGTCTGCGGTCAGTGGGCTGTCCTCTCTTGGGACGCCGTTCACCGCCGGTTCGCCGGTGGCGGCAACGTTGACCTTCGCAACGGAAGTCCAGCAACGCGTCTCGCTGTTGCCGGCATCATCATCAAAGGTGCCGCAGACGCGGAGGAATTTGCCCACCTGCGCCTGCATGGGAGTGAAAGTCGCAGAGGTGGCGCCGGTGATATTGGTGACATTGGGCATCTGCGGAATTTCGGAATAAAAGCAGTGAAGCACCGCCCTGTTTGTGGCGGCGTTTCGCTGGCATTGGAAAACGGCATCCTCCGGAAAGAGGACCGGGTTCAGATGCAACGCGCTCAGAAAGCGCGGGGAGAAGCTGACTATTTCCGATTCGGAACCGGCAAAGTCGGTGTTGGCGTAATAATCGGGGTCGCCGCCAATCCAGCGGTGCAAAGCCGAGCGCAAGGCGGCGGGATAGGCCGGGGCTGGCGCGTAGTTAACGGTCAGGAGATAATCGTCCAGCCGCTTCGTCCTGCCCGTGAAAGTGGCGGTGGAGACGGTCGCAATTTCAAGCTCCTGCCACTGCCAGCTGGCGGTGAAAGCGGTGATGCCATCGGCATCGGCTATGGTGCCGCGGGTTGCGGTCAGTGTGCTGCTCACATTGGGGCCCGCCGTAGCCAGATTAGCGCCGTCCGCCGCCGTCCGCCGCCGTCACCGCCGGTTCGCCGGTAGCAGCGGCAGTGTTGATCTGCTCTTGCGCCTGAGCGCAGACAACAAACAGCGCTGGTAGCATCAGCGAGCAGAGGTTGCGCCGTATCATCGTTGCTCCCCGCCGCGCGGGGGTCGTATCGTAAGTTTTGCAATCCATACTAATGTCTCTTGACAGTCTGTATCCGGAGAAACTCTGTAAGTAAGTACATACTCTACCACAAAACGCGAATCCCGCAATGTCTTTGTATCTTGCCGCATCCCGTGTGCGCCCCATAATACTCCCCTGCTCCGTGGTGGCTCGCGCTATCGCAGCGGGCCTTCAAGAAACAGGCGCAGGCGCAGGCGTATGTCCACACTTGCCACTGTTACGCTAAAGGTCAGGGTGTCCGCATCGCCGCTTGCGGTGTTGCTGTCGCCATCCCCCGCTGTATATGTGTAAGTGGCGGCAGGGGCGGCGGCCGTGGGTGTGCCGCTGATGGTGCGACTGGCGGCATCAAAGGTCAGACCGGCGGGCAGGGCCGGGGACAGTGCATACGAGAGAGTGCCATTGCCGCCGCAGGCCGCAGGCAGGGTCAGGTCGGTGATGGCCGTGCCCACTTCCCAGGCCTGATCCTCAACAGATGCGCTGCCAAAGTCCGGTGCCAGATCCGTGGCGGTGTGTGTTTCGCCGCTGGCGCAAGTTACGGTGATGGTGAAAGTCAGGGTAGATTCATCGCTGGACAGGGTATTGCTGTCACCATCGGCAACCCTGTAGGTGTACTGCGCCTCGGCAGCAGCCGCTGTCGGCGTACCGCTGATGGTGCGAGCGTCCGCATCAAAGGTCAGCCCCGCAGGCAACGCCGGGGTCAGCGTGTAAGTGAGCGGAACCAAGAATGCCAAGAAATCGGAAGTGCGGAGGGTATTCCCCCCGGATCCCCCGGGCAGGGTCAGGGTGACGGCATTGTCGCGCACCAGCATCTGGTCGGCTATGTTCGCATCAGCGGCAAAGGCCGGTACTGCATCTGCGGCGGCTTTGGTGCGGAATGTCAGCGTATCGGTATCGCCATCGGCATCGGTGGCCGTCAGCGTGAAGTTGTTGGTGCCGACAGAAAAAGCCGGTCGGCCACTGATGGTGCGGGTGGCCGCATCAAATCTGAGTCTTGTGGCAGACGTCAGAGTCGGCGACAGGCTGTAGGTGATGGTGCCATTGCCGCCGGTGGCCGCGGGCAAGACCAGATTGAGGTCCCGGTCGGTCAGCCAAATCAGGTCCGAACCGGTGACCGACGCATCGCCAAAGTCCGGCGCGGTGTCCTGCGCTTGTGCTTGAGCGCGTACGGTAATCAAGGCGAGCAACATCAGCGCCCAGAGGCTACGCCGTATCATCGTCGCTCCCCGCTGTGCGAGGGTCGTGCTGTTCGCATTCGGCCCCGCCATGGTCAGGTCGGCGCCGTCCGCCGCCGTCACCGCCGGTTCGCCGGTAGCGGTCGTGTTGGTCGGCGCCTGCGCTTGAGCGCAGACAACAAACAGCGCCCAAAGGCTACGCCGGGTTCGTGTTACCCGCCACTGTGCGGGGGGGGGGGGGGGGGTATTAAAAACTTGTCGTTTCATGCTATTACTCCTCATGGATTGTTCGGTGAACACGGCTGTGCCATGAGTGTTGGCGCCCTCAATGCTATGTGCTCTGCTACAAATCATAGTATGCCTCCTGATTTTTATCATGTACACAAACAACATTTTAATGAGGCACAAACAATTGAGTATTGTTTATGTTCCATAAACTGTTTGTGAATTAGTTAACTGTCGCACTATACCACAAAATGCAAATCATGCAAATGCCTGCATATCCTGCCTCGCTCCCGTGTGCGCCCCATAATACTCCCCTGCTCCGCCGCAGTCACGCGCACTACCGCAATGGGCCTTTCAGGAAAAGGCGCAAGCGCACAGGCAGATTGCCCTCTCTAGTGTCCGCTGTAGTGAAGTTTGACCTTCTGAAGTTTGACTTTCCAACGAGATATGTGAGAATGGCAAAGCCATGAGCGCGATAAACTCCAGCATGGAATTTTTTTCCGCCGTGAATCCTGCCGTTGCGGCGGAGTGTGCAAATCTTTCTCGCTGGCTGAACAAAATTCATTGTGGCGATTGCCTCCGCGTGTTGGAGAAAATGCCGCCGGAGTCGGCGGACATCGCGGTCACCTCGCCGCCTTACAATATTAAGAACTCTACCGGCAACGGACTGAAGAACGGAAGCGGCGGCAAATGGCCGCGCACCGAACTCATCAACGGCTATCACGCCCACAACGATTGTATGCCGCGCGCCGAGTATGTCCGTTGGCAACAGCAATGCATCGCGGCGATTCTGCGCGTCCTCAAGCCTACCGGCGCGCTCTTCTACAATCACAAGCCCAGAGCGCAAGCCGGGCTAGCAGAAGACCCGATGGAAATCATCGTGCCGGAGTTTCCGCTGCGACAGGTGATTATCTGGCGGCGCAAGGGCGGAATCAATTTCAATCCCGGCTATTTCTTGCCGACTTACGAGTGCGTGTATCTCATCGCCAAGCCGAAATTCAACCTCGCGCCGAAAGCAAACGCGCTGGGCGATGTTTGGGACTTGCGACAGGAAAGTGGCGACAACCCGCACCCCGCGCCGTTTCCGCTCGCGCTGGCGCGGCGTTGCGTACAGGCGACCGCCGCCCAAATCGTTTTGGACCCGTTTGTGGGAAGCGGGACAACCGCGCTGGCGGCGCTGGAATTGGGACGCGATTACGTCGGCATTGACAACTCCGCCGAATACTGCCGGATGGCGCGAGACCGAATCCGCGCTTGGAAAAACGATCGGCGGCGCACCGACCGTGCGCGGATTGCGGGTGACGGCGACGGGCAATAAGGCGGAAGTCACTTTCAATCCGGAAGGCGTCGAACACGCGCTTGGTTGGGGGAAGCGCGGGCGTTGGCGACGGCGGCGGCGGCGCGGGTGACTGTTAGCCGCGAAGATGTCACGCCGAAACGCGCCGCTTGGTCGCGGGAAGCGCGGGCGTTGGCGACGGCGGCGGCGGCGCGGGTGACTGTTAGTCACGAAAATGTCGCGCCGAAACACGCCGCTTGGTCGCGGGAAGTGCGGGAGCGTTGCGGCGGACAATTGAAGTATCCGATTGTTTGGACAAAAGATGAACTGTCCCGCACAGCAAGCAAAAAACTGCCGAACTGCATTTATGTGCGCGGCGAAAAGGAGGGCGACATTGTCCGATTCATGGAGATGAAGATTCTGAAGGATTTTCTCCCGTCCGAATTGTTTGAGGGGATTGTGCGCGGGGCCGTGCTTGTGGACTTTGACGCGAGGACGAATCCCACTGGCAGCGTCCGCAATCACGGGACAAAATTCCGCGTACGCAAACTTGAATTTAGCTCGCTCTACGATGACGCACGGGGAATTTAAAAGGCTTACTTTACAAACCCGGCGGATATTGCCCGCTACGGTGCCAACTTTGTCTCACTCGGTAGCCTGACCAAAGACGTTGCGGCGAGCGATGTGTCGCTTGCGATGAATGCCGCGCTTAGGTTGCGCGATGGTTGTGAATCAGGGTGCCGACACCCTCGTCGGTCAGCAATTCAAGCAACAAGGCGTGTGCGACGCGGCCGTCTATGATGTGCGCTAAGCGCACTCCCTGATCCACGCTGTCAAACATACATTGCACTTTCGGCAGCATGCCGCCGTGAATGATGCCTTTGCCGATCATGGCGGCGACTTCGTTCCGGCTTGCCTCGCTGATCAGGCGGCCTTGCTCGTCCAACAGGCCGGCGGTATCCGTCAGCATGATCAGTTTCTCCGCGCCGAGGCTGATCGCGATATGGCTCGCCGCGATATCGCCGTTGACGTTATAGCTGCCGCCGTCGGAGCCTTTTGCAACCGGCGAGATAACCGCAACCTGTGTTTGATGCGCGACGATCTCCCGCAGCCGCGGCACGATGCCGACTACTTCGCCGACATAGCCGAGGTCGACCGGCTTGCCGTTCTCTTCGACCGGCGGCAACTTCCGCGCGCGAATCATGTGGTCGGTCACGCCGAGCGCCTCGCCGCCGGCGGCATTGATTCCGGCAACGATGCCGCGGTTCACTTCGGACAAAGTGCGCTCCACGACCTTCATCGTCTCGGCACAGGTGACGCGCAAGCCGTTGACAAACCGCGCCTCTATGCCGGCCTGCGCGAGGTTCTTTGAAATATGCGGGCCGCCGCCGTGCGCCACAACCGGATGCATGCCGACCGCTTTGAGCAACACGATATCGCGCGCGAATTGTTGCTTGAGCGCGTCATCTGTCATCGCGCTGCCGCCGTATTTGACGACGATGACCTTGTCGCGAAACTTCTGTATGTACGGCAACGCCTCGCTTAAAAACTTGACTCTTTGGTGCGGACTGTCCATCGTATCTTAGAAATTCAGCGCCAGCGACGGGTCGGTCGCAAGCAGTTGCGCGCGAAACTTGTCGCGAAACTTCTGTATGTGCGGCAGGGCTTCGCTTAAAAACTTGACTCTTTGGCGCGGACTGTCCATCGTATCGCTCAGAAATCTAGCGCCAGCGACGGGTCGGTCGCGAGCAGTTGCGCGCGAAACTTGTCGCGAATGGCCGACAGCGCCTGTTCGTCATCGCCCTCAAAGCGCAACACCAAACACGGCGTCGTGTTGGACGCCCGCGCCAGACCCCAGCCGTTGTCAAACTCGGCGCGCAAGCCGTCGGTCTTGTTGATCACGGCGCCGTCAAAACTCGCGCGCGCGACAAAGCGCTCGATAAAATCGTGTTGCATCCCTTCCTCGCTAAAGTCGATCGTCAGCTCCGGCGTGCTGCAAGACGACGGCAACTCGGAAAATATATCGCTGCTCGCGCGCCCGTCGGCGGCGATGATCTCAAGCATCCGCGCCGCCGCATACAGCGCATCGTCAAAACCATACCAGCGGTCGCTGAAAAATATGTGCCCGCTCATCTCGCCGGCGAGTTTGGCGCCGGTCTCTTTTAACATCGCCTTGATGTAGGAATGCCCGGTGCGGCTCATATACGGTTTGCCGCCGCATGCCTTGATCAATCGGGTCAGGCGGGACGACGACTTGACGTCATAGACCACCCCCGCGCCGGCATGATCGCGCAGGAGGTGACGCGCATAGATCATCATCTGGCGGTCGGCCCAGATGACATTGCCGCTGTCATCCACCACACCGAGGCGGTCGCCGTCGCCGTCAAAAGCAAAACCGATCGCAGCGCCTTGCGCCGCCACGGCGGCGATTAAGTCGCGCAGATTTTTGACCTCGCTCGGGTTCGGGTGATGGTTGGGAAAACGCCCGTCCACATCGCAATACAAACCGACTGCCTCGCAACCGAGCGCCTTGAACAACCGCATCGCAACCGGCCCGGCGACTCCGTTGCCGCAATCGATCACGATGCGCAACGGGCGGGCAACGGTAATGTCGGCGGCAATCCGCCCGACATAGCCATCGCGCACATCCAGCGTATGCGCCGAGCCGTCGCCGTCAGCGAATGCGCCGGCGCGCATCGTCTCATAGACGGCGCGCACATCGTCGCCCGCCAGCGTATGCCCGGCCATCATCATCTTCACGCCGTTGTATTGCGCCGGATTGTGGCTGCCGGTGACCATCAAACCGGAGCCGTCGCAATGTTCCGCCGCCGCGTAATAGAGCGCCGGCGTCGGCACTTCGCCGACATCCAGCACATCCGCGCCGCACTGCCGCAAGCCTTCGCTCAGCGCGCACATCAGCCGCTCGCCGGATAAGCGCCCGTCGCGACCGAGCGCCACTTGCTTGACTTGCGGATAGCGCGTCGCAAGCGCGGCGCCGATGAGGCGCATGACCGTCTCGTTCAACTGGGAGTCAACTACGCCGCGAATGTCGTAGGCGCGGAAGATGGCGGGATCAATCGCGGCGTTCATCGGCGACCGGAGTGTCCGAAACCGCCCGCCCCGCGCGCGCTTTGCTTAAATTCCTTGACGACTTCGAAGTCGGCGCGGACGATCGGAGTGAAAATCATCTGCGCGATGCGCTCGCCGGGCTCCACCGCATACGCCTTGTCGCCGCGATTCCAGCACGACACAAACAACTGCCCCTGATAGTCCGAGTCGATCAAACCGGTCAGGTTGCCGAGCACGATCCCGTGTTTGTGCCCGAGTCCGGAGCGCGGCAGGATTACCGCGGCCAGCGCCGGCGTCCCGATATGAATGGCCAAGCCGGTCGGTATCAACTCGGTCTTGCCCGGCGCGACGGTCAGCGCATCGTCAAGCAGCGCGCGCAAATCAAGACCGGCGGAACCGTCGGTCGCATAACTCGGCAACGGGAATTCGCTGCCGATGCGCGGGTCAAGAATTTTGAGTTGTACCTTTTGTTTCTCCATTGTCCGCAACCCGGGCCAAAAAATGTTCGGCCACCAAGTCCATCAACTGCCCGGCGAGCGCCGACTTGCTCGCCTTGCCAAACGCCGCCTCGCCGCCGCGCCAATACGCCGTCACTTCGTTGTCCTCGCCGTCAAAGCCGGTGTCAAGGCGCGAACCGACACGATTGGCAAAGATGATATCCAGATTTTTCTCCAATAATTTCTGTTTGGCATTCGCCGCAAGGCGCTCGGTCTCGGCGGCAAAGCCGACCACAAACGGATGCGGCGACTGCGCGGCGACCGCCTTGAGTATGTCCGCGACGGGAACCAACTCAAGGGACAGGGCGCTGTCGCCGCGCTTAAACTTCTTGTCACTGACCTGTGCCGGGCGATAATCGCCGACTGCGGCACAACCGATAAAAATATCGGCGCCCGGCGCCTCGCGCAACGCCGCCCGCGCCATCTCATCGGCGCTCGTCACATCCGCGCGCCGCACGTTTGCGGGCGTTGCCAACCGCACCGGCCCGGCCACCAACACCACCTCGGCATCCAGCGCGACCGCAGCGCGCGCCAGCGCAAAACCCATCTTGCCCGAACTGCGGTTCGTGATGTAACGAACCGGATCGATCGCCTCGTGCGTAGGCCCGGCCGTGATGACAAGCCGCCGTCCGGCAAGCCGCCCCCTGGCGGGCGAGTTCATCAACGCATCTGCTATCGCAGCGGGCTCCATCATCCTGCCGGCGCCGGTATCGCCGCACGCTTGCTCGCCGCGCGCCGGGCCTAACAGCCTCGCCCCGCGTTGTTGCAATATCTTCGCATTGTCGCGCGTCGCCGGATGCTCCCACATCTGCCGGTTCATCGCCGGCGCTATCGCCAACGGCGTGTCTTGCGCCACACACACCATCGTCAGCAAATCATCCGCCAAGCCGTGCGCCAGCTTCGCCAGCACATTCGCAGTCGCCGGCGCCAGCAACACCATATCCGCCCAGCGCGCCAGCGCGATGTGCTTCATCCCGTCGTCGCCGGCGCCGTCAAACGCGTGTTCCTCAACCGGATGCCCCGACAGGGCCTGAAACGTAAGCGGCGTGACAAACTCTTTCGCACCCGCCGTCATCACAACGCGCACATCGGCGCCGTGACGCCGCAACTCGCGCAACAAGAGCGCCGCCTTGTATGCCGCGACACTGCCGCACACACCCAGCAAAATATGTTTTCCCGCTATCGCCATAGTTAAAAAGTCTGTCTGTTGTTTGCCGAACAGCAAAACGAGCCCGTCATGCCGGCGTATCGTCGTCGCCGCGCCGCCAGGTGCCCGACTTGCCGCCGCGCTTTTCTATCAGCGCGATGCCGCCCATCGTCATGCCGCGGTCGGCCGACTTGCACATATCATAAATCGTCAGCAGCGCCGCTTGCACCGCGGTCAGCGCTTCCATCTCGACCCCCGTGCGGTCGCAGGTCTCAACACGCGCCCGGCACATCACCGCCGGCGGCGCATCGCTCGTTGCAAAATCAACGGTGATGCCGCTCAGGCTCAGCGGATGACACAGCGGTATCAAATCGGCGGTCTTCTTCGCGCCCATGATACCCGCCAGCCGCGCGACAGCGAGCACATCGCCCTTGCCGTGCGCGCCCGCGCGAATGCCGTCCAGCGTCTTTTGCGCCATCGCGATGCGGCCCTCGGCAATCGCGCTACGTTGCGTCAAGTCCTTCGCCCCGACATTGACCATCCGCGCCTTGCCGCCCTTGTCAAAATGAGTGAAATCGGTCATCTTCTTTCTCTGTATGTATCGCCCCTGCGCCGGCAGGGAAACCCATATTATGATATGAAGCGGTAAAATCATAATATGGATGCATCATGCGGCCGATTCACAGTCAAAAGATATGGCAATAACAATCAAATACTTTGCATCGTTGCGCGAGGAACTCAAGTGCGACGGATGCGCGCTGGATGACGGCGGCATCGCAACCGTCGCCGATGTCCGGCGCGCGCTGGGCATCGACAGCGACGCCTTCAAAGACGCGCTGTGCGCGGTCAACTATGAGTACGCCAAAGACGAAACAGCCGTGCGCGACGGCGATGAAGTCGCATTCTTCCCGCCAGTGACCGGCGGATAATGCAAGGATGTTTGCGGACGGCGGCGGGTGCGGACGGCGGACGCGGACACCGTTCGGAGTGCGCGGGGAAGCCGAAGGCGCGGATTCTTTTATAATGGCGATTCGCCCCGATGACATTCGGGCTTCTTATTACAAGCGAGATTAAGGAGAGCATCATGATTCAAACAGAAGAAGTTTTGGCGGCGCAGAATGCGTGGAAGGAATTTATAATGGCTTTGAGCCCCTTAAAAGACGACCGCGCCGCGCTGGAAGCAAAAGCAAAAGAGTTTTTTAGGACGCTTTATAACAACGATGAGTTGTCTTTCAAACCGACGCGAGCGGCCAAGATTCCGTTTCGCAACAGCGAGGCCGGGTTCGTCTCGTATTTCATCGGCGGCAATCCGGACTACCCCGAGGACACCGGTTTTGCGCTGGTCGGTTTTCGCGATATACGTTTTGACAATACCGCTATCATTTTGAAAGACGACATCGCCATCGCCGGAGGGGTGTACTATTTTCAGCCGAACGACGGCGACATGGCGGTGATGGAATACACCATTATGTATGAGAAAAGCGGCGACGGGCTCAGGATAGCGGCGCACCATTCGTCCAAGCCGTACTCCGCATAGGCGCGTCTTTGCGCAGATCGTTGCGCTGAGCGGGCGACGGGCGCTTGCCTGCCGCGGGCGGCGCCTACGGGCGCAGGGCGTAAAAGATGACCTTGCCGTCGCGTTGCAGGCGCAACAACAGCGCTTTGTCGCGCTCTATGACGGCCTCCATTTCGTCAAAGTCGGAAACCGGGCGGCGGTTGACCGACAGGATGATGTCGTCTTTGCGGGCGTTACAGGCGACGGGCGCTTGCCTGCCGCGGGCGGCGCCTACGGGCGCAGGGCGTAAAAGATGACCTTGCCGTCGCGTTGCAGGCGCAACAACAGCGCTTTGTCGCGCTCTATGACGGTCTCCATTTCGTCAAAGTCGGAAACCGGGCGGCGGTTGACCGACAGGATGATGTCGGCTTTGCGGGCGTTACAGGCGACGGGCGCTTGCCTGCCGCGGGCGGCGCCTACGGGCGCAGGGCGTAAAAGATGACCTTGCCGTCGCGTTGCAGGCGCAACAACAGCGCTTTGTCGCGCTCTATGACGGCCTCCATTTCGTCAAAGTCGGAAACCGGGCGGCGGTTGACCGACAGGATGATGTCGTCTTTGCGCAGATCGTTGCGCTGAGCGGAGCTGTTGCGGGTCACATCGTCAACGACGATCTGCATAGCGTCCGAGTCTTTGTCTTTCCGCTGCAATGACATCTGCGCGCCGGCAAGCCGCCGATCCAGACTGGCGCCGTCTATTTCCTTGACTTTGTGCTCGACGATGACGGCGGTCAGAGCCAACTCGCGCCCGTTGCGCGAGACCTCCAGCGCCAACTCGGAACCGACGCGGAGCAGACCGACGTGATTGCGCATATCGGCGCCGTCTTCGATCGGCTTGCCATCGACAGCGAGCACGACATCGCCGGCTTTCAGTCCGGCTTCATCGGCGGCGGAGCCGGTGACGACTTCGGTGATCACAACGCCTCTGTTGCGATCCAGATCAAACGCCTCAACCAAGTCCGGGGTCAGCGTCTGTATGACAACGCCGAGACGCCCGCGATTCACTTCGCCGTATTCAATCAACTGCTCGGTCACATTGCCGACCATGCTGACGGGAATCGCAAAGCCGATGCCGATGTTGCGGCGGTCGCCCAGAATCGCGGTATTGATTCCTATCAGTTTGCCGTCCAGATTGACCAGCGCGCCGCCCGAGTTGCCCGGGTTGATGGATGCATCGGTCTGGATGAAATCCTCGTAGGATTCGATGCCAAGCCCGCTGCGCCCGAGCGCGCTGATAATGCCGAGCGTCACCGTGTGGTTGAGGTGGAAGGGGTTGCCGATCGCCACCACAAAATCGCCGACTCTGGCAGTCTCCATGTCACCGAGCGGAATGTCGATCAGATCATCCGCGTCGATCTCAATCACCGCAATGTCGGTATCGGGGTCGCTGCCAATCACTTGGGCTTTGAAGCGTCTGTCGTCATCCAGCGTGACATACACGTCATCCGCGCCTTCAATCACATGGGAGTTGGTGATGATGTGCCCGGCATCCGCATCGATGATGACGCCGGAACCGATGCCGCTGCGCCGCTGCGCGCTTTCCTGCTCCGGTTGTTGATAACGCGGATCAAAAAAGCGGCGGAAGAACGGGTCGCCAAAGCGCGGCACGCGCCGAACGCGCACCGTCTTCTCGGTGGAGATATTGACGACCGCGGGCATCACCCGCTCGAGCATCGGCGCCAGTGTCGGCAATTGCCCGCCGGGCAGCGCCGCGGTGACCGGCTTGTCGGCGGATATGGCAATGGCGCCGATTGCCAGCAATGCCACAATAATCAATCTTTGGGGTTTGAGTAATATGTTCATAGTCTAATCAGTTTGCTTGCAAGCGATGGTGAAATGGTTCGGAAAGTATAAAACAAAAGCGCCACGCCTCGGACAAGACATGGCGCTTTATAGTTTGGCGGTTTAGCCGTTGGCGACGTCCACCGCTATCTTCTTCGGTTGCACTTCTTCTTTCTTCCGCACTGTGATGCTCAAGACACCGTTGTCCGCCTTGGCGGAAATGCCGTTGGCATCGGCGGAAGTCGGCAGGGAGAAGCGTCTTTTATAGCCGCCCTCGCAGCGCTCAACATGGGTGTATTTGCCCTTTTCTTCTTTGTGCTCTTCCTCGCGATGTGCTTCCACCAAAAGGTCGCCGTCTTCAACGTGTACATTGATGTCGGCGGGTTTGACGCCCGGCACATTGATCAGAAAAGTCCACTTTGACTCGTCTTCCTTGATGTCAACCGCAGGCGTCAGGTAATTGCCTTCGCCGGCTTCCGCTGACACCGGATTGAGAAAGAATTTTCTCAGCGCATCTCCGAAAAATGGATCGTAGTTTGTCATATACATTGCTTTTCCTCCGTTTCAGATTGTCAGTCTAAACTCTGCTGACAGGCATACAGATGGGGACAGCCGGAAAAATTTCAAGGGCGAGACAAGCGCCGCGCGCAAGCCGCGCATCAGGGCTTGCGCCGTTCAAAGCGCGCTTGGGCGCGGTTTTTGACCGCCTCTTCTGGGTTTAGAATCAGGCCGTTCATGGCAATATAAACCCCCGCTGGGAGCAGGCGCACGGCGGCAAAGGCAAAGCCAGCGTTGAAGTGCGCATCGGTATTCCTAAACCGCGCCGGTTGCATAGCGCCGGTGATCACGATCGTCTTGTCTTTGATGGGCGCAAGCGCCTGTGCCGTTTCAACCATGGTGTCGGTGCCGTGCGTGATCACGACTCTTGAGTTCGTATCCTCGGCCACCCGCTGATACAAAAGACGCCGATCTTCGGCGGTCATATCAAGGCTGTCTTTGCCGATGATGGCCTCCACAACCGTCTCAAAGCCGACATTCGCCTGTTGCAAGATTTCCGTTACCTGCGGTTTTCCGATACGATAATCGCTCAGATCGTCGCAGTAGTTTTTGTCAAATGTGCCGCCGGTCGCCAGTACAGTAATTTTTATCATTGCATCACAAATCCCCATAAAAGTGCTATCCTGACATTATGATGAGTATTGCAAACGATGCAAGCCAGAGCGCTATCCCCGCGGATACCGCGCAGCGATTAACCCTCGGCGCCGACCGCTGTGTGGCTTGCGGCCTGTGCCTGAAGGAATGCCCCACCTATGCGGTCACCCGCAACGAGACCGACTCGCCGCGCGGACGGGTCATGCTGATGCAGGCATTGGCCTCCGCCAAACTTGCGGCGGATCAAACGCTGACCATGCACCTTGAACGGTGTCTTCACTGCGGTCGTTGCGAACGCGCGTGCCCGAGCAATGTTCCGTATACGCAGATGATAGACGATGCCAAGGCGTTGTTGCGGCGGCAACAAGCGTTGCCGCCCTTGCCGCGCTGGCTGGATTATCCGGTGCGACATACATGGGCGATGAAGTTTCTCGGTTGGTGCGTTTGGCTGTGGCAATACAGCCATAAGCAAAAAGCGGCGCGCAAGTTGCGGTTGCTCGGGCGCAACACCCGTCTCGCAGCGCTTGAGTCTATGCTCCCGCAAACGCTGCCGCGACGCCGCTATCGCGCGTCCGGCAATGCCGACAAGGGCGAAGTGTCCCTGTTTGCCGGTTGCGTTGGCAGGCTCAGCGAAGGCCCGACTTTGGCCGCCGCCCGCTGCCTCATTCGCGCCAGCGGCTTTGCCGTCAAGACACCCTCGCGGCAGGCTTGTTGCGGCGCGCTCTATCAGCACAACGGCGATACGGAGACGGCACAACAATGCATGCGCAAGAACTTTGCGGCATTCGGTCATGACACCATCGTCTCGGTCGCAACCGGTTGCGGCGCGCATTGGCAACAAGCGGGCGCCCGCCACTGTGACATTCACGATTTTCTGCTGCAACAGGACGGCTTGACGTTCGCGCCGCTCGATGCGACCGTCGCCTTGCACACTCCGTGCACCGCGTGCGCGGCGCTTGAGCAAGCCGATGCGCCGTTGCGCCTGCTGCGACAGATTCCGCGGCTTAAAGTCACGGCGCTGCCCGATAAGACCGGCTGTTGCGGCGCCGGCGGCGCGCATGTTCTGAAATCGTTGGAGACCGGCGAGATGCTGATACGAGAAAAGGTCGCGGACTTGCGCGCAAGCGGCGCGCGTATGCTGCTGACGTCTAACACCGGTTGTGCGATGCACTTTCGCCGCGCGTTGCGCGCGCAAGACACAGACATTCCCGTGATGCACCCTATCGTGCTGCTCTGCCAGCAACACAAGCCGGAGCGCGAGGCGACGCCATGATTCGCCACAGCCCTTTGGACGGATTGATCGCAAAGGCGGATACCGTCTTGCGCACCTTAAGCGGCGCCGCCGCGGGCAGCGGGCGCGAATATCCCGCTGCGGGTATCCGAGAAGGGCGGCTCAGCGATGAGGAAAAAACATACTCGGCGCGCCTGATGCGGGTCAATCACGCCGGCGAGATAGCGGCACAGGGGCTCTACCACGGTCAGGCCTTCGTCGCCCGCGATGAGAAAACGCGCGATTACATGTTGCAAAACGCGCACGAAGAATCCGACCACCTGCGCTGGTGCCTCGCGCGCATAGACCAACTCGGCGGACACGTAAGCCTGCTCTCCCCGTTCTGGTACATCAACTCGGTTTTGATCGGGATCGTCGCCGGCGCCTTCGGCAATCGTTGGAACCACGCCTTTGTTCGGGAAACCGAGGAGCAAGTCGTTGAGCACTTGCAGTCGCATATCGATAGGATTTCGCAAAACGATGTCGCCACCATCGCGATTATCAAACAGATACAGGTTGACGAGGCGGGACACGCCGAGAGCGCGAGGCGCAACAGCGCGCAGGAACTGCCGCCGCCGCTTAAATTGCTGATGCGCTCTGCCGCCAAAATCATGACGCACACCGCACATCGGATATAGGCGGCATATTGAGGAGTTGCGCTGCGACAAGCGCTCCGAGCGCACACCGCATGCCGGATATAGGCGCATATTGGGCGGCATATTGAGCGACATATTGAGGAGTTGCGTTGCGACAAGCGCTCCAAGCGCACACCGCATGCCGGATATAGGCGGCATATTGGGCGACATATTGAGCAAAGGGCTCAGGTGAAGTAAAGTGATACCCTGTGCGTCGGCCGGCGTAGCTCAGTCGGTAGAGCAACTGATTCGTAATCAGTAGGTCGGGGGTTCAATTCCTCTCGCCGGCACCAGCACATCGTGCGCCCGTAGCTCAGCCGGATAGAGCGCTGCCCTCCGGAGGCAGAAGTCAGGGGTTCGAATCCTCTCGGGCGCGCCATATTGCAAGGGGGTGCGGATGAAGCCATTAACGATAAAAGACAATAACGGTGTTGACTACGAAGTGAGGGATGTGCGATCCTTCCATCGGCATATCCTGCGATTCCATGCCGACGGCTCCTCGCTACACGAAGAAAACGGGCGCTGCTTCACAGTGGATGATGCGTTTAGAAACATGGTCGAGGAACTGCTTGCCCGCTCGTCCGCTTGATACGATGCAAAAAGCCATCATCATCGCCGGTATCGTCCTCGTCCTGATCGGAATCCTCTACCCCTGCCTCGGCAAACTTCCGTTCGGGCGCTTGCCAGGAGACATTTTCCACCAGTCGGAAAATGTCTCGTTTGTCTTTCCCATCGTGACTTGCATCATCATCAGCATTATTCTGACAATCGTCTTCAACCTGTTTCGTTAAGCGGCGCTATGCCGTTGTTTGTGCCTAGCCTGTTTGCAAAAACGCACTCAGGCGAACACGCATGAGTATCAGCGTAGCGAGATAGATCAGCGCGCCGAAGATAACAAAACCTGCGAGCATCAAAATCCGCTGCCACCATTCCCCGAGCGCGACCCACTCTTGCAACGGCGGCGCCGACCACCAGAGCGCAGCGCTCATCACAAGCGTCGCAACGATGACTTTGGCGAGGAATAGCGGTGTGTCGGGCGACACGACAAACACCCCTTCGCGCTTGAGGGCGCGGTACAGCAACGCACAGTTGAGCCACGAGGCGATGCTCGTCGCCAATGCCAGGCTTGCGTGTGCGCCCGGGCGCTCAAAATATGTCCACGTGAGCACCAGCGCGATATTCAGAACAACATTGGCCAGCATCGCAATGACGGCGATCTTCATCGGGCGTGCCGGGTTCTGACAGGCGTAGAACCCGACCGCCAGAATCTTGACCAGCATGAACGCGGGCAGACCCGCCGAGTATGCGATCAGGCTCATGCTTGCCATCGATGTGTCGTGCGCGCCGAACTCGCGGTACTGCACCAGCGATGTGAAAATAGGCCCGGCCAGCAACACCAATCCGGCAACGCACGGCAATGCCAACAGCAGCGAAGCGCGCACGCCCCACTCCAGCGTGCCGTGAAATTCCTTCCTCGCCTCTTGCACATAATGAGTCGACAGGCGCGGCAGGATGACGGTGCTGATGGCAATGCCAAACAGCGCCAGCGGAAGCTCAACGAAGCGGTCGGAAATGTACAACCAACTGATGCTGCCGGCGACCAGAAACGAGGCGATCATCGTGTCAAAGAGAAGATTGACTTGCATCACCGCGGAGCTCAGCGCCGCCGGCGTCATCAGCCGCGCGATGCGGCGCACGCCGGGGTGATCAAAGCCCAAGCGCAAGCGCGCCTTAAAGCCCAAGCGGCGGAGAAAAGCATATTGAAATGCGAGTTGGATAATGCCCCCGAACAAAACGCCCCACGCCAATGCGGTAATCGGCTCGTCAGTCAATGGCGCGAGCCACAAAGCCGCCGCGATGAGGGAGATGTTGAGCAACACTGGCGCGAAAGCCGACGGGCCGAACCGGCCGTAGCTATTGACCACGCCCGAAATCAATGCGGTCAGTGAAACGAATAAAAGATACGGGAAAGTGATCCGCAACATGTAGGCGGACAAGTCAAAAGACTCTTCCTTGCCGACGAAGCCCGGCGCGAAGACAGCAATCAATATCGGCGCGGCGAGAATGCCCGCCACAGTGATGACAGACACCGCAACCCCCAGCGTACCGGCAGTGCGGTTTGCCAACTCGTGCGCTTCGGCTTGGCCTTTCTTGTCGCGGTACTCCTGAAACACCGGCACGAAAGCCTGCGACAACGCCCCTTCGCCAAACAGGCGGCGGAGAAAATTCGGCAACCTGAAAGCGACCAGAAATGCATCGGTTGCGACACCGGCGCCAAAGACGATAAAGATAGCCGCGTCGCGAGCGTAACCGAGCACGCGTGAGAAAGTGGTGAAAACTGAAAATACTAAAGCCGAGCGGAATAGCGGGTTTGATGATTCTGACTGCATATAGTTTCCAGATTAATTAAGGGGCGGCTCTATCGCGCACATGCAGATTATAACTGCACCAACTCCTGACGCTCTCCCTGCGCGGGAGAGTCGGCAGATGTAGCGAGCCGGTGAGGGGAAACATTCTCCCCTCGCGGGAGAGCTGGCAAGCGTAGCGAGCGGTGAGGGGGAACATTCTCCCTGCGCGGGAGAGTCGGCAAACGCAGCGAGCCGGTGAGGGGGATACGGGTTTTAACTAGAGGATCTTTATTAAAGCAAACAAGATAGAAATAAAACCCATTTGCATAACAGCAATACGCCACATCGTTTTTTCTAGACTATCCACTCTCTGCTCCAAGCTATCCATTCTCTGTTCTAGCCTGTCCATTCTTTGCTCCAAGCCATCTACTCTTTGCTCTAACCTATCTATTCTTTGCTCCAAGCCATCTATTCTTTTCCCCAAGCCAAAGATATCTTCCTTCGTAGCAATATGCCCGGTGAAAAATCTGTGAGCAGCTGCCAGAAACTCGGCTTGCTTTTCGCTAAAGCCCGTTTCAACCGCGCCCTTTACAAAACGATGACTGTCAAATGTTATCTGCGACATAAGGCTCCTACCATAGCAGATAAAAATGAACAAGCGAAGATAGATTTCTATCGACAACTAAAAATTGTGATCGATAAAATTACAAAATCCCGATGAACGGTTCAAAAAGTACGATGTATGACATTACCGCACTCCAAACGGCGAAACATAAAACTGCTTAACGAATATTTTTAGCCGGGCGATGTGATCTGTTCTAAAACTTTCTTTAGACACTCAACAACAACCTCGGAACCTGTGCCACCTTCAAAGTGCGCTACCCGTACACGCGGGGCGCCTTTCTCTTCCTTCTCCCAATCTTCCCACTTTTCTTTATATTCGCTCGGGATATCTGTACCTTTGGTATCTCCATCTTTCAACTTTAATGAATCCCAAAATTCCTTGTGCTTATCTGAGACCCGTTCTTGACGAGAGAAAACGAAAATGTCCCATTCACCCGTTATGGAATACACGGCATCTATTGCTATTTTCATGTCTTTTGTTTCTGACCCACTAAACTTCTTTACATAGTCACAAACCAAGACACAATGTAATAGCAAAACATCCCATGCCCATATATTCCATTCTTCGCCTCCGTCACCTGTTAGCCCCTTGGCCACCTTTTCCACTTCGCCTTTCACCTTTTTCACTTCGCCTTTCACACGCGCGCTGTCTTCACGAATGCTGTTCACTAAGCTTGGAGCGACTTCCTTGTGCTCTTTGTGTTCCTTGAACAGGTTTATCAAACTTTCATTCATGGGGCAGCCCTCCGATAGATATTTCAATTGTCTGAGAAAGTCCAAGACAAAGGGAGTGTAATGTTGCTGATCCGAATGAGCAAGTCGGTTACCCAGCCTTCCTTCTATCTTGTCCAAAAATTTTCGGTACTCAATCGCCTCAAAGTTGTGTAATTCCTGATTGCTCAACTTAGGTCTGTTCAGGCATAAGTAGCAACAGATTGGCTCCCCTTTAGATTGGTCTTTAGCATGCGCGTAATAATCTTTTAATGGATTGTGAGAAGCGGCGTATATCTTGTTCTCTATGGCGATTATATGTGTGTCGCTTTCAACCCATAGATCTATCCTGGGCGCACTCCCGCTCTCCTTTGTGCTATGCTCACGCTCAACTTTTATATCGCGGGAGGAAGATATGTCGGGGCAATTCTGTTTTGCCGATTCGCTCCGCGCATCCAACAATGCTTCCAAGAACAAGGTTCCCAGTTCATGGGGCTCCTTCGGGTCCATAAAGAATCGCAGCGTGTTGCTGATAACATCCTCAAGGTGCGGGCGCCCCGCTATTTGCATGAATGTGGGATTGTACTGCGGCGCACTCAAATCCAGACCGGATGCATCGTCCAGCAATTGCCTTATATCATCTATGTTGCAGGCGGTCATAACATCATCATAAAGCGCATAGCATGAGACTCTCCGGATTTTGTGTGGCCCCACTTTAGCTTTTTATTGTTGCAGAAGGATTCGACTGTGCCATTCATGGGCTATACACCGTGCGAAAAGGATCACTATTTAGGGGATTATACATAGTCAGACAACGGTTCGCCCGCCGGCGCGGGACAAGGCAGCATATGCATTTGCGGTATCCAATACCCTACTTTGACCTTCCGCGGGCATAATCTGAATTGCGTAGCAACCCAAGATTCATCAATGGCTAGGTTACTTTGACATTCTGCGGGTATAATTTGAGTTGCGATATAGATTGGTTGAGTATTCAACACCCCTGCCTTCCGCAGGCGCCTCATACTATAATGCTTATAAAATAACAGGAGAAACAACATGACGAACAATCAACAAAAACATATTTGGTCATTTGATATTGGAACCGGCTCACTGGGATACGCAGTTCGCGGAGCCAAAGGCGACCCGTTTGAATTTAACAAAGTTGACTCTTTGTTGATTCCCGATAAGTTTGCGTCAACGAAGTCTGCGGCGGAGCGGCGACGCGCTTATAGAAGCAGATTGGCACACAAAAAACGAGAGGAATGGCTGCGGAAAGTTTTCCGAGAAGCGGGGCTGGAAACGCTGAACGGCGCGAAGATTGTCAGTAGCGAAGGAAAAGAAAAACTTAAGAGCGGCGACGAGAGACTGGAAAGAGAATTTCCCGCAAAGGACGATGACACAGTGTACTGCGGGACGTTATTGCAGATTATGCTCTTGCAAGGCAAAAAACTGGAAGAGTGGCAATTGTACAAAGCGTTTCATTCGGCGATTCAAAAACGCGGGTTTGACAAGGATGCCCCATGGAAAAGCGCTCTGCTGTTCGCCGATAAAGATGATGCAAAGAGCAAAGAAGAAAACAAGGAGAAAACTGAGACTGCCAAACGCGCAGCCTGCATTCAGAAAGAAATAGAAAACATAAGCAAAATAAGCAAAAATGCGAATCATCGCCACCCGTGTTATTGGGAAGCGTATCGCATGGGCTTATGGAATCCGAAATCACCCGACTCATGCAAACTGCGTATTGACCATACTGCCAAAAGCACCCATGTCGGCAAGACGAAAGATCCGATAGCAAGAGAAAGATTAGACAAAGAAGGAGGCAAAACAAAAGAGGACGCAAAGTGGTTGCCTCCCACAATGGCCGTGTATCCCAGGCACATGATAGAGAAGCAACTGCGTTGCATGTTCAAGCAAGCGGAAAAGCAATACCCCGCCCTCACGGGAAAAGAAGACTATCTGCTGTATGGACCCACAGGCGAAGCCTATGCATCATATCATGCCGAGCGCGGCAACCCCGAACTATACGAAAAAGCGGGGGGCAGGAAAGCGTTGCTCAGAGGCAAGGAAACCGACTGGCAAGGAATTTTGGCACAAAAGATACCGACATTTGATAACCGCTCTCCGAATAAATGCGCTCTTATCCCTCGCTTCAATGCGTGCCGCGCCGCCCCCAAAGGCACACATGGCAACATCTCGGAAGACTCGCTCCTTTCCGCACAGGTAACATTTTTGATGAAACTAAAGAACATCCGGTTTATAGCCGGCGAAGAGACAAAACCATTTGCATACGAGGAGATCAGAGCCATATTCAATGAGCGCATGGACGCGGTTCATGCCAATGTCCGAGACAGATTAGAAAAAAAGATTACGAAGAAACTAAGCCTGACAAAAAAAGACTTAGAAAAATATATTCATAAATATGGCGGAGATTGTGTGGCTCCGAACAATGGCAAAGTGGATGCTCCGAAAATTTTCGGAAGGTCTCGCTTTTCGCGCCCGGCTCTGAGAATAGTCAAAGACCTGATTCTTTCCGGAAAATCGCCCCAAGACTTCTTGAGGGAAAATGAAATGAGGCTGATTGCCGGAAACTTTGATAAGAGAAAGGGGCTCGTCAAAGAAGATTTGGCCTTTATGGAGCATATGGGCAATAGTTGGGACGGGCTTTACATCCCCAATCAAACGCTGTCGGAATATAAAACCGCAGGCGGAGAAGGCGAGCAAGCCAAGGCCATTCAAAAACTGATTGCCGACCAGAATGACCCCATAGTTCGCCATAGATTGGGGGTTTTTTATTCGCAGATAAAAAATATGCAAAGGGAATTTGGCACACCCGACAGAGTGGCGATTGAGTTTGTCAGAGAAGATTGGTTACCGGAACAAAGAAAAAACGACTACGAGAAACATAAAGAGGAGCGCGAACAAAGAGATAAGGAAGCGCAAAAAGAACTGGAAGAAAAATGGATATCTCCTTCTCAGAAAAACTTACTGAAATGGCAACTTTGGAAAGAGCAAGAGGAGCGTTGTATATTTTGTGATCGTCCGATCACTCTGTCCGAATCATACGATTTGCCCGATGCGATACTTTTTGAAGAGGCAGAGATAACCCCTATCGTTCCGGATTCCAACGGCGGCCCGTGCGCCTACATGAATCTCGTGCTTGCCAGCAAAGAGTGTAAGCGCAAACAAGGCGACCGCTTGCCATCTGATTGGCTAAAGCGGGAAGGCAAATGGGGCGCCTTTATAGAGCGCCTCCATGAGATGGTGAAAGGGAGAGGAAAGAAATTCCCCAAATTTAAAGCCGCGCTGCTATCGGCGACAAACATGGAAGATGCCGCAAAGGCCGTTAATCATCGCGTCGGACTCCGGCAAACGGCTTGGATTGCAAAATTAACGCAGGCGATCGTGCGCTTACATTTTGGTTGGAACGCGGATTTTGACGGAGAGGAGAGAAAGGTCGCTGTGCTCGGCAGGGGCGCGACAAATGCGGTTGCGCAAAAATATAAATTGCTTGAGTTACTGCACGAAGGAGCGAATGCGGAAAAGAACATAAATGATAATCGGCGCCATGCGCTGGATGCGATGATATTGTCTTTTATCCCAAACTGGGCAAGAGGTTCTGACAGGCGGCTTTGTTTTTCTCTTCCCGCGGAGGCGCTCAGGGCTGATCCGCAAAAATTCTTTGGCGCGGTTCTTGAGCGCGTCATGCCGCGCCAAATATGCTTTAACAAGCCTATCTTCAGGGAGACAGTCTACGGGAAGAGAAACATTGCCAACGGCGAAGAGCAAGCGACTTATCGAGTGCCTCTTGACTCTTTGGGGGACACCTCAAAGGGCCAATGGGACGGGTTGGCGAAAACAAAAAAGGATGTTACAAGGATATACGATGCCGATATTCGCAAGAAAGTGGAAAAATGGGTTAATCGGCGGAAAAAAATGACCGAGCAACAATGGAGGAAATATTGCAAGAATTTCCAATTAAGCAAAGATACCCCCGCAGTGAAAAAAGTCCGAGTGGCAGACGGAGATATCACTAATTATAAAGACATTTCCAGAGGTCAATTCGGACAATTTAAAACTCGGAAAGAGTCGGACCAAGGACAGTTTCTTTATCTGGACAGCAAAAACAAAGTGCGGGTGAAACCGGTAAGGGTGTTTGAGTCAAGATATGCGATCGGAAAAGAATTAGAGAGCAACCCGGGCATACAAAAAGTATTGGGCTTTTTCCATTCAAAGTGTCTCATAGAGGTGACGGAGACCATACTGATGGAAAAGCAGAAAGAAATAAGCGCCGGCATATACACGCTTAACACGATTGAATTTGCCGGCAAGATAGAAATGACATCCGCGAAAGGTGAGAAGCGCAGAATCGCTTTGAAACACTTTCTGAAAGAAGAGCCCTATAGGAAAGAGAAGAGGTTTGTTCTAAGAAAGACGAAAGCATGAACGAGTCACAACACTGTTCATATCCTCCGACACAATTCCCTCATCCGCAAAGAAAGGGTTCTTGGTTTGCGGATCGCCCGATGGGCAGAAAAAGCGCGAAGAACTAAAACGCCTCAAAGCAGGATGGGCGCTCGGAATGGTTTGACTGGCCGGCGCTAACCAAGAAGCAACGACAGCAAGCAACAAAATTCCGGAACGCTTTGTTAGATGAATAACTGTTACGGGTTCTGATTATGATTGCGGAAGCGAGCGGACTAAACTCATCGTGCCCAGACAGACAATCTTTGGGGAATAAAATCCCGAGTTAATAAAAAAACCACCCGAGACAATGTGCTTTCGCAGGGAGCGCCTGGGTGGTTTGTTAGTTAAGACTTCCCCGCAACTCATTAGCGCTATGAACCGCATTCACTGGATTGAACCAGACTAGGATCGAGGAGAGGTCAAAACTCTAGGCGATATTTATCAACCGTGATTGTGATTATATCAGACTTGATCGGGGGGCGTCAAAAACTATTGAAACCCCCCTTATGAAGAAATCGTGCGGGATTATATCAGACTTGATTGAGGAGTCAAAACCTTGTTTGATACCAAGACATAGCGGACATCTGGGGCAAATATTGTGGGTGTCATAAGCGCTTGAAGTTCCAGCCCATAGTGTAATCCCTTCGTGGTGTTTTGGCGTTAAACCATCCCAGATACTTTATCCGACGCTCATTGAATGTGCGCACATTCGGTCGTCAACAAACCCGCTTCAAACTCCGCAAACGCTTCTCAAGGCGCGCGGCGGAAGCGTTCCTTGAGCCTTCATCTTCGGGCATTGGGGATAGGCGTAGCAGTGGCGGATACCCCGTTGCAGGCAGCGCTGTTTGAAAGCGAATACCTGCGGCGGGGCGCGCGCGAGTAGCAGTGGCATACCTTGTTGCAGGCAACGCTGTGACGTTAAGAGCGCACTTTTTCATTCAAGGAGACGGCTTGGATCATGGCATGTTGAGCAACCGCCGCCAAAGTTCCAGATGCTTTTTGCGGCGAGCCACATTCTCTTCATATATTGCCCGTGATATTTCGGCGTATCGCGGCAACGCCTCGTGTATTTTCTGAAACAGGTCATCCCAGTCGGAGAACGCGACTGCGTTTTGCGTGTGGCGGTTATAGCCATGCCGCACCCACTTTCTGCGCGCTTCCGGCAAGAGGCTGTTTGGCGAGTCAAGGCTGTCTATATCCTCCTCGACCCGCCGATACTCCGCTTCGCTCATATATATCGGGTGTAGCCGATAGTCATTGTCATAGTCGTGGCGCACAAAAAACTCTTCGTCGGGGTAAAAGTAAGGCAGACAACAACCATAGGTCTCCACTTGGGATGTGGAAAAAGAGCTGTATGGAAAATTCACTATCGCGATTCCGGCAAACGAACTGAGGTCGTCATAAGAATACGGTTTGAAGTTCCAATGCTGTCTTATGGTTTTGAAAACATAATCCGTTTGCAAACCGTTTTTCTCGCAAAACGCTTCGTAGTCGCGGTTTATATGAGACACATCCAGCGGCAACCTGCCATCACCAACGACGTGCACCGGAGTGATCAATATCGTGTTACACGCGGGTTTTGCTTTCGGACTGAGTTTAATGTGGAACGCTTCCACGCCGAATACCGGAATGGCTTCCGGCATCAGTTGTTTGTCTATTTTGGACAGATAGTGTTGCGCATACAGCCGGTCGTAATGTGTCATCGCGCCGACCGCGTGCTTGTCATCTCTCATGAGTTCCAGCAACTCCTCTTTCAGGCGCTCGTTATAGTCTTTGTTCCGGGGAATGCGTATGTTGAACCGGTGCCCCATGGTGAGGATGATGCGTTGTCCGTACATTTCCGATATCAGTTTTGCGAACTGAAACGTAATCGGCGGGAAGCAACAAACCAAAGTATCAAACTGTGAGAAGTAGGAGCGATAGCAAGGAAGGCGCAGCAGTTTTTGAATCGCCGAACGATTCACGCCCCGCCCCGTGAAGCCGCTGATTATGCAACGGAGCGGGGAGGGGCGGACACATTCCCTCCACTTTATCCCGTCGCTTCTGAGGCCCGCCCGATAATAATCGCGAGTGTGTCTGACGGCGGTGGCCGGGTTTTGGATGATGAACCGGAACAGAGACAGGAGTCTTCCTATGCGCGAAGGGCGGGGCGGATAGTCATGGCGTAGGAATCGCTTGGGAAATACCGATTGCGAGGGGCAACCGTAAATAACTATGTCGCCGAACGCTTCCGCGTCCGCCCCCAGTTCTTTCAGCATGGAATAGGTGCACAAAGCGAGGCCGGAATGGCAGTCAATGATCAGGATTTTGGGCGCCTTTTTGGAAGGCGGCGGATTGGTATTATCTGTTCCCATAGGTTTTAATAAATATCTTTGCGCATTGTAGCGAGGTTGCAACAATGAGGGCGCATTATCATACCGCCCTGATGCGTTCTCCGTTGTCATCCAAGCGTCCGAAACAATGAGAGTGCATTATCATACCGCCCTGATACGACGTAATAGTTAAGTTCGGTTCGTCAATCTTTTCGGGTTTGACCCGGAGAAAGGTACCGTGCGACAAAGTATAACACTATTATGTGATGGCATTATTTGCCGCCGATGCAGTCGCCGCTACCCACGCCCGCGCCGAAATCCTGCGACGCCGACCGCAACGCCCTGCGAGGCGACCCCGCCGAAACCTTGCAACGCGACCCGCACCGCCTCGCAATGCCAACCAGACACTCTGGCCTAGCAAACCACCACACCCACCACTTATATGGCATAATGTCCAGACACGCAACCAGAATCCCCACGCAATGAGTCGCTACAACGCCCACTTTGACATTACCAAAATACTGGAATTAGCCGATAGATGGCGCGAACAATGCCTGCTGGGCGATGGCTCCCTGTTCACCGACGAAAGACTATGGACAGAGGAGAATTGCAAGGGGCTGCAGAAGTACTACATAGGCCGCATGTTGGGCGCCATGGAAGCGGAAGAAGACAACAAATTCATGCGCAAGTTGCGGATACAGTTCAGTGGCGAGGCATGCAAAGATACGGAAGTCAATAATCATCGGCAAACAGAGCGGGCACCTGCCAGTTTGTACAAGCTTATGGCCGAAGTAATTTGTCTGGTTTATCTGGCCGACTGCTCCCGAAACAACCAGAATAATCGCATAAACTATCCGAGAACCGTATGGGAATGGTCGGGGGAAGAGCCTCCTGCCAACATGTCATCGGAAGAATTGCAAAAAGGCATTGGCAGTGCCGGACGAGGCTTGGTCCAGCAGGGCTCCCACCGCGCAACCAAGTATTTGATAGAGTTTATTCTTTTCTGGAAAACAGAAGGCGGGTATCGGCAGAATCACACTCTGCTACGGCAAGCAGAATCTGAAAACAACGCTTGGCAATTTGCAAAAATGCTACACGATTGGAATGGCTATGACAAGACCATGCGCAACACACTTGTCTACCTGTTGTTCCCGGATTACTTTGAGCGCATTTTTGCTCAGGAAAAGAAGCGAAAATATGCTGTGGAAAGAGCCGGATTTTCCGGAGGGCAAAGCGCTCCCATATACGAGATAGACAAGGCCTTGTATGCGTTCCGCAAAGCGGAGGAACAAAAGCGGGGGACGCATGAACTTGATCACTTTGATTCGCCATGGAAGGATCTCAAAGGCCCACAAACCGATTCCGACACGGGAGGCAACGGCACCATGCAACCACTCAACCAGATACTTTACGGGCCGCCCGGCACCGGCAAAACCCACAACACCGCCGAGATGGCAGTGCGGATTATTGATGGCGAGGATGCGCCTGCCGGTGATGACGAGATAAAGGCTCGCTACCAAGAGCTGCTATCGGAGGGGCAGATTGTCTTCATCACATTCCATCAGAGTTACGGCTATGAGGAATTCATTGAGGGCATACGCCCGGACTTGGACAGCGCCGATGGCGAAATGAGTTACGAGATAAGGGATGGCCTTTTCAAGGAGTTGTGCGCTCGTGCCGTAGCCCCGTCCACAGATAACTTTGACGAAGCGTACGATAAGTTGCTGGATGAGATTGACGGGCGGGAGGATGGCATACCACTAAAAACTGCGAGAGGGCTGGATTACAATGTGGTTCGTGGGGATAGGTTTGATTGCATAGGGTTTGCTGCTAAGCGCTTTCGCCACGAGAAATACAATTTGACAAGGCGTACCCTGAGAAAGTCTTATGAAACGGGAGTACCCGCCAGTGGCCTTGAGTCATACACCCCCGGATTGCTGAACTTTATGAAGCAAGAATGCGGGCTGGAAGACAGGCGTGACGATAATTCGAGCAAGCCATATGTGCTAATCATTGATGAGATCAATCGGGGGAACATCTCCAAGATATTCGGGGAGTTGATTACGCTGATCGAAGAGAACAAGCGCAAGGGCGGCAGCGATGAACTTTCGGCGAAGTTGCCATACTCCGGCGAGAAGTTTTCGGTGCCTGCCAATGTGCATATCATTGGCACCATGAACACCGCCGACCGCTCCATTGCGTTGTTGGATACCGCCTTGCGCCGCCGCTTCCGGTTTATAGAGATGATGCCGAAGTCGAACTTGTTGCGGGAGGTGGCGGGCGTGAACTTGCCCGCGTTGCTGGATAAGATGAACGAGCGCATCACGAAGTTGCACAACCGCAATCACTGCATAGGCCATTCCTATTTGATGGAGGCGGATGGCATGGACGCTTTGGCGGAGGCGTTTGAGCACAGCATCATCCCGCTGCTACGGGAGTACTTTTTTGATGACATGAAGAGCATCGCCAAGGCGCTTAACGACGCGTTTTGCGAGAGACAGGAGTTGTTGGAGGGCAAGGCGCTGAGCGAGGCTTTGAAACAACCGGAGCAGTACCGGAAAATTTACGGCGATGACAATGGCTGACAGGCCGCCGCTGGTTCTGCGTGAATATGACAGTATAAGATTGAGCGCGGATGAATCTTGCCATTGGTGCGCGGGCGCCGGGCCCGGCGGGGATATAAAGTTGTGTCGCAAGTGCTACGATGCGCTGGCGGCTGGCGTGGATGAATGGCGCGGCAGGCAGGATGGCGGCAAGCCGCCGGAGTTGATGCGCTTTGGGCATGAGCATATGCAGGCGCGCAACTACTGCGGGGCTTTGCAGGCGCGGGATGGGCCGGCGTTGGAGATTTTGCCGAAGATTGATTTGGGGTCAAGCGTTGATGCCGACAAGCAAACGCGCACAATTTTTATGCGGATGTTGCCCGCGTGGTTGGATGGCGGCAAGGAGCCCCGGCGTTTTGATGATGTGTCAGTGCAACGGCACGGGGACATGCCGTTGTTGGAGCAGTTGATCGCATTGTTCTTGGAGTCGGTGCGGGGGCTGGTGCGGCGCGGGCTGGCCCATGCGTACAGCCCCAGAGAGGGCAACCTGCCGTTTTTGCGCGGGCGGTTGGATTTTGGCGGGCAGTTGCGTCACAATCTGGTGCGCAAGGAACGGTTTTATGTGCGCTACGATGAATGGACGCCAGACCGGCCGGCCAATCGCGTCATGAAATGCGCTCTGGAGCGGGTGCGGCCACTGATTAGCAATGTTGACAACTACAGGATTGCGCACCAGTTGTCGCCGCATTTTGACGGCGTGTCCCTGCCCGGCGACTGGCGCGTTGAGGATGACAAGGTGCATTTGCGGCGCGAGGCCGCCGACCACTACAGGATGCCGCTGCTGTGGGCGCGCACCATATTGGAGCGGCTCAATCCGGCCAGTTGGCGCGCCGATACTCTGGCCTATTCCCTGCTGTTCCCCATGGAGCAAGTGTTTGAGAAGTTTGTGGCGGCGCACTTGCGCCGGCACGAACGGCGGCCGGACTGCGCCCGCTGGTTGCTTTGCCCGCCAGAACTGCAAGAAGTTTTGCAGAGCGGCGACTGGCGCATACACACCCAGAGCCGCGAGGTGGCAAGAGTGATGGAGGATGCATCCGGAGGCAAGCTGAATTTTGCAATGCGCCCGGACATAGTGGCGGCGCCGCGGACGGACGGCGGCCACTGGATTATCATGGACACCAAGTGGAAGCGGATAGGCAAAGAGCAGGATAAGCACGGCATAAGTCAGGCCGACATCTACCAGATGTATTCCTACGGCATGCGCTATTGCCGCGACAAGGGATGCCCGGTGGAACTGGCGTTGCTGTACCCCAGGAGCGAACGCTTTGCCGAGCCGCAAGTGTTGCGCGAGCCGAGCGGGGAGAAGCCGCTGCGCCTGCATCTGTTGCCGGTGGATTTGGCGGCGGCTTGCGAGGCGGGCGGTTAGGATTGGGCAGGAATTGAACTCGTCCGGCAGAGACTTGTCCCCCGCCGCATCGCTCCGTTCCCCTCGCAAACCCCGACAAACTTCCCCCTCGCCGCATCGCCCTTCGCCGGCAGCTCAGCCTCTGCTATCAAGTTTTTTAGGAGAAACAAGCAAAGGCATAAGCCAAACCGCATGCCGGAAAAGCGCCGGTTGTTTTAGACCTTTGAGTGTGACGGATATCTCCGTCTGCGCGGGATTTATTTTATTATATTTGGAAATCCCTCTCCTTTCTATATGTATGATTTACAGCGAGATTCTTATTATGTTTGGAAATGCATGTGGTAGCCGGGCACTAAAGGCGAAACCTCGCAAACGCACCGATGCGGGGAAGCTTTTACCCTGCGCCTCTTCCTTGGGGGCGTTGCAGTAGTGAGCACTGTGCATTACCCTCCCCTCGCGGAAGAGGAGGTAAGCTAAGGGGGCTGACTAGCAGGTAGTCTGGCGGCGACTACTCCGAACCCTCCGAATAAATACTGTGAAATACACGAAAAAGTATTTGGACAAGATAATTGAATTGATCTGGAGCAAAGATAGACATAATCGTGAGGCACAATATGAGCACACTGAGCACAGTGGCAATGGCAATGAGCACCCTGGTAGAGGAGCGGGCGGCCCGTAGGAAATTAATGATGTTCTGAACATTAATCATAGCACGGGGTATTGTATCAGAGTGAAGAAAGTCGTATCGAATCTCAGCCCAACTGCCGTTTGCAATATAATAAGAAAACACCTGTGAATTATAGGGCTACACGAATCGCACCATCCCCGCAGGCGCACCGGTGAGGGGCATCGCCTGCCGTCAACATAGCACTCAAATACCTGTTAGCCGATTTGTTAATTCTAAGAGTTTAGAATGTTTCTGGTCGCATTCACTATCAAGGATAGTTTGATTTTAGGTTTCTTCTCGGATTGATTTGAGGCGCTCATCATCAGGTGAGCGTTGTTTCACGTGATTTAGAAATTCTCTCCATTCATATTTGGCTTTTGCGATTAAATCCTCCCAAGTCATTACATAACGCTTGTTAGATTCTATCCTTCCTATGTACACATCAATATCACGCTTTGCCGCTTGATTGTCAGCAATGATATACCCACTCAGTTGATTGAATGGGAGACCGGTATTATTGGTAATATGACCCTGCAAAAAATCCATATAAGCATCAAACCTCTGAAGGTGGTCTCGGTCTATTGTAATGCCAGGGCGCATGAACTCCAGAACAAGCAGTTGATTACCGGAGGAAAGAACCAAATCTATACGTTGACTAAATGCTGAATCTTCTCCATAGATGGTACTTCCTGCTTTCTCACATACACTTGCAAGTCTTTTCTCTTTTGCAAAAGTTTCCCATTTTGGTGAGATTAGCCATGGGTTCTCCGAAATGTGATCACGAACAACATGTTCATAGTCTTTTTGTTTTATTTTCTGCTCAAGGGTCTTAATAGCCTGCAGTTTGGCACTGATAGTTTCAGCAGTATGAAGTGCTGTGATAACATTTGCTTCCACAAGAATTTTCATAAATTCTTTTTCATCCATCTTGTCTGCTTGCGCAATTTCCTTAATTAACTCTTTGAGCCTCCCTCCCTCCCATGCTAGAAGAACCGCATCGCCCATGTCCTCAAATTGAGCTTTAGATAGTTTTTCTATTTCTGCTAGTTTCTTTATGGCCTTACGCACTGGTTTGCCTTCTGAACCGAGGCTTTCAAGACGGTCTGAAAAAGTGCCAACTTTTTCTTTCAGGTAGTTCATTTTTTCTTCGGTACGTTTACTTTTCCAAATTGACAATAGCCGCCTTATAAGGTTCTGTCCCCAGCCCTCAAGCTTTTTGAGTTCTGGGTGCTCCCAGCGAAGTCGTTGGCGTTCTGTGGAAATCATTTCTGTTGTGAGCTCATCCACCCAATCAGCCACTACTTGTCCCGACATATACTCCGGTCCAGCCTGACTGCCCAACCCCCCAGACACATTGAACATGAATGGACGCTGAGCCAATTTCTTGTGGGCAAAAATTGTAACTCCTGATAGTTCTTCGTCTTTGACAAGTTCCTTAAAGAATTGAACACGCCAGCGAACGCGCTTGCCTTCGTCAATGTCTTCTGTACCCCAACCGTCATCATCAATATTGACATTGCGGCTTTCCTTGTCATCATCCGGTAAATCGCGTGGAAAGCTCATCTCTATTGAAGATGCATCCACATCGTCAGACATGATTTGACCGTTGACCTTGACCGAGAACTCATCAGCTGTGCTGTTAATAAGAAACCGTCTTGCTAACGATGCCCTAAACTGTCCCTCAGGTATTCGTCGACTCAACTCCAAGTTGCGAAGGGTAACCTTAGTGCCACAATTCTTACCTGCTACATTTTTGTCATGTGTCGCATCAATTTTTAGTTGATCGGTAGAAACATAGCTGTCGCCTTGCCGAATAATCTCTTGATCAAGCTCGAACATAGTCCGCTCTTTTGTCTCCTGACTAACTGTATCAATTTCAATAAAACGAGCAATTCCAAACCCAGCAAACTTCCCGATGCCCTTTCGCCCCATCAGCGGGCGTCCCCTTTGAAGCGATGTGGCCTTAGGGCCATCCTGTTCTCGCCTATTGAAACCAACATTCAGGAATTTTTCCTGACACTCATCTTTTGTCATTCCATTACCATTATCCGAAACAGTAATCGTCCAATCTGACTTTTCGTCGGAACTAAAGTCGAAAAAGATATTCACTTCAGTAGCATCAGCATCCCATGAATTGGCAACAATCTCTGCAAGAGCTGCAGTTGGGCTTTGGTACATCTGGATACCAATATGGTCAATTATCCGACCATGGAAACTTAAATGGAGTTTCGTGTCTGTCATCTACTCTGCTAAAAGTGCTTTTGCTATCATCTTAGCGTGCCGCTTAATGAATTCAGGGGGGAGCGCATTGCCTATCATTAACGCAACTTTGTCACGCCCTCTGGACAAATCAAATTTGTAGTTGGCAGGAAAAGTTTGTAGTAACGCTGCTTCACGTAGAGTGATTGCTCTGTTTTCATCGGGATGGAGATAACGTCCCTTGGATGGGTTCCCACATCCACCAGTGATAGTTGGTGCAACCTTGTCCCACGCCATACGTCCATACACATCTCTGAAACAGAATGGGTGCTTTCTATGGCAAGCCAGAACGAGATGATTCGGCAAGGCGCTACGAGAGCCACCATCTTTAGGTATATTTCTGATAATTTCTTGCACTCGTTGTGTCCTTGTAGGTTTATAGTCATGCAATGGGTCTCCTGCGGTACCCACTGACTTGAGTCCAACTCTTTCCAGATATTGGCGAACAGTTATCATTTTAGAGCGTCTAGCATCTTTAACTTGACTTGTTTTTGACGTAGCAAGAATCATGCGCTGTCGTCTTTGAGGAACACCAAACTCTGCCGCATCCAGAATCTTTACACTGTCACAATCTGCATAGTAGCCCAAGTGTGCAATTTCTTTGATAAATTTGTTCATACGCTGGTCTGTTGCAAGTGCTGGCACGTTCTCTATCATAATAGCGCGAGGTGAAAGCATTTTAACTATTCGCAAAAACTCAAAAAGCAGGTTATTCCGCTTGTCAGGAACCGCCGCCACCTTTTTCCGAGTGCGTAGTGTTGAAAACCCCTGACAGGGTGGGCACCCTGCTAAAAGGTCAAGTTGACCTCGTTTTAATCCGAGAGGCTTTAACAGATCAATAGCATCCAAATCACGAATATCTTTTTGTATACAAAGCGTATTCGGATGGTTCATCCGGTAAGTATTCGCAGGCACCTCTTCTAATTCAACACCTGCCAGCACAGTAAACCCTGCTCGTTTCAGGCCAAGCGTCAGTCCTCCCGCCCCGCAGAAGAGATCAATTGCAGTAAGTTTGGTTTTATTGCACTGCCTATTTTTCATTGTAGTACGCCTTTAATTTCGTGCATGGTTCCTAACGGTCAACTACACTTCGTTCTCCCCATCACACCGCGATAAGTATAACAACTCTCAATAGATTTAAGTATATTCAGTCAATCTTGCAGGTTTCTCTCATAGCTAGCCTAGAATGAGATATCCGCAGTCTCTGTCAGGAAAATCGGCTAAAGCTATCGTTCTCTTTTTGAGATGCCAAAGAATTTCTCGAAGAATTCCTCCAGTTTTTCAATGACGCTTTCGCGAATTTGTGTGCGCTTGCCTTCGGGGTCAAAGCGCGACACAGGCGGTAAAATATGAGCAAGGTTAGTGCCTGTTGTGGTGATGACACCTTCTTGAAAGGCTTTATCAATAAATTGGTATGTTTCTTCCCGGTTGAGCTTCTGGTCTTTAATAATCTGATCCAGTTCCGCTTTCTTTTCCTCATCAACAAACTTCTGCCAGTCATCATCAACTACAGACTTCACATCAAGTGAGGCAATAAATTTGTTAATCAGCTCCTTCTTGTTGCGCAATTCAATACTTGAGTCAATGGCCTTGTTGATACTCTCCAGAGTAACCTCTTTATCTTTGCTCTGGGTCTCGTGATATTTTTTGACAAGTTCCAATATGTAATCAATATTAATCTCCACCTGCTTGATAAGCTCCATTTCAAACACGATGTCATCATTGATGTTTTCCTTATCCCCCTTTGCCTGTGTCCGCAACTCCTTATATAAGTCAATATACATACTGTGATAATCCTGAACATCACGCTCAGACAGAATTTCGTTACCGGCGAACTGATCAAAGGTCTCCAGTATGTTACGCACACGCAAGATTGAACCGTAAAGCTTTATGAAATCTTTTTGACTTTGCTCTCCCTCAATGCGCTCCCCGACAGGAAACTTCTCTAACAGCTCATTCACCAGACTTTCATAACCGGGCACATTTTTCCCGCCTTCGTTATAGCCTGTGTAATACTCCTCATAGCTTTTCAGTAGCACAATACCGGTGGCGTCTCTATCACCGAAAAGAGCGATTGACTCATTGGTTGCTTTCTCCAGATTGCGGAAACAGACAATGTTCCCGAAAGTTTTCACGCTGTTCAGAATCCGATTGGTACGCGAATACGCCTGAAGCAGTCCGTGTAACCGCAGATTCTTGTCTACCCACAATGTGTTGAGAGTCGTTGCATCAAAGCCAGTCAGGAACAT
Organism: Candidatus Oxydemutatoraceae bacterium; assembly: GCA_965220085.1. Lineage (GTDB taxonomy): Bacteria > Pseudomonadota > Gammaproteobacteria > Poriferisulfidales > Oxydemutatoraceae > CBDCOZ01. Next base: position 53,454 of record CBDCOZ010000001.1, on the reverse strand, counting down.
ATTGACCACGATGAGAATATCTACTTCACGATTTTTAACGCGTAAGCTGACGTCTTTGTAATAGTTTTGGAATTTGTCAGATGAAGTGTCGTAGGATGTTCCAAACATCTTGTTGTAATCGGCAATGGCTCCATCCAGAAAATCTCGCGAAGTCTGATCCAAACCCTCTGTGCCTTCAGAGTTCTCATCAGGTACCCCGTCACCGCCCGCTTCGTCATCATTTACACAAAAACTGTAAATCAATGCCACCTTCAGTTGCTTGTCACTTGGCACAGCTTCAAGTTGTCTTTTAAATTCGGCGTAATACTTTGTTGCCACCTCAATTGAGGGAACAGCAAAAATAGAATTGAATCCTCGCAACCTCCGTTCTTTCAGTTTGTAAGATGTATTCCGCTTGGTCTTCTGGTCAAAATGCTCAAGAATATACTGCACAATATTGCCAAGACGCTCCGGTGAGGCAAGTGCGGCATCGCGATTAATATCGCTTACTTTCTTGTCCTCAATATCCTCCTCTTCCCGCATTGTAGAAACATAATCCACCTTAAACGGCAGAACATTCTTGTCGGCAATTGCATCCACAATACTATAAGTGTGTAGCTTCTCACCGAACGCCTGCTCCGTGGTTTTCAGGTTTATCTTTCCACTGGAAGATGCATTCTTTGCAAAGATCGGGGTGCCAGTGAAGCCAAACAGATGATATTTTTTGAATGCTTTCGTGATGGCAGTATGCATGCTGCCGAACTGCGAACGGTGGCACTCGTCAAAAATAATCACGATTTGGTCATCAAATATCGTATGGCCTGAATTCTTGCCTATAAAGCGGGAGAGTTTCTGGATGGTTGTAATGATGATATTCGCATCTGAATCCCCCATCTGCTGTTGCAGAATACGTGTGCTGACATTGCTGTTAGCAGCACCTTCCTTAAAGCGGTCATACTCACGCATTGTCTGGACATCCAAGTCCTTGCGGTCAACTACAAACAGCACCTTCTTCACTTCGGGCAATTGACTGGCAAGCTGTGCAATCTTGAAACTAGTTAGGGTTTTTCCTGAACCGGTGGTATGCCATATGTATCCGCCCGCTTTCATTGTGCCAAATTGTTTATGGTTTGCGCTCATGGCAATTTTTTGCAATATCTCCTCTGTCGCCGCAATCTGATACGGGCGCATCACCAACAATTGCTCATCAGTTGTGAATACGCAATAGCGGGTAAGGATATTCAACAGGGTATGTTTATAAAGAAATGTCTCGGTAAACCCGAGCAAATCCGTTATCGGTTTGTTCTGATGATCTGCCCACCAGTTTGTGAACTCAAAACTATTGCTTGCACGTTTACCCGTCTTTGCCGGACGCGCTTTGGCCTCATCAACATGCTGTCTGCGAGTTGTATTGCTGTAATACTTGGTATGGGTTCCGTTTGAGATAACAAAAATCTGCACATACTCAAAAAGCCCGGCCGATGCCCAGAAACTCTCACGCTGGTAACGGTTAATCTGATTAAATGCTTCTTGAATAGCCACGCCACGCCGTTTGAGCTCCACATGCACTAATGGCAAACCATTTACAAGCACTGTCACATCGTAGCGATTAGACCGTTTGCCATCATCGGTGGTGTATTGGTTGATTACCTGCAAGTGATTGTCATGGACATCATTACCCTTTTTCAGGAGGTATATATTCTTTGTAGTGCCGTCATCACGCTTTAGACTCTTTATGTGGTCTTCCTGTATGGTTTTTGTTTTTTCTTTAATACTCTGGTTTTGATTAGCTATCTCGTTATCAAAGAACTGTCCCCACTCACTGTCAGTAAATGAAAAGTCGTTCAGCTTTTCTAGTCGATCACGAAGGTTCTGTTTCAGGCTGTCTTCGGATGTAATATTCACATACTCATACCCCTGCATTGTTAACTGCCTAACAAATGCTTCTTCAAGATCTGCCTCACTTTGGTAATCCGTATCACGAGGGTACTTCGGATCGTACTCTGCAACGACGGTGCTGTGCGAATTTTCCGCAACCAAATAATAGCCTTTCTTATCTGGCATATTCCTTAAATGTGAGTAGCTTGTTTCGGTAGTGTTCGTACTGCTTTCGCCGAGCATCAATCTCTGCCGGCAAACCTATGGAGATGTCATTGATAAGCGAGTCAAACTTATCAAGCGTCTTGACAATCTTCTTTTGTACTGAGAGCGGTGGGATTGGAATTTCAAAACTCTTAACTTTTTGCGCATTCAGATTTGACTGCGTTCCAACCCCTAATGATTTGAGTTTTTGATATTCTTTTGAAAGGTAATGAAATACATAGCGATATTCTGCCTTTTTCTCATCAATTTCTAAGTTACAACAAGCTTGATTAGTGGTAAGAGGCACTCTATTTATAGCCACTTTCGCAGCAGTAGCACCATACATGGCAACAATCACACAGTTAGGAGGTATCCACTTTGCTGATGAATGCTTTAAACCCTCAGCCGTAATCTTTAAGCCTGTATCATAAACATCAGAGTAATCAATTTCTTGAGTTCTAAGCCATGGTATATCACCCGTATAAAAATCCCTTTGGGATGTTAAAGGGGTACCACCCGAGGCAACCCTTTTACATATCTCACCTATTTGTTTATATTCCGCTTCCCCATCAAAAGTCAGAAGATTATTCCGATAATATTCATATTGCTTCTTTCTCGCTTTTAATTCCGCTTTTAATTCCGCTTTTAATTCCGCTTTTAATTCCGTGAAACTGTCAAGAATCTTGACAATTTCTTTTTGAACACTCAGAGGCGGAATCGGAATTCTCAGTTTTGAGTATTTCGAAATCCATTGTCGAGAATGGCTGCTAGGAGTGTAGCTAATACACTTCATCGCATAAAAAATAAAACGAAGATTAACATTACTATCTCCTTTAAGGCGCAGTATCTTCATAGCTGAAGACTTTACTTTGAAGTCAAAATCTACCCAGTGGAACGAGGTAGTAAAATCATCAAATATAATTGTGGGGCTTTCTTTGTCTGCTTCGCATATTCCGTTCATTTCATCTGTGTATCCTAGAATAAAACCCTGACCCGCAGTTAGAACAGGTGTTTTATATCCGTCGTTATATCTTGTTGAAGAAACAATATACTTACTGGGTTGCTCATAAGCTAAGACTTCTTCTAATTCTTTGAACTCAACCCCTTTCGGGCAATGCTTCTCAAGCAATTTTTCAAGTCTGATCTTACGTTTTACCATTGCCATTTCTCTCGCCCTTTGAGGGACTGAGGCTCCCGATATTACTTTCCTTCAATGTCCTTCACAATCTTGTCAATGGACTTTCTCAATTTGCTTTGTCTTGCCACAATCTCAGAAATCTCTTTGTTGAGTTGTCCTATATCCACAACTTCCCTCGTATCTTTCTGCTCAACGTAACTTGACACCGTGATGTTGTAGTCATTTCGGGCAATCGTCTTATTTGCCACCAGTTTTGCAAAATGTTTCTTGTTCTTGCGCCCGATAAATGCTTTGACTATCTTGGTTCTGTTCGCATCACTCAGCTTGTTCTTATTGCCGCCGCGAACGCATTCGGCAGAAGCGTCTATAAAAAGTGTCTTGTTATCCCTCTTGCTCTTCTTGAGCACCATAATGCAGGTCGCGATGCCAGTCCCGAAAAAGAGGTCGGGCGGCAGTTGGATAACCGCATCAATGTAGTTGTTATCAATCAGGTATTTGCGAATCTTTTGTTCAGCCCCGCCCCGGTAAAGAACGCCGGGAAAGGAAACGATTGCTGCCGTTCCAATCGTTGAAAGCCACGAAAGCATGTGCATTGTGAATGCAAGGTCGGCCTTGCTCTTCGGCGCGAGCACCCCCGCCGGTGAGAAGCGCGGGTCATCTATTAATATCTGGTTGTCGGCACCTTCCCATTTGATAGAGTACGGCGGATTGGAAACGATGGCGTCAAACGGTTCATCGTCCCAATGCTGCGGATCAGTCAGGGTATCGCCGCAAGCAATGTCAAAATGGTCGTAATTGATATTGTGCAAAAACATATTGATTCGACACAAGTTATATGTGGTGATGTTGTTTTCCTGACCGAAGAACCCCAGCCCGACTTTATCCGGCCCCAACACTTTGGAAAACTTGAGTAACAGCGAACCGGATCCGCACGCCGGGTCATACACTTTGTTAACACGCTTCTTGCCCACTGTCGCAATCTCAGCTAAGAGTTCGCTGACTTCCTGCGGCGTGAAGTATTCGCCGCCGGATTTACCTGCATCGGAAGCGTACATAGCCATCAGGTACTCATAGGCATCGCCGAAAGCGTCTATGTTGTTGTCGGAGTAGTTGCCGAGCGCAAGATCGCCAATCGCATCCAGAAGCTTGGCGAGCTTCTTGTTTCTTTCTATTACGGTGCCTCCAAGTTTGTTTGAATTCACATCAATGTCATCAAACAAACCTTTCAAATCATCTTCACTCTCTGTGTTTTTTGCAGAGTTCTCAATGTTTCGGAAGGCGATAGTCAGTGCCTCGTTCAAATTAGAATTGTCATGTGCATTTTTCCGCACATTGGCAAACAGTTCGCTCGGCAAGATAAAGAATCCCTTTTCCTTAACTGTGTCGGCTCGGCCAAACTTCGCATCCTTGTCCGACAGTTCCGTATAGTCAAAAGTCTTGTTATCTGTTTTTCGTTCTCCGGCGTTGATATAGTCAACCAGATTCTCACTAATAAAGCGGTAGAAGAGCATGCCAAGCACATACTGCTTGAAATCCCAGCCGTCCACGCTCCCGCGCAAATCATTTGCAATCTTCCATATCGTGCGATGCAGTTCTGCGCGTTCTTGTTCTTTGGTCTTTTTTACTTCGCTTTTTTTGCTTTTTTTTGCTTTGGCCATGTTACTTTTCCGGTCTGATTAAATGAGAAGGCAGGCACCATGAGCATGTCTTAAAAGAGTACATTGTAGACAGTAGTTATATCCCATCCAAGCTATTCATAATAATCTGATTAAACTTGTCAGGCAAACAAATCAGGGTGACCTCCGAACAAACGCCCATGCCATGAGCAGGGGCATCCGGAACACCTTTTCCATATCGCTAAGAATCAACTCCGGCGCTCTTCGATGAGAGACAGGATTGGTTCTGTCCAGCTATTTTCAGAAAAGAATTCTGCGATTGCATTTTGACATTCGGCAGCAAAAGCAATATTGACTATTCGCACCCTGTCAAATAGGAGACCACACTCCCTGCTGCTGTTTATTATTTTCTGCTTCTCAATATAATGAGGCACTGCAAATGCTTTTACAGGAGGCACATATGACATAGGGTGAAACCATTTTTCTAACGTGCCTAACTTCAAATCGCCGGTTTTGCTATCCCAATTTTGCCCGCAGGCACATTGCCCTAAGATAAAAAGTTGTGCCGCCAATCTGTTATCAGCATGCTTCATGCGAATAATAAAATCCAACCCTTCATCTTTTACATCCTGATGATTCACAGCATCCTTATCAGGGTTCCATGAAAATTCTCCGGTCAACTTATTCACCTTGATCATTGCATCTTCAAAATTACTGCTATCATCTCTGGGAAAGCCGACATGGTGACACTCTGCATAACTTCCAAAATACTCAGATACGATCATCGCGGCTATGCGCTCAAAGCATTTTGATATATCACGCCTTGTTGTTCCTGTTGCATCATTGGCTATGGATGCTAAAAGCAGAAACTCATATAACAGGTGCCTGCCCGATTCATTTTCATACGACAATTTGTTGCCATCCAAATTAAATGGATAGGCATCCCCCATCATCTTTTTTCTTTCTTGTATTTTTTCTTGTATTCTCCCGGCAAAACTTTCATTTACTAAATCGTCATCTACTATGTCAATATTTCCCTCCGTATGAGGGTCTGAAAAATCATGTAATTCGGCAGACTCAGCGACCCGATCATCCCATGTGCCATCATCACAAGATGCCGACCCGAATTTCATGGCTTGCCATTCCACTTGGTCTACGCCTTTGGTCACATCAACTGCCATCAATGCTCGACCTCTGTTTGTCACAAAACTCTATTACCCTTTGATACAGTCGTTTTGCCAGCGTTTCATTCTTTTCGGCAGAATCAAGCATATGTTCAATGTCTCTTTCGGAAATATCTTTCTCAACGCCGCCATACTCGGCTAATTGACCTATAAGGGCGCGCATAGTATCTCTGGTGAGATTAAGATCTTCATTGATTCTCTGCTCGATTGGTCGTGTGACTCTCTCTATTTCATCGACACGCTTTCCGCTTCTCAACAAGGAAATTTTTTCTTCGCTATCAAAAACCTTGGCGAGTCTTTTCAATTCTCTCGACTCCTCTATAGAGGCATCGCGCCCCTTGCTGGAGTCTCCAAACATGGAGTTTAGTACCAAAGCTCCATTGTCCAGACGTTCTTTGTCGAGAATATCCTCTTGCGGCGGGGTAGCATCGCCTAACCGCAAAAACTCCCTGACATTTGCGTAGCCCACGATTGTATATACCCAAGAGAATGGGAACTGAGATTGGCTGCCTCTGCCCCTGCGCATGCTGTTTGCAGGCTGAAAAAGCTTTTCTTTTTCCAACTGATTGACCAAGTAATATCCTTCAAGTTGCTTAGTTATAGTGTTAGGTTCTACGCCAATCATTCGTGCAATTTCCTTTATGCCCAGCTCACTTTCCTTTACAACCTCGGCAACCCAAGATGCTTTTGCATAAGAATCCCAGGGCTGAGTAGATGCTATATGCCTTACGCCCAGATACGATAAAATACTTTTGTTGTCTTCCTCATCGGCGCCAAAAACAATAACAGGCACTGGGTTTATCGATTTCTGACCGTTTTCCTCCCATAGTTTTCCATACTTATTTGCTCTGACTTCATGCTTGGATGCCCTCTTATCACGCAACAGTATTAAGCAAGCAGTTAGTCTTCGGTTGCCTTCTTTGACTATATATTTGTTTTGTTCTCTTTTCTGACAAACCAGCGGCTCTGAATGAAAGTATCCATTCACTGCAATAGAGCTTAATATGTCGTCAACACCGAACTTATCTACAATGCGATCCAAAACATTACTCTGTTCTTGCAATCCGGAACGGTCATCTCCAAACCGCGGGTTTTCTGCATCTAAAAGAATGTCCTTCACATCTATCTCTCGTATGTTATGCTTCTCTGTTTTTTCCATATTGCTATATCCTCCTACCAAATATCTGGCAATGCATTGGCCACAGCTTCAAATAGCGGCGGCGGCACAGCATTGCCAATGACCTTATATTTAGCCATAAGGTTCCCGTTTTCCGGAAACACAAATTTTTTCTCGAACCCTTGGAGACACGCAGCTTCTTCATAAGAGAATCTCCTCTTCGGCAAATTTTTATCCTTATCCAGCCACCTCCACTCATCGTTTCCTATGCGAACAGGCGCGGGAGTAATCGGATGCAATGGCATATGGCGAGCATTGCTAACAATCGTTTTGCTGGGTTCAGACCAATCTCTTCGTCTATTACGAGACATATAGTACCAATGAAAATCTTGTTCTAGAAACTTTCCTTTTGGCCACTCTGGCAAGCCATCCAGAGCTTTGGCTATAGTCTTAATCGGTTTCCTTCCCGCAGGGCCATGAGTAGGGCAAGGGAATGTATATTTTTCTCCCAAATCTGAACGGATGCCTACAATAAAAATGCGGCGGCGCTCTTGAGCAACGCCATAGTCTGCCGCATTAAGCATCTTGTGAGTGACTGAATAACCGGCTGTGCGGAAGCATACCAATTGATTATTTAATAGACGGCTAAAATTACTTCTGTACATGCCAGCCACATTTTCGACAATAAATGCTTTAGGTTTTATTGCGCACAATGATCGACGAAATTGTCTGTAAAGATAGTTAACCGCTCTATCAGATTTTCTCGCCCCGCCTTGGCTAAACCCTTGGCATGGATAACAGCCAATGAGCAGATCCGCTTTAGGGAATGAAGCAATCTCTTCAATGTTTTTGCATTGATAGTCTGTTTCCGGCAAGTTAGCCAGATAGACATCTCTGGAATAAGGCATGATGTCATTAGCAAAAATTACATCAAAGCCCGCAGCGAGCGCTCCGCTATCTGACCCGCCGCAACCGCTGAACAAAGAAACAGCTTTGACTTTGTTATGCTTTTTGTTCCTCTTACGAGTCATGTTAGATGGCATACGACTAACCGTGTGCTCCTTAGGAGTTATTGCCTATTTTTCTCACGGACTGATACGCTGGAACCGCTGTGCAACGGGCATAGCCTTGTGTCGGGTTGACAGACTCGCCGGAAACCATCTCTGCTGGCCTTTTTTTCTTCGGGTCTTGGGTTTGCAAATCTGTTTTCATCTGCATTTTGCCATGCTCTCCTAAAGCGGACTCGTTTGGAAAGCCTCATATTATCACAAACGGTGTCGCTTTATTCGCTCCCGAAGCATTCCCGCTTTTGTTTGTTTTGCAAGACTCGTTTATCGTAACTGACTGTTGGAATATCCCTGTGCCTCTTAGCGCTATCGTTGCCGCCGCGATGTGCGGCATCTGGGCTTGCCGCTCCATGCCGACAAGCCGCTCTGCTGACAACTGACATAATTCTAAGCATGGGCACAATCTCTGGCATAGAATAATGTAGGTGTCATTCCATAGCACCTAAGTACAACCAAGCAAAAAGGAGGACAACCCGGTGGGGACAGGTTCAAAACCGAAAAGGCATCATTTGATTCCAGATTTCCTTATTCGGAATTTTGCAATAGATTCCGAGAGCTCTACTAAACAAGTTTGGCACTACATAAAAGGGAAAGAACAACCGCACAAAACGAATACCAAAAATGTGTTTGCACAGAATAATTTTTATACGGGGCCTGATGAGAGTATTGATATTGAACAGCAATTGAGCGAAAAAGAAAACTCTTACGCCAGAACAGTCGCTCAAGTACTGGAAACCAGAGAGTTAGAACCAACTGACATAACTACGCTTATAGATTTTATTCATAACCTTCATTCCCGCGGTCATATCAGAGACCAAATGCATGATTTGGTGAAGAAAATTCACACCCCTTTAAGCAAAGTTCTTGCCGGGGAACACCCTGGCTATGTACATAACCGTCTCTCATCCACATCAGATGAAGAAGCGAGAGCTCAGGCACGGACAATTAGTTATACTCATGCCAAGCACATAAGAGACCCGCTTACACATGTGACCCTCGTGCAAACATGGGAGGCGCAAATTAAAAAAATAATAGAATTGCTTGGGCCAGATATGCTTAAACGAGGAATGCACGAAATGATTCCATTCCTTGAACAGGGACTATCATCAATTGACCATGAAAAGATTCATTTGGAAAATTTGCCTGAGGCCATAAATCAAGTGACACTCGGGATATTCGAAAGTTTTAAGTGGGATTTGTTGGAACCAGATGAAGAACCATTCTTGCTAGGGGATACAGGAGCTATCAGCTACTCGGAGGCTGATAACTGCTGGAAACATTCTGCTTATGTTTCCAATAAAGATTTAAGGTATGTATTTCTCCCGCTATCTCCTGAAGTCGGGCTTTTAGGCAAACACCCGAATGCCAAGGAACAACCGGAGGTTAAGAGCACAAAGAATATAAATGCAGGAATTGCTTCTGCGAGTTGGTCATCTTTCATTTCATCTCAAGAATCTTGCAGATTCCAAACCCTGCAATCGAAGATAGGAATAGACCATGATCAATTTTCTACTGAGATGTTTGATGAGGGTGGCGTTTTAGAAGAAGAAAAATGGTACATGAATACAGAAAGCCCTTCGGGTATCTCTGTTAGTCTGGAATTCAAAAACGATTGTTCGCTGGATGAAAGCAGCAAGGAAACATTTTCAAGGCTTGCAAGGCTATTTGAGACATCAAGAAATTACTTGTCTCTTGCAGAGCCATTTCGTGCAACCTGTATATTCACCGATGATGTAGTTGCAACTGTGAAAGAAATTACAAGTGAAGATACAAACACTGCCGAAGGGGGTAATCTAGACGCAAACATATGCTGGATAGATGTTGTCTCATCACCGCGCAATAAGTTCAAGAATACACTTGTCGTAAATACAGCCATGTTCAAAAGTCAAGGCAATGAAGAAAGAATAAGCCTTATGTTCAAGTTCCTCCGTAAGCTCTTCAGCCTTGCTATGATTACACATTACAACCAAATAAAGGTTTGTGGAGAGAATACTTACTCTGATGTATTCAGAACCACTGCGACCGTGATGACACGCTGGAAAAAACCCACCCAAATATGTCATGTCTTATTTAATACATATGGGAAGCTTGATGCAGAACAAAATGGGGTTGAACAGGACGGCCTCATTCACCGTATTATTCTGGAACATGTGGAATCACAAGCGCTGAATTCCGTAGGGAGTTTTCAGACAGATTTCCTTCCGGCTATTGAACGTTATAAAAACACTGGGACAGATGAAGATTTGCAACAGTTAGCGAACATATCGCAGACACTGATTAATCAACTGGGAATCTCCCTTGCAGATTATTTCGCTATATCTTCAGTTGAAGAAAGGGATGACTTTTTTAAGAGACTTAAATCCTATGACATATTCAGGTTTTTTATTGAAGGTGAGTGGAATACTTTGGCAAATTTATGCGACTCGGACTCAGAAGAATCCAAATACTATGCTTTGATGCAATCACTGGAACGGATATTGGCTCGTTGCGGACTGTATTGGTATCCTAATATCAACGAAGGAGGGGAAAGTGACTTAATCGTCGGTATGTCCACCTACGATTTATGTGCAAGCATGAAAAAACAATTGGACTTACCGTGACAAGACTCTCCATCCGGCAAATCAGCCCAACTGCCGTTTGCAAATAATAAGAGTTGAGTTCATCTGGCAGGGGCTTGTCCCCCACTGCATCGCTCCACTCCCCTTGCAAGCTCCAACAAACTTCCCTCTCCCCGGCGTAGCACAGCTACGCCGACTCTCCCCCGCGAGGGGGAACGATGGTAATTTGAGCGTCCTTTGAGCAAAGTTACCTTATTTGTCCCGTGCGAAGGGGGAACGATGGTCGCATTATGCGCACTCCTCCTTAGCCGAATCGCAACGTGTCTCGGATGCGTCTCCACAGCCACCAAATGCAACACGATGATTTATCATATAAGCCTCCCTGCCATTCGACAGGGAAAGTTTTTATCAGAAAGAAGGATGTCGGAAAAATCACCATCTCGGCGCGTCATTGACACCAAAGCCTATTGGCGCGCGGTGTTGCGTCTTACGGGAGGGTTGCTCGTGCTGTGGTTTCTTGCTTCTTACGGGGCCGGCATATTGTTTCGCGACTTTTTGGATCATTTCAGTTTGGGCGGCGCACCGCTCGGCTTCTGGTTTGCGCAAAACGGTTCCATCTATATTTTTGTCGCGCTGATATTTTATTATTGCCATGCGATGCGGCGCATTGAAAAAAAGTTCGGCCTTGAAGAACAGGGGGCACAGTCTTAGCGATGGATCAGCAGCTTTGGACTTTTCTTTTTGTCGGCCTCACTTTCACGCTGTATGTCGCGATTGCAATCTGGGCGCGCGCGCGCTCCACAGAGGATTTCTATGTGGCGGGCCACGATGTCCATCCGGTGATGAACGGCATGGCCACCGCGGCGGACTGGATGTCGGCGGCGTCCTTCTTGTCCATGGCGGGGCTCATCGCTTTTCTCGGCTACGGCGGCTCAATCTATCTGATGGGCTGGACGGGCGGCTATGTATTGCTCGCCCTGCTGCTCGCCCCCTTCCTGCGCAATTTTGGAAAATTCACCGTGCCGGATTTTGTCGGCGACAGATATTATTCCAACGCGGCGCGCGTAATCGCGGTGCTCTGTGCGCTGTTCGTCTCCTTTACCTACATCGCCGGGCAGATGAAGGGCGTGGGCGTGGCTTTCTCCGGCTTCCTCGGCATTCCCTTTGACATCGGCATTCTCATCGGCATGGTCATCGTCTTTGCCTATACCGTGCTCGGCGGCATGAACGGCATTACCTACACGCAGGTCGCGCAATATTGCGTGCTGATTTTCGCCTATACCGTGCCGGCGATTTTTATCTCGCTCATCATCACCGGCAATCCGATTCCCCAACTCGGCTTCATCTCCGATGTCAAAGGAACGGAAATATCCGTCCTTGAAAAGCTCAATCAGGTGCTGCGCGATCTGGGCTTTCTGGAATACACTTCCGCCCACAAGTCCACGATGGATGTTTTCTGCATTACCGCCGCCTTGATGTTCGGCACAGCCGGCCTGCCGCATGTAATCATCCGCTTCTTCACGGTGAAATCAGCGCCCGCCGCGCGCGTTTCGGCAGGATGGGCGTTGCTCTTTATTGCGCTGCTTTATACGACAGCGCCGGCCGTCGGGGCTTTTGCGCGCATCAATTTTATCGACTCCGTCAATGAGGCGGTCTATATCACTGATGAGGAAGATTATGAGGCGCGCGCCGAAGAGATCCTCGCCGCAGGCGACAAGCCGGTGCCGCAATGGTATAAGTCATGGGAGAAGACCGGGCTCGTGCGATACGACGACAAGAACGGCGATGGCCACATGCAGCATCGCGGGCCGCACGCACCGGACGGACTTGCCAATGAGGTCAATCCCAATCGCGATATTTTTGTGCTCGCCAATCCCGAAATCGCACAATTGCCGCATTGGGTGATTGCACTGGTCGTCGCCGGCGGCTTGGCCGCGGCCTTATCAACGGCGGCGGGCTTGTTGATGGTTATCTCCTCGGCGATAAGCCATGATTTATTCCGCCGCACGCTCATGCCGAATATGCATGACCGCACGGAACTTATGCTCGCCCGCTTCTCAGCGGCTGCTGCCGTGATTGCCGCCGGTCTGCTCGGCCTCTATGCATCCGAACTCGGCTTTGTGGCCGAAGTGGTGGCCTTTGCCTTTGGACTTGCCGCCGCCTCGCTTTTCCCAGTCCTCTTCCTCGGCATCTTCTGGACACGCATGAATCAGCAGGGCGCTATCGCAGCGATGCTCGTCGGGCTGGTTTCAACTTTCTCCTACATCCTCTATTTCAAATTTCTCGGCGGCACAAAGGCGCAATGGCTTTTCGGCGTTTCTCCCGAAGGAATCGGCTTTGTCTTTATGTGGCTCGCTTTGGGCGTCGGTGTGCTGGTGGCGTCATTGACACAAGCGCCGCCGCAGAAGACTCAAGCCCTTGTCAAATCTATTCGTATCCCGACCAAAACGGAAGCGTAATTAGCACCGTGCATACTCTCCCCTTGCGGGAAAGTTTCCGGCTTGCACCAAGTGCAGAGACCGAGCCGAAGGCGATGGACGATGCGGTGAGGGGAAGCTTCTTGCACGAACTTTCCTTTTCCCCCTCTCCGGCTTGCTACGCTCGCCGACTCCCCCGCGAGGGGGGAGTGTTGGTTAGTGCAAGTATGAGGCTGTCCCCCTCTCCGGCTTGCTGCGCTCGCCGACTCCCCCGCGAGGGGGGAGTGATAGAATGTGCGGCATGGTTAACCAGCAAGAATTTGAGGTCATTGTCGTTGGCGGCGGGCACGCGGGGACCGAGGCGGCGCTGGCGGCGGCGCGTACCGGCGCGCACACGCTTCTGCTGACGCACAGCATAGAGACTGTCGGGCAGATGAGTTGCAATCCGGCCATCGGCGGGATTGGCAAGAGCCATCTGGTGCGTGAGATTGACGCACTGAAGATTACACCGCAAGAGGCAAGCACCCGCGACATCAGTCTGAAAAACACTTGCAGTGCGACCGAGTTGTTGCGCCGGCCGGACATTCGCTACGCCGACATCGTAGCCCTTGCGCAACTGCCCGACCCGCTAAACGACGAGCAAGCGGTCGAGCAACTTGAAGCGACCGCCGCTTATGCCGGCTACCTGCCGCGTCAGGAGCAGGAAATTCAGCGCATGATGGACACCGAGCAAACGGCTATCCCGCAGGATTTTGACTATGCAAACATCAGCGGCCTGTCCGAAGAGCTGCGCGGCAAACTGCTACAGTTCAAGCTGGCGACACTCGGTCAGTGACAGAGCGCCGCCTCAGCCTCCGCCGCCAATGACAGGATCACCGTCACGGGGAGCACGGGCGTCTATGTTCAGCGTTGTGTTCTGATGGCCCGCAACTCTTATGGAGGAAGTACCCTCGCCCGTTGATGAACGGCATGACGGCAAGTTCTGAAAGCCCGCAACTCTTATGTAGTAAGTGCCCGGCTCAAGAACTCCCCTAATGCCGAAATTATTGCCTGATCCATCGTCATCGCTAGTGATTAACACTCTGCCCGAACTGTTTTCCAGTCGTCCCACTGTGTTGGTTTGAATAGTAACAAACATCCGCGAACGCAGTGTTAACCGGGGGGTGCCGCTATCACTATCAGATGTCAATTCTATACCATTGGCGCGGTGCAGCCACTGCGCATTGCACCTATCACTATCAAGTGTTAAGGAGGATTGAAAGTCTTTTGGGGCGCAAGCGGCGCTTGTCAGGATACACAAGATTACGGTTGCAATGACTTTTTTCATTGGCGCAGTCCTAGTCATAGGCGCCGCGGTGCCTAACATAGGCCAATAAAAGTAATTAAGGTATTTTTTCATGTTAGTTTCCTTTTTTTCATGTTAGTCTCCTCAAGAGTCGAATGTTTAAATTTGCCAGTTCTGTTTGCTGGCATTATACAAAGTCTGCAACTATAGAACAAGTAGCGCTTGCGTGTCAAATGGCATGACTACGAAACGCGATTTTTATTCTTATTGCGGGACCTCTGTGGGTATGCTCGGCGCAACAGGCGTAGGCTCGGTGCTTGTGCTCGGCGAAGACGGACCGCCTCGCACGGCGCCGCCCAGTGCGCCGACCACAGAGATGGGCGCAGGGCTTGCGGTTGTTCCGGCGCACTGGTCGGCTTGCGCTTGCGACGCATTACATTCTCGGCGCGCTCGCACTCCCTGCGCAAAGCGGTTGACCTGCGCTTCGGATGTGTTTCTGTCGGGGTCTCACGCGGGCGGCGCTTCCTTCTTGTGCTGTCGTCCGGCAGGTCGATGATGCGCCGATGCATTTCTAAGATCGATAGGGTGCTGTGGTGCCCATCAGGAACGCACCACAGCATAGACTGCAAATGTTTGAAAAGTTTCGTTCGGTCGTGTCGATCGTTGTTCGTACGATGCTCCGGTGTTCCGCTCCACTCATCGACAGAAACAATTTTGTGTCAGTCGTCATTGCACAAAGTGGAACGGAGTGGCGATGCTTTCGCATGCCACCCCACTCCGTTCGATATCTGAGGATGTATATCGAGTCTTTTGCTCTGTCTCGGCGATTAGTTTACATGCTTGCCGGACAGTTTCACTACGCGTCGGGCGCTAAAGGAGAAGAGCCCCCGGCGACTGTTGCAACCTTTTTAATCAATCCTCAAATCGTGATAGTGGCATTATATGCATATTTTCCCCACGGGCAACAGTTGCCGCTTTAGCCGTTTTGCGCCCCAGAGCCCCGCCGGCCATTAACATTGCTGGCCTGTAAGGCCATATGATGGGCGGGCACTATCAGCGCATTGCTGACCGCGTCTAGCATAACCGTACCCTCCCGCACTAAGAGCGCACAGAACCCTGCCATCTTCGCTAATTTTCTGCAACAAAGAAGCCTTGTTTGTGCAAGTGCGCCGATTCCCATGCGTAAGGACAGCATTAAGGAAAAACTCCCCATCACTGCCCCTTACAAAGTATCCCCCGCCGGATGATCCCCCTCTTGTGCCGCCCTCTGCTAAGTGGAGACTATAGTGTGAACACCCGGAAGAATTTCCACAATCACGAAAAGCGCCTGTTCCGCTGTGTAGTGAAAAACCCGTTACTTTGCTCTCTGCATACTGTTGTGTTGATACCCCCACTCCGTGGTGAAATATTTGAAGGCTTGCTCCCACCGGCAGTCTGCCGGGCCGCCAACCCAAAAGCACACCGTCGCCTATAATGTTCTCAACCAGCAAGAGTGCGTAATCACCCTGCCGATTCGCGGCAATAAATCGGGCGCCACTGGCAGCGGCAGTAGGTCTGTTCGGCGGACTTGCGCAAGGCGATGAGCCGATGCTAAACGTGGCATTTACGCGTGTGCCTCTTGCCGCTTCCGGGTCTGCCATATTGTCAATACAATGGTAAGCGGTTAAAAGAAGAGCGCTATCCGGAGGGAAAGAGCTGCTATCCTGACTATTAATTAAAGTCCCGCTACAAGCGCTGCCGTCGGCCAGTATTTGCACAGTGGCTCGCCATGGCTGGAGTCGCACGCCCGGATAATGACAGCGGCCATCCAGAAGGGGGCATGTAGGATAATTTTGCTTTTCGCTAAGTGAAAAACTTTTCACTCCTCTGACATTGTTTGCGCGGTCTCTGAATTGATGATAGATACGCCTGACCTTGAAGGGGAAGTCTGCCGCTGCGCCGCTGCCAATCGGCATCCATGCTTCTACGACCGCCGTATCGCCGGGAACGGATATGGAGGTGAAATTGCCCTCGTACCCCCGCGCGCTCGTATACTCCCCGATAAAAGGCATCTCGCTGTCGCTTGTTCCATACACCTTAACCAACATAGTCTCCTGCAAGGCAAATTCAGAAAAGTCAACTTGCAAGCCGAAAGCCTCGGGCGAATGGATATGCAACTGCCAAATGTCAAAACCATCTTCTCGTCCGACGTTCTCCCAGTGGTTTGTGCCGACATTCGCTTCTCTTGGGATGCTTGTATAAAATCTTGTTTTGTCTTCGATTAACTTGAGGATTTCTTGCTCTTCCTGTTCGCTGAATCGCGGCAACCGCAAGGGGTTGTCGTGCGTTGCGGCTCCCGCAATTTTGATCTCCTTGACTTGGGGTTCTACAGCCTGAGATTTCATTGGCTTTGAAGCTTCGGCTTTTGGGGGCTCCCCGGCTGCTGCTAGTTTCGAGTACATCGCTTCGCGACCCCTGTAGGCCCCCAACGAAGACGAACAGCCGCTACCCCCTCGCAGGGGGCCTTCCAAGAATACGCGCAAGCGCAAACGCAAAGGGTTCGGTTCGGAGCCGTCGGCTTGGGCTACGGTTAACACATCTTGGGGCACAGTCATGGGGTTTGCCCACACTGATGCCGCCCCCAGTAACAGGATGATACAAAGTAATTTTTTCATTCCTCAAACATCGCAGGCTTGCCAGTTCTGTCCGCTGGCATTGAAAGTCTGCAACTATAGAACAGGCAGGGCTTGCCTGTCAATTGGGCTACCCGTAGTAATGTGGTTGCGGCATGATTACGGATCATCCCTCGGCGTCGCAGTCGCTTGGTGCTTCACCGGTGTGCGCAGGCGACGCTTGCGCTGTCGCAAGCGGCGGCCATTGTGCGCGCACCTCGACGGCATGACTTCGCGCACGACGGCACATGACCTCCGCGCGCCGGCCGCGGGGACACCCTGTCGCGCACCGGTGGCAGCGGGCACTCTTCGCCTCCGGCGCGCTCGCCGCTGCACCAAGCGGCCACCGCCCGCGTCCGCAGTTGTCGCCGGCGCTGTGCTTGGCTGTCGCGGGCAGTGGCCGCTGCCTCGGCCCGGGTGCCAGCGGCCACCCTCTCGCTCGGCGCCACCCTGTGCGCCGGCCACAGAGGCGGGCGCAGGGCTTGCGGTTGTTCCGGCGCACAGGGCGGCTTGCGCTGGCGGCGCAGTACGCGCTCGGCACGCTCGCACTCCCTGCGCAAAGCGGTTGGCTTGCGCCTCGGATGTGTTTCTGCCGGGGTCGCGCACCGGCCTCACACGGGCGGCGCGGGGGCAAAGTTCCATCGGTCGCTTGCGACCGTTGTAACTTTGGCCGCCCGTCCACCTCGCGCTTCATGTTTGTGCTACGGAGTGCTGCGGCGCTCAACTCGAAAAGCGCCACAGCATAGACTATGAACGTTTAAAAAGTTTCGTTATGCGGTGTCGCTCGTTGTTCGCGCGATGCTACGGGTTACCAATCAACTGATCGGAGCGCAAGCTTCGCATTGCAAAAAGCGGAGCAGAGCGGCGATGCTTTCGCATGCCACCCCACTCCATTCGATACCTGAGGAATGTTATCGAGTCTTCTGCTCTGTCACGGTAACGGTTCTGTCAACGCACCGGACAGTTTTACTATGCGACCGATGCCAGAGAAACATTTGCTCCGGCGCATAGTTGCAACTTTTCCGATCACCCCCCAGGTCTCGATGGCCGCATTATACGCATACTTGCCCCGCGTGTCATTGTCGACGCTTTTGCCGCTTCAGCCGGTTTAGCCGGTTGCCGCATTATGCGCTCGGCCTCTGCCTCGCACTGTTGCAGTTGCACATAATTCATGTCTTCGTGGCAACCGAGATACCGATACACATTGCGCTTGCCCGAATACATCGGCTCCTCCCACCCAACAGCATGACTCGCAACAACAAGCGCAGGCGCAAAAGTCAGGATGATTAAAAGCGCTTTTTTGATATCGGTCTCCCCCTCAAAGAAAGATGCGGCTTGTGCAGACTGCTCACAAGCCGCATATAATTGCTGAGTTTATTAGTTCTTAAATGGAAAAATCTTGGGTGGCTAGGGCAACGCGTTGCATCCTTTAAAACACTCAGACACGTTATCACTGCACTTGCACTTGTCACAGATATCCATACATCCTTTAGTTTTAGGGTGAAGTTCTGATGTACTAGCACATCCTGAAAGGAATAGTGACATAGCCATTACGAATGTTATCAAAATGTTGTTTCTGTTCATTATTTAATTTATCTCCTCTACTCATAACTCCAATAGAAGTAATTTGATGTAATAGTCTTGCCAGTTCTGTTTGCTGGCATTCAAAGTTTGCAATGCTACAACAGGTCGGCGCTGCCTGTCAATGAGCGCGATTAGGCACTGCGGCGCTTAAGTTGGAAAGCGCCACAGCATAGACAGATTAAAGGTGCGGCTTGTGCAGACTGCTCACAAGCCGCATAGCTCGAAGGCGCGCGCTGCTTTGCGTTGTTTGAGCGCGTCGATGTTGGGTCGTGATCATGGGGACGGCGCAGGCGTGACCTCGATGGGTGTGCTCGGCGCAGACGAATCTCATCGCAGGGGGCCTTCTAGGAATAGGCGCAAGCGCAAGCGCAGAGCGTTTGACTCCGTCGATGTCGATGCTACCTGCGGCGGCGGCGGTTCTGGAGGCACCACTATGTCTGGTTCAATCCTTGGATTGATAAGAGTTACATAAGTTGATGTAGATATTGCATCTACAACTACTTTTTCCAGTCTCAAGAAGTCTTCGTTTATTGTTATATTCAAAGACTCCTTATTGACTTTCTCCGCTATTTTTCTCTTCATACATGGCCAGTTTGGGATTCCTGCACCACCAAGCCTTTCAACCTTGATTGCACATTCCCTCGCCAACCTCAAAGCATCTGTTCCATTCATAGAAGGATCTAATGCTATGGCGGAAGCAAGGATTGCACCAAATCTGGGGGAACCGAAAGAGGTTCCCGGAATTACTTTTTTTTCACCCTCCACGTTCTGATATTCAATACCATATGGAAGCCAAAAACAGTTCCTCCCTGTGTATTTTGAACAAGATGTAGATCCAGATGCTCGTTGCAGTGTACCCTCAACATTAATATGTTGATGAACTGGAATTTGTTCCAACTCACTTGTTTTAACGCTGCGTGTTAGTCCATTTATTGTTCTCCTGATAACATAACCAGCTACATATGCAGCACGATCTTCTTCGACTGCGTTAATGACATTGTTATAATCATCTTGATACTGATCTTGTACAGGATTATCATTATGACTACGTATCCAGAGTCCGTCTTCATTCCGATAAACTCTTTCCCCGAAAATATCATCTTTCTTCGTATTTCCAGCAGAGGTAACAACAACAAAGTTTGGATGCATTCCTGCTGCAACAATATCATTGGCATTTGGCTGACTAGATCTTGTTAAAACATCTGTCTTACTAGAAGCTTTCACAAACTCAACAATCTCATCTGTTTCTTGGTGTGTTCCACCACTTTGGATATGAAGGAATGTGTATGGTGCGGTTCCATTCTCGTTAAGAAAATTTTCCTTTACTCTACACTCATTAGGTCTTTCAACCCAATGTTCATATCCCAAGCATGCTGATTGTAAGACAGCATACTGATGATTTCTCAATGTGGAACTATTTCCGTCAGATACAACAAATCTTTTTCTCATTTCTTCTGCAGATAGCGGAGATTTTTCAATAGAATTTGTTGTTGTTTCTGCTGATGCAAGATTTTCATCAACCTCAAAGTGATCTGGGGTTGTTGCCACAATAGTATCAGTTGACACTGTGTTTGCAGTAGAAGAAAATGTTTGTAAAACATCCTCAGAGAGGATATCTTGTAATACAGAGCTCCAGGTTGAAGCCTCAAAATCTGCATCATTAGCCCAAATATAGTCTTGAGTTGTTGCATTGGTGATTTTAATCTCCAATGCCTTTCCATTGCCCCAAAGAAGGGCAATGAATATGAAAAAGATTACTCTTTTCATCATTTGCCTCCTTCGGTAAGTTATTTTAAAGTGCCACAGCATACACAGATTAAAGGTGCGGCTTGTCCGGTCTACACACAAGCCGCATAGATCGAAGGCGATTATAGATCACCCTCGCCGTCGCAACCGGTCGGCTCGCAACCGGTGCGCGCTACTTCGCGTTGCTCGATGCTGTTGCTTTGTGTTGCTCGATGCTTATGACTTGGCTCGGCCGTTCGCGCCGTGTTCGGTGTCGGCCAGCGCGCTGAAGGATTCGCAATGCGTGTGGTATGGGTGACCGCGTTGTTCGAACCAAGCGCTTGGCTTGTCGTCGTGGTCGGCCTGCGCATTGTCGGCCAACTTGCGCAAGGCATTCTTGCGCTTCACTTTGTGCTTATATTCCGCGGTCATGGTGAAGTGCATCGCGGTTTTGATCGGTGTCCATTGTTGCGCTCGTTCCTCCGATTTGCATTCTGGATCGGTTCTCCGTTGCCGGATAAGAAAACGCATCATCGCACCCATTAGCGGCGGGGAGCTTATTGACAAGATTCCGATTTTGCAAATTAAATCCGAGCGCATAACCGACCCGGCGCAGCCGCAAAATATCGCAAAGAGCTTGCCCGCTCCGCTCCCCTCGCACCATCCTCGCAAGCGCACTGGTGAGGGGGAAACACTCTCCCCTCGTGGGAGAGTCGCAGAGGACGAGCCGAAGGCGAAGGACGATGCGGTGAGGGGGAGCTTCTTGCACGAACCTTCCTTTCCCCCTCTCCGGCGTAGCACAGCTACGCCGACTCTCCCACAAGGGGAGAGTGATATTTGTCCCACGCGAGGGAAATCGAGCGGCAGTGCGTCGACAGAGCACCCACAAGAGGAGAGTGATATTTGTCCCACAGAGGGGGGAATGATTTAAACGGGGATTAAACGCACTTCAATCGTGTATTTGTCCCATGCGAGGGGGGAGTGATGCGAGACGCCGAGGCGTCGCGCGCATCGCAACAAATTTGTCCCATGCGAGGGGGGAGTGATGGTATAATGCCACCACATCCGACTTCGGGTAATCATTTGTCCCCACGCGAGGGGAGCGATGGTTAGCATGGTGTGCACCCTTCCTTAGCCGACTCGCAACCTGTCTCTAAGCCACTGTTTTATCGGCAATTATTCAAACTTGTAAACCCTGCGCTACAAGTATGACATGACGGGGCATTCTCACAGAATGGACTTGCCCCGATGAAGCCTTGCCAACCTGACAACTTGCCCCTGAATAATCGCCTGAACCATAGGAGGTTGCTGCCTTTCGGCCTCTGCACTGAGTGCGAGCAATTCCCCCACAAGGAGAGAATGATGGTGAGCATTATGCGCAGTCCCCCTTAGCCGAGTCGCAACCCGTCTCTAAGACACTGTTTTATCGGCAATTATTCAAACTTGTATGCGCTGTGCTACAAGTTTGCCGACTTGTAGCAAAAATTTCATTTTCTGCCACAAGTCTGATACAATGGGATATTTTCACAAAATGGACTTGCCCCGATGAAACCTTACCAACCCGACAACTTACCCTTGAATGATCGCCTGGACCATAGGAGGTTGCTGCCTCTAGTGGGGCGGGCCAACGTTACCCTGACGCGCTACACAAGGATGCTACAGGACATACCCGATGCGATGTTATCACCCCTCACCGTCCAAGAGGCGACGCTGTCATCCGCAATAGGCGGAACGCAGGCGACTCTGGACGAGGTTCTTGGGCATGATGCCGGATTGCCCGACAAGGGAGACAAATATTATGGCTTCAGAATCATCATCAACTACCGAACCGCTTTGAGAGAAGGCCATGCGCATCTGCAAAAATCGCGTCCGTTGTCGTTGCGCTTAGTGCGTCAATTGCATGAGCTGTTGATGGAGGGGGTGCGCGGTCAGGACGAGACGCCGGGGGAGTTTCGCACCGCCCAAACCCACATGGGCCGCCCCGGCGGCGCCATCGCAGAGGCGCGCTTTGTGCCGCCGGAACCGCTTGCGTTGGAGGAGCGCTTGCAAGCATGGGAGCAATACATGGCATCGGATGACCTTGACCCGCTGTTGCAGACCGCTGTGATGCACGCCCAGTTTGAGATGTTGCGCCCTTTTTATGATGGCAACGGGCGGGTCGGGCGGATGCTGATACCGCTATTTTTGTACTACAAGGGAGCCTCGCCACAACCCACATTCTACCCTTCCGAGTATCTTGAGAAACATCGCCAAGCATATTACCGTCATCTTTTGGCCATCTCGAATGAGGGCGCATGGAGCGATTGGGTGGCGTTTTTTCTCAATGCGATTGCCGAACATGCCGAAGCCGGTATGAGAAGAGTCGCCGCCATTCAGAGTCTGCGCAAGGATATACACGAGCGCGTCCGCAAGATAAGCCCTTCGCGATACATTGTTCCTCTTATGGACACCGTATTCGCCAAACCCATTTTTTCAATCCCCGACCTAGCCGGACAGATGCACCGGAGTCACGGAATCAATCGCACCACTGTCAACAACCTGGTGCGCAACCTAGTGGCTGCCGGAGTTCTGGATACAACACGACAGGGTCGCGGCGGGTGTGCGACGATACTGTGCCTCACCCGACTTATGCGCATCCTAAACGACAGCCAGCCCGGCTAAGCGCCGCCTGCGGCGGTTGCCGCCCCCTTCCGCACATCGCATGACTCTCCCCTCGCGGGAGAGTCGGTAAGCTAAGGGGGCTGGCTAGCAGGTAGCCTAGCGGCAGCTACTCCAACACGCTCCTCTCGCACCATCCCCGCAAGCGCACCGGTGAGGGGGAAACACTCTCCCCTCGCGGGAGAGTCGCAGAGGACGAGCCGAAGGCGAAGGACGATGCGGTGAGGGGGAGCTTCTTGCACGAACCTTCCTTTCCCCCTCTCCGGCGTAGCACAACTACGCCGACTCTCCCACAAGGGGAGAGTATTACTTGCACTCAGCGAGGGGGGAGCGATGGTTAGCATGGTGCGCACCCTTCCTTAGCCGAATCGCTCACCAAATCGCAACCCGTCTCTAAGACACTGTTTTATCGGAAATTATTCAAACTTGTAAACGCTGCGCTACAAGTTTGCCAACTTGCATCGAAAAATTCATTTTTTGCCACAAGTCTGATATAATGGGGCATTTTCACAGAATGGACTTGCCCCGATGAAGCCTTGCCAGCCTGACAACTTACCCCTGAATAATCGCCTGGACCATAGGAGGTTGTTACCTTTGGTGGGACGTGCCAATGCTACTCTGGCGCACTATACAGGGATGTTGCAGAGCATACCCAACCCCGGTGTGATGTTATCACCCCTCACCGACCAAGAGGCGACCCTGTCATCCAGAATAGAGGGAACTCAGGCAACTCTGGACGAGGTTTTTAAGTATGAGGCCGGGTCGCCCGACAAGGAAGATAAGTATTATGGCTTCAGAGAAATCATCAACTACCGAACCGCTTTGAGGGAAGGCCATGCGTATCTGCAAAAATCGCGTCCGTTGTCGCTACACTTAGTGCGTCAATTGCATGGGCTGTTGATGGAGGAGGTGCGCGGTCAGGACAAGACGCCGGGGGCGTTTCGCACGACCCAAAACTACATAGGCCGCCCCGGTAGCGCCATCGCAGAAGCGCGCTTTGTGCCACCAGAACCGCTTGTTTTGGAGGAGCATTTGCGAGCATGGGAGCAATACATGGCATCGGATGACCTTGATCCGCTGTTGCAAACCGCTGTGATGCACGCCCAGTTTGAGATTCTGCACCCTTTTAATGATGGCAATGGGCGTGTCGGGCGGATGCTGATACCGCTGTTTTTGTACTACAAGAAAGCCTTGTCACAACCCATGTTCTACCTTTCCGAGTATCTTGAGAAACATCGCCAAGCATATTACCGTCATCTTTTGGCCATCTCGGATGAGGGCGCATGGAGCGATTGGGTGGCGTTTTTTCTCAATGCGATTGCCGAACATGCCAAAACCAATGCCAGAAGAGTCTCCGCCATTCAGAGCCTGCGCAAGGATATGCAAGAGCGCGTCCGCAAGATAACCCATTCACAATACATTGTTTATATTCTGGATGCCATATTCAGCAAACCCATTTTTTCGGTCCCCGACCTAGCCAGACAGATGCACCGGGATTACGGGGTCAATCGCACTACTGTCAGCAACTTATTGCGTAGCATAACAGCTGCCGGAATTCTGGATACGATACGACCGGGTCGCGGCGGGCAGGCTGCCATACTGTGCTTCACCCGACTTATGCGCATCATAAACGACACACGGCCCGGCTAAGCGCCACCTGCGGCGGTTGCCAGCCGCACATCAAATGACTCTCCCCTCGCGGGCAAACAACACTCTCCCCTCGCGGGAGAGTCGGCGAGGAAGAAAATAGCTTTGTAGTTTCTGCAAACTTAGCCCCCTCTCCGCATTGCCCTTCGCTTGCGGCGCGGTTTCCCGACAAACTCTAACTTGCCCTTCTTTCTTTCTATGGCAAAAAGATCCCAAGCTTTTTTGCTACCTAGGTTTTTCATTTCATTTCTTTGAGCTATCATGATGCGGCTTCCATCGGTAAGTACGGTGATGGTTCCATAAGCAGCAGACAAACTTCTGATTTCATTCACTGCTTTTATGTATTCTTGTGCCTCCTTATCTTTTTTGTGGCTTTCTATAGCTTGTTTTAATTCTTTTTTATCGGTGCCAAACTTATCGAAGTTAGGCCGCGCGAGTTCGGTGGAAAAAATAAGCGGCTTGTCTCCACGGCTTGTTTTGCCTATAAGGCCCAGTGTGTCAGGTCTCGGATGACAATGCGGTTCCTTATCCCCGGAAGAAACAACGGTCGCTATGGGGCAAACTATTCTCATAAAATCAGGAGATACCTCGCTGCTTCCGTGATGACAAGCCTTTGCTACATCAGCAGAAAAAATACCTCCCATTCTTTTGCGTTCATAATCTTCCATTAGATATTCTTGTGATTCTTTATTCAGGTCTCCCCCGAGAAGAATCCGAACTTTTTCTTTATTTTTATTTGCTACCTCTAACATGATGACAATGGAATGACCATTTTTTGTTTTTGAGCTGTTGTTAAAAAACGGCAGGTATCTTTTTTTGCGGTTTCCTGTCCCTTCTCTTCTAGGTATAGGCGCAATCACTTTGAAGTTAAAGCGCACACTTCCTCTTTTCTTAGATAGTAGCTTGCTTAAGTTCTTAATTTTTTCGGGTCTGCGACCATTGGCTAGAGTAAATGTGCCGTCTTCTTCTCCGCGTGACACAATGCCGAAAATATGCTTGTTACTTTTATTATTCTTGGGAGACTCAACCATACTTGATAACCCCTCCATTACCTCTAAATACTTACCTTTCTTGTTCTTAGCTATTAAGCCTTTCAGTTCGTGGTAACCAGATATTAACTCTGTCAAATCTTTGTTTGGGACCTTGCCTATTTTTTCGCTACCCCTATCAACAATTGAGTTGTGAAGAAGGTTTTTTATTTTTATCTTTTTATCCGACAGATATTCGTGCTTGGGCTTATAAAAATGAGCAAACCCTCCGTAATGATCTTGATCAGGATGGGAAATGATTGCCGCATGAATAGCAGCTCGGTCCTTAAAATTGTTATATCGCCAAGCCAGGAAGTTATACATTTCATACCCTTTGCCAGCATCAATCACTACCACTTTATTTCCCGGAGTATGGATATGACAACCGTCTCCTTGGCCAACATCAACAAAATTAATTTCCATGATTGGATGTTCCTGTAGCTGCTCCTCCTTATTCTTAAGCCAGCCAATTGTGCCACGCACAGAAACTTGAACCTCTTTTTTAGATTCTTTCTTAATTTCACACTTGTCACCCCACAGAAGTTGTTTTAATACTTCTTTGCAATCTTTTGCCTTATAAAGAATAGCATCGGGATAAGCGATATATTTAATGTTCATAGGAGCACCTCCGTTAGGAAAGTTTCATATTATCAAAAACACTGGGTTGACCCTATGTATGAGCACATAACAAACTATATGCAAACGCCTGCAGAAAAGATTACAAAGGCACTATAATATGACTCTCCCGCAAGGGGAGAGTATTAGTTAATGATGGACGGCGGCAGATATGTAACCTTACTTTTTGTCGGGGGTGTAGTATCCGGCACCGAATACATATCCATCATGGAGCTTGATGAATGACCTCTTAGGATCGTCTTTCCCGCTTGCCGGATTAAGAACGACATACTCAACCCAGACGCCTTCGGCGGTGGCACTCTCTATCAGGGGCACACCTTCGTCATTGCGGGTCTTTGCCAGAATGCTTACCGTGCCGACGCGGTCTTTATACGCGCCGTGCGCAACTCTCTTCCCCGTGCGGGGGTCAAGCACAAAAGGGTAGCCTTTGTCTGCGCTGCTTAGCTGCTGAGCGGTAATTTTTGCAAACGCCTGTTCGCGACCTTCTGTGTCGTACAGGAGTATCGCCTGCTCCGTCAGGTCTTGCGCATTCTGTTCGCGCTCGGAGAGCGACACTTTGTTAATGGTCACAGCTATTAGAGCGGCGACGGCGATGAACAATATCAGGCTGAAAAATTTTGTAGCCATGCGACACATTCTAGCATTGCTCCCCTCTGCGGCGAAAGCATTGCCGAACGCCGACTCCCCACAAGAGGGAATATTAGGGAGAGCGGTAGAATGTGCGGCGTGGTTAATCAGCAAGAATTTGAGGTAATTGTCGTCAGTGGCGGGCACGCCGGTACCGAGGCGGCGCTGGCGGCGGCGGCGCACACCGCGATGCCGGCGCACGGGGCGGCTTGCGCTGGCGGCGCAGTACGCGCTCGGCGCGCTCGCACTCCCTGCGCAAAGCGGTTGGCTTGCGCCTCGGATGTGTTTCTGCCGGGGTCGCGCACCGGCCTCACACGGGCGGCGCGGGGGCAAAGTTCCATCGGTCGCTTGCGACCGTTGTAACTTTGGCCGCCCGTTCATCCGGCGCTTCATGTTTGTGCCACAGGGCGCTTGGCGCTCAACTCGAAATGCACCACAGCATAGACTATGAAGGTTTAAAAAGTTTCGTTCTGTTATGTCGCTCGTTGTTCGTGCGATGCTACGGGTTACTAATCAACTGATTGGCAAAAATAGTTTTGTGTTAGTCGAATAACTCTCCGGGTTCCGTTGCTCGGGCCCGACAACAAGCTTCGCATTGCAAAAAGTGGAGCAGAGCGGCAATGCTTTCGCATGCCACTCTGCTCCGTTCGATACCTGAGGAGTGTTATCGAGTCTTTTGCTCTGTCTCGGCGATGAAGGTGTAAACATACCGGACAGTTTCACTACGCGCAGGGCATAAAAGTAGAAACCTCCCTTGCGCGTTGTTGCAACTTTTTCGATCTTTCCTCAGATGCCGATGCTCGCATTATACGCATATTTTCCCCTCGTGTCATTGTCGACGCTTTTGCCGCTTTAGCCAGTTGCCACAGTATGCGATCGGCCTCTGCCTCACACTGCTCGAGTTGGACATAATTCATATCTTCGTGACAACCGAGATACCGATAAACATTGTGCTTGCCCGAACGCCTCGGCTCCTCCCACCCAACAGCATGACTAGCAGCAACAAGCCCAAGCGCAAAAGTCAGGATGACCAAAAGCGCTTTTTTGATATCGGTCTCCCCCTCAAAGAAAGATGCGGCTTGTCCGGTCTACACACAAGCCGCATTAAGATTATATGTGCTTTTCATTTTCGCATTGCTCAATCTCGGCGATGCGCCGGCACATCAAGGCGCAGGCCTTGCGGTTGTAATCAGAGTGTAGCTTCCTCTCGTGTCAATAAACTCGCCCCTAACGAGTATGTAATAAGTGCCCGGTTCAAGAGTCCGAGTAATTCTGAAATTTGGATTCTCGTTACTAATATCAGAATTAAATGCCAACGCTATGTTCTCACTGTTGTCCAATATTCCGAATGTGTCGGTTGTTCCGGTGGTTTCAATAGTAACCTGTGTGCGCGTAGACACCGTAAAGCGGTAGTAATTGGGAGCGTCCGGATTGATAGTCCCTAATACGCCTTCTCCCAATGTTAGGGGAATATCTGGTATGGGCGTACCAGTTGTCATCAGGGTGTAACTTCCTGTGTCAAAAAAAGCTCCCTCAATGCTAAAGTAATAAGTGTCTGGTTCAAGAGTCACAGCAAATCCGAAAGGATGGGATACAAAACCTGATCTCACCAGTCTGCCCGCACTGTCTTCTAATATTCCTTGTGTGTCGGCTGTTCCGGTGCTTGCAATTGTAACCAGTGTGCGCGTAGACACCGTAAACCGGTAGTAATTGGGAACGTCCGGATTGATAGTCCCTGATACGCTTTCTCCCAATGTCAGGGGAATATCTGATGCGGTCGCTGTGGTTGCCATCAGAGTGTAGCTTCCTGAGTCTGCCCCAAAGTCTAGCGAAACGATAATGTAATAAGTGCCTGTTGCAAGAGTCCGAGTAATTCTGAAATTTGGATTCTCGTTACTAATATCATAATTAAATGCCAACACTATGTTCTCACTGTTTTCCAATATTCCGAGTGTGTCAGTTGTGCCGGTGGTTGCGATCGTCACCTGTGTGCGCGTAGACAGCGTAAAGCGGTAGTAATTGGGAGCGTCCAGATTGATAGTCCCTAATACGCTTTCTCCCAATGTTAGGGGAATATCTGGTATGGGCACACCAGTTGTCATCAGAGTGTAACTTCCTGGTGGTTCATCAACAAGGCCCACTCCGCCAACTATTATGTAATAAGTGCCTGCTGTAAGAATCGAAGTTATCTCGATGGTCTCTCCGTCAGAAGAAAAGTTAACATCCAATGTTCCGCCCTCACTGTTTTCCAAGAAGACGCTTCTGTCAGTTGTGCCGGCGGTTGTAATCGTAACCTGTGTGCGCGTAGACACCGTAAAACGGTAGTAAACGGTGCTGGGCGGATTGATAGTCCCCGATACGTCTCTTCCCAGCGTTAGTGTGATTGGATTGCTTTGCGATCCTGACCGGATACCCCCGGGCGAGGACGAACCGCCTCGCAGGGGGCCTTCGAGGAATACGCGCAAGCGCAACTTCAAAGGTTCCTCAGCGGCTTGGGCTATGGTTAACACATCTTGGGGCACGGTCATGGGGTTTGCCCACACTGATGCCGCCCCCAATAGCAGGATGATACAAAGTAATTTTTTCATTTCTCAAACAGTCCTCAGAAATTATCAGGTTGCCAGTTCTATCCGCTGGCATTACGAATATATTTTTATATGGTATGCCTCTCCCGCATGTCAGTCATCACCCAAATGGGTTAAATTTCCCAGTTATTTGACATGGCATCTCGGCATCCGCCAGCGCCGTCGCGGGCAGATTCCAACGCTAGAAGTGGCAGAGAATATCTTAGTTTGGCGTGAATATGCTGCCGGGAATCGCTTGTACGACCCCGCGTACCACATCCGATTGCCGTTGCGCGTCCATCTTAACGAAGACACCCTTCAACTGGGCGCGCAAGGTATTGATACTGGTGTGGCGCTTTTCTGAAATCTCCTGCAGCGACAGCCCTCTGGTCACTTCCAGCGCAAGACGTGCCTCGGCTTTGGTCAAGCCGTACATGCGAATTAGGCGATTAGGAGGCACAGCAAGGCCGGCGGGGTCGACAATAACCAGCGCGGCGGTCGCTTTGGAAAGCGGCAAGGCCGCAACGCTGTGCATAGCCATTGGGAAAACTGTGATATTCAGCGTATGGCCGTCGCAGTTTATCCGAACAGTGTCGTCACCATCCGCTGCATCGCCGGCAACACATTGAGCGGCATTGTGTAGCAAGCGTTGCAACCGCCGATTCTGTCCTGTATCAGCCGCTTCCACCGAAGTGCGGGTTATTTTCAACACAGGATGCCGTTGCAACAAAGAACGCGCACTGTTGTTGACTAGTATCGGACGCGCGCTCTGATTACAGAGAATGACGCCAAAGCCGAAGCGCTCAAAGCCCGATGACAGAATCTCTTGCAGTTGAGCGGTCGCACTCATCTTGAGATGCAAACGCATTGCTTTCTGTATATGTGGCATCAGCAGCTCCAGCAACCGGTGCTCCTGCTTGCCGTAGCGCTTTTTCCTGCCTCTCTGGATCGCGAGCGTACAGGTTTGGTCCTCTGTCAGTTGCGCATTAAAGCCGATGCGGTCATAGATCTCCGCTCGTTTAATAAAATCTTCCTCGTACTCAGCGCACCAAGTCTCCGGATGCTTAGCGAACATATCAGCAGTCTGCATTACGCGATTTGTCGGCAGGCACTTTGCCGGCATATCCAACTGGCCGTAATAATCTCTGTACTCATTGAATAGGCTCTCGTCAATGTCGCCACTGTACTGTATGACATTAACTTTGCTACTGGTTCGGTCGCACAATAGTAGCGAAGCAGATGTAGAATGGAGATGTTCTGCAACAGACTTTAGAAGCGGTGATAACAAATCAGGACACAAAGCGGCCTCATAGAACTTGCCAGCAAGGTCGAGTGCTTCAAATGTTTTGCTCCTGCCCATAGAACAAATATGCCCAAAGTTAGTCGGAGAGTTGATTATACATACAAGTGCGAAAGAAAGGCCGTTGCTTGCCCAAAGAATAAGCAACAACTCCGAGTGCAGTGTATGATGCCATGACATATTGGACACATGGGGCAAATATTGTGTGTGTCATGGGTGCTTGAAGCCTCAGTCCGTAATGTAGTCGTTAGGTATCAAACCATAACAGATACTTTATCCGACGATTATGAAATATCCGCATGTCGGTCGCAACAAACCCTCTTCAAGTTCCACAAGCTCTTCCCGAATCGCGCGGTTAAAGCGTTCATTGAATGCGTTCATCTTCGGGCATCGGGGGTAGGTGTGGCAGTGGCGGATACCCTATTCTTGCGGGTAGCGCCCAAACGCACCGCAGAACTCAGAGCCGTTGTCGGTGAGCGCTGGGTCTATCTTGGCGGGGAAGACTTGCATCACCAGCCTGATAAAGAACTCGGCAACGATACTGTTACCACGAGGGACGCCGATAGCAAAACCAAACCGGCTATACAAATCTACGGCCGTGAACAGATAGCGGCGCAGACCTTGATGTGTATGTTGCTGGTCTGCAACAGGCCGCCGACATCGGACCTGTTGGAGTCGCCCTTGCGCAGCCGCTTGATGGTGGTGGCCTTGTTGCCAAACGCCTCCAGAAACGCAAAGGGAAACTCCCCGCCATCAAACGGCCGCCCGGCCAGCTCCGTGACCGCCTGCTCTATCTCAACAGCATTCATGCAACACCCGCCATCATTTGGCCTTGACCCCGGTCAGCCGTGTCAGGGTGGCAAGGGTGCCCTTCCTCAGCGGCTTGTTGCCGTGAACGGGAACAGACGCCAGATCCGCAAAGCCATCTTTGGCGTAGATGTGGTGGCTGCCCTTTATCCTCATCAGCGTCCAGCCATTTTGTTCAAGCAGGCGGCAAAACCTGCGGCCAGATATCGGCATCCGATGCTAAAGCGCTATTTCGATGGGGATGGCATTGCGCGACAGCGCTTGCGCTTTGGCTTGTTCCTCCAGCTCTGTGCGCACCTCCAGCCAGCCCTCTGCCGCCTCTTTGATGTTAGCCTTGACCTCGGCCATGGTGTCTCCCTCTGAGACGCAACCGGGCAGGGCAGGCACCTCGGCCCAGTAGCCGCCCTCCTCCGCCTCGTGGATAATCGCTATGAACTTGCGCTCGCCCTCATTCTTTTGCATGGTCTGACTCCTTGCGTGGTTAATGAGTTGTATTCTAGCACAACGGGCGCACAGCTGTATGGTGCCAGCACATATTGGAAACTTTGGGCAAATATTTTGCAATTTGTGCCATAGGTGTTTGATGTCCCAGTCCATAGCGTGGTCGGTCGGGTTTCTATTGAGAAGGCGGGGTGGCCTGAAGGATGAGTTGTCGCCACACTGAGTGCGAGCAATCCCCGCAAGGGGAGCGCGCAGAGCCCGACGCCACCTTCGGCTTGCCTGCCGCGAGTTGCCGCCCGCAAGGGGAGAGCGACGCATGGCGCAAGGTGGGAGCTTTCCCCCTCTCCGGCTTGCTACGCTCGCCGACTCTCCCGCAAGGGGAAGAGTATAGTGAGCGCGCGGGGGAGTGGTAGAATGTGCGGCATGGCTAATCAGCAAGAATTTGAGGTGATCGTCGTCGGCGGCGGGCACGCCGGTACCGAGGCGGCGCTGGCGGCGGCGCGCACCGGCGCGCACACGTTGTTGCTGACGCACAGCATAGAGACTGTCGGGCAGATGAGTTGCAACCCGGCCATCGGCGGCATCGGCAAGAGCCATCTCGTGCGCGAGATCGACGCGCTGGGCGGCATCATGGCGCAGGCGGCGGATTGCGCGGGCATTCACTTTCGCGTGCTCAACTCGCGCAAGGGGCCTGCGGTGCGGGCAACCCGCGCGCAGACCGACCGCGCGCTCTACCGCAATGCGGTGCGCCGGCTGGTCGAGCGGCAAGCGAACCTGATGCTGTTCCAGCAGGCGGCAGACGATCTCATCATTGAGAACGACCGCGTATGCGGCGTCAAAACCGGCATGGGGCTGACCTTCAAAGCGCAAACCGTCGTGCTGACGACCGGCACCTTTCTCGGCGGGCGCATTCACATCGGCGCGAACAATCACGGCGGCGGGCGCGCGGGCGATGCGCCGACTATTGCGCTGGCCGCGCGGTTGCGCGAGTTGATGCCGAATGTCGGGCGGCTCAAAACGGGCACGCCGCCGCGCATCGACGGGGCGACGCTTGATTACGCGCGCTTTGCGACACAGCCCGGCGACTCCCCGCGCCCGGTCTTCTCGTTCATCGGCAACCGCGACCAACACCCCGAGCAACGGCTGTGCCACATCGCGCGCACCAATGAAAAGACGCACACGATCATCCGCGAGGCGCTGCATCAGTCGCCCATGTTCAACGGCGCGATAGAATCGGTCGGCCCGCGCTACTGCCCGTCGATAGAAGACAAGGTCACGCAGTTCGCCGATAAGAGCTCGCACCAGATATTCATAGAGCCGGAAGGTTTGAACACCGATGAGGTCTACCCGAACGGCATCTCAACCAGTCTGCCGTTCGCAACACAGCTTGCGATGGTGCAATCCGTCAAGGGGTTTGAGAACGCCCACATCACGCGCCCGGGCTATGCGATTGAATACGATTACTTCGAGCCGCGCGGCCTGCGCCCGTGGCTGGAAACGCGGGCAGTCAAAGGCCTGTTCTTCGCCGGTCAGATCAACGGCACGACAGGCTATGAGGAGGCCGCAGCACAGGGCTTGATTGCCGGTCTTAACGCCGGACGAACGGTGCGCGGGCTGGCGCCGTGGTACCCGCGTCGCGATGAGGCCTACATCGGTGTGCTGATAGATGACTTAGTCACGCGCGGGACGACCGAGCCGTACCGAATGTTCACCAGCCGCGCCGAGTACCGGATGCTGTTGCGCCACGACAATGCCGACGCCCGCTTGACGCCGAAAGGGCGCGAGCTCGGCCTCGTTGACGACCGCCGCTGGCGATTGTTCAATAACAAGATGGAGCGGATTGAAAAGGAGCAGGCGCGGCTCGCCGCACTGAAGATCACGCCGCAAGATGCAAGCGCTCGCGACATCAATCTGAAAAACACGTGCGCCGCGACCGAGCTGTTGCGCCGGCCGGGCATTCGCTACGCCGACATCGCAGCCCTTGCGCAACTGCCCGACCCGCTAAGCGATGAGCAAGCGATAGAGCAACTGGAGGCGACCGCCGCTTACGCCGGCTACCTGCCGCGTCAGGAACAGGAAATTCGGCGCATGGCGGACGCCGAGCAAACGGCCATCCCGCAGGACTTTGACTACGCCAACATCAGCGGCTTGTCCGAAGAGTTGCGCGGCAAACTGCTGCGGTTCAAACCGGCGACGCTCGGTCAGGCCGGGCGCATACAGGGCATCACACCGTGCGCTCTGAGCCTGTTGCAACTGCACATTAAATCGCACCATGCAAAAGTACGCGCCGGCTAAACTCGCATGGCTGTTCGCGCGCGCGGCGCTCGCGAGCAACGGCATGGCGGACGCCATCAAGAAGCCCGCCTCGCAGGATTTTGACTGCGCCAACATCAGCGGCTTGTCCGAAGAGTTGCGCGGCAAACTGCTGCGGTTCAAACCGGCGACGCTCGGTCAGGCCGGGCGCATACAGGGCATCACGCCGCGCGCTCTGAGCCTGTTGCAACCGCACATTAAATCGCACCATGCAAAAGTACGCGCCGGCTAAACTCGCATGGCTGTTCTTGCTCGCAGCGTTGGCGAGCGATGGCCTGGCAGATGCCATCAAGAAGCCCGCCTCGCAGGATTTTGACTGCGCCAACATCAGCGGCTTGTCCGAAGAGTTGCGCGGCAAACTGCTGCGGTTCAAACCGGCGACGCTCGGTCAGGCCGGGCGCATACAGGGCATCACGCCGCGCGCTCTGAGCCTGTTGCAACCGCACATTAAATCGCACCATGCAAAAGTACGCGCCGGCTAAACTCGCATGGCTGTTCTTGCTCGCAGCGTTGGCGAGCGATGGCCTGGCAGATGCCATCAAGAAGCCCGCCTCGCAAGGCACGATGCACATCAAAAGTCGCCACAGTGTGGACACCACCGCCGAACGCGCCAAGCGCATTCTGGAACACCACGAGTTCCGTGTGTTTGGCGTCATCGACCACGCCGACAACGCCAAGGGGGTTGCGATGGCTTTGCCGCCGACCAAGTTGCTTGTCTTTGGCAACCCCAAGGTCGGCACCGTGTTGCTGCGAAAGAACCGCCTGATTGGCCTTGACCTGCCGCTGAAGTTGCTGATCTGGGAAGACAAGTCCGGTTTGGTGTGGATCAGTTACACCGCGCCGTCCTTTCTGGAAAAGCGCCACACCAAAGACGGCAAGCATCGGGCGCTGTTTGAAAGGATGCGCGCGGTCTTGCGCGACATCAGCCAAGAGGCCGCGCGCTGATACCGCACAATGGAGGGACAGGAACTGCCGGAACAGTTGCGCAGGGGGGTCGCCGCACTCGGGCTGGCGGCTGGCGATGACCGGCACACACTGGCGCGCGAATGGCTCGCGCTGCTCGTTAAGTGGAACCGGCGCTACAACCTGACGGCAATCCGCGCCGACGAGGCGATCGTGCAAAACCTGATACTCGACAGTCTGGCGGCGGCGAAACACCTGCGCGGACAAAACATTCTGGATGTCGGCAGCGGCGCCGGCATACCGGGCGCGCCGCTTGCGATATACTGCCGCGACAAACACTTCACGCTGGTCGACAGCAACGGCAAGAAAGCGCGCTTCATGGAACACTGCCGGTTGCGCCTTGACCTTAAAAATGTGTCGGTCATCCGCTCGCGGGCGGAGGCGTTGCGCCCGGCAAAACCGTTTGACACGATCATCGGGCGGGCGCTGGGAACGCCGGAGACATTCGTCGCCGCTTCGCGCCATCTCGCCCATGATGCCACGCTGTGGCTGGCGTATAAAAGCCGACGGGCGGCGCAGAAAACTCCCGCGCTGCCGCAAAACCGGCAAAACGGTATAAACTGGCGGGTTGAAAATCTGGATTTTCTGAGCGCAGACCGCACCCATAGACTGGTCGGCATCACACTTCAAAAATGAGCATAGTCTACGCAATCGCAAATCAAAAAGGCGGAGTCGGCAAAACGACAACCAGCGTCAACCTGTCCGCAGCCCTTGCCGCCGCCAAGCGCAAAGTGCTGCTGATTGACTTTGACCCGCAAGGCAATGCGACAACGGGCAGCGGCTTGAACAAGA
The DNA here is from genome assembly GCA_965220085.1 of Candidatus Oxydemutatoraceae bacterium. Taxonomy (GTDB): domain Bacteria; phylum Pseudomonadota; class Gammaproteobacteria; order Poriferisulfidales; family Oxydemutatoraceae; genus CBDCOZ01. The sequence goes on along the minus strand of CBDCOZ010000001.1, from coordinate 17,275 downwards.
ATGAGATGGAGTACTCCGTCGCCGATGTGCTGACGGGAACACCGCTTGCGCAATGCATCATGCGCTCGCCGGCGGGCGACTACGATGTCATCGGTTCCGATGCCGAACTGACGATTACCGAAGTGGCGCTGATGAAACACGACGGGCGCGAGTTGAAGTTGCGCCAAGCGCTGACTGGCATCGCCGAGCGCTATGACTACATATTGATAGACTGCCCGCCGACGCTGAACACGCTGACAATCAACGCGCTGGTCGCCGCCGAGGGCGCGCTGATTCCGATTCAGTGCGAGTACTACGCGCTTGAGGGGCTGTCGTCGCTGCTGCAAACGATCAAGCGGATTCAAGAGACCGCCAATCCGCGGTTGCGGGTCGCCGGCGTGTTGCGGACTATGTTTGATGCGCGCAATAACTTGGCGCAAGATGTATCCAAGCAGTTGCACAATTACTTCCCGCAAGAACTGTTTGATGCGATCATCCCGCGCAATGTAACGCTCGCCGAAGCGCCCAGCCACGGACTGCCGGCGCTTCAGTATGACAAAGACTCGCGCGGGTCGCGGGCCTATCTCACTTTGGCCGGCGAAATCATCGCCCGCAACGCGCAACCCGACAGATAACAGGATAAACATTATGGCAAAGAAAAAAAGAAGAGGACTCGGCGCGTTAGGCGTGGATGCCCTGCTGTCATCCGCCCAGCCGGTCGCGCTGGATGAAACCGGAACCGACGGCAAGTTGCATCTGGAGCGGATCGCGCTCGGCGATATCCGCCCGAGCAAACACCAACCGCGCCAGCGGATCGGCGAGGACGCATTGGCCGAACTCGCGCATTCCATCAAAAGTCAGGGCCTGATACAACCGATCGTCGTCAGACCAAAAGACGCGGACGGGTTTGAACTCATCGCCGGCGAGAGACGCTGGCGGGCGGCGCAGCTTGCCGGGCTGACAGAAGTTCCGGCCATCGTCAAGGACACCGATGAAGCGGCGGCGGCGGCGTGCGCTTTGATAGAAAACATCCAGCGCGAAGACTTGAACCCGCTTGAAGAGGCGACGGCAATGCAACAACTGATCGCGCGCTTTGACCTCACCCACGATGCGCTGGCGCAGACACTCGGTCGCTCGCGCGCGGCGATTACCAATATTCTGCGCCTGCTCAAACTCGCGCCCCAAGTGCGCGACCTGCTGGCAGACGGCAAACTTGAGATGGGGCACGCGCGCGCGTTGCTCGGCCTTGATACAGAGACTCAGCCGAGCGTCGCACTGCTTGTGATACAACGGGAGATGACCGTGCGCGAGACCGAAGACTATGTCGCCCGACTGCTAGGCGCGGATGGCAAGGGTCGCGGCAAGCAGGCCGGACAAAAGATGCCCGCCGAAATCAAACAGCTTCAGCAGGAACTGTCGGAAAAAGTCGGCACCGCCGTGACGATTCAACACCAACGCTCCGGCAAGGGCAAACTCATCATCCACTACAACGACCTCGACATCCTCGACGGTGTTTTGAAACGAATCAAATAAAAGTGCGCGCCTGTTGCGGGCTACGGCGGCGAACGCTTCCACCGTCTGTGCGTCCACAACCACCCCTCGGGGCAGGCCGACACCGCCGCCTCAATCTTGCTCGCATACAACTGCGCGAATGCTTCCTCCTCGCTTTTGCCCGCCACGCCAAGCGATTCAAACTCCGCCTGATAAACTCCGCGCCGCACCCGCTTGATTAAAAAAGTGCGCGGATGGCAAGGGTCGCGGCAAGCAGGCCGGACAAAAGATGCCCGCCGAGATCAAACAACTGCAACAAGAACTGTCGGAAAAAGTCGGCACCGCCGTGACGATTCAACACCAACGCTCCGGCAAGGGCAAACTCATCATCCACTACAACGACCTCGACATCCTTGACGGTGTTTTGAAACGAATCAAATAAAAGTGCGCGCGCGTTGCGGGCTACAGCGGCGAGCGCTTCCGCTACCGTACCCAACTGCAGCACTCGCTTACAAGCCGGCGCTCGTTGCGGGCTACAGCGGCGAGCGCTTCCGCTACCGTACCCAACTGCAGCACTCGCTTACAAGCCGGCGCCTGTTGCGGGCTGCGGCGGCGAGCGCTTCCACCGTCTGTGCGTCCACAACCACCCCTCGGGGCAGGCCGACACCGCCGCCTCAATCTTGCTCGCATACAACTGCGCGAATGCTTCCTCCTCGCTTTTGCCCGCCACGCCAAGCGATTCAAACTCCGCCTGATAAACTCCGCGCCGCCGACCGCTTCATCAAAAAAGTGCGCGGATGGCAAGGGTCGCGGCAAGCAGGCCGGACAAAAGATGCCCGCCGAAATCAAACAGCTTCAGCAGGAACTGTCGGAAAAAGTCGGCACCGCCGTGACGATCAAACACCAGCGCTCCGGCAAGGGCAAACTCATCATCCACTACAACGACCTCGACATCCTTGACGGTGTTTTGAAACGAATCAAATAAAAGTGCGCGCCCGTTGCGGGCTACAGCGGCGAGCGCTTCCGCTACCGTACCCAACTGCAGCACTCGCTTACAAGCCGGCGCGCGTTGCGGGCTGCGGCGGCGAACGCTTCCACCGTCTGTGCGTCCACAACCACCCTTCTGGGTAGGCCGACACCGCCGCCTCAATCTTGCTCGCATACAACTGCGTGAACGCTTCCTCCTCGCCTTTGCCCGCCACGCCAAGCGATTCAAACTCCGCCTGATAAACGCCGCGCCGCACCCGCTTGAGCGAGACATAAAACACCGGCAATTGGAACATCGCCGACAAGCGCGCAAGACCGCTATAAAAAGCGGTCTGCCGACCAAAGAACCGCACCCAAACGATTCCCTTGTGCGAAGACGGCGACTGGTCGCCCATCATGATGCAACTGTCCTGTCGGCGGCGGGCAGCGTGCCGCCCGAAGTCGCGATACGCCACCATCTCAACGCCAAAACGCGCGCGCACTTTTTTGATGAAGCGGTCGGCGACGCGGTTGTGCAACGGCTTATAGATGCCGTACGCATTATGCGGGCTCTGCAACACAAGCCGCTGGAAGAGCCACTCCCAATTGCCCTGATGCGCGCCGACAATGATGATCGGAGTCCGCTTGTCCCAGCCGAGCCGATCGGCGCCGATTAAGCGCACACGCTTTTTGATCGCTTCCGCCGACAGCGCTTGCAATTTTATCGTCTCCGCCAGAACCTCGGCGAGGCGAAAGTATGTCAGCCGACAGGCGCGCGCGACCTGCGCCTCCGTCCAATCGGGAAACGCGCGGCGCAGATTATCCCGCGCCTCCCTTCGGCGATAGCGCAAAAGATAAAAGAGCGGCAGGGACAGCAACCATGCGCCGGCATACAGCAACGGCAACGGCAGACGGGAAACGAGGGTGAGAAATAAGCCCACGATGTCGGGGAGCGCGTTAGAAAAGATTGGTGGGCCCGGCAGGACTCGAACCTGCGACCAAAGGATTATGAGTCCCCTGCTCTACCGACTGAGCTACAGGCCCCGCCGCACCGCGAGTGTGTTCGCCGCCCCGATGAGGCGGCTTACTCTGTCTCATCAAGAAAGCCGCGCAACATGCCGACACGAGACGGGTGGCGCAACTTGCGCAATGCTTTTGCTTCAATCTGACGTATCCTCTCGCGGGTCACATCAAACTGCCTTCCGACCTCTTCCAGAGTATAGTCGGTGTTCATGTCTATGCCAAACCGCATCCGCAACACTTGCGCCTCGCGCGCCGTCAGGCCGACGAGCAACTCGCGCAGCGTTTCTTTGAGCGCATCGGAAGAGGTCGCGTCATCGGGCGCGATGGTGTTCTCGTCTTTTATGAAATGGCTGATCTGCAAATCATCGTCGTCGCCGACCGGCGTCTCCAGCGAGATCGGCTCCTTGGTGACCTTGAGCACCCTGCGCACCTTGTCGGCGGGCATCTCAAGCCGCTCGGCCAGCTCTTCGGGCTTGGGCTCGCGGCCTATCTCCTGCACCATGCGGCGGGTCACCCGGTTGAACTTGTTTATCGTCTCAATCATGTGCACCGGAATGCGAATCGTCCGCGCTTGATCGGCGATGGAGCGCGTAATCGCCTGGCGAATCCACCACGTCGCGTAGGTCGAGAACTTGTAGCCGCGGCGATACTCAAACTTGTCCACCGCCTTCATCAAACCGACATTGCCTTCCTGTATCAAATCCAGAAATTGCAACCCGCGGTTGGTGTATTTCTTGGCGATGGAAATGACCAAGCGCAGGTTCGCTTCTATCATGTCTTTCTTGGCGCGCGCGGCCTTTGCCTCGCCGGTGACCAGAGCCCGGTACAACTCTTTCAGGGCGGTGATGCTGAGGCAGTGCGTCTTCTCCAGCATAATCAATTTGTTTTGCCACCGCATAAAAGATTCTTTGCGCGGCTTGAGCACACGCGCATATCTGACGCCGCGGCGCGTATGCGTGGCAAACCACCTGCGGTTGGTTTCCTTGCCCGAAAACTTGGCGAGGAAATATGCGCGGGGCATCTTCCCATCGACGCACAAAAGCGTAATCAGATTCTTCTCAATGTTCTGGATGGTCTTCATGCAAGCCTTCAATTCGTCGACCATTACCTCCACAGACAGCGCGGACAGCTTGACCTCCATGAGCATCTCGGACATGCGCGTGCGCACCCGCAGATAGGTCTCCTTGTTCTTGCGACCGGCATCCGATTGCGACTTCCGGCAGAGCTTGCCGAGTTGGGCAAAATATGCGTCCACTTCTCTCTCATCAAACTCCTCTTGCTTGGCCTTGGCATTGAGGGCTTGCAAATCTTCCTTGCTCTCAGCCTTTCCGTCCCACTCATACTCCTGCCAGAACCCAAGGATGATATCGCCAATCTTTAAGTTCTCTTCTCTGCGGTGCTTATACAACTCAACCAACGCATGGACTGCCGGGGGGAACATGCCGAGCGTGCGTATCGCTTCCTCATCGCCCTCCTCTATGCGCTTGGCGATAACAATCTCCCCCTCGCGAGTGAGCAACGAGACCGTCCCCATCTCGCGCATATACATGCGCACCGGATCCGTCGTCCGCTCAAGGTCTTTGACATTGGACAGCGCCGCCGCGACTTCGTCGGTGTCGCTCTCGTCGGGGCGGGTCTCATCGTTCAGAAGCAAATCGTCTTCGGGCGGGCGCTCCAACACCTTGATGCCGACATCGCTGATGATGGTGATGATGTTCTCGATCTGTTCCGGATCGGAAATGTCCTGCGGCAGGTAATCGTTAATCTCCGCATAGGTCAAGAACCCGCGTTCTCTGCCCTTTGCGATGAGCTCCTTGCTGAGGGATAAACTGTTTGTGCTTCCGACCATGCTTTGTGCCACCCTAATTTTATGACGGCGGGCTATTATACAGCAAGCGCCGCCAGCCCCGTATAATCGTCCTTGTAGCACCGCATTATGCCCCTGCTTGCGGGGGATAAGTGCCGTACCAGCATTTATCCCAGACTGATCCACATAATCCCCCGCCTTGCGGGGGATAAATGACACTTCCCCTCGCGGGACGGCGGCAAGCTGAGGGCGAAGCCCGCAAGCGCGGCGAGCACGGCGGAGGGCAATTCTAAACCAAGCGGATGAATGTCAAAAATATTCCCTTGATAAGATGACCGCTCTATGTGGCAAAACGGTAAGCGAGGGGTTTGGCTGCCAGCGGTTAATTCACGACGAGGGGCGATGATTATCTCTTTCGCTTTCTGATGCCTGCGCGGATTCAAGCAACTTGTCCCTAAGCTCAACTCCAATAACACGAGTTATTTTTTCCGTTTCCAAGCCGGCCTGATAAGCATAATCAGATATTGCTTTGTAAGTCCTAGGGGTATTCGCTTTTCAAGTTTGCTAACAACTTCTCTTTCGCATATGAGAAACAATATTCTTGTATCTCATAAGAGTTCATGCTATCTATATCCTTCTCATCTTTAAGTTTATCAGCGTAGGCGCTGGCTATGCGTTTGGCCTCCACCTTATCAGCTATCTCTTTTCCATACTCTGTTAAACTGACAGGGCTAGATGATTGGATCACTGACGGACCCCACTTATCCAAAAGGTCTTTTTGGAAATCCCTCATCGTATCCTTTACTTCCTTAAACTGGTTATCAATGCGCCTAAATTGTGCATCGATGCGCCTAAATTGCTCATCGATGCGCCCAAACTGCTCATCAACGTGCCTAAACCGGTCATCAACATGTTTCTCAAAAGCATCAAGCCTTGCATTTGTAGAGTCAAGCCTTGTGCTTGTTTTGACAATAAAATATGTTGCCGCCACCAAAATAAGAGGCGACAAGTCATTCTTCTACGACGTATTAATTGAATATGTAGACCAGAACAAGCACAAACAAAGAGACTAAATTACTTTGGTGTGTAACATCCCATTTATACTTGCGGTTTATCCGACTCCTGACACTCAAGGTCCAGAAGAATTATTCCAATTTCCCTGAGCGGAACATTGGATGATTACATACCTTTCTATTTCACACCTTTCCATAAGCATATGCCCATCAACAGGGAGTTATATACTGTGTATGCACAAGAGCTTGACATTTCATATCTGATTAAAATATTATTGTATGCAAACGCACCATAAGACAAGAGTAAATCAATGACAAAGAGAAAGGCAAAAACAATCGGATTATTTGCATCAGGTGTTCTCAACAGAATATAAAGCTATTAAATGGCTAAAGAAAACGCTATGGGATGGTGGCAAGCCAGTATGCTCGCATTAACGAAAGCTATGCCAACACTAAATACGACAAAGGAAACTTTGCAAGGTATGATACATAAAAATGTCCGTAAGGGTTCTGCCCTCTTTACGGATGAAAACCCTTCGTACGACGGTGTAGTCAATCGTCATTACGCTGTTAATCATTCTGTTAAAGAGTATGTTGCCACACATGCTAACGGCATTGAATCCGTATGGGCGGTATTGAAGCGAGGCCACAACGGCACATACCGCCATATCAGTAAGAAGCATCTATCCCGCTATGCAGATGAATTTGCCTGTCGCTTGAATGATGGAAACTGTGAAGCAGATACGATTGACCGCATGGAGGCGATGGCAAAAGGCATCGCGGGCAAACGGATTACCCCTAAGGAATTGATACAGTGAGCAAAAAACGAAGCAGAGGTCAGTACTTTACCGTTGGCAATCCGTTTGGTTTGCGTGTATTTAGGCGGTGGGCTGATAAAGCAGGGCTGAGGGATGGTTGCTTGCTTGAACCTTTTGCAGGGGCTAATCATATTGTTGATGCTTTGCGAGATATGGAACTGTGTAATGCGTTTGCATCATTTGACATTGACCCACAGAACAAGTATGTAAGAAAGCGGGATACAATAAAGAACTTCCCCAAAGATTTTGATGTGTGCATCACTAACCCCCCTTGGTTAGCCCGCAATTCTGCCACTCGCAGAGGGTTGCCATACCCGGTCAGCGAGTATGATGACCTGTACAAGCATTGCTTGTCGCTATGCTTGGATAACTGTGCATATGTAGCGGCCATTATCCCCGCCAGCTTCTTACAAACCGGACTATTCCAACGGCGGCTATCGTCATACACATTACTGCATAAGATACTGTTTGAGGATACAGAAAACCCCGTTTGCTTGGCTCTGTTTGCTGCCAAAGAAAACGCGCGAGTTGATTTGTATTACGATGACACCCGTATTGGCACATTGAAAAAAATGCATGCCGCATTGCCTAAACCCAAGCATGACCGGTCAGTGCGATTTAATGACCCACAAGGACAATTAGGGTTCATCTCATTTGATGACACAGAAAAACCAACAATACGATTTTGTGAGGTAGGCGAGATAGCCGGTCATGAGATTAAAGTGTCGTCACGTTTTATAACCAGGATAAGCGGCGACTTCTCTATGGCAACAAGCAAACTCATAAATAGATTAAACAGGAGCATTGCCACATTTAGAAATGATACGCGCGATGTATTCCTAACACCGTTCAAGGGAATGCGTAAGGATGGTTATTATCGCAGGCGTATGGAGTTTGCGTTAGCAAGGGGTTTTATCAATGCAGTGTGATTATAAAAAGGCGTATGAAGCTGCATACCGCAAGAATGTTGAATTAGTGATAAAAGATGCAGAGACCGGGCAGTTAGATATAGACAGAAAGATTGAAAACTTTTGTGAAAACTTCGGATTTACCAAGCAGGAAGTTATAGAACAGATATGCACTAATAAAATTGTTGCTGCCTTGTTTGCAAAGAATCCTAACACACAAAATTTTTATGAAAAGCTTGCGGCAGAATATATCAGCAGGATACCCGGAGTAATGAAGTTTGAAAACTTACCCAATACAGCGCTTGTTGTATGCAATGGCGGGGTTATAGAGCGCAAGGAGTTAAAAAAGACCGGCGGTCAGTCAAATGCTAAAACTATCGACTTTAAGTGGGAGTACAAAGGCAATACCTTCTATGCGGCACATAAATATACAAAGCAATCAGGCGGTGCGCAAGACAATCAATATCGGGATTTAATAGCTTTTATTAAAGAAGCCCGTAATTGTTCGTTGCCCGCCACATATTTTGTTGCTATTGCCGACGGGGAATACTACGGCACAAAAAATGGTCATGTAGACAAAACACGAATGGAAAACCTACAGAGTCACTGTACTGCGAATGTGTTTGCGTGTAGGATAAATGAGCTTCAAAATGTAATGGACGGCATTCATGAAACAAAAAGACCATAAGAAAATACCAGAAGACAGGATGGAAGAGGCCGCAAGGGAGATATTAGGACATAAAAAAGATAGAAAGGTATCAACCTACGAGAACAGAGAACCGACAGTTGAAGAGCTGAATATCAAGTATAAGCTAACCAAGCGGTGAACCCCATTGCATATACACAGGCATATAATCCCCCATCAAGACTCTCGCAACTATAGCTTGCTACAATAGCGAGGAATGAGTTAGCCATGTCGGTTCAAGAAAGAAACACTCCTATTGATATCTGTCAAAACCCTGGCTGGTACTTCTAATGCGACACACACACGGAAACATATTGGATGCCGACGCGGAAGCGTTGGTGAACACCGTCAACACAGTGGGCGTCATGGGCAAGGGCATTGCTCTGATGTTCAAAAAGGCATACCCGAAAAACTTTAAGGCATATCAAAAAGCCTGCAAAGCAAAGCGCCTGAAAGTGGGGTCCATGTTTGTAACAGAGTCGGGCATGTACAACCCCAAATGGATTGTCAACTTTCCGACAAAAGAGCATTGGCGGGGGCACACAAAAATAGAGTGGGTTATCGACGGCCTAAAAGATTTGCGTGACTTCATCCGCGCTAACGATGTGAAGTCCATCGCCATTCCCCCTCTCGGTTGCGGCAACGGCGGATTGAATTGGGCCGATGTAAAACCGCATATCGTCAGTGCGCTTGGTGATTTGAGCGGTGTGGATATTGTCATTTACGAACCTGCGCCAAAGCATCAATCCGCACAAACAGCGCTCAACGATTCTTTGAAGCGGGGGCAAACTGACTTGTAGTCGCCTGAGCAATCTGTTTACAACTCGCTCTCGCTTATGCAATCCGCCGCATCAACCAAATTTCTAAGAGAGCGTTCGCGGCAATACTTCGCTACAACCTGTTCCCGCACCCGCAAGGAGCAAGACGATGATTAAGCGGTAGGCTATGTGGTTGGCACTTCGTCAGGGGCTCGCACTACCGGAAAGAACAAGCCTTGAGTCAGGACTTTGGCCTTTTAAAAATTTTCCCAATCTTGTCCTTGAGCGCCTGATAAAATATGAATAGCACCATGGACCCGGAAAGGAATGTGCCTAACCCCTTGCCATGGTATGCCAGAAAAACCCCTCCAACCGCAAGAACAAGCAATATGACAAATGTAAACCAATTCGTTTGTTTCCTGTCATAATGTCTTTGGGCTTGCTCTTTTGCCATACACTCCAACATTTGTTTCTGCGCCTCAGGAGAGTACTCATTAAATATTTTAGGCGGGAGGATTGGAGCTTCCCATACCTGTTGTACAAAATGGGATGCTTGTTTGCTTTCAATCGGATTAGTCGGATTATCAGAGGAGGGATCGACCGAGGTATCAGAAGCTTTGGAGTTCTCAATTTCAGGCGGCATTGCGGCTTGATTCCGTGCTAAACAAGGCGCTCAGAAGCGCTCTGTCAACTTTCTTTCTGTCGCTTGCAAGGTTCATATTATCCATGTGAAAACCTTTGGCGCCGAACCAATCACCGCTCGGCTCATCAGAGAAAAAGCCGGCAAAAGCCAAAGGGCTCAAAAAACTGCTGTCGTCTTCCTGCTTGCTCATCTTGTTTAATTCGACTGCGACAGCTTTCGTAAGCTCTTCGTCCCGCAAAATGTATGCAATGCTCTCTTCATAAGAGCGCATGGCATCTGCCATAATCTCCTCTTGCTGAGAGACCGGTTCCGACTCTATCAGAAATGGAAAATCTTGTTGTTTCAGAGGGTTTGTCATAAGCGCTATCTTGCTAACAATTATTGACGAACTAATTCGGCAAACGAGAATCATACAAAATAATGCCGGAAAAACAAAATTACGGCGAGCGCCGTTTTGCAATTTAACCCCAAACCCCCTTAATAACCTTTGCCTATAAAACAAAAATGGCGGATGTGGCGATGCGATATGAGTCCGGCATTGCGAATACCAAACACGCCGTCACCGCCCGGACACTAACAAAAGAGCAACAACCGCGACCAAAACCGCAAAGGCATCGTCCTCGCAGGAGGCTGCGGGACACGGCTATGCCCGTCACCAAGGGCACATCCAAGCAGTTGTTGCCGGTCTGCCACAAGCCGATGATTTGCTGCCGCTGTCGGTGCTGATGACCGCCGGCATACGCGAGATTCTGCTCATCGCCACACAGAGTGCGCAAGTGCCCGGCGCGGACATGCCGCCGCTTGCACGACCGCGATATATGCGACATCCGGTGCCGTTGAGTTGCGACGCCCGCCCCGAGGAACTAGGCGTCGGCGCTCAGCTTGCGTTTTTCTTCAAGCAACTCTTTGAGCCGCGCCTGCTTGTCGGCGCTCGCTCCGGACACCCGTTGATCGGCAATCAGCTCCTCAATCTGCTTATCCAAAATGCGCTTGTCAATCTGCTTTATCGCATCAACAAATTCGCTTCGGCGCACTCGCGCATCCGCGGATGCCGGAAACTCCGCCGCCAGCCGGCACAAAGACCCCCCGTGCTCGTGTTCGCGATACATCTCCACCACGCTGCCGCCGGTCGTCAGGCCGTGCTGACGAATCTGTCGCAGGATATCGATCAGCAACGCCGTCCCTTCCAGCCGCGCAAAACGTTCCGCATCGGCAACCGACTCCGCCAGTTGCGGGTCATTGAGCAACAGCGCAATCGCCGTTTTAACCGTAGAGTAACCGGGCCGCGTCCGCGCGCCGCCGGTCTTTTTGTATTTGACCGCAAGCGGGCGGGAAGGAACACCCGTCGCAGAAGCCATCTGCGGGCGCAGTCTCTCAACCGCAATGCCGAGTCGCCCGGCCAACTTCGCATACATCTGCTCGCGGAACACGCCCGGCGGAAGTTGCGCCAGCAACGGCTTCAGCTTATTCGCCATTTGCGTGTTCGCGGCAATATCATCGCCGCGCGCGCCCTCATCCCCCGCGCCGCAATACTCAAACATAAAATCCGCCAGCGAAGTCGCCTCGCGCGCCGCCGCATCAAACGCCTCCTTGCCGTGCTCGCGCACAAAGCTGTCGGGGTCGTGCCCTTGCGGCAGAAACAAGAAGTCAATCCGGCGCTCATCGGTAGCTAACGGCAGAGATTGCTCCATCGCCCGCGCCGCCGCTTTGCGCCCGGCGAGGTCGCTGTCAAAACAAAACACCACGTGCGGCACGATACGCAGTATCCCTTGAATATGCGAACGGGTACACGCGGTGCCGAGCGTCGCAAGCACATTGCGCGCGCCGTGTTGCGCAAGCGACACGACATCCATATAGCCCTCCACGACGATGATGCGATCGTACTTGCCAGCCTGCCGCAACTCGTAAACGCCATACAGCACATTGCGTTTCTGAAACACCGGCGTCTCCGGCGAGTTGAGATACTTCGCCGGCGCATCGCCGCCGGGCAAAACGCGCCCGCCAAACGCGATGACCCGCCCGCCGCGATCGCGAATCGGAAAGATGACGCGCTCACGAAACCGCTCATACACATCGCCCTTTTCGCTGCGGCTCAAGACGCCCGCCGCAAGCAACAGCTTCTCATCATACGCGGTGTTAAACGCCTGCTTCAAGTGCCCGTACGCGCGCGGCGCAAAGCCGAGCATGAAGGCATCGGCAACCGCCGCATCGATGCCGCGCTCGCGCAGATACGCCTTTGCCTGCGCGCCTTCTTTGAGATACTTGCGGTACAGATTGGCGGTCTGCTCCAACACCGTGAACAACTTCTTGTGCTTGTCAAACTCGCCTTTAGCGCCCGCCTCGCGCGGCACTTCAAGACCGGCATCGCGCGCCAGTATCTCCGCCGCCTCGGGAAAACTGAGTCGCTGGTGCTTCATCAAAAACCCGATAGCGCTGCCGTTCTCGCCGCAGCCGAAGCAATGGAAAAATTGCTTTTCCGGGCTCACCGTAAACGACGGCGTCTTCTCATTGTGAAAAGGGCAACAAGCGACATACTCGCGCCCGCGCTTTTTCAGCGGGACATATTTGCCGATCACGTTTGCGATGTCGGTGCGCGCCAACAACTCGTTGATAAAGGCCGGAGGAATTTTACCCGCCATAGCGCAATCGCCCGCGCGACTATGCGGCCCGCATCAACGAAGTCATCAGCGACTCCAACTCGGCCGCCTTGGGCTTGACAAACCAGAACATAGACAAGCAAGCGGAGAACTCATCCAACAGCCGCTTGCTCTTCGGGCTGGCGGTTCGGGCGCAATATTCGCTCAGCAGATTATGCAAGTATCTTTTCTCGCGCTCCATCCGCTCGGTATCAATCCGGAATATCTCGACCAACTCGCGGTTGTAGCGGTCGCCGAACACACCGTGTTCGTCCAGCACCATCGCCACCCCGCCGGTCATGCCGGCGCCAAAGTTCAGCCCGGTCTCGCCGAGCACCGCCACGCTGCCGCCGGTCATATACTCGCAGCCGTGCTCGCCGACCCCCTCGACCACCGCCGTCGCGCCGGAGTTTCTGACCGCAAACCGCTCGCCGACGATGCCCGCCGCAAAAAACCGCCCGCCGGTCGCGCCGTACAAACACGTATTGCCCGCAATCACGAGTTCGTCCGCCCGCGCGAGCAATTGCGGCGGCGGCTTGAGCACGATAGAACCGCCCGCCATGCCTTTGCCGACATAATCGTTCGCATCGCCCTCGAGTTCAAGCTCAAGCCCGCCGGCATTCCACACGCCGAAACTCTGTCCGGCGGTGCCGCGAAAGCGCGCCGTGATCGGCGCATCGCCCATGCCGTAATTGCCATGTCGGGCGGCGATCTCACCCGACACCCGCGCGCCGATGGAGCGGTTGGTGTTGCGTATCTCGTAATCAAACTCGCCGCCGCTTTTGCTCTCGATCGCAGCGGTCATATCGGCGACCATCTGCTCGGCAAGCTCGCCCTTGTCAAACGGGCGGTTGTGCGGCTGACGGCAGAAACGCGCGGTGTCGGCGGCAACGCCCGCATCGGACAGTATCGGGCGCAAATCCAGCGCCCGCTGCCTGTCGGTTTCGCCGTCGCGCGCGCGCAACAACTCGGTGCGCCCGATCAAATCCTCAAACTTGCGCGCGCCAAGACGCGCCATCCACCGGCGCGCCTCTTCGGCAACGAACAAAAAGTAATTGCGCACCATCTCGCGCTGGCCGATAAAATGATCCATCCGCAAAACCTGATCCTGTGTCGCCACGCCGGTCGCGCAATTATTAAGATGACAGATGCGCAGATACTTGCAGCCCATCGCAAGCATCGGCACGGTGCCAAAGCCGAAGCTCTCCGCCCCGAGCAACGCCGCTTTGATCACATCCAGCCCGGTCTTAAGCCCGCCGTCGGCCTGCACCCGAACCTTGTCGCGCAGATTGTTCGCGCGCAACACCTGCTGCGTCTCGGACAAGCCGAGCTCCCACGGCGACCCGGTGTATTTGATGCTCGTTAGCGGACTCGCGCCGGTGCCGCCGTCGTATCCCGAGATGGTAATCAGATCGGCATAGCCCTTGGCCACGCCGGCGGCGATCGTGCCGACGCCCGCCTTGGCGACCAGCTTGACCGACACCAGCGCCTTGGGATTGACCTGCTTGAGGTCAAATATCACCTGCGCCAAATCCTCAATCGAATAAATATCGTGATGCGGCGGCGGCGATATCAGCGCGATGCCCTCGTTGGCGTGACGCAAACGCGCAATCATCGCATTGACTTTGTGCCCCGGCAACTGCCCGCCCTCGCCGGGTTTCGCGCCCTGCGCGATCTTGATCTGCAACACCTCGGCGTTGACCAGATAGTGCGGAGTCACGCCGAAGCGCCCCGACGCCACCTGTTTGATCTTGGAAACTTTGTCGGTGCCAAACCGCGCCGGGTCCTCTCCGCCCTCGCCGGAGTTTGAGCGCCCGCCGAGACTGTTCATCGCCGCCGCCAGCGTCTCGTGCGCCTCGGGCGAGAGCGCGCCAAGCGACATGCCGGCGGAATCAAACCGCTTGACGATCTCAGACGCCGGCTCCACCTCCTCAAGCGGCGCCGGGCGCTCCGCTTCTATCGGCTCGAGCAGATCGCGCAACACGGTCGGCGGGCGCTCATTGACCAAGTCGGCGAAGACTTGGTAGTCGGCATAGTCGCCGCTCTTCGCCGCCTTGTGCAAACTCTGCACGACATCGGGGTTAAACGCGTGATACTCGCCATCGTGCGCATACTTCAGCAGACCGCCGTGGCGCAGCGGTTGTCTCGGGTTCCACGCCCGCCACGAGAGCCGCGCCTGATCGTTTTGCAAATCGTCAAAGCGCGCCCCCTGCACCCGGCTGACCGTGCCGCGAAAGCACAAGTCCGTCACCTCATCGTGCAAGCCCACCGCCTCAAACAGTTGCGCGCCGCGATAGCTGACGATGGCCGAAATGCCGACCTTGGAAATAATCTTGTAAAGCCCCTTGTTGATGCCGCGGCGATACGACATGTTCAGCTGCCCCGGCGCGATGTCGGCGTCGATGCCGCCGGCGCGCTGCATGCCGGCGAGCGATTGATACGCCAGATACGGGAAGACCGCCGTCGCGCCATAGCCGATCAAGGTCGCAAAGTGATGCGAGTCGCGCGCCGCGCCGGTCTCAACGACGATGCTCGCATGGCAACGCAGGCCCTCTTGTATCAGCCGGTGGTGCGCCGCGCCGCAGGCCAGCAAGCTGTGAATCGGCAACTTGTCGCGCGCGAGCGCGCGGTCCGACAACACGACGATGACCGTCCCGTTCCTGACCGAAGCGGCGACCCGATCGCACAACCGCTCGATCACCGCGCGCAAGCGCTCGGTCGCCGGATAATTCAAATCAAACGCCTCGTGCGGATACTCGGCGCTGTTCTGCAAAATGGCATTGAACTTATGCTCGGATAAGACCGGCGAGTCCAGAGTCATCCGCCGGGCGTGATCGGGCAACTCCTCAAACGGGTTCATCTCGCGCCCGAGCGAGGTCTCAAGCGACATGACGATCGCCTCGCGCAACGGGTCTATCGGCGGGTTGGTCACCTGCGCAAACTGCTGGCGGAAGTTATCAAACAGGGAGCGTATGCGGCGCGACAGAACCGGCAGCGGCGTATCGTCCCCCATGGAACCGACCGCTTCCTGACCGGCATCGGCGAGCGCCTTGATGACCTGCTCCTTCTCTTCCGACGACACATCAAACGCCTTCTCGTGCACGGCGAGCGTCGCATCCGACATCGGGCGCACAAGCGGCTCGCCCTCGGCCGGCTCGCTGATGCGCGATACCCTGTCGTCCAGCCAGTGGCGATACGGGCGGCGGCTCTTCAACTCCTCGTCAATGTCCTTCGGCAACAACAGCGCGCCGGTCAGGGTATCCGCCGCCAGCATCTCGCCCGGCTTCAACCGCCCCTTCGTCTCCACCTCATCGGGCGGATAATCGTGGACGCCTATCTCCGATGCCAGCGTAATCAGGCGGTCTTTCGTGATCACATAGCGGGCGGGGCGCAGGCCGTTTCGGTCCAGCACACAAGACGCATAGCGCCCGTCGGTCAGCACGATGCCCGCCGGCCCGTCCCACGGCTCCATGTGGATCGCGTTGTACTCATAGAATGCGCGCAGGTCGGGATCAAAGTGGCTGACATTCTGCCACGCCGGCGGGATCAACATGCGCATCGCGCGGAAGATATCGATGCCGCCCATCATCAACACTTCCAGCATGTTATCCAGACTGCTGGAGTCCGACTCATCCGCCGACACGAACGGCGCGAGCTCGGGCAACTCGGGCAATGTTTTGCTGGCAAAAATATGCGCGCGCGTATTGGCCCAGTTTCTATTGCCGCATATCGTATTGATCTCGCCGTTGTGGGCGAGGAAGCGAAACGGCTGCGACAAGCGCCACTGCGGCAGAGTGTTGGTCGAGAAGCGCTGGTGGAAGACACATATAGATGTCTCCATATCCGCTTCGCCCAAATCGGGATAAAAGACCGGCAGGTTGTTCGGCATCACCAGTCCTTTATATGACAGCACCTTGCACGACAGGCTGGCGACATAGAAAACATCATCGTCGGCAAGCGCGTGTTCGGTTTTCTTGCGCGCCACGAACAAACGGCGCTCAAACGCATCGGGCGCCAGACCCTCGCCATTGACGAAGACCTGAACGATATGCGGCAATGTCGCCGCCGCTTCCTCGCCGCAGACCGCGGGCGTAATCGGCACATCGCGCCAGCCGGCGAGCGCGAGCCCCTGCTCGGCGACGGCCTGCGCAAGCGCGTCCCGCTCGCGCTCGCGCGCACTGTCGTCGGCGCTCAAAAACACCGCGCCAACCGCAAAAACCCGCGCGAGTTCTATGCCCGCCTCGGCCGCCTTGCGGCGGATATGGCCGTCGGGTATCTTCATCAACAGCCCGCAACCGTCGCCGGTCTTGCCGTCCGCCGCGATAGCGCCGCGATGGGTCAGGCGATCCAACGATTGCAATGCGGTCTCAATAATACGGTGGCTGGCATGCCCGTCCATCTGGGCAATCAGGCCAAACCCGCAATTATCACGCTCAAAAGACGGCCGATAAAGGCCTTTTGCAGTGTTCACAAGACACTCATCCCGTAAAGAAAAACCAAGATTTTTCATTATATCACGCAACCTGTGCCGCGCTTAAGCGGTCGCTT